>CAWCIV010000004.1:0-1505485 GCA_963795805.1 uncultured Chloroflexia bacterium | reverse complement strand
AATGCATACCAGCTCGTTAGGCAGGGTATGACTCGAGACTTTCTCAGGAATCTCAACGAGCGCCCGGGATTCGGCCGGCTATATCTATGCTCGCCCTGGATCAGCCTCACACCGGTCGATGTTGAGCTTCTGAGACACGCAGTTGGACGAGCCGAGCAGGCACTCGGCAGAAGACCGGAAGTTCTTGTAATTGTCAGACCCGTCCAGGGGACCGCGCTGACGCCGCCGCCAATTACCTCAGAGCTGAAAGCTTTAGGTGCCACGGTTTTCCTCAACGAACGCCTCCATACCAAGCTCTCATATACGAGAACCCACACTACGCGGGGGGTACTCGATGGCAATGATTGGATCGGAGAATTTGACACGTTCTAACTACCTAGAACTGGGAATCAAGATAGCTTCCGATGTTCGGGTTATTAGTCAGCTTATCTCCTATTTCTTTGAGATTTCGAATTACAGTAAAGAGGTATGAACCATGGCAACTACAGGTCAAGCGAACCCTACGATCGGCGAAACCTACGGACTTCGGCGCGAGAACTTCATCCTGGATCCAGTAGAAGATACCGATTGTTTCGCCAGAACTGACATTAAGACACAGATCCTGGCCGAGAATCTCGATATTGATTTGGTTACGGCGCTAGCCCCTAAACGCCTCTTCTGGGGTCCGTACGGGGGCGGCAAGACCCACACTCTCATGCGGACGATGCGCGAATTGCAGCTCCTAACTCCGGTCACCCGGTGAGGATAGAGTGTCCAGATCTCTCAAGACGTTCGCGGTTCCACGATCTCTACCGCGATGGCATCATGCGTGGCCTCGGACAAGACTTTGTTATTGGGCTTCTTGAGAGCACGCTCGCAAAGATCGGATACGTGAAAAGAGAGGAACTACTTGGCCGTTTAAAGACCCAGCTCGAAGATGAAGAACTAGCCAAAGCAACAGTCCGTCTTGTAGATCCCAATTTCGAACAGCTTCGGCTGTGGCGGTGGCTCTCCGGCGTGCCCGTGTCCCGCCAGGATCTCGACGATCTTGGTCAAACCCAGGATTTGACCGAGGCAGAAGCGGCGCGTTTGGCCGATGTAGTGACTCTCCTTGGCCGATTGCTCCGGGAAACGCAAAACAAGACGCTGGTGTTAATCCTTGACGAGATGGAGCGTTTAACGTCGATCGGACAAGAGTCGATTGATCTTCGTTTCAGGTTTCACTCGTCTTGTCGATCCAAATCAGAAGTGGGTGTCCATTCTAATAGGAGCCTCCGCCGCATTGGAGACTGACCTCGTTGAGGTGTTTAACACTCAAGGCCCAGTCACATCCCGGATCGGGGCGGACAGCCAAATAGAGATTCCTTCGCTGATCGATCCGGATGTCGACTACTTTGTGCGCGGTGTCATAGCTTATGTTCGCGATCCGAAGAGAGACCTCAAGAAGCTTATGGAAGCTGCAGGCAACCCACGAGGCGAAACCATGCAAGAAACCCTTTTTCCCTTTACGGAAGAGGCGATTGAGGCCCTGAAGAGTCAATTAACGCAATCCATGACGCCACGCGAAATTACCCTCAAGATGACCAGGGCGATCGGGAGAGCGTTTCGGGGTCAGCGACTAGTGGTTACGGTCGATTGTCTAAATTGACCGAGCCAACCGATGCGCATGCAATACCCGAGGCCAACTTCCGTTTGGAGCACGGCTTCACTGTCAAGCCCGACCTGCTTGTTGATAGGGGTCCGGCCGGAGGCGTTCTGCTAGGCCAACACGGGACAAACGCCGAAACTGACGCAATGTACGTTGGCAAGCAAGCCGAAACACCGTTCCGGAACGTGTGGCTTGACACCCGTGGAGCGCATGTCGTCTACATCATGGGCAAACGGCGCAGCGGGAAGAGCTATACGTTGGGCGTTGTAGCCGAGGGCCTCGTGGGGCGGGGCTGGTTCGCCCAGACAAGCCAGCCCCAGGCTGTATTGATTCTGGACACGATGAACGTCTACTTGACCATGCCATTCGGAGTTACAGATACAGTTGACGAGCGCCATGAAGCGGCACGGGAGCTTAACAAGTGGCGCCTTCCACATGAGCATATAGCCATCGAGTTGTTTCATCCGCGGGGCACTACGGTCCCCAGCAGCCTGCCGTCCTTGGAGATAACTCTCAGGCCGAGCGACCTTGGATCCGACGAATGGTGCGGTTTGTTTGAGGCGGATCCTTTCTCCGATCCACTGGGTCATCTAATGACTGAGCTTCATGGCAAGGTGGCGCTGGACGGCTACATCGACTCCCGCAATGGGCAAACAGTGCCACCCGATCCCGTCTTTGGCATAAATGAATTACTCGCCGCGCTCGAGCACTCGAGTGAGCTCCAGCGATATCATCGCGACACCGTCGAGTCGCTACGGAGGCGGCTTCATGCCGTTAGGCGCTTGCCACTATTTTCAAACACCGGGCTTGATATGCGCCGCCTGTTAACGCCGGGACGCATTTCTGTACTTCTACTCCGTGAGCTGGATCCGCAGGTGCGGAGCGTCTTGGTTGCACTGTTAATCAAACTTGTGATCCAGTTGAGGGGATTGGCTGAGAAGTACGAGCGCATGCTGCCAATTCATCGGAGTCGGGCGGAGCTCTTGCTCTTGACGGATCCAGTGGCCGCAAAGAGGGAGGCTGATTTAGCTCAAGAATGCGAGCTCCGCACGGCAGAGGGTATCAGCCGTTGCTGGATCATCATCGACGAAGCCCACAACTATATGCCGGCGAGAGGAGCATCTGCATCAAAGAGGCCGCTTAAGAAATACGTGGACGAAGGTCGCAATCTAGGTCTTTCGATCGTAGTCGCCACGCAACAGCCGTCTGGACTGGACCCTTCGGTCCAACGCAATGCCGACATCCTGTTGATCCACTCGCTAAGTCACCACGATGACATACAAGCAGCGGAGGGCATGATTAACACGAATACTCCGAGCGAGGCCATCCTGGACGGACGGCATAAGATCGATGGGACGTCTTCGAGGCGCTTGTTCGCAACTTACCTATCGGATACGCTCTTGCGTCTACGGACAGGGCCAATCGGTTGTTTCCTATCCGCGTACGGCCTCGGATCACGGTCCATGGTGGGGCCGATTTGAATGCCACCACGAATTGTCTTGCGGACTCATTATCAGGTCGACGAGCCTGCGTACATGACCTTGTTGGTCGCAGCGTGTACGTCACCGGTACAGTCCGCATATCCTGACCAAGTCGCCGAACGCCTAGCCCGCGAGATCCGAAAGCTGCGAAAAAGCTTCAACGCTGCGGCGGGCGGCTATGCAGTGGTCTGGCCAGTCCCTGTCCCTCGTTTCCGCACAGAACGCCTGGGCTGACAAGGGTCATTTGCTGAGCTTGGTAGCCTCGATCAAGAGCGACGACTGGGAAACCGCCATGCAGCTCGACGAACGCAGCAGGATCTTCTACTTGCGCATATTTCTAGAAGCCGACGGAGCGGCCCTCGGCTACTTATGCAACTACGTCTTAAACCGAGGCTCTCTTCCAGCTAACGGCGATGACTGGAATTCAGTTGCGCAGGAGATGTTTACGGAGGCGTATAAGCAATACGCGCAGCTGGTAACGCGGATTGATGAGCGTGTGGAACTGCGGCGACAATTGAAGCGGCTCGACGAGACGGGATATTCCGGCAAGAGCGGGGCACACAAGGTGTTTGTCCACGCTCAGACGCTTTATCGCGTAGGACTCCTTGCGAAGGAAGACACCGGTAATGGCCGCATCTTAGGGCTCCTTCTGAGAATGGGTTTGATCGGGTAAGGTCCTTCGTTGAAGAAGTGGGCGACGCGGTAAGCCTTGAGCGAGTCATTGCCGAGAAGCGATTCATTGAAGTCGCCGCGGCGGCTTTGGGTATCCATGAGGATACTCGTGGGCACGGCGACTGGTCGGATATGAACGTGATCGAGCTAATCCAACCGTACTACGAACACGTGATGAGCACCGGAGTTCCTCTGTGTTCCCTTGGAACCCTCGTTGAGACGCTTCAAATCGATTGGTTGCAACGCCGCGGCAAGGTGATTCCCTACGACCGCATCCTGGAAGCTCTAACTTCGGCGCAGCGTCGTGATCCACGATCGATCCGGTTTCACGTTGATAGGAGAGGCCGACCCGCATATCTGAAGCTCGACCTTACCCGCAAGGCAGTAGGCTAGATTCACTCATCCTCGCCCGCCGCGACTCTTGGCCGCGGTCTGCGCGACGGCCGGTTTGTCTGCGTGCCCCCTGGCAGAGGTCGGAAAACGAGGACAGTTTCGTGAATTATCCCCGTTCCGTTGTGCCTCTGATAGGACATATAACGATTCCGCAGCCGATAACGGTAAAATCCGACTAGCTTGAATTTCCGGTCCAGTAAGGCCGGCAGCGTCTCTGCTATCGGAACGCGTACCCCTAAAAGTCTGGTATCTCCCACAAACACGAGCATGTGTCCGTCCCTGGCAAGCAACCGCCCCATGCTGTTTAACGCCGCCGATAGTTCAGAGAAATAGGCAATAGCAGCCTGTCCAGCCATCGGCGACTTTTTCGTAAGCCGGAGCAGCCACGATCGACGGCCTAGAATATCCGAAGCGCCTGCGCCATTCAGTCTCGATTCGGCGACCTATGTACGATTCCGGCAAGCGCACCAGTCGAGACGCCCCGTTCAACATGCTCCTTTCCAATCGATGCCGCCTCAGGTATTGAATCGCACCAATGAGGGAGGTGACGTGAGAATGCAATCTACCTTCTCCCGGCTAGCCAAGAATTGGTTACGATGCCTGGTTAGCGACCGGACATCCAGGAGCCTCACCGTAGGCACGCCCCCTAACCCGGCAATTCGCGCATTGTCCAGTTCCTCAACGCCCGCGAGCTCCCTACGCGCGTGACGAAGAAATGTGCGAACAACGTCAATGCGGCGACCCTCTACCTCAAGCTGGAGCATCCGGCTAGTCACCTCTAGCCCCGAAGCCGGAACTGGGTCTGCTCGACAGACCGTGCGGACGATAGCCAAGGCGCACGCGGTAAAGAAGGCGCGTTCGGCCTGTCCCGTTCTTGACGTCGGATTACGCTCATCAAGCGCGCCAGATCAACAATCACATACCCGTTGAACCAATGTTCCCGATTGGGTACGTCCGGAAACCCAAGTGATTTCAGCTCTCGCCTCACGTACTCGGGCGCGAGGTCGTCCTTGGATCGGTACATAATATCGGTCCGGCTCGCGCACGCAAGAGGAGGGTCTTCTCGAGGTTAAGGAACGCTTTCTTTAGGCGATCGATATTGTAGGCTCTCGCTTTCACACGCGCCAGGAAGACTGAAAGGGGGTATTATATCGGTGCCAATGGCCCGCCGACGAGCCGCTATCGCCTCGACAAGAAGCGTTCCGCTTCCTGCAAAAGGATCAAGAACAATGTCGTTGGCCCGCGTGTAGCGTTTTAGCAGGGCGCGCACTAGTGGCGGGTGCATTTTTGCGGGGAACCTGAACAGACCATGTGTAAACCCCGTGCGCGTGCCCGGCAGCAACGAGTGCAGAGGAAGGAAGCTGAAGACGCCTTGCCAAATCAGATCCGGATCAGCCGAATCCCGGTACAGAGCATTCGACGACGTTGGTGTTGATCAAGCCCCAAGCCATCATGCTCCCCGCCAGGAATCGGGCGGACTTCCTCGACGCTGAAAGCACTCGGAACCACTTGCACCTGGTTCGGTCGGGAACTCATAATTGCCGACAGCCAGTGTCACTTCAATTGCCAAACGCCACGAGGGGAAAGCTTGGCCGGACGGATTACGCCGCCCTTACGCAACTCCGTAGCCAACCATCGGACTTGATACTGCCAGGTGAAAAACAGCTTCTCACTCGACCGCAATTCCGACTCGTGATTCAACCAGACAGTCCGACAAATCTCAACGATAGTTCCCTTGCCGCCAAGGGAGTTAAGAGCATCGAACAGCCATCGCTCGAGTCTTTCGTTACTTCGAGATCGGTTCATCTAAAGCATGCTGGTAAGCGGTACAAAGGACGACAGGGAAATCTTGCCATAGGGCGGCGTCGTGAAGATCGACACGTAGCTGACAACATGCAGTAGTAAGTCCGGGCTTTCGATTGAACTCTCGGCAGTCATTTCGCATCCGAAACTCGCGGCGCTGCTTAACATTTCGGATAATGTTCAAACAATGCTCATGCTTTGAATCAAGCTGTAGGCCGCGAGTAGCGCAGCGCTCAGCATTGAAAGGGTCATTCTCGAGCCAATAGAGCCAGCCAAGTCGCGCAAGGGGACTTGCGTGCAGCTCATCAAAGTGGCCCTCGAGGTTTGATCTCACCGTTGACGTCCAGACCGGGCGAATTTCAACCGGGTACTCCGCGCGGCTCGAATTGATCAAATACGCTATCTTTCCTGCCGCGAAGCTATTGAACCCAATGTCGTTGGGTTTTTGCTCGGCGGCTCGGACGAGAGTTCCACCTCCCGCTTTGTCTGTCCCTGATTGCCTTCAAATTTCGCCCAGGACTCTAATAACTCGCCGCTGTTCGGGTCATTTTCTAGGGCTCTTTGGTAAGCCTCTCGGATCCTACTTGGGGTGTCTGGAAGAGCAGTTCGCAGCTCGACGATGACGCGCCATGCGGCTGCAAACTCGGTGGCTAAGGCTTCCAACACTTTTACAAGTTCCATCCGTCGCTCGGGTTCTCGTGTGGTTGCTATGCTCGCCGCAATTTGTATCGCCCATTCCATTGCAGCTTCCTGTTCGCTGTTCCGATCCCGATAAGTCTCCTTGATCAGGTTTAGGTCGCGCTCGAGGAAAAGCGTGTCTTCGGCGATCGGTAGTTGGCGCTCGACAAACTTCCTGGCAACTTGTGGCATTCGAACGCACTCTCTTCCATGTTCAGGGGCTATTGCCAGAAGAGATGAGCGCTCGCACTCATCAAGGGCCGGTTCAAACTTGTAACCTGCTGCCGCAAATACGGTCCGAATGGGAATCGTACTGATGGCTCCGCCGCCGAGGTTACCAACCATAAGGAAAAGGCGCTTGCCTTCGTAGCTTAGGGATTCGTAGGAGCGCCTAAAAAGCGCCTCCAGGATCTTATCCTCGGCGACTGAAGCATCCAGTATTTGGCCAATAGGAATTCTTCGACTCAATTGAGAGACGGCCAGCTTCATCGGATACGGGAGACCACTGGTGTAGCTGTAGATCCGCTTAATCGTGTCTGGAGTCATTCGTGGCTCGCAATGGACTCGTCGAGCCTCCGCCAAAAGCAGTTGCTCGGCTTCGGGACGTTCCATTCCTAGGACCTCGACCGGATAGTCACCTTTGTATGCTCGCAGCCGACTCGTAATTAGGACCTTGTTTGGAAGAATTGCAGTCGCATCGAGATACGCATGGACGCTTTCGGGGTCATCAAGCGTCTCGAAGTTGTCCATCACGAGCAACATCTTGTTGTTCGGTTCGCTAACCTCGGCCGCGAACGGCTTCAGCGCTTCAAGGCGAGATTCGGCGACGCCAAGTAACCGAGCATATTGCTCGGCTATGTCCTGTATATCCTGGATTTCGCGCGCCCTTCTCTGGTCCAGCTACCAGCAGATCAACGTCGCGCGCAGAGAAACCAATTTATTAGGTCGAACAGACATCGAGCGAGAGCAGAGCTCGGTCGGTGGCCTAGTTGAGTGCCAAACTAGTCTTTCCAACGCCACCCATGCCATGCAGGGTAATTACGCGGTGTTGCCGATCAACGAGCAGTTCCTTAATCTGACGCTTCAAGCGAGTTTCTTTCAACATAGCCATAAGCAAGCTCAGGCAAGTTGTGGTAAGCACCGGTCTCGGCAACCATACAGTGAGGCGCCAGCGGTTTCGCTTCGTTGCAATGGAGCGGGGGGTGTGGTAAATTCCGGCGCTCCATCCGATACTGTTTCCCCGTTTAGTCGTCAAGTGCCTCGCACGACCTGCCCTTCCAATTTCCGTTAGCGAAGAGGCATGCATCCGACGAAGGCACGTACTTGAGCAGTGGAGAAAAGTTAATGGCCCAGCCTTCCTCGACAAACTCAACCTGCAACCCATTCCCGACATACTCTGCGGGGCGGGCCTCGGCATCTCGACGGCGCAGGTCCACGTAAGTTTCTCGCCGCTATGCCTCCGTTAACCGATTCACACCAAAGGAGCTTCGGCGTTAGAACCGGCGCGTTCTTCATTAATTGACACAGCACGTCCTCAAGAATTGGGTTCGCCGCGTCATAGAAATCCCTTTGGACAGCGCCGTGTCCGCGTGTCTTGTTTCGCAATACAACTAGAAGCGCTAGTAGGCCTCGTACAGTTGGAGCTCGCTCTGCCGGGCCTGACTCCAGAATCTCAAATAGCTCCCTTGCCCGCGGTTCACGCCGGAAAACCACTCAGTCTCGCCTTTTACTGCCACTCGCTGCCAGCGCATACCAATCAATTAGATGTCTAAGGACGCAGTCAGCCTTCCTCGTCTAGCCGCTTCTTCGAGGCCAAATAGCGCTTCTTTCCACACACCGAGCCCATCGCTCCGAGCCGCGGCCGATAACCCCAGTAATGCCAGCCATCGTGGTCTAGGGGACGGACGACTGAATGAAACAGTGTAGCGGTATATTTGAGAAAACTTTCGCCTAGATACTGAAGGGCATAAAATCGCTCGACTCTTTCATCGAGTTTCGACCTCAGCACTCGCATCGCCGAGCGTGCAAGCGGGGTTGGTAGGGCGTATATTAAGATCCCAGGTCGAATCGATCTTTCTCGGCTTGCTCCTGCGCCCGCTTTGTATTCATATCACCATCAGCACCTCGGGCCCACGCCTGCATAGTAGTGCTCGACCCGACGAGGGTCTAGGGCCGGCCGCACGGTATGGCCACGGGCCACCCACTCGGGGATCTCGTCGCCGCGGCTACAGTTCAACTAGGCGGCAGAGCGCGCTTGCCAGGCGCATCTGGTCGGGCGTCCGGCATCGGGCCTTGAGGAGTTCGGGACTGCAGATGAGGAGCACAAGGCCTTGCGCGCGGGAGGCGGCAACGTTCAGCCGGTTCAGGCTGAAGAGGAAGTCCATGCCTCGGGGAGCGTCGTCGACGGAGGACGTGGCCATCGAATAGATGACCACGGGCGCTTCCTGGCCCTGGAATTTGTCGACCGTTCCGACTCTCGCGTTGTCGGGCAGGGTCTCGATCAGGCGGCGGACCTGGGCGTTGTAGGGCGCCACCACCAGGATGTCATCAATCGCGAGCGGACCTGACTTGCCTTCACGATTGGTCCATGGAAGGCCGAGCAGGGCGCCGAATAGGCCGTTGACCCGGTCGGCCTCTTCCGGGGAAAGCGTTCGGTTGCCCGCATGGTCGACGGGCAAGTACCGGAGGCCCACTCCCCCACTGCCATTGCTGGTGGCGAGTGCCTGGCGCTTCGTTGACTCGTCCGGCTCCAGCTTGCCGTCGTAGAACGCCTCCGAGATGAAGGCACAAACCGACGGGTGCAGCCGGTAGGTCGTCTCGAGGAAGAGCCCGTAGTGCACCGGCATGGTGGGCTCGTCCTGGATGACGTGATCGAGCACCGAAAGGTTGACGCCCGGCGGGTGAATGCCATGGCTGGGCTGGCTGAGCTGGTTCGGATCGCCGAGGAAGATGAAGTTCTGCGTGACGCCGGCAATGGCAAGGACGTTTGCCAGCGCCATCTGGCCGGCTTCGTCCACGACCAGGTAATCGAGCTTGGCCGGAAAGGTCGGGCGCGCGAACAGCCAGGTCGTCCCGGCGACAATGTCGACGTCGCCATCGTTTAGCGCCGTCTCAACGGTCGTTGAGCTCCCTGAGCACTGGACCTCCTTGGACGCGCACCGGTCGCGCTCGTCCGCCTTCTGGATGGCGCGGATCGGCTGGCCGCGCAGCCTCGCCACCTCCATCATCTTGTCCAGCAGGTTGCCGATGACCTTGTGGCTGTTGGCGGTGATCCCGACGCGCTTGCCCGCCTTGACCAGCTCGAGGATGATCTCGGCGCCGATGGTGGTCTTGCCTGATCCGGGCGGCCCCTGGATCGCGAGGTAGGTGCCGTCGAGTCGGGGCGCGAGCAACACGGCGACGTCTCTCGCCCGTTCGCCCGCCTGAACAAGCGGCGCTCCCTCGATGACGCCCTCGATGCGTGGCGGCTCGAGCCGGAGGAGATCGCGCGCCGCCCGAAACTGGCCCGGTCCGCTGAATCCCTGATCCGACGACGTGCTGCCCCAGGCGAAGGAGCGCGTCCCGCTGGTCGTTGGTCGGGATCGGACTCGCGGGTATCAGCGATGTGGGGTGCGGTACTTCGGACTGTTTGCCCCGGCTGAGATCGATCCAGCCGGCGATCCCGTCGAGGTCGACGACGGTGCCGGCCCCCTCCAGTCGCCGGGGGTCGTGCGGCGTGTCGCCGACCGCGACCTTGTACTCCTGGGTCGGGTCGAAGTAGTAGCGGAAGACGTTTGACCGCTTTTCCTGGCGAACCTCGCCGCGGAACTCGAGACCGCCGATCGAATCGGGGTCGGCCATCAGCTGCTCGTCGGTGAGCGTGCCCTTTCTGTAGTACTCCCACCATTCAGACTTCGCCTCGCGCCGGTGCCAGTTGAGGCTGTGGGCGAGCAGGTAGCGAGCCTGCTGCTCCGGCGTTCGCTTCTCCTCTTCCTCCGGGACGCCGGCCAGCAGCTTGTCCAAGACGACGGCGGTGCGCTGGTCGATATCGCGCAGGTTCTCGCTGGGCTCGGTCTTCTCGGGTCCAGGTCGAGCGATCTCGCCGTATTTTGCGATCGCTTCGAGACGCCGGGCCTCCAGCCAGTCGCGCAGCTGGGCCGTCGAGAGGCAGTCGTCCGCGTTGTAGGCGAGGATCTCGTCGAGCTTCCGCTGATCGCGCGAGTCGAGCCATTCCTCGTAGGCGACGATGCTGGACGCGGCATCGACGATCTCGGTGGTGCGCTTGCCTTCGCGGTAGAGCGCTTCCAGCTCCTTGAGGGAATAGGACTCGGTCCCGACCTGGACGGACTGCCGGACCACGCGATACAGGTCGACCAGGACGCGCCCGCGCAGCAGCCGGTCGACCTCCTGCTCGCGCGTCGCGTAGGTGCCTGACAGCGCCTTGAGCGCGTTCGGCTCGTAGGCGGCGTAGTGATAGACATGCAGGTCGGGATTGCGATCGAGCCGCTCGATGAGGAAGTCCATCACCTCCTCGAAGGCGCGCTTCTCGGCCTGGGCATCGTGCGCCCAGAAGGCATGGTGGCGAGGGCTCCCCTCCACCATCTCGGTGATTCCGAAGAGGTACTCGAGACCGTCCTCGCCGACAAACGGGTCGCCTTCCATGTCGAAGAACAGGTCGGCGGGCGTCGGCTCGGGCAGCGCCTCGAAAGCCGAGGTGCTCGTCCAAGTGGAGCCAGCACCTCGATAGTTCAGCTCGTCGGCCGTCCTTACGCTCGACCTGGAGCTTGGCCTGTTGCCGTAGCCGGGCGAGAGCTTCCTCATTGATGCCCTGAACCGGATCTGGCGGGCTGGTGGCCAGCGCGGCCATGGTCGGAATGCCGGCCAATTGCAGGCGCCTGGTCTGGTCGCGGCGCATGCCGGCCACGAGGCAGAGGTGGTCGTCCTTCCGCCGGCGCAGCTCGCAGACTGTCGATCCAGCGGCAGATCCGGCAGTGGTCGACCGGATCGGGGTAGGTCTGGACGGCCGGCGCCAGTACCGTCTCCTCGAAGCGGCGCTTGACGCTCCGGTAGTAGGCGCCGTAGTCCTTGAAGCGGAGCTCTTCCTCGGTGTCGTCGCCCAGGATCAGGGTCAGGTGCTCGGGATCGACGCCCTGGATGGCGGCCAGCTGCTCCGAATAGACGCAGCACTGCAGGACGGCCGCCGCCTTTGCCTTCCGCGCCAGCTTGGCATCGGAAACCTCGTAGCTGTAGTCGCCCAGCTTGCTGGGCCGGTCGACCCGGATCAGGAAGTCGGGATGGCAGCGCCAGCGGCCGTCGAAGAAGGTGCCCTGATAGATGATGTGGACGCCGGCCTGCATGGCGGCGACGGTGTCGGCGTGAGCCTTCTCCAGGTTGGCGAGCGTGCCATCGGGGAACGGGAACTCGACGGTCTTCAGGCCGGTCGCCTTGAGGCCGGCCAGGTGCCTGCCCTCGTGCTCCAGCCCGCGGCGGCTGAGCATGTCCAGCATCGGGTCGTCCCGCTCCGGGCGGGTGATCTCGCCCCGGGCAGCGCTGAGCTCGAGCTGCGTCAGGTGCTCGCACTCGAGAAAGCCCGTCAAATCGGACGGGCTCACGATCAGGCGCCCTTCAAGAAACTGCATCTGCCCTCTACCCCAGGTTCACTCTACGGTTGGCCTTTGACAGCTGTCTGTCGCAAGCCGACGCACCCGATACTGTAGGTGAATGCCCGAAGCTGCCGGCAGCGGCGAGCTCGCCGCAGGCCTGTACGAGGCCATCCTCACCGACCACCTGCGCGGCGAGGCTCCCGACCGACGAGAAGCTGGTCCGCCTGGACAAGGTTGATCGGGCCGATGCCGCCCGCATTTTGGCGAGCCATGTCGGCACGCTGGTCGAAAAGGTCTTGATGGCACCCTCATTTTCAGGCAGATCCTGGGCGTCAGGTCGCCATCGTTAACGATCTCGTCCAAAACTTGGTTGCGGCCTGCGCCCGGAACTTGCACATTTTTGCTGATCAGACCGTCGACAAGGGAGTCGCAGCAACTGACTCGAAGTCCTGCAAGCTCTAGGCGGCGGACTAGGAGGCCTCACTCACCTCGGTCAGGCCGGACATCCCGCTGAGTCAAAACGCGCTGCTCGTTGCCGCGAAACAAGAGCCTGCCTTCGGCTCCTCGATTAAAAAGGAACTGGAGTCCGCCGATGGCGTCGACCTCCTCTGCGCGTTTGTCGTTTGGAGCGGGATTCGGATTTTCCTGGACCAGCTTCGCCGGCTCCGTGAACGAGGAGTGCGAGTTCGCCTGATAACGCACGACCTATACGGGCACCACCGACGTTCGAGCCCTGGAGGAGTTGGCAAAGATCGGCGTAGCAAATAAAGGTTTCGTATGACACTGGCTTTACTCGCCTTCATGCGAAGGCCTGGCTGTTCACGCGAAACTAGCGGTTTCTCGACCGCCTACATCGGATCCTCCAATTTGACGCATACGGCGCTTCACGAGGGTCTGGAATGGAACGTCCGGCTATCCGAGGCGAGCTCTGCCAGACCTGCTGGAAAGGTTCCGCGTCAGTGTTTCGCCACGTACTGGGAGGATCCCCGCTTCGAGGCCTACGAGAAGGATGCCTTTGATGCAGCTATTGCCCGGGAGAACCACGACAGCGACGACAGACCTGCTTCCCTTCGAACTCGCAGCCCTACCCGCTCTCAGCGAGAGATGCTCTACCGGCTTGAGGTGGAGCGGACGGTTCACAACCGCTGGAAGAACTTGATCGTGGCGGCCACAGGCAGCGGCAAGACCGTCGTGTCTGCCTTCGATTACAAGCAAGTAGCCGCGAGAGTGGCCCGGCGCTTCCCTCCTCTTCGTCGCGCACCGCCAGGAGATCCTGAGACAAAGTCTTGTCACCTTCCGGAATGTCCTCCGACGATGCCGAACTTCGGTGAGCTCATGGTCGCGGGCGAGCAGCCTCGCGGCGGGAAGCATGTCTTTGCCTCGATTCAATCGCTTCATCAACACGACCCTGGCAGACCATGGCGCCAGATTTCTACGACGTCGTGATCGTCGACGAATTCCATCATGCCGAAGCACCTACGTATACACTGCGTTGCTCGATCATTTAAAGCCCAGTCTCCTTGTCGGGATGACCGCGAACCCCCGAGCGTACCGATGGGCTCGATATCAAGCGCTGGTTCGACGGACATATCGCGGTCGAACTGCGCCTCTGGGATGCCCTGACAAGGACTCTTTGCCCCTTCCAGTATTTCGGCGTTTCCGACGGGGTCGACTTTCAGGGTCTGACCTGGTGCGCGCGGCGGATACGCAGCGAAGCAGCTCACCCACATCTACACTGGCAACGACATACGGGTCCGAAACATTCTCAACGCGATTCGGAGATCGTTGAGAACCCAGAGCGGATGAAGGCCCTGGGATTCTGCGTAAGCGTCGCAGCACGCCAAGTACATGGCCGAGCGCTTCTCGACCAGCCGGAATTCCCTCCCTCGCCGTTTCTGGCATGTCCGAGCGACGCCGATCGCGCGCAAGCGCTGAGGAGCCTGCGAAACGGCAAGATCAACGTCATCTTCTCGGTCGACCTATTCAACGAGGGCCTGGATATTCCCGATATCGATACGGTCATGTTTCTAGCGTCCCACGGAGAGCCCCATTGTCTTTCTTGCAGCAGCTCGGCCGCGGTCTCCGGCGTGTCCGAAGGCAAAGCCGGTTTGACCGTCCTCGACTTCATCGGTCAACAGCACCAAGCGGTTCAGGTTCGAGGAGACGCTTTCAAGGCCCTGCTTGGGACGTCAGTCCGGAGAGAAGTCCTGGATCAGGTCGAAGAGCGGATTTCCCGTACCTTCCGGCCGGCTGCTCCATCAGCCTTGACCGCCAGTCCCAAAAGGTGATTTTGGACAACATTAACGGGTTCCGTTGCCAAACTCAGGTCGGAGTTGGCTGAAAGACTCGAGGAATTGGGCGACGTCTCGCTGGCCGAATTCCTTAGGGCGCACCGGAGTCGACTTGGCCGATGCTCTACTCGGGTTCTACGCAATCCCGGGCTCGACGCGTGATTCGCCGCCAAGCCGGGTTCGTCGCGGAGCCCGACGGCCGACCGAGGCACCTGTTCAGTAGAGCGCTGAGCCGGATGCTCCGCATCGATGGGCGGCGTGCTTATCTGAGGGCTATCAGCACCACGAGCGCGCTCACGCCAACTTAGACATACTCTCGCAGCTTGAGCCCGTGGGGAACTGCCGAAGCCTGCTCCAGCAGATCGAGGTCGCAAGCTCAACACTCGCATATCCGGCCGTCGTCGGCTATGAATCGAAAGCACTCCACCCGACCGCCGGTGGCACAAAGGGCATCGTCGTAACGTACGTCCCCAAAAGTTCGGGGGATCCGCTTCAGCCGCTTCGGACAGATGTTCTATCTCAGAAGCGGCGACGACTTTGTGGTGATGCCATAGGACATCCTCAAGAAGATATTCTCAGCCACCGCATGTCCCGATATCCAGCCCGTATTTAACAGGCAGATCGTTGAGAGGACAGCTGACGTCTGGAAGATCCCCCTCGTGCTCTCAAACGAATCCACGCAGCCGCAGCTTCACCAGGGTTGTCGATTCGGTTCAAACATGAGTGCGTCGAGAAGATTGAAGCGCAAGGCGGCTTCTACGATACTTCTGCAGTAAATCCTGGCCGCAATGTTTACTCGACGACGGCAATGAACCAATCTTCCTGCTGTCGCTGATGCCCTGACCAACTGATCAGATGCAAGTGCGGTCATCCGAACGCCGCGAGGGCCCGATGCTGACCATATCATGGGCGAGCGCGCGGGATTCGTGATCGCGAACGATCGAGACTCAGCCGATGTCTGGAAACAAAACATCATGGATTCGGATGGCGCTCATGTCCTGATCGTCACAGACTCCATCGTCAACAAGGAGGCTCCCGACCCAGATCGGCCAGGCAAAGGCGACCTCGGTCATATCTACGGACTGTTCGAGTGCCTGCTGCGCGGAGGCCATAGCCAGGTGATCGAGTGACGGGACGACGGCCTGCATCAAAGATTTCCGTTGTGCAGCAGGGCATCATCGCGCAGAACGAGTTCGCGAAGCTGCTGATGATCGGGAGCGGGGGCAAGATCGAACTGGCGGCGCCGCTCACCGATGAGGAGCGGCGCGACTTCGAAATCCATATTCTCGGGAAGTACGGATCGGCCCTTGCCATGCAGGTCAAGAGCGCCCTCGAAACTGGGACTCTCGGCAGCGGCAAGGCCCACTACCTTCGGATTCATTTCGACGTCCGGGCCAGTCGACTGGTCAGCGATCCGCAGTTCTGGTATTTCTGTGCGTTTCTGAACCCCGCCATCATGCGGTTCTCCGATCCGACTTTCTTGATTCCATCGGAGGAGTTTCATCGACATGCCAATCCCAGCCGGAAAGGCGACGTGTGGCATTTCACGCTGGAGGCCAGCATGGAGGCCGAGTCGCACGATCGCTGGATTCCGTACCGCGTCAATCAACGCGAGCTTGGCAAGAAGGTGATGGCGATTACCAGAGACCTCGTCAAGGCTGGTTCCTCACTGCAGGCGGCCTCGGAGCTTCTCGAGATGCCTGGCATGATCTGGGCTCGGAAGGTCTGAAGGTTGCGGATCAGCTCGGTCCAGCAGGGTCTGATCGTCGAGCGCGAATTCGCGAAGTTCCTGATGATGGGCAGCGCCGGAGCCATCGAGCTGGCCGCTCCCGTGAGCGATGACGAGCGACGCGACTACGAAATTCACGTTCGCGGGCAGTACGGTGTCGGCGTGGCGTGCCAGGTCAAGAGTGCGGCGACGCTACACACGCATGTCGAAGAACGTCCGCCACCTCAATATCTTTTTCGATGTCCGCGCCGACCGGCTGGTCAACAGCCCCTTCTACTGGTATTTCTTCGCCTACCTGGATTTGGAGCTGATGGGCCTCGCTGATCCCACCTTCCTGGTGCCGTCAACCGACTTCCACAAGCTGGCTGCTCCGATCTTGCGAGACGGCGTCTGGCGGTTCTCGATGGCCGCGAGCATGGAGCCGAAGAGCCGGGACCGCTGGAATCGTTACCGTGTCAAGACCCTGGAGCTCGGCCGGGCGCTGCTCGAGATCAATAAGGACTTGAAACGGGCCCACGCGGTTCCGATGCCGCCGAAGGGAGTCCTGTCCGCGCCTGGGGTCATCTTCGTGGGAAGCCGCGGCAGCCACTAGCTACTTCGCCAGTAGACCTCGCACGAAGTCCGACACACCTTTCGGTGTCATGGCGCTCTTCACCAACCAGGCGACTATTCCGAGTCGATACGCGTCTTCCATCCGCGTGGTCGCCGGCGTGTTCGACAACACGACGACCGGCACATCCCGAGTCGAGCGATGCTCACGTAGACGCTTCAATACACCGATCCCATCGAGCTTCGGCATTTGCATATCGAGAAGGACAAGATCCGGGGGCGCGACCTGGGCGAGCCCCACGGCGGCCTCACCATCTGGCGCCATCCGTATGTCCCAGCCATCCTGCTCCAGCTTGATCTGGTACATCTCCCTGATCGTCGGGTCATCCTCTGCCATCAAGATCCGGGTCTGGCGCCTCACCTTGACGTGAAGGATTTTCCTGAGGGCAGCAAGCAGCTCGGTTCTCGATGCACCCTTGACCAGGTACCCATGAGCACCGGCCGCCCGCGCAGCGGGCCCGCCGTCTGCAGCTTCGAGTCCGGAAAGGACCAGGATTCTCGTTTCTGGGCAGCGTTCGGCGATCTCTCCGATCACGTTGACCCCGTCCGCCCCGGGCATCAATAGGTCGAGCAAAACGATATCCGGCTGATGCTCGGCGGCAACCGAGACCGCTTCGACCGCATCGGATGCCTCGCCGACGACGACAAATTCGTTGTCACCGCCGGTCGTAACCATGGCCCGGAGTAGCTCCCGTAAGTCGGCGTCGTCATCGGCGACAACGAGCCTTGACGGCCCAGGTCGGCGGACCTCGGGTAAAGGTTCAGCTCCCGTAGCTACGCCTCGAGCCGTTCATCGAGGACTTCCAAAAGGCGATGGATGCGCAGCGGCTTTGTCAGGTATTGAGTCGCGCCGGCCTTGAGCAGCGCGTCGAGCTGGTGCTGGGTTGCGTCCGCGGTCAGCACCACGACCGGGATCGCCCTGGTGGTCACGTCGTCCCGGAGGCGGGTGAGCACCTCCCCACCGTTGATGTCAGGCAGATGAAGGTCGAGAAGGATGAGGTCAGGTCGGTATTCCCGGGCCAGCTCCAGGCCGGTACCACCAAGGCTGGCTGACCTGAGATGGATGGAGGGCCGGCGTTTGACGACCTCTTCGACGAGCTGCACATTGGTCACCATATCCTCGATGTACAGGACTCGGGAGGTGGTGGGATAGGATCGGATGGTCGTCGCCAGCGCGGCCTCCGTGCCGTCCTCGAGGGCCGACGGCTCGCAGATCGGCAGCTCGATAGAGAAGGACGAGCCCTGGCCGACGATGCTGGAGGCGCGCAGGCTGCCGCCCATACCTTCGATCAGGCTGCGCGAGATGGTCAGGCCAAGGCCGGTGCCCTCGATGCCACGGTGTGCCGCGTCGAGCCTTTCGAAGGGCACAAACAACTTGTCGATATCGACCGCTGGAATCCCAGGACCGGTATCCTCGACCAGGAGTCGGGCGTGCTCATCGGCTGTACTCTCGACGCGAACCGCTACCTTGCCCTGGGGCCGGTTGTACTTGATCGCGTTCGACAACAGATTGATGGCAACCTGCCGAAGCCGCTGGCGATCAGCAGAAACGTAGAGATTCGCGGCGGTGGTCGAGTCCAACTCAATTCCAACCCGGTGAGTTGTCGCCAGCGGCCGCATCAGGTCGACGGTCTCTGAAAGGAGCGGGACGACCGCGACCGGGGCAAGAGACATGGCCAGGTGCCCGGATTCGATGCGCGAAATGTCCGTGACTTCGGTCAGTAGCTCGGATAGATGATTTGACGCCTTGACAATCAGCGCCACAAATCGGTCTTCTTTCTCGCCGAGGTTCGAGAGACCCAGGAGCTCGCTGAAACCCAGAATCGCCGCCAGCGGCGTGCGAAGCTCGTGGCTCACCCTCGACAGGAACTCGCTCTTGGCCCTATCGGCCGCCCGGAGTTGTCGATTCAGGTCGCGCAACTCCGCGGAGCGCGCCAGCACCTCGGCTTCCATCTTCATGCTGCGCTCTCGAAGCTCGGCAGTCACTTCTTGCTGCTCGATCTCGCGCCGCTGAAGTCGTACGTACTCGGTCACGTCCTCCACCCGGTGGATGATGTATTCCAGCCGCCTTGTTTTGCCCAGGACTGGGGAGTTCACCGGGCTCCAGTAGCGCTCCTCGAAGCCGCCGCCCTCGCCAGCCGGGCGCCGGATATCGTACTTCTGCACCGCCATCGTGTCTGTGACCAGCTTCGCGCGGACACGATCCAGAGAGGCTTGCAGGTTGCGCACGCCGGTGGCCTGCGGATCGTCCGGGTTATCCGGAAAGATTTCGAACAGGGCGCGTCCCAAAATCTCGGAGCGTTTGGTCATCGTCGCCTGCAGGTACAGGTCGCTGGCCGCCACGACCCTCAGCTCGGGATCCAGCACCAGATACAGACCGGGCGCGGTCTCGAACAAGCGGCGAAAGTCGGGAGCTACCGCTGCTCCCAATTGCCCCTTATCCGCGCTCACGATTCAGCCGATTCGACTTGAGGAATTCCCATTGCATCCCGGATGAGCGCACGTAACGCGACCAATGTTGAGGTTGCTTTGCACACAAGTCAAGCATGCCCGGTTTCCGAGTGGAAAGCGAGGGTGCAACCGGTGTTCTTCTGATTGCTCGACACTCAGATTAGCGACCGTAAACCACCCATATTTTTATGGTCTACGGGCGACCGATGCCCTGGGCCCAGGACGGAACCGCCAATCGTCTTGCCGGTCTGCCGGTTTACGAAATAAAGGGCCGTCCGTGCGCCCGGCTGCGTCGGGGCCGGTACCGCGTACGCAATTGGTTTAACATCGCGGGCGCCCGATCGTCGAGTACGAGTTCCCGAGGTTCCTGATGTTGGGAAGCGGCGGGGCGCTCGAGCTGGCCGCTCCCGTGAGCGATGACGAGCGACGCGACTACGAAATCCACGTTCGGGGGCAGTACGGCGTCGGAGTGGCGTGCCAGGTGAAGAGTGCGGCGACGCTACACAAGATGTCGAAGAACGTCCGCCACCTCAATATCTTTTTCGACGTCCGCGCCGACCGGCCTGGCAACAGCCCTTCTACGGCTATTTCTTCGTCTACCTGGATCTGGAGCTGATGGGCCTCGCTGATCCCACCTTCCTGGTACCGTCAACGGACTTCCACAAGTTGGCCGCTCCGATCTTGCGAGACGGCGTGTGGCGGTTCTCGATGGCCGCGAGCATGGAGCCAAAAAACTTGAAGCGGACCCACGCTGTCCCGATGCCGCCGGAGGGCGTCCTGTCCGCGCCTGGTGTCATCCTCGTGGGAAGCCGCGAGCGCCACTAGTCCCCGAGCACCGTGTCGAATTGCTGAGCCGGCTTAGATAAACCGAGCGCGTCCGCTACGTCGTTTGTCCGAAAGGGCAGACTTCGTCGACGGTTGTTGACGGACGGTGAAGCGGTCGCTAAATTCCAGCTCAAGCGGACGAGTCGATTCCATCCGGGAGTGCCCATTGGGCCGGTCGGAGAGTTGGTTCGAGTGTATGTCGCGGGCGCTCGCAACGCCTCGCTCGCGACGCAGCATGCTGGCCGGCCTGGCCGCGAGTTCGGCCGCCGTCCTGGCGTCATGCTCGCGTCGTGGTTGACACCCGGTGTCGACCCGATCAGGCCTCTGATCCCTAGTCTGCTGGGCATCGCCGCCTACGAACTCGGCCGCCGCTGGATCGCACATGAGATGGCCCGGCGTTCGGCGGCGCGACAGCTGCCGCGTTAGGCTGATCCGCCTAGAAGCCTGGCCAATTGACTCAGTTGCGCCGATGTCAGGCCCTGGACGGGGCGGGCCCTGGCCTCTCCGAGCTGGTCGTTCAGCCAGGTTTCGGACAGGGGTCGCAGCCCGGCAAGCTGGGCCGCGGCGGCGACGGAGAATCCTACTGCTGTTAGGGCCGCCACGGCTTGATTCACCGTGAGCGAATTGAGCCATCGATACCCGGCGCGGCGCCGCGCCGGTGGATCGATTGTCCCCATGACACGCACGCGCGAGATGCCGCCGTCGGGGAAGGCATCGAGCCGGATGGATCCGACCGCGGCCGCGTGGGATATGGGAAAGACGTGGTAGGTATCGGGCTGCAGGCGGGTTCGGTCGAGTATCGGCTTCCATGCACTTGAATCGACGCCTGGCGGTTCGTCGCTCTCGCAGCCGTAAACCATGATCTCGGGGGTCGCGTTGTAGCGAAAGTGGGAGGTGTCGACGATCAGCTGCCGGACGTGCCCGGTGAACGCGAGGCGAAAGACAACGAAGTCGTGTCCCCCGTCGCGCCGGCGCCGCGTCTCCCAGCCTTCACCCATTGTCCTCGCCAGGTCAGGCAGGTTGAGCAGGCTCGCCGAGGTGTAAAAGTCGTCGCTGCTGGCCACCACCGCGCCGCCGTAGCGCCGGCTGGCAAGGTCGATGGACACCCCGTCGAGCTCGCGCGGGTCGGGAATCACCTGACCTTTGACCCGCAGTCGGGCCACTCCCCCATCGGGAAAGATCGACAGCCTCACGTGGGTGAAGCGACAGGGGTCGGATACGGGAAAGACGTTTTCCTGGTTGCCGCGGAGTGCCGAGCGGGGGACGATCTCCACCCACTCCGTTTGAGCCTCGCTGAGTTCGCCGGGACCCGGGTAGCCCTCCTGGCCGCAGGCCTCCACCCGGCACGACTCCGGGAAGTTGCCGGTGAAGAAGCTGGTGTCCACCGTGATCGACGTGATCAGGCCCGGAGCGCCAAGCCGAACCAGAGCCCAGTCGTTGCCGGGCTCGCGGCGTCGACGGGTCTCCCAGCCATCAACCAGTTCGCCACGATTGCCGTAGCGACCGGGGTCGCTGACAGGCGGCCCGGGCCGGAGCAGGTTCTCTTTGTCGCCGAAGGCTTCGTCGCTGGCCGCCATGACTGTACCTCCGAGCCAGCGCGAGGCGAGGTCGGTCCCGGACGTCATTCGCGCGAGCGCACCTCGACACCATTCGGCCGCAGCCCGAGGCTGGCCGAGAGTGGCCAACCGATGATCTTCTTGGGCTCGGGCGGCGCGTAGGTCGAACGCTTGCTGGTCTTCACGCCGAGACCGACGATCGCCTCGGCGAGGCGTACCGCTGCCCCGACGCCATCGATCACGGGCACGTGCAGCTCGCTGGTGATCGCCTCTTCGAGGCCGGCCATCCCGGCGCAACCAAGACAGAGCACCTCCGCATGATCCTGCTCGACTGCCTTCCGCGCTTCGGCAACGATCGCCTTGATTGCTCCCTTCGGATCGCGATCAACCTCGAGCGTGCCCATGCCGGTTGCCCGGATCGATGCGCAACGGTCGGTGAGACCGGCCAGCCGCAGGCGATCCTCGATCGCGGGAACGGATCGCTGCAGTGTGGTCACAACTGAGAAGGCGCGGCCGATCATCATGGCGACGTGCGCCGAAGCTTCACAGATCTCGAGCACCGGCTGTTCGATCAACTCCTGGAGCCCATCGCGGCCATGCTCGCCGAAGCCGGCCATGACGACCGCATCGAAGGGTTTGTCGTAGGCGACCACGCGGTCCATGACGGCGACGGCAGAGATGTAACTCTCGAAGTTGCAGTCGACTGCTTCGGCGCCGAAGTACGGCTGAAGGGCGACGGTCTCCGTGCCGGCGGAGGCATACCGCCTGGCCGCCTGGGCGATGCTTTCCGTCATCGAGTCGCTGGTGTTGACGTTGACGACCAGAATTCTCATTTCCAGAACCTCCCTATGGAATCGGTTGGACGGCGGCCCTCGGCCTTCCCTCGAGCAGCTGACCCCTGGGTTCGCGAAAGTTGATGGGCTCGCCGCGAAGCCAGGTCTCACGGACCACCCCCAGCAGGGTCCGGCCGGCATAGGGCGTGAGTGGATTGCGATGATGAAGTCGATTTGGGTCGACGACGAACGACGCATCCGGCGCCAGAACGCAGAAGTCGGCATCGAACCCGGGGGCGATCTTCCCCTTGTTGGGCAGGCCGGCAAGTTTCGCGGGCCCTTCCGCCATCCAGCTGACCACCTCGCGAAGGCTGTGGTGCCGTCGGCTCGCTTCGGTCCAGACGAGGGAGAGGCTGAGCTGAAGGGATGAGATGCCTCCCCAGGCCGCGCCGAAATCGCCGCTCGAGACCTCTTTCATGGCGACCGTGCAGGGCGAGTGATCGGACACGATCGAACCGATCACGCCCTCCCGAAGACCCCTCCAGAGCGCATCGCGGTTGCTCGCTTCGCGGATGGGTGGTGAGCATTTGGAGGCGGTAGCGCCGTCAGGGATCTCCTCGGCGGCCAGCGTCAGGTAGTGCGGACAGGTCTCTGCCGTCACCCGCGTCCCGGCGCGGCGCGCCGAAGCGATCATGGCGATGGCGTCCGAGCTGGAAAGGTGCACGACGTGCGCATGTCCACCCGTTTTCCGGGCCGCCTCGATCACCTGGGCGACCGCCAGGTTCTCCATTTCCTTCGGGCGCGATCGCAGGTAGTCGGCGTACTTCCGTCCGCTGATGGCAGCTGTCGCCGGCGCCGCTTGAGCGCTCTCCGCATGCACGAGGAGCGGGGCATCCAGCTCGCGGGCCACCGCCAGCGCCTGCTCCATCCCGGCGGCATCCAGCGGCAAGAAGTCAGGTACGCCCGGATCGATCAGGAAGCACTTGAATCCGAGCACGCCCGACTCGCGAAGCTGCCTCATCTCCCGTAGATTTCCAGGGACCGACCCGCCCCAGAAGCCCACGTCCACGTGAGATTGATGCCGCGCCGCGGCGCGCTTCGTCTCCAGCGCGTCCACGGTAACGGTGGCGGGCACACTGTCGATCGGCATATCGACCAGGGTCGTGATCCCGCCCGCCGCGGCGGCCCTGGTGGCTGTCGCAAAACCTTCCCATTCGGTGTTCCCGGGCTCGCAAACGTGGACGTGCGAGTCGACGATCCCGGGCAGCACCACGACATCGGCGTCGAACTCCACCTCGCATGCCGCCTTGAACTTCGCGTCGAGGGGCGCGACCTGAACGATCCGGCCGTTCCGGATCGCGATCGATCCCGCCGCCTCGCCGTCGCCCGCCATGACGCGCGGTGCGCGGATCACGACTTCGAAGGCTTCTTCAGCCACTTAAACGGCCGCGTCCATCTCCGGCACGCTCTCGACCGCCGAGTAGCCGAGCAACTCCTTCGCCCGAGGGCTGCGGGCCACGATGGCCGCTCCCACGAGGTAAACCACGGCTCCGGTAACCCACGCCTGCAGGGCAGGGAAGCCGATGTAGGTGGTGCCGAAACCGGGGATTCCCGGAATGACGCCGGCGGTGTAGGCGCCCACGCCGGTTCCCAGGATGAGCGCCACGATCGCGGGCCAGTTTCCAATCGCCACCTCCTGCCACGAAGCCACGCGGTGGAGCGGGCGGCGCAGTCCGAAGAGGCGCGGCAGGACGAATACATCCATCGCCATGATCGTGCTCGCCACCGGAACCGTTACCGAGCCGATCCCGGTCACGATGTTGAAGGTCTGGGTCAGGCTGGGCAGGATAAAGGTCAGTGCCGCCGCGATCAACCCGAGGCCGATGACGGTGTATTGACGGCGCCACCCGGGGATCCGGGAGAGCAGATTCTGGGCGCCGTTGATGGCGATATAAAGGTTGCCATCCTGGACCGCCCACTGGTTTACCAGCAGGATGATCATCATCACCCCGGCCAGACCAAAGACGGTGAAGTTAGCGAAGTACCGGATGCTGGCCGAGAAGTCGGACTGGTTTGCCACGGTCGCCACCAGGTAGCCCATGATCGGGAAAAGGAAGGCGCCTAAGAAGTAGCAGACGGCCAGGGTGGGAATGTTCCACCAGGAAGCCTTCCCGGCCTTGGCGTAGCGGAAGACATCCGGCTCGTTGCCCCAGGTGGAGAGTCCGACCATGGCGCCGATGGCGATGAAGACGGCGGTCGCATTTGCAGGATGGGGAACGGCCGCGATCGTGCCGGAATTGACCGAGAGGAGAGTCTTGATGACGGCATAGAGACCCCAGACGACCATTACCGGTACGGCGACGAATTGGGCAAAGCGCTGCAGGCCGGTGAAGCCGAAGTAGTTGTTGATGATCATGACCAGTGCGAGAGCCGCGGTGACCAGGCTGACCGCCGGCAGCGTTCCGAGGAGAGCTCCCGCCAGCTGGACGATGAGCAACACGGTAAAGAGATAGAAACCCATCCCATCGATGACCAGCAGCAGCGAGACGATGGCGCTGCCTATCCTGCCAAAGATGCTGCGGGTCGTCACGGCATGGGTCTGGCCAACCACCGCGCCGACGTTGGCGGAGCCGATGCAATAGACGGTCATCGTGACCGCCGCAATTGCCATCGCCAGGGTGAGCTGGCCGAGCGTCAGATTGGAGAAGCGGGCGTTGTAGCCGACCAGAACCGCCCCGAAGACGAGCTGCATCGACATGAAGAGAAGAAACACCCGGAAGTTGGACCGCTTCGCATGCCCCGGTACGACCGCCTCCGTGTAGTCGGCAACGATCGATTCCTGTCCGCCATCGCCGGCCGGCGCCTCAGCGGGCCGGGTCTTTATACGAATTGCCATGCTTTACTCCTTATCCCTTTCCTTTCAGAACCGCAGCCGCTTTTCTAGCTATCTCCTCATCCTCCGCACTTGATGCCCCCGACACAGCGATCGCACCGACCATGCCCCCGCCCAGGCTTATTGGCACGCCGCCGCCGAAAGTAGCGATCCCCTCCATGGCCAGCATGCCGTGAAACAGTTCAGGCTCGTCAGCCATCTCCGCCTTGAGATCCGCGGCAAACTCGCTGGTTGCCTTCCCCACCTTGATCACGGTCAGTGCCTTCTTGAGAGCCGTCTCGGTCGAGAGGATCGACGCGCCGTCCATGGAGGCAAATGCCTTGAGCTGCGCGTCCAAGCTAAGCACGGCAATCGAGACGTGCAGGCCCGCCCGCGTCGCCTCGTCCAGCGCTGCGTCAAGCACGCGTCGCGCCCCCTGGACGCTTAGCGTCGGCCGGTCGATCGTGTCTGTCATCCCTCCCTCCTCAGCCCGACACCAATTGGTAGCCCTTCAATCCTTTCTTCTCTGAGAGCGTCAGGATCACGCCGCGCAGGACGCCTTCGCTGTATTCACTGCCGGGATTAAGACAGGTGGTACGACCCAGGCGTGCCTCGCCGCGAGACTCGTGGATGTGGCCGTGGAGCGCCAGCATCGGCTGGTAGCGCTCCACCCCGGTCCGGACCGCGCTCGACCCGACGCCCGCGATCGCCGGCATCCCACCCTTGATCACGGGGCGGAGCTCGGCGTCAACCAGGACCGCCTGGTCGATGGGCGTGTCCTTCGGCGGCACATGCAGATTGAAGATGGCGCGGCTCGGGTCGGCGATTTTAGCCGCCTCGCTGTCGATCAGCGCAAGGAGTTTGTCCTCGGGCAGCTCGCGCGGCGAGTCCCAGGGCGTCGGATTCGAATAGCCGACGCTGATCATCGGAAAACCGCCGGGCAACTCGACCAGGGCGCCCTCCGGGTTGATCACTCGGGACGAGGTCCGCAGCAGCGTGTCGACGAATGGTGGGTCATCGTTTCCGGGCGCCATGTAGCAGGTGACGTCGGTCCCGTCGAGGCGCTCCTCGGCCAGTGCGAGCCAGTCCTTGACCGTCTCGGTGATCCGCTGCTCGAAGAGCGCTTCGACAGCTGCCGGCGATTCTTCGAGGGCACGGACGCCGTCGGCGTTGGTGTCGTATGCGTAGTAGCCGGCGTCCGCGATCAGCTTCCGGATCGCGGGCAGCTCGGCCTCGCCAAATTCCCGGTAGGTTCCGAAGACGCGGGTAGACCAGCGGCCATTGCCGTGGTCGACAACCGGAACCAGCATCTTTCCGGTCATGTCGCCGCCCATGATCAGGACCTTGCAGTCATAGAAGCGCGCCGCGTTGAGGAATTTCCGAAAGCAGCGGTCCGAGGCATGGATGTCGGTGACGAAGAAAGCCCTGTAATCAGCCACCGCCGATCTCCTCCGGATCCTCGTACCACGACATCCGGCGCCCGACGGTAGCCCGCGCCTTCCAGGAGAAAGACTTTGATGCGCCGGTGAGCGCTTGCTGAATCGTGGTTACCCGACTCGCGATCTCGCTCGCAACTTCCGGCGGCATTGCCTGGTCGGGACCCGGAACCAGCCGGGCGAGGTTATCCGTGAACGTCGTAAACCAGCCCCAATCGCGGCCCGTCACCTGCGCCAGCCGGTTGAGATCGATGACGTCGCCCGCCGGTGCGGCCGCGACCTCGTGCTCGTAGAGCAGCGCCCAGGCGTCGACGACGTCCTTGGCGTTGATCTTGACGATCTGCAACTTGGTCAGCAGCAGGTCGGCCGGTGCGAGCGTGTGAGGATGCAGTGTCAGTCGGTCATCAAGCGTGAGCGTGTGGCACATGCGGAAGTTCCCGATGAAGACGTCGACCTGGCGTCCGTTGTGCTCGTCGTAGAAGAGCAAGCGGCGGTCGCCGTGCAGTCCATTGAAACGACGGTTGGCGACGTAGCCGAGCCCCTCCAGCGTCTTCTTGAGCCCGCCGTCGTGCCCTCGCTTGACGACGACGTCGATGTCGCCGTAGGTTCGCTCCAGCGCCGGCGGCAGTGGACGGTGTCGATGCAGGCTAACCGCCGTGCCGCCGAGCAGACGCACGGTGAGATTGGCTTCGCCGGCCCGCTGGAGCAGGCGGACGGCCTCCGCCTCGACATCGGCGAGCGGGACGTTGTCCGGGGCCACTTGAAGCCCGACCTCCCTCACGCCGGCACGCCGCGGCGGTCGCGGTGAATGGTGTCGTAGTGTTCCTTGCGCAGCCTCCGGGCTGGGGAAGTTGTAGCTGCGCTTGCCACGGGCGCGCGCCAGGTAGAAGGCGAGCAAGCTCAGCGGCAGCGCGGCCAGCAGCGGTGAGAACTCTTCCGGGAGGCCTGTCGCAAGCTGGATGCAGTTAGCGGTGTCCCGACCGCGCGGCTCATCGCTGATCAGCGCGCTGTCCGCGCCGATGAAGGCGAGCTCCGATAGGATCTCCCCCACCCGGTCCGAGGCGGCGCCACTGGGGCCGACGACGACCACCGGCTGGCCCGGCTCGGTGACGAAGTACTCGCCATGAGCCCACTCCTCCAGGTTGGTCGACACCCCGCGCATCTGGGGTCCTTCGAGGAGTTTGGCAGCGCCGAAACGGGCCGTCGCATCGCTGGGCCCGGCGCCAATGAAGGTGATGGTGGCTCGGTTGCGCCAGCGGTCGGCCAGGCGCGCCGACGACTCCTCGCAGCGCGCCAGCGTATCCGTTGCCAGTTTCGGAGCTCGCTCGAGCGCGGTACGAGCGGCATCGACCTGTACGCCTCGAGCGGCGCCCCACTGCAGGGCGAGCTCGTAGAGCGTCATCAGCATCGCGAGAAAGGAGATCGTGCCCGGTGTCGCGCCGATGGCTGGGTACGTCAGTGGAATCATGTCGGTGGCCTCGGCCGCCAGGCGTGATCTGTCGCTGCCGGTCAGCGCGATGACGCGATGCCCGAAGGCGCGCGCCTGGGCGGCCGCCTCGATGGTGCGGCCGACCTCCCCCGAGGAAGAGACGCAGAGCACGGCGCTCGCCTTCGGCAGGTAACGCACGCGGTAGCGAGCCAGGTCGAGCGCGTGAATCGCCTCGGCCGCGATCCCGCTGTGGCGGTCGAAGGCAAGCGCCGCCGCCGCGCCGGCGAGGTAGGAGTCGCCGCAGCCGGTCATATATAGATGGTTGATGCCTGACTCGCAGAGTGATCGGGCGAGCTTGCCAATCGACGGATCGGGAGACGCGAGCTGGGCGGCAATCACCTGGGGCGCCGAGTGGATTTCGTCCAGCATCAGCTCGATCGCATAGCGATCGCGGGTCGAAGGGCCACGTGAACCCGTAAGACGCGCTGTCGCCTCGTCCGGCGTGACGCCGGCAAGGGCCAGCGATCCGAGCCGTTCAACGGCAAAGGCCGCCGAAACCGCGCCACGGCGGGCAGCCTCGAGCGGATCGAGTCCCAGGGCGAGCCCGGCGGCCAGGCCGCCGCAGAAGCTGTCGCCGGCGCCGGTCTCGTCCACGATCGCGGCCGGGACCGCGGGAACAGAATGGACACCGTCTGTTTTGTGCCAGACAAGGATGCCCTCCTTCCCCATCTTGACCACGACCGTCGGGAGGGTTGCCTTCTTCGATAGCTCGTCCAGGGCGCGCCGCGGATCGTCGTAGCCGACCAGGTCGGCCAGCTCCTCGCGACTGGGAAGGAAGACATTGACGCGCGCGGCCAGTCGCAGCAGCTGCTCGCGGTATCGGCTGACGTAGTCCTCGTGGGTGTCGAGGGTGATGATCGCGTCGGGAGCAGTGGCGCGGACTGCGTCGATGATGTGCTCGGCGGCATCGATAGGCATGGCGGCAACGTGCACAACCGGTGCCGGATTTGATCGCAGCCAGTGCGCCGGGATGTCCTCCGGGCGCACCGCCACCTCACCTGGGCGACCGGGCGCCGTCCGGTAGACCCAGCGACGACGGCCATCTTCCTCGTAGATGACCCAGTTGCGGACGGTTGGACCTGGGATGTCGACCACGCCGTCGAGGCAGATCCCGAGCGCCTCGAGACTTCCCAACCGATCGCGCGGGAAGTCCTCACCGCGGCGTGTCACTACCCCGACCCGCGGTTCCCACAGTCGCGCCCCCAGCGCCGCGTAGAGGGAATCGCCGCCGATCGAGGCCATGTGGGTGCTGCCGTCGGGCAGCACCACATCATCCAACGTCAGGTCGCCGACGACGATGACGCGGGGATTCACTGCCCCCCACCCCTACCCTCCCCCCGCTTCGCGGAGGGAGGGAGAAATTGCTTCATGGGTGAAGGAGAAATATGGTCATTCGGGAGGCAGTTCCTTGTAGGCGAGCGAGAGGTTGACCCCGCGCTGCCGGTTCAGGTAGTAGGCGGCGGCGTACCAGACCGCGCCGATCAGCGGCACGGCCAGCATGAAGATCAGTGAGATCTGGCGGGTCACGGCAAAGGTCGAGTTGACGATCGGGTTGAAGAGGAATTCGTAGACGAAGGCGCCGAGCACGATGACGCCGCCGATGCCGGCGAGCGTCACGGTCGGGATGCCGAAGAGGCGACGGCCACCGGCGGATTCCCAGGTTGCCTTCAGCCGGTAGGGAAACACGATCCCGGCGATCGAGACCAGGATGAAGGCGGCAATCTGCGCCAGCAGCGCCCCCAGCAGGCTTGCCTGGGAGTTGACCACGAGCGCGACCAGGGCAATCTCCCCGGTGATGGTCGCGAGCACGATGCCGTTAACCGGCGTGTGGTAACGCTCGCTCACGTCGCCGAGCCGCTTGGGCACGGTCCGGTCGAGGGCCCAGGCGAGCATGTAGCGAGTCGCCTGCAACTCCGATAGTGGCGTGCCCAGCAGCGCCCAGAGCACGAAACCGATCCCGATGATGAGCAGCACGATCACGTTGTGCGTCAGCAAACTGACGATGAAGTTGAAGCCCGGCGTCAGCGTCCCGGGGAGGCCGAGCTTGGCCGGGGCATTGTTGGCGAGGTAGCCGAGGCTGCCGATCCACTTGATGTCCAGGGCGCTGGTGACCAGGATCACGAGCAGCGCCAGAACGGCGCCGTTGATCAGGACGCCGCCCACCATAGCGGTCCGCTGGGTGCGGGCGGCACGCTTGACCTCACCACCGATCTGAGCCGAGCCCTGTGCGTAGCCGACCACGAAGAAGACCCAGGGCAACATCAAGAGAGTCTGGCCGAAGTCGAAACCGCCGCTCGGCGTCGAGTAGCCCGCCGCCTGGGCCGTCGGGATGACCTTCTCGAAGGCGAGCCCGCCCGCCTTACCGGCGAAGGCATTCCAGGCGTGGGGGATGTCACCACCGCGGAGGATGAGTAGCAGTGCCGCAATCAGGATGCTGCCGCCCGCGAAGAGGAATGCCCAGCGCTGCCAGCGCCAGTAACTGCGGTTGCCGAACATCAGCAGGGCGCCGAAGCCGACATTGATAACGGTACCGAAGAGCAAGACCCACCACTGGGTGGTGATTCCGAGGAATGAGAAGCTGGCAATCAGCGAGTTGGCGCCGTTGAGCCACACGTCCTGGCCGGTAGCGACGGAGATGGTCGATAGCGCGGTGGGGACCGCGAAGGTCAGGGCGAACCAGGCGTTGAAACCGATCCAGAAGAAGATCAGCCACAGCCCCTGGCTCCACGAAAGCAGCCAGCCGGCGAAGGGATGGAGGGCGCGGCTGACGAAGACGTAGTCACCGCCTGAACGCGGCATGGCGGCGGCAAATTCGGAGTAGACCCAGAGCAGGGTGAACGCCATCAGGACGGTGCCGAGGATGACCGCCACCAGCATGTTGCCGTTGGGGAAGTTCGCTGGCGCCTGCAGGAACAGGAAGACGCCGCCGACCGCCACGTTCATGCCAAGCGTGTTCATGATCAGGGCATCGAGTAGCGAGACCTCCCGGACCAGGCCGGTAGCCTTGCGAAGAAAGACGCCGGTTGTGCCGCTGCCGCTGGTACCGCTGCCGCTTCTTCCACTCGTAACTGCTGTACTCATGCTTCTCCTCTTGTTACGTACTGTCCCTGGCCGGCGCCGATCAGATTCATCACACCGCCGCGTCGATGAAAGCTCTCGATGGTGAAGCGGAAACGATCCGCCCGATAGATGACGCGCGAAAACTCAACCGGCCGGTCGCCGGCATCAAAGGTGATCCCCTCAACCTGGAGCGCGGGCGTGCCCGGAACCAGGCCAAGCAGTGCAGCCTCGTCCTGGCAGCGAATCACCTCGATGGTGCTGGTTGCCCGCGTTGGGACGACGCCATAGAGGTCTTCCATGGTTTTGTAGAGGGAGCCCTCGCTCAGGTCCGCCCGCTGGATCCTGGGAAAGGCGCGGGGCGAGAGGTAGGCGTCGAGCAGCGCCAGCGGCTCACCGTCGACGAAGGCCAGGCGGCGAATCAGCAGCAGCTTCTTCTCGCTGGTGGCGAGCGCCCTCGCGATCGACTCGTCCGCGGCAACCAGGCCCCGATGGCGGATGTGGATATCGGGATTGAGCCCCTTGGCGCGCAGGCTCTGGGTGAAGCTGGAGAGGATGGCGATCTTCTCGTCGACCCTCGACTCCTGGACGAAGGTGCCCCGGCCGCGGGTCCGGTTGAGGTAGCCCTCTTTGACGAGGTCGAGGATGGCCTGGCGCACCGGGGCGAGACTGATGCCGAGCTGGTCGGCGTACTCCCGCTCGCTCGGTAGCTTCTGGCCGTGGCGCAGCTCGCCGCGCTCGATCCGACGCAGCAGGTGGGCGCGCAATTGCGTGTGGAGAGGTACAGCCGAACCGCGGCTGATAACGGCCTGGTCCTCGTCTACAAGAGCCCTCTTCCCCACTTCGACTCCATCCGGGCCGGCGCCCCGGATGACAATAAGATTATGAGTTTTCTGGCGTCTGTCAAGAAGGAAGGTGTGAGCGCTCTCTCGTGGGGTCAGCTACTCGAGAATGACGGTTTGGCCACCAAAGTTAACAAGCGCTACTGCAGAGCTAGCTTGGGCACCGCGGGGGGCTGAGATCGATTCTTCGCCCTGGACAAGATAGCCTTCTACAGGGCTGGGTGGCAGATCCACGCCGAAAATCTCGCCACCTACCTAGCCGGACGTGAGCGCGGCGACACCAAGGCGCGGTGGGAAGAACTCGTCCCTGCCTATCAAGACCTCGCAGCCAACGTCGGCTAGGCTACGCCGGCTGGGACTGCGGCCGGAAGAATAGCCGCATCTCTGGCGAAAATCGCGACAGTACCTCATCCGGGACCTCAAGCTGGAAGTCGACAGTATGCTGCGTCACCAGTCGATCCAGGGCAACCTGGATCAGCTCGTGGCAGGCAGCTTCCGGGAGACTGAGCTCCTCGAGCAACCCGCGACGCTGCTCCAACAGCGCGTCAAGTTTGACAATCATCCGCCTGGTCATCGCCCGGAGTTGGCCCGTTTCCGCGCTCGCATCCTTGCCAGCCTCGATTAGCTCGAGCTGCTGTCTCTTATGGCGCCAGAGCCGTTCCACAAATGGTGCAGTCATGGCGGCCATCTCCTGCCATAGCGCCTGGAGCTTTTGCAACCTCTTATGGCCCAACGCCGCAGCCCAGCGCTCGCGTTCATCCGCATCGCCGACGACACAGGATCCGTACCATCGGTCGTCCTCGGCATGTCGTTGAGGACTCAGGTGGCGGCAGGTCCAGAGCCGGCCAAGCGGGCGGTAGCCGAGATCGAGCGCGACCATCTCCATCGGCTGGTAGGCGGGACATTCGGCGAAGCCTTCGGGGAACGGCCTCGAATACGGGCACTCATCCCGTGGGTGAGCGAGGACGGCCGGCGGCCGGTCGTTGAGCCAGGCGGCGACCACTCCCGAACGCCCTCGGACCTGGTAGTCACGAAACAGGCGTTCGAAGTGGGTGCGCACCGTTCGATGCGAGATCGTGAGTCGGCGCGCGATCTCCTTATCGGCTAACCCGGCGGCGGCCAACTCGAGGATCTGTCTCTGCCGGGTCGTGACGCTGCGAGCGGTTGTCCGGGCCCTGGCCGACTCCTTGCCCCACCAAACCTGACGTACGGACGTCGGTTATTTTACCGAATTGACTATCACTATTCCTACATTCACGCTTAGCTCCAGCTGATGGGTCGCTCGACGCATGTCGAGATTTCTCGTGCAAGGGGTATTTGGAGCGAATATGAAAAGAAGACTGTTGCCACTCACGGTCGTCGCCATCGCCGGCATTTCGCTGGCAGCCGGAACTGGAGTCGCCAACGCGGGTTTGTCCCTTAGCGAAGCGACGACCGGGCTGCCAGCCTTTCAGTTGCTCACCGGTGGGCTCGATCCGCTGATCACGGATACCGCCGTGACCGCCACGGATCTCGCGACCAGCGGGGTCGTCCTCGACACAACTCCGACGATGGAGAATGATTCAAACACCCTGGTCGTTGACGACGACAAGGTCCAGTGCCCCGATGCGCAGTTCACGTCGATCAATGCGGCGGTATTGGCCGCACCCCCAGGCGCTCACATCCGAGTCTGCCCGGGCATCTACCACGAGTCGGTGCTGATTACAAAGCCCTTGACTCTGCAAGCCGCGCGCCGCGAGGGCGAGGCAACCGAATGCAAAGGCCCCAACGTCGATGATCCGACCGAGGAGGCGATCGTCAAATACAACACGACGCTCAATGGCGGGAATCCGGCTGAGGGGTTCGACGTGGAGGCCTCACACGTCAAGATCGAGGGATTTAAGGTCGAGCCTGACGTCATCGTCGCGCAGAACGGCGTCGGGATCTTTACCAGTCGGGCCTTCTCCGGGTACGACATCCGGCACAACGTTGTACAGAACAACTCAATCGGCATCTACGTGAACAGCAACGGTTCGTCGCCGACCAACGTTAGCGAGAACTGCTCGCGCAACAACAACCTCAACGGAGCGGCCGGTGGCAATGGTGTCTACTCGGACCAGGGTCTATCGAACGCGCAGATCACCGAGAACTACTTCACCGGCGACCAAAATGGCGCGATCATCATCGACACCTTCCTGACGGCGCCGCACGACATCGCCATTACGCACAACGAGTCGGTGAACGACGGCGCGATTGGGACCTTTGCCTCAAACGGTCCTCCGGCATACAACCTGGATGTCGAGCACAACAAGGTGGTCGGTTCGGTCGGTAGTGGCATCGTGACCACCAACGTGATCAACAGCGAGTACGACTACAACGATGTCGACAACGGGACGTTCAACGGCATCTCCCTGCACGCGACCTCGAACTCGTCAGTGAAAAGCAACCGGGCTGACGGCTTCCAACTCGCCGGGATCCGCATTGCTGATTCATCGAACAACAACACGGTTGCGAATAATCGCGCCGAGGACAACAAACAAGCGGGACTGGCGGCGACTGCCGGGTCTAGTGGAAACATGATTCAGCAGAATCGCATGACGCGCAACAATCCCGACTGCTACGACGACACCGTTGGACCGGGCACAGCCGGAACGGCGAACTACTGGATCAAGGACTTTGGCCGGACGGAAAATCGGCCAGGGTTGTGCAAGCGACAGTCGGAAGAGCAAGACTAGCGCTCACTTCCCCCAAAAGCGGTGGGCGGGACGGTTCCCGCCCATCGTTCGTTTTTGGGCGGTTGCCTGCTAAGGGTTACAGGTCTTGCAGCGGACGGGAGACTTGCCGCGTTCGGTGAAGGCGTACTGGATGACCTCGTGCTTGTCCTCGGCGCAGAACTTCCCCTTCCCGCTCAGCCTTGCCTCGGGCTTCTCGTTGTAGAGGTGCGGGCAGGAGCCAAAATGCAGGACGAAGCCGTCGGCGGCCGTGTCGTTGAGCACATAACCGCGTGGGTATCGGCCGGTCCACATTCGGAAGCCCTGTTCATCATGGACGAACTCGACAATGGTTTTAGGAGCCACGACGATCTCGTGAACCGTGCCGTTGCTTTTTGCTGACGCCTTCGAATGTCCAGCGGCGCGGGCTTTGCTTATGGTGAACTCCTTATGCTCGGCGAGCGATTCATTCGTGGATGTCACGGAGCGGCCAGTAGGTCACACACGCGCCGCGAATTCAGTCTGTGCCGTATTTGGTCAGAAGTCAATCGTTGCCGCGTCAAGCTCGCTGGCGTGACGCATATCGCAGGATGCTCGAAAGCTTCCAAATCGGTCCCGACCTTACTTGTGCAAGCGCCATTGGAAATCCGGGCCCGTCGACGAGCTGGGCCAGCCGCGCGGGTGGCAAATCGAAGAATTCGGCCAGTTCGGAGACGCCAAGATACTCTGGATCCCGGGCCGTTGCCATCGGGCGAATCTCGGCATTCAGCAGCTGCGACGTCATCACAGTCGGAACCGCCCGCTTGACGATGCGGAGGCCCTTGTCAAGCGCCTCCGATGCCGAAGGCGCCCGCAAGGTCATCGTCACTCCCAACGCATGGCCACCAAGGCTCAGGGACACGTGCCAGGGCTTAAGCCGATCGAGGATCTCATCGATGTTGAACGAGTCGCACACGACCGTCCCCAGGAGATCCAGGGACACCTGCCATTCGCGCATGTTTGCCTCCTTGTTTTCGAGCCCTGGCCAGTCCAGGGCCGTAGTAGGGAGGCAGGCGTCATCAGGCCATTTTAAGGCGGCATTCGGTCGCGACACACAGCTGTCGTAAGGCCCTGCGAAGCTGAGGTTTGAAAGGGTGCCAAAGGTGGCAAATACCGGCACCAAACATAGGGAGGGGAAGCGCTTGTCCAACCTGTCTGCGATCGAGACCGTCCGCACGCGGCTTTCGGTAGATGCTCCCGATGGGATCCGGCTCGGGCAGCCGGTCACCACGGGTGCGATGACTGTCTTCCCGCTGTTTCACGAGGCGGCGGCGATCGACTACCTCCTGTCAGGCGAGGCGCAGCTGTCCGGGCTGGTCAGGGTGTCCGAGGTGAGCGAGTCCGGCGAGGTCTCCTGGCTGCTGGTCGCCAACAAGGCGGATCTGCCGGTGCTCTTCGTGGAAGGCGAGGTCCTGGTTGGGCTCAAGCAGAACCGGGTCATCAACACGACCATGCTCGTTCCTGCTAAAAGCGAACTGAAGGTTCCCGTGACCTGCGTCGAAGCGGGCCGGTGGCAGCGAAGCACGCCGGTCGCCGGACGGGATGCCTATCACCTGTCTGCCAAGATCCGTGGCCGGAAGCAGGCGTCGCTGGCGGGCTCGGTCAGGGCCACCGGACAGTACCTGTCGGACCAAGGCGACGTCTGGGCCGCGGTTGGGGACAGCCTCTCCGCACATCGGGTCGAAGCAGCCAGCATGGCTTACTCAGAGATCAACCGCGCAAAGTCAGGCGAGGTCAAGGCTGCCCTGGGCGATCTCAAGCCGGCGCCCGGCCAGAAGGGACTCCTGGTCTTCTCGGGCGGCGAGCCGAGTTGCCTGGATCTGTTCGACCGATCGAGCACGCTCGAGGCCCTGTGGGATGGTCTGCTCGGGAGCTACATGCTCGACGCCATGGTTGCGACGGACGCTGGTAAGGCGGTCGATTCGCAGGCCGCTCGGGAGTGGATTACGGAGTTGGGGAAAGCCCAGGCGACGGCGCACCCTGCGATCGGGCTCGGCGAGACGGTCGCGGTCACCGGTCGAGCGGTGACGGCGGGAGCGCTTGTGACCGACAACGTGCTGGTTCACCTCGGTGCCTTCGCGACAAGCAGCCAACCAGGACCACGAACGCAGTTCAATCGCTCGTGGCGGAGGCGGCCGACACTCTAGCTGAGAACGTAAGTGGGCCGGGTGGCGCGAGCCCCCGGCCTCATTCCTCGTCTGAGCTGGGTGTACTGTTTGGCCATGGCGGATTCGAAGGTCGACCGGCTGGCCCGGGTCCCCCTTTTTAGCGGATGTGGGAAGCGGGAATTGTATTTCCTGGCCTTCCGGATGAGCGAGGCCCGCCTGAACGCGGGCGATGTTGTGATCCGCGAGGGAAAGCCCAGCGATGTCTTCTACATCCTCACGAGCGGCAATGTTCAGGTCACGCGCGATGGGAAGCCGGCGGCGCGGCTTGGTCCAGGGGATTACTTCGGGGAGATCGGCATCCTAACCGGTGGTCCAGCAACCGCAACCGTGGTCGCCGACGGCGCGGCTGAAGCGCTGGTGCTGAGCCATGCGCAGTTCCAGGATGCCATCAGGACGAACCCGAACCTGGCGCAGCAGGTGAGGGCGGCGATGGACGAGCGCCTGCGGGCCAATTCCGTCGCATAAGGGACAAGGAATTAAGTACCCCCCACCCTACCCTCCCCCACAAGGGGGGAGGGAAAGTTAGGATCCTCCCCCACAAGGGGGAGGGAAAGTTAGGATCGGCCCCCACGAGGGGGGAGGGAAAGTTAGGATCCTCCCCCACGAGGGGGGAGGGAAAGTTAGGATCCTCCCCCACAAGGGGGGAGGGAAAGTTAGGATCCCTCCCCCACAAGGGGGGAGGGAAAGTTAGGATCCTCCCCCGCAAGGGGGGAGGGAAAGTTAGGATCCTCCCCCGCAAGGGGGAGGATCATTCAGGGTAGGGGCCCGATCGAATTGCTAGCGGACGGACGCGGGCGAAAGGATTTCGGTGAAGTAGATTTCGAAGACCTCGGTCTTGGGATCGCGGCCGCCGAAGTTCTTGACTGCCTCGGTGCGCAGCGTGGCGATGGCCGCCTCGCTCTTTTGCAGGTCCTGCTCCGTATCCCATACCGAACCAGCAATGGTCTTACCGGTCTGCCGGTTCACGAAGAAGAGGGCCGTCCGAGCGCCCGACTGCTTCTGGATCGTAGGAACAATCTTCGTCCGGAAATTGGCGATACTCTTGTCGATCTGCGCCGGGTCGCCCTGGACCGTCGTTATGCGTGACCAGACGCCTGACTTCGGCGACTGGAAGCGCTCGAGCAGCAAGACCTCGCACTCATCGTCCTCGACGATGCTGCCGCCGTTCTTGGCCAGCATCTTGAGCGCTTCAGGACGCACCTGACCCCGGGCTTCCTTCATCGCGGTCTCGGTTTCCCAGTACGTCACGGTCATCCCATTGCCGGTCTTCCGATTACCGGTAAGGGAAGCGCCCATGAAACCCTTTTGCTTCTTAAGGATGGGCAGGATGTCTGTGGTCCAGAGCTTGATGTTCTCTTCGAGCTTGCTCGGATCGCCCTTCACGCGGACGACGCGGACAAACGAAGCTCCACGATTCTGTTCTGCCATTCGGTTTCTCCTTCGTGAGCGACCTTTAAGGACCAGGCTCAGGCTCGATCCTGAGAAGGGGACGTCAAAGCGCCCGTCGGTGCCTTGATGCCATCTTACCCATCCCCGAGCGTATTCACCCTGCGGCGCAGGCCCGAGGCTAGTTGCCTCGGGCCTGATCACACCGAGTCGTTAGAACGCGCCGGGAGAGGCACCACCCGGGGTTAGCGCCGGCGCAACCCTGCACTGTCCAGAGCGATCGCCCTGCACCGTATTCGGCAGCCAGGTACGAGGGTAGAGATCGCCATTGGGGCTTTCCGAGCTGTCCCACGGCGGGTGCATGGTAAACGTGGCCGGGGTCACGCTCGCGTCGACAAACTGATTGCCCCGACAGGAGATATTCCCGTCAATCGTGTTCGAAAGGATCTCGATCGCGTCCGGGTCGCCAAGCGCGTTGTTGTTGACCTTGACGTTCCCTCCGACGTGGGTGCGCGTGAGACCCAGCCAGCAGGATTGATAGCCGGAAAATACGACGTTGCCGCCGACCGAGCTGTCCTCGAGGGTGGAGTACACCGGACTCCCGAAGGCGCTGAAGACGGCGCCCCTGGGGCTGCAGTCGTAGTCCTGCCCTCCCCCGCCGCGGATGGACACGTTGCCATCGATCGTGTCGCCATGGAGTAGCATCCCAAACGCTCCATCGGCCACGATATTGCCCTCGATCCGATCGGTCGTGGTCACGTTGCACCCGAACGATGGCGCACAGCCCAGGATGAGGACGGCATCCTTTCCCACCGAAATGTTTTCACCGACGTTGAGAATTGCGTCCCCCTCAGGGGATCCGTCGGGGCCACCTGGGAAGTTGGCCACCAACGCGGCGCCGGCCGCGACGGTGACACCGTTCTCGACGTTGACCACCCCGCCAGGGGTCACACAAATGCCTGTGACGGTGATGGATTTGTAATTGCCTGCTGGGATGATCGACGGCGCGAAGGCCGGCGACAACGAGCCACCGGAGCAGACGTAACCTTTGCCGTCGCCATGTCCGTGCTGCCCTTCGTCAGCACTGGCGGCGGGCCCGATCAACAACGCCGCCAGAGCGGCAATCGCGGCGATCGCGAGCCTCAAGGACCTCATATCCTCCCTCCTCTTGACGCGACCCTTACCCCCGATTCTGCGGCCATCCTACGCGGCCAAATCACGCCTTGCAAGCGCGACAACCGGCCGGTTAGAACGAAACGTTATAGGCGGGGTCCGACGCTCCAGTGGTCCGCTGGAAGCTACGGCGTTGGGCCCACGGTTTGGGCCAGCCACGCGGCAACTCGATCCCAGAGCCCGGCCGCGAGGTGGGTCGCGTTAGGCTCGTCCGGCTCGAGGCCGCTCGGATTCTCGAAGAGCCCATGGTCGACGCCGGGGAGGACCTCGATGTCCCAGTTCGGATGGTGGAAAGTCCGGAGGATCTCGGCATTGACCGCCGTCGGGACCTGGCGGTCGACCGCGCCGTTGAACCAGATGAATGGCTGCTGGATTGTCGCCAGGACTGTGGATGGCACGTACCCGGTGGCGGGCGCGGCACGAACCTGCGTATTCATCTCCGCTGGTGAAACAGTGGGAAGACTGGTCGAGCCGGCGCTGAAATCCGCCCACACCTGTTGCTGATCGGCGGTTACCGCCGGGCCAGAGAACACCAGCGCAAAGGCCGCCGGCGCATGGTACCGCTCAACCGCCAGCGGCGCGATCCATCCACCCTGGCTGCCGGCGTGAAAGCCAACCTTTTTCGGGTCGACGCCGCGCCAGGTGGTCAAGAAGCGAAGCACCGTCGCCGCATCGGCAGCATAGATACCGAGATTCCGGTCGGTCGCCAACTCGCCTGGATACTGGCCGGTCGACGCGCCGTTGCCGCGTTTGTCATAGGCAAGCACTGTCAGGCCTAGGCTGGCATACAGCCCGACCCAGATCCCGTAGTCGATCCGAGGGCCCGGTCCAGAACCATGAACGATCACGATGCCCGGGTGTGGGCCGCGCGTCACTGGTTCCGTGATCGTTCCGGCGAGGACCGCGCCAGCGGCAGGCACCCTCACCTCGGTTTCCTTGAACTTGAGCCGGGCCGCCGTCGTGGCCACGCCGCCGGCCGGAGTGATCGTCATGCGGTCGGCGCGTATGCTGCCGCCGGCAAAGCGCACCTCGGCCTCGACGGGCGACGGGATGCCAAACGCCGGACCGACGGTAAAGGCATCGGCTGTCGAGCCCGGTGAAAGTTGACGAAACCAGCTGTCGTGCAGATTCAGGAGATGGCCATGCCCATTCACGACGAACGTCACTCCATTGGTCGTTCGATAGGCGCCGACGTACCGGTCGAAGGTTCCCTGCGCGGCCGGCGGGCCAGGGCTAGGTGAGGCCTGGGGTGGTGACCCCGACGTGCAGCCCGCAAGCGCGGCCGTGAGTGCGAGCGCCGCAACCGCGCGCCTCATGCGCTGAACGATAGCACGGGTTCGTGCTATTTACCACGGGACCGTGGTTTAAGCTAGCGACCGATGGTACAGCCCGGACGCCAGATCTCGCTGCTCTTCGATCTCTTTGTGCTGAACCAGCGATTGCGCCGCCTAGTCGCGACGGGCCTGGCGGAGGCACCGCTCAGCGCCGACGAATACGCCGTCTACAGCCTGCTCTTCGAGCAGGGTCCGTTGACCGCCACGGAGATGGCCCGGCGCATGGGCATGCCGTTAACCACCCTCCTTGATTACCTGCGAGCCATGGATGCTCGTGGACACCTGCGTCGCGACCGCCACCCACAGGACGGCCGCGCGCAACAACTCTCTTTGACGATGCCAGGGACCGCCGAGCATCGGCGGACGAATCGTCGGTGGGAGGTCATGCGAAAACGGCTCGAGGACCGGCTGGCGATGCCCCAGCAGGACGTCCGCCGCGCCCTTCATGCGCTCGACGACGCGATGGTCGCCGCGCTGGCGGAGTTCAGCGCCGATGATGGCAAGCGCGGCGCGGACAGCGTGGGATGAAGCGCAGCGTCATCGCCCTGCCTGGCGGCGTGATGCCGGCAGCCGCGCGATACGCGTCGCTCGCGGACGCGGTCAAGGACGAGGCTGAGTTCCACTCCAAGGACCTGGAGGTCTACGCGAGCGACCCTCCCCCGCCAGAGCATTCCGTTGACGACGAAGTCGCCGCTCTCGCCGGATTCGCGGACTCACTCGGCCTCAAGCGCTTCCATCTGGTCGGATACTCCGGCGGCGGATTCGTTTCGCTCGCCTTTGCCGCGGTCCACCCGGAGCGGCTGCTCAGCCTGGCGGTATTCGAGCCGGCTCGGATCCCTGGTGATCCAACGCCGGAGGAATCCGCCTGGAATGATCGATTACGACGCGCGGTGGCTGGGAGGGAAGGCGCCGACTTCATGGACGCCTTCGTCAAGCTCCAGCTCCGGCCCGGTGTTGTAATCCCACCGCCGTCCGGTCCCCCACCGCCCTGGATGCGCACGCGGCCCGCGGGAATCGCCGCGCTCATTCGGGCCTTCGACCGTCATCGATTGGATCGCAACGGATTTCGGGAATGGACGTTCCCCGTGTTCTATGGCTACGGCGATCAAACCGTCGAAATCGAGGCGGTCCAGGGAGCGGTGCTGGCACGGCTCGTTCCGGACATCCGGATTCGCCGCTTCGCAGGTGTCCACCATTTCGTTCCGCCAGAACAGATCTACAACGCGGAGCACGTCCAGGCTCTTCGCGAGCTCTGGGCCCGGGCAGACAGTAACTACCCCCACCCTAACCCTCCCCCGCAAGGGGGGAGGGAAAATTTAGGATCCTCCCCCACAAGGGGGGAGGGAATAATCTAGGAATGATGGAAGCGCAGGTGAGCAAGCTGGCCCAGGCGCGGGACTGGTATCTGCAGGCGGTTGACGCTGTGCCGGCAGACGGCTGGGGCAAGCCCAGCCTGTGTGAGGGGTGGTCCGCCCAGCATGTCGTCGCGCACGTCGCGACCGGCGACCAACTGGTGCGCGGGTTGCTGCTCGATGCGACGGGCAAAGGACGCGGCGACGAAGACCTGCCTGTCGACTTTGCCGATCGCAAGAAGCGGATGCAAGAGGCCCTGAGCTGGGAACCGGACAGACTCAAGGCGATGGCGCACCGCGAGGGAACGCAGACAACTGACATGATCGCCGTCGCGGCGAAAGAGGCGCCGGAGGCTATCGTCAATATGCCGTTTGGTCCATCGCCAATGCCGGTGCTCCGCGCCCTACGCCTGAACGAGTACATCATTCACGGGCATGACCTGTCCCCCGCGATCGGACGCACGCGGCCGATTCCCGACTGGTTCCTCGACCGCGGGCTGGCTGAGACCGTGACGCTGATGCAGCGCCTGCATCTGCGGTCGCCACACAAGGGCAAGTCGGCAACCTTTCATATCCACCGCACCGACGGCGAGGGCGAGTGGGTCCTGCGGGCTGATGGCGGGCAGGCAGTCATGGAATCGGGTCACGCGAAGGCGGACGTCGCGCTGCAGGGACCCGGGGAGGGCCTTTACTGGGTGCTGATGGGTCGCGGCACGCCGGAAGCCAATGGCGTCGAGTTGCACGGTGATCCTGCGCTGGCCACCGCCTTCAAGGAGTGGTTCCCCGGGCCCTAGCGACAAACGTCACGGGCAAAGGGTGCCGCACATCACAATCTTGCGCTGCAGGTGCGGGCGGCGATGGACGAGCGCCGACGGGCCAATTCCGTCGCTTAAGGGAAGGAAGAATTTACTACCCCCCACCCTAACCCTCCCCCACAAGGGGGGAGGGAATAGTCAAGGGACGGAAGATTGAATACCCCCACCCTAACCCTCCCCCACAAGGGGGGAGGGAAATTAGTCAAGGGACGGAAGTTAGCGACAAACGTCACCGGCAAGGGGTGCCGCACATCACAGCCCTGCACGGGAATCGGACCTACGCTTGCCTGGTCAACCAACCTGTGAGGTAGAGATCATGCAAGCGACATTCCGAGTCCGCCGGTTCCCGACCGAGACGTTTGGGTTCGTTCTCGCCGTCGCTGCCGCCCTCATTCTTGCCGTCGCCGTGGGCTTCTGGATTCGCGGAGTCATGACCCCGGTGGTGACCACGGTGGGTGCCAGCCAGGCGGCTGCCCATACCGCGAGCAGTGGACTGGTCCTGCACAAGGCGCAGCTGGACGACGGCCAACAGCCCCGGAGCACCGGCATTCAGTACTGACAGCAAGGCGACCAACGCTCGAGAGGCCGGAGGCGGGTCCGGCCTCTTTTTTATTGACGGCGGCGGGGATGGCTACGCCAGCGAGTTGGCGCGAAGGCGCTCGGCCATCGCGGCGATCACCTGCATGGCCAGCTGCTCGTTGCCCTTGATCGCGTCGCGGAACTGGCTGTGGCTGAGGAGCATCGCCTCCACCGGACCTTCGGTGATGACGGTTGCCGTCGCCGGACTGCGGTCGAGCATGCCGATCTCACCGAAAAAATCGCCGGGCCCGAGCCGCGCGACGGGTTCGCCCTTGCGATTGACCTTGACGTTTCCGCTGGTCAGGATGAAGAACGCCATGGTGGACTCGCCCTCAGTGATCAGCGTCTTCCCGGGGCTCAGGTTGACCTCGTCAACCTTGCTGGCGAGGAACTGCAACTCGGGCTTTTGCAGCTTGGAGAAGAGCGGAACCTTGGCCAGGCGATCGACTTTGGGATCCGACATACCGGCAACAGTACACCCGGTAACTCGGGGGGACAAGGGGGGCGACCAGCGGGCCTTAAGCAGTATTCCGCAGGACGTTCACAGGAGGTTCACAAGTCGGCACGATCATGAGCCTTAGAAATCAACCGACATTCAAGGAGGCTCACATGAAATCGCGAATCGCATGGCTCTGGGGACTTGGGACGGTCGCCATCGCGGCCATCGTGGCGGCGATCGCCTACCACGCCGGCCAGACCGCTACCGTCGTCACGACCGTCGCCAGGCCAGATGGAACCGTCTACCCCGGCTACTACTACCACGACGGCTTCTTTCCGTTCTTCTGGATCTTCCCGCTGCTCTTCATCCTCTTTATTGTGTTCGCCTTTCGGCGCGCTGCATGGGGTTGGGGACGCGGCTATTACGGACACGGCGGAGGCCACTGGCATAACGACCCGCACGGGCACGAGCACGGCGGACCGTCGACCCAGCCACCAACCGGCACAAGCGATCCAGCAGCCAAACGCCTGAGCCCCCTTCCCTCCCGACCGCCGGCGGCGGCCCCACCCGGGTCGCCCCGGCGTCTTCGTCTCCCACGTCCGAGGATACGATCACAGGCGTGGCGACAATCCTGGTCGTCGATGACGAGGCGCAGATCGTGAAGCTGGTTCGCGACTACCTCGAGAACGCCGGGTTCACGGTGATCACGGCATCCGACGGACCGGGTGCGATCCGATCTGCCGCGACCGGCCGTCCCGATCTGATCGTGCTGGACCTCGGATTGCCCGGCATGGATGGGATCGATGTCGCGCGCGGCCTACGACGCGAGACCGCGGTGCCGATCATCATGCTGACCGCCCGGACCGATGAGTCCGACAAGCTGGTCGGCCTCGAGATTGGTGCCGACGACTACGTCACCAAGCCGTTCAGTCCGAAAGAACTGGTCGCCCGCGTCCGCGCCGTCTTACGTCGGGCCCAGGGCATGGAGCAACGCGCCGAGATCGTCCGGGTCGGCACCGACGTCGAGCTCGACGTGCCGCGGATGAAAGCGACGATCGCCGGACGGCCTGTCGAGCTGACGCACACCGAGTTCCAGCTGCTGGAGACGATGGCACGCCAGCCGGGTCGCGTCTTCACGCGGGCTCAATTGCTCAGCGCCATCCGCGGCGTGGCCTTCGAATCGTATGAGCGCGCCATCGATGCGCACATCAAGAACATCCGCCACAAGATCGAGCCCGACCCGCGCAACCCGCGCTACGTGCTCACGGCCTACGGCGTCGGCTATCGCTTCGCCGAGGGAACGCGATGAGCGAGCAGGAGCCAGGTCGGGATCGATGGCGCGGACGGCGCGAGGGTTCGCCGTGGCGGCACCAGTCCCGCGAACGCCCACCGTGGTGGCCGGAAGGTGAGCCCTGGCCACCGACGCGCCCGCCATGGAGCCGCGGCCGGCCCCGCTTCGTGCGGCAGTTCGTTCTCTTGCTGTTCGGCGTCGTCTTCCTGGCAGGTGTCGCCGGCACGCTTGGCGTCTGGGTCGCCGGAAACGCCGTCGGCGGGGTGCACACGGGCAATCATGGTCCCGGGTTCCCGATCTTTTTCCTTCTGCTCGCGATTGGTGGCGTTGTTCTTGTCGTCCGACGCATTCGGCGCTTTACGCGGCCGGTCGGGAGCCTGATCGAGGCGGCCGGACATATCCAGGACGGCGACTATACCGTGCGTGTGCCTGAGTGGGGTTCTCCCGATATGCGCTCGGTCGCGCGGGCGTTCAATGCCATGTCCGAGCGCCTCGAGGCCAACGAAAAGCAGCGCCGGTCATTCCTCGCCGACGTCACCCACGAACTCCGGACCCCGCTTTCGATCATCCGCGGCCAGGCGGAAGGGATCGCAGATGGCCTCTATCCCGGCGATGCCGCCCACATCACGCCGATCGTGGAGGCCACCCAGACACTGGAGCGGTTGGTCGATGACCTGCGGACGCTGGCGCTGGCCGAGACCGGGAACCTGAAGCTCAATCGCGAGCCGGTCGACCTGGCGGTGCTGATTTCGGACTCCGTCGCATCGTTCCAGCCGCAAGCTCAAGCGAAAAGTGTGAGCCTCCGGGCGGATGTGCCGGCCGGGTTGCCGACCGTCAATGCCGACCCGGTCCGGATCCGCAGCGTAGTCGGCAATCTGATCGGCAACGCGCTGGCCCACACGCCGACCGGCGGCTCGATCACGGTTAGCGCCGAGCCCGCTGCCGATGCTGTTGCTGTTTCGGTGCGGGACTCAGGCGCGGGCATCGCGCCCGACCTCCTGCCGCGGATCTTCGACCGCTTCGTGCGAGGCACCGATTCGACGGGGTCCGGGCTCGGGCTCGCCATCGCAAAGGATGTTGTGACGGCCCACGGCGGCACCATCACGGCCGAAAGTCAGCCGGGCGCCGGCACGACGATTCGATTTACGCTGCCGAAGACCTCATAAAGCCGCCTTGTCGGCGCGCGTCTGGGATCGATGCCGATCGACGGCGTCCGCGATCAGGGCCGCAACCGGCGCCACCAGTACAAGCACGGTCGCGATCGGCACAACCAGGTCCGGGCTGTTGCGCAACAGGATGACGGCGGCGAAGGGGCCAATGACCGAAATCACAAGGGCCACCGCGAGGATGGCGCGCAACGGCGAGCGGGGTGCGGTCGCCTGGATGCCACGGACGCCGGTGATCACGGCCAGCGCGAAGGCGGTGAGCGGTAGGTAAATGGAGAACGGGATGAACCATTCGCATCCGGGTCCGCTGCAGTCCTCGGACGCCAGGTGGACCAGTTGGTAAATGAGCAGCACGCCGATCGTCAGGAAGGCCAGCGCGCGAACGCGCGTCATCGGTTGGCTAACTGGACGCGACGACAGCAACGGTGGCGCCCGCGCTGGCGGCCGCGGCGTCCTCCGCATACAGGAGGATCAGGTACCAGCCGAGGAGGACAAGCAGCGCCAGGTCAGGACGGCTCAACGCCTCGGGAACGATCGCCACGGAGCCATTGGCCTTCAGCATGCCGTGGCGGCCCTTGAATCGGATCAGGGCCAGGTCGGACTCCTGCCAGACCCATTCGGTTTGCCAGAGGTTTGCCGATGTCAGCCGGGTCGTCCGACCGTCAGGAGATTCGAGCGTGCCGCCGCCCATCCAGTGCGGACGAAACTGCGCGAGGTCCGTCTCGGATCCCGCGACTCGAGCGGTGACCCGCGGATGCCAGAAGCCCTGCCGCTTGAAGGTCCAGTGGCCGTCGGCCGCGATCGCGTCGGCGAGGGAGCCGCGCTGGAAGCTGAGGGTGGCGACGACTTCGTCGCTCGCGCGGAGCTCGTGAACCCGCTTGCGCGCAGCCGGCTGAACCCAGAGGAGCTCCTCTCCGGCGACCTCGGACAGGGGGCGCACGGCTACAGTCTAGCCGGGCCAACCTGCCGCTTCATGCGGGCGTCACACTGAGTCCTTAGGCTTCTCCTCAGGTTGACGCCGCCGTGAACGCTCCCATCCTGGTCGTCGACGACGATCCCAAGATCGTGACGCTCGTCCGCACCTACCTGGAGCGCGAGGGTTTTCCCGTGGTGACGGCCGCCGACGGGAACGCCGCGCTCAAAGCGGTGGCCGATTCGCAACCCCGGTTGATCGTCCTCGATTTGATGCTGCCCGAACTGGATGGGCTCGCCCTGATGCGCCTTGTTCGCGAGCGATCGGACGTTCCCATCGTCATGCTCTCCGCTCGTGGAACGACGGCGGATCGCGTCTATGGGATCCATGAAGGTGCCGACGACTACCTGGTCAAGCCCTTCTCCCCTGCTGAGCTCGTTGTCCGGGTCAAAGCCGTGTTGCGCCGGGCGGAGCATGACCAGGGGAAGCCTGCCGTCCGTGGAGTCCTCGCGCATGGCGACCTATTGATCGACCAGGACCGGTACGAGGTGCGGCGCGGGGCCCGAGCGATCGGGCTGACCGCCGCGGAGTTCCGACTATTGACCGCGCTGGTTCAGGCGGAAGGGCGGGTCCTGACGCGTCAGGCTCTCCTCGACGCGCTCTATGGGCCGGTGCAGGGGGACGCGCTCGAGCGCACCATTGATGTGCACGTGGGAAGGCTGCGGGAAAAGCTCGGGGAGGCTGCCGAACGAGCGCGCTATATCGCGACCGTGCGCGGGGCCGGATACCGCGCGGTCATGGACAAGGGGCGATGAGGCTTCCCCGCCTGAGCGGCATCACCGCTCGGGTTGCCCTGCTCTCGCTCGCGGTGACCGGCGCCGCGCTGCTCGTCCTGGCGATTGGCGTGCTCGGCGTGGCGCAGGCAACCTTCAGCAGCCTGATGGTGCAGTCGGGGCAGTCGGCCAGCTTCGCACGGGACATGTTCAACCACAGCGTGGCGGCGGTCTTCATCATCGCCGCGCTCATCGCGATCGCCATCAGCGTGCTGCTGGCCTCGTTGCTGGCGATGCGCTTCGCGCGACCGCTGGAAGAGATCGGGCGCGCCGCACGCCGGGTTGCCGCGGGCGAATACCACGCACGGGTGACGCGCACGGGACCGGAGGAGGTTGCGTCGCTGGCCGACTCCTTCAACCAGATGGCGGAAGGCCTGGAGGACCAGGAGCGATTGCGACGCGAGTTCATTGCCAACGCCGCCCACGAGCTCAGCACTCCGCTGACGAACCTGCACGGGTACCTCGAGGCGCTCCGTGACGGCGTCATCGCTCCAAGCACGGAGCAATTTCAATCGCTACAGGAAGAGGTCGACCGCCTTGCCCGGCTTTCACGCTCGCTGGAATCGCTGGCGAATACGGACTCGGCGACGGCAGCGGCGCTTGAGGCGATCGACTTAGCCCAGGCAGTCCGGTCGGCGGTCGAGCTGGCGCGGCCATCGTTCGAGCGAAAGGAAATCACCCTGCGGCTGCGTGTGCCTGATCAGTTGCCGGCGCGAGCGCAGGCGGACCATCTCGCCCAGGTATTAGCGAACCTACTCCAAAACGCATCGCGATACACCCCCGACGGCGGTGTGGTGACGGTTGCCGCCGAAGCCCGACGGTCTGATGCGTTGGTGACGATTGCCAACACCGGTGACGGTATCCCGCCGCAGGACCTGCCACGGATCTTCGAGCGCTTCTATCGGGTCGAGAAATCGCGCGACCGCGCCCGCGGCGGGGCTGGCATTGGCCTCGCCATCGTCAAACAACTGGTCGAAGCGACCGGCGGGCAGGTCGGCGCCGACTCGTCAGCGGGGCTGACGCGCTTCTGGTTCAGCGTTCCGGTTTGATTGTGTCGATTGGATGACGACGCGTCATCCGCCAGTCATCCAGCCTCTCTAGGCTCCGGGTCAGATCAACCCGGTACCCAAGGAGGAACCATGCGACATCATCTGATCCGACTCGGTGTAGTTATTGGCGCCGCGGCGACGGCCCTGGTGGCGGCACCCGCCGTGCTGGCCAATGCTGAGGAGCCAACGCGCGGCGCCGATCATGCGGTCTTCGTCCAGACGAACGATCCGACAGGAAACTCAATCGTCGCCTACGCGCGCCATGGTGATGGCTCGCTGAGTTATTCGGCGACCTACCCGACCGGCGGCCGGGGCGGCCGCGAGACCGGCGCTGCCGTCGACCCACTCGCGTCGCAGAGTTCGCTCGTTTACGACGCCGAGCACGCGCTGCTCTTCGCGCCCAACGCCGGCAGCGACTCGGTTTCGGTCTTCGGCGTCAATGGCGACCGACTGCATTTGAACCAGGTGATCAGCTCGGGCGGCCCATTCCCCTCCAGTATCACCGTCCACGAAAACCTGGTCTACGTCCTCGACGCCGGCGGCCCAGGCTTCGTCTCGGGCTATCGCATCGCGGGCACCCGGCTGCATCCAATCGAGGGTTCGGTTCGCTCGCTCAGTCTCCCCAATGCCAACCCGCCGTTCTTCCTCTCGGCGCCAGCGCAGGTTGGCTTCACGCCCGACGGCCGGGACCTGGCGGTGTCGCTGAAAGGCAGTGATGGTGGCGGCATCGACATCTTCGATGTGCTCCGCAACGGTCGCCTGTCGGCTGCTCCCGTGACGACCACGGTTGGCGGCAACGCGTTCGCCTTCGTCTTCGATCCAGCCGGCCGGCTGGTGCTCGTCAACGCAGGCTTCGGCAATGTTTCGACCTATCAGGTCAACGCCGATGACACGCTGGGGCTTGTCAGCTTTGGCGCTCCCGACGGACAGGCGGCGGCCTGCTGGGTTGCGAGCGCGCGGGGCAACTACTACGCGGCGAATGCCGGTAGTGGAACGCTCAGTCAGTACCAGATCACCAACAACGGCACGGTGGTCCTGGTGAACCCGGTGGCCGCGGCGGGCATCCCGGGCGCCGTCGACATGGCGGTCTCCGCCGATCAGCACTTCCTCTACGCGCAAAGCGGCGGTAGTGCCTCGGTTCGCGCCTTCGCGGTCAACGGCGATGGTTCGCTGACCCCGGTTGCGTTGTACCTGATCCCGAATGGCGGGAGCCAGGAGGGCATCGCGGCCTTCTAGCAACCGGGCCGACTCATCCGAGTGGATGATTGAGACGTGGAGGCATTCCCGGCGACGGGGATGCCTCCTCACGGCCTCACGAAACGGCAGGGTCATTCGATCTGATGATCTTTCGAAGATTGGGTCCGTTTAAGCGGCACGCGCGCGACTCCCGGTGTAAGCTCGAGTCACCATTCGGGCGCCTTGTGCCCTCCAGTTCGAGATAGCGCTCGAACTCCAGACTGTCAGGGTCGGCAAATCATGGGGTGGCAGGTGGTTAGTGCAATGCCAGACGTCGATAGGAAAAACGGCAAGAGTGTCGACTTGGCCACTCGCGTGATGAATCCCGATCGCCTGATGTACGGCGAAGACCCGACGACGCTCGCCCTTGAAGACACCGTCCACTGGATCAAGGCCTACACCGAGCTGCTCGAATTCAAGGACAGGCTGCTCCTCGACATGGAGTCCGGGATTAAGACCCTCTCTGCACCAGCAGGCCGCGAGATCCGGGACCTGGACCTCACGCTGATCGAGATCCAACGTACCCGATACCGCTCTCGACTCAACTTCTGGGAGGACCGTAAGGCCAGGCTATTGGCAAAGAAGACCGCGCCCGGGTGAGCCCGTTCCACAACGAGGAACACCGGCTTCTGGCCGGCGAGGCGATCGATCCGGCCCGCCGGTTGAATGGCGAACCGGCGGAGTCAAACCGACCGGAGGAGATCGAGCACTGGATCGCCGTCTACAGCGAGCTGACTGCCTACAAGGAGCGGCTCCTCGCGGATCTGCTGGGGCGTCTGCCGGCGATCGAATTGGTGGCGGCGGCCGAGATCCGGGGCATCGACCTGGCGATCATCCGGCGGCAGCTCGCCCACTACGAGGAGCGGTTGGCCTTCTGGCTGGCTCGGGCCGCTCAGGTAGCCAGAGAGCGGCAATTCACTTCACGCAAAGTCAATTAGCGGCCAATTAGGGCGCGGCCGATTACCTAAGATCTGATAGCGCTCGCATCACAATCCAAATGATGCTGGACGTAGCATGCGTGAATACGTCAAACTTGGGTAAGAAAACTTCGTGACAAAGGTAAAGGCGCGGGTCCAAGTCGACCCGCTGGTGTTGGCCGCTGAGGCGCTGATCCTCAAAGGGAAAGACCAGGGTTTCCTGTCCCCCGATGATGTGATGAAGGCATTTCCCTCGATCGAGGGGAACGCGGATGGTTTCGTGCGGGTCGCCGCGACCTTCCAGGAGATGGGGATCCAGGTTACGGCCGACGGCGAGGCCGAGCAGGATAACGACGACGAGGAGACGCTGACCGAGGTCGAGGTGGTCAGTTCGGTCGCCCTCGATGACCCGGTTCGGATGTACCTGAAGGAGATCGGACGGGTCAACCTGCTGACCGCGAAGCAAGAGGTCGAGCTGGCCAAGGAGATGGAGGCGGGCTCGGAAGAGGCGCGCCATCACCTGACCGAGGCGAACCTCCGTTTGGTGGTTTCCGTGGCCAAGAAATACCTCAACCGGGGGCTCTCGTTCCTGGATCTGATCCAGGAGGGGAACCTGGGGTTGATGCGCGCCGTGGAGAAGTTTGATTACAAAAGAGGGTTCAAATTCTCGACCTACGCCACCTGGTGGATCCGCCAGGCGATCACCCGCGCCATTGCCGACCAGGCGCGGACGATCCGCATCCCGGTCCACATGGTCGACACCCTGAACCAGCTGGCGCGCGTTTCGCGGGCCCTGCTTGAGCAGCTCGGCCGCGAGCCCAACGAGGAGGAGCTAGCCTACGGCATGGGGATCACGGTCGACAAGGTCCAGGAGCTGAAGAAAATCTCACAGCAGCCGGTCTCCCTCGAGTCGCCCATCGGCGAGGAGGAGGATTCCCACTTGGGCGACTTCGTCGAGGACAAGATGGCGATCGCACCTCTCGAGGCCGCCAGCGAGGCGATGTTCCGCAACGAGGTCGAGGACATCCTGGCCACCCTGCGTCCGCGCGAGCGGCGTGTGGTCCAGCTGCGCTTCGGCCTGGTCGACGACGAGCCGCGTACGCTCGAGGAAGTCGGCCGCCGTATGGGGCTGACCCGCGAGCGGATTCGCCAGATCGAGGCCACCGCCCTGCGCAAGCTGCGTCACCCCAGCCGGTCGAAGGTGCTGCGGGACTACACCGACGACCAGCCGACGCGCGGGAACCGAGAAGAAGAAGCGGTCGTCTAAGAGCTCGCGCTTCCCAACTGGGGAGGCTAACGACGCCGGGCGCTCGACGAGGCCTCCACCCGAACCGCCCCACAAGCGGACCAGGCATGTTATTCCGTCTGGAGCACCTCGGTGACGCGCGACTGTGCGGCCCACTGCGCCGGCAGCATCGCGCCCAGCAACGCGATCGCGATGCCCGCCAGGCCCAGTCCGGTCAGCATGGGTATTCCGAAGACCTGGAAAAACGCCTTTGGGATCCCTGTCGAGGAAGCAATCTGACCCATGAGGACCAGGATGTTGGCATGCAGCGCGATCCCGGCCGGGATCCCGACGACGGCTCCGAGGATGCCAAGCACGGCGACTGATGCCAGCACCATGGTCACAACCTGGCGCGGTGTCATGCCGATCGCCTTCAGGATAGCGATGTCGCGGGCCTTCTCCCGTGTGTTCAGGACGACAGTGTTGAAGACGCCCGCGGCCGCGATCAACGTCAGGATGAGCGCCAGCCCACCGAGCGTGCTTTCGATAAGCAGAAATGCCGTCTCGATGCCGTCGCGTCCGCGAACGCCCACGTCAACACCCGGATCGGCTGTTTGCAGCGCGCTGGCGTAGGCTCGCTGATCGGTCCCTGGCCTCAGCTGGATCTCGTAGCTTTGGACGGCCGGATTTCCGGGAAGCGTGGCCCAGTCGGCCCGCAAGAGGATGTTGTCGTTTTGCTGGTCGAAAATCTCGCCCACGAGGGTGAGCCGAACTTGCTGTCCGCTCTCGAGGGTGGCAGTAATGACATCGCCGACGCGGTGGCCCGTCCGCTTGAAGAAGTTGCTGGGTCCTACAGCCTCGCCGGCGGCGTGAAACCAACGCCCGCTGATGATCGGATAACCGATCCACGACGACTCGCCCCGATACGTGGTGAGCGGAACCGGTTCGCCAGCGCCTGCGACCGTCACGTTCTGCTGGCGCTCGCCCACGAAGCGGGCCGTTCCCGGCTGGGCGGCGATCGTCGACTGAAGTTGCGCCTCGGCTAAGCCTGGACCCGCCACCGGTGGTCCCCCTGGACTGGCTGCGACGGGTCCGCCCGGACCCTTGCTCCCGCCGCCCACCCCGAAGACCTCGACTTGAACTTGCTGGGTTCGGCTGATTCCGGCCTGCACCAGATGCAACGAGCTCGTGAGTCCGATTGCGAACGTGACGGTCGCCACGCCAATCACGATCGCGCCAATCGTCATGGCCGACCGCATTGGCCTCGCGAGAAACTCTGACAGACCAAGGGTTACGGGCCGAGGGAGTGACAGACTCCCCAACCCAACCTTCCCCCGCAAGGGGGGCAGGAGAATCCGAAGCCGCCGCGGGGGTGCCGCTGGAGATGTGCCGGCGGCGATAGCCGCGGCGGCGCTCATCCCGCCGGCCCCCAACGACGCCAGGATCGTCGTGATAACCACGATCAGGAGGATCGCGCCCAGGCCGGCGGCGTCAGGGCCAGGTGCGATGCCGAACGTTTGTGGGAGGTTGAAGGCGTGCGCGGTGTCGGCCAGGAATGGCTGGCTCAGTAGGATGCCAAGCGGCAGGCCCCCCAGGCATCCGATGATGGCCGGGATCAGCATCTGGCCCGCCAGCACCATGACCACCTGGTCCGGTGTGAACCCAACTGACTTCATGATCCCGATATCCCGCGTCCCAGCGATGACCGCGCCGCTGACCAGGTTGACGATGATGAAGGCGGACGCAAGCAGGGCAAACACGCTGAAGGCCAGTAGGAATGGGATCATGACCGCCGTCGTCCGGTCGGCGTTGAGCTTCGCGTCGAGGTAATTACTCGAATCGATCACCGCCCCGGAGGGCAACCGGCTCGTGATCGCATCGGCGACCGCCTTGATCTGCTGCCGGGTGCCGGCGTTGACCACACGGTATTCCATCAGGTAGGTAGTCTCCGGTTGGCGCGAACTGAGGAGCGGAACGGAGGCCGGCAGGGCCCACGCATCCGGGCCATTCCCGACAGACGCGACGATGCCCACGACCCGCATGGCGGGAATCGGGCTGTCACTGGCTGAGGGAATGCTGGTGCCAGGTTGCAGGCCGAGTTTGTCGGCGAGCCGCTGCGCGAGCACGACCTCGCCGGACCCCTGCGCCCAGCGTCCAGCCGTCAAGGTCAGGCGGTCCACCGGTCCCCCGGGGCCATCGCGCCCGGCTAGCGGCGCCAGAATACTGTCGCCAAACTGGCCCTGGACCACCCACGGATCAACCCGCCACGGTCCGACAGCCGCCGCCACGCCAGGGACGGCCGCGGTGGACTGCAACTGCGCCGCGTTGACGGCGGACACCGAGAACGACATCGCGAGGTGCGCGCCCTCCGCCTGTTCGAACGCGCGGTCGAAGGGCGCGTCGGTCTCGACCAGCAGCGTTAGGGCCAGGGTCGTCGACAGGCTCGACAGGAAAAGCACCAGGGCAATGACCGCCGTCTGCACTTTCCGCCGGCGCAGGTCGGCGAGGCATTTGCGCAGGACAGCGTTCACTGGACCTGCACCATTCCGCGGGCAGCCTCGCCGTGGTCACCAACGACGGCGCCATCGATCAGTCGAATGACCCGCGAGGCGTTGGCACTGGCAATTCGCTCGTCGTGAGTCACGAGGACGATTGTCTGACCGCTGCGGTTCAGGTCGGCGAGGATCCCCATCACCTGGTCGCCACTATGTGAATCGAGCGCTCCAGTTGGCTCATCCGCCAGCAACAAGGCCGGGCTGTTGATCAGGGCGCGCGCAATCGCGACGCGCTGGCGCTGACCGCCGCTCATCCGCGCGGGATACTGGTCGCGTACCCCAACGAGGTCGAGGCGCTCGAAGAGCTCATCGGCTCTCCGGCGGGCATCCGCCACCTTGACGCCGGCCAGCTGCGCCGGAATCAGCGCGTTGTCGAGCGCGGTGAGGTTGTTCAGCAGGTTGAAGAACTGGAAGACGATCCCGACGCGTGCGCGCCGAAAGCGCGCGAGGGACGCCTCGCTCAATCGGCCCAGGTCGGCGCCGTCGACGACCACCGAGCCCGATGTCGGGCGGTCAAGGCCGCCGATGACGTTGAGGAGGGTCGACTTTCCACTGCCCGAGGGTCCCATGATCGCGGTCGCCTGGCCGGCCGGGATCCGCATCGAGACCATGTCGAGGGCCGCCACCTTCTCGCTGTAGAGCTTGCTGACGTCGGTGAGCTCGATAAGTTGTGTCATGGCGCGAGCGTATGGTCCGCACGGGGACCCGTCATCATCGCCCGGGACGACTTCGCGTCAGTCCCCCGGTGGATTTTGGATCGTCCTCAGTCCCGGGAGTGAGCGATCTCATCCTGGCGGCCGATGCGGCGCGGGCCGGCTCGCGTTAGAGTCGTTCCGTGGGGCCGCTCGCGCCGATCGCGACGCTCGCCCGCCGTTTGGAGATCCACTGGATCGACGTCGCCATGGCGCTCGGCCTCACCCTCGGGGCGATTCTGGAAGGATCAGGCCGGGATTCGCTCGGCTTCTCCCCCGCCGTCTTCCTGTGCACGGTCCCCCTGATCGTTCGTCGGCGCTGGCCAATCCCCGTGCTGGCGGCCGCACTCGCGGGTTTCAGCCTGGCGGGGGGCGCCACCGGGGTCATGGCCCTGATCGGCGGGCTCATCGGAGCCCTGTCGATCGGGCTCTATATCCGAAATCAGCTCCTCGCATGGCTTTCGGTGCTCGGCGGGTCTTTGCTGATTGCCCTGGAGTTCGGGAACGGCAACGCGACCTCTACGCTCCCAATCCCGAGCGCCGTACTGCCGTTTCTCCTGATCGGTGCCGCATTTCTCGCCGGTCGCGAAATCGCAACGCGTCAAAAGGCGCTCAACTTGCAACGCCGGCGCACCGAGCAATTGGAGCATGAACACAAGGAAGCAGTGAAAGCGGCTGCGGAGAGCGAGCGCCGTCACATCGCCCGCGAGCTGCACGACGTCGTCGCGCACAGTGTCAGCGTGATGGTGGTACAAGCCGGGGCCGCACGCCAGGTGCTCACCGACAAACCGGAGGCCGCGCGACAGTCCCTACTCTCGGTCGAGGCCAGCGGCCACGAGGCGATGGCGGAGCTTCGCCGGCTCCTTGGCGTCCTGAACGACAACAACGGTGCTGCGCCGCTGTCGCCGCAACCAGGACTTCAAGGTCTTGATGCCCTGATTGGCACGATCAAAGACGCCGGCCTTCCGGTCGTGCTCCGGATCGAGGGTGATCGCGTCGCGCTTCCACCGGGTCTCGACGCGGCCATCTACCGCATTGTCCAGGAGGCGCTGACCAACGCCCTCAAGTACGCCGGCGGCGCCAACACTGAGGTGGTCGTGCGCTACGGGCCTGGCGCGATCGATATCGAGGTGGCCGACGAGGGCGTCATCGCCACGCCCGCCGACGGTATCGGCCGGGGCCTGATCGGCATGCGGGAGCGCGTCGCCGTCTTCGGCGGCACGATCGAAGCCGGTAAGCGGCCCGCCGGTGGGTACGCGGTTCGGGCGCACCTGCCGATCGAAGAAACGACTTGAAGACGCGTGTCCTGATCGCCGACGACCAGTCGCTGGTGCGAGCGGGCTTTCGCCTGATCCTCGAGTCGCAACCCGACCTCGAGGTCATCGGTGAAGCGCAGGATGGTGAGGAGGCCGTTGGCTTGACGCGCCGGCATCACCCCGACGTTGTCCTGATGGACGTGCGCATGCCGCGACTGGACGGGCTCGAGGCAACGCGGCGGATTGTCGAGTCGGGTCTCAACGGATGCCGGATCGTGATGCTGACCACTTTCGATCTGGATGAGTATGTCTACGCCGCGCTCCAGGCGGGGGCCTGCGGCTTTCTCCTCAAGGATGTGACACCCGAGCAGTTGATTGCCTCCGTTCGGCTCGTCGCCGCCGGCGACGCCCTCCTGGCGCCCTCCATCACCCGCCGGCTGATCGCGCGTTATGCTGCGACAACGGCGCCGACGGCGCTGCACCGCAGTCTCGAGGGCCTCACGCCCCGCGAGCTCGACGTCTTGCGCCTGATGGCGCGTGGTCTGGGAAACCATGAGATCGCCGAGCAGATGGTCGTCAGCGAGGCAACCGTCAAGACACACGTCGCGCACATCCTGGACAAACTGCAGGTCGAGAACCGGGTGCAGGCCGTCGTTGTCGCCTACGAATCCCGGCTCGTCACGCCAAACGGGTGAAATTCGACATATTGCCGAGATAAATTCCGCCTAAGCTGCCGGTGTGGACGAACTGCTGGCGCCGCTGAAAGACCCCAGGACATACCGACGGATCCTCTACCTGTTGATCGCCTTCCCGCTCGGGACCGCGTACTTCACGATCCTGGTCAGCGCGCTGGCCATCGGCGCGAGCCTCGTGGTGGTTGTGGTCGGCATCTTCCTGCTGGCAATGACGATGCTGCTCTGGCTGGTCTTCGCACGCGTAGAGCGCGAGCTCACCATTGCCCTGCTGGGCGCAAAAATCCGTCCGCTTGGCCTTCCAGACCCGCCAGGGTTGTCATTCGTGCAAAAGATCACGCGGCGCGCGGGCGAGGCGGTAACCTGGACGAGCCTCGTCTACGTGTTCGTCGAGTTTCCCTTTGGCATTCTGAGCTTCACGGCCGTCATCACGCTGGCGACGGTTTCGGTGTCCCTTATCCTCCTGCCCTTTGCGTATCTCGGCACCGCCCTCTTCTTCCCTTCTGCAAACGCGCATATCAATCTCGACCTGGGGCCGTTGACGGGCGGACCCGTGTTTGGTGGCCGTTTTCTGGCAACGATCCTCCTGGGCGTCGCGGGCATCGGGTTGCTCATCGCCTCGGCCTGGGCCCTCAACGGGCTCGCCTGGTTGTGGGCTCGGTTCGCCGAGATCACGCTTGGCCTCAGCGAGACCCGTATCCAACTCGCCGCCGCCCAGACTGAGGTGCGCACCCAGAAAAACCGCGCCGAGGCGGCCGACAAAAGCCGTCGGGAACTGATCGTGAATGCCTCGCACGAGCTTCGCACGCCCGTGGCCAGCATCAGCGCCCACGTCGAGTCGCTGCTCAAGCCGGACCGGACGCTCGACGACGAGACCCGCAAGTACCTCGGCGTCGTGGCCACCGAAACGAAGCGGCTCGGGTCGCTGGTGGACGACGTGCTCGCGCTGGCCCGCGCCGATACCGACGAACTCCATCTCGTCATGGTTCCGGTCGATGTGGCGCAGGTGATCGCCCAGGTGTCCGACACGCTCGCACCGCTGGCGCGACAGGAGCGCAACCTGAGCCTCGTCCAGTCCGTCAACCCGGGGCTCCCGCCGGCGATGGCGGATCGCGATCGCCTGGCCCAGGTCCTGACCAACCTGATCAGAAATGCGGTGAACAGCACGCCCGATGGGGGCATCATCTCGGTCGCAGCCGAACAGGTCGGCGACCTGGTCATCATCAGCGTGTCCGACACCGGCATCGGCATCGAGGCGCAGGACCTCGACAGGATCTTCCATCGCTTCTATCGAACCGATCAGTCGCGCTCCCAGGACTCAGGCGGCTCCGGCCTTGGCCTGGCAATCGTCGCGGAGCTCGTAGCCGCTATGAGCGGATCGATCACGGCCGAGAGTGAGCCGGGACATGGGAGTGTGTTTCGACTCACGCTGCGGAAGGCGAGCTGATGGCTTCCATTCTTGTGGTCGAGGATGAACCGGCCCTCAACGATTTGATCCGCACCGAGCTGGAGGCAGAGGGGCACACCGTGCGCCAGGCCCACGATGGGCCCACCGCACTGCGGATGGTGCGTGAGGAGGCACCGCACCTCGTCATCCTCGACTGGATGTTGCCCGGGCAGGATGGCCTCTCCGTTTGCCGGGAGCTGCGTGTATCCCACCTGATGCCGATCATCATGCTGACCGCGCGCTCCGAGGAGGTCGACCGCGTTCTCGGCCTGGAGGTCGGCGCGGACGACTACCTGGTGAAGCCCTTCGGCATGCGCGAGCTCCTGGCGCGGGCGCGAGCCGCGCTGCGCCGCGTTCAACTCGATGCCCGGAGCAGCGACGGTTCCGGCCCAGGCACCGGATCGACCGTTGTCCACGGACCGCTCAAGGTCGACACCGAATCTCATCGCGCCACCCTTAACGGCCGAGAACTGGACCTGACCCCGAAGGAGTTCGACCTTCTCTTGCTATTCGTCACCAATCCTGGCCGCGCATTCAATCGCGAATTCCTGATCGAAAGCATCTGGGGTGGCGAATACCAGGGATTCGACCGCGCGGTGGACAACCATATCGGCCGCCTGCGGGCGAAACTTGGCGACTTCGGGGAGAAGCTGGCCACCGTCTGGGGAGTCGGCTACCGCTTTACCCCCTAACGGTTCGGCAACCGCGACACCGGCCTGATGCCAGCGCCGCCGACCACGCTCGTGGTGCCACCCTTGCCGGCGCGGCCCTCCGACGCCAGAATCTGGTCATGACTCTGGCCCGGGCCCAGCGCCTGATCTGGCCCGTCGCCCTCGTGATTACAGCGGCGGGCATCGGCGACCTGGTCCTCTTCGTGCTGAACGGCGGGTGGGGGAGCGCCCCGGCGACCGGAAGCGACATCATAGTCCTCCGCCTCGCGATCCCCGTCTTCGCCCTGGCGTTTGGCCTGCTCGGCGCGCTGGTCGCCTCGCGCCGCCCAACCAACGTCGTTGGATGGATCTTCTGGGGCGGCGGCATCGAGGCCGCGCTGCAGGCGCTGATGACGGAATACAGCTGGACCGCCGCCCGGGTTGGCCCACTCCCTGGCGCCGAGCTGGCCGGCCAGTTATCGAACGGCTTCGGAGAATCGCTGTTTCTCGTTGCCTTCACCCTGATCCTCATCTTCTTCCCCGACGGGCACCTGCCATCTCCGCGCTGGCGTCCGGTGGCGGTTGCCGGCGCCGCCCTGATCCTGATCGGCGGCCTCATCCGAACCCTGGCCAGCACCTCGACCACCGTTCAGGCCTCCGGTCCCAGTGGAGGACCGATCGCGCAGACGCTCGGGCTGCCGGCCGTGATTGCGGCCATCGTGGCGCTGGTCGTGAAATTCCGACGCGCGGACCGGGATGGACGGCAGCAAATCAGGCTGGTCGCCCTCGCCGGCGTCATCATTCTCGTCGCGCTGGTGGTGGTACCTGTGGTCGGCTCGGCATTGCCACAGGACGTCCAGACGAACTCGTGGCCAATCGTCTTCGCCATATCCGTTTCGACGATCCTGCTGTTGCCGATCGCGATCGCGGTTGCGATCTTGCGATACCGGCTCTATGACATCGACCTGGTCCTGAACCGAACGCTCGCTTACGGAGGGCTGGCGGTCGCCATCACGGTGATCTACGTTGGGATCGTGGTTGGGATCGGCAGCCTGATTGGGCGCGCAGGTCAGGCGAACCTGATTCTCTCTCTCGCGGCGACGGCCCTGGTCGCCGTCGCGTTTCAACCGCTCCGCACGCGGGCCCAGCGCCTCGCCAACCGATTGGTTTACGGGAACCGCGCGACGCCTTATGAGGTCCTCTCCCGGTTTTCAGAGCGGATCGCGGAGACGGTTGCAAGCGATGAGACCCTGGCCCACATGGCGCGGGTCCTCGCACAGGGGACCGCGGCAACACAAGCCGAGGTATGGCTGCGCGCCGGTTCATCGCTGCACTGCGCGGCGCAGTACCCCGACTCCGGCGAACGGGCGGGGGTGGTCGCGATCAATGGCACCGCGCCGTTGCCCATCGCCGGCGCCACTGCGGTGGTGCCAGTGAGCCACAAGGGCGAGCTACTCGGCGCGCTCGTCATCCGCAACCGAAACGGTCAAACGCTGACGCCCATCGAACAAAATCTGATGGCCGATCTCGCGCACCAGGCCGGCCTCGCCCTGAAGAACGTCCGGCTGGCCGCCGACCTTCGGCAGCGTCTCGAGGAGCTGCGGGCATCACGCGAGCGGCTGGTGACCGCCCAGGACGTCGAGCGGCGCCGGCTTGAGCGCAACATCCACGACGGCGCGCAGCAGAACCTCGTCGCGCTGCGGATCAAGCTCGGCCTGGCAAAGCAAACGTGGCAGACGCACCCGGAGCGCATGGGGCCGATGCTGGAGGAGCTGACCGCTCAAGCGGATGAATCGCTGAACACCTTGCGCGAGCTGGCCCGCGGCATCTATCCTCCATTACTCGCCGACAAAGGGCTTGCCAGTGCGCTCGAGGCGCAGGGCCGTCGGTCACCGATTCCCGTGCAGCTCAGCAGCGACGGCGCCGGCCGGTATCGCCCCGATCTCGAGGCGGCGGTCTACTTCTGCTGCCTCGAGGCTCTGCAGAATGCGGCGAAATATTCGGCCGCGAGTCAGGTCCAGATCAACCTCAGTCAGCAGAACGGCGACCTCGTGTTTGAGGTTAGGGACGACGGCCGCGGCTACGATGCCAGGCAGGTGAACCGCGGGGCCGGGTTGCAGAACATGGTCGACCGGATTGAAGCCCTCGGCGGCACACTCGAGATCACCACGGCGGTCGGTGCCGGGACGGTGGTGAGCGGGAGGGTCTCCGCGCTCACTTGATCTTCACATCGCCAGTGCAGCAGAACACGCCCATGTCCGGATTCCACTCGAGGGTCAGCGGCGCCGCCAGCGAATCGGGACGGTAGCAGATGGTCACCGGGCCGTAGCGCTTCCCGTTCGAAAACTCCGTCCTCGACCAGTGGGTGCAGCCGGACGGATCCTGGACGAAGCGAAAGCTGTGGTGCTGGGCATCGAGCAGCCTGAGATCGGCTGGGTCGGCGTGCGTCGCACTGCTGGAATTTTGAAAGGTCGCCTGCATCCGGATCACTCCGTCGGCCTCGCTCATGTTGGAAATCCATACCGTGTAGTTCTGCAGGTTCAAGCAGGGTTGAGGTGCGCACGGCGCGGAGGTCGCCGCGCCACCGATCGGTCCCACCGATTGCGCGCCAACGGCCGAGAAAGCAACACCTGCGAGCGAAACCACCACGATGCCGGCAATGCTGATGAGTCCAATGCGGATCCACCGGCGCCCTCGAACCACGATCCGAGACTACTGGATGACGACGGTGGTACCGACGCTCGTCCAGCCGTAGAGCTTGGCCATGACGGATGACGGAACGTTGATGCAACCGTGCGTGCCCTGGGTCAGATTGGCGCCCGGCCCGTAGACCGTCCGCCAGGGCGCGTCGTGGAGGAAGTAGCCGTCGTCGGCGAACAGCATCGCATAGGAAACCCACTCCGTCGGGTACCAGTACTGGCTGCCTCGTGGCCAGGGCGAGACGAACTTATACGGGGTGTACTTCGCCTTGATATGGAAAGTGCCGACGGGCGTCGCGAGGGCCGGTCGGCCGCTGGCGACCACGCTGGTCACAAAGACGGTGCCGTTGTCGTAGGCGGTCAACCGCTGCGATGCCAGGGAAATGATGATCAGCTTCCCGTCACCGGCCTGAGCCGCCGTAACCGGCGTGGCAACGGGAGCGGGCGTGGGCGTTGCCGCTGGCGTCGGGGTCGGCGCCGGCGTCGGATCGGGCGTAGGCCTGGCGGCGGGGGTCGAGTCCGGCGTCGCCGACGGGATCGTCACCGGCCCCGGCAGGCTGCCTTGCGGACCGCCGGCGGGCGATCCGTTCACGGCGCGGGCCGCGTAACTGGTTACGATCGAGACGCCGGCGTAGGCGCCGAAGGCGGCCACTGACAGTCCCAGGGTGATGGCGATGACGCCCACGATCTGGCCTGCCAGAGAATGATTCCGAGTCGGATTTGTCGCTACCATTTCGATCTCCTTCGCTTACCGGCAGATAAATTCCACCCATCAGACGCAGGAAACCGAGGTCACGGCGCAGCGACTAGGAGATTGGTGTATCGCCGAGCATGAGGTGAGGCCGCGCCTATGTCACTGCTCGTTCTCAGTTGGGTAACGGCCGGCCCCTTTCAGGCTGAGACTGACACCAAGTCGTCGCCCGGCTGCGGAAACGGGTCAAGATTCGGCCACGTTAGGTTGAGGCTCGCCCCGCGGCATATCGTGGAAACGAATCGACAGGCCTTTGGGCCGATCGAGCGAATACTCCGCAGGAGGACTCATGAAGACACACGGAAGCAAGCGCGAGGAGCGTCAGGGCCAGAAGCCCGGCCAACCGCAACCGCAGCAGTGGCCTGGCAAGCAGGGTGGCAACCCGGGCCAGCAGTGGCCGAGCAAGCAGCCCGACACCAAGCCGGCGACGACCTGGCCGAGCCAGCCGTCGCAGCCCAACCGCTAACCGAGCAAAGGACGGCGCCTCATCGTTTGATGTGGCGCCGTTTTCTTTTCCGGAGCGTTACCCTAAGGGGGTGACCGGAAAGGACGTCCTCCAGATGCAACTGACCGCCTCCTTCAACCTGCTGGACGAGCGGATCCAGAAGGTCACGGACCAGGAGTGGACCACCCGGCCCATCCCCAGTGCGAGCCTGCCGGGCTTCACGCTCTGGCACACATCGCGGATCATCGACTGGGCAATTCACTGCGCGATCCAGGGCGTGCCGGAGGTTGCCGACCGGCCGGAGTGGAAGCGGCTGCTCGCGGCGGAGGCGGCGTACGGTGCCGGGATCACGAATGACCTTGCCGACCAGGTCGCCCACAGCGTTTCGAAAGACGACCTTCGAAACTACCTCGGCGCCGTCAGAACAACGAGCCTTGGCTGGCTCAAGTCCGTCGCCGACACCGACCTCGACCAGGTGCCCGACCTCCACGGTCACCAGCGGTCCAATCCACGCTACCTCGAGCCTCCGATCTGGGCGGAGGTCAGCAGCCTCGCCGGACTGCCCACCTGGCAGATCCTCGCGCGGCCACCGATCTCACATGTCCGGATCCATCTGGGCGAGGTCGATCTGGCGCTTCAGACCGTGCGCGCTCACGCCGCGAACTGACGCGCTACCTTCGATCTCAGCTGCCCGGACTTACGAGTGTCTCACGGACGCACCGCCCAGGCTTCGACCTCGACGCGGGCGCCATAGGGCAAGGCACTGACCGCGATGGCGGTCCGTGCCGGCGGTGGGTCGCCGAAGTAGTCGATCCACGGTGGATTAAGGATCGGCCAGTCGGCAATGTCGGCGAGGAATACCGTCGTCTTGACGATGTCGGTTCGCTTTACGCCCGCCTGCTCGAGCAGCCGGCTGAGGTTTTCAAGGCATTGATGCAGTTCTGGCAGGAAACCGCCGGGTACCAGCTTGCCCTCACGGAGGCCCACCTGACCGGAGAACGCGACCAGGTCGCCGAAGGCGCGGAACGGGCTGTATGGGGCGCGCGCGGTGCTCACGCCTTTCCATTCGGTAGCGTCAGCTCGCCACTGACGACCGGGACCACCGAACCGCCGACCTCGATCCTGGTCGGGAGCTCGCCATCGTTCGGATAGGCGAGCTCGATGTGGAGGAAACTCGGACGGCCCATCTTGGTCCCCTGCTCGTTGACGATCGACACGGTCGCCGCACGCGGAATGAGGCCATGTTTGACGGAATAGGCGCCCAGGGGGCCGGCCGCCGATCCCGTTGCGGCGTCCTCGTGGATACCGAGCAGGTGGGGCGCGAACATCCGGCTGTAGAGCTTTTGCGGACTATCGACCGCGAACATGAAGACCGCTCGAGGTTCGCGGTTTTTGAAGAGTCCCGTGAGGCGGTCTCGATCCGAGGAGGCGGCATCGACCGCGCGTCGATCGCGCAAAGGAACGAACAGAAAGGGATTCCCCGTACTCGCCACTTGCACGGGGGCTTTGGCCAGGAGGTCCTTCTCAGTCAGGCCGAGCGCCGAGGCGACGGATAAGCGATCGTCGATGGTTTCGCCAAAGTTCACGCTCGGGTGGGTCATCCAGACCAGCTCACGGTCCCCATCGCGCTGCAGCCGCACCTTGACGGGACCGACGTTCTCCTCGAGCGTGAAGCCGTTCGCGGCGCCCGAGATGCGGCCTTCACTCCAGAGCACCCACGCGGTCCCGACGGTAGGGTGCCCGGCGAATGGCAGTTCGGTTGCCGGCGTGAAGATCCGGATCCTGGCCGCATGGTCGCGATCCTCGGCGTGGAGGACAAACGTCGTCTCCGCGAAGTTCATCTCGCGCGCAACGGATTGCATCGTCTCACCAGCGATCCCATCGGCAGCCAGGACGACCGCCAGCTGGTTGCCGGCGAACGGGCGCTCGGTGAAGACGTCGACGATTCGGATTGGGTAAGTCATACCGAACAAGCATAAGTATTACCCCTTCCCCGTCCCGACCCCGCGAGGGGGAATGGTTTAGGTACGAAGGAGGCTCTGGAAGAACTGACGGTAGCGCTGCAGCGCAACCCGCAGGTCTTCCGTCGAGGCGGAATCGCCCCGCGACCATTGCCCCTCGAGCTTCTTCCGCTCGCTGGAAAACATCTGCGAGAGATGCTGAATAACTTCCTCGACCAGTTTGTCCGCTTGCTCGACGGCCTTCTTGGGCTCGTCGACGAAGGCCGCCTGGATGCTCGTCCACTGCGACGAAAATCGATCCATCTCCTGGTTGCCAATCAGGCCGCCATTCCCTCGTTCGATGGATTGGAACTCCGCCCTCGCCTGCGGGCGCGAAGCGGTGGGGTCCTCGGTCGCCACCTGTCGTTCCTGTTCCGGGTTCTGGTCCTTCATTACTTTCCTCCCTCACTTCGCGGACGCTCGCTGTGCGCGGCGGCCGATTCCGATTGCGGCGTGGTCTCGCTCTTGCCGAGGAGATCGTCGAACAGCGAGCGGTAGTGCCGCATCGCCTGACGTAGGTCCTCGGTGCTGGCCTGGTTTTCGCGGTTCGCCATCGAGATCTTCTGGGCGGCGCGGTACTCCTCGACCACCCGCGGGTGGTCGACCGACACGTCGGCCGAGCGCTGCTCAAAGTTGTCCGTCGGATAGCCACGCTCGCGCATCACCTGGGTCACCAGCTGGTCCGCGCGGCGCACGGCATCACTCGGCGCATCGACGAAGTCCGCCTGCACCTGCATCCACTCGCGCGAATAGCGGTCGCGGAGCCCCGGGTCGAGGGGGCGGATATTGAGTTGCTCGCGCCGCTTCTGGCGCGATTCGAGGTCCTTTTCGGCCTTGCCTCGGTTGCCGGTTGCCTGGACAGCCCGATCGTATTCAGGCCCAAACTTGGACTTGAGCCGCTGCGACCGTCCGCGCCGGACGATCATCGAGATCAGCGCGATCACCACGATCACGACCACGACAGCGACGATTGCCAGCAAGGTGGTTTGGTCCATCAGACGCTCCTTTCCCCCGAATGCCCGCGCTTGTACCTGAGTAGGACATTATCAGGTTTTATCCAGCACTGGCTATCACCTGAGTTGGGGGCAGCTGCCGGGAGTCAGGCGGCCGTATTCCAGCCGGTTCCCCGTTTGAACAGCGCCTCGAACTCGGGCGCGGGGAGTGATCGCTAGAAGTGCAACACTGGCGCGTCAGAATAGATTCAAGAAGATCGTCAAAGGGGTTGGGAAGGATGAAGTCCAGGACAGCGCCAGAGCTCGACCGGTTTAGCGGCTGGCCCAAGGAGGCGATGACGTTCCTCAGGGGCCTGCACAAGGACAACTCGAAGGCGTACTTCGACGCTCACCGGGACGTCTACGAGAACGCCTGCAAGCGTGCGATGCTCGCCTTGATCCAAGAGCTCGAGCGGGAGCTCGGATCAGAATGGGACAGCAAGATGTTCCGGATCAACCGCGATCTGCGCTTCGCGAAGGACAAGCGCCCGTACAGTGAACACGTCTCGGCGGTCTTCACCTCGGCCCGGCATGCCAGCGGCTACTATCTGCAGCTTTCCCACGACAACCTTTATGTGGGGGCCGGCAGCCACGAGATGGCCTCCGATCAGCTGACCCGCTATCGCGATGCCGTGGCCGGCAAGCCGGGCGAGAAGTTGGCGCAGATCCTTGCCGACTTGAAGAAGGAAGGCTACGACACGGCGGAGCCGACCTTGAAGCGCGTTCCGGGGGGCTACGCGCAGGACCATCCGCGCGGCGAACTCCTGCGGGCCAGCTCGTCCTGGATCAACCGGACATTCAAACCGGCACCGTGGTTCCACACGCCGGAGTTCCTGACCCGGATTCGCGGAGTCTGGCACGATGCCCGCCCGCTGACCACCTGGCTCGACGCGAATGTGAAGCCCTCCAGCCAGCCACCGCGGCACCGCTGATCGCCGGAGTGATCGTCGAGCGCGCGCTTAACGCGGCGGCGCCGTTCCTGACACCGATTGCCGTTGTCGATGAGGCCGTCATGGAGCGGAACCTGGCGCGGATGGCTCGGGTCGCTCGTGAGCGCCGGGTCAATCTTCGACCACACGCGAAGACCCACAAGAGCGCCGAGGTGGCGCGACGCCAGATGGCGCACGGCGCGGTCGGCCTGACCGCCGCGACCATGACCGAAGCCGAGACCTTTGCCGAGGCGGGGGTAGGAGATCTGTTGATCGCGCATCCACCGGTCGGTGACGCCAAACTGCATCGCCTGGCCGCGCTCGCCGACCGCCTCGATCGCCTCGCGGTTTCCCTCGACGATGTCGCGGTGGCACGCGCCGTGCCATCGCGAGTCGAGGTGCTCTGGGAGGTCGACCCGGGCCAGCATCGCATCGGGACACTCCCCGGTGCCCCGACCGTTCGCGCGGTCATGACGCTGGTCGAGGTGATCGGCGCCGATCGCTTCCGCGGCCTGATCACCCATGGGGGTCACTCCTACGCGGCAATCGACCAGGCGAGCCGGCAGCGCGCCGCGGACCAGGAGAGCGAGGCAATCCTGTCGACCGCGGCGATGCTGAAGGACGCCGGCATCGTGGTGCGGGAGCTAAGTCTCGGATCGACGCCGACCGCAGGGCTGTCCGTCAGGCCCGGCATCACGGAGATGCGACCCGGCACGTACGTTTACGGCGACGCCAACAATGTCACGCTCGGGGCGCACGGACTCGAGGACTGCGCCCTGGTGGTCGTGTCCACGGTCGTCTCCACACCGGCGGCCGACCGCGCGGTCGTCGACGCAGGGTCCAAGGCGCTGGCAGCCGACCTGCGCGTCGCCGGCCTCAGCGGCTACGGCATCGTGCTTGGCCATGACCACCTCTCGGTGGCGCGGCTGAGCGAGGAACACGGCGTGCTGACGGCACCCGAGAACACCGGGCTGGCGATCGGCGACCGCGTTGTGATCATCCCGGCGCACGCGTGCACGACTGTCAACCTGCATCCCGCGGTCCTGCTGGCCACGGCTGGCAGCGCCCCCCGCTGGCTCCGAGTCGACGCGAGAGGCTGGCAATGACATGACTGATGTCTATCTCGAGCTCGGCAAAAAGCTCGTCTTCGCCAGTGCGATCCAGTGGCCGGGATGGAGTCGGTCGGGTAAGACGGAGGACGCCGCGCTCGACAGGCTGCGAGCCACGGCGATGCGATATGCGGAGATCGGAAAGGCCGCCCGGATCCCGTTCGACCCCGAGGCAGCCGGCAGGTTCAACGTCGTGGAACTGCTGAAGGGGTCGGCCGGCACGGACTTCGGCGTCCCCGAGGCAATCTCGCAAGCCGACGGGATCCCACTGAAGGGCAAGGATGCCGCGCGATTCGCCGCGCTCCTGGAGGCCGCCTGGACCGTCTTCGGTCAAGTTGTTGCCCACGCACCGGCATCGCTCCGCAAGGGACCGCGCGGCGGCGGACGCGACCGGGACCAAATCGTTGAGCACGTCGAGGGCGCCGAAGACATGTATGCGCGCAAGGTCGGCCTGCGGGAGAGCGATGTCGAAGCGCGACGCGCCGCGCTCCTGGAGGCCCTCAGAACCGGCAGCGCGCCCATCCCCGTCAAGGGCTGGCCGATCCGTTACCTGGTGCGACGTACTGCCTGGCACGCCATCGACCACGCCTGGGAAATCGAAGACCGGAGCGATTGAGTTTCGTCCTACGATGCGAAGGTGAACCAGGGTCCCCTCCACGGCGTGCGGATTGTCGCCGTCGAGCAATTCGGGGCGGGGCCGTTCGGCACCCTCCACCTCGCCGACCTCGGCGCCGAGATCGTACGCATCGAGGACCCGGGAACCGGCGGCGATGTCAGTCGCTACATGCCACCTGGGCACCAGGGCAGCGACAGCCTCTACTTCGACTCGTTCAATCGCGGCAAGCGGAGCCTGGTGCTCGACCTGAAGACGGAGGCCGGCAAAGAAGTCCTCCATCGCCTTGCCAGGAGCGCGCAGGCCGTCTACGCGAACCTCCGCGGCGACGTCGTGCGCGGGCTCGGTCTCACGTACGAGGCGCTGAGTCCGCTCAATCCGGCGATCGTGTGTTGCACGCTCTCCGCCTATGGGCGCGATGGCGACCGAAGCACCGAGCCCGGGTATGACCCGCTGATTCAAGCGGAGGCGGGGTGGGCGGCGCTGACGGGCGAGCCCGGCGGTCCGCCGGTCAAAAGCGGGCTGTCGGTCGCCGACTACTCCGCCGGCCTGATGGCCGCCATCGGCATGCTGGCCGCGATCATGGAGGCACAGCGCACCGGCCGCGGGCGTGACGTCGATGTCAGCCTGTATGACGTCGCCCTCGCCTTCCATAACTATCGGGCGACCTGGTATCTGACCGCGGGCGTGCGCGGGGAGCGGACGCCGAGCTCGAGCCATCCGAGCATCGTGCCCTTCCAGTTCTTCGCGACCTCCGACGGCCACCTTGCCGTCGCCTGCGCCAAGGAGAAGTTCTTCCGGGCGCTGGCCGAGGGCCTCGACCTCGACGAGCTGGTTAACGATCCGCGATTCACGGACTTCGAAGCGCGCCGCCTGCACCGCGACGAACTGGTCAAGATCCTCGAAGGCCGGTTGCGCGAGCAGCCGACCGACTACTGGGTCAAGCTCCTGCGTGGCCGAGTCCCCATTGCGCCGGTGCGGTCGATGGAGGCGGCGCTCGATCGCGGGGAGCTGGAGCAGCGAGGCATACTCGCCAGCTACTGGCACCAAGCTCTCGGTCAAGTCGCCACGGTGGGGCTGCCGATCAAGATCTCGGGCTTTACGCCCGAATATCGCCCCGGGCCCCGACTGAACGGTGATGGCGACACGCTGCTGCAGGAAGCGGGATACGAGGGATCAGAGGTCGAGGCGCTGCGCAAGCGAGGGGCTTTCGGAACGCAGACGTAACGGATGGGGCTGACTTAGCACCGGGCCTGGTGCCCCTTGGGGGTATCGGCTGAATAGCTTGGCTTTATTCGCCGGGCCGCCGACGCTGGGAAGCGCCTCGCCTTTCGCGGTGGTGGCATCGTCAACGATCACCAACACGGGTCCCACCGTGCTGACGGGAGACCTCGGCCTCAGCCCGGGTACTGCCGTGACCGGCTTCCCTCCCGGGACGCTCCTCGGCACGCAGCACATCGCAGACGCGACGGCAGTTCAGGCGCAGGCTGATCTGACCACTGCCTACAACAATGCCGCAGCCATGACACCATTCACCGATTTGACCGGCGTCGACCTCGGGGGCATGACCCTGTTTCCCAGCGTTTATCACTTCGCCTCGTCAGCCGGGCTGGACCGGGACGCTGACTCTGGATGGGCAGGGCGCAGTCAACCCTCTCTTTGTCTTTCAAATTGGGAGCACCCTGACCACCGCCGGCAACTCAACGGTAATCCCGGTCAACGGAGCCGTCGGGTGCGGGATCTTCTGGCAAGTCGGGAGCTCGGCAACTCTGGGAACCAACACGAATCTCCAGGGAAATGTGATCGCGTTAGCCAGCATCACCATGACCACACAGGGTCAAACATCGAGTCGGGGTTAGCCGGTGCGCTCAACGGAGCCGTGACCTTTGACACCAACACGATCAACAGCGCCGGCGACTGTGTTGCCCCGGTCCCGACGCCTACGCCAACCCCGACGCCGACCCCAACCCCGACCCCGACCCAATCCCGGTGTCGACCCAGCACCCAAAGACCTCGCAACTGCCGGCGGCGGTCCGCGCAACCTCTTAGTTGGATTCGGAGCCGGCCTCCTCGCCCTCGGAATAGCGCTCCTGCGAAGACGCCGCCTGTCCCGTCGCGGTTAGTCACCGAGCTAGCCGACTCGCTGTCGCGGGCCCGAGCCGCCGCCCTTGTGTGATTACAAGAGGCGGGTCGTCATGAGACACTCACAGCTCATGAAGAGCATTCGCCTGGATACCGCCCTGGAGAAGCGTCTTCGAGAGGCCGCCCGTATATCCCACCTGCCGGAGTCCCTGACTATTCGCGAGCGCTTCCGCAAAGCAAAAAGCGCGAGCTAGTCAATGCGGTTTTTGCCGGTGCCGGCCCGGTGATAAAGACGAGCATCGATCGCGTTCGCAGCGCGCTCTTCACGCCGGGGACTGAGGCAGCCCGCTTGCGGAAAGCCATCACCGCCGGCGCGGACGTTTGCATCTTCGACCTCGAGGACTCGGTCCCGCCGGCGCGCCTGGTCGAGGCGCGCGAGATCGTGGGTGCGGCGATCGACGAACTCAGTGGACTCGCCCCGATCTGGGTCCGGGTACACCCCGCTGCGACACATGAGATGGCGCGTGACCTGGCCGCCCTGCCGCTGGCGAAGGTCCAGGGTATCGTGCTGCCGAAGGCCAGCCATGCTGATGACGTCAGCGCCTGCCACAGTGCGATCGTCGCTGCCAAAGGGTCCGCGCAGATGCCGCTGATCCCGATCATCGAGAGCGCGATGGCGGTCCTGAATGCCGGCGAAATTGCGAGTAGCACCGGGGTCTTCTGTATCGCCCTCGGCCGTTATGACCTCTCGGCCGACCTCGGCATCGACCCGGAGGCGGGGAGTCCAGCGCTCGCGCTGGCGCGCGGCACCGTGGTGCTCGCCTCAGCGGCGGCCCGGATCCATCCGCCGCTCGACTCGCCGTGGCTCCCGATCAAGGATCTGGACGGCCTGCACGTAGCTGCGCAGCGCGGTCGGGCGGATGGCTTTGGCGGCATGTTGCTCATCCATCCATCCCACGTCGACATGGTCAATGGAGTCTTCAGTCCGAGCCCGGAGGAGATCGCCTGGGCGCGGGGCATCATGGCATCAGCCGACGAAGCCACTGCTGGTGGCCAGGGCGCGTATTCGCGCAATGGCCAGATGGTGGATGAAGCGATCGTGAAACGCGCACGCGCGATCCTTCTCTCTAACAGGTGATGGACTTCGCCCTGACGGCGGAGCAGGAACGACTCCGCCAGGCCGTCGCAGCGGTCTGCGCGAAATTCCCCGAGGCCTACTGGCAGCGCCTCGATCGCGAGAAGCGATATCCGGAGGAATTCGTCAAGGCGCTGACCGATGGCGGCTGGCTCGCGGTCCTGATCCCCGGCGAGTTCGGCGGAGCCGGCCTGGGGATGGTCGAGGCGGGCCTGGTACTCGAGGAGATCAATGCCTCCGGTGGCAACGGCGCCGCCTGCCACGCAGCAATGTACACGATGGCAGCGCTGGTCCGGCATGGGAGCCCGGCGCAGAAGCGGCGATATCTGCCCGAGATAGCAACTGGCCGCCTTCGCCTGCAATCGATGGCGGTCACCGAGCCCCAGGCCGGCAGCGATACCTCTCGAATCACGACCGCCGCGGTGAAGGATGGCGATTCGTACGTCATCAACGGCCAGAAGGTCTTTACCTCGCGGGTGCAACATTCGGACCTGTTGCTGCTGCTGGCGCGGACGACGCCCGCCGACCAGGTCAGCAAGAAGACCGACGGCATGAGCCTCTTCCTCGTCGACCTGCACGAGGCTGGGCGGTCGATCGAGGTGCGCCCGATCGAAATGATGGTCAACCACGAGACGAACGCGCTCTTCATCCAGAATCTTCGGCTCCCGGCTGATGCCCTGATTGGGACGGAGGGCGCGGGCTTCCGGCTGCTACTGGATGGCCTCAACGCCGAGCGGATCCTGATCGCGTCGGAGAGCGTTGGCGACGCCCGCTGGTTCCTCGAGCGATCGATCAGCTATGCGAAGGAGCGCGTGGTCTTCGGTCGGCCGATCGGCGCCAACCAGGGGATCCAGTTTCCGATCGCGCGCGCCTTCATGCACACGCAGGCGGCGTCGGTGATGCGGTTCCGCGCCGCCGTGGCCTATGACGCCGGCAAGCCGGCCGGCGCCGAGGCCAACACCGTGAAGCTGCTCGCCTCGGAGGCGGCCTGGGAGGCGGCCGAGGTGGCGATGACTACCCATGGCGGCAGCGGGATGGCGGTCGAGCTTGGCATCGAGCGGAAGTTCCGCGAGGCTCGCCTTTATCTGGTCGCGCCGGTCACCAACAATCTCGTGACGGCCTATGTCGCCGAGCATGTGCTCGGCCTGCCACGATCCTACGGAGTGGAGGCACCAGCATGATTCAAGCGCAGCGCGGGCGGTTCTTCGAAGATTTCAAGGTCGGCGACGTCTACCAGCACGCCGTCGGGCGAACGCTCACCGAGACCGATAACACCTGGTTCACGCTGCTCACCTGCAACATGAACGAGATTCACTTCAACAGCAATTACGCCGCCCAGACGGAGTTCAAGCGACCACTGATGAACAGCTGCCTGACGCTGGCCGTCGCCACAGGCCTGAGTGTCGATGACCTGAGCTGGAATCTTGTTGCCAACCTGGCCTGGGACAAGGTGACGCTGCCGGCCCCCGTGTTTGCCGGCGACACCATCTACGCGCAATCGAAAGTCCTCGAGACGCGGGCCTCGAAATCGCGGCCCGGGCAGGGGATCGTTCGAGTGGAAACGACCGGCTTCAACCAGGACGGCACCGTGGTCATTCGCTTCGAGCGGAGCCTGCTGGTACACTCGCGGGCGACCGCGCCAAAGCGCGCCCGGCCCACCCCACGGATTGACTAGCCGGCAGGAAGACCCGCCGGCGTTCGCGGTGACGCGGCTCTTCTACATCGGGCCATTCATCACGATGTTTGATCGCGGCGTCATCGGACCACTCCTGGTCGCTATCGCCATCGAGTTCCATGTCCCGCTGGCCGCCGCCGCCGGTGTCGCGACGGCTTATTACATCTTTTATGGCGGAATGCAGCTCGTTTACGGGATCCTGTCCGACCGCCTTGGCCGGGTGCGCGTGATGCGGATCGGCCTTGCTGGTGCTGCCGGCGCAGGGGTGCTCTCCACCGTCGCACCGACCCTGGGGTTGCTCGTGGCCGCCCGGGCCGCGGCCGGCGGCCTGGCGGCGGCAATCCTGCCAGCCTCGATCGTCTACATCGGCGATGCTATGCCCTTCCGGCTGCGGCAACGCGTGCTGGCTGACCTGCTGGCGGCCGCCGCCATCGGGAGTGCCTCCGCGGCGCTGATCGCGGGCGTGGTCGCCCGCTACGCGAGCTGGCGCCTGGCGTTTCTGATTCCGGCCGTCGTCGCCGCCGTTTTATTCTTCGGCTATCGACGCCTTCCGGAGTCGCGGCCCACAAACGCGGGCGGTGGGCCGATCGGTCAGCTGGCCGCGGTTTTCCGGCGACGCTGGGCGGTGTTTTTGATCGGGCTCGCTTTCGTCGAAGGAATCGTCCTCCAAGGACTCTTCACGTTTCTCGCGCCAGCGCTGCAGGCCCGCGGCTTCAGCGCCGCCGTGGCGGGCGTGATCGTCGCCGGCTACGGGCTCGCCGTTCTGATCGGGACACGCATCGTCAAGCAGGTTGCCCTTCGGGTTCCGGCTCCCATCCTCCTGGCTGGCGGTGGCCTGATGCTCGTGCTCGGCTTCGCCGCCGCGGCCATCAATCCATCGATTCCCGGGGTGCTTGCAGCGAGCGTCCTTGCGGGCGGCGCGTATGCCTTCATGCATTCGACGCTCCAATCATGGGCCACAGATGTCGCGCCAACTGCCCGGGGGACGACCGCGGCACTCTTTGTCACGGCCTACCAGATGGGCGCGGCAGCTGGGGTGGCGGCGGTGGCCGGGCTGGTGGGGAGTCAACAGTTCTCGCAAATCTTCTGGCTGGCCGCGGCGATCGCCGTGCCGGTGGTAGTCGTCGGGACGCTCGGCCGAGCCCGCTACCACGGGTCCTTGGCAAGCGTGGGGGTCAACGCGGTAGATTAGTGGTTGTGCGAGGGGAGAAGCTCGCCGGCCTCCTGGCGGTCCTGGCCATGGGGCTGGCTGCCTGTGGGAATTCCGGCTCCGGCGCAACGACGAGCGGTGATCCCATCGTCTTCGGCGCCGCCGTTTCCTTCACCGGCGCCCAGTCCAAGGAAGGCGCCCTGACGAAGCAGGGCTACGACCTCTGGAAGGACTGGATCGACAAGCAAGGCGGGATTGTGGTCAACAACGTCAAGCACCCGGTGCAGATCAAGTACGAAGACGACCAGAGCAATGCCAACCTCTCCGCGACGCTCGTGCAGAAGCTGATCACCGATGAGAAGGCCCAGTTCATCCTTGGCCCCTATGGCAGCGCCGCGAGCGCGACCGACGCGGTCATCGCCGAAAAGAACGGGATCCCGATGGTGGAGGCGAACGGCGCGGCCCAGTCGATCTTCAGCCACGGCTACAAGTACACGTTCGGCGTCCTCTCCCCCGCCTTCAAGTACCTGACCGTGGTGCTCGAAATGGCCTCCACACTGTCGCCAAAGCCGACGAGCGTCGCGATCCTCTCGGCCAACGACAGCTTCTCGGTGGAGGTCGCGCGGGCGGTCACCGAGTACGCGCCGACCAAGGGAATGACGGTGGTGTTTAACAAGCAATATCCGGCTGCAGCCCCGGATGTGAGTGGACTGGTCAGCCAGGCGAAAGCCGCCAACCCCGATATCGTGATCAACTCCGGCCATCTGGCCGAGGCGATCGCCATCAATAAGGCCGCAAAACAGCTGTCGTTTGATGCGAAGATCTTTGCTTACTCAGTCGGTCCTTCGACCCCAGACTTCATCAAGGCGCTCGGCGCTGATGCCAACTATGTCTATGACGGCAGCCAGTGGACGCCTCAGGTTAAGTACAGCCCATCCTTCTTCCTGTCCGTCGCGGACTACGTCAAGGCCTACGAGCAGAAATACTCAAGCACTGAGCCGCCTGATTATCACGTCGCGGAATCCACCGCCGCCTGCCTTGCCTTCCAAAAAGCCCTGGAGAACGCGGGCTCCCTCGACCCGACCAAGGTGCGCGATGCCCTCGTGAAACTCGACGTCATGACCTTCTTCGGCCAGATCAAGTTCGACGACCGGGGGATCAACATCTACAAGCCGATGGTGGTGGAGCAGATCCAGAAGGGTGTCCATTACACGGTGTTCCCCGCGGATGTCGCCAACGGCAAGCCGCAATATCCCACCCCGGCCTGGTCTTCGCGTTAGCCTCGACCTGACGTGAGTCAGTTCACCCAGCAGGTCATCCTTGGCCTCCTGTTGGGTGGGGTCTACGTCGCGGTTGCGCTCGGCTTCAGCCTTGTCTGGGGCATCCTCAACATCGTCAACCTGGCCCACGGGGCGTTTGTCATCATCGGTGCCTATGTCACCTGGGCCCTCTTCACTCACCTGCACCTCGACCCATTCCTCAGCCTCCCGGTCGATGCCGTGGTGCTATTCGTCATCGGTTACGCGCTGCAGCGCGGCGTCGTCAATCGGGTCATCCGCGCACCGCTGCTGTTCACGTTCCTGCTGACGTTTGGGCTCAACCTGATCATCGTCAGCCTCCTCCTGCTCATCTTCACCCCGGACTTCCGGTCGGTGAACCCTTCGTACGCGGGGGCAGGGCTGCAGCTGGGCAGCGTCGCGATCCCCTATATCCGCGTCGGCGGACTTGCCGTCGCGCTCCTGCTGGCGGTCATCCTCTGGTTGATCCTGAACCGGAGTCGCATCGGGGCGTCCATCCTTGCGGTCGGGGCCGATCGCGATGCCGCGCAGCTGGTCGGCATCGACCTGCGCCACGCCTATGCGTTGACCTTCGCCATTGGGGCCGCCTTCGCCGGAGTGGCCGGCGGCATCATCAGCACCTTTCAATCAATCACGCCGACGGCGGGCGACCCGTACACTCTGCAGGCTTTCGCCGTCGTCATCCTGGGCGGGCTTGGACGGGTCAGCGCCACGGTTGCGGGCGGTCTCCTTTTCGGTTTGATCGAGGTACTGGCCCAGAGCGCCCCTGGGCTGGGATCGGGCTACGCCAATGCGATCGCCTTTGCCGTGCTCGTCGTCGTCCTGGTCGTCCGTCCGCAAGGGCTGCTAGGCCGGCTGGCATGATCGCGCGGGTCCGACGGGTGCCGGTGACCTGGCGGCGGACGGCCGTTGCGATCGCGGTCATTGCGCTCCTGTTGCTCGTGCTTATGCCGCTGACCTCCATCGATGCCGCCCAGCAGGCCGGCTTGCCCTTGCTGACGGACAAGCTCTGGTTTCGGATCGCGACCACGGTGGCGATGTTCGTGGTGCTGGCGTCGGCCTGGAACATCATCGGCGGCCTGACCGGCTATGCCAGCTTCGGCAACGTGGCCTTCTTCGGACTCGGCGCCTACGGGACCGGCGCGCTCGTTGCCAATTTGCGCTGGCCGTTCGCACTGGCACTGCCCATCGCACCGGTGATCGCTGGCCTCTTTGCTCTCCTCGTCGGCCTGCCCTTGCTACGCCTCCGTGGGCACTACTTCGCGGTCGCGACACTGGGCGTGGGCGTCGCGGTGGGCGAGGTCGTCAACAATGTCCGCCCGCTCGGCGCCTCGACCGGCCTCTTCCTCCCCATCGTCCGCTCCGACCTGCTCTTCTTCTACCTGATGCTCGGAGCCGCGGCGCTCGCGGTCCTGACCACCCGCATCATCCTCCGTACCCGTTTCGGCTACGGCCTGCTCGCGATTCGCGAGAACGAGGAGGCCGCCGCCGTCATCGGCGTCAACACCACGCTCTACAAAGTCGCCGCCTTCGTGATCGCCGCGGCGCTGACCGGGCTGGCCGGCGGCATTTTCGCGCAATGGAACAGTTTCATCAACCAGGAAAATGTCTTTCCAGTGACGGCCAACGTGGAGATGATCCTGATGGCCGTTATAGGTGGGGCGGGCACCCTCCTCGGGCCGGTCGCGGGCGCCGTCGTCCTCGAGCTGATCATCCAGACACTCGCGGGTGGTGGCTCCAGCTCCGTGTACTCGCAGATCGGCCTGGGCGTTCTGCTCGCCGTCTGCGTCATCTTCATCCCACGCGGCGTCATCGATTTCTTCGGGGGCCAGAGCCGGCTGTCGCTCGGCTACCTCCGACGCACGTTGCGCGAGACGAGCGCATGAGCCTGCTCGCCGTCCGCGGGCTGACCAAGCGATTCGGTGGCGTGAACGCGCTCGCCGACGTCAGCTTCGCGGTGGAGGCCGGCGATGTGCTCGGCATCATCGGCCCCAACGGGGCCGGCAAGACGACACTGCTCAACTGCATCAGCGGCCTCTACCGCCCTGATGCCGGCGAGATCGCATGGCAGGACACCACGATCAGCGGCATGACGCCATTTCGGATCGCGCGACTCGGTATCGGTCGTACGTTTCAGATCGTGCGGCCCTTCCCGTCGATGACGGTGCGCGACAACACGGCGATGGGCGCCCTCTTCGGGCAACCAACAGGCCGCCTTCAGCCGGCGGCCGCCCAGAAAGAGGCCGATTCTGTCCTCGACCTGGTGGGCCTCGGGGAGAAGCGGGATTATCCCGTCCTCCGTCTGACCGTCCCGGATCGGAAGCGGCTGGAGGTCGCGCGAGCGCTGGCCATGAAGCCCAAGCTCCTGCTGCTCGACGAGGTGATGGCCGGGCTCAACGCGGTCGAGGTCGAGCAGGCCCTCGGCATGGTTCGCCAGGTGCGTGAGAGCGGCGTGACGATCGTCCTGATCGAGCACGTCATGAAGGTCATTGTCGGGATTTGCTCCCGAGCGCTGGTGCTGAATTTCGGCCGGCCGCTGATGGAAGGGCCTCCGGAAAACGTCCTGCGAGACCCGCGAGTCATCGAGGCCTACCTCGGCGAACGATACGCCCGGCGGATGTTCAGCGGCGAGGCGCCGGCCCCGAATGCCTGAGAGCGCGCCGCTGCTCGCCGTCGAGAAGCTGGCCGCCGGCTTCGGCTCCCTTCCGGTGCTGTTCGAGGTCGACATGGTGGTCCGGCCGGGTGAGCTGGTGGCCCTGATCGGCGCCAACGGTGCCGGGAAGTCGAGCCTGCTGGGCGCGATGACCGGACTGGTGCGGATTACGGGTGGATCGGTGCGGTTTGACGGGAAACAGATCAGCGGATGGCGACCCGAAGCAATCGTCGGAGCAGGACTGGCCCATGTCCCCCAGGGCCGGCGACTGTTCGGCACGATGACCGTGGAGCGCAACCTCCGGTTGGGCGCCTACCGGCGCCGCGACGGACAGGTCACCGATGACGTGCGCCGGATCATCGGCTACTTTCCGGCGCTCGAAGACAAGCTGGATCGCGAGGCCGCCACGCTCTCCGGTGGCGAGCAACAGATGGTGGCGATCGGCCGCGGGCTGATGGCTCGGCCGAAGCTGCTGATGATCGACGAGCCCTCGCTGGGTCTCGCGCCGAAGGTTGTCGACCGCGTCATGCAGGTGGTCAAGACGATCAACCAGGACGGGACGGCCGTCCTACTCGTGGAGCAGGATGTCGTCCTCGCGCTCGAGATCGCCGACCGGGGCTACGTCCTGGAGAACGGCCACATGGTGATGCAGGGCGCCGCGACGACCCTCCGCGAGGACCCGGCGATCCGAAAGGCGTACCTCGGGATCTGAATTATTTAGTCCTTCCCAAGGATTTCCGGTGAGGGTCCGGGTGGTGGCTGCTGACCGCTCTGTCCCTACTGCGGGCTGGCGAACGCCGGAGCGCTCTGACTCGTTGGTGCAAATACGGGATGGGTATTCAGGAGTAGCGTGACGATCAAGAAGGCGACCAGCGCCACGGCAATTAAGAGCGGCGGCGTCCTGAACCTGACCCAGGACGCGTTGCGAGGCATGTACGGAGCATAACCCGAATTGGCGCCAGCAGTCTCAGCCGCGTGCGGCGGACCAGGCGGCGGACAGGCGATCCGGCTCGAATTTCGACTTCGGGATGTAGGCGGAGGCTCCGCACTCGGCCGCCTTCGGGCCGTACTCCTCCTCCTCGTAGGTCGACAGCAGCAGGACAACGACGACGCCGTTGGAGTCCTTGAGGATCTCGCGGGTCGCCTCGAGGCCGTTGATGCCCGGCAAATTCACGTCCATCAGCACCAGGTCAGGGTGCAGCTGACGGGTGGCCGACACCGAGGCTTCGCCGGTGTCCGACTCGCCAACCACGGCAAAGCCGTCGGTCGCCTCCACGACCGCCCGGGCGGCTTCCCGGAACGGGGCCTGGTCGTCAACGATCAATACTTTCACGCTCATTGCTGCTTCTCCTGGTAGCAGGATCGCATGCCCGCCAGGGGAGGGAAAGGATGCTGGCACCACCGCCGGGGACCGGCCTGCTGCCGCAGCTGACGCCGAGGCCCTATTCTGTCACCGTGCCAATTCGGGTGGTCTTCGCGGACGATAACTACCTGTTACGCGAGGGAGTGACGCAGCTGATCGCCAGCCAGCCCGAATTGGAGCTGGTCGCCACGGGGACCGATTTCGACAGCCTGCTGGCCGCCGTCGAGGCTCAGAAGCCCGACGTCGTCATCACCGACATCCGGATGCCGCCGACCGGGACGGACGAAGGGATCCGGGCCGCCGAGCGGATCCGGGCCCAGCATCCGGAGATTGGCGTCGTGGTCCTCAGCCAGTTCGCCGAACCCGAATATGCCCTGATGCTCCTCGAGAAGGGCGCCGGCGGGCGCGCCTACCTCCTGAAGGAGCGGGTTTCCGACATCGATCAGCTGGTCAACGCGGTCCGCGAGGTCTCGAAGGGCGGCTCCGTGATCGATGCGAAGGTGGTCGAGGCACTGGTGGCCGCGCGGACGCGGAAACCCGATTCGCCACTTCAGCAACTGACGCCCCGCGAGCACGAGGTCCTGGCCGGCATGGCCGAGGGCAAGAACAATGCCGCGATCGCCGCGCAGCTGTTCTTGACCGAACGCGCCGTCGAAAAGCACATCAATGCAATCTTTTCGAAGCTGGGCCTGGCGGAAGAGAAGGATGTCCATCGTCGGGTCAAAGCCACGCTTCTCTATCTCTCCGACGCGAAACGATCGTGACAAGTCCGACCATCGCGCCCTGGCTGTCGGTGAGCGACGCCGGGCGCGCGGTGGATTTCTATAAGGCAGCCTTCGGAGCGGTCGAGCGATACGGAATGCCGGATGAGGGTCCGATCGAGGTGGCCCAGCTCGCCGTCGAATCAGGGTGCGCTGTGCCGGCCGCCAATCCAGTCGATGTAGCGGACGGCCGACTGCTGGATCGCCCGCTTTCCATTACGGTCGATGACCCGGTCCCACCAGCCGCCGTAGACCCGATCGTACGGATACGGTTCCACCGAGGCCACGATTCGTGTCACCTCTGCGGCTGACAGTGGAATGACGTTCGGGTAGCTCCGCATGAAGCTGACGAATCGCCGGTCGGCAACGACCGTGATCGAATCGCCCGTCATGAGGGCGCCACGCCCGTCCGCCCCGGTGGCCCAGTAGAGCACCGCGCTTCCCTCGAAATGACCCCCGGTCTGGATCAGCGTCAACCCCGTCAGAGGCTGGAGCGTGTTCGCCCAGTAGGTCACGGCCGGATCCGGCCGCATCACCCATTGTCGGTCCGCCTCCGGGATGTAGATCGGCGCGCCGCCGAACGCGTGGCTCCACTCCACGCAGACGCCGTAGAAATGCGGGTGGGACATCGCGATCCCGTGAAGCCCGCCTCGGTCACGGACCGCCGCGATCCCGGCGTCCTCGATGAACCCGAGACAGTCCCACAAGAAGTTGCCGCCGTCGGTTTGCACGAGCAGCGCTCGCTGTCCGATGCCAATTTTGGGCTCAGCGCCAATGCCGGTTAACTGGGGCTCGAGATCTCTAACCTCGATGTGGTGGCCTTCATCGGTCAGTTGCTCGAGGGTCGTCCATTGCTGGCCCTCGGGAGGGATGTACTGTCGCTCGTCCTCGCAAATGATGCAACTCGGGGGCGGGCCGTCGCTCTCTGCGTGTTGGACGCCGCAGGTGCGGCAGATGTAGAGGGGCATTAAGACACGGGCACGCGGCCGGCAACGACCGTCCCTTGCCCGGCCGAGCTGCGGATATCGAAGGTCCCGTCGAGCGACTCGATGCGGTCGCGCATGTTCTGAAGTCCCGAGCTGCGCGCTGCCGTCGCAAGGTCGAAGCCCTTGCCGTCGTCGGATACGCTGAAGTGCAGCATCGAGTTTTCCACCCATAGCCGCACTCGCGCGGTCTTCGCCTGGGCTGACTTGGCGACGTTCTGCAGGGCTTCGAGGCAGCAGAAATAGACCGCGCTCTCAACCTGGCGCGGCTGCCGCGGCACATTGTCGACTTCCAGGTCCGTAGGTACGACCACGTGCCGCAGGTGGGAGCGCAGGGCAGCCTCCAGGCCGTCTGATGCCAGCAATGGCGGGTAGACGCCACGGGCCAGCTCGCGCAAACGATCGATCGCCGCGTCAGCGTCCTGCTTGAGCTGACCGAGGATGGCGCGGTTAGGACCACCTGGGCCCGCGAGAGCCTCGGCCAACCCCACCTTCATCTTCAGAGCGACGAGATGCTGCTGCGCGCCGTCATGAAGATCACGTTCGATTCGGCGCCGCTCGTCGTCCTGTGCTACCAACAAACGCTGCCGCGAGGCGCGCAGGTCATCGAGCCTGGCGAGCAGCTCGCGGTTGAGTCCGACATTCTTCAGGACCAACCCTGCCTGCCCGGCGAGGTCGAAGACCAGCTTCTGTTCGACCGGAGTCATGTTCTCGCCACGCTGCTTGACCACCGCCAGCGCTCCCAGCAGCTCACCCTGGTGAGTGACGGGAACCAGCGCGTCGCGTTGCATGGCTGGCAGGCTTCCATTGGCCATCGGGTACTCGGTGGGCGCGCCGGTTACCGGCAGCGATGATGAGGCGAGCACCAGACGGTGGCCGCTGCGCACCCAGACCTCAGCCCGATCCGCTCCGGTACCCTGTGCAAGAATGCGCGACATTCGATCGAGGATGTCTTCCTCCGAGTAGGTCTCGGAGAGTTGAGTGCTGAAGGCCGAGAGCGCCTCGTGTGGGGTTGCCCGCTGCCCATAGACGAGGCGGTTGGCCAGTAGCTGAGCGCGCTGGCGGAGTGGCTGAAAGGCGAGCGCAATCACGGCGGTGGTCAGCAGCGACAACCAGAGGCGCTGGCTACCGCCGACGAGAGCGCCGATGTTGACCACCACCAGCAGATAGAGCCCGGTGATGACCAGCGCCAGGCCGCCGTAGACGAGGGCCTTGTTGATGATCAGGTCGATGTCGTAAAGGCGATATCGAAGCACGGCGATTCCGATCGCGATCGGGATACCCGCAGCGGCAAGTGGAACCAGGAAACTGTTTTGAAGCGCCGGCACGGCCTGGGAAAGGGCAATGGCCGGAATAACCAGGGCCGCGGCGGCAATCAGCCACTTGAGCTGCTCGCGCTCGAGGCGGCTGCCGCGGCGAAAGCGTATCGCCAGCGATACCGCGGCCGCCAGGCCGGACAGCGGCGCAAACACGGTGATTGGAATGCTCAGCAGGTTGTTGATGCCGTTGAGCGCTGGCACGTTAACCGGGTTGGGCAATCCAGGCGTCGCTCCGCTCGGATCGAAAGCGCTGAGTACCGTGAGCCCGACCACCAGGCCGCTCAACCAGATGAGGACGCGCCAACGACGACTGAGGAGGTGTCCATCGGGGTAATAGAGCGGCACCAACACCAGGAAGAGCATCAGGACGAAGACCCAGTCGAAGGTGCTGAACCAGTAGGCCCAGAGCGCTCCCGGCAGCGAATGCCAGCCGAGGTCGAGTGCGAGCCCGGCATAAAGGCGGGGCAAGGACAGCAGCACGGCCATGAAGCCGCTCGCGATCAACAGCCAGCCGATGCGGTTCTTCGGCTGGCGCCAGACGATCAGGGCGCCAACCGTGGCGAAGGCCAGGATCGCCACCGTTCCGAACAGTTCCGAGCCGGTTGGACGAAGTTCCGGGCGGACCCGAGTCCAATCCTGGGTGATTGCGGCAAGAACGGAAAGCGTCAGCAGCCCGACGACGAGCAGCCAGAGGAGTGTTGCTACCAGGAAGGGACGGCTCGGGGTTCGAACGGCTTTAGTTTCCCCCCGAGATCGGCACGGACCCTGAGACTGTGGTTCCGGTGCCGGGGGCGCTGCGGATCGCGAAGGCGCCGTCGAGCGACTCGATCCGGTCACGCATGTTCTGCAGCCCCGAGCTTCGCGACGCTGTCGCCGGATCGAAGCCCTTTCCGTCGTCCGCGACAGAGAATTTGAGCCTGGAATCGGCGATCCAGATGCGCACCCGGGCGCTGGTTGCCTCGGCATACTTGGCCACGTTCTGCAGCGCCTCGAGGCAGCAGAAGTAGACGGCTCCCTCGATCTCCCGGGGCTGCCGTGACAAGCCGCCGGCTTCCAGCTCGGTCGGCACCGTGACCCGGCGCAGGTGCGAACGGAGGGCTGCCTCCAGGCCATCGGAGGCCAGCAGCGGTGGATAGATGCCGCGGGCGAATTCGCGAAGCGTATCGATCGCTTCATCGGCATCCTTCTTGAGCTGGGTCAGGATTGGTCGCGCCTTACTGCCCGGCTCCGATAGCGCCTCGGCCAGGCCCACCTTTACTTTCAAAGCCACGAGGTGCTGTTGAGCGCCGTCGTGCAGGTTCCGCTCGATGCGCCGCCGTTCCAGGTCCTGGGCGGTCACGAGGCGCTGACGCGAGGCCCGCAGGTCATCGAGCCGCGCCAGCAGCTCTCGATTGAGACCGACGTTCTTGAGCACGAGGCCCGCCTGGCCGGCGAGGTCGGCGATCAGCTTCTCCTCTACCGGCTTGATCGAGTCGCCCCGCTTCTTTGAGACCGCGAGGGCACCGAGAAGCTCCCCCTGGTGACTGACCGGGACGACCGAATCCCGGTCCAGCGCCGGCAGTGACCCATTGCTCAACATCAACTCGGGAGGGCTCGCTCCATTCAACGCCGGATATGACGAGGCCAGCAGGAGCCGGGCGCCGCTGCGGACCCAGACCTCCGCCTTTTCGGCGCCGGTTCCCTCGGCAAGAATCCTTGACATGCGGTTGAGGGCATCCTCCGTCGAGTAGGTATCGGCCAGGTGACTGCTGAGCTGCGAGAGCGCTTCGTAGGGTGTGGCCCGTCTGCCGTAGACGAGGCGATTGGCGAAATGCTGGGCTCGCTGGCGTAGGGGCTGGAAGGCAAGCGCGATGATGGCGGTCGTCACCAGCGATAGGAGGAACCGTTGGCCGCCGCCGATCAACGCCCCGGCGCCGACCACGACGAGAACATAGACGGCTGTGATTACTGCCGCCAGGCCGCCGTATACCAGCGCCCTGTTGATGATCAGGTCGAGGTCGTAGAGGCGATAACGCAGGACCGCCATGCCAATCGCGATGGGGAGGGTTGCCGCGGCCAGGGGGAGAAGCGGAGTCTGCTGGAGATAAGGCAGGACACTCTGCACAATGAACGCGACCAGCAGGATCACCAGGGCGGCCATCAGCCACTTGAGCTGCTGCCGTTCGCGCTCAACGCCACGCCGATAGCGCACGATCAGCGAAGCCAGTGATGTCAGCGCGGCGGCGAAGAATATCATCTGGAATGGGATTCCGATCCAGCCGCCGAAGACCGCGTTACCGGCTCCGCGTAGCGCCTCGACTCCGACTGGGTTGGGCAGCGGCGCGGTAGCCTCTGGGTCCAGCGCGACCACCACAACCATTCCGATCTCGACGAGTGCAACCCAGATTGCGATGCTCCAGCGCCGGCTCAACAGTTTTCCGTCGGGATAAATCAACGGAAGCACGATCATCAGCTGGAGAAATAAAAAGACCCACGCGATCTGGGTGAACCAGTAAGCCCAGAGAGCCAGTCCGAGGATGCCGTGATGAAGGTAGACGCTGTAGCCTGCGTAGAGCCTCGGCAGGTCGAGGCAGACAGCGCAGAAAGAAATCGAAAGGAGCAACCATCCGATGGCGTTCGCCGGACGTCGCCACGCGATTAGAGCGCCGACACCGCTCATGACCAGGTTGGCAAACAAGCCGGCGCTCGAGGCCGCGGTTGGCTGAAAAGCCGGGGGGACTCCTTTCCAGTCGACACCGAAGGTCAGGAGAAGGGGTCCGACCATGAGCGCCAGAAGTAACGTCCACACTAAGGCCGCGACGTAGAGGGAGCGTGACCGTGCGGGCCGCAGCTGGGTGGCCATCACGACTAGATCGGTACCAGGGCTGCGATGCGGTAGGCCTGGACCGGCGCGTGGCGGCCTTTCACCAGCGCCGGTGGGAGCGCCTCCGCATCAACCGGCCCGCCGAGCGCTTGATAGGTCGGTTCGCTGAGGATGGTCTCACCCGGTTGAGCGAACTGCTGCAGTCGCTGGCACAGGTTGACGCTGTCGCCGACGCATGAGTACTCGATCCGCTCCTCTGATCCAAGCAGGGCGGCTGCGACCTGGCCGGTGGATAGACCTATGCCCAGGCGAAAGGGCGGGAGGTTCTCGCCGGCCCAGCGGGCATTGACCCTCGCCTGGTTTTCGTGCATCGAGCGGGCGGCGGCCAGCGCCCGCTCGGCGTGATCTGCCTGGGGCAGCGGCGCGCCGAAGACCGCCATCACCGAGTCGCCCACGAACTGCATCACGGTGCCGCCCTCAGCGAGCACCGCTCGGTTCATCTCCGCGCGATGCTCGTTCAGCTGGTGGGCGAGCACCGTCGGGTCGGCATCCTCAGCGATCGTCGAGTAGCCTCGGATGTCCGACATCAACACCGTTACCGTCAGTGTCTCGGTCTCCCCGATACGGCGTCCCTCTCGGCGAAGCTTCTCGGCGATGCCGGTCGGAAGCAGGCGGCTGAGCGATTCGCCCTGCTCCTCGCGGTCGACGATCGCCTGGTGAAGTAACTTGAGGCGGCGCAGCGCCCCCGCTCCACCGGCGCTGGCACCCTGGGCCAGCTTCAGGAACAACTTCTCCAGTGAGTCGGAGACGTCGGCGGGTGTCGTCTTCCGGGTCACGGCGATCGCCTTGATCGGCTTGCCCTCGGCCAGCATCTGGAGCAGATCCTCCTCCTCGGGACTGAGGTCGTTGCCCTGGCTGGCCGGCCGTACCAACGCCTCGACGATCTTGGGGTCGAGCATCGAGCCGCCGGTGGTGACCTCGCGGATCGCTCGCACCAGCTGGTCGCCCTCGGCGACGCGGTCTTTCAGCAAGTAGGCATAGCCGGCAGCCCCCTCGCTGAGGAGCGCGATCGCCAGGTCGGGCTCGTCGTATTGGGAGAGGATGACGATGCCGGTCCCTGGATGCCGCTTGCGCACCTGCTTGGCCGCCTCGATCCCCTCCCGCTGGAAGGTCGGGGGCATGCGAATATCGGTGACGACGACCTGTGGGGCGGCCGCCTCGGCGCCAGCCACGAGGCCCTCGTAATCGCCGGCCACGCCCACCACCTCGATGTCGTCAGCCATCCCGAGTAGCGCCCGGACGCCTTCGCGGACGATCAGGTTGTCGTCGGCGAGGAACACGGTGATGCGGTGCTCAGGCACGGGCTCCACTTTCGGGCCTGGGCGCCTCTCGGTCAAGTGAGGACACCACCGGAACGGCAGGGGTGCTGGCCACCCGACACCACGCCGGTTCCCACGCTCGACGGCCGGATCGCCTGGCGCTAAGGTCAAGGTGCACTGAACCAGAATCACAGGAGGTAGTCGCCGTGCGCATCGAATCCTCGATCACCTCGATCTCGTGGATCCCCTCGGAAGCGATTCCGGGACTGATGAAGATGCCGTTCGAGATCGGCCTGGGTCACTATGACGAGCCGCCCGGCGACCGCCTTCCCGCCTCGATCCCGGACCTGGCGGCTTCCGGCGAGATCCGCTTCGCCAACGACCTTCGAGCCTGGATCGACGTCGAAAACGGGCGGATCATCGACGGCGGGCACACCGGCCAGGGTTGGATCGGGGTCACCCGGGTTGCCTTCGGACCGAGGAAGCTCAACTTCCCGGCGATCGCCCTCCCCGATATCCGTCCGGATGCGATCCGTACCGCCGACGCCATCAGGTTCGTGCAGACCACGGGCGGGCGCGTCGCCTTCCCCCTCCCGCGCAAGGTGGCCCGGCCGCCCTTCGTGCAGATCAGCCCGCCCCTGGTGTGGACGACGCTGGCGCTCACCCTGCACGCCGACGGACGCGTCGAGCGCGAGGTGACCGGCGCCAGTCCATTTCCACGGCACTGGATCTACGACGCCGACGGCGCGCTGATCAAGAAATCCGGAACCACCGATTTCAAGACCTGGTCCAACGAGATCTTCGGCGAGAAAACACCCTGGGGTGCCGAGGACTCGCCGGCCATCGTCACCGAAGTCGAAACCGCGCTCGAACGCGAGCTTTCGAAGACCATCATGCGGGGCGGCGCCAAGCCGAAGATCCGGAAGATCAAAGCCGGCGAGAGCCTCGTCGAACAGGGCGAGCCGGGCGAGGAGCTCTTCCTGCTTCTCGACGGCGTCCTCTCGGTCGAGGTCGACTCGAAGGCGCTGGCCGAGATCGGCCCTGGGGCGATCCTCGGCGAGCGGGCCCTGCTCGAGGGCGGCAAACGAACAGCAACGTTGCGAGCGGTGACCCCGTGCCGGGTTGCGGTGGCGACCGCGGACCAGGTCAGCCCGGAGGCACTGGCCGAGGTTGCCCGAGGGCATCGGCGAGAAGAACAGTAGACTTCGCGCGGTGCGTCTGTTCGTCTGTGGAGTCCGTGGGTCGACCCCCGCGCCCGGTCCCGAGTACGTCCGATACGGCGGGCACACCTCGTGCATCGCGATCGCGCCGGCGGCCGGGCCACCGACGCTCGTGCTCGACGGAGGGACCGGCTTGCAACGTTTGACGACCCTACTCGACGGCCGGGCCTTCAATGGCACGATCCTGCTCAGCCATCTTCACTGGGACCACACCCACGGCCTCCCGTTCTTCGGCGCCGGCGACCGGCAGGAGGCCCGGGTGACGCTCCTGATGCCGGCCCAGGGTGACCCCGTCAACGTCCTGGCCCGGGCGATGTCGCCGCCGCACTTCCCGATCAAGCCGACCGAGCTGCGCGGGACCTGGCGCTTCCTGGGGATCCAGCCGGGGCCGCGCCCGGTGGAAGCGTTCGAGATCCTCGCCCGCGAGATCCCGCACAAGGGCGGGCTCACCTACGGGTACCGCATATCGGACGGGACGACGACCGTGGCCTACCTCTCCGATCACAGCCCGATCGCCTTTGGCTCGGGCCCGGACGGATTCGGCGCCTATCACACGGCCGCGCTGGAGTTGACCCGCAATGCCGACCTGGTCATCCACGACGCCCAATACACGGCCGAGGAGTTTCCCAAAAGGAGTTCCTATGGCCACTCCGCGGTCGACTATGCGATCGGGTTGGCCAAGGCGGCTCGAGCCAAGCGAGTGCTGCTCTTTCATCACGATCCCCCGCGCACGGATGACCAGCTCGACGCTATCGTTGCGGCCCATCGCGACGAATCGATTCCGGTCGAGGCAGCCGCCGAGGGCTCGACCATCGACCTTGGCTGATCGTCAAACCGACGCCGTTGTCGTCGGAGCCGGCCCGAACGGCCTGTCCGCGGCAATCGTCCTGGCTCAGGCGGGCCGCTCGGTCCGCCTCCTCGAGGGGAAGTCGACCGTCGGAGGTGGCGTCCGATCCGCCGAGCTGACCCTGCCGGGCTTCGTGCACGATGTTTGCGCCGCCATCCATCCACTGGCGGCGGGCTCCCCCTTCTTTCGCTCGCTTCCACTCGCACGCTTCGGCATGGACCTGATCCAGCCGAACGCCCCGCTTGCCCATCCGTTCGATGACGGTACCGCGCTGATTCTCGAGCGATCGATCGAGATGACGGCGCGAAACCTGGGACGGGACGCGGGCGCCTACGCGCGCATGATGACACCACTGGTGCGACACGCCGACACATTGTTCGGTGCGCTGCTGAGCCCGCTTCGGCCGACCCGACATCCGCTGGTTATGGCCGGCTTCGGTCTGCGGGCGATTCAGTCGGCGACGATGCTCGCCGCGCTGGCCTTTAAAGAAGAGAAAACGCGTGCAATGTTCGCGGGACTCGCTGGGCACGCCATGGTGCCGCTCAATCGTCCCGGGACGGGGGCCTTCTCGCTGGTGCTGGCGATGGCCGCCCACGCGTTGGGCTGGCCGCTGGCGCGGGGCGGCTCGCAGGCCATCAGCGATGCCCTGGCCGCCTACCTGCGGTCGCTGGGTGGCGAGATCCAGACCGACACCATGGTCGAGACGATCGACGCCCTGCCGGACCATCGCGCCTCGCTCTTCGACGTCACGCCGCGGCAGCTGGTCAAGATTGCGGGCGCTCGCTTATCCCCCGGCTACCGCAAGACCCTGACGAGCTACCGCTATGGGCCTGGCGTTTTCAAAGTCGACTGGGCCCTCGACGGCCCGATCCCCTGGCGCGCGGCAGCCTGCCTGCGCGCCGGAACGGTCCACCTGGCCGGATCGCTAAAGGAACTCGCCGACGCCGAGGCAGCCGTCGGGAGGGGCGCGATTCCCGAGCGGCCTTTCGTGCTGGTGGCGCAGCAGAGTCTCTTCGATCCGTCGCGCGCGCCGGCCGGCAAGCAGACCGGGTGGGCATACTGCCATGTCCCGAACGGAGCGACCGAAGACATGACAGCGCGCATCGAGGCCCAGGTCGAGCGCTTCGCGCCCGGCTTCGGCAACCGGATCCTGGCGCGACACGTCATGGCCCCGGCAGATTACGAGCGATACAACCCGAACGACATCGGGGGCGACATCAACGGCGGCCTCGCCGATCTCCGACAACTCTTTACCCGCCCCAGCCCACGGCTGTACCGGACGACCGACCGGCAGATCTATATCTGTTCGGCCTCCACACCTCCCTCCGGCGGCGTCCACGGCATGTGCGGCTATCACGCCGCCCGGTCGGCGTTGCGACATGCCCGATGGCGATGACGCGAAAACGGGCCGTCATCCTCGGTGGCGGCCATGCCGGGGTCCGCTGCGCGCGCGAGCTGATCGGGGAACAGCGGCCTTTGGACCAGCTCGATATCACGCTGGTGAGTCGGGAAAACGTCGAGGTCTGGCACGGACTGATGCCCCAGGTCGTGTCGGGTGTGCTGCAAGCCCAGCATGTGCTGATTCCGCTCCGGGAGATCCTTCCCCGCGTCACGATCTATACCCGCGAGATCGAGACGATCGACCTTGCTCGCCGCCGCGTGGTCCTCAGCCAGGGTGGTGACGGCGACCAGATCGAGCTCGAGTCGGACTACCTCGTGATCGCGCTGGGATCGGTGACCGACCTATCCCGGTTCCCCGGCCTGACTGAGCACGCGCTCCAGACCAAAACGATTGGCGACTTCATCCACCTGCGCAACCACTTGATCGAGATGCTCGAAGCCGCCAGTGTCACGTCCGATACCACCGAGCGACAACGCCTGATGACATTCGTGGTGGCGGGCGCCGGCTATGCGGGCGTCGAGATCGCCTCGGAGGCGAACGAGTTCCTGCGCGCCTCGCTGCGCTCCTACCCGATGCTCGACCCGCGTGAGCTTCGCGTGATTACGGTGGACATCCTGACACGCATCCTGCCAACGTTCAACGATCGGTTGGCGGCGCGCGTGGTCCACCGCATGGAAGAGCGCGGCATCGAACTCCGCCTCGGTGTAGGCCTCAAGGAGGCAACCGGAAGCGCCGTGACCCTGACCGACGGTACCCGGATCGAGACCCGAAGCATCATCGCGACGGTCGGGATCGGGACCAACCCGCTCCTGCGGGCGCTGCCGCTGTCGCTGACGCGCGGACGGATTGTCTGCGACCCGTTCTGTCGCGTCCCAGGCTTCCCGGGCGTCTATGCCGCGGGCGACAATGCCGCCGTGCCCGATCCGGCAAGCGGCCAGCCCTTCGGGGCGATGGTCATGGTCGCCTTCGGCGAAGGACGGCAGGCAGCGCAAAACATCCTGGCCGAGATCCGCTCCCAGCCCCCCGTCCCCTTCCGGGCGACGCGCTTCGGCGAGGTCGCCCTCCTCAGCCGTCGATACGGCGTCGCCCAGGTCCGGGGCTTGACCCTGCATGGCTGGACGGCCGCCCTGGTCTCACGCGCGCTCTTCCTGTCGTTCATGCCGTCCTGGCGGCGGCGGTTGGCGCTGACGCTGCACTGGATGGGGACCGCGGTCCTGCCGGACAACCTGACGCCGCTCCCGCTCGGGCGGAGCAACCTCGTCATCCCGATGCGATTCAATGCCGGCGAGGTGATCGTGCGCGAAGGGGATCTTGGCGGCCGCTTCTACGTGATCACGGCCGGCGAGGTCCAGGTCACCCAGCGCGTCGACGGCGTCGAGCAATCGATTCGGCGCCAGGGCGCTGGCGAGCATTTCGGCGAGCTGGCCCTCCTGGGCGACCGACGGCGAACCGCGACCGTCACGGCGGTCACCGACACCTCCGTGCTGAGCATGGACCGCCAGGATTTCGCCGCCCTGGTCGAGCACCTGCCGGAACTGCAGGGTGCCCTGACGCGCCCACGCCCAGCCCCAGGGAGCGACACTTAAGGAAATGCCTGGAGCGACCACCCGCAGCCGCGTGTGCAACGTGCTCGTCATCGGCGCCGGCGCCGCCGGCCTGCGCGCCGCGATCGCGGCCACCGAGGCCGGAAGCCAGGTGCTGGTGCTGGGCAAGCGCCACCGCCTCGATGCCCACACCGTGCTGGCGGCCGGGGGCATCAACGCCGTACTGGGGACCCGCGATCCGGAGGACACCTGGGAGCAGCATTTCGCCGACACGTTGCGCGACGGTTACTTCCTCGGCCATCCACGCGTGGTCGAGATCATGGCTCGGGAGGCGCCAGGCGCCGTCCGTGAGTTGGCCGATTGGGGCTGCCAGTTCGCCCGCCTCGACGACGGCCGGTTGGATCAGCGCTTCTTCGGGGCGCATCGGTACCGGCGCACCTGCTATGCGGGGGACTACACCGGCCGGGCGATCCTCTACGCGCTGGCGAACCGGGCGCAGCAACTGGGGATCACCACCATCGAAGACCAGTACATCTCGCGCCTGCTCGTCGCCGACGGGGTCTGCTTCGGCGCCTTTGGGTTCGACCTCGTCTCGGGCGACCGCACCGTCTTCGAGGCGGACGCGGTGGTCCTCGCCACCGGCGGTCACACGCGACTCTGGCGCCGCAGTTCGTCTCGCCGGGACGAGAACTACGGGGAGGGGATGTTCCTGGCCCTGGAGGCGGGCTGTCGACTGATGGACATGGAACTGGTGCAGTTCCATCCAACCGGGATGCTGACACCGGAGGAGGTCGCCGGAACCCTGGTCACCGAGGCCGTCCGCGGCGAAGGCGGCCGTCTCTACAACCGGGAACACGAGCGATTCATGCAGCGCTACGACCCGGAGCGGATGGAACTGAGCACGCGCGATCGAGTCGCGCTCGCCATCTATACCGAGATCATCGAGGGCAGGGACGGTCCCAATGGCGGCGTGTTCCTCGACATCTCTCATCTGCCCAAGGACCAGATCCTCGAAAAGCTTCCGCGCATGTACCGCCAGTTCATCGAGTACCAAATGCTCGATATCTCGAAGCACCCCATGGAGGTGGCCCCGACGGCTCACTACTCGATGGGCGGCATCGCCGTCGATCCGGACACGCACGCCACCGACGTGAGTGGCCTCTACGCGGCTGGGGAATGCACCTCGGGACTGCACGGGGCGAACCGCCTCGGCGGCAATTCGCTGGCCGAAACCGTCATCTTCGGCCGGCGCGCCGGCACGGCGGCCGCGACCCACTCGCAGGATTCCGAGCTGCAGCGCCGCTCCAAGAAGGCGGTGCGCGACGCGGAAGACGAGCTCCAGAGCCTGATCAAGCCGGGAGACGAACTGGCGCGTCCGCTGCAGCGAGCGCTCCGCAATCTGATGTGGGAGCATTGTGGCGTCGTCCGCGATGAGGGCCGGATGCGAGACGGGTTGCGGAAACTCGGCGAGATCGCGGAGGCCGCGAAAATGGTCGACATCCGTCCGGGGCAGGAGGGTTGGGTCGAACTGGAGCACGTCCTGGATCTGCGCGCCGGGCTCCGAACAGCGGAGGCGACGCTTCAGTGTGCGCTCGAACGGCGCGAAAGCCGTGGGGCGCACTCGCGCGCCGACTTCCCGGCCCTCGACCCAGCGCTCCAGCGCAACTTCTACGCACGGCAGGAGCGGCCGGAGGCACCTCTCGCTGTCTGGAGTGAACCGGTTCCGGCCATTCCCGAAGACCTGAGGCGTCTACTCAGGACCGACGAGTTGCCGGTCGCTGGCAGACTCCTCGAGTAAACGGATCGGGAGGCCCGGCGGACCGGGCCTCTGTGATCCGGGCGAGTCTTAGCTCGCGCTGTTGGCGAAGTCGTTCGTATAGGTTTCGCTGAGGTTCGCGCTCTTGCCTTTGAAGGACGAGACGTACTTCTGGAGGATATCGAGCACGGTCTGGGGCCCGGCCGCCGGCATCTTGCAGTCGGTGCCGAAGATGGATAGCTGGTTCTGGAGCGCGGCGACGTAGTCGGTTTTGCTGGGGAGCAGGTAGTCGGCTGGCATCTTGTCCGCGATCTCGGCGGCAGTGTGGGCCTTCATCCACTTCAGGGTCTTGACGTAGACGTTGACCAGTCGCTGCGCAACGTCCTTGTGGCTGTTGACCCAGTCGTTCTTGGCGAAAATGCCGATGAACGGGTAGTCGCCGCCCAGGGCGGCCTTCGTCGCTGCCGGCGTCCGCAGGTCGATGAGCACCTTGGCATCCCCCGTCTGCAGCAGGCGGGTGATGGTGGGCTCGGTCGTCATGCCGGCGTCGATCGTGCCGTTCTTGATGGCCGCAATGAATGTGTTGCCCGCGCCGACGGCGACGAACTTCGCGTCGGACCCGGCGTAGCCGGCCTTGCCGAGGATTGCGAGCGTGATCGTATGGGTGCCCGACCCGATGTCGGTAACCCCAAGGTTCTTCCCCTTCAAGTCGGCCGCGCCCTTGATGCTGCCGGCCTTGCTGGACGCGACCATTTCCGCCTCACCCGGCGCGATGCCGAACTGGCAGATGGTCTCGATCTTCTTCCCGAGGGCGTTGAGCTCGACCGGGTGACTGTACGCACCTGAGCCGGCGTCCACGTTGCCCGCGACGACCTCGAGCTCAGTTCCCTGCCCCGACCCCTCGTCGATCAACGTGACGTTGATCTTCTCGGCGTCGAAGTAGCCGAGTTGCTTGGCGAGCATGTTCGGCAGATAGATCTGCTTGTTGAGACCGCCGACCATGATCTTGAGGTCGACCGGCTGCATCGCGGACGCCGAGGTCCCTGCTGCATTATTCGCGGTCCCACCGCAGGCAGCCAGGGCAATCCCCAGCGCTACTGTCCCTCCCACCGCCGTAAACGAGCGTTTCGATGCGTGCATCAATCGTTTCTCCTCCCTAAATCGGTATTTCGCCGCTGACTCGACTGGGTCGCCATTTGATGAGCCGGTTTTCAAGTACCGTGATCAGACCTTCGGCCACCAGGGCCATGACGGCGAGGACGAACATGCCGGCGAAGACCCCGTTGACGTCGAAGGTGTGCTGGGCGTTATAGACCAGCTGTCCCATCCCGGCGGTCGCCCCGAACAGCTCGCCCACGACAGCGCCCACAATCGCAAGGCCGAAGCTGATGTGCAGGCTGGCCAGGATCCACGAGAGCGCGGATGGGATAACGATCTCGGTCGTCACGCGACGGTTGTCGGCGCCGAGGACGCGCGCGTTTGCGATCAGGTTCCGGTCGACCTCGCGGACACCCTGGAAGGCGTTGAAGAAGACGACAAAGAACACGAGCACCGTCGCGGTCCAGGCTTTGCCCCAAATCGACAGGCCGAACATGATGGCAAACAGACCGCCGAGGATGACCCTCGGGACGGCGTTGGCCCCCTTGATAAAGGGTGCCAGCACGTCGGCGAGCAACTCGATGCGGCCAAGCAGGATGCCGAAGACGATGCCAAGGGCCGAGCCGATGAGGAAACCGAGCACGGCCTCCTCCATCGTGACGGCCATCTGGAGCCACAGCGGTCCCAGCGCGGTTCCTTCCGTGATCCAGATCCAGAGCCGCTGGCCGATGCCGAATGGTTGCCCGTAGAAAAAGGGGTCTACCCAGTTGAGACGCGTCGTCAACTCCCAGCTGCCGATCCAGAGCACCGTGAAGAGCAGGCGCAGCGTATAGACGGTCAGGCGGTGGCGGCGCGCAGCGCGTGACCGCCGGCCGGCCAGTTCGGCGTCGATGGATCCGGTTTCCGGTTTGGCATTCATTGAGCCAGGCGGCGCACCATCCTGCGTACCCACGGCGGAGAACGGCGGCGCGCCGCCCTGCGTGCTCACGCTAGACGGCGGCAGCGTGCTTTTGACGCTCATAGCTCACCAACACCTCGTCTCGTAACTGACTCCAGATCGCCTCATAGATCTCGGCAAATCTCGGTTGGAAGCGGATCTCCGCCACGTTCCGGGGCCGTGGCAGGTCGACGTCATAGGTGCCCTTCACCGTCCCTGGTCCGGCGGTGAGCACCACCACTCGGTCGGCGAGGGCAATCGCCTCCTCGAGGTCGTGGGTGACGAACACGACTGATGCCGAGGTCGACGACCAGAGGGAGAGCAGTTCGTTCTCCATCAGCGTGCGGGTTTGGACGTCGAGGGCCGAGAAGGGCTCGTCCATCAACAGGATCCGAGGCCCATTGATCAGGCTCTGCGCCAGGCCTACCCGCTTCCGCATCCCTCCAGAGAGCTGGTGCGGATACCGGTCCTCGAAGCCCGCCAGCCCCACGCGGGCGATCCACTCCTTCGCCCGGCCGCGAGCGTCGGCACCGGCCACGCCGTGATATCGGGGCCCGGCGGCCACGTTCTCGAGAACCGTCTTCCAGGGAAAGACGGCGTCCGTCTGAAAGACGTAGCCAATGCCCTCGGCGATGCCCTTGACCGGCTGTCCAGCGACTTTGACCTCGCCGACGCTGGGCCGTTCGAGGCCCGAAATCAAGCCGAGGGTCGTCGACTTGCCGCAGCCGGTTGGACCGACGACGGCACAGAACTGCCCGGGAGCCACCTCCATGGTGAGATCGCGGAGCGCGGTATAGATCCCGCCGTTCGGGGTCGCGAACCGCTTGGTGACGCCGCGAAGCTCGATCGCCGGGCTGGCCATTGGGGCCACCCTAACCGGCCTACCCGGCCCCGTAAACCCTTCCGGAGATTGCGACCGTTTTGGTCGTTTTGGTCCCTACCAAAGGATCGAGGGAGGCGATAGGATGAACTCGGTGGGCCGACTTCGCCTCAGCCTGGCATCGCAAATCCTCGCCCTTCAGCTCGGGATCATCCTTGGCGCGCTGATCCTCGGCGCTGCCGCCTCGTACATCCTGGAGAGCCGGCAGCTCAACGACCGGTATGAAAAGCGTTCGCTGGCCATCGCCGAGACGGTCGCCAGGATGCCATCCGTTGGCGACGGTCTTCGCGACTCCGATCCCTCACGAACCCTGCAGCCGCTCGCCGAGGGGATCCGCAGCGCGTCCGGCGCGAGCTTCGTGGTGATCGCCGGCACGAATGGAATCCGCTACTCGCACCCGACGACCTCGCTGATCGGAAAGCCGATCGATGAGGACTTCCACACCGTCCTCGCCGGAGATACGTGGATAGGCGTCGAAAACGGCACGCTCGGTGTGTCGGCCCGCGGCAAGGCGCCAATCTTCGATGGCCGGGGTCGGGTCATCGGGATCGTCTCGGTTGGCTTCCTCGAAGGGACGCTCGCGCAGCAGCTCGCCGGCATGCTCCCGCAGCTCGCCTTCTATGCGCTGGTCGCGCTGGCACTCGGCATCGTCGGCTCCCTCCTGCTGGCCCAACGCCTCAAGCGGCAGACCTTTGGCCTGGAACCGGGTGAGATCGCCACCTTGCTGGAGACGCGGGAGGCGAGCCTGCACGGCATTCGTGAGGGCACGGTCGCCACCGATGTCGAGGGGCGAATCACCCTGATCAATGACGAGGCATGCCGTCTGCTCCGAGTGTCGAGCGAAGTGTCGGGCCAGCGTTTGACGGACGTGCTGCCGCCCGGGCGGGTTCGCGATGTATTGATCGGAGAGGCAACCGGCGTCGATGAGGTCGTCCTCGCGGCCGACCGTGTGCTGGTCGTGAGCCGGATGCCCGTCGTGGTCCGTGGGCGGACGATCGGGTACGTCGCGACCTTCCGCGACCGGACGGAGCTCGAAAGCCTGGTGCGCGAGCTCGACAACGCCCGGACCCTGACCGAAGCCCTCCGCGCCCAGGCGCACGACTTCTCGAACCGGCTCCACACGATCGCCGGTCTGGTCGAGCTCGGCCGCCACGACGAGGCGATCCGGATGGCAACCGAGTCATCGAGCGTGTCCCAGGAGCTGACCGAGTCCCTGCTCGAGCGTGTTGGAGATCCCGTTCTGGGGGCCTTGCTACTGGGGAAGTCGGCGGTCGCCGCCGAGCGCGGCGTCCAGTTCCGGCTCTCGCCCGACAGCCGTCTCGATGGCGATGCCGGCCATCCGCGCGACCTGATCACCGTGGTTGGAAACCTGATCGACAACGCGCTCGACGCCGCCTCGATTCCGTCGAATGGCGGACCGCGGTGGGTCGAGGTCTCGATCCACAAGGCTGACGGTGAGGTCGTGATCCAGGTTCACGATTCTGGTCCGGGGATCAGCGAGCGCGATCTCACGAAGATCTTCTCCGAAGGGTACACGACCAAGCTCGCCAGCCCCGGCTCTCGGCGCGGGCTCGGCCTCGCGCTCGTGCAACAGGTGGTGGCGCGGCGCGGCGGTGAGGTCAAGGTGGTCAATCAGGGAGGTGCCCGCTTCACGGTCCGGCTGCCGCTGACGGCGAAGCCCGTCCTGGTGGGGATGCCATGATTCGAACCCTGATCGTCGACGACGACTTCCGCGTCGCCGCCCTGCATCGAGCCTACGTCGAGAAGGTGCCGGGCTTCACGGTCGTCGGCGAGGCAGGCACCGGCACGGATGCGCTCCGCCTCATTGCCGAGGCTAAGCCTGATCTCGTCCTGCTCGACATCTACCTCCCCGACATCTCCGGGTTGGACGTGATGCGGGACATCCGTGAGGGAGGCGCTCTACGCGTTGACGTGATCGCGATCACGGCGGCCCGTGACGTGGAGACGCTGCGCGCGGCGATGCACGGCGGCGTGGTCCACTACCTGATCAAGCCGTTTCGATTCGCCGCGCTCCAGGAGAAGCTGCAGAGCTATGCCGCGATGCATCAACGGCTCAAGCAACTCTCCGAGGCGGACCAGCACGCGGTCGACACGCTGTATCAGATGCTCAGGCACGGTAGCGGCGAGAGCCTGCCGAAAGGCCTCTCGCGACCGACCCTCGACCTCGTTACCCGTATCCTGCAGGAGGCCGGCAGGGACCTGGCCGCGGCCGAGGTCGCCGACCTCGCGAGTTTGAGCCGGGTCACGGCTCGGCGCTACCTCGATCACCTGGTCCATGCCGGTCGAGTCGAAGTCGTAATGCGCTATGGCGCACCCGGCCGGCCCGAGCACCGCTATCACCTGGTGGCATCGCCTTCGCTCGCCGGTCCCGCAACCTAACCGGGCCACACCAATAGGCTGGGCGCAGAGCCTATGAGAGTTCGGGCAGGCTGGCCCCGCCTGATCGCTGGGGCAGCAACCGTAGCCGCGATCCTGCATGCCGTCGTTGGCATCGCCCATCTCGACCGGGAGGCGCTTGCGTTCGCCCTCCTGTTCGTCCTGGCCGTGGCCATTCTACTCAGGGCCCGGCACGGGGGCGGGCTTTCCGTCGCGACCACGGTCATCCTCGGGCTGCTCTTTGCTGACGTCGCCGTCTGGATGCTCACCGCGACCTGGAGCAACATCCGGAATCACGAACAGCTCCTGTCCATCGCCGAGCCCCTGGCGCTGTTTTGCGTCTCGGCTATCGGGCTCATCGGCGTGGCCGCGCGATTTGTTGATCCTGTTGATCGCGCTGCCCGACGCGGGACGGCCGCTGTGACGGTGGCGGCGCTGGCCATCTTTGTCCTCGGCCTGGGAGCCGCCACCGTCGCCGGCCTGGGCCGGGAACAGGTGCAGGGGGCGGGCGACCTGGCGCTGCACATGCGCAATACGGCGTACTCGGCGACCACCCTGACCGGAACGTCGCGCCCGGTCACGCTCTACGTGACGAATGACGATCTCTTCTGGCACACGGTGACCATCGACCAGCTCGGCGTCGACCTGAAGGTCCCGGTCGGTAGCCACCGGCGGATCACCATCGCCGCCGGTCCCGGATCCTACACCTACTATTGCCGGATCCCCGGGCATGCGCAGGCGGGGATGAAAGGAGTCCTGACCATCCCCTGACCGTAAGCTGCTCGGATGCCGTCGACTTCCAGGCGACCGCTACGAGTTGGCTTCCAACTGCCGGAAGTCGAGCGGGAGGTCCGCTGGCCGGAGATCCTCCAAATGGTCCGCCTCGGAGAGGCGATCGGGTTCGATTCCGTCTGGCTGGGCGATCACCTGCTCTACCGGGACGAGACCCAGGGCAGCCGCGGACCGTGGGAGGCCTGGACGATGCTGGCCGCGATCGCGGCATCGACGACACGGATCGCGCTTGGCCCGCTGGTGGCCGCGACCAGCTTTCATAACCCGGCGATGCTGGCCAAGATGGCGGGGACGGTTGACGAGATCAGCGGCGGCCGGCTGATCCTTGGCCTTGGCGCAGGCTGGAACGAAACCGAGTACCGGGCCTTTGGCTTCCCCTTTGACCGGCGCGTCTCGCGCTTCGCGGAAGCGTTCACCATCATCCGGTCCCTGCTGCGGGAGGGACAGGTCGACTTCGAGGGCGAGTTTTACTCGGCGCGTGATTGCGAGCTGGTACCGCGGCCGCGCGCTGGCGGACCGCCAATCATGATCGGGTCGATCGGCGAGCGCATGCTCGAGATCACGGTCCCGCACGTCACCGCCTGGAACGCCTGGTTCGACTGGACCGGGAACCGGCCGTCGGGCGTTGCGCCGCTTCGCGAGAAGGTGGATATCGCCTGCCGGGCCGCCGGACGGGATCCCGCAGAGATCGAACGCACGGTCGCCGTGCTGGTGCAGATCGCCGGGGGAGCCGGGCGGGCGCACGGCGATCCGGTTTCCGCGGCACCGCCCGTGGCGGGATCACCGCAGACGATCGCCGAAACGCTACGCGGATTTGCCCGCGAGGGAATCGGTCACGTCCAGCTCGTGCTGGATCCGATCAACGAGGCGTCACTTGAGGCGCTCGCGCCGGTGCTGGCTGACCTCGATCAGGGTTAGGGGCAGGCCGATCATCGACAACCCTTGGCTGGGCCGGCACCGTCCCCGAAATCCGGGTGCCTTTCCCGGGCGCCGACCGGATGGTGAGCTTCCCACCAAGCGCCTCGATCCGATCAGTCATGTTCTGCAGCCCGGATCCGTCGCGGGCACGGGTTGGATCAAAGCCCTTGCCGTCATCGTCGACGCCAAAGGCGAGCACCCCCTCACTCGCGGACAGGCGGACGGTTGCGCTCGACGCGTCCGCGGACTTCGCGACATTCTGCAGCGCCTCGAGGCAGCAGAAGTAGACGGCGGACTCGGTCTCCGGCAGGTAGCGGCCGATGGTCTCGGCATCGATCGTTATCGGCACGGCCGACTTGCGCGCCTGGGCCTGCAGCGCGGTCGCCAGGCCGCTCTCGGCCAGCAGCGGCGGATAGATGCCGCGGGCCAGCTCGCGCAGTGACTGGACGGCCTCGTCCGTATCCTGCTTGAGCTGCGCCAGCGCCAACTTGAGTTTGGCGGGGTCGCGGTCGACGAGACGCTCGGCCAGGCTGAGCTGCACCTTCAGGGCGACCAGCTGCTGCTGCGCCCCGTCATGGATATTGCGCTCGAGCCGTCGCCGCGCCTCATCCTGCGCCCGCACCAAGCGCTGACGCGACTGGCGCAGGTCATCGAGGCGAGCCAGCAGGTCGGCCGTCAGCTGGGAATTGCGAACCACTAACCCTGCCTGGGCAGCCAGATCGCTGATCAGCTTCGTCTCGGTCGGTGTGAGCGCCTCGCCCCGCTTTCGAATCGTGAAGGCGCCCAGCAGCTCGCCCTGATGACGGACGGGGACGGCCAGGTCGGCGTTGGGAAACCGCGGCAGTTGGTCACCGTCCAGCGGGATACCCAGGGTCGGAAGCGTCGCCGTCTGCGGCCAGCGGGCCGAGGCGCGAAACTCGTCCTCGACCTTGAGCCAGACCATGGCGCTCGCCCCGGTCCCTTCCGAGAGAATGCGCACGGTCCGGGACAGCACATCCTCGGCCCCGTACGACTCGACCATGTGCGAAAACGAGGACAGGACCTGGTAGGGGGTCGAGCGGTTGCCGTATACGAGGCGGTTGGCGAGACCCTGGACTCGGTTTCGCACCGGTTGGAACAACAGCGCGACCAACCCGGTGGCAAGCAGGGAGAGGAACAGGTTGTGCTGTTGGGTGCCGATGAGATTCCCAACGCCCACCACGAGGCCGATGTAGACGGCGCTCACAAAGCCGGCGAGCGCCCCGTAGACGAGCGTACGGCTGATGATGCGGTCGATATCCCAGAGCCGGTAGCGGACGATTCCAATGAAGAGGGCGACCGGGATGATCGCGAAGACCGGCTGAAAGACGCGGAAGAACCCGACGGGCACCTCGGCGAGCGCTCGGCCCGGAAAGGTCGGATTGATCAGTGCCTGCAGCTGTTCCGCATGGATGAACTGCACCATGACGACCACCGGCAGGAGCGCCAGGAAGAGCAAACGGGATAGCTGGCGTTCCTCGGCATTCTTCGGGAGGATCCACCGGTAGGCCTGCGCCAACAAGCCGACCGTGGGGATCACCAGACCAAAGACGCCGACGATGGCCAGCCGGGAGAGCGGTGCCGATTGCAGGTTGCTCAGCGTCAGGCTGAGCGCGAGGGTGATGGGAACGTACAGGACGGCCTGCGCCCAAACGGGCCACCGAGGCACGAGTTGCGCATCCGGGAAGGTCAGGAGTGCATACAAGTAGGCCAGCATGGCGATCAATTCAAAGCCGAAATGGACAGCATTGTCGACGTTTGACGCCTGGAGCGCGGAATACACGCTGATCGCCTGCAGGTTGAAAATGGCCGCGGTTCCAACCATGCCGACCGCGAGGAACCGAGCTGTCCGGTTATGCGGCCGCAGGTAGACGAGGTACAGGCCCAGGACGACGTTGAGCAGGCTGAAGCCGTAGTCGATGGCAAGGTTTCCCCCGGACTCCGCCTGGTGGGACGCCGTGGCGATGGCCTGCGCCAGGCGCTCAACAAAGCTCTGGGCATCGAATCCGATGAGGTGGAGGTTCTGATGCAGATCCGGTGACGTGTGCGCGATCGCGGCAAGGACGCCAAACGCCAGGACGGCGATCGCGTAGGCGGTGTAGCCGGCCAGGAATCCGAAGAACAGGATGTCAATGGCGAGATGCGGGCGGTGGCGGTTGGTCACGTCAGTTCACGATTACGGTGCCAACCATCGCGGGATGGATCAGGCAGGCGTAGTTGTAGGTCCCCTTCTTCGTGAACGTGAGGCTATAGCCGATGTCACCGTTTCCCCCGCCACCGAGGCCTGACGACAAGAAGTGGGAACCATCGTAGGTACCCCCGTCGGTGATCTTGGGCACGATGGTCGGGGGTGGTGGGCCAGGTCCCTGGTCGCTCGATGGCATCGCCGGGCTCGCCACCGGACCGACCGCCTGCGGGTTCCATTCCACCGTGCCGTCCTTTTTGACCGTGAACTCGGGGAAATAGGCGGGGACGTCGAAGGCCACGTTATGGAGATCGGCAATCACGATCCACCGCAGCGTCTCGCCCACCTTGACACTGGTCGTCTTCGGGATGAATTCGCTGATCGAGCCGAACCCGTGCTGGTCGTTCTGATTCGGCGACCCATAGCCGGCAATCACAAACTTATAGGAGGGGACCTTCACCGGGAAGTTCCCCTTTTTAGCGTCGTTGAAGGCGGTCAGCAGGGGTTTCGCCATCCGTTCGATCTCGGCTTGCGCGGCCTTGTTGACGTCCCCCTGCGAAGGGATCGCCGCCGCCTTCGGCACGATCGTCAGCGTCCCGTTCATGCCCGGGCCGTGAAAGAGACAGATGAAGTGGTACGTCCCCGGCGTGGCATTCGCCGCGATCGGGACCCGAAAGACGTTGTCGCTGGCGGTTCCCTGGTAGGGGATGAAACCGCTGCTGTAAAAGGCCTGGCGCCCCGTGAAGGCCGGTTGCGAACGCTTCGCACAGGGCGTGTTGGGATCGCTGGGTGGGGTGGCGGTGTCCAAAAAGCAGGGTTGGGCACCGTTCTGATGAACGATGTTGTCCTGACCGACCATGTATGGGATCGCGTTTTGAGTCGCCTGACCGACCGAATCCAGCACGGCCTGGGGTGGTTGCTGGTCCTTGTCGATGTAGTCCCACGCGGGTCTTCCGAGCGTGTCGATTGCGGGACTAAACGTGACGGTGTGGGCTTCCCCATTCCAGGCCTGTTTGTAGACGGCGGTATCGCCCTGCCGGACGGTCAGCTGGTGGGGGAAGTAGCGGCCGAACATGTCGGCAAACTGGTCGTAGTGATAATCGACTAGCACCGTCCGCTCGTGGTCGTTGACCGCCGCACCGAGCGGGCCGCAGCTGGGCAATAGGAGGGCCGCCGCCAGCAGGAAGAGGGCTCGCCGCACCCCGCCACCGTACCGGATGGCCACGCTACGCCGCCATCGCGTCACCATGATGTTCGGGGTGGTGCTACCACCCGCACAGGGAGTCGACCACGGACGACGGTCCCCAAGCCTGGGGTGGAGTCGACCTGGAGAGAGCCGCCAAGGGCGGCAATTCGATCGCTCATGTTCTGCATTCCGGCGCCGCGGCGCGCCCTCGACGGATCGAACCCGCCGCCATCGTCACTGACGTCGAAGTGGAGCGCGCCGTCGTGTTCGGCAAGACGAACCTGGACCAGCCTCGCCCGGGCATGTTTGAGCGCATTCTGGATCGCTTCCTGGCAGCAGAAATAAACCGCCGCCTCGAGATCCTCCGAATGACGGCCAATGCCGGCATCGATCACCTTGACCGGCGTGGCACTCGTGCCGACCTGCGCCTGTAGGGCGGCTGCGATGCCCCGTTCCTGCAGCACCACCGGGTTGAGACCAGCCGCGAGCGTACTCAGCGTCTCCTGCGCATCACGGGTCTGCCGGCGTAATTCGTCAATCGAGGTGATCGCTCTTCCCGTGTCTTTCCTTGCGAGGCTAGCCGCCAGCCGGAACTTGACGGCGAGCGCCACCAGGTGCTGCTGGGCACCGTCATGAATATTTCGCTCCAGTCGCCGGCGCTCGGCATCCTGCGCGGCAACGATCCGCTGTCTGGATTCGCGCAGATCGGCCGCCAGCTTCGCGGTCTCTCCGAGACGGGCCTGTAATTCGGCCGTCAACCGAACGTTGCGGAGCACTTGCCCGGCCTGGGCAGCGACATCCTTCAGCAATTTGTCCTCGACCGGCGTCAGCGGTTCACCCGAACGCTTCTTGATGGTCAGGTCACCGAGATCTTCCCCCAGGTGGCGGACCACGACGCAGCGATCGGCCGCGTCTGGCGCAATCGCCGGGACCGACTCCGGCCAGGTGGCTCCGAGAATCCGATGCCCGTCTCGCCGGGTCCATACACTCGCCGCGGCCGCCGCCGTGCCTTCCACCAGGGTGCGCGCCAGCCGCGGCATGACCTCCTCATTGGCAACCGCACCGGCAATGCGACGGGAGAAGTCGGCCAGGACCTCGTAAGGCGTGGCACGCTGCCCGTACACCACCCGGTTGGCCAGGCGTCCGACCTTTTCCCGCACGGGCTGAAAGGCGACGGCAACGACCGCAGTGGCGACGATCGATAGCAGCAGGTTGGGTTGTCCGCCCGAACCGATCAGCGTGCCAACGCCGACGACGATCGCGACGTACACCGCGGTGATAAACAGGGCCAGCGCCCCGTAAATCAGCGTTCGGCTGATGACGACATCGAAGTCGTAGAGCCGGTACCGCAGAATGGCCACGGTGATAGCTCCCGGGATGCCAAAGGTGAAACCAAACAGCATCGTGAAGGCGATAAGTGCACCCAACCACTCGGGGTATGAATGGTGCCCAACATTTACCGCCCCAAACGCAACAAGCGCGAGCACCAACACCAGGCCGACCGCAGCGAGCCACTTCAACTGATGGCGTTCCTCACCGCGCGCCCGGTGCCACCGGTCCACCACCGCGGCCACGGCAAGGATAAGGGGGAGGAGCAGGAGAGGCGAATTGCGAAGGTGGGTCAGCGTTGGCCCAATGGGGGTGCCCATCGGATTCGAAATACCCAGGGATAGGGAGCGGACCCCCGCGCCGACCGGTCCTGGGGATAGGAGGCTTGACAGCGAAAAGATGAGGCCAAACCCCGCAGCCGATCCGATGGCCGACCACCAACGCCGGGCCGCCGGCCGTCCAGTCGGGTAGAGGGCCACGATCATAAAGATGAACGACGGCCACACGATGGCTGCCAGGGTCGGCAGCGCAATGCCTACCGCGAGCGGTGCCGGTAGCGAGCCAGGCGCGACCAGGATGCCCCGGATGGCGTACTCACCGGCAAAAAGCAGGCTGGCACTCGCCAGGCCGGTAGCGAGGAAGAGCCAGCCAATCGAGTTACGCGGACGCCGGTTCGCCAGAAAGGCGCCAAAGCCGCTGTAACCGAGCGCAAAGCACACCTGAGTGAGGACCCATGGGCGGTCACCGGCCGTGATAGGTATCGGATCGAACAAGAGCAGGATCAGCCAGGAGCCGAGGAGCGCAGCCGCTAATCCGGCAAGACCGACGGCAAGAAAAGCCCGGCGGTTCACCCGACTAGCTCCGGCGTTTTGAGTGGGACGCGCCCAGCCAAAAAACCCGGAGTGGGCTGCCCCAAGCGCCCACCGAGTGCCTCAACCCGGTCTCGAATGCCCTCGAGCCGCCCGTTAGCGGGGGCGACCCCATCAACATCGAACCCCAGGGTGCCGTCGGTTATGAAGAGGCGGACCGCCACCGCGGCGTCGGCCCCCCGTAACGCCTCGAGGCAGCAAAAGAACGTCGCTACCTCGATGGATGGATCGAAGCGGGTTGCGAGGAATTCCGGGCTAGCTTCGATGGAGGCAAAGAGACCGGCCCTTCGCGCATGGGCCTCGAGGGCCGGCACGATCCCTCGATCGGCCAGCAGCGGCGGATAGATGCCTCGCGCCAGCTCGCGCAACCCGTCGAGGGTGTGCTGCGTTTCCAGAGTCAGCGCGTCGAGCCTTTTCGCCGCGGCGGCACCATCCTGGGCCAGGAGCTGTTGCACGTCGTCAAGCTGTGCCGATGTCGCCTCAAGCTCACGCTGAACCCCACTCCGGATCTGAGCTCCGAGACGTCGGCGCTCGGTTTCCTGGGCGCTCATGATCCGCTGACGAGACGCACGCAACTCGGTGGCCTGCGCCGAGAGATCCACCAGGCGCGCCTGCAACTCCTCGGTGAGCCGGACATTGTTCAGGACGAGTCCGGCCTGTGCCGCCAGGTCCGCGAGTAAGCGCTCCTCGCCTGGCGTGACGGTTTCGCCCGGACTTTTCCGCACCGCGATTTCGCCGATCGCCTCGCCCTTGTACACGACAGGCAGGATCCGCGTAAAGGGCTGATCATCGACGCTGTTGGGCCATGTGGTGACGTGGTGGGCGCCATCGGGGAGCCGTAACGCCACTCGGGCGGCCCGCGCTCCAACGCCACGGGCTGCCGCTTCCGCCATCTGTGGGAGGACTTCGTCGGCCGACAGCGTTCCGGCCATGCGATCGGCAAAGCCTGCCATCACCTCGTAGGGCGTGGCCCGCTGGCCGTATACAAGCCGGTTCGCAAATCGCTGCACGCGCTCACGTACCGGCTGGAAGGCGACGGCAACGACCGCGGTCGCAACGATCGAGAGCGCAAGATTGGGTCGGTTCCCAGACCCAATGACCCGGCCAACGCCGACGACGATGCCGATGTAGACGGCGGTAATAAACCCCGCCAGCGCACCATAGACAAGCGCGCGGTTGATGACGACGTCAATGTCGTAGAGGCGATATCGAAGGACGGCGATGGCGATGCTGACCGGCAGCAGGGGAACGAACAGAAGAAGTGCCGCGTTGGCGACGGTCTGATTGACGTCATGCAAAAGGAATGGCATCGCCGCCAGGACCAGGGCGAAGAGGAACCAACGGAGTTGGTGCCGCTGGAGGCTGTCGCCACGACGATACCGAACCACGACCGAGGTCCACGACCCAAGGAGTGCGAACAAGGCGAAGGGTACGGCCAGGTTGATGAATGGCTGGAACGTTCGAGCCAGCGAGGCATTGGCCAGCGGATTGATCACGGCAGGCTCGCCCGGCGACGGATTGCTGGTAACGAACATGTTGCCGAGGAGCGCCAGGAGTGCGAAGAGACCACCACCAATGATCGGCAGGTACCAGCGACGCGAAAGAAGGTGCCCGCTGGGAAAGAGCATCGGGAGGAAGAGCAACAGCATGAGGGTGAACGGAATCCAGGCCGTGCCGGCGAAAAACGCGAAGACGGCCCCCACCACGGGTACGTTTCCTTGCTGGGCCAGAACCGCGAAATTCGCAGTGTTGAAGATCAGGTAAATGTTCAGGCCGAGCCCCAGCAAGAGCCACCCGATGGCATTCCCCGGACGGTGGCGAACCAGCAGCAGACCCATCGCTGGAAACGCGAGAAAGGTCCCGATGGCGATGAGGCTGAGGGCATTCAGGACGGTCGCCAGGATGTTGGGCCCTCCGATGTGACCCCGGTGCAAAAGGATCCCGCTCACGAATACCGCGACCGTCAACCCGCTGATGGCGAGGGCCGTGACCCAGCCGCGGGTCCTCAGCCCGGGTCGAACCGTCATGGATCGATGGTGCGGCATCCATCGAGCGCCGTCGAGGGGGCTGCCATGGCCTGATCGACGGGGGTCTGCCCCACCCCGGCCAAACCGTTACGCATTCGCCACCTTACACTTCATTGACAGACTGTTGTACTTATGCAACGATCCGTACTGTCGTGACAAGGCAAGATGGTAGTTCTAGGTCAGGTGATACTCCGCGGCTGCACAACCGCATTGCGGTGCTTCGGGCCGAACGTGGCCTGTCTCGGCAGGAACTCGCAGAGGCGGTCGGCGTGAACTTCCAGACGATTGGCTACATCGAGCGCGGCGAGTACAACCCCAGCCTCGACCTGGCCTTCCGCCTGGCCGAGGTCTTCGGGCTTCCCGTCGAGGCGATCTTTTCTCGCACGCCGTTTCGACCTCTGAGCGAAGAGGTCTACCGCCGGCCCAAAGCGGCGGAAGGCGAATAGGCATGACAAACGTCATCGATCGCATTCCGACGATCACGATTCAGCGGGTCACGGCAGCCCTCGTCCTCCTCATCGTCGGCTTCTTGCTGTTCGCTGGACTCTTCCTGTTCGCGTTCTCGAGCCTCTACCTCGTTTTCATCATCGTCACGATCCTCGTTGTCCGGAGCGTCCCGGTGCAGCCTGGTCAATGGCTGGCCCGTCAGCGCGTGCGCCGCGTGCTCGTTTTGGCGATCGTCGTCGACCTGGCGATTCTCACAATGAGCGCGTCCGGCCAGAGTATGCAGGCGGCCGGCCTGATCCTGCTGATCCTCCTGGCTCTCGGCTTCGTTCTGCTCGGCCGCGCAACGCAACGTCTTGCATCGGCACCTGATGGCCAGGTCGATGAGCGTCAGGAGATGTTACGGAACCGGGCGCACCGGCTCGCCTACGCAATCTTCGCCCTGGCGGTCGGAGGAACGGTCCTCGTCAGCTATGTCGCGAGCGTGGAAAGCCGCGCCTGGCTCGCTGACGCCCTTCGCGGTGGCGGACCGTTAAGCACGTTCTTTCTTCTGCTGTTTTTCTTGCCCGCGATGGTGCTGGCATGGTTGGAGCCAGATCGACTGGCCGGTTCGGACGCTCCCACACTAGCAGCGACGCCACGAGCGCGACTTGCGACCGCCATGATCGCGATCGCCCTCTGCGCGCCCGTGGTTCTCAGCGCGGCTCTCGCGGTCGCGCCGGTACGCACCGACAGGACTGTCCGCCCCGAGCCCAGCCAGGCGGGTATGCACTGTACGTTTTTCGATGCACGAACCCGAGTCGGCTTGGGATTCGGCGCAGTCATCCCGCATAGCGCGGTCGCTTGTTGGGACGGCACCAAGGCCTTCGAAAACTGGGGACTCAACCAGAGCGACTGCACGATCTATAGCGCGGAGCTGATGACCGTCGAAACGCTCCAGTGCACCCGCACAACCGATGCCGACGGTACCCTCCACTTTGTCGATAAGTCTCGGATTCGCTCGGCCATCTTGCCGTTTATCACGCGTGACGTGGGCATGGAATTGGTGCTGGCACGGGACGGCCGCGTCGTGAGGTTTCCATGACACGGAGGACCTGGATTCAGCCGGTGCTTGTTCGGCGTGCCCTCGTCATCGGAACGGTGGCGCTCTGGACCATTCTCATCTCTCCCGGTCCGCGATCCATGGACGGAGCTGGCATGCCGCTTACGCTACTGCTGGTCGCCCTCGACCTCATCCTGGGCGCGATGACCGGTTGGCTCGCGTTCGCCCGCACGACATCGCTCGATGAGCGCCAGGCAGCGCTCCGCGATCGGGCCTATCGAATCGCCTTCCGCCTGATCGTCCTCGGGGTGATCGTGATGGTAGTCAGCGGCGCGTTGGGTTCCGCCATGGCAGACTACTCAGTTCGCGCACCACAGGAAATTCAAGTGTTAGGCAGCCGCTGGATCGTCGGCTTGATCGAACTGCTGGCCGCGCTGCCAACCGTGGTGATTGCGTGGATGCTTCCAAGTCCGGTCGAGGAGGCTGAACCGAGCACGGCCACGCCGGCAACGTTCAGGCGCTGGCTTCCTCTGTCCGCGCTGCCGGCTCTTGCGGGTCTCTGGCTGCTCGCCATAGCGGTTGTTCCGGTACGGACCAGCACCGTTACCGATGACGTAAACCGGGGGAGCATGCCGAACGCTACCTGCCGGCACTACGCGACCAGTCGCGAGGTCGGCGGTGGTTTTGGAGCTCAGGCTCGCCTCGACGTCAATCCGTGCTGGGATGGGTCCCACGCCTTCGATTACCCGGGGGACGGCCGCTCCGCGGAAGCCCGGTGCTCCGTCTTCCCCGGCTCCGCCGACTTTGCCCGGCTAACGGACCTTACCTGTACCCAACAAACGGACTTGGCAGGCACGATCCGCTACACGATGAGCGGCACCGTCGAAGCAGGGCTGGTCCCCACAGTGCGGCGCCCGGTCAGGATGGAGCTCGACGTGACCAGGGACGGCAGGCTTCTAACTTTCGGCTAAGGTGCCGAAGCATGGCTGAGCTGACCTGGACACAGGTTCAGGCCTGGCGAGCCCAGCAGCACCACCTGGATCGACGTGCGAAACCAGCCGATCTGATCAAGGTGGTCAAAGACCTGGGCGGTGTCCAGGCCCAGGTCCTCTCGGCCGCCGAGCTGGCTCTGTGGAACCGGGTCAGCGGCCTTCGCCGGCGCGCGGTCGAGGAGGCCCTCTGGAAGAAGAAGACCCTGGTCAAGACCTGGTCGATGCGGGGCACGCTTCACCTGATGCCGGCGGACGAATTCCCAATGTGGGCGGCGGCCGCCAGTACCAAGAAGCTCCACTGGCAGCCGGCATGGCTCCGCTTTCACGGCGTAACCGCGAGCGACCTGGAAGCAATCATCGAGGCCGTTCCCCAGGCCCTTGACGGGAAGCGCCTGACGCGGGAGCAACTGGCGGATGCGCTGGTCCGGATCACCAGGCGCGCGCACATTGCTGACCCATTGCGCGTCGGGTGGGGCGGACTGCTCAAACCGGCCGCATTCAATGGCCACCTCTGTTTTGGCGCGAATGAGGGTCAGAACGTGACCTTCGTCCGGCCTGACCAGTGGCTCGGCAAATGGAAATCCGTTGACACCGAGAAGGCGCTTGCCGAGGTGACCCGGCGCTACCTGCATGCATACGGTCCGGCCAAACGCGACGAGTTGGCCGGTTGGTGGGGCGTGCGCGGCCCGCAGGCACGGCCGATGCTCGCGAGCCTCGGCCATGACATCGAGGAGGTCGAGGTCGAAGGCTGGCATGGGTGGATGCTAGCCGGCGATGTGGCTGAAGCGGCCAGGCGGCGGCCCGAAGGGTCGGTCCGGCTGCTGGGGAACTTCGATCCCCTCATCCTGCTGAGTGCCAAATTCCCCGGGTACACGCTCAAGGCCCCACAGAAAGTGCAGGTCTATCGCAAGGCTGGCTGGGTCTCCCCCGTGCTCCTTGTGGACGGCGTGATCCGGGGCGTCTGGGCACTCGACAAGTCGGGCGGGACCGTCCAGCTGGTGCCGTTCGGAGCCATGACTCCGCAGATCCGCCGGCAACTGGCCCCGGAGATCGCCGCGCTCGGCAACTATCTCGGCCGGGAGCTCGACCTCCGGACCGTCCGGTCGCTCACTCCGGCGGCGGCGGCGACTCCGTGAGCCAGGTGGTCTCGCCGAGGTTCACGACCACGTGGGTCATCGGTCCGAGGCGGCCCGCCCCATGCCAGTGGACCTCGTTCGGTTCGGTGGCCGCCAGATCGCCGCGCCGGATGCGGCGCGCCTCCTGGCCCTTCGCCTGGACCCATCCCTCGCCCTCGACGACCAGGATTAATTGCCCGCCGGCATGCGAGTGCCAGTGGTTGCGCACGCCCGGCTCAAAGCGAACGACCGCCGCGGCGGCCGACGTTGGCTTGGGCGGCGCCGGCAGCAGTGATTTCGAACGGGTCAGCCCCGTGAAGTGGGCAACGTCCATCGGGTTGAGGTCTCGAACGAGCTCAGCAGCTGGCGTGATCTTCATGCGGCATCATGCTACCGGGAACGGACTAGGCGGCGACCTCGACCGAGTCGGCACGTAACATTTGCGGCATGGCACCCTCGGAGGGGTCCGCACGCGGTCGGATCGCTCTCAAGCCGGTCGATACCCTGGCCGTGACCACCCTGGTGGAGAACACCTACGACGTCTTCATGCCTGACCAGGGTCCCGCGAAGCGGACGTTCCCGGACGCGAAAGGCCCACGGCTGGAGTCCAGCACGATGGTCGATCGGACGGTTCCCGAGCAGTTGGTGGCTGAGCACGGCCTCTCGCTGCTGTTGAAGGTCACCGTCGGTGACCAGTCCCATCAGCTGCTGTTCGATTGCGGCGTGAGCCCGACCGGGATGGTCGAGAACATGCGGCGTCTCAGCGTCGACCCGACCGAGATCGAAGCGATCGTCTGCAGTCATGGCCATTTTGACCACACGACCGGGCTCGACGGCCTGATCCAGCGGCTCGGGCGTCGCAACCTGCCGGTCCTGATCCATCCCGACTTCTGGAACCGGCGGCGGGTCACCTTGCCCGGCAGGCCGCCGAACGAGATCCCGACCACCAGCCGGACGGCGCTCGAGGGGGCCGGCTTCACCATCGTCGAGGACCGGCAACCGAGCTTCCTCTTCGCGAACGCGGTCCTGATCACCGGGGAGGTCGACCGCACCACCGGGTATGAGCCCGGCTTCCCCATGCAGCAGGCGTGGCGCAACGGATCCTGGCAGCCCGACCCTCTGGTGCTCGATGACCAGGCGGTCGTGATCAATGTGCGCGACAAGGGCCTGGTGGTGATCACCGGCTGCGGCCACGCGGGAGTCGTAAACATCACCCGCTACGCGCAGGCGTTGACCGGGGTGAGGGAGCTGTATGCCATCATCGGCGGCTTCCACCTGAGCGGACCGCTCTTCGAGCCCTTGATCGGCCGGGTCTCCACCGACCTTTCAGCCCTGAACCCGCGGTACATCGTTCCGGCGCATTGCACCGGTTGGCGCGCGCAGTATGCCCTGGCGCGAGTCTTTGGAGATCGCTTCATTCCGAACGCCGTCGGGACGCGGTACAGCCTGTAGGATGCCCGTCAGCCAGGGACCGCCCGCGGTCACCATCAACCACGATCACCAGTTCCTCGTCTGTGATGTCGACGCCACCATGGAGCCAACGGGGGACGTCGGCTTCTTTGCCCGCGATACGCGCTTCGTGTCCTCCTATCGCATCACGATCAACGGGCAGCCGCCGCTGCTGCTCGATGGAACCGGCGTCGATCACTTCTCGGCCCGTCACGAGTTCATCACCCCCGAACTGCCGCTGACCGGACATGAAGCCGGCGATGATGCGGTGCTCCCGGCGCGATCGATCGGATTCCGGCTCGACCGCACCGTCCTCGAGGGCGTCCACGAGGATTACGACTTCTACAGTTATGCGCCCGTCCCGGTGCGGCTGGTGGTCGAGCTTACGATCGAGTCCGATTTTGCCGACATCTTCGACGTGCGAAGAAAACGGCTGGTCCGCCGGGGCGACATCCAGAGCGCGTGGCACGAGAAGGCGGCCGAGCTGCGCACGACTTACCGCAATGCATCCTTTCAGCGCGACCTGGTCTTGCGCGTGACGAAGTGCGATTCCATGCCCGAGTATGCCAACGGGCGCCTCGGGTTCGTGCTCAACCTTGCGCCGAAATCCAGCTGGCATACCTGCATCGAGTGGATCCCGGTCATCGACCGGCGTCGCAGCCGCGTCCTCCCCTGCCATTCGGTCGGCACGGGTCAAAAAGACATGGCCACTGGCAAGCTGCCGCCGGTGATGCTCGAGACCAGCCATCCAATCCTCCCGAAGATCTGGGGGCAGGCGGTCGGCGATATGGAAGCGCTCCGGATGTCGGATTTCGCGGTCAAGCAGAGCGTCTATGTCCCGGCCGCAGGGATCCCCTGGTACGTCACCCTGTTCGGCCGCGATTCGCTGGTGGTCGCGATGGAGAGTATCTCCGCCTTTCCAGAGTTCGCGCTTGGGGCCCTTGATCGGTTGGCAAAGGTCCAGGCGACCGATGACAATGCGGAGCAGGACAAGGAGCCGGGCAAGATCCCCCACGAGCTGCGCTTTGGGGAGATCGCCACCCTGGGGTTGCTGCCCTTCGCGCCCTATTACGGCACGCACGACGCCACCTCCCTGTACTTGATCGTGCTGTCCTATGCCTACCAGTGGCTGGCCGACGTCGGGCTGCTCACCAGGTATCGGCCGAACGCCGAGCAGGCCCTCGAGTGGCTCATCCACTACGGCGACCGCGACGGCGACGGCTTCCAGGAGTACAAGACGCGCTCAACGCGCGGCTTCTACAACCAGGGCTGGAAGGACTCGCATGACTCGATCCAGCATGAGGACGGAACCATCGCGCCGCTCCCGATCGCGCTCTGCGAGCTGCAGGGGTACGCCTTCGACGCCTACCTGCGGATGTCCGAGATCTCGAAGGTATGGGGCGACGACGACCGCGCCGAGGCGTTGCGAAAGCGGGCCGCCGCCCTCTACGACCGCTTCAACGAGACCTTCTGGTGGGAGGGCGAGGGCACCTACTACCTGGCGCTCGACGGCGAGAAGAAACCGGTCAGGAGCGTGGCCTCCAACGCGGGCCACCTGCTCGGCAGCGGCATCGTACCGCCCGACCGGGCCAAGCGTGTCGTCGACCGCTTGATGCAGCCTGACATGTGGAGCGGCTGGGGCATCCGCACGCTGTCAACCGAGCACAAGAGCTACAACCCGCACTCGTACCACAATGGCTCGGTCTGGCCACACGACAACGCGACGATCGCCGGCGGCTTCCGTCGCGCCGATCGGGCAAAGGAGGCGCAGATGATTGCGGAAGGCATCTTCGCTGCCGCGGAGCGCTTTGATGACTTTCGGCTGCCAGAGCTGTTTGCCGGCATCACGCGCGAGAAAGGCACCTCCCCGGTCCCCTACCTCGGCACGAACGTCCCGCAGGCCTGGGCGGCAGCCGCCGTCTTCCGGCTGGTGGCGATCCTCTGCGGCATCCACACCGACGGCCGGGCGAAGACCATCTATGTCAACCCCGCCATGCCGTCGTGGTTGCCGACCCTGACGCTGCGCAACCTTCGCGCCGGAAAGGGCGCACTTGACCTCCATGTGCAGAACAAGCATGTCGACGTGCTCCGCAACACCACGGGGTTCGAGGTCGTGCAGGGCCGGCTTCCACACGGACCCCTCGAGTCGGCGCCGCTCGCTCGCGCGTAGTTGTGCCCGCGCGATATCTACCGGAAACCCCTAGTCACTCACTCGCGGCTCTCGGGGGGCTTTGAGGCGCAAGTGGCTTTCGGGGTTCCTCATGGCAGTCTAGACCGTAGACCCTACCTGTCAGGCTACCCGAGGCGATAGGTCGCCCCGTAACATGGGCGCGTGCAACCGGCTGCCCTCGAGAATGCGCCCCGACTTCCCGCCGGCTTTCGCGTCCGGCAACCGGCCATGGCTGACCTCGAGCTCGTCCACAGCCTGATGGTGGCGCACGAGATCGCGGAAGAGGGCTCAGACGAGGCGGCGTCGACGGTGGAGGAGATCCGAGCGGGCTGGACCGATCCGGGATTCGACCTGCAGTCCGACGCGTGGGTGGTAGACACCGACGACGGTCGGATCGTCGCCTACCTGGAAGTCCGGGACCTCCGCAAGGCCGTGGTGGAATCCGACGGCTACGTGCACCCCGATTACCAGGACCGCGGCCTGGGCTCGGTGCTTCTTCGCCTCGCGGAAGCTCGAGCGCAGGCGGTGACGCCGGCCCTGGATCCTGATCAGCGCCGGGCGCTGACGGGCGGGATCTCGGCCCACAACGCCGCTGCCGTCCGGCTTTTCGAGGGGCTCGGTTTTCGACCGATCCGCTACTTCCTTCGCGACGAAATCCAGTTCGCCGAGCCCCCTCAAGAGCCGGAGTGGCCGGCCGGCATCTCGGGTCGCGCCCTTCGCGAGGGTGAGGCTATCGAGCCGGTGTACCGCGCGTTCAGGGAGGCATTTTTGGACCACTGGGGTGACCACAACCCGAGCCTCCAGGAGTGGACGCACCGCTGGCGGGAGATGGGGCTGGATCCTGGTCTGTGGTTCATCGCGGAATCGGGTGGCGCCATCGTCGGGATCTCACTCGGCCGGATGCGAGGGGATCAGGGTCGCGTCGGCATCCTGGGCGTGCTGCGCCCCTACCGCCGCACGGGCCTGGGGCTTGCGCTGCTGCGACAGTCCTTTGTCGAGTTCTACCGGCGGGGCGTCATGACCGTCGATCTCGGCGTCGATGCCGACAGCCTGACGGGTGCCACCCGCCTCTACCAGAGGGCCGGGATGCGCGAGGTCAGCCGCTACGCGATCTACCGAAAAGAGCTCTAGCGATCGCCGGCCGGCTCGGTGCGGCTCGCGTGCCAGAGCAACTCACCCACACTCCATGCCTGCGAGATGGCGCCGACCGGACGGTAGGGTGGTTCCGGCTCGAAGATCTCGCTGACCGTGCCCAGGCCGGCCTCACGCAAATGAGCCATGAACGGCGCCAGTGTGCGCGCCACCACGCTGGGGTCCCGATAGATGCGGAGGTGCGCGTCGAGGTAGGGTCCCAGCAGCCAGGGCCACGCGATGCCCATCTGGTAGGCGGCGTCGCGGCTACGATGGTCGCCGGCGAAATATCGCTGGTAACGCGCGTCATCCGGGCTCAGGGTGCGTAGCCCGACCGGGGTCAGCAGTTTCGTCGTGACGATATCGAGCGCGGCCCTCGCCATCCCCCCGTCGATCAGCGGGTGGAGGAGGCCAAGCGCGATCAGCTGGTTCGGCCGCAGGCTGGCATCGTCGCCCTCCGGCCCATCGATAACGTCGTAGAGGTACCCCCCCTTACGGTAGGGATAGCGCGCCTGAGCGGACTGTTGCGCGAGCGCCGCCATCTCCGCATAGGGCATCGCGGTCGGGCCGCAGCGCGTCTTCCACTCGTGCAGCAGCCGGAGCGCGTTGTACCAGAGTGCCGCGATCTCGATCGGCTTGCCATGCCGGGGCGTCACCACCCAGTCGCCGTCCTTCGCGTCCATCCAGGTGAGGCCGTAGCCCGGCGGGCTGGCCGCGAGCAGCCCATCCGACGGATCCATCCGGATCCCGAATCGCGTCCCGGTCACGTGCCACCGGACGATCTCCTCCAGCGCCGGGACGGTGTCGCGGATGAAGGGCCAGTCATCGGTCGCTGCCAGGTAGTGGGCGAGCGCCTGGAAGAGCCAGAGCGTGGCGTCGATCGTGTTGTACTCGGTCGGCTCGCCGGGATCGTGGAACGCGTTCGGCAACATCCCCTGATCGAGATAGGAGATGAAGGTTTCGAGAATGCGCCGGGCCTCGTCGGGATAGCCGGCGGCGAGTGTGAGGCCGCGAAACGCGATCATGGTGTCGCGCCCCCAATCGGCAAACCAGGGGTAGCCGGCGATGATCGTGCGCTGCGTGCCCTCGGCGGCACTGCGATGGTGCGACACGCGGGCCACGCGGAACTGGCTCGCCGCGAGGCTTAACTGGCGCGTGATCGGCGAGGCTCGGGAGCCGAGATGCTCGAGGGCCTGATGCTGGACCCGGCGTGCCGTCGCCAGCGAGGCCGCCGGTGACCAGCCACGCGGCACAGGCTCGACCCCCGCGATGATGACGGCGGCGCGGCCGGCGCTCACGGGGAGGTCGATCAAGCCCGGGGAATAGAGCGTCTCCTCCTCGTCGAGGACCCGTTCGCGGTCAGCCCGGTGAAGGACGCGGTCGTACCAGGTTTCAGCCTCCGTGACAACACCGATCGGATCGCTCTCCACGAACGACGTCAGGCCGTCCAGGTCGATCTGCCAGCCACGCACCAGGCGCTCGGTCCGAACCGGAGCCCGTTGACGTCGCGGCAGATCGGCGGGGCGATGAGCCAGCAGGGGCCGAACCTGGAGCATCCCGGGCTGACCGGTCAGGATCCGATAGCTGATGACGGTTCGGTTCTGCCGATCGTCCATCCAGATGCGCCGCTCGACCAGGCGGCCGGCCACCAACCAGCGCATGCGCGGGATCATCCCGTCGAGGCGAACCTCGTTGAGCGTGCGAAAGCCGGCGGGCGCCACGGTGCCGTCCCAGTACTCCTGCGCTGAGAGCGCCGCGCCCTCGAAGGTCACCTCCAGCGAGGCGAGCAGCAGCACCCGCCGGACTGGAGGCCGAAGCGCTGCCATCAGCAGGCCGTGATACCGTCGCGTGTTCGGGCCGGCGACGGTGCCGGAGGCGTATCCGCCCAGGCCGTTGGTGACCAACCACTCCCTGGCGATCGCGCCCTCGAAGTCCTGGCACTCCTGCGCGCTGAGCCGGATCGTCACGACGCCTCATGGTAGGGTGCTGCCGTGTCCCCCACCTACAGCGCCGCACCCGACGGCGATGGGGTGGTGATCACGGCGGAGCATCAACGGCTGCGGTTCGCTCCCGGGCATGATGGCCGGCTCCACTACCGGACCGAGGTCCGGCACGGTGACGGATGGGCAGCGGTGGCTGAGCTGCCGAACAGCCTTGTGCAGGGCGCCAGCTTCGACCTCGCCCCGGCGCGGTACCGGATCGCCTACTACACGCTCGTTCGGCCCTTGCCGGCCGGCACCGAGGTGTTGTTCTATGGGACCAGCCCATTTCCGTGGCAGGCCAGCGTCAGCGCCAACCCCGCCAGCGCATGGATCAACTTTCTGATCACGGTTGAACCTCACGTCCCGATCGCGCTCAAAGCGATCCCATTTCTCGAGCCGTGGTGTGTCACCTGGCTGGGCACGATCGACCGGCTTCGTTGGACTCAGCACGACACCTGGCGCCAGACGACCATTGCGGCGCCGACCCGATCCTCGACCGGCGCGCCTGGCAACGATCTGCCGGCCACCTACTTCTATGACGTGGCGCACCAGGCCGAGGTCTGCTTCTATGCCGATCTTTCGTTGATGTCCTGGATGGGCGACGAGAGCCTGGCGCGTTTCCGCGACATGGAAATCGGCCCTGTCTGGGATGCGGCCGGCCGCTACGGCATTGGGATGCACGCCGCGCGGCGGACTGGGGCGCAATTTCCGGCCGGCAAGTCGCAATTCGCCTTCAAGTTGTGGCAGCGGCACCGGCCGACGCCACCAACCGAGTCCGAGGCATTGGGCACACTGATCGAACTCTGCGCGCCGCTGCTGGGTCCCGACCGCCAGCCGATGACCGATTCGCGGACCTGGAGCGCAATGGCCCAGGGAACCCTCGAGGAACTGCGCAGCGAACGTGCCATGGTGACGGTCGGTCGGGCGACCGGTCATCCGGCGTACATGCCTGAGCCCGGGCACCCACCGTCGTCCGGCCTCGAGCTGATGACCCAGGTCGACGTCCTGGCGCCCCTATCCCTCCTGGCGCACACCGACGACGCCGCCCGCGCGCACGCGGAGAAGCTTGCCGCGAGTCTGCAGGCATTCTGGCGCCCGGCGACCGGGATCTTCGGCAACGGGCTGCCTGCGCCGGACGGCGACGAGGTGGTTGACAGCTGGTATCTCTTCGAGAACGCGCTGATCAAACTCGCCTGGATCGCCCGCGCCCGGCGCGATCGCCAGCTGCAGGAGCGGGTACGCCTGGCGATGGTACAGGCGCGCGAGCTCGCGCATCGCTGCCAGTACCTCTTTCCCCTCTTCTTTGTCGCCGGGACCAACGCGCCCGCCGGGAACGGTTGGAACGTGGCGGTCAACGGCCTCTATGCCTACGCGTGTATGCTCGCCCGCGACGCGACCCGGGACGAGGCGTGGCTGCAGGAGGCCGCACAAGCGGTGCGCACGCTGGCGAACGCGCCGCTCGCACTCCTCTACCACGAGCCGCAGGAATTGGCCTTCGGGTCGCTGGCCGCCGGCTTACTGGCCGACGGCGACCGGACCGGTGAGTGGCTGACGATCGGCCGGCACCTGGTGGACGCCCAGTTGCGGATGGCGTACTGGTATTCGGATCCGGTCGGCCTGCAGGCGGGCTATGACATCCGCGGGGGCTTCCAGGCCTGCGCCGGCCTGCTCTATCCCGCTTTCAAAGAAAATGTCGAGTCGGTCCTCCCGTGGATCGATGCGCTGGCTCGCTTCGGTCTCTCCCCTCTCCTGCTTCGCTTCCTCGACCTGCAACGCCGCCACAATCGCGCCTTCCTTCGTGGCGGGTCGAATATCCCGGTCGAGGACCTCGGCACGCTCGAACTCGGCCGTGGAACCGGCCGGCTTGGCCGCGAGATCTACGGCGCGGGCGAGGTCCTCTGGATGGCGCTCGCCTTCGACACGCTCGCGCGGGCCGACGATCCCGAGATCTGCGTCATCTGGCTCGACGTGCTGAACAGCTGGGAGGCCTTCCCACCGCCCCAGGTCCGTCTCGCTGTCTTCAATCCGACCCTGGAGCCGCGGGCGGTTCACCTCTCCTTGCCGTTGGGTGGAGCGAGCGCCGACTTCAGGCTCGAGCCCGGCGAGGCCCGTCGCATCGAGATCAGCCGGGCATCACGATAGGTCGATCTCGGTCAGCGCCTGCCGGTTGAGACGGGCGGCCCAGATCTCCCGGTCGTCGACCGTGAAATAGAGGATGCCGCCGGCGATCGAGGCGGCAAAGACGATCCGGCCGCCAGCGGGCGGCTCGAGAACCGGCCCGGTCGAGCGGGCGAGGACCGCGCCCGTTTGAGGATCGAGTTCCATCAAGCCGACGCGCGCGGCGTGGATGAAGTCGGGGTCGTCGGCGCGGACCATGCCGTTGTAGAGCATGAAGAGGCGCGCATCATGTTCGATCAGCGGACCGGTGCTTACGTTAATGCAGTCCCAGCGATCCGGGCGAGCGTCGGCCACGACGACCGGCTGCGGCCAGGGGCCGGCCGGGCTCGCGGCTTTGGTCATGGCGATCCGCGAGCGCTCGTGCGGTTCGAGCCGATCCACCTCGCACCAGAGCAAGCCGTTGTGAAACTCCGCCTCCTTGACGAACCGCTCCGGAGCCGCTGGCGCGATCGCGACGCCCTGGGCGACGAGTGCCTCGAGTGAAGGTCCGCGTGCCCAGAGGAGGCTCGCGATACCCCGTGACCACCCGGACCAGCCCGTGTAGAAGACGACGTATTCCTGATCATGCCGGACGATCGTCGGGTCTTCGAGGCCGGCGAGATTCGGGTCGGGAGTCAGGAGCGGTGCTTTTCGAGCGGTAAACCGCAGGCCATCCGGGCTGTCGGCGAGGGCAAGCACCGAGCGATCTTCGTACGCCGAGTCCCGCCTCGCATCACCGGCGCGCTCCAGCACCCGCCGATAAAGCATCTGGCGACGTCCGCCGACGGAGATGACCGCGGGGCTCATGACGGCGCGTTCGCCGAGGTCGGGGTCGGGCCCGAGGACCGGTCCGATCGGCTACGAGTAGCCCGGCGGTTATTTCAAGCCGGTGGTCGCGATGCCTCGCACGAAGTACCGCTGGCCTGCCACGTAGACGATCAGGATCGGCAGGATGGCGATCACAGAGCCGGCCATGATCAGATCCCACTGGTTCTGGTAGACCTGCGGAAGGTCACCAGGCCGAGCTGGATGTTGAACATGTTGGAGGTCTGCATGTAAATCAGCCAGTCGAGGAAGTTGTTCCACATCCCGGCGAAGGTCAGGATCCCGGTGGCCAGCAGTGCCGGCCGGGCCAGCGGCATGACGATCTTCCAGAACATCGCCGAACCAGCCGAGGCCATCCATGATGGCGGCCTCCTCGAGGTCTTTCGGGATGCTCTTGAAGAACTGCGTCATCAGACAGGATGTAGGCGGGCTGCACGAAATAAAGAACCGGGAGCGCGCCGTACGTGTTGATGAGACCGGTCCCGCTGAAGGAGGGCACATTTTGGCAGCATGATGTAACGCGGAACGAAGAAGACGAAGCCGGGGATGACCATCGTCCCGATCATCAGGGCGAAGAGCACATTCTTGAACGGGAACTCGAGCCGGGCGAAGGCGTAGCCCACCAGCGCGTCGAAGAACAGGTTCAGCGCCACGATGATGATCGTAATGAAGAAGCCGTTGAAGACCTGTCGCGGGAAGTTCTGTGTCTCGGTGAAGACCCGAACGTAGTTCTCCGGATGCCAGACGCTTGGGAGCAGCGTCGGCGGAAACGCGATAACCTCAGCCGAGGTCTTAAACGACGACAACACCGTCATCGCAAACGGCAGGAACAGGAAGAGCGTGATGATCGCCATACAGGACATAGCGGACGATCGACCTCGAGCTGGTTGACACGCTCATTCGTGTCGGGCTGAGCCCTTTGTCGGCGGTCCTCTCGGCTACAGCGATCGGGCTCGTTCAGCCCGGTCGAGGGTTGGGCAATCATTTCAGTACTCGATCTTGGTGTCGATGACCCGGCGGGAGATCAGGGTCAAGGCAAAGATGATGATGCCCAGCGTGACGGCCTCGGCGCAGGCGATCCCGACCGTCCCGGTGTCCTTGAACAGGTTCTCGTAAATCAGGTACGCGACCGTCAGCGTCGACTTGAGCGGAGAGCCTCCCGGGTCATGATGAAGACCTGATCGAAGACTTGGAAGGCGCCAATAATGCCAAGGGATACGACGAGGAAGATGATCGGACGCAGAAGAGGAATCGTGATCGAGAACAATTTACGAACCGCGCTGGCTCCGTCGACCTCCGCCGCCTCGTAGACCTCACGGGGGATATCCTGCAGCCCCGCCAGGAACATCAACATGAAGGTTGGAGCCGTCGTCCAGATGTTCAGGAACATGATCGCCGGCAGGGCGAAGGTGGTCGTCTGCAAGTAAGCGATGTTGGTGTGGATCCCGACCAGGCCCAGGATGCTGTTCAGCAGACCGGTCGGGTGATACACGTAGAGGAAGATCATCGAGATCACGACCGACGAGGCGATTGAGGGCGTGTACCAGGTCGAACGGAAGAAGTTCCGGCCCTTGATCTTGGTGTCGAGCAGCACCGCGAGCAGCAGCGCGAAGATCGTCTGCAGGATGACGACCACCACCGCGTACTCCGTGGTATTGCCCATCGCCTTCATGAAGTCGGCGTTGACCGGCAGCCGCGAGGTAATTCTGCACACCGACAAACGGATTGTCGAGCGCCAGCAGGTCGTAGTGGTGAAAGCTGACCCAGATCGCGAAGCCAAACGCCGCTGCCTGCAGGATCACGAAGAAGAGGACGTAGGGAGCGACGAAGAGGAGACCCGCCCGTCGCTGCGCCGCAACCATGCCACTTCGCCTCGGCTTGAGACTCGGCTCAGCCGTAAGCGCTGGAGCTTGGGGCGCCAGGGTCGCCATCTTCGTCTTCTCCCTTACTTCCTTTTCGGTATAGGCCTGCTCGATCAGCCTCCCGCCAGGGCGGCGTTGCGTCCTGCGCGCCTTGTCGAGCGCCGCCTTGACAGTCCCCTTCCCGAGCAAGACGGTCTGGAGCGCGGTGTTCTGGGCGTCGTTGATCTTGCTCTCATGCGGGCCGAAGGTCCAGGGCACGGCGAACGTCGCGCTATCCCATAGGTTCTTCACATCCGGGATTCGAGGTGATCGCGGGATCGCTCGAGAGATCCTTCCGCGACGGAAGCGCGAATCCGCTCTGCAGCACCTGCTGCTGCACGATCTTGCCGGTCATGTACTTGACGAAGAGCATGCAGGCATCCGGAGACTTGGTCTTGGCCGAGCATCCCCAACCGTTGGTGAACAGCAGCGTGGCCTGCTTGGACCGGCCCTTTGGGCAGCTTGACGCTGCCGTACTGGACCGACGGGTAGGTGTCGTGCATGTAGGGGATCAGCCAGCCGCCCTCGATGACCATGGCGGCCTTCTGCTTGCCGAAGGCATCGCCGGGCCAGGTCGCGCCCAGCGTGTCCGGCAGCGCCGAGCTGTGATCCTGCCAGCTGGAAGGAGCTGTAGAAGGTCAGGGCATCCTGGGCCTGCTGACTCGTTGAAGGCGACGGACTTGCCGTCGCTGTTCAGGACCTTGCCGCCGTAGGCGAAGAGAAACGCGTCGAAGCGGGCGGCGTCGGTCGGCAGGCTGATTCCTTTGACCGTCCCGGTCGTCAGCTGCTTGGCGTCCGCCTTGACGGCATCCCACGATGGCTGGGCGGCTGCAACCCCGCCGTAGAGAACATCGACTTGTTGTAGAAGAGCACCAGGTCGCCGAAGTCTTTGGGCAGCGCGTACTGCTTGCCGTTCAGCTGCCAGGGGCTCATCAGCGTCGACACATAGTCGCTGCCGTTGACGCCCCATTTGGACATCAGCGGCGTCAGATCCAGCAGGCGGCCGTTCGGCGCCGCAAAGTTCATCAGCGCGGTGCTGACGTACATAGCGTCGGGTTCACTGTTCGCGGACATCTCGGTCTTGATCTTGTCCTCGAAGTTGGTCGGGATCTCCTCCTGGTTGACCGTGATCTTCGGGTACTTGGCCGTGTGGAAGTCCGCTTCGTACTTTTTCACCAGGGCATTCTCGGTCGGGTTTCCGCCCCAGTTGGCGGCCCGGATCGTCCCTGTGACATCCGCCTCATTGGTCGCCCCGGATGATCCGGTTCCGGTCCCGCCGCACGCAGCCAGCGTCAGCACACCTGCGAACGCCAGCGCGAAGCCAGCTCGAATTGGTCGCATGAACTCCACCTCCCAGATTCAGCTCAGCGAGACGTGCGCGTCTTGCCCGCCCTGAGCATGTATAGCATCACCACATGCCGCCGCGCTGTCAACTCCTGTCAATTCGTTCTAATACTGTCTAATACCGTGCGACAGCCTCTGCTTTGGGTACTCAGCGGGATTCTAATAGGCGTCGGCTTTGTTAGCGCCTTCAGTGGGGGCCTCCTTTTCCTCGTGGTCGGCCTAGTCCTGGCCGCATGGCTGGGAATCAAATACCGGTACCGGCGCCGCTGGCGGGGCTGGTCTGGCCTGCTCTACGGGTCTGGTGCATCGGTGGCGCTCCTGTTGTTTCCCAGCCTGCTACGTCAGCCGCCCTGCGTACAGGGCACCGGCTCAGGGTGCTACCAAGGGTTCACGACCGGAGTCTTCCTGGTCGCCCTTGCCCTCGCGCTGGCAGGTCTCGGATTTGGGATCCTCGAGCTCCGCGGCTGGCGGCGCTCACTCGGCGCATAATTGGCACGATCCCGGCGCTGACGTCAGCTCGGGACGAATACCTGGAGGTGGAAACGATGCCGACGTATATGGATGTGCATGAAGGCATGCACGTGACTCCCGAGCAGCTGGCCCAGGCGCACCAACTCGATGTCGAGGCCCAGAAGGGCACCGGCGTGGAATACGTGAGCTACTGGCTTGACTCGAAGGCGGGCAAGGTCTTCTGTCTCGCCAAGGGGCCGAACAAGGAGGCCGTCGCCGCGGTCCACAAGAAAGCGGGCCATCCCGCCAACGAGCTCTACGAGGTCCACGAAGGGCACTAGGTCGCCCTCAGCTTCGGGCCAGCGGCGCCTCCGGCAGGGCCGGTCGCGGAAGGCGGCCATGGACGACCGAGTATCCGGTGGTGTTGCGAAGCACCTGGACTCGGTCCGTGTCCATCTGCAGGTCGAGTGATCCGTCGCCGACACGAAGATTCTTCAACGTGAGCGAGGGCAACCAATCGGGCAGGTCCGGGTTGACGTACATCGTCCGACTGCGGCCGACCGTATGGATCCCGCAGAGGATTGCGACCAGCCGGAAGACCGCCGCGGCCGCCCACGCCTGCGGCACGTTGGCGCCAAGGTAGGGCACCGGAAAGGCGCCGGCATCGCGCGGCAGGCCGGCGAACAGCTCCGGAAGCCGGTATGCCTGGAATCGCTCGGCGGCGGCGAAGATGCCCTCCGCCACCTGCTGCGCCTCCTTATGCCGGCCGGCCCGCCGAAATCCGCCCGCCAGGTTTGCGTTGTCGTGGGGCCAGATCGACCCACAGTGATAGGAGAAGGGGTTGTACCCGGGATGCGCGCTGGAGAGCGTCCGGACGCCCCAGCCGCTCCACATATCCTCCGCCATCAGGCGGTCGACGACACGACCGGCCCGGTCGGGCGGCACGATCCCGCTGCCAAGGCAGTGGCCGGCATTCGACGCGACCGTCTCGAGCGGCCGCTTCTGGCCGTCCAGTCCGAGGTAGTAGGTCCCCTCCGACTCCCACCAGAAGACCTCATTGAACCGCTCGTAGAGCCGGCGTGCCTTGCTGCGCATGTCGGCGGCGCGTTTCGGTTCCTCCAGCAGGTCATAGATCTCGGCCATCCGCAGCAGGGCATCGAAGGCGTAGCCCTGCAGCTCGCAGAGCGCGATCGGTCCCTCCGGGATCGAGCCGTCCGCGTGCCGGATGGCATCCCATGAGTCCTTCCATCCCTGGTTTTGAATCCCGTGCTTCGAGCGGCGGAGGTACTCCTGGAACCCGTCGCCGTCCCGGTCGCCGTACTTCAGGATCCAGCGCAGCGCCGCGTCGGCGTTCTTCCGATAGCGCCGCAGCAGCCCGAGGTCGCCGGTCCACTGGTACGCGTAGGAAAGCACGATGATGTAAAGCGGCGTCGCATCGTGGGTGCCGTAGTACGGCGCGAAGGGCAGCAGCCCGAGGCTGGCGAGTTCGCCGGATCGGACCTCATGCGGGATCTTCCCGGGCTCCTTGTCCTGCTCCGGATCGTCGTCTTTGGCCTGCACGCGCGCCAGCGCATGGAGCGCGCCCAAGGCGAACTCGGGATAGCCGCTGATACTCTCGAGCGAGACGACCAACGAGTCCCGGCCGAAGATGGTGACGAACCAGGGGATGCCCGCCGCCGGCACGAATACGCTCTTCCCCACCGCGGTGTCCACCATCCGGAGCGCCTCGATGTCTTCTGCCGCCTGGCGCCAGATCGCCGGGAGCGTGGCGTGCTGGGTCGTGATCAGCTCGACCGGGGGCAGTGGGTGGAGGTTGATCTTGGCCTGCGCGGCCGTCACGGTGTTGCAGGGCAGCGTGCGTGCCTCATGCTCGCCGATTACCGGGAGCCAGAGCAGACAGACGTGCCAGGTCGCCCGCGGCGCGATCTCACAGGTGAAGACGAGCCGGCCATTGGCGAAGCCCGGCGGCGATCCGGGCTTTTCGACCTTGACCACCAGGCCTCGGCGGAACGACCGATTGCGGTAGGAGCTGCGGAGCTCCGCGATCCGCCGCCCCCAGGTCGTCTGGATGTCCCCACGCCGGATCAGGCGGCGGCCGCGCACGTCGAAGATGTCGGCGAAGTCCGACTCGATGGCGACCTCGAGGACCAGTCGGACCGGATGGTTCGTGTAGCTGGTGAGGTCGTAGTCCTCGTGCACGCCTTCGAGGATGCTGCGTTCCAACCGGAAGCCGACCGACCCCTCCGCCAGCACGCCGTCCGTTCCGTCTTCGGCCCCTGGGCTCAGCGGCAGCTCTGGCGTCATGAACTCGTGGCGCGCCGAGAAGTGCTCGACGGCGGTCGCGTCGAGCAGGAGCGGCGGCCGGCCATTGATCGTGACGCCGTAGCCGCTTACGAGCCGGGTGTCTTTCGCGTAGAACCCGACGTCCCCGGTTGGAGCGACGGTGCCGTCGCGCTGGCAGACCAGGAATTGCCGGTCGTGATTGATGGTGACGGTCGATGGACCGACGGTAACGGGCATCCGGTGCCGATGTTACAGACCACGGTCTGCTAGCGTGATGAGGCCGATGCCTGACGCCGCCGCTTCCGTCGCCGCACTCCTTCACGAAGCCGGCGAAACGCATCATCGCGTCTACCGGATCGTCGGCGGGGCGGATCCCGATTGGGCATCCTGGTACGCGGACTGGCTGATCAACCTCTCGGAATTGCCCGAGTTGCTGGGTGGGGCGCCGGTTCGGAGTGAGCTCGTCTACATGCTCGTCCGCCTCGATCGGGAGTTCACGGAGCAAAAGCCGGCCGGCCGCTGGGAGGATTACTACGCTCGCGAACTCCTGAGCCACTTCAGCCGTCAGTAGCTCAGTGGCTATAGACCTGAGTGACCAACAGAAGAGCCCCTTCCCGCCTATCGCCGAGTATGCCTTCCTCGCCGACGGTGAGGTCAATGCGCTGGTCGCGCCTAGCGGGAACGTCGAGTGGATGTGCCTGCCGCGCCCCGATTCGCCCAGCGTCTTTGGCGCCATCCTGGACCGTGCCGCGGGCGGCTTCCGGGTGGGCCCCGCCGACGTCATGGTGCCCGTCGCGCGGCGCTACCTTCCGGGCACGCTTGTCCTGGAGACGACCTGGCGAACCAAGCGCGGATGGCTCGTCGTACGCGACGCACTGTTGATCGGACCCTGGCACGACGTGACCCGGCGCTCCGACCATTTCCGCCGGCCGCCCACCGACACCCAGGCAGAGCACATCTTCGTGCGCACGGCGCGTTGCGTGAACGGCACCGTCGAGCTCAGCCTCGAATGTGAGCCAGTGGGTAACTACGGACGGGGCGACGCCGATTGGGACTTTAGCGGGACGGGGTACAGCTGTGCCGAGGCGACCGTCGCGGGTTACGAGTCGCGCCTTCGTATCAGCACCAGCCTTCGGCTGGGATTCGAGGGCCGGAAGGCGAGCGCCCGGTCCACGCTGAAGGCCGGCGAGACCGCCTTTGCCGCGTTCTCCTGGTCCCATCATGAGGAGATCACCTCATTTGACGACGCCACCGCGAGGATCGAGCGGACGGCGCAGTTCTGGCGCGACTGGCTGAATCATGGCGATTTCCCCGATCACCCCTGGGCGCCGATCCTGCAGCGCAGCGCGTTGACCCTCAAGGGCCTGATCTATACCCCGACGGGCGCCCTGCTCGCCGCCGCCACGACCTCGCTACCCGAGACCCCACACGGGGAGCGAAACTGGGACTATCGCTACAGCTGGATCCGCGACTCGACCTTCATGCTCTGGGCCTTGTACACGCTCGGTTTCGATCACGAGGCAAATGACTTCTTCGCCTTCATTGGCGACGTGACAGAGGACCGTGACCTCCAGATCATGTACGGCATCGGTGGCGAGCGCCAGCTCGACGAAACGACGCTGCCGCACCTCACCGGCTACGACGGCGCCCGTCCAGTGCGTTTGGGCAACGCTGCCTACAACCAGACGCAACATGATGTGTGGGGCGCGGTCCTCGACTCCGTGTACCTGCACACGAAGTCCCGAGACCGGCTGCCGGAACGCGTCTGGCCGCTCCTGCGACACGCCGTGGAGTGCGCGATTGCGAACTGGCGCGAGCCTGACCAGGGCATCTGGGAAATCCGCGGGCCCGCAAAGCATTTCACCTCGTCCAAGCTCATGTGCTGGGTGGCGGTGGACCGCGGCGCCCGGCTGGCGCTTTTGCGCGGCGAGACCCAGGTTGCCGAACACTGGCGCTCGATCGCCGCCGAGATCCACGCCGACCTCTGCAAGAAGGGCGTGGACAAGCGAGGCGTCTTTACCCAGGCGTATGGCAGTCCGGCCCTCGATGCCTCGGTGTTGCTGATGCCGCTCGTGCGGTTCCTTCCGCCGACCGACGAGCGGATCAAGAAGACGGTCTGCGTCATCGCCGACGAGCTTACCGTCGACGGCCTGGTCCTTCGCTATCGCGTCAACGAGACCGACGACGGGCTGTCCGGTGAGGAAGGCACCTTTGCCATCTGCTCGTTCTGGCTGGTCTCGGCGCTCTCGGAGATCGGCGACCGGCAGCGTGCCCGTCACCTCTGCGAGAAGATGCTGTCCTTTGCCAGCCCGCTCGGCCTCTACGCCGAGGAGATCGATACGCGGAATGCACGCCACCTCGGTAATTTCCCGCAGGCGTTCACCCACCTGGCCCTGATCAACGCGGTGATGCACGTGATCCGATCGGATGAAGGCGATGACTCCCAGCGCTTCTCCCCCGCCCGGTCCCTTATCGCCTGAAGGCCCGGCGATCGGAATAAGCAGCGGCCGTGTCCGAGTTGTACGATCTGCCAACAGGCAGCAGGAGGGGACGTATGACTGACCGACGTAGCTGGATCCTCGTCGCGGCGGTGCTTGGCTCCGGAATCGTCTTCCTCGACTCGACCGTCGTCAACGTCGCCCTCCCGCGGATCGGCCGGGATCTGCCTCGCTCCCTGTTCGGCGTGCTCGAGGGCCAGTCCTATGTCTATAACGCCTACCTGCTCACGCTGAGCGCGCTGTTGATCCTGGCCGGGGCCCTGAACGATTACTTCGGCCGCAAGCGGATGTTTGCGTTCGGCTTGATCGGCTTCGGACTGACGTCGGTGCTCTGCGGGCTCGCCCCCAGCATGGAGTTGCTCGTCGTCTTTCGGGTCCTCCAAGGAGCAGCCGGGGCGCTGCTGGTGCCAGGGTCCATCGCGCTGATCACGGCGAACTTCGAGGGTGAGCAACGCGGCTGGGCCTTCGGCATCTGGGCCGGTGCCTCGGGGGCCACCACGGTCCTCGGGCCCTTCGTTGGCGGCCTGCTGGTCGACAGCATCTCCTGGCGGGCTGCCTTTCTGATCAACGTTCCCCTCATTCTGATCGCCATCTGGGCGACGTACGCACACGTGCCTGAAAGCCGCGACGAGAATGCCTCCAACAAGTTCGACTGGCTCGGGTCGGCGATTGTGGCCCTCGCCGTCGGTGGCCTGGCGTTCGGCGCCATCTATGGCGAGCAAAGGGACTGGAAGGATCCGGTTGGCTACCTCGCCCTCGCGGTCGGCGCCCTTTTCACCCTCGCCCTCCCCTTCTACATGAGCCGAGCGCCGCATCCCCTGATCCCGTTGCAACTGTTCAAGTCGCGCAACTTCACCGTCACGAACATCTCGACGCTCCTGATCTATGGCGCGCTCTACGTGACCTTCTATTACCTCGCCATCTTCATGCAGGGGACACTCGGCTACACGGCGGCGGCGGCCGGGCTCGCCGGACTGCCGGGCTCGCTGTTCCTGATCTTCCTCTCCGCCCGCTTTGGGAAACTCGCCGGCCGCATCGGGGCGCGCTGGTTCATGGCAGCCGGGCCGGCCATCATGGCACTCGGTGTGCTCTGGTATGCACGCATCCCCCCAACCAGCGTTCCGTGGCGGCTCCAGCTGGGCGATCCATCGACGTACCTCCCCACCCTCTCGTACGTCATCGACCTGCTCCCCGGGAGCATCATCTTCGGCCTCGGCCTCTGCATGCTGGTGGCGCCGTTGACCACGGCACTGATGGCCTCGATCCCATCACGAAATGCGGGCCTGGGATCCGCCATCAACAACGCGATCTCGCGCGTTGGACCGCAACTCGCGGGCGCGCTGATCTTCGTCTTCCTCACCTCCGCCTTCTACTCCTACATCGCGAGCCGGCGGACCCAAATCGATGTCTCCTCATCGCAGTTCCGCAAGCTCGTCAGCCCGCTCAACCCTCCCGGAGATCCGAGTCTGGCCGGCCTGGTCCGCGATGCCTCGGGCAGCTCCTTCCACCTCGCCATGCTGCTCGGCGCCGGGTTGCTGCTGGTAGGCGCCCTGGTCAATGCCCTCTGGATCCGGAATGCTCCATCCGCCGCGCAGGTCGATGCCCCCGCCACCGCCGGCACGGTCGGCGAGAGCGCGTAGGGCGCACACATGGCCGTCGCCGATGACGTCGTCAACACTATCGCGGCCTTTGCGCTCTTCGCCGATTTGACGAGCCCGCAACTGGAAGAAATCGCCCACATTTTCGACGAGGCGCAGTTTGCGGAAGGCGAGCGCATCCTTCGCCAGGGCGTCAGCGGCTCAGGCCTCTTCATCATCCTCGATGGTGCCGCCGCGATCCGCGTTGACGGGGTCGACCGGAGCACGCTTCGACCTGGTGACTACTTCGGGGAAGTATCGTGCCTTCTGGGCGAGGTGCCGGTGGCCGATATCATCGCGACCAGGCCATTGCGCTGCCTGGTCCTCCCGGCGCCGCAAGTTGAGAGCTTCCTGACGGCACATCCGCGCGTGATGTTCCGGTTTCTCCAGGGCGAGGCGCGCAAGCTCAAGAACACAACCAAGTGGCTGAGCTAGCCGACAGGCCTTTCGCTCCCGGTCGCTACCGTCTGGTCGTCGTTGGTAGTGGCCCAGGGGGCCTGCAGCTCAGCTACAGCCTGCGCCGGCTTGGCATCGACCATGCGGTGATCTCCGAGGACCCGGCGCCGGGCGGCATGTTCCGTCGCTGGCCCATCTTTCAGCGGATGCTGAGTTGGACGAAGCCGCACAGTTGGGTCAGTCGCACCTCACGCGCCTACGAACGATTTGACTGGAACAGCTTGCTGGCCGACGAAGATCGATACCGCGCGCTGATGACCGGCATCATGGATGGCAGCTCCTATTTCCCCTCACGCCCCGAGATGGAGCAGGGATTGGTGCGCTTCGCCGGGGAAACCGGGGTCCAGGTTCGCTATGGCTGCCGGTGGGAGTCAACCGGACGGGAAGGGGCGGACTTCGTGCTGTCCACCTCCGATGGTGAATACCGAGCAGAGGTCGTGGTCTTTGCCGTAGGCGTGGCGCAGCCGTACCGCCCGGCGATCCCGGGCCTCGAGCGCGTGCCGCATTACGGCGACTTCCGCCCGGTCGAGACCTACGCGGATCGGCGCGTCTTCATCGTCGGCAAGCAGAATTCCGGTTTTGAGATCGCCACGGGGCTCCTCCCCTGGGCCCGGCAAATCGTGCTCGCGTCGCCGAGTCCGACCAAGCTGTCGGTGAATACCCGCTCGCTGGTGGGCGTGCGCGCCCGCTACGTGCAGCCTTACGAGGACGCGGCCCTGGCCGGCGGCGTCGTCATCCTCGATGCCGCCATCGAGGAGGTCGCGGCGCGCGGTGCCGCCATGGTCGTCCGGACCCGGAATGCTCACGACGGCCGGGAACTCATCATCGAGGCCGACGATGTGATTGCCGCCACGGGGTTCACGGCGCCCCTGCGAGACCTGCCGGCGCTCGGGGTCACGACCTACGGGCAGAGCCGCCTGCCGGCGCAAACGCCGTTCTGGGAGAGCGCCGCCGTCCCTGGGCTCTACTTCGCCGGCACGCTGAGCCAGGGATCAGCCGGATTGAAGAAGCACGGCATTCCGAGCAATTCGGGCGCCGTGCAAGGGCATCGTTACAACGCCCGAGTCCTGGCGCGACACCTCGCGAGGGCACGTTTCGGCCTCAACCCGGCGCCGACCACGCTCGCGGCCGGGGACGTGATCCGCGTCCTGCTCGACGAGGCCACCCACGGCCCGGAGGTGTGGCACCAGCGCTCCTACCTGTCGCGCGTCATCGCGTTTCGGGATGGGGCCGGCATCACCGACGACGGAATCCTTCCCCTCCAGCATTTCGTGGATGCGAGCGGCCCGAACGCGGTCGCGATCACGCTCGAATCCAACGGACAGGGCGATCCCTATCCCGCCATCTACCTGCGTCACAAGAACCGGATTACGGAACACCGCCTGGCCCCTCACCCACTCCTTCAGTTCGACGGTGATCCCTACGCGCGCGAGGTCGAGGCTATCCTCGAGCCAGTGCTAAAGGAATCCGCCCCCGTGCCATGAGCCTGCCGACTGGCACCGTCACCTTTCTCTTCACCGATATCCAGGGGTCGACGCGCCTGATCCAGGAGCTGGGCGACGGATACCCCGCCGTGCATACGAAACATAACGAGCTTTTGCGGGCCGCCATCGCGAACCACCACGGTCACGAGCTCCGGACCGAGGGTGACTCCTTTTTCGCTGTCTTCGCCAGTGCGGTCGATGCCGTGAGCGCGGCCGAGAAGGGGCAGCGCGCCCTCGAAGGTCAGGCGTGGCCCGCTGGCGTTCGGGTGCGCGTTCGCATGGGCCTGCACACCGGCGAGGCGACCGTCGTCGGCCACGACTACGTCGGGTTAGATGTGCACCGCGGGGCGCGCGTGGCCGGCGCCGCCCATGGCGGCCAGGTCCTGCTCTCGGAAACGACGAAGGCGTTGGTCGAGGATGCCATGCCCGACGGTCTGACCCTGCGGGACCTGGGGCGCCACCGATTGAAGGACCTTGCACGAGCAGAACGGCTGTACCAGCTGATGGTCCCGGGCCTTCCGGAGGACTTTGCTCCACTGCGTACCCTCGAAGCCACACCGAACAACCTGCCGACGCAACTGACCAGCTTCATCGGCCGCGATGACCAGGTTCGCGAAGGCAAGGCGTTGCTCGCGAAGGCCCGTCTCGTGACACTGACCGGGCCCGGCGGGACCGGCAAGACCCGTCTCAGCCTGCAGATCGCTGCGGATCTCCTCAGCGCCTTTGCCGACGGCGTGTATTTCGTGCCACTGTCTGCGGTTCGCGATCCGGAGCTTGTCCCCTCCGCCATCGCGCAGGCATTGTCGATCCCGGTCACGGGGAGCCAGGCTCCGATGGACCGACTCCTCGACGACCTGAAGGGAAAGCGGACCCTGCTGGTGCTCGACAACTTCGAACAGGTGATCGAGGCAGGCCCGGCGGTCGCGCAACTGCTTCGAGCGAGCGAACCTCTGCGCATCCTGGTCAGCAGCCGAGCCGTTTTGCACCTGTACGGCGAGCAGGAGTTTCCCGTGCCCCCGCTGCGGCTGCCGAACCCGAAAGCACTCCCACCGCTCGATGCCCTATCCCAGTACGAAAGCGTGCGTCTGTTCATCGAACGTGCCGTCGCCGTCAAGCCGGACTTTCGTGCAACCGACGAGAACGCGCCCGCGATTGCCGCCATCTGCGAGCGCCTGGACGGCCTCCCGCTCGCGATCGAGCTGGCCGCCGCCCGCACCAAGCTCTTCTCGCCGCCGGCGCTGCTCGCCCGCCTGGACAAAACCTTGATGGCGCTGGCATCCTCGGCCCGGGACCTGCCTGGACGGCAGCAGACGCTGCGCGGAGCGATCGCGTGGAGTTACGACCTGCTCGACCCACACGCCCAGCGGCTGTTTGCGCGGTTCTCAGCCTTTGCCCGGGGCGGCAGCCTCGAACAGGCGGACGCGGTCTGCGGGCCGGATGAGGAAATCGGCGGGGCGCTGGAGGACCGGCTCGATCAGCTGGCCGACCAGAGCCTGCTCCGGCGGCTCCCCGAGGTCGATGAGCCGCGCTACTTGATGTTGCAGACGATTCGTGAGTACGCCGCCGAGCGACTGACCGAGCGCGGTGAGGCGGAGACGATCCATGATCGTCACGCCCGCGCCTTCCTCGAGCTGGCGGAACGCGCCCAGGCCGACATCTTTGGACCAAACCAGAAGGGTTGGCTTGATCAACTCGAGCGCGAGCACGACAACCTCAGCGCGGCGTTCGATTGGTTCGTCAGTAGCAGCGCCGCCCGGATGGCGATGTGTCTTGGCGCGGCGCTCTGGCGCTTCTGGCAGATGCGCGGGCACCTCCACGAGGGCCGGTCCAGGCTCGGTCGGGCGCTGGCCATGCCCCACGCCGACGAATTCTTAGAGGAGCGGCTGAGGGCCCTGGAAGCGGCCGCCGGTCTTGCCTACTGGCAGGCCGATATGACCGAAGCCCAGCCCCTCTACGACGAGTGCCTTGCCCTCACCCGGCAGATCGGCGACCCCCTGGCTATTGCCAACGCCCTCTACAACGACGCATTTCCGTCGGTGGCCAACCGGACGAACATTCCGCAGGCACGGGCCCTGCTCGATGAGGCGCTCGCCACATTTCGGCAGCTCGGCGACGACAGGGGCACCGCACGCTGCCTCTGGGGGCTCGGCAGCCTCGCCTACTTTGAGCGCGAGTTCTCCCGTGCCCTCGGCGACCTCAACGAGTCGGAGCGGACCTTCCGCAGGATCGACGACCGGTTCGGGCTCGGGTGGTGCCTCCATAGCCTTGGCCTGGTCCGCCTCAAGCTGGATGACATTGACGGTGCCGCCAGGGCCTGGCACGAGGCGCTCGCGCTGTTCGACGCCGCTGAGGACGTTGCCGGACTGGTCATTCAGATCGACAACCTGTCGGTCACCGCCCGCCTCAATGGCGACCCGGTCCGGGCGACCAGGCTTGCGGCCGCCGCGGCCGTTCATCGGACGAGCACGGGTACCGCACTCGCGGGACTGCTCACGGTGCAGGAGGGCCGCACCGGGCGCGAGGGCCTGAGCGAAGAGGCGGCCGCCCAGGCCTGGGCCGAGGGCCAGGCGATGACGCTCAGGGAAGCCGCTACCTACGCCCAAGTAGGCTAGGCGCATGCCCGAACTTGTTGACGTCGTCGTGCTCGGATTGGGCGTGGGCGGCGAGGCCGTCGCCTCGCTACTTGCTGAGGCCGGCCTGCAGGTGGTCGGGATCGAAAACCGGCTCGTCGGCGGCGAGTGCCCCTACTGGGGCTGCGTCCCAAGCAAAATGATGATCCGCGCCGACGACCTGCTCGCGGAGGGCCGGCGGATTCCTGGCGTCGCGGGCGCCTCCACGGTGGTGCCCGACTGGACCCCGGTGGCGCAACGGATCCGTAGGGAGGCGACCGATAACTGGGACGACCGCGTCGCGGTCGAACGCTTTGAGAAAAAAGGCGGTCGTTTCGTCCGCGGCTCAGGCAAGCTGGCAGGCGCTGGGCGGGTCAACGTCGGCAGCGTCACCTACCAGGCGTCGCGCGCCATCGTCATCGCAACGGGCACGTCCCCCGTGATCCCACCGATCCCCGGACTGTCGGACGTCGCCTACTGGACCAACCGCGAGGCGATCGAGGTCGAGGAGCTCCCCGCGTCGCTCGCGGTGCTCGGTGGCGGCGCGATCGGGCTCGAACTGGCGCAGGTGTTTGCCCGTTTCGGGGTCCAGGTCACGGTCATCGAAGGCATGGACCATGTGCTGGCGCTCGAAGAGCCGGAGGCTGGCGCCGTGCTGGCCGGGGTTCTGGCTCGCGACGGAATCGAGCTCTGCCTGTCGGCGAAGGTGCAGGCGGTCCACAAGCAGGGCAGCCTGATCGCGATCGAGCTCGACGGTGGCAAACAGGTAACCGCCGAGCGCCTGCTGGTGGCAACCGGCCGTCGCGCCAACCTGAAGGACATCGGCGTGGACCGGGTCGGCCTCGATCCGGCGGCCCACTCCATCGGGGTGGACGGCCACTTACGCGCGGGAGATCGCATCTGGGCCGTCGGCGACGTCACCGGCAAAGGCGCCTTCACCCACGTGGCCATGTACCAGGCGCGGCTCGCGGTGCGCGACATCCTCGGACAGGGTGGTCCCGCAGCAGATTACTCGGCGCTCCCCCGGGTGACCTTTACCGATCCGGAGGTTGGGGCGGCTGGGATCACGGAGGCGGTCGCCCGCAAGCAGGGCATCAATGTCAGGACCGGGATCCAGAAGGCGTCGGTCACCGCGCGCGGTTGGATTCACGGGCCGGGCAACGAGGGCTTCATCAAGGTGGTCGAAGATGCGGATCGGGGCGTGCTGGTCGGGGCGACCACGATGGGCCCCCGTGGCGGCGACATCCTCGGCATCTTCGAACTGGCGATCAAAGCCAAAATTCCCACCGATGAGCTGCGCCACCTGATCTATGCGTATCCGACGTTCTATCGCGGCGTCGGCGAGGCGGTTGCCAGGCTCGGCGAGGACGCGGATCGTGGGTGAGCAACTCGGATGGCGATGAGCACTCGCACGCTTGAAACCACAGAGGCGTGCATCGTTTACGACGTCCACGGCCCGCTGCCGACCGCCGATGGACGCCCACCGCTATTGATGATCGGCCAGCCAATGGACGCCAGCGGGTTCAGGACCTTGGCGTCGCATTTCCCCGACCGCACCGTGATCACCTATGACCCACGCGGCCTCGGCCGGAGCACCCGCAAAGACGGCCGGGTCGACCACTCTCCCACGGTGCAGGCGGATGATGTGCACGCCCTCATCGGGACTCTTGGTGCCGGCCCGATCGAGATGTTCGCGAGCAGTGGCGGGGCCGTGACCGCGCTGGCCCTCGTGGCCACCCACCCCAACGATCTCACCGCTCTGGTGGCGCACGAGCCGCCGCTGGTGTCGGTCCTACCGGACGCGGAGGCCGCCGAGCGCGCCCTCATCGGTATTCGGGGCGCGTACGAGGCCAGGGGTCGGGGTGCCGGCATGGCTGCCTTCATCGCCATGACGTCGTGGCGGGGAGAGTTCACCGACGACTACTTCGCCCAGCGTGTTCCTGATCCCGGCCAGTTCGGGATGACGACCGACGATGACGGCTCCCGTGATGACCCACTGCTCTCCGACCAGTCCTGGGGCGTCACGCATTATCGCCCCGACTTCGACGCGCTGGTCGCGTCGGCGACACGCATTGTGATCGCCGTGGGCGAGGAGTCCATGGGAACCTTCACCGGGCGCACGGCCGTGGCCACCGCTGAACGGCTTGGTCAGCAAGCGGTCGTATTCCCGAGTCACCACGGCGGCTTCGTGGGCGGCGAGTTCGGATACTCGGGCCAACCCGAAGCATTCGCCCGAAGATTGCGGGAGGTCCTGAGCCAGGCCACTTAAGGTGGAATCGGTTGACTTTACTGGCACCTGCCGGCAACGTCGGCGACGATCGGGGAGACATGGACCAGGCCCTGGGCGAAGGTGTAGAGCCAGATTCCGCGCCTGTCCGACAGCCAGGTACCGTGCGAGTCCCCGACGATCCGCGGTAACTCTGGCCCCGTGAAGATCCTGGTGCCCTGGTTCGCCGTCGGCACGAGCCATATCTCGTTGATTCCCGGGACCGATTCGCCGGAGGACACGTTGATGAGCGCTCGCCTGTCCTGGTCAAAGCCAACCACCGTGACGAACTTTCCCGGCTGGTAGAACCAGGGGACTGTCGCGCCGCCATTGAGGTCACGACGATCGGCCTGGTTCGGAAGCGGTCCGCCGCTGTAGCTTGATTGGAGTGGATGCGAGTCCGCGGGATTCACCCACGGGAGCCACGCGGCGAAGCCCCCGACCGTATCGACACGTTTGTCCGTAAAGACGGTCTGGACCTTGCCGGTGGCCGGGTCGAGGAGCCACAACCCTGGCCCGGGAGGGCCCTCCCAGGCCCCGTGGTTGAAATAGATGCCCTCTGTCGCGTAGTAAAGGACGGCGTCGACACCGCTTGATCCCGCCAGGGTGCGGTCTTTTCCCGTCGCCACCTCGACGTCGTGGATGCCGGAACTATTTTGATAGGCGTAATGTGCGCCGTCCGGCGAAACGTTCCGGAGTTCCACCGGGAGCCACCGAAGAAGCGGCCAGTCATAGGCCCCCGCCCCGGCGCCGCCGCCGTTGAGGTGGGGCCGCGCCGTGGAATGGTAGGTGTTCCCGTCCTGGACAAACCCGCCATCCGGGTCGGCCGTAAACTGGAGGCCCGGCACCGAGAGGAACCCGCGCATCGGGACCAGACCCTGCGCCTGCTGCGTGTACTCAACGATCGGCAGCCGGCACGCGCCCGTCCCTGATGAGCTCACGGCCGCAGGACTGGGGGCAACCGATGCTGCCCCCGTTGGGCTCGCCCTTGCGGCCGCCGGCGATCCCGTGCACGCGGTGAGGACAAGGACGAGGCCAGCAGGCACGACACGTCTCACAAGGGGGAAACCAGGCAGACGGCTGAAAGGTTCCGGCGTTCATCGCACGCTTTCCGGACGAATATCAGATGTTGCAAGGCGTCAGTATCATAGTGGCGCAAATTGGGAAGCGGAAACGCCTTTTTTGCGCTAGGCTGTGCGTTCGGTAATGATCGGGAGCCGTCAATGGCGCTAGCCAAGCCGATTCCACCCAGAGACGAGGCTCGGGATGAAGTGGCCGAGCTGGTGCAGATCGCGCTCGACATCTCGGGATCTCTCGACTCCCGCGAGGTCATCGCCCGTGTGCTCGAACGGGGCATCCATGCCGTTCAAGCGGACCGTGCCACTCTCTCGAGCCTCGACGCCGGCTCGATCGTGATCGAGGCGACGTATGGGCGAGCGGGGGCGCTGACCTGGGTCGGCAAGCGGTACTCGAACGAGTACTTCGCCGGGCAGCCGGTCGTCAAGCAGGCAATGGAGACGCTTCAGCCCACTTTCGGAGGCCAGCTCGCGGTCGGCGAGGCCGCGCCGGAGTTCCGGGAGGCGCTGACCGCGGTGCGCCACACGGCTGTCATGCCGCTGGTGCACGGCGGGCGGGCGATCGGCTTGCTGGTTCTCAGTCGCTACGAGGACCGGCCCTTCACCCATCACGACCTTGCCGCGCTGGGGCTCCTGAGCACGATTTCCGGCCTCGCCCTGACCAACGCCCGCCTCTTCGAGGAGGCCGAAGTCGCTCGGGCCAGGGCCGACGACACCGCAGCCCGCCTGCGGTCGTCCGTCGAGGCCGCCGAAGACGTGGCAAGCCAGGTCGAGCTCGACCAGGTCCTGCACCGGCTTCTCCGCCGGGCCACCACCGCGGTGGGCGCTGACGATGCCAGCCTTGCCCAGGTGGAGGATACCTTTCTGGTGCTCGAGTCGACGACGGGCGATGCGCTGGACGGCGCGATCGGTACCCGTTGGCCGATCGCCCCGGTTGTTCTCCAGGGGATCAAAGAGAATCGGGCCGTGCAGCTGACCGCGGCCGAATACACCAGCACACCAGCCGGGCTGGAGGGCGTTGTCCTCCCCTACAAGCGGTTTCTGGTCGCGCCGCTGGCCGTGGGCGGTGAGGTCATCGGCGTCATTGCGATGGGCCGGGTGAAGGACGAGCCCTTTGAGACCAGCGCCATCGAGTCGTTGCACCAGTTTTCGACACTCGGCGCCCTGCTACTTCGCAACGCGCGCCTGATCGCCGACGCCAAGGAGGCCGAACGGTCCAAGAGCGAGTTCATGGACATTGCCGTGCACGAACTGCGGGCACCACTGACCGTGACCGGCGGCTACATCTCGATCGCGCTCGAGGGCGGCTTCGGCGAGTTGCCGCCCGCGCTGAAGTCCGCGCTCGAAACCGCCCAGCGGAAGACCGAGGAGGCGAAGGGGCTGGCGGATGAACTGCTCGCCGTGGCGCGACTCGAGAGCCGCACACTGTCTCCGAAGGCCGAGCGGGTCTCGATGACGGACGCGCTGCACGAAGCAATCACCCGGGCAAAGCCGCGGGCCCAACTGGCCGGCGCCACGCTCCGCATGCACGCCGTCCAGGCCGTCGATGCGCTGGCGGACGGGGCCCTCGTCGGCAAGATCCTCGACAACCTGATCAACAACGCGATCAGCTACAGCGATGCGCCTCCGACCATCCGGCTCGGCCTGGAAGTCCTGGCCGGCCAGATGCAGGTGACCATTGCGGACAACGGCGCTGGTATCCCAGCCGCCGACCGCGAGCGCATCTTCCAGCGGTTCGTGCGCGGGTCTGACCGCGTGGTCCGCGATCGTCAGGGCAGCGGGCTCGGCCTGTACTTGAGCCGGGGCCTGGCGGAACGCATGAATGGATCGCTGGAGTTGCAGTCGACCGAGCTCGGCAAGGGCAGCACCTTCGTCTTACGTCTCCCATCCGCGCCGTAGCGCAGCGGCTGGCGGCCGGTGGCTTTGTCGCGGCCGAGGAGGAAGCGAACGAGCTGCTCGCGGTCGCCGGCAACGATCCCGACCTCCTCGACACCCTGGTCAGGCGTCGCCTCACCGGCGAGCCACTCGCCTGGATCACCGGACGGATTACCTTCTGCGGCCTGACGATCCGCGTCGATCCCGGCGTCTACGTTCCGCGCTGGCAGAGCGAGGCGCTCGCGCGCCGCGCGATCGCGCGGCTGCCCCGGGCCGGGATGGCGATCGACCTCTGTACGGGAAGCGGCGCAATCGCCCGGACGCTGATGGCGGCCCAGCCCGGCGCACGCGTCGTGGCCACCGACCTCGACGAGCGGGCGGTCCCGTGTGCCCGGGCCAACGGGGTCGAAGCCTACCGAGGGGACCTGTTCGGGCCGATCCCACGCACGTTCGAAGGAAGCGTTGACCTGGTGATCGGCGTCGTGCCCTACGTTCCCACTCCTGAGCTGCCGATGCTGCAGCGCGACACCTTTACGTTCGAATCAACGCTCGCCTACGACGGGGGCCTGGACGGTACCGCGATCCTGCGGCGCGTGCTGCGGGAAAGTCCGCGCTTTCTCAAGCGTGGCGGCGCGCTCCTCCTGGAGCTCGGCGGCAACCAGGCGGAGATGCTGCGCCACGAGCTCGCCCACCTCGGGTACCGCGACGTCGGCGTGCTCACCGACGAGGAAGGTGACGTTCGGGGTCTCGAGGCCACCCTCGGAGGCTCGGCTCCGCCTCCATCTCGATAGCGGCGCGGTCGGTGCCGTGCGGCTGAAACCGCCGGGTATAGTTCGGGCGGTATGCAAGGGGATCTCGCCGCCGGATTGTGGCAAGCAGCAGGTGAGGGTGTCCAACGTTTCTTCACCGGACTGGCCGGTGCAGATTTACGTCGCGCTCCCGAGGGCTTCCTGCTGATCACCGGCGAGCCGGTGCCTGGCTTCAACGGGGCCTTCATGGCCCGTGGCCCGAATGAGCGCGAGGTGCTTGTGGCCTATGTCGAGGCGATTCGAGAACGAGGTCACGGTGGCTTTGTCGCCTTCACCAGCGCGGCTGACGCTCAACTGGCTCCGGTCGCCCGCGAGCTTGGGCTCGAGCCGGGCGGACCCAATCCGCTGATGGCGCTGGAGCCCGGTGACGTCCTCGAGCCGCGTGGGCAGTATTCCGTCGAGCGGGTCGACGGCCAGGCCGATATCGAGGTCTTCACGGACCTCATGTCCCGTGGATTCGACCAGCCACTCGACACCTGGCGCCGGCTGGTCACCAAACGGACGGTCGAGGACCCGACGATCGCCAGTTACATCGCGCGGTCGGGTGAGCAGCCCTATTCCGCCGGGACCACGATCAAAACCGGCGCGGCCGTCGGGATCTGGAACATGGCAACCCCGCCCGAATACCAGCGAAAAGGCGCGGGACGGGCGGTGCTGGTCCACGCCATTCAGTCGCACCAAAAGCACGGCTCACGGTTGTTCTACCTGGTCGCGTCCGAGGCTGGGAAACACCTCTACGAGCAGGTTGGTTTTCGGATGGTCGACGATGGCACGATCTGGCTCCTCGGCGCCGACTGACATCCATTCGGCGCGCTCCTCCGTACCAGGCAGTATCCAGGCGATCAAGCCGGTGCCGCCGGCCGACGAACCTTTCGACGACCCGGTCTTTCTCGGGAGAAGCCTGGGCTTCTTTAACTGGATGTTCAAGCACTACTTTCGCGTCGCTGTGATCGGCCTTGAACATCTGCCTGCTGGGCCATCGCTGCTGGTCAGCAACCACGGCGGATTCATCCCGTGGGATGGCGCCATGATTCACACGGCGATCTGGCGGGCGACCGGAAGGCACCCACGATTCCTTGTGACGAGTTGGGCCTTCACGGTGAAGGGCCTCGGTGGCTTCCTGCGCCGGACCGGGAATGTTCCTGCCTCGCCACAAGAGGCCGCCCGGCTGCTGGCCCGGGGAGATATCGTCGGCACCTTCCCCGAGGGCGTTGACGGTGTCGCCAAGCCGATCTGGCACCGGTACCGGCCGGAGCGCTTTCGCGAAGGATTCGCTCGACTCGGCCTGAAGGAACAGGTGCCGATCGTCCCCATCTCCGTCGTCGGTTCGGAAGACAGCTATCCGATCGTGGCGAACTGGGCATGGCTCGGACGCAAGCTGGGTGGCGAGGCCCTGCCGATCACGCTGTTCTGGCCTCTGCTTGGACCGATGGGCTTGATACCGCTGCCCGTCAAGTGGATCATCCAGGTCCACGCGCCGGTCAACGTGCCGGTCGCCCCGCCTGCGTCCAGCCTCGATAGAGGCATGGTGTCGAGTCTTGCCCGCCAGGTTGAGCGGACGATCGACGAAGGAGTTCACGCATCTCTGCGGCGGCGTCGCGGCCCATTCTCTTAGAGCTTGCCATCGTGAAAATAAAGAAAGATTGGGACTGACCACCCGAGGGATCCCGAGGATCGCGAGCAGCCAGGGTTGAACAGTATGCTGTCTGCTCGGTGAGCGCCGGAAGCCTTTGGAGGAATCGTGATTTCGTCCGGCTCTGGAGCGCGCAGACCATCTCGACCTTCGGATCGCTGATCACCCGGCCGGCGTTGCCGTTCCTCGCCATCCTGGTCCTGAACGCGTCCCCGGCGCAGATCGCGATCCTTCGGGCCGCCGATCATGTCCCCGGCTTTTTGTTCGGGCTGTTCGCCGGCGTGTTGATCGATCGGTTCCGGCGGCGCCCCGTATTGATCGCGGCAGACCTCGGACGGGCGCTGGTTCTGGGATCCATCCCGTTCGTGGCCTTCACCGGCCGGGTGACGATCGAGCAGCTCTACATCGTCGCGCTGTTGGCCAGCATGCTGACGGTGTTTTTCGACGTCGGGTACGAGTCATACCTGCCCGCCGTGGTCCCGGCATCGCGGCTCTTCGAAGCGAACGGCAAGATCGCAGCCAGCCTCTCCGTCGCCGAGGTCTCCGCGTTCGGCATCGCCGGCTGGCTGGTGCAGATCTTCACCGCACCGGTCGCGATCCTGATCGACGCCATCACCTTCCTGTTTTCGGCCGGATTCATCGGCAGCATCCGGGCGCCCGAGCGGGCGGCGCCGCGCAGCCTCGAGCGCGCCAGCGTCTTTCGAGAGATTCGCGAGGGCCTCGGCATCCTTGCGCGGGATCCGACCCTGCGGGCCCTCGCCGGTGCCCTTGCCGCGCTTGACTTCAGCCTCGGGATCGTGGGGACCATCATCGGCCTCTTCACACTTCGCGAGTTGGGATTCATGCCAGGGCCGCTCGGCCTGGCCTTTGCAGTGGGCGGCGTCTCCTCATTGGTCGCCGCGCTGCTCGCTCCGCGGCTGACCGCGGCAGTCGGGCTCGGTATGACCCTGGTTGGCGGCTTGGTATTGACCGGTCTAGGGATCCTCCTGCTTCCGCTCGCGCGTGGGGCCGGGCTGGTCGCGTTCGCGCTGCTGATCGCGCAGCAGGTGATCGGTGACGGGGGCGCGACCATCTTCGACATCAACCAGTCGAGTCTCCGCCAGACGATCGCGCCCGCGCGCGTGCTGGGCCGCATCAACGCGGCCACCCGCTCCGCCGGGCTGGGTGCCACGCTGATAGGGATCGCGATCGGCGCCGCGCTGGCGCAGGGAGCCGGTTACCGTGTGGCCATGGTGACCGGCGCCATCGCCGCCTTCGTCGGCGCGGCGATCCTGCTCACCGCCCCTCGACTCAGGCCAGGGAATCCAGCAACTGCCGCGACGCCCGAGTGACCTCGAGCACGGCAGCGTCGAACGTTTCTGCATTCTTGCGGGACGGCACCCGGTAGCCGCTGATCTTCCGCACGAACTGCAGCGACGCTGCGTGGATCTCCTCGTCGGTCGGCGCTCCCTCCTTTTGCCGGAGGACCTTGATGCTGCGACACATGCCCTAAGTTTGACGCATTCGTCAGGCGCCGGGATGATCTCCTCTAGGGACGGACATCGTAGGCCGGGGCGACGTCGACGAGGTTGAAGAGATTCCCACCGAGGCCCGACCCAAAGAGGCTCGGCGGCGTCTCAGCGTTGCCCGACAGTGACTGCGTCGAGGCCGTCACGCTGTAAAGCTGGTTATCGATCGGGTTCGGCTCGGCCACCGCCGTCACCGGCACGTTGATCGTGATCAGGCCCGGCGCGGTCGCCGTGTAGGAGCCGGTCACCTGCGTCGACCCCGGGTAGGTAAGGGTGAGGCTTCCCGTGGCCTCGATGGCATTCTGGCCGACCCAGAACGTTGGGGCTGTCCCGGCGGTGGATTCCATGTAGGTGTGGAAATAGGCACCACCCCTGGGGTCGCTACTAGACGGGACCTTCCATTGGGTGTTCCACACCAGGGTGGTGCCGCCGGCATCCGGTTTTGGCGCCAGGCTGCGGAGGTCAGCCACCAGCATTCTGACCTGGTACGTGCTGCCATCGGACGAGAGCGACATCTGTGAACCGAGGATCTCCAGGTTGGGCTGGCAGCTACTGCTGAGCGTGGCGCTGTCGAACGTCGCGCAATGCGGCGCGACACCGACCGCCTGGGTCCGTCGCATGGAGCCGTTTACGACCGGGGACGCGGCGAGGACACTCGAGCCACCGTTCTGGCGCACGAACGTGCCCTGCGAGGCGAGCGCCTCGGTGGCGCTGTTCGAGTCGGCGTAGGCGATGTTGGCCTCCCCCTGCTGCCCAATCCGGAGCTGCAAGAAATCCCCCAACGTTCGATCCCCCGTCTGGCCACCCATCAACGTTTGGATCGTTCCCCGGTGAACAAAGTGCTCGCTGGCAAGGACCGGCGCCGACCAGGTGGGTGTGCCACTGGCGAGGTCGAGTGACTGAGTCAGGTACAGGCTCCAATCGCCCTGCGTCGAATCCGGGCCCTTGCACGGCGGGCACGCCTGCTGGGCGGGCGTTCCGTAAAAGGCGACGTCGACGCGCCCGCTGTCGCCGGCGGCCGGCCAGGCGAATACATCGGTGTTCAGGCCCGGGGTCGGAATAACGGCGGGAGTGGTCCAGTGGTCACCCTGATCACTGGACCAGCTGTAGTACAGAAGGGTGTTACTTTTGATTGTCGCCGGGCACGGCCCGCAGCTCGCCTGCTCCCAGACCGCGAAGAGGTTGCCGGCCCGGTCGATGCTGAGGGTCGGGAAGTCTCCGCCATTCACCGTCGCCGCGTTCGCATACACCAGGGTGTCGATGCAGTTCGCGTATCCGGTCGGCGACGTTGTGTGGTCGACGATGTCACAGCGAGCCATCCGGATCTGGTTGAGCGCGTCGTTATTGTGCATCACGAACGCGCGCTTGGTGGCGCCGTAGGTAAAGACCTCGTCGTTGCCCATGATGCCCTCATCACAGGGCTTGGTCAGCAATTGCGGGGCCCCAAAGAGGAGTCCAGCCGTGGCAGGCGCGGCCGGTAGTGGGGAACGCGCGAACACCAACTGGTTTCCCGTCGTGGTGCAGGTGCCGATTGGGACCGGTGTGGCGTCCGGCGCAATGTTGTAGGTGAAGGTGATCGAGCCGCCCGCCATCGGATCCCCATCGACCGCATACCAGGGGCGGTCATCCGGCGCCGTGAGCACCGAGGCGCAGGCCGGTGCCGCGGTCAGGGTCCGACCGTGGTCCGATGATCGCGCCGTGCCATAGTTGGCCAGCGCCAGATCGTTGATGTAGAGACGATCCTGGTTGTCGGTCGCAAGCTCAGTGTCTCCACCGCCATTGCACATCGGCAGCTTGCCGATGGGCTGGGCGGCCGCGGGAATCCACTTGAAGGTTTGGCCTCGGTTGAGCGACCGCCAGACGTAGGAGAGGTTCGATCCCAGACTTCCGGGCACACTCGTGAAGACCCGACCGTGGGTGTCAATCCGTAAGTCCTGTTCGAACCCGTAGCCCTGGATTCCGCTGATGGTTGGGTTGCCGAAGGTCGGAAGGGGCGCGTTCGCGGCCGCGACTGGCTGCAGATCGAACATGAAGCCGATCACAAGGGCGGCCGCCAGCCTCCAGGTCATCGATCGGAGGAGAGGGCAGGATTTGGGCTGACCCTCTCCCGCGTTCATCAGTAAATGCCTGCGCCGGCGGTCTGCGTGGCGATCGAGGTGTGGTCGCAGCCTCCTGTGTTGTTCTTCGCGGCGGTGCAACTGCTCGGATACGTCAACGTGTGGTTGAACTGATCGTACTGGTCGTCGCTGTAGATGATCGACGCCAACCCGGTCGTGGGCCGAGCGGCAATGCCGAAATCGTCATAGAGATCACGGTTGCCGGTGCACCCGACGCCGCCCTCACACACCGCCCCGTAGTGGTTGATCGGCGACGCCTGCGCCTGGGTCCAGGCCGTTGGCGAATTGATTGCGTTCAGGTTCTGCGCGAAGTACACGCGCCAGGTCGCGTTTGACGGGTAGTTGTCCGGATGCTGAGCGCCGTAGTAGTCGCTGCCGTAGTAGACGAGGTCGACCTTGCCGGCCGCGCCCGCGGTCGACCAGGGGAAGATTGCCGTATTGGCCGGTGTCCGGCTGACGCGGATCGGCGCGCCGGTCGACCCACCCGGGTTCCAGGTCTTGCCATGGTCGGTCGAGAACTTGTAGTAGACGTAGTGGTCGTCACTGAAGAAGCTATAGGCGTTCCCGGCGCGATCGACACTGACGTTGGCGAAATTGTGCGCGTAGTCGGCCGTCACGACGGGGTTGTTGTAGACCTGGTAATCGTTGAAGGTCTTGCCGCCGTCGAGCGATACGCCCATCCAGACGACATGGAAACCGGTCGGGTTGGGGTTTGTCGCATCCGCTGCTGTCCCACTCGTATAGATCTGGTAGACGATATCGCTGTTCCGCGCCGGATCGGCTGTGTTGCTGTTTTGATCGATCATCAGGTTGCCGATCTTGAAACCGAGGCGCGAGTCGACGTTCCCCGGCGTAATCGCATCACCGATCTGCGTGAACGTGGTGCCCGCGTCGTAGGAGCACTCGACGTGAAGCCCTAGCGGTGTGACAAGGACGCCGGCCGCCGAGACGTAGCTGATGCACACCTTGTTCGCGCCGTCTGCGGCGATCCACTCGCGATCCTCACCGGGGAACTTGGACGCAGCCAGGTTCTTAGTCCAGGTGTGACCTCCATCGAGTGAGGTGCTGACGACCGTATGGACGCCGTCCAGACTCGACACGTAAACGTTGTACAGGCCAAAGGCGTTCTTGGCGCTCCCGGTGCTCAAATCGGTGTCGCCACCGGCCGGCGAGATCGGGACCGGCGTCGTTGGCGGGGCTGACACCTCGTTGGGCGACGGCAGATGGACGTAATGATGGCCGCCGTCGATCGACTTCCAGGCCTCGGTGCCAGAGGTGAGCCCGTTTTCGGATGAGCCATAGAAGTTCCCCAACTTGTCCGCGCGGACGGCCGGCTCGGCGGCTCCGTTCTGACATGGGCTGTTGACGTCCGGGCAGTACTCGGCCGGGAGGCCGCCCAATTGATAGTTCTTGAAGCTGTAGCTCCCGTCACTGACCGTCGTACTTCCGTCAGGATTCGTGGTCACTGTCGCTGCAATCGCATTGCTCGCGACCAGGAACGCCGACGACGCGACCGCGAGCGCAACGAAGCCACGCGTTGCCTTGGATAGCCCGAGTTTCCCCATTGGTCCTCCCTTACGTCGGGTGTGCCGCCGGAGCGATGCGCGGCACATAATGACTCTGCAAATCCCCATCTGCGGTATAACACAGCATGCGCCGCAGCGTCAACGTTTTAGGGTCGGATAACTATCACTTAACCCCACGAGGCCTTGCGCGCCGTTTAGAAGCGGTGATACAGGATCACGGCGCTGGTCATGACCGCGACCCCGTGCAGCCGGCAAATGGCGGGCCGAGAACCCCGCTGAGGAGGCTGAGTACTCGCTATCGGTTCCCAGGTAGATAATGAGCACCCGCTCTTTTCGAAAGAAATGAGGAGGGGCAATCCAGTCGATGCTGGTCGATTGATGCTGCCTTCGTTTGGATCTGGCCAGCGTCGGCCGAGGCCGGGTCTAAGGACGCACAGTCAGATACCCCCGGGGGGTATTATGGCCACATGGTTGGATACGCCAAGGACAAGCAGAAGATCGGCGCACGCCTGAAACGGATTGAGGGGCAGGTGCGTGGCCTGCAACGGATGGTAGACGACGACCGCTATTGCATCGATGTATTGACCCAGGTCAACGCCGTGAAGGCGGCGCTGGAGGGGGTGGCGTTGGCGCTCCTCGAGGACCACCTGGACTCCTGCGTCGCCGACGCGGTCCGGAGCGGCAACGGTCGGGAAAAGATTCGGGAAGTGACCGCAACCATCGAGCGGTTTGTCAGGGGATAACGGATGGTGATCATCGGTGCGATTGGCCATACCCTGTTCGTAGCCTTCTCGATGCTGTGGGAGATTCTCTGGCCACTCGCCCTGGGCTTCCTCCTCTCCGCGGTGATTCAGACGGTTATCTCGCGAAAGGCGGTCGCCGGTGCGCTGGGCACGGACTCGCCGCGGGGTCTGGTCCTCGCCACCGGGCTGGGCGCCGCGTCGTCATCCTGCTCCTACGCGGCGGTCGCGATTGGCCGAAGCCTGTTGCTCAAGGGCGCCACGTTTCGGAACGCGATCACCTTCGAATTCGCGTCGACCAACCTCGTCTTTGAGCTCGGCCTGATCCTCCTGATCCTGCTGGGCTGGCAGTTCCTCGCGGCGGAGTTCGGCGGTGGGCTGCTCATGATCGTCATCCTGGCCTTCATCTTCCGACTCACGCTGAAGAAGCGGATGGTGGACGGGGCGCGCCAGGAAGCCGAGCGTGGCCGTGCCGGGCGCATGGAGGGCCATGCCGGCATGGACATGTCGATCACCGACGGGCCCTTTATCCGCCGTCTGTTCTCGCGTCGCGCCTTGACCGCCATCAGCCATAACTTCTGGATGGACGTCGTGAGCGTCTGGACGGACATCGGCCTGGGCCTTCTGATTGCTGGAGCGATCGCCGCCTGGGTGCCGGCAAGTTTCTGGCGGGCGTTCTTCCTGACGAGCCAACCAACCTTGGCGTTCGTGTGGGGACCGCTGATCGGACCCATCATCTCCATGGTCAGCTTTGTGTGCTCGGTGGGCAACGTACCCCTGGCGGCAGTCCTGTGGAATGGCGGGATCAGCTTCGGGGGTGTGATCGCGTTCATCTTCGCCGACCTGATCATCATTCCGATCCTGGACATCTATCGCAAGTACTACGGCCGGCCAATGAGTATCTACCTGCTGGTGACGTCATACATCGCGATGGCCGGCGCCGGCTTCGTGATCGCGCTTGCCTTCCAGGCCGTCGGAATCGTGCCCACCAACCGCAACATCACCGTCTTCGAGTCCGCGCCCAGCTGGAACTACACCACGTTTCTGAACATCTTTTTTCTCGCCGTGATGGCGATCCTGGCGTGGCGCTTCTTGACGACGGGCGGGCCAGAAATGCTTCGCATGATGGAGGTCGACCCGGACAAGCAGGAGCCGTTGGCCAACGATCCTGTGTGCGGAATGTCCGTCAATCCTGTGACCGCCACAACTCGGATCGAGCGCGACGGTCAGACGTACTACTTTTGCTCGGCTGGATGCGGCTGCGCGTTCAGCGCGAGTCGGGAGCACCCGTCTGCCGAGCCGCCTCAGCATGGATCTGCGCCGTGAGTGTGGCGTACTCGGCAAAGGCCTCCTCCTGGCCATCCAGCATCTGTTGCGTCTGGCGGGCGTCGGCCTCGTCGATCTTGCTCATCGCAAACCCCGTGTAGATCAGCACCCAGTCTCCAACGCCCACCTGGTCCTCGCCTTCGAGCATGGCCAGGCTGATCTTCCGCGGCACGCCTGCCACCTCGACACTCGCAACCTGGTTCACCGGATCCAGGATTTCGAGGACGCGGCCCGGGACCGCTAGACAGATGGCAGGCTGGGGTTTCGCAGGACGACGCCCCCCTCCAACTCGATCTCGTTGATCGTCAGCATCTCGCCACTGACCTGCTGTTGCTCGACGACGGCCCCCTGCGCCGGCGTATCCTGCGCCGCCACCTGGAAGGACTGGTCGAAGCTCTCCGGGCTCACCGCCCAGTCCTCACCGATCGCCACCTGGACGCGCCGGACCGGCCGCTCCTTAGCCGCCTCCAGAACAACATCGAGGATGCCTTCACACATCGAGAGCTCGTGCATTGAGCCCCTACATATTCCGAATGCGGAAGTATCGCTTGATGTCAGGGAAGTTGACGATCCCGACCGCGGCGATGATCGCACCGACGATGAGGCCGACTACCCAACCCATGCTAGTTCCTCCTGTTTAACCAGATTCTCCACCATTTCGATCGCGCCGTGCAGAGCCGAGGCCACCGGCTCACTCAGTCCCATGCCTTCGTCCACCGATTCCGGCTCGCAGCCAACGATTTTGACCCTCGGCATCCTCCCCCCCATCGCCCGGACCAACGCAAAGACCGCCATTGGGTTCATGGCATGCCCCTCCATCGCCGCGCCGACCATCGGGTCGGGTTCGAGAACGTAGAGCGTCCCGGGGGGCTCGCCGTGGGGCAGCGCATCGATCAGGATCGCCAGGTCGTAGTCCTCCATCAGGGCATAGGCGAGGTCGAAACCCCGGATCCCGAAGTCGCCCACGGTGACGTGGTTCGGATGCGGCCGCTCCAGCAGCCTGGCCACCACCTCGACGCCGAAGGCGTCATCGCTGAGGAAGACGTTGCCGATGCCGGCCACCAGGATCTTCGCCATCAGACCGCTTCGACCTCGCTGAGCCTGAAGAAGAAGCGGTGCCCGACCATCCGGTCGAGGCCCAGGTCCTTCCCGGGGTCGTCGTCGACGACCACCGCAACATAAATCTCGTCGTCAAAACTGCTCTCGATCGCCTCGATCACCGCCAGTTTGCCGTCCAGTTCCATGTCGAAGATGTCAGCGCGGCCGCCGGGTCGGAGGCGCACGCGGTCGCCGGGCCGGAAGGTCGACCCCAGCGACTCGACCTGGTCGAGCCGGTTCATGGCGGCCCAGGGATCGTCAGTGATCATGTGCCTCCTCACGTAGGGTACGCATGCCTCGCATCGAGCCGTGCAGCTTGAGCAGGTCGTCGGCGGTCAGCGCCTCCGTGCGGGCGAGGAGTTCGCGCGCCCGCGCGTCGACCGCGCGCATCTGCGCCTTCTCCTCGTCGGTCAGGCTCAGGATGCTGAGTGAGAGCAACTCATCGACCTCGGTGGCGTCGAAGAGGTCGCCCGGGCTTTCCTCGGCCACGCGCGGGTAGTCCTCGAGGATGATCGGGGAGGAGAGCAGCGTGTCGTGATCACCCGGCTCCCCGACCAGCACCGGCCAGGTGCCGACGTTCTGACAGGCGGCGGCCGCCTCCTGCAGGTCGTCCGGCGGGTCCGCCATCGACGGAAAGGCGCCACGCTGGACCGTCAGGACGGTGTGGGTGGACAGGAAGGTGTGGCGGAGGGCCTGGTCGCGATCGGCCGGGACGACCGTCGACGTGTTCGCGATCCGCACCGTCAGCCGGGCGAGCCCGGGCCGGAGCTCGTCGCGGAACACATCCACCCGGCCGTCCAGGCCGGGGAACGTGATCGTGCATGGCGCCTCGACACTGCGCTCCACGACGTCACCGTTCTCGAGCAGATGAAGGAACCGGACCGTGATTCCGACCTCGGCCGACGACCCTCCGGTCAAGAGGCACTGGGTCTGCATCGTGGACACATCGAAGGCGGGCGGGTAGACCCCGCCGAAGGTGAAGCGCTGCTGGTTCTTGATGTTCGAGGTCCGGTACGGGTAGAGGAGGTAGCCCTCGTAGATCACCGCCTTCGCGATGGCATCGACCTTCGCCGGCGTCACCGGCGCGCCTCGACGCTGGCAGCCGCCAGCAAGCGCTCGAGGGCCGCGTCCCAGGTTGGAATCCCGTTGCGCGTCTTGTACTCGAGCAAGCGATCGAAGACGTCCTGGTGCAGGTAAAGCCAGGCGGCGTTAGGGTAGTAAAAGCGCATCAGGTCCTTCCAGACGGCGACGGGGAGCCGGAAGGTGGCCTCCTTCTCCCAGGGAATCTGCGTGATCTGCAGCGCGCCCTCCTCATCGCGGAAGAAAACCGTCCCCGAAAAGAGGAGGATCAGCGGTAGCTCACCATCCTCGAGCGCGTAGATGTACTTGGTGGCGACCACCTCGAAATCAAAGGTGCAGGCGACCGGCAGCTCGACCGTCGTTTTGCCTTCGAACCGGGGGACCGGCACGCTGGCATGGGTCCACAGGAAAGTCCGAAGCGTCTGCGACCATCGGTCCTGCGACCCGAACAAATCCTCGAGACGATCCTTTTCGGGACTGCTGTAGCGACGGCGGGTCGCCTCGATGCGCAGCTGGCACTGGAGCGAGACGGCCTCGATCGCGGTGCCGTCCGATTCAGTGATCGCGAGCGTGAAGCCGAGCGTGGGCACCGCGGCGTAGGGAACCGCGCTGGCGCGCTCGACGCTAATGGTCAGATCAGGCATGCACCGAGCTCCGCGCGCTCAGGCTGTCGAAGAAGGCGGTGATGGCACGCCAGACCTCGGTCCCGCCCGACAGACCGCGCCACTGGCTGCGGATCAGGCCCACCAGCTTGTAACACTCGTCGATCGGCGCGACGTAGTAGCGATGCGCGGGCCCGGTCCGGTTCACGAGGAGCGCCTGCACATCGGGCTCCAGTGTCGCAAGCACCGGGTTGTCCTTGACGAGTTGGTCCCAGGAATCGAGCGGCAGCAGCGACTCGGTCGGGCCGGCCGGGCTCGGATAGTAGGCGACGATCTTGTTCAACGGGGTGCTGTAGTGGAAAAACGCCATATTCACCGGCACCATCAGGTCGTTCCATTGCTCATCGCTCATCCGGAAGTTCTCCAGGGCGAGGATGTCACGCGGCACCAGGCGAAATTTCGTGTCGGCTTTGGCGGAGAAGAGCAGGCCGCACGAATCGCAGGCGCAGAGGAGATCGCGCCGGCTCGGCTCGAAGAGGTGGCGGTGCGTTTCCGGGATCGTTGCCTGACACAGCTCGCAGTGCTCGTCAAGGTCCCGTTCCCGGGTGAGGCGCTTGAGTCCGGCGAGGCTCATCGCGCCAGCGCCGGGACGGCGATTCTCGCTTTGCCCCCGACGTCGTGCAGGATCGGGAAGGGTTGCAGGTGCAGGGTCTGATCCTCGAGGCCGCGGCCGGCGTGGACCAGGTCGAAGCGGGCCCCGCATTGACGGCAGCGCAGGCTGGTGCCGTCGATCACACCATCGCGTAACGGCAGGGTACAGCCCGGGCAACGGCCGTCATAGGCGAACAGACTTTCGCCCAGACGGCAAACGATGGTCTCGGTGTCGGACACGCTGACGCTACGCAACTCGCCGTCCTCCATCCCTTCCAGACCGGCGAGCGGCTGCCAGGCGGGGGCCGCCGTGACGATCCGGGCGCCATTGGGCTTCGGTCCAATGGCCTGCAGCGGGATAAAGCCGGCCGGCATCACCCGGGGCTTCTCCTCGACCACGCCTTCGACGTCGATCCCGGCGAGATCGGGGGCCAGATCGTTGAGGGCTTGCTCGATGGCGAGCTTGAGCGTCACGGCCGAGGAGGCGCAACCGTGGCAGCTGCCCTGCAGCCGCAGGTGGGCGACGCCGTCAGTGAGCCCCAGCAGTTCCACGTTGCCGCCGTGCGTGCCGAGGTAAGGGCGCACGCTGGCGAGCGCCTGATTGACGCGTTCGTCGAGTGGCACCGGGTGGAGATCGTGCAACAGAAGCAGGTTGGACACGATCGGATCCTCCGCGAGCCGATCGATCAGCGCCTGCCCCCCTTCCGGGGCGTCGTGAATGACGTCAAGGATTTTCTCGAGGCCGGCGCCGTGGAGATCCATCAACTCCTGGACGATCTCCACGGCGCTGTCGCGTGCCCTCCCCGCAGGGAGGCCATCGATTTCCTGGACTAAACGCTCGAGGCGGTCACCTGGCACGGTCGCCCATTACGACTCGGCGCCGAACATCGGCGAGTGGCGTTGCTCGACAACCTTGCCATCCCCGACGTACATGTGCACGCCGCAGGGCAGGCAGGGATCGAAGCTTCGCACCGCGCGCATGATGTCGATGCCCTTGAATTTGTCCGGGCCGTTCTCCTCGAAGATCGGCGTGCCCTGGACCGCATCTTCGTAGGGACCGGGCGTCCCGTAGATGTCCCGCGGGTTGGCATTCCAGGGGGTCGGCGGGTACGGATGGTAGTTGGCGATCTTGCCGCCGCGGATGACCACGTGGTGCGAGAGGACGCCGCGAACGGCTTCGTGGAAGCCGGCCCCGATCGCCTCATCGGGCACCTTGAACTCGGTAAAGGTCCGGGTGCGGCCGGCATGGAGCTCCGCCAGCGCCTTCTCGGCGAAGTAGAGGGCAGCGGCGGCGGCGTAGGCCTGGAAGTAAGTGCGCGCGCGATCCCGTTCAATCGCGTTCGACCATTTCGGCACCTTCCACTCGAACTCCACCTCACCCTTTGTCGCGGTCTTGGGGAGGTAGATCTTGACGCTGTTCCCGGTCGCCTTGACGTAGCCGATGTCGACCAGGCCCGCCAGCGCCGTCGCCCAGAGCCGAGCGATCGCGCCGCCGCCGGTGTCGAGCGCGAGGTGCTCGCCGGTGCGCTTGTCGAGCCAGCGCGGCGACATGACCCAGGTGTAGTTGCCGCCCGGGCTCATATTCCGCTTCTGCGGCTTTGGGATGGTCGTCTGGTTCCACGGATGCTTCTTGTCGATCTTGTTGCCGAGCGGGTCCTTATCCACGAACGTCTCGGAATTGTCCCAATCCTCGTAGTAGGAACTGCCGAGCAGGATCCGCATCTGGACGTTGATGTCGACCAGGTTGGTCGTCACCAGCTTGCCGTCGACGACCACGCCGGGGGTGACGAACATCGCCTTGCCCCATTTGTCCATCGTCTTGTAGTCGTAGTCGCAGACGTCGGGATCCTGGAAGGAGCCCCAGCAGCCGAGCAGGATGCGCCGTTCGCCGACGTGCTCGTACCCGGGCAGCGCCTCGTACATGAAGTTGAAGAGGTCGTCGTGCAGCGGCACGCACTTCTTCATGAACTCGACGTAGCGCATCAGGCGCACGATGTAATCGGTGAAGAGCTGCACCGTCGGGACCGTCCCGACGCCACCAGGGTAGAGCGTCGACGGATGGACATGGCGGCCTTCCATCAGGCAGAACATCTCACGCGTGTAGCGGCTGACATGGAGCGTCTCGCGGTAGAAGTCGCCCTCGAACGGATTGAGCGCCTTCATGATGTCGCCGATGGTGCGGTAGCCGTGCTCGGCCGCGTGCGGTGCATTGGTCTTCTGCGCCTTGTCCCAGACGGACGGGTTGGTCTCCTTGACCATCTTCTCGCAGAAGTCGACGCCGACCAGGTTGTCCTGGAAGATGTTGTGGTCGAACATGTACTCGGCCGCTTCGCCGAGGTTGATGATCCACTCCGCGATCGGCGGTGGTTTGACGCCGTAGGCCATGTTCTGGGCGTAGACGGAGCAGGTCGCGTGGTTATCGCCGCAGATGCCGCAGATGCGGCTGGTGATGAAGTGGGCGTCGCGCGGGTCCTTCCCCTTCATGAAAATGCTGTAGCCGCGGAAGATCGAGGAGGTGCTGTAACACTCCTCCACCTTCTTGGCCTGGAAGTCGATCTTGGTGTAGATGCCCAGGCTGCCCACGATCCGGGTGATCGGGTCCCAGGACATCTCGACGAGTTGCTTGGCCTTCGTGTCGACCGGCTTTTGCGCAATAGCCATGCTGTGTTCTTCTCCTCCCTACCAGTCCTTGCGGTAGCCGGTCGTCAGCTCACGACCACGATGGCGCCACTTGGGTTCTTTGTTCACGGTCCTGTTGGTGATGGCGCGCAGGTTTCGGATCACGCCGCCGTAGACATTGCTGGCCGCCGAGGACACCCGGCCGCCGGGCGGCTCGTCCATGAAGGGCATGAACTTGTCCGGAAACCCGGGCATGGTGCAGCCGATACAGATCCCGCCGACATTGGGACAGCCGCCGATGCCCGCCATCCAACCGCGTTTGGGCACGTTGCAGTTGACCACCGGGCCCCAGCAGCCGAGCTTGACGATGCATTTCGGCGATCCGTATTCCTTGGCGAAGTCGCCCTGCTCGTAGTAGCCGGCTCGGTCACAGCCCTCGTGGACGGTCTTGCCGAACAACCAGGTCGGCCGAAGCTGATCGTCGAGGGGAATCATGGGCGCGAGACCGGCCGTCTGGTAGAGCAGGTAGAGCAAGGTCTCCATGAAGTTGTCCGGTTGGACGGGGCATCCGGGCACGCAGACGATTGGCAGGCCCGCCTTCGACTTCCAGCCCCAACCGAGGTAGTCCGGGAGGCCCATCGCGCCGGTCGGGTTCCCCTGCATCGCGTGGATGCCGCCGTAGGTCGCGCAGGTGCCGATCGCGACCACCCCGAACGCCTTGGGCGCCAGCCGGTCGATCCACTCGTTGAGCGTGATCGGCTGACCGGTCACCGGGTTGGTCCCCAGCGCCGCCCAGTACCCATCGCCGTTGATCTCTTCGTTGGGGATCGAGCCCTCGACGACCAGCACGAATGGTTCGAGGTCACCCTTCTCGGCCCGCTCGAAGAAGCTCATGAACTCGGGGCCGTTCTCGTAGGCCAGCACTGGATTGTGCAGGTGGACTTTGGGAAGGCCCGGGATTGCCCCCATGACGACGTCCTCCAAGCTTGGTTGGGTTGCAGCGGTGATGGAGACGCTGTCCCCGTCACATCCGAGGCCCTCGGTCATCCACAAGATGTGGACTTCCTTGACGGCGGGCTCCTTCTGGGTCTTCCGGCCATAGGGGACGCTAACAGCCATGTCCGCCTCCTTGAAAAACGGCCTGCCGATCAAATACTGAGCGCAGATGCGCGATGGGTCACCTGTTCAGCGGCCCGTTGCCTTCCATCTCCGATGTTAGGGTTGATGTGAGGTGCTGGCAATGTATGTGTTTTGCATATTGTGAGATCGGGCTATAGCCTCCGAGCCGCCCATTCTGGCAAGGTGAAAACAAAAACAAGGAGGCGATGGATGTGGCGGACGATCAGGTAGCGGACAAGCCCAACGCGGGAGTCAAGGTACCCGGCACCAGCAGCGGTAACGAGCTCGCCAGCGGCAAGGGTCGGGAACCCGGACGGACGTCAGAAGGCGAGGACGGCGCGGGCCGCCCCACCGGCCGGCGCGAGGCCAGAGATTCGACCGGGGTCAACCCCGAAAGTGAAAAGGGCGGCTCCGGGCACGAGATCCCGCCGGCCTAGAACGGATCGATCGCGCCTGATGGCATGGGGGCGCGCCGGCGTCGCCGTCGCCGCGTGCCTACCAGGCTGCCCTCCTCGAGGGACCATCCGATCAGCGCGAAGCCGACCACCAGAATAGCGATCGCCAGCGCCGCTGGCACCAGCCGCCAGAGCCACGAATTATCGAGGAAGATGAGGGGGCTGATCGCGGCGCGGTGCACGATGTCGCCCCAGCTGACGACCGTCGGATCACTGAGGCCGAGGAAGCCCAGGCTCGCCTGGGCGACGACGGCGTACTGGACCGTCATCACGAACTTGGCCACAGCCGTCGGAACCGTGGCCGGCGCCACATGCCGGACCATGATCCGCCAGGGCGTCCCTCCGACCGCCCGCGCCGCCTCCATATAGGGTTTCCTCAGCTCGCCCTGGACCTGGGCGCGGATGATCCGTGCAAACGGGCCCCAGCTGACCAGCCCGAGGGTGATGACGACAACCGGGAGGCTCGCGCCGAGGTAGGCCGCCACCAGAATCACCAGCGGCAACAATGGCATCGTCAGCATCAGGTCGGCGCTCGCGCTGACGACGCTGTCGGCGAGCCGGCTGAATCCGCTGAAGAGACCCAGGCCCCAGGCGATCGCGGTTGACAGCGTGGCCGCGGTAACCCCCACCAGGAGTGAGACCCGGGCGCCGTATAGGAGCTGGCTGAGGACGTCCTGGCCAACGTCATTGGCGCCGAGCCAGTGGACAAGGCTCGGCGCCGCGAGGGGCGCGGCCGAGTAGGCGAACGGCGGGTACGGAGCGATCCAGCCGGCCAACAGCGCGATCAGCGTGAACACTGCCAGAATCCCGAGCCCGCTCAGCATCCTCGGCTCCAATCGCGGGACTCGGAGACGGACGGAGGTCCGCCATGTGGCGGAGGGCCTCAGGCGGGAGGCTGTTCGGGCTCGAGCGGCGATGTTCATCGCGCCGGCTCCAACCTGAGTCGCGGGTCAATGCCCCGGCGGATGACATCGGCCAGCGCGTTGAGCAACAGGATCGCGATACCCCCGAGCAGAAAGAGCGCCTGCAACACGGGGAAATCGCGCGCCAATGCCGCCTGGTAGGTGAGCTGGCCGAGACCAGGGTAGGAAAAGAGCGTCTCGATGACGACGACCCCACCGAGCAGAGTGCCGAGGCGCAGCCCGAGTAGCGTGATGACCGGAAGGATGGCGTTGCGCCCCACATGACGGGTGGCGATCGTGCGCTCGGGCAAGCCACGAGCGCGAGCCGCGACCAGGTACGGCTGACGGAGCTCGCCCAGGGTTGCTGCCCGCATCAACAGGAAGAAGGCCGGCAGCTGGACCACGGTCAGTGCCAGCACCGGCATCGCGGCATGACGCAACACGTCGCCAGCGCATCCGGCCAATGCCGCGCCACCGCACTCGTTGAACGCTCTGGCGGCGCCACTCAGGGGAAGGATCGGCACGGCGACCCCGAGCGCAAGGATCAGGGCGATCCCGATCACGAAGTCCGGCAGCGAGCCGACGAGGAGGAGCCCGGCGCTCACCTTCCGATACCGCGCCGGACGGAAGCCGGCGGCAAGGCCGGCGGTACTACCGAGCACGCCGGCGAGGAGCAGGCTCAACCCGGCGAGCAGCAGCGTCCAGGGCAGTCGGTCAAGGATCAACTGCGTCACCGGTCGTGTGAAGCTGATCGAAAACCCGAGGTCACCGTGCAGGGTCTGACCAACGAAGCGGATCGCCTGCGATGGCAACGGCTGGTCCAGACCGTAATAGGCCATCAGCTGCTCCCGGGCCTGCGGGCTGAGCGCCAGCAGCACGTCCTGGCCGCCACCGCCGGTCATATTGGCGAGGGGGTCACCGGGGAGGGCTCGGGGCAGGCCAAAACTGATCGCAAAGAGCGCCACAAGCAGCAGGAGGTAGCGGCCGGCGATCCGCATCCTAGGCGACCAGGAGCGCCAGCTTGTTCTCCATCAGGGGGATGCCGCTCATGATGCCGCCCCAGGTGTTGAACCATCGATCCCAGGCCGCCTGCCGGTAGATCAGGTAGATGCGGCGGTGATAGAGCGCCAGCGTCGGGAGTTCCTCCGCAAGGATGCCCTGCATCCGATCAACGAGGGCCTTGCGGCGGCCGGCGTCGGTCTCGCCCGCCTGCGCCGCCGCCAGCGCATTGAAATCCGGGCGATGCATGACGTTTCCATACTCGAGGGCTGAGAACGGCTTGGCCACGTACCATCGCCGCAGGAAGTCGGGGTCGCCGCCGACCCCGATGTGCTTAACCAGCGCCATCTGATAATCCAGCGCTTTGAGGCGTGCGGTCCGCGTCTTCGGGTCGGCGACCACGACCTGCACGTTGATCCCGACCTCGGCCAGCATTGACCGCACCAGATCGGCGTCGGGCGTATCCGGTTCGGCGAGTAACTGCACCGTGGGTGATTGGTTCGAGCCAAGGCCGGCCAGCAGCGATCGAGCCCGGTTCGGGTCGAAGGGATACTGAACCACGTCGGGGCGATACCAGGGCGTCTCGGGCGGAATCACGCCGGGGCTGCCGACGATGACGTCGCCATGAATGACTCGCTGGGCAATCTGGGCACGGTCGAGGCCGTAGGCGATCGCTCGACGGAACTCGACCCGGTCGAAGGGCGGCCGGTTCACGTTAAAGACCAGCCGCACGATGCTATGCGGAGGCGTTTTGAGCACACGGTACTGGCCGCGATTGAAGCGAGCCTGGACGTCGTAGACCGTGCAGAAGGCGCTGTCAACGTCACCGTTGCCGAGCGCAAGCGGCTGCTGCGCGTCTGGGAGGAGCGTGTACGCCAGTTCTCGAAACGCCGGACGCCCTCGAAAGTACCGGTCATTGGCCTTGAAGAGATAGGCGCCCTGGCCCTCGGCATAATCGGCGAGCTTGAAGGGGCCGGTCCCGATCACGGCCGTCGGACCCTGGAACTTCAGCGGGTCGGTCACGGCTGACCAGATGTGCCGTGGGATCATCGGCAGCACGCCAGCGATGTCGTTGAGGAATGGCGCGAACGGCGCGCGGAGCTTCACGATCAGCGTCCGGCCGTCGCTGGCGACCGCCGAAGCGACCGGTGCCAGGTCGGCCCAACTGAACGGATGCGCGGCGAAGTACTGGAAGCTGAACGCGGCGTCATCGGCCGTGAAGGGCGTCCCATCGTGCCAGACCGCGTTGGCGCGGAGCCGGAAGACCATTGTCTGGCCGCCATCTTGGGCGCTCCACGACTCGGCCAGCCAGGGAATGACGCCGTGCGCATCCTTCCAGACCAGGGAATCGAAGAGCAGACTCTCCTTGACGACGCCGCCCGGACCGACATTCGAAAACGTGAACGGCGAGGGAAAGCCGGTGTCGATCCACCAGGAAAGCGTGAGCCGCTTGCCCGGGGTCGGCCGCGGGCTGGCAGCACCGGACAGGGGGCCGCAGCCCGCCAGCGCAACTCCCGCGCTGAGGAGCGCGCCCCGTTGCAGCAGTTCGCGCCGGGTCAGGCTCACCGCAGGGCCGGCGCAGCCAGCGGCGCGCGACTCCAGTCAAGGACGGCGTCGAGAAACGGGCTTGGGATCGATGAGCCGTAGCCCGCGTGCGAGTCAGCATCGATGGTGCCGGCCAGCACCTGGCCCTTTCCCACCGGGTAGGCTGCCAGCAACGCGTCCCCGTCTGCCGTCCTGATCAGTACCTCGGCGTCGCGTGGAACCTCCAGCACGCCGTGTGCATGCCACGGCGGAGCGAAGTCACCGAGCGCGGCGGCGATTGGGTGCTCCGTGCGCCTGGCGGTGGCGATGTCCACCGGTCGATCCGACCACCTCGCGCCGGGCAGCCACGGGCGGTCCATTTCCTCGAAGGCGATCACGCGCCCGCCAGCCTCGAGGTACTCCGCGAGTTTCGCCGCCTGTGTTTCGAGCGTGCGCTGGTCGCTTTCACGCGGGATCCAGATCGCCCGATACGCCCCGAGCTCGACCGCACCAAGCTCGGCCGACGGGATAACGGCAAAATCGCGGGCACGTGGCGCAAAGAATCCGTGCTGGAAATGGACGCCGGAGAAATAGCCGGCGATGCGGTCACTCGGCCCGTGTCGGCGCCCGGGGCTGCCTTCGACCTCCTGCCGCACCCAGATCATCAGCCGCTCGAGAAGCGTTCGGGCGGTGGCGTTGCCGTGATGTGCATGCGTGTCGAGGTCGAGGTTGCTGGCGCAGACGATCACGCCCCGTGTCGTGGTGCGGTCGACGTACCACCACGTTCCGCCATCGGCGGTCGCGACCAGGACCTCCGCCCCGGCCGGAGGTCGCACGTGACCGTGGCAGCACCAGCCGCCCGGCTCCCGATGCCACCAGAGGTCGTCAGGCGTGAGCTCCTCCAGCAGACGGTGCGCCGCCAGCATTGTGGGAGGCTGCGTGTCCTGCGGCGCCTCCGGCTGCCATCGCGCCCCGGGAAGCCAGTCGGTCCAGAGCTCGCCGAAGGCAACCAGGATGCCGCCCCGGTCGAGAAACCGGGCGAACTGAAAGCGTCGGGTCAGAAGCGCATCGCCGTCGCACGACCGCGGCACGATGACGGCGTCGTAGCGATCGAGGTCGGTTCGCGATAGGTCCTCGATCAGAATCGGGTCAAGGTTGGCGAACGGTTGCCCGGCCGCGCGCAGGGCGCGGTGGGCCGCCCCGCCACCATCAATAATGGCGCCTTTCATGGTTCCCCCTTTTAGATCGTCTGGTTGGCAATCGCGAGATGCTGGCCGGTGTAGCGCTCCAACGACCGGACCTGGTCCTGGGAAATCCGCTCGCAGATCCAGCCCCAGTGGAGCGACACCATGTCGCCCGGCTGGAGTTCGGTCACGAAGCCATGCCCGTCAACCAGGCGGATCGTCTGGGTCGGCTGCACCGCCCCAAGCGTCAACTTCCCCTCCGACATCATCAGGGGCTGCCGGTCGACCAGCACAGCGGGTCCGTCGACGGACGTCACCCGCCCCCAGCTGATGCGGCAATTGTCCATGGTGGCGAGCACGTTGCCTTCGAGGCGTCCGACCTGGCGCCAGACGTCGAAGACATGAAAGCTGTGGTGGGGACGAGCCCCCTGGGGCACCTTGCCGGCGACCATTTCCATCAACTTGGGTGAGAGCTCTTTGGCGAACCGAGCACGCAACGTGGTATCGAGCTCGCGCGCATTGACATGGTCGAGCAGGCTGTTCCCGATCCAGTAGGCCTCGACGACGCGGTCATCGAAGATGTCGGGGATGCCGGCCGCCGACGCGATGGTGCGCAGGTACGGCAGCGGTCCGAGAAACTTCGTCAGCACCGGTGGCAGGCCCGGGTCGGCCTCGCCCGCAACGCCGTATTGGAAGAGCAGGCTGTTCTGGTCCGGCCCGCAGTAGCCCAAGCGGTTTGGCATGAAGCTGTAGTGGATGAAGCGGACCATCCCGGCTCGCGATCCCGGGGCCAGTGTGCGCGTACCTTGACTCATCGATGAACCTCCCCTGCTGCTGATATCCCTTCTGCGGGTGCCTGTCTGATTCGCCTCTTCGTAGCGGCCAAGGAACCGGTCGAGCAACCGGCGGCTGCCTTCGAGGGTCGAAGCCCAGGAACGGAGCCATTGCTCGCCGTCGTCGGTCAGGGAATAGGTGCGGCGTTCATGCCCGTTGTCGCTGGTTTGCCAGCGCGACCGGACGAGCCCCTCGCGCTCAAGGGCTCGAAGGGCTCGGTAGAGTCCTCCGGGATCTCGCCCAAATCCAAAGGCGGCCAATCGCTCCAGCAGGTCATACCCGTGGGCGGGCGCTTCCTTGAGCAGCAGGAGGGTGCATGGCGCAGAGAAACCTTTTCGGCTGGCCGCCATCCGGACGGTTTTCCAGCGATGAACTTGTGGCGGCCTGGGCCTTCCCCTCGATGTCGATGGTCGTCCCTCCTGCCGGGGGCCGAACAGATCAACGACGAATGCGCGAAGCATACATCGGCGTTAATGAATGTCAAGACACGCGCGTTTCCGTGTGGCAGTTCAGGGATGCGGAACCGCTGCTAGGCTTGGCGGGATGCGCGCTCGTCTAGCAACCGACCGCAGGACCGCTCCCAACTGATTGAGCTGATCGAAGGCTATTTCGATTTCTATCGAACGCCGTTCCCCGGGGCGGGTCCGATCGGCGCCCTGCTCGACACGGTGCTGGCCGACGGCCGGCTCGGCGTCTACTTCGTGGCTGACGATGCGACGCAATTGCTGGGCTTCGCCTCTCTGTACTCCTGCATCGACACCCTGGTCGCCGGCCGGATCCTGGTCATGAACGACCTCTTTGTCGAGCCGGGCGCCCGCGGCGCCGGGCATGGCGCCGCGCTGCTCGCCGCCGCACGCCGCCACGCCGCTGAGTCCGGTTACGCCCGTCTCGATTGGGTGACGGCCACTGACAATGTGGATGCGCAGCGCTTCTACGACCGTCACGGCGGGCGGCGAGGACCCTGGATCTCGTACAGCCTGCCCGTTCGATAGCCGGCGCTCCCGTGGCGCACGGCAAGCCCTTTCGACCCATGGCGTTACACCGTGTTGGGATGCTGAACCGGAGCCAGTCGCCAATTCGCGGTCCACCGCCGCCTTCTATGTCGACCGCCATCGCCATCTCCTGGAGCTGCTGGCTCCCGGTCGCCGCGGTCGACCACGGCCTGCTTCGAGTCTGCCAAGCGGGCTTGCCGAGACGCTGGTCATCGTCGGCGGCTTCGGGCCCCTCTTCGCGGCGCTGGCCATGACTGGCTCGTAACTCGGGACCCCGTGGCATCCCGGCCCTTTTCGGCAACACCCTGCGCTGGCGTGTCTCGATCCGCTGGTACGTCGCGGCCCTGGTCCTCCCCGCCGTGTTCCGATTCGCCGTGCTAGGCATCCATGTGGCCAAAGGTGGAACGGTCCCCGGTATCGGAGACGTGGGCCACTGGCTCGCCTCCCCCTCACCTTCGTCTTCGTCCTCCTTCTCGGCGGCCCCCTCGGCGAGGAGCTGGGGTGGCGCGGCTTCATGCAACCTCGCCTGCAGACGGTGACTTGGGCATGCTCCCGGCGTCCGCTGGTGATCGGTGTCGCCTCCGCCCTCTGGCATCTCCCGCTCTTTTTGATTCCGAGCAGTGCCCAGAGCCACCTCCCACTCGCGCTGTTCGTCATCCGGACCGTGGCGCTGTCGATCATCCTTGGATGGCTGTGGAACCGAAGCAACCGGAGCCTCCTCGTAATCCTGCTGTTCCATGCCTCGTTGAATACCTGGCCGAACACGGTATTCATCCTCGAAGAGCAAGGGGCACTCGGCCCCTACTTCAGCACCACCATCCTCTACGTCGGCTGGGCCTGCCTGCTCTTGATTTTCGGCCAGCTGTCTGAGCGGTGGTCGGCGCTCAAGCCGCGGCAGCAGACCGTGGAAGCCGCCGCCTGAACGGGTCGCGACCAGCCGGCTGACGTGCAGCTAGGCCGTCTTTCGCTTCCGGCGCGCGGCCGGCCGTGCCTTCGGGGTCGACTGCAGGCGCGCCTGTTTGACGCTCGCCTGGAGCGCCGCCATCAACTCCTCGACGCCGGACCCGGTACTCATTGCGGCGGCGGGTCGGGCCGACGGCGCGCGCCCCTCGATCAGCGCCTTGACTCGACTGCGATATTCGTCCGGGTACTTTTCCGGTTCGAAGGGGCCTGACAGCGTGTTGACCAGCAACGTGGCCATCTCTCGCTCCCGCTTCGTAAGGTCGGTCACCGGCCGAGGCTCCAATAGCGCCCGTGGCAGGACCTCATCAGCGAAGTACAACGTGTGGAGCACCATCAGGTTGCCGGTCGCGCGAACCGCGGCCAGGTACCGCTTGCGACGAAGCACGAACCAGCAGATCGCCAGCTTGCTCGTTTCGCGCATCGCCTCGACCAGCAGCGCGTATGGGCGGGCATGATCCCGGTCGGGCACCGCGTAGTAGCTTCGGTCGAGGTAAACAGGATCGACAGCATCGAAACATCGACGAATTGCTGAATGTCAATCGTTCGCGTCTGTTCCGGAGCGAGCCCGGCAAGGTCCTCCTGCTCGACCGTGACGTAGCGATCCGGTGCAACCTCGAAGCCCCGGATCACCTCCGAGCGTGGAACTGCGACCTCCGCAGCGACGATTCGGGCCGGGGAATCCTCCCGGAACCGCTCCTGGACGGCGGGGCCGGTCACCCCGCGCGGCGCCGGAGTCCAGTCCGCTTCCACCCGGGATGCACGGAGGCGCTCCAACGGGAGCCACCCGCTGGTGCCGGACCCGCTGTCCACTCTGCCGGTCGATCTCGTGGAACCGGACGTCTTTTCGCCGCGTTGCCGGGTAGAGCCGGACCGGCACGCTGACCAGGCCGAAGCTAATCGTCCCGCTCCAGATTGCCTGTGGCATCGCTTCTGATTATGCCCGGTAGCCGTGCCAGCGGCCCAGGCATGGCGCGCTCGGCCTCCCGGGTCAGTCGCCCCTCGTTGATGCGGAGGAAGACAATCGCGCCGACGACGGCGATGGCGCCGACCACGATCAGACCGAAGTCCACCGGTTTGGACAGGGTTGTGATCTTGCTCCCCAGCAGGTAGGACGCGACTCCGTAGAACGTGGACCAGAGGATGCCGCCCGCCGCGTTGTAGAAGAGGAACCGGCGCCAGTGCATCAGGTTCACGCCCGCCAGGAAGGCGGCAAACGTCCGGAGAATCGAGACGAAACGGCCGAAGAAGACGACCTTCGACCCGTGCTTCTGAAACAGGTACTGGCCGAGCTTGAGCCTGGGCTCTTCGAGCCGGATGTACTTGCCATAGCGGCGGAGCAGCCGGTAACCTCCCACGCGCCCGATCGCGTAGCCAATGTTGTCGCCGATGATCGCCCCCGCGGCCGCCGCGATGATCACGCCAACGATGCTGAGGCGGTGCGTGGTGCCTGCGTAAATCCCCGCGGTGACCAGCATCGTCTCGCCCGGAAACGGAATGCCGATGCTTTCGATCCCCACGAAGAGAAACACGGCCAGGTAGCCGTAGGTCGACAGCAGGGAGTCGAGATTGCTGGTGACAAAGTGAAACACGATGGCTCCTCCGCCGCTCAGCTACCGGGCGACCGGACGCCCACCTCATCCAGATGCTGGTCGAGGTCGGCGGGATCCTCGTAGACGCGATACGCGCCGGCCTGCTGCAGTTCCTCCCGTCCATAGCCCCCGGACAGCAGGCCGACGCCCAGCCCGCGGGCACGCTGCGCCGCGAGCAGATCCCAGACGCTGTCGCCGACCACGATCGAGTGGGTGATCGCGACACCCAGGCGCTCGGCCGCCGCGAGGAATAGATCCGGATCGGGCTTCGCGTGCGCGACGTCGTCGCGGGTGATCACCACCGGCACCGGCACCCCGAGCATGTCGATCGTGGCGCTCGCCGTTTTCACGCTGCCACTGGTGGCGATCGCCCACGGGATCCCGTAGTCCGTCAGCCGCCTCAACAACTGCGTGGAGCCCGGGAGGGGCCGAATCTGGCTCATCCGGCGGATATAGGCGTTGGCGTGCAGATCGCGCAGGTTGCGAATCTCCTCGGGCGTCAGGACGACGCCCGTCTCGCGGATCAGCGCATTCACGAAGAGGCCGCCGCTCATTCCGATCCGGCGGTGAATGCGCCAGACAGAAAGCTCGATCTTGGCCTCTTCGAGCGCGTCTCGCCAGGCGAGCACGTGCTGGTACACGCTGTCGACCAGAGTGCCGTCGAGATCAAACAGCAGGGCCGGACGTTCAGACTTACGGTCGACCATCGGGCTCAAGTGTGGCAGGAGCCGACAACTCCTCGTACGTAGCGCACCAAAATGCGATCGGATTTCGTGGCGCCGATCCGTGGTATTCAGCCACGAATGCCACCAGAATGGATCTCATGCAATTCACTTCACCCATTCTTCAGCTTCACCCGATAGACTGCTGATTCCATGACACGAATTCCACGGCTTGCGATCATCGCCCACGACGGCAAGAAGGCTGACCTGGTGGCCTTCGCCACCTTCAACCGCGATCGCCTGGCCGAATTCGAGTTGATCGCGACCGCCTCAACGGGCCGGCTGCTCAGTGACAAGGTCGGCCTCGAGGTCGAATGCCTCCATTCCGGCCCGGTCGGCGGTGACGTCCAGATCGCGTCACGTGTCGTCCAGGGCGAGATCGACGCGGTCCTCTTCATGGTCGATCCGCTCGACAAGCACCCACACGAGCCGGACATCCAGACCCTGCTGCGGATCTGCAATGTCTGCAACGTGCCACTGGCGACGAACGTCGCGACCGCCGACGCCCTGATCGGGTCACCATTGCTGACCAGTTTGCGGCAGGCCAGCTGAACCGAAGCTAAACGGAAGGAATCGTGAGCTAGGCTTCGACTTCCCGGCCGTCCTGGCCCCAGCGTGTATGGAACGAGCCCTCACGATCGATCCGATGGTAGCTATGCGCGCCGAAGTAGTCGCGCAGACCCTGAATGAGATTCGCCGGGAGGCGCTCGCGACGGTACGCGTCGTAGTACGCCAGCGACGAGGAGAACGCGGGCACCGGGATGCCGGCCTGCACCGCCAGCGTGATGACGCGCCGCCAGGCATCCTGGGCCTGCTCGATCGCATCGCGGAAATAGGGCGTGAGCAGCAGATTCTTGACATCGGCGTGCTCCCCGTACGCCTCGGTGATCCGGTTGAGGAACCGCGCCCGAATGATGCAGCCGCCCCGCCAGATTCTGGCGATCGCGCCCAGCTCGAGGTCCCATCCGTTCTCGTTTGAGGCCGCCTGCATCTGCTCGAAGCCCTGCGCATAGGCCACCACCTTGGATGCGTAGAGCGCGGCCCGGACGTCATCGACCAGCGTCTCCGGGACCGTGCCGCGGACGCCGGTCGGCCCGTGCAGGACCTTCGCCGCCGCCTGCCGGTCCGCCTTCAGGGCAGAGAGAAAGCGGGCGAAGACCGCTTCGGTGATCGCCGTCACCGGAATCCCGAGGTCAAGGGCCGACTGTGACGCCCACTTGCCCGTCCCCTTCTGTGCCGCCTCGTCCAGGATGATGTCGACCAGCGGCTTGCCAGTCACGGCATCCCGTTTCGCCAGAACCTCGGCGGTGATCTGGATCAGGTAAGACTCCAGGTCTCCCTCGTTCCACTGTCGAAAGATCGCGGCCAGCTGCTCTGCGCCAAGTCCTAACGCATGGCTGAGGAGGTCGTAGGCCTCGGCGATCAGCTGGATGTCGGCGTACTCGATGCCGTTGTGGACCATCTTGACGTAATGCCCCGCGCCGCCGGGGCCGATGTACGTGCAGCACGGCTCGCCATCGACGTGGGCACTGATGCGCGTGAGAATGGACTCAACCTGCTGGTAACCGGCCCGCGATCCACCCGGCATGATGCTCGGGCCATGGAGGGCGCCCTCTTCCCCACCCGAGATGCCGGTCCCGATGAACTGCAGCCCGCGCTTCTCCATCTCCTGGGTTCGTCGAACGGTGTCCGCGAAATAGGAGTTGCCACCGTCGATCAGCAGGTCGCCTCGCTCGAGGAGTGGGGCCAGGTGGCCGATCGTCTCGTCGACCGGTTTGCCGGCCTTGACCATCAGGAGAATGGCGCGGGGCCGCGAGAGCTGCGTGACGAGTTCCTCGGCACTGTGCGCGGCTTCGAATCGGCCCTCGTTCCCATGCTCCGCCATGAACTCGTCCGTACGGGCAGTGGTCCGGTTGTAAACGGAAACGGCCACGCCCTTGCTGGCGAGGTTGCGGGCGAGGTTCTCGCCCATCGTGGCCAGTCCGACCACCGCGAAGTCACTCATGGACTGGGCTCAGTGCCTGCTGGCACGCCGAAGACTGATGCCAAGCATCCCGATCACGACCAGAGGGATCAGCCAGAAGGCGGTGATGCCGCGAGCATTCAGCACAGCCGTCACCACCAGTCCAACAGCGACGGCGACCGCCATCGTCCAGTCATCGCCGATGATGAAGTGGTACCAGAAGCGGCCGAAGCCGACGATCCAGGAAAGCGGTGGCTTCATGCGGCCTTCCCGGCATTGAAGCCAAGCTGGCGTTGGCGCTCCAGCGTGATATAGACCGCGGCCGTGAGCGCGTAGAGAACCAGCAAGCCCAGGATCGCGCCATCGCTAGCCGGCCACTGGATCCCAAGGCCCTCGATCGACCAGAAGGTGCCGAAGGTGGTGAGCATGACGCCGACGACCAGCTGCAAGAGGCTGCGCGGAATCCGGTTGACGACGTGGTGGATGGCAAGTCCGACGCCGCCGATGATGACCACCGCGGCAATGCCGCCCGCGGCGGCGATACCCAGCTGGTTCGCGTTCGCGCCGAAGGAGACGACGATGAAGGCGACTTCGAGACCCTCGAGCACCACGCCCTTAAAGCTCAAGACAAACGCGGTCCAGTCCATCTCTGGCTTTTGCCAGCGCTCGGCGGCCTCGAAGTCCATCTCCTTCATGCCGGCCAGGCCGCGGGCAGCGACCCGCATGATGCCCTTGCGAAACCACTGCAGCCCGAAGACAAGCAACAGGGCGCCGACGATGAGGCGGAGGGCTCCGATCGGGACCGCCTGCAGGGCCGCGCCGACGACCAGGACGACTACCGCGAGCACGGCGAACCCACTGACGGCGCCGATCAGCGTGGATCGCCAGCCGCGGGTGGCGCCGACACCGACCACGATCGTCACCATCTCGATCGCCTCCACCGCGGAGGCGAGGAACGTGGTCAGGAAAACGGCGAGAACAACGCTCATCGGTTCAACTGGTCGATCGTCTCCAGCTCGGTTGGTTCGAGCTTGAGGGCGGCGCCGGCGACGTTGTCCTCGAGATGCGCGACCTTCGACGTGCCTGGAATCGGCGTGATCACCGGGCGAATGGTGCAGCAACCACGCCAGCAGGACCTGGTTGGTCGACACGCGATGACGGCGCGCAATCTCCTCGACCTCGCCCGGCACCTCGGCCTGGAGGGGCGCCCACGGAATGAACGCCAGATTTTCTTCCTCGCAGGCTTCGAGCACCGGCTCGGAGGTGCGGTCGGTCAGGTTGAAGCGGTTCTGGACGGAGACGATCGGCGTGATCCGCTCTGCCTCATGCAACTGCTCCACCGTCACATTCGAGAGCCCGATGTGACGGATCTTCCCCTCCTCCTTCAGCTCGAGGAGCGCACCCACCGATTCCTCGAAGGGCACCTTCGGATCGGGCCGGTGGAACTGATAAACATCGATCTCGTCGACCCGAAGGCGCCGCAGGCTCCCCTCGCAGGCCTCGCGCAGGTGCTTGGGCCGGCCATCCGGTGTCCACTGCCCCGGGCCCGGACGCAGCAAGCCACCTTTGGTGGCGATGACGAGCTCATCCGGATAGGGGTAGAGCGCCTCGGCGATCAGCCGCTCGCTGACTTCGGGCCCGTAAGAGTCGGCCGTATCGATCAGCGTGATGCCAAGCTCCAATGCCCGCCGCAACACGCGGATCGCCTCCTCGCGGTCGCCAGGCTCGCCCCAGATGCCCGGCCCGGTGATGCGCATGGCACCAAACCCGAACCGGTTCACGGGCAGGTCGCCGCCAAATGCAATCGTCCCAGCTGCTGCTGCCGTGATCGTGGTGTTCTTTGCCATATGAGCTAAGTTACAACTTCATTCCGGCAGGCGCGTCCCCCAACGTTGCATCGAGGCGGCAGATAGCGCGGATCACGCTCTAAGATGCGGCGGTGAAGCTCGCGCTCGCGCTCCCCTACGAGGCGAACCTCTCGTTTGCCGAGATGGTGGAGCTCACCAAGCGGGCCGAAGACCTCGGCTTCGACTCGGTCTGGATGCCGGAGGCCTACGGCACCGACGCCATCTCGATCCTCGGGGGGCTTGCCGCAAGAACGACGCGCATCCGTCTCGCGACCGGCATCATCAACGTCTTCAGCCGGACGCCGGCGCTGATCGCGCAAACCGCGGCGACGATGGACATGATCTCGGGCGGCCGGTTCATCCTCGGCCTCGGGACGAGCGGCCACCAGGTCGTCGCCGGCTGGCATGGCGTGCCATTTGAGAAACCAGTCCAGCGCATGCGCGAAACCGTCCAGATCGTGCGGTCGGCACTTCGGCGCGACCCCATGCGCTTCGATGGTCAGGTCTTCCAGCTCACGCAGGGGCTGAAATTACTGATCCATCCCACGCGCGCCGAGATCCCGATCTTTCTGGCGACGCTGACACCCGCGGGTCTTCGCCTTACCGGCGAGCTCGCCGACGGGTGGATTCCCTTCCTGTTCTCGCCCGAGCGGAGCGATCTGTTTCGGGATGACCTCAAGGCGGGCGCCACGGCCGCCGGCCGGACCGTCGATCGCCTGGAGGTGGCGCCCTTCATGCGCGTCGTGGTCGACGACGATCGGGCGCGCGCCCGGGATGAGGTCCGTCCCTTTGTCGCGCTGTACGTGGGCGGCATGGGCTCGCGATTGAAGAACTTCTACAAGGACACCGTCAGCCGCTACGGCTTCGCCGATGAGGCCGGCACGATCCAGGAGCTGTACCTGACTGGGCGGAAGCTCGAGGCGATCAAGCGGGTCCCCGACACCCTGGTCGACGCCATTGCCCTGGTGGGTCCCGCGGACCTGATCAAGGAGCGGCTGGCGGCCTGCGCATCCGCCGGGGTGACGACCCTGGTCGCGGCAATCCAGGGTCGCGACCAAGGCCAGCGGCTGCGGACGATCGAGATCCTTGCGGCAGGCCAGCCCGGTTAGCACGTAGGATCGAGAAGCAGCGACAGCTCGTAGCCAGGAGGTTTCAGATGCCCACACGTCAAGCACACGCACATTGGACAGGTCCGATTTCGAGTGGAAACGGAACGATGCGCTTCGGCAGCGGCGCCTTCGAGGGGAAATACTCCTTCAGCTCACGAATGGAGAACGGCGCCGGAACGAACCCGGAAGAACTGATCGGCGCCGCCTCGGCCGGCTGTTTCAGCATGGCCTTTGCCGGCGCGCTCGGCGCGGCCGGTCATCAACCGCAGGAAATCTCGACCGACGCGACCGTGCACTTCGAGAAGACGGACAAGGGCTGGACGATCACCAAAATCGAGCTCAATACGGAAGGTGTCGTGCCCGGAATCGAGGAGCCCGCCTTCAAGCAGATTGCCAGGGACGCGGAGAAAGGCTGTCCGGTCTCGAAGGCACTGGCCGGCACCCAGATCGTCCTGAACGCCAGGCTGAAGAGCGGAGCCCAGGTCCGCTAACGCCGCAACCGTCGGAGCGCGTCTGAAGAGGCCTTCGCTTTGGCGGCGGCCTGCTCGGATTGCTTTTCAGCCGTCCTGGCTTTCTCGTTGGCACGCTTCGCATCGGCCGCCACACGATCCGCCTCCTCGCGAAGCCGCTGCGCGGTTTGCGCCACCTCCTGAGCCTCTTCGTCGTCGAGCTTCGCAACCCGGACCGCGTGTTCGAGCGCGAGTCGTTTCTCGGTTTCGGCCGCCTGCTGCGCCGTCTCGCGCTCCGTCTGAGCGTCCCTGGCCCGAGCCGGTGCCGTCGCGGTCGACCGGGCGCCCACACCGCCACCAAGGGCAAAGGCGGCGGTCAACATGTCCTCGCCAGCCTTGGGTTCCTCGATCAGGGCGCCCGCGCTGCAGCTGGTCCCACATGTCTCCGCCCGTGACGGCGGCAAGCCGGAGGATCTCCTGCATGCGTCGCAGCGCGGCTTCGTCCACCGCATGGCCGCTGGTTCGTAGCGTGTCGCCCGCGGCTCGAACGGCGGCATCAAGCTCGCGTTGCAGCGTGTCTGAGGCCGACCGCAACTCCCGGGCGCGCGTTGCCGCGCCCGGTCGAGCGCGTTTCGCTGCGCATCAACCACGGATGCCCCGGCGCGGTGCAGGCGTTCGAGGATGGGCTTGTTCCTGCGAAGCTGGTTGACCGCCCAGACCGCGACCGGCGGCTTCTTCAAGGTGGCGACCGCCTCCGCCTGTTCGCGCTTGGCCGGTGGCCTTCAATTCCTTGGCCTTTGCGTTCCGCCGATTCGTGAACTCGTTCAGGGGAACGGCGAGCAGTTCGGCGACGATCGGATCCACACTCATCGCCGGGTCACCGTAACAGGAATCCGGTGCCGATCGGGTCGTCCGCCATCAGCACGAATTGGTGGGACCCGGTGAAATGGGCGCTGCCTTCCACCTCCGTGATCACCGCCGGGAAGTCCCCGACGCGATCATCCCCAACCACGCGCCCGCTGAAGCGCGTTCCCACGATGCTCTCGTGCATCAACGGCGAGCCGCGGGCAAGCTCGCCCCGCTGCGTCCATCAGGGCCAGGCGTGCCGAGGTGCCGCTGCCGCAGGGCGAGCGATCGACCTCCCCGTCCGCGAACACGGTCACGTTGCGATTGCCCTGGGTGAAGATCACGCCGTAGATGTCACGTAATTCCGGACTGAACGGGTGGACGATCTCGCGCTCCGCCTCCACCTCCGCCTTGATCTCGCGACCGAGCTCGATGAATCGCGGCAGGAAGGCGGGCTCGACCGGGATCTCGAAGGTTTGCGAGTCACGATCGCGTAGAACGCACCCCCGTAGGCGACGGCGACGTCGACCTGCTCGGCGCGCCGATCCGCAGTTCGAGACCATCCACCGAGGACGAAGCTCGGAATGTTTCTGAAACCGCACCGACTGGACCTTGCCCTCTTGACCGCGGCCACCGTCTTGAGGCGGCCGGACGGCACGTCGACGATGACCGCCGTCTCGGGCTCGACTGCATGAATCTTCGACGATTCGATCGCCCATGTCACGAGCGCGATCGTGCCGTGGCCGCAGGCGGTGCTGTATCCAGCGTTATGGAAGAAGACCACGCCGAGCTGCGCGCCGGCGTCCTCCGGCTCCGTGACAAAGCACCCGTACATGTCGGCGTGGCCGCGGGGCTCGAAGACCAGCAGCTCCCGGACCTGGTCCAGGTGCTCGAGCGCGTACCGGCGCTTGTCCATGATGGTGCGGCCCGGGAGCGGCTCGACCCCACCGGTCACGATCCGGAATGGCTCACCCGCCGTGTGGTAGTCGACGGTGTCGATGGTCATGGTCGATCCCGGGACAGTCATCGTGGCCCTGCCAGACTACGATGACGGTGGTGTCCGAAGCGATTGTGGAGCTCATCTCGGCTTCGAAACGCTATGGAGCGGTCGAGGCCCTGAAGTCGACCGACCTCGCCATACCGGCTGGCCAGATGGTCGCGATCCTCGGACCCAACGGGGCCGGGAAGACGACCGCGATCAGCCTCATGCTTGGCCTGCGCAGAGTGACCACCGGCAAGGCCCGACTGTTCGGGCTCGAGCCGGCCGACCGGCGGGCACGGAGCCGTTGCGGGGTGATGCTCCAGGAATCCGGCATCAATGACGTGCTGAAGGTCCGGGAGATCGTCGACCTCTTTCGCTCCTACTATCCCGCATCCCCTCTCACTTGACCGCGCCCTCGGACTGGCCGGCCTGGACGACATGGCGGACCGGAAGATCGAACAACTCTCCGGCGGGCAGAAGCAGCGCGTCTACTACGCGCTGGCGGTCTGCGGCGACCCGGATGTCATCTTCCTCGACGAACCCACCGTGGGGATGGACGTCGAAGCCCGCCGCGCCTTCATCGACAGCATCCGCGAGTTCTTCCGCGGCGGAAAGACGATCCTGCTTGACGACCCATTACCTGGAGGAGGCGGATGCTCCTGGCGGAGCGGATCGTGGTCATCGACCGCGGCGTCATCATCGCCGACGCGACGCCGGCACAGATCAAGTCGCAGGTCGCCGGCAAACGGGTTCGCTTCACCAGTGACCGCAAGATGACGAAGACCGACTTCGCTGCGCTGCCGGTAACGCATTTGCAGATCGAAGATGACCACGTTAGCCTGCTGAGCAACAAGCCCGAGGAAATCCTTCGGGCCCTGTTCTCCGACGGGATCGGGCTTCGAGATCTCGAGGTGGTCGGTGCCGACCTGGAAGAGGCGTTCCTTGCCCTCACCGCGCATTCTGCCGCGGGCCAGGTGGCATGAGCCAGGTAACGGCGCCGCCGGCCGAGGTAGCTCCGCTCGGACGGATGATGGTGAGCCAGGTCAGGTCCGTGCTGATCGTCTACTCGCGGCAGCTTGGCTTCGTCGCGATTTCCGTCTTCTTGCCGATCATGTTTTTCTTCTTCTTCGGCCTACCCAATGTTGGCAAGACGCAGTGGCGGCGATCGAGATCGGCGCCTTCATCCTCGCCTCGCTGGGCACCTACGCGGTCAGCAACGTCGTGGTCTACAACGTCGGCATTGGCATCGCGACCCAGCGCGGACGGAAGTTCGATCTGCTGCAGCAGCCGACCCCGCTCCCGCCGTTCATCGCGATCCTCGGAAATGTGGTCGGCGGGCTCGGGCTCTCGCTGATTTCGCTCATCGGGCTGTTCATCGTGGCGGCAGTCGGCGGCGTCCACATGGCGCTCGGCACCTGGTTCGCGCTTCTGGCCTGGCTGGTTTTCGGCTGCCTGCCGATGCTGGGGCTTGGATTATCGATCGGTTACGGTGCCAGTCCGAATTCGTCGCCCGCGGTGGCAAGCCTCGTTTATCTGCCGGTCGCATTCGCCTCCGGTCTCTTCATTCCGCTCAGCCAGCTTCCCGACTTCATCCGGAGCATCGCGAAGTACCTGCCGCTCTATCACGAAGGCCAGCTGGGATGGATCACCGTGGGCGCGGGCGACGAAAGCCGCCTCGCGGCCGTGGCCTGGGTCCTCGGGTGGTCGGTCGTCCTGCTTGCACTGGCGGCCCGCGCCTACCGAAGCGACGCGCAGAAAAAGTTCGGCTAGGCCGGACCGCTGCCGGGCTTCGACGACGTTCCGTTATCCCGGGGGCTGACCGGTTCGTCGGCGCCGCTCGAGGACTTGCGGAAGTCCCGGATCGACTTGCCAACCGCCCCGCCGAGTTGCGATAGCTTTCCGGGGCCGAAAATGATCAGGACGATGGCCAGCACGATGATCAGCAGGATCCATGGGTGGCCCATCGCCGATCATGATGGCAGAAAACGCCGAATCCGGTTAGGATGACTCCTCGCGCATGCAGGTAGTGGCAGAACCGATCTCCCGAGCGTCGTCGGCGGCGACGCCGGTGATGGTTGAAAACCTGGTCAAGCGGTATCCGAAGCGGCCGGTGAACGCCGTCGACGGCGTGTCCTTTGAGGTCCATCGGGGCGAGGTTTTCGGCCTCCTCGGTCCCAACGGGGCCGGCAAGACGACGACCGTCGGCGTCCTCACCACGAGGGTCAAGCCAACGAGCGGTCGGGCGACGATCGCCGGCATTGACGTGACCCGCGATCCAGTCTCGGCTCGGCGCCATGTCGGTGTCGTCCCGCAGCGGTCGAATCTCGACCGGTCGCTCTCTGCTCGGCAGAACCTGCTCTTCCATGCCGCCTACCACGGCATCCCCGCCGAGGAGCGGCGGCAGCGCGCCCAGCAACTGGTCGACCAGTTCGGACTCGCCGACCGTGCCGATGACAAGGTTGATTTCTTCTCGGGGGGCCAGTCGCAGCGGATCATGATCGCCAGGGCCCTGATGCACGAGCCCGACGTGCTCTTCCTCGACGAGCCGACCACCGGCCTCGATCCGCAGGCCCGCCTATTCGTCTGGGACCGGATCCGTGAGATGCGCGAGCCGCGGCGTCACGATGATCCTCACCACCCACGATATGGACGAGGCGACCGAACTGTGCGAGCGGGTCGGCATCATGGATCACGGCAAAATCCTCTCGCTTGACACCCCGGCCGCCCTGACGGCGACGGTCCCGGGCAAGAACACGCTCGAGGTCGGCATCAAGACGAACGAGGCCGACCGTGAGCGAATTGTCACGGCCCTGGGCGGGCTTGCCGGCGTGGAAAAGATCGAGCGCGTGACGAAGACGCCCGGCGGCGCGCCTCCAGGGATGGGCGGGCCGTTCGGAGCAATGATGGGTGGACCGCCTGCTGGAGCCGCCCCGCCGCTCAGTCCAGATACCAGTGGCCCGCTTCGACTTCGCCTCTATCTCAACGTCGAGGCCGCGGCCCTGGTCGCGCCGGTCGCGCGGGTGGTGACCGATGCCGGCGCAGAGCTGCAGGAACTGGCCATCGGCAAGCCGTCCCTCGAGGACGTCTTCATCCATCTCACCGGCCGGGCCCTCCGCTGATGGCGGCCGCCGTGAGCACGCAGCAGCGACCGTCGGCAGACTACCTGTCCGTCTTTGGCGCGATCCTGAATCGCGATATCACGGTCACACTCCGGGAGTTGCCCGTGTTTCTCGCGCAGGTGATCCTGCAGCCCCTCTTTATGCTGTTTGTCTTTGGCCGCGTTCTGAGCGACCTCGGCTTCACACGACCTGGCTACGCCTCGCAACTCTTTCCCGGCATCGTCGCGATGACGTTGATGCTGACCGCTGTGCAGGCGGTCGCCTTCCCGCTCGTCTTTGAGTTCTCCTTCACTAAGGAGATCGAAGATCGACTGCTGGCGCCAATTCCGACGTCGTTTGTGGCCATCGAAAAGGTCGTCTTTGCGGCGATCCGGGCATGGATCGCCGGCCTCATCATGTTCCCGGTCGGTTACGTCGTGCTGGGCAGTGTCCCCTTCGACCTGGGACGGCTCCCGTTGCTAGTCGTCTTCTTTGTCCTGGGCGCGCTCGCGGGTGGTGCGCTCGGCCTGGTGCTCGGGACCCTGACCCCGCCGAGCCGTATCAACATCATGTTCGCCGTTGTCCTCACGCCGCTCATCTTCACCGGCTGCACGCAGTACCCGTGGCCATCACTGAGTCACCTGCCCTGGTTCCAGGTCGTCACCCTCTTCAACCCCATCACGTACGTCAGCGAGGGCATTCGCGCCTCCCTGATCCCAAACGGGCCGCACATGACGACCTGGGTGGCCTTACTCCTGCTGACGGTCGCACTGGTCGCGTTTACGTACGTCGGCGTCAGGGGCTTCAGGCGCCGCGCCATCGACTAGCCAGGAATCGCCTATGGAGTCGGTGCCGTTCCCAAACAGTAAGAATCCAAGGCCAAACCCGCTCGTAGATGGCTATGAAGCTGAGTTGCTCCGGAGACAGATCTAACCCCAACATCTCAGCTCGACCCTGATGATAGAGCCAAACCCTACCTCTCAGCGCTGAGCTTTGCCATTTTGTTCGAAACCGGGTACAGCGTCCTGATCAGATCGTCCAAATGCTCTCGTAGGCCTAGTTGAGGAGGCAATCGCGACTCATAGCTGATGCCGTTGTACTTATGGAGTGCACCCGAGCGCTGCCCAACTCTCTCACCCATTCTCCAAGACCGATCACTTGACAACCCGACGGCTGTGGCAAGGTCTTCCGGCGACCGGACAGAACTCAGAATCGTTAGGTCGGCAAGATTGCGTTCGAGGCTAGCATCCGCCACCAAATCACCTTGCGGCATCGCCGCGGATGTTGCTCGATATCATCACGTCTGCCAATCGGCCCAAATGCCCGAGATCACTTGTCCCTGGGTAGGTCAAATGCGGGAGGACGTCGTCGGAGCACCGCTCCTGGCTCCGAGAAAGCGATAAGCGACACGACTCCGCACACTAGTCCCGCGCAGAGGTGAAGGTCAGGCATGCCCAGCTGCTTCATCAGGGCAGGAATGGACGAAGCGTAAAGGTACGCCTTCTTTTTTCGCGTACCCGCGGCAGGGCGAGGCAGCCGAATTCCACACATCAATACGCTAGTTCGGATCGATCATCTATTCCGCTAATCAATGCCCAACGCGGCGACCGTCCATACGCTGAGGAGTAGCGTGGGCAGGAGGACCACTGTGACTATCAAACCCCAAAGCGGTACCACTCTACGCTTGGCCCTTGCAAAAGTGTAGCCGCCCAGCAAAGTTAGCAGGAAGATAATCATTGCTGCGACGCCACCGATTGAAACGATACCGTGCGGCCCCTTGGTAGCCCAACGGAGCACGGCAAGGACCAGGTAAACGAACTCGGCGCAAGCACCCCCAGCGAGAAGACGCAGGCCGCTCCTTGTGAGCGTCCAGTTATCCATCCAGCGGCCTGGCAAGCCCAGCGTAAGCCGGCTCCCGTTGCGGGCGAGTCCGCGAGTGAGTCCGGCAACGTCCATTGCCAGCAATCCAAAAAAGGTCGCTGAAATGATCGATAGGGCTACAGCGGCGAGACTTGCCACGATTACGGGAACCTATCCCCAATTGACTTTGTGGACGTGTCGTATGCGCTCGCTCCTAAGCCCATGTTGGGCCCCGCGACGCCCGGGATGCCGAGCGAGGCTTGCCAGATACCACTCTTAGCTACTGACAATTGAGCCGAGATGCCGCGTACGAACGGAGCTTGAAGGTTGAAGTTGAATACAGAAGCATTACCTTCGAGGTCCGAGGCATGACGGGCGTTCGAGATCCACACGTTCGGTCCTGCCTCGACCTCAGCACCTAATGCGAAATGATTCCCTCCAACGGGTGTGCTTCCATCGGCACATGAGGGGGCTGCAGCGCCCTGGCCAGGCCCACCATAGAACCCACCCGCACTACCAAAGCCCCCAAGTTTTCCGGAGCCGCCAAAGTAACCCACGCCGGCGCCGAGGGAGCCAGCACCTCCCTTGGAAAACAGCCCGGCTTCCGTCGATGCACTGGCTCCGACGCCAGCCGAATTAATGCAGTTTCCCGATCCCCCAAACGGGAGTCCAATAGGCCCGACGGAGCAGAGGCCACTCGGATCCGTCGAGTTGACCGGGTTGCCGTATACATAGGCGTAAGGCTGCCGGGTCGACGTCATTTCAGGATCTCTGGAGATAAATTGGCCGGTGGCCGGGTCGTAGTATCGCGCACGCAGGTAGTAGAAGCCCGACTCAGTGTCGAGATATTGGCCTCCAAATCTGAGCGGATTCGCGATCGTGCCAGTGCTCGACGTGAGGTTGCCGTACGGGTCAAATGTGTAGCTGGCCACGTTCGATCCCGAGCTGCTGGTGACCAACCGGGTGCTGCCTACCTGGTCGTGGTGCAGCCATAGGGCTGTTGAACCGTTAACCTGCTCCAACGGTTCTGCGCCTGGCCCAAAGATGTAGTTGATAGCCCCATCCTTCAGAAGCAATGGGACGCTGCCAGCAAGATCCCAAGCGTACTGGCTCGTCGTAGCACTAACAGTTCTGCTCATTCGTAAGCCACCTCCGTTATAAGCGTAGGTGGCCGACGTACCGAATGCGGTTAAGCGGTTAGCCTGATCGTATGACAAGGTGGTTGCGCCACCTGACGCCGGCGTGACCTTGGTTCGGTTGCCTCGAGTGTCGTACAGGTAGGTCGTAGCGCCCGATGGAGGCACGGCACAGGTGCCACTGGTGCTTGCTGTCCAGCACAGCTCATCGGCATTGTTTAACGCCTGCTGCGTTGTTCCGATCTGAGTGAGATTGTCGGCGGTGTCATACTTATACGGAAGCGAACCGCTTGGGGGAGAGGCGCAGGCGCTGGTCGACGCTGACCCCGCATAACAGACCTGGTTGAGCGTCGTGTACTTGTAGGCCTTTGTACTCGACGGCTGCGTGGAGTCGGAGGCCAGCTGATTGGCATTGTCCCTGGTATATGTGGCAGCAAATAGGGACGTCTTGCCCTTCTTGTCAGCGATCCCCATGAGACGGTCGCCGGCATCAAACGTGAACGTGTCCACCACCCCGGCAGCTGCCGGCAGGGTCTCAGTGGTCAGGTTGGAGTTGACGTCGTACCCGAATGTCGTCGTGTTGCTTAACCAGTCTTGAACTGAGGTGAAGCGACCCGCATTGTCGAAGCCGCGCGTCACCACGGTACGCGACTGCACGCACACGGACCCTGTTTACGACACTGTTCAGCTAGTGCTTCGCGAGCACTTGCGCCGCGACCATCCGGTTCCGCAATAGCCCGACCTTCTCGACCTCGGTCTCGATGATGTCGCCCGCCTTCAGGAATTCCGGGGGCGTGCGGGCGAAGCCGACGCCATCGGGCGTGCCGGTCGCGATCAGGTTTCCCGACAGGAAGCGTCATGCCCGACCGACAGCCAGACGATCAGCTGCTGCACCGAGTTGATCATGTCCTCGCGTGTTGCCGTCCTGCTTGGTCTGCGCCATTGACGCGCAGCGTGACCCGGAGATTCTGGACATCGGGGATCTCGTCGGCGGTCACGACCCAGGGCCCGACCGGCGAGGAGGCATCGAGGCTCTTGCCCTTGAAGAACTGGCCGCCCCAGCCGTTCTGGATGTCGCGGGCGCTGATGTCGTTGACGACCGTGTAACCAAAGACGTGGCTCATCGCATCGCTCGCGCTTGATATTCGACGCCCCGGCTTGCCGATCACGACCCCCAGCTCGACCTCCCAGTCGATCTTGTCGCTGATACGTCGGGTCGATCGACGATGTCGTCGTAGGGACCGGTGATCGACGTCTGCGCCTTGGTGAAGACGGTCGGCGGCTTGACCTGCTCGTTCCAGGCTCGGGCGCTCTCCGCCGCGTGCTTCTCGTAGTTGCGACCGATCGCCAGCATGTTGCCCCGCGGCGGGTCGAGGGGCGACAGGATCTTCAGGTCCCTCAGCTTGCGCACCCGTTCTCGCTTGACCCCTTCGCAGACACCAGCCCGCGCAGTCGCTTGAGCCCCTCGTCGCCGCTCTCGATCAGGGCCAGGATGTCAGCGGGCGCGGACGACGACCCGTTGCCCTTGCCCAGCCGGCTGACGTCGATCACCTCATCGGACTGCCCTCGCGCACCACCCCAAGATGGCGTTCGTTGCCCTCGCGGAACATCAATAGCTTCATGGTTGCTTGACCTCCTCCGAGCCGCCGGGCGCGCCATGGCCCGTTGCGGCTCCCAGAAACAATCCCTCGAAATCCTGGCGCCCGAGGAGTTCGCCCGGGCGGCCTTCCAGCCTGGTGGAGCCGGAGACCAGGACCATCGTCCAGGCCGCCACCTCCATGGCTGCGCGTGCCCGCTGCTCGACCAACAACACCGCCTTCCCGAGATTCGCCAATCGACGAACGTGATCGCGCAAGAGCGTATTCGCCAGCTTCGGCGAGAGGTTGGCGGTCGGCTCGTCGAGGATCAGGACCCGCGGGTCCAGCATCAGGACCCGCGCGATGGCCAGCATCTTGCGCTCGCCCCCGCTGAGCTTGTCCGCTCGGCGCTTCAGCATCGGCGGGAGCTGCGGAAAGACGGCCATGACCTCGTCGGCGCGCTTCTTGATGTCGTGGCCCTTCAACAGGTACCCGCCCATTTCCAGGTTCTCGTAGACCGTGAGTGGCTCGAAGATGTCATTGACCTGGGGGACATAGCCGACTCCCCGGCGTGCCAGCTCCTCTGGCGGATGGTTGGTGACGTCGTCCGAGCCAAGCAGAATCCGGCCGTCAGTGACCCGCAGGATACCGACGAGGCTCTTCAGCAGCGTGCTCTTGCCCGCGCCGTTGGGGCCGATGATGGCCACCACCTCGCCCGGCCCGACGTCGATGGAGACGTCACGCACCACCGGCACGCCGCCATACCCGGACGTGATCCGCTCCGCCCGCAGCGTCGGGGCCGGCCGCGCCGCGACCGGCGTCAGGACTAACCGACAAGGTACGCGTCAACAACTTCCCGCTGCTGCCTCAGTTCAGCCATCGAACCGCGTCCGATGACCCGTCCCTGGGCCATCACGACCACCGGGTCGCAGAGGCGATCAACCATGTGCAATTCGTGCTCGACCATGCAGATAGTGAGGCCCTCGTCGCGCAGAGCCTCGAGATACGACGCGATCTCGCCGATGATCGACGGGTGGACGCCCGACATCGGCTCGTCGAGCAGCAGCAGGCGTGGGTGCAGCATCAGGGCGCGCATGATCTCGATCAGGCGCTTCTGGCCCCCACTCATGTCTCCCGCGTAATCCGACTCCTTGGCGGTCATCCCGAAGCGCTTGAGCAAGCCGCGAGCCTCCGCGACCAGGCGCTCCTCGTCCTTGCCCCAGTAGCGCTTGCCCAGCAGCGCGCCATAGAGCGATTCGCCCCGGTTATGCGGTGCCGCGACCAGCAGGTTCTCGAGCACGGTGAGGCGCGCGAACTCCGAAGGCAGCTGGAAGGTCCGGACCATCCCGAGGCGGGCTCGCTTGTAGGCGGGCAGGTGCGTGATGTCCTGGCCATCGAAGACGATCGTGCCCGTACTCGCCGGAAGCGTCCCGGCCAGGACGGCCATGAAGGTGGACTTGCCTGCGCCATTCGGTCCAATCAGGCCGGTGATCCGGCCGGGATGAATGTCGATCGAGACCCCGTCGACGGCGTGCATCCCTTCGAAGTGCCGGTGGATGTCGCTCGCCACCAGCATCGGTTGGGAGCCCTGGCGGCCGACCCGTCCGGCTGTCCGGTCGGCTGCCCGGTCGGGAACGACCTCGGCGGTCCCGGGCATCTCAGGCGCCACGCGTGCTCTGGATCCAGTGCGTCTCCTCGGCGGGTCCACCGGCGAAGGTGTGACGGGGCTCGGGCAGGACGCCGCGAGGCCGGAACCAGAGGAAGCCGATGATCAGCAGGCCGATCACCACCCACTCGACGGCCGGGACGAGGCCAACCGGAAACTCGAAGGATCCAATTTTGCTCGGGATGAAGCGGGTTGCCTCCTCAAACCCCACCGGCACGAGAAGCGCACCGACGATGGCGCCAAAGTTGTTACCGCGCCCGCCGACGATGACGGCGGCGAACAGGATGATCGTCTCCGGGTAGAGCCAGACCGACGGGGCCCAGGTCCCAATGAAGCCGACCAGGATGCCGCCGCTCAGCCCGGCGATGACGCCGCCGACAATGAAGATCGTCATCTTCAGCGCGACCGGGTTCTTGCCGAGTGCGGTGGCCGCCAGTTCGTGCTCGCGCATCGCTCGGAGCGTCCGACCGTAAGGGGAGTTGACCAGGCGGGTGCACACGAAGAGGACCAGCAGCACGCACACCACTGTGATCCCGATGTAGATGTAGCCGTACTCATTGCTGTATGGATTCAGCTGATCGGACAGCGGCGGCGGAACCGACGAGAGTCCCGCCGCGCCGTTCAGGAAGGGTCGGACGTTGGTGATGATCGTCGTGGCGATCACCGAGAGGACCAGCATCGCGATCGCCTGGTAGTCGCTGCGGAGCTGGCGGAGAACGACCAGGCCGACCGGAAGCGCTAGCAGGCCCCCGACGGCGGCGGCGCCGATCCACGGCAGCGGAAAGGGCAGCTGCAGCCCGAGCACGTAGATCTGCTCGCCAGTCATCTGCGATGACGGCGGCATCGAGAGGACCGCCGCTGTGTAGGCACCTGCTGCCTGGAAGATGATGAAGCTGAAGTTGACGATGCCGGAGAGGCCGAACTGGAGATTCAGCGCCAGGCAGGCGATGATGTCGACCCCGGCATAGATCAGCAGTACCGTGAGGTAGTAGGTCATCCCGCTGCCGCCATCGCGCCGCGTCGCGCGAGCAGCCCCTGCGGCCGGAGGATCATCACCAGCACGAGGATGGCGAAGGCGACGACCTCCTTGAACTGTGGCGAGATCGCGGCCGCGCTCAACTCGGTCATCTCACCAATCAGGATGGCGCCGATCATGGCGCCGTACGGTTGCCCGGCGCCTCCCAGGACGGCCGCGGCGATGATCGTGATCAAGAAGGTGGCGCCGCTGGCGACCGCGAACGACTGCGAGTTCATCGCGTAGACGGTGCCGGCGATGCCACAGAGCGCCCCGGTGATCAGCCAAACCAGGTCGACCACCCGCTGGGTTTGGATCCCGCAGTTGCGAGCCAGCGTGGGGTTGGCGGCCGTCGCGCGCATCGCCTTGCCCAGCCGGGTGAACGTCAGCAGACCGTGGATGGCGAGCATCAGCACAACCGCCAGCGCGATGATCAGGACCTGCGAGGTGGTCAGCACGAAGGCGCCGAAGCGGATGGTGGCGCCGGGGCTCTGCGTGTAGGACTTGCTGAAGTAGCCGACGATCGGCAGCAGCACGTTGGCAATCATCAGCGCTGCGGCCAGGGAGATGATCACCATGCCGATATGGGAGGTTCCTTTGCGCAAGAAGGGCGTATAGAGAACACGGTTGAGGAGAAATGAGAAGAGGGCGCCGAAGAGCGCCCCCCCAATCATGCTGATCCAGATGCTGACGCCCAGATGGTTGACGGCATAGGTGGCGTAGGCAGAGGCGATCATGACCTGCGCGTAGGCGAGATTGATCATGTTCGTGATCCCGAACTGCATCGTGAAGCCGACCGCTGCGATGGCGATCACCGACATGCTGACCAGGCCGAAGCCGAACGCAGCGATGAAGAGGTCCACGCCTTTTCCTTAGCTAGTCAGTTGCCGGATCAGCCACCGCCCGCCTTGATGATCTGGTCGGTCTGCGCTTGTGACAGTTTTCCAACCGTGACCTCACCGCCCGTGGCGTCGTACTTGACGAGGATGTAGCCCTGCTGTGAGTTGTTGTACTGGTTGAAGTTCGTCTCGCCGCCGGCGCCGACGAAGCGAATCGACTTGCCGGCTTTGATCGCGTCCACGCCTTCCTTGTAGGTGTGCACCACGGTCGCGCCACTGACCCCATTGCCGATCTCCTTGATCTTCGGGTTGTAGACCGTCGGATCGGCGCTGTTGGCGGCCGTCATCGCCAGCGCGGTCATGATGATCCCGTCATACAGGTGAAGGGTCGATGCCCGCTGCTTGTATTTGGGCGCGTCGGCGAACTGTGAGGCCGACGCGTTCAGCTGAGTCAGGAATTCCTGGTAGCCGGGGCCGGCGAAGGTCGTGCCGATATCAACCGCCTGGTAGTTGTCGAGCAGATCCTGCAGGCCGATGGCCCCCTTCACCGCGGCGAACCATTGCGGGTCAACCGTGGCCGAGGTCCCGATGAAGGGGATGCTCTTCCCGCCATTCAGCTGCTTGACCTCGGCCAGGTACGTGGCGTCACTCGGTGGCTGACCCAGGGCCTCAGTCAGGATGACTTCCGGATGCGTGGCCAGCATCTGGGTCACCTCAGTCCGATAGGAGGGCTGCCCCAGCGCGATCGCCTGGCTGATGGTTACCGTCCCACCCAGTTTCTCGATCGCCGTCTTGGCTGGATTGACGAACGCCTGAGAACCGATGTCGTTGCCGAAGACCAGCGCGATTTTCTTCCAGTGGTTCTGGTACATCGCGTTGCCGACCATGGCGTAGGCGTCGAACTGGTCGGGTGGCACGAGGCGGTGGAAATAGGCCAGGGTGGTCTTGTTGAACTCCGACTGCCCGGTCATGCAGAACATAGGGATGTGCGCGCCGTTGATGATCGGCGCCACGCTGGAGGCCTCGTCCGAGGTGCACCCGACCGTGGCCATGAGGTTGGAGTGGCTGGCCACCATCTGCCGGGCAGCCGGGACGGCGTCGGCCGGTTCGCCACGGGTGTCGAACTGCTGGCAGCCGACCTGACGCCCGCCTACGCCGCCATTGTTGTTGATGGTCAAGGACGCCGGGAGGCAGGCGGCGTAGTAGGCGGGGCCCAGACCCGCATCCGCGCCCGTGAACGGCGCGATCACACCCACCAGCAGGGCGCCGCTTCCCAGACCGCTGCCGGTACTACTCGACGGACTGTTACCGCACGCCGCGAGCCCGAGGAGCAGCGCCACCGAGGGCAACGCGAGCAATCGACGCAGACGCAAATGGGCGGCTGGATGCATCACTCTTCCTCTCCCTTCAGGGATTGCATGCCGGATTGTCGACAATCTTACGCCCATAATGTCCTTGGGGAACTAAATGGTCAAGAGCGAGCTCGGGGCGCCACCGGCTGCCCAGCCGGATACCTATCACCAGCTGCGTGAGGCGATCGTCAATGGCGAATTCCAGCCCAACGAGCGGCTCGTTGAGGTCGACCTTGCCCGCCGGCTGAATACCGGCCGGACCTCGGTCCGGGCTGCCCTGGTCCGGCTGGAGCAGGAGGGCCTGGTCAGTCACGAGCCGAATCGGGGAGCCCGGGTGCGCCTCGTGTCCGACCGGGAGGCAGTCGAAATCGAGCAGGTCCGCATCGCGCTCGAGCTGTTGATCGTCCGGCACGCCGCCGAAAAGGTCACCGCCGCCGACCTCGAGGATCTCAGCGTGGATTTGCTCGAGATGCGCCAGCGGCTCGATCAGGGCGATCCCCTCGGCTATTCCGAACTCAACGCCCGTTTTCATCGGCGGATCTGGGCGATCGGCGATCATGGGACCGCCAGCAAGCTGCTCGGCAATTTGAAATCCCAGAGCCTCCGTTTTCAGTTCCGGACGATCCTGCGACCCGGCCGCACCGAGCAATCCCTCGAGGAGCACCGGGCGATCGTGTCGGCGCTCGCCGCCCACGACGCCGAGGCGAGCGAGCGCGCCATGGCGCAGCATTTGAGCCACGTCGTCGAGACCCTGAAATGGGCGATCGAGTCGAATCGCCGTCAGGCCGGCTGGCGTCCCCGCTGAGCGTCGAGCAGCTTGACGCAGCCATAGAGCGTCCGCAGGTGCGGGACGTCGACCGTAAGCCTGTCGGCCAGCTCAACTATCGATCCGACCAGCGCATCGATCTCGAGTGGCCTGCCTGACTCCAGGTCCTGCAGCATCGAGGTCTTATGCGCCCCGACTCGGGCCGCGCCCCGAATACGCCGGTCGATCGTCACCGCCATCTCGACGCCCAGGCGCTTCGCCACGGCCTCCACCTCCCCCATCGCCTCCCGAATCACCCGCGCCGTCAGCGGGGATTCCGCCATTTCGACCAGGGTTGCCCGGGTCAGGGCGCTTAGCGGGTTGAAGACGGCGTTGCCCAGCAGCTTGACCCAGAGCTCGTCGCGGATCCTGGGCTGGACCGGTGCCTTGAGCCCGGCCCGAGAGAGCGCAGCCGCAAGCGCGAGACAGCGCTCGCTCTCGCTCCCGTCGAGCTCGCCGAGAGAAAATCGCTCGCCTTCGACATGTCGGACGATGCCGGGGCCGATCAAGTCGGTGGCCGGGTAGACGACGCAGGCGATCACGCGGTCCGGGTTGATGGTGCGCGCGATCACGCCGCCCGGATCGACGCTCTCGAGGTGAAGGCCCTCGAGTTCGCCACCGTAGCGCTGGAAATACCACCACGGAATGCCGTTCTGGGCGCTCACCACGGCGGTCCGGGTCCCCAGGGCGACGCCGAGCCGATCGACGACCGGTGGCAGGCTGTGCGCCTTGAGCGTGATGAAGACGGCGTCCGCGTCGCGGAGGACTCCGAAGTCATCGGTACAAGCCGGGCGGACCGTGTACTCGGAGCCGGCCTCGATGACGCGCAGGCCGTCCCGCCGCATCGCCTCGAGGTGCGGGCCGCGAGCGATCAGCGTCACGTCCTCGCCGGCCCGCGTCAAACGGGCGCCGAGGAATCCACCGATGGCCCCGGCCCCGAGGATCGCGAGCTTCATTTGGACGCGAACTGCTCGGCGACGAAGCGGCGCTGCACCTTGCCGGTCGCCGTCCGCGGGATCGCGTCGACGATATGGATGTAACGCGGCACCTTGAAGTCCGCCAGCGACTGGCGGCAATGCGCCTGCAATTCATTCTCGGTCACCTCCCCATCGACCACCACGGCGGCGGCCACCTCCTCGCCCCAGGTCGGGTGCGGGACGCCAAACGCGACCGCTTCCTCGAACGCGCGGATGTCGTTCCAGCGTCTCGTCGATCTCCCTCGGCGCAATCTTCTCGCCGCCACGGTTGATCAACTCCTTGAGCCGGCCGAGCAGCCGCAGGTAACCGTCCGAGTCCATAGTTCCGAGGTCGCCGGTGAGAAACCAGCCGTTCATAAAGGAGGCGGCGTTCGCCTCGGGGTTGTTCTCATAGCCTTCGATCACATTCGCGCCGCGGATGCCGACCTGTCCGCTCACCCCCGATCGGACCGCCGATCCGCGCTCGTCGAGAACGGCGATCGCCACGCCGGTACCGACGCCGACCGATCCCGGGATGCGGCGACCGGGAGGCAACGGATTGGACGACATCTGGTGGCTGGCCTCGGTCATGCCGTAGGCCTCGAGGACGGGTACCCCGAAGCGTTGTTCCATCGACGCCATCAGCGCGGGCGCCAGCGCCGCGCTGCAGGACCGGACGAATCGAAGGCGCTCGGTGCCGGCGCGACCGTCCTGGCCGCGCATCAGGATCAGCTGGTGCGGCGTCGGCGAGGCGCTGAACCAGGTGGGCCGCACCTCGCGCGCGATCGGCCAGAAGCCGAGGGGTGCAAACTTCTCCGGGACGACGACCGTGCCGCCGGAGGCGAGCGTCGCCAGCGCCGACGCCACCAGGCCATGGACGTGGAAGAGCGGCATGATGCAGAGCGAGACGTCGGTGCGGGTGAGCTGGTAGTGGGCGACGATGTTGGCAACCGAGGCCGCGACGTTCCGGTGGCGAAGCGGGACCCGCTTGGGACGGCTGGTGGTCCCGCTCGTATGTAGGACCAGCGCGATGTCGTCGTCGCGGGCAACCGCTCCATTCGTGGTGACGTCCCGGTGGGCACCGTTGGTCATCTGAAGGCGCCCGTCGGCGGCGAGCGTCGCCTCGAGCAGCTGCGCTGTCGGCGGCAGGGCCTTCCGGGCGGCAGCCCCGTCCCCCGGTGGCACGACGAGAAACGCGGCGCCCGTGTCCTCGAGGTAGAAGCGGAATTCCGCCTCGGTGTAGGCCGGGTTCAATGGGCAAGCGGTGGCGATCGCCGAAGCCGCGAGGAACAGGATGATCGCCTCGGGCGAGTTGGGAAACGCCATGGCGACGCGCGAACCGGACGCAACGCCGGCGGCCGCAAGCTGATGCGCAGCCTCATCGACCAGCTCGCGGACCCGCGCGTAGGTGAGGCTGAGGCCGGCGGGCACACTGAGCGCAACATCGTCGGCCGCGCCACGGATCAGTCCGGTGAGATTCGCCATCGCTACCGACGACCAGTGTGGCACAGGCGTCGCCGGTCCTCGAACGGGCGAGATAAGATTCGCCGAAATGACCATGCACGACGACTTCGCGCGTTACGGCGTCGCGACGACCTACAATGCCGCGGGCTACAAGGGTCTGATCGACGTCGACCTGATCCAGCTCGTCCCCGGCACGCGCGTAGCGGGTCCGGCGTCGACCGTCCGCTGCGGCCAGGATGACAACCTGATGGTGCACGCGGCTATGGAGTCGCTGGAGCCCGGCCGGGTGCTCGTCATCACGATGCCGAAGGCCGCGCCGGTTGCCCTCCTCGGTGAACTACTGGCCACGCAGGCGCGCCGTCACGGGGCGGCGGCAATCCTGGTCGACGGCGCGGTCCGTGACAGCGACGATCTCCGGGCGCTGGGCCTCCCGATCTGGGCGCGGTGGATCCGCGCCACGCAGGCGGCAAAGGAACGCGTTGGCGCGCTCCACGTCCCCGTCGTCGTTGGCGGCGCCAACATCGCGCCCGGCGACATCGTGGTCCTCGACGGTGACGGCGCGGTTGTTGTCCCCGCTGATCGTGCCCCGTCGGTGCTCGAGGCTGCGGCGGCGCTTCACGACACCGAGGTTCAGCGCCGTCGGCAGTACGAGGCCGGGGCTCTCTCGCTGGACGTGATGACCCTACGGCGGAAGCTTTCGGGTTCCTGACGCCGGCGAGCTACGGCAGCAGGCGGAACCAGCGCAGGCTGACGAGGCCGCCGCCAACGAGAATGATGGTGGCCAGTGCCAGTAGTGGGATCGTCAGATCGACTTTGGTCGTCGTGAAGCCGATGCGCGAGCCGAGGTCGCTGTAGATCTTGTGCAGCTGCGCTTCGTCCGCCGCGAAGAAGTAGTGTCCGCCGGTTGTGGTGGCAATCGCCTGGAGGGCTTGCTCGTCGACGCCGTCGACGACGCGTCCCCCAAGCAGCGTGGTCTGATTGCGCTGGCCGACGCCGACGGTATCGACCGGAACGCCCGCCTGTTTGGCCTGCGCAGCCGCCTGCTGCGGGTCCATCCCGCTATTCGACGTGCCGTCGGTCAGGAGCACGACCACGGCGTGCGATTGCTTGGCGCTTTTGGCATCCAGCACGCCGGCGAGCTGGGCGACGGACACCTGGATCGCATCACCGATTGCCGTCCCTCCGCCCGGGGTCAGGCCTCCAAGGGCGTCCTTGACGGATCCGTGATCCTGGGTGAGCGGCGAGACGACGGAGACCGACGAGTTGAAGATCACCAGCCCAACGTTGGCCTGGCTCGGAAGCTGGTCGATCAAGGTCTGACCCGCCTGGATGGCGGCCTGGATGCGGGTCGGCGCGACGTCGCGCGCCGCCATCGACCCGGAGACGTCCACAACCAGAATCACGCTCGTTTGGTCTTTGGGGACGCGAAGGGTTGCCTGCGGACGCGCCATCGCGAGCAGCAGGCCGGCCAGCCCGAGGATGAAGAGGGCGGCGGGCAGGTGCCGACGGAAGCCCGGACCCTTGCCCATGACCTGCTGGAGCAGCGCGAGGTTCGTGAACCGGACGGCGTATTGGCGGCGCCGCTGCTGCTGGGTCCAGTAGAAGCCGGCGAGCAGCGGCACGGCCAGCAGGCCGAGGAGCAGGAGCGGCGACTGGAAGCTCATCGTCCGACCACTGCCGTCCGGTGCCCACGCTGGGCCTGCCGCGCTTTTAAGAATTGGACAAGCTGCGGAACGACCTCAGAGCCGGTACTGAACTCAGCCACGGCGGAGCGCGCCTTGATCAGGTCGTCCTTGATTCGCCGGCGCTGGGTGGCCGCGGCATCCTGAAACCGGGCTCTCAGCCGCGGGTTGCTCGTGTCAACGAGAAGCTGCTTGCCATTCTCGGGATCCTCGAAGGTCACAACGCCGATGTCCGGGATATCCGCCTCGCGCGGGTCCGCGATCCATATCGAGATGATCTCGTGGCGCAGGCCAAGCGAGCTGAGCGGCTTCTGCCAGCCGTCCGGTGTCAGGAAATCACTGATCAGGATCAACAACGACGGGCGCCGGATCAACCGTCCCACCTCGGTCAGCGCGCGGCCGAGGTCGGTATCGCCCGGGGCAGAGGCCGCTCCAGCATGCTCCACCCGGGTGATCAGCTGCATGAGAGCCGTCCGGCCCGCGGCGGGGCGGACGACGGTATGCGTCCGGGGGCCGAACAGCAGGGCCCCGACCCGGTTACCGCGCCCGCTGAGGAGCTGCCCGGCGAGCACCGCCACCTCAACGGCAAGCTGCCGCTTGAGGACGCGGGCCGTGCCCCAATCGAGGGACCGCGTTACGTCAACCAAGAGCCAGGCGTCGAGACCCCGGTCGGGAAACGACTCGCGGACGTACGGACGATCCGAGCGGGCCGTGATGGTCCATTCGATGCTTCGTGGATCATCGCCAGGCTGGTACTCGCGCACGTCGCTGTACTCCATGCCCGGACCGCGAAGACGGGAGCGCTCGTCGCCTCCGGGATGGATGCCAAGCCGACGCAAGACCGGCCACCGCGAGCGGCGCAGGAGTTCCTCGACCGAGAGACCGATCCTCGGATCAGGAGGCAAACCGATCCCCCAAATCGATCCGTGGCGCCGGGAAGGCGTCGAGCAGGCGGCGGACGATCGCCTCGGTCGTGACGCCGGCCGCGATCCCCTCGTAGGTCAGCACGATACGGTGACGCAGCACCTCGGGGGCGATCTCGCTGACGTCGTGGGGCAGGACGTAGTCGCGGCCCCGCATGAAGGCGAGGGCGCGGGCGGCATTGATCATATTGATCGAGGCGCGCGGGCTGGCGCCATAGGCGATGTTCGGCGCCATGTCCTCCAGGCCCTTGACCTTGCCCGGGCGGCTGGCGAAGGCCAGCGTGGCCGCATACTTTCTCACGGCCGGGTCGACGTAGATCGTGGTTACCTTCTGTTGCATCTCCCGCAGCTGCTCGACGGTGACCACCTGGCGAAGCTCAATCGCCGCGCCTGTAATGCGCTCGACGATGACGACCTCCTCAGAGAAGGACGGGTAATCAACCAGGACCTTCAACATGAAGCGGTCGAGCTGCGCCTCGGGCAACGGATAGGTGCCGTCCGTCTCGATCGGGTTCTCGGTGGCCAGGACCACGAAGGGGTCGGGAAGCCGGTGGCTGTCTTTGCCGATTGTCACCTGCCGCTCCTGCATCGCCTCGAGCAGGGCGGATTGGACCTTCGCGGGAGCGCGGTTGATCTCGTCGGCAAGGAGGAGGTTGCAGAAGACGGGGCCCAATTCGGTGGAGAAGTCGCCCCGGCCAGGGTTGTAGATCCGGGTGCCCACCAGGTCGGCCGGAACGAGGTCCGGGGTGAACTGGATCCGGCCGGGGGTGCCGCCGATGACCTGGGCGAAGGCCTTGACCGTTACGGTCTTGGCCAGTCCGGGGACCCCCTCGAGGAGGACGTGGCCGCCGGAGAGCAGGGCGATCAGCAGGCGCTCGAGCAGGCGATCCTGCCCGACAATGAGTCGCTTAACCTCGAAGAGGATCTGCTCGATCGGCGCCGGAACACGAGCGGCATACTCCTGGGGCGAACGGCCGGCCACAGCGGGCGGCTCTGAGATCGGCTGGGGCTGGGACGAGCGGTCGAGCATGAGATCCTCCTGTGGATTGGCGGTCTTACGATTAGACAGGGTTCGGATTAGCTGTGTATGAGGGTTTGATAAGGAGCGACTAAGACTTGGCCGAGTGGATCTACTTCCTGCACCCGCCCCGAAACAATTTTGCCGCAACCATGACGGCCGACGAGAAGGCGGTCTGGGGCCGCCACTTTGAGCGGCTCAAGCAGCTGCACGCCGAGGGCGTCATCATCCTGGTCGGGCCGACCCTCGGCGAGGTGAATACGGGAATCGCCATCTTCGAGGCCGCGGACGAAGCGAGCGCCAGGCGACTGATGATGGAAGACCCGGCGATCGCAGGCGGGTACGCGCGGCGCGAGCTGCGTCCGTTCAAGGTTTCCTTGCTGCGGGGCCGAACCGGCTGAACTCGAACCTGCGGGACCGCGAGGTACAACCTTTATGCTCGACCGGTAAGCGCGATGGGAACATTTCCGAGCGAAGGCATGGCGATCACGCACATCATGGTGGTCGCCGACCTTCGGCGCGCAGTGACCTGGTATCGCGATGTGCTGGGGGCGACCCTCACCGGCGAGTATGGGGGCACCTCGGCCGTCTTCAACTTCGCCGGAGGGTGGCTGTTGGTAGTGACCGGAGGCGGCGAGACCCCAGACAAGCCCGGCTCAACGTTCGAGCCCCTCCATGACCCATCAAAGATCAGTCACAGCATCACCATTCGCGTACCGGATTGCCGCACGGCATACGAGGTCCTGCTGGACCGAGGCGCGCAGTTCCTGACGCCGCCATATGAGTGGCCGGCCGAGATCCGCTGCTTCTTCCGCGACCCGGACGGCCACCTCTTCGAGATCAGCGAGCGAAAATAGAGGGATGACCCGGTTCAGCCTCGAACAGGCCACTGCGGCGACGATCGCGGCGCAGCGGCGCGCCTTGGAGATCGGGATTCGCGTCACGGTCGCCGTGGTTGACGACGGCGGCCATTTGATCTTTCTCAGCCGAATGGATGGCGCCCCACCGCTGACGACCGAGATCGCTGAGGCCAAGGCGAGCGGAGCGGCGAGCTTCGGGCGTCCGGGCGATGCCGTGGCCGAGCTCTACGAGAAGCGACCCGGCTTCTTCGACGCGATCTCAGAGATGACGCGGCGCCCATTGATTCCAGGTTTGGGATCGGTTCTCGTGCGGAGCGAGGATCGCATCATCGGCGCCATCGGGGTGAGCGGTGGGCGGCCGGAGCAGGATCTCGACTGTGCTGACGCGGGCTTGAAGGTGATCACTGGGCTCTAGCCGAACGGCGTCCGCAATTCCGTTTATCGTGAGCGGATGGCGGAACGCAAGGAAGAGATCATCCAGGTCGCCGGGCGCGAGGTGACAATCACCAACCCGGATAAGGTCTTCTTTCCGAAAGCGGGTCATACGAAGCTCGACCTGGTTCGTTATTACCAGGCGATCGCCGAGGGGGCCGTCCGCGGCGTGGCCAACCGGCCGATGGCCCTGAAGCGTTTCGTCAATGGCGCTGAAGGCGACTTTTTCTTCCAGAAGCGGGCCCCGACGGCGCGGCCGGACTGGATCGAAACCGTCGAGCTCTCCTTCCCTTCCGGCCGCGTGGCCGAGGAGGTCGTCGTCAGGGACGCCGCGCAATTGCTCTGGGTCATCAATCTGGGCTGCATCGACCTGAACCCGCACCCGATCCGGGCGACAGACCTTGATCATCCTGATGAACTGCGCGTCGACCTCGACCCGATGCCCGGCATTCCCTGGTCACAGATGCGCGATGTGGCGATGGTCACGAGGGAAGTCCTCGAGGACTATGGCATGACCGGCTGGCCGAAGACCTCAGGGTCGCGCGGCATTCATATCTATTGCCGGATCCAGCCGCGCTGGACGTTCCCCCAGGTCAGGCGGGCCGCGCTCGCGGTCGCCCGCGAGGTCGAGCGGCGGGCGCCGGGCATCGCCACCAGCAAGTGGTGGAAGGAGGAACGGCAGGGGGTCTTCCTCGACTACAACCAGAATGCCAAGGACCGGACGATCGCCTCGGCCTACTCGGTACGACCGACCGCCGACGCGCGCGTCTCGGCGCCGCTCTCCTGGGACGAAGTTCCGGCCTGCGAGCTCGAGGCCTTCACGCTCGCCACGGTCCCGGCGCGATTTGCCGCGATCGGAGATCCGTCGAAGGGCATCGATGAGGCCGCTGGCTCACTCGAGATGCTGCTCCAGCTCTCAGCCGAACACGAGGCGTCCGGCATGGGTGATGCGCCCTGGCCCCCCCATTTCGCCAAGCAGGAGGGCGAGCCTCCCCGCGTCCAGCCGTCGAAGCGGCGAATGGCTGATCCGTCATCGACCCAAAAGGGTGTCGTCCCGGTTCCCGCGCCCGGCAAGACCGTTGGACCCACCGGCCGCCGGCGGACCACCGCGCCGCTGATCGAGATCGCCCGCGCAGCGAGCAAGGACGAGGCGATCGCCGGCCTGGACCGCTGGCGTGCGCGTCATCCAGGGGTGGCCGCCCGGCTGGAACCGGCCGACGTAATGGTCGACTCGATGCGGGGACGCAACACGACCTGGACCCGTATCAGGGTCAACCTGCGCAACGTCCCCGAAGGCGAGCGACCACCGCAGGAGGCACTCGAGGTGGACTATGACCCCTGGGCCGGCTATAGCGGCCCCGACCGCTCCGGCCAGTTGGAGCGTGCGAAGCGCGTCCGAAAAGAAAAGACCTCGCCTTAGGCAGCTGGTCGCTGGATGAACATCCAGCGATGCCCTTCGAGATCTTCCGCGCGATACCGAGTGCCGTACTGATCGGATTCCGGCTCGGAAAGGATTCTGGCCCCAGCCGTTCTCGCCCGGTGTGCGTGGGCCTCCACGTTGTCGACGTAGACCAGGACCCCGTCGATGATGTAGGGAACCTGAGACCACGCCCGGGCCTGGCCACATTCTTCGCGATGGTGGGCCGGCCCGCGGTATTCGGGCGTCGGGCTTGCGAGCATGATTATCCCCTCGCCCGCCACCATCTCGCCGTGCGACAGCCGCCCGGTTTTGTCCATCATTCGCGCCCGCTCCGTGAATCCAAATGCTCTCGCGAGCCAATCGAGCGCGGCCGGGCCGTCCTCGTACGCGATCATCGGGACGACGTCGGGATCCCGCATCGGTCTCACCTCCAATTGCTATTATTGCCGCAGCGATAGAGGGGAGTAGCCTCCCAGCGGCAACCCCGTCAACACGACGCCGAGCGTCCGGGGCCGCAGCGAGCCGATGCTCGCGGCAAGACCTCTATGCGGAGTTCCGCATGGAGGTGATCATTGCAAACCAGGCTCATCGTCACCAGCTTCATTAATTCATTGGAGGACATCCATGGGTAGTAATTTGACGCGCCAAATTCTGATCCCAATCCTGCTCATCGCCTTTACGGATATCAGTCTTCAGCTCGACAATGCGATCGCGATTTCCAGCGTAGCGGCGCAGGTACCCGGCCAGTACCGCCTGCCCGTCTTAGCGGGCGGCGTGCTCCTGGCGGCGCTGAGCCTGCTGGCCTTCACGCTGATTGGTTCGCTGCTCGTGCAGCGCTTCACGTGGTTGAAGCCGATCGCCGGCCTCGTGCTGGTCGTGATCGGCGCGAAGCTGGCCTTCGACTACTTTCACGGATGACCCTGCCCGTTAAACCTCTCGCTGGCGACCTCGACGTAGACCCCGCTCCGGATCCCAGGTCATCCAGGCTCGCCCCTCGCCAAAGACGTTATAGCCGGCTGAAGTGACATTGATGGCAAAAATATGGAAGGGCTCGGGTGGTGTGAAATGCGTTCGCGCATCAATGGCAGCCATGTAAGCCGCACGCAGATCCGGCTCGATGACGTCGCGCGCCCGTCCATAGAGCTTGAAATCGCCCTCCGTCCCGTCTTTCTCCGTTGTGCAGCTGTGGAGGACACAGCGCGGGTCGCGCAAGAGGTCCAGCGCCTTCGGTGACTGCCACATCATGCCGAGGAGCAGCTCACCGCTGGCGAAATCCATCTCGCAAGGACTGATGCGCGGCGAGCCATCCCGCCGCAGCGTGCCCATCATGCAGAGTTGATAGCGATCGAAGCGTTCGCGACCGAGGCGCGCCAGGTCCGCTGCCGCCACCTCGAACTCCTCCCAGCGCATGCGCTCCAGACCCAGCTCAGCTCAGCCGAAAGGCAGCAGCGACCTGCCGCACGAAATCGCGCAGGATGGTTCCGTCCGGGTCGTGATCCGGATTGATCTCCGTCATGACAACCCCCGCGAGCGCAGGTGTGTTGAGAAAGATCTTCAGGCACGCCATGGCATCCTCGAGTAAGAGACCGGCATTGAAATGCGGAAAGTCGGCGAGGGGCAGTTCGATCGAGTCGATCACGTCCACATCGAAGTGCACGAGCACGCGTTTGGAATGTTTGGTGAGTTCCGCCATTGCCTCGCGGGCGATGCCGGATGGGTTGCCCCGAACCTCGTTCGACGGGTGGTGCCGGATCGCGCGGCGTTTAAGGGCCGATCGCTGAATCTCCTCCTGTTCCTCCGTCTCATACCCGAACAGGACGATCTGGCCATCCGTTAAGAGCGGCCGCCGCGGTCCGACGTCTTGGAGTGGGGTCCCGGCCATTCCGATGAGGTGTGCGATCCCCATGTTGTCCAGGATCCCGCTGCGCGTGGTCTCCGGCGAGTTCAGGTCGATATCGCCGTCGAAGTAGAGCAGGCCGAGGTCGGCCGACCCAGAGTCCAGCAGCCCGCTGACAGCGCCAACCGTGATCGTGCAGTCGCCCCCAATCACGAATGGCAGATGACCTCGGCGCACCACGGCGACGACCTGATCCGCCACCTGCGTGGCCACGGAGGCTACCCGCGATGCATTCTGTGCCCGCCGGTTGGCCGGGTCGGGGTGAAAAAGTGCGATCGGCAGATCGCCCGCGTCGTCGAGCTCGACGTTGGCCGAGCGCAACGCCTCAACCAACCCAGCCCTCCGTAATGCCGCCGGCGCCTTCTCCTGGCCAGGTCCGTGTGCCCCGGCACTTGTCGGCGCGCCGATGAGTTCGAATCGCGGCATCGATCGCATCGTATCGCGCTGAGTTGGGTCAAATCAGGGCGGCACCCGGGCCGCCCTGTTTGATTGGCGTCCTACCCTTGGCCGCCGCCTTGATCGCCGCCCTGGTTATCTCCGGAGAGCCGGACCTGCAGCACCGCCGTTCCCCAGTTTCGGAAGCCGGTGGTCGTCTGGCTCCCGCGCGGTGGAATGTACTCGGTCGCCATCCAGACCGAGCGTCCGTCCGGATCGAGCTGAGCCCACGAGTAGTCACCCCAACGGTTTGATTGAAACCCTGTCGGCCTCCTGAAGTAGTTCCCGGTGCCCGCCAGGCCGACCTGCGGCCGACCGAAGGCCGCCTCACCTGGGTCGAGTGTGGCGTACGAGGCGCTCGGATACAGGTCAGCGCCGGTCATGGTGAACACCATTGCCGCGCTGCCGGAGGCGTTGGCCTGGACCGCCGGGTAGATGATGTCGCGATGGGCTCGAGTCACATAGCCCTGCTGAACCATGGTCGCGGCGGTCAGGACGCCATGCGCCACCTGTGGACGAACCCTGAACCACGCCGCACCAGCCCGCGCCGCAGAATCGGACGGCAGCGTCACGCCCGTTGTCAGCTCGCCCCACAAGCTGTTGCCGATGAATTGCGTTTGTTGCATCCGGTCGTCGCCGGAATCGAGCGGCAGCACCCCATTCGGCTGGATGGCCTGGGGCGGAATCGCGTAAGGCTCCGACTGGATGATCAGGCTCGAGAGCGTCGGCGTGCCTCCCGATTGCACCGCGCCCTGGTTCGTCAGGGCCCAGACCACGAGCCGGTTGTCACCGGTGTTGTTGGGATCCAATTGTCCGAGGAGGTACTCGGCATCGACCCGTCCGGTCGTGATCGCCGGCTGAGGCGCCGTCACCAGGGACCCGTCGGAGGTGATTCCCTGGAAGTGCACGAAGTGAACCTCATCGGAGCCTCGCACCAGATCCCGCTTGGCAAACGCGTAGAGCTGCGTCCCGTTGAACTCTGGACCGTTGATCGAGAACTCGTCCGTGGTGACGTACAGATTGAACCGGTCGATCCCCAGGCGAGGCTGATCACCAAAGCATGGGCAGCCGGGACCGCCGGCGTTGGTCGTATCGATGTGGTACCGCTTCCAATTGGCGTTGGTGGGATCGCCGGACGGGTTCACGGCGATGTCGAGGGTTGACGTGTCGCTGTTGTCGCCGATGAAGAGGATGATCGCGAACCACGTATTGGTCGTCTTGTCGTAGTAGCAGCGCGGATCACTGGTGAACTGCAGACCGCCGCGCCCGAAGAGGTCATTGATGTTGAACGGACCGGCGATCGGCCGCCCATCCTGGTGATAGATCGTGTACGCGGAGTTGACGGCCTCCAGCACGAAGCCGTTCCCGGCACAGAGTCCCTGGTCAGGTGGCTCGAACTTCGCGCCGAAGTTGGTCACTTCGCTATCACGGCTGCTGACGCCGTTGAAGGCGCGGAGCAGCGGGCCGCTGGAATGGCGCGTCGATGAATCGGCGGCTGATGGGGTCTTGCCGGCGGCTCGGGTCGCCGCCGAACGGGTCGCTTTTGGCGCCTGCCGGGCACCCTTGAGGTCCTGTCGAACGGCTGAACCGGAAGTCGCGAGCCGCGCACTGGAGCTGGCCACTCCGACTTCGACTTTGTTGTAGTTGCTGACGGGCGCGGCTCCAGCCGACGCCGCCAGCGGCACCCCACCGCCCACCAGGCCTGCCATCAGCGAAACCAGCACCAACGGGCGCACGAAAGCACGTGTCCTCAAGGCGCGCATGCGATCCCTCCCTCTTTTTTGGCCCCTCGACCTCGAAGTATATTCCGTGTTCACGTTACAGGGGTTCAATGGCGGAGCGGGCGAGATTCGAACTCGCGAACCGAGTTACCCCGGTTACGGCATTTCCAGTGCCGCGCCCTCGACCGGACTAGGCGACCGCTCCGCGCCCGTCGATTCTATCCGTGGTGCGGTAGCGCTAGTTCTTCTTCGGCAGCTGCGCCCGATAACCGTCGGGCGGAACGTAGAACGGATTGGGCTCGAACGACCCGCCTTCGAACGCCGCCAGCGAATGGCTTCGCAGTCCACCGTAGATCAGGCTGGTCCCAGGGAGCTTCGGCACCCCGTAGGTGCAGATGATCACCGCGGGGTACGCCGTGACGACCTCGTTGACGGTGCTCTCGAATACCAGGAGCGAGTCCTCGTCGGGCCAATTTGGCAGTCCCCAGCCGATGAACCCAAGGAATCGAATTCGCGTGTAGCCCCGGGTCTTGATCGCGGCATCGAGGGTCTCACCGATCTTGGACACGAGGCCGTCAAGGGTCGGCGACCCGCCGATAAGCGCGAGCTTACCGCGGTCGATCTCGGCCTGAACCTCTCCGCGATAGCCTTCCTGCAACCAGGCGGTCAGCGATGCGAACCGACTCCGGTCTGCAAAGATGACGCAGAAATCCTCGGGCGCGTCCAGGCCAACCCGGAGGAACGCAAGGCTCTGTTGCACCACGTCCTCGTTGGAGTAGTAGAAGCAGACATGGCTGCCGATCGGCAACGTGTCACGACTGAAACCGAGCGACACATCCGAATTTAGGGTCTCGATGGCGATTCCTCCACATGGCTGGGCAGCGTCAGCCGAACCGTACTGCCCGTTGCTGTCGAGACAAAGCTTAGGTTACCGCCGTGCGCGCGGGCGACACCTTGCGCGATGAAGAGCCCGACGCCGACCCCGGGACGCTCGAACCCGAGTTCACGGTCAATCCGGGCAAAGGGTTCGAGCTTGAATCCATCCGGAAATCCATGACCCTGGTCGATCACATCGATCGCCACCGCGTCGCCTTCCGACCGAGCAGCCACCCGAATGATCGAGTTCTGGGGTGAGAACTTTTGGGCGTTGTCGACCAGATTGAAGAGGGCAGTCGCGAGCAGCATCGGATCGCCTCGACCGGTGAGGCGCGTCCGGGAGAGCTCCAATTGGAACCCATGGCCGGTGGACGCAACCACCATCGAGCTATCGTGCGCAAAGGTTCGGAGCCACTTACTGAAATCAACAGGACGCCAAGCCGGCGTAAGGACGCCATCGTGGATTCGGACGGCGAGGATCATCTGGTTGATGAGGTTGTTGAGCTGAAGCACGCTGCCGTAACAGCTGCGCAGCGCCGGCACGAGCTCGGGCGGGAATGCCACGCCATCCCCCTCCAACCACATGCTCAAGTGCCCGCGAAGCACCGTGGTCGGCCCGCGAAGCTCGTGGGAGATCAGCTTCACAAAGGTCAGGTCATCCGCTGAGCGCACCTTCGAACCCGGCGCTCGTCGATCCTGCCGCCCCTTTCGCATCTCTCCTGTCAAGGACGCAAGTCTAGGCGAACCACCTCGGGGCGACGTCCGACGGCCGCTACTTGCAATTTGAGCCCGGATTGATCTGGGTCTGCCGCATAGCATGGAGGCGATGACGCGGCGCGGCTGGTTCCTCTTTGCGGCGATGGGTTTGATCTGGGGCATTCCATATCTTCTGATCAAAGTCGCGGTCGGCGAGCTCAGCCCAGTCACGCTGGTCTTCTTCCGTACCGCGCTTGGAGCGCTGCTGCTCCTCCCGCTGGCGGCGGCTCGAAACGGTCTCGCCCCACTGCTGCCGCGGTGGCGGGCGATTCTCGCCTACACGGTCGCCGAGGTCGCGCTCCCCTGGGTCCTGCTCTCCGACGCCGAGCGCCACCTGACCAGCTCGCTGACGGGCTTGTTGATCGCGGCGGTACCCTTCGTCGGCGTCCTACTGGGCTGGCTGACCGGCGCCAGCGATCGCTTCGACGCTCGCCGAATCGCGGGACTGGTTGTCGGCTTCATCGGCGTCGCCGCGCTGGTTGGGCTCAATGTCTCGGGGAGCGATCTGACCGCCGTCGGCGAGGTTGCGCTGGTGGCGATCGGGTACGCGGTGGGACCGCTGATCATCGCCCGGCGTCTCTCGGGCGTTCCCGGCATCGGCGTGGTGGCCATTTCCCTGACGTTGCCGGCCGTCGTCTATGCGCCGCTCGCCCTGACCCAGCTCCCGAACCACATACCATCCATCCAGGTACTGGGATCCGTCGCCATCCTCGGCGTCGTCTGCACCGCGGTTGCCTTCCTCGTATTCTTCGCGTTGATCGCGGAAACTGGCTCGGTCCGCGCGACCATGATCACTTACATCAATCCGGCGGTGGCGCTCGCCCTGGGCGTCATTTTGCTTCGTGAGCCATTCACGCTCGGCGCCGCGATCGGCTTCATCCTGATCCTCGCTGGGCTCGTGCTCGCGACCCGGGCGGCGCGGTCGCCTGGCGCCGCTCGGCAACTCGATGAGCGCTTGGCAGAGGCCGGCGGCGGAAGGCCCTAAGGCGCAGCCCGCTTCGGGATCAGCACCATGCAGGCCGCGGCGCCCAGCAGCGACACGCCGGCACCAAGCAATAGCGGCAGCGTGATCGATCGAACAAACAGGGGTCCGGCAAGCGCCGACCCAATCGGTATCCCGACCATGTTGAGGCTCATGGAGACGGCAAATCCTCGCCCAAACCACCGCGGGTCGATCCGGCGCTGGCGCAGCGCGAACACGCCAAGGTTACTGACGGCGGTCGCCGCCCCCGTTACGACGCCCACCGCCACCACGACGGGCAGGCTGTCCGTAAGCGCCAGGGCGACCATGGCCGGCGCCCAGGCCGCGATCGCGATTGCCATGAGTGGTCGCTCGCGACTTTCCGTCCTGAGGCGGCCTGCCAGGAGTCCCGCCACCAGGCCGGCCACCCCGCTCACCGCGAAGATCTGGCCCACGGTGTCCGCCCCGCCGTGGAGTCGCTGAAGGACCACGAGCGGAATCCCGATTACGATCGGACCCGCCCCGAGGTTTGTGAAGAACATGGCGCCGGCGAGGCCACGAAGCGTCGGATTCGCGATGACGTAGCGGAGAGCATCCCAGGCATCGCGGAGGAGCGAGCCACCGGGCGCCGCAGCTTCGATCGGCTCTGGCACGCCGACCAGGGACAGTGCCGCGACCAGGACGACCGCTCCGGTGGCGAGCACGGCCGCCTCCGGGCTGAAGCGGGCAATGGCGAGGCCCGCGATCGCCGGGCCGATGATCGAGGTCAAGGCGTACGAGCTGCTGTCGAGCCCATTCGCCCGATCCCACAGCTGCCGCGGCAGCATCAGCGGAAAGAGCGAGCGGGACCCGGTGATGCTGAAGATGTTGCTGACCGAGAGCACGGTTACGACGGCGAGCAAGAGCGGGACCGGCAACGCGTGCAGCATCGAAAGCAGCGCGATCGCCCCGGTGAGCGCCGCACTAAGGCTGTAGTCCAGCACCATGAGCCGGACCCGTCCTTGCCGGTCGAGGAGGGAGCCGGCAATCGGGCTGAACACCAGGCCGGGGAGGAGGCCGAGCAGCAGTGTGACGCCGACGAGGGCCGGAGAGTGATAACGCTGCAAAACGAAGAGCACCAACACGATCTCCCACATCGCCCCGGCCAGCCGGCCAAGAACCGTTCCGAGCGCCACCCGCGCGAAGCCGGGCACGCGCATCAGCCCGATGTACGAGGCTTGCATTGGCTCCGCGGCCATTCCGGTTATCTTCTCCGAATGGAGCGGGGCCGCCTCGAAGCGTTCAGCGACGGTGTGATCGCGGTCGCCATCACGCTCCTGGCCCTGGACCTCGCCGTGGCCGGACCCGGCCATGGCCCGCTCCTCCGTCAACTGGGGGAGCACTGGCCATCATTTATTGCCTACCTGATCAGCTTCTTCACGATCGGGATCATCTGGGTCAATCACCACGAACTCGTCAAAAACATCGCCGTCGTCGACCGCACGATCCTCTACCTCAATCTGGTCCTCCTGCTCTTTGTTGTCGCCATTCCGTTCGCGACGAGCACGATGGCCAAGTATCTGACGAGCAACAACCAGGATGCACACGTCGCGATGGTGATCTATGGTCTCGCCTTCGAAGGAATGGCCCTCAGCTTCGCCGCCATCTTCGTCTGGACACTTGGCGAGGGCCGACTCCTGCAACCGGTGCCGGAAGGGGCCCGCGGCGCGGCATGGCTGCGGTTCTCGATCGGCGGCGCAGTCTACCTCGTGGCGATTGTCGTCGCCCTCATCAGCGCGCCGGCTGCGCTGGCAGTGATCGGCGTGGTGGCTGTTTACTACATGTTCGAGCGAACGCCCGCGGCGCGGGGCTCGCAGCGCGATTAGCCGGCGGCTCGCGCTTCCTGCCATCGTCGCGGGCGCCTTGGCGCTCCGGGTCTGGGGCATCAACTTCGGATTCCCGGCCATCTACCGGCCGGACGAGGATGTCGTGGTCGGCCGTGCGATGGGCATCCTCCACGGCGTGTTCGACCCTCACTTCACGAACTGGCCGCACCTGTATATGTACGTCTCGGCAGGCTGGCTCGCCCTGATGCGCCCGCTCTTCCCACTGATTGGGCCGGCCGCCCCTTACCTTGCGGTTCGTATCCTCGACGCCCTGCTCGGGGCGGCCACGGTCGTGGTCGCGTACCGCGTCGGCCGCCGGGCCTACGGGGAGGCGCCCGGGATCATCGCGGCGATCCTGCTGGCCGTCGCCTTCCTCGCGGTCCGCGACAGTCATTTCGCCACCATCGACATCCCACTGACCCTGACGTGTGTCGTTGGCTTGGCCCTTGCCCTTCGGCTCGCCGAGCAGGACGCGACGCGCCATCGTCTCCTCGGAGGCGTCGTGCTGGGACTTGCCGCAAGTGTCAAGTACAATGGCGCGCTACTCCTGCCAGGTCTTGCGGTCGCCAATGCATTGCAGGTGCGGCGTTGGCGCCGGGCCGCGCTCGGGATTGCGGCGATCGGGCTGGCTGGCGTCCTCACGTTCCTGCTGACATCCCCATTTCTGGTCATCGACAGGCGGGCATTCGCTTCGGGAATCGGGTACATCTTTCACCACCTCTCTTCCGGAAGTCAGCCCGAGATCGGTTACCTGCACATCCCTCGGCTGGCGCTGTGGTACGGCCTCGACCCCCCGTTCGCCCTGCTTGGTGGCTTCGGGGTCGTTTACGCAATTTGGCGCCGGACCAAAGCCGATATCGTCCTGCTTGCCTTCGTTTTCGGATACTACGGCCTGATCGGCGCCGGCTACTCGGTATTCGTCCGGTATGCCGACCCCCTCGTCCCGCCCCTCGCCCTTCTGGGGGCTCGCGCCCTGGTCGCGATGGGTGAGCGCGTCACGCGACCGACTCTGGCGATGCTCGTCGCGACGGCAATCGTGGTGGTCCCTGCGGTTGCGCACGACCTGGCCTTCGACCACTTGATCCAGCAGACCGATACTCGGACCCAGGCTTTCGACTGGCTGAATTCCAATGTTCCGCTGGGCCAACGCGTGGCGGCCCTGTACTTTGCCGGCCCGGCACACGACCAGGCGATGATCGATCGGCGAAACCAGAGCCATGGAGCGGCCGATTCCTACGTCGCGTCGTTTCTCCAGAACCGCCTCGAGGAACGGTACGTCGTGCAAGAGTTGGACGAGGCCACGCTGAGCAGCGATGCCCTGGCGACTCTTCGCGCCGCCGGCGTCGATTACGTTGTTTACTCCCCGGTCACGCCGAGCGGTGGGTGCTCATCACCTACGCGGTTGCTGCAGGTTTTACAAGCTGGCGCCACGCTTCGAGCGAGCTTTTCGCCAACCAACGGCAGATGCACCGAAGCCGCCTTCGACCCGATCGATGGTTATTACGTCCCCCTCAGCGGCTATGCCGGCTGGCAACGACCTGGCCCGGATATCCAGATTTTCTCCTTGCGCTAGGCGCCCTCAAACGATGAGGTGAGCGTAGCGCACTAATAGAATATTAGATGACAAGTATCCAGTATTGACAGCGCCTGACTATAAGTGTTACAAGTAAGGACGCTATAAGGTCGCGGTCACCGTAGGAAGGGGGCGTTCGTTGGTCGATGCACTCGAGTCGGTTGAAGACCTTGAACACCTCTACGACGCCCACAAGGGGATCGCCTACGGGGTTGCTTTCCGCATGGTCCAGGAACAAACAGCGGCTGAGGATGTCGTCCAGGAGGCCTTCCTCGCCGCCTGGCGCTCCCGCACTCAGTTCGACCGGGCGAAGGGTGGGCTGAGGAACTGGCTGCTCACGATCGTGCGCAACCGGGCCGTCGACCGACTGCGTCACGACCGCCTGAGTCAGGAAGATGAACTCGAGCCCGAGACCGCCGACCTCGGGAGCGAGCAGGCGGACCCAGCTACCCTCGGACCTGAGCGCCTCTGGGTTCGCGACGCCCTGAAGCTGCTGCCGAAGGCCCAGCTAGAGGCCATAAGCCTCGCGTACTTTGGTGGCTACACCCACACGCAAATCGCACGGCGCACCAATCAGCCCCTAGGGACTGTCAAGGGCCAGCTCCGCTTGGCTCTCGAGAAGCTCGCTTCCCACGATCTTGCCAGATTCGGCACAATGTCGGGATGAAAGCCCTTGGCTGCGGAGAAGTTGACGAGTTGCTGGGCGCCTACGTGATATCAGCGTTAGATCAACCGGATCAGGGGGCTGTTGACCTGCACCTGACCGGCTGTGCCATGCACGAGCGCTCCATCCACGAGTTCAGGCGCGTCACCGACAAGCTCCTGCTCACAGTCCCGGAACGGGAGCCGCGGCCTGAGCTGCGCGCCAGAATCATGGATGCCCTTCGCACCGAGACGGCTCCGATCTCGATAAGTCTCGGATGGAGCTCGCAGCGGCTGGCGCTGGGCAGCCACGCCTGCGTCTTTCATTCGGACGACAAAGGGCTCAAGCAATCGATGAGCTTTCTTCGGGTTGGGCTGGACCAGCCCGAGCAGTTCGGCGTGCTGTTTGCCGACAAGAGCCGTTTTGGCTCCCTGACCGAGTGGCTGCAGGACGGCTATGCGGGTTCGGTGGCGAGCCTGGTCGAGCGTGGGAAGCTGGTCATGATCGGCGGCGCCCCGCATACGGACGATTTGATCGACGCCATCGGCGGCCGATTGGATCAGGCGCTGCGCGACGGCTACCGAATGATTCGCCTGCTTGGATTCATTGGGTGGGACCAGGCCGGATGGCCGGACACGTCGTCGATTGTGGAGTTTGAAAAGCGAGTGAATGCGGTCGTCCGTGCCTATCCGGCTGTGGTCGTGTGCGCCTACGACGTCTCAAAGCTCGGCGGCATCAGCGTGATGGACGGTGGTCTGCGCACCCACCCGATCACGATCATGGGCCACCGCATCGTTCGCCAGAACCCGTTCTACCTGGCTGCTTAAGCCCTACCTCGTCGTTCTTCACCCGGCTGTCATCCTTCGTTCGGATGATTTTGTCCATTCCCGGGACTTCAATTCAATTGATCCGGGAAACGTTCGTTTTCGTTACAGAGGCAGGCCAAGCTCTCGCAAGGGCCCTTGTCAGAAGTTGGTCGCGCAAGCATCGTTGACTCGCGTAGCCAACAGACTCTGTAAGAAAAAGGAAGACTCATGCGCAAACAAGCTTTGATCGCGGTCCTCGGGACGGCGGCGGCGGCCTTTACGCTCGCGCCCATCGCGGCGAGTGCGTCGAGCCACCGCGAGGCCCCCCTCATCTCCCAGGACCCCGTTGCCGACAACACCGATACGTACGCGTTCACCGACCCGGTCGACCCCACCAAGGTCGACATCATCGCCAATTGGATCCCAGTCGAGGTTCCCTCGGGCGGCCCAAACTTCTACAGTTTTGGCGATGACGTCCTCTATCAGATTCACATTGACAACGTCGGCGACGCCAAGGACCACATCGTCTACTCGTTCCAGTTCAAGACCAAGACGGTCGATCCGTCGACCTTCCTGTATGCCACCGGGCCGGTAAGCTACGACGCGAGCACGCAGTCGTACAAGAACTGGAACCGGCCCCAGACCTTCGACATGGCGCTCTGGCACAACGGCGACAACCGCCGGATCGCGAGCAACCTCCTGACGCCGCCCGATGCCGTCGGGAAGAACTCCACTGGCGATGCCGCCAATTACCACCAACTCGCCATGGCCGCGATCCACGACGGCGGCAACGGCATCAAAGTATTCGCCGGCCAGCGTGACGACCCGTTCTTCGTCAACCTCGGTGGGATCTTCAGCCCGCTCAACGTTACGGGCGCAGCGACCGGCGCTCTCGACACGCTGAACGGCGTCAATACCCACACGATCGCGATCCAGGTACCCAAGTCGTCCGTGAAGGGCCCCAATGACTCGATCATCGGCGTCTGGGCGACCTCGAAGCGGCCCACGACGACGGTGCTGAACGGCAGCAACCAGGGCAGTGGCAATAACCAGGCCAATGGCAACAACCAGGGCAATGGCAACGGTCATTACTGGACCCAGGTCTCGCGCCTCGGCAACCCGCTGGTCAATGAAGTCGTCGTGCCGCTCGCTGGCAAGGACACCTTCAACGCCACTACTCCCGCGGATGACAAGCAGTTCCTCAGCGGCGTCACCTCTCCCGTCCTGGCGAAATACTTGAATGCATTTTTCAAGGTGAACGCGCCGGAGACGAATCGCACCGACCTCGTGGCGGTTTTCCTGACCGGCATCAAGGGCGTGAACATGCCGAGCAACGCGAACCAGGTTCCCGGCGATGAGCTCCGCCTCAACATGGACACGCCTGTGTCCCACACCAACCCCAACGACGTCAATCGGCTGGGCGCGCTCGCGAAGGAGCTCGACGGCTTCCCCAACGGCCGCCGGCTGGGCGACGACGTTACGGACATCGCGCTGCAAGCCGTCGACGGCGCAACCTGCGCCTTCGGCACCCCGGTCTGCACGCCCGGCGCGCTAGCCACCACGATCGGCGACGGCGTTCCAAAGGATGCGGACCCTCTCCTGACCGAATTCCCGTACATCGCCGACCCGCACTCGCCTTAACGATCGATAGCGGACGGGGCCTCCTCGAGGGGCCCCGTCCCTGACCACGCCATGGAGGCTTCATGAAGATCGCCCGCATCGCCAGCGTGATCGTGCTCTCCTCGGCCGTCGCGGGCTGCGGGGTCCAGGCCCGAGCGACCGGAGTGACGGCCAGCGCGATGACCATCAGCACACGGACCGAACAACCTGGCCACTCTTTCAACCTTAAGACCGATGACGTCATCGCCAGGGATCAGGGCCTGGTTCGTGCGAATGGCAGCAACTGGATGGCGTCGGATGAGCTCGCGGCCGCGTATCTGCAGAAGGTGCGTGAGGTTGGTGATCCGTCCTACTATCCGAAGGCGCAGTCCCTTCTCGACGCGGTCCTGTCGCATAACCCGACTGATCTGGAGGCCGCCACCCTGATGGGCACGCTCAGCCTGGCCCGGCATCAGTTCGCCGACGCGCTGACCTGGGGTCAGCGGGCGCATGCACTGGGCCCATTCGCCTCGCGGCCACTCGGCATCGTCAGCGACGCGCAGACCCAGCTCGGTCAGTACGACCAGGCGGTCGCGTCGCTCCAGCAGATGGTCAACCTCAGGCCGGACCTGAGTTCCTATTCGCGGATCTCCTACCTTCGCGAGCTCTATGGCGATGTTCCAGGGGCGATCGAGGCCATGAAGCAGGCGATCCAGGCAGGCGGTCCGGTGCCAGAAAACCTGGCCTACACCGACGTGCTCCTGGGGAATCTCTACTTCAATGGCGGGCACCTGGCCGATGCCGAGGGCCAGTATCACCGCGCGTTGCGTGACTTCCCCGGCTATGTCCAGGGCCTGGCGGGCCTCGCGTCCGTTCGGGCGGCACAGCAGAAATATGGCGACGCCGTCGCGCTTTACCGGCGGGCCATCGAGATCTACCCGATTCCCCAGTACGTGATCGCGCTGGGCGACGTGTACGCCGTCTCAAAGAACGGCAAGAAGGCTGCCGAAACATACGACCTGGCGGCCGCCGAGCAGCGTCTCTTTACCGCGAATGGCGTCGACCTCGACCAGGAGCTGGCCCTGTTCGACGCCGACCACCAGGGCAGCCTCGATGAGGCGCTTGCCGCCGCCCGGCGTGCGATGCGCGACCGTCCTAACGTGGTCACCGCGGACTCGCTCGCGTGGACGCTCTACCAGACGGGTGATTACCGTGGTGCGCTAGCCGCGTCGACAGAGGCGCACCGGCTGGGGACGCTTGACGCGCTCGCCTTCTTCCATACAGGGATGATCGAGCTCAAGCTTGGCCAGCTGTCGCAGGCCAAAACCGATCTCCGCAAAGCGGTCACCCTCAACCCATATTTCTCGGTGCTCTACCATGCCGACGCCGTCGGGGCGCTCGCCTCGCTCAAGGGTCACGCATGAGATTGAGCGCCCGTTGGTTGACTGCGGCGGCCAGCGCCGCCGTCGTGTCGGTAGCCGTCGCGGTCCCAGCTCTTGCACATCCGCTTGGCAATTTCACGGTCAATCACTACAGCCGCGTCGTAGTTGCCGGCAGCCAGGCAACCGTGTTCTACGTCCTCGACCTCGCGGAGATCCCCGCCTTCCAGGAGAAGCAGCGGATTGCTGATGACAGCACCTACCTCGGCCGCCAGGTGGAGACCCTCAGTCGCGGCGTCGCCCTCACCGTCGACGGCAAGCCCGTGACGCTCCGAATGGTCGATCACACGATCCAGTTTCAGCCGGGCCAGGGGGGCCTGGAGACCGAACGCCTCGAGATCAGCCTGGCAGGCAGCTCGGCGCTCTCTTCAGGGCGGCATGCGGCGAGCTATCGGGACAACAACTTCCAGGGACGCCTGGGCTGGAAGGAGATCGTCGTACAGGCCTCCAACGGTGCGGACCTCACCAGCTCGACGGTGCCCACGACGAGCACAAGCCGGGAACTTCGCCAGTATCCGCAGGACATGCTGGCGAGCCCGCTCAATGTCACGGAGGCAAGTTTCTCGTTCGTCCCTGGATCGGAAGGGGCGGTGACGCGGGGAACGCTCCCGCGCACCACCGCGCCCGCACTGCATCTGATCCAGGATCGCTTTGCGGCACTCATCGCTCCGAAAAACCTCTCGCTGTCCCTGCTTGGCTTCTCCTCACTGCTCGCCGTCGTGCTCGGCGGACTGCACGCGCTTTCGCCCGGCCATGGCAAGGCCGTGATGGCCGGCTACCTCGTCGGCACGCAGGGCAGCAAGCGGCACGCGTTGATTCTCGGCCTGACGATCACGATCACCCATACCGCCGGCGTCTTTGCCCTTGGCCTGGTCACGCTTTACGCGGCAAGCCTTGTAACGCCGGAGCGACTGTATCCGTGGCTCACCCTCTTCTCGGGAATCATGATCCTGGTCATCGGCGGGGCCCTGGTCCTGACTCGGGCACGGACGGTTTTCCATGGCCATGCCCACGGGCACGGGCATGACCACGGCCATGGCTCGTCGAGGGCCGGACTCAGCCGCCGCAACGTTGTCATCCTCGGGATCACCGGCGGGCTGATTCCCTGTCCCACGGCGCTCGTCGTCCTGCTCTCGGCGCTCTCCTTGCACCGAGTCGCCTTCGGCATGCTGTTGATCCTTGCCTACAGCGTCGGCCTGGCGATCGTCCTGTCCGGAATCGGCATCGTCCTCGCCAGTGGAACGAGGCTCGTCAGCCGGGTTCGACCGGCGTTTTCCTTGCGAGGCTTCGGTCGCCTCACGTCGATGATCCCGGTCGCGAGTGCCGCGGTCGTGGCGGTCGCCGGCGTCGCTCTGACGGCTCAGGCATTGCCCGGAATCCGGTGACGCAAACTCAAGATCAGCCGGCAACCCGCCTGACTGGTCCCCGCTATCCTGTCCCGGTGACATTGGATCGCGCGATCCACGCCGAGGGCCTGATCAAAAATTTCGGCACCACTCGAGCGCTTGACGGCGTCGACCTCGACGTTGAAAGTGGCACCGTGTTTGCGCTGCTCGGTCCGAACGGCGCCGGCAAGACGACGGCGGTCCGGATCCTCACCACGCTCCTCAAACCCGATGCCGGCCGGGCGACCGTCGCCGGTTTTGACGTGGTCAAGGACGCGGAGAAACTCAAGTCCAGCATTGGGCTCGCCGGCCAGTCGGTGGCGATCGACGAGTACCTCACCGGCCGCGAGAACCTGGTGATGATTGGGCGCCTCTACCACCTCAGCGCTCGCGACGCCGGCCGCCGCGCCGACGAGCTGCTGCAGCAGTTCGACCTGGTCGATGCGGCGGCCCGCATCGCCAAGACCTACTCGGGCGGCATGCGCCGGCGCCTCGACCTCGCGGCCTCGCTGGTGATTCTCCCACCGGTCCTCTTCCTCGACGAGCCGACGACCGGGCTTGATCCGCGGAGCCGCCGCCAGATGTGGGCCGTGATCAGTTCACTGGTCGCGGAAGGGTCGACGATCCTGCTGACGACGCAATATCTCGAGGAGGCGGACGAACTGGCCAAACGCATCGCGGTCGTGGATCGCGGCCGTGTGATCGCCGAGGGGACATCTGACGACCTGAAGAACCGCGTCGGTGGAGACCGGATCGAGCTGGCGGTGGCGTCGGACCCCGATCTGCCACGAGCGGAAGCCGTAGCGCGCCGCCACCTGTCCGGCGACGTCCGCGTCGACCCGGCGCAGCGCCGAATTTCCGGTCCCGCCCGCGGGGGCACGAGCCAGCTGGCGATGATCGTCCGAGAACTGGATGCGGAATCGATCCCAATTGCCGATCTCCAGCTACGCCGGCCTAGCCTGGACGATGTCTTTCTCGGCCTTACCGGCCACCAGGCCGAGGACGATCAGCCGGTCAAGGCGGCCGGCCGCGGACGGGGACGGCGATGATCGCGACCACCAGCCCGGCAAGGGTCGCGGGCAACCAGTACCAGCCCGTCCGACACAGCGCCCTGACGTGGGCGTTCCTCGACGCCATGGTGCTGGCCAAGCGCAGCCTCCTGCAGACGCTGCGCGTTCCCCAACTGGTCGTCTTCGTCACCATCCAGCCGGTGATGTTCGTGATCCTCTTTCGCTACGTCTTCGGAGGCGCGATCCACGTGCCGGGGGGCCAGTATGTCAACTTCCTGATGCCCGGGATCTTCGTCCAGACGGTCGCCTTTGGCGGCGTGACGACAGGTATCGGGCTCGCGGAGGACATGCAGCGCGGCCTCATCGACCGCTTTCGCACCTTACCGATGTCCTCCTCGGCGGTCCTGACCGGGCGGACCATCGCTGACCTGGGCCGAAACTTTTTCACCGTCGTGATCATGCTGCTCGTCGGGTTCGCCGTCGGCTTCCGGCCCGGCGGCAGCATTCCCGAGTTCATTCTCGGCATCCTGGTCTTGATGGGGTTCAGCTTTGCCTTCTCCTGGGTCTCGGCCTTCATCGGCCTGGTCGCCAAAACCGCCGAGGCGGCCCAGTCCGGCGGCTTCATCTGGATGTTTCCCCTCACCTTCGCCTCCAGCGCCTTCGTGCCCGTGGCCACCATGCCAAGCTGGCTCCAGGGGTTCGCGAGGCACAATCCTGTCTCGGTCGTCGCCGATTCGCTGCGCGGGCTCTTCCATGTCAATCCGGACCTGACCGCGGCCGACACGCACGTCGCCTTGATCCAGTCCGCCGTCTGGATCCTGGGCATCCTGCTGGTCTTCGTCCCCCTCTCGGTGTGGCGGTACCGTCGCACGACCGGCGGCTAGGTCTTCAGACGCGCCTCGAGGAGCGCCCGCTCCGCCGGGTTCTCCGTCATCGTCAGCGCACGTCGCAGCGCGGTGCGCGCCTCGGGTTCGCGGCCGAGCTCACGCAGCAGTTCGGCGCGGGTGGCATGGAACAGGTAATAGGCCTCGAGGCTGGACCCCACGGCATCCACCTCCGCAAGCGCCGCGCTCGGACCGGCCGTCTGGCGCAGTGCGATGGCGCGATTCAAGCGCACGACCGGTGACGGGGTGAGCGCCAGCAGGAGGTCGTATAGGTTGACAATACCCACCCAGTCCGTGGCTGCCCAGGAGCTGCCATCGGCATGCGTCGCCGCGATCGCGGCCTGCAGCTGGTATGGACCGGGCCGTCCAAGCGCCGCGGCTCTGGCCAGCAGCCGGACCGCCGAGGCGATCCGCTCGCCATCCCATCGGGTCCGGTCCTGGTCCTGGAGCAGCACGAGGTTGCCGGTCGCGTCGAAGCGCGCGTCGCTGCGGGCAAGGTGGAGGCGCATCAGGGCGAGCAACCCGAGCGCCTCGGGCTCGTTTGGCATCAGGCGCACCAGCAGGCCCGCCAGCCAGGCGGCATCCTCGGCCAGGTCGTGTCGCACAGCCGTCTCGCCCGCCGTGGCGAGGTAGCCCTCGTTGAACATCAGGTAGAGCACCGCCAGGACTTCGTTCACCCGCTCGGCGAGGTCGGCGTCAGTCGGAATCTTGTAGGGGATACCGGCATCGACGATCTTGCGTTTCGCGCGCACGATCCGTTGCGCGATGGTCGGCTCGCTGGTGATGAAGGCGCGGGCGATTTCGGCAGTGGTCAGCCCGGCGACCGCCCGGAGGGTGAGCGCGACCTGCGCCTCCCGCGCCAGCGCTGGGTGGCAGCAGGTGAAGATCAGCCGCAGCCGGTCGTCGCCTTCCGCCGAATCCACGTTCATGATCGCTCCTTCCATCAGTGCGAGCTTGGCCCGATAGCGGGCGTCCCGGCGAACCTGATCGATCGCCTTGCGTCGAGCGGTGGTGAGGAGCCAGGCGCCGGGCTTGTCCGGAATGCCGGTTCTGGGCCAGTGCTCGATCGCCTCCACCAGCGCGTCCTGGACCAGTTCCTCGGCGAGGTCGAAATTCCCGAGCGCTCGGACCAGCGCCGCGGTCAGCCGGCCGGCCTCCTCCCGGAAGACCGCGGTGATCGCCGCGTGGGTCGCGGACGGCTCAGCCGTTATGAAGCGACTCGCTCCGCTCGACCACCGGGCGAACCTCGACCGGGCCTCCCGTCGGCCAGGCTTTCGCCATTTCGAGCGCCTCATCAAGGTCGGCGACGTCGACCTCCGCGTAGCCCCCGATCGTCTCCTTGCCTTCGATGAACGGGCCGTCGGTCACGACCGGCTTGCCGTAGGGGAAATTTACCGTCGTGGCCGTCCGATCGGGCTGGAGCTCATGCCCACCGGTGATCTTGCCCGCGAACTTCTCGAACCACCGATTGATGGGAGCATAGGCGGCCTCCCGTTGGCTGTCGGGCATCGCTTCCCATTGCTTCGCCCGTTCCTTCGTCTCGCCGAACAGCAAAATGTATTTCATCGATCCGGTCCTCCTTCAAGTGTCGCGGCCCGAGGCCGCTTTGTACAGTACGACGAACAGCAGGCCGCTCAGATCGACAGCCGGGAGCGGGTGCCCGATTCGCCTACGGTACCCTTAAGGCTGTGGCTGAGCCTGCTGCACGGTATGGGGATCGCGTCGCCGTCCGTGAGCCGTATTCCGTCGAGCACATCCCGTTTGCCGAGCGACACGGGCACAGCCGGCAACTGCTCTGGCTGTGGCTGGCCGCCAACCTGACGATCGCCGATTTTGCCATCGGCTTCATCCCCGTGGCAATCGGGCTGCCGCTGGTCCCCGCCCTTTTTGCCCTGGCGCTCGGGAACATCCTCGGCGGCCTGGTGCTGGCCTGGTCTGCCGCGATGGGACCGGCCGCCGGCTTTCCGCAGATGCTCATCGGCCGGCGCGCGTTCGGCCGCATCGGCGGCTACATCCCGGCAGGTCTCAACTGGCTCAGCACGGCAGGCTGGTTCACCGTCAACACGATCCTGGGCGCCTTCGCCGTCCAGCTACTCATCCCGGGACTCCCTTTTGTCGTCGCCGCGCTGGCACTGGTGGCGATTCAGACCTTTCTCGTGGTCTACGGCCACAACGTCATCCAGGTGTTCGAGCGATACATGGCGGCGGTGCTCGGGCTGCTCTTCATGGTGGCGATCATCATCGCCCTCACACATGGGACGACGATCGGTGCCTGGCATCCGAAGTCGGGGAACGGCAGCCTGGCCCTCTTCGCCATCGTCCTGGCCATCTCGTTCTCGTACATCATGAGCTGGTCGCCCTACGCCTCTGACTACTCGCGATACCTCCCGGAGACCACCTCGCGCGGGTACCTCGCTTTTTATGTCTTCGTGGGCGCGGCCCTCGCCTCGTTTGTCACCGAAGTGGTCGGGGTCCTCGTCGCCATCCTCGCGCCCGGCGCCGCCAGTTCGGTCGCGGCGCTGAAGATCGCGATGGGCGGCTTCGGCACCATCGCCGTGATCGCCGTCATCCTCGGCGCCACGACCGCCAACGTCCTCAACCTCTACTCGAACACGATGTCGGCACGCGTACTCGACGTCAAGCTCGATCGCTGGTTGCTTGCGATCATCGGCGCCGTCCTTGGCATCGTCTTCGCGCTTATCGGCTACCAGAAGTTCGCGCAGAACTACGCCGACTTCCTGGTCGCGCTCGATTACTGGATCATGCCGTGGCTGGCGATCGTCCTCCTGGACTTCTATTTCTTCCGGCACCGGAATCCGGTCGAGTTCAGCCAGGCGCCCGGATGGAATCCGGCGGGGCCGCTCGCCTTCGTCGTCGGCCTGGCGGTCTCGCTGCCCTTCATGTCCGAGCGTTTCTTCACCGGCCCGCTCGCCGCCTGGTTTGGCGGCGCCGACTTCGGTTACTTCATCGGTTTCCTGGTCGCTGGATGTGTTTATCTATTGCTGAACCGGCGCAGCCGGCAACCACGGGAGATTCGGGGAGGGTAACCCGTCTATGGCAGTCGAAGAACGCTCGGTGCAGACCAAGGCGAGCCCACAGGGCGTGTGGAAAATCTGGTCGGACACCTCGACCTGGCCGCAATGGAACCCTGACGTGCTGGCCATGAAATTGAACGGGCCTTTCGCGTCCGGCACGACCGGCACGATGACCAATAAGCAGGGCGCGCACGCGATCCAACTTGAGGACGTCGTGCCCGGAAAGTCGTTCCGGCTGGAGACGACGGTGATCCCGCTGACGCGCTTCTCTTTCGAATGCCAGGTTGCGGCGGGCACCGGGCAGACGACCGTCAGTCAGGCCATCCGGGTGAAGGGGCCGCTGGGCGCGATCGTCGGCGGCATGATGAGCAAACAGATCGCGAACTCCTTCCCCGCGCTCCTCCAGGGGCTGGCCGGCAAGGCCGAGGCGGCTGAGGGTCGGGCCTAAGCCTGCGACACGTCGCCCTGGATGGCCGGGCGGAAGAAGGTCCGCACCGGTTCGGACATCCCTGCGAGCACGCTGTCGGGGATGTCGAGGCTGACCTCGGCTGAGTACCGGCTCTCGATGAACCGCTCGAAGGACCTCCTGGTCAGCAGAACCAGTGCGGCCACCGGCATGCCGACGTCAGCAAATGCCGCGGCACGACTCTCCATGAAGGTGATCAGGCGCTTGATCGCTTGATCGGATAGCTGCCGCAGCTCGCGCGTCGATGGCCCGGCATCGGCGTTGCCGCGGAACGCCTGGAGTTGCTGGCCCTTGACCTGCCACAGCCGGGCGATCTCGGGCCGGATTGCGCCGCCCATTTCTGCCTGGAGCTCGCGGATTTTCGCCAGGCGGGATGTTCCGACCTCTTTGGCCCAGCGCTGACGCGCCTCCATTTCACCAAGAGCGCAGGCCCCGTACCAACGGTGGCGGGCGTCCATGGATCGAATCTCGAGGTGGCGGCAGGTGAGGACCGGCTGGAGCGGCTGGTAGAGGGTATCGAGGGGGATGAACTGCCGCGGCTGGAACGCCGCGCAATCATCGAAATCCGCCGGAAACGGCTTCGGATAGGGACAGGCATCCGGCGGCCGTGCCATGGACCGGCCCATTCTAATGCTGCCTGCGCTTACATGCAGAGCGAGGCGATCACAGAGCCCGGATGGCGATGGAATCGCGCGGTCGTGCCGGCCGAACTGTGAAACTCGGCAGCACCCGCCGAGAGCAGCACCATGGCCCCGTTATCGACGGGAGCAGTGAAACCAGGCGGTGGTCCGCCACTCGAGCGCCCGGGGAGATCCGGGTCCCAGAAGGAACCGTCGAAGTCCGGGCCGACCGGATCGGCCAGGCCACACTGCGTAGTCAACCGAAACCGATATTTCACCCCGATGCTGACGCGACCAGAGACCGGCACGAAGAGGTAGCGATGCTGGGCCCCCACGAGGGCGATGCGATTGATGGGCGAGGTGTTCGGTGGCAACGCCCGCAGGTCAGGGGGTTGGCCGCCGACCAGACCGAGCGCAAGCAGCGTAATCGCGACGATCACGAGCAGAACGGCCGCCAGGGCAGCCGCTCGCCGTGGTCCGATCTGACGCAGCCAGGGCCGCACGTTAAGAACAACCGTCCCCGTAACGGATTCCAGCGGACCGTTATTGATAAAAGGACACGTTCGATAGAATCTGGTTTGCGGCTCCGTCTGCGCTTACGACATACAGATCCCCGGCCGGGAAGCCCCCAGTCTGTGCTTGAGCCGGTGTCTGGGCCGCCACCACAACATTTGGGCCTCCGGGTTCGGGCAATGTGCCGCCAAACGTTGTGCCGGCAGGTGCAGTCCATATGACCTTGCCGTCACGCCAACGGATCACTGATGTAGCCGCGCCATAATGACCGACGACAGCCAGACTGCCATCCCACGAAAATCCCTGCACCGGACCATTCACATGGCCGACAATGGCGCCGGTTGCGCCATAGATGGTGGTTGAGCCGGACCCATTCGTGTTCATTTCCGCGACCTGCTGCCCATCGCGCGAGGCGCGGATGTCGACGATCGATGTTTGGTACGGGCGGGTCCAGATGATGCGGCCCGTGGAAAGCTGCACCGCCCAGACCTGATACGTGCCAATTCCCTGCCCACCCGACTGAACCACGATGGCCCGGTCCCGCTCGACACTGCACGCGATCGCCTTGACCCAGGTCTGTTCGTATACAGTCCCCACCCTTGCGATGTTGCGGGGCGTCCCGCCAACGGAAGCGAGCTGCAAAGTGGTCGGCGAACCATTCAGCGGAACGGGAGTCGTTCCCGTGAGCTGGCAGTACTGCGTTCCGGTATCCGCCCATGTCCCGCCAAACGACTTCTGGCCGGCGGCGAGCCCGGCGATTACCCGTCCGCTGCGGTCACGGATATCAACGGCGGTCGCGTAGTAAGAACCGTTCGGGTTCGGCACGACCCCGGTCGCCGGGGCGGACGTCGTTCCGATCCGCCCGCGCTGTGTCCCGTCCCAAGTGATTCCGTCCACCTGCATGGTGTCGGCCGGGTCCGAATAGAGAATGACTGGCGACGACGACGGGACCGTTAGCGGCTGTGCCAGGGCGGTCGGCGACGGGACCGGCGTCGCGCTGGGTGTCGCCGTTGCAGTTGCGAGCGGGGTCGGGGTCACGCGGGTGACCGGATTCTGCGAGTGTAAGTGCCCGCGCGTGATCACCACGGTGTAGGCAATCGCGGCGCCGACCAGCAGGGTCGCAAGTACCGCGGCAAGCTGCGGCACGACGTGACGATCAACTTGCGTCGGGACGAGCGCCTGTCGCAGCAGGCGGTCCGACGCGCCGGCCGTGTTGCCAAGCCCGGACTGCTGACGGGCAAACACGCTGTGAATGTCGCGACGAAACTTGTCCATCAGATGTCCTCCTCGGTGAGATCCGGCCGAAGCCGGTGACAGGCGCGGTAGATGCGCGTCTTCGCGGCGCTGGTGGAGACGCCCATGGCGATCGCCACCTCGTCGATCGGCAGATCGAGATAGAAGTGGAGGAACAGGGCCTGGCGATCGGGTTGAGGGAGCCGAGCCATCGCCCGCTCGAGGTCGAGATGCTCCACGCCCGGCTCCGCTCCGGAGGCCGACTCAAAGACATCGGGCACCCGCACCAGTCGGAACCAGCGAGTCCGGCGGACGTTGCGACAGCGGTTCATCACGATCGCGAGCAGCCAGGGACGGACCGGGCTCCCTGGCCGAAGCTGGCCGAGCTTGCGCCAGGCGCTGGTCAGCGCCTCCTGCGTGGCATCTTCAGCCTCAGCGCGATCGCCGAGCACGGAGTAGGCGAGCCGAAGCGCCGGCTCGACCAACGGGCCCACCAGGGCGGCAAAGGCTGCCTCGTCGCCCGCCATTGCCCGATCCCGGAAACGGTCGTCAGCCGAGATTGTCATTGCATGCGCCACACCAGTTAAGACACGGCGATCCGGACTATGGTTGCATCCGGGCGTGTTCTTAGTTCGGCGAGATCGTCACCGAGGCCGTTGAGCCGCCCCAGCTGGTCTCACCGTTGTCGAGTTCCCACAGGAGTGAGGACGTCCCGAGCGGCGCCGTTGCCGGAACGTCGATCGCCATGGCCAGGCGTACCGAAGCACCCGCCTGGATCACGCCGATGCCGGCGCAGTTCAGGACAAACCATTCCTTCCCGGTTGTCCAGTTGCCGGGTCCGGCGAGCGCCTCCAGGTATGCAGGGCACCCATTGGGAAAGGCCAGCGCCCGGTCGAAGACGTTCGTCAGGGTGATTTGGTAATCCAACCGCTGGCCTGCCCGAACCACCGAGGGCGCGGTCAGGGTGGCCGACCAGAACCGTTGCGGCCCGGCCGGCGTACCATCCACCGCCATAGCCAACCCCCGGTGGAACCCGTTCGGCCGGGTGTCGGTCCACGGAATGAGGCCAGCCGGCGCCGGCGACGCGAGGGGCGATGGCGTTTCGGACGGCGGCGGTGACTGGATACCCCCGCCGGCGGCTCCGCGCAAGGCGGCGCAGGCACTCAGGCAGAGCATCATCGGGAGCAAGAGCACGAGCCCGCCGCGCATTCAGCTGAGTAACGCCAGCCTGCAACGAAAGTTACAGCCGTGAGTCCTGCCTTAGTGGCGCGGATCGGGACGCATCTTTGAGACCGGTGCGACCACCGTCGGCGGCGCCACGTAGTCGGGTCGTCCGGATTCGTACTGCCAGATCCGCGCCGAGATCCGTTGGATGACGCCCCAGCCGGCTGGCTCGTCAAGTCCAGCGACGCCGACCACGAGGACATACTGGACCTGGCCGTTGCGGATAAGAGCGGCATCGAGCACGACCCCGTACATGTCGCCGGTCTTGTGCACGACGGTGGCCGTCGGCGGCAGCCCCGCCGGAATCCCGGATTCGGCCGCCGTATGGGTCAGGATCGGATACAGCCAGCCCTGCGCCGCGGAGCCACCAAGTCCGCCCAGGACTTCCGACAGCCAGAGGGCCGCGAGGTCGTTCGCAGTGGTCGTGTTCGGGTCCCAGAGGGTGGAGTGGGTCATGCCGGCGGCATGGGCGTAGGCGTTCAGCGCGCCGGGGCCGCCGAGGTAGCGGACCAGGATCCGGGCCGCCGTGTTGTCGGAGTAGCGGCCGGCACGGGCCACCAGCTCGGCGCGCGAGAAGCAGGCGCCAGGCTCGTAGTCGGTGAACCAGCCGTCCTCGATGTCAGACGGGCGATAGCAGAGTCGGTCGCCGGGGCTGGCCTGTCCGCTGGCCACCTGTTGCGCCTCCGCCATCAAGAGCGGGAGCTTGTATTCGCTAGCCGCGTAAAAGAGGTGGTCACCGTTGAGTGTGATCGGCTGCCGTCCGCGGCCGCTGAGCTCCTCCAGGCTGATGCCGACCTGAGCACCGCTCTGGCTGACGATGGCGTTGAGGTCCGCCTGCAGCTGGTCGAAGGCGGACGGCTGGAGGACGGTTGTCACGGTCGGGAGCGTGGCGGTGGCGGGCACCGAACTGGTCGCCTCCCGAACCGGCAGTGGCCCGGTATGGCGCACCGAACTGGCGGGTGCGATGTACTGCGCGTGCGCGCTGGTTCCCAGCGGAATCAGCAATGAGAGGCCCAGCCCATACGTGAGCAGGGTTCGCAGACCAGGTCGAATGGACGGCATGTGGCCTGACGGTAGAGCGAATTCGACGCTGGGTCATTGGAGCACGATTAGAGGGTCGTGACAGGTGCGCTACGACTCCTCCTCCGGGACCTCGACCGTCACCCGCACGCCGAAGGGCGACCGATTGTACGAGGCGGCTACCAGGCCGCCGATGAGCGCCCCGAGCACACCCGCGAAGACGCCGAACGCGATCCCGACGACCGGAATCACCAGGTACCAGCTGGATCGGATGCTCTCCAGGACTGGTTGCTGACTCCCGAAGGGAAGCAGTTGCTCGGTCACCCCCAGAGTCAGGCTCAGCTGGACCTGCCAGGCGAGCACGGCCCCGGCGAACCAGGCGATACCGGCGCCCAGGATGCATCCGGCGACCAATCCCAACGGGAAGGCGATCCAGGCACCGGCGATCATGGCGGCGCGCACCGAGAGGACGACGACGCGACCATGGACCTGACGCATCACGATGCCGCCGCCCGCCGGCCCCGCCGAGGCGCGACCAGGAGCACCAAGAGCAGGAGGGCCGGGATCCCGAGCGCGACGGTCAGGGCGTAGGCCAGATAGCCGAGAAAGCGCACGCTGCCCTGGACTGGCTCCCGGGCCGCACCGGAGCCGCTCGACACGATCTTCCGTTGCGGGCCCTGGCCGGCGCTGCCACTGAAGAGTTCGGCGGCCTGGACACCGGCCAGCCGCGCGTCGCCGCTGGGCTGGTACAGGCCGAAGTGCTCGATCTTCACGCCGGGCCGTTGCGTCCAGTAGTCGTCCAGCGTCCACCAGACCGTCGCCCCGACGAATCCGCCGGGGTTCGTATCGAGCAGGGGCGCCGCCGCCTGGTAGCTATCGACAAGAATGCGGCGCTGCTCGCCCTGCTGCGAGGGGTCGTCCGCCCAGCGCCCGAACTCCATGATCATCACCGGTTTCTTCGGGTACGTCGCATGCATCGTACGCAGCGCCTGCGCGGTGCCGGGGGCCGCGTCTGGCTCGTAGAAGACACCGTAGTAGCTCGTATAGCCCGCGATGTCGAGCGGCGCGCTGGTCGGATCGTTCGGCTGAGACCCGTACGCCGCCTGGCCCGTCAGCCGCGTCCCGTCGTTCTGCCGGTCCAAGCGGTGCAGCGTGGTGAGCGCCTGCTGCCGCTCGGCGCCGCCTGTGGACTCGTTGGCGAGCCCGTGGAAGAGCACGGCCGGATGATTCATGTCCCGCAGATCCATCTCGCTCAACATCTGTTGCGGGATCCCGCGGTCCATCGCGATCCGGAAGGTCTCCGGCGTGTAGTGATAGAGCGGGATCTCCTCCCAGACCGCGTAGCCGAGTCGGTCGGCCAGCATCAAAAGCAATGGATTGGCCGGGTGATGGTCGGCTCGGATCAGCTCGACGTTGGCGGCGTTGGCCTTCTGCAACACCAGCAGAACGTCATCCGGTGTGGTGACCGGGCCGCCCCGCGGCTGTCCGGCGGAGCCGGGATAGACCCGCTCGTCGTGCAGCGCGACGCCGGCGTAGGACACCGGGTTGCCGTTGAGCAGCAACCGAGGCGCCTTCGCATCGACCGCGATCCGGCGCATGCCGAAAGTCTCGAAGAGCTGATCGACCGGCCGTTCCTCCCAGAGCACCCGAACCTCGAGCACATAGAGGGCCGGCGACTCGGGCGTCCACAGGTCGGCGTTGGTCAGCCCAAAGCTCGCGTGAACCTGGGAGGTGCCGTCGGCGGCGAGCTGGCCGGCGTCGAGGCGCTCGGACGCGATAGGTACGGCCGAGGCTGGTACCAGGGTCCGAGGATCGGCATCCGTCTGGTTGGCCGGTGTGACGGTGGCAGGCAACAGGCTGAGGTCGACCTGCACCGGCGCCGGAGCGCCGCGGCGCTGGTGCAGCGTGACGTACACATCCGCGCCATCCAGGTGGGGCACGACGTCGGCGCGCGCCGCGTAAATGGCCGAGGTTGCTTCCAACCAGACGGGCTGCGTGAGGCCGCCGTAATTCCACCAGTCGGTCAGGCCCCAGGGCACGATATCCTGGCGGGTACCCCAGCGGGGGTTGTCGACGCGTACGGCGAGGGTATTGACGTCGCCGGCGACGAGCGCATCGGTGACGTCGAACGCGAACGGCGTCGAGCCACCCTCGTGATAGCCGAGGTAGTGGCCGTTGAGCCAGACGTCCGCGATGTAATTGGCGGCGCCGAATTTGAGCGTGACGGTCTGGTTTTGCCAGTCGGCGGGAGTGTCGAACGCCTTTCGGTACCAGGCCCCATCAACGGGCGTCGACGGCGGTGGATCGAAGGAGCCCGGGACGTCCACTGCGGGCCAGCCGCCGTCGTTGTAGCTGGGTTTCTCGCGGCCCGCTCCCTGGGCCACGATCCGGGGAAGCGCGGTCGGTCGCCCCGCAAGTGAGAGGTCGCTGTCCATCACCATCCGGTCGACACGCCATCGACCAGTGAGGTCCAGGCGCAGGCGTGGCTGGAAGGCGAAGGTCGGGACGGGAAGGCCATTCTGGAATGCCACCCGGCTTCCGCCGACGGTCTTGAAGGTCAGCGTCGGGCTCAGCTCGGCCGCCGCAGCCGGGCTGGCACAGCCAGCCAGGCCGAGCCCGAGTAGCAACGTGGTGAGGACGGTGCCGGCACAGCGGCGGGCAGGACGCAACGAAGCGAATTATGGCGGGAAACCGATCGGGCGCCGAGCCGCCCACCGGCTTCGCGAATATTGGACACCATGATTGTCATAAGATATGATGGAGTTGTTTCAGGCCGTCCATTTGGGAGGACGCCGTTGGCAGGGCCATTGTCGAGCGCAAACCAGGAGATTCGGGAAGCCGAGGAACGCGAGCGTGCCCGCCGGGCGGCTGGCGCGCGACGCCCGAAGCGGCTGACGGACATGCTCCTGAGTCAGCTGGAAGAGCTCAACCTCGAAGGCGTCCGCGCCGTCCCGCCCCGATTCGATCCGCTGCTTGGCGAACTGGTCGAGACCCTGGAGGAATGGCCGGGCGCCATCGGCCGATTCCGGCCCCTGCTCAAATCCGGCGTCTCGACCCCGCGGCTGATCGACACGATCTTCGAGGTCCAGGAGCTGATCGCCCCGACCCGCGCACGATCGGACGATCCGGCCGATAACGTGGCTTCACCCCTCGAGGCGCCCGAACGGCGGATCTGGTCGGTCGGCGGTTTGGGGCGCTAGCCGGTCCGGCGATAGAGGTAGGCCTGTGTCCGGTAGGGGAGGTCGAAGTGCGACCGATCGCCGGCGATCTGCGCCACCTGGCCGGCGATGGCGGCTCGGGTGTGCTCATCCAGCGCCGCGATGAAGCTGATTGATAAGACGCGGTCCGCAAGCCCGGCACGGTCGACGTGCTGGAGGTATCTGAATTCCCGGCGGCCAATCGGCTCGAACAGATGCGTCCGGCTCATGACATCCATCCACCGATCCGTCTCGTGGGCCGGGGTGGCGCCGCGATAAGCGGCGACGACGGCTTCGAGGGCCAGGTGGACCGGGTCCTCCAGGTCGCGACGGTTCCAGACCAGGCCGATGCCACCGCCGGCGCGCAGGACGCGCTGGAGCTCCGCGAGCACGGAGTCGGTCGCAAACCAGTGGAACGACTGGGCCGCGGTGACGGCGTCGAGGGCACCGTCGGGCAGCGGAATCGCGTGCGCGCCAGCATCGAGAATGGTCGCGGTCGGAACGGCGCGATGCAGCTCCTCGCGCATGCCCGCCGACGGTTCGATCGCGTACACTCGGGCGCCGCTGGGAACGAGCAATCGTGTGAATTTCCCCGTTCCGGCGCCAAGGTCCGCCACGGAACTCCCCGCGCCGATGGCAAGCCGCTCGAGCATCCAGTCAGCCGCGTCCTGCGGGTATCCTGGTCGGCCACGCTCGTAGGCGGGGGCGCCACGACCGAAGCCGGCCAGTGCGGTTTCGTGCATGCTCATGCATCAAGAGTAAGACGCCGGACCCGATAGGATTGACCGGTGAAAAAACTCCTGATCGCGAGCGCCGCCCTGGTCGTGAGCCTGGCGGCATGCGGCTATCCAACGCAGGTTGCGCCGACGGCCAAGGACGTGCTTGCCAAACCGCAGCAGTCGAGCCTCAAGGATGCGCACTTCGTCGTCACGGGCAAGCTGCTCAACAATGGGGCGACGGTCACGGTCTCGGGCGACGGTCAGCTGAACTACAAGCCGCAACAGGCCGGCCGGTTCAAGTTCATAACAACGGTCGGTGGCCAGGTGGTTAGCTTTGAACAGATCTCGGTCGGCGGCACCGATTACGGGCTACAAACCCCCGGGGCCACCAAATGGCTGTCGAAAGCCGATGCCACGGGCGGCATCGGTCCCCAGGTGTTCGCCGGCGCCAGCGCGCAGAAGTACATCGGTGAGGAAGTTCTGCCGCAAGGCAAGGCCTGGCATGCCAGTGCCAAGGACAGCGGCGGCAACCCGTTCGATGCCTACATCCGCGAGAGCGACGGGTACCCGATCAAGTACGTCGAGACCCAGGGCACGGGTGACTCCATCACCCTGACTTTCGACAAATACAACAACGGGACCCTGGTCACCCCGCCTCCGGCCGCCCAGGTGACGCCGGGCTAGCCCGATGGGAGGCATGGACGCATTCGCCCGCGCAGGCGAGGCCATCCGTGCGACGACCAGCAAGCTGGAAAAGGCCCGCGTCCTCGGGGAATATTTCGGCGCACTCGACGATGCGGAACTGGCGATCGCCGCCGTGTTCTTCAGCGCCCGACCCTTTCCCGACCGGGATCAGCGAAAACTCAACCTGGGCTATAGCGTCATCCGGACCGCCGTCTGCGCCCTCGCCGGCGTCGACGAGGCGGCGCTCGGCGAGTCCTATATGCGCCATAGCGACGTCGGCGATGTCGTCCAGGAAATCCTCGAAGGACACACGCATCCTCGTCCAACCAGCGTCGCCGACGTCAGCAAGGCCTTCGCCCAGATGCACCAGGAGCGTACCGCCAAAAAGAAGGCCGCGATCCTCCAGGGCCTGCTCGATCAGTTGGCGCCCGTCGAGGCCAAATACATCGTCAAGATCCTGACCGGCGACCTGCGGATCGGCTTGCGTGCCGGTCTCGTCGAGGATGCGATCGCGAGAGCCTTTGGGGCGCCGCTCAACGACGTGTCATGGGCGAGCATGTTGACCGGGGACCTCGGCGAGGTGGCGGTGCTGGCCCGCCGCGGCGCGCTGCGCAGTGCGGCGCTGCGACTGATGCATCCGCTCCAGTTCATGCTGGCGTCGCCAGAGGAGGATGCGGAGGCGATCATGCGCCGCGTCGGGGGGGAGGCCTGGGTCGAAGACAAATACGATGGCATCCGCGGCCAGCTGCACAAGGAAGGGGATCGCGTCGTGCTCTACTCCCGCGACCTCAATGAAGTCACCTCCGCGTTCCCCGAGGTCGTCGCCGCGGCCCAGGCCGTGCCGCATACGCTGCTGCTCGACGGGGAGCTGCTTGCCTTCAAGGACGGGGTCGTCTTACCCTTCTTCGAGCTGCAGCATCGGCTCGGGCGCAAGGTGGTCACCGCGGAACTCCTCGCCGAGGTGCCGGTGATCTTCGTCGCCTTCGACCTGCTCTACCTCGATGGCCGAAACCTGCTGCTCGACCCCTTGCGCGAGCGACGCCGCCAGCTCGATGCGCTGAGCCTCCCCTCCCCCTTCATGCTCGCCTACCTGATCCGGGCGCTCGACGCCGGCGAGCTCGATCGGATCTTCGATGGCGCCCGGTCACGAAACAATGAGGGACTGATGGTGAAGGATCCCGAGAGCGTCTATACGCCGGGACGTCGCGGTCTTGGATGGCTGAAGCTGAAGAGGGCGCTGGCGACCCTCGACGTCGTCGTGACCGGTGTCGAGGTCGGCCACGGGAAGCGCAAGAACGTACTCTCCGACTACACCTTCGCCGTCTACGACGCCGCGGGCGACCGACTGGTCAACATCGGGAAGGCCTACTCGGGGCTCACCGACGCCGAGATCGCCTCGATGACCGAACACTTCAAGTCGATCACGCTAAAGGATTACGGGCGCTTCCGGCTGGTCCAGCCCGAGGTGGTCCTAGAGGTCGCCTTCGACGCGATCATGGAGTCAGGCCGCCACAACTCCGGGTACGCCCTGCGCTTTCCTCGAATCAAGCAGATACGGCGGGACAAGACGGTTCGTGACATCGACACGCTCGCTAACGTGGCGCGGATGCACCGGGCCTTTACGGGCGAACGGGTGCAACTGGTGGAACCGGCGCAACCCTGACCTGCTGCGCACGCTGGCGCGCGATCACGATGAGCGCCACCGCCGTCACGATGATGCCGCCCGCGATCGCGGTGCGGGGCGAGAGCGCTTCATGCAGGAAGAGCGTCCCGAGGATGACGGCGACAACCGGATTCACGTAGGCGTAGGTCGACACCAGCGACAGAGGCGCCGATCGCAGCAGCCAGACGTATGCGGTGAACCCGACCAGGCTGCCGAACGTGATCAGGTAGACGAGGGCCAGGATGGATTGGGAGGAGATCGCCTGCCAGTGCAGGCGGCCGGGCTCACCGGCGAGGACCGCGGCGATGAAGAACAGGCCGCCGGCGCAGAGCATCTCCATGGAGGAGGCAACCAGTGGCCGGGTGGGCAGCTTGACGTGGCGCGTGAAGACAGAGCCGGCCGCCCAGCAGAGCGGGGCCGCCAGCCCGAGCGCTGCGCCACCGAGGTTGACCCGCCCCGAGCCGGGCGACCCGATCAGGAAGGCGACGCCGCCAAAGCCGATGACCAGCCCGAGAATGCCCAGGCCCGGCAGGCGGCGCCCGAAGATCAGCCGATCGATGATCGCCATCCAGAGGGGCGCGGTCGCGACCAGGAGCGCCGCCACCCCGCTGGGGATGCTCTGCTCGGCCAGGATGACGCCGCCGTTGCCGCCGACCAGCATGGCGCCGCCGATCAGCAGGGCGGCGAGCCATTGTGGCGCCCCCAGTCTGTCCCGGCCCGCGTCTCCCTGCCGGATCGCCAGGACATAAAGCACCCCGCCCGCCGTAAGGAAGCGCGCCGACCCCATCAGGAGGGGTGGGATGGTCGCAATCGCGTACTTGATCCCCAGGTAGGTCGAGCCCCAGAGGATGTACACCGTACCCAGCGCCAGCCAGATCCGGAGTGGGGAGGCGGTTGAACCCGGGCGGGGCTGAGGGCGACCTCCCTCGGAGGCCACCTCAGCGCGCGCCAGTCGGGAATTCACAATCGCGGCCGGTCAGGTTTAGCGGCCGTCGTCGCGAAGGCGAACGATGGGCCACTGCAGCTTGAGGTGAACGGCGGGTGACTGGCTTCGGAGCCGGCGCTCCGCCGCCTCACGCTCCATCTCGGCCTGCTTGTCCATCGCCCACGTATAAATCGAGTAGTAGTCCTGCATGATTGTCACCTCTTTGTAACCGCTTGATACCGTCTGACTAGTTACAGGCATATTGTAGCGCGTGCACTTTAACCCGTCAAGTGGTATAAAGGGGTTACATGTGAACGATCCTGCAACGCCTTTGATGCCTTTCTCCCAAGGCCATCTCGCCTCGGTGCAAACCGGCCTCGACTTTGTGAACACGCTCGACCTCTGGCCTGTTCCACACGATGCGCTCGACGCCCCCAAGGCCGCCCTCGACTGGCTCTGTGCCCACGGCCTGATGCACGCCGAGTCCCGGGAGAGCCTGCTCACCCAATACGGGGCTGCGCCCGGGGCAGGCTGGGAGATGCTAGCACGGCTGCACCGGATCCGGGAGGCGATGCGGGGCGTCCTGGAGGCCCGTGCGGCCCGGCGGCCGCCGGACGTCGCCGACGTGGCGGAAATCAACCGCGCGCTTCGGACCCACTACATCTACGAGCTGGTGCCCTCGGCGGACGGTCTGTCCCTGGACCACCGGCACCAGGGAGACCCCGTGGATGGCGCGACCGCCCGGCTCGCCGAGGCGGTCGCCCGCGAGCTGATCCAGGGTGAAGCGGCTCGGCTCCGCGTGTGCGAAAACGACCAGTGCCGCTGGGTCTTCAAAGACACCTCCCGGACCGGCAAACGCAAGTGGTGCAGCATGCGCAGCTGCGGCAACCGGGCCAAGGTGGCGCGGCACCGCGCCCGGCGGCGCACCTCGCCTTCCCCCCTGGCCGGCGAGACCTCGATCTCACCCTCCCCGGTCGCGCTTGATGGTCCTGCCGGCGCGCACGGCCATTAGAATTACGCGCCGGAGGGGTGTCCGAGCGGTTTAAGGTGCGGCTCTCGAAAAGCCGTGTGGCTGCAAGGCCACCGCGAGTTCGAATCTCGCCCCCTCCGCCAGCGGCCACCAGCTTACAAGCCATAAGCAGAGACCGGCCAGGGTAAGCATCGGCCAGATCGGGGCTCCAAAGAGTGGCACGTACATCGCGATGGTCAGGACCTGCTGCCAGCGTGGCGGGTTTGAGCGAAGGATCAACCAACCCGCCAACACCATCGCGGCGAGATCATAGAAATTGATGTAGGGACTGGCCAGCACGCTGGCGAGTAACCCGACGGCGATTGGAAGGGACGGACCGCTTCCGCGACTGCGCCAGATGACGATCCCGCAGACGCCCAGGACCAAGCCAATGGCGACGATCGCGGCCTGGAGCGGCAGCTGGCGCAACAGGGACGATTGGATCGGACCCGGAACCCCTCGGATCGCCTCGAGCGAGCGCAAGACCTGATGGACGACGCCGGGGCCGGTGGCAAGGAGAGTCAGCGCAGCGAGTGGTGCACTCACCGCCAACCACGCCACCACAACACGCCAGAATCCAGCCAGGAGGAGCGCGATCGGGACCAGAAAGGCGATTTGCGGCTTCAGCATGAGGGTTGCCAGCGCGACTCCCGCCAGCCACGGTCGGCCGCGCGAGAGCAGCCACCAGGAGACCGCAACGGCCGCCATGACAATCAGCGTCACCTGGCCGATCAGAATGCCGACGAAGACGGGGAGCAACACGGCGGCGCCCAGGCCGTGGACCAAGCGCGACGGCCACCGGCCAGGGGCGACCAGAATGAAGACAATGCCGAAGGCCGCCACCAGGACCGCGGACCAGATCCACCCGGCGAGTCCGTAGGGAAGGAAGCTCAGCGGCGTGACCAGCCAGGCGAGTTCCGGCGGGTTGAGGTAGGGCAACGGTCTCCCGACCGCGGCCGTGACCGGCGGCAGAAAGACGGAAGGGTCATAGATCGACGCCCATCCGTAGATGCGCCCCAGCCGGGCGGCCAGATAGTACACGTAGAAGTCGGGCAGGGAAACCTTGTAGTGCAACGTGGTGGCCCAGACGATGTCGAACAACGCAAGCGAGGCGCTGATGCCGGTGGCCGCCACGATGCCATGGCCGCGCCGCAGCCTCACGGTTACGCCGCCCTTCGAGAGGCCAAACGGCTCGCCGCTTGGCCTCGCAGGATGAACACGCCAACGCCGGCGAGTGCGAGATTGACCACGGTAGCGACGACGAAGCCCGGAACGGTTGGGGCAACCGGGAACGCATGCCCGAACACCAGGACGAGCATCAGGTCGTACGCAGCATGCACGGCCATGACCAACCAGATGGTGTTCATGCGCAGCCGCACCGCGCCAAAGAGGACACCGACCAGGACCGCTTCGAAGACCTGGTAGGTAACGCCCACCGGGTCCGCGCCCGGGAGAAAGAGATTGTCAAGGTGGCTCAAACCAAAAAGGGTCGCGGCGATCGCGACGCGCAAGACAGCCCCGTAGGAGGCCAGCGCTTCCAGGATGAGGCCGCGATACGTGACTTCCTCCATAAAGACGTCAATGATGAGGAAGCCAACCTGGAGCGCCAGCACCAGGGCGGTCGTCGCAACCAGGCCACGTGCCGAGAGTCCCGCGATTGGCAGGGCGAGGATGAGCAGCAACGGGATCAGCAGGTGGGGAGCCCGCCACTCGCTGACCGGTGTAAAGCCGACCCGGCGCCACCATCGCAGCCGAGTCAGAACGGCGGCGATAAAGAGGGCTGGGATCAGAACGAGGGCGAACGGCATCAGGTATTGCCACCAGGACGAGCGGCCGGCGGCCACAATCCCGCGAATCGCACACAGCGTGCCGACCTCGATCGTGAAGACACTGATCGCGAACCGCAGGCCGCCACGACGCATTGGTCGGATCAGGAGGAGCCCGGCGCAGGCAACGATGAGGCCAAAGCCGAACTTGACCAGCCAGTCGAGCCCGGGAAAAAACGGCGCCGAGGCGGTTTCGAACACACCGGGTATAACGGCCAGCTGCGGGAAACCCGCGAGGTGAGCAAAGCCCTACGGGCCGTTGCCGTTGCACCGACGATGGCCCTCCCGCGCCTTGACGTGCGCAGACGCCTGGGCACGCGCGCAATCTGGGTTGCGGGCGCGGTGGCATTGCTTGGGATGGTGATCTTCTCGTGGCTCACCGCGACCCCCTACCCGACGACCTGGCCCTGGATCACCTTTGCGGCAATGGCGATCCTGGAGGAGGCGCTCATCGGTCCGGCAACTGGGGACCCGTCGCCAGGGCCTCGGATCGTGCTGATCGCCGCCATCATCATGTTTCGCAAGCATCCCGATGTGACCGCAATCGTGACCGTGGCTGCCGGCGTGGCTGGTGGCTTTTTGACACGAACGCCATGGCGCGAGGTCCTCACCCGAAGCGCTTCGCTCATGGTCATGGCCATGGTCGCAACCGTGGCGCTGCGAATTGTCGGCTACGGCGACACCGCGCACTTCGTGGCGGCCACGGCCGTCCTCATCCTGATTTACCTCGTGGGCGTCGCGACGCTGACCGGGCTACGGCCATCCGTGCTTGGTTGGCCGGTAGCGGGACTGCTGGGCGCCCTCCTGGCGCTCGCCTGGCGGACTCCGGCGAGTGGACCGCTCATGCTGCGCATGGGTGAGATCGCGATCCTCGGAGTGATCGGCATCGTGATCGGCTTTGCCCGGGGCGGCGACCCCCGTGGGCTGGTCCGTCAAAGACTACGCCTGCGAACGCTGCCCCTCCTCGCGATCGTGGGCGGGGCTGGTCTGGTTCTCAGCACACGTCTGGCGAGCCAGCCGGCCGCCGTTATGGCGGCAACCAGCCTCGCAGCCATCGGCCTTTTTGCTATCCGGCTTCGGTGGTTTCCGATCGTGTGCATGCTCCTGGGCGGCATGGCCAACGAAATCGCCCGGGTCGCCAACAGCGGTCGCATGCCGGTTGCGACGGGTGATCTGCCCCTCGGGATCGTCGACGACCTCGGAAATCTCAGCCAGGCGCCAACCTATCAATCCGTGGATGGTGGAACACACCTTGCCTGGCTCGCGGACCGCTTTCCGCTGGCTCCGTTTCCCGGTATCGCAAGCCCCGGCGACCTATTGATCGCCGTGGGAATCATCTGGCTGTTTGCCAGCCTGACACTGAGGTCGCGGTCCAGCCTGGCCGCCGACGCATCGATCCCGGCAGCGGCCGCCTAATCTGTCCGGATGAAGCAACCACATGACGATGGCCACTTCATGGAGCGCGCCCTGGCCCAGGCGCGAGTCGCCGCGGCGATCGGCGAGGTCCCGGTCGGGGCGGTCGCGGTTCGCGACGGGGTCGTGTTGGCGGAGGCCCACAACCTGGTCGAAACCACCCCCGACGCAACCGACCACGCCGAGATGCTGGTGCTCCGGGCGGTAGCCCGCATCACCGAGTCCTGGCGCCTGGAGCGCGTCACCGTGTACGTGACCCTTGAGCCATGTCCGATGTGCGCCGGCGCCATGGTCCTCGCCCGTGTCGCCCGGCTGGTTTACGGAGCCCCGGATCCGAAGAAGGGCGCGGTCGATTCCATCTACCACGTGCTCCGCAATCCCGCGAACAACCATCGCGTCGAGGTGGCCTCGGGCGTGCTTGCCGAACCCGCCGGCAAGTTGCTTCGCGATTTCTTTCTCGAGCGTCGTGGAAAAGACCGACCGCCCGTATAATCACAACCTCGACGGTGGCTTTAGCTCAGCTGGTTAGAGCATCAGATTGTGGATCTGAGGGTCGAGGGTTCAAATCCCTCAAGCCACCCCAGATACCCGCTCGGTAGCCTTAGGGAGCCATGCTGAGCTGGGTCGAAGTCGTTGCAGGGATCCTCCTCGTCCTGCTCGTCTTCTACGACATGTTTCAGTCGGCCGTCCTGCCCCGCCCCTCCGTCAACAAATTTGCGCTCGTCCGATACGCACTTCGGGGCGTCTGGCGAATCTGGCGATGGATCGGCAGACGGATGTCGTCGGTACCCCGGCGGGAGGGCTTCCTTGCCGCATTCGGGCCGATGGGCGTGCTTATGATGTTCGGTCTCTGGGCTCTCGGATTGATCCTCGGGTTCGCCCTGATCATCGACGGCGTGCGAGCCCAGATCCGTCCCGCCCTCGATTCCTTTCCTACCTCCCTGTACTTTTCCGCCGGGACGTTCGTGCCGCTCAGCTACGGCGACTACGTGCCCGAAGGCGTGGTGGCTCGGTTGACGACCATCACCGAGAGCGCCACTGGCGTCTTCCTGGCGGCGATGGCGATCACCCTGCTATTCAGCCTGTACCAGTCGTTTCAGCGGCGGGAGGAGCTGGTCATCACCCTTGACGCGCTGGCCGGCGCGCCGCCCTCGGGCGTCCAGATCCTGGAAACCCTGGCGGAACGCGGACGGCAGGACGAGCTGATCGACACGTTCAACGAGTGGCGCTCCTGGGGCGCGGCCGTGCTGGAGAGCCATCTCGCCTACCCGATCCTTCTCTTCTTCCGATCAAGCCATGACAACGAAGCCTGGCTCAATTCCTTCGGTGCGGTGATGGATGCCGCGACGCTGATCATGAGTACCGTGGAGGACAAGTCCGACGGATCCGCCCGGTTGATGTTCACCGTCGGCAATCACCTCGTCGAAGACCTGGCCCGGTATTTCCGCTATTTGCGACGTGAGGGGCAGATCGTCGAGCGCGAGGAGTACGACCAGGCGTGGGCTCGATTGAAAAAGGCAGGCTATAACTGTCGCGACAAGGAGGGTGGTTGGGAAGCGTTTGCCAGGCTCCGATCCAAGTACGCGTCACCGCTGAATCAGTTGGCCGGGCAGCTGGCGATCATCCCGGCCCAATGGATCGGCGATCGCTCCTACCTGCCCCACCGCGACTCCGCCACTCTTCGAAATCGCCTCCGCGGGCCACGCCGATGACGAACCGACTCAGGCCAGAGGCTTTTCGAAGCAAATGCTGGTTGACGACGTCAGATACTCGCCCCAACACGGGATCTCGGTAAAGCCAGTCCTGCCGGTAGAGGTCAATCGCCACCTCCTGGTAGATTCCGGTCTCGAGCACCAACCGTTTGACGCCCACCCGTCTCGCCGTAAGCTCGAGGCGAGCCAGAATGGCGCGCCCGACACCCTTGCCCCGTTGGTTCGGCTGGACATACATGCGCTTGATCTCCGCGGTGGTAGGCTCGAGCACGCGAATGGCGCCGCAACCGACGGCTGTGGCGCCGTCCCGGGCGATGAAAAACTGCCCCCCGCCGGCCTCGAGCTGTTCCGCCTTGAGATTCGGGCCGAACCGTTGTTCCGGCCGGTAGAGCTCAGCCAGACCGGCATCCAGCTCAGCGATCAAGCGCTGGGCGTCGGCAGAGTTCAACGGCTCCGGGTCGATGGAGAGGGTCAGACCACAACAGAATAGAATTTCCGCTAAATTCCGCTCGCCAGCTGTCCGTGTCGATTTTCAGGTGGGGCCGTTTGTCGTGTTGAATGGAGGTGAACAGATGAAATATGTCTTTCTGTTCTGTGGAACCCGATCCGACCAGGCGGCATTCGACGCGATGAATCCGGATGAGCTCGGCAGGCGGTACGCGGAGGTTGGCCGCTGGTTTGCCGAGCATCGGGCGAAACTCGGCCGCGGCAATCAACTGCAGGGCCCCGAGACCGGCACCACGGTCCGGTTCGGCCCTGACGGAAAGCCGGTCCTTAAGGACGGACTGTTCCTGGAGGGCAAGGAGATCGTCGGCGGCTATACGGAGGTGAACGTCCCGGATCTCGATGCCGCACTCACGATGGCAAAAAGCTGGCCCGGTCGCGGCACGGTTGAAATCAGGCCGGTTATCCAGCAGCGCTGAGCGGATGGCCGTGACCGCGCCGTCCGATCTGGCCCAGGTGTTTCGGGAGGAAGCTGGGCGGGTTACGGCTACGCTCATCCGCCGATTCCGCAATTTTGACCTGGCGGAGGAGTGCACGCAGGAGGCGCTGGTCGTCGCGCTCGAAACCTGGCCCCGCGAGGGAGTACCGGACCGGCCCGGAGCCTGGTTGGTCACGGTCGCGAGCCGGCGCGCCCTCAACCGGATCAACCGTGACAACCGCTACGCCGAAAAACTTGCCCAGCTGGCGCTTGAGCCGCGGCGCGCGGAAAAGGACGATCGGCTCCTACTAATCCTGACTTGCTGCCATCCAGCACTTTCTCGGGACGCCCAGGTTGCGCTAACGCTCCGCGCGGTGTGCGGCTTGACGACGTCTCAGATCGCGCGTGGCTTTCTGGCCTCCGAATCGACGGTGGCGCAGCGGTTGGTCCGGGCCAAGCGCAAAATCGCGCTGGCAGGCATTCCCTATCGCGTGCCGCCGGAATCGGAGTTGCCGGAGCGGCTCAACGAGATTCTTGCCGTCCTCTATCTTGTCTTCAACGAAGGGCATCTCGCGACCGGTGGCAATGCACCGACCCAGCGCGACCTCGCCGAGGACGCAGCCTGGCTGGCCGCCCTCCTCTACCGGCTGCTCCCGGACCAGCCAGAGGTCCTCGGCCTCCTCGCCTTGATGAAGCTGCACCTCGCCCGCGGGCAGGCGCGGTTCACGCCGGACGGTACCCTGGTCCTCCTCGCCGATCAGGACCGGAGCCGTTGGGATCGGCGCCAGATCGCGGACGCCGTCGCGCTGATCGAGCGCGCGGCAAGCCGCGGGCGGCCCGGCCCGTATCAACTGGAAGCGGCGATCGCTGCCTGCCACGCGGAGGCGGCAAATTTCGAGGCGACCGATTGGCTGCAAATCGTAGTCCTGTACGACATGCTCCTGGTGCTCACGCCTTCCCCCGTCGTACAGCTCAATCGGGCGATCGCCCTCTCGAAGATCGAAGGCCCTGCGGCCGCGCTGCGCATCCTCGATCAAGTTGCGGCCGAGCTCGACGGCTATCACCTATTTCACGCGGCACGCGGGCGGCTACTCAGTCAGCTTTTCCGTCACGAGGAGGCTCGAGCGGCCGAGTTCCGCGCCCTGGCGCTGACCGGTAATCCGGCAGAGCGGTCCCTCCTCAGGCACCGAATCTTCGGTGAGCAATCAACGACCGGGACGCCCAACAGGGCGTCCCGGTCAGGTGTGCTAGAAGCCGTACGGGTTGCAGGCGGCCGACGGCATACCGTTCTGATTGGTGGTCTGCGTATTGTGCGCCACTTGCGCCAGCGGGTCACTCGACGCCGAGAGATCGCCGACGGTCCCGGTTGCGGTCGAGTACTCGTAGTCGAACGTTCCGCGGAATGTCAAGGAGTAGCCCTGGCATTTGCTCGAGCCGCTGTTCTTGTTGTTCCACGCGGCGCCGCTTCCGGTCCAGGTCAGGTTGACGATGATATCCGTGATCCGCGTCGGAGGTGGCCCGCCACCGCCGTAGCCAATCGCGCTCTGTAGCTGAGGCTTGCCTCCGGTCGCCCCACTGATGTAGAAGCCGGGGCACTGCATGTCAGCCGTTGCGTGAACGTTCACGGAGGCGCTCGAAAGGTCCGAGGCGATGACAAAGGCGGAATCCGGAATGATCCAGCAACCATATTCCTGAGTCGTCGCCGATTGCTCGTTGACGCTCAGGATCGTGCCGGGCAGCTCGACGACCTGGGGCTGTGCAGGATGCGCCGGATGCCGGTGTCGCACAGCGCTCGCCCGACGGCGGATGCCTGGGCGCGGCCGAGGGCGCTCAGGCGGAAGCCGGGAAGGTGCCCGTATGACACCTTGTTTGGATTCTCCACGTCGGCATGCCTCATCAGGAAGACCCGGGTCGAAGTCGAAGAGCTGGTCAAGCTGTCGAGTCTAGGCGATGGGCCGGTCGTCACCAGCATTGATGTCGATCGGCAATAGCCCAGACCGCTAGAATCGGACAGCGATGCCGGTGATTCTCGAGGGGAAGAAGATCCTGGTCACCGGCGTGCTGACACCCGCCAGCATCGCCTTCGCCATCGCTGACCTTGCCCAGCGCGAAGGCGCGGATATCGTCCTGACCAGCTTTGGTCGGGCGATGAGCCTCACCGAGAAGAGTGCCCGGCGCATGAAACCGGCCCCCGAGGTGCTGGAGATGGATGTCAACGATCAGGCCCAGGTCGACGAGCTGGCCGAGACGTTGAAGCAGCGCTGGGGACGGCTCGATGGATTCGTGCATGCGATCGCCTTCGCCCCGGGAGATGCGCTGGGTGGGAACTTCATGACCGCACCCTGGGAGAGCGTGCAGACCGCCTTTCGGACAAGCGCCTACTCGCTCAAGGCGATGGCGCAATCACTCTCGCCCCTGATGCGCGAACACGGGGGCAGCATTGTGACGCTCGACTTCGACAATTCCACCCAGGCCTGGCCGATCTACGACTGGATGGGCGTCTGCAAGGCGGCGCTGGAATCGGTCACCCGGTACCTGGCGCGCGATCTCGGTCGACACAAGATCCGGGTCAACGCCCTCGCGGCGGGACCCCTGGAAACGATGGCGGCAAAAGGCATCCCCGGCTTCGAGCAGGTATCGCGACCGTGGTCCGAGCGATCACCCCTCGGCTGGGACACGACCGACCGGACGCCTGTCGCCCAGATGGCTTGCGTCCTTCTGTCGGACTGGACCCCAGCAACAACCGGTGAGATCGTGCATGTCGATGGCGGTTACCACGCGATGGGCGCCCCGTTGGTGCGCGAAACAAACCCATAGGAGGGACGAAATGGCAGAAGCGAAGCCCAAGAAGAAGTCCGTGCACAGGAAAAGCCTTCACAGTCCGGACGAGACGCGTAAGTATGCGAAGGGCAAGATCGATGTCGTCGAGGTCAGCGGCGTCACCGTCGGCCGCTCACATCACGAACCCGGCTGGAGATGGTCGGAGCATGTCAAGCCGATCGCGAAGACGGATCGCTGCGAAGTGCGCCACATGGGCTACATCGTCCAGGGACGCATGAGAATCGCCGGCCTGGATGGCTCGGAGGATGACATCACCGCGGGAGATGTCTTCGTCATCCCACCGGGTCACGACGCCTGGACCGTCGGCACCGAGACGGTGATCCTGATCGATTTCAAGGGATCGCCCGAGTACGCCAAACCGAAATAGCCAGGCGCTGACGCCAATCTCGTTCCAGTCGCGCGGGCTTCAGGGCATGTACTTGAGGTTCAGGTTCAGCAGCTTCTGAACTGAGGCGTCCAGCTGCGTCCGTGGGTAGGTTCCGTCGAGGACTGCCGCGTGAATCGCGTCGTTCGTGGCGTCGGCGATGCTTAGATCGTGCGAGACCATGACCATGTCGCCTCCCGCAGCCAGAAAGTGAACGGCCGCCACCGGTGCAGGATTCACCGAGGGGTTCGCGTCGGCCAACAGGTCGTCCGAGATCACGACGCCATGAAAGCCGAAAGCCTGCCGGAGCGTCTGCATGGCCGGCCCGTCTCCATCGTTCGCGTGCCGGACCATCACGAACTCGACCTGCGCGCCGAGCGCGGGCCTCAAGGCACGGGCGTCGCCCGGAACGGCCCTGACGACCGCGTACATCCCGGCTGCGTGGATCCCGGCAATGGCAGCGGCAACATCCTGGGCGTTGGTGGTATCGACGACCGGGGCGAGGTTGACATCGAAGCCGAGGGCACGCAGGCCCGCCGGGTTACCACCGGCCTGGCTGGTGGCGGTCAGCAGTGTATGCCCGGCCGCCGCTCGGATCTCCTGGATCAGCGCCCGGAAGTCGGACGGGCTGGTCGCGTTTCGGTTCCCTGCCAGGATGACCAGTCCGCCGTACTGACGCTGGCGCCACTCCGCCTGGACGGCCGGGGTCAGGGGGCCCGCGAAGCCGACCATCATGACAGCGCCAATCTCCTGGGAGAGTGTCATGCCGGCCGGCCCAGCAACGGCGTCCTCGGCACCACTGGTCGGCGGGGGCCTGGGAGTGGCCTCAGGCGAGGCACCGCTGGTCGGCGGTGGCGGTGGAGTCGCGTGGACGACGGGAGCATGGGCCACCGGGCTGGAGCCGCAGGCACCGAGACCCAGCGCGGCGAAAAGTATCCCGGCTCCGCGACGCACGGCACGAGAGTGTACCCGTAACCGGGCTTCGTATCAACCCGAGGGGCTTCTATCTTGCCGACCCCTGTAAGGAGCGCCGGGTCCGTCCCCTTTTCCGGCGCTCCTCTTCTTTACTGTCGGGGCTGCCGCACCGCGGCCGGCCGGGCGCCGCCGCCGAGGACGCAGGGCACGCCGTCGACCAGGATGTCGGCGTAGGTCAGGTTGTACGGGTTGTAGCTGCCGAAGCGGCAGGTCGGCCAGGCCAGCGCGGGCGACTTGACGTTCTCGGTGCCGGGCAGGAAGTAGTTGTCGCCGATCTGATCGAGACCAGCCGGCTTCGCATACCACTGGTCCGGCGTGCTCGCCAGGGCCTGCTGCATGAACTTGTGCCAGATCGGCGCGGCGCCGACGATACCGGTGGAGTTGTGGCTGAGCGGCGTGTTATCGGGGTTGCCGACCCAGACAGCCGTGGCCAGCGTTGGGGTGAAGCCCACAGTCCAGTTGTCGTGGAAGTCCTGGGTCGTTCCCGTCTTGGCGGCAACGTGCCGGCCCGGCAGCGTCAGATCGCCGTGGCACCCGAACTCCAGGCAGCGGTTGCGGTCGTCCGACATGATCGACCCGATGATGAAGGCGACCTGCGGGCTGATGGCGCGGTACTCGTTTTTCGCCGGATCGTAAGTGATGACCTCCCGGCCAAGACCGTCCTTGACGCTGAGGACGGGCGCCGGCATGTGACGGACGCCGAGCGTGGCGAGCGTCGAGGCCCCGGTGACCATGTCGACCGGCGTAACCTCGTAGGAGCCGAGCGTCAGGCTCATCGAGTAGTTTTGATCCGGCTGGGTCAGATGCGTGACGCCCATCCGGCGCGCGACATCGAGCACGCTTGGGATGCCGACCCGGAGCTCGGTCTTGAGAGCGGGGATGTTCATCGAGTTACCCATCGCCATCTTGAGCGGCAGCTGGCCATGGAACTTCAGGTCGTAGTTGAGCGGCATGTAGGGCTCGAAACCGCTGGCGCCGCCGTAGACCGGGAAGACGAGCGGTGCATCCAGGATCGGGGTGATCATGTTGAACTTCTTGCTCTCGATCGCCGCGGTGTAGGTGTAGATCTTGAAGGTCGAGCCGGGCTGCCGTGGCGTGTTCGCCATGTTGATCTGGCCACCCGGACGGTTGTAGTCGTTGCCGCCGACCATGGCCAGGATCTCGCCCGTCCTCGGGTCCATGCTGACGAGCGCGGCGTCGTGGAAGTTGTAGAAGTTACCCTTCTGCGCGATCTGGTCGCGCACGATCCCCTCCGCCATGTGCTGGAGGCCCAGGTCGAGGCTGGTGTAGACGCGGTAGCCCTTGCGGTCGGTCGGCTGGATGTGAAATTGCGTGCGAAGTGTTTGCAGCACGTAGTCCACGAAATGCGGTGCCTCGAAATGGTTCGTCGGCGGGTAGAAGGTGAGCTTGGTGGCATAGGCCGCGTCCGCCTGGGCCCGCGTGATGTAGTGGTTGTCCACCATCGCGTTCAGGACCTCGAGCTGGCGCTTCTTGGCCGAGGTCAGATTGACGATCGGGTTGTACTTCGTGGGCGCCTGCGGCAGGCCGGCGAGTAGCGATGCCTGCGCGAGGGTCAGGTCGTGGGCATTGCTCTGGAAGTAACTGCGGGCGGCGGCCTCGATGCCGTACGTCTGACTGCCGTAGAAGATGGTGTTCAGGTACATCCCGAGGATCTCGGACTTCGTGTAGCGCTTGTTCACCTCGACCGCGAGGACCGCTTCTTTGACCTTGCGCTGCAGCGTGCTGTCGGGATGGGCGCCGAAGAAGACCTGCTTGACCAACTGCTGGGTAATCGTGCTTCCACCCTGTTTGATCCCGTGGCCACTGTAGTCGGCGAGGGCAGCACGAAGCGTCCCACCGAGGTCGACGCCGCTGTTCGAGTAGAAGGTGTGGTCCTCGATCGCGATCGCGGCGTTGATGACGTACGGGGAGATATAGCCGAGGGGGACGACGATCCGGTGGTCGCCCTGGTCGCCGATATCGGCCAGCAGGGTTCCGTGGCGATCGTAGATGAGCATGTCCTGTTGCAGGTTGTTCGACGAGAGGCCGGTGACCGCCGGCAGGTCGCCCACCGTCTGCGCCGCCACGGCCGGCACCGTTAGGAGCGGGAGCATGAACAACGTAAGGAACGACAGGATGATGATCCGGCGCAGGGCCGCTCGGCGGCGGCGGCGCCAGAGCTTGATGCGATAGTTCGCGTGCCGATGCGGGTTCCGGCGCCCCGAGACGTGCCTCACGCGCTGACCAGGAGGCCGTAGAAACCGGCCGCCACCAACCAGCCGATCAAAAAGAAGCCGAGGGTCCAGAGGACCAGCCGACCGGCCCCCAGGGCCCTCGCCTGAAGCGTCCGTTTACGCGCGCGTCGTTCGACCCGGTGGGCGACCGGCCCAGTCGTGTGGCGGTGGACGTAGGCGATGGCCACGGCTGAATTTCCCTGCCTTTTGTATTGATCTTGGTCGCTGCGTTACCAAGATGTCACGCTGCGTGGAGCGTGTCAAGAAACAAGTTATGTGATAGCCCGACACTACGATTCGTCGACTCGGCGACCGGGTAGGGGGCTTAGGCGACCGCCGATTCCGAGGGCCGTTCGGCCTGGGGCAGCAGGAACATGGGCGGCATCTCGGGAGCGTCCTCGCGGGCGAAGGCCCGCGCTCGCTCCGGGTATCGAACCGCGACCAGCTGCTCCTGCAGATCGAAGACCTGGTCGATCACATGCCTGATCAGGGTCCGCCAAATTCGCGGTGGTTCGACACTGGGTGGAAGCAGATCGGCGACCGCGAAGAGGCGGGGTTCAAAGGCTTTCGGCACCCGTTTCTTGCCCGCCAGGTGGAACTCCTCCAGTTGGAGGATGAGCCAGTCGAGGTAGGCATAGGGGCGGCGGGTGCTCACCTCCTCGACGGCGACGACGCTCGGCCAGGGCGGCCGCAGCGCGGATCTCGTCGTTCGCCTGGTCAATCATCGCGGGCCTCCTTGGGAACCGGTCGCTTCCAACGTCTATATGGAAAACGAGCTGGAGCCTCGCTCGGATCACCTGGCGACGGATTTCAGGAGTCCGGCACGGCCGCCCGGTCGGCGATCAGCTTCAGCTCGCCATCGATCGGCTGAACTCGGCTGGCTGGCAGCCGTGGATCCCGATCGAGCAGGCCCTTGAGCGGCTGCCGCTTGCCGGCTCCCGAAACAAGGAAGAGCACGGCGCGCGCGGCATTCAGGACCGGAAACGTCAGCGTGACCCGGTGAGGCGGGGGCTTCGAGGCCCGGACCGCCTGCGTCCAGGCGGCCTGTTCGTCGAGCGCCGGATCGCCCGGAAAGAGCGAGGCGGTGTGGCCGTCTTCTCCCAGCCCGAGATGGATCAGGTCGAAGCGGGGACGGCCGGCGGCATCCTTCGGCACGCGCTCGAGATCGGCCTGCGGGTTTCCGACCAGGGGGAAGAGCTGTTGCGGCGGGATCGCGACCCGGTCGAGGAGCGCCGCCTTTGCCATGCCGTAGTTGCTTTCCGGGTCGTCGAGCGGGACCTGGCGCTCATCCGACCAGTAGACGAAAAGATGGGCCCAGGGCAGCGACTCCTGGTAAGGCGGCTGGGCCAGACGCTGGTAGCAGCCGCGCGGCGTTCCGCCACCGGCCAGAGCGATGTAGCCCGCACCGCGGTCCGCCACAGCTCGGGCGATCCGTTCCGCAGTCCAGGCCGCGGCAGTCTCGGCGAGCGCCGCCGGGTCGGCAACGACGGTAGGAGTGAGCCTGCGGTTCACTGCACGACGGCGGCCAGGGCATCCTCGTAGAGCACGTCGTGTCCCGGAAGCGTCAGCTCGATGGCCAGGAGCTCCGCCGGCGGCCGCGGCTGCATGCGCACCGTGCGGCCACCCAGGTCCTGGCCGGCAATCCGGATGTCGGTGACAAGTCCACCGCCGGTCTGACGGCCGATGCTGAACCGGGCGGGGCCTTCCTCACTCCCCGTGTAGATCATGAAGCGCGTGACGTCGTGGTCATGCGCTTCGTCCGGGCGAAGCTCGACTGGCACCTCGATTCCGACTTTGGCCATCCGACTCTGGATCCATCCGCCCAGCAGCTTCGCCTGGGCAGTACCGCGATCGATCCCATGCCAGACGGTAACGCCCTGGATTTGCGCAAGCAACGGCAGCATCCCCGGCATATCGAAAAACTGCGCGGCGACGTGCCGCCAGGCGATGAGGCGGGCCCAGTTGAAATCACCGATCGAAGCATGCGCATGATCGCGGCGAGCCACCGCGAGCAGCCGGCGGAAGTCGCTCGGCTCGAAACCCTCGTCCGTGTCAACGACCAGGCGGTCCGCGAGCAAGCAGAGATCGTGGAAGAGCTGACTGTCGAACGCCGGGCGGCCCGGCCACCAGACGATCACCGGCAAGTCCGGGATCAACAGCGGGGTCACGATGCTCGCGAGGTGTGCCGCTACCTGCCCATGAGCATGGATCAGCACTTCTTCCGTCGTCACTCGATGGCCGCTTTCGGTGCGGCTCTGAGCTGAGATCCTTGCCTCCAACTTGCCACCTGTCCGCTCCTGCTGGGCGAGGAGGACCAGACTCCGCGATGGGTTCGTGTTGGACAGCCCGTCGAGGACGCGCTCAACTGACGCGAGTTGGTTCTCGGTGGTCACCACGGTGATGAGGTTCAGGACGCTCGCCCGTGCCTCGGCCGCCGCATGTTCTGCGGCTTCATCCATCTGTCCATCCGGCCGCAATTTCCAGCGAACCTGCTCGAGCTCTTGCTCGATGGCATGGACATCGACGAAGGTACGAGTGGCGAGGGCCTCGCTCCCTTCGCTCACGGTCGACGCCAGCGACGGCCGTTCCGTTCCAGCAAGGCATCCGCCCCCTCTGGGCCCCAGGATCCGGCGGCGTAGTTGGGGAACACCGGTGGGGGTTGGCTGGCCCAGAACGCCTCGACACTGTCGGTGAGTCCCCAGGCCCGTTCCACCTCGTCCTCACGGGCAAACAGCGTGGGATCACCGAGCATACAGTCGAGTACGAGCCGCTCGTATGCATCCGGCGACTCGATCAGGAATGACGACCCGTAAAAGAAATCCATGTTGACGGTCCGCAGCCGCATCACCGGACCGGGGATCTTCGCGGCGATCTTGAGCGAAGCCCCTTCGTGTGGCTGGATGCGCATCACCAGTACGTTCGGGTTCATGCCCTGGACCGCGGTCTTGGCGAACGGCTGGTGTGGCGCGTTTTTGAACTGGATGGCAATCTCGGACGCGCGGCTCGGCAGCCGTTTGCCGGTCCGCAGATAGAACGGAGTGTCCGCCCAGCGCCAATTGTCTATGGAGAGGCGCATGGCGACGTAGGTCTCGGTGGTCGAATCGGGCGCCACCCGTTGCTCTTGTCGGTAGCCGGGTACCTGCTGTCCGGCAACCCAGCCGGGTCCATACTGCCCCCGCACCACCTCGTCCGCAACGTTGATCGGGCGAATCGATTTGAGCACCTTGACCTTTTCGTCGCGAACGGTCTCGGCGTCGAAGTTGGCCGGCGCCTCCATCGCCACGATGCTGAGTAGCTGCAGCAGATGGTTCTGAAAGATATCGCGCAGCGCACCAGCATGCTCGTAGTACGGTCCCCGCCGTTCGATGCCGATGTCCTCGGCCACCGTGATCTGGACGTGATCGACGTAGCGACGGTTCCAGATCGGCTCAAAAATGCCGTTCGCAAACCGGAAGACCATGACATTCTGGACGGTCTCTTTCCCCAGGTAGTGGTCGATACGGTAAACCTGGGGCTCGTTGAAGACCGCGTGGATATCGGCGTTGAGGGCTTGCGCGCTCGTAAGGTCGTGGCCGAAGGGTTTCTCGACGATCACCCGCTTCCAGCCATCGCCCCGACGGGCGATGCCGGACGTGCCGAGCCGCCCAACGATGACCGGGAAAAATTCAGGCAGGGTCGCGCAGTAGAACACCCGGTTGCCGGATGTCCCGCGCTCCTTATCCAACCTCTCGAGTCGATCGGCCAGCCGCTGGTAGCCCTCCGGGTCGTCGAAACTCATCGGGATGTAATGGAGACCCTCCGCAAAGCTCCGCCAGACCGATTGGTCAAGGGGCTGGGTTCGCGAATTCTTTTGCACCGCGCTCATCATCTGGTTACGGAATTCCTCGTCTGACCAGGCCGTATTCGCAACGCCGACCACGCTGAACCCGGTCGGCAGATACCGATTGAGCGCAAGGTTGTAGAGCGCCGGCATCAACTTGCGAGCCGTCAAGTCACCGGACGCACCAAAAATTACCATCACGGCCGGGTCGGGCGTCCGAGCCATGATCAGGCCTTCGCGCAACACGTTCTGGGTCAGCACGGGCGCCTGGGCCATGGTTATTCGGCTTTGACCGGGTGGCCGCCGAACTCGTTGCGGAGCGCAGCGAGCACCTTGGCGCTGAAGGAATCTGGCTGGCGCGAACGGAAACGCATGAAGAGGCTCATCGCCAGCGCCGGCGCGGGAACCGCGTGATCGATCGCCTCCTGCAGCGTCCAGCGGCCCTCGCCGGAGTCGTCCACGTAGCCGCGCAGCTTGGACAGCTCGGGGTCCTGCTCGAACTCTGATTGGGCCAGCTCCAGCAACCATGACCGGATCACGCTGCCGTGATTCCAGAGCTTGGCCAGCTGCGCCAGGTCGTAATGGAAATCCGCCGCTTTGAGGATCTCGAAGCCCTCGGCATATGACTGCATCAGCGAGTACTCGATCCCGTTGTGCACCATCTTGGAGTAGTGGCCGGCGCCGGCGGCGCCGACGTACGCATAGCCGTCGGGTGGCGCCAGGGTCTTGAAGATCGGTTCGACCTGTTTGAAGACGGCCTCGCTGCCGCCGACCATCAGGCAGAAGCCAACCTTCAGCCCCCAGACGCCGCCACTGACGCCGGCGTCGAGGTATTCGATCTGCTTGGAGCGCAGATCCTCAGCCCGGCGGATCGAATCCTTGTAGTTCGAGTTGCCGCCGTCGATGATGACGTCGCCCGGCGACAGGCGTGTCCTGCAATTGCAGCAGAGTGTCGTCCACCGGTTTGCCCGCGGGAATCATCAGCCAGAAGACGCGCGGAGCCCTCAGCTTCTGGCCGAGGTCCTCGAGGCTGGTCGCGCCCGTGGCGCCCTGCGACGCGCTCGTCTTGATGGCATCGGGACTGCGGTCGTAGACGACGACCTGGTGGCCTCCCTGCAGCAGACGGGCCGTCATGCCCGCGCCCATGCGCCCCAATCCAATCATGCCCAACTGCACTAGCGCACCTCGGCGGTCGCGCCCACCGCCTCGCCGACGCGGGCCAGGCCGGCGGCGACGTCACGCATCTGGACGCGTAAGACGCGACGGCCATGGTTGCGAAGCGCCTGGAAGTCGCCAAGCGCCTGAGCCTGTTTCAGCACCCCGAACGAGAATGCCTCGCCAGGAATCGGGAGGTCGTTGACATCGTCGCCGACGATCTGGAGGAAGACCCCCGTATTGGGCCCGCCCTTGTGCAGTTGCCCGGTCGAATGCAGGTAACGCGGCCCGTAGCCCACAGGGTCGTCGCTACCCGGAACTTGTCCCGGATCGCCAGCCGGATCGCTTCCAGCGCCCCATCATGCTCGGAGTTGGGAGCGACGTAGGCCATCACGGCGACGTAGTCGCCGGCCTTCACCTGGTTCAGCAAGGCCTCGATCGCAGCGCGGAGGGTCGCTCCCTGCTGGCCCGCCCAGCGAATGCCCTCCCCCACCGTTGGCGGATTCCCCTCGCCGAGGACCTTCTTGGTCAGGTCTTTGGCCTCCTGGACATTCGGCTGGTCAAAGACGTTGATCTGGAGGATGGCGCCCGCCACCGCGATCGCGAATTCCCAGCGGTAGAACTCGGCGCCGATCCCAAATGGGTCACTGAGCTTGAGGGTAACGACCGGATGCCCGGCGTTGACCAAAGCATCGAAGCGCGCCGCGTCCGGGTCGTCGCCGGGCAGCGTGAGCCGTACGAAGAGCCGGTCCTTGCCGTATGCCTCGGGCGAGCCAAGCCGCTCATCAGCCACCGGCACGAGACCCTTTCCTTCTTTGCCGGTGCTTTCGGCGATCAGCTGCTCCGCCCAGAGCCCGAAGCTAGCGACGGGCCTCGGGGCAAAGATCGTGATCTTGTCGCGTCCAACCTTGGCCGACTCGGCGAAAACCGCTCCCAGCCACGCGCCCGGGTTCTCGCTCGTCGGGACCGAGGGCGAGCAACCCTGGACCATGGTCGCGGTCAGGTCGAGGAGTTTGTTCAGATCGACGCCGCCCAGGGCGGCGGGGACGAGCCCGAAGTAGGAGAGCGCCGAGTAGCGGCCGCCGATGTCGGGCTGGTTGAGGAAGATCCGGCGGAAGCCCTTGCTCTTCGCCTCCGCGGCAAGCGAGCTGCCGGCGTCCGTGATCGCGAGGAACTGCCGGGCCTTGCCGCCGACCTGCTGCCAGAAGTAGTGGAGATGCGAGAGCGTCTCGAGCGTGCTCCCCGACTTGGACGACACGATGAAGACAGTCTTCGCGAGATCGAGTTGCTGGGTGACGGCGCGGATCGCCGCCGGGTCCGTCGTATCGAGCACGTGGATGTCAAGCGCGCCCTTGACGGCGCCGAACGTTTGCCGGAAGACTTGCGGCGCCAGGCTGCTGCCGCCCATCCCCATCAGCAGAGCCTGGGTGAAGCCTTCCGCCACGAGGTCCTTCTTGAGCGCGAGGAGCTCCGGGACACGCTCTCGCATCCGGTCGGCAACCTGCAGCCAGCCCAGGCGGTCGCGGATTTCGGCCTGCGCCAGCCTCTCCGACGACCAGAGCGAGGCATCCTTCTCGTGGATGCGACGGACCGCCGCCCCCTCGTCCAGCTGCCGGAGCCTGGCGTTGACCGGGGCCTCGAGCGGGCCGAGCCTGGCCTCGTGAGTCCCCGTGCTCCCGCCCTTGAGCTCTTCCTTCTTCTTGCCGAGCTCCTCCATCAGTTTCGAGATCGAGTCGGCAAAGAGCTTGATGCCGTCGATCTGAAGGTCATACGTGACCTTGTCCATGTCGATCCCGACCGACGCCAGCTCCCGCATCACCTGCTCGGCGCCGCTCATGTTCTCCAGCAGGCTGGGCCGGACCTCGCCATGCTCCTTGAACGCCATCATCGTCTGCTGCGGCATGGTATTGACCGTGTCGGGCCCGATCAGTTCCTCGACGTAGAGGACGTCACTGTAGTGAGGGTTCTTGGTCCCGGTGCTCGCCCAGAGGCAGCGCTGTACCTGGCGCCCCTGCGCGCGAAGCTCTGCGAACTCCGGTTCGTTGAAGATCCGCCCGAAGGCCTTGTAGGCCATCTTCGCATTGGCGACGGCCGCCTTCCCCAGCAGGTTTTGCAACTTCGTCCGCTCCCCCTGATCCTGCGTGGCAGCGATCTTGGCCTCGAGGAGCTTGTCCACCGCCGTATCGACGCGGCTCACGAAGAAGCTCGCCACCGAGGCGATATCGATCGACTTGCCGGCTCGTATCCGTCGTTGGAGGCCGCGGATGTAGGCCCGAGCCACATCCTCGTAAACCTTGACCGAGAACATGAGCGTGATGTTGATGTTGATGCCGTCGGCGATGCATTGCTCGATCGCCGGCAGCCCTTCCGTGGTGGCCGGGATCTTGACGAAGACGTTGGGCCGCTTGACGCGATCGAACAGGTCGTGGGCCATCGTGATCGTGCCCGTGGTGTCGTTCGCCACGCTCGGAAGGACCTCGATGCTAACGTAACCGTCCTTGTGCTTCGTGCTGTCGTAGACCGGTTTGAGAACATCGGCGGCCATCTGGATGTCCTCGACCATCAGGTTCAAAAAGATGTCCTCGTTCGAGAGCCCGCGGTCCACGAGGGCGCGCAGGGTGTCGTCATAGTCGCTGCTGCCACCGATCGCCTTCTCGAAGATGGTCGGGTTCGAAGTCATCCCCACCACCGCGTCGTCGTCGATCATTCGCTGCAGCTCGCCCGACGCCATGAGGCTGCGGCGGATGTAGTCCAGCCAGACGCTGGTGCCCGCCTCTTCCAATTCAAACAGTGCGTTCTTCGCCATCGCTCCTCCTGTGGTTCGGGTGGGTCTTTCTTAAGGCTCTCACACCGGGCCCGACAGGTGCAGTGGTCTAGGTGCCGACCCCGCTCAGGCTGATGCGCTGCGTACCGGCGTTGCCGCTGATCGTCACCGCCCCAGAGCGCGGGCCCGAGCTCTGTGGCGTGAACGTCACGCTGATCATGCAACTCCCGCCAGATGGCAGGCTGCTGCCGCAGGTCGTGCTCAGGGCGTAGTCGCCGCCGCCGGCCGTCAGGCTAACGCTGCTGATTGACATGGTGCCGGTACCGGCGTTGAAGAGCACAACGTTCTGCGGCGCACTGCTACTTCCGACACCCCGCCCACCGAAGTTGAGGAAACTGTTCCCAAGGATGGGATGGGGTGCGGTACCAGAGCCGCGGAGCGGAATCACCTGACTGCCGCCGGCCGCGTCATCGGCCAGCACAAGGTTGGCGTACCTGGCCCCGTACGCCCGCGCCGTGAAGTTGACGGTGATCGAGCAGCTGGCACCGATGGCCAGCGTCCGGATGCAGTTGTTGCTCTGCGTGTAGTCACCGGCGGCCGTGCCGCTGATGCCGACACTCCGTACGGTCAGGGCGCCATCGCCGGTGTTCGTCAGGGTCATAACCTGCGCCCCGGCCGCGTTCCCGACATTCGCCACCGGCGAGAGGACGGCGGCGCTAAGCGTCGCGATCGGTTGGTGACCAAAGCCGCTGAGTTGGACGACCTCCTGCGAGCCGGGCGCCGCATTTGCATCGTCGGTCACGACCAGCGTTCCCTTCCGCACGCCGGGCGCCTTCGGAGTGAACGTCACGCCAATCGAGCAGCTCTGATGGGGCAGGAGCACCGACGGACAGTGCGGGGATGCCTGGTAGTCACCGGTGGTCGAGACGTTCTCGATCGTCAGCGGGCCGTCACCGGTGTTGGTCAGGATGCTCATTTGCGACGGCGTGGCCGCGCCCACGTTCTGGCTGAAGGCGAGATGGTTGGGCCCGAGATTCGCCATCGCCATGGTGGCGATGCCCATCACGGCGATCTTCTGCGGGCTATCCACCGAATCGTCCGCGACGACGATGTAGCCGTCGCGCTCTCCCATCGTCGACGGGAGGAAGGTGACATTGATGGCGCAGGAGGCGCCGGGAGCGAGGGCGGTCGGGCAGTTGTTCGACTGCACGAAGTCTCCGTCGTCGCGGATCCCGGTCAGGTGCAGCGCGGCGGCACCGCTATTGACGAGCATCAGGGTCGCGGGCGGACTGGGACTCCCGACGTTCTGGACGAACGTGAGGTTCTGCGGCGACAGCGTCACCCCCGACTGCGCCAGGCTCCCAGTCAGCGGGACCGACTGGGACGTCCCGCCCGTGATCGGATCGACCGGCGCGTTTCCGGCCGCGTCGTCGTGCACTGTCAGGGTGCCGGTCCTCGTTCGCTTATCGCCGGAAGCGATCTGGCTCAGCGTCACCGTGATCGTGCAGGTACTGTGCGGGGACATGACGCTCGGGCAGTTGTTGCTCTGGGCAAAGTCCGGATCGCTCGCCTTGTCAAGTCCGATCGATCCGATGTGCAGCAGGCCATCGCCGTTGTTCGTGAGCGTGATGGGCTGCGGCGTCGGCGACGTGTTGGCCGGTTGGTTGATCACCAGCGCCGGCGGACTCAGGGTCACCAGCGGCGCAGTCGCCTGGCCGTTGAGGCGCACGACCTGCTGCCCGCCGGTGGCATCGTCGGGGATGACGACATTGCCACTGTGGGACCCGGGTGCCCGAGGCTGGAAGGTGACCCTAAACGAGCAACTGGTGCCTGGCTCGAGGCGAACCTGGGCGCAGGTATTGGTGGCCGGGTTCAGATAAAAGTCATTGCTGTTGGCGCCAAGGTCGACCGCCCCCATGACGAGCAGGCCGCTGCCGGTACTCTGCACCGTCACGCTCTGCGCCGGGCTGCTGCCGGCCAGGTTCGTCGGATCGAAGTTCACCTCGCTTCGCTGGATGCCGGCCTGCGTGACGCCAAGCCAGCGGACCCGGCCGTTGAAGGCATCGGCGACCAGGAGGGCACCTGACGTCCCGATCGGGCTCAACCCTCTCGGGCCGTCCATCTCGCCGGCCAGGGCCGGGCCGACGTCGCCCTTCAAGCCCGACGTACCGAGCCCGGAGAAGGTCGTGACGGTTCCCGAGGCGAGGTCGATCTTCCGGACGCGATGGTTGAGGTAATCGGCGACGTAGAGTCCCTGCTGATCAACCGAGGTCGCCCAGGGACGGTTGAAGTGGGCCGCGGCGCCCGCGCCATCGGCAAAGTCCTGCGCTCCATCGCCGGCCACGGTTTGAATGACCCGTTTCGACGCATCCGAATTCCCGACGTCGGTGACTCGCCGGACCCGGTGATTGAAGCTGTCCGTGATGTACAGGTTCTGCGGGCTGGCCGCGTCAACGCTCACGCCATATGGGAAGTACAGGTCCGCGGCATTGGCGGGGCCACCCTCGCCACTGAAACCGAGGCGACCGGTCCCGGCGACCGTCGTGATGGTGCTGGTGTTGCTCACGGGGGCGGCGACCTCGCGGATCACGGCGTTGTAGCTGTCGGCGATGAAGAGATTCCCGTGGGCATCGACCGCGACACCGGTTGGATAGCTAAGCATCGCCCTTCCGGCAGGCCCACGATCACCGCTGTAGCCGGCCGTCCCGGTGCCCACGACGACGGTCGTCGCGTTCTGGGCGCCGTTGCTCAGATCGATGGCACGAATCTCGTTGTTGAAGGTGTCGGCGACATAGAGTCGCTGGGCCGTGTTGTCGAGCGCCATCCCCATCGGGTTGGCGAGCCGGCTTGCGCTGGGCGCCGGTTGCCTCGTCAGCAGCGACGGCGACGCCAGGCCGCTCCCGCTCAGGGTGGCAACATCATCCGGGTCTCCGTCACCGCCTGCATGGTTGTCAGTCGGATCGGGGTCCGCCGTCTGGAAGGTGCGCACCGCGTTGTTGAATGTGTCGAGCACGTATCGAGTTCCCGTGACCGCCGGCACATCGGGATTCGGCGGCACGTCCGGGGAAAGCTTTGACAGGATTGCGCTTGGCCCGGCGAATTGGGCCTGCGCCGGGGGCTTGCCGTCGCCGGCGAAGCTCGGCGTTCCATTGCCCGCCAGCAGATGGATTTGCCGGGTCGGTCCGGCCGCCACCGCGCCTTCCAGCACCCGGACGACGTTGTTGCCGCTGTCGGCGATCAGCACGTCGCCATCGGGGCGGACGGCGACGCTCATTGGGGAGGATAGCGTCGCCAGAATGGCCGGGCCCCCGTCGCCGGATAAGCCGGTCTGGCCCACCGTTCCCGCGACCGTATGGAGGATGCCGTCGGCGGGAATTTCCCTGACCACGTTGTTGCCGGTGTCCGCGATATACAGGTCGCCCTGGCTGTCGAGGGCGATGCCGGACGGCGCCCGAAGCCCGGCGCCAGTCGCCGCCACACCTTCGCCGTAGCTTGCGGCGCCGGTCCCCGCCACGGTCGTGATCCTGCCGGTGCCGGGGTCGTAGAGGCGGACCACATTGTTATAGGTATCGGCGATATACAGGCGGCCACCTGGGTCGACAGCCAGGCCACGAGGGTGGTTGAGCGCCGTCTTCAGCGCGTTCGTTTCCTTCGGCGTGTACCCGGCGCTGCCGGTCCCGACCACCGTCGTCATCGAGCCGTCCGCCAGAATCGCGCGGACACGGTTATTGAGCGTATCGGCGACGTAGACGCGATTACGGGTCTTGTCCCAGGCGATGCCGTACGGCGAATTGAGCTGGGCCGCCGTCGCCCGGCCACCATCCCCCGCAAAACCGAAGCTGCCGGTCCCCGCGATGGTCGTGATCACCGCCGTCTGCGAGCCGCTCGGGCTGTCGATCGGCGGGATCGTCACCGTCGCCTTGCGGATCTGGTGGCCGAAGGTGTCCGCAATGTAGACGTCGAAGCCGGTGATCTGGTAGCCGACTTGAGTCACCTGGCCGGCGGCCACGGCATACGGCCCGGCGAGCTGCGCCTTGGCCGGCTCGGCACCGTCGCCCTCGGCGGCCAGGCTCCCGTTACCCGCGAAGGCAATCTCGCTGTTGTCGATCAGGAGCCGGACCACGTGATTGGCCGGGTCGGCGATATACGTGTATCGGCCAGAGACGGCGAGGCCGAAGGGCTGCTGCGCGACCTCGGTGGGCTTCCCTCCGGTGGGCGCGCCTGCATACGTGGCGATGTGGGGCGAGCCGGCAACTGGGGTGTCCGCCGAGGCGGCGACGGGTGCCTGGAGGGCGATCGGGGGCAGCGACAGGGCGAGGACACAGAGTAGCGGAGCACCGGCGCGCCAGCACCGACCCCCGATTCGGCCCCGTCTCTTCATGCGATCCCCCTGACTATTTGACCCGGGTGCATCATACGTCCAAACGGGGCCTCACCGCCGGAGCACGAAATCCGAGGGTTGCGACCGGCCAAGCGTGACCAGGAACGGCGCGTCGGCTTCGATGGCGGCGCCGGCCTGCTCCCCGAATGGATTGGGCACGATCGCCTGGAGGGTGCGCGGCCCGATCCCGTCGTGATAGAGGATCAACACGGGGAACGAGAAGCTCCCGTTGGCGTCGGTCGTCAGGACCTTGGGCAGCGGCGACGCCACCGATGGCCGGCTCCAGTTGAGATCGACGATCTTGCTGTTTGCCGGGAACCCGGTGCCGACCGCCATCGTGACGAATCCCGGTGGCCCGATCGGCGGGTTCAGAGCGACCGACGGCTGGAAGCATGGCACGGTGTAAATCGCGTCGGCCTCACGCTGGCGGAAGTCGTCGGCGCGAACCAGGTGCTGGCCCTCGGCGCGCTGCCGGACCTTCAGCGTGACGGCGAAGTGGCCGAACCCGTCAGTCTGCGCCTGCGTGCTCTCGGGGCTGCCGCCAGGTCCTGCATCGAAGGTGACCAGGACGGAGGCGAAGGGATCGAAGTTATCACCCGTGACCCCTATGTTGTAGGGGGGCGGAACAACGGTTGGGGGTACCAGCACCGGCTTGGGCTTGACGCCGGGTTTCGGGGTCGGCTTGGGTACCGGCTTGAAGGTGTCGGAGGCCTCCGCCGCGGCACCCGACGGCTGGAAGCACGCCGGGGTGAGGGCGATCGTCGCCGGTGAGGGAATCGAGCTCGCCGGCGGCCCGCTCAGCCAGGTGACAAAGGGCCGGTTGCTTTTGTGGACCTCGAGGCCGTCCGTATAGGTCGCCTGCACGACATCGACCCCCGGCTCACCCGTATCGCGGTATTGGACCGTGGCATGGCCCGCCTTGTCGGTCGTCGCGCCGGCCAGCTTCTGGCTGCGGTTGGGGCCACTGATGATGGTGAAGGTGATCGCCATATTCTTGAGTGGACCGCCCTTCCAGTTCACCACGGTCGCTGTCAGCGTCGCCGGACCGGGCATGCGGACGGATATCGTGCTGGGCTCGAGCTTGAGGCGCGTGGCCGGAAACCCTGCGGCGAGGTTCGCATCCGCGCCAAGCGTACCGGCGAAGGCCGCCAGGATCACCGTCAGGGCGCCAACCGCCGCGACTGCCAGTCGCAGGCGCCGCATTTAGCTTCCTGGTGCGTTCTTGAAATAGCCGCTGTAGTAGACGGAAGCGTCGCAGCCGGTCCCGTCCGGCACCGGGTCGGATCCGCAGGCGAGCTGGAGCTTGTCGCCGGGCTTGAAGATCAGCGGCGAGATAAAGTGAAAATCGAGGTCTCGGAAGTTTTCGAGCCGCAGGTTCAGGAGGGTCTGCGTCGTGTTGGTCTTGGCGTTGTAGCGCAGGAGTTGCAGGCTGCCGGATCGCCCGCTCGGGTTCTCGAAGACAACGTCCGTGACTGACAGCCCGCCGCTGTCTGGCACGGTGATGGAACTATTGCCGACCAGCCGGTCGGCCCACGGGTCGCCGCTAAACGGATTCGCGCCCGCCGCGAGTCCTGCACCGCCGCCAGTTGCCGGCGCCTTGGCCGCCGCGTTGTTGGCAGCCTGCTGGGCCTTGGCGGCCGACGACTGGGCCGCTTGCGCCTGGGGGGCCACCGCTGCTGTGGCAGCGCTCGTGATCGCCTGACGAAGAACGACAAACCAAAGGATCAGGCCAAGCAGCAACAGCGCCGCCGCGCCGATCAGCACCGGCAGAAGCCAGCCCGGGAGGAGTCCCTCCTGCATCATGGTGCCGTCCACGCTGATTGTCGGGAGGCCATCCTGATGAACGAGAACCTTGTAGGGACTCGTCTTCGGTGGCCCGGTCAAGAAGCGCTGGCGCGGAGTCAGCCGGATCGCAGCGAAGCTCGCCGTTCCGGGCTCGGCGATCAGCGCCGGCGGGGAGATGACGAAGTTCAGTTTCCGGTCCGGGTCGGCCGCGGTCAGCCGGGCATTGATGCGGCACATTGCCTTTGTTGTCGAGCGCCAGCTGGGCCCGCGCGCGCGAGCTGCCCTTCGCCGTCCTCGGGATCAGCTCGGCAAACGTGTCGTAGAAAGGCCCAACCTCGACGATGCCCTCTTCGACCATCGAGGCCTTGGCGTCCTCGCGGGATTTGATCCGAACCGCATATGGGATCGCTTTGGCCGGCACGCTGGGCGACTTCGGTGGCTTGAAACGGATCTTGGCGACCGCCTCGGCCCCCGGAAACAGGGGAATGACCGCTGGCTCGACGATCGTCCAGGCCGCGGCGTCCCCGAGGACCTCGAGCGTGAACTGATCGACCACCGTGCCCGAATTTCGTACACGGATCTCGGCCATCGCCTCCGACCCAGGCTGGACCGTGGCGGCGCGGCTGGCAAGCGTGGCGGTTGCGCCCATTCGCGTCCGAATCATAGGTAGCGGTCTCGAACGCGACCATAGCCGGAAAGGAAGACCTGCAGGCATGACCGGCTGCCCGTTAAGTCCCCGTTAAGTGCCCGGAAAGTCGCTCAGCGCAAAATGCCGGGCGAAGGGGCCGCTGGCGAAGGGGCGCCCCGTTAGTCATCAGGAGGAAGTACCGTGATCGCAACTCGACCCATCGTCATGACCGAACGCATCCAGGTGTTCGTCGCCGCCTCCGACCCGGTTTCACGCGCGGGAATTGCCAGCCAGCTTAGGTCGCAACACAACCTCGAGATCGTGGACGAGCGGCAGGTCGATGCCGACGTCGTTGCACTGGTTGTGGCCGACCAGATGGACGAGGAGACGGCTCAGTCCATTCGGGCACTGAAGCGGCGGGGCGTCGAGCGCGTCGTCCTGGTCGTCACCCGCGTAGACGACACCGGGCTCTTGAGTGCGTTAGAGGCCGGTGCGCGCGGCGTGCTTCGCCGCAACCAGGCCACGCCCGAGCACCTGAGCCAGGCGATCCGCGCGGCAGCCGACGGCGAGGGTGCGCTCTCCCCGGATCTGCTGGGCCGTCTCCTTGATCAGGTCGGCCGCCTGCAACAGCAGGTGCTGAATCCGCGCGGGCTCAGCTTCGCGGTCCTCACCGACCGTGAAATCAAGGTCCTGAAGTTGCTCGCGGAGGGATTCGACACGGCCGAAGTGGGACGGACGCTGTTCCACTCTGAGCGGACCGTCAAGAACATCGTCCATGACGTCACCAGCCGCCTGAATCTCCGCAACCGGACGCAGGCCGTGGCCTACGCGATGAGACAGGGTCTGATCTAGGAACGTCGGGAGGGGGCTCCGGTGCGGGCCGCTGGCCTCGAGAAGGATCTCGAGGCCCAGGCCGGGCCTCGCGCCGGTGACAAGGCACGCGATCAGGACGGCCACAACGAGCCGGCCCTCGACGGCGGGCGGCCGGTGCCGTTCGACGCGAGGATGCTGCTCGGCCTGCAGGCGGCGGCCGGCAACGCCGCCGTCAGCGGGCTGATCGCGGAATCACGCGCCTCGCCGCCTGCCCCGGCGAGCGCCGTCGAGGTCGAAGCCCCATCGGTCGCCGTCGAGCCGGAGCCGCCGGTCGAGGCGGCACAGGGCGGCGGCCCGCCAAATGGCGGGCCCGGCGACGACGACCTCGCCAGCCTTGACGCTCATGCGGATGCCGCGCACGCCGACGGTCGCGACGGGGCGTCGATGCCGGCGGGGCCTTCGGGATCCGACGTATACGAGGGCGGGGGCGGGGGTGGCGGCAGCGCGATCGAGGACCCGGCGCCGGTCCCGACGCCTGTACTCGACGGGCTTGAACCGAGCCAGGCGCTGGCAAGTGCCGCGGCCTTGCCGGCGGGCCAGTTCCTCGGCGTGATGGGCGGCGTCGCGCAGTCGGTCGATCATACGGCCGCCGGCGAGCAGCAGCGCCTGCTGCGTCAACCCCCATCACGGGTCAGACATCCGGGGGCGCCAGGCACGGTCGACGCGCCGGCGTCGCAACGGGTCCCGATTTCGCCCGATCGTGCGCCGATCGTCGTGCCACAGGTTTCCCAACAGGCCGACGTGGCTATCAGGGGGCCTGCGCCGCTTCCCACCGCACCGGCTCTGCCAACGGCGGTCGCGCCGGACCCCATCATCGCCGGGTCCGGGAATGGCGAACTTTCGCCCGCGGACACGCAACAGATCGCCACCTCGATCGCACGGCTGCCGACCACGGATGGTGGGATGAACCTCGCGCCCGGACCCCTCCCCCATCTGCCGCTCGCGGGCAGCACCGATCCCGGACAGGTGCGCAGCCAGCAGGCAGAGCTCGACCAGTCGCTTGCCGCCGAACATGCTCGCGGTCGCCAGCAGGCAGCCCAGGACTACGGCGAACGTGCGATCTTCCCCACAGCACCGACCGAGACGCTCGTGGCGCGGGTCGACGCGGCTTTCGCTCCGGCGGACGGCTCGCCGCTTGGCGGCGCCCGGCCCGATGAGGCCGTTTCGCTCATCGCCCAACAGGAAAAGGGTGACTCGGTCCAGGCCGCGGCGCGCGCCGGCGTTGGCGAGATGGCGCAGCAGCGCCAGGTATACGCGGAAAAGACCAGCGAGGCCCGAGCTGGGTCAGAGCTGGAGATCAGCGCCCACGAGCGCGCCAACATCGCCGAACAGGCCGGCATGCGAAATGCGGCGCAGCAGGAGGTGCTCGGCCATCGCAGCCGCTGGACACAGGAGCAGCATGAGCTGGTCGATCGCGCGAGGGACGAGAGCACGACCACGACAGGCAGCGCGATCGAGACGGTCAGTGCGGCAAGGACGAAGGCCGACGATGAGGCGGCCGCGCATTACCGGGAGGGTCAGGCCCAGGCGGCGACAGCGCAGCGCGAGGCAGAGGCAAATGCAGCCGCCGAGCGACAGCGGGCGCAGCAACAAGGTTCGGGCGGGTTTTTCGGCATGCTCGCCTCGGCCGCGCGCTCGGTCTTTGATGCGGCCAAGCACGCCGTCCAGTCCGTCTTCGATCGCGCCCGACAGTTGGTACGCGGTGCGATCGAGCGAGCTCATCAATTGGCGCTGGCCGCCATGGAGCGGGCGAAGCAGACGATCGTGGCCGCGATCCAGTTCGCCGGCAGTGCGCTGAGGGCTATTGGCGACCGGGTGCCTGTCGCCTTGTCGGCCGTGCGCGATCGGTTCCGCCACGCGATTCAGGAGTGCATCGCCAGGGCGGAGGCCGCCGTCAATCGGCTTTCCAACACGCTCAAGCTCGCTGTTCAGTCCGGCCTTGATTTACTGGGCCGAGCGCTGAGTGCGGCTGTCGCCGGACTCCGTCGCGGCATGCACGCGATCGTCGACAGGGTCAGGCAGGCGGCGCAAAGTGCCGTCGACTTCGCCCGCAACGCGATCGCTGAGCTGGGCACATTCGCCGTGCTGGTCCGCGACGTGGCCGCTAATCCTGGGCGCTGGCTTGGGAACCTTGCCGCCGCCGCGCAGGACGGTATCAGAAATCATCTCTGGCCCGACCTTAAGCTGGCTGTCCAGTCCTGGTTTACGGACAAGGTGGATGCCGTTCTTGGCCTCGGCGCCGCCGCGTGGAGCCTACTGAAGAAGGGCGGCATCACCGTGATGCAGGTCGCCGGCGTCGCCTGGGATGGCCTCAAGGCGATGATCCCGCAGACCATCATCTGGGTCCTCATCGAGAAGCTGGTCGCGCTCATCGTCCCGGCGGCCGCGGCGGTGATGCTCATCATCCAGGCGCTCCAGGCTGCTTGGGGCAGCATCGGCCGGATCATCCAGGCCTTCGACGCATTCATGGCGTTTCTCAAGGGGGTTCGATGGGGCAGCGCCGGTCCCCTCTTTGGCAAGGCCGTCGCGGCCGGCGCAGTCGCCGTTATCGAGTTCATCTCGCAATTCCTGCTACAGCGCCTCATGGGTGCGGCTGGGAAAGTCGCCGGCAAAATCCGCTCGCTGGCACAAAGGATCGGCGCCCGCCTGGCCGGCGTCGGTCGTGGCGTCGGCAAGCTGGCGCAAAGGGGTCGGCAAGAAGCTGGGTCAGGCCGGCCGAGCTACAGCTGGCTTTTTGGAAAGGGCACAAGGAACCTAATCCGGAAAGGCTCCGAGAGACTCATCCGCAGATCCAGTACGGCACCGAGCGCACTCGCCCAGGCCACGAGTTCGCCGGAGCTCGCCGGTTCACCGCTGTCGAACCAGATGGCACCGTCAGCGATCGACATGGACCGATTAATCCAGGTCCATTTCGAGTCCTCGAGGTTGGTGCTACATTCCGTTCGGCATCGTACACGGAGAGAAAGCTCGGCGCACCAATCGACCTATATCGCGTCATATAGCGATCCCGCCAGGAGATTCGGGCGCCTATTGGACGACGATCCGAGCCGTCCGGGCCGCTGCAAGTCGAAAATCGACTGCGGCATTGCTTCAGTCGTTCAACAACGAGGCCACGCTAAGTGGCCCACATCCGTGTGCCTCCCGGGGAAACGATTTTCGAAGGCGCAGCTGCCGCGACAGCTAAGCGAGCATGGGATCTGCTTGGGCGGGGGAAGCCAAGTATTCGTGCTTCGCATCGACCCATCCTGGGAGGTTGAATGAATGAGATCTGATCGTGTGCAGTTGGGACGCCGTATGACCGCTTTCGATTCTTTTGCTGACTACGAGCAGCTTATTGAGTTCGCTTAACGAGCTGGTCAAATCGGGTGTCAGTGGATGCACGTGCCTGTTGCGCGACCGTACAGCGGGAGCACACCTCTGGGACGAGCATTGGTACAAGTGCGGACCAACGGAGGAAACCTGGCGACTGGTTGCGCCCGACCCGCCCTTCCGTGGGATCTTTAAGCAAGATTCAGCAGACCTTTAGACCGCGAAACTCAACTGGAAAGCTTTGACAGACAGCTGTCACAACGCATGCGTCACGATGGGACCATGACCGCGTCAGGTGCTCGTCCTGGACCTCCGATCGCGGAGACGCGGGCGGTCGTGAAACTGTGGTCGGAGTGGCGGAACTCCGCAGACGACGCTGAGCTGGCCGAGGGCCTGATCGGAATGCGCGAGGCGGGGATTGACCCGCTTGAAGGGGAATTCGCGCAGGGCTTGCGGCGTTTCGATAAGTCGGGAGAGTATGCCGCCGATGGCGCCCTCGACGTCGTGGGCTGGCTCCGGTGGAAATGCAAACTCTCCGGCAAGGCTGCGGCTGAGCGGGTCACAGTCAGTCGCCAGCTGGAGAAATTGCCGGAGACACAAAAGGCGCTCGCCAGCGGCGAGGTCGGGTACCAGCATGTCGCCGTCATGGCATGGACCGCGGAACATATCGGGACGGCCGTCGTTCGCCGCGAAGAGACCGCCCTCTTGAAGGCTGCCGAGGCGATGGATCCCACCCAGTTCAACAACCACGCCAAGCAACTGGAGCACCGCACCGATGCGGCCGCCGCCCTGGCCGAGACAAACCGGGCCTATGCTCGCCGCTACTTCCACGTGAGCGAGCCAGTCGACGGCTTTGTGCGCCTCGACGGCTTGCTTGACGCCGAAGGTGGCGCGACGCTGCGCACCGCCCTGAATCGCCTGATGCCTCCTTCGAAGGACGACGATCGAAACCCCGGCCAGCGGTGCGCCGATGCCCTGATCGAGCTGTGCTACCGCCCGGGCTCCAAATCGACCGATGGCGCAGGCCCTCGCCCGCAGCTGGTCATACGGGCGAGCGTCGACACCCTGGCCGGTACGAGTGGCTCACCGGCCGGCGAACTCGAGTCGGGCGTGCCCGTTCCGGCTGAGACGGTCCGTCGTATTGCTTGCGACACAGCGCTGACGCGAATCCTTGCCCGGGGCGAGCTCGATGCCGAGATCAGCCGCGCAACGCGGACCATCCCGCCGGCGACACGCCGAGCGCTGGCGGCGCGCGACCGCGGCTGCGTGGCTCCCGGTTGCGGGCGTCCCCCGGATTGGACCGACGCGCACCACCTCACGCACTGGATGCACGGCGGTCAGACAACGATGACTAACCTGGTGCTCCTATGTCGGCGACATCACCGAATGGTCCACGAGGGCGGCTTCGAGTTACGACAAGAACCGGGCGGCCGATGGGCGTTGACTCCGCCACACCGGAGCGTCGAGGCACAGGCCCGGTCGGCCTAACCAGACTCCGGGCCTACGCCAAGGCTCCGGTCGGTCGGCTAGCTGGGCTGATGGCCCACCGCGGCTGGGGAACTAAGCCTCTTGCTCTTCCTCGTCGGCCTCCCGTTGGATTGCTAATGTCTGGATGGCTGACGGCTGGACCTCCTCATCGTCTTCTTCGCGCTGGATGGCTGACGGCTGGACCTCCTCATCGTCTTCTTCGCGCTGGATGGCTGACGGCTGGACCTCCTCATCGTCTTCTTCGCGCTGGATCGTTGACATCTGAATCTGCTTTTCGTCGTCCTCGCCTGCGCGTTGTACCGGTGCCGCGGCCGGGGCTGCGACCGCGGCCATCGGCGCCGCGTTGCTGGACATGGCCTGTTCGGCGTTGCGTTCCGCTGCTTGCTCGAACGGATCCGACGGATGGCTCACGCTGATGCCGCCGGGCGCGGGCGTCCCGTCAACCGGCCCGGCCTTCTGTTGCACCACGTGCGTCAGCTCATGGGCCAGGATCTTGTTTCCGGGCTCCGTGCCGGGCGAGTACTTGTCGCTCTGGAACACCACGTTCGTGCCGACGGTGTACGCGTGCGCATTCACGGCCTTCGCCGACTCCGTGGCCTGGCTGTCGGCGTGGACCCGGACGTCGCTGAAATCATGGCCAAGCCGGCTCTGCATCAGTGCCTGCGTGTCGCGATCCAGCGGCTGGCCCGAGCTCGAGGCCAGCAAGTCTTTCACTGGCGACTTGTCGTCCTCCTCAGTCAGCATCCGGCTGACGCTCGCGTTGCCCGCGGCACGCTGGAGGCCGAGGATGCCGGCCATCGGAGCGTCCGTCTTCGGTTTGGTCTCGCTGCGAACCGCCGGCGGCGTTAGAAATTCGCGATCTTCCATCGTCATGACTTCCTCCTCAATTCTTCAGCAGCTCGTAATACTCGCCGAATTCTGACTCGACGCACAGACGGCCTAGCTTTAAGTACTCGCGTTGCGTGGCTCGCACCAGATCGCGCATCGTAATTTCCCGGTCGGATTCGGCGGCCGCGTAGGCGGCAGCGACCACGATGTTTCTTATCGCGCCCCCAGACAGCTTGAACGCGTCGGCGAGAAACGCGAGGTCCAGGTCGGCCGCCCGCGGAACCCCGGTTCCCAGGCAGCGCTCCCAAAGCATGTATCGATATTCGGCCTCCGGCTCTGGAAAATCCACCAGGGTGTCCAGCCGTCGTGTGAACGCCTCGTCGAGATTGGCCCGTAGGTTCGTCGCCAGGATCGCAATGCCGTCGAAGAGTTCCATGCGTTGGAGTAAGTACGCGACTTCGACGTTCGCGTACCGGTCATGCGCGTCGCTGACTTCCGAGCGCTTGCCGAAAAGCGCGTCGGCCTCGTCAAAGAGAATCACGCCGTTGATTCGCTCGGACTCGGCGAAGATTCGATCCAGGTTTTTCTCCGTCTCGCCGACATACTTGTCCACGACCGTCGCCAGGTCGACCGTGTACAGATCCAGTCCCAGCTCGCCGGCCAGGACTTCGGCGGCCATCGTCTTGCCGGTGCCCGACGGTCCCGCGAAGAGCCCGGTCAAACCCCGGCGCCGGCTTGACGGACCGCCAAGTTTCCACATGTCCAGCACCCGGTCCCGGTAGCGCGCACGGATCAGCAATTCACGCAGCTGCTCGCGGGGCTCGGGCGGCAAAACCAGATCATCGAAGTTGACGGCGGGCTGGATTCGGCGCGCCAGGCGCTCCAACCCAGCCGCGTTTTGCGCTCGCGCGCCGGACTTGAGGGTTTCTTCGTCGAGCGAGCGCTCGTTCGCCTGGGCTTCCATGCGGGCGGCGCGTGTGGCCCGATGTACCTGGTCGGCGGTGAGCCTGAACTGCGCCATCGTCCCGGCCGCATCCAGGAGGTCGCCACCGAGACTCTGCTGCCAGAGCTCGGCTCGCTGCAGCGCGTCGGGAACCGGCGCGTCGCAGAGGAACGGCACATCGCGTGCCCAGGCCGGGTCCCACCCGCGAGAGCCAACGAGGATGACCTGCGCCGGCATTTCGGCGAAGGCCCGCATCGCCGGTAATCCCCTGGCGATCAGAGTTTCCACCGGCCCGGCGACGATCGTGCTGCCGGTCAGCCCGGCCTCGCGAGCGACCAGCATCGCCAGGGTAAGCACATCATCGTCGGGACGCAGCCGCTCCAGGTCGAGGGCCAGGAGCGAAGCAGGCCGATGAGCCAGTCCGGGTCGCGAGACCTGCATGAGCGCCGCAGCCGCCAGGGATGCACCGGACGCCCCTGGCCGTTCGCGGACGTAGGCCAGCCGCGACCCGGGCTCGAACAGCCACCGAGCTAGCGGCGCGGTTCCGCTTGCCGCGCTGGCCTCCGGTTGGTACACGAGCGCCGCGACCGAGGGGTCGATCAAGTCGCTGCCCAACAAGTGTGCCGTCACCCGGTCAGGGACGCGCAGCGAACGCGTCAGCGTCGGCCGGTCGGAATCCTCGATCAGCAGCAGGCCGCGATCAACCAGGGGCGCGCCCGACGCGAGCCGGCTCCGAGCGAAAGCGCTGGTTGCCTGCACGCCGCAGAGCTCGAGCCCCAGCCCGATGCTCGCCCGGCGTCTCGAGACGTCGTCTTGCAAGTAGCCGTACAGCCGCTCGAACCTGACGTCCACATCGGGAACGAGCGCGATCAGCAATAACTCGATGTCTGTTTCTGTCAGGTCAAACCGGCGAGCGAGCTCTCGCAGGCGCAGCTCGGTGCCTTCGGCCTCCGCGGCATCGGCGTCGCGCTCGATCGCCTCCCGTGCCTGGCCGGTTGCGTCGTCCGGGGCGGGCGGCACGGCGTCGCCGGCCAGCATGCGGTCGACATGGGCCGGCGAGATATACAGCCCGCGAAACCTATCGTCGGTCTCCGGATCGCTGGCACGCCGGCGGGCGACGGCGGCCCGGACCCGAGCCTCGATCAGCTCGAGCCGGCGTAGTACGTGCGCGAGCGATGCGTCCTTCGACCTGGTCAGGACCTCGGCAGCCAAGAGCTTAGCCGCGCGGGACGCCGCGGACCCGGAAGATGCGCCCGGGCTGATTCTCTTTGCCCGACTTGATCGACTCGTCCTGCTCGGCCGGAGTTGCAGGCTCGATCGCGTCGCCTGGCTTCAGCCGACCCGAGCGCTTGGCGCCATCGGGCGCGGCACCCACAGGCTTTGCGGCCGCGATGCGCGCCTCGGCCGCGCGACGACCCTTGGCCGCTCGGACGGCAGGGTTCGCCAGCGCCTCGGCATCGGCGTCCGGCCGCGCGACAGTGATCTTCGGCTCTTCAAGGACTGGCGGGCCCGCCGGCTCCCGGACGCGAATTTCGATCGGCGCGTTGACGACGAGATCCAGCGACGGTTTGAGCTCCCCGCCGAGTGCGGACCAGACATCCGAGATTGAGCGATCTTGTGGTGGCGGCAGCGCAATGCTCAGGGTGATCGGCTGCCTGCTTTCAGTCAGCGAGCCACTGATGACATCACCGGGCATCACGGGGTTGCGAAGAAAGCAGCTCAGCAACGACGATAAAAGTCGGTGCTCGTCCTCGGGACGCTGCGTCCAGGCCGTCACCAAGTAGGACAATTTGAATCGACGGGGCGGCGGTCGGCGCTCGGTGACCAGGCCGTTGTCATTGCGAACGTCCTGCCACATGACTTCACGCTGCTCGACGTCCTCGCGAATGTCATAGAGATATAAATCGACCGTCGGCGTGTTGCGCCGGGATGACCAGTCTTTGTTCGGCGCGTCGAAGGCGACGTCGGCTTTCGAACCATTCAGGGCATCGCGCTTGACGAGGGCGCGCAGGGACTCATCCACGTCCTGGATCATTGCCACTAGCCTTGCCGCTGGCGAACTCGCCAGCAAGTCGCCCGAGGGCAGTCGTTGGGGTCAACCTGCTGCCTGAAGGGGCAAGCTCAGGCGCAACAGGCTGTCCCTTCGGGCAGGCGCGCTTACCCCTTCACTGGCCCCGAGGTCTCTTGTTCGAATACCCGTCCAATGCGACGCTCGGCCAGTACCTGACGGCAATCAACCAGGAGGATGAATCGCCCATGCCCAATTACCTGTCGCCCGGTGTTTACGTCGAGGAGGTCGAAGCCGGATCGCGTCCGATTGAAGGCGTCGGGACCTCGACGGCGGCGTTCGTAGGCCTGGCCGAGAAAGGCCCGGTCAACCAGCCGACGCTTGTCACCAACTGGAGCCAGTACGCGCAGACGTTCGGCGGATTCCTCGAGGGATCGTACCTCGCGCACTCCGTTTACGGCTACTTCCTCAACGGCGGCGGCTCCTGCTACATCGTCCGGATCGGCGCCGACGGCCACGCTCCCTCGGCTCAGGCCGAGCTGCCCAGCGCGAAAGACAAGGCGCTTGCCGGTTATCGCGTCCTTGCCCTCGACAGTGGCCAGCCCGGCAACGACATCCAGGTCGAAGTCGCCGAGGCCTCGCAGCCCAGTGAAGACACGTTCAAGCTGATCGTCACGCGCGGCAAAGATCGTGAAGAGTACGACAACGTCACCAGCCGCAAGGGCAAGAACAACGTCGTCACGGCCGTCAAGACGGCTTCGAAGCTGATCCAGCTCGAGGAGATCGGGACCGCCGGCGCACTGGAAAAGGTCCCCGCCCCGGGCAAGGTTACGCTTCAGGGCGGCGGCGCCACCATGCCCGCGCGCGTTACGCCCGATGAGTACGTTGGCAACTCGTCCGACCGCACGGGCTTTGCCGGCCTCGAGGCCGTCGACACCGTGACGATGCTTTGCGTCCCCGACCTGATGGCCGCCTACCAGCGCGGCATGATCGACGCCGACCAGCGTCAAGGCCGTCCAGCTGGCGATGATCGCGCACTGCGAGCTGATGGGCGATCGGGTCGCCATCCTCGATGCACCGCCCGGGCTCAATGCCCAGCAGGTGCGCGAGTGGCGCGCAGGACAAGGCCGGCTACGACTCGAAGTACGCGACGCTCTACTGGCCCTGGGTCAAGGTCTTCGACCCGCTGGCCGGCCAGGCCAATTTCGTTCCGCCGAGCGGCCACATGGCCGGCATCTGGGCCCGTAGCGACGACTCGCGCGGCGTCCACAAGGCGCCTGCCAACGAAGTCGTTCGCGGCGCGATCTCGCTCGAACTCCAGGTGACCAAGCCGGAGCACGATCTCCTCAATCCGCAGGGGATCAACGTCATCCGGGCCTTCCCCGGCCGCGGCATCCGGGTCTGGGGCGCTCGAACCCTGTCCAGTGACCCGGCATGGCGGTATATCAATGTCCGGCGCTTGTTCAACTACATCGAGGGGTCGATCCTGCTGGGAACCCAGTGGGTCGTCTTCGAGCCGAATGACATGAAGCTGTGGGAGCGGGTCAAGCGCACGATCAACGCGTTCCTGGTTCGCGTCTGGCGCGATGGCGCGCTCTTCGGCGCCTCGCCGAGCGAAGCGTTCTACGTCAAGTGCGATGGCGAATTGAATACGTCCGAGTCGATCGACGCCGGGCAACTCATCGTTGAGATTGGCATCGCCCCGGTGAAGCCGGCCGAATTCGTCGTTTTCCGGATTGCGCAGTTCTCCGGCGGCACGTCACTAACTGAGTAGCCAATCGGAATAAGGAGCGTGTAACCCATGCCAACAGGTGTCCCGAACGTATCGAATAACGACGCATTCGCCGCTCGCAACTTCGCCATCGAAGTCGATGGCGTCACGATCGCGCAGTTCACCGAACTGAGCGGCCTTACATCCGAGATCGAAGTCACCGAGCTCAAGGAGAACGGCCCCGACGGCAAGCTGATCATCAAGAAGATCCCGTCGAATAGCAAGCCGCCGACGATCACGCTCAAGCGTGCAAAGAACGTCTCGATGGAGCTCAGCAAATGGCACGATCTAGCACGCAAGGGCAAGATCAAAGAGGCGCGTAAGAACGGGTCGATCATCCTGTATGACTTCGAGAACGGTGAGGTCGCGCGCTGGAACTTCGTCAACGCCTGGCCCTCGAAACTGTCCGTTGGCAGCCTGAAAGCAGGTTCTAACGACGTCGTCACCGAGGAGGCGACGATCGTCACCGAGTCCTGCGAGCGGGTGAAGTGAGTCCAGCAACCAGCACAGCGGAGGCCTCGAAGGCCTCCGCTGGGACGCTACATACAGAATTTGGCTTCGTCCTGCCGCGCGGCTACGTCGACGACAGCGGGACGGTCCATCGCGAGGGCGTCATGCGCCTGGCGACGGCGCGGGACGAGATCCTGCCCCAGCGCGACCCGCGAGTCCGGGAGAACGAGGCCTACCTGACAGTGCTGCTGCTCTCACGCGTCGTCACGCGGATAGGCTCACTCAGCCAGGTCACGTCGGGAACGATCGAGGGCCTCTTCGCGTCAGACCTCGCGTTTCTTCAAGATCTCTATCGGCGTATCAACCAGGAGGGCCACACGCAAGCCGCGGTGACCTGTCCCGACTGCAAGCACCAGTTCACGGTCGATCTGGCAGGTGATCGCCTGGGGGGATCGTGACGTACGCAACCGACCGTCTCTTCGAGGAGATTGCGTACGTGGCATACCACCTGCACTGGTCGTTCGAAGAGATTCTCGACCTGGAGCACCCCGTCCGGCAACGGATGGTCGAGGAAGTGGCCAGCATCAACCGGCGCCTCACCGAGGAGCAGGAGTAACGCATGTGGCCCTTTACGCGTAAGGCCGAAAGGCACACCGACGGCCGGCCTACAGCCCCGGTGCCCGTCATGCGCCAGGAATGGAAGCAGCTGCCCGCGCTGCAGCGCACCATCGGCGAACACCCCCTGACGGCGCCGCCCGCTGCCTTCGCCGCCGATCTCGTGACCCATCAGGACCCGTCGGTCACGTCTGGCCCGCTCGGCCACGATGTGACCCGCGAGGCCCCGGCGGGACTCGTTCTGGGGCTGGTCAGCGCGACCGCGCGGCCCAGCACGCGCAATGACGGCCCTGCCATGATCCACAGACCGCGCGTGCAGCGGCAGGCCGCCGTGTCGCCTGGCGGGACCCTCGATGATCATGGCGCCGAGGCGGGCGGCCCGGACCAGGACAGTCTGGCTTTTGCGGAGACAGCGCGGGAAGTGCCGGTCGTCCCCAGCCCGCCGGTCGCGCAGCGGCTGACGAGCGTGGCCCCCGACGTGGCGCCGGTCCCGGTGGGCAAAGGCCTCGCACTTCAGTCGCGACCGCACCTCCAGCGGTCGATCGCGGTCGAGCCCGAGAGCCCGAGCCTTAACAGTGCGAGCCCGGATATCAGCGATGCCATCCCGGACCTGCCCGCCGCTGCCGGGCCGCAGCGTTTGACGCTCGGCCAGTCGCGACGACTTGGCCTGGGTGCGCCCCTGCGGCAGGTGCCAGCGGCGGCCGTCCAGCGCGCAGCTGACCTGCCGCTCGCGCGGCAGGCGCCTACCCAGACCGTCTCTGACGCGAACCTGCCCGAGCCAACCCCGTCACGGGTCGAGTCTTCTGCGGCGGCGCCGGCATCCATCCAGACCGGCGCCATCGGCGCGACCGGCGCGACCGGCGCGGACCACCGGGCCGGCGACTCGATCGGCTCACCGGATTCCGCGGCTCTCACCGCCGTGCCATTCGAGTCACCCCCGATTCTCCAGCGAGCGGCAGCCCTCGACCTTCCGCTGGCGCCCGCCGGATGGTCCCAGGCCACGGAGGGCCCGGCGCCAGTCCCCGCCATGCAGGGCGGCATTTCGGGTGATCTCGCCGGGATCTCCGGTGATGTCGCGGGTGCGCTTGGCGGCGCGCCTGGCGCAGTAGCCCAGACGGAGAGTCCCGAGAGTAGCCCTCCCAGCAAGGCTCAGCCTGACGCGACGCCCGGGGCCGCGATCCAACGTCGCGTCGACCTCGAGAGCGACCCCCCGATGCCAGCTGCGACCAAACTCGAGCTTCCATTGCCGCAGCGGCGCCAGGCTACGTCCGGCAGCGACGCACCGGGGCAAGCCCGGTCGTCATTCCCAGCTGCGAGTTACACGGCCACTCCCCTCTCGCGCCTGGCCGGCACGCCCTTTCTGGCCTCACTGCAGCGCGCCGCGCAGCCGACTGCGGGGGGGCGATCAGAGCGTGCCACGGAGGCAGCCATCCAGCGCATACGTTCGGAGTTCCCCGTGGCCAGCGGCGAGCGCGGCGGGAGTGCGGGGACCGCACGCATTCAACGATCAGAGCTTGAGACTTTCGATGAGCACGGCCCCGTGAACCCGGGCGACGCCATGATGCCCGGCCTTACGCTCCTGGCCACGCCGCAGCCGTCCCAGTCCCGGCAGAGTTCCACGGCCGTGCAGCGGCTGCCGCTGCAATCCCAGGCTCAGCCCCAGTCCGGGCCGGCAGACCACCCGGACATGTCCTTGCCGCTGGCACCGATGGCGAGCGTCGCTTCCGTGCAGCGCGCCACCCAGATCGCCGAGTCAGCCATCGCTGTCGCGAGTCAGCCGATGATCACTGCGCAACGCGAGAGCTTCGCGTCAGAACCGCCCTGGCAGGCGAGTGAAGCGAGCGTGCAGGCTGCAACGGCCACCGGCGCCGCTTCATCCAGCGCAACGGCACCGGCTTCGGCGGCGCACGCTGATGAGAACCTCGATGCCCTGGCCGGAAAGTTATACGACCGGATTCGTAATCGACTGAAGTCGGAGTTATTGCTCGATCGGGAGCGCGCCGGTCTCCTGACGGATTTGAGGGGTTGAGATGCCAGATCTAGCGACAGCACAGAGCGTCCGCTTCCACGTCAAGATCGATGGCGGCAACGACCTCGGCGACTGGTCCAAGTGTGACGGCCTCTCAGTGGAGTACGACGTCTTCGAGTACAAGGAAGGCGGCGAGAACGGGTTTATCCATCGGATTCCGGGCCGGGTCAAATACCAGAACGTCAAGCTGACGCGACCGATCAATAAAGCCTCGAAGCAGGTCGCCGACTGGATAGCGGGCCTGAAGCAGCAGGTGCAACGCCAGACTGCCGCGATCTCGGCCCTCGACACGGAAGGCTCCGCCATCGTGACCTGGAATCTCGAGGGCGTTTACCCGGTGCGCTGGAGTGGGCCGAGCCTCGATATCGGCAGCAACCAGGTCGCGATGGAAACGCTGGAGCTCGCCCACAACGGATTTCTCGGAGGTTAGTGCAATGCTTGGTTCCTTACGCGGAAGCATGGTCAAGGCCCGCCTCGAAGCCGAGGGCGGCGCGCCTCTCGAGTTCCAGTTCAATCCATCCGAGTATTCCGTCAAGAAGAGCGCGACCTGGAACACCGGCGGGCGGAGCATGAATACGAAGGCCGGCGCAAAACCGAACTATGTCGGCAGCAATCCACAGACCATCAGCCTGCAGATCTTCTTCGACGATTGGGAGTCGGGTAAGCACGACGTCACACACGGGATCGACCAATTGCTTGACTGGTGCACGCCGACCAAAGGCTCGCTCAACAGTAAGCCTCAGCCCCCAGTCCTGAAGCTGCATTGGGGCAGCAACGAGCATCTCGCGGACCGCAAATACTATCTCGAGTCCGTCAGCGCGAAGTACACGATGTTCAAGCCCGATGGGACGCCGGTGCGGGCAACGGCGGACATCACCCTCAAGGAGGTCCCCGATGATCCGGGTCCGCAGAACCCGACGTCGGGATCGATCCACGCGCGCCGGACGCACCTCATCACAGAGGGCGACAGCCTGCAATCGATCGCGACGGCCGAATATGGGAATCCGAATCTCTGGCGTGGGCTGGCCAGGTTCAATTCGATCGACGATCCGCTGCGCCTTCAGGCCGGTGCCGAAATCCTGCTGCCCAGCGCTGAGGAAGCGGCGGAGAGGCAGAAGCCGGAATAAGATGTCACAGCCCTATCACGTCTGGCCTGATGTCGAAGTGGACGGCTCGCCGCTGTCCAGCCAGACGGAGGCGCTCCTCGAGCAGGTGGTCGTCGACCATCACCAGCACCTGCCCAACATGTTCGCAATCACATTTCACGATCCGGCGCGGGACGTGCTGAACCAGCTGAACGTGCACATCGGATCGACCGTGACCATCAAGGTCACACCCCCTGGAAGCAGCGCGCCCGACACCCTGATGAAGGGCGAGGTCACCGCGCTCGAGGCTGAGTATGACGCGACCAGCTTGCGCACCGTCCTGCGCGGCTACGACATGTCGCACCGGCTGCATCGCGGCCGGCGGACCGAGACCTACAAGAACGTCACTGACTCGGATATCGCGCGCACGGTCGCCAGCCGCGCCGGCCTGCAAGTGGGCCAGATCGACAGCACCAGCGGGACGTTCGATCATGTCTCGCAGGCTAATCAGTCCGACTGGGATTTTCTCAAGGCTCGCGCCCGGGAGATTGGCTACGAGATGGCGATGGAGGACGGGAAGTTCCAATTCAGGCAGCCGGTGCAGGCGTCGGGCGCGCCCCAGACCGGTAGCTACCAGAATCACACCGATCCCTTGCAACTCGTGTTTGGCGATGACCTGATCGAGTTCCGACCGCGGGTGACCTCCGCCGAGCAGGTCTCGAACATCAAAGTCCGGGGCTGGGATCCCGACTCGAAGCAGGTCATGATCGGCTCGGCGACGGCTGGCACCGTGGCCGCCGCGGGTGTGCAGGATGATCCGTCGAGCCTCGCCGGAACCTTTGGCGGGCCGACGTTTACGGCCGTCACTCGGCCACTCGGGCAGCAGGCGCAGGTGGATGTTGCGGCCGCGTCGATCGCCGAAATGATCTCGAGTGCCGTTGCCGAGGCGGACGGGACGGCGCGCGGCAACCCGAAGCTCAAGGCTGGGGCCACGGTCAGCATCGGCGTCGTCGGCAACGAGTTCGAGGGGCAGTACACACTCTCCGGCGCGCGGCACGTGTTCGGGCCGGAAGGCTACCGGACGCACTTCGCGATCAATGGCCGCCAGGACCGGTCCCTGCTCGGACTCGCGTCCGTCGGCTCGTCAAACGGCAGTGCATCGGCGGGCGGCCACCCGATCAACGGCGTTGTCGTCGCCATCGTGACGGACAACAACGACCCGAACAATACGGGGCGCGTGAAATTGAAATTCCCATGGCTGGACGACAATTACGAGTCGGACTGGGCCCGGTTGGCGCAACTTGGCGCCGGCCCGAACAGCGGGGCGCTCTTCATTCCGGAAGTCAATGACGAGGTCCTGGTCGCGTTCGAGCACGGCGACGTCCGGCGGCCGTTCGTGATCGGATCGCTCTACAACGGCGTTGACACGCCGAATCTCGGCAGTGGCCTCTTCGACAACGGCAAGGTCAAGCGGCGCGGTTTCACCTCACGCAAGGGGCACAATTGGATCTTTTTCGATGACCCCGGAAAAGCGGGGATTGCCTTTATCAGCAGCGACGGCAACTTGAAGATCTCGCTGAACGAAACGAACTCCGAGATACACATCAGTAGTCAGGGGAAGATCCACCTCGAATCTCAGCAGGACATGACGCTCGAGTCCCAGGGCAATCTAAAGCTCTCCGCGCAGCAGGGTATCAGCCTGGAGGCCCAGACGAACCTGGACCTGAAGGCGAGCGCCGGTGCCACGCTCGATGGCGGGCCGCAGCTGGAGGTCAAAGCCAGTGGGCAAATGAAGATCACCAGCACGATGGTCGATATCAACAGCGGCGCGCTTGCAGGTCATGTGATGGAGAACCCATGCCGTTCTTGATCCAGGTCGGCGCGCAAGTGATGTGTGCCCACGGCGGGCAGGCGCAGGCCACGGTCCCCTATCCACGCGTCCTGCTGGGCGGACAGCCCGCGGTTCAGCAGGCGCCACCCTGGATGATCGCCGGCTGCGCGTTTCCTCCACCGCCGGCCGGCAATGGACCCTGCCTGACGGCCATGTGGAGCACCGGCACCGTCAAAGTCATGGGCGGCGGCATGCCGCTGCTGTTGCAGAGCAGCCAGGCCTCCTGCATTCCGACCGGAACGCCCGCCATGGTCGTCATGACCCAAACCAAGGTTCAGGCCACATGAGCGAAGAGTTCATCGGCTCCGGGTGGGCCTTTCCGATGCGGACCGACGCGACGGGACGGATTGCGCTCGTCTCGCGCGAAAAAGAAATCGAGGAAAGCATTCGGCTGGTGTTAGGGACAGCCATCGGCGAGCGGCCGATGCGCCCCGAGTTCGGCTGCGCGATTCATGATTACGTCTTCGATAATGCCGACTCGGAGACGGCCGCCCGGGTCGCCGCCGCCGTCCGCGCGTCACTACGGCTCTGGGAGCCGCGGATCGAGGTACGCGACGTGATCGTCAGCTTCGACGCGGCCGACACAAGCGTGATCTATATCGACATTCGCTACGCCGTCGGCGAGAGCAACGACCCGCGCAACCTGGTCTTCCCCTTCTATGTCATTCCCGCCGAACACACGTGAAAATTTCTCGAGGAGTGTGAGCATGGCGTTACCGGTCCCCAACCTCGACGATCGTCGCTTCCAGGACCTGGTCGACGATGCCAAGCGCCTCGTCCAGCAACGCTGTCCGGAATGGACCGATCACAACGTGTCCGATCCCGGCGTCACGTTGATCGAGACGTTCGCGTGGATGACCGACCAGGTGCTTTACCGACTCAACAGGATCCCTGAGCGCAACTACGTCAAGTTCCTGGAGTTGATCGGCGTCCGGCTCTTTCCGCCGACGGCCGCCCGCGCCGCGATCACGTTCTGGCTTGCCGGACCGCAGCCGGCGGCGATTCACATCCGGCCGGGCACGCAAATCGCAACCGTCCGGACCGAGAGCGACGAGGCGATCGTCTTCACGACCCTCGGCGACCTGCCGATCGTTCCCTGCTCCCTGGCCCGGGTGGCGTCGAGCCTGAGCAGCCAGAAGGAAGTCTCCGACCACACCGAGGCCCTCGAGGCGCGCACACAGTTTTTCTGTTTCGATAAGGTGCCGAAACCGGACGACGTGCTCCTGATCGGGCTGTCCGACGCCGTCCCATCGTGCGCCGTGACCTTGCGTTTCCAATGCGACATCGAAGGCGTCGGCGTGGATCCGGAAAACCCGCCGCTGACCTGGGAAGCCTGGGACGGCTACGGCTGGGCAGCCTGCGAGGTGGATCGCGATGGCACCGGCGGTCTCAACCGCGATGGCGACCTTGTCCTGCATGTTCCGAAGAGTCATGCCGTCTCGGTCATCTCCGGTCAGCGCGCCGGCTGGCTCCGTGCTCGCGTGCTCAAGCCCGAGACCGACCAGCCGACCTATAGCGCGTCGCCGATCATCAAGGGCATCAATGCCTTCACGACCGGCGGCACGACCGAGGCGGTCAACGCCGAGCTGATCGAGAACGAGATCCTCGGGGCCTCCGAGGGCGTCCCCGGCCAGCGGTTCAGTCTCAAGCACCACCCGGTGGTCCCGGGCGGCTCGGCCGCCGTCCTGGAAGTCAGCAGCGTCGACGGCTGGGAGGAGTGGAAGCAAGTCCAGGACTTCGTCGACAGCAAGCCCGACGATTCGGTGTTCATGCTCGATTCGGTCGCCGGCGAGGTCCTGCTCGGCCCCGGCGTCCGCGAGCCTGACGGGGCCATGCGCTATTACGGCGCGGTCCCGCACAAGGGCGCCCGGCTGCGCGTGCGCTCCTACCTTATCGGTGGTGGCCGCCGCGGCAACGTCGCCCGCAACGCGATCACCGTGCTGAAGTCCTCGATCCCGTATGTCTCAAAGGTCCAGAACCGGCGCGCCGCCGAGGGTGGCGTCGACGGCGAGGACATCGAGAACGCGAAAGTCCGCGGGCCGATCGTGCTGCGCACTCGGGACCGGGCCGTGACCATGGAAGACTACGAGCACCTGGCCCACGAGGCTGCACCGGAAGTCGCCCGGGTCCGCTGCGTCACCGCCGGCGACGGCGCCGATGCCGGTGGGGTGCGCATCCTGGTTGTCCCGGCCGCAGGCGGGAGCGCCGGCCGACTGCGCTTCGAGCAACTGGTCCCGGGCGAAGATACCCTGGCCCGGATCTCTCGGAGGCTGGACGAGTCGCGCGTCATCGGGACGCGGGTCCTGGTCGAGCCGCCCGTCTACCGCGGCGTCACGGTCGTGGCCAAGCTCAAGCCTCGCGCCAGCGCGAACCCGACGCGACTCCAGGCCGACGCGCTGGACGCCCTCTATAGCTACTTCCACCCGATCGGCGGCGGGCCGGATCGCAACGGCTGGCCTTTCGGCCGTCCGGTGCATGTCGGCGAGGTGTATTCGGTCCTGCAGGCGCTGCGCGGGACTGAGTTGGTCGAGGACGCGCGGCTCTTCGGCGCCGACCCAACCACGGGCCAGCGCGGCCAGGCGGTGCAACGCCTACAGATCGAGCCGCACGCGCTGGTCTTCTCGTACGAACACCAGGTCCTTGTGGAGGGCGCATGATCGCCGCGGCCCCCACTGCGCGCAAGCGCGGCGTGGTCGCCTCGTTGGCATCGCCACACCCGCTCGGCCAGTTCCTGCCGTCGCTCTACCAGGAGGATGACTTCGCGCAGCGATTTCTCTCAGCGTTCGATGCGGCCCTGGCGCCCATCTTCGCGACGCTTGACAACCTGAACGCCTACCTGGACCCGTGGCTGGCTCCGGAGGATTTTCTTGACTGGCTGGGATCGTGGTTCGGGCTGGCCCTCGACGAGGCCTGGTCCGTGGAGCGGCGCCGGGCCCTGGTCGCCAACGCCTTCGAGTTCTACCGGATGCGCGGCACAGCCAATGGGCTCAAAGCCCACGTCGAGGTATTCACCGGTGGCACGGTCGAAATCACAGACACCGGCGGCCTGGCGACATCCACCACGGCTGGCGCGCCCTTCCCGGGCTCGCCCAATTTCGCGGTGCTGGTCCGCGTCGAGGTCGATGATCCGACCTCAATGAACATGGCCAGGCTCGAGGCGCTCGTCGCGGCGGCCAAGCCGGCGCATGTCACGCATAAGATCCAAGTCGTCAAGCGGGCAGCTGTCAAGGATGCAGTGGAGGTGACGTCCGGTTGATCGTCTGTAAGCAATGCGGCCACCACAACGAAGACAACGACACGTTCTGCGGCTCGTGCGGCAAATTCCTGGAATGGACCGGCGAGCGCGTCGCGGTCGCCGAGCCGGAACCCCCGCCCGCCCCGGTGGTGGCCCCGGAACCCGAGCCGGTACGCCATGGCCTGATCGATCGCGTCAAGCAAGCGGTCGGCATCGAGGAGACCGCCTCGGCGCCCGCGGCCGAAGTAGCGGGCCCGACGGCTGGAGCGGCGCCAGCGCCACCAGCGGCGCCCGCCGCCGCCGCAACGCAGACTCCGGCATATCGGTCCGTCCCGGTCAGCTCCGCGTATGCCCCGACGGCCACTCCCGAGCCGGTGCTGGCAGGCGCGGCGTCCGCGCCGCCACCGGCCTCGGCGCCGGCACCGCAACCGGGCTCTGACGAGCCGCTCTCACGCCGCCCGACCTCGGTCGCTCCGGCGATGGTTCGCCCCCGGCCTGGACCGCGCACGATGGAGCCGGCAACACGCCGGCATCCCGGCGACCTGATCTGCGGCCAGTGTGGTGAGGGAAACGATCCCAGCCGGCACTTCTGCCGCCGGTGCGGCAGCGAACTGGCCGAAGCCATCGCGGTCCAGCTCCCCTGGTACCGCCGATTCTTGAACGGAGTGTTCGGCAGCAGGAAACGCGAGGCTGGATGGCGCCCGAACCGCGTCGGCGGACCCAATGTCAAGGGCGCCGCTGGTCGCGTCGTGCGACTCGCGATTGCCGCGGTCATCATCGTCGGGCTGCTGGCCTTTTTGCTTATCCCACCATTTCATGCAGCCGCCGTCACCCGGATCACGGCCGCCGTGACGACGGTTCGAAAAGTCGTCCATCCAAACTACGATCCGGTGCACCCGGTCGGCGCCAGCGCAACGACCTCGATTCCGGGCCATCTGCCGAGCCTCGCCATCGACACGTTCAGTAACACGTACTGGGCGGCGAGCGCGGGTGATCGGGCGCCGGTGCTGGTGCTTCGGTTCAGCGGTCCGGTGGACCTCGCCGAGATTGGTTTTCTGTCGGGCGCAGTGGGGACCGCGCCCCAGGACCAGTTCGTGGCCCAACCGCGACCGCACCAGGTTCACCTGGTCTTCTCGAACGGCGACGCGACCGACGTCACCCTGGCCGACACGAACAGCAAGACCCAATTCAATCCGATCGACACCAAGCAGGTCACGTCCGTTGAGGTCCATATCATGTCGACCTGGGCGCCGGCCGGCGCGGCCCCATCGTCCGTCGCGATTGCCGAGGTGGAATTCAAGACAAAGAATTGACCGCCGCGGCGTGATCGATGCCGGCAAATGGCTTAGAATCGGCGCGGGATCAAGCAAGCAGCCGGCCAGGTCTTCCTGACTGGCTTTGCGTGTCGGCTCTTCCCACCTGGTGCAAAGGGTTCGACTCCCAACGGTTCTGTCTCGGGGGCACGCGGCAACGCAACGAGATGGGCGGCTCTGCAGGTTGAGACCTCCGCCGCTCGGCTCGGGCCCTCGGGGCGGGACCCGAATCTGCGTTGGAGGTAATCGATGCCGGAAGCGCTGATTCTCATCGCCGTGCTGGTGATTCTCGCCGCGCTGTTGTTGTTTCGGCGTGCGGTCGTTATTGAATTCCAGGCCGGGCTGCTTTACTCAAATGGGCGCTTCGTTCGCCGACTCGGTCCCGGCCAGTACTGGCTGTTCCGGCCGACCCAGACCATGACCAGGGTTGACCTGCGGCCGCGCCTTCAGTCCATACCCGGCCAGGAGGTGATTGCCGCCGACGGAGTGAGCTTCAGGCTGAGCCTCGCCTGCCGGTATCACGTCGTGCACCCAGAGACCGCGATCAACAACGTCGAGGACTACCAGCAAGCGCTGTACCAGGTGCTTCAGCTCGCGCTGCGTGAGATCGTCTCCGGGACGACCGGCGATCAGTTACTCGGGAATCGACGCGGCCTCGGCGAGCAGCTCCTGGCATTGACGTCAAAGCCCGCGGAAGAATTCGGGCTGCAGATCGACGCCGTCAATCTGAAAGACCTGATCCTCCCCGGCGAGCTCAAGAAGGTCTATTCGCAGGTTGCCCTGGCCCAGAAAGAAGGCCAGGCGGCGCTTGAGCGCGCCCGTGGCGAGACGGCGGCGCTCCGCAACCTGGCCAACGCCGCGAAGATGCTGGAAGACAATCCGGCCCTGATGCAATTGAGGCTGATCCAACAGCTCGGCGTATCGTCTGGCAACACCATCGTCCTCGGGGTGCCGGCCAATTCCGGCCCATTCCCAATCGCCACCCGGACGTCCAAAGATCAGCCAGCGCCGCCCCCACAACGACCACCCGAGGCCGGGTAGCCCCGACTTATCGGGCGCTGGCGCTCAGCCCGAGCTCCTGCCGGACCCGGTCGTAGTCTCGACGGGCACGGCTGGCCGCCACTGAATCGCCGGCGCGCTCGCGCGCCTCGATCAGCAGGCGCCAGAGTGGGTCATGTAGCCGGTCGATCCAGAGCCCGGTGGCGCACGCCTGCGCCGCGGCGGCGGGATCGTTGCGCTTCAGCAGGATCTCGGCCAGGCCCTGCGCCGCTTCCATGGCGCCGCCGCGATATCGCTCCCGCGGCTCGATGACCCACTCCGCGGGACCGTCCTCGGCAAGGAGATCGCCGCCATACAGATCGAGAGTCTGCTGGAAATAGCCGATCGCCGCATCCATCTCACCGCGAAGCCTGGCCACCCGGCCGGCCGCGAGCGCACGCGAAAATTGGAGCAGGTCGATATCCGCATCCGGCGGAACCGCCAGCCGGTAGGCGTCGCCTTCGCGCAGCAAGAACGACGACCCGCCGCGCATCACGCCGGGCTCGAGCAACTGCCGCAGCGAGGACACGGCCACATGCAGGTTGCGCGCTCCGGTGTCTGAATCGGCGTCCGGCCAGAAGGCGAGTTGCAGCACCTCGCGGTGGACCGCGTTCCCGGCATGGACGGCCAGCAGTCGAAGGACGGCACGAGCCCGCGGCTTGATCGCCGAGAGATCGACGGGCCCACCTTTGATCGCGATCGCAAAGCCGCCAAAACAACGGACGCTGAGCGACGGCACTGCCCGGCCCGGCGTGATGGCGATGACGTTGGCGGGAGCCGGTGCAAAGATCGCGAACGAGGCGATCCGGCACTCGTCCCGCACGGCACTCGCCAATCCCTGGTACTCGGCCGCGCGATCCGTTTCCGTCTCGGCCAGTGCCAGGTAGGGGAAATAGCGCGCCCCGGGCGTGCCACTGTAGCGGGCAAGGTGCTCGGCCTGCAGCGCGACCTCGCGCGCTTCTGGCGCACCCAGGCGGGCAAGGGCGAGCGAGAGCAGCGCCCGGGACCAGGCCTCCAGGACGCCGGCCCCGAGCTGGCGGAACATATCCGGCGCCGGCTCGAGGATCGTGACGGCACTCTCATTGGCGTAGACCGCGGCCCATCCCTGCATCAGGATGACCAGCGCGCTACCCCATCGGTCACCTTCGCGTTCGCACAGATTCCGGATCGCATCGGCGTCGGCCATGCTGCCCGGACGCAAGGTGAGGACGAGGGCGGCGCGAGCGAGCCGGGCCAGCCAGCCGAGGCCGAGGCCTTCGGCGTCGTCCGCCGCCTGCTCGAGATCGAACACGCCCTGCAGATCACCACCCATCAAGGCGGCGACGCCCGCCCATAGGCGGGCCGCGGTCGCCAGGGCATCGGTCGCGTCGCGACTCTCCGCCGCCGTGTTCAGGTAACGGCGCGCCTGCTCCATCTGCCCGGCCAGCAGGCAGACGATGCCGGAGGCCAGCTTGCCGGTCGCCTCGGGCAGCTGTCCGGCCAGATGCTTGGCACCGAGGGGATCGTGCGACACGGCGCGGCGGAGCACGCCCGCCCAATCCGTGCCGGGCATGGGCGCCGGCTCGAGCCAGCCGGCGAGCGCTTTGCGCTCCGTCTGGCAGATCAATCCCGCCTCGGTCGAGCCGAAGCCTTTCTCAGCGCGATGGTAGGCGTCGATCGCCTCGCGCCAGCGGCCCTCGGCCCGGTGGCGCCGCGCGCTTCCCAGCAGCAGCCACGGATCCTGACGCAACAGCGCCGGGGGAAGCGCATCGATCCAGGTGTCTGGACCTTCCAACAACTCGCCGCCCTGGCTGCGGAGCAGCCGGTCGACCGCCTCCCAGTCTTCGCCGCGCGAATAGGCCTGCACCGCTTCAGGGAACGCGCCGCTGCTTTCCAGCAACAGACCCGCGCGGCGGTAGGTCGACTGCGCCCGGACCTCGCCGAGCTCCTCGACCAGCACCTGCTCCAGATGTGAGCGCAGGACTTCGTGATACCGATAGCCCCCGTGGTCGTCCGTCGCCGAGGTAAAGATCTGCCGTCGCTCCAGCTCCTGGAGCAGCTGGTCGCTCCCGGTCCGCTCGAGGAAGGCATCACAGAGAGTTCCGCTCAAGCGGCCGAGCACGCAGGTGCCCACCAGGAATCGACGCAGGTCCGGCGGCAGCTGCTCGAGCACGTTGCGCGTCAGGTACTCACGCGTCAGGCGCGAGCGCACGCCCAGTGCTTTGAGGATTCGACGGCGCTCGTGAGCGGGCTTGCCGTGCGTGGCCAGGTGGAATAGTTGCAGCCCGGCGGCCCAGCCCTCGGTCCGCCGCGCGAGGTCAGCGAGCTCTTCCGGTGGCAGCGGCTCGCGATAGAAATCGCGGAACAGCCGCTCGACCTCCCAGGATCTGAAGCGCAGGTCTTCGGTGCCGATTTCGAGCAGGGCGCCCGAGACGCGCAGTCGCGAGAGATTGAAGCCGGGCAACGCCCGCGAGCCGATCAAGAAGGTGATGCTCGGCGGGGCGTAGTCGATCAGGCGCTCGAGCGTCTGCTCGGCCGGGCTATCCTCGAGGCTGTGCAGGTCATCGATCACGAGCAAGGCGCGCTTGCCGGGCCATGCCTCCAGGGCTTGCGCCGCAGTTTCCACCGAGTGCCAACCGCGGGGCAGATCGCCCAGCGCACTCACCAGCGCGCGCTCCAGGTGATTCAGTAGCGTGCTGGTCTTCGCGTCCCAGCTCTCGGCACGGTACCACGCGACCGGGACACTGGCTGAGGCGGCAAAGCGAGCCAGCAACGTGCTCTTGCCCGAGCCGGCCGGTGCGACCACGAGGCCGACGCGATACTGCCAGATCCGAGCGAGCAGGGCATCGATGCGTTCGCGGGCAAGCGATTGGCCCAGTGGCACGACCACCTTCGCCGATACGACGGCGGTGGACCCCCCGATCACCATACTGGCATCCCCTCTCCAGTCGGTCCCGCTTGAGTCGGATCGCAGGCTTCGCCCTCCTGGCGTCACCTGTGTCTATCCCCTACGAGTCCTGCTGCTTATGCCTTACTGCCGCGCCCGCTTGCTACTCAGCCAGAGTACTCGTCGACCGCTGCTTGTCAATATTGTTGTCGCATACAGTCGCCCTGAACACGGAGCGCAGTTTTTGTGTCACGCAAAGTGAGAGACTTGCCGGCGGATGTCATGGACCAATGCTCAGCGAGCACGTCAGGAGGCTGCATGATGCCTTTGCCAGCGTTAATGCATCGTCTGTCGAGACGGTCGAGTCCAGATGGCGCGTGGGCGAACGTCTGTGCCCCGGCAGGGTTTGAACATTCAGAACGCGCAGGACGCGCGGACATTCGCCTCGTGCACGAAAGCGGAAATCCTCGCCCTCAACGAGCGCACTGCGCAAACCCCTCGTGGTCGTCACCGCACGCCGCGAGCGCTGACGCGCCGGGGATGCGCCCTTGAAACCGGGATGCGCCCCCTGCAGGATTCGAACCTGCGGCCTAGTGCTTAGAAGGCACCCGCTCTGGTCCACTGAGCTAAGGGGGCGGCGCCGCGGATAGTTTATTCTCGGTGGCGCTCCTGAGCACGCGCGAGGCACGCCACCCAGGACCTTCGAGCAATAGGACGGACAGGACGATCAATGCGCCGCCGGCGTACTGCAGTGCGCTGCCGCCTTCGCCAAGGACGACAACGGCGAGAAGCACCGAACTGACCGGCTCGAACGTGCTCAGGATCGACGCGCGCGAGGGGCCGACCAACCGCAGGCCCAGGATGAACGTGAAGATGGGGATGGTCGTGCCAATCACGACAAAGCCGGCCAGCAAGGTCACGCGCGGCCCCGTCCACGCGACGCCCAGTTGACCGGTCGCCGTGGCCACGGCGCCCCAGACGACGGCGGCCGCCGACATGATGGTCGCGGTGCTCGCCACGGGTGGTAGTCCGGGCAACAGCCGGCTGCCGCCCAGGATATATCCCGTGTAGAACGCGGCCGAGCCCAGGCTCAGCGCAATGCCGATCGGGGGCGCGGCATGGACCTGGACATCGACGACCAGCATCGTCCCCACGAAGGCGACCGCGACCGCGGCCAATTTCGGCCAGCCTAGAGACTCATGGAAGAGGAACGCCGCAAGCAGTGTGACGACAACGGGATACGTGTAGAGCAAAAGCGCGTTTGTCGATGCCGGAATGTAATGCAGCGCACTGAAGTAGCAGGCCGACTGGCCGACGTAACCGGCGCCCCCCATCAGGATCAGCCCGACGAGGCTCCGCCGCGGCGGCAGCGGCTGCCGCAGCACGGCCGTCGCCAGCCAGAGCAGGGCGGCGGCGAGCGCGAAACGATAGGTGAGCAGCTGCGGCGTCGTCAGGCCGAGCCGGTAGGCCAGCTTCCCGAAGATGCCCAGCGAACCGAACGAGCAGGCCGATGCGATGACGAGCGCGACGCCCACCGCGTCTCGATTCCCGGTGGGGGCTGGCACCAGGCGATTGTACGAATCAGAATCTATTCGATCAGACCGCGGAAGTACGGCAGGTAGGCCGGGTTGTAGTGCTCGTCGATCGTCCCGTTACCGCAGATGGTCATGGTCCAGGCAACGATCTGGCCGACCCCATAGCCTGAGCCGTTTCCGCAGAAGAACATGTTGTCGCCAGGCCCATAGAACGCGCCGTAGATATTGAGCGACGCCTGCCCCGAGACATTGACTTCATGGGTACCCTCCGGCGTTGCGGAGGAGCAGCCGAAGTTCGGGTAAGGCCCGATCGTCTCGATATAGAAACTGATGTTGTTATAGCGGGCGCTCGGGCGCAACGTGATGGTGGTCGAGCCACCGCTCACCGCGAACCCGCTCGTGGTGCAGTCCGGCGGCTTGAGCTCCAGGATGAGCCCCAGGTCGGACGGGGCGGTGCTGGTGTTGTAGCCCGTGCAGTTGACGGAGGTCGCCGCGCCCGGGATCGGGTAGTCGCTGGCGAGGGCGCCGCGCAGCGAGCCGCCGGAGAGCGACATCGCAATCGACGCCGTGAACCGGTAGACACCGGGATAGAGAATGATCGTCGACCCGGGCGAGCTTTCGCTCAACGTTCCCGAGTATGTCCCCGGGCAGAGATAGTAGGTGCCGCCCGACGCGGTCAGGTTCGGCGTGTAGGTCGGGCCGGTCACCGCGGGCTCCGGGTAGGAGGGGAATGGGATCTTCGTCGAGGTCTTTGGATATGGCAGATATGTCGCGTTGGACATGCAGGACGGGTAGACGCCGGTGTCGCCGTAGTGGCCACTCGACTTGGTCGGGATAGCGGTGCTTCCTGCCACGCTTTCGTTGACTGCCCAGAGATCCCCGGAGCCGCCGCACGGGTTGAAGATGATCGAGCCGCCCGTGGTCATGCTCTCGTTGGAGAACGCGCCCCCCTTCGACCCGCCGTCATGGAGGATCAGCTTCGACGGGCTTCCGTTCATCTGGAGATTTTCATAACTGGGGTTCTGGTCGTCGAGCAGGATGAGGGCGAACGGATACGTTCCAGCCAGCATTTTGGCGTGCGCCTGAAGGCAGAGTGCGGCGTTCGTCGTTGTTCCGCCCAGGGTGCAGTTGGATGCCCCGAAGCCGAGCGCTTGCGCGGCGAGGAAGCGGTACGCATGGTTGATCACGACGCGATACGTGTCCCAGCCGGCGGTCGCGATGTTAGCCGTAAGCACGAACTGGTAGGAACCCGACTGCGCCGTGGTGGTGTAGGTGGCGGCGGCCGAGGTGGGGACCGTTGGGACCGCCGTCCCCGGGAAGAGGTTGTGGTAAATCTGGTTCAACGCGGCCTGGTGCGCGACATTATACGTCCGCAACGGAAGGCTTTCCGCCGCATCGCCGCCCGCGAGGGCGCCCGCGTCGGCCGCATTTTGCAAGCGGCGCTTGTCCAGGTAAATCATGCCGCCGTCAACGCCGACGGCAAGGAGACCTGTTAGGACAAGGATCGACAGCACGAAGACGATGATGGCTTGCCCAGCGAGCCTGCGACGCCGAAACCTGATGATCATGGCTTAGAACTCCGTGTTCATGGTGCTGCTCACCGTCATCGTGATTCCGCCCGGCATGAACTGGCTCGCAAATGGCGTCAAGGGCTTGAAGTTGTAGACGACGACGACCTTCAGGGGATACGTGCCCAGGCCGGCAGCGTTGATGGCATTGCAACCGGCAGCGGCCGTTTCCGTCCCACCGGCTCCGCCCTGGGGCGCATTCGGCTGACCGCTTGCCGCAGAGACGATGTAGATATAGCCGGTGTTTCCAGCCGACGGAGCCGTCGTCACCGTGCCCGATGTATGGCCGTGCAGGCAGTTTGGCGCGGCGGCCAGGTTCATGTTCACGCCGTACAACGTCGTGCTGCTGACGATCGATGCATCGGTGGCCGTGGTTCCCTGACCGATCACGACAGACTCGCGAGAGCCTTCCCTGACGGCCTCGGAGAGCGACGCCCAGGTGGCGGCGGCCCGGGCGAGATCGAAGACAAAGACCAGGAGCAAGAAAATCATTGGTCCGAGGAGCGCCAGCTCGACCAGCGCCTGGCCGCGACTCTTGGGCTTCCGCATCAGTTATTGCCCTCCGCCAGGATCTCGGTGGTGGCCGCCGTGTGAAGCATGGTGGCGACAATAGGCGTCACGGGCTGGAAGCTGTACAGGATGGTCACGCGGATCGGCTGCCCGATCGCCGCGGTCGTCGCGGTCATCGTGTCGTTGAAGCAAATGAAGACGTAGCCGGTGTTGGCCGCGGGGCCCGCTGGATAGAGCGTCGACGCGTACGGATAGGTCGGGCAGTTCGTGAGGCCAGCCGAGCACGTCGTGTTCGGGTGGCAGGGCTCGGTCAAAGTCAGGTTGTTGGCCTCCGCGGTGACGGCGCTGAAGATCGCGCTATCGTTGTCGAAGGTATTGGCAGGCCCAGTTGGATCCCAGTAGGCGCCGTGCCGAGCCCCTTCGCGGGCTGCGTTGGTCACGGAGGTCGTGTAGTAAAAGGCGCGAGAGAGGTCCGAGGCGCCCAGGATCAGCATGAACAGCACCGGTGCCATGAGGGCCATCTCGACAAGGGATTGGCCGCGGCGCCGCTCGCTGTGGAGGTCCCCCGGCTTCGAGACGAGGAGGGCCGAGGCGCTCACGTGTTCTATTACGGGGCATCGACCGCGTGACGTACGGTCAATACGTGACAGTACCGCGACAGCTGGTCGCAGCGCGGTAAACCCCTACTGGGTGAGGCCTTTGATGTACGGCACCTGGCTCGGACTGTAGAGCTCGTTGATCGCGGCGCCGCCACTCAGGGCGAGCGTCCAGGCGATCACCTGGCCAAGGCCCGACCCAGCGCTGCCGCTCGCGATCTGCATGTTGTCGGCTGGTCCATAGATCGTCCCCTTGATGTTGTAAGAGCCGGCGCCGGTCAGCCGGACCACATTACTGCCGGCCTGGTTGGCCGAACAGGTCGCATGCCAGGACGGGAGGGTCTCGACGTAGAGGCTGATGTTGAAGTATCGAGGCGACGCCGCCAGGGCGACGGTCGAGCCGGCCCCTGTCGTGAACTGGTAGCGGTCGCAGTCCGGCGGGCCGCCGCCAACGCCGGGAACTAACTCGATGATGGCACCGGGATCGAAGGATCCCCACGATGTCAACGTGGTGCCAGCCCCACAGGGATTGGTGATCGGGTAGCTATCCGTTGACTGGAATGTCCGCAGCGTGCCGGACACGTTCACCCCGGCAGCCGCATGGTACACACCCGGGTAGAGGACACTGGTGCCGCCGGCGACGATCTGGTTGGTGTACTGCCCGGGGCAGAGCACCGTAATCCCGCCGATCACGGTCGAGGCTGGGTTGACGGCGGTCGGCGCCGGCGGCTCCGGATAGCCCGGATCCGGCAGCACGCGTGTCGCAACTTTCCAGCTCGCGGGCGCCGTCTGGCCGCAGAAAGCCCGGGCGTTGACGCGACTGCCGTCGGCCGCCGTCTCGGCCACCGCCCAGAGGTCGCCAGAAGTCCCCGGTCCTCCTGTATCCACGGGCGGACCCGCCGAGCACGGCGCAAAGTAAATGTCGCCCTGACCGGGGTCGATGCTCGCATTCGAGTACACGCCTCCGCGATCCGCGGCGTTTGCGCCTCCGGGTCCGCTCAGGTTCAAGGAGGTCCCACCCGCGGGGACCTGGAGGTTCGAGAACGTTGGGACATAGCCGCTCTGCAGCAGGACGATGCCGTATGGGAGGTTGGCGTTCTGGGCCGTCGCCTGCACCTGCAGTTGGAGCGTCTGGGCAAAGCCATGAATCGGCGCCACGACGACGGAATGGATGTGCTCGAGCGTCACGCGGTAGGTGTACGTTGCCGCCGCCACCGCGATCGTGTAATTGGAACCGACTGACCACGGGCTGCCACCCGCGGGTGTGTTGGTTGGGACCACGCCCGCGGTCGAGATTCCCAGGTTTCTTCCAATCGTGGCCAGGGCCTTGCTATGCATCGAGGCGAAGTTCGGCGGGGTCGGTGCCCAGAGGCTTTCCGCAGCGGCCAGGGCGCCGGCGTCCGCCGCGTTCTGGAGCTGACGGCGCTCCAGGTAGATACCCCCGCCGTCGAGGGCAAGGGCAAGAATGGCCGTCAGGACAAGGACGGCGCCGGCCACGAGGACGACCGCCTGGCCGGCTTGTTTGCGTTTGAAGAAGCCATGCATCAGTACTCAGTCGTCATCGTGCTGGCGACTGTGAGAGTGACGGAGCCGGAACCTAAAAACTGCTGGACGATCGGGGTCAGCGGCTGAAAGTTATAGACGACCTTAACGGTTAATGGATAGCGACCCGCATACGCGGGTGACACCGCGGCACACGAGCCGGCCGCATTGGCGGTCGCCTGGCCGGCCGGGGCGTTGATGCCGGCGGAGCTTGACGATCCGGACACGATGTAAACAATTCCTGTGTTGGGGGACGGTCCAGCGGGGGTGACCGGCGGCCAAGGGCTTCCGGACTGCGCCCCATTGACGCACGGGGCGGCCGAAAGGGACAGGCCGACGGCGTAGCGCTTCACGGCCGCGACGACATCCGCGTCGGTCATCCTCGTGGTGCCGGTGAGCGCGGCCTGCCGGGATCCTTCGCGGACCGCCGACGACAGCGTGGAATAGACATAGGCCGCGCGACCGAAGTCGACGACGCTCACGAGCATCATGATCAGCAGTGGCGCGATCAGCGCCATCTCGACCAGTGACTGCCCGCGCCGCTTACGCCGTGTCACGGTTGCCCCTGGATGATCATCGTCGTGGTCGCCTGGACGTGGATTCCGGAGCCGGTCACGTTATCGATGAGCGGCGTGACGGGCGTGAAGTTGTAGAGGATCGTCACGCGGACAGTTTGACCGGCCACGCCAATGGTTCGCGAGTCGTCCTCGAGGCCGTTATTGCCCGCAAAACAGGCAAAGACGTAACCGGTATTTGCTGCCGTCGGGTAGTAACTATCCGGATACGGCGGTCCGGACTGGCAGTTCACCGGAGAAAAGGCCGGGCTGGGCTCGACCAGAGTCAGGTCGGCTGCCTCACTCCGGGCGGCCGCGATCACGGCGGCGTGCGTCGCGGAGGCGTTGCCGTTCGCCGGGTCATAGCTCGCGCCCTGACGGGCCCCTTCGCGAGCTGCGTTCGTCACCTCGATCGAGTAATAGAAAACTCGGCCGAGATCGCTGCTGCCCATGACGAGCAAGCCCAGGATGGGGAACAGTAACGCAGTCTCGACGATCGCCTGACCGAGCTTGCCACGCCAGGGACGAGGGAAGTGCATGACAGACCACAGCATGCGCCGCCGGGCCCACCCGCAGTCTCCGCCTTTGGGACCATTCACTACGGCCATACGACGACAAAAACGTTACGAGAGGCGTTATGTTAGGCCCGCCACGGCTGTCCGAAGTCAGTCCGTGAGCTGGCGCGCGGGAGTCAGGCGTTGCTCGGGACCGAGCAGCGGCAGGTAAAGGCTGGCGAGCAATGCCGCGAGCCCGATGATGAAGGCGGCCAGCACGATCGGGATGCCAGGGTCTTTATTTACAGTCAGGTCGGTGTATTGCTTCAGCCCGGTGAACGACAACCGGTAGCCATCCGGCGTCACGACGCTGTCGCCGAGGCGCAGCGCCCCACGCCAACGGAGGTCCATGTTGCCGGTGTCGAGCGCGAAAACATTCTGCGGCCGATCGAGGTGCAGATCGCCGCGGAAGAGACGGACCAGCAGCAGCGGCGTCCGCAACTGAGGCGTGCCCGGTGAGATCGCCTGGTTCTGAATCTGCGGATCGGGCATGAAGATCGCGGTCGCGCCCAGCTGCTGCTCTCCGGGTCCGGCCGAGGGCGCCTTGATCACGCCGTTGGCCAGTTGCGGGTCACCGACAAAGATGGTGGGCGCGTTGGCAACGACGCGTCCGTCGGGCGTCTCGATCTTGAGTGTCGGCGCCCAGCCGTAGCCGGCCTGATACAGCTTGACGCCCCGATAGTCCACGTAGTGATTGACCTGGATGCTCCGGGCATCGACCAGCCGGCCCTGGTCGAAGATACGCACCCGCGAGGTGAAGTCCTTCGGTGCCCCATTCGGCCAGAAGGCGGCGCGGAAGCTGTCGACGGTCACCTGGAAGCCCGCGTGCGGACCCGCGAGCAGGCCTTCGCTCAGGTTGTCGTAGTTGGCGCGCGCCTCGACGAAGCTGTCGCCTTCGACGACGGCGGCGTTGCCGACGAACCCGGCGGTCTTGCCGACCAGCACGCCGATCAGCAGGACAAAGAAACTCGCATGAAAAACAATGCTGGCGACCTCCGCCCACAGCGCACGATTGCGCTGCTGGTGCACAGCGAAGCGGCGATAGGCCGCTGGGACCCGGATAAACATACTGGCGCCGATCGAGACGTACATGAGGACCGCCGTGATGATGAACGGCCACGAACTGAAAATGTCGAAGAGCCCGAGCCGCGCCAGCCAGGGGGCGCTATACGGATGCCGCAAGACAAAGCCCATGACAGCCTGTGGGTTTTGCGGGATCTGGGGCAGAAGTGTGCCCACCGTCGCGAGCAGGGCGAGGATGGCGAGCAGGATGATCGCCGTGCGCATCTTGCGCAGCTGGCGCCAACCACCCGCGAGGACACGGAAGGGCGTGGTCCGCGGCGGCGTTGGCCTGCCGAGTGTCTCGCGAACCGGAGACGGGGCGAGCACGCTACAAGTGTAGGGAGGCGGCTCTGGTGGCCCAGTCGAGCACGAACCCGGGGAAGATGCCGAGCACCATGGTGCCGGCGGCCGAGGCCGCCAGGACCGCACCCATCGAGACGCCGACCCGCTCCCGCTCGCCGGCGACCTCCGGCGGGGCCGCCAGCATGACGACGATCACGCGCAAGTAGTAGTAGAAGGACACGATCGTCATGATGATCGCCACTGCCAGTGGCGCCCAGAGCTGCGCGTCAACAAGGGCCCGGAAGACGAACAGCTTGGCAAAGAAGCCCACCGTCGGTGGGATCCCGGCAAGCGACAGCATGAAGATCGTCATCACGGTGGCGAGGAAAGGCCGACGGTAAAAGAGCCCACGCCAGTAGCTGATCTCCGCGGTTTCCTCGCCACGCGCGCCGATCGAGGTGACGACCGCAAAGGCGCCAAAGTTCATCACCGCGTAGGCCGCGATATAGAAGAGCGTGGCCCCGAAGCCCTCGGCCGACCCCGGAAGGATGCCAAGCAGGATGAAGCCGGCGTGGGCAACACCCGAGTAGGCCAACATGCGCTTCAAGTTGTCCTGAGTGACGGCGACCAGGTTGCCGATCGCCAGCGAGGCGATCGCGATGAGTGCCAGCGGGATATACCAGCGGGTCGCGATCGCCGGAAAGGCGGCGATAAAGACGCGGCCGATGGCGGCGAAGGCCGCCGATTTGGTCGCCACGGACATGAACGTGGTGACGACTGTCGGCGCCCCTTCGTAGACGTCGGGCGTCCACATGTGGAAGGGCGCGGCCGAAGCCTTGAAGGCGAGGCCGATCGTGAGGAAGCCGATGCCCAGCAGCAGCAGCACGTTGCTGCCGGTACCGACGGTCGCGAAGGCGGCAATGCCGCGCAGCGTGGTGCTCCCCGTGGCGCCGTAGATCAGCGCCATTCCATAGAGCAAGAAGCCAGTGGCGAACCCGCCCAGCAGCAGATACTTCAGCGCGGATTCCTGCGACCGCAGCTGCGTCCGGGCGAAGCCGCAGAGGACGTAGAGCGAGATCGAGAGCAACTCGATGCCGAGGAAGATCGTCATCAGGCTGGTGGCCGCGGCGAGCAGCATCATGCCGAGCGTCGCCCCCAGCAGGAGGATGTAGTACTCGCCGTAGTCGAGCCGCATCGCCTTGAGGTACCGCGGCGAGATGATCGCGGTCAGGATCGTCACCCCGATGAGGACCACGTTCATGAAGGCGGCCAGGCTATCGCCGCTGATGGTGCCGGAAAACGCGGTCTTGGTCTGGCCCCACAGAGGCACGTTCGCCACCAATGCGCCGATCAGGCCGATAACGGTGACCGCCGCCAGGATGCGGCGCCGTCCCGGGGGCACGAACAGCTCGAGCAGGAGAACGACGATCGCCGTCCCGGCTACGACCAGCTCGGGAAGAATCGCCGTGTAGTCGATCCCGATGTTGCTCAGGTCGATCGTCATCGCGTCAGCACCGGCAACGCCTTGACCGTCGCCTCGACGGCCGCCGGAAAGAAGGCAGGGGTGACGCCGATCACGACCATCAACGCCAGCAAGGGGGCCAAGACCCCGATTTCCGATCGGCGTAGTTCGCCAAACCCAGCCGGCGCGACGGTGTCACCCTGGAATGAGCCCTGGTACATGCGCAGCACATACCAGGCCGCGAGGATGACCCCCACGCCGGCGGCGACGGCGAGCGGGGTAAAGGCGCTCCATGCGCCGAGCATGATCAGGAACTCGCCGACGAAGCCGTTGAGGCCAGGGAGCCCCAGCGCGGCCAGCGATACGAGCAGGAAGAGCCCGGCGAACACCGGCGTGCCGGTGGCGAGGCCACGGAGCTGAGCGCGGTCCCGCGTGCCGGTGCGGCGCTCGATCATAGCCACGATCAGGAAGAGCGCGGCGATGATCACGCCGTGGTTCACCATCTGGACCAGCGCCCCCTCGATCCCGAGCAGGTTGCCGGTAAAGATGCCCAGACCGATGAAGCCGAGGTGGCTCATTGAGGCGTACGCGACCAGGCGCTTGAGGTCGGTCTGGGCAAGGGCCATGAATGCCCCGTACAGAATGCCGATGGTCGCGAGCAGCGCGAAGAACGGCGAGAGGGAATGCGCGGCGGCAGGAAAGAGTCCGAGGTTAAAGCGGATGAACCCGTAGGCGCCGAGCTTCGACACGAGGCCGGCGAGGACGATCAGAGTCGGGATCGGCGCGGAGACATAAGTCGGCGGCAGCCAGGTATGCAACGGAAAAAGCGGCATTTTGATCGCGAACGCCAGGGCGAACCCGACAAAGAGCAACTGCTGCACACCCAACGTCATGCCAAGCAGGTGCGCCGAGCCGCTCGCCGGATGCTGGACCAGCGTGGCCCAGTCGAAGGTCAGCTGGCCGGTCTGTGCGAAGCTGAACGCAGCGACCGCCAGGATCGCGACCAGCATCGCGAAACTGCCAACGACGGTATAGATCAGGAATTTGAAGGCTGCTTGGACCCGGTGCCCTTCCCCCCAGGCGCCGATCAGGAAATAGAGCGGGACCAGCATCGCCTCCCAGAAGACGTAAAACAGGATCAGGTCCAGCGAGAGCAGGACCCCGGCGGTCGCGGCCTCGAGCACGAGCAGCAGCATCATGAACTCCTTGAAGCGCGGCATCGCGGGATCGGCCACCGAGGTCGCCAGCAGGAAGAGCAAGGCATTCAGCCCGAGCAGGAAGAGGCTCAGGCCGTCGATCCCGACGTGGTAGCTGATGCCCACGGCGGGGATCCATTGCCGGGCCTCCTCGAACTGGAATCGGAGATTGCCGACGCCGTGCTGGAAGCCACCCACAATGGCAACGACGAGGATCAGCGTCGCCACGGCGGTGAGAATCCCCAGTTGCTTGACGACCCGCCGGGCGACCGCGGGCACGAGGGCGACCATGAAGGCCCCGGCCAACGGCACCACGAGCACGAGCGTCAGCCAGGGAAGGTTCGGGGAAAGGGTGTACCAGTTCATCAGCCCAACCGGAAGGGCAGATAGCCGAGGTAGCCGGCAACGACCACGACGATCCCGATCGCCCCGCCGAGCGTCCAGAGTCCGTAACTGCGGACCCGCCCGGTCTGGAACAGGCGCCACTCGCGGGCCTCCACGAGCACAACCTCCGCGACACCATTGACCGCCCGGTCGATGACCTGCGGCTCGAAGTAATCCGATAGGAAGCGAGCGAGCGCAAACCCGGGCCGGACAAAGACCCGGTCGTAAAGCTCGTCGATGTAGTACTTGTGCTCCACCAGGGTCGCGATCGGACCAAGCCGCGCGCGCCAGGCGATCGCCATCTCCGGACGGCGCGCGTACAAGAGGTAGGCCAAGCCGAAGCCGATGGCGGCGGCCACGAGCGTGAGCAGGGCAAGGCCGATGAAGGCTCCAGTCCCGATGTCGACCGCGTGACCGAAGACCGGCTCGAGGAAGTTCGCCACCGGGATATAGCCACCGAGGGCCGCCCCGGCGGCAAGGATGACGATCGGGATGGTTTGGATGGGCAGCCCGTCGTGGAGGTGACGCGGGTCGTCGCGCAGCCACTCCCAGCCGAAGGCGATCAAGAACAGCCGGAACATATAGAAAGCGGTCAGGCCGGCGGTCAGCAACGCAGCCAGACCCATGACGAACTCGATCCCAGCGGCGCTCAACGCCGCGCGGATGATCTCGTCTTTGCTCCAGAAACCAGCCAACAACGGGAATCCGCTGATCGAGAGCGTCCCGATCAGGAACGTCCAGAACGTCACCGGCAGGCCGCGCCGCAACTGTCCCATGTGGCGGATGTCCTGGTCTTCGTGAAAGGCGTGGATCACGTTGCCGGCCGCGAGGAAGAGCAGAGCCTTGAAGAAGGCGTGCGTCATGAAGTGGAACATGCCGGCGGCGTAGGCGCCGATCCCGACAGCAAGGAACATGTAGCCAATCTGGCTCATAGTCGAGTAGGCAAGGATCCGCTTGATGTCCACCTGGGTCATGCCGATCGTCGCCGCGTAGAGGGCGGTCACCCCGCCGATCACGGCGACCACGGTCGCGGCCTGCGGCGCCCAATCGTAGAGCAGATGCATCCGGGCTACGAGGTAGACCCCCGCAGTTACCATGGTGGCGGCGTGGATGAGGGCTGAGACCGGGGTCGGGCCCTCCATGGCATCGGGGAGCCAGGTGTGCAGCGGGAGCTGGGCGGACTTTGCCACGGCGCCGACCAGCAACAATAGGCAGATCAGGTTGATCGCGGTCCCGCCCTTGGGCAGCTGCTGGACGCGGCTGAAGAGGCTGCTGAAATCGAGGACGTTCAAATTCAGGAAGACCACGAAGGCGGCGAACACCATACCGACGTCGCCGATGACATTCATGACGAAGGCCTTTCTGGCTGCCAGCACCGCGGCCGGCCGCTCGTACCAGAAGCCGATTAGCAGATAGGAGCAGAGGCCGACGCCGCCCCAGCCGACCACCAGCCAGACCAAGTTACCGGACAGGACCAGCAGCAGCATGGCGAAGACGAACAGGTTCATATAGGCGAAGAAGCGGGAGAAGCCGCGGTCCGCCGCCATGTAGCCGATCGAGTAGACGTGGATCAGGAAGCCGACGCCGGTGATCACCAGGATCATCAGCGTCGATAACGGATCGACGTACAGGTTGAACGGGACGTTGAAGAGCCCGCTCGACCACCAGGTGAAGTAGGTCTGGTCCATGTGCGCGCCGCCGATCACCTGCGTCAGGATGGCGAGCGCGAAGACGAAGGCCAGGCCAATGCTGCCGGCGCCGACCCACCCCGAGATCCGGCGAGGCAGGACCCGGCCGAAAATCGCGTTGATGGCGAAGCCGGCGAGCGGAGCCAGCAAGACGAGCGGCGCGAGCGTACTCACTGCTTCATCAGGTCGAGCTCGTCAACATCCATGTCGCGCCCAGCTCGGTAGACCTGCACGATGATCGCGATGCCGACGACGACCTCGGCGGCGGCGACGGTGATCACCAGGAACGCGAACACGACGCCGTCGAGGGAATTGAGATAGCGGCTCTCCGCCGCGAAGGCCAGGTTGACGGCGTTCAGCATCAGCTCGATGCACATGAAAATCACGAGCGGGTTGCGGCGGACGAGGAACCCGATGACGCCGAGGGTGAACATAGCGCCGCTCAGAAGCAGAAACGAGTATGCGGGAATGTCCATTACTCCGCCTTCCGCATGGCCAGGTACACGGCACCCACCGCGGCCATCAGTAGCAGGATCGACGTCACTTCGACGGGAAGCAGGAACTTCGTGTACAGCGCGGCGCCCACGATCTGGACGTTGCCGGCCGTTGCGATCGCCGCCGGGGTCGCGGTCCCGGTCTGTCCCGAGAGACCGCGGTTGTAGAGGAGGGCGGCGAACAACCCGGCAAAGACGATCCCGAAGACCACGCCGTAGGCCCACTCCGTGCTGCCGCGCCGCAGGGTCAGGTCGAGGCCCGGATTGAGCAGGGCGATGATGAAGACGAAGAGCACCATGACCGCTCCGGCATAGACGATGATCTGCGCCGCGAAGAGGAACTGCGCGTTCAGCATCAGGAACAGGATCGCCAGACCCAGCATGTTCGCGACGAGGGAGAGCGCGTTGTAGATCGGACGACGGAAGGCGACCACACCGGCGGCGGTCACCAACTCCCAGGCGGCAAGCAACGCAAAACCTATGACCACTTGCGCGGCTCCTTCTGCGCCGATGGCGCCGCCGTCGGCAGTGCGGTGTCGCCCAGGCTGGCGGAGAGGGGCTCGAGCAGGTCTTCCTTGACCGCGATGAATTTGTCTGGGTGGTCATCGGCAAGGTCGTACCTGGGCCCCATCGTGATCGCGTCATAGGGGCAGGCTTCCTCGCACAGGCCGCAGTAAATGCAGCGGAGCAGGTTGATCTCGTACCGCTTGGCGTACCGCTCCCCGGGGAAACGCGGTGCTCGGGCGTGTTCTCGGCCGCCTCGACCACGATGCAGCCGACCGGACAGGCGATGGCGCACAGCTCGCAGCCGACGCATTTCTCCAGGCCGTCCGCGTAGCGGTGCAGAATGTGGCGGCCGCGCTCGCGAGGCGGGACCGGCTTCTGCCGCTCGGGATAGGAGATCGTGACGACCGGCTTGGTGTTGTGCTTGAAGGTCGTCAGCATGGCCTTCGCGATGTACAGCGGCCCCGTAATCACCTCTCGGATGCCGGCCATCAGAAGATTCCCTTGGCGGCAACGGCCACCACGGCGGTGACCATCATCATCGCCAGCGATAGCGGGAAGAGAGACTTCCAGCCGAGCGCCATCAGCCGGTCATACCTCAGCCGCGGCAGGGTGGCTCGCAGCCAGACATAGACATAGAGGAGCATGACCACCTTCAGGACAAACCACCACGGCCCAGGCAGAATCCCGAAGGGGCCCCACCACCCACCAAGGAAGACGATCGTCGCGATTGAGCTGACGATGATCATGTTGATGTACTCAGCCATAAAGAAGAGGGCGAAGCGCATCCCCGAGTATTCCGTGTGGTATCCGGCGACCAGCTCTGTCTCGGCCTCGGGTAGATCGAAGGGCGCACGGTTCGTCTCGGCAATGCCGGCGATCATGTAGAGGAAGAACGCCGGCAGCAACGGGAGCACGAACCACCAGGTGTGCTGGGCCTTGACGATGTCGACCATGCTGACCGACCCGGCAAGGATGAACACCGGGACGAGCGAGAGGCCGAGCGCCATCTCATAGCTGATCATCTGGGCCGACGAGCGCAGGGCGCCGAGCATCGAGTATTTGCTGTTCGAGGCGTAGCCGGCCAGGAAAATGCCGTAGACGCCGACCGATGTGACCGCGAAGTACCAGAGGACGCCGATATTGACATTCATCACGTACCAACCGATGGTATGGCCAAAGAGGACCAGCGGACCCGGCCCGCTGATTGGGATGATGGCAAAGCTCGCCAGCGCCGCGCAGACTGAGATCAGCGGGGCAAGCAAGTAGAGGAATCGATCACGACCCGCCGGTTCACTGGCTGACTTGAAGAACAGTTTGAGCCCGTCGGCGGCCGGCTGGAGGAGGCCGAAGGGACCCACCCGGTTCGGGCCTGGCCGTTGCTGCATGCGGGCCTGTACCTTGCGCTCGAAGAGGGTCAGGTAGGCAAAGCCCGTCAGCAGTGCCCCGATGACGATCGCGGCCTTGATCAGGGTCACGATCAGGACCTCGAGGGTCACGTGCGCCCGCTCCAGAGCACACGCTCACCGCGATTGACGACCTCATAACCGGGCAGCGCGCGGACGATGTCGTTCGTGATGTCGTGGGCGCGCTCGTAGGTCCAGGTCGCGCCCAGCTGGTTGGCGAGGTCCTGGATCACGCGCCAGTCGTCGCGCACGGCGTCCGCGTCGATGGCGCGACTGATGCGCTGGACGCGCCCCTCCATGTTGGTCACCGTTCCATCCTTCTCCACGAAGGCGCGGGCCGGGATGACCACCTGGGCGACATCGTCAATCGGCGTCGCCTTGAAGCGATGGTGGATCACCAGCGGCAAGGTCGACAGCCAGAGTGCCTCCGCCTCGGTCGGCGCAAAACTGTGCAATGGGCTCGGATCGTGCAGGTAGAGCGCCCTGATGCCGGCATTGGACCAATCCCACCGGCCTTTCCCTGCGCTCCCGTTCAGCGAGGCGTAGCCGGGACCCGCGTGCGGGAGGATGCCGAGGTCGGTGGCGCCACGGCCGTTGGGGCCGATGCTGACGAGTAACCGACGAACGCTGCCATTGATCCGCTTCGCGATTGCCTCCTGGAGAGCGATCGCCCGGGACCGGTTCCCCTCGGTTGCCAGGATGCCAACGGCCACGGCCTCCGCGGGAACGGCGTCGAGCGCCGCCTTGCCCTCCGCGCTTCCGACCTTGATGATTTTGACGCCCTTGCGCTGGCTCTTGAGCAGCCGGAGGTGCAAGACAGGGGCGGCGTCGATCACTTCCTGGCCACCGAGCACAATGACGTGATCGCAGTGCTCGATGTCCGCGATCGGGAGCGTCATGTCGTCCGGTGAGGTGGCGTCGATCGCGACGGTTCGGTGGTCCAGATGGGGCGAGCGCAGCACGTCTCGGAACAGCCGCTGGACCAGAAAGAGCTCCTCGTTGGTCGACGCGGGCGACGCCCATGCCGCGATCGGTGAGCCCGCTCGTTTGATCGCCTCCGCGGCGAAGTGAGCCAGTTCGGGATAGGAAACCTCTTCCAGCCTGCCATCGCGGCGAACCCGCGGCCGCTCGAGCGTTGAGCGCTGAAAGTTGGGATGGCTGAAGCGGCCGGTGTCGCAGAGCCAGCTGTCGTCGACCGCGATGTTCTCCCGTGATTGAAAACGGCCGATCTTGTTGCTGCGGGCGTCGATCTGAATGTTGCAGCCCATGCTGCAGCCGGGGCAGATACTGGCCGTGCGATCGAGGTCCCACGGCCTGCTGATGAAGCGATACTTCCGCGACGTCAGGGCGCCGACCGGACAGATCTCGGTCCAGTTGCCCTGGTAGTTGGATTGGGCCGGCTCATCATTGAAGGTCCCGATGATGGTATGGACGCCGCGCTGGATGAGGGCCAGCTCGCGCTCGCCGGAGATCTCCTCGCTGAAGCGGGTGCAGCGCCAACACAGGATGCAGCGCTCGCGGTCGAGCACGATCTTGTCGGAGAGCGGGACCGCCTTGTCGAAATGCGCCTTCTGGTAGACGTAGCGGCTGGCGCCCGGCCCGTACTGGTAGGTCTGGTCTTGCAAGGGGCATTCGCCACCCTTGTCACAGATGGGGCAGTCGAGCGGATGGTTGATCAGCAGGAACTCGAGGACGCCTTTCTGGTACTTCGCCACCTGGTCGGTCTTGGTGCGGATGACCATGCCTTCCGCCACTTGCACCGCGCAGGCTGGCTGCAGCTTCGGCATCTTTTCGACTTCGACGAGGCACATGCGGCAGACCGCTACCGGCGCCATCTTGGGGTGTGAGCAGAAGATCGGGATGTCGATCCCGACTTTCTTGGCGGCATCGAGAATCAGGGTGCCCTTGGGCACCGTTATCGAGACGCCGTCGACGGTGACCGTGACCTGGTCCGTCTGCACGGCGCTCATTAGGCGACGGCCTCCTGCGCGACCTTCTTGTAAGGGCAGCCCTTCTCGATGACGTGTTGCTCGAACTCGTCGCGGAAATACTTGATGACGCTGCGCGGGAACCAGGTGGAGGCATCGCCGAGGGGGCAGAAGGAGCGGCCGTCGATGTTGTAGCCCACGTCGAGCAGTAAGTCGATGTCGGTCTGGCGCGCGGAGCCGGCCTCGAACGTGTCGAAAATGTTCGCCATCCAAAAGGTGCCCTCGCGACAGGGCGTGCACTTGCCGCAACTCTCATGCTGGAAGAACTTCACGTAGCGGCGCGCGGCGTCCACCATGCAGGTCGTCTCGTCCATGACGACCATGGCGCCGGCGCCGGCCATCGATCCCGCCTTGGCGATGGCGTCGAAATCGAGGGCGACATCGAGGTGCTCGGGCAGCAACACCATCATCGAGGCGCCGCCGGGCTGGAATGCTTTGAGCTTGCGGTTCTTCCAAACGCCGCCGCCGTGGACCTCGATCAGCTCGCGGATCGGGGTGCCATTCTCGACCTCGTAGTTGCCCGGCTTGTTGACGTGCCCGCTGACGCACCAGACTCGGGTCCCCTTACCGGTCGGGGTACCGATGCCGCTGAACCAATCGGCCCCATTCAGCACGATGTGCGGGAGATTGGAAACGGTCTCGACGTTGTTGACGACGGTTGGCTTGCCGTAGAGGCCCTTGACCGCGGGGAACGGCGGCTTGAGCCGCGGCTCACCCCGGTATCCCTCGAGCGAGGTCAGCAGCGCCGTCTCCTCGCCGCAGATGTAGGCGCCCGCACCCCGGTGCAGGATGACCTCGAGGTCGTAGCCTTTACCCAGAATGTTCTTGCCGAGATAGCCAGCCTGGCGCGCCTCGTCGATCGCGTTCTCAAGTGCCTCATACTGCGGGAGGTACTCGCCTCGGATGTAGATGAACGCGAGGTTCGAGCCGATCGCGTAGGCGGCGATCATGACGCCCTCGACCACCTGGTGTGGGCTTTTCTCGATGAGGTAGCGATCCTTGAAGCAGCCGGGCTCGCTCTCGTCGGCATTGCAGACGAGGTAGCGCGGGTACATGCCCTTGGGCAGAAAGCTCCATTTGTTACCGGTCGGGAAGCCGGCGCCTCCGCGACCGCGCAGCCCGCTCTTCTTCACCAGCTCGACAAGATCGTCCGGCTGCATCCCAAGCGCCTTCTTGAACGCCGTGTAGCCGCCATGGCGTTCGTAAACCTTGATCTGATGAAGGTTCTCCACAGCAAAATCGCGAGTCAGAACCGGCTTCAGCGCCATTACTTCTGCGCCTTCTTGCCGCGTGGGCGTGCGCCTTCGGCACCGCTCCGGACCTTCTCCCCTTTCACCGGGGCGACCGCTTCGGCCTTTTGCGCCTTGCCCCCTTCAAGCGTGGCGGGAGCTGTCCGCAGGCGCTCGACGATCGTGTCCACTTTCTCCGGCGTCAGGTCTTCCTCGAAGCGATGGTCGACCTGCATCATCGGCGCGCCGCCGCAGGCGCCGAGACACTCGATCGTCGAGTGCCAGGTGATCGCGCCGTCCGGGGTGGTCTGGCCGCTGCGCACGCCGAGGCTGCGCTCGATGTGGGCCGCCATCTCGTCGGCGCCGCGCAGCATGCAAGGCGCATTGACGCAGATGACCACCTCGTGCCGGCCCTCGGGCCGGGTGAGGAACATGGAATAAAAAGACGCGGTCGCCTCGATCAGGGATGCCGGCAGCCCAAGATGCTCGGCGATCTCCCCCATCGCCTCGTCGGTCACGTATCCCTGCTCGTGCTGGACGGCCCAGAGCGCCGGCAGGATCGCCGACTGCTTCGAGGGGTAGAGCGCCGCGGAGGCGCGGATTCGTTCAGCCGTTTCCTGGGTCAGCGCCACTTAGCGGTCCACGTCCCCGAGGATGAAGTCCATGCTGCCCATGATGGCGATCACATCCGCCACCAGGACGCCCTGGACCAGCTGGCGCAGCGGCTGCAGGTTGCAGAAGGACGGCGGTCGGACCTTCATCCGATACGGTTTGTTGGCTCCGTCGGAGACGAGGTAAAAGCCGAGCTCACCGCGGGGACTCTCGACAAAGCTGTAGACGTCGCCGACCGGACCCTTGAACCCCTCGCTGACCAGCCGGAAGTGGTGGATGACTGACTCCATGCTCTTGGCTAGCTCGGTCCGCGGCGGCAGGGCCACCTTCCGGTTATTCGTGAGCCACGGGCCGTCCGGCAGACTGTCTTTGGCCTGTTGCAGGATCTTGAGGCTCTCGCGCATCTCCTGCACGCGGACCTTGTAGCGGTCAAAGCAGTCACCGTTCTGGCCGAGCGGGACGTCGAAGTCATATTGCTCATACCCGCAATAGGGAAACGCCTTGCGAACGTCGTAGTCGACGCCGGAAGCGCGAAGCATCGGACCGGTCACGCCCGCCTCGATCGCCTGGTCGCGGGTCAGCGGGCCGACGCCGCGAAGACGCTCGAGCCAGATCGGATTGTTCGTCAACATCGACTCGAAGTCGTCGATCCGCTTCGGCATGACATCGATGAAGCGCTGCAGCTGATCCAGCCAGCCGTCCGGCAGATCCCAGGCAACACCGCCGACCCGGGTGAACGAGGTCATCATCCTGACGCCGGAGTAGAACTCGTTCAGATCGAGGATCAGCTCGCGATCGCGCCAGGCGTAAAAGAAGCCCGAGTAGACGCCGAGATCGAGGCCGGCCGTGCCGAGCCAGAGCTCGTGGCTGCCGAGGCGCGCGAGCTCCATCATCATCACGCGAATCGCCTGGGCGCGCGGCGGGACCTCGAGCTCCATCAGCTTCTCGACGGCGCTGACGAAGCCGACGTTGTTGATCGGCGGCCCCAGGTAGTCCATCCGATCGCTGAACGTGATGCCCTGGGTATAGGTCTTATCCTCGAAGGACTTTTCAAAGCCTGTGTGCAGGTAGCCGATATCCGCATCGGCGTCCTTCACCACCTCGCCGTCGAGCCTCAGCTTGACGCGGAGCACGCCGTGGGTACTGGGGTGCTGCGGGCCCATGTTGAGGTCCATCCACTCGGACTCGCCTTCCTCGGCGCCCCGGATCCGGGGCTCGAGAAATACGTCAGCCACGGATCGCGTCGGGCTCCAACCCCTCGAGCTTCTGGTCGCTGAAGATGACCGGCTCCCCGAACGAGACGTAGTCTTTCCGCAGCGGGTAGCCTTCCCAGCTGGCCGGCATCAGGATGCGGCGAAGATCCGGATGGCCCGCGAACTTGATACCGAAGAGATCGTAGGCCTCGCGTTCATGCCAGTCAGCGGCGCGCCAGACCGACGTCATGCTGGGGACGGTCGGCTCGGGCATGGCGGCCGTCGTCTTGATCCGGATCCGCGTCTTGTTCGCCAGCGAGCGGACCTCCCAGACGACGGTGAAGCGTGGCTCTCGCGCCGGCCAATCGACTGCCGTGGCATACAGGAAGTAGTCGAAGCCCTCGGCCTGCTTGAGATGGCGGGCCACCTCCAGTACCGAATTGGATTCGACGACGATGCTCAGGTCACCCCGGAAGTCCGAGCTTTCCTGCAGCGCGCCAGGGAACGCGGAGTTGATCCGCAGGACGAGCGCATTCACGGCACTCTCGCTCATCGGTGGTTGGATCGGATGCGTATCCGTCAAGCGGAACGCTTGACCAGCGGCTCGCCGCGAATCCTGCGCTGCAACTTCACGACGGCGTCGATCAGCGCCTCGGGACGGGGGGGGCAGCCCGGAATATAGATGTCGACCGGGACGATCTTATCGACGCTCTGGACGATCGCGTAGTTGTTGAACATGCCGGCTGAGGAGGCGCAGGCACCCATCGCGATCACCCACTTTGGTTCCGGCATCTGGTCATATATTTGGCGTAGGACCGGGGCCATCTTGATCGAGACCCGGCCGGACACGATCATCAGGTCAGCCTGGCGGGGGGAGGCCCGGAAGAGCTCCGAGCCGAAGCGCGACAGGTCATGTCGCGGGCCGACCGTCCCCATCATCTCGATCGCGCAGCAGGCCAGCCCGAAGAGCGCCGGCCAGATGGCGCTGGAGCGGCCCCAGTTGATGACCTTGTCGATCTGGCTCGTCAGAATGTTGTCGCCAAGGGCGTTGAGGGGCGTCGGTCCGGCGGCGCGCCCTGTCGGCGTGGGCACCGGGCGAAGGCTCAGCTCCCCCATTCGAGCGCCCCCTTCTTCCAGACGTAAATCAACGCGATCAGCAGGATGGCGACGAAGACCCCCATCTCGGCGACGCCGAACCAACTGAGCTGCCGCAGGATGACGGCCCAGGGGTAGATGAAGATCGCCTCGACATCAAAGATGATGAAGAGCATCGCGGTGAGGTAATAGGTGATCGAGAACCGGCGGCGCGCGCTCGAGCGGGGCACGATGCCGGACTCATAGGGAAGGTCCTTCGCGGCGGTCGGCCGGCTGCCCGCCAACCAGGGCGGAAGGAAGAGCGCGATGAAGCCGAAGACGACGACCGCGGCAAGGAAAATGAGCAGGGGAAGATAGTCGCTCAGCACGGTACGGGGCTGATATTAACAAAGGAAAGTTTGAATACAGAGGCGCCTTCCCGCCACGCTGGGCGAATCAGGTCCTCGCCCTATGACCGAAGATCTTCGAGCTCCCAGAGCGCCCCCGGGTGATGGGCCGGCGGGAAGAGGCCGTCCGGATTCTCTTCGCGAAATTGACGCGTGTGCTTGCGAAACCGGCAGACGGTACACATGTACTGGCCCTGGGCGGGAATTCGGTCTCCGGGCTTGAAGCGGTCGCCGATCCGGATGCCGCGGCCGGGTTCCGGGCGGGGCGCGGCCTCTCCGGGCTTCCAGGCGCCGCTCGCCACCCGCGGGCGCGGCCCGACCGTGCCATCCGAGTCCGGTCGAAGCGCGTCCGCCACCCGCGGTTTCGGCACGTAGGATACCGCGAGGTCGTCCGGCCGGCGCGGATCCCGAGTCCAGCGCAGGGCGTTGATCTCGTCCATCCGGCGCTTGAGGTAAACCGTTTTCTTCAGCTCGCTGATGTCCACGATTTCGGAGTACGGGATGAAGAGGTCGGGCTGGCCCGCACTCCGGACCCGCATGTACGGCTCGCTGGAGACGAAGATCGAGGCCGCTGGGCCTTCGAAGAGCTCGGTGACGGTGCCGAGCTCGCCATCTCTCGCCTCGACGGCGTAGCCGACGACGACCTCCCACTGGACTACAGGCACGGCGGATCTCCAAAAACCATGGAACCGCGCGTATTGTAGTTGACCGTGGGCGACAACCGGTTCGGCCCCAACACCCCGGAGGTCGAAGCCTTCTTTGGGCGGCTGCGTCGCCTCACCCCGGCCGACTGGGAGCGGGTGGTCGACGCGGCTCCCGGCGTCGGCGCCATTCCCGACCTCGAGATTGCCCTCTCCCCGGCCTACTTCCAGGCGCTGGACGCCGCGACGAAAGCCGCGAAGCGGGACGTCTTTCCCGGCTCGGAGTCGGCCTTCTTCGACGCAATGCGGACGGCCCAGCTGGTCGCCGACAGCAGTGAGTTACAACCCTCGACCCGGCCCGAGCCGGCGGCTTCCGCCATCGTGGACGACCGTCTATCGCCAGACGCTGAAGAGGAGGCGATTACCCGCATCATGTCGACTGCCTATGAGGGAGAGTCGTGGCGCCGCGCGATGAATGCCGCTATGGTCGCGGCCGGTGCGCTCGTGGTGAGTAGTTGGCTCACCGATCAGGAACGCATGACGCTGACCGCGCCGTTCGCCGCGGGCTAACTTACCGTAAACACCTGGCTGTCCGTCTGGAAGCCGGCTCCGGTCGCGCGCAGGCTGTAGCCAGTCGTGGGCTTATCGATTGCGCAGCCGCTGAACGTGGCGTCGCCATTCACGGCAGTCTGCTGATTACCGGGCGTGCAAGTCAGGGTCGCGCCCGGATCGCCCGTCAGCGGCGTGAGGCTCAGTGTCACCGCCGTGCTGCTGTCTGTGGCTACGACATTCCCACCCGCATCCTCGACCGAGACCACAGGCTGCGTGGTGAAGGCCGAACTGGCGACGGCACCCGCAGGCTGCGTCGTAAAGGCCAGCTTCGCGGCCGGTCCAAGCGTGATCGCGACCGAGCCAGTATTGGCCGCAGCCACGCTGCCGAGATCGCTGACCGCGTGCAATGTGTAGGGATTGCCGCCCGGTGAGACCTTGTCAATGGCGCAGTCGGCAAATGCGGCAGCCCCGCCGCTGACCATCACGGAATTCGCGGTGCACGTCAGCGCGCCGGCCGGATCCCCTGTGCCCGAGTTGATGCTCAGGGTCACCGTACTGGTGCTGTCGCCTATCTCAATGTTGCCGCCTGCATCTTCGACGGCGACCACGGGTTGCGTGCCAAACGCGACGCCGCCGGTTGAGCTGCTCGGCTGCCTCGTCACGCCCAGCTTGGCGGCCGGTCCGAGCGTGATCGTCACCGGGTCGCTGTTCGCTGCCGTGACGCTGCCCAGGCTGCTCACCGCGTGCAAGGTGTAGCCGTTGCCGATCTTGTCGATGGCGCACCCGGCAAAGGTCGCCTGCCCGGCGATCACCGATGGGCTCGTCGACGTGCACGTCAGCGCGCCCGCCGAATTCCCTGTGCCCGCCGAAATGCTGAGCGTCACCGTGCTGGTGTTGTCGGCCGTGATCACGGTGCCAAAGCTATCCTCCACGGCCACCACGGGCTGTGTGCCGAAGGCGATCCCGCCTGTCGACCCGCTCGGCTGCGTCGTGAACACCAGCTTGCTTGGCACACCAGCCGGCGTTTGTGGAGTGGCAGACGTTGACGCCGCCGAGGGTGACCCGTCGCCGGCCGCATTGGTCGCGACCACGGTGAAGGTGTACGCCGTCCCGTTGGTCAAGCCCGACACGGTCGCGGTCAGCGTGCTGCCGTCGGGCGTGACGGCTGTCTTGTTCTCTGGCGACGAGGTCACCGTGTACTTCGTGATCGGGCTCCCGCCGTTATCGGTCGGGGCGGTCCAGGTCACCGCAACAGAGCCATCGCCTGCCGTAGCCGAAACCGCCGTGGGCGCGCCCGGGGTTGTACGGGGCGTAACGGCACTCGACGGCGCCGACGGTGCACTGTCGCCGGCCGCGTTGGTGGCCACCACCGTAAAGGTGTAGGGCGTGCCGTTGGTCAGGGCTGGCACCGTCGCCATGGTGCCTGAGACAACCGGCGTGCCGCCCGGGGGCGAGGAGGTCACGGTATAGCCCGTGATCGGGCTGCCGCCGGTCTCGGCGGGCGCCGTCCAGGTCACGACGGCCGAGCTATCGCCGGGCGTAGCCGACACCGCCGCGGGCGCTCCCGGCACGGTGCGCGGCGTCACGGCGCTCGAGGCGGCCGACGGCAGGCCATCCCCGATCGCGTTCGTCGCCACCACCGTGAACGTATACGCCGTGCCGTTGGTCAGACCCGTGACGGTCGCCGTCAGCGTGGTCCCGTCGAGCGTGGCGGCGGTCTTGCCGTCCGGCGACGACGTCACCGTGTACTTCGTGATCGGGCTTCCGCCCGTATCCGCCGGCGTCAGCCCACGAGACGCTGGCCTGGCCGTTATCCGGGATCGCCGTCACCGAGGTTGATGCAGCGGGCGTACCTGCGATGATGGCCGACGACGCAGCCGACGGTGACCCCGCCCCAGCAACATTCGTGGCCACCACGGTGAAGGTGTACGAGGTTCCGTTGGTTAGCCCCGTCACGGCGGTGGTAAACGTGGTTCCGTTAACCGTGGACGCGGCCCCACCTGGAGATGCCGTTACCGTATAGCTGCTGACCTGGCTGCCGCCATCGTCCGCGGGCGCCGTCCAGGTGACGTTCGCCGAGCTGTTGGATGGAGTCGCCGTCACACCGGTTGGCACGCCCGGTACCCGTGCCGTGACGATCAGGGTGGCGGTGCCGGTCTTTCCGTTAAAGGTTCCAGTGACCGTGTGGTGCGACGCTCCACTGTCGGCGATCGTGGCGGAACAGGTCGTCGTCGCGCACGAGCCGTCGGGCGCGATCGAGAATGCAGTCGATGACGTCTCGTCCCCGAGGCTATTGTCGTAGGCGTCGCGGGCGTCAACCGTGTACGCCTGCCCCGCATTGCTCGCGACGGTCGATGAATTCGGGCTCAGCGCGAGGTGATCAAGTCCCGCGGCGACAACGGTCACCCCGCCGCCACTTCCCGTCAGCCCACCGCCGTCAAGGGCGGTGAGGGATTGCGGGCCGCTGGTCTTGAAGATCACGGTCAGGGTTCTGGATCCGAAATCCGATGCTGCGAAGGTCAAGGTCGTCGGCAACGGCGCCGGCGTGTCCCCGTCCGCCACTTTGAAGGCCGCCTGGGGATCGGTGCTCGACAACGCGACGTTGCCGACGTAATCCGCGACCATCTGGGTCCCATCAGTCGCTGCCACGGTCTCGGCGATTCCGCTGCCAGCAACGTTCGACGCCGGCGGATCGGTAATGGTGAACCCGGTCGCGACACCCGTGGTGTTCAAAATGAAGTCCGGCGTGGCCGTGATAGTGCCGTTCCCATTGCTGGCAACGACACGGAACGGATAGGCCGACGAAGACGTGAGTCCAGTGACGCGCGCCTGAACCGATTGCGGGCCTCCGGCCAGGCTGATCGCCGGGTTCGTGAGCGGCAGCTGGTGGATCGTGCTGTCAAGCCCGGTCCATTCGAAGTAGGCGGTGGTGGTTGGCCATCCAAGGGGATCGACCGTACCGTTCAGGGTCCCACTCGCTGAGCCCGGCAGCGTCGCCGGCATAGTGACCGGGAGCGCCAGCTGCGTCAGGTCGGTCGTAAACGTCGCGGGGGAGGCAGGCTGAGCCACCAGGTTGGAGTCCGATCCGCTGGGGGCGGCTGGGACGCAGCTGCGCGCTGTGCCAACCTGGAGCGTCTTGGTGCCGTCCGTTGTTGGGAGAATCGTTGGCAGCAGTCCGAGGTGACTGAGCGAGAAAGTGCCTGTCCATTGCTTCGTAACCGGGTCGACCGTCCAATGGCCTGAAACGTCGTGCGAGTCGGGCGTAAAGCGGACCGTTGGCTGGAGGCTTGGATCCATCTGCCTGCTAAAGCTCAACGTCACGCCCAGGGTTCCAGTGCCGAACTTGTGCGGCGGAAGGCTGTTCGTATTGCTGTCTGACAGCGCGATCGCGCCGCCGTACGCGGGGTCCAAGCTCGGCCGCTGACTCGCCAGCTTGTTGGTGACGACACCTGCCGGGGTTGATCCAAAGTTGCCGCCACCGGTCCCCCACCAGACGGCATCGGCCGTGGCACCGGTACTACCAGCCAGGTCCTGCGTGGTGTTGTTGAAGACGTCGCTCTGGCTGATGGACGCGCCCGCGGCGAGCGCGACGCCGGTGCCGTTGGCCTGAATGCTCGAGCACGTGATCGAGAGCCCGGATCCGGCCGTGATCCCGGTCGTTGCGTCACGGACGACTGACGTCCCGATCACGCTTGGGCCGCCGTTGATGCGAAGGCCTTTCCAGTCGCCCGCCGACGCCCCTGACGCACATCCACCAGAAACGAGGACCGAACCGCACGCCGCTACCCCCACCGTGTCGTCCTTGAGGCTCGTGAAAATGGTGCCGCTCGACTGCAGGCTGCCATTGACGGCGACCATCCCATTCAAGGTCTTGACGATGTCGTGGTTGTTCGTGGCCAGCGATCCATCGACCAGGAGGTCACCGTCGAGCATGTAGCCGAAGTGATCGTCAGGTGCCGGGGCAGCGGCCACACCGTTGGTGAGCCATCTCAGCGGTTGCGTGGCTTCACCGTGGAAAACGATCGCGTCGAGACCGTTGCCCGAGCCGTGGTTGCCGGCAATCCCCAGCGTGCCGGCCAACTCGAAGTCCGCCTTGATCCCACTGAGGTACATGGCCGGGTACTTCGGCGCCGACGTCCCGCTGCCGTTGATTGGGTTACCCGTCAAGGTCAGGAGATCGGCCCCGACGAGCCGGATCCCGTAGGTCCCCGCACTCGTCACCGTCGTCCCGGTGATTGTGACCGGCTGGCCGCCAAGGCCGTTGGCTACGATGCCATCTTTGGCCGCATTGGTTATCTGTGAGTCCGTCACGGTCAACCGGTGACACGTTCCGGCCGGGCAGTTCGCCGGACTGAAGAAGCTCGCAATGATGCCGTGCGATCCGACATTGGAGATCGTCGTCACGTTGATGATGGCAATCGGCGTATCGAGGCTGTTGACGCCGTCCTTGCTCGCTCGCGAGATGGCTACGCCGTCCAGCTTGATGCTGGGCTCGCTCGTGGCGATCGGCCCGTTGTCGGTGGAGACCGCCGTTTCAGCGAAATTGATCTGACCGCCGGTGATGGTTGCCTTCGCCTGCTTGCCTGAGGAGTCCTGGGTGATGTGCAGGCCGCCCCAGTCCCCGGGCGCGGCCCCGCAGAAGGTGGCGAAGGCCGAGGGGCAGGACACCGCCGGACCGGTGACGTCGGTCAGGCTCGTGAAGGTCGCTCCGGTCGCCTGGAGCGCACCGCCCTTGATAATGATCGGGCCGCCGCGGGCCTTGATCTCGTCGCCCGCCCGAGCCGTGAGCGTTCCCTGAACGGTGAGGGAGCCATCGAGAAGATAACCGAGCGCACGGGTGGGTGGCGTTGCGAGTGGCGTGATCCAGCTAAGGTCTCCGCTGGATGTCCCGTTCATCATCACGGCGTCGAGGCCGTTTCCACTCCCGACGTTCCCACGAACATTGCGGCTGAAATCGGCATTCACCTGGCTGAGGTAGATGGCGGGATAGCGGGCGGAACCGGCACCCGGACCGCCGCCGCTCCCACTGATGTTGTTGTTGCGCAGGACCAGCTGGTCAGCGCCCACCAATCGAACGCCGAACGTCGCGGCGTTTTGCACCTGGTTGTCGGTGATCCAGAGCGGGTGGCCGCCGAGCGCTTGCCCGACCACGGCCTCCGCGCCGGTGTTACTGAACCGGTTTCCGCTCAGCCTGAGCGCCGCCGTGCCGGAGCCCCCGGTGAAGTCGACCTGGATACCGTGGATCGCGCCGTTGATCGACGAGTCCGTGATCGAAGCCGGCGTGCCCAGGCTGTCGATGGCATCGAACTTCGTCGCGTCGATATGGCTGCGCGAGACGAGCAGCCCGTAGCTGGAGGACCCGAACGTGGTCGCGGCTCCGCTGCTGACGTTGATGCCGGTCGCGGCATAGCGGATTGCACTGTTGACGAGGGCGCCATCGCTGGCGAGATTGATGCCATTCCAGTCGCCTGCAGCGGCCCCAGTGCAACCCGGAAGCAGGACCGACGCGGGATGACAGACAGCGAGGCCGGCCACGTCATCGGACAAGCTGGTGAACACCTTCTGGCTGGCGTTGCTGGTGTTATCGGCCCGCAGGTGGCCGACGTTGAGGGCCCCGTTCGATTTGACGATGTCGCCGGCTCCGACCTGAAGCGTGCCGGCAAGATTGAGGTCGCCATCGAGGAGGTAACCGAGCGGCCGCACGACGCCGGTCTTCCGCGCCGTGATCCAGGTGAGGTCGTCGGTAACCGTGCCATGGAACGCCAGCGCGTCCAGGCCGTTGCCGGCACCGCGGTTTCCACTGATCGCGCCGAACGGCCCGGTGAAGCCGTTCAGATAAACGGCCGGGTAACCCGCCGGAGTGTTCGTGATCGTGTTGTTCGTCAGCGTGAGCTGGTTCGCTGCCGTGAGGCTTATCCCAGTGGCGCGCGAGCGATCAACGGACGTCCCGTCTATCAGCACTACCTGCCCGGCAAGCCCACGGGCGAGGATCCCTTCGCTGCCGGTCCCGCTGATGGATGCGCCGCCGATCGAGACGCGTGCGCCCGCCGCAACTCCGGCGAGATCGACCGCGATGCCGTGTGCCCCAATATTTGTCAGCGCGCCGCCGGTGATCGACAGCGACGATTGGGTCGCAATGCCGTCCGCCGACACGTTGCGAATATTCGTGGTGTCGAGTTTCAGGGGGGACGAAATCGGTGAAGTCCCCGGTGGCCCCATCGTGATCCCGGTGGTCGCGTATCGGATCTCTGTGCTGCTGCTGAGGTTGTTCGAGTAATGTGAATCGAGCGTGAGGCCTCCCCAGTCGCCGGGCATGGCATTAGGGCAGGCACCTGACACCTTTTGGTCGAAGATCGATCCACAGGTCGGGATGTTGACCGTGTAGTTCTTGAGGCTGGTGAGCACGGCCCCGGTCGCGGTCAGGGCATCGCCCGTGACCGTGATCGAGCCGAGCGACGGGACGTAGTCGTTCTGCTGGAGGGTGAGCGCCCCGTTGACGACGAGCGGGCCATCCAGGAGGTATCCAAGCGGTCCCGTTGAGGTGCGGTTCGCGACGGTCTGCCAGGTCAGCGCCGTGGTCCCGCCGTGGAAGGCGATGGCATCCAGGCCATTGCGCGAGCCCGCATTGCCCGTGATCGCGTTAGTGAAGTCAGCCCGGGTGACGCCGTTGAGATAGATCGCGGGATACGTCGGTGTCCCAGTGCCGCTGCTTGTGATCGTGTTCTGCTTGAGGGTCGGGCGGTCCGCGCCGAGCAGTTGAATCCCAGCCGTCCCGGCATGATCGACGCTGTTGTTTTCGATATCGACCTTCTGGCTGCCCAGGCCGACGCCCTTGATCGCCTCATTCACGCTGCCGTGGAACGTGTTTCCGGCGAGGAGTAACCCGTCGCCGACGGCCGGGCTGCCGGTGAAGTCGGCGCTGATCCCGTGGTCGCCGGCGGCTGGCGGCTGGCATCCGCTGCCGACGCACTGGAAAAGAGTGTTCGTGACCGAGATTGGCGTGCCGGTGGCGGCGATACCATCCGAGAACGTCGGACCGATGGTGCTGTTCGAGACCACCAGGCCGTAGTTGATACCGGGCCCGGTGGAGGTGGCGCCGCCCGCGACGCGAATCCCGGTCGCTGCATACAGGATGTTGGCCTTGTTGATGGTGGCCTGGCTACCGCCACTCAGATTGATCCCTCCCCACTCCCCGCCCGGGAGAATGGCTGGTCCGCAGCTGGGAGCAAAGACGGACGGGCAACTGGGGATGCCGAGGAGATCTCGCAGGCTCGTGAACGTCTTGAGGTTGGGGCCGCTCGCATCGAGCCTGCTGTTCGTCAGGTTGATGGTGCCGCCGAGCGTCTTGACGACGCTGCCATCCGGGATAGTCAGGGTGGCGTTCGCCATGTTGAGGTCGCCCGTCAACAGGTATCCGAGCCAATGCGGGTCGGTCGGCGGGTCGCCGGCGACATTGGTGACGTTGGTGGCGTTCTGCCAGGTCATGGCGGAGGACGTCACGGCGCCACTGAATGCGATGGCGTCGAGGCCGTTGCCGTAGCCATGGTTTCCCGTAATTTTCCCGGTACTGTGTGGCGCCTGGGCAAGGTCCGCGGTAGCGTCATTGAGAAGCACGGCCGAGTAGACGGGTCCGTTGCCGCTGCAGTCCGAGACCGTTGTTGGAGCGCCCAGCCCATTGCAGGCAAAGAGGTTATTGGTCACGGTCGGCTGGTTGGCCGACTCCAGTTGCACCCCGTAGGTGCCGGCACGATAGAACTTGCTGTTGGTGATCGACACGGGCTGGCTCGCGTGAGAAACAAATTTGCCGAAGATCGCCTGATTGCCGATGTAACAGGGTTGGTTCGGTGGGCAGGCACTGACGCCAAACGGCGCCGAGCTCCCGAAGGTCATGCCGTCGATGTGCAGGGCGTCGGCCAGGGGCACCGGCGCGCTGGCGTCGAACGTCGCGTTGATCCCGATCGATCCGATGTTGTTGATCGTGCCCGTTTTACCGTCGTTCAGGCCGGTGACCAGGATTGGCGTGTCGGTGACGTCGATGCCATCGAAGTAGGAGAACCCGATGCCGCTGTTGCGAACGGTCAGCCCGTAGCGCGAACCGTCCGGTGAACTCGTCGCGCCACTAGAGATCTGGATTGACCGCACCGCCCCCTGGATGCTGACGTACGAAAGCGAGGCGTTGCCCTTGCTCGTGCCGCTGGCGGTGATGTCGATACCGTCCCACGACGCGACATCGAAGGCCGCCTCGAACTTGATGGCATGATCCGGGCTTTCACCTGAACCAATTGTCTGCAGCGAGCCGCCCGCTACGCTCAGGGCGGCGCCACTGGACCGAATATCAACAGGCCCGGCGGTGGCATCGATCAGGAGCGTTTGACCTGGTCCGACCACGACGCCGCCGACGCAGGGCGGATTGTTCACGTCGGGAAATGGGTCGTTGCCAGGATTAACCGGAAGGTTATAGGTGCCTGCCGGCCAGGTGTAGACCCCCGGCACGCCTCCTTGATACGGGCCGCAGGGAACGGTCGTCGCGGCCGTGACCCGGCCGTTCAGTTGCGGCAAGTGCGGCGCCTCGGTGGCTCCTCGGCTGGTCAGGAGGACGGCAGCCGCTATCCCGAAGCCACCGACCTTCCAGAGGTTGCGGCTGAAGAATCCGGCACGCTGGACCGGCCACAGCGACCGGGCAAGTCCCCTGAAAATCAATCTTTCCTCGCGACGGGTTTCCGCGCCCGCAGACAGTCAAAACCCATTGGCGGCGACTGGACTTTAGGCCGCTGGTTTTGGACCGTCAAGGAAATGGGGCCAAACTCGAAGCTTCGTGCCCGATCGGGCGGCCCGCCTTGCCCCAACCGTCACAGGCCGCCCAATAGCCTTCCAGAAGAGTGGCAGCGCAGGTATCAGATCGGCGAGGCGAGATCGCCGGGCGTGCGGGGCCTAGGCGGCGAGATTGCCGGATGTTCCGGCCAGGGCACGCATCGCCTGGCCGAGCAGGTCCTGGGCGGTCAGCCCGTCACCTCGATACTCGGCCTGACCCCAGCGGATCGTAATGCGCTCGCCCTGCAGGGCGGCCAGGATCCGGCCCGCCAACTCCCCGCCCTGGTCGCGGGTGGTTTCAGGGGCGAGGATGACGAACTCGTCGCCCATCCATCGAGCCGCCTGGTCTGTGGACCTGGTCGCGCCGCGGACCGCGCGCGCGATCTTTTTCAGCACCGCATCACCCGCGCGATAGCCGTAGTCCCGGTTGACCTCGCGCAAATTGTCGACGTCGATGATCACGAGCGTGCCCCACGATTGCGGTCGAACGAGCTGCGAATTGAGGGATTCCTCGAAGGCATTGCGGTTCAAAAGGCCGGTTAGCGGATCGACGGTGGCCGACGCCGCCAGACGATCGATCAGGCGAGCGTTCGCCATCGAGACGGCTGCCTGGTTGCCGAGGATCGTGAGCAGACGCAGCTGGTCGAGTGAGTACTGGTTGAGGCCGACCTTCATGACCGCGATGACCGCCAGGACCTCGTCCTGGAAAACGACCGGCACCACCAGCATCGACTCGTCGATGACCGACGTGCCGGCGACATGGAGGGCCTTGGGATGTCGTTCGGCATCGCCGAGGACGGCGCCACGCTTGGTCTCGGCGACCCAGCCCGCGATACCTTCCCCCACGTCGACGCTCGCGTTTACGCGCGTAATGTCCTGGTACTCGGGCCGGTCACTGCCGCTGAGATAGACGGCATCGAGGCGCGTGTGATCGTCGTTGATGAGAAGGATGCGGCAGTGGTCGTGCGGAAGGAGGTTGACGATGGTTTCCCCCATCCGGGCGCAGATGTCCTCGACACTGCTGGCTCGGGCCAGCAGTTGCCCGAGTGTCTCGATGGTTTGCAGGTGCTGCGCCCAGGAGCGCGGCCCGGAGACAGGCGCCGCCGGCGCGGGCGTCCCCGTGGTCTGCGCCCCTGCGGTCACTTTCGGCTTCTCTTCCTCGATGACCCGCAGCAGGGCGTCGACCACGCGCGGATCGAACTGGGTCCCGGACCCGTCATGAAGCTCGGTCAGGATGGCCTGCCCGGAGAGGGCCGGGCGGTAGGAGCGGTCGGATGCCATCGCGTGGAAGGCGTCGCAGGCGTGAATGATCCGCGCCTCGATCGGGATTTCTTCTCCCTTGAGCCCATCTGGATACCCGGCGCCATCCCAGCGCTCATGCTCGGCGCGAACGATTGGTCCGAGCGGCGCGAGAAACGGGACCGAGGCGAGGATTCGCTCGCCAATCACCGGGTGCTCCTTCATCACCGTGAACTCTTCCGTGGTGAGCCGGCCGGGCTTGTGCAGGATGTAGCTCGGGATGCCGATCTTGCCGATGTCGTGTAGCAAAGCGCCGTACTCCAGCAAGCGGCGCTGTTCCGCCGACAGGCCGAGCCGTTTGCCGACACTGACGGCGAAGGCCGCGGTCTCACGGGAGTGCTCCTCGGTGTAGCGGTCCTTGGCGTCGAGCGCGGCTGCCAGTGCGCTGATGGTCGCGACGTATCCCTCTTCCTGCTGGCGCCGGCGGTTCTCGTATTCGTCAAGCAACGCCCGCCGCACCGTGGCCGGGATGTAGGCGCAGAGCAGCGTGCCGACGGAGAGGACCAGGAGGGTCCGGCCGTAGTACGGGTCCCAGCCCTGGAAGAGCAAGGGGAGCGCCGCCGTCGCGGCCGTCATCACGGCGATGATCGCGCCACTCCGGAACCCGTAGGCCGCCGCCATGAAAACGGCCGGGGCGACGAAGACGGGCAGGATATGCGAGTGAAGTCCGCCGGTCAGCATCAGCATGAAGCCGAGCAGCACGAGCCCTGGCGCCACGATGACGACGAGGAACCGTTGCACGGGAAGCCGGTGCCAGGGGAAGAACCAGCTGACGGCGCCGCCGCCATACGACAGCAGGGCGATGATGAAGATCGAGCGGAAGTCGAAGTTCGACTTCCCGATGAAACTGCTGGCGACGTTGACCGTCGCCGAGGTGACGAAAGCCACCGCCGCAATGCGGAACATCGCCTGATGAAAGTCGGCCGGGATCTGTGCCTTTTCCGCCACGATTGCGTGAATACAACGTCAATACCGTCCGGAGACTGCGCCCACGGTCAAACCCAAGCTTTTGAGGCCGCCCCCGTTGTCCCTGGTAGGGGGCCAGGTACATGTTCCGGTATTTGCTGTTCTTCTTCCTGATTCTGGGTGGGATCGTCGCCTTCGTCGCCTTCGTATTGGGAATTCCGATCCCGGGCTTCGAGCAGTATCAGCCAAGCTCCCCGTTCGCCCCCTGACCGGACACCCCCGGCGAGGCTCCGGCTGCTAGGCGGCGATCGGCGGGGTGGCGCCCCGGGAGCGTCGCTCGCCCCGCTTCAGCAGGAACTCGAGGAAGCGCTCCCGGCTGAACTCACCCTTGCGGATGATCGAGGGGATGAGACCCTGTAGCCGCTGCTGATCGTCGGCGGTGATGCTCTTACCGGAGTAGACGAGGATCGGCACCGCGCTCATCTGGGGATCGGCGCGTAGGGCCGCGATCACATCGAACCCGTCGACCTCAGGCATCATCAGGTCGCAGATGATCAGCTCAGGATTGCACTGGCGGGCGAGCTCGATCCCGGCCTTTCCGCCGGCTGCGCTGATGACCTCGACCTTGAGCGGCTTGAGGACCGCTGTCAGGAGGCGCACGCTGAGGGGGTCGTCGTCGATGACGAGCACCCTGGCCGGCAGCTTCTGGGTCCGCCTCGCGTCCGCCTGGAGATCGTGGTTGATCATCACCTGGAGTAGCTGCTGGCGGTCGATTGGCTTGGTCAGGATGTCGATCTCCCCCAGCTCCACGCCGAGCGGCTCGGCAAGGTTGCGGGTGGTCACGACGACCGGGATATCGGCCGTCCGCGGGTCACGCTTCAGTTCGGCAATCAAGCCGGGCGCGCCGCCCGGCTGAAGGGCCGCATCGACCAGTACCAGGATCGGCGACAGCGACCCGGCCCGACTGACTGCCTCGGCGCGGTCGGCCACGAAGACGACCTCGTAGCCGGCCCGGGTCAGGAATGGAAACAGCCGGTCCCGGACCTGAGGGTCGGCATCGGCCACCAGGACCGTCGGCCGGATGGCGCCACCACCCAGGGTTGCCACGAGCGGCACGGCCGCGGTTGGGACCGAGGCCGCCGGTGGGGCCGCGCCCGCCACGGGAACCAGATTCAGCTCCTCAGCGAGCGCGCGACCATTCTCCATGATCACGCTGAGGTAGTCGGCCTGCTCGCCTGGGGCAAGGGCTGTCGCGTCGGCCACGATGCTGGAGAAGCCGACGATGGCGTTGAGTCTGGTATTGATTCGGTGGCTCTGCTCCGGGGTCAGCGGCCGGGAGCCCTCGTCCAGGGCTGCCCGGAGCCGGTCCGCCAGCAATGAGGTCTTCTCTCGGTGGGCCTGCTCGAGCTGTTGCAGCTCCAACTGCCGCTGACGTTGCCCATCCTCGGCGGCACGCGCCGCCTGGTGGGCCTGGGCGAGCTCGGCGGTCAAACGCCGGTTCTCCTCGGTCATCGCCTGGCGCCGCACGGCCCACTCCTGGGAGGCGAGCTGGGCCCGTTCGACCAGCTTCGCGTACTGGCCTTGCGCTTCGGCCCGTCCCAAGTCGGCCGCGTCAGCCGCCGCCGCCGCGGCTCGCAGCTGGTCCAGACCAGCGGCGAGCGCGCCTTCCAGGCGCTCCCGTTCGTCGGCAGCCTGGATCTGCAGCGCCGCAGCCTGGTGGCGGAGCTCGGCCGCCTCGCGTTCCGCGGCCGCTGACCGCTCGGACAAGGCCAGCTGGGCGGTGGCCAGGTCGGCTTCGACGGCAACGCGACGTTTCTCGGCGACCTGGACTGCGGCGAGGAGAGCCTCGCGATCGGCCGCCCAGGTGAGCTGGTGCGTCTGGAGCTCGTCCGCCAGGGTGGTCACCTGGGCCAGCTGCTGCTTCAACTGGGCGGTTTCCGCCTCGTGGCTGGCGACCGTTTCGGCCGCCACGCGCAGCTCGTCCTGCAGCCGCGACATCTCACGAAATGCCGCCGCGCTGCGCTCGGTGGTCGCGGTGTGCGCGCGCTTCAGCTCCTCGTAAACCGTGCGGAGCTGTTCGCGGTTGCTGATGGCGCGGCTCAACTCGTCGGCGGCGCGCCGTTCGGCGGCTTCCAGGTCGCGGACGCGACCGGCGAATTGGTCCCGGGCTACGACCAGCGCCTCCCGCTCAGCGTGCCAGATGTCCTGGGCCGCCATCAGCTCGTCAAGCTTCGCCTCGAGGCCGACAATCTGGCTGACGCGGTCGGCCAGCGCCGCCTCGTGGTGAGCCAGCCGGTCTTCTAATTCGTGACGGTCGCGATCGCGCGCCCGGATCAGTTCCTGGCGCTCCTTGACGGTCGCCGCCAGCTCCCGCCGCGCATCCAGGATCGATCCCTCGAGCTCGATCCGGGCCTGCTGCTGGCGCCGCGACTCATCAAGGCTCCAGGCGTGCTCGGCCGTCAAGCGCTCGTGGGCGGCCTGAAGCGCGGTCATCGCCTCGCGCGTCTGCGCCAGCTCGGCGCGGCTGTCGTTCAGCTGCGCGTGCTGGTCGGCGAGCCTGGCGCTGAGCTGATCCTCGAGGGCCTGTAGGCCCGCCAGGGCGCTCTGCGACTGCTTCAGCAGATCCCCGAAAACCGGGCGAGGGGCGTCGTCGTCGGCCATTGCCTGGGTATAACGCCGACGGACTGCGATCACTGACACCGAGCTCAGGAATTCTCGGCGCGAATTCCAGCCGGCCGGATCCATCCCGCTCGGCCCTCGCCCGGTAGAGCGTCTCGAGCGCCGCCCCAACGGCGACCGCCGCGATGGCGCCCGGCTCCGAGTTGCCCCGTATTCGGCAAGCTGGTTGGGCGTGACACGTTACGCTCGGATGGCAGTCATGATGCCCATGCCGCTTTCGGCCGACCCGCCCGCCCGCGTCGACGTCCGCTTCAGCGACCTGCTGATCGCGTTCGGCGGCGCCGTGCTGGGGGTTGTGGCCGCGTTCATCGTCCTTGCAGTCGTGGCTTACGCCGATCCCACGGGGTACAAGGCCAACGCTGTATCCATCCTCCTGCTAGCCACCGTCATCATCTATGTGGGGCTGTTCCTCGGCATGCTGCGATTCCTCCGCCGTATTCCGCATCCGGGCCGCTGGCTGGGTCTACGCCGGCCCGGTATCTCGGACGCCTTCCTCGTCGCCGGCCTGCTGGTGCTCTGGTTCGTGGGCACGGGCATAATCGTGGCCATCGTCACCGCATCGATGAACCATGGCCAGCCGGTGCCGAGCAACGCGCGCGAGATGTTCAATAACCATTCCAATGCCGTCGCCGTGCTCGTGCTCGCCCTGGTCGCCGCCGCGGTGGTGGCGCCGATCTGCGAGGAGCTCTTCTTCCGCGGCATGCTGTACCGCTACCTGCTGCGCCGCTGGCCAGTCTGGGCGGCCGCGCTGGTAAGCGCCACGATCTTTGCTGCCTTCCATTTCATTCCGATCCTGATCCCGGTCTTCCTGTTTCTCGGCCTGATCCTGACGATCCAGTACGAGATCACCGGCTCTTTGACGAACTCGATGCTGTTGCACGGCGCCGGCAATGCCGTGACGACGGTCCTCGTCTACATCTCGCTCAACAGCTGACCGAGCGCCCGACCCCAGAGGCGTGGTGTGATTACCAGATGAGCCGCGCCGTCGAAGACCTCAATCGCCGGATGCTTCGCGCCCGCGACGCGATGGACCGCGCCTACGCCCAACCGCTGGACGTCCCGGCCCTGTCCAGGGTGGCGCACGTCTCGGCGGCCCATTTCATCCGGACCTTCGCGGCCACCTTCGGCGAAACGCCGCATCGTTACCTGCAGCGCCGCCGGGTCGAGCGAGCAATGTTCCTGCTCCGGGCGACGGACCGGAGCGTGACGGACATCTGCCTGGATGTCGGCTTCACCAGCCTTGGCACCTTCAGCCGCATTTTTCGTGAGATCGTCGGTCTGACGCCGAGCGCCCACCGGAAGCGCGGACCGATCAGGGCCGTCCCCACCTGCTTCGCGATGGCCTGGACACGACCCAGCAGTTTTGGAGAAGCGCACGCGCCAGACAGCGCGTAGCGTGGGTCACGTCATCAATCACCACGGAGGTAAACGAAATGTTCAACGCTCTCGCGATCTCACAGATTTACGTGCTCGACCAGCAGCAGGCGCTCGATTTCTATGTCGGCAAGCTCGGCCTCGAGGTTGCCAATGACGTCGACCTCGGATTCATGCGCTGGCTCACAGTCAAGGTGCCCGGCGACAGCCATGAGATTCTGCTGTCAACCCCCGGTCCGCCCGCCCTCGATCCGAAGACCGCCGAGCAGGTCCGCGAGCTGGTGACAAAGGGCGCCACAGGCGGCCACCTGTTTTTCACGACCGATGACTGCCGGAAATCGTACAACGAGCTTCGCGGCAAGGGCGTCGAGTTCACCGAGGAGCCGACCGAGCGGCCCTATGGCATCGATTGCGGGCTGCGCGACCCGTTCGGGAACCACATCCGCTTCTCGCAGCCGTTGCCTGTCGCGGCCACCGCGGCAAGCGAATCCAAGAAGCGCTAGTCGGCAGCCACCTGGGCCGGATCTGGCGGGATGACGGTGGAATTCCACTGTCGTCCCGTCACCTGTCGTGAGCTACATATCCGCCGCCTAGCGGGACTGCATCGGCGCGTCGAGGTCCGACCAGCGGACGGCGTCGAGCGCCTGCTCCAACGTCGCACTCGGGCTTCCGGTCGCTGTTCGACCGCCACTATCGGCGGCCGTTACCCGAAAGCGGCGCTGGGATTCTGCGACACCCATGTCCAGGACCTCGATTGTCAGGTCTCGGTCCACGCCGCCCTTGTCCTTCCGCGTCCCTCTGAAGGTCGTGACCTGGTGGAGATCGGTTACCTGGCTCGCTCTTCTAACCAGCTCCAAAGTGTCATCCCCTCGCGTCTTGCTGTCCTTGCCGGCCATCCCGCACAGTCTAGAACTGGTAAAAGGGACTCTGTCAACGTGCCTGCAGATGAGTACGTCATCAACACCGTCCGCTCCCAGTCCACTTCGACGCCCGGGCGTTCCGTCAGTCACGTCCGCGGCCATGAACTCGTCATCGACGAGCCAACGCATCTCGGGGGCCCGGGCGAACAGATCACGCCGGCCGAGGCCTTTCTTTCGGGGATCGCGGCCTGCGGCGTCCTCCTGGTGCAGGGCAAAGCTCGCGACACGGGCGTCAACCTCAATAGGGTCGAGGCGACAATTGAAGGAGTCCGAAGGCGCAGCGATACCTCCGTCTTCCAGGAGATCCGGCTTGCATTCGTGCTCTCGGGGCCGGACCAGTCGCAGGCCGAAAACCTCGTTGCTCACTACCAACAGCACTGACCGCTCTATAAATCGGTCGCGGTCGCGACCATCATCAAGATCACGATCGAAGCACGACCCTAACGATTCTGGCGGCTTCACCCCTCGAGGGCTTTGGCGAGCCTCCCGAGCTCGCTTTCCCAGCCCATCGTCGCCAACCGGGTCCACTGCTCATCGTGCATGGCGTCGAAGGTGAGAATCATCCGGACGGCCTTGCCTGTCTCCTCGAAGTCGACCTGCATGGCGACCCGGTACGGCTGAACGCCCGGGATGAAGTCGGCCAACTGTGTAAAGGCGAGGCGCCGCGGTGGCGAAACCTCGGTGTAGGTCACCCGAGTCTCCTGCGTTCGCGGCATCCCCGCCTTCTTCAGAAACTCGATCTGTTCAGGCGCGGTCGCGGTCATCGCATAGGTCATCTCGCCGCCAGGACGAAGGTCCAGGCTATCAACGGCCACGGTAAACCCCTCGGGTCCCCACCACGCCTCGATTCCCTTGCTGGTCGTCCACATGTCCCAGACTTCCTGGATGGGCGCCTTCACGGTGCGTTCGAGCGTGATCGTTCGCCGGGCCGGCCCTGCCTGCGATGCCATCACGCACCGCTCTCATAGGCGCGCTGGAGGGTCGCGACATCAAGCTTGTTCATTTGCAACATCGCCTGCGTGGCCTTCGCCGAATTGCCGGACTTCGAGTCGGAGAGCATCTTTCCCAGTTCGGCGGGAATGATCTGCCAGGAGACGCCAAAGCGATCTTTCAGCCAGCCGCACCGCCCTTCCGACCCGCCCTCGGTCAGCCTGGCCCAGAGGGCGTCGATTTCCTTCTGAGTCTCGCAGGTGACCATCAGCGAGATCCCGTCGGTGAAGGAAAACGAAGACCCGCCGTCAAACGCGACGAAGGCTCGCCCATCCAGCTCGAAACTCGCCGACATGAGGGCGCCCTTCGGAATCGGGCCGTCGGCCTCGCTCCGTTGCATGCTGAGGACGCGTGAGTTCTTGAAGAGCGAGACGTAGAAGCCAATCGCCTCTTCGGCACGCTCCCTGAATGCCAAACAGACCGTCGGTCCCGACACCTGTGTCTCCGCCTTGACCGCACTGACGCCGCCGCGTGCTACCTGTGTCATGGTCTTCCCTCCTTGGGTTTTGTCGGTTTCCTGCCTCTCCGGTCGATCTCCGCTGTAAATCTATCGAGCCGCGCTTCCCACATCCCGCGATACCCCTGCATCCACTCATCCAGTTCCAGGAACGGCTCGGGGCGCAGCGCGTAGTAGCGATGCCGGCCCTCGGGCCGGACGACGACGAACCGTGCCTCTTGCAGGATGGCGAGCTGGCGCGAAACCCCTGGCTGACCGATGTCGACTACGTCGACCAGCTCGCCGACCGAGTGCTCACCCTTGCGCAAGGTCTCGACGAGGCGCCGTCGCGTCGGGTCGGCGAGGATCTCAAAAATGTCTGCCACGCCGCACATATTACTGCCGCAATATATATCGTGTCAAGCATATATTGCCACCAATCCTTCGCCAGGTCGAGGTCACCTGAGTGATCGGCCCGGCGGAACCTACACGACGGCGCCGTGCAGTTCAAAGACCGGGTATTTGCCTGCCGCGGCGACCGGATCGGTCAGCGGTCCGTGAAGCAGCCGTCCCACGAATAACCGTAGAAGGCGCGGCTGCCGCGCGATGAACGGCGCCAGGACATCCCGGAAGAACGCGGTCGCCTCCTCGGCATTGAGCTCCACGGCAGTAATTTTCTCGGACCGTTTCCCGACCTCGAGCACCCCGTCACGCGCCGCACGGAGGTTGCGCGTCCAATGGACGTCACCGTAGGCGCCGATCAACCAGCGGCGGCCGTCGAGCTCGAGCACGCCAACCGGCGTCGAGCGCGGCTGGCCGCTGGTTCGACCACGCACGGTCAGGATTCCATTGGGGCCAAGCGGCACGCCGCCGCCAAGCAGCCGGCGGACGACGGGATTGAACAGGCGGACGAGGGCTGGAGCTTGTGCCATGGCGCTGACTGTCATTATCGGCGCCGATACCACTTTAGGGCTGGGTCGAGTAGAGGTCAGGGTTCGGTTGCGAGATCCTGGCCGTCCGGGTCTAGGGCAGCGATCGAACGGACCCATGGATACCGCCCCAGGAGTTCGTTGAACTGGGCTTCACTCAGATCGCCTTCCCACTGCTTCTCGGCCCCAGGGATGACGACCCCGTTCTTATCTGTCTTGTATACGAGCAGTTCCGCGAAATACGCGAGGGGCCCGTGACCAGCGTCGCCAGCCATGGGCGCCGTATCCGATCCTTCCTCAGGCATTGAGTACCTCCAACGAGAAATTCCGCGCCTGGGAACCGATTAGCTGCGGCAGCCGTTGCCTTGCCGACATTTTATGTACTTACAGTCGTGAAGGCAACGTTCAGACTAGTTTCGGTCGCTAGTGGCCCATGAGCTGTGCTACCGACGGTCCGGTTTGCCGGCTCGGGTCGCGGTTGTAGAGATGGCGTGCCCAGAGGTAGCCGGCCGCTCCGATGATCAGGCACCAACCCACCGCCAGGATCCCGTTGTCCCCCACCGGAGTTCCCGAAAGTAAGGCCCGAAGGGTTTCGATGATCGGGGTGTAGGGCTGATGTTCGGCGAACCATCGGACGCCGGCGGGCATGGACGACGTCGGTGCAAACGCGCTGCTGACCAGAGGGAGGAACCCCGGAAGCAGGCCCAGCGAGTTGGCTCCCGCGGCGCTCGTGCTGAACAGGCCGATGGCCACCCCGAGCCAGGTCAACGAGACCAAGAACAGCACGATGAGCCCGATGGCTTCGGCCCATTGGGCGACTCCGGCGGGGGTCCGGAATCCGAGGAGCAGGGCGAGGGCCAGGACGACCACGATCCCGGCCATTGTGCGCAGCACGCTGCCGACGACCGCGCCGGTAAGCACGGAGGTGCGCGCGATGGCCATGGTGCGGAAGCGCGCGATGATGCCCTCCCCCTTGTCGATCGTGACGTTGATGGCAGTGCCACTTACGCTGCTTCCGACGGCCATCAGGATGATGCCTGGCGTGAGGTAAACGATGTAGGGCACGGCAGCCGCGCCCGCGGCAAGGGCCTTCGACATCGACGAACCGAAGACTCCGACGAAGAGAAGGAGGAAGATCACGGGCGTGATGATGCTGCTCAGCGTCAGCATCGGATTACGCCGCGCGTGACGAGCGTCGCGCCGAATCATCGTCATCGTGTCGCCGACGGTGTGCTTGTCCCTCATGCGCGGGCCTCCTGGTTCTCGGTCTGGTGGATCTCCCCCGGTTTACCCGTGAGAGCAAGGAAGACGTCATTCAGGTCGGGCGTGTCGATGGCCAGGTTTGTCACCCGGATCGATCGGCGCTCAAGCTTGTCCAGCACAGCGCGAAGAGACTGTGGGCTGCCGTCGCTCGGCACCTGGAGCCTGAGGCCGCCTGTGTCGGCTTTCGCGTTTTCGAACGCCAGTCCGGCTGCGTCCAGTGCGCCCGGGTCCCCGAACTCGAGGCTCACGTGGCCACCCGGCACCAAGCGCTTGAGCTCGGCGGGCGTGCCGCGGGCAATGATCTTGCCGTGGTCCAGCACCGCGATATGGTCCGCCAGCTGGTCCGCCTCTTCCAGGTACTGGGTGGTGAGAAATATCGTGACCCCGTCGGAGACAAGGTCTCGCACGATGTCCCACAGGCTTCGGCGGCTGCGAGGGTCGAGGCCGGCGGTCGGCTCGTCCAGGAAGATGATGCGGGGAGAGCCAACCAGGGTCATGGCCAGGTCCAGCTTCCGGCGCATGCCGCCCGAATACTCGGACGGCGTCTTTTTGGCGGCATCGGCCAGGTCGAACCGCTCCAGCAGTTGCTGCAGGCGTTGCCTGGCTTCATCGCGGTGAAGATGGTTGAGGTCGGCGATAAGCCTGAGGTTCTCCTCGCCGGTGAGGAACCCATCGATGGCTGAGAACTGGCCGGTGACCCCGATCAGCCTGCGGACCTCGTCGGCCTTTTGGACGAGGTCGAAACCACCGACTTCGACCTCTCCGGCGTCCGGGCGGATCAGGGTCGAGAGGATCTGAACCGCGGTGGTCTTGCCACTGCCATTGGGGCCGAGCAGGGCAAAGATACTGCCCGCTGGAACCTCGAGCTCGATGCCGTCGAGGACCAGGTGGTCGCCATAGGACTTGCGCAGTCCCCGTACGCGGATCGCTGGTGCTGTGGTCATGGTCATTCTCCTTGTGTTCGTACAGCTCGCCGGTTCACGCCCGGCGGATCCTGATGTCGCCATAGCCGGTCTGGGCACGCAATTTCAGAGACTCACCGGATTCCGGAGCGGCATCGACCTGGATGAGCTCGTTGCGGACCCGGCCGTGGTTCGACCGCACATCGAGAAGCGTCGCGGTGCCGTTGGCCACGCCCACCTCGACATCGCCGTATGACGTTGTCAGGTCCAACTGACCGCGGACGGCGCGCGCCACTCGGATCCCGCCATAGGCCGTGCGTGCCTGGATCGCGTCCCCCGCCCGCTCCACCCGGACATCGCCGGCTGATGTCTTGAGGTTCGCCGCGCCGCCCGTCTCTTCCACGCGGATGTCACCCGCGGAGGTCGTGATCTCGGCCACACCGGCCACTCGACCCGCCGTGATGTTCCCGGCTGACGTCTCCATGGTGAGCGCGCCGGCGTCCCGCACCTGCAGGGTTCCATAGGACGTTTTGAAGGAGCAGTCGCCAAGGCGGCCCTCGGTGTCGATATCGCCGTAGGCACAGTTGACTCGGACGTGCGAACCGGTTGGCACCTGGAGGATCAGGTCGATCGCGCCGGGCCGGCCGATGAGGCCCAGGTGTCGGGGCTTCGGGGCCCGGATCTCAAGGCGACCATCCGCGAAGTGGACCCGGGTTTGCTCGGCGGCCTCGATGTCGACACGCCTGCCGTCGCGTGCGGGACGGACTTCGACCACGGTGGTTATCCTGTCGGCGCCGACGATGCGCGTGTTGCCGAATTCGACACTGAGATCGATGGCAATGGCCTCCGGAGTCTCGAACGTATGCGTGGGCGAAGGCATCAGCGGAACCACCCTTCGACGCGCGTAGCGCCCTTCCGATCGCTGCCAGATGCCGGCGGCTTCGTCAAATCGAGGGCGGCCGCCAGGGTCTTGACGAGAAACGCATTGACCGACAGACCCTCCCGCTCTGCGGCGTCCTCGATTCGGGCTTTCAGGTGATCGGGCGGACGGAAACTGATCCGTGACGTCGCACCTTCCCCGACAGGTTCAGAACCGCGCGCGGCGGCGACGGCGGACTCGTCCGCTGAATCGAGCGCGGGAGGAGTCGTCACCACAAACGTCAGCCCCCGGCCACGCAGCCGCAGTTCGACCGAGCCCGGAGCCAGCTCCCGCGTGATCTCCTGCGCGGCGTCGGACAGGGCGTCCTGGAGAACGAGGCGCGCGGCGGCGTCGAGCGGGCCGGTCAGCCGTTCGGCCATCTGGATGGCCTCCTCGCCGCCCGCGGCGGCCGCCTCTGCGAGCTGAGTCTGCAAGGCCTCGACGTAGTTCTTCAAGTCCATGGCGCCATCATAGCGTCACTATGACATCATTGTCAAGTGGATGGCGTCACGATGGCGCCACGAAGGTAATCGGTTGTGCTGGACATATGCCTTTGCCGTGCTCGCCGCGATCGCTTCCAATGGGGGCTCTGCCGGACCGCTCCTGATCCTGGGCCTCGTCGCACTGATCTTTGTCGTGGCCTTCGCCTGCAGCGCGCTGCGGGATGCCAATTTGCTGGACGATCTTCGCCGCGAGGTGGTTGCCCAGACCCAAATCCCCACCACGCCCACTCGACTCTCGACAACCGTTCGGATCGATCCGCGTGCCGTGTGGTTGATCCGCAATGTTGGAGGGGAAATTTTTGGGCGGCGCTGGGAACAGGGAACGCTGACGCTGAGCGAAGGCCAACTTTCCTTTGACAGTCCGGGTCGGGCGCTCCAGGTCCACATCGCCGATATCGTCCGGATGGTGCCGATCGATACCGGCGGAGGCATGGCGCGGGCTTATCTGAATACTGGCGTCGTGATGCACCTTGCACTCCGCGACGGGAGTCGGTTGTCGTTCGACTTTGCGAGAGCAGCCGTGCCAAGGTTCGAGGCCAACCTGAAGCGGCAGTGGTGGATGATCGTCATCGGCGTGTCAGCGTTGGCGATGGACTCGCCCCTCGCCGCCACCCTGCGCCGTCCAACGCCGACCGGCTCCGTGCCGGTCTCAGGCGCCTGGATGGCTGCAATGCTTGCCGGGATCTGCACCCTGACCGCGATGGGTCCATCTGGTGAGGGGCACCTGATCGCTGGTCTGGTCACCCTGGCGGCTATGGTTGCCACGGCGGCCGCCGCCATATGGGCCTCCGTCTCCCGGAATCGATCGGCCCTCAGGCCTTTGCTCGTGATTCAGCTTGCCGGCTCATTCGCCGCGCTCGCCGCGATCACGGTCGCCTTCGGCTTATCCCCGACGCAGTTCTTGCTGAACCTGGCGTTGTGGACTGCCGCCCTGTTGCTGACGGCGCGCGCGCTGCCGGTCTTTCGTCCTGCGCGCTCGCACGGCTAGCGACTGAGGCGGGTCCCCATTCCCCTCGTGGGGTGGAGACGTTCCACAACTTCATGTCCTTCTCACTGCCAGGGCGCCCCGACGCTCTGCGGCTTCTACGGCTCAGTGCTGGAGCGGGAGACGAGTCTCGAACTCGCGGAGGACGCAAGCTGGGGAGGCAAGCGCGTATTGCCTCCAGCGGCTTAGATGAAAACTTAGGGTTCGCGGGCTGTAACGACTAGCCGTCAGGCTCGCCCCTGCTCAGCCAGCACAGATTAGGGTTGTTGAATGGCAAGGCCAGCTGGAATAAATGCCCGGGTGATGAAGCGCTGGTTTACCCCGGTGCCGTCAATGTTCGCTCGCCCGATGGTGGTCCCCGCGGGTCCGTTTGGTGGACCCGCCTGGGACCAGTAAATATGGTCGGTATCGACTTTAATCCCAGTCGGCCAATTCGCGCCGGTGATGAAGGTCTGGTTCAACCCGGTGCCGTCAAGATTGGCCCGCCCGATTGTGCCCCGGTCGATGCCAGTCCAATACAGGTGCGAGCCGTCAATTGCCATCCCATCTGGAGTTGCTTCCGTCTTGATGAATGTCTGGTTGACGCCCCTTCCATCGAGGTTCGCGCGCCCGATCGACAAGGAATCGTGGCTGGTCCAATAGATGTAGGTCTCGTTTACCACGACATCGGCGGGTTCAGTGATGCCGGTGATGAAATTCTCATTCACCCCAGTGCCGTCCAGATTGGCTCGGCCAATGGAGACGGGAGCCTGCCAATTCCCCCAATAGATATGAGAGCGGTCAATGGTGAGAGGGCACGGCGAGCCGGTACTGCTGATAAACGTTTGGTTTACCGCCGTGCCATCGAGGTTGGCGCGCCCAATCGAATTCGTACCATTGTTTCCCCAGTAGATATACGACTGGTTAATCGCGACATCGCAGGGGGTGCTGGCGCCGGTGATAAAACTCGGGTTCACCGCCGTACCGTCGAGATTGGCGCGGCCGATCGTGGTCCCACGTCCGGCGCCCCAGTTCGCCCAATAGATATAAGGGCCGCTCGCGGCCGCGGTGGCAGAGGCGGCCCGGGACGCGGCAACCGTGGGACGGGCGGCCGTCCCGCCGCAGGCGGCCAACCAAAGCGCAATCATGAGAATGCCGAGGCGTGCCATCCGTTTCACCCTTGACCCTCCAGGACCGGCCGTACGACCGACCAGCTGCGGCCGCCGTCTGTTGTCTTCATAATGCCGCCTGGCGATCCCTCGTCGAACGGATTTTCGGACCAGGCGTAGTAGCCAACTTTGGCATCGAAGAACGCCACGGCACCGGCCGCGGGGACCAGTCGGCTGAGAAGCTTCCACGTGGCGCCACCGTCTGTCGTGCCGTACAACTCGGCGACGAAAGCACAGGTGACGACGTAGCAGTCGGCACCGGCGCTTGGCGGTATAGGCCCTGTTTGCTTGACGGCCCATCCGGTGCGCGCGTCGATGAAGTCGGGGGTCGCGAGTGGCCGGAATGGGAGCTGATGGAAGCTCCAGGTTCGGCCCGAGTCGGTGGTTCTATACCAGGACGGCCCGATACCGCCGAAAAACACGGGAAGGATTCCGTTGCTCAGCGTAAAGATCGGCGCACTCGCCGAAAAGTACCCGGACCCTAACGGGTATGAGGGGAGGGGGACCGCCTCCCAGCTCCGACCGCCGTCGCGCGTAACCGCTGCGAGAGGACCGGAGCGTGGGGACAGAACCCCGCTGGCGCGAGTACAGTCGTAGGTCAACCACCCGTCATCGGCGCTGATGAACGTTATTCCGCTCGGCGTGCAGCCGGCGGCAAGCCGACCAAGGAAGGAACCATCGGATTCGGAGGCCCTCGCGATTTCGCTCCAGCGCCGGCCGCCGTCACTCGTGGCAAAGATGGCCCGCGAATTTGGAGAAGCGCTGCCGGCCGTATCCACGACCAGCCAGCCATGCTGCGCGTCGATAAAGTCCAATTGCACCGCTGCATTTCCTCCCCTGATCTGGATGAGGGCCGGCAGCGGAGCGCTCGCGCTCCAGGTATGACCGCCGTCGACGGTCGAGGTCACTACGAGCCCGTGGCTGGTCGCCCCGGTCATCCAGGCATGCGTCGTGTCCAGCGCAAAATCACCCAGCCCACCTTTGATCTGATTCGAGATTGCCGGCGGCGATGAAATGACCCTCCAATGAAGTCCGGCATCGCTCGTCTCAACGTAAGCAACGCCGTTCCAACCGACGTTTGGCGACACCATGTGCAGCGAACCCGGATAAAAGCCGCGCGGATAGGTGCCGGTGATCGAAGGACTCGGAAGGGGCTGGGGGGCGACGGAAGGACTTGGATGGACTTGGACCGGCGCCCGACTGCGCGCATGCAGCAGTGCAACACCCAGGACGAGGGCAAAGACGATTACCGCCGCGGCGGCCAGCACCTGCGAAGGCCATAGGCGCTCGCGGTGGCGCCATGCCTGTTCCGCACCGGACACGGGGTTGTCAGGCTGCTGAAGGCGCTGAATCCGGACCTGGATGCGCCGCTGGAGGTCGGGCGCGTGCAGCCTCTCCAATTCCTCGAACCGCTGCTTCAGCTCACGCATGCTCTTCCTCCAGGATTCGCCGCAGCCGCCGCCGTCCACGGCTCAGGTTCACCCGAACAGACAGGGCGTTTGAGTGCAACATCTCGGCAATCTCACCGATTGGGTAGTCGCCGTAGTAGAAGAGAATCAGGGCGGCACGCTGCTTCGGGGGCAGCTTGGCCAGAGAGGCCACCAATTCTCCGGCCGAATCACGTGTCGTGTAGGACTCGGTTCCCACGAGGGCTACCGATCGTGTGCGCTGCTGGAGCATCCCAGCAGCGATCCGGAAGGCGGTCCGCCACACCCACGCAGCCGGCGACCGAACAGCATCGCCCCGAACCATTAACTGCGCGAATGCTTCCGCCACCGCATCGCTCGCGACATCAGGATCCTGGGCATAAACAGCTACCGCCCGCCAAATTCGATCCCCATGCGTGCGATAGAGCGCCTCGACCGTGTCAGTGCGCTCGTCCGCAGTTGGCGCCTCCACTACTGGAAAGGGGCTCTTCAGGAGCAGAAGGTTACATGCCGCGTGAAACTCGAAGACGATCCACGGCCAGAGCCCGTTGGGACCGCCGCCTCCCACCGCCATGTCGGACGCCGCATAGCGACCCTGGCGACGAGGAAATCAGCCCTTGTAACTTCAAACTCGTTGGGGCCACCGTTTGGTCGTGAAGCCACTCGCTCCAACAAGCCAGCTCAAGCTGATCAATTAGCGGGAGACGAGACTCGAACTCGCGACCACCTACTTGGAAGGCAGGCGCTCTACCAACTGAGCTACTCCCGCGTCGTGGCGTATTGTAGCGGCCAGTCGGCGCAATCAGGTGGGAGATTTTAGGGATTTGAGGTTGGCTGATCGCACCGTTCTTGATGAGGCACTGACGATCCGAGGCGGCCACCTGTGGATCGAGGCATGCGACACGGTCGAACTCGCGGAACAGTTCGGGACGCCTGCGTATGTCGTGTCGGAAGATCAGCTCAGGCGGAACGTGCGGCAAATCTGGGCCGTACTCGAACTGGCGTGGGGTGGCCCGATCCAGATCCTGCCCTCGATCAAGGCCAACTTCTCCCTCGCCCTGCGGCGCATTCTCAACACCGAAGCCACCGGTTGCGATTGCTTCGGGCCGAGTGAACTTCGAGCGGCATTGACCACCGGCGTGCCGCCGAAGCTGATCTCGGTCAACGGGTCGTCAAAGGACGCCGCGATCGTCGAGACGGCGATCGACGCCGGCGCGCGGATCACGGTCGACAGCCCGCGCGAGTATGACCTCGTCGTGGAAACGGCACGACGGCTCGGGAAACGGGCGACGATCCGATTGCGGCTTCGTCCGGACTACCGAGGGCTCGATCAGCCTTCGGACTTCTTCCCCGAGCTATCGATTCGGACGGCGGCCGATCGCTATAAGCCCGGCATTGCCTTCGAAGACGCCAAAGCGATTGGTCAACGAGCGATCACCGCCCCGGAGGTCGATCTGAGTGGGCTGATGGTGCACCTCGGACGCCACAGCGCACAGCCGGAGGTCTGGGTCTCGATGGCACGAAGCTTTGCGGACCTCGTCGTTGATCTGTGCGACGGATGGCACGGCTGGCGACCGCGCGAGCTGGACATTGGCGGAGGCTTTCCCTCGCCGCGCGACCCCACCAGCCCAGGAGGAGTAGGCGCGCCACCGCTCGACCTCACAGTGGGAAGTGCAGCAAGCTCGTTGCGGCAGCGCCTGAAGGAGCGCGGTTTCGATGCCAGCGGGATCATCCTCGAGGCAGAGCCAGGCCGGGCCCTGTTCGCGGACGCCGGCATCCACCTCACTCGGGTTCGAAACGTCAAGGAACAACGGCAGCCGACACCCTGGCGCTGGGTCGAGACGGACACGACCGAGATGTTCCTGGCCGATTTGCTCATCGAGCACGCGCATTTCCGCCCTGTGGCGGCGTCACGAGCATCCGAGCCAGCCTCCTTGACCGCAGATGTGGTCGGTATCTCATGCGGGTTCGACGTGCTCGCGTCGCAGGTCAGGCTGCCCACGGTCGGCGTCGGGGACGTGATCGCCTTTCTCGACACGGGCGCCTACCAGGATGCGGTCGCCGCAAATTTCAATGCCTTGCCGCGACCCGGCACCGTCCTGGTCAGTGGCGCCACAGCCCGGTGGATCAAACGGCCGGAGACGATCGCCGACGTCTTCGCCCGGGACATCGTCGAATGAGCGGTGGCCGCTTTCATCATGTGGGGCTGACCGTGTCAGACCTCGAGCGGTCGATCACCTTTTACCGCGACCTGATCGGCCTGACGGTTCGTGAGCGCGATGTAATGACCGGAGTCCAGCTGGAGACCATGACGGGGGTGGTGGGAAGTCGGGTTCTGCTGGCCGATCTCGATTTCGGCAACGGGCTCACCCTGGAGCTGATGCAGTACCTGGTGCCCGCCGGCGGCGCGGTGCACCCACGACCGGCCGACGCCGGACATACGCACGTTGGGATCGAGGTCAAGGACATCGACGCCGTCTACCGCCGGCTGCTCGACGCGGGAGCGGTCGTCCGAGGAGAGCCTAGCGCCCTGGTCGATGCCGGACCCTACTGGACAGGCGCCAAGGTCGTGCACGTTCTGGATCCGGACGGGATCACGGTCGAACTCGTCCAGATGCCGATGCCTCAGGGGCGGTCGTCGATCCAGGCTTCGCCTTCCGTGTAGATCTCTTTCTTCCAGATCGGGACGCTGCGCTTGAGCTCGTCGATGAGCCACTCGCAGGCATCGAACGCTTCTCCTCGATGAGGGGCCGCCACCGCGATCACGACGCTCACCTCGCCAACGGCGAGGTGTCCAAGGCGGTGAACGATCGCGAGATCGCTGATCGGCCAGCGGCCACGGGCCTGGTCGGCAAGTTGCTCCATCTGCCGCTGGGCCATCGCGCCATACGCTTCGTACACCAGTGCCTTGACTGTCCTGCCACGAGAAGCCTCGCGGACGACGCCCTCAAATGTGATCAGGGCGCCGTCCCGGTCCGACCGAATCGATCTGCCAATGATCGCGGCGTCGATCGGCACCTCGCGGAGCGCGATGAGAGTGCGGCCAGCGCCGACTGCGCCACCGCTGACAGGCGGGATCACGGCTAGCTCGTCGCCGTCCTTGAGCGCGTCTTCCCAGCCGGCATACTCTGAATTGACGGCACAGCGGAACGAGCGCGGGAGCGGGCCAAGGTCGTAGCGGCTGCTGAGCTGAGCCCAGGCGTCGGCCGCCGTCGCGCCCGTAGGCAACGCGAGATCGATGTTCGGCTTGCCGACCAGCTCGCGCGGCTTGGCAAACAGGACGACCCGGACGTTCACCTGGCCATCATATCGTCGCTCGTTTCGGGAACTTCGGCACGTCGAGCTTCTCGACGATGAGATCGGTACCGAAGGTCAGGCGAGCCATGGAGCGCTCGACCCCACCGAATTGCGGCCTCGTCGCCGTCCCCGGGTTGATGAAGCGGGTGCGCCCAATGACCTCATCGCGCCAGCGATGGGTGTGCCCATGGATGACGACGTCATAGCCCTGCGCCCACCGCTGCCGGCGGGCGTCGAGGTTGTGGACCATGCCTACGCGCCAGCGACCGATCGTCCCCTCGATCGTCATCGGGTAGCTGCTGTCCTCGGGCGCGTTGCCATTCACGACGACGACACGCCCGAGCTTCTTCAAGCCATCGAGCACCTCGGGGTAGCCCCAGTCGCCGGCGTGCCAGATCTCGTCGACGCCCCTGAACGCAGCCGCGATGTAACGCAGCAGCGCCGCGATGTCGTAGCTTCCCTGAGTGTCGGCGAGCAGGCCAACCTTCATCGGAACAGATCGATGGCAGGATCGCGCAATAGAACGCGGGCATCGCCCTCCCCTTCGACGGCGGCCCCTCGAACGACGGCTGCGGGCACCCGGTCCAGCTTGCCCATCACCAGCTCGGCGGCCGAAGCCAGCTCATCCGCGATCCCGAGCATGGTGCCCTGCAATTCGTAGCCGTCCGTGTCCCGTCCGCCACGGTAGTCGCGCATGGCGGCCACGCCAGCCGAGCCGATCGCGACATTGACCTGCCCTTCGCGCCAGGCCCGCCCGAAGCTGTCCGAGATGATCACCCCGGGAGCGACGCCGAACTCGTCGCGGAGGGCCGCCCGCAACTGACGCGCGGAGGCATCGGAGTCCTTGGGCAGCAGCACAAGCAGGTCGGGGGCACCGGCATTGGAGCGGTCCACGCCGGCATTGGCGCAGACGAATCCCTGGCGCGTTTCCGTTATCAGGACATGGGGCGCTTCACGGACGACTCGAACCGACTCGGACAGGATCACTTCGACATGCCGCGGATCGAACCCGATGCGGGCCGCGGTCGCTTTCGCGCGATCGCTGGGCTGGACGGCCGCGAGCTTGACAACGCGACCCTCGGACTTAGAGACGATCTTCTGGGTCACGATGACGACGTCGCTCCGTTCGAGCTGGAGCCCCTCGCGGCGAATCCCCTCAACCAGCAACGTCGCCAGCGCCATCCCTACCGCGATTTCGGGGAGCCCGCCAATCGGGTGGATCGAGATCGAGGTCACACCGGTGGCGTAACGGTGGCCGGGACGCGGTCGAAGACCTTCAACTCGGACAGGAACTTCAGCGTGGCACAGTCCCGGTTCAGCCGTTCGAAGGCCATGACATCTTCGGGACGATCGAGGTCACAGCCAAGCCCCTCGAGGTCGTGGGTCTCGAAGCTTCGATTCGCGCGGCCTGCCTCATCCCGATGCAGGTTATAGCTGTCCTCGCCGAAGCGCAGGGCAATCGCGTGCGGGGGGATCAGCCGCAGACCGTTGGTGCCAACCCGGTCCCGGTCGCGCGCCAGGAGGACCTCGAGCTCAGGCCGGTAGGTGCACAGCTCGCGGATCTCGTCGACCGACACGCCGGGGACATCGCCCGGGATGGCGAGGGCAGCCGCGTAGCCGCGTTCCCAGGCGGCGGCGAAGCCCTGCGCGACCGCCGCGCTCTGGCCCTGCAGCCGGCGATCTTCCAGGGCATCGAGGCCGTAGTCACGTGCCATCTTGAGGACATCCGGGTCGTCCGAGACCACCAGGCGCCCGTACTCGGGCAGCTGGGCGACGACGCCCATGACGTCGCGCGCCATCGTCACAGCCAGTGTCGCCCGCTCCTGCGCATTCATCAGCGCCTCGAGGCGGTGCTTGGCCCGCCGGGGCGATTTCACCGGGACGACGATGCCGAGCTTCACGCCGCGGTCGGCTCCGAGAGAAGGCCCAGCGCGGCGGAGGCGACGCTTCGGGCGTCGGAGGGATCGTCGAGCAGGGTCGACAGCGTCGCCACCCGGTAACCGAGGTCGGCGATCTCGGCATGAAGGCGGGCGTCAACTGAGTCAAGGACGAACCCCGAGGCGATGTCCCGATAGAGCTGCGCGACGCCGAGCGCGTCGGGGCGGGCGCCCTGCGCCCGCATCAGTGCGACTGTCGGGCCTTTGATTGCCTGGCCGCCGATCAATGGTGAGACCGCGATAGCGCGCTCCCGGCTCGATTGCAGCGCCGCGCGAATGCGTGGAACACGCAGGATCGGCCCGATGCTGATGATCGGGTTGCTGGGTGCGATCAAGAGCAGGCGGGCCTCGAGAATGGCCTCGAGGACGCCGGGAGTCGGCCTCGCCTGATCGAGCCCCGTCCAGTAGATCTCGCTGACCGCCGGTTGGCACCGTTCGCGGACGAAATATTCCTGAAAATGGAGGTCGCCCACCTCGGTCTTCAAGCGGGTTTCGATCGGGTCGTCACTCATCGGCAGGATACGAGTGGCCACACCCTGACGCCCCGCCAGCTCGGCCGTCGCGGTCGAGAGCGTGGCCCCCGCCCGCAGCCGCCCGGTGCGATAGAGGTGAGTGGCAAGGTCCCGGTCCCCCAGCTGGAACCAAGCGTCGGAAGACAGCTTCTCCAGTGCCGCCTGGGCGGTAAAGGTATCGCCGCGGATCCCCCAACCTCGCTCGGTGTCGGCGAGCCCGGCAAGCCAATAGGTCACCGTATCGAGATCGGGCGCGATATAGAGGCCGCGCCACCACATGTCGTCCCCGGTATTCCCGATCACCACGATCTCGCCCGCGGGAACGACCTGCACGAGGCCCCGAAGGAAGCGGGCCGCGCCCACCCCACCGGCGAGGACGACGACGGGCGGACGGGTCATTCCAGCATCATATGCAGTCATGTCGCTCTTCCAGGCCCTTGTATTGGCGTTGCTCCAGGGGGTGACCGAGCTGTTCCCGGTCAGCAGCCTCGGCCACACCGTTATCCTGCCCAAGCTGCTTGGCTGGGGAATCAACCAGCAGGACCCCACGTTCCTCGCGTTCGTGGTGCTGCTGCACGTCGGTACGGCGACCGCCTTGGTGATTTACTTCTGGCGCGACTGGCTGGCGATCGTCTCGGCGGTCGTCCGCAGCGCGATCGCCGGCCGGATGCAGGGCACCCCTGAGGAACGCCTTGGCTGGCGCCTGGTCGCCGGCACAATCCCCGTGGGGATCGCCGGCTTGCTCTTCCAGAAGCCGGTCCAGAGCCTATTTGCCAGCCCCAGGGCGGCCGCCGTGTTCCTGGTGATCAACGGCGTCATCATGTTCACGGGCGAACGCCTCCGCCGGCGGGCAGTGGCCGCCGAGTCCGGGCGCACCGAACTCGATCAGCTCAAGGTCCGGACCGCGATCGGGATCGGCTCGGCCCAGATCCTGGCCCTGCTGCCGGGGATCTCGCGCTCGGGAAGCACGATCGTCGCCGGCCTGCTCGGCAATCTCACCCACGCAGGGGCCGCGCGATTCGGTTTCCTGCTCGCGACTCCCGTCATCTTCGCCGCCGGCCTCTTGAAGATCCCGGACCTGTTCACCTCGGCCGCCCTCCCCAACCTGCCGATGTACCTGCTGGCCGGGGTGGTCTCCGGGGCGGCGGCCTTCTTCTCAGTGGCCTACCTCATGCGATACTTTCGGGTGGGACGGCTGGATCCGTTTGCGATCTACTGCGCGGCCTTCGGCATTCTGGCGTTTATTCTGCTGAGCCGCTAAGAAAAGTGAGGAACATACATGGATAGGGAATCGATGCGGCCGATGCTGTTCTGGGTCGGCCTCGTAATGATCTTCCTTGGTCTTGCGGCAGCGTGGCTGTACATCATCGGGCCGCACATCGCTTTCTTCGGCCCGGACCGGCACATCAAGCACGGGCTGGCGGCCATCGCCGTCGCCATTGCGGGCGTCGTGCTGGCCTCCTTCTACCGGCCGCGCAGTGACAGCACGTCAAGCCCCGCGCGCTACAACCGCTAGGCACGGCCGGGAGAATTAGCGGCATGGCGAAGATCGGCTATGCCGCGATGCTCGAGCAGTTTCATCCGACCGAACTGCTGGCCTACTGCCAGCAGGCGGAGGCCGCCGGCTTTAGCGGCGTGATGGCGGCGGATCATGTCCAGCCCTGGACGCCGGACCAGGGCCAGGCGGCCTTCGTCTGGTCGTTCATGACGGCGGCCGCGGAGCGCACCAGGGGCGACATCGGGCCGGGCGTGACCTGCCCCTCATTCCGGCAGCACCCCGCGATCATCGCTCAGGCCGCGGCGACGATGGCCGCGATGTACCCCGGACGGTTCTGGCTGGGGCTTGGATCGGGCGAGGCGCTCAACGAACATATCGTCGCCGGCTACTGGCCGGAGGTGGCCGAGCGGATCAGCCGGATGTTCGAGTCGATCGAGATCATCCGCAAGCTGTTTTCGGGCAAGGACGTCAAGCACGCCGGTGAGTTCTACAAAATGGAGACGATGCGGCTGTGGACGATGCCGGACAAGCCGCCCCCGATTTACGTCGCGACTGCTGGACCGGTGACGGCGGAGAAGACGGGAAAGTTCTGCGACGGGTTGATTACGGTCGGGGCGCCCGAGGAGAAGATCGAGAGCGTCTTCCAGCGCTTCGAAAAGGGGGCGCGCGAGGCCGGGAAGGATCCGGCCGCGATGCCCAAGATCCTGCAGCTGCATCTGTCGTGGGCCAAGACCGAGGAGGAGGCCATGGCGAACGCGATGAAGGAATGGCCCAACGGCGGGATGAAGTTCCCCAAGGCGGACATCCGGTCGCCGCAGGACTTCGCCCAGATGGCGAAGATCGTGCGACCCGAGGACTTCAAGGGGCGGATGCTGATCTCTTCGAGCCCGGATGCGCATGGCAAAGAGATCCAGAAGTACATCGACCTGGGTTTCGACCAGGTCTACCTGCACAATGTCGGGCGCAACCAGGCGGAGTGGATCGACGTCTTCGGCAAAGACGTCCTCCCCAAACTCCGCTAAAGCAGATCCGGTCCGCCTCGCCACCGAGCTGGACCGCCGGCTTCGGAAGGCGGGAAACCCGATGCGCGCTCTCGAGGAAAAGCACTACCTGAAGAGCGATTTAGCCTTCTACGGCTGCGGCCTGAGCACGATCAGAACGGCGGTGCGACACCTCAAGCGCGATCACCCCAACCTGGAGGTCGTCAGCCTTCGCCGCCTGGTCCGGATCCTCTGGAAAGACCCCACCTTCGAACGGCGGATCGCCGCCGTGATCCTTCTCGATTCGTTTAAGTCCATGCTGACGCCGGACGACATCGGGCTGGTCGAGCGGTTCATTCGCGAGTCGAAGACCTGGGCCCTCGTCGACGAACTCTCCGGAGTCGTGGCCGGATCGCTCGTCGAACGCTACCCCCAGCTGAATCGGAGGCTCGATCGCTGGGCGGTCGATCAGGACTTCTGGGTCCGACGGTCGGCCCTGCTGGCCCTGCTGCGGCCGCTGCGTCGCGGCGGCGGCGACTTCGCGCGATTCGGCCGCTACGCCGATCGCATGCTCGAGGAGCGCGAGTTCTTCATCCGTAAGGCGATCGGCTGGGTGCTGCGCGAAACAGCGAAGCAGCAACCGGATCTTGTTTTCGAGTGGCTTAAGCCGCGCGTTGCCCGCACGTCAGGCGTCACGATCCGGGAGGCCGTGCGCTGGCTGCCCGCGCCACAGCGCGATCAGCTCATGGCCGCCTACAAAGCGGACAGAAAGTTGGGACGTCTCCGGGCCTGAGGAATGGCATTCCATCCCTCAGGCTCGAAGTGAGCGCCTGTTCTGGTTCAGAGAGCCCCGACCAGCTCCGCGATGCGCTCTGCCGGCAGCGCGACATCCTTAATGGTGCCGTTGAAATAGCTGTCATATGCGGCCATATCCACCAGGCCGTGACCGCTCAGGTTGAAGAGGATAACGGGAGAGCGCCCTTCGACCGTCGCGCGCCGAGCTTCCTCGATGACGGCTTTAATGGCGTGGGCGCTTTCGGGGGCAGGAATCGTGCCCTCGGTCCGGGCAAACTGAACCGCGGCCTCGAAAACGCTGGTCTGCGGGAAGGCCACGCCTTCGATGAACCCATGGTCCACGAGCGCTGACACCAGCGGCGCCATGCCGTGGTAGCGGAGACCGCCGGCGTGAATGCCCGCCGGGATGAAGGCGTGACCAAGCGTATGCATCTTGACGAGCGGCGTCATCTCGCCGGTATCGCCGAAGTCGTAGGTGAATTTCCCGCGCGTGATGGTTGGGCAGGCATCCGGCTCCGCCGCGATGAACCTGGTCTTGGTCTTGCCCTGAAGCCGGTCGCGAAGGAAGGGAAACGCAAGACCGCTGAAGTTGCTTCCCCCGCCGACGCAACCGACCACAATGTCCGGCATGGCGCCGGCGCGCTCGCACTGAAGCAGTGCCTCCTCGCCGATCACGGTCTGGTGCATCAGGACGTGGTTCAGGACGCTGCCGAGAGAATACTTGGTGTCGTCGCGCTGCGCAGCGTCTTCCACCGCCTCAGAGATGGCGATGCCGAGACTGCCGGTCGAATTCGGGTCTTCCTCGAGGATCCGCCGCCCGGCGTTAGTCAGGGACGATGGGCTGGGGACGACCTTCGCGCCCCAGGTCTGCATCATGCTCTTGCGATAGGGCTTCTGCTCGTAGCTGATCCGGACCATGTACACCATGCACTCGAGCTCAAACAGCGAACTGGCAAAGGCAAGCGCACTCCCCCACTGGCCGGCGCCGGTCTCGGTGGTCAGGCGCTTGGTGCCGGCCGCCTTGTTGTAAAACGCTTGGGGAACGGCCGTGTTCGGCTTATGCGAACCGGCAGGGCTGACGCCCTCGTACTTGTAGAAAATCTTTGCGGTGGTACCCAGCGCCTGCTCCAGGCGCCGCGCCCGCATTAGCGGCGTCGGCCGCCACAGGCGGAGCACCTCCTGGACCGGTTCCGGAATGTCGATGTAGGGTTCCTTCGAGACCTCCTGCAGGATCAATTCCATTGGGAACAGCGGCGCCAGGTCCGCTGGACCGATCGGCTGCCGCGTGCCGGGGTGGAGTGGTGGATCCAGTGGAAATGGGAGATCCGCCTGGATGTTGTACCAGCGGCGCGGCATTTCCTTCTCGTCGAGCAGGATGCGGGTCGCGGCGGTCGGTGCGCTGATACTCATCGCTGGGCCCTCCTTCCCTTAATGGCTCCTCTTGTACCACACAGTTCGGTCGGTGCATAGACCGGAGGTTGCAGCGAAGCGGGAGAGCCGAGGTTGATTTACCGGGATTTGCGCCTGGCGGGCTTACGGACCGGCGCACTTGGGAGTCGGCGCTTGGCGCCATTGGCGATCGTACCGGGGACCAGCTTCCGGCCGCGGACCTCGATGAAGGCAGGGAAGATGGTGTCAAGGTGGCCGTCACTCCCCTTCTCGGCATCCGGCTCCGGCGGGCCAGGCGAGAATTCCCAGATGCCGTCCACTACCACGCCGGCTGACGCCAGGCTGTTGACGATCGTCTGAAAGGTGTGGCCATATTCGATGGTCGGAGCCACGACGCGCTTACTGCCAAAGGTCCAGGTTGCATCCCAATCGGTCGCGTACGGCATCGGTTTGTCCTGGAAATAGTTGACCTTCGGATACCAGCCCGTGCCGGTGTAGGTGCCGTAGAGGCGGCGCGTGGTTGGATGCATGGTCGACATCAAGTAGGTGCCGCCAGGGGCGAGAATACGGCCGACCTCGCGAAGCACCTTGGGGGCATCGTCAATGAAGACGAGGGAGTGACAATGCCAGATCACGTCGAACGACTCATCCTTGAAGACCGACAGATCCCGCATATCACCGCGGACCGTGCGAACCTTGACCTTCTGCCGCCTGGCGAGCTCCCGAACGGTCTTGAGCTGGGTCGGCGAGATATCGAAGACGGTTGACTCCGCTCCGAGCTTGGCAAATATGACGGGGTCCCAGCCACCGCCGGCGGCCAGGCCGAGAACGCGGGCGCCGTCGAGCTTCACGCCTGTCAGCCGAGCTCGCTTGTCCATGAACCGCCGCATGCCGGCCTTCGTCTTTGGGGGCCGGCCGAACGGCCGGGTGTAGTTCATCGCCTTGCTGGCGAGAAGCTCCCACATTTTGAGGTTGTGTTTGGCGATTCGGTCGACTTTCATCCTTGGGCATGGTATCTAAACGTTCATGACCACTCCCATGGACGCCGTCACCGGCGCCTTTAGCTACAGCGGGCGGTTCATCGCCGCCCAGTTACTCGAGCGGGGGCGCAGTGTGCGGACCCTCACCAATCACCCCCGCTACGACGACCCGCTCAGTGCCCGGATTCCTACCTTCCCCCTCGACTTCACCGACAACGCCGCGCTCGTCGCGTCCTTGAAGGGGACGGACACCCTTTACAACACGTACTGGGTGCGGGCGCCGCATGGCAGCCTGAGCCATGACGTGGCCGTGAACAACACGCGACGCCTGATCGAGGCGGCCGTCCAGGCCGGAGTCCGCCGGATCGTTCATACCAGCATCGCGAATCCCACCGATTCCACGCTGAGTTACTACCGGGGAAAGGCGGCCACCGAGGCAGCCGTGCGCGCCTCAGGACTGTCGTACGGGATCGTTCGGCCGACGCTGCTCTTTGGGGAAGGCGATGTCCTGATCAACAACATCAGCTGGCTGCTTCGTCATGTGCCGGTCTTCGGAATACCAGGCGACGGCCGCTACAAGGTGCAGCCAATGCATGTCGAGGACCATGCGCACCTGCTCGTCGTGGTTGGCGCCGATCAGGCCGATGTCGTGGTTGACTCCGCCGGACCAGAAATCTTCACCTTTGTTGAGCTGGTCCGCCTCTTGCGCGACACGCTGGGATTGCGGACGCTCCTCATCCACGTGTCGCCGACTGTCGCGATGCTCGGGGCAAGCCTCGCGGGCCGGCTCACCCGCGACATGACCCTCACTCGTGATGAGCTCGACGACCTGATGGCGGGGATCCTCGTCTCCAAGGAAATGCCGCGCGGCACAACCCGACTAAGCAAGTGGCTGCCAGCTAACCGGGAAACACTCGGGCGCCGATATCACTCCGAGATGGAACGGCACTACAACCGTGCGACAGGGACCCGGCTGGCGGCCTGACTCCTAGCGGGGAGCGGGCACCGGTCGCGCAATGCCGGCATGACTTCGCATCAGCGGGCGCTCTTGCGTTTGCGGTCGACGTAGTCGAGGAGGACGTAGTCGCCCAGGCTGTCGGCATTGCTAAAGAAGGCGCGGCCGCCGTTCATCCGGGTCATCTGCTTGACGAACGAGACCAGGTGGTAGTCGTTGTCGAGCATGAAGGTGTTGATCACGATGTGCTCGCGGGTGCAGCGCTGCACCTCGAGCAGCGTCTTCTGGAACGTCTCAGGCAGGGGCGGGTAGAAGAAGACCGCCTGCTGGCCCTCCATGTGGGCGGTGGGCTCGCCGTCGGTGACGATGATCACCTGCTTGTTGCCAGCTTTGTGCTTGTTCAGGAACTGGCGCGCCAGCATCAGCCCATGCTGCATGTTGGTTCCGTAGATCGACTCGTTGTAGGTCAGCTCCGCCAGCTGGCTCGGTTTGACTGGGCGGGCGTAGTCGCTGAAGGCGATCACCTGCAGGTAGTCCCGGGGGAACTGGCTGCGAATCAGGGCGTCAAGCGCGAGCGCCACCTTCTTGGCGGCATAAAAGTAGCCACGCAGCGGCATGGACCGGCTCATGTCGATCATCAGCACGGTCGCCGACTGGGTGCTGAATTCCGATCGATAGACCTCGAAGTCGTCGGTCTTCAGCTGCAACGGCGGTGTGGCGTCTCGCCGTAGCGCGTTCATCAGCGTGCGCTCGACGTGCAGCGTGAAGGCGTCGCCGAACTCGTAGACCTTGGTGTCATCAGACCGCTCCGACCCAAGGCCGCGAACGCTGATCGGGTGGTCGCCGAAGCGATCCCGCTTCAAGCGCGCGTAGAGGTCCTTCAGTGCCTTCTGGCCGATGCGCCGCATGCCCCGCGGCGTGAGCTCCATGCCGCGCTTGCCTTTCTGCACGTAGCCCTTCTTTTCCAGCTGCGCAGCCAGCTCGCTCATCTGGTCGGCGGCCTGGCGGGCGTCAGGCCCGAGCAACTGCTGCAGCTGCGCCGACTGCTCCGGCGTCAACTGGCGTCCCTGGTAGCCCTCGCGTAACGCCGACTCGAGGTCCTCGATTCCCTGCAGCCGCTCCATCAGGCCCATCGCTTCCTCTAGCGGCAGCGATTCGGAGCCATAAAAGGCGTAGCGATTGCCCATCGATTGGCGGGGCGAGAGGAGCTCCAGCTGCATGGCCAGCTCCGCCATCTGTTCCTGCAGCTCGGGATCGTTGAGAGTCGAGGCGATCAACTCCTGCATCTGCTGGCGCGCCTCCGGTGAGAGCGACTGCATCAGCGATTCCATCTGCGCCATCTGCTTCTCCAGGTGCCGGATCAGCTCGTCAAGCGTTTTCGGTGGATTGGGGCCGAAGAAATGGCCGAAGCGCTGCATGAACTGCTCGAACTTCGGCGGCCTCCCCTCGAGCCGGTCGCGCAGCATCTCGTTGAGCCCTTTCATCATCGCCTTGATCTCATCGAGATGCTCGGGGCGCATCTGCTGCATCGTCCTGGTCATGTTCTTGAAGTAGGTCTTCGAGACCTGCTCCTTGAGCTCTTCCACAAGCTTTTGGAACGCTTGCGAGGCGCCCTCGTCCATGAACTCGTAGTCGTTGAGTTCGCGGATCATGCCGCCGACGTCCTCGGGCAGCTCGTCCAGCTCCTGCAATTTCTTCTTCGTGATCTTTTGCAACACGCGCTTGGCCGCCTCCGGTGCCTGCTCGAGACGGTCGTTGATGCCCTGCCGCTCACGCCGGAGGATGTCGTTCAGGCGCTCGCGGATGTCGCCGAAGACATCGCTGAGGTTGTATCGCTTGAGCTGCTGCTGACGCTTCTGCTTTAGCCGCTCCAACATCTCCTCGAAGCCCGGCAGACGCTTGCCGCGCTGGTCGCGCCAGCCACGGCTCATCAGCCGGTGGAGCGCATAATCGAAGTCCCCGCCCTGGAAGAGATCCTCGGCAAGGCGGTCGAACAGATCCTCGGCATCGCGGCCGAACGGTTCCTGCGACCCGTCCCAGCGCTCGTAGCGAGTCGGTCGGTTGATCACCCGGCGTAGACGGAGGCGCCGTCCAGGTCCGTCTTGTTGATCCGTTTGCTGAGATGCAGGCCCTCGAGGACGAACTCCACCCCGGAGGCGGCCAGCGCCGGGCGTTTCTCCAGGCCGAGACTCTTGAGCGCCTTCTCCATGCCGGGTAGCTCGCGCAGCATGCCGGAATACCGTTGCGCCGGCTGGCCCTCTGATACCTCGAATGTCAATCCGGCGTCGAAGCGCTGGACGAGCTCGGTGAACTGGTTCGCCTCGAAGTGCCGCCGGAAGACGTTCAGCACCGCCGTCTTGATGATCTTTTCCAGCACGGTCTGGTCGTCACCTTCTTCCCATGTCTCCATCTCGAGCTTGCCGGCGCTGGAGGGGATGACCGAGGGCAGATCGCTGATCCGCGGCACCGCCTCGGTTTCGCCGGTGCGCAGCGCCCGCCGGCTGGCGTTGGAGGCGAGGTTCTCATAGTTGCTGATTGAGATCCGGACGCTGACGCCCGAGCGCTGGTTGATCTTCGGGCTGCGCCGGGCCAGCTGGGTGATCTCGGCGACGATCTCCTTCATGAAATCGGGCATGAAGACGGGCAGCTCGCGATCCTGGAAGTCGGTCCGCTCCTGATCGACGATGCGCATCTCATCTTCAACGGTCCGTGGGTAGTGAGTCCGGATTTGGGCACCGAAGCGGTCCTTGAGCGGCGTGATGATGCGACCGCGGTTCGTGTAGTCTTCCGGGTTTGCGCTCGCCACGACGTAGACGTCGATCGGCAGACGGAGCTTGAACCCACGGATCTGGACGTCGCGCTCCTCGATCAGGTTGAGCAGGCCGACCTGGATCCGCTCGGCCAGGTCTGGCAACTCGTTGATGGCGAAGATCCCGCGGTTGGTGCGCGGCACCAGGCCGAAGTGGATCGTCAGCTCGTCGGCGAGGTATTTGCCCTCGGCGATCCGGATCGGGTCCACCTCGCCGATCAGGTCGGCGATCGAGGTGTCGGGCGTAGCGAGTTTCTCACTGTAGCGCTCGTCCGGGCCGATCCAGCGGACGGCGACCTTGTCCCCGTCGGCCGCCACCCGGTCGCGACAGGCACGACAGATCGGCGCGTACGGACTGTCATTGATCTCGCAGCCGTCGATGATCGGCACCTGCTGGTCGAGCAGGTTGACCAGCGAGCGGATGATCCGGCTCTTGGCCTGGCCGCGCTCGCCGAGGAAGACGATGTCCTGGCCCGACAGGATCGCGTTCTCGAGCTGCGGAATGACGGAGGCGTCATAGCCGATGATGCCGGGAAACAATGGCTCGCCGGCCTTGATCTTCTTGATCAGGTTTTTCCGCATCTCCACCTTGACGGGGAGAACCCGGTACTCGCTCTGACGTAGTGCGGCGATCGTGCTGGGATGATCCAATAGAAACCTCGCTTGGGAACTGGATAACGCCTGAACTGGATTCTACGAGCGTCGGCTCAACCGGAGCGATCCTGATCGAGCGAGGCCACGATCGCGTCGGCGAGATCATCCCGGCGGGCCGCAAGCGCTCGCAGGAGCCCGAAGCATCCGGCCATCATCATGTCGCCGTGCGGCACCGCCAGATATGGCTTCATGCCGGAGCCATTCAGCAGCCCACGACGGGGTCCGGTGAGGGCCGTCAGGGCCGGCGGATGCGCCGGCGCTCCGAGCTCCAGGGCGCCGTGGCCCATGTCGGCGAAGACCTCGTCATTCGATAGGGTCCCTGCCGCCAGGCGCTCGAGGTAGCCCTCGAGCTCAGACGCCATCAGCTCGCCGGTGTGGTGCTCGAAGAGCCCGCTGATACGCCGCCCTTCGAGGAGAAACGCGACGCTGTGGAAATTGCCGATGTTGACCAGCATCACCGGGTCGGCCGCCGCCACGCGGCGATCGTCCAGCGCCCCGAGGACGGCTGCCGGGCCCGTGTCCATCACGAACAGGGGCGCATCACCCGACCAGGACTTCGCGACGGCCTGCATCCGTGTCATTCGCTCAGGGATCTCGCCAGCCAGGAAGCCGAAGCCTTCCAGCCCCGTCCCGCGCTCGACCTGCTCACGAAGATAGTCGAACCGGAAGCGGCGGTCGCTGTAGCCGGGCGGCGCGGCCCCATGGTCGAAAACCGCGACCGCGACCGCGTCGAATTCCGTCGATACCCCAAAGGTCCGGAGCGCATCCACCAGTTCGGGGAGATAGAAGTCGCGGAGCTCGATCTGGCGAGCGCCACCGGCGGCGCCGGGGCCATCGACCACCCGAATCCCCATCGCCTCCACCCGGCTCAGGTCGTCATCGAACGTCCGCGCGGCATCCGGCATGGCGAACACCCGGTGGCCCGCCTTGAGGTGTGCCTCGACCGCCCAGTGCCCGGGGCCGCCCCCCATGGTTACGCCGGAGAGAAAGAGGTCGGCGCCGTCGGCGGTCGCCTGTCGAACCCGGTTGGCGAGCAGAACGGTGGGCGACGGCATCACCAGCTGGACCGCGTTTTCGATCACGGTTCCCGCCTCGAAGACGAGGATGTCCTGGGTGCCGGTGCCCACGTCGATGGTGGCGATTCGGGATCGGCTCATACGTGGTCTCCGGCCTGGCTCACGGCAAGCTCGCGCGGCTTCGTGCGTTCAATCCGTGAGCGCATGGAGAAGGCCGCCGCGAGCTTTGTTTGCCCAAAATGCCACGGTCCGTTACAAACTGAGGGAGTCCGGGGGCTCCGTTGCCCGGTTTGCAGCGTCGAGTACCCGGTGGTGGATAGCATTCCGTCCTTCATCATCCCCTCCAACACCGCCCGATCGCTGCCCGGGTGCGCCTTGAGCGTGGTCGTCCCCGCTCTAAACGAGGCCGTCAACCTGGAGCAGATCCTTCCGTCACTGGAAGCCGCGCTCACCGCGCTCGGGGTCAGCCACGAAGTGATCGTGGTGGACGGCGGCTCGACCGACGGAACCCAGGAGGTCGTCCGCAAGCACGGGGTCCGGCTAGTGACCCAAAAACTCTCCGGCTTCGGTGGCGCCTACCGGGCCGGTTTCGAGCAGGCGCGCGGCGAGTACATCCTCACCCAGGACGCCGACGGCTCGCACGATGCAACCGTCCTGACCGACCTCTGGGCCGCGCGGACGGAGGGCGAGGTCATCATCGCGTCGCGGTATGTCGCCGGCGGCGAGGCGGACATGCCGCTGTGGCGATCGCTGCTCAGCCGGCTCTTGAACACCACGTTTCGACGCGGCCTCTCGCTGCCGGTACACGACCTCTCCAGCGGCTTCCGCCTCTACAAGCGCGCCGCGCTGCGCGACCGCGACCTGACCGCGACCGACTTCGACATCCTCGAAGAGATCCTGATCCGGGCGCTGGCCGCCGGCTACAAGGTGCACGAGGTCCCCTTTAAGTACAAGGCGCGGATCTCCGGCCGGAGCCATGCCCGCCTCTGGCATTTCGCCCTCTCATACCTGAAGACATTCCTTGCCATGTGGCGGCTGCGCAACTCGATCGCCTCGGCCGACTACGATTCCCGTGCCTTCGACAGTGCTATCCCGTTGCAGCGCTACTGGCAGCGAGGCCGCCACCGGACGATCACGGGATTGGCGCAGGGCTTCAGCCGCGTCCTCGATGTGGGCTGCGGATCAAGTCGAATCCTGGCCTCGATCCCCGGAATGACGGGCCTCGATATCCAGTTGCACAAGCTGCGTTTCGCCCGCCGTTTCGGCAATGTGCTGGTTCACGCGTCGATCTTCGCGCTCCCCTTCCCGGATGCCAGCTTCGATTGCCTCATCTGCTCGGAAGTCATCGAGCACATTCCCGCGGAGGAGAAAGCGATCGACGAACTGAGCCGCGTGCTCAAAATCGGCGGGCGGCTGATCCTCGGAACTCCCGACTACGACAAATGGCAGTGGCGCACACTGGAATGGCTCTATGCCCGGCTCTCACCCGGCGGGTACGCCGACGAGCACATCACGCACTACAGCATGAAGAATCTCTCGATCTACCTGCAGGGCAAGGGATTCGAGATCGAGAGCGTCCAGTATGTGGGCAGCTCGGAGATGATCTTCAGCTTGAAGAAGCTCCCGCCGATGGCCTCGAGCGTCCCGGCAAGGCCGATCCGCAGTGCGCTGCGAACCGAGCGCGCAGCTTAGGGGCAGGAGCCGCCCATCGTGCCCAACATGCACGACACGTTATTGAAGACGTTGTGAACCTGGTTGCCCATCACGACCAGGACCACGATCCCCATCACGCCGACGAGAACCAGCAGCAACGCGTACTCCACCATGCTCTGGCCATCGGCACGACGAATGGCGACAGACGCGAGCATCTGGGCCCGCTCGGCGATGTGACGCGCAATGGCGAAAACCATTAGGTACCTCTACCAATGCAAACGAGCACTCCGAATTGCGCGAACTGGGCCAATCGGCGCAGCATCATACGGAATCTGCCGTAGGGCGCCCATACGGCCGTTTGGCCTCGTTTGGCCCGGTTGGACCCGGGTATATCCTCAGTGAGGCTATTGACCGGTTCAGTTCAGACGGACCAGGAAGGAGCGCCACTGTGAGCATAGACAGGCCAATCTCGACGCCAGACACCTCGGCGTCAAACACCTCGCTAACCCTCGTGCCCCCCCAGCCGGTGCAAGTCGTCACCGTGCAGGACGCGGCGGCGATCGTAAAGGTTGACTCGGGCACTGCAAGCAAGATCGACTCGATGGTCGGCGACTACATCAAGTCGCTTGCCGCGCTCGACCCACATTCGCAGGATTTCGTCAACAAAGTAAACGCCATACATACGCTGGGCAGCGACGAAATCCGGCAGTCGGCGAGCGTTTCCAACCGCCTACTCGATAAGCCGGTCAAGGCGATGGACTCAGGGCCGTTTAGCAAGGGAACCAGCGTGTCCAAATCTCTGGTCGACCTGCGGCAGACGGTCGAGGACCTGGACCCGTCAAAACAGGGGCTCATGAATCCGAAGCACCTGTTCGGCCTCATCCCTTTCGGCAGCCGTTTGCGGGACTATTTCGGCCGCTACCAGTCGGCTCAGGCCCACTTGAACGCGATTATCAACGCCCTTTATCATGGCCAGGACGAGCTGCGGCGGGACAACGCCGCAATCGAGCAGGAAAAGGTGAACATCTGGGACCTCAAGGGCCGCCTGGAACAATACCTCTACCTCGCCGGCAAATTGGACGCCGCACTCGAGGCGCAGATCAACACGATCGGTCAGACAGATCCAGAGCGAGCGAAGGCCTTACGCGAGGATGTGCTCTTTTACGTCCGACAGAAGCGGCAGGACTTGCTCACACAGCTCGCGGTCAACGTCCAGGGCTACCTGGCCCTCGAACTTGTCCGTAAGAACAACCTGGAGCTGATCAAGGGCGTCGACCGGGCAACAACGACCACGGTCTCAGCGCTGCGGACGGCGGTGATCGTTGCCCAGGCACTGACCAACCAGCGCTTGGTGCTCAGCCAAATCACGGCTTTGAACACAACGACCGGCAACCTGATCGAGTCGACATCGCAGATGCTCAAAGACCAGTCAAGCCAGATTCACGAACAGGCCGCAAATGCAACGGTTAGCATCGAGAGGCTACAGGCAGCTTTTGCCAACGTCTACGCGACGATGGACATGATCGACGCCTACAAGCTGCAGGCGCTCGACAGTATGCAGAAGACGATCGACGCGTTGAGCGGTGAAGTTGCCAGGTCACAGTCCTATCTGGAGCGGGCGCGGAACGCCCCCGCCAGCGAAGCGGTGACGGCTGGCGGGTCCCGCGGTGAGCTGGCCCTCGGCCCGGGGTCGCGGACCTGAGCCGAGCTCCCGGACTCCGGTCATGAAGTACCTGTACAGCAGGAAGAACCTTGTCGGCTCCGGACTGGCGCTGATCGGGCTGGCGCTGGTTCTGACACATGTCATCGGCGCGCAATGGCCGTTGATCGTCATCGGTTTGTACCTGGTTGGCGCCGTGCTGACGCCGGGCAAGCCTGCGGTCGACCTTCAAATGGGCTTCGACCCAAACGATATCCGCAAGACGCTAGACAACCAGATGCGTACGGTCAGCGGCCGGGTGCCCCCAGAGGTGATGGCGAAGCTGCTTAGTATCCGGCAGATCATCGTGGGGATCCTCCCTCGGTCTGGCACCCTACCCCCGGGCTCGCCCGAGCTGTTCCTGGTCGAACGCACCGCCACCGACTACCTGCCGACGGCTCTCCAGGCCTATCTCAACTTGCCACAGGCGTATGCGACCCTCCACCCCGTCCAGAACGGTAAGACACCGAAACAGGTCCTCTTGGATCAGCTGACCCTGCTCGAAGGGAAGATGAACGAGGTCGCCGACGACGTGCACCGCAACGACTCCGACCGCCTGCTCGCCAACGGGCGGTTCCTCCAGGAGCGGTTCGGCCGTTCGTCCCTATCGCTCGAGCCGCCGGCGTCAGGCAAGAGCTAGCTTCGCTTAGGACGCGCTCCGGGCTCCCGAACCCGGGTTCATCTAAACGGAGGATTGACGACCGAGTGTTTTGGGCGCAGAGTTGCGCTCTCTGGCCCGGATTTCGGCCCCTTCCACCCGCGACGCGGGATGGGACTTCGATTAAGCCTCTGAGGTGCCTGGCATACAGCCATGCGCCGTCGAGCTCATGAAGTCGACCGTTCCTTTGGAGGGGAATCATGGTGCGAATCGAGTCGGCCGATGCCAGGATTCTGGTTGCCGCCTACGAACGCCTGCTCGAGCGCCGCAACATCCTGATCCTGGCGCGCTCCCAGAACGACCGCGCACTCCTCAATGGCCATACCGAGTGGCTTGAAGGGCGACTGACCTTCTGGAAACTCTGGCGCTAGGTCGCAAAAGGAAAGAGGCCGGGCCTCTCGATCAGGGCACGGCCTCCTTAGTCTCCCTAACGGTCGGACGTTGGCGTCTCGCTGGTAGCCAGCGGCTCGGTCTCGTCATGCACTGCACCGTTGGGGCGCTTGCCGTTCTTGCCGGCCAGAAGCTGACGGGCCAGATCGAGGCCCGTGGCTCCCTGGCTCAGCGCCTGCGCCAGCGTTTCGGATAGACCCTTGGCGCCGTTGAGCACAATCATCTGGTCGATATTTCCAAACGGTTTGGCGGCCGCTTCGACGATCTCTGGCCACCGTTCCGCAAGCTGCTGCCCGATGACAGCGTCCTGATTCTCGGCCAACGCGTCGGCCCGTGCCTTGATCGCCTCCGCCTCCGCCATTCCCCTGGCGCGAACCGCGTCACCCTCCGCCGTTCCCTTCGCGCGGGTTGCGTCCGCTTCGGCTAGCCCGACCATCCTGGTCTGCTCCGCATGCGCGGTTGCCTCGAGCCGCACTCGCTCGGCATCAGCGGCAGCGATCGTCTTGGTCTTTCCAGCCTCTGCAGCCGCCCCGAGCTCGACTTCCCTGGCGCGGGCTTCAGCTGCGGCGATCGCGGCATCGCGTTCTGCCCTGGCCAGCGTGACCTCCTGGTATGCCCTGGCATCCGCCGGCTTGCGGACCTCGACGTAGAGCCGCTGTTCGGCGCGCTGCGCCTCCAGCTCGGCGACCTTGGTCTCCTCGACGACGACCTTCTGCCGGTTTGTTGCCTCGGAGAGCGGACCGGCCTGTTTCGCAAGCGCCGTCGCCTGGTCGATCTCGGCCTGGAATCCGGCCTGCTTGATCTGACTGTCGCGGCGAGCCTGGGCCTTGAGCGCGTCGGCCTCCTGCTCCTTCTGCGTGGCCTCGCGATCGGCACCCGCCTGCGCGATGCGAGCCTCCCGTTCGATGGCAACCGCGTGCGGCCGCGCCATGTTCTTGATGTAGCCGGTCGGGTCATCGATCTCCTGAACCTGCAGCGAATCGATGATCAGGCCCAACTTCTCCATTTCTGTACCCGCGTGTTCACGGGTGAGCTGCGTGAGCTTCTCGCGATCACGGATCATCTCCTCAACCGTCATTGCGCCGACGATCGCCCGCAGGTGACCCGCGAACACGTTGTGGACCCGCTGGTCCATCTGGTTCTGCTGATCCAGGAAGCGGCGGGCGGCATTGGCGATGGATGCATAATCGTCGCCAACCTTGTAGATGACGACAGCGCGGATCTTGAGCGGGATTCCCTGCTGGCTGACACAGTCCACCTGCAGATCGGTCTCACGCAGGTCAAGTGACAGACGGCGAACCATCTGGACGCCCGGCAGGACCAGGGTGCCCTTGCCGGTCACGATCTTGAAGCCCAGGCTCTCGCCCACACCGTTGGGCGCCCCCTGGTGAAGACCCGAAATTACGAGCGCCTCGTTCGGCTCGGCGACCCGCCACATCATTCGCCAGATCGCAAACAAGACGAGAATCGCGGCAAGAACAGCGACCACCACAACCACGACAACCAGCGCTGCGCCGGTGAGAACCAAACCGCCCATCGGATGTACCTCCTAAAAATAGCCGGCCGTCAGGCCAGGCTTACCACGACCGTACGCGGCGGGAAATACTCGACGACGAAGATTCGGGTTCCCTTAGGGATCGCCTCCTTTGGATCCACGGCGTAGGCGTGGAATGCTTCGCTGCCACCGCGGATCGCGACCATGACCTCGCCCAGCCGGCCCGGGGCGATGGTGCCGGTCACCCGGCCGACGCGCCCCACGACCTCCTGGTCATCCACTGCCTCTCCACTATTTCTTCCCGGAGTTTGGTGGCAATAAACGCACTGTGGCCGCTGGCTGGATGCGGGCGCCCGGTGAGCTCGTGTCCGGTCTGCTAGGCTGCCAGCGAGTCCGCCAATCGGGTTTTCAGGAGGGGAATGAACCGTGCTTACCGAGACCGCGATCCCGGCGATTGATGCGACGATTTCCGACCGGCGGATGCTGAATCACCCCTTTTACCAGCGCTGGCTTGCGGGCGACCTGACGCGCGACGATCTTCGCGCCTACGCCGGCCAGTACTACAAGTTCGAAAAGGCGTTTCCCGGTTACCTCTGCCAGGTCATGGCCAAGCTAGATACCGCGGCCGACCGCCGCGTCCTGCTCCAAAACCTGGTCGATGAAGAGGGTGGCGCGGAAACCCACCTCGAGCTCTTCGCCCGGTTTGGACGGGCGCTTGGGCTGACGCGGGAGGAACTCGAGGCCGCACCGGTCAAGCCGTCGACCCAGGCCTTGCTCGACACCTTTGCGGACGCGACCGCAGTCGGCTCGGCGGCCGAAGGACTGGTCACGCTGTACGCCTATGAATCCCAGGCCGCCGAGGTCGCGGCGAGCAAGGCGGCGTCGCTGATGAAGCAATACGGGATGGAGCCGGGCGATGGCACCGACTTCTGGTCCGTCCACTCGGAGGCCGACGAACTGCACGGCGCCTGGGAACGGGAACTGCTCGAGCGCATCATCACGGACCCCGAGCGCGTCGTGGCGGCATCACGGCAAGCCAGCGAGGCGCTCTGGGGCTTCCTCGATGGTTGCTCGGCGGCCGCCGCGTAGGTGACGTTCGTCGTCGTCGGCCTGAGCCACAAGACGGCCCCACTCGCAGTGCGCGAGCAGGCCTACCTGGTGGACTCGAGTGTCGGTCCCTGTCTGCAGCGCCTCCGCGATCGCGATCTGATCGAAAGCGGCGTCCTGCTGTCGACCTGCAACCGAACCGAACTCTATGCCCTGTGTGACGGGGAGGACGCCGAACAGCACCTGCTTGACTCGTTCGGCAGCTGGCCCCACGCGCTCGACTTCGAAACCTGGCGCCGACACGCCTATTACCTGACCGATGACGAGGCGATGCGTCACCTCTTTCGCGTGGCCGCAGGCCTCGACTCGATGGTGCTGGGCGAGGCGCAGGTCCTCGGCCAGCTCAGGGAAGCGCTGACCCTGGCGCGCCGTGCCGAGAGCGTCGACGGCTTGCTCCAGGTGATCCTCCAGGGCGCGCTACGCGCCGGGAAGCGGGTGCGACATGAAACGGAGCTTGGACGCCGGGCGGTATCCGTTAGCCACGCAGCAGTTACGAAAGCGATGGAGATCCTCGGTGACCTGCGCGGCCGCGGCGTCCTGTTGGTCGGCGCCGGACCGATGAGCCAGGTCGCCCTGAACCTGCTGAAGAACCAGAAGATCGGCGCCGTGTACCTGACATCCCGCAGTCTGGAACGCGCCGGGGGGCTGGTCGAGCCGGTCGGTGGGACGGCAATCGCCATCGACCAGATCCCGACAGTCGTCGGAGCGGTCGACGTCGTGTTGAGCTCCAGCAGCGCGCCGCATCACCTCTTCAACGCCACGGATGTCGCCGGATGGCAAGCCCGGCGGGCTCACCGGCCAATGGTGATCCTCGATCTTGCGGTGCCACGAGACGTCGATCCTGACGTCAGCCCGATCGACGGAGTGCACCTGTTCAACATCGATGACCTCCAGACGGTGGCCACCACAAACCTGGAAGAGCGGAAGGCGGCGGTACCCCCGGCGGAGGGCATCATTGAACGCGAGCTGATCCTCACGATGCGCGCCCTCGAGGCCCGCGAGGGGGCACCCACGGCGCAGGCGCTGGTTCGACGGGTCGAAGCGATGCGCGACCAGGAATTGGCACGCCATCTGGCGACGGTCACGGATCCGAGCGCTCGCGAGGCGATGCGGCAACTCGCGGCCGGCCTGACGGCGAAGTTCCTCGACGGTCCAATCCGGTCGCTCCGGGACAGCCCAGAGCCGGCATTGGAGACGGCGGTTCTGACGGATGCGTTCGACCTCGACGTCTGAGGCGCTCCTCAACGAAGCGCTTCAGCTGATTCCGGGCGGCGTCAACAGCCCGGTTCGCGCCTACCGGTCGGTCGGGGGCAACCCGCCATTCATGGCTCGCGGCGACGGCGCCTGGATCTGGGACGTCGATGGCCGGCGCTATCTCGACCTGGTCTGCTCCTGGGGACCGCTGATCCTCGGCCACCGGCCGAAGCCGGTCCTCGAGGCTCTGCGCGACCAGCTCGAGCGCGGCTGGACCTTCGGAGCGCCGACGGAGGCCGAGGTTCGGCTGGCGGCGATGGTCTCGGCGCGAATGCCGAGCATCGAGATGCTTCGGTTGGTCAACTCGGGAACCGAGGCCGCGATGTCCGCCATTCGGCTCGCCCGCGCCGCCACCGGCCGCGCGAAGATCGTGAAATTCTCGGGCGGGTATCATGGCCACGCCGACGCGCTGCTGGTCGAGGCCGGCTCGGGCGTCGCGACCTTGGGAATTCCGGGAACGCCGGGCATCACGCCTGGGGCAGCGACGGACACGGTGGTCGTCCGCTTCAACGACCTCGCCGACATGGACGCGACCTTCGACCGCTGGGCCGGGCAGGTCGCCGCGGTGATCGTCGAGCCGGTCCCCGGAAATATGGGCGTGGTCCTACCTGAGCCTGGATTCCTCGAGCACCTGCGCCGAATCACCAACGACGCCGGGTCGCTCTTGATCTTCGATGAGGTGATCACCGGCTTCCGGCTCGCACCAGGTGGCGCGCAAGAACTCTATCGCGTCATCCCCGACCTCACCTGCCTCGGGAAAGTGCTGGGCGGCGGATTGCCGATCGGTGCCTATGGGGGCCGGCGGGACTTGATGGAACAGATCGCGCCCTCGGGCCCGGTCTACCAGGCGGGAACGCTGTCGGGGAATCCCCTGGCCGTTGCCGCCGGCATCGCCACCCTCACCGCACTCAGTCCCGACCGCTACCAGCAGCTCGAAACCTCGGGGGAACGGGTGGCCACGGCTATCGCCGCGTCGGCTGCCGCGGCGGACGTGGCGATCACGGTGAACCAGGTTGGATCGATGCTGACGCCGTTCTTTACGGACCGGCCGGTCCGCGACTACAACAGCGCGAAGCGGGCGGACGGGAAGATGTTTGCTCGCTGGTTTCGCCGGCTGCTGGACCTGGGGGTATCCCTCCCGCCTTCACAGTTCGAGGCCACCTTCGTGTCCACGGCTCATGATGAAGCGGCGATCGCGTTCCTCGAGGGGCATCTCCCGCGGAGCTTCGAGGGCCTCCCGACGGGCTGAGCTCTACCCGGGGCGGGAGCCGCGCGGCTTGGCGCAAGCCCGAGCTGGCGCGGCCAGACTTGATATTCGTCTCGTACATCGCACGCCGATATATCTTCGTGATATACTACGTCGAGATATGGAACTCACCAGCACCAGCTACGTCATCCTTGGATTCCTCGCCGGCGGCGTCGGCTCTGGCTATGACATCAAAGCCCTGGCCGACAAGTCGGTCCGATTCTTCTGGAACCTCAGCTACGGGCAAATCTATCCGGAGCTGAAGCGCCTCGCCGACGCCGGCCTGGCCAAGGCGACCAGCGACCCCAACGGCTCGCGCAAGCGGACCACGTATCAACTCACCTCGACCGGGCGTAAGGCGCTTCGCGACTGGCTCGCCAAGGGGACCGTGAGTCCAGTCGAGATGCGCGACGAGATGCTCCTGAAGCTCTTCTTCTCGGATGCCATGACGCCTGGTGAGCAACTGACCCTGGTCCGGGCGATGCGCCGGCGCCAGGAGTCGATGGTCGAGACGCTGCGCGCCATCGAACCGCTGGCCAGGCAACCCGGCGCGCCCCCGTCCAAACTCACGGTTCTCATGACCGGGATCGCGCTTCACCAGCAATACGCCCGCTCGCTCGCCGAGACCGAACGCCAGCTCGCCAAAACCACCGCCTGAGGAGGCCCAGCCATGTTCAACCGCCTTGCCCGTGTCGTTACCAGGTTTCCGGGGAGGGTGATCGTCATTGCGGTCCTCTTCGCCGCGGTCGCCGGCTTCTTCGGCGGACCCGTCGCCAGCCTTCTCAGCGCCACGGCCGGTAGCTTTCAAGATCCGTCGTCGGAGTCGAGCCGGGCCGCGGCTGCCATCTCGCAGGCGAGCGGGACGTCAGCGGAGGGCGGTCTGGTCGCAATCGTCACCGGCAGCCGCGATCAGGTCGCCAAAATCGTCGCGGAGATTGCCGCGGTCGAAGGAGTTGCCTCCGCGACGCCGGCGCTGACCTCCAACGACCACACTCGCACGCTGGTATCCGTCCAGTTTCGAGCGGATGCGGACGCCCAGGCAACCGCCAGCCGAGTTTTGAATGCGGTGGCGCGCGAACCCAACATCAAGCTCGGTGGCCCGGTGATGGCGAACAAGCAGGTCGGGACCCAGGTCCAGCTCGACCTGGCCAAAGCCGAGCTGCTCGCGTTCCCCATTCTGTTCCTGCTCTCGCTCTGGGTCTTCCGAGGCGCGGTCGCCGCGCTGCTGCCGCTGATGGTCGGCGGCCTCACCATCCTCGGAGCGTTCCTGGGTCTGCGGCTGGTCAACTCGGTGACGCCGATGTCGGTCTTTGCCGTGAACCTGATCACCGGCATGGGATTGGGGCTGGCGATCGACTACAGCCTCTTCATGGTCTCGCGCTATCGAGAGGAGTTGGCTAACGGCCTCAGTAGCGTGGACGCCATCCGGCGCACCCTGGATACGGCTGGTCGGACGATCCTCTTCAGCGCGCTGACCGTCGCGGCCGCGCTCGCCGCGCTGCTGGTGTTCCCGCTCCAGTTTCTGTATTCGATGGGCGCCGGCGGGATCATGGTGGCGCTGATCGCCGCGACGGTGGCCCTCGTCGTGCTGCCGGCCGTGCTCGTCCTGCTGGGACCCCGGGTGAACGCCCTGGCACCCCGCCGCTGGCAGCACACGCCGGAGGTGGGCACCGGGTTCTGGTATCGCCTTCCCGCCTTTTTGATGCGGCGTCCGGTCGTCGTCGCCATCGCCGGTGCCGGCCTCCTGATCCTGCTTGGCCTCCCATTCACCGGCGTGAGGTTCACCTCGATCGATGCCAGCGTCTTGCCGAGCTACTCCAGCGCACGACAGGTTTCCGACGCGCTCCAGCACGACTTCCCGAGCGGCGCCGCCACCAGTTTCTTCCTCTTTGTGCCGGGGACCTCGCAGCAGGCACAGGAGCTTGCGTCGAAGATCCAGGCCATGCCCGGCGTCAGCGCCGTCCGCGCGCAACCGGCTGGCCCGCAGGCCTCGCGCTTGGATGTGTCCACGTCGGTTGGGGCATTGTCCGACCAGGCTCAGCGCGTCGTTCGGACCATTCGGTCGACGCGGCCGTCAGACCAGGTGCTGGTCGGAGGGCCCACGGCCAACCTGATGGACCTGCAGGGGAGCCTGCGTAGCCACCTTCCGCTCGCGATCCTGATCGTGGCGTCCGCCACGATCGTACTGCTCTTCCTCATGACGGGTTCGGTGATCTTGCCCGTCAAGGCGATCCTGATGAACGTGCTTACGCTGAGCGCCGCCTTTGGCGTCCTGGTACTGATCTTCCAGGACGGCAACCTGGAGTGGCTCTTCCGATTTACGAGCCAGGGCGCGCTGGAATCGACCCAGCCTGTGCTGCTCTTTGCGATCGTCTTCGGGCTCTCGACCGACTACGGCGTCTTCCTGCTCAGCCGCATCAAGGAGGCCCATGACCATGGGGCTTCCAACACCGAGGCAGTCGTCCTCGGTGTCGGCCACACCGGGAGGATCGTGACAGCGGCCGCCGTCCTCTTCTGCGTCGCCGTCGGCGCCTTCGCGACCTCGCGGATCATCTTCATCAAGGAACTGGGTGTGGGCGTTGCCGCCGGCGTCCTTCTCGACGCCACCATCGTGCGGGCACTTCTGGTCCCCTCGCTGATGGCCCTGCTCGGTCACTGGAACTGGTGGGCGCCGGGTCCACTGCGGCAGCTCCACGCGCGGTTTGGGCTACGTGAGTTCGCCGACGCGCCGGTGGCCGCGCGAGCTACGCGGTCGGCTGCTCGAGGTGCCGCTTGAATAGCGCCAGGATTTCCTCCGGCTCGGCGGTCATCTGGTCGACCATGTAGCCGCCATCGTAGTCGAGACCCTTGGCGCGGAGAAAGCCGGCGCCTGGATGACGCTTCAGCACCAGGATGCCCGGCCTCAGTCGGTAGGCGAGAACGGTGCGGCCGCTTGCTTTGACCAACGCGACGGCCGCGATTTCGTCCCATGGCAGCAGCGGGCTCTGGCCTGACCGGCGAAAAATGACGCCGTCGTCGGTGAACTCGAAACGGGGGCGCACCGGGCCGCGCATGGCGAGAAAGCCGACAACTGGCGCGGCGATCGCGGCCCAGCCCACGGTGCTCCCGGAAATCAGGAGCAGAATGCCGCCGAGCTCGGTGATCGCCGCGAGCGGAGCGAAGAGCGCCCACGGAAATCGCGCGCTGATGGTCTTCACATGCTCATACCACGACGTTGACGGCGCCGGGGACGATATCGGCCTTGAGTACGTTGCCGCGATAGACGTCGCCATCGACCTCGTGCCAGGTCACGTCCGGCGCCTTGATCTCAACCGATTTCGCCTTTCGCTGCATCACACTGAGGCCGTTGGGGCGCTGGCGCATCAGGCTCCACAGGACGCTCATCCGCTCGATGACCGTCTTCGGTCGGTAGATGCAGATGTCGAGCCATCCGTCGTCAAGCGCGATGCCGGGGCCGAATCGGAAGGCCGACGCACCCAGCATGCCCGCGTTCACGACCAGGACCGCGACCGCATCGACCTGCGATTCCTCCCCGTCCGCTTTGATAGTGCAGGTGAAGAGCGGCGTCCGGGGCAACCACCAGGCGCCCGCCATGAGGTAGGCGGACCGCCCGAGCCAGTACTTCAATTTCGCCGGGGTGTAGCGCATCACGGTGGCATCGAAGCCGATGCCGGCGGCGAGCGCGGAGTAGGTGTCATTGACCCGCACCAGGTCGACCGGGCGGGTTGACGGATAGTGTTGCAACACGCGGCGAAGAGCGCCGCGCCACGTTGCCGGGAGTTTCAGCTCGCGTGCCACGATGTTGCCGGTGCCGCGCGGGACGATGCCGATGGGCAGCTCGCGCAGGTGGGCCGCCGCCATCACCTCGGCCACGGTGCCGTCGCCGCCCGCCGCCAGCACAAGATCGAAGGCGCCACGGGCCAGCGCGCCACCAATCGCCTCCACGTTGAGGCCGGCTTTCGTTTCCAGGATGGTCGTATCCCAATCGAGCGTCGCGGCATAGCGCGTCAGGCGCGCACCGAATTTCGGTCCCGTCCGCGGCAGCGCGGGATTGACGACCACGAGCGCGTTGCGCCGGGCCAGGCCCTCAGGGCCTCCGGGCGGCACAGGCATTCATCAGCCGGCAGCCCGGCGCGTCATCCGGTCGTGGGCATCGTCGGCGTGCGGGTGTCCGTCCGGTTGCACGCAGAAGATGTCCCCCGGCCGGCACTCGAGGCTCTCGAACTGAATCGTGGTGTGCTCGATGCTGAACTCGTGTGCGAGCACCTCGCGCACTTCGGCCAGGATGTCCTGCGCCTGCGTGACCCGCTGGTCATCGACCAGCAGGTGAGCGCTCATGGCGCGGCTCTGCGCCGAGAGCGACCAGACATGGAGGTCATGGAGGTCGCGAACGCCCGGGACGCGCTTTACCGCCTCCACCACCGAGTCCGTTCGCACGTCGGCCGGCATCGACTCGAGCAGGATGTTGACCGCGGCAACCAACACGCGCCAGGCGCTCCACGCGATCAGCGCGGCGATACCGAGACTGAGGAGCGGATCGATCAGTTGCCAGCCAGCGACCAGAATGATCACGCCGGCGATGACGGCGCCCGCCGCCGCCCAGGCGTCACCCCAGACATGAACAAGGGCGCTGCGCACGGTAAGGTCGGCGTCGTGCTTGCGAAGCGTGAGGGCGATGAAGAGTGAGAGGGCGAGACCGATGACCGCGGTGACTGCCATCAGAGCGCCGTCGACGTGACCCGGGTTCTGGATGCGGCGGACCGCCTCGATCGCGATGCCGAGCACGATCGCGCCGAGGATCAAGCCGTTAAGGAGCGCGATCAGGATGCCGACCCGCTGGTAGCCAAAGGTTTTGCGAGCGTTCGCCGATCGGCCTGCCTGGCTCAGGGCGAAGGCCGACAGCGCCAGCACGATGATGTCGGTCAGCACATGCCCGGCGTCGCTGAGGAGGGCAAGGCTGTGGGCGAGCAGACCGCCGATCACCTCGACGACGAGGACGACGAACGTTAAGGCGAGCGCGAGCCGAATCCGGCTATCGGCCCTGGCAAGCTGCATTCCTACTATCTTATGGCCCATCTCCGATCAATCCCTGACCTCATCGCCATTCACGCCGGCCACGAACCAGCGGCTCGAGTGGGCGTCGATGCCTGCCGCCGTACGGGAAGCCCCGGCAAAGGGGTGGGTTGAAGGCGAAGGCTGGTTCCCACGGTTTGCGGGGCTGGCCCTGATTTGCGCCGCGGCGCCGGTGCTGCGCGATCTCCTGGTCCGGCAGTGGCCATCATCGGCGGCGCTGGTTGCGGCTATCACGTACCTTGGACTCCTGGCAGCCTGCCTCATCACGATGCGGGCAGCAAGCATCTCGGCGGCCGACACGGGCATTCGTCCAGTTACCTGGCGCTCGCTTGTGCTCGGAGCCGGCGCGGGCATCCTGCTGGTCGAGCCAGTGTGGCGTCAGCCCTCGCTGACTGCGGCGAGCGCAAGTTGGTTGCTCGTTGCGGTTGTCGTGGAGGAAGTAGCGTTTCGCGGGGTGTTATTCGCGATTCTTCGCCAGGTGGGTGGCCTTCCGCTGGCGGTCCTGGGATCGACGGTCGCGTTTACCGCCGCGCATGCTGGAAGCGCCCCATTGCCCACGCTGGCACTGGTTGCACTGGCCGGGCTGTTCCTCGGGTTGCTGCGAGCGATGCTCGGCAACCTCTGGGCATCGGGAATCGCGCACGTGCTGATGGATCTCGTCAGCCTGCCGTGAGCAGGGCGCGGATGCTCGGCTGGGTCGGGCTGGTTGCGGTCGCGCTTGCATTCATCGTCGTGCGCGGCGCCATCGGTGGAACCCGCCCCTTTCTCGACGGCTACACTCCCCCACCGCCGTACCGCTGGGTGTCGCCGCCACCGAGCCTTGCCGCCAGCAACCAGCCGCCCAGCAGCGGCGATACGACGATCCCGCTGACCGATGGCGCCTCCGAGGCCGCCGGGGCCTTTACCGACGACGGCCAGATCACGATTAGCTTCAACCCGGGGACCTTCAGGGACCCGACCGGGCAGACGTCCGTCCAGGTGCACATCTCACCGGTCAGCCCCCAGCCCGCCAGCGTGGCGGGCATCGTCACCGACGGGAACGTGTACCTGATGCAGGCTACCTTCGTACCGAGCGGGAAGCCGGCGACGCCCCTTCGGGCGCCGGTCCTGCTCGACATGCGCTACCCGAACCACAAGCCCGATGCCATTTATCGCGTCAACGGGAAGAGCTGGACGCCGCTGGATAGCACCGTCCAGGAGCTGCTGCAGACGGTCGACGCGCGCACCACGGAGCTCGGCACCTTTGCCGCGGCCCATCAGGCGACCGCTGGCACGAAAAATCCCGGCGGCATGAGCTCCCTGGTCGTGCTGGGGGTCGGCCTCGCGGTCCTCCTCGGGGTCGCCTTGCTCGCGGGCGTCAGGATAAGGCGGCGGCGATAGGCAGGTAGAGCTCGCGGTATCGCTGGTAGGCGTCGCGATAGGCATCGGTAGGGTCGGGTGTCGCGACCAGCTCGACCGGATCAGCCAGGCTTGCGACCTGATCCGCCCGGGGCCAGGCGCCGAAGCCAATCCCGGCGAGCAACGCCGCGCCCTTGGCCGACGCGGCGGTGGTGCGCGACGCGAAGAGCGGCCGCTCCAGGATGTCGGCCAGCATCTGGCGCCAGCGCGGCTCGGTGGTGCCCCCACCAGCGAGGCGAAGTTCGCCGGCGGTGATGCCGGTCGCGACCAGAGCGTCGAGCGCTTGTCGTAGCGCAAGGGCCACCCCTTCCAGCGACGCGCGCAACAGGTGGCCACGCCCGTGATGCAGTTGCAGGCCGACCCAGGCTCCGCGCGCGGATGGATCGAAGTGGGGCGTGCGCTCACCCGAGATGTACGGGAGGAACGTGAGCCCATCTGATCCGGCCGGGACCACAAAGGCTTCCCGGTAGAGATCGTCCCAGCTCGCGTCCAGCGTGGCCAGTACCCAGTCGAGCGCGAGCCCGGCATTCTGGATCGCGGCCATCGCGTACCAGCGCTCGGGCGCGGCCGCGCGATAGAGATGGGTCCGGGCGGTCGGGTCGATCGCGACCCGATCGCGGGGCGCCACGATCTGCCCGCCGGTTCCAACGATCAGCTGGACCGCCCCCGGGTCCAGCACGCCGCCGGCGAGCGCAGCCGCGGCCGTATCGGCTGCCCCGCAGACAACCGGGACGTTCGCACGAATGCCCCAGCTGGGCGCGACCGAGCCCGAAACGAGCCCACAGATCTCACTCGACTCGCGGATCGGAGCGAGAAAATCGAGTCGAAGATCGAGCGCGTCGAGCACATCCTTGGCCCAGTAATCGCTCGAGAGATCGTAGAGCAGCGTGGCGGACGCATCGCTCGGGTCGGTGGCCGCTTCGCCGGTCAGGCGCAGCCGGAGCCAATCCTTCGGCTGCAGCGCCCATCTGGTTTGCCGGTAGAGGGTGGTCTCGTGGTCGCGGACCCAGAGCAACGTTGGACCGGCCATGCCGGTGGTGATCGGGTTGGCGAGCTGACGCTTGAGGCCGGGGCCAAGGGCGCGGTACTGATCGAGCTCGTGGTAGGCTCGGGCGTCGGCCCAGAGGATGGCGGGACGCAACGGCTGGCCATCCTCCTCGCAAAGGACGACGCCATGCATCTGGCCCGAGAGGCCGACCGCTGCAACCTCGACTCCTCGACTGCCCACCGCTTCCTGGACGGCTATCGACGCCGCGTCCCACCAATCCTGCGGATCGGACTCAGCCCATCCAGGTTGCGGATGGTGGACCTCATACCCCGAGGATCCCGCGCCGACGACCGAGCCATCGACGTCGATGAGCAGGGCCTTCGCCGAGCCTGTCCCTAGGTCGAGGCCGAGGAACATATGACCCCTTCCCACGGCTGGAGGCGCAGCGCGTCTAGCGCACCGTTCTCGACCAGGCCGCCCGTCGTCGAAAAGCGGACCGTCGCCGGCAGCCCGGGAAAGGCCAACGGCTCGTCCGACAGGTTCAGAGCGACGATGGTTCCGTCGCCGCGCCGATAGGCCCAGCCGTTTTGCGGGGCCTGGAGGCGCGCGTAGGCGCCGACCGTCAAGTCGGGCTGCGTGCGCCGGAACGCGATCAGGTCGCGGACGAAGTGCAGCATCGAGCCCCGATCGTTGCGCTGGTCGGTGACGTTGATCGTGCGGGTGTCGCCAAGCGGGAGCCAGGATCTGACGCCGGCGGCGGTGAACCCGGCGCCCGGCTGGTCCTCCCACTGCATCGGGGTGCGCTCTGGATCGCGCCCGCGCGGTTCGGGCCAGTGCCGGATCCCAACCGGGTCCCGCATGTCCTCCTTCGCCACGGACGTGTCTGACATCCCGATCTCGTCGCCGTAATAGAGGACCGGTGTGCCGCGCAGGGTCAGCAGGTTCAGCATCGCGCAACGAAGCTTGCGCTCATCGCCCTTGGCCCACCGCGACATCACGCGAGAGACATCGTGGTTGGAGACGGTCCAGACCGGCCAGCCGGTTTCAGGAATGACCTCCTCGCTCTCATCGACGACCGCGGCCAGCGCCCCGGCGTCGAACGGCGAGTGGACATAGGAGAAGTTAAAGGCCAGGTGGAGCTCATCACCCTGGCCGTAGTAGAGGCCCATGCTCCTGACGTCGAGGACATAGGTCTCCCCGAGCAGAATGCGCGGCGGCGTGTAGGCGTTGGCGAGCGTGCGCCAGCGCCGCAGGACCTGGTGGACCTCGGGACGCTCCATGTTGTAGACGTTGAGCTGGCCATGCGCCTGGACGTGGGGTGGGTCGAAGACGGTCGCGACCGGATTATCGCGGAGCTGGCGGTCCTTAACGATGCCATGGGCAACATCGATGCGAAAGCCGCCGACGCCGCGATCGAACCAGAAGCGGTAGATGTCGTCGAAGGCATCACGCACCTGGGGATTCCACCAGTTGAGGTCGGGCTGCTGCGGAAGAAAGTTATGCAGGTAGTACTGGCCCGTGCGCTCATCGAGTGTCCAGGCGGGTCCGCCGAAGACGCTCAGCCAGTTATTGGGCGGACTCCCATCGGGCTTGGGATCGGCCCAGACATACCAGTCACGATGGGCCGCGGTGCGGGATGATCGCGAGTCGATGAACCAGGGATGCTGGTCGCTGGAGTGATTGGGCACGATGTCGAGGACGACCTTGATCTCGCGCATGGTTGCTTCGCGAATCAGCTCGTCAATGGCGGCGAGGTCACCGAAGCGCGGCTGGACATCGCAGTAATCGGCGACGTCGTAGCCCATGTCGGCGTCCGGGGATTTCGTGATCGGGTTCAGCCAGATGGCGTCGATGCCGAGCCATCGCAGGTAATCGAGGCGCTGGATCACGCCGCGGAGGTCGCCGACGCCATCGCTGTTGGAGTCCTGGAACGACGCCGGGTAGACCTGGTAGATGATGCCTTCGCGCCACCAATCGGTCAATGCCATACCTGGAGGATAGAGGCGAGCATAGCGGCCCGCCGTCATCGGGGGCAGTGATGTGGCTACAGTTGGGGGTCGTGGAACCGGTCGCGCACACGGTTTTCGAGATCGGGCTCGTCCTGCTTGTGGCGGCGATGGCGGGCTGGGCGGCCCGCCGGCTCGGACTTCCAGCTGTGCTCGGTTACCTGGCAACCGGTCTCGCGGTCTCTCCCTTCACGCCAGGCTATGTGGCGGATCGGCACGAACTCGAGGTGCTGGCCAACGTGGGCGTCGTGCTTCTATTATTCGAGGTTGGGATCCAGATCGACCCGCTTCGGCTTGGTCAGGAGCGGCGGCGACTTTTGCTCATCGTGCCGGCGCAAGTGCTGCTGACGACAGGCCTTGCCGCCATCGCGACGCGATGGGTCGGACTGCCACTGAGCGGCGCGCTCCTCGCCGGAATCTGCATCGCGATGTCCTCGAGCGTGGTTGTCGTCAACATCACGCGCAGCCGGCGCCGAACGACCGATCGTCAGACCGACGAGGTGCTGCTCGGGTGGAGTGTCCTGCAGGACATGGTCGGCGTGCTCGCCGGGCTTACGCTAATCGTGGTGGCTGGTTTGCAGGCGCGATCGGGCTGGATCGCTCTCCTCCTGGCAGTCGCATTTATCGTGCTTGCGCTTGGGTCAGCTTTCGCTCTGTCAAGGATCCTTCGCGCCTTACACGCCGAGCACGATCTGTTCCTGATCGTTTCGGTGGCCAGCGGCCTTGTCCTCGCCGGACTCGGGTCGTTCGTCTTCGGCGTTCCACTGGCGCTCGCCGCCTTCATCGCCGGATTGGCGATCACGGAGAGCCCACAGTCCGCCGAGGCGCGCCGACGCCTGCTTCCGTTCAGGGACGTGTTCGCGGTCCTGTTCTTTGTCGCGATCGGCGCGCTGCTCGACCCGGCCTCGGTGCCAGCCGCCCTGCCATGGCTTGCTTTTCTGGTGATCCTGGTGGTCGTCACGAAAGTCCTCGTTGTCTATGGACTTGCAAGCCTCGCGCGTCTTCCGGAACGGCGCTGGCAGATCGCCATCGGCCTGGGTCAGATTGGTGAGTTCAGCTTCGTCCTGGCAGCGCTCGCCCTTGCTGCCGGCATCATTCCTCGGTCCTTCTTCACCGGTATCGTGTCGGCTGTCATCCTCACGATCACGGCGTCCACCGTCATGGTCCGGGCGCTTTTCCCAAAGAGGGTAACTGCTTAGACGAGTTCTGCCTTCAAGGCGTCGTGTAGGCCGAGGCGGCGTCGAGTCGGGGCGGGCTTTTCGCGCTCCTCGCTGAGGAAGCGGCACGTGTCCGGCGTCACGCAGTCGCAGTCGCGACTTTCCTCCAGCACGCGCTCGACGCCCTGCGCCGCGGCAATCAGCGAGGCTATCTGCTCGAGCTGGCTGTCGACCAGGGTGCGCCAGTGCTCCTTCGCGCGATCTCCTCGGGGGACGGCGAGGAGCTTGCGGATGTTATCCAGGCTGATGCCGAGGCGCGCACAGAAGCGGATCAGCATCAGACGGTCGACGGTATCCGGGTTGTAGAAGCGCTTGCCGCTGATGCGGCGCGCTTTCGCGAGGAGCCCGGCTTCCTCGTAGTACCGGATGGCGGAGCTTCGGAGACCGCTTGCTGCGGCGAGGTCACCGATGCTCAGTAAGGCGGAGCGCGTATTCACCGCTTGACTTCAAGTCTACTTGAAGTGGCAGCCTTGTGAACATGCAAAATCCCGATATCGACCGGCCGACAGAGCCTGCGATCGCCTGCACCCTGAGCGACCGCGACCTGGCCGATCGCCAGGCAGCCTGGCTCAAGCTCAGGCCGTATGTCGCGAACGCTGAGCCGATCGCCGGCGGACTCGCCTTCACCTTCCGGGGTGTGCCTGGCCTACGAGACTCACTGGCGGAGTTGGTTCGACTCGAGGCCGAATGTTGTGCCTGGATGACGTTCACGATTGCCGACTCGTCGAAAACGGTCCGCCTATCGATCACGGGTATTGGCGAGGACGGCGCACGAGCGGTGCGAGAGTCGTTCGCTCCCCTGAGCCGTGGTTAGCGCCCGCCAGGAGGACGAATGGCTTAGAGAGGCTTCGGGGTCAAGCTGTGACCGTTTGGCGAGTAGCCGGCGACCGCTGTCTTCTCCGATGGCGGGATGATGCCATCGATCAGGCCATAGTCCTTCGCCTGCTCCGGTGTCATGAAGAAGTCGCGCTCGATGTCACGCTGCACCTGTTCCTTCGAGCGGCCGGTGTGGTGCGCGTAAATCCCAATCACGATCTCGCGCATGTGGAGGATCTCGCGGGCGTGGATCTCGATATCGGTGGCCTGCGAGGTTTGCATGCCGCCGCTGGGCTGGTGGAGCACGATCTGGCAATGGGGCAGCGAATGGCGCTTGCCCGCCGTTCCGCCGGCGAGGATCAGGGAGGCTGCGCTGGCCGCCATGCCGGTGCACAGCGTGCTGACGGCGGGGTGGACGAAGCGCATCGTGTCGTAGATCGCGAGACCGGCGCTGAGCGAGCCGCCAGGACTGTTGATGTAGATGCTGATCTCTTTGTCGTGATCCTCGCTGTCGAGGAAGAGCAGCTGCGCGATCACGACGTTGGCGACGTCGTCGTCGATCGGCATACCGAGGAAGATGATGCGATCGCGGAGCAGGCGCGAGTAGATGTCGTAGGCCCGCTCGCCGCGGGAGGTCGTCTCGATCACACTGGGGATGAGTGCCATAGGTGATTTCCTCCTTCCGCTAGCGGTCAATGGTAAATCCAATCCGGCGCTTTGTGGGGTTCGCCTGGGTGGCGACGAGGTAGAGGCTGAAGTCGGCCACGCTGCGTAGCGCATTAGGCCGAAGGGTTGCCGTCGCGGCGCGAAGCTGGGCCCGGGGATCGTCGGGCCAGCTGCCCCGCTGGCGGAGCGCCTCCTGGCTGCCGAGCCGCCGAGCCAGGTCGAGGTACAGGTCGGCGACCGAGAATTCGAGCGCCCGCGCGATCGCGACCAACTTGTCGGTGGAGACGTCTTTCAGACCCCGCTCGATCTCGGAGACATAGGCCGGAGACATCGCGGCCGCCTCGGCAACCTCGGCCAGGGTCTGTCCCAGATCCTCGCGCCGGTGGCGGATCGCATTGCCCATCGCCTGGCGGACGGCTTCAGGAGAGTCGCTGTGAGCGTAATCCATATGCTGCCAGCAGTCTAACACAGGTGCCGCGTCCCTCACCCCAGCCCTTCCCTGAAACCGTGCGGGAGATGGCCTGTACTGACCCGTTACCGGTCGGTCACTGGCGGCAGGCCGCGGTCATGCCAGAGTTCGTGTGCCAATGCTTCGGTTGATCGACCCCAGGGAGGCCCTGCACGACCTCGAGGACCGGTTGGATCTGCGCCTGATCGACGGCCGAGGTCGGACGCTCGGCCTGCCGCGGAACGGGCGGGCCCAGGGCTTCAGCGTTTCGACCCGCTGGCAGCCGGTGCCGGCAGCGGATGGCCTGGACCAGGCCTTCGAGGTCCAGATCTCGCTGGTGTCGCTCGAGGAACGGGACCAGGGGCTCGGTGTCCAGGTTGCCTTCACGCTAGGTGGCGAGGTGCGTCGGCTCCTGGTACCCGGGGTTTTTCCTGGCGAGGGCCGGCCAGATACCAGTGAGGTTCGCTATCCGCGCTATGACCCAGCGCATGAGGGCGGCAACAGCCTGACGGCCAACCGGTGGTCGATTCGAGCCGACCGCGCCTCGCACCCGGTCGTCTTCGGATGGACCGATCGGGAATGTGTCGCGCTGGCGACCGAGGAGCGGTCGTCTCTAGGACTGAGCGGCCTGGGCTTCACCGGGGAGACGCACCCGGCGCTACTCCTGAACTTTCCGGCTCGCGAGGAGCCGGTCACGTTCCTCGGCTGTGATGCGCCCGCACCGGCCGAGGTCTTCCTCCATACCTGGCAGGCCGGCGAGATAGCCACGATGACTTTTCGGATCTTCGCGGGACTGCCGGAGCCGAGGGCTTACCACGGCGTCCTTCGGGCAGTCTACGAGGCAGATCGCGAGCGAAACGGCCTGGCGCCGTGGGTCTCGGTCGACGAGGCGGCCGCGCTGACGGCGGAGGGACTCTATCGCTGGCACTACCGAGCCGATGCCGGAATCCTGGCCGAGACGGCGGCGTTTGCGCAGCCGATCGGCGGCGTCGCATCGAGCGCTGGCGACCGGAACGCGATGCCACTTGGAGGGGTTCATGGGGCAGCGGCGGCCTTCGCCCTGCTGACATATGGGCGTCGTGAGGCGGTCGGGGAGTACGCCGCGGCCGGGGTCGCGGTGCTGGACACGCTCGCGAGCGCCATCAGCCCGAGTGGGCTGTTCTGGGGAGGGCTGACAGACGCGGGCTGGGTTGGGGGCTGTCACAGCCACCGCGACTGGGTGCATGCGCGCGCCGTCGCAGAGGCAACCCTTTTCATGATCCGCGCGCTTGCCTTCGAAGCGGCTCGCGAGCACGACCATCCAGCCTGGACGGCGGCGGTCGTCTCCAATCTGCAACATGCGCTGCATTCGCAGCAAGGCGGCGCGTTCCCGGCGTACGTCAACGCGCGCACCGGGGCGGCAGAGGATTGGGAGGGCGCGGCCGGCCTGATGTGGATCCCGGCCCTGCTCGAGGGCGCCACGCTCCTCGAGAGTGTCGACGCCACCGCGGCCGCCGGGCTGGCGGGCTCGCTTTATGCGGCTTTCGTTGAAGACGACTACATTTACGGCGCCCGAGAGGACGTGCACCTGGTCCCCACCTCGGAGGATGCCGCCCTGGCGGTGATGGCGTACGTCGCCCTGTTCGAGGCGAACCGCGAGGATCACTGGCTGGAGCTCGCCCGTCGCGCCGCTGACTGGATGATCACGTTCCGCTGGTCCTATAACCTCGCGTTTCCACAGCACACGCTGCTCGACACCTACGACTTCCGCAGCCGCGGCGCCGACCTGGCATCGCCACGCTCGCAGCATCTCCATCTGCGAGGGTTACTCTGCTTACCAGAAATGGTTCGGCTCGCCGCGCACCTCGGCGACGAGTACCTCCTCGACCGCACCCGCGACAACCTGGCGTGCTCGCTGCAATTCATTGCGCGCGAGGATGGGGATTTCAATGCACGAAAAGGCATGGTCAACGAGCGGTACGCCCATACCCGAGGGCTCACGCCCAAGGGATCCATCGAGCCGGTCTCCTCGGCGGTGAGCGCCGGCCTGATCCTCTACGCGTGCCAGGGTGGTTTGCAGGTCGACCCGTGAGGCGGCCCGTCGGGGGAGTGGTCCTGGCGATGTTGATCCTTGCCGGCTGCGGCTCCGGCACGGCCACGACGCGACCAACCCCGTCGGTCGCGAGCACGCCATCGGCAAGTGCCTCGGCGTCTGCGGATACAACAGTAACGGCGACCCCGTCCGAGAGCCCATCGCCAACGGCTACCCCCTCGGGGTCTTCCAGCGATCCCGGCTTCATGCCGGCCCTTGCGTCGATCCAGATGGTGACACCCCGGATCGGGTGGGCCGCCGGCTCGCGCAATATCTATGCCACCAGCGACGGAACCCACTGGACAACCCAATATCGATCGACGAACGATTACGCAGGGGTCGACTTCATCAGCACCACCGTGGGTTGGGTGGTTGGGCTCCATGAATTGCTGGGGACGGTTGACGGCGGGCGGACCTGGCACCAGATGGGCGAGGCGGACAAACCGATCCGATCGGTGCATTTCATCAGTCCGTCCCGGGGCTGGGGCATCAGTGGCGGACTCGACGTCCAGCCGTTTCACGGACGGCTCGTGCCGACCACAGGAGGTACGCTGGTGACATCGAATGACGGCGGTCACTCCTGGAGCAACATGACGGGGCCGCCGGACGCGCAAACGGTGTGTTTCAGTGATGCGAGCCACGGATGGGTCGGAACGATTGACGGCTCAATCTATTCGAGTCACGACGCCGGGCAGTCATGGTCGCGGTCAGTCCTCATGCCCGGTCAGGAGCCTGGCCTGGCGGGACGCGCCCTGATCGAATGCGCGACGCCGTCGGCGCTGTGGGCGATGTACGCGCCGGGAGGCGCCGCTGCCGGATCGTCGCCCTATGTCGTGTACGCAACTCAGAACGGCGCTGACTGGCGACCCGTTATGTCCGGATTGGTCCACACCACGCCGCCGACCCCCCAGGGGTCGGGCAGCTACCCCGGAAGCTTCAGTGTGGTGGGTCCCAACGACGCCGTCTTCATCGGCGACACGGCCGCCGCGGATCGCGCGGAGGTGGTGGTGGCAACGAGCGGCGGAACCTCGCTGAGCCGGTCAACGGGGGTCGAGGCGCTCGAGACGTTTGACGCCGCCTTCCTGACCACCTCCATCGGGTGGGCGCTGGTGCGGAACGCGTCAAGCAACTACGTGATTGAGGCGACCACCGACGGCGGCGCGCACTGGTCGGCGCAGCTATCCGTGACGGAGCAGTCCCCGGGCTGATGCTGATCGGGCTTGACGTCGGAAGGACCGGCGCGCGAGCTCTTGCCATCGACGAGTCAGGGGCGGTTCTGGCGTCCGCCTGGGTCGGGTACGACACGTCGACCCCGCGGCCTGGATGGGCGGAGCAGAATCCTCACGATTGGTGGGCGGCCGCCGAGGCGGTGGTCCGGCGAGTTGTTTCCGAGGCGGGCAGCCAGGGTGGCAAGGTCGCGGCGTTGGGGCTGAGTGGCCAGATGGGCGGAGCCGTGTTTCTGGATCGGCGAGGCGAGGCGATCCGACCCGCGCTGGTGGAGGGGGATCTGCGGAGCGGGCCGCAGCGTGAGGAGATCGCGTCGCTGGTTGGTGCGGAGCGGGTCGCTACGGTTACCGGGAGCGCGGTCACGACCGCTTCGCAGGCCTCGAAAATCCTGTGGCTTCGGGATGTCGAGCCAGTCCAGTATCGGCACGTCAGGCGCGTCCTTCTGCCAAAGGACTATGTGCGCCTGCGGCTGACGGGTGAACTCGCCACCGACGTGAGCGACGCCTCCGGGACGCTCCTGCTGGATCTGCAACGGCGCGCCTGGTCGGATGTCATGCTTGGTGCGCTCGGCATCGCGTCGGATTGGCTGCCCGCGGTCAGTGAGAGCGGCGTGATCACGGGCGGGCTTCGACCCTCGGTCGCCGCAGAACTTGGGCTGCCGGTTGGTTTGCCGGTCGCTGCGGGGGCGGGAGAGGTGGCGGCTGCAGCGGTTGGCGCCGGCGTTGTTGCGAGCGGGCTCATCACTGCATCCATCGATGGTGGTGGCGGGCTGGTGGCGCATCGGGAAGGATGTACGGTGGACCCATCCGGGGTTCTTCGGATTCTGTGTTCGGCGGTGCCGGGCCGGTATCTGGAGGTCGCCTCGACGCCGGCGGCCGGGAGGGCGCTCGACTGGTGGGGTGACGTTCTTGGCGGCGTCGCCACTGGCGAGCTGGAGGTGGCCGCCGAAGCGATTGCGCCCGGTGCCGACGGGTTGTTCTTTCTTCCTTCGTTCAACATCGAGGGGACGTCGAGAGGGGCATTCATCGGGCTTCGAGCTGACCACCGGCGAGGCCATCTGACGCGGGCGCTGATCGAGGGGGCGGTGTTCAGCCTTGGTGGGGGAATGCAGCTGCTTCGAGCGCGGGATGGGGATGCGAGACGAGTGAGGACGGTCGGGCCGCGGACGCACACGGAATTGTGGTGCCAGCTCGAGGCTGATGTTTTCGATCTCCCGGTCGAGACGACCGCGGTCAATGAGGCTGCGGCGTTTGGGGCGGCCCTGCTGGCGGGAGTCGGCGCCGGCGTGTTTGCTCATATCGCAGCCGCTTGTAAGGCCGTCAGGGTTGTTCGGGTTTTTAAGCCTGATGCGGAGCGGGTAACGCGGTACGCGCAGATGATGCACACCTATCGAGCGCTGTCCCTGGCGATCAATGGGTCCACTGCAGGGCGTGTCCCGGCGACAATGTCGCGCTCGTAGACGAATCGGACGGCGCACAGGCCCGGGTAACGGTTTATGCTTGCGATCGTGTCGGAGGCATTTCAACCGGGCGAACCGGTTGGTGATCCAGGCGTCTATACCTGCGACGGGCCATGCCGCCACAAATGGATCGCGCACTCGCGGGCAGCGGACATCGTGACTCGGCAGGGGGCCAAGCTTGCGCCGGCGGCCTACCCGCGGTTGGCGGCAGGGTGCAAGGGAAGCGGGTGGGTGCGTGGGACGGAGTCCGCCAGCGGCTGGGCGGAGATTCCGAATCGGATAGGAAGGTCGGGCGGGTAGGGCGAGGAGTCGGGGCGGCAGGATTCGAACCTGCGAGTCTCCTGCTCCCAAAGCAGGCGCGTTAACCAGGCTGCGCTACGCCCCGTCCGAGCATTCTACGTGCGACCATTGCACTATGCCCTTTGTAATCGGCGCCACGATCCTGATCGCGCTCGCCGCCATCTTCGTCTTTCGCTGGTTTCACCAGTACCGATTCACGGAAGCCTGGCGCACGAGCGAGTTCCGCGGCACCGCCTTCGGCATGCTGATGTGGTTCGGCGGGATCTTCGGCCATCGGGTTCCGCCGCCGCCCCAGGCTAAGGTCGAGTTCGCCTCGGGTCGGCCAATCCCTGAGGATTCAGGCGGCCCGACGCTCCCGCAAAACGCTCCTGAGGATAAATAGCAGGTTGGCCGGCCGCTCAGCCAGTCGTCGCATCAGGTATGGATACCACTCGGTCCCATAGGGCACGTAAATCCTCACCCGATATCCCTCGCGTACGAGTCGCTCCTGCAGATCGCGACGGATCCCGTACAGGAGCTGAAACTCGAAGCGATCCGCCGCCACCCCTCGCTCACGCGCCATCCGCGTGGTGGCTTCGATCAGTCGATCGTCGTGGGTCGCGATCGCCGGATAAACACCACCTGCCAGCAACTCGCCCATGGCCTCCTCGTACTTCGCGTCGACGTCACCCTTCTTCGGATAGGCAACCGTCGGAGGCTCGTCGTAGGCGCCCTTCACCAGTCTCACCCTGATGCCGGCGGCATTCGCACGCGCCACATCCCCCAGCGTTCGATAGAGATAGCTCTGCAACACGACCCCGCAGTTCGGAAATCGCCGGTGCATCTCGAACACCATATCCAGAGTCCGCTGCGTGTACGCCGATCCCTCCATATCGATGCGCACAAAATTGCCAAGCTCGTTGGCTCGAGCTAGGACCCGTCCCAGCAATTCCCGACAGAGCGCCGGCGAGATATCCAACCCCAGTTGGGTGAGCTTCACCGAAACATTGGCATCCAACTTCTCCGCGGCGATCGCCTCGAATGCCGCGAGGTAGTCGTCCGCCGCCAGCCGCGCGGCTCGCTCCTCGCTGACATTCTCACCGAGGTGGTCGAGGCTCGCGGTTGATCCGGCCGCATTGATCGTCTTCACCACCCGTACCGCATCCTGCAAGTGATCGCCGGCGACAAATCGGTACGCGAGCGATGCCGTCAGTGGCTGGCCCGTCACAAACCGCTGCAATCCCCGCCGGTGCGACAGGTAAAGGAAGGAAGCCCTCAGCACGTCATCGCCGCATCGAACGCCCCATGCACCTCGAGCGCGTTCAGGGCGCGGGCGCGATGGCTCAACAGGTTCTTCTCCTCGATGGTTAACTCGGCCATCCGGCGTCCATCGGAAAGTTGAAAGATCGGGTCGTAGCCAAAGCCACCACGCCCGCGTGGCTCCGCCGCGATGGTGCCGGCCAGGATCCCCTCCCCTTCAAAGCTTCGCCCGTCGGGCAGCACCATGACCGCCAGGCATCGATAGACCGCTGCCGGCGACTCTCCCGCCCGCTCCCCCAGCGCATCGAGCACGGCGCGAATCAGCGCGCCACTGTCGCCCTTGTTCTCGGGCCCGGCAAAGCGCGCCGACCGAACCCCCGGCTGTCCATCGAGGGCGGCCACTTCCATCCCGGAATCATCCCCCAGCGTCGGCAGTTTGCTCGCCTGCATCCCGGCCTCGGCCTTCTTGCGCGCGTTGGCCGCGTAGGTCGCCCCGTCTTCCTCAACCTCTAGGCTGATGCCTGCTTCCGCGGGGCTGACCAACTCCATCGGCAGATCCGCCAGCAGCGCCCGCAGTTCGGCCAGCTTCCCCGCATTGTTGGTCGCGAGCAGCAGTTGCCTCAGCGCAGCTTCAACGCCTTCTTTTGCGCGTCGACCAGCTCGTGCGTGCCCTTGATGGCGAGCTTCAACAATTGCTCCATCTCCTCCTGGGCAAATGGCTCCTGCTCGGCCGTGCCCTGGATCTCGATGAAGCGGCCGTCTTCCGCGACCACGCAGTTCATATCCGTCTGCGCGGCGAAGTCTTCCAGGTAATTCAAATCCAGCCGCGGCTGGCCCTGTACGATCCCCACACTGATCGCCGACACGAAATGCCGGATCGGTAGCACCCGCAGCTGCTTGCGTTCCATCGCCTTCTGCAACGCGAGGTGGAGGGCCACGAAGCCGCCCGTGATCGAGGCCGTGCGCGTTCCACCGTCAGCCTGCAGCACGTCGCAATCCACCATGATCGTCTTCTCCCCCATCAGGGGCATGTCGATCGATGCCCGCAGTGCGCGGCCGATCAGCCGCTGAATTTCCTGCGTGCGGCCGTCGACCCGTCCGGTGCGCGACTCGCGCATCGTCCGCTGCTGCGTCGCGCGCGGCAGCATCGAGTACTCGGCGGTGACCCAGCCCTCACCGGTCCCCTTCTTGTGAGGCGGCGGCTTGTCATCCCAGGACGCCGTGCAAAGCACGCGCGTGTCGCCCATATGGATCAGGGCCGATCCCTCCGCATAGAGGTTCACACCGGTTTCAATGGTTACCGGCCGCAACTGGTCGGGCGCGCGGCCGTCAGGTCGTGTTTGAGCCAACGCCGTCTATCTTCGCAGAGCGCGAATAACCAGGATGCTGATCTCGAACAGGATGATCAAGGGCGCGGTCAGCAGCGCAGGCGTGAACGGGTCGACGCCGGGCGTGACCATGTTCGCGCCCGCGAAGATCCCGAGCCAGAACTTGAATCGATTGCGCGACAGGAACTTCGCGCTCACGATGCCCGCCAGCCCCATCATGGTCATCGCCAGCGGCAGCTCGAAGGTGATACCAAAGACGATCACCAGAATCAGGACAAAGTTGATGTATCGGTCCGCCAGCGGCAGGTACTGCAGGTCGCTCGTCCCGAAGTTGACCAGGAATCGCAGGGCGATCGGCAACGCGAAAAACGCAAACCCGATGCCCATCGCAAAGAGCAACACGGCCGAGCCGACGAAGCCGACCGCAAATCGCCGCTCGTTCCGCCGCAGTCCGGGCGCGATGAACGTCCATGCCTGCCACAGGATGATTGGGCTGGCGAGGATGAACCCGGTCGCGATTCCGACCTTGAAATAGAGGAAGAACTTGTCGATGGGCCCGGTGAAGTAGAGCGGCTTTCCTGGTCCGATCACCGACTTGACGGGGCCCAGCACCAGCCCGAGGACGAACCCCGAAATAATGAAGCCGATCACGGTCGCCACGGCCCAGGCGATCATCGACACGATCAACACTCGTCGGAGCTCCTCGAGGTGCTCCATCAAGGTCATCTGCCGCTCATCGTCCGGTCGGACCAGCTTAGGCTTGGCCATGGCGCTCCTCACGCGCCCGCCGAGGCGGCGGAATCAGGACTTGGGGTCCGGTGTCGCGCTCGGGTTGGCGTCGGCAGCCGGCGGTGAAGGCTTGACGTCCGTCGCCGCAGGCGCTGGCGTCACGGGAGTCGATTGGTAGGTCTCTGTCCGGGACTCCGGGGTCGCGCTCCGCCGGATCTCGTCCTGGAATTCGCTCGATTGCTTGCGGAACTCGTGCATGGCGCGGCCGACGGCGCTCCCGATCTCGGGAAGCTTGCCCGGGCCCCAAACGATCAGGACGATAACGAGCACAACGAGCAGGGCTGGCCAGTGATTGAAGGGTGACATGACTCGCCGCTTCCGGCCTCCTGATTATACCCTCGGTTTGTCCGGCCTCCTGAGACCGCCCTGAGAGCTTAAACGGCCCTAGCTGATCTGTTCCTGGACCGTCACCGTCGTCATGACGACAGGGGATAGGGGGCGACTCGCTGAGTCGACCGCGACCTTCGAGATCGTGAGGACGACGTCCATGCCGGTCTGGACGTACCCGAACAGGTTATAGAGCTTCTGCAGCTTCGCCGTGTCATCGACCGTACAGATGAAGAACTGGCTGCCATTCGTATTCGCCCCGGAGTTGGCCATGGCGAGCGCGCCCGCGGTGTACTGGCCCTTCACCGGTTCGTCTGCAAACTTGTATCCCGGCCCACCCGACCCGGTCCCTAGCGGGTCACCCCCCTGGATAACGAAGTCCGCGACAATCCGGTGAAACGCCAGCCCGTCATAGAAGCGGTTCCTCGCCAGAAAGACGAAGTTGTTGACGGTCAGCGGAGCCAGTTGCGGGTCGAGGCAGAGGGTGATGTCCCCTTTCGTCGTCTTCATCGTGACCAGGTAGTGGTGCGTCGTGTTGATCACGATCGCCGGCGGGGCGCCGTAACTGCGCTTGCCTGCATCTCCCGGGAGCGGTTGTAACTGCGGGCCAAAGTTCAAGCCGCTACAGCTCGCGCCTGAGGCGGCCGGGCTCACGCCTGCACTCGCACTCGCGCTGGCTGACGCTGATGGGCTCGTGCCGGTCGCGCTGCTGGTTGGCCCACCGACATTTCGTCCCACATAGATTGCGAAGCCGAGTATAGCCACAAGGATGACGCCGAGCGTCGCCAGCATGGCCGGAACCGGTCGCGTCGGGGGCCGGCTCATCCGAGCTCCTCCCAGCACGGCATCTCTTTCGCGGCCTCCCGCGCGTGATAGGTGAGGATCATCTGCGCCCCGGCCCGCCGGATCCCGAGGAGAACTTCGCGGATGACCCGCCGCTCGTCGATCCACCCGTTGGCGGCGGCGGCTTTCACCATCGCGTATTCGCCACTGACGTTGTAAGCGGCGACCGGGACATCGGCCGATTCGGCCACCGCGCGAACGACATCCAGGCAGGCCAGCGCCGGCTTGACCATCACGATATCGGCGCCCTCCGCAATGTCGAGGCGGGCTTCGCGGACGGCCTCGCGGGCATTCCCCGGGTCCATCTGATAGCCGCGGCGATCGCCATGCCGCGGCGCCGACCCGGCGGCCTCGCGGAAGGGCGCATAAAACGCCGAGGCATACTTCGCGGCGTACGCGAGGATGGCGCGATCGTCGAAACCGCCCTCATCGAGCGCGGCCCGGATCGCTTGCACTTGCCCGTCCATCATGCCGGAGGGGGCAATGACGTCGGCGCCGGCCGCCGCCTGTGCCCGCGCGATCCGCTGATAGAGCACGAGCGTCGGATCGTTCGCGACAGTCTCGCCCTTGAGGACGCCACAATGCCCGTGATCGCTGTACTCGCAGAGGCACAGATCGGCAATCAACAGGACTTCCTGCCCGAAGGCCGCCCGCAAGCCCCGAAGGGCTTGCTGCACGATGCCGGCGTCGTCCCACGCCGCCGATCCCTCGGCGTCCTTGGTCGCGGGAATGCCGAACAGCACGAAACTCCGGACCCCGACGCCGATCGCCGTTTCGACCTCACGGGTTAGCGAGTCGAGCGTGTGCTGGTAGATGCCGGGCATGGCGTCGAGCGGCGCCGCCTCCTCGATGTCCTCGCGGACAAACAGCGGATAGATCAGGTTCTCAGGCCCCAACCGGGTTTCCCGCGCCAGGCGGCGCAGCGCCGGTCGCGTTCGCAGTCGCCGGGGCCGTTCTCTGGGAAAGCTCATGCTCGAATAGAGGTTCGGGAGCGCACCAGGGCGTCGACCAGCCCGCGCGCCGTGTACTCCTGCGCGATGATATCAACCCGCAGTCCGAACTCGCGGGCCGTCGCCGCGGTGATCGGTCCGATGCACGCGATCCGGCATGCCGGCGGCAGCGCGTCCAGCGGTAGCGCCGCCTTAAAACTCCTGACAGTCGATGAACTGGTAAGCGTCACCACGTCAACGCTGGCCAGCAACGCTGGGAGGCGGTCCGCCAGTCCGGGCGGTGACACAACCCGATAGGTCTCGATCACCTCGACCGTCGCGCCCTGCGCCCGGAGCCGATCGGGCAGGACATCGCGGGCGCCAGCCGCGCGCGGGAGCAAGACCCGCGCGCCGGCCATCAGGGTCGCCGGCATCGCCGCCGCGAGGTCCTCTGCCTGGTACCGATCGGGCACGATCGCCACGGTCAACCCACGCTGCTCTAACCGGGCAGCGGTTTCCGGTCCGATCGCCGCAACTCGGATTGGTGCCGGCATCTCCGTCCCCGCCTCGGCCAGCAGCCCGAAGAACCGCTCGACCCCATTCGCGCTCGTGAAAACGATCCAGTCGTAGCGGTCGAGCAGCCGCAGCTGGCTGACGTCAACCGGCAGCGGTTCGACAACGATCACGGGGCAGCGAATGACGTCCGCTCCGCGATCCGCCAGCAGCCGGCTCAACTCCGCCGCCTGCCCAACCGGACGCGTCACCATCACCCGCAGCCCGCGAAGGGCCGCTTCCTGCTCCGAACCATCCAGGCCCAGCAAACCGATCGCGCCCTGGGCTCGAAGCCGCGATACCACCTCGGCAACGACCGCGCCATCGTCGGCTCCGCCGGCGGACGCCCGAACCATCCGTGTGCCGTCTCCGCTGAGTACGATCGCTCGCAGGCGCAACCTGCTTCCTTCGATCTCGCCGTAGGCCCCGATCGCCGACAGACATCCTCCACCGAGACCACGCAGGACCGCACGCTCGGCCTCCACCGCCCGCCGGGTCGCCGGATCATCGACCGCCGCCGCGAGGCTCGCCGCCTCACTCCCGTCAACCGCCTGCAGCACCAGCGCCCCCTGGCCCGGTGCCGGTAGCATCACCTCGAAGGGCAGGACGTCGTGCACCTCGCGAGTGCGTTCCAGGCGTGCCACACCGGCGGCGGCCAGCACGATGGCGTCAACCACCCCCTCGGCCACCTTACCGAGCCGGGTGTCGACGTTGCCCCGGATCGGCACCGGACGGAGGTCGGCCCGGGCCGCCAGCAACTGGGCCATCCGTCGCGGACTGCCGGTGCCGACACGCGCCCCCGCGGGCAGCGCCATCAATCGCGACCCATGGCGGCTGACAAGAACATCGCGCGCATCGGCGCGCGGCAGGTAGGCGGCCAGGGTCAAGCCGGACGTCTCCCGCGTGGGCAGGTCCTTGAGCGAATGCACCGCAAGCTCGGCCCGCCCCTCCAGGAGCGCGCCCTCGAGCTCCTTGACGAAGATACCCTCCTGCGGCGCGTTGGTCAGTGCCAGCGACTGGCGACGGTCTCCCTGGGTGGCGACCGGCTCCAGCCTGAAGGCATGCTCCGGGTACCGCCGCCCAAGCGCCTCGACCGCCAGTCGCGACTGGGCCATGGCGAGCTTGCTGCCGCGGGTGGCCACCCGGAACCTCATCGCGGTGGCCTCGGCTCAGCTGCGGCGGCTGACGACGTAAGAGGTCAGGGTTTCGAGCGCGTCGCGATAGGTTGAAGGCGGCACGGCGGCCAGCTCCGCCCGCGCCTTCTGCCCGTAACGCAGCGCGTGCTCGTACGATTCGTCGATGCCATTCGACCGCCGGACCACGCTGACCACCTCGGCGTAGTCGGCGTCCGTCAGCACAGGCCGGGCCAGGATCCGTTTGAGCTCGCCACTGACCGCCGGGTCTTCCAGCGCGAGCATCAGTGGCAGCGTCACGGTGCCCTGCTTCAGGTCGTTGCCGACCGGTTTGCCCACCTCCGCTTCGGTCGCCAGGTAATCAAGCACATCGTCCGCGATCTGGAACGACATGCCAAGGTTGTGACCGAAGCGCCGCATCGCCTCGACCTGGGATGGCGAGAGGCCACCAAGTGTCGCACCGCAAAAGGTGGAGGCGGCCAGCAGGGCAGCGGTTTTGCGTTCGATCTTCTCGTAGTATTCCTCGACTGTTTGGTCATAGCGCCGTTGGCTGGTGAGCTGCAGCATCTCGCCAAAGCAGATCGTCATCACGGTCTGTGACAGGAGCGCGTCGATGCTCGGGATGCCAATCTGCGACATCAGGTTGGCTCCCTTGGCGAAGTAGTAGTCGCCGATGATGATCGCCGGATTCGGCCCCAGGGTCTCGTGAATCGTGCGCAAACCGCGACGGGTCGGCGCGCGGTCGATCAGATCGTCGTGGACCAGGGTGGCGTTGTGAATGAATTCCAGTGCCATCGCGGCCCGGTGCACATCATCGGCCGACCGCGGATGGCCCAGGCGCGCCGTCAGGAAGACCAGCGCCGGCCGCAGTCGCTTGCCGCCCGCGTCAAGCACCTGCTCCATCGCCTCCGCCAGGGGTCCCAGGTCTGCCTTGACCGTGGCATGGAGGCGCCCTTCAAACTCGGTCAGCTCCTCCCGGATGGGCTGAATGAAATCGGTGCCGGTCATGGTGGCACTCATCTGGCGCCCAATCGGGCGATGAGCTCACCCACGCCCGAGACGGTTACCCGGACGGGCTGCGGGTCACTCATGCGTCGCCCAATGTTAACAAGGCCCCTTCATCTTGACCGGCGACGGCGGGCTGGCGCAATCGGGCGATTGCCGTAACGGTTGTGCGCGCCAGCCTGGGTGACGCAAGCCGCATCACGCTTTGTAGTTGTATCGGGGATGAAGCCCCACGTTCGCCGCGGTCGCGTCGCCAAAGAGAAGCGTATCGAGCGCGCCCGCGCCCGGGCTGCAGCCCCCCGCAAGCAAGCCGCCTGAACCCGGTTCGCCCAGGTCGGCCGTAACGACTCGGTTACGACCTCTTCCCAGCGGCCCAGCCGCGCGGGGCCGGTGCGGTTCCGATTGCGGCCCGGACCTGGCCCGTGGATCTGAAACAGCCCAGCGCCAGTGGGGCAATTATTCCTTCCCGTTTGCGAAATCTTTACGTAGCGCCAATTCAGATTCACTAACCGTCCAGAACCTGTGACATCGCGGCCCGGATGGCGGTCTGGTGGCGATCTTTTGAGCACAGTCCAGAGGGCCCCTAGTACTCCCACCCAATGGTGGACCTTGGCCAGTCGCCTTCGATCGTTCCCAACGGCCTAAGTCTCCAAGATGGCCGAGTCGTGCAATCCGTCCAATCAACTGCGCAGAGAGTCCATTTGCTGGCCTGCCGGGTCCGCCCGATCGTGCTGGCGTTGACGCTCGCCCTGACCGCCCTCGTCGGTGGGCAGTTGGCCGCCTCGGCTGATGGCAGCATGAACGTCGCCGTCATGGGGCAGCAGGATGGGGCCTGGGGCGGAGCACCTCTCGGCTCGGGGACCACCGATACGGTCGCCTCGGCCGGCTGCGCCATCACCTCGGTCACCATGATGCTGCGCTATTACGGAATCAATACGGATCCGGGCGCAATCAACAGCTGGCTGACCGCGAACGGCGGCTATGCGTTCGGCGACCAGCTGATCTGGGATTCGATTACGGCGTATACCGGTGGCCGCGTGGCGTTCTCCGGCTGGCTCGGGCCCGATCTGGATGTGATCCACAACGAACTCGACGCGGGCCGGCCCGTCGTCGCCGAGGTCAGCCTCGGCGGCAACCAGCACTTCGTGCTGTTGACGGGCTATTCGACCGAGGGCGGCCTGACGACCAACGATCCCTGGTTCGCCGACAGCGCCAGCTTCACCGACCGGTACGGGGCAGCCGGCATTGTTTCGATCCGGACCTTCATGCCGGCGGATCCGGCCGGACCGCGCGGCGGCGGCCGGGTGAGTTGGATCGCCAACGCCGCAGCGTCACTGCATCTAGCGCGATAACCAGCGCACCACCGTCGAGCGGCCATCCCTCGCGGTATTGCGGATACTTCCGCCGGAGCGCGGCCAGCGCCCGTCGGTGCTCCACCCCGTCGTGCAGCACCCGCGCCTGGCCCCGGAGTAGCACCCACCACAGCCCGTGCCAGTCCTCCTCATAGTGATCGACCAGCATCACGGCGGTGGGATTGGCCATCACATTGCGAACCCGGCGCAATCCGAGGGAACCCACCCGCTTGGGCTTGGCGTCGATCGCGTGATAGATCGTGGAGCCGATCAGGACGAAGCAGACCGGGACGAGGGCCGGCTCCGAGACATCAGAGGTTGCGAAGTGCCCGACCCGGGCCCGGGAAATCGTCCGTCGCAGGGCAGCGTCGATGCGGGCGATGCCGACATGATCCTCTACCCCCGGGTTTTAACGAAATCCGACTTTGTGTTGACTTTTCTTGACAGTTGCCCTATACACATTCCAGCAATCATGAGCGCGCTTGAGTGGATCGAGGTCCGGGCTGTCGAGTTGCTGGCCGCGCTGTTCGCCGTCGGGATGCTGATCGGTGGCCTCGCCGCCGGCGTTCCCTTCCTTCGCGCCCGGATCCCTGAAGTCTTCCTCTACTGCGTGTGTTGCCTCAGCGCCGTCATGCTGCACGCAGGCCTGGATCTTTCGTTCCGCGGGGCCAGGGTCCTGGTCAGGGCGCTGGCACCCAGGGAGGCGCCGGCTCCCGAGGTCCTCGAACCGGCCGTCGCCTGATTCCAGCATGGCGCGCTAGATGTGATATCGCTGATATCATTAAAAGCGACGAGTCATGCTAAGATACAGGCGGTAGGTCACCGGCGGCCCGATTGGTCGCCACTTTCAGGAGGAAGCCATGGGATATCTCAGAGGTGTAATGCACGGGTTGGTCATCGGCGGCGCGGTCGCCCTCATGTACGCCCCCAAGCCAGGTCGGCAGATGCGGTCGGATTTGAGCGAGAAGCTGGACCAGATGCGCGGTCAGGTGCAGCCCGTCATCGATCAGGCGCAGGGAGTCGTCGACTCCGCACGGCCGCAGGTCGAGCGTGGCATTTCCAAGGCTCAGCAGCAGGCCCAGAAGATGACGAACCGCGGATCGGGCAACAGCTCGAGCACGTCCTACGCCGGTCCCGCGAGCGTCGGTAGCGGCGGCGTCCCGGGCGCGGGTATCTGAAGCCCGGCACGCTCGCGCGAGGCGGCGTAGCAGCCGCGCATAAAATGAAGGCGTGAGCCTGAACGCGGATGCCGTCGTCGTCGCCGGCGCGACGCGAACGGCCGTTGGGAAGTTCGCCGGCTCTTTCAAGGATCTTCCGACCTCGGACCTCGGCGCTGCGGCCGTCCGCTCGGCGGTGACGCGGGCCGGGGTCCGGCCGGACGCCGTGGACGAGGTGATCCTCGGCTGCGTCGGCCAGGTTGGCGAGGATGCCTTCAACGCCCGGCTCGCGACCCTGAAAGCCGGGTTGCCCGAGAGCACGACGGCATACAACGTGAACCGCCTCTGTGGCTCCGGGCTGCAGGCGATCAACAGCGCAGTCCATGAGATCCGTCAGGGCGAGGCGCAGGTGGTGGTCGCCGGCGGTAACGAGAACATGTCGATCCAGCCCTACCTGCTGCCGCGAAACCAGGTCGGGTGGCGGCTCGGCGAGGCAACGATGATCGATGGAACCCTCTCTCTCGTCACCGATCCCTTCGGCCGCTATCAGATGGGCGTCACAGCGGAGAAGGTCGCCGACCGCTACGGCGTGTCGCGCCAGTCGCAGGACGCCTTCGCCGCCGAGAGCCAACGACGCGCGGCGGTCGCGATCGCCGAGGGCCGCTTCACGGATCAGATCACGCCGGTCGAGATCCCCCAGAAGAAGGGCGATCCGATCGTTGCGAAGGTCGACGAGCATCCACGCGCCGGGACGACCGCCGAATCGCTCGCCCGCCTCAAGCCCGCCTTTCGCGAAGGTGGGAGCGTGACCGCCGGCAACTCCTCCGGCATCAACGACGCTGGAGCCGCTGTCGTCGTCATGAAGCAGGCAAAGGCGGACGAGCTTGGTGTGAAGGCTCAACTCCAATGGATCGCCGATGCGGTCGCGGCGATCAGCCCCGAGATCATGGGCGTCGCTCCGATTTTCGCCGTCCAGAACCTCCTGAAGAAGGTCGGCTTGACGATCAACGACATCGACCTGATGGAACTCAACGAGGCCTTCGCCGCGCAGGCAGTCGCCGTCATCCGCGAACTGGAGATCGACCCGGAGAAGGTCAACCCGAACGGCGGCGCGATTGCACTCGGTCATCCAGTCGGCGCCACCGGTGCCATCCTCACCGTCAAGCTTGCCTACGAGCTCAAGCGGCAGCAGAAAGAGTGGGGCATTGTGACGATGTGCATCGGCGGGGGCCAGGGCATCGCCACGCTCTACCGCAACCTGAACTAAATTCTCCCCAGCAAGGACCCTCCCCCGCTTGCACCCGGGGAGGGTCCTTGTGGGCTTACGCCTTGTTGATGTTGACCGTCCAGCGAATCCCGAACTTATCCGAGAGCCAACCGACTTCGCCGCCCCATGCCTGTGCCTTTAACGGCATGCTGATCGTGCCGCCCTCGGCCAGGCCATTGAAGATCTTGGTGAGCCGTGGCTTGTCCGTCCCGGTCACCGAAATGCCCATATTCTCGCCGACCTTGGCGGGATAGTCCGGGTGCCCGTCGGCGCCGATGATCACGACCCCGTCCGTCTCCAGCCTCGATTGGCCCTGCTGATGGTCGACCTTGCCACCGAACAGCTTGTGATAGAAGTCCATCGCCTCCCGCGCTTTGCCCTGGAAGTTGACGTAGGGGCTGATCTGAATTTCGTTGCTCAATTTCCTCTCCTTGTCACAACGGTTGAATTTCGCTCGTCAATCCAATGACGGACCCCAAAGAGAAAATGTGACCGATGAATCAACAAGAGCCGTTGGCAGAACAATTCGAGGCGAACCGCGCCCATCTTGGCGCGGTGGCGTACCGGATGCTCGGCTCGCAGAGCGAGGCGGACGACGCCGTGCAGGAGACGTGGCTGCGTCTCAGCCGCGCCCAGACCCGGGATCTCGACAACCTCCGGGGATGGCTGACCACGGTCATCGCTCGCGTATGCCTGGACATGCTGCGGTCTCGAAAATCTCGACGGGAGGAATCGCTCGAAGCGCGCGTCGTCGAACCGGCCGCAGGGACTGAGGCCGGAACCGACCCGGAGCACGAAGCGATCCTGGGCGACTCGATCGGGCTCGCGCTGGTGTTGGTCCTCGAAACGCTCGCGCCCGCCGAGCGGCTCGCTTTCGTTCTGCACGACATGTTCGCGATGCCGTTCGAGGAGATCGCGTCCATCGTTGGGCGATCTCCAGCCGCGGCGCGACAGCTCGCGAGTCGCGCCCGGCGCCGAGTGCAGGGCGCCGCAACCGCGCCCGACCCGGAGGTCACGATTAACGTCACCGGTAACCGAAAGGTGGTCGATGCCTTCCTTGCCGCCTCACGAAATGGTGATTTCAACAGCCTGCTCGTGCTGCTCGACCCCGACGTTGTTCTCCGTGCTGACGGCGTCGGCGTCCTCTCCGGCGCAGCGAAGGAAGTCCGGGGCGCGGCCGCGGTGGCCCAGACCTTCTCTGGACGCGCCCGGACGGCCCAGCCTGCCCTCGTCGACGGCGCCCCCGGGGCGGTGTGGGCTCCCGGCGGGAAGGTTCGGGTCGTCTTCCGCTTCTCGATCGCCAGCGGGAAGATCGTTTCGATTGGCATGATCGCCGATCCGAAGCGCCTGAATCAGCTCGATCTGTCCATCGTCAACGACTGATAGTGGGTTCCACGTCGGGCCGCGGTGGCTCAGGCCCCGTTCTCGCACGCGGCTGCGGGGAACGGGATGCTCAGGTCTTTTCGTTATACGGGCGTGTCCTGGCCGAGTTCGCTGCTGGTAATCGTCGCCGTTGGTTTCGTCGGGCTCGGGATTGCCGCGCTGCTGCTCGTTCGCCGGCGTGCCCGCCACAGGGCCTCGACTCAGGCCTCCGGCGGGACCGGCTGGCGCCCCGCAGTGCAGCACGTTGAACTACCGGCCCCCACGGACGACCCGATCATCGCCTGGGCGCAGCCGCAGATCGAACAATTCGTCGGCCAGGCGTTGCCGCTCAGTCATGTGAACCTGAAACCAGGGCTCCGCGGGCAGCTCGACGGCTATGCCCTCGGCCGAGCCAAGCGGATTCTGGAAGCGCCCGACCTCCTCAGCCATGCCGCCGCGGATCCGGAGTCATGGCCACATGTCGAGGCCGCAGTCAACGCAACGCTGGCCCTGCTCTCGGTACGAGGTGCAGAGTTGCTCCCCGACGGCGCCCGCCGCCTCAATCAGGCGCTGGCGCTGTGCGCGGCGCAGGGCGTCCTGCTCGCGGAGTGGCGGCAACTCGAAGATGGACGCACGGCATGGACCAGCACCGCCGCGCAGGTTCGTGCCTCGGATGCTTTCACCATCCAGCGCATCGCGGAATCGATGCAGCGCCAGCTCCTGCCCGACCTGTTCGCCGGCATCGCGAAACGACCACCGGACCTCGAGATCCCGCTCCTCGTGCCCTTCACGATCTCGACGGCCTTCTACATGCGTCTCCATGGCGCGCCGCCGAAAGCCTTTGCCGCTTGACCGGCGCGAGCCCCGCGCCTACGCCGCTCCCTCGTGGCGTACTTTTGCAAACTTGATGTAGGACCGGTCACCGATCCATTGCGTTGGTGGAGCCGACCACCACCGCGCCATCTCGTTGAGGGGCCCGGCGTACTGTGCTCGGATTTTTGAGAAGGCAACCCAGGATTCCTCGGGACCCAGCAACGTATATCCGGCGGCGGCGAGTCGCTCGCGCGCCTCGTCGAACTCGTAGCGCTCAACGCCAACCTCGCGCGTCCGATCGACCCGGAAAATCCGGCCCAGGTCCTCGACTGCATGGCGACCGATGCTGAACATCAACTGTGCAGGACCGCGGGGCGCATCGACAACCGTGGTTAGCACCAGGGTCGCCGCGTCCAGCACGGCCCCGAGGGCACTGACCCACGACTCGTTGTCGTGACTCGACCGAAAGTACGCCAGCAGCGGGTACGCCTGGTGACTGTCGAGCACTTCGGCGGACCAGCGTTCCCAGTCGCCGAAGAGGGCGGGCAGGTCCTGTATGATGCCGAGCCTGGCATAGGCCTCCAACAGGCTGACGCCGGAGGGTGGAGCGCCGGCCCGGGCGTCGAGCATCACGACCAGAACTTCCCGACGCTGGAACGAGGTATAGAGAGAGAACAGGAAACTGATCGCCAGCGCGATCGTGCCCAGACCAGCAGCGCCCGCGGCCAGCGCGATGAGCCGTGCCAGCCCTGACGTCGCGACGACGTCGCCGAAGCCGATCGTCAACACGGAGGTGCCCGCGAAATAGATCGCGTCGCCGATGTTCTGTGGCACCGGATGCACCTGGGGACGGAGGGCCCAGAACTGCAGCCCAAACCCGATGATCAGGATCACGATCCACGTAATCAGCAGCACGACGACCACCGCAGGGGCAAAGGTTCCGAGCATCCGTTCCCGGCCGTTGGCATCCACCCTACGCAGACCCAGCCGTCGCCAGAGACGCCATCCCGGAACGACGATCCACCGCGCAAGCCGGAAGGGAGACGGGGTTGGCCGGGGGACAACGACCGTCTGGAAGACCTCGTTGAGGCTGAAGAGCACGACGGCGACACCCGCCGCGTACTCGACGATCTCCAGCATGGCGTTCCTACTGTACCCGCCGTCAGATGGCAGCTGGTGCCGGGACAGGGACTCGAACCCTGACGCCCTTACGGGCAGGCGATTTTAAGTCGCCAACGTCTACCGATTCCGTCACCCCGGCGCGAGCCCATTCTAGAGCGCCGCGAAACGCCTGGGCGCGAGCGCCGTTGTATTGCCGAACGAATGAATCAAGCCGGTCGGTGTCAGCAAATGCGAGTCCCAGGAGTCCCGATAAATGGCACCGGGTGTCCAGAACGGGACCCCCGGTCGCTGCTATGGTCTGAAGGCACATGAGCCGCTCCCTTCGACGCGTCTTCCCCTTTCTGCTGGCGGCCTCGGTCGTCGCGGGCGGCGTGGCCCTGGGCCTGAGCCAGGGGTCGGGTCCCCGAGTCACGGCAGGCCCCGCCCTGGTCGGCAGCGTCCACGCCAACGAGGTCGAGATGCAGCCGCTCCGCCTGCCGATCGAGCACACCCCGCCCCCTACCCCGACGCCAACGCCCGCGGCCCCAACCGCGGCGCCGGTCGCGCGACCGATTACGACCCCGATCCATCACGCCCCGGCGCCGATCGTGCCACTGCCGGTGCTCAGCGCCCATGAGGTCGCCCTGCTCAACCTTGACAACGGCCGTTACATGTGGCAGTCAAGCGCCAACGACCCATGGGCACCCGCCAGCCTGGCCAAGATCTTTACGGCGATGGTCGCCATGGACCTGATGCGGCTGGACACGCAGGTGACCGTCCCGGCCTCGATCACGCAACTGCCCTGGGACTCGACCGTGATGGGCCTGACCCCAGGCGAGCGGCTCAGCGTCCGCGAGCTGCTTGACGGCGTCTTCCTTCGATCCGGCAACGACGCTGCGGAAACGCTCGCGTCCGCCGTGACCTCACGCGCCACCTTTGTTGCCGACATGAATGCGAAGGCAGTCCGGCTCGGCCTGCGCAACACCCATTTCGTGAACCCGACCGGCCTCGACGGGGCCGGCTACACCACCACGGCCTACGACCTGTCCGTCGCGGCGACGTATCTCGAGTATCACTACGGGACGTTGACCGCGATCGCCGCCATTCCGGCCATGACAATTCCGGCCACCGCGACTCACAAGGCATTCAAGATGGTGAACATCGACAAGATGCTCCAGCTCTACCCGGGTGTGTACGGCCTGAAGACCGGCTGGACCGAGCTGGCCGGCGGCTGCCTGATCACGACCGCGAGCCGCGGCGGCCACCGACTGCTGGCGGTCGTCTTTGGTTCGCCGTCGGTCTACCACGAAATGTCGATGGTCCTCGACTACGGCTTCGCCGTCCTGGGCGTCCCACCTCGTCCAACAGCGTCTCCCTGAGGCAAGCCGTCACAAACGGGCCGGCGGCGGTGCTTAACTAAAGTGACCGACGCCGCGCTGGCCACTTACGGCCTGTCCAAAACTTACGGATCGCGGGCCGCCGTCAAGGAGTTGACCCTCGAGGTCCAGCGTGGTGAGATCCTCGGGTTCCTCGGCCCCAACGGCGCCGGAAAGACTACGACCATCCGAATGGCCCTCGGGCTGATCCGGCCCACCGCGGGCCGGGTCGAGATCCTGGGCCGGGACGTCGCCCATCACGCCGCCGAGGTCCTGCCACGAGTCGGCGCCCTGGTCGAATCGCCCGCCCTTTACCTCTATATGTCAGGACGCGACAACCTACGCGCCTTCGGATCGGTGCTTGGCGGCGTCAGCCGGCAGCGCCTCGATGAAGTCCTCGAGATCGTCGATCTCACAAGCCGGCAGCGCGATCGCGTCGGCTCCTACTCTCTCGGCATGAAGCAGCGGCTCGGCGTCGCGGCGGCCCTCCTTCACGCCCCGGACTTGCTGATCCTCGACGAGCCCGCCAATGGCCTCGACCCGGCCGGCATCGTTGAGATGCGTGACCTGCTCCGGCAACTCGCCGCCGATGGGACGACCGTATTCATCTCGAGCCACGTGCTCGGTGAGGTGCAGCAGATCTGCGATCGCGTGGCGATTATCAATCACGGCGAGCTGATCCGGCTAGCCCCCGTGACGGAGTTGCTCGATGCCAGTGGTGAGTTCGTCGTGCATGCCGAACGGCCTGACCAGTTGCTGATGCTGCTCAAGGCTCAGCGTTGGGCCGGCAACGCGCGCCTCCACGATGGGGCAATCGTCACGGCGGCCCCAAACGGCCGCGGACGCGACCTGATCCAGTTCATGGCGCACGCGGGCCACTGGCCGGAGAGCGTCGCGCCCCGACAGCAGAATCTCGAAGAGATCTTCCTCAGCCTGACCGGAGACGCGAAGTGAGCGCGACACTGCCCATCAGCCGCAGCCGCGCGGCGGCCGTCAAGCCCACCATCCGGCCGCGCTTCCTGGGCGCCGTGCGCGGCGAGATCCTCAAGCTCCGGCGCCAGCGGGCGCTGTGGGTGATGCTCGGCCTCGCCATCCTACTTTTCCTGATCGTTGTTGGCGCCTTCATCTCGACCGACCAGACCCGTACCCAGCTCCATCAGCACCCACTCGCCTGGTTTTATCTACTCCTGAATGTCTTTGTCTCGGTCTTCGATGCCGGCGCGGGCATCTTGCTGCTGATCGTCTCCGCGCGACTGGTGGCGATGGAATACAGCGCCGGCACGATACGCGTTCTTCTCGGCCGCGGTACCGGGCGCCTGCAACTCCTGTTCGCCAAACTGGTCAGTCTCGCCCTCCTCGGCATTGCCATCTTGCTCGCCTACACCCTGGCCACCGGGATCGCCATGTACGGGATGGCGCTCGCCTGGGAGGGAAGCGCCTCGCCCATCACCTCGCTCCCGTCGATCGCCTGGCACAACCTGCTGGTCAACGTCGCAATTGCACTGATCAGCGTCGGCATCAACATCTTGATCGGCACGACGGCCGCCGTGGTCGGGCGTTCGCTCGCCTTTGCGCTTGGCGCGGCCCTGGCATTCTTCCCGGCCGACAACTTCGGGACGATCGTCATGATGCTCCTCTCGCGGCTGACGGGTCAGCACTTCTGGAACAACATCACCGCATACTTGCTCGGCCCGAACCTGAATGTGCTGCAGCCCTTGCTCCAACCGGACCACCATCCGTCGACGGGCTTCGCCCAGCCTCTCGTCTCAGTCGATGGAACGCATGCCCTCCTGGTCGTCACCGCCTACGCGCTGGTCATGCTTGCGGTTTCGATCGTCCTGACCGCCCGCCGCGACGTCCTGCAATAGGCCCTCGGCAGTCCATTGCGATTTGGGCGCATCGCTTGAAACGATTCGTGACCCCTGCCGTTGTGTAGCTGAATCCCGGGCCGAGGAGAGGTCGTGACAGAAGACGGCGGCGGCAGCCGAGCGTTCGAAGCGCTCTACACGGGCTTGTTTCCGCTCGTCATGCGAACGGTTTACCTCGTAACCCTGGATCGAGATATCGCGCAGGAGATCACCCATGAAGCATTTCTTCGCCTCTGGCAGCACCGGGACCGACTTGGCGACCACGCGAATGAAAAGGCGTGGCTGATGCGAGTGGCCATCAATCTCGCGCTCGATCACCGCCGCTCGCTGCTCACGGCGATCCGTCATCGGCAGGTCGAGACCCCGATGCCGGACCCCGCCACCACCGCGGTCGATCAGCTCGAGCGTGAAGAGATGCGGCGTGCACTGAAGCGTTTGCCGCGCCGCGACCGGGCCCTCCTGGTCCTCCGCTTCGAGCAGGGTTTGAGCTTCCCCGAGATCGGTCAGATTGTTGGCCATCCTGAACCGACCGTGAAGACCTGGGTCCATCGCGCCCTCAACCGACTGCAGCGTGAAATTGGTGGCCAGGCGACGCCGGCATTCGAGGAGTCCCGATGAACCACGACGAGCAGCTCGTCGAGCGTCTGAATCGCTTTTTCCAGGACGCGAAGAGCGAAATCACCGCCACGCCCCCGACCTGGGAGGTCCCAGGACATCGCCGCGGTCGCTGGATCCAGCCGGTCTTCGCGAGCGCGGCGCTCGCGGTCGTCATCCTGGCCGTGGTCGTCGGCGTCCGCATGCTGAGAGACAGCCGTAACCCGGTGGGGGTGACCACGTCTCCAACCGTTAGCGCGTCGCCCTCCGCGACCCCCAGTGCCAGCGCGACACCGACACCGACACCGGCGCCATCGCCGGCGGCGAACTGGGTGACGCAACGATTCCCGGCGGGTTCCGTCAGTAAATTGACGCTCGATCGCGCGGCGGTTTTCGCCCTGACGCCTTCGAAGGTCACGCGGATCGATCGCTCGAGCAATGCGACCACGGCCGCCGCCATCCAACCAAATGCCACCGGAATTGCGCTGACCGGAGCCGGGCTCTGGGTCGCGGCAGGCCCTGGCATCGCACCGGCGCCAGCAAGCTCCCAGTCCCTGACTCTCCTCGATCCAGTATCGCTGCAGCCCACCCGGCAAACGCAGCTACCAGGCGCGCCAGGGTCGGAGACCAACGTTGGCCCGCAGCTGGCTGGCGATGCCACCATGTTGTGGCTCGGCTATGGACACGGCCTCTACCGCCTGGACCCGCAGACCGGTAGCGTCCTGCTGAGTCAAGCAATTCCCGGGACTGCCGTCAGTATCTCCCTCGATCCAGCCGGTCAGCGCCTTTATGTCGGCGTTGAAGCCTCCTCGAACGCGAGCGGACCGGATCGGGTGCTCGAGCTTGATGCGGCGACCGGCGCCACCCTCGCCTCGGCCGACACTGGTGGCCGCGGCCTTGGAGGACCGCATATCGCTGCCGCGGTTGACGGCGTCTGGGTCGGTTTTGCGACAGGCACGCAGGGGTCGGTCGAGCATCGCAACGCGGCGAGTCTGGCACTGATCGGCAGCTCCATCCGCACCTCGAACACGATTGATGCGGTGGTCGGTGCCGGCGCACTCTGGCTGATCGACGGCACGGCGCAGCAGGTGACCTGCGCTGATCCGGCTAGCGGCGCCACGCGGGCCTCGTCGCCCGAGACCGCACCAGCGGCGTTTGCGGTCGATGCGAATGGTGCCTACCTCGGCGATGCGGCCGGCGTCGCCGCGATGCAACCGCCGGCCGCCTGCCACGGCTAGCCTATTTACACCCGTCGAAGTCGTTCGGTCCGCCATTGTTGTCGCCGTCATGGTCGCCCCCGTTCATCCCCGGGATGCAACTGGTTGGCGCCGGAGTTGGCCGGATCGGTGCCGGGACGACGACCGGTGGAGCAGGGGGCGCGGTCGCCGCGGGCGTCGGGGGTTGGGGCGTTGCTGTGGCAACCGGGGCATCGGTCAGTGTCGTCAGGGCGACGAACCATTTCCCCTGCACACTCTGGCCATTGGTGTCGCCAGGCGCCCTATCGCCGGAGAACGTATAGAGGGGCCACTCGCTGTAGGTCACCTGCACGCCTTCGGCGCGGCGGACCGTGGCGAGTGTTCCAGGCAGCGCCACCGGTGCGGACAGCAACCCCGAGGGCGTCAGGAACGGCGGCCAGGCGTGCGCGCACTGATCGGTGCACGCGATCGCGCCGCCTCGCTCCGGGGTGAAGTAATAGAGGGTTCGGCCATCCGCCGTCGTCAGGATCGTTCCCAGCGCGGGACTCGACGCGACGTGCACGACGGCACTCACCAGCGGGGGCGGTGCCGTCGGCGCACTGCCTGCGGCCGCCTGGCCGCAGGCGGCCAGGGCAAGCGAAGTCAACGAGATGAGGATTACACGATTCATGGGGCCTCCTTGGGAGCAAACGACTTATGTCATTCACTTCGGCCCTCGGTTACACAGGGAAGGGCAGATGGCCCTTCCCCGTGTTTTGACGACGTTCTTACGCGACCGACGCCGGCTGCTCCTGCACGATCGAATCGCCGTGCGCCGACACGCCGCGCCGCGTCCGGATGGCAAAGCAGCCCAGTGCCGCCGCGACGATGACCACCAGCGGCAGGATCAATGTCGGCCTCATCGCATTGACATACGCGTGCGTGAAGACAGCCTCGGCGATCTGCTGCACCTGGTGTGCCACCTGCGTCGGCACGTTAGGCGGCAGTTGCACGCTTCCGCCGGTCTGACCGCGTCCGACCTCGAGGCCGTTGCTCGCCGCATTGCTGAAGCCATCGACGAACTGATTCCGGAAGGCCGGTGGTAGCTGGCTGCTGTAGTTGACCGCCTGCGTGTGGAGGCCGCTCGCCAAACGGTTCTGCAAGAGCGCGCCGATCGAGGCGCTGGCGACGACCGCGCCGAGTTCCTGGAGCGTGTTGAGCACGCCTGACGCCACGCCGGCAAGTTCCGGGCGCAAATCACGGGTCGCGAGGCTGAAGACGGGGGTCCAGACAAAGCCCATCCCAGCCCCCGCCACGATCAGCCCGGGGAGAAAGCTCCACCGGCCTGAGCTCGTACTGGCCGTCCACGCGATGTAAGCGAAGCCAAGCGCGAAGCCGGTCAGTCCACCCATCAGCAGGTACTTGCCACTGACGCGGTTTGACAGCGACGCGGCGATGCCCGACACGACCATCATGGCGAGTGGCATTGGGGCGGTCGCGAGGCCCGCGTCGAAGGCACTCAGGCCGAGAACCGACTGGAAGTAGATGGTAATCGGCAAGAAGACGCCGACCATGGCGAAGCCCATTGCCATCAGGACGAGCGTCATTAATGTGTAGTTACGGTCCCTGAAGACCGCGAACGGCAACAGCGGCTCGTGGTTCTGCCGGCGGGCCTGGACGAAGATGAACACCCCAAGGACGACGAGACCCGCCGCGATGATCTCCGGGATCGTGATGAACCCGGTGACCGTCCCCCAGTTGTAGCGCTGGCCTTCGATCAATCCGAAGATGACCCCGAGGAGGCCGAGCGTGGCCAGGCCGACGCCGACGAAGTCGAGACGGTGGGGCCTGCCCGGCCGGAGGTCCGGGACAAAGAGGAAGGCCATGGCGATGGTCAGCAAACCAACCGGCAGGTTCACATAGAAGATCCACCGCCAGCCAAAGTTGGTCACGATGAAGCCACCCGCAAGCGGCCCCAGCAGAACCGCCACGCCGGCCAGCGCGCCATAGATCGCGAAGACGCCGGCGCGCCGCTGCGGCGGAAAGATCGTCGTCATGATCGGAAGGCCCTGCGGGGCAAGCAGCGCGGCGCCGAACCCCTGGCCGGCGCGGGCCAGGATCAGCTGGGTTGGATCCTGCGCCAGCCCACTCAGCGCCGAGGCGACGGTGAAGAGGACGACGCCCACCACGAAGAGATTGCGCGGTCCAAAGATATCGCCGAGCCGACCAGAGGTGATCAGCAGGACCGCGTAGAGCAGGCTATAGGCATTAAGAACCCAGAGCACCTGGTCCAGCGAGGCGTTCAGGTCGTGCAGAATGCTCGGGATCGCGATGTTGACGATCGTCAGGTCGAGCAACGTCATGAACAAACCGAGTGCGAGGACCGCGAGCGCGATCCACGGGCGCGAGACCTGCGGTGCTTCTTTTCTCACCATGGTGTGATCGTTTCCCTCCTACTCATGTTCCTGTCGGTTGTGAACGGTTGCCGCGACCTCGAGCATTTCTTCCTGAGTCAGCCATACTCCCCCCTTCTGGATATCCGCCAGGAGCTTCCGAATCCAATCGATCTCCGCGTCGCGCATCGTAATCAGGTACTCCGCCTCAATCGTGAACAGACGGGGGATGCCGTAACCCGTCGTTAGCGTGAGCTTCGTTCTCGCGGCCGCCTGTTCCGCCTCCAATTGGAGGAGTCGCCCGTGTAGCATCTCGACGGCCTCGTCCTTCTCGAGGCCGGCAATGAAGGCCAGGCCGGCCGCGAACTGTGGAAACTCCCTCGCCGGCTCGGAGATGATTTCGCGCATCCAGCCGCGAAGTTCGTCCCGCCCAGCGTCGGTGAGTGCGTAGACGGTCCGTTCCGGGCGACGTCCGTCGCGACTGGTCTCCTGAGGTTGGACGAACCCACCGCGTTCGAGCCGTTCCACCGTGTCGTAGATCGATCCGCCTTTGAGCTTGATCACCTCGTTGTGGCCGCGCTGCTTCATGATCATCTTCATCTCGTAGGGGTGCATCGCCCGTTCGAGCAGGAGGTTCATGATCGCCAGGGCAAGTGGCGAACGCCGGAGTTCAGCGGCAGTCATTAGTCGTCGCCGACTATACGACACCGACCAGTCGGTGTCAACTATTAAATTCAAAAAAGACCCGGCCCCACGTAGAGGGCCGGGTCTTCAGAAGAGGGGTCTTTAGTAGCGGCGAGCGGCTCGATTGCCGAAGCGGCCGCCGGCGCCACCCATGGCGAAGCTGACAACCAGGACGACGATCGCGGCGCCGAGGATCGCCGAGATCAGCGGAATGCCGGCGAGCGAGAGCTCGGGCGCGATGACCACATGCAGGACATCGACCATCAACCAGGCACCGACCAGGCCGGCCACGATGGCCCCGACCAGGCCATAGGGAAGCCCGCGACCGACCAGGCGCTCCCCGATCAGACCAGCGAGCGCACCGACGATGAGAAGAACCAACAGGTGTGTAAGCGACATATTAGACCTCCATTAATTTGTTAGCGCTGATATCACATTATAATGGCGCTCGAAGGGAAAAGCAAGCCAGGGCCTTGCGTCCGGTCTGGGCAACTCGCGCCCGACTTGGGGCCGAGTCAGAACCGAGGACCATGGTCGACGACGATCAAATCGGCGTCGCCATGCACCAAACGCGTAGGATGAACAGGCCCGGTCGCGCGCATCGCGTTGCCCGGCTCAGATCCTTGCGGCGCCGGCGAACTATTTCGGTCCGGCGAACGTTATAGAAGAAGAGTCACCTGGGCCTCGGCCCGACCGCCAGGGTTGGGTGATGCGGGCCAATCACCAAAGGAGCAAACACACTGGAGAAAGATGCCGTGACCAAAGCCAACCAGGTTCCCTTCAAGCCTGGCGATCTCGTCGTGCACGCGACCCATGGGCTGGGACGGTTTTCCGGGATGCGCGCGATGGGAGACGCGAACGGCCAGTATCTCCAGCTCGACTACGCCAGCGGTGACCGCGTCTTCGTCCCGCTCGAAAACCTCGATCGGGTTACGAAGTACAGCGGCGACGAGGTCGACGTCGCCCGCCTGACCAGCAAAGAGAGCCCGAGCCGCTCACCTTACGCTCGCCCGGCCAACCCGAATGCCGCGCACCCAGCGGTGCCGACCCCCACTCCGCCGGCGGCGTCGACTCCTCCGGCCGTCTAACCACGCCTCGCGCGTGTCCAGCCAGGTCAGAAAAAAGCCATTTCGGTTTGGTGCCGGACTGCCCGGGATCTTGCCCCGCCACGGGTTCATCGATTCAGTCCGTGAGATCGAACGACTCGGCTATTCGACCATGCTCCTGTCGGACCACTTGGTCGATCAGTTCGGGCCCTTCTCCGCGCTCGGCCTGGCGGCGGGCGTGACCAGCACGCTTCGCCTCGGGACGTTCGTGCTCAACAACGACCTCCGCCACCCGGCAGTCCTCGCCCAGGAGCTCGCCACGCTCGACCAGCTGAGCGATGGCCGGCTCGAGATCGGCATCGGCGCCGGATGGAACCGGCCGGAATACGACAGCGCCGGAATCGCGTTCGACAGCTCGGGAACTCGCATCGAGCGGATGAGCGAAGCCGTCACCGTTCTGCAGGGCCTCTTCAATGACGGGCCGACCACCTTCGAGGGCCGCCACTACAAGATCAACGGCTTCGCGGATCTTCCGCGGCCGCTCCAGCGCCCGCATCCGCCGCTGATGATCGGCGGCGGCGGCCGGAAGACCCTGACATTTGCAGCCCGGGAAGGCGACATCATCGGGCTGGCGCCGCGTGCCATCCGCCCAGGCGTCTCCGACGTCCGGAGCTGTATGGCCGCGGGAACCCAACAGAAGATCGACTGGGTCAGGGACGCCGCCAAAGACCGCTACGCCAACCTCGAGTTCAACACCTACCCGACGTTCCACCCTGTGACGATCACGGACAACCCCAGGCCCGTGGCACGCCAGCTGGCCGACCGGCTGAACCAACGCTACGATGCCGGCCTCAGCGAGGACGAGATCCTCGAGTCCCCGCACGTCTTCATCGGTTCGATCGAGGGGTTGACCGAGAAATGCCGGCAGATTCGGGAGCTCTACGGGATCTCATACATCTTTGTCGGCGATGAGTTCCGCGAGTTCGCCCCGGTCGTCGAGCGCCTCGCCGGTCGCTGAACTGTCCCGGGGAGGGGGCTAAGCTTCGCTGGTGCGTACTCCGAGGCGTGCTTTTCGGCCAATCTGGGTAAAGCGGTCCGCATGACACCCCCGGGCCACGGCCCCTCCATGTTCGCCATGTGGGCTCGCGCGCGCGCCCGGCGGACCGATACCGGGCCGGCCAACAGTGGCCTGACCGGCGACCCGATTATCGAGGGGCCGCCGGAGCAAGAGGGCCCGAAGGACCTTCGCAGCCGCTGGCGCAATCTGCGCGACTCCGTCCGCGGAACGGCTGCCGCGCTCCCGCGCGTCATGACCATTGTCTGGCAGGCAAACCGAGGGGTCACCATCTTGCTCTTCGCGACCACGGTGGTCGCCGGCCTCGTACCTGCGATCTCCGCCTATACCGCCAAGCTGCTCATCAACGCCGTCGTTCAGGGCATTGCGGTCCACCGTTTCCATCTGCCGGACCAGGTCCGGTTCGATTTCGGTCCCCTGCACACGCCGGTCTTCACCACCATCAACGGCATCATCTTCCTCGCCGTCCTCCAGCTGCTGATTTTTGCGCTGACCGCCTTCCTCGGCACGATCCGCAACATCACCCAGCAACTGCTTCAAAACTCGGTCTCCATGCGCATCCAACTGATGGTGATGGAGAAGGCGGCGACCCTCGACCTCTCGTTCTATGAGGATCCGGCTTCGTATGACCTGCTCCGGCGCGCGCAGACCGACTCGATCAACCGGCCCGTCCTGATGATCTCCACCGCCTTCGGGCTGGTCCAGACCGCGCTGACCTTCGTGACGATGATTGCCTTGCTGATCGTGGTCAGCCCGCTGCTCGCGCTGATCGCGCTCGTCTCCCCGATCCCGGCCTTCATCGCCGACACCCGCTACGGCTGGCGCGGCTACAACATCGCCCGCTGGGGATCGCGGCTGATGCGCCGGATGAATTACCTCGTCACCCTGCTCACCACCGACAGCTTTGCCAAGGAGGTCAAGCTCTTCGGCCTCGGCCAGTACTTCATCCGCCGCTACCGCCTGATCGCCGACGCGTACTACGGCAGCCAGCGGGGCCAGGTGGTTCGGCGCTATCTGACCGGGTTTGCTTGGGGCAACCTGAGCACGATCGCGACCTCATTGACCTATCTGTACGTCGCCTTGCAAGCGATCGCCGGCCGGCTCACGCTCGGCGACCTCACGCTCTACACGACAGCGGCACAATCGGTCCAGAGTTCGATCCAGGGAATCCTCGGCGGCTTCTCGGGGATGTACGAACACAACCTCTACCTGAACAACCTGTTTGAATTGATGGCGATCGAGAGCGTCATGCCGGTCTCCGACAAGCCGGTGCCGGTCCCCAAGCCGCTGCGTGGTGAGATCCGCTTCGAGAACGTCACCTTCGCCTATCCGGGCGCCACGAACCCGGCGGTGACCAACCTCAGCTTCACCGTGGCCCCTGGGGAGACGGTGGCGGTCGTCGGACGCAACGGCGCTGGCAAGACGACGCTCTTTAAGCTGATCTGCCGGCTCTACGACCCGGTCCAGGGCCGGATTCTGGTCGATGGCGTCGACATCCGCGACTACGACCCGACCGACCTCCGCGCGCAGATCGGCGGCATGTTCCAGGATTACGTCACCTACCAGGCGACCGCCGCCGAGAACATCGGGCTCGGCGACCTTGAGGACATCGGAGACCGCACGGCGATCGAGCGCGCCAGCCGCCAGGCCGGCTCGGACGAACTGATTGCCACCCTGCCACAGGGTTACGACACCGCGCTGGGGAAATGGTTCGACGCCGGGGTCAACCTGTCCGGTGGCGAGTGGCAGAAAGTGGCGCTCGCCCGGGCCTTCATGCGCGACGCCCGGATCCTGTTGCTGGACGAGCCGACCTCGGCCCTGGATGCCCAGGCCGAGTACGAGCTGTTCGAGCGGCTACGATCCCTCACTGAAGGCCGAACGGCCGTGTATATCTCGCACCGCTTCTCAACCGTGCGCCGCGCCGACCGGATCCTCTTCCTCGAGCACGGCCAACTCGTCGAGGAGGGCACCCACGAGGAGCTGATGCGCCTCAACGGACGGTACGCGCGCCTCTTCCGCCTGCAGGCCTCCGCCTACACCGGCGAGGACGTTATCGCCGAGATCCCCGACCTCGACATTGCTCCCACCGCCTGAACTACCCGCCGAATGCCGACGAGGGCAGGACGAAGAAGACGACTGCTGCCATCGCGTAGAGCACAAGCAGCTGCGCACCTTCGAGCCAGTTGCTCTCGCCGTCCTGGGCCGTGTGGGCGAAGATGATGACCAGGAGGGCGAGGATCGAGACCTCCACGAAGGTGAAGACCAGGTTCATCGGGTGGACGAACAGGCTGAAAAGCACCACCAGCGGCAGGATGAGCGTCGCGATCTGGATTGATGACGCCGACGCGATCCCCAAGGCCAGGTCAAGACCGGAGTCTCCGCCGTCGGCTCCCTCCTTCCTGCCGGGCTTGCGGATCGCAAACTTTATCGCCGCGTAACCCTCGGCAACGTTGCCTGCGTTCGCGACGATGACCATCCCGACGAAGACCTCGCTCCATCCGAGGACCTTCGTGACGGAGGACACCCCGCTGGTCAGAATGTCGCTTACCGGAATCAACGCCAGGCCCATCAAGATCAACAGCCCGAGGCTGAACGGAATCGGCCAGGCGGGAGGCCGTTGGTGGCGAGCGGCGTCCTTGAAGACGGCGGTGTCGCGTCCCTCGCTGATGCGCCCGCCCAGGGACTCGAGTCCGAAGATGCCATAGGCTACGTACGCCACGTAGGCGACCAGCAGAACCCCGGCGATACCGACGCTGACGTTCTGGATCGTCGCGGCCGTCCCCGTCCCGTTGCAACTGCGGGCACAAAGCGTAAAGGCACTGACCGTCGGAAACAGGACCGCGGCGACCGTGAGCATCATCAACACACTGTGGCGACCGGCCTCGAGACGGTTGAAGCGCGGGCGACCGTGCACCAGCCCGGCGGCGACGAAACACAGGCCCATAATCAACGCCGAGTTGCTGATCAGCGCGCCGACCAGGGTTGCCTTGACGAGCACGATCAGGCCCTTCTGCACACCGAAGATCCCGATCATCAGATCCGGTAGGTTGCCGAAGGTCGCGTTCAGAAGTCCGCCGATGCGTCCGCCGAGGCGGCGTGCCAGCTGCTCCGTCGCGGACGCGATCAGGGCCGCAGCCGGGATCACGGCCGCCGCCGACAGGAAGAACTGCAGCCAGCCCGGCGCCCCGACCCTTGACGCTAGGATCGCCGCCGGCACAAAGATGAGGCCGGTCAGCATCACCCGGTCCTCGCCTGTCAGCTTGACGTTTGCCATCAGCGTCTGAGGGTACCGTGTTGGGATGCAGCCCGACGCAACCATCCAGGTGCCGGCCGATGCCGTCGTGCTTCTGATCGGTGCCGCCGGTTCTGGGAAGTCGACGTTTGCCGTGCGCCACTTCCCAGCGGACAGCGTCGTCTCAGCGGATCAACTCCGCGGAGTCCTGGGCGGCATCGAGGGCAGCCAGCACCGCAACGACGAGGTCTTCGATCGGATCCATCAGGTGGTCGAGGAGCGGGCGGCGGCCGGACGGCTGAGCGTGGTCGATGCGACTAACGCGCGCGGGCCGGCCCGGGCCGAACTCGGCTGGCATGCGCACCGCCATCACCGACCGCTGGTGGCCATTGCCCTCCACCTGCCGCTGGAGACCTGCCTTGCGCAGAACGCCCAGCGCCCCCACCCTATCCCGCCCCGGGTGGTCAGGCAGCAGGCGGCCGATCTACTCCACCTCGAGACGGATCTCGAGACGGAGGGATACGCCGCAGTCTATATATTTCGATCCGGCGCCGAATTGGACACGGTACGGATCGCGATCGGCACCAAGGACGGATGAAGGTTGCTTTACAGCGGAGCGGCCTTCTGCGAGGCTGCATACGCTGGATCAGTGCGTCGGAACGTATCGGGATCGACGCTAACGCGACGGGCGGCCTCGTAGGCCAGCCATTGAAGTGGGATGACGTTGACAATCGGCGCCAACACCTCCGGGACCTCGGGCGTCTCCAGCGACCATCTTGGCCCAGTGAGGCCGGCAGTGGTGGGACCGACACCGGTGACCGATGCACCAACAGCAACGAGCGCGGCCGCGACTTCCCGCAATCGCGCGAGCGCCGTACCGGCAGCGCTCACCAGGACCACGCCTTGCCCGCGGCCGATGCTCAGGATCGGGCCGTGGAGCACGCCCTCGAGCTCATGCGCGGCCGTCGACACATAGGAGGCTTCCCCCAGCTTCAGTGCGCCCTCCATGGCGGTCGCCCAGCCGGGCCCTGCGCCCACGAAATGGATCGGTCGGCTCAGATCGAGTTCGCGAACCACCTCGGCTACGGCGGACCGGAGCTGGCTGGCCGCCTCGATTCGCGCGGGGAGTAGCTGCAATGCAGCGCTCCAGGTCGCCGCATCCCCAGGCGCCAGCGCATCGGCGAGTTGCGCGAGGCGGAGCATCGCGCCGACGTGACTGGCCGTGTGTACCGATGATTGTTCCTGCGGGCAAGTGAGGAGTACGCCATCGCCCTGGAAGGCAGAGCCCTCACCCGTGACGACGAGCCATGCGTCGCTGTGCTCGGCGAACTTCTCAAGCGCCTGGTTACTGAATCGCTTCGAGCCTCGATGGCTGATCAGGATCAGCCCATCGTCCTCACGCAGCACTGGCCCGAAGTGGACGAACTCGAACGCCGGGATCGCCCAGGCATCGCGACCGACACTGCGGAACAGGTGCTCGCCGACCATGGCACCGTGAAAACTCGTGCCAGTGCCGACCAGGAAGATGCGTCGCGCCGCCTCGATGCGCGGCCGCAACGCCGTGACGGCACCCTCGTCCTGCAGTAGTTTGGCAACCAGGCTGGGCTGGCTCTCGATCGTCTCGCGCAGGTGGCGGCCGCCTTCCATTCCTCAGCGAAGCATACGTCCGACCCGGCGTAGACTCGCCACGTGGCTGTGAGCGAATTGACCCCCGGTCCCAACCCGGCCCGGATCACCCTGCGGCGCCTTGTCGAGTACTCCGACACCGATGCCTCCGGCCACTACCACAACGGCGCCGTCGTTCGGTGGAGCGAGGCCGCCGAGGCGGTGCTGCACGCGCGGCTCGGCATCGCGAAACAAACTTTCGGCTTCACGCCACGAGTCCGGCTGGAGGTCGACTTCCGCGAGCGTCTCTACTTCCTCGACGATATCGACATCGACCTCGACGTCATCCATGTTGGCAGGACGTCGCTCCGGTATGGCTTCAAAGTCCGGCGCGGCCAGACCATCGCAGTCACCGGCCAGCTGGTCTGCGCGTATCTCCCGCGCGATGCCCAGCACGCCGAGCCATGGCCCGACGAGATCCGGGGCCCGCTGACCGAGGGCGGCGACCGGACCGTGAGCGGCCATGAGGCCCGGCCACAAGGAGGTACCTGATATGCCACGAGACGCCGTGCGCACCGAGAAGGCCAAGCAGCACCGCCGCCGGCACGGTCTGCGCCGGTGGTCAGCGGTTTCCCTATCCCTGAGGCGCTGATCTCGATCGAGGCGAGCGCCCGCCGCCATCCCTGCGTGCCGTGGCCGCACGCTCGAGGAGCAAGTTGCGCTCCCGGGTATTTCGGGTCAACGCCGCCGCGCGCTTAAACTCCGCGCGCGCCTCGTCCAGCCGGCCGACCTTGGCGAGCAAATCGCCCCGAACACTCGGCAGCAGATGGTAGCCGTGCAGCGATGGCTCGGAGCTGAGCGCATCCACCAGCTCCAGGCCCGCCGCTGGGCCGAACGCCATCCCCACCGCGACGGCTCGATTCAGCTCCACGACTGGCGAAGGCGCGAGCTGGGCGAGTGCATCGTAAAGGGCGGCGATCCGGACCCAGTCGGTCTCCTCGGGGGCTCGGGCCCAGGCATGACATGCGGCGATCGCCGCTTGAATGCCATAGACGCCGAGTGTCCCACCAAGTTTCTCGGCCCGCTCGAGCGCCATGAGGCCGCGCCGGATCAACAACTGGTCCCACCGAGCGCGGTTCTGATCGAGCAGCAGGACCGGCTCCCCACCCGGGCCGACCCGGGCGCGTAGCCGCGACGCCTGGATTTCCATCAGGGCGACCAGCCCGTGGACCTCGGCTTCGGCCGGCATCAGCTCGGCGAGGATCCGGCCCAGGCGCAGCGCGTCCTCGCAGAGGCCAGGCCGAACCCAATCATCACCGGCCGTGGCGGCGTAGCCCTCGTTGAAAACCAGGTAGATCACTTCGAGAACCGACGACAGGCGGACGGTCAGCTCGGATCGCGGCGGGACTTCGAACGGGACGTGCGCCTCGGCGAGGGTTCGCTTCGCGCGGACGACGCGCTGCGCCACGGTTGCCGGCGGAGTCAGGAACGCACGGGCGATCTCGTCGGTCGTGAGGCCGCCAAGCAACCGCAGGGTCAGGGCGACGCGCGCCTGCGTCGAGAGCACGGGATGACACGCGATGAACATCAGCCGCAGCAGATCGTCGCCGATGTCGCGCTCGAACGCGGCGTCGAACTGCCGCTCCGCGATCTCCGCCTCCGTTTCGACCAGCTCGTGCCCAATCTGGTCATGCTTGCGCTGCAGAGTCGCGCGGCGCCGAAGGAGGTCGATCGCCCGGTGCTTTGCCGTCCCCATCAGCCATGCGCCGGGATTATCCGGAACGCCGGATATGGGCCACTGCTCGAGGGCGGCCACGAGGGCGTCCTGCGCAAGCTCCTCCGCTGTACCGACGTCGCCGACGATGCGGGTCAGCGCGCCAATCAGCCGAGCGGACTCGATCCGCCAGACGGCCTCAATAGCGCGCTTTGTTTCCAGCGGGCTCAGGCCTTCGAGGTCGCCTGGGCGCGAACCCGGTCTTCCTGCTCCCGGAGCTCGGGCGTCATCGCCTCGCCGAAGTCGTCGGCCTCGAAGACCTGACGGATCTCGATCTCCTCGTCCTGGAATGGAGCCCGCTTGAGCCATTCGATCGCCTCTTCCTTCGACTTGACCTCCCAGAGCCAGAAGCCGGCCACCAGCTCCTTGGTCTCCGCGAAGGGGCCGTCGATCACGCTGGTCGGCTTGCCGCCGGTGAACTTGACCCTGGCCCCTTTCGAGCTCGCCTGGAGCCCTTCGCCGGCCAGCATGACGCCCGCCTTGGCCAGTTGCTCGTTGAATTTCCCCATCTCAGTCAAGCCTTTTTCGTCCGGCAGAACGCCGGCTTCCGAGTCCTTGTTCGCCTTGACCAGGATCATGAATCGCATCGTGTGCCTCCTTAATCGGTTGGTTTTTTGGGCTTGGCCCTACCTATACATCGAACGGGCGTCGGCGGGATCGACACCGACCCCGGACGGGCCCCGGGAACTGACTTGACAGACGGTGGCCAACACGGTACGTATGTGCTCACATAATTCGTGATCCTAGGAGGGGAACATGGCAACCAGATCCGGCGAGTTGCTTTCGGAACGGGTCGCCCCGGGAATACTGCCCAAGGTCCTCGGGACATTCGACATGATCGCGATCTTCGTCGCCATCGTCCTCTTTGCCAATCAGGGATCCGTCATCCAGGCCGCGGGGGCGGCCGGCTTCATCTACTGGATCCTGGGCTTTCTGACCTTCCTTATCCCGGGCGCGATCGTCACCGGGCAACTCGGCCTCATGTTCCCCGGCGAGGGGTCGATCTACGTCTGGACGCACAAGGCCCTGGGAAGCTTCTGGGGTTTCTTCGCCGGCTTCTGCGCCTGGTGGCCGGGCATCCTGGTCATGGTCGCCACGGCCGACCTGATCGTGACCATGATCCAATTCCTCAACCCGGACCTGCTCCAGCAGCCCTGGCAGCAGGGCGTCGTCATCCTGGCCGTCATCTGGATCTCCAGCGCCCTCGCCATCCTGCGCTTCCGGGTCACCCAGAACATGGTCAATGCCGTCTTCGTCATCTACGGCGCGGCCATCGGCGCCATAGCGCTCGCCGGGCTTGCCTGGCTGCTTGGCGGTCACCCGGCCGCCAACAGTTTCTCGCCCTCGGCGTTCGGGCTGAACAGCGGCAACTTCACCTTTTACGGGTTGGTGATCCTGGCCCTGCTGGGCATTGAGGTGCCGCTCAACATGGGGGTCGAGATCCGGGACCGGAAGGCCATTACCAAGTATCTCTTCTGGGGATCGATCGTCGTGATGGCCGCCTACCTGCTCCTGACGTTCGGGGCGATGGTCGTCGTCCCGCAAGCCAAAGCCAATTCGACAACGGCGATCCTGCAGGCGGTGCAGACCGTCTTCGGCTCTGGCGTCAGCACCGTGATCACGCTGATCCTGATCGCCTTCTTCCTCTTCAACACGACGGTTTACAACTATTCCTTTGCCCGATTGCTGTTCGTCTCTGGCCTTGATCGCCGGTTACCGGCTGCGCTTGGTCGCGTGAACCGCAACAAGGTGCCGCATATCGCCGTCCTGACCCAGGCGGTCATCACGTCGATCATCACGGCCGTCACCTTCCTCGTCTTCAACGGCAGTGCGAATCTTTCGACCTCCGTCTACATCGTGCTGCAGGCGGCGGTGACCGTGATCTGGTGCCTCTCGATGATCATCCTGTTCGTGGACGTCCTGGTCATCCGCTCCAAGTACCCGACCGAATTCAAGCGCGAGCAACTCGTGCCCGTCGGGGTCTTCGTGACCGCGTCGGTTGCCGGGGCGATCGCAAGCTTTGTCGGCATCTGGGTCACGCTGACCGGCTCCTGGAATACCGCGCTGATCGCCAACGGGCCCTGGCTCCTGATCGTCGGCGGGGTCGCGGTGGCCTCGCTGGTTGTCGCGGTCGTCGTCTACGTGCTCGGCCTGAGCCAGGCGAGGCGAGCGGCAGCCACGACCGCCTGATGCCCACAACAGTACGGGAAACGACGCGGGCGGCGGACCCGGAGGTCCGCCGCGCCGAGGTCTTGACGCGGGCCGAAACCGCCGGGCTTCGCCTCGTCCGCTTCCTCTATTGCGACAACGACGGCATCATCCGCGGCAAGAGCACCAGTGTGAGCACCTTGAAGGAGCGGCTGGAGACCGGCATCGGGCTGACGCTGGCGATGCAGGCCTTCACCATGCTCGATCACCTGGCCAGCGTCGATGGGATGGGGCCTGTCGGCGAGATCCGCCTCGTCCCCGATCCGGAGACATTCGTCGTGGCGCCCTATGCGCCGCACACCGGCGTGGCCCTGATCGACATGGTGACGCTCGAGGGCAAGCCATACGCGGCCGATGGCCGCGCCTTTCTGAAACGGATGATCGGCCGGGCCGCGGACCAGGATCTCTCGATCGTTGCTGCGTTCGAGCCCGAGTGGTCACTGGCCCGCCGTGAAGGCGAGACCTTCGTGCCGCTCGACGACAGCGGTTGCTTCACGACCTACGGCATGAACATGTCGGCGGATGTCATCGATGAAATCGTCGCCGCCCTCGAATCCCAGGGCCTGACGGTCGAGCAGTACTACGCCGAGCTTGGTTGGGGCCAGCAGGAGCTCTCCATCCGGCACGCGCCCGCGCTCAGGGCCGCCGACAACCAGCTGATCTACCGCGAAACGGTTCGAGGGATCGCGCTCCGCCACGGGCTCTACGCGTCGTTCGCCCCCAAGCCATGGGGCGACCAGGCGGGCAACGGCTGCCACCTGCATTTTTCCGGCTGGGATCCGGAGGGCGCGGTCAATCGCTTCCACGACAGCGAAAAGCCGTATGGCCTCTCCGATCTCGGAGAGCAGTTCATGGCGGGCATCCTCGACCACCTGCCGGCGCTCGTCGCGCTGACCTGCGCCTCAGTCAACTCCTATCGTCGCCTCCAGCCGCAAATGTGGGCATCTGCCTATCGCGCCTGGGGCCCGGACAACCGGGAGGGCGCACTCCGGCTGGCCTCGACGTTTCGCGGACACGAGGCTGCCTCGTTGAACGTCGAGCTCAAGTCGTCCGACGCCAGCGCCAACCCCTACATCGCGCTTGGCGGGGTGATCGCCGCGGGTCTCGACGGGATCGAGCGCGGCCTCAGGCTGCCCCCGCCGGTGACCGTCGATCCGCACACGCTGGATGAGCAGCAGCGGAAGGCGATCGGCGCCGACCGCCTCCCACAGAGCCTGCGCGAGGCGATCCAGAACCTGAAGGAAGACCGCGTCCTGCTGGAGGCATTGGGCGACCGGCTCTCGACCTCCTACATCGCCGTCAAGGAACTGGACGTCGAGGCGTTCGCCCAGCAGGACGACGCCTTCGAGTTCCGGCAGCACATCTATAAGTACTGACGCTGAGGGTCTGCTCGCCGCCTGGCAGGAGGTCCTGGCCGTTGACCATCACTGCCATCCGCTGCGCCGCTGGCCGTTCGCGCTGACGGCGATCGAGCTGCGTTCGGTCTTCACGGAGGCGATCGACCCTCGGATCGCGCACGATCACGTTCCCCACACCGCTGCCTACCACGACGCGTTGCGGCGGCTGGCAGAAGAACTCGGTTGCGAGGCGCAGGAAGAGGCCGTCCTTACTGCGCGCAATGCGGCCGAGCCGTCGCGCCACGCCCGCCGTTTGCTCGAGCGAAGCCGGACCGGCATGCTGCTACTCGACGGCGGTTTCACGGGCGGCGAGAGCTGGCGAATCGAGGAGCATGCGGAGGCCACCGGGATCCCCGCGCGCGAGATCATACGACTGGAGACGCTCGCCGAGGGGCTCGTCGGGGAATCAGGAAGCCCACAAGACTGGTTTTCGCGCGTCCGTCAGGCACTTCGCGAGGCCGTGTCCGGTGGCGCCGTCGGGGTCAAGTCGATCTGCGCTTATCGCGCCAGCCTCTGGTTACGTCCCGTCCAGGCCGACCATCTGCAGATCGCCTTCGCGCAACTGCGCGGGGCTACCCAACGGCCTCGAATCAGCGGCGATACGCTGTGCCACGCCCTGCTGTTCGAGGCCGCGCAGGAGTGCCGGGTGCTCGACGTCCCGCTACAGGTTCACACCGGCTTCGGCGATCCGGATGAGGATCTCGCCGAGGCCTCGCCCCTGGGGTTGCGGCCCCTCTTCAACGACCCCGCCTACGCCGGGTTGCGCGTGGTGCTCCTCCACTGCTACCCCTTTCATCGGGAGGCCGCCTATCTGTGCTCGGTTTTCCCGGATGTCTACATGGACCTCTCGCTGGCCATCCCGATGGCCGGGTTGGAGGGCGGTCGCGCGATGCGGGAAGTCCTCGGGTTGTGCCCGTGGAGCAAGCTCCTCTATGCCAGCGACGCCACGCGGCTGCCGGAGGTGTACCTGGTCGCCGCGGGCGCCCACCGCGACGCTCTCGCGGACGCCTTCAGCGAGCTCATCGAGCGCCGCGTCCTGAGCCGAAACGCCGCTCTGACCGGCGGCCGCCAGGTGTTGGCCGGGAACGCCCGCTCCGTCTACCGACTCCCGCCGTAGACTCGATTTCAGAGCCATCGACGTGAGCACCACCGAGACGGTAACCGCGCCGACCGAGGTGCCCGCGCGCCGCCCGCCGTTTTCCATCAAGGCGCCCCGCGATCCCGGCTACGCCGCCTTGCGGAGGGCCAGCCGGGCAGCGATCGTGATCCCGGCAACCTTCGGGTTCGCCACGTTGATCCTGCACGATCCGCAGAACGTCATCTTTGTTGTCTTTGGTTGCTTCGCCCTCCTGGTTATGTCGGACTTCGGTGGGCAGCGACCGCCGCGCGCGCTCGCCTACCTGACCGCCACCCTGGTCGGTACCGTGCTGGTGACCCTTGGCACCCTCGTGTCGTCGAACACCGTGATCGCGGCCGCGGCCACGCTGCTAGTCGCCTTCGCGATCGCCTTCAGCCGGGTTTTCGGCGGGTACGTCGCGGCCACGCAGACTGGCATGCTCCTCTCCTATGTCATCGCCGTTTCGATCCCGGCGCCGGCCTCGGCCATCCCCTCGCGGTTGAGTGGCTGGGTCCTGGCCGGGATCGTGTCGACCCTGGCGGGGGTCTTCCTCTGGCCGCGCTTTGAGCACGTCATGCTCCGCAAGCAGGCGTCGAAATCAGCGCTCGCACTGGCGGACCTGGTCGAGGCCCTGGGTTCGGGGGCAAGCCAGGCCGATCGGGACCGGCTGACCGCGGCAACACGGAAGGCAGAGCAGGCGGCTCGACAGGAGTTCGCTGCCACCTCCAAGCGCCCGGCCGGCCCGACGCGCCGGGACCGCGCCTTCGTCGAACTGCTGACCGAGCTTCAGCGGATGGTCGACATCATCGTTCGCCCCTTCGAACAATCGACCGCCTCGGTGCGGCCATCCCTGGAGGAGAGCCGGAGGCTGGCGACGGTCGTGGTCGCGGCCCTGCGGGCCAGCGCTGACGTCCTGACCGGTGGATCACCGCCGGACATTCGTGCAGTCGAGGAGGCCCGCGACCGGCATCGGAGCGCCCTTGATCACTGGGCGGAACGCGAACTGCGCGAAGGCAGGCCGGCCGAGCGGGTGCTCGACGGGATCGATGCCGATCACACGTTACGGGTGGTTGCCTACTTGACCATCGCGCTCGCGACCAACGCGGTGATCGCCGCCGGTGGGGATCCTGAGATCGACCCGCAGTTACCGCTCTCCGCCCCTCGACTCACCGGCGTCGCCGGCGTCGTCGTCCGCACCAGACGGACGATCCGGGCGCACCTCGAACCATCCTCAACGCTGGCCCAGAACAGCCTCCGAGTCGCGGTTGGGCTCGCGATTGCCGTCGTTGTCGCGCGGAGCCTGGGTCTGTCGCATGCCTTCTGGGTCGTGCTTGGGACCCTCCAGGTTCTGCGCTCGAGCGCGCTGGGGACCGGGCGCACAACGATCCAGGCACTCGTCGGGAACGTGATCGGCGTGGTCATCGGCGGGCTCTTCGCCGCCGTCGCGGGCAATCACCCGCCCGTGATGTGGGCCGCCCTTCCCGTCGCGGTCTTCCTCGCCGCCTATGCCGCGACCGCGGTCGGCTTCATCGCCAGCCAGGCCGCCTTCACGATCAACCTGATCGTCGTTTTCAACCTGATCACGCCGACCGGCTGGAGCGTGGGGTTGGTTCGCATCGAGGACGTCGCGGTCGGCGCCGCCATCAGCGTGGTCGTGGGGCTGCTGCTCTGGCCACGGGGCGCCCGTCGCCAGCTGGGCCGGGCGATGGCTTCCTTCTACCGGGCCGTCGAGACCTATCTGGACCAGGCCTTCGACCGTGTCCTCGGTTTCGAGCGCCGGGGCGGTCTCGCGGCCGCCCGGAGCGCCGCCATCCAGGCCCGGGCACGCGCCGGGGAGGCGTTCGAGGCGTTCCTCAACGAGAGGGCTGCCTCCCCTCTCGACCCGCAGGCCGCCGGCTTCCTGCTCTCGGCAGGGTCGCACGCCATGCTCGCGGCAGATCTACTCGACGTCATTTCGGGCCGCGGGGGCTACCAGGGCGACGGCTGTCCTGACGGCGCGCGCGCGGTGCGCGCCCAGGTGGACCGGCTCGATGCGCGGCTCCTCCACGACGCCGATCGGCTTGCTCTCGGCGACTTAGGGCCCGATGCCAGCCCGGTCGCGCTGGAACCGCTCCGTCGCGCCGCCATCGACTGCCTGGCGCGCTGGCGCCACGATGCGCGAGCCGGCCGCGGCGCAATGGCGGTGGTGATGGCAAGCGAGTGGGTACAGAACCTGTCGCGGCTGGAGGATGACCTCGAGCGCCCGGTCGCCACTGCGGTCGCGGCGGCCCGCAAACCCTGGTGGCAATGACGGCTCGCTGCGCCCCCAGCTCGCGTCAGGCAGTCTACGGCTAGGTCCTTACGATCGGTTCGCCAGGTACTCGCCGAAGCGGTCATAGGTCTCGCGCATCCCCGGTTCCATCCCAGAATTCACGTGCCCTTCGCGGTCTTCGACCGAGTTGTATTGCAGGTGGCTGGTCACGGTCGTCTTTCCGTCTTTTTCCGTAAAGGTCGCGGTGACCAGGTACTCGTGCCCGGGCAGGCCCTCCCAGCCCTCGGTGTAAACCACGCGCTCCGGAGCGGCGATCTCGCGATAGACGCCGGACCACCCGTCCTCGCGACCGGTCTCGTTGTCGCGCAGCACGTATCGCCACCGCCCACCGGGTCGCAGGTCGATTTCGCACGATGTCATCGTCGTGCGGCGCGGCCCCCACCAGCGCTTGACATGCTCCGGCTTGGTCGAGGTCTCGAAGACCAGGTGCCTCGGGGCATCGAGCTCCGCGGTGATGACGAGTTCCCGATCGGACGGCATGGTCAGGCTGACAACCGGCTTACTCTTCACGGCCATGATCGTTCTCCTTTGCTTTCAGTTCCTGCAGATAGTCGTCGAGTTGACCCATGCGCTCCTCCCATTGCCCGCGATACCGTTCCACCCAGTCGGCGACGTCTTTCAATGGGGCGGCCTCCAAGCGGCACGGCCGCCACTGCGCCTGCCGGCCCTGGCTGACCAGTCCGGCCTCGCGCAGCACCTTGAGGTGCTTCGACACCGTCGGCAGCTTCAGCTTGAAGGGCTCGGCGAGCTCCAGCACGGTCGCCTCCCCCTCGGCCACCCGAGCGAGGATCGCCCTCCTCGTGGGGTCCGCGAGGGCGGCGAACGTAACACTCAGCTGGTCGATGGCCACCTCATTTTCCTCATTGGCTAATTAGCCCAACGGAAGAATACATGCCAGCGGACCACGATGTCAAGGGAGTCGGCAACGCGGGCGAACCTAGGCCGGCCGGGTGATCGCGCCCTCGCTCGCGGAGGATACGAGCGCCGCGTACTTGGCGAAAACCCCCTCCCCGTAGCGCGGGGTCGGAGCCTTCCATTGCTTCAGCCGCCTGCCGATCTCGTCGGGCGTGAGCTCGACGTTCACCTCTCGGCGCTCGACATCGAGGACGATCGAATCCCCGTCGCGCACGGCCGCGATCGGCCCGCCTCGCGCCGCCTCGGGCGCGACGTGGCCAACCATCAACCCTCGCGTGGCGCCAGAGAAGCGGCCGTCCGTGATCAGAGCCACCGAATCGCCAAGGCCCTCGCCGATCAACGCCGCCGTCACGCCCAGCATCTCGCGCATGCCTGGGCCACCGACCGGTCCCTCGTAACGAATCACCATGACGTCGCCGGCCGTGATGCGTCGTTCGCGAACGGCCGCAAAGGCCGTTTCCTCGCTGTCAAAGACCCGAGCGGGACCGCGATGCAGCAAGCGGCCGTGGCCTGCGAGCTTCACCACGCACCCCTCCGGCGCGAGGTTCCCGCGGAGGATCGCCAGGCCACCGGTCGGCTTGAGCGGCGCCGCCGTCGGGGTGACGACGCGCTGCCCCGGAGTCTCGACCGCGGCCGCGGCAACCTGCGCCAGGGTGCGGCCATCGACAGTCCGGGCCGTACTGTCGATCAGGCCCGCCTCCGAAAGCCTCCGCACGACCAGCGGAATGCCGCCGGCATCATGCAGGTCGGTGGCCACGTACTCACCGCCCGGCTTGAGGCTCGCGATCACCGGCGTGCGCGCCGCGACCCGGTCGAAATCGTCGATGGTCAGCGGCACCCCGGCCTCGCGGGCGATCGCCAGCAGGTGCAGGACGCCGTTCGTCGAGCCGCCGGTCGCCGCTACCGACGCGATCGCGTTCTCCAGCGCGGCCCGCGTGATGATCTGCCTCGGCCGAGTGTCGTGTTGGACCAGCTCCATCACGAGGCGGCCAGCCTGCTCCGCGACCTCGCCTTTGTGCGGATCCAGGGCCGGCACGTCGTTGGCGCCTGGCGGGCTGATCCCGAGGAACTCGATCGCGGTGGCCATCGTGTTCGCGGTGAACTGGCCGCCGCACGCGCCGGCCCCGGGACACGCGTTCTCCTCGATCTCCCGGAGTTCGTCGCGGCTCATCGTGCCGGCAGCCACCTCGCCGACCGCCTCGAAGACCTCCTGGAGTGTGATGTCCTTGCCGCGATGCCGCCCGGGGCCGATGGTGCCGCTGTAGAGCGCCAATCCAGGGATGTTCATGCGCGCCAGGGCCATGACCCCGGCCGGGATCGTCTTATCGCAACCGACGATCATCACGAGGCCGTCGAAGAGGTGGCCGCGGGTCACCAACTCGATCGAGTCGGCGATCACCTCTCGGCTTACCAGCGACGCCTTCATGCCCTCCGTGCCCATCGAGACGCCGTCCGAGACCGCGATCGTGTTGAATTCCATCGGCGTCCCGCCCGCCGCCCGAATGCCCGCCTTCACCCGTTCGGCCAGGCGCCGGTGATTGAAATTGCACGGCATGGTCTCGATCCAGCTGTGCCCGACCCCGATCAAGGGTTTTTGCAGGTCCTCGCGCGTGAAGCCGATCGCCCGCAGCATCGCCCGAGCCGGCGCCCGGTCGTCCCCCTCGGTCAGGCGCGCACTCTGACGCTTCAGTGGCGAGGCTTCGTCGTGATCGGCCATAGGGAGACCGATTCTAATCTAGAATCGCCGGTGACAATGAACGGGTGGAGGGAATAGCGTGGCCGCCTCGGCACGCATCGTCGTCCTCGCTGGCGACGGTATCGGGCCGGAAGTCACCACGGCGGCACGCCGCGTACTGGACGCGGCCGCCAGGCGCGCTGGTTTGCAACTCGACTACGTCGAGGAGCTGATCGGGGGCGCGTCGGTCGATGCCTACGGAGTCGCGCTGCGGCCGCAGACCCTCAAGCAATGCAAGCGGGCGGATGCGGTCCTCTTCGGTGCGGTCGGCGGGCCCCGCTGGGATGATGCGGCCCCGCAGAGCTCGCTGCGGCCGGGATCCGCGCTGCTCGGATTGCGAAAGGGCCTCGGCCTCTTCGCCAACCTGCGCCCGGTCCGCGTGGACCCGGCGATGGTCGAGAGCTCGAGCCTGCGCCCTGAGCGGGTCCGCGACGTCGACCTGATCGTCGTTCGCGAGCTGACCGGCGGGCTGTATTTCAGCAAGCCGAAGCGGCGCTACATGACCACCCGCGGGGCGGCGGCCGTGGACACGATGCGCTACAGCGAGCCGGAGATCGAGCGCGTCGCCGTCCGCGCCTTCGAGCTGGCCGGGAGGCGGCGCCGACAGCTGCTGTCGGTGGACAAGGCAAACGTGCTGGAGACATCGCGATTGTGGCGGACCGTGGTGACCGAGGTCGCCAAGCGCTTTCCAGACATCGGCTGCTCCCACATGCTGGTCGACGCCTTCGCCATGGAACTGCTGCGCCGCCCGCAGAGCTTCGATGTCGTCCTCACCGAGAACCTGTTCGGCGACATCCTGACCGATGAGGCTTCGATGCTGGCCGGCGCGCTCGGGATGCTGCCGTCGGCCAGCCTCGGCGCCGGGACGCTGGGACTCTACGAGCCGATTCACGGCTCCGCCCCCGACATCGCCGGCAAGGACATCGCCAACCCGATCGGCGCTGTTCTCAGTGCCGCGCTCTTGCTCAGGTGGTCGCTCGGGCACGAGCAGCCCGCGGCGGCGATCGAGCGGGCCGTCTCCTCCGCGCTCGCCGCCGGAGCTCGCACGGCGGACATCGCTGCGCCAGGCCGGCCCGCGCTCGGGACCACGGCGATGGCCGAGGCCATCATCGGCGCGCTGTCGGACTAGCTCCGAGGCACGCTCTCGGACTAGCTCCGGGGCGCGGTGCCATACACCGGGGTGCACCACTGCCGGTACCGCGGATCGTTGCCACGGACGGCGCGGAAGTACGAGTCCTGCAGGCCGAGCGTGATCCTGCCCGGTCGGCCGCTACCAACCGGGCGCCCGTCGACCTCGATGATGGGCGCCACCTGGACGCCCGTGCCGCAGAGGAACGCCTCGTCGGCCTGATAGACCTCGGTCCGGTCGATGCTGCGCTCGACGACGTCGAGCTCGAAGTCAATCGCCAGCCGCATCATCGCCGCGCGCGTGATCCCGACCAGGATGTCATCGGTGACCGGCGGCGTGATCAACGAGCGACCCTGGATCAAAAAGAAGTTCGCGGCGCTCGCTTCGGCGATATGGCCGTCTTCGGTGAGCAGGAGGCAGTCGTCGTATCCGGCGGCATTCGCATCCTCGGTCGCCAGCGCGGTATTGATGTAAGCACCGGTGATTTTGGCGCGAGCCGGAATGCTGTTGTCGCTGATCCGGCGCCACGAGGAAATCGTCACCCGCAGGCCATCCGTGCGCGAGTAAGGCCCCATCGGCATGGCGAAGATGGCGACCGCGTCCTCCGGGGAGTGCAGGTCCACCTTGATGATCGGCGAGGCCTTGTAGGCGAGCGGCCGGACGTAGAGATCGGTGCGATAGCCATCGCGCCGGACCACCTCGCGCGTCAACTCGCAGAGCTGCTCGACCGTCTCGTTGAGCCGGATCTTGAGCAGGGCGGCCGACTTCAGAAAGCGATGGTAGTGCTCAGCCAGCTTGAGGAGATAGACCTCCTCGTGATCCGGATTCCAGTAGCCCCGGATCCCCTCGAAGCACGCCGTTCCGTAGTTCAGGGCATGCGTGCCGACACTGACTTTGGCTTGATCGAAGGGGACGATCTCGCCCTCAAAATAGGCAAAGCCCTGGTAGACCGACGGCAGCGCCCTCGGGAGGCGGTCAGGCTGCGGGGTGACCGCTTCCATCGCCATCAGGCGGGCACCTTGACCCGCTCGACGATCGCCTCGAGATCTCGGTCAAGGATATCCTTCTTACGGTCGGCCAGGTCGAGGAACTGCTCCCAGGCCTGGGCAAAGGCCGCCTCGCTCAGGTGATACCCCAGCTCCGCCAGCCGGAATTGGAACGCGTGGCGCCCGGACCTGGGCGACAGCACAATCCGGCTCTCTCCCATCCCGACATCCTCGGGCCGCATGATCTCGTAGGTCAGCTTGTCTTTGAGCACCCCGTCCTGGTGGATGCCCGAAGCGTGGGCAAAGGCATTGCCGCCGATCACCGCCTTGTTGGGCTGCACCGGAATGCCCGTCTCTTCGGCCACCATCGCGCTGACCCCGGCCAGCCGCGTCGTATCGATCCCGGTCCGCAGGCCGAGCGACTTCTCGCGGGTCCGCAGGATCATCACGACTTCTTCCAGCGAAGCATTCCCGGCGCGTTCCCCGATCCCGTTGACCGTGCACTCCACCCGCCGGGCGCCGTTCAGCACGGCCGCGATGCTGTTGGCGGTCGATAGGCCGAGGTCGTTGTGGCAGTGCACGCTGATCAGCGCGCGATCGATGTTGCGCACGTGCTCGCGGATCGACGCGATCAGCGCCCCGAACTCGTGCGGCAGGGTGTAGCCGGTTGTGTCCGGGATGTTGACCACGGTCGCGCCAGCATCGATTACCGCCTCGAGCGTCTCGAAGAGGTAGTCGGGGTCCGCGCGGCCCGCGTCCTCCGGCGAGTACTCGACCTCGTCGCAGAGCGAGCGGGCATAAGCGACCGCCCCGACCCCACGATTCAGCACCTCGCGCCGAGTGGAGCGCAGCTTCCGCTCGATATGGATGTCCGACACAGAGAGCACCATGTGGATCTGCTTGCGCTCGGCATCCCGCACCGCGCCCCAGACGGCATCGATGTCAGGCCTGGCCGCCCTGGCGAGCGCCGTGACCATTGGGCCCTGGACCTCGCGCGCAATTCGCTGCACAGCCTCGAAGTCGCCGGGCGACGACAGGGGAAAGCCCGCTTCGATCACGTCGACGCCGAGGCGAGCCAGTTGACAGGCGATTGCCAGCTTCTGGTCCGGATTGAGGGAGGCGCCGGGTGACTGCTCGCCGTCGCGAAGCGTGGTGTCGAAGATGAAGACCCGGTCGCCCATCAGTTCTTCGCCCTGCCATTAGGTTTGAGCCAGGGCATCATGGCGCGCAGATCGGCACCGACCTTCTCGATCAGCTCGCCCTTCGCGCGCTGTCGCGAGGCGTTAAACGACGGCCGGCCCGCCTGGTTCTCGAGGATCCAGGTGCGGGCAAAGCTCCCGTCCTGGATCTCGCGAAGGATCTGGCGCATCTCCTCGCGCACCGCCGCGTTGATCAGCCGGGGGCCGCTCACGTAGTCGCCGAACTCGGCGGTGTCGCTGATGCTGTATCGCATGTAGCTCATCCCTCCCTGGTACATCAGGTCGACGATCAGCTTCATCTCGTGGAGGCACTCGAAATAGGCCAGCTCCGGCTGGTAGCCGGCTTCCACCAGCGTGTCGAACCCGCTCTTCACCAACGAGGTGAGGCCGCCGCAAAGCACGGCCTGCTCGCCGAAGAGGTCGGTTTCGGTTTCCTCTTTAAAGGTGGTCTCCAGCACACCGGCCATGGTCGACCCGATGCCGCGGGCATAGGCGAGCGTTCGAGCGCGCGCGTTGCCGGTCGTGTCCTGGTGGACAGCGAAGAGCGCCGGCACCCCGACGCGCTCCTGGAAGAGCCGGCGTACGATGTGCCCCGGCCCCTTGGGCGCCACCATAGCGACGTCGACGTCACCCGGCGGCACGATCTGGCTGAAATGAATGTTGAAGCCGTGCGCAAACATCAGCGCGCTGCCGGGCTTCAAATTCGGCTTGACCGCCTCGTCGTAAAGCCGCTTCTGCGTCTGGTCGGGGACCAGCATCATCACGAGGTTGCCGAGCTCGACGGCCTTCTCGACCGTCTCGACGCGCAGGTCCTCCTCCTCGGCCGCTGCCCAGGACGGGCTGCCCTTGTAGAGACCGACCACCACGTCCACCCCGCTGTCCTGCAGGTTGAGCGCGTGGGCGTGCCCCTGGCTGCCATACCCGATCACCGCGACCCGCATGCCGGCCAGCGCCGCCATGTCGGCATCGCGGTCGTAGAAGACCTTCGCCATTACAGGTACGTCTTGGTCGTGAGGTTGTTCAGCCGAGGGTTCAGCCCGATCATCTGGTCGGCATCGACGGGCACGTCCACCAGGATCGATTGGCCCGTGGTCTCGTAACAGGCATTCATGATTTCGTCGAGGTTGCTCAGATCCGGGTTCATGCGATACCCCTCCCAACCATGCGCCCGCGCCGCGCCGACGAAGTCGATCGAGGGCAGCGACGCATGGTAGCGGCGTCGCTCGACCTCGGGAATGACGACCTCGAGGCCCTTGTCCACGATCCCGTAGACCCCGTTATTGATGATGAAGAGCCGCAGGTCCAGGCTCGCTGCATCGGCCAGCGCTCCACCATACAGCCGCCAGCAACCGTCCCCGGAAAAGATGAACGTATGCAGGCTCGGATCGGCCAGCTTCGCTCCGATGCCGAGCCCGAAGCCGCCGCCCATCGCCGACCCGTCGTGAGTCGTGTGAAACGGAATGTTCGGATGTGGGCGCTGGGTTACGTACTGCCGGTCCTTGTAGGCGATGCAAACGTCATCGAACCCGATGCTGTTGGGACGCCAGGAAGCGTGCAGCCGCTCGTAGAAGGCCATGAAGTCGACCCGGCCCGGGCGCACGTCCCGCGAGATGACCCGGCTGTTGAGGCGGGTCGGAATCTGTTGCGGGGGCCGTCGCCCAACGCCACGCTGCGCGAGGCGCGGGATGATTTCCCCGAGCAGCGCGTCGAGGTCGCCGCGAACCATCCGGTAATCCCCGCGAACCCGATGGCGGAAATCCCCATTGATGTGGCCGTAGGGTTCCTCCCAACCGCTGAAATGCCAGACCCGTCCGGCCGGGATCGATGCCAGGTTCAGCGAGTATTCGCCGGCGTCGAAGCCCAGGGTGATGACACAATCGTCTGGCCCGATGCCGCGCCAGAGCTTCATCGCCTCGTCGTTTCCGCCGAAGGAGATGTAGCCGAACCCGTACGGGTTGTCCTCCGAGACGGCGTTCGCGCCGTTGACCGACCACACGGTCGGCGCCTGGAGTAACGTCGAGAGCCTGGTGGTCATGGCCGGCATGCCCGGCCAGCGCGCCGCCTCGCTACCCACGTAGATGACGACGCGCCGTCCGTCGGCGATGCGCGGAAACTCCTCGAGGAAGCGCTCGACGTCCCCCGCGTCGAAGCCACGCGGGGCGGCCTCGACCGGCACGTCGATGCTCGCCGGCTTCGACAGGATGTCCGGATAGAAGCAGATGGCGACCGGTTTCGATTGCCGCAGCACGCGCTGCGCCTGCTCGAGCTTCTCCTCCATCGTGTCGATGTCGTCGATAACGACGCAGCCCTCGCCAAGCTCGGCTTCGAGCTGGGGCACGATGTTCATGCCGTGGATTGAGACGTCCTGCAGGGGGCCAAGCCCGACCGAGAGGGTCGAGTTCAGCGCCACCAGAAAGACAGCCGGGATGTTGTGCAGCTTGGCGTCGGTGATGCCGCTGCTCCCGAGCTTGGTGGCGGCGCCGGTGGTCGTGATGCAGCCGCCCACGCGACCGGACGCCAGGTAGTAGCCGAGCGGCACGAAGCCGGCGACGTACTCACCCATGCTGAGCATGCGAGGCGCCCCATCGCGGGCCTCCTCGAGGTCGATCAGAGGCTCGAGGTGTTTGGTCACATGGATCAGTCCCCCGCCGTTGACCCCGGCGTAGGTGGTGATCCCCCAGCGCCGCAGGGTCTCGATCAGCCAGTAGTTGCCGCTGGTTCGCTCCAGCTGGGCGGGGCCAAGCGGTTCGATCTCCTCTTCAATACGGTCGATCATCTTGGTGCTCATAACGCCGGCTAGCCGCTGTACATGCGATTGATGGCTTCGGTCACCTCGTGGTCGCGCCCGAACTGGTGGCCCCTCTGGTGGCGCTCGGTGATGGCGGCCTCCAGCGCCTCCGTGACAATGCCGGCGACGTCGATCTGGTGCCGACGCTCCTGGATCTCGCGGTGCAACGGCTCGGGAATGTCGATCGTATAGCTGGCCATTGATACCTCCTTGCAAGCTGAACTTCGATCGGCTCTGCTGCAAGGACCAGGATCACTCCCGGTGGTACCACCCTGCTTGCGACCGGCGGGCCGCCCCTCTTGTCGAGTCGACCGGCTCCGGGGTTGAGTAGCCCCATCGCCGCCGGTTCGCTCAGCTTGACACGCTAACAGTGGCCGTGCGCGCCGTCCATTGTGCGGATGGTATGAATCGCACTGGTTGGTTGGATACGCCCCTGGTCAGCCACACCGGCTCAACCCCGCTTCGGGCCTTCACAACGAATCGCGGATTCCGCATACTAGTCACTCCCATGGCGCTGACCGTGCGGGACGCGATGGCGCTCGGGGGCTTGAGGAAGGGGGAGGTGTTGGCCGGCGCGGGCGGCCTCGACCGCACCATCACCTGGGTGAAGGTGCTCGAGTCTCCGGAGACGATCAGCTGGCTGGCCGAAGGCGAGCTGCTGCTGACGGTTGCCTTCGCCATCAAGGACGACCCGGCAGCTCAGCGGGACCTGATGCGGAACCTGGCGGCAGCCGGTGCCTCTGGCCTTGTGATCAAGCCCGACCGCTACCTGCCGAAGATCCCCGCGGCGATGCTCCGGCAGGCCGATGAGTTCAAGATCTCCTTGATCCGGATCCCAGAGGACGTGTCCTACCTCGAGATCATGAACCCGATCCTGGAGCGGATCATCAACGGCCAGAATGCGGAGCTCCGACGGTCGATCGAGATCCACCGCCAGTTCACCGACCTCGCCCTCAACGCGCAGGGACTCGACGAGATCGTCAAGACGCTGGGGGAGCTGGTGGAGAGCTCGATCTCACTCGAGGACGCCAGCTTCCACCTGCTGGCCAGCCACGTCGTGCCGGGTCTCACGGACCGGCATCGCCAGCAGACCCTGGCGCAACACGGCACGCCGGTCAAGGTCCAGCAGGCGGCGGCCATCAAGACCATGCTTCAGGGCGTCGTCCAGGGTCGGGCGCCCCGCCAGGTTCCCCCGATCCCTGAGCTCGGACTGACCGCCCGCCGGATCATGGCCCCAGTGCTGGCCGGGCGCGAGCACCTCGGCTACCTCTCGATCATCGATCACCCGGCCCAGCACGAGGAGTTGGCCATGGTCGCGATCGAGCACGCCGCGACCGTGATCGCTCTGGAGATGATCAAGCAGCGAGAGGTGACCGAGGCCGAGGACCGCGTCCGCGGGGAGCTGGTCGACGACCTGCTCAACGGCACCTCCGGTGACGAGGCCAACGTCCATCGCCGGGCGCGTCACCTCCGCTACGACCTCTCGGTTCCGCACCGGCTGCTGCTGGTCGACATCGACCAGTTCCGGGTCTTTATCCGCGAACGGCGCTACGAGGAGGGCAAGGTGATTGCGCTCAAGCACCAGTTGCTGCAATTGGTGACGGGGACGGTGCGTCGCAAGCATCCGCGTCACCTGATCACGGCACACAGCGACAGCGTGATCGCGCTGGTGCCCCAGCCGCCGGACGCCAGGGAGGGCGAGCCTGAAGCGCTGGCCAACGCGATCCGGGAAAGCGTCGCCGAGTCCGAGCTCGGCATCACCGTCTCGGTTGCCATCAGCCGCCTCTGTGTCAAGCCGGCCGACTTCCAGCCCGCGTTCATCGATGCCCAACGCGCGCTCGAATTGATGGTGCGCTTCGGCAAGCGCGAGCAGGTGGTCAACTACGACCGGCTCGGCGTCTACCGGCTGCTGGCCCAGGTCGAGGACCGCCAGGGGCTGGAGGCGTTCGCGGGTCGCCTGCTCGGGGCACTGGTGAGCTACGACCAGGCTCGCGGGACGCCGTTGCTCCGGACGCTCGAAATGTACCTGCAGCGGCACGGCAACCTCAGGCAATCCGCGCGGGACCTGCACATCCACCTCAACACGCTCCACTACCGGCTGCGCCGGATCAGCGAGGTCACGGGTCTGGACCTCAAAGACGCCGACGCCAGGCTCGATCTCCTGCTCGCCCTCCGCGTCCGGGCCCTTGGAGAGGCGAAGTAGGTGGCCATAAGACCGCGGACGCTGGCGTCGAAGATCTGGGACTGGCACGTGGTCGCCGCTCGGGAGGGCGAACCCGACCTGCTCTACGTCGATCTCCATCTGGTCCACGAGGTGACCTCCCCGCAGGCCTTCGAGAGTCTTCGGCTGAGCGGGCGACCCGTTCGCCGGCCGGACCTCACGCTCGCCACCATGGACCACGACGTCCCCACGCGCGGCGGCCGGGCGCAGGCTGACGAGCTCGCCGAGCGCCAGATGGCCGCCCTCGAGGAGAACTGCCGCCGCGAGGGCGTCCCCCTGTACGGCATGGGCAGCGCCCGGCAGGGGATCGTGCATGTCATCGGGCCGGAGCTCGGCCTGTCGCAGCCCGGCATGGTGATCGTCTGCGGCGATTCGCATACCTCGACGCATGGCGCCGTCGGCGCCCTGGCTTTCGGCATCGGGACTTCCGAGGTGGAGCACGTGCTGGCCACCCAGTGTCTGCGCGTCGCGCGGCCGAAGGACATGGCGGTCACCATCGAGGGCGATCTCCCCGTTGGGGTCACTGCCAAGGACGTGGCACTCGGCCTGATCGCCCGCCTGGGCGTCGCCGGCGGGCAGGGCCATGTCATCGAATACCGCGGGTCGACCATCCGCGGCCTGTCGATGGAGGGCCGGCTCACGGTCTGCAATATGACAATCGAAGGCGGCGCCCGGGCCGGGATGGTGGCGCCCGATGCCACGACGTTCGCCTACCTGAAGGGGCGGCCACACGCGCCGGCCGGCGCCCAGTGGGAACAGGCGGTTGCAACGTGGCAGGCGCTCGCGACCGATCCAGGCGCCACCTACGACCGCGAGGTCCGGATCGACGCGGCGGCGCTCGAACCCTACGTCAGCTGGGGAACCAACCCGGGGCAGTCGGTCCCGGTCACCGGCCGGGTGCCGCAGCCGCGGACCGAGACCGACGAGCGGGCGCTCCGCTACATGGCGCTGGATCCGGGCACCGCGATCGAGGCGATCGCGATCGATCGGGTCTTCATCGGATCCTGCACCAATGCCCGGCTCGAGGACCTCCGGCTCGCCGCCGGCATCGTCCGGGGGCGCGCCGTCCACCGGCGGGTCCGGGCCATGGTGGTGCCCGGTTCGGCGGCCGTCAAACGCCAGGCGGAGCAGGAGGGCCTTGATGCGATCTTCCGCGACGCCGGCTTCGAGTGGCGCGACGCCGGCTGCTCCATGTGTCTCGGGATGAATCCCGACATCCTCGATCCTGGCGAGCGCTGTGCTTCTACGAGCAACCGGAATTTCGAGGGCCGCCAGGGCAGTGGTGGGCGGACCCACCTGGTCAGCCCCCCGATGGCCGCGGCCGCGGCGATTGCCGGCCACCTGGTGGACGTTCGGGCGTTCAATTGATGGACCCGTTCACACGAGTCACCGGGGTGCTCGCGCCGCTGGATCGAGCGGACATCGACACCGACCAGATCATCCCGAAGCAATTCCTGAAGCGGATCGAACGCTCCGGCTACGGCCCCTTCCTCTTTTACGACTGGCGCAAAGGAGGCGACTTCATCCTCGATCAGCCCGCCTATCGCGGGGCCGCGGCGCTGGTGACCGGACCGAACTTCGGCTGCGGGTCCTCACGCGAACATGCCCCGTGGTCCTTGCTCGACGCCGGCTTTCGAACGGTCATCGCGCCCTCGTTCGCCGACATCTTCAAGAGCAACAGCGTCCGGTGTGGCCTGCTGGCCATCGAACTGCCCGAGCCGGTGACGCGCGACCTGATCCAGCGCGCCGTCGCCGAGCCCGGCGTCTCGATCACGGTCGACCTCGTCGAATCGACCATCGTCGTTTCCGGTAGCTCGATTCCCTTCACCGTCGACCCTTTTGCCCGCGAGCGCCTCCTCAATGGCTGGGACGAAGTCGCCGTCAGCCTCCGTCAGGCCGGCGAGATCACTACCTACGAGGCATCCCGGCCGGGCTGGCTCCCCGTGACCCGTTGATCAGCCGGTGTTTTGCAGCCCGGCCGCAATGCCGTTGATCGTTCGCAACACCGCCTCGAGTCGGGGACGGCGCGCCGGATCGCCTGGTTTCATTGCGCGCAACTCGCGTAGCAGCCGCACCTGCAGATAGCTCATCGGGTCGAGGTACGGGTCCCGTAGCCGGAGACTCGCCAGCAGCTGTGGCTGCCGCTCGAGAATCCACCGCTGTCCTGTGATCTTCAGGACGCTCTCCTCCGTACGGCGAAACTCTCCCTCAATCGTCGAGAAGATCCGCTCGCGCTCCGCTTCGTCGGTGACCAGTCCCGCGTAGTGCCGCGCGATCCGCATGTCGGCTTTGATCAGCACCATCTGCAGGTTGTCGACCAGCGAGGTGAAGAATCGCCAGCGGGTGTACATCGCGCGGAGCCGGTCCAGCCCACCCGCTGGCTGCGCGTAGCGGTCGAAAGCCGAGCCTACGCCATACCAGGCCGGCAGCAGGTGGCGGTTCTGCATCCAGGCGAAGACCCAGGGGATGGCACGCAGGTCCCCGATGCCCATCGTTCCGCCGCGGCTCGTAGGTCGCGAGCCGGTATTGAGCTGCGCGATCTCCTCGATCGGTGACGCCTGCTGGAAGTAGGCCTGGAAGCCGGGGTCCTCGAAGACCAGCCCGCGATACCGCTGGCGGCTCTCCTCTCCCATCTCGTCGAGCGCCGCCCGCCATTCCGGGTCGGGTTGATTGCCGGCGCCAGGCTCGAGCGCGTGCTCGAGCGTCGCTCCCAGAACCAGGGCGAGGTTCTGTCGAGCCGTCTCGATACGGGCGTATTTTCGATGGATCACCTCGCCCTGCTCCGTGATCTTGATCCGCGGATCGCGGGCCTCCGGCGGCTGGGCCAGGATCGCTTCGTGGGTCGGACCCCCACCCCGGCCGACGGTGCCGCCTCGCCCGTGAAAGACTCGCAGCTTCCGACCGTGCCGCGCCACCACCTCGGCCACCGATTCGTGGGCGCGGAAGAGCGCCCAGGTGGCACAGAGGTAGCCGACCTCCTTGGTGCTGTCCGAGTATCCGAGCATCACCTCCTGGATGCCATCGCGGGCATCGAGCTGGCGCTGGTACACGGGATCCTGGAGGAGCGTCTCGATCATCTTCGGCGCTTGCTCGAGGGCGTCGAGCCGCTCGAGCAGCGGCACGATGTCGATCTGACTGCGCGGGACATCCCCGCCGAGCGCGTGGAGCCCGGCAAGACCACTGAGAAAGAGCGCGGCGAGCACATCGTCTGGACTGTCGGCCATGCTGACGATGAACGTCTGCGCCGATCCGGGCGCCGACTGCTGCGCCTGCGCCATGGTTGCGAATGTGGCGAGCAAGGTGCCGGTAACGTCAGACCAGCGGCCGGCCTCAAGGGAGATTGGCGGCGGGTTCAGGGTTGCGGCGCGCAGCTGGCCGGGGCTCGAACCAAGACGCTCGATCACCTCGGTCAACGCCTCGCGAACCACAACGGCGTGCTGCCGCACGTCCAGCCGCGCGCCAATAAAGCCGAAGACCTGGATTTGCCGGCGGAGCCGTAGGAGATCGCCGTTCGCGACGGCGCTTCCTTGATGATGCCGAAGGCTGGCGTCGATGAGGTCGAGATCGGCCTGGAATTGATCGACCGTTTGGTAGCCGCGGGACTCGCCCTCGAGCATGAAGCCGAGTCGCCGCCAGATGAAGGAGAGCTTGCGCCGGTAGGGCTCATCCCGCGTTCCCGGGCTCAATGTCTGCGCATAGTCGGCCAGCGCGCTCTCATCCGCGGCCAGCGAGGCCGCTAGCTCGGCGCTGATCGCCGTCAGGCGCGTCGACTGGCTCAGGTCGCGCGCCAGTGCGCGGACCCGCTCCCGATAGAGGTTGAGCAGGGCCCGGCGCTGCAGCTGCAAGGTTTGCGCCAGCATGCTCGCGTTGGCGTTCGGGTTGCCATCCTGGTCGCTCCCCACCCACGAGCCCAGGCGGATCAGTGGCCGTGCCGGAAGGGCGACGTCCGGGTAGTGCTGGGCGAGCACCGCTGCCACGTCGTCCAGGATGTCCGGGATGCCGTCGAAGAATGTCCGCTCGAGGTAGAAGATGGCATTACCGACCTCGTCGAGTACGCGGGGTCTGACCGATCGGACCTCGTCGGTGTGCCAAAGCACCTGCACGTGGGTGGCCATGCGCCGCTGCACCCGTTCGCGCTCGTGCGTGGAGAGCGGCGCGCGCAACAGCGCGAGCTCCTGACCCAACCGGTCCTGGTGGTCGAGGATGCTCCGCCGGACTGCCTCGGTCGGGTGGGCGGTCAGCACCGGCACGATCTGCAACTGCGCCAGGGTGGCCTTGAGCCGCTCCGCCGGAACGTTCTCCTCGGCGCAGCGCGCCAGTGCGGCATCCATCACCGCCAGCGCCTCGCCGCTATCGGCGGCCGCACGGGCCTGTCGTTCGAGCTCGACCAGGTTGACCAGCTGGAAGTAAGTGGCAAAGGCGCGCACCAGGCGGGCCGCATCCCCGAGGGGAATGGCATTCAGCTCCGCGACCAGGCGCGTCTCACCCTCGGCGTCGTAGTCCTGGCGGAGATCCTTCGCCCGATGACGGATCGACTCCTCGAGCTCGTAGAGCGGCACGCCTTCGTGCTCGCGAAGCGTTTCACCAAGGAGTTGCCCGAGCAGACGGATCTCCGCGCGGAGCCCCGCTTCAGGTAGGACGAGCGCAGCCGTGGAGGCGCTCACTGTCGCGACGCCTCAGACCAGGTAGTCGTAGAGCAGTTCTTCGCTGCCCAGCGGCCGGAAGTTCAGCTGGATCCTGGCCATTCGCTCGAGCAGGGGGCTCAGGTCCGCCTTGCTCTTCAACTCGATCCCGACCAGGGCGGCGCCGCGCTCCTTGTTCGTCTTCTTGATGTACTCGAACCGGACGATGTCGTCGGTCGGCCCCAGCGCGTCGTCGACGAATTGCCGCAGCTGTCCGGGCTTCTGGGCAAACTCGATGATGAAGTAGTGCTTGCGACCCTGGTAGACGAGGCTGCGCTCCATGATCTCCGGGTACCGCAGGATGTCGTTGTTGCCGCCGCTCAGCACGCAGACGACTGTCTTCCCGCTGATCTCCGCCGCCGCATCCTCGAGCGCCGAGATGGAAAGGGCTCCGGCCGGCTCGGTGATGATGCCCTCGTTCTGATAGAGCTCGATCATCGTGGTGCAGATCCGGCCCTCGGGGACGACGACCACGCGTTTGACATGCTGCCGGCAGAGGGCGAAGGTCAGCTGCCCGACGGTCCGAACCGCGGCGCCGTCGACGAACGTGTGCAGTTCCGCGAGGGTCACCACGTGCCCAGCTCGCAGCGACTCAGCCATGGACGGTGACCCGGCCGGCTCGACCCCGATGATGCGCACGTCCGGGTTCCGCTCCTTCAAGTATGACGCGATCCCTGCGGCAAGGCCGCCGCCCCCGATCGGGACCAGGACCACGTCAACCTCTCCCCGCAGGGCATCGTGGATTTCCTTTCCGACCGTGCCCTGACCGGCAATGGTTGCCGGATCGTCGAATGGGTGGACGAAAATCCCCTGCACCTCTTCGCTATACGCCTGGGCTGCCGTGTTCGACTCGTCATACGAGTCGCCGACCAGCCGGATCTGCACCAGCTCGCCGCCAAAGTGCTCCACGCGCTCGAGCTTTTGCGTCGGGGTGATCCGCGGCATGAAGACCGTCCCCTTGATCCCCAGCCGAGCGCAGGCCGACGCGACCCCCTGGGCGTGGTTGCCAGCGCTCGCGCAAACGACTTCGCGGCCCCGCTGCTCCCCCGAGAGCGAGGCGATCTTGTTGTAGGCGCCCCGGAGTTTGAACGAGCGCACCGGCTGCATGTCCTCGCGCTTGATCAGGATGTTCGCGCCGTAGGTCTCCGACAGTCGCGCCGACGGCTGCAACGGCGTCGTGGACACAACCCCGTGCAGGCGCCGCTCCGCCTCTTCGATGGCGCGGGTCATATCCATTAGGTCCCGAATAGTAACTCGCCGCTTCCTCTTGCCAGGCCGTCCCGCCTGGCGTAGCATGACGGACACCATGACGTGGCGATGGCGTCGCATCGATCGTTGGCCGGCCCGGGCCGGCTGGCTGAGTTAGCGCCACTCACCACCCACCCGACTCCTCCCGGCCTCCCTCTCGCCGAACCATGGCGCCTGCAGGAGTGAGGAACCCATGACCACGAGAATCGCCGACCCGCCATTGTCGTTGACCCTCGACGAGGTTCGCGAGCGCGCCACACGCGCCCCATTGGTCCCCGTCTTTCGCGAGATCCTCGCGGACACGCTGACGCCGGTGACCGCCTACCGGGCCCTGGCCGGCGACGGAGCGGGATTCCTGCTGGAAAGCGTCGAGGGTGGCGAGCGCCTCGGCCGGTACTCATTCGTTGCCGGGCAACCGCTGGCGGTGATCACGATCACCCATGGGCAGGCCGACGTCGAAGACGCGGACGGTTGCCGGCGGCTGGAAGGCAGCGATCCCCTCCGTGCCCTCGAGACCTACCTTCGGGCGTTCGCGGCCGAACCGGTCGATGGCCTGCCGACCCGTTTTTGTGGCGGCGTGGTCGGCTACCTCGCCTACGAGGCGGCCAGGTACGTCGAGCGACTGCCGCTCCCCGACAACGATCCCGTCGGCGTCCCGGATGGTGTCTTCCTCGTGGCGGACACGTTCGTCTGTTTCGATCACGTGCTGCATCGGCTCAAGCTGGTCAGCCACGTCCGCCCGGGCGCAGGCGCGATCGAGGAGCGCTACCGGGCTGCGGCCAATCGGATCAGCGCGCTCGCCGCGAAGTTGGGCGAGCCGGTGCGGCTGCGCACGCTCCCCCCACCAGGCCGCAGCGCCCGCTCGTCGGCGCAACCGAGCCGCTCGCGCGAGGCTTTTTCGGCGCTCGTGGCCCGGGCACACGAATACATCAGGTCCGGCGATGTGTACCAGGTCCAAGTCGCCCAGCGGTATCGCGTGCCGGTGACGGGCGATCCGTTCGACGTCTACCGGGTGCTCCGCGCGCTCAACCCCTCCCCCTACATGTATTTCCTTCGGATGCCGGGGCTGACCATCCTCGGCACCTCGCCGGAGATCCTGGTGACGGTTGAAGGCCGGCGGGTCCGCTACCGCCCGATCGCCGGCACCCGGCGGCGCGGCCGGGATCAAGAGAGCGACCTCCGGATGGAGGCCGAGCTGCGCGGGAGTGAGAAAGAACGCGCTGAGCATGTGATGCTGGTCGACCTCGGACGCAACGATGTTGGGCGCGTCTCCGAGATCGGATCCGTCGAGGTCACGGAGTTGATGCAGGTGGAGCGCTACTCACACGTCATGCACCTCGTCTCGAACATCAGGGGGGTGCTGCGGCAGGACTGCACGGCGATGGATGCGCTCCGTGCCTGCTTTCCGGCAGGGACGGTGACGGGGGCGCCCAAGGTTCGCGCCATGGAAATCATCGCCGAACTCGAAGGCGAGCGCCGCGGCGTCTACGCGGGTGCCATCGGATACCTGAGCTTCACCGGTAGCCTCGACACCTGCATCGCGATCAGGACGATGGTGGTCACGGACGGGGTGGCGTCGGTGCAGGCCGCGGCGGGGATCGTTGCCGATTCCAACGCGGCGGAGGAGTTCCTGGAGACCGAGAACAAGGCCGCCGTTCTGCTCCAGGCGCTGGAGGCCGTTCGATGACCGCGCCGGTGATCGTCATCGACAACTACGACTCCTTCACCTACAACCTGGTGCAGGCGGTTGCCGGCCTCGGGGTGCCGGTCACCGTACACCGAAACGACACCGTCAGCGTCGATGACGTCGCCCGGGAGCAGCCACTCGCGCTCATCCTGTCGCCCGGTCCAGGGACGCCGCGCGATGCCGGAATCTGTACCGAGCTGATCAGCCGCCTCGGTCCGACGACGCCGATGCTTGGCGTCTGCCTTGGCCACCAGTGCATCGGTGAGGTCTACGGCGCAACCGTTGCGCAAGCCACGCAGCCGATGCATGGCAAGGTGTCGCGCATCCACCACGACGACCGCTCCATCTTCGCGGGCCTGCCAGACCCCTTTGAGGCGACGCGCTACCACTCGCTCATCGTCGTGCGGTCGACCATCCCAGCCGCGTTGCGGGTTACGGCCTGGACCGACGATGACGTTGTCATGGGGCTGGAGCATCTTGAGCACCCGGTGGTCGGCGTGCAGTTCCACCCCGAGTCGATCCTTACGGTTCTGGGCACGGATATGCTGGCACGCTTCATCGATGGTGCCCGCAGATGGCGTGAGCCGGCCCGACGCTCGGCCGCCGGCGGCAGTGTTTAGCCTCCTGACAGAACCTCGACCCGGCCGAGTCTCGCGCCGCTAATCGAGAGCGACTCGCCGCGCACCACGTCCGAGATCTCGAAGCCCCGGAGCCTGTGAAGCATGTCGTCCAGCTCCTGCGTCGTGCCCGTTGCCACCAGAACGACGACCCCATCACGATCGTCGAGCACCCGCGCCTGCGACCCCGCGCGGTCGACCAGGGCGCCACGACGGCGGCCGCCATCCTCGACGCGTAGCAGCATCAGCCCGCAGACCATAGTCCGGGCAGAATCCGGCACGTCATCACGCTAGCAGTCGCCACCTCGCAGCACATTGGGTCAACGGCACGACTTGGCTTGGTTGTTTGAACATCATCGCGGCGACACGCGCGAACGATAGGCGCGCTTGTGCGAATGCCGGAGGTGGCCCGCGCCTTTTCGGCGCAATCATCCATAGAACGACGAGCAACGTGACCGTACGCTAGGCAACGGTTTTCTCCGCGTAGAGCGATGCCGTGAACAAAAGAAAGACGGGCCTCTATGATCCGCGCTTCGAGCACGACGCGTGCGGCGTCGGGTTTGTCGCCGACGCCCGCGGGCGTGCGAGCCGCGCGATCGTCGAGTCGGCGATCGACGCCCTCGGTCGCGTCCGGCACCGCGGCGCTGTCGCCGACGACCACCGGTCCGGCGACGGGGCTGGGATGCTGCTGCCGCTCCCCGAGGCGTTCTTTCGTGAGACCGCCGCCGAGCTCGGCCTCCCGCTCGATCAGGCCGCGCACCTCGGCATCGCCATGATCTTCGCCGCTGGAACGCCAGGCGAGGTTGGCGAGCGCGAACGCGAGGCGGCTCGCGGTGTGCTGCGCCATGCTTGCGTGGTGGAGGGGCTGGATCTGCTCGGCTGGCGCGCCGTCCCGATCGACGCGGCGGCTCTGGGTACGCGCGCTCAGTCGACGATGCCCGGCATCGAGCAGGCGATCATCGGATCGCCACACCACGTTGCGACGGAGGAGCTCGAGCGCCGGTGCTTTCGCGCGCGGAAACATGCCGAGGCCGCGGCCCGCCACCGCGATATCCGGCTGTATGTCGGGTCGATGTCCTTTCAGACGATCACCTACAAAGCCATGTGCGCGGCGGAGCAACTGTCAGCCTTCTACGCAGACCTTCGAGACTCGCGGCTGGCCGCATCGTTCGCGATCTTCCATCAGCGCTACAGCACGAACACGGCGCCGTCGTGGGAGCGAGCCCAGCCGTTCCGCTTCCTTTGTCATAACGGCGAGATCAACACCATCCAGGGCAACGTCAACCGGATGCGCGCACGCGAGGGACGGCTGGGCGCGGAGACGCTCGCATCTGAGGATCTCCTGCGGCCGGTGATCGACGAGGACGGCTCTGACTCGGCGATGCTCGACAACGCGCTCGAGTTGCTCGTCCGAGGGGGGCGCGACATCCGACATGGACTCGCGATGCTCGTCCCGGAAGCGTGGGAGGGCTTCGACGTCGAGCCGGCGGTTCGCGATTTCTATCGCTATCACGCGTCCTTGATGGAACCCTGGGACGGACCGGCGGCATTGATCTTCAGCGATGGGCGGCGGGTGGGTGCGGCGCTCGACCGGAATGGACTGCGGCCACTGCGCTACGCCGTCTGCGAGGACGGCCTGATCACCTGCGCCTCCGAGGCGGGTGCGGTCGACGTGCGCGGACGCGGCCGGGTGCGGCGGGGACAGCTGGGTCCAGGCCAGATGCTCTGCGTTGACCCGGACCGTGGCGGTCTTGAAGAGAACGCGGCGATCAAGGGGCGGCTCGCTTCGCAACAGCCCTATGGCAGCTGGATGGACGAGCGCGTGTGGGCCGGCGGGGCTGGCACCCCCGACAGCGAGGTCGCGGGCGGCCTCGTTGCCCGGCAGGCGGCCTTCGGCTACACCAAGGAGGAGTTCACGTTTGTGCTTCGGCCGATGGCGACCGAGGGAAAGGAGCCGGTCTTCTCGATGGGGGACGATACGCCGCCCGCCGTCCTCGCGGAGCGTCCGCGCTTGCTCTACAACTATTTCAAGCAGCGCTTCGCCCAGGTGACGAATCCGGCGATCGACCATATGCGCGAGCGCCTCGTCATGTCTCTGCGCACCTGTCTTGGCCCGGCCGCTCCCCTCCTGGCGGAATCGGCGAAGGCCGCCGAGCAGGTTGAGTTCGAGTCCTTCCTGCTCTTCCCGTCGGGACTGGCGGCCCTTCGCGACCCGGAGAGCCCTCTGCAAGCGGCGGACCTCGATGCGACGTTCCCGGTCGCGGACGGCGCGGCCGGCCTGAGAGCGGCGGTTGCGCGACTGGCCCACGAGGCGGAGACGGCGGTTCGCGCCGGTAAGACCCTCCTCATCATCTCCGATCTCGGCATCGGGCCGAGCCGGGCGCCGATCCCCTCATTGCTGGCGACCGGCGCGGCCCACCATCATCTTCTCCGCCAGGGCCTGCGTAGTTTGAACAGCATCGTCCTGAGCAGCGACGAGGCCCGGGAGGTCCATCATGTCGCCTGCCTGCTGGGGTACGGGGCCGACGCGATCTGCCCTCGGCTCGCGCTGCAATCGATCGCGGCCATTGCGGCGGCCGGACACATCCGTGGCGACCAGCGGCAGCCTGTGATCGCCCAGGAACGCTTCATCCACGCCCTCGAGGACGGCACGCTGAAGGTCCTTTCCAGGATGGGCATCTCGACGCTGGACAGCTACCGCGGTGCCCAGATCTTCGAGACGATCGGCCTTTCGGCCGAGGTGGTCGACCAGTGTTTTGCGGGTACCCCGCGTTCCGTCGGCGGGGCGACCTTCGCGGACCTCGGAGCGGAGGTGCTGGCCCGGCACGCCGCCGGCTTTGTCGCGCCGGCTCCGGCGCTCGAGACCCCGGGTTTCTTCAAGCACCACAAGACCGGGAGTGAGTACCATGCTACCAACCCGGACGTCGTCTCCGCCCTGCACCGTTCCGTCGGCATCGAGGAGTTGCAGGCGGCCCATGCCCTGCAGCGGGCGACCAGGGCCGGCGTGACCGACCACGGCTATGCCCTCTACGAAGGCTTCGCCCGGCTCGTCGAGGAGCGGCCTCCGACCCAGCCGCGCGACTTACTCGAGACGCTGGCCGCCGGCGCACCGGTCCCCCTCGATGAGGTTGAACCGATCGCCGCGATCGTGAGCCGGTTTTCCACCGGCGCCATGTCGCACGGCTCGATCGGGGCCGAGGCGCACGAGACGCTGGCAATCGCCATGAACCGCCTCGGCGGGCAGAGCAACACCGGCGAGGGCGGCGAGGATCCCGGCCGTTACCGCACGCGAGGTCAGCCGGTCGATCGGAACTCCCGCATCAAGCAGGTGGCCTCGGGCCGGTTCGGTGTCACGCCCGAATACTGCGCCTTCGCGGACGAGCTGCAGATCAAGATCGCCCAGGGCTCAAAGCCCGGAGAAGGCGGGCAGTTACCGGGGCACAAGGCGACCGAGGAAATTGCCCGGCTGCGCCACACGCAGGCCGGCGTCGCGCTCGTCTCCCCGCCGCCTCATCACGACATCTATTCGATCGAGGACCTCGCCCAGCTCGTCTTCGACCTCAAGCAGGTCAACGCGCTGGCCAAGGTCTCCGTGAAGCTGGTCGCCGAAGCCGGGATCGGCACGGTCGCGGCGGGCGTCGTCAAGGGCCTCGCTGATGTGGTTCACATCGCCGGTGCCGACGGTGGGACAGGCGCGAGCCCGCTCTCGTCGATCAAGAATATCGGGATGCCCTGGGAGATCGGCCTCGCCGAAACCCAGCAGACACTGCGCCTCAACGGCCTCCGTGGGCGAGTCCGCCTCCGGGTCGACGGCGGCTTCAAGACTGGACGCGACGTCGTGATCGCGGCCCTGTTGGGGGCGGACGAATACAGCTTCGGCACCGCGGCGCTGCTCGCAGAGGGCTGCATCATGGTGCGAACCTGTCACCTGGACACCTGCCCGGCGGGCATCGCCACGCAACGGCCAGAGTTACGGGCGAAATTCGCCGGGACCCCCGAGATGGTGGTGACCTACCTGACCCATGTGGCCGAGGAGGTTCGCCGGATCCTTGCCGGGCTCGGCCTTCGCCGCCTCGATGACGCCATCGGGCGGGTCGACCTCCTGAGGCAGCTGCGAGGCAGCGGCTCGCGTGCGGACCGCCTTGATCTCTCTCCCCTGCTCGTGACCGAGGGCGACGGCGCGCGGCGGTTCGAGCGATCGCTGCCGATCCAGCGACCTGCGTCCCGACTCGGTGACCGCCTCTGTGAGGACGCCTTCGATGGCCTCCGCACCGGGCGCGCGGTCCATCTCTGGTATGCGATCGAGAACTCCGATCGGGCGGTCGGCGCACGCCTCGGCGGCATGATCGCGCGGGAGTTTGGCTCCGGCGCACCGCCCGGACGTGTCCGCGTTGCGTTCGATGGTGCGGCCGGGCAGAGCTTCGGCGCCTTCCTGACCGAGGGCATCGAGTTCGTCCTCACCGGCGAAGCCAACGACTACGTCGGCAAAGGCATGGGAGGCGGGCGGATCGTGGTCCGCCCACCGACCAACGACTTCGGCGATCCCTCGCTGGTTGGCAATACCGTCCTCTACGGCGCGACCGGCGGGGAGCTCTATGCGGCGGGGCGAGCCGGCGAGCGCTTCGCGGTTCGCAACAGCGGGGCCGTCGCGGTGGTCGAGGGCGTCGGTCAGCATGCGTGTGAGTACATGACCGGCGGCACCGTCGTGGTGTTGGGGCCCGTGGGCCATAACCTCGGCGCCGGCATGACCGGCGGCGAGGTCTTCGTCTACGACCCCGGCATCAGCCTGCCGGCAATGGTCAACCCGGAGCTCGTCAAGGTCGAGCGCGTGACCGGGGATCACCATCTGCTTGCGGACGAAGCCATCCGCCTGCGGCTGCTGGTGGAGGAGCATGGCACCTGGACCGGCTCCGCAATGGCGCGGACCATCCTGCAGGATTGGCATCACGCCTTGCGCCACTTCTGGCGGGTCGCGCCGAAAACGAACGTGGCCGTGGCCGAGCGCCAGGCCGAAGAGGCGCTCACCGCACGCGCCTGATCAGCGGACTCGGCAGTCTCGCGGCCAGTGGTGGACCTCATACTGAACGCCATGCCAAACATCTTCACGCCCACACTCCATCCGCACATCGCTCGTCGAAAGGACCAGAGACCGGTCAAGGTCCGCGAGGTCATGCTCCAAGCCGACTCGCCGGTTGGGCGCTTCAACCGCTGGCTGGCCCTGAAGGTCACGACCGCCGTCGGCACCATGTGGTGCGCCTATGCCTTCGCCGTCCTCGCGCTCATTTCGCTCCCGGGCGCGATCGCGTCAGGGAACCCCGTCATCATCGTGCAGTGGATCAGCCAGACGTTCCTCCAGCTCGTGCTCCTGAGCATCATCATCGTGGGCCAGAACGTCCTGGCCGTCGCGAGCGACAAGAGGGCGGAGGCGACTTACGAGGACGCGGACGCCGTCCTCCACACGGCCCTGCAGATCCAGGCACACCTGGAAGCGCAGGACACCGAGATCGAGAAGATCCTCGCCCACCTCGCGGCGGACAAAGCCTAGAGTGACCTCATGAACAATCTGGAACCGTCAGCGTCGAACAGCGCCGCCGTCGCCAGCTCGATCCTGCGTGATAGCCCCGCCTTTTCCGGGCTCTCGTCCAACGACATCCCGAAGACGAAAGAGTTCTACGCCGGCAAACTTGGCCTCGATGTCACCGAAGCACACGGCATGCTGACCCTCGCTCTCGCAGGCGGCCACAAGGTCATCATCTATCCGAAGCCCAACCACGAGCCGGCGACCTTCACGGTGCTCAATTTCCCGGTCAAGGACGTCGAGCAGGCAGTCGACACCCTGGCCAAAGCGGGCGTCCAGTTCGAGCACTACGAGGGAATGAATCTCGACGCGAAGGGGGTCATGCGCAACCAGGGCCCAACCATCGCCTGGTTCAAGGACCCGGCGGGCAACATCCTGTCGGTGATCGAGGCGGGCGCCTAGGTGTAGTTCCCACCAACGTTATTGACAAGCGCGGTAGCCGGCGTGAGCCCCTTCAGCGCTGTATCGGTTCTGCGGTGTTGCAGACCAACCTAGCCACCGACAGGAAGCTCGTCCAAACGAGCCTGCTTGTTGGCGTAGAACTCACGCCGTTTGGCCGATTCCTCGATGAGGTCCTGATGAAGCGTTCCGCCTTAGGGCCGGTCGGCGACCCGGGCGGCCGATGACGTCGGGGGTCTCGCTGTGCCGACCGCCTACAAATGGATCGCGATCGCTTTGCGGTCGAAGGGTCGCGAACGGTAGGACTGACTGCCCGTTGTCGGTCGAGCCGCGCTCAATGCGCACGCCGCGCTCGGCAAAAACCGCCGCCGCGGCCAGAGCAGGTCGCGCGGCACTCCGTTTGGACTCGGCGCGCCGACAGCTCAACCACCGCGTAGCGCGTCGCATCGGCTCGATCGCCACGTGCTGGTAGCCTTGTAGCCGCTCCACCATCTATGGCCCCGTGTGCCATGGCGCCACGCGCTCAGTCGCCTTCGAGCTCCGGACCTGCGATCACCGCCGTGCCGATCCGGTATGTCCGGCACCGAGCGTGCTTGAGCTGCTCCACGTGGACACCAAGCTCGCCCGGCTCGCATCCCGGACGTACGCGGTCATCGGCATGTTGCGGTGATCGGCTGGCCGTATCCCCATGGCCACTGAGGTCGCGCGGGGACCGGCTAGCAACTACCTACACGTGGCGATCGATGATGCCACGGCGCCACGCGCTGGTCCAGCTGCAACCCGATGCGAGTCCAAACTTGAGCTGCCGGCGACTCCCTCCTGGCCGCGGCGCCTGCTTCTGCCGCCAGCGCCTGCGTGCGCATTGAGCGCGTCTTGACCGACAACCGGTCAGTCAGTCCTACCGCTCGCGACCCTTTGACCGCCAGCGATGGCGGTCCGTTTTAGGCGCTCGGCCCACAATAGACCCGACCCTCTCGGCCGCCCGACGAACGGCAAGGCGGAACGCTTCCCTCAAGACCCTCATCGCCGCATGGGCCTATGCAGCAGCTTCTACCCCAACAACCAGGCGTCGTTTGACGCGCTTACCCGCATGGATAGCCTCCTATCAATCACCGTTGGTTGCACACCCCAAACCGCCAAGGGGCTCACGCCGGCTCGCCGCGCTTGTCAATAACCTTCGTGGGAATCACACCTAGGGCTCCGTCGAGTTCCCACCGGCGTTCTGCAGCGCGTTCAGGATCGCCGACAGGTCGGGGCAGCCGTTGTGATGCTGCGTCTTGACGATGATCACCTGCCCGTTCGGCAGCCGGATTTCATAGCGGTGATCGGGCAACGAGACGCAAAGCTTCGACAGATCGATCCGCGGCGCCTGGTCCAATGACGGCTGACCGTCCCCGTTGTTCGGGATCAGCGCGGTGATGGGATCCGGCGTCGGCGACGGCGTCGGCCGGGCCGGCTGCGGCGTTGCGGTCGGAGCGACCACCGGTGCGGTCGGCGCGGCTGCGGTCAACTGGCTCACCCGCTGGCCGACGGCGGCAAGCGCGCCGGAGAGACCGGCCGACGCACCCGACGCCACGCTGAAGGCCACCACCGTTAAGAGGGTGACGACCATGCAGGCCGCCACCAGCATGCGAAATCCCGCGGCGGTGCTCCCCTGGCTGGCTCGCTGCCGCGGCGACTCCGGCTCGACGACGCGGTCCGGCCTGACATAAGCGATTGGCTCCAAGACGGGTTCCTGCCTGCGATAGACGAGTGGCTCGTCCACCGCCACCGCGCGCAGCGGTTCGAGGGCCGTGACGGGCGCGGTGACGAGGCCGGCAACGGTCGCCGCGGGCGCACCCGTCAGCGACCACCAGAGATCGGCGACCGTCAGCACCAGCGCGACCGTGATCGCCGGAACCAGGAGCGGACTTCCCAGCCAGAATCCGAGATTGACGATCGCGACCGCGAAGAGGACCCGCCAGGCGGCTCCGAGCCAATCACGGCGCCGCCAGACAAACGCGACCAACCCGGCGGCAAGCAGGACCCCGACCACGGCAATGGCCGGGAAGGGCGCCGGCGCGATCAGGCTGGCGAACAGGATCGACCAGCGCCAGGTGAGACCCCAGCCAACCCGCCGCAGGACGTGGGACGGCATCGATCTATCTTGCCCTATTTGGCGCCGCCCTGGGTTCCGCCAGAGCCTCGCGAGCCCTATCCCGGAAGCTGGTCTGTGGCGGAAATCGCGCCTGTAGTGGAATCAACCACTTGCCTCGTTCTCCCTGACGCGCTCTTTCAGAACTTTCTTGATCAGCGTGACGGGTAAGGCCCTCCCGATCGGGAATCGCAGCGTTTGCCTCTCGGCGATATACGGCTTCAGCTCGTTCGCATAGACCGTCTTGGCCCGACCGACCGGGTAGACCCCAACGTGGTCCTTGTGCGCCGCGAAATAGATCAGACGCCCTTTGTACTTGTAAAAGGGCATGCCGTAGCTGAGGCGCTCTTCAGCCTTTGGCGCTTCCGCCTTGATGATCTGGCGGAGCTGGCGGAGCATCGGCTGGACCGATGCGGGCGCCGCCGCGATATAGCCGTCGACATCTTGGGGTTTCGATTTGACGATGGCAGTCCCAGCTTAGCTGTGCAGGCGCTCGGTTACGACCTGGTTCATAACCCTTCTCGCTCGCGGGTTCCCGGTGACGGCGTCGATAAAGATGTCAGGCTCGATCGTCAGCAGCTCGACCGGCGTTACGGCAATCACGGAAGCCGTTGTCGGGATCTTATGGAGCAAGGCGATCTCGCCGAAGTAATCCCCGGCCCGCAGCCTGGCGACCTCCACGTCCTGCTTGCGCACCGCGACCTCCCCCTCATCGATCAGGTAGAAGCGCTCGCCGGCCTCACCCTCCCGAATGATGACGGTGCCGGCCGGGAATGCCAGCGGATGCAGCGACGCAGCCAGGCGTTCGAGAACGACGTTGTCAAGCGGCCGGAAGAGCGTGACGGCTCTGGCGCGGTCCAACGCCGGACCGGCGATGGTGGCGGTCCGGTCCAGGGCCCGAAGCGGTCGGAGGCCGAGCAACGCCAACAGCGCGAGCGCCAGGCCGGCGAGCAGAAAGGTGCCGCGCAGGCCTATTGCCAGGATGACAACGGGCGCCAGGATGGCGCCGATCCCCAGGGAGATGTTGTACAGGCCCTCCAACACGCCGAGGACCCGCGAGAGAACCTGATCGGGCACCGTGCGTTGGAGGAGCGTCCGGCCAGCGACGTCCATGACGTTACGCCCGGCCCCGGCAACCCCCAGAAAGACGACGGCGGTAACGAAGGCGGGGAGCGCGCCAATCAGGCTCAGCGCCAGGGCCCAGAGGGCAATGCCCATCAGGAACGGGCGGGACAGGTGGCTACGACCCACGAGAGTGGCGGTGACCGCGAGGCCGACAATGCCACCGGCGCCAATGGCGGCATTGAGGAAGCCCGGTCCCGAGGGGCCGATCCGGAGCACTTGAAAGCTGAGGACGATCAGGAGAACGTCCAGCGCGCCCAATTCGACGGAGAGGGCGAAGATCAGCGCGACGATCCATCGTGGTCCCTTCAGACCGCCAAGCGAGCGGATCCCGCCGAGAGATGTGGCGAGAAACCCGCCCTCCTCCAGCGCGCCAGCGGTCGATTGCTCCGCGGAGTGATGTCGGATTCGGGCCACCAGCAACGTGCTGCCGAGCATGACGGCGGCCATCACCGCCCACACCAGGCCGGGACTGCCGACGCGCAGGAGCACACCGGTGAGCGCCGGCCCGATGCAGATGCTGAAATTTTCGATCGTGCCGGAGACAGCGTTGGCCGCAACCAGCTCGCTCGGAGTCCGCGCAAGCTCCGGGAGCAACGCACCCTGTGCCGGGCGCGTTACGGTGACGCTCATCGCCGCCAGGGCGGCAAAGAGGTAGATGACGATCGGGGGAAGCGCGAGCAGCAAGGCCAAGGCGGTTATGCCCATCGTCCCAACCTGTAAGGCGTACCCGAACACCATGACCCGCTGCCGTGGGAGCCGATCGCCGAGCTGGGCCGCGATCGGCGCGAAAATACCCGACGGCACCACCATCGCGAGCGCAAGAATGCCGACGGTTCCAGACCCACCGACGCCATAGGCATAGACGAGGACGGCAATCCACGTGGACCATTCCGCCGCATTGAAACCGCTGAACGCCAGTTCCAGCCGCCTCAGGTCGGGATTCCGCACCACCTCGCGGAATACCGCCAGCCGGTCAGGCGTGGGCGTCATTTACGGCTACAGGCCTGGCAACCGCTGGCGCACCGCCTGCTGCACCGTCGCTGCGGCGGCCGGGGACTCCCCGACCAGCTCGTTGAAGCGCTCGCCGGCGATCATCAGCAGTCGCACCGGTTCCGCCGCCGTCACGGTCGCGAGCCGCGGGTAGCCGAAGCTCGCACCCCAATCCAGCGCGGCCAGTTCGCCAAAAAAATCCCCCGGGCCGAGTGTCGCCAGCCGCACATCGTCGCGGTGCACGTCGGCCGTGCCTTCGAGCAGGACAAAAACGTCACGGCCGTAATCCCATCGTTCGACGATTGCGGTGCCGCTCGGGACCGATACCACTTGCGCTGAAGCGACCACTCGGTCCAGCTGCTCGTCTGTGAGCGAGGCGAACAGCGGGACCGCCCGCACGGCTGAGCGGTCCACGGGACCCGCCGCCGCCGACGGATGCTCGACCGACCGTCCTCGCTCCATGCCGGGAAGCCGGTCATAGCCTTCGCGGCTGCGCGCGGCCGTTTTCACCCCGTCAATCGGGGCGGCGGTCAACCAGTCGACCACGCGGTCGATGTGGCTCGGGCCTGTGGTGTGATTCACCACGCACATCCGCAGCGCGTAGCGTCCATGTAGCCGGGTCGAGGACAGCCAGGACTGGCCTCCGTCCTCGATTCCCTGTAGCAGCGCCCGATTGACGCGCTCGTGCGTCGCCTCATCGGTCCCGGGGACACGGCGCCGGAAACACACGACGCCCAGCGTCACCGGGCTGAGGAGTTCAAACTCCTCGCTCGCCTCGATCCGTTCCTGGGCGCGCCGTGCCAGGTCCATTGCCCGATCGATGGCGCGGCGGAAATTTTCCACCCCGAAGTATTTCAGCGACATCCAGACCTTGATCGCCCGGCACATCCGCGATTGCTGCATGCCCAGGTCGGCGAAATTGACCTCGCGGCTCGCGATTTCGAGGTCCTTGAGGTAGTCCGGCGCGATTTCGAATGCCCTCCGGAGCTGGCGGCCGTCCCTGACGAGAAGCGAGCCACATTCAAAGGGCTGGTACAGCCATTTGTGCGGGTCAAGGGTGACCGAGTCCGCCAACTCGATGCCCGCGAGGGTCTGCCGCCCACGCTCTGTGAGTGCGGCGAACCCGCCGTAGGCGCCGTCGATATGAAACCAGGCCCCCTCTCGACGGCAGATTGCGCTGAGCTCGCTGAGGGGATCGACCGCTCCAGTGTTCGTGGACCCCGCCGCCGCCGCGACAAAGAGCGGCCGGCGTCCGGCCTTTCGGTCGGCCACCATGGCGCCGGCGAGGGCGTCGGGACGCATGCGAAAACGTTGATCGACGGGCAAAACACGTACCTGCTCTGGTCTGAACCCGAGGATTCGAGCGGCACGGGCGAGGGAAGCATGGGCTTGATCGGACACGTAGACGACCACGTCAGGGGCCATCGCCCCGATCAGGCTCTCCCGCGCGCAGGCGAGCGCGGTCATGTTGGCGGCCGAGCCACCGCTCGTGAGGATGCCGGCCGCCTCGGGCGGGTAGCCGATCCACTCCTTGAACCAGTCGAGCACGGTCAGCTCTACCTGGCTCGGACCGGCGCCCTCCTTCCACGAGCCGCCATACAGGTTGCAGGCGCTTGCGATGAAGTCCCCGAGGGCCGCGGGCCAGGTTCCGAAACCGGGAATAAAGGCGAGGTAGCCGGGGTGATCGTATCGCGCCGTGAAGGGCAACACATCGCGAACGAGACCGGCCAGGATCCGCTCGAAGGGGACGCCGTGTTCCGGAGGCGGCTCCCCGACGCGCTGTTCCATCTCGTCACGCGTGGCCGTTCGCAGAACCGGGTCAACTTCCGGATCCGCGAGTCGCGCCACCAGCATGTCAACGACCTCGGTGGCAAGTTTGCGCATGGTTTCGGCGTCCACGGCCAGCGGATTGACGTCGAGCGGGTCGGCCATCTTACCCTCCATGCGCCTTTCGGAGTCTTATCACGGGGCGCTGGCATGGTCAAGGGCGACCTGCCGGCTCACAGTAGACTCGCGCTAGCCATGGGCTCTAGCCGTTCAGACGCATTACCTCGGGCTGCCCACAAGGAGACCTTTGCCGACCGTCGCCTGGACCGGACCACGATCTCCGGCGCCGACTTCGAGGCGTGCCAGTTCCGCAATTGTTCGTTTCAGGAGACCGAGTTTGACGAGTGCAGCCTGATGACGTCGTCGTTTGTCGGTTGCAACCTCACCCTGGCGAGGTTTCCTCGGTGCCGATTGGCCACCGTGCAGTTCAAGCGATCGAAGCTCATCGGGATCAACTGGACCGTCGCCAGGTGGCCGCTGCTTGGTCTGGGACCGGCACTCAGCTTTGACGACTGCGTCGTGAGCCAGTCGGTCTTCATGGGCATGGCCCTGAAGGGCATCGGCTTCAAGGACTGCATCGCGCATGAAGTCGATTTCTCCGATTCGAATCTGGCGAAATGCGACTTCTCCGGAACGGACCTGTCAGGCGCGCGATTCAACCAGACGGACCTCAGCGGCGCCGACCTCCGGACCGCCCGCAACTATACCATTGACCCGATGGCGAACACGCTCAAGGGAGCGCGATTCTCGCTGCCGGAAGCCGTCTCACTGCTGACCGCGTTGGGAGTCGTCCTCGTCGACGAGTAACGGACCCGCGGCCGGCTACTGGAAGTGCTCAGGGAGTCGCCGAACTTCGACCGATCTCCCAAGCAATAATGAAAAGACTCGGTCGGCCGTCTCCGCACCGTCACTGGTCCAGAAGGCTTCAGCGCCCTTTCGGGCGGCCGGGTTGAGAAGGCCGTTGGTATCCAGCACGCGACGTACCTGACGAGCGACCGCTGGACCGGTCTCGATCAGGACCACCTCTGGCCCGACCACGTCCGCGATGAGCGGCCGAATGAAGGCGTAATGGGTGCACCCCAGAACGATTGTGTCGGCGGACGCCTCGAGCAGTGGCGCGGTATGTTTCTCCACCAGCCGGCGGGTCGCGGGCCCGTCCAGATCCCCGGCTTCGACCTGCTCGACCAACCCGATCCCGGGTTGCGTGACCACAGCGATGCCCTTGCCGAACCGTTCGAGCAGCGCCGCCATTTGCGCGCTCCGAATCGTCCCCTCGGTGGCCAGCACACCCACCACCCCACGACGCGTGGCGGCAGCCGCCGGCTTGACAGCCGGCTCCATCGCGATCACCGGGACGTCGAGGTGCCGGCGGAGATGTGCCGCGGCCGCCGCCGTGGCGGTATTGCAGGCAACCACGATGGCTTTGGCGCCCTGGTCGAGAAGGAACTTGGTGAGCGTCATCGACCGCCGGCGGATGTACTCCGCTGGCTTGTTCCCGTACGGGACGTGCGACGAGTCCGCCACATAGATCAGATCCTCCGCGGGCAGCTCACGGCGAATTTCCTGGAGCACGGACAGGCCGCCCACGCCGGAATCGAAGATGCCAATCGGGCCGCTCGCGACGCCATCGCCGGTTGCCAGGCCTTGCCTATTCAGGGTTCGTGGTCACGGCCCTTACGGATATGCCTGCGACGAGACACCGCTGGTCGAAGCCGCGAGCGCCAGCATGGTGCCGGCAACGAGGCGAGGCCATCTGCGCACCGTCGTTGTCCTCCTTCCTCTTTGGGTCCCACTATTCAACCACGCAAGCACCTGGCGCGGGCCGTAGACTCGTAAGGACGATGCAAATCTATCCATGGCTGGTGTTCATCCATGTGGCCGCAGTGCTTGGTTTCGTGTTTTCCCATGGCGGCGCCGCCTTTATCTCGTTCCGCGTCCGCCGTGAGCGCAACGTCCAGACCGTTTCCGCCCTGATCCAGCTGGCGGAGCTCACCAATACCTTGATGTACCCCTTCTTCTGGATCCTGGTGATCTCCGGCATATTGGCCGGCTTTTCCGGTCACTGGTTCGGCCGTGGATGGATCTGGGCGGCGATCGCCATCCTGATCCTGGTCACCTTCGCCATGTTCGGCGTAGCGTCCCCCTATTACCGGACGTTGCGCGAAGCGTTGGGCTTGCGCGGACGGGGGCGCGGCAAGTCCGGTCCTGTCGAACGCGCCCCGGACGCCGAGGTCCTGGCCCTGCTCGACTCGCGCCGCCCCGAAATCGTCGCCGCCATCGGCATCGCGGCGCTCCTCCTGCTGCTCTGGCTGATGCTGATGAAGCCCTTCTGAGGAGCAGGAGCTGGTCGAGTCTCTTGCCCGGCTTGGGTCTTAAGGATCCCGCTCGCCGTCTCTCGCGCTTCATGTCGCGAGAGGAGGCTGAGGCGTTACGCCGACGGACCGTTGTGATCGTCGAGGGGTTCAGCGACCAGGTCGCTCTCGAGACCCTGGCTCGTCGCCGGGATCGAAATCTGGACGCCGAACGCATCTCCATCGTGCCAATCCGCGGCGCCCAGGCCATCGGCTCGTTCATCCATCTCTTTGGACCGCAGGGGTACGACGTCCGCCTTGCGGGACTGTCCGATGCGGGGGAGGAGGGCTACTTCCGGCGGGCGCTCGAGCGGGCGGGATTCGGCTCCAACCTCGCGCGCGGCGATCTCGAGCGATTGGGCTTCTACGTCTGCGTCGATGACCTCGAGGACGAATTGATCCGGTCCCTTGGCGCCACCGCCGTCGAACAGGTCATCGAGGTCCAGGGCGAGCTGAGACCGTTCCGCACCTTTCAGCGTCAGCCGGCGCAGCAGGGCCGACCGATCGAAAAGCAGCTCCGGCGTTTCATGGGCACGCACTCCGGCCGCAAGGCCCAGTACGCGCGGGCGCTGGTCGACGCGATGGACCTCAGGCGGGTCCCACCCCCGCTCGACCGCCTCCTCGCTCACCTCGCGACGTCCCCCCCGCATCCATCATGAGTCCGCTCCTCTCACCCGCCTCCGCGCTGGGATCGGCGGCAACCCTCGGGATCGCCGACTTCACTGGAGGATTGGCGGCCAGGCGCACGCCGCCGCCGAGTGTCACCATGGGCATCGAGCTGTGCGGCCTGGTCGCGCTTCCCCTGGCCTTCTGGCTTTTGCCCCTGCACTGGAGCACTCAGTCAACCGTCTTTGCCTTCATGGGTGGCACGATCGGTGGGTTCGGGCTCATCCTCTTCTACCGCGCGATGATGCTGAACTTGATTGGCGTCGTCGCACCCATCACGGCGGTCGTTGCGGCGGGATTGCCCACGATCGTTGGCCTCTTCAGTGGCGATCGGTTGCATCTCGGCCAGTTCGGCGGCATCGGCCTCGGTCTGCTGGCGATCGCGCTGATCAACTGGGGCGATCGCGAAGCGGCCGGTGGAGTCCGGGCTGCATTGGGCCTGGCGATCGTTGCCGGCGCCTGCTTCGGACTCTTTTTCATCCTGGTTCACGCGGGTAGCGCCTCGGGGGTCACCGCGTTCTTGAGCAGCCGCCTCGGCTCGGCGGTCACGGCCCTTGGCTATGCCCTGGTCAGCCGGGTCTCGATTGTGCCGCGCCGCCCAACCTGGCGCCTGATCGGCGTCGGCGGATCCTTTGATGGCGTCGGCGTCGTCCTCTATCTCTTTGCGACCTTCCACGGTCTCTTATCGCTGACCGCGCTGCTCACCTCCTTCTATCCGGCCTTTACGGTTCTCTGCGCTCGAATCTTCACTCGAGAGCGGATGACCGTGCTGCAGGCAGCGGGAGCGGTCTTGGCCGTCGTTGCGGTGGCCCTAATTGCGGCTACCTGATCAGGGTAGATTTCACGCGAAAGCAGCTGGCGGGCTGAAGCCTGGAAGGTACGGCGAGATGCTGTTGGCAATCGCCAGTAACCGCTCATCGGCCCACCGCGCCGAGACCATCTGGATGCCGATTGGCAGGCCTTCCGCGGTGAGGGCCAGTGGGCTGACCAGCGCGGGATGGCCGGTCAGGTTGAACTCGTAGCAGTGACGGCATTCCTCGTCATAGCGTGCCGCGGTGTCATCGACCATGATCGGGCTGCCAGGCGCACAGTGGGGGTAAGCCACCGTCATGGAGGGCGGGCACAGGAGCGCATCCCACTGGGTGAAGAACTCCTCCCATCGCGCGGTAATTCGGTCGCGAACATCCATGGCCAGAGCCACGGCTTCGAGCGATGGTTCAGGCTGGCCGTCGTCGACCTCGGGGATTCCGCCCAGCCGTGCGCGCAGCTGCCAGGTCGAGCGCGAGATCGTCTGGAAACATGCCCACTGCTCATCAAAGCTGACGGGCGGCAACGCCTGCTCGACCCGCGCGCCCGCCTGCGTCAACCGGGCTGCCAAAGCCTCCAGTCTTTGGCCAATCTCTTTCGCCACTGGGACCGCCGGGAACGTCGGCGACCAGGCAAGCCTGAGGTGGCGGAGATCGACGGTATTCGCTTCACCAAGGCGGATCGGCGGCAGCGTGGTGTCCTTCCCATCGGGACCGGCAATCAGGCGGAGGGCGATCGCCAGGTCGTCAAGCGATCGAGCCAGCGGCCCGCTGGTCGAGAGCACTCGATCAAGTCGAGGCATGCCCGGCAGGTCGGGGATGTGGCCCTCCTGCGAGACCATGCCGAAGGTGGGCTTCAGCCCATAGACGCCGCAGAAATGCGCCGGGATCCGGATCGACCCGCCGGCGTCGCTTCCCAGATCAAGCGCGGTCAAACCGGCGGCAAGCGCGGCTACCGCGCCTCCGCTTGAGCCACTGGTGGTCCGGCTGAGGTCCCAGGGGTTGTTGCTTCGGCCGAAGATTGGATTGACAGTCTGCTGGTCGAAAGCCAGCAGCGAGGTGTTCGTCTTACCGAAGAGGATCGCCCCGGCTGCCTTGAGGCGAGCCGTGACCGTCGCATCGGCTGCCGGCACGTAGTCTCGCAGTGGCGGATATCCCGCCGTTGTTCGAATCCCCGCCGTTGCGTGCGTATCTTTCAGCGTGATCGGCACGCCGTGCAGCGGCCCCCAGCGGTCTCGGCGCGCGGTCGCCGCATCGGCCTCGGCGGCGCGCTCGGTTGCGCGTTCGAGGTCGAGCGTCACGACGGCATTGAGCCTGGGATTTAGCCGCTCAACCCGCTCAATGTGAAGACGCAACAATTCGGTCGCGGAGACTTTCCGCGAAAAAACCAGGTCCGCCTGGTCGCTCGCGCTGAGAAACGCGAGCCCCATGTCGGGCTGCACCGACACCTACTCGACCGGGATCTCCTTGTACCGCTCCGCGACGTCGATGCCCTGACGGAGCCGGTACGCCCTTGCGACGAAGTACCAGACGACCGCGGCGACGATTACGCCGATGTTCAGCCAGAGCGAGAAGGCGGTATTTGCACCGAAGGCAGCGTCCACGATTGCCCGGTAGATGACCCACAACAGAGTCACGCTGGCTACGATCGCGGCCACCGAAATGAGCGGCAGGCCCGCGAACGTCATCGCGGCAGGTGAGCCCTCATAGACGTCCTTCCTCCACATCGGGAAGACGACGGCAGCCAGCGACGTCAGGCAGAACGCGGTAGCGAACCCGATCAGGCCCGAAAGCGTTGCGACTAACGTGGTGAATGCGTAGAGCGTCAGCGCGACGATGGCGATCACGACCGAGACGAGAATGGCCCATCCCGGCGAGTGGTATCGCTCCGAGACATCGGCAACCTTTTCAGGCGCGATGCCGTCGAGGCCCCAGGCCATCAGCGCCCGTGAGGAATAAAGCGCGCCAGCGCCGCCCGCATACGGGATCAGCAACAGCACGTAGAGGTTCATGAGGATCGTCAGGACCCAATTGTTGGTCGCGATCGAGGCGAGTAGGTTGAGCCAGGGCGAAATCGGCAGTGGGAACTTGCTGCCGATTGAGCTGGCGGCGAGCAGGAACTGATCGCCGACCGCCGACCGAATGAAGAACATGAGCGCGATCATGATCAGGCCGGCCCAGACCATGGCGCCGGTGATCCCGAAGAGCTGGCCTCGCTTGACGTTCTTGATCTCCCCACTGAACGAAACCGAGTTGATTGCAAAGAGGATCGAGAAGGCGGGCCAGATGAGAAAATTCATGGTCGAGCCGAGGCTGAACCCCGGGTTCAGATCGGTCCCGGCTCCCTTCGCGGTGGCGATGACCTTGTCGTACGCGCCGGACCCGGCGAGGCTGTCAAAGCTCCCCTTGAAGTTGAAGACCCCGGTCGCGGTGAGCGCCAGCACGATGATGACGAGGGCTACGCTGCCGAGCGCGATCCAGACGGACCAGCGCTGGAACGAAAAGTACCCCTTCGCTCCGCGATAGAGCAGGCCCCCGAGGAAGAGGACCATCACGAGTCCGGTGATGAAGATGCCCCAGGGGCTTCCGAAGAATGTCCCGATGCTCGTCAGCGTTTGATTCTTCAACTGCAGACCCAGCGTGGTGAAGAGCGGCGACCATCCGTAAATCGCCCAGAAAGCCCCAGTGATCCCGAAATAGAAGGCTTGCCAGAAAACCTGCAGGAAGCTGACGACGAACCCGTAGGCGGGGTGAACGGTTCGAGACAGGAAAACGTACTCGCCGCCCGATCGTGGGTAGACGGCGCTATAGAGCGCATACGTGATCCCAAGACAGACCGAGGCGACGATGGTAATCGCGGTCGCGAGCTCCATCGACGACCCGGGGTAAAGGACCCAGGATCCGATGATGAAGATGATGTAGGGAATCCCAATCTGCATCATCCCGTAGAAGGTCGTGTCCAGCGTTCCTACCTGCCGGACAAGGCCCGAACTCGCTCGCGTAAAGACCCTTGGATGTTCCACTTTCGTTGACACGGTGTTCCCTCCCTACTTCGAATTCGCTAGCCGCTGACCAACTGAACGCGCGAAAGCCCTTTGTCGACGGAGAAATCCAGAAGGGCGCCCGTCAGAATGCCCTCCGCATACTCGCTGCCGGGATTGACGATGGTGGTCCGGCCCATTCGCCGGCTCCCGCGTGATTCGTGGATGTGCCCGTGCAGCCCAAGCAACGGTTCGTATCTCAAAATCGCGTCCCGCACGGCCGTGCTCCCGACCGGAACCATCTCGGGCGTGCCGGCTCCGGAGGCCACCACCTGCAGGTTCTTGTCCAATTTGGGGGCGACATCGAGGCCGCTCTCATATGGCGGCACGTGGAGGTTGAAGATGGCATGATCCATGTGATCGATCCTGCCGGCCAGCGCATCGATTTTCTTGCCGAGCTCTTCCTCGGAGATGTCCCGCGGACAGTTCCACGGGGTCGGGTTCCCATAGCCAAGGCTCAGCATTTCGAACCCGCCGAGATCGATGACCTTGCCTTCTGGCACCTCGATGGCCTCGGACTTGCGGAGGTAATCGTCGACTTCGAAATAGTCGTCATTCGCCCCGCTGACAAGGCACCGCACGCCGGACCCTTTGAGTCGAGCATCCGCGATCTCCACCCACCGTTCAACCCGTTTCAGGACAACCTGCTTGAACAGTTCGTCAATTCGCCGCTGGTCGTCCTTGTAGAAGTCGTACTCCTCCGGTGTCATTTCGATCCAGTACTGGCCGCTGTTCGCGACCTGCGTCTTGAAGCGCGCGAGCGCGTCCTGGCTCCCGATGGAGCGCTTGATCCCGAGAAACTCTGCAGTCGCGGCCCCATCGGACTGAGTGACAATCGGAACAATGAACTTGCCCGTGATGTCGCCGCCGATCATGAGCACGTCTGCCTGGTAGTACTTGGCGGCGGCGAGAAACTTCAGCCAGCACTTGTCCGAGCCGTGGATGTCCGAGGCGAAGTAGAGGCGCATCAGGCGCTCACACCTGGGAACCGGCTTCCGGACGCCCGGCCCAGAGTCCACGCGTATGCTCGAGATGCGAGCGAATGGCCTTCTGGGCTGCCTCACGGTCCCCGCGAATCACGGCCTCCAGCAGCTGCGCGTGCTCCCGCGCCGACGCGATCAGCTCAGGCCCTCGAGCCAGGGAGGGGAGCGCTCGAAGGCGGGCCTGGTCCCGAAGACGATTGACCGTATCGACGAGGCGACCATTTTGAAGGGCGGACAGCAGCGCGGCATGGAACAGGCGATCGAGTTCGAGAAAGCCAACCAGGTCTCCCGCCGCAGCACGGGTCTCGGACTGCTGCGCAAGCTGGCGGCAGGCCGCCTGCCCCTCGGCCGGTAAGGCCCCGACGACCCGGGCGACGCTGGGGACCTCGAGTAGGACTCGCATCTCGAAGATCTCGTCGAGGTCGTGCTCCGAAAGTTCCGGGACGCGGAAACCGCGGTTGGCAACGACCTCGATCAGGCCGATCCCAGCCAGGTCGAGCAATGCCTCGCGGACGGGCGTTGCCGACACGCCGAGCCTGGCCGTGAAGTAGGCGATGGGGTAAATCTCGCCGGGCTGCAGCTCCCCGGTGATGATGCTGGCCCGGATCGCCAGCCACGCGCCCTCCCGAAGGCTGGTGGATGCGAGCCGATGAAGGGCGGTGCCGGCGGCGCTTGTTGAGCTTGCCACGCGATATGTCACATATAATATATCGGGTCCGAGGGTCGCGCTCCGCGAACTTTCGTCAGGTCCCCAATAGCACTATGTGGCTGGGAGCTCAATAGCCATCAACACGCGCGACCGTCCCGACCAGGGGCTCGCCGGCGAGGAATCGGCGCACGTTATCCACGATTCGGCCGCGGTACAGATCCTGTTCCAGGTTGGGCGGGTTCGCTGTGTGCGACGTGATGATGCAGTTGTCAAGCGTCCAGAGCGGATGCCCGTCGGGGAGCGGCTCGGGATCGGTCACATCGAGGCCCGCCCCACCAATCTCCCGATTAGTCAGCGCCCAGACGAGGTCCTCGGTCTTTACCAACCGGCCTCGGGCGACATTGACGAGCCACGCATCCTTCTTCATGCTGCCCAATTCCGGCGCAGCGATCATGTGCTCCGTCTCTTTGGTCAGCGGCGCCGCGAGCACAACGAGATCGGCATCACCGAGTGCCTCGATAAGCCCGTCAGGCCCGACGGTCCGGTCGGCGCCGGGAGTCGGTTCGGACCGGCGCCGAATCACGGTCGAGTGAACACGAAACGGTTTGAGGAGGCGAAGCAACGACTGGGCGATCCCTCCCCCACCGACGATGACGACGGTGGCGTCGAAGACGGACTTTCCGGTAACCCTGCGCCACGTTCGCGTACGCGCAGCTTCGTCAAAGTGCCGGAATCCCGCGATCGCCAATCCGAGCGCGTGCTCGGCGCACTGGTCCGCGTACACGCCCTTCGCGGCCGTCCAGACGCGGGCGTCGCTGTCAATCAGCTCGAGATAGTTCTCGACTCCTGCGTACGGGAGCTGCACCCACCGAATTTGCGGGGCCTCGGCGAGCAGCGCCGCGAGCTCCGATGCCGTGCCATACCAGATCAACCCCTCGGCTTCCGTCGGCGGAGCTTCCGTCCCGCCGGCCTCGCGCACCGCGTCGCCAATCCAACCAGCCTCTGGTCCGGGGGGAACCGCAATGCCCTGCGTCACGCGGACAATAATGATACGGTGGCTCAGGGCGTCGTTCCTTCGGTACAGGTGGCGAGACGCCTGAAGTCTGCCTGATGAAGAATGGCGCTGGTTCCAGGCTGCGCAGTGCCCGGTGGCTCGACGCGGACGGGACCGCCGGCATCTCCCACCGGGCGAACCTCAAGGCCGAGGGCATCACCGAGGCAGCGCTTAAGAGCGGACCCGTGATCGGGATCGCCAATTCCTGGTCCGAGTTCGTCAACTGCAACCTGCACCTGCGCGGACTCGCCCAGGCCGTCAAGCGCGGTGTCCTTCAGGCCGGCGGCCTGCCCCTGGAGTTCCCCACGATCTCACTGGGCGAAATCCTGATGAAGCCGACCACCATGCTCTACCGAAACCTCATGGCCATGGACGTCGAGGAAAGCCTGCGATCGTACCCGATGGATGCCGTGGTGCTCCTGGTGGGCTGCGACAAAACGATTCCGGCGTCCCTCATGGGTGCGGCCAGTGTCGACCTCCCGACCATCGTGGTCACCGCCGGACCGCAACAACCCGGCTTCTTTTGCGGGCGGGAGGTGAGCTCCGGAACGGACCTGTGGCACTACACGAATGAGTTCCGCGCCGGCCGGATGAGCGCCGGGCAATACGAGGCGCTCGAGGCCGCCCTGGTCCCGTCGACTGGGCACTGTTCGGAAATGGGGACGGCCTCGACGATGAGCGCTCTCGTGGAAACGCTGGGCCTCGCATTGCCTGGATCCGCGGCGATCCCCGCGGTCGATGCGCGGCGCGCCGCCTCCGCGGAGCAGTCAGGTCGGCGTGCCGTGGAACTGGCTCGGGAAGGCCTGCGCCCATCCCAGATCCTCACACCCGCCGCGTTCGACAACGCAATCGTCGCGCTCGCCGCGATCGGCGGATCGACCAATGCGGTCGTGCACCTCCTCGCCCTGGCCGGGAGGCTCGGCATCCCGCTGACGTTGGCGCGCTTCGATGAGCTCTCGCGGCAAACCCCGATGATCGTTAATGTCCGCCCGTCCGGTACACATTTGGTCGAGCAACTCTTCCGCGCCGGGGGCATTCCCGCGGTCCTGAAAGAGCTGCAACCACTCCTTCATGCCGACGCCCTGACGGTCACCGGGAAGTCCCTCGCACAGAACATCGCAGGCGCCGTCGCCCATGACCGAGACGTGATCGCCACACTGGGCCACCCGTTCCAATCCGCCGGCGGGATCGCCGTCCTTTCCGGAAACCTGGCGCCGAATGGTGCCGTCATCAAACGGAGTGCCGCGTCCAGCGACCTGGCCAAGCACCTCGGACCGGCGGTCGTCTTCGAGGACATCGACGACCTGGCAAATCGGGTCGACGATCCTTTGCTCGAGATCGATGCCAATTCGGTCATGGTCCTCAAGAATGCCGGCCCGAAGGGCGCACCGGGCATGCCGGAGTGGGGCCAGCTTCCAATTCCCGCGAAGCTGCTTCGCGCCGGCGTGTCAGACATGGTGCGGATCTCTGATGCCCGCATGAGTGGCACCTCGTTTGGCACGGTGGTGCTGCACGTTTCACCCGAGTCGGCAGTCGGCGGCCCGCTCGGCCTCGTCCACAACGGGGATCTGATCGAGCTGGACGTGGCTGCCGGGCGGCTGGAGCTCAAGGTGCCGGATCAAGAGCTGCAGGCCCGGAAAGCGGCATTCCGGCCGCGGGCCCCGAAGTACCGACGCGGGTACGGAGCTCTCTACCTGCAACACGTTCTGCAGGCCGACCAGGGCTGCGATTTCGACTTCCTTCGCAAGCTCCCCGACGAGGAGTTCCAAACGGACCCGCTCGGCCTCGTAGGCGGCGCCATCAACGTGTGAACGACATCCACCAACCACAAGGAGGCGGGCTTGACTGAACGGATAGCCATTGTCACTGGCGGGGGCTCGGGTATCGGACGCGCCGTTGCTCGCGGGCTGGCAACCGAAGGGTATTCCGTTGTGCTTGCCGGGCGGCGTAAAGAGGCCCTGGAGGATACCGCTCATGAGGGATCCAGTAACCCAATGGTGCCTATCCCGACGGACGTGCGCAACCCTGCGTCAGTCCAGGCGCTCTTCAGCCTGGTAAAGGAACGCTTCGGACGGCTCGATCTGCTGTTCAACAACGCGGGCCAGCTCGCGCCCTCCGTCCTTCTCGAAGACCTCACGTACGAGCAATGGACCGCGGTGGTGGACACCAACCTCACCGGGACGTTCCTTTGCACCCAGCAGGCGATGAAGCTGATGAAGGCGCAGCAACCCCGCGGAGGCCGCATCATCAACAATGGCTCTATCTCCGCGCAGCGGCCTCGGCCGAACTCAGCTCCCTATACCGCGACCAAGCACGCAATGACGGGCCTGACGAAGTCAACGGCGTTGGACGGGCGCGCGTTCGATATCGCATGCGGGCAAATCGACGTGGGCAACGCTGCAACCGAACTCACCCGTGAAATGGGGACCGGCATTCTTCAGGCATCGGGAGTTCTCGCGGTCGAGCCCACCATCGACGTCGAGCATGTCGTTCGGGCCGTGGTCTACATGGCGAGTCTGCCGCTTGACGCCAATGTCCTGTTCATGACCCTCACGGCGACGAAGATGCCGTTCGTCGGTCGCGGATAGACATCGGCGCGTGGCTGAAGGTCCGAGCGGTGCCAACTCGGGGAGCGTCTTGCCGAACCTCGCAAGGCAACTGCTCGATGATGCCGCCGCGCGCGGAATCACGCTGCGTCTGACCGGATCGATCGCCGTCCGCGAGCGTTGCGCCAGGCTGCCCGGCCTGCTCGAGCGCCTGGATCGGGAACCCCCGATTGATATCGACCTCGTCGGCTACGCGAAACAGCGAGCGCAGATCAGTCAGCTGTTCAAAGACCTCGGCTACCGAATCGACCCGGTCATCGCGCAGAGCCAGGAATGGGGCATCCCGAGGCTGATCTTCCACGGTCCTGATGGCAAGCCCAAGGTAGACGTCTTCCTCGATGTCTTGCGTATGTCCCACACCATCGACTTCAAGGATCGGCTTGTCCTGGAGCCCGTCACAACGAGTCCCGTCGATCTCCTCCTGGCCAAGCTGCAGATCCATGAGATCACCGAAAAGGACTACAAGGACACGATCGCGCTACTGGTGGTCCATGACCTCGGCCGCTCCGCGCCTGGCACCATCGATGTGCAATATCTGGGTCGGGTCGCGGGCCGGGACTGGGGCCTCTACTACACATTGTCGAAAAACCTGGGGTTGGTGGAGACCTGGCTGGACGGCCATCCGGCGCTGCTCCCCGAGGAGACCACACTGGTCCGGGCACGCTTGTCGGAGCTGCAGCGCGTGATCGAAGTTGAGCCCAAGAGCATGCGCTGGCGGATGCGTGCCGCCGTCGGACCGAGGGTGCAATGGTACGAGGACGTGGGAGATGTTGATCGATAGGTGACCGAACTGGCAGCACTGCGTCTTCGACAGTTCGTGTACCGCGAAGGGATTATCGACCTCGGCTGGGGCCATCCCGACCCGGATCTGCTGCCGGTTCGCGGGCTGCGGCGAGCAGCCGCTCGGGTACTCGATCGATACGGAGCCGACGCCCTGAACTACGGCCGCGCGGCGGGTCCCGGTCCACTCATCTCGTGGCTGTGCCAGCGGCTGGCCGAGACTGACGAGAAGGCCCCAACGCCTGACTCGGTCGTTGTCACCGCGGGGAACTCGCACGGCCTCGACCTGGCCACGACGGTTCTCACGAGGCCGGGAGACGCGGTGCTCGTGGAAGCACCAACCTACCCTTTCGCGCTCCATATCCTGCGTGACCACGCGGTCCAGCTCGTCCCGGTACCTACCGATGACGATGGACTGGACGTCGAGGCGCTCACCCGGACGCTCGCCAACCTCCGTCTTCGCAAGACCAGGCCCCGGCTGCTCTACACGATCCCGACCTTCCATAACCCGATGGGCGTCTCGCTGAGCGCGGAACGGCGCCGAAGGTTGGTCGAGATGGCGTCAGCTGAGCAGCTGCTGATTGTCGAGGATGATGTCTACCGCGAGCTCTCCTACGACGGACCAGCGCCTGCATCACTCTGGAGCATCGCGCCTGCTGGCGTCGTCGTCCGCCTCGGTTCTTTCGCCAAGTCGCTGGCACCGGGCCTGCGGTGCGGCTTCATCACGGCGGATCCTTCGACCGCGCAGCAGCTTCAGGATTCCGGGGTTCTCGACTCCGGCGGGGGGATCAGCCATTTCACAGGTCTTGTCGTCGCCGAGTTTGCCGCGTCAGGCGATTTCGCCAGCAACGTCGAGAGGCTCAAGACCGCCTACCAGCAGCGACGAAACGCGCTTCTCGCGGCTCTTTCGGAGCAGCTGGAGGGACGAGCGAGCTGGCGCCGCCCCGCCGGCGGCTACTTCGTGTGGCTCCGACTTCCGGCTGAGCGGGATGCGAACGCGCTCTTGAAGTCTGCCGAAGCCGAGGGAACCTCATACATGCCTGGCGGACGGTTCTACCTGGGCCCAAATGACGGAGGCCGTTTCATTCGTTTGGCCTTCAGTCACTACCCTGCAACAACCCTCGTAGAAGGCGCACGCCGCCTGGGCGCGGCCTTCCGCCAATAGGGCTCGACCCCTAACGTGCGTCGGCGCAGGTCCTCCTAGACCGCTACCGGTTCCCCCACCTCGATTGGGTTGCTGATCGGATCGCGGCTCCACTCGAACCAACCGCCGTCGTAGACGGCGATCCGCGGCCAGCCCATCAGGTAGGCGTAGAACCAGGTCTCGGCGGCTCGCCATCCGGTGCCGCAATAGAAGGCGACCCACTTGTCGGCCCTGATCTCAGCCGCTTTCCAGTTGGCCGCGATCTCCGGATAGGCGCGCATCGTGTTGTCGACGTTCCGGTAATGCTGCATGTGGTACGCGTCTGTGCCGCAGTTCCCCCAGACGTCGCCGGCGATCCGGCCGGCCGGTGCGATGTAGTTGTAGCCGCTGACCTTGCCGATGTGCTCTTTCCAGGTGCGAACGCTGACCAGGGCGGCATGCTCCTGATCGAAGAGGATCTGCTTGGCCTCCTCGATGTCGACGATCAGCTCCGGACGCAACGGGATCGGCGCCCCGAACGACGCGACCGGTGTCGGCTCGTTGAGGACGGTCTCGAGCGGGTTTCCGCCCTGCACCCACCGGTCGTAGCCGCCATCAAGGAGGCGGACGTCGTCGACGCCCGCGTAACGGAGAATCAACGCGGCCCGGCAGGCAGCGATCTGCCCGGCACGTCGGCCGGGCCACTTTTCATTGGCGTGGCCCTCGGTGTCGCGGCCATAGAGGATCACGGTGGTGTCGCGGGTGATCCCGAGCGAGTGCAGCGCGGTCTCGAGTTCCTCCGGCGATCGGCGGTTCCAGTCGCTGGGATTCTCGAGCTGGTTCGTGTCGAGGTAGATCGCCCCGGGGAGGTGATTTTCCTCGTACTCCTCAGGAACTCCGAAATTGACGTGGAAGAGCTGGTACGGACCGGACGGCGCCGCCTCCGGGCGTCCCCCGTCGAGCAACTGGCGCAGCCATTGGGGATGGACGAGCTTGTCGTAGTTGGCCAGGCGATGCACCGGCAACGTCTTATCCGCGGCCCATTCGGCCCAACCACGCTCGTAAATCCGAACCGCGGCCTGGCCCAACTCCGCCAACCTGGTCCTGAGCGCAAAGGTCTCCTCAGGACGGTCGCCATAGAGGACGACCTCCCCGCTGGCAAGGATGCCCTTCGACCGCAGCAACCGCTCGATCTCAGCTCGGTCGACGCTATGGAGCCAGGCGCTCGGGAAGGCGACCGCCCCAGGGATGTGACCCCCTCGAGCCGTCCCGCTCAGGCGCCAGCCGTTGTAGGCGGGCAAGGGGCGTACGTCGACGATCGAGAGGCGAGGATCTTTGAGCCGCCGGCGAAGGACGTCGAGGGAGATGGTCGAATCGACGCGGCCCTCAGACCCTGAGACGTTCTCTAGTGTTTTTTCGGTGACGGACAATCTCGTGACTCTCCTTTTGCATAGCGTCTGCCGGTTTAGTTCGCATATTGTTGAGTATCCCAATCCAAATAGTCAACATCTCCTTTTGCACAAAACTGATGTTCGGGGTCGGGACTCGAGCCTCAACCAAGATTGAGCCGCGGCCGCGCGCAAAGCTGGAGGCGAGTGCGGGATTCGAACCCGCGATGGAGGTTTTGCAGACCTCTGCCTTACCACTTGGCTAACTCGCCGGCGCCGCGCAGACAATCCGATAGTCTACAAGCCACCCGCAACTCCGGACCGTGGTGGCCGCGCTATCAAACAATCGACAGCTAGCCAGCCTTTTCGCCAGCGCGGAGGCGCGACATAATCTCCGGTCGTGCGGCGAGGCCTCCCCCTTATCGGCTCGTTTATCACGCTCAGCACACTTCTGGCTGCCTGCGGCCCGGCCGGCGCCTGGTCCGGTGCCACGTCGCCGACCGGCAGCGTAATCAATGTGGGGGCGATCGTGTCGCTCACCGGCAGCCAGGCCACCGACGGCCTGATGGTCAGGGACGGTTATCTCTTCTGCCAGAACTGGATCAACGCCAAGGGTGGGATCACGGTCCAGGGGATCGGCCATCCGATAAGCATCGAGATCGAGGACGATCAGAGCCGCCCATCGCTCGCCGCGGACGCGACCGAGCGTTTGATCTCGACGAATCACGTCTCGCTGCTGCTTGGTCCGTCGGGCAATGCCACGACACTCAAGGCAGCGCCGGTCGCCGAGCGCCACCAGGTGCCGATGGTCGCGCCCGGCGGATCGTCCGACGCCTTTCTCAACAGCCAGTATCACTACGTTTTCTCGGTGCTCGCGCCTGACAGCAGCCAACTCCAGGCGGTCATCGACATGGCGCTCGCCCAGACACCAAGACCACAGACCGTCGCCTTTCTGTTCGCCAGCGACAGCACCTCTGAGCCGATCGCCGCCGCGGGCGGAGCTTACGCCGCGGCGCGCGGCCTCGTCGTTCTCTCCGGTCTCAGCTATACGACCGGCGTTAACGACTTCCGCGTCCTCCTTGCGGCCGTGGCCGCGCAGAACCCTGACCTGATCATCGAAGCGGGCCACTCTTCGGAGAGTGTTCGCACTGTCCAGCAGGCCCAGCAGATGAACGTCCAACCAAAGCTCCTGGCCTTCACGAACGGGCCGGGCGCACCAGTCTTCACGAACACCCTTCACAAATCGGCCAACTACGCGACGGGCACGACCCAGTGGACACCGGCCGCGCGGAATCCGACCAGCTACTTCCTCGACAGCTTCCACTACTCACTGGCGTTCGCGGCGCAGTTCGGCCACCTGCCCGACCAGCACGCCGCCGCGGCCACGGCCGCCTGCCTCACGCTCGAGGTCGCGATCGAGTCGGCAAACTCGGCGCTGCCACAGTGGGTGCGCGACTCACTGGCGGTCGTCGATCTCAACACCTTCTTTGGCGAGATCAAGTTCGACAGCCGCGGCGCCAACACCGCGAAGCCGGTCTATGTCGAACAGGTCCAGGCCGGCCGCACCGTGCTCGTCTGGCCGCCGGCGGTCGCCAGCGCGCGGCCTCGGTATCCCGATCCCGGTTGGGCGAAGCGCTAAGCGTCGGCCTTCAGCGATCGATCGCGTACCAGACGACCGCTTCACCCCTCCACGTCGTCGAGCCTCGGAACGTCAGGCCGAGTCGCTCCATCACGGCGCGCGACCTGACGTTGGCCGGCGCCGTGATCGAAATCAACTGCTCATCCGTCAGCTTGCTGCGCCAGCAATCGATCGCTGCCCTGCCCCCCTCAGTCGCCAGGCCACGCCCCCAGTATTCGCGATCAAGCGTCCACCCGACCTCAACCGGATCCGGGGCGAGCGGCCAGTCGTGGTGCCGAATCAGACCGATCCGTCCGATCACGGTCCCGGTTGCCAGGTCGACCGCGACCCACTGACCGAAGCCGTCGTCCTTCCAGCGCTTCACAAAGCGCTCGACTTGCAGCCGGGTGCCCTCCAGGTCGAGAGCCGACATGTGAGCCAGGTACTCTGGCTGCCGGTAGATTTCAGCGAAGCGTTCTGCGTCGTCCGCACGCCACTGGCGCAGGAGCATCCGCGCCGTACGCAGCTCGAGCGGGATCCGCTGTTGCGCGGCGCTAACGGCTCGCGAGGAGTTGGGCCAGGTGAGCCATCAGCCTGACTCCGGACCCAGTCGGACCCTTCGGGACCGTCTTCAGCTCGCTCGCGTTCTGCCAGGCGCTGCCGGCGATGTCGAGATGGACCCAGGGCCGTCCATCGACGAACTCGCGCAGGAAGAGCGCGGCCGTCGTGGCTCCCGCCCATGGCACCGTCGAGTTCTTGATGTCGGCGATTTCGCTCTCGATCAGGCCGTCGTAGTCCGCCCAGGTGGGCAGCTCCCAGACGCGCTCGCCCGCCAGGTCGGCGGCCTCGCGCACCAGGTTCATCAGCGGCGGATTATTGCTGAAGGCGCCGATCGCCAGGGGCCCCAGCGTGCGCGCAATCGACCCGGTCAGCGTGGCGATGTCGATGATATGGGTCGCCCCGTCGTTCACGGCGTAGGTGATGCCATCGGACAGAATCAGCCGGCCCTCGGCATCAGTGTTGATGATCTCGATCGTCTTTCCACCCGAGCCGGTGACGACATCCCCGGGCTTGATCGCCTTGCCGGATGGCATGTTTTCGGTCGTCGGAACGACCGCGATCACGTTGATCTTCGGCTTCATCTCGGCAATCGCCAGCATGGCGCCGACCACCGCGGCGCCGCCGCCCATGTCCGACTTCATCATCTCCATGTTCTGGGCCGGCTTGATCGAGATGCCACCACTGTCAAACGTGATGCCCTTGCCGACCAGCGCCAGCAGTGGGCCGCCTTTCTTGCCCCCGCCATAGCGCAGGACGATCATCTTGGCCGGCTCCTCGGAGCCTCGGGCGACCGCAAGCAATGCGCCCATCTTCAACCGCCGCATGTCATCAAGCTCGAGGATCTTCAGGTCGAGGCCAGAGCCCTTAATCGCCTCCTTAACCTTCTCGGTAAAGACTGTCGGGGTGAAGGCGTTGGCGGGCAGATTCACCCACTCGCGGACCCGGTTGGTCGCCTCGCTGAGGGCGAGCGCCTCCTTGACGGCCGGGGCAGCGCCCTTGTCCCCGTTCAGCCCGATGATCTCGAGGGCGTTGATCCGGCCCGCCGTGCCGTCAGGGTTGGTTCGAAGCGAGGCGGCCTCAAAATTTCCGAGCCCGATGCCCTCGGTCACGGCGCGGGCCACATCGGCGCCGCTCCCGCGGCCGGCGACCGCCTCGGGCACGAGGATCGCGATCGACCGGTTGCCTCGCTTGCGAAGCGTGCGGCTGGCGGCCTGCAGCACGTTGCGCAACCGGACCATGTCCAGCTGATCCCGCTTACCCAGCCCGGCGAGCACCGTCCAGCGGCTGGGCACACTCGCCAGGTTGTGCACCGGCACCAGGTCCATGAACTTGCCTTTGAAGCCGTCCCCCTTGAGGAGATCGCCGACCGTCCCCTTGAGCTTCTTGTCGAGCGCCGCCGCCCCGGCGGGCACGGTTGTTTCGCCTTCGAATACCGGGACGATCAGGGCGTCCACCACCACCTTCTCAGGTGCCGTGTTGACCAGCCGTGCCTGCATGTGGCCTCCTTCATCTCCCCCAGAGCCGTTCGTATTCTACGGAGCGCCGACCCCTCGCGAGTCGCCGCTCAGACGGGTTTCCCGCGTTTCGCCGCCTGTCGCTCCTGGAAGCGGCGCTGCATCTCGAGAATGTCGGTTTCGGTGTAGCGATTGCGGCCCAACTCGTCCTGCCGGCTGGCGGTGCCCAGGCCGAGGCGGATCCAGGTCGCGATCGTAGCCGGCGACACCCCGAGGCGATCGGCGACCTCGGTGATCGAGTAAAGTCGCTCCTCACCCACCGTGGAGCGCCTAGCGGGCGGTGGCGGCCTGGGGCTGCCTCGAGAGCGTCCGGCCCGCCAGATCGATGAACTCCGGGATCTCCATGTGCGGCATGTTGAAGATCACCCCGTCCAGCCCGGCGTCGAGGAGCTCCTGCACCTTCTCCGTAACCGTGTCCGGCCCACCGACGGTAAAGCCCGCGCGAGCCCAATCTTTATTGATCCCGGGAATGTTCAGGATCTGCTCGAAGGCCTTCTCCGCTTCGGCATCGTTGTGGCGGATCAGCAGGCTGCCGAGTCGTGTCCTGGTGATCGTGTTCGGATCGCGGCCGACCGACTCGCAGTGACGATTGAGCACGTCCATCTTGTGCCGGACGGTTGGCGCGTCGCCGAAGATGTTGCACATATCCCCGTACTGGGCGACCAACTTGAGCGTGCGTTGCTCGCCGCCGCCGCCGATCATGATCGGCGGGCCATTCCGCTGGATGGGCCGAGGGGAATTGAGCGCGCCCTCGACGTGGTAATAGCGCCCGTGGAACGTCGCGGCTTCCTCGCGAAACATCGCGCGACAGATCTGCAGGGCCTCCTCGAGCCGGCTGATCCGCTCGCCGACCGGAGGAAACTCGTAACCGTAGCCTTTGTGCTCGTCCTCGTTCCAGGCGGCGCCCAGCCCCAGGATCGCCCGGCCGCTGGAGACGATGTCGAGCGTTGTCACTTCTTTGGCGAGTAAGGCGGGATTCCGATACGTGACACCGGTCACCAGTGTGCCGAGCCGGACCTTTTTTACGCGGGCAGCCAGACCGGACAGGATCGTGTAGCCCTCGAGCATGGGATCGGTACGCGGTCCGATGTTCGGCAGCTGATAGAAATGGTCCATCACGAAGACCGAGTCAAAGCCCGAGCGTTCCGCGGTCGAGGCGAGCATGGCGATGTGCTCGAAGAGGGCCTCGTCCTTGATGCCGGGGAAGGTGAAATTCGGAATCTGGAAACCGAGCATCTTCACTGCAGGAACCTCATCGGTACTATAGCTGCGCATGGAGGAGATCCGCCCACCCGTCCGGTGTCCACGGTGCAACGGCCAGCCCAACTGGCAGGAAGTGCGCAAGGCGGATCGCGAGCGCGACACGGTGGGGCGCCTGGGCGAGCATCCGATGATCGGCTGGCGCTGCAACCTCTGCCAGTACTTTCTGGCCGTATCCCAGTGGGAGAGCTAGCCTAGCGCGGCTCGTGTATCATATGGCTGCACTGTTGCATGTTTAGCTTCATCCTGCAGCCGCGATCGGGGCTTCCCACTTACCTCCAGCTTGTCCACCAGGTCAAGGAAGCGCTGCGCGTCCGCCGGCTGAAGCCCGGCGATCAGCTGCCGACCGTCAGGCAGGTCGGCGAGGAGCTGGGGATCAGCGCCAACACGGTGCTCAAGTCGTACCGCGAGTTGGAGCGCGAGGGTTTGGTCAGGAGCAGGCCGGCCGTCGGCACCTTCGTGGAACGGACGCTGGGCGCGGAGTCACGCCTCAACGACGCCGTATTGCAGCGAAGCCTGCAACGGTGGATGCGCGAGGCGGAGCGAGCCGGCCTCGACGAGGAGAGCGTCGCCGCTCTCTTTGCAGTGACCCTGCGCGATCGCCGCCGACGCGGGGCCGCCTCTTAAGCGTCGACCACGAGTCCCTGCAGCGGGCCGAGCAGCAAGCCTGATCGCCTGGAGACGCCCGCGAGCAAGGTCAGCCGGTGGGTCTGTCGTTCCTGACGGGCCACGCGCTCGGCTTGCTGGGTGGCGATTGGCCTCCAGGTCTTGTCGATCAGGCCGGTGGGATCCCCCGTCACCTCGGCGATCGGCCGCTCGAGATGCTCCGCCCACAGCCGGTGGCGGGTCTTCGCAATCAGCGCGGCATCATGGGTCACGACGTTCATCTCGGTGTCGTTGAAGAGCGAGTGCTCGTTGAGGTTCGCGGAGCCGATCGTCATCCAATGGTCGTCCACGATGCCGACTTTCGCGTGAATATAGACTGGCCAGTCCTTCTCGCTGCCACCCCGCGAGACCAGGGTGCATGCCAGCAGGCGATTGTTTCCACCGTCAGCCTGCATCAAGGTGCCGAGCTGACCGCGCGTATCGTCTCCCCCGCTGTTCGGCTTCGCCGGGAGCACAACGAGCAGGCGGAAGTCCGGCGAGGGCGGATTGCGTAGCTTCTCCCGAAGGACCTCCAGGATCTCCGGCGACCACAGGAACTGATTTTCCAGGTAGATCAACCGCTTTGCCGAGCTGAGCCCTCGCATGTAGGACTCGAGGATGCGAAAGTCCCCGCGCCGATGCCGAGGATACATGCCGTCCGGCATGGTCCGCACGACCTGTAGCTCGACGTCCCCGACGGGCTCTGCGGGCGGACCGGCAATGACCTCCTGGCTCGTGACCGCTTGCCAACGCAGGGCGAAGTTCGCCGCGACGTCCGCCACCGCGGGGCCGGCGATCCGGGTCGCGACATCGTGCCAGCCCACGGATCCGCGCGCCTGATGCCGGGGCGTGTCCCACCGGTCGCCATTGAAGGACGTCAGGTCGATGCCGCCGACGAAGGCGACGCGGTCGTCGATCACAACCGTCTTCTCGTGGTGGCAATGCATCGGCCGCTCGCGCGGGTCCAGCGCGCACTGGATTCCGTTGCCTGTTTCCAGCTCGGCCTTGACCTTCCTGACGTCACCACGCCACGGGCGCAGCAGGGGAAGCGGCGCACCGGCCCAGACCAGGACACGGACGGGAATTCGGTGGGCCAGTTCGGCAAGGAGGTCCCGGAGCACCACCGGCGTGTCATTCCGGGTGAGGTCGAAGTCGGGACTGATGTGCCAGCCGGTCAGGTGGACATACGACTGGGCTCGGCGGATGTCCTCCACCAGGCGGGCAAACGCCTCGGCACCGTCGATCAAGACATCGAGCGTGTTGCCCCGTCTCGGCGGCGGATCGCCATCGGCCCACAACCCGGGCCGTGCCACCATCGCCTCCTCCCAGCCAACCCGCCGGAGACGGCGGCGATGGTGCGAGACCGTCAGATATTCCAGCGCCTGGCCGAGCGCGCCGTCGACCTGGTCCCTCGGGCTTGTCACGACGGCACCGGCTCGAAGCGCGCCTCGACCCCGCTCAAGGCGTAGCGCACGATCAAGGCCCAGCCGACACCGATCAAAAAGCCCGCGACGATGTCACTGGGATAATGCAAGCCGAGGTAGATGCGGGAGACGGCGATGGCCGTGATCAGCATCAGAGCCAACACGAGTAGCAAGACACGGAGCGCGCCGCCGCCGCACGAAGACAAAGACGGCCAGCAGGATCGCCAGGTAGAGCGCCGTCGAATTGGCCACGTGGCCCGACGGGAAGCTCGACCCTCCCGGATTTTCGAGCTGCGAGACGGGCGGCCGGTGACGCCCGACCCAGCGCACGATGAACTCGTAGAGGTACAGGCTGCCAACCGTCGCGCCGAGCACGCCAAGGGCATCGACCCAGCGCCGCGCAATCAGCAACGCGAGCAGCGCCATTGCCAGGATGACGATCACGGTGATCTCGCCACCGAGGTCCGAGAACCGGTGCATCAGGGGCGTCAGCGCCGCCGATCGATTGGCAACCGCGGTTTGGACAAGCGCGAGATCGAGCGGCTGCAGAGCGCGGACGGCTGCCCAGCCACTGGCCGCGCCCAGTGCGGCAAGCGCGATGAAACCGAGCGGCGCCAGCAGTAACGGGGTAAGGGTTCGTCGCACAGCCGCTAAGGGTAGCTGGTAGGCTTCCCCGGGTGTCGCATTTCCTGATCCAGCTCGTCAGTGGCGGCGGGCTGATCGCGATCTTCATTCTGATGGCGGCCGAGAGTGCCGGAATTCCCATATCGAGCGAGATCGTCGTCCCCCTCGGCGGCGCCCTCGCCTCGCAGGGGAAGCTCTCCTTCCTCGGAGTCGTCGCTGCCTCCAGCCTCGGCAACCTCGTTGGGTCGCTGGTCGCCTACCTGCTGGTGCAACGCTACGGCGAAGGCTTGATCCTCGGACCGGGCCGCCGGGTCGGCCTCACCCCCGGTCACCTGCGCCTGGCGAATCGGCTCTTCGACCGCTGGGGCCTGTTCGCCGTCTTCTTCGGGCGCCTGATGCCGGTCGTCCGCACGTACATCTCGTTTCCGGCCGGTCTGTCCCGGCGGATCACGCTCGTGCCGTTCATCATCGCGACGACGGTTGGGGCGATCCCGTGGAACCTTGCGCTCGCCTATGCAGGGTTCAAGCTCGGCCAGAACTACGACCGGGTGACGAAGGCGGTGGGCAACTTCACAATCCCGCTGATCATCCTCGTCGTCATCCTCGTCGTCGTCGCCTACTACTATGGCCGCAAGATGGGCGAAGAGGAAGAGAACCCCGGCGTCGCGGCGAAATAGGCCCGGATCGCCGTTACCGAACGGCGGCCGTGATCTCCTTGTCCAGGCCGGGATACTTGGCGAGTTCGGCGATCCGCTCCTGCTTCAAGCGCTGAACCAGCGCCCGATACTCGTCGCCCCGTCCGGTCCGCTCATAGAGCCGTTTCGGCTGCATCACCTCGATGTCGTCGATACCCGGGACTTCCTCCGCCACGTCATAACCGAAGTCGGGATCCCTCACCCATTTGATCGTGCCCTCGGCAATCGCCTTGACGATCGCGCTCGAGTAGTCGATCGTCAGCTTTTTGCTGTCCGGGCTGCCATCGGGGCCCCCGACACGCCCGGTGTTCATCAGGTAAACCTCGAACGGCCGTGATTTGTGCAATTCGAGGAACCGATTCCCCTGCTGCTCGTGGCGCAACGGGAAGAACGGGTTGGTGCCCGGCACGCGCAGCGACTTTCCCATCTCGTCCTTGCCTCCGGCCGAGGTGCCCTTCGTCTCGCCCAGCATGAAGTAGGCAGCGGCGTGCTCGGAGTCGAGGCGGGCGACGCCCGGGATGATGGTCTCGTTGCGGTTCAGGATCAGCAGGACGTCGGCGGGCCCGATGTTCCGCGCATCCTCGACCCAGCCCAGGTCGGCGAATGCGAAGACGGCCCGGCCGTTCTGAGTGTAGCTCTGGTCGTAGAAATCGACCGGTCCGCCCTCTTCCTTCTGGGAGACATTCTCCAGGTAGGCCTCCGGCTTGGTGACGGCACCATAGATCGTCGGCTCGTGCTTGGGATCGAGGCCGAAGGTCTTGGCGAAGCAGCCGTTCTCAGTGCCGTAAACCCGGCCGCCGGGCATCAGGGCGATGAAGTCGTCCTGCACCGGCTTCGATTTGTTCTGGGTTGTGAAGGTCGTCGTGGTCTTACCAGTCCCGCTCAGACCCACGATCAGGAAAACTCGCTTGTCGCTGCCAACCGGGATCACCTTGGCACCGGCGTGCATCGCCAGGCCGCCCGCGTCGTAGACCTTCTTGTTCCACATCCGCAACCCGCCCTTCTTCGACTCGCCGAAGTAGTCCGAGTTGAGGACGCGGGTGATGCCAGCCTCGAGGTCCACAAAGATGGCCCGGTCCTGCGGGTACCCGGGCGCGGGCAGGTTCGGCGTGTAGATGATCGTGATCTCCGGCTGCGGTTGCTTGTGGTCCATCGGGTAATAGAGGATTCGCTGCATCCCAGCGATGTTGGCGTTGCGCGCTTCGATGATGAGGCGGGCGGATGTCATGAACGTCGGGTCGTTGCCGATGAAGCCGTCGACCAGGATCATCGCCTGGTCGCGAATGTAGGCGTCCTGGATCTTCGCCCATTTTCGTCCCTCTTCCGTGGTGACAGTCTGGCCGCTGGTTTCCTCGGGGTGATCCGTGACGATGTAGGTGCTCTTCGAACTCCTGGCGTCCACTTTGGTGTGCACGTTGTAGTTGTCGAAGGAGGTAAGCCGAGCATTCCGCATCCTGGCCGTCAGGTCGCGCAGCTCTTTGGGACTCGGGTTTTCGATCAGTCGCTCGGACTCGGGGATGTAGCCGCTTCGGACTTCGATGGTCATTCCTTACAGGATACCGGGAGCCCGGTCTAACATCGAACGGTGACATCCGCCTGGACGAAGGAGGCCGACCCGAGCTTCGAGGGCTCGGTGGCCGATCGATTCTGGCAGGGTTTGCTTGGTCTCGGAGAGGCCGACTGGCCACGGGTCGTGGCCGAGTACGAGCGGCAGCGGGGCAGCGCGCCCGATGCGGTCAAGGCGGCAAGGCGCGCGGCCGAGGAACTACTTGGCTCGACGCGGTATGCGGATGCCTTCGACTCGGGGTCGAGCCACGCGCCAGGGCCTGAGGACGGCCCGGCTCGATGGGCGGCAGGCGACGCGTCCGTGGCGGTCACCGCGCGGCGCCGGCTTCCCGCCGAGCACTACCAGGTGCTCGTGGCTCCCCTTGCGACCAGATTGCCCTGGCTGAAAGTGGCCGCCGGCTCCTAGCTCTGTAGCCCCATCACGCCCACCAGTTCCTTGACCGAGTCGGCAGATTTCCCAAGGGCGGCCCGCTCGTCATCGGTCAGTTCGAGCTCGATGATCTCCTCGGCGCCCTTCGCGCCCAGCTTGACCGGGACGCCGACGAAGAGCCCGCGGATGCCGTACTCGCCGTCGAGGCGGACGGCGCAAGGCAGGATCTGCTTGCGATCGAGGATGATCGAGTCGACCATCTGGGCGACGGCGGCTGACGGGGCGTAAAAGGCGCTGCCCGACTTGAGCAGATTGACGATCTCGGCACCGCCATTTCGAGCTCGATCGACGATCGCCTCGATCCGGTCAGGCTTGATCAGCTTGGTGATCGGAACGCCGGCGACTGTGCAGAGTCGGGCGAGCGGCACCATCGTGTCGCCGTGCCCGCCAAGCACATAGGCCTGGACATCATGGACCGAGGCGTTCAACTCCTGGGCGATGAAGGTCCGGAACCGCGCCGTATCGAGCACACCCGCCATTCCCAGGACGCGTTCGCGCGGGAACTTGCTGACCTCGAACGCCAGTTGCGCCATCGCGTCAAGCGGGTTGCTGACCACGATCAGGATCGCGTTCGGCGACCGCTTGGCCAGCTCCTGGGTCACGCCCCGGACGATGTTCGCGTTGGTCTTGACCAGGTCATCGCGCGACATCCCCGGCTTGCGTGGAATCCCCGACGTGATGACGCAGATGGTTGACCCGGCCGTCTCGTCGTAGCCGTTGGTCCCGGTCACCTTGGAGTCATAGCCAACGACCGGGCCGGCCTCGAGCAGGTCCAGCGCCTTGCCCTGCGGCATCCCCTCAACGATGTCGACAAGGACGATGTCGGCGTAACCGCGCTCGGCTAACCGCTGTCCCAGGGTCGCGCCAACGTTGCCGGCACCGACAATCGTGAGCTTTACGCGAGCCATCTCGGGTAAACGTATCAAACGCACTACACTCCATGGATGGCGACCGCCGTTGGGGAACGGCGATTCCTCCGGACGCTCGACGAGCACGAACCTCGGAAGCCCATCTCGTGGCGGGGCATGCTTGTGCTCAGCAGCTTCTGGTTTGCGATCGCGTATACGATCCAGCCTCTTGGCGGCAACATCATTCCCCTGCTGGTGACGCGATTCACGCATCCGATGACCTTCCACCTGGGCCCTGCGGCCATCCCGCTCGACGTCAACACGTACGTGGCGATCCTCGATACGTTTGGCGCCGCCTTCGCCATCGTCTGGCAGCCGGCGATCGGCGCGCTCAGCGACAACACGCGCGCCAGAATTGGGCGCCGTCGGCCCTATATCGCGATCGGCGTGATTGGCGACGTGATCTTCCTCACGATCATGGCGGTCGTCACCTCGTACTGGATGCTGCTCGTTGTCTACACGTTCTTCCAGATGGCGTCGAACACGGCCCAGGGGCCGTACCAGGGGATGTTGCCGGACCAGGTTCCCGAGGATCAACGCGGCGAGGCGTCCGGTTACTACGGCGCGATGAACATGATCGGCACGATCTTCGGCTTCGTGGTGGTCGGCGCCATCCTGATTCCGACCGGCCACCTGAAGATCGCGATCCTGACGCTGCCGCTGGTCGTTGCTATCGCCGGGGCCCTTGTGTTCTTTGGTGTTCCTGACCGACGCATCACGCGGTCAAGCAACCAGGCGGTTGCGTCGGACCGTCTTTCTCAGCTTCGCGATCGACACAAAGAAATATCGCGACTTCGCCTGGCTGATGGTCTCGCGACTGTTTTTTTTGATGGCCCCGGTCGGGATCTCGACATATGCCTTGAATTTCATCCGGTTCACCTTCCATTACTCCGAGGGCAAGGCTTCCCTCTACTCGAGCGCCCTGCAGGCCCTGGTCGTGGTCTTCGCGGCCATCCTCTCGATGACGGCGGGCTTCATGGCCGAACGGTTTGGAAAGAAGCGCCTTGTCTCCGCGGCCTGTCTCATCGGGGCCGTCGGCTCGGCGCTCTTGATCTTCGCTCCGAACCTGCTGTGGATCCTCGCCTTCGGCGCTATCGTTGGGGCGTCGCTCGGCATCTTCCTCTCGGTCGACTGGGCGTTCATGACCGACCTGATCCCGAAGGCCGAGGCGGGGCGCTACATGGGCGTCTCCAACATCGCAACCGCCAGCGCCGGCTTCATCGCCCGCCCCATCCTGGGCCCGATCATCGACGCCTTCAACAACAACCGGACCAGTTCCGTCGGCTATCGCGTGATGTTCGGCATCGTCACCGGCTTCTACCTGATCGCGTTTCTGACCCTGCGGCCCGTCCGCGAGATCAAGGTCGATTGACGCTAGCCCGGCGCTCCCGGGCAGCCGGTTTCGCCGTGGCCGCAGATGATGTGCGGCAGCAAATAGATGATGGCGACCACGACGGCGACCGCCAGGAACGTGACGAGGACGCAGCCAAGCAGCTTGCGCGAGCTTGGCGGCTCGCCGCCGCCCATGTAGGAGGGTTCGGGCAGCCGCATGCGTTTACCCGGGGCTTGGCGGGTCGTCGAGCGCCGGCAGGCTGATCGAGACGCTGGTCCCCTCGCCGGGCGCGCTCTTCACCTTGATGTCGCCCTTGTGCGCATCGACGATCCACTTCGCGATCGCGAGGCCCAGACCGCTGCCGCCGTTCTCACGCGTCCGCGCCTTGTCGGCCCGGTAGAACCGCTCGAAGATGTGGGGCATGTCTTCGGCCGGGATGCCTGCCCCGGTATCGGTGACGGTCACCCTGGCGTGACCGTTCAGCCGGGCGACCCCGATCGAGACCTCTCCTCCCGACTCGGTGTGGCTCAGGGCGTTGTCCAGCAAGATCAGTAAGAGCTGGCGCACCCGGCTGGCGTCGGCGTCTACGCGCACCCCGCCATTCAGCTCGGGCTTCAGCAGAACGCCCCGCTCGTCGGCAAGTGGCTGGGTCTGGCTCATCAGTTCGCGCACGACGTCGTTGAGTTCCACCGGCTTGCGCTCGATGCGCAACTGCCGGGCGTCGGCCAGGGCCAGCGTGGTCAGGTCGCCGACGATCCGGTTCAACTGGTCAACCTCGTCCAGGACGTTCCGGCCATAGGTGGGCGGCGTCCCGGTCGCACGACGCAGCCAGGCCTCGACGTTTGTCCGGATCAGGGTCAGTGGGGTCCGCAACTCGTGCGAGGCGTCGGCCACGAACTCCCGTTGCTTCTGGAAGGCGACGCTGATCGGGCGCAGCGAGCGCAGGGCCATCAGCAGCGACGCCAGGGCGCCGAGGACGAGCGCCACAACCGAGGCCAGGATCAGCTGGTACTCCAGCCGGCCAAGCGCCGCGCCAACCCATGAGATCGGCTGGGCCACTTCGAGGACGCCGACGACGTTGCCGGCCTTGGTCTTGACCGGTGTGGTCGAGACCACGAACACGCCCTTATCGCTCGGGATCTGGGTCTCAAACGATTGGCCATCCTTCGCGTATGTCACCGGACCGTCGAGCACAGGACTGGCAAACACCGAGGCCGCCCCGGAGGCCGGCAAGACGAGTTGGTGCCCATTGATCTGCTGGACCTGCATATAGGTGTCGGCAAAGCTCGGGTCTGCCAGCGCCTGCTTGTTGGCGCTGATCGTGTCCCCGGTGATGGTCAGCGCCGACCGGGCGAGGCGGATCGAGTGCTGGAGGTCCTGTTCCTCGCGCGATGTGAGCGCCTCGGACACCGTGAAATAAACCAGCAGGTTGAAGAAGCCGAGGATCAGCACCAGGAGGACGAAATACTGGGCCGCCAGGCGCACCAGCGCGCCGCGGAACATCATCCCGACAGCCGGTAACCGACCCCGTAGACGGTTTGGATCAGCTTGGGAGATCGGCCCTCGTCGATTTTGTCGCGTAAGTACGAGATGTAGACCGCCACGCGGTTGGTGGTGCCCTCGAAGTTGTAATCCCAGACCCGCTCCGCGATCTGAGCCTGCGTCAGCACCTGGTTGGGATGGCGCATCAGGAACTCGAGCAGGGCGAACTCGCGGGCGGTGAGATCGATCGGCACGTCGCCCCGGCGCACCTGGTGCGTCTTGAGATCGAGTACCAGGTCGGCCACCTCCAGGCGATTGGCGTGGCCGTTCTTCTGGTCCCGACGCATCAGGGCACGGAGTCGGGCGAGCAGTTCCTCGAACGCGAACGGCTTCGGCAGATAGTCATCGGCGCCGGCGTCGAGGCCCGCCACCCGGTCGTGAATCTGCCCGCGCGCGGTAAGCATAATCACCGGCGTCTGGATCCGGTTCTGCCGAAGCCAGCGGCAGACCTCCATGCCGTCCTTCTTGGGGATCATCAGATCGAGGATGATCGCGTCATACCTCGCAGTCTCCGCCAGCGTCTGGGCCCGCTCACCGTCGGCGGCGATGTCCACGGCGTAGCGCTCATCCTCCAGCAGCTGCTTCAGCAGCGTTGAAAGCTTGCGCTCGTCCTCGACGAGGAGGAGGTTCATGGCTCTTGTTCCAGTGTACTGGCAGCACCGCTAGTTTTGGCTAGGGCCAAAAGTAGCAGAAAGACGTTAGAAACGTCTTAGAGCGAGGGCGACGGCCGAATCGGCTAGCTGGCGACCGCCTGGGGGCCGCGGGCGTTGACCAGTTCAGCCGCCGTCATCAGGTGGTTTCCGGAGATCCGGGCGCCGCTGTCCACGAACCGGGTCAAGCTGGCCCGGGCGCGCCGGACGTTCCATCCCAGGATGTCGCAATACTCGTCAAAAGTCTCGCCGGCAAAGAACCGGTCCGCCTCCTCGCGATAGGCGGGGATTCCGATGTCGGCAACAGCCTGCCAGATGACCCGTGTCAGCAATGCTTGCACGGCTTCCAATGGAATGTCAGGCTCCGTATTTGGCTTCCGCATCCTTCCTCCAAACACCGCCGGCTCACGGCCCCATCCGCGAGTTGCCTTATAGCTTCGCTAATTTAACAAGTGTTACCGGTTATGTCAACGTCTCACACCCGGATGGTGCGAGAGCCCGGCGGCCTTCAGGCGGGCGTCCGCCGGACTCAGTTTGCGGCCCATCGGCGGCGTGATCAGCGTGACGTGCGGGATTCGCTCCAGGTGCTCGGCGATCGGCCAGAGATCGTCCTCGCTCGTCATCCAGTGCAGGCGATCGAACCGCCGCAGGTTCACTGGCCGCCCGTGGCCACGCAGCGTGCGCTCGCCGGCGAGATTGTAGTAGTGCTCGAAGTAGGACATCGCCAGCTCGCGCAGGGTGCGGTAGACCGGCTCCCGGAATCGCAGGCCGGTGAACTTGCTGGTCCCGATCGCGCCCCAGCAGTTGCCTCGCTTAAAGACGGCCAGCACGTGATCCTCGTCGTGGACCGCGGTCAGGTCCATGATCAGGGGCGGCTGGCCCTGGACACGAAGCGCCGCCGCGGCGAGGAGCGCGCCCTCGATGCAGTTGCCGGTTTCGTCGCGCAGCACCCGTCTGGGCGATCGGAAGGTCTCGCCGTCGGCCTCGGTGTTGTATTCGAGCTCATCGAGGTACTCCTGGATGCGCATCGGTGTGTTCAGGCGGCGCCGGAGGAAGCCGCGCTCGGCGGCGGTCAGGTCCCCTGGGGGTCCCTCAGCCGGCGGCATGCGGCTCACGGGCGGCTATGGCAGAATCTGTAGTTCGACGCGGCTGTGGTGAAATCGGTAAACACGCCAGGTTCAGGGCCTGGTGAGCGCAAGCTCTTGGAGGTTCAAGTCCTCTCAGCCGCACTCCACGTCACCGGCCGACTTCCACATACCAGTCGTTGATGTAGGCGAAGCGCTCCATCGGTTCGATCGCCACGTCCAGGTGGACCCCGTGGATCCGGCGGTTGATCGCCATCGCGTAGCGCGGGCTGTAGAGGTAGATCGCCGGAACCTCCTGCGCGAACAATTGCTGGAAGTCGGCGTAGGCCTTGGCGCGGGCCGCCAGGTTGAGCGTCGCGCGCCCATCCTCGAGGTCCTGGTCCATGAAGACATTCTTCTTCATCGAGGAGAAGTTGAAGCCGCCGGCATGTGTCTGCGACGAATGCCAGAAGGTGTACACGTCAGGGTCGGGCCCGTTGTCGAACGCGGTAAGGGCCATGTCGAAGGTGCGCGGGTTGAGATAGTCGTGGATCAGGGCCGTCGTCGTCACCGGTTGCACCGAGACGGCGATGCCGACCGCGGCCAATTGCCGGGATACGGCCTCAGCCACCTTTTGATACGGGGGGACGTCCTGTGACACGGCCAGCTGGATGGTGAGCTCGGTGCCGCCTTTGGTCCGTCTGCCCGAGGCGAGGGTCCAGCCCGCCGTGTCGAGCAGCTTCGCCGCCGCGGCTTGATCGTAGGTCGGTGGTTTGGCGGTGGCGTCGTAGGCCCACGCGATCGACCGCGGAATCGGGCCATCCGCCACCGTTGCCTGGCCGCCGAGCACGTCCCGGATGATCGCCTTCCGGTCGATCGCCATGGCGATGGCGCGGCGGACCTGCTTGTCCTGGAAGTACGGCTCGTCGCTCTTCAGGTTCAGGAGGAGCTCGGCATATTGATAGGTTGCCGTGGTCAGGACCGCGACCTGGCGGCTTGGGCTCTCGCGCGCGACGCCGGCCGGCGACAGGTTCGAGACGCCGTCGATCTGGCTGCGGTCGAGGGCATCGAGCGCGCTTTGCTGGCTCGGGAAGCTGCGGACCGTGAGCGTATCCAGCCACGGCTTGCGCCAGGCAAACGGATTGCGCTCCAGCACAATCCGGTCTGGAAGCTGCGCCGTCATGCGAAAAGGCCCAGTCCCGACCGGGTTGATATTGGGCGAGGCGGATGCGAGCTCGGCCATCGATTTTCCGGCGAGGAGGTGGGAGGGGACGATGTCGAGCAGTTCGAGACTGGCCAGGAAGCCGGCGTTGTGTCCCGGGAGGGCGAAGCGCACGTGCTGAGTGTCGATCGGCGTCGCGATGATGTCCTTCCAGCTCTGGTTGAGGAGCACGCCGGGAAACTGGGGATCCTGAACGGTGCGGACGGTGAAGACGACGTCATCGGCGGCGAGCGGGCTGCCGTCGGACCATCGCGCATTGGTTCGCAGCGTAAAGACATAGCTTCGCTGATCGGGACTGATGTCCCAGCGCGAGGCCAGCAGGCCCTGGATGGAGCCGTTGGGCAGCACCCGAACCAGCGGCTCGAAGAGCAGCGCGTCGAGGTCGTTCGACCCGGCCGCGGCGCCGCCGAAGAGCGGGTTCAGGGGTCCCACCTGGCCCACGATGCCCTCGGTATAGGTGCCACCCGGACGCGCGGTTTCGGGCGCGAGGATGACGTTTCGGAAGACCAGGGTCAGGACCGCGAGCAGGGCGACAAGCGGCACGCCCACCCCAAAGGTGAGCAGCCCGCGGCGAATCAAGCTCGGATGTAGGCGACCGATACCGCCACGAACAGGACGACCAGCCCGATCGTGGCGTAGAAGAGGTTCTTTTCCAGGCCGCGCTTGGTGCGGTAGCCACCACCCGAGTCCCCACCGCCACCGATCGTGCCGCCCAGACCGCTGGCCTTGGGCGTCTGCAGCAGGATTCCCAGCATCACGAGCAGGGCGAGGGCGAGTTCGACGACGCCAAGGAAGGTCCGCATGGTAGAGCCGCTGAATTATACAGGCACTCCGGCGCGAATTGGTCATGTGGCTGTGTCTTGACAAATATACAGAGTTGTATTAGCATCGTGGGAGTGTACGGCCCGGCCCGCTACCTCCTGGCGCCCCTCCTCCTGGCCCTCCTGGTTGCGTCCTGTGCGCCGGGCCGTACCGATACCGTCCTATCGAGCCGCCTGGGCGTCGCGTCTCCCCCGCTCCTGCCCGGCCCGTTCGTCGCCGGCGACGACCGCTTGCTGCCCCTCCCCGATGGCCCGACTGCGTTTGCCGCCATCCGGCAGGAGCTGCGGATGGCCCGCCGCTCGGTCCAACTGGAGATGTACGAGTTCCAGCGGCCCGACCTCGCGGGCCTCCTGCTGAACGCGTTCGCCCGCGGGGTCGCGGTGACCGGCATCATGGACCCGGGTGAGCGGAGCAGCCGAGCGATTTGGGCCGAGCTCCAGCAGGCCGGGATCCCGGTCTTCCCCTTCCCGGTCGAGCCGCGCACCATCGATCACGTGAAGCTGCTGATCGTTGACGGCGAGCGGGCAATCGTCGGCGGCATCAACTGGGGTCGCCGGTCGCCCGACAACCATGATTTTGACCTGCTGGCCGAAGGGCCGGTCGTGCTCAACCTGGCGCGGGTCTTCGCGCAAGACCTCGCTCTCGCCGGCCAGGCCCGAGCCATTCCGCCGGCCACGTCCGACCGGGCCGTCCAGGTGCTGGTCACCCGGCCGGGCGAGGCGATCCGCAATACGGCGCTCACCCTGATCGATGCCGCCAGGGCCTCGATCGTGATGGAGATGTTCGACCTCAGCGACCGGCTCGTCCTCGAGTCGCTCACGCTGGCGCGGCATCGCGGGGTCGCCATCCGGGCGCTCCTGGAGCCGACGCAGTCGCAGAATCTCGACGCGATGGCCATCTTGAAGTCGGCGGGGGCGCTCGTGCGTTTCTTCGCGCCGGTCCACGGTGAACTCCTCCACGCGAAGCTCGGCATCATCGACGGCGATACGGTTCTCTTCGGCAGCTGTAACTGGACCCGTTCCGGCTTCAGTCGAAACCACGAGCTCGACCTCCTGGTCAGGGACGCGAGCCTGGCGCGCGTCTTTCAGGCCCGCGCCGACCAAGACTGGGCCACGATGTCAGCGCGCTAGGTCGTCTCCGGTCATCGCCGGCGGGACGTCGATCTCCGCCCGGCGCAAGAGCGTTGGGGCGATGTCAGCGAGCTTGCCGCCGTCGCGAAGCCCGCGCAGGCCAGGTGCTCCCGCGACAATCAGGGGCACCGGGCTCGTCGTGTGGGCCGTCAGCGGCGTCCCTGACGTCGGATCGACCTTCAGCTCGGCATTGCCGTGGTCGGCGGTGATTGCCAGGATGCGCGAGCGAGCCAGGGCGGCGTCGGCGATCAGGGCGAGCACCTCGTCGACCACCTCAACGGCGCGGACCGTTGCCGGGAAGACGCCGGTGTGCCCGACCATGTCCGGATTCGCGAAGTTGACCACCACGAAGCCATCGTCTCGCTGCTTGATCCGGTCGATCAGGGCTGCCGCGACCGGTCCCGCGCTCATCTCGGGCTGCTGGTCATAGGTCGCCACCTTCGGAGACGGGACGAGGAGGCGGTCCTCGCCTGCAAATGGGGCCTCCTGGCCGCCGTTCAGAAAGTACGTGACGTGCGCGTATTTCTCCGTTTCGGCAACGTGGAACTGCGTCCGGCCCGAACGGGAGATGACCTCGGCCAGACACTCCTTCAGCGGGTCGTCCGTGAACGCAACCTCGGCGGGAAGTCCCTTTTCGTACTCGGTGAACGTGACGAAGTGGGCAAGGCGGGGCGGCCGGTCTCGCTTGAAGTGACTCCATTCCGGATCGACAAGGGCATGGCTCAGCTGCCGAGCTCGGTCCGGCCTGAAATTGAAAAAGACCACCGTGTCGCCGTCGCGGATTGGCGGCGGCGCCGCGCCTCCAGGCGGGACGATTCGGGTCGGCTTGAGGAACTCGTCCGTGAGGACAGCGTCGTAGCTTGCCTTGATGAAGGCGACCGGCTCCGGCGCCGTCGGGCCCTCTCCCTCGACGATCGCGCGATACACCCGCTCCGTGCGCTCCCATCGCTTGTCCCGGTCCATCGCGTAGTAGCGGCCGCTCACCGTCGCGATCTGGCCAACGCCGATCTGCTGGATCTTTTTTACGAGGTCAGCGACGTAGCCGACGGCGCTGGTCGGCGGCTCGTCGCGCCCATCCGTAAACACATGCAGATAGACCTTCTCCAGACCGACCCGCTTTGCCATCTCGAGGAGGGCATAAAGATGCTCGCTCGCGCTGTGGACACCCCCGGGCGAGACCAGGCCCATCAGGTGCAGCGCATGACCGCCGGCGGTCGCGCGCATTGCCTCGAGCAGAACGGGATTCTTCTGGAAGCTGCCATCCTTGATGCTCAGATTGATCCGAGTCAGGTCCTGGTAGACGATCCGCCCCGCGCCGATGTTGAGGTGGCCGACCTCGGAGTTCCCCTGCTGACCGGCCGGCAGCCCGACCGGTTCGCCCGCCGCGGCCAGTGTCGTGTGCGGCCACCGGCGCCACAGGCCTGTCCAATTCGGCGTCGTGGCGGCGGCGATCGCATTGCCCGCGGTTTCCTCGCGGTACCCCCAGCCGTCGATGATCACGAGGACCAGGCCGGGGTGGGCGGTCACGGGTGCCGCTGCAGCACTACCTCGGCCGCCGCCTGCGCAATCGACGTGAAGTCGTCCGCCTTCAGGCTGGCCCCGCCGACCAGGGCGCCGTCGATTTCCGGTTCGCGCATCAGGCTGAGCGCGTTCGCTGGCGTCACGCTCCCCCCATACAGAATTCGCATTTCGGCCGCCCGGTCGCCGAAGGTCCTCGCCAGCAGGCCGCGGATTGTCCCCATCGTCCGGTTCGCATACTCCGGCGTCGCCGCCTTGCCGGTCCCGATCGCCCAGACCGGCTCGTACGCGAGGCTCAAATCCGCGGCCCGGCCGGGATCCACGCCGTAAAGCGCGGCGCTGATCTGCCGCGTGATGACCTCGTTCGTTCGACCTGCCTCATACTCCTCGAGCGTTTCGCCGACCGCGAGGATCACCTTGAGCTCGTGACGAAAGGCGGCCGCCAGCTTGCGGTTTAACTCTTCATCTGTTTCGCGGAACAACTGGCGGCGCTCCGAGTGGCCGATCAGCAGGAACTGGCACCATCCGGCCAGCATGCGCGGCGAGATCTCGCCCGTGAACGCCCCCTGGTCAGCCCAGCTCGCGTTCTGGGCGCCGACCGCCAGCGAACTCCCGCGTAGGGCATTGGCGACCTCCCAGAGCATGATGGCCGGGGGTAGCACGACCAGATCGACCTCCCCCGCGAACGGCTCGAGCTGCTGGCGGAGCCGCAGGGCGAGCTGCAAGCCCTCGGGCACCGTGAAGTGCATCTTCCAGTTCCCCGCCAGGCAGGGCCTACGCACGGGGAACGTCCCGAAGCGCGGCGATCCCCGGAAGGCTCTTGCCCTCGAGGAACTCGAGCGTCGCGCCACCGCCGGTTGACACGAATGACATCTTGTTGGCGAGGCCCTGCTTCTGCAGCGCGGCCACCAGGTCGCCGCCGCCGATGATCGTCTGCGCGTCGCTTCCCGCCAGGCCGCGCGCGAGCGTGTCCGTACCGTGGTCGAAAGGCGGGACTTCATAGACCCCCAGGGGCCCATTCCAGATGACGGTCGCGGCTCCATCGCAAGTCTGGAGAAAGCGTTCCACGGTCATAGGGCCCACGTCGAGCATCTTCAGGTCGGGCGGCACCTGGTTGATCAGGACCGTCCGGGTCTTCACGTCCGGCTTCGCCTCCGCGGCTACGACGGCGTCAAGAGGCAGGACGATCGCGCCGCGGGCGTCGGGGCCGCCAGACATCAGGGACCGGGCGACCTCGAACTGATCCTCCTCGACCAGCGAGCGACCCATCTCCATGCCGCGAGCCTTGAAGAACGTGCACGCCATCGCCCCACCAATGCACAGGCGGTCGACCCGCTCCAGCAGGCTGCGGAGCACGCCGATCTTGGTGGAGATCTTCGAGCCTCCGATGATCGCCACCAGTGGGTGCGGCGGGTCGGTCATGATCCGGCCGAGTGTCGTGATCTCCCGCTCCATCAGCAGGCCGGCATAGGCTGGGAGATATGCGGCCACCCCAGCCGTCGAGGCGTGGGCACGGTGCGCCGTCCCGAACGCATCGTTCACGTACAGGTCGCCGAGCGATGCCAGCTGCCGAGCAAACTCCGGGTCGTTCCTGGTTTCGCCGGGGTGGAAACGCACGTTCTCGAGCATCACGACCTCGGCTGGCTGCATCCGGCGGACCACGCCCTCGACCGCGACGCCGACCGAATCGTCCAGGTGCTTGACCGGCCTTCCGAGCAGTTCGCTAAGCCGCTCCGCGACGGGCGTGGTGCGCGCCGATTCGTCGACATGGCCTTCGGGACGTCCCAAATGCGTCATCAGGATCACGCGCGCGTTGCGCTCGACCAGATCGCGGATGGTCGGGAGCGCCTCGCGGATCCGGGTGTCGTCCACGATCCGCCCGTGTTCGATCGGGACGTTGAAGTCGACGCGGGTCAGGACGCGCTTGCCGGAGACATCGACATCCCGGATGGTGGCTTTGTTGACCGCCGTGGCGTCGATGGTCAGTTCAGCCGGTCGCCCATGAAAACGGCGAGGTCCACAACCCGGCAGGAATAGCCCCACTCGTTGTCGTACCAGGAGAAGACTTTGCCGCTTCGGTTGCCGACGACCATGGTGAGCTCCGCGTCCACGATCGACGAGTGTGGGTCGCCTCGGAAGTCGCTCGAGACCAACTGCTCGTCGGTGACGCTCATGATGCCTTTCAGGTCGCTCGCGGCGGCCTCGCGTAGCGCCTCGTTGATCGTCTCGACGGAGACGGGATCGCGGAACATCGCGGCCAGGTCGACAAGCGAGACGTCCGGGGTGGGTACCCGCAGCGACAGGCCGTGGAATTTCCCTTTCAATTCGGGCATGACCAGCGCCATGGCGGAGGCGGCGCCGGTGCTGGTCGGGATCACGGAGAGCGTTGCCGCGCGCGCGCGACGCAGGTCTTTGTGCGGGGCGTCAAGCAGGCGCTGGTCGCTCGTGTACGAGTGCACGGTCGTCATCAGCCCCGCCTCGATCCCGAAGCTCTCGTGCAGGACCTTGGCAACGGGCGCCAGGCAATTCGTCGTACAGGACGCATTGCTGACCACGTGATGCAGCTTGGAGTCGTACTTGTCGCCGTTGACGCCCAGGACGACCGTAATATCTTCGTTTTTGGCCGGCGCCGAGATAATGACTTTCTTTGCGCCCCCCCTGTCGATGTGGACCCTGGCTTTCGTCCCATCGGTAAAGAAACCAGTGGACTCGACGACGATGGCGATGCCCAGGTCCTTCCAGGGAAGATTGGCCGGGTCCTTTTCGGCGAAGACGCGGATGTTCTTGCCATCGACCACTAGATGATCGCCGCCAGCCGAGACTGTTCCCTGGTAGTTACCGAGGATGGAATCGTATTTGAGTAAATGCGCCAGCGTCGGCGTGTCCGTGATGTCGTTGACGGCCACGATCTCCAGGTCCTTGCGGCCCTGGGCCGCGCGAAAGACGTTACGGCCGATGCGGCCGAACCCGTTGATGCCAACTTTTACCGGCATGCGATCCTCCCAAACGCGGAACTCGATTAATTAGACCACGTTGCGCCATTACCATTGGCGCGAGCCATCAGCCGCCTGAGCCGGTTCGCGATCGCCGACTTGCTCAAAGACGCGTAGCTCGCGAGCTCGAGCAGGCCCGCCCGCGGGTGACCAAGACGCAGGTCGGCGACTTCGCGCAGCGCCGGCGGCAGTCCGGTCAGCCCGGGGTCGCGACCCTTGAGATGCTTGATCGCGTCCACCTGTTGCAGCGCGGCGCGTAGCCGCTTGTCCAGGTTGGCGGTCTCACTGTTGACGCGGCGGTTGGCCTGGCTGCGCATGTCGCGGAGGATCCGGTCATTTTCGAAGCGCATCACAGCGCGATTCGCGCCCATCAGTCCCAGCAGTCCGGAGATCGGCTCAGCGCCCTTCAAGTACACGATCGTCTTCCCTCGTCGGGATCCGCGCCGCAACGGGATGCCGGCACGGCGGGCCGCCGCCAGCACCGGCGCCTCGCCACCCGGCCGAAAGGGGATCTCGAGGTGATAGGCGTCCGCCGGATTGCCCAGCAGGCCGCGCGCGAGGAAGGCGCCACGCAGCGTCGCCCGAGCGCAGCACGAGTCTGTGGATCCCCTGCCGGCGGGCAATGTCAGCCGGAGCCGGTAGGTGGGCCGCTTCTCAGTCGAACCCTTGACGACTTGCTCGACCGTTCCACCGGTCGTGCGCGCCAGTTGGACGATCTTGCGGGCCACGGCGTTCCGCGGCACCCGGATCGTCAGCGCCGTGACATCCCGCGTCGCCGCCAGGGTCCCGACCATCGCGTGCAATTCGGCCTCTCGGCAGCAGGGCCGCGCCGGCGGCACATTTGCGAGTTCGGCCTTGACGTCGTCGGTGAACGAGGGACGGTCTGCCACCTGACGGACATTAGACTGCTTTTGTGCTGATCAAGATTGGGCTCGACCCGGTACTCGTCACGATTGGCGGCCTGAAGATCCACTGGTACGGCATCATGATCGCGCTCGGCCTCTACGCCGGCATCCAGGTCGCGATGCGCGACGCGCCACGGCGTGGCATCAGCCGGGATGCACTCATGAACGTTGCGCTGCTCGGCGCCATCCTCGGCGTCGCCGGCGGCCGGCTCTACTACGTGGTCCAGAACAATCCGTCGTTTTTTCTCCATCATCCGGTGCAAATCATCGCGGTATGGCAGGGTGGGATGGCGTTCTTCGGCGCCATATTCGGCGGGGTCGTGGCGATGGCGATCTCGGCCTGGCGCTGGCGCCTCCCATTCTGGAACCTGCTCGACGTCGGCGCGATCGGCATGACCGTCGGCCAGGCCTTCGGACGCATCGGCAACATCATCAATGGGGACATCGTCGGCTACAAGACGAACGGCTGGGGCTTCGAGTACACGAACCCGAACACCTTCGGGCCGCTCAATGTCCCGGTGCAGCCCGCCAGCCTGTACGAGCTCCTGATTGCCGTGGCCCTGTTCGTGATCCTCTGGAACCTCCGGCTGCGCATCCACCCAGCGGGGATGCTTGCCCTGATCTACATCGCGCTGTATTCGATCAGCCAGTTTTTGATCTTCTTCTTGCGCGACAACATCGTGATCCTTGGCGGCCTCAAGCAGGCGCAGGTCACGGCACTCGTCGTGCTGGCGCTGACCATCCCGGTCATGGTCTACCTGCGGATGCGCGAACGGCGCCGTCCGACCAGCGAGCAGCGGGCCGCGTCGGATGCCCCAGCGGAGGAAGTCGCTAGGTAGCGCTGGGCTCTGACCGAGCCGTGACCGTCAGCCCTGACGTTGTCGGGCCGGGCGGCCCAGATGGCCCGGGGTGCGCCAGGATCTCCTGACACAGCGCGACGCAGAGATTGCAGATCGCGACATCCCGCGGGCCGGCAACCAGCCGCACCTCCGGCTGTGACTTGCCGCAGAACGAGCACTTTCGCTCCACGGGCCGATTATCTCAGAGCATTTCCTTGATCGCGGCGGCCACGGGGCGGGTGATCCCCTTCACGGCCATCAGATCTTCGGGGCTGGCGTTTCGGATGCCCTCGACGCTGCCGAACTGGCGCAGCAGCGCCCGCCGCCGCGCAGGGCCCAACCCGCTGATGCCATCGAGCGCCGAGGCAAACGCGTCTTTTTTCCGAACGACCCGGTGAAACGTGATTGCGAAGCGATGGGCCTCGTCGCGGACCCGCTGGACCAGGAAGAGCGCGGCCGAATCCAGCGGAAGCCTGATCGGCTCGGACTGATCGGGCTGGAACAGTTCTTCCTGCTGCTTCGCCAGGCCGAACGTTGGAACCGCCCCGAGGCCGATGCGCTCGAGGACTTCCCGTGCCGCCGACAGCTGACCCTTCCCCCCGTCGATCAGCACCAGGTCGGGCAGCTGGCTGAAGCTCGGCTCGAGCGGCATGCCTTCTTCGGAGCGCGCCCGGCGGGCGAAACGCCGCTGGAGGACCTCCTGCAGCATGGCGAAATCGTTCGAACCCTGGATCGTCTTGATCCGGAAATGCCGGTAGTGCTCCGGCTTCGGCCGGCCATCTTCAAAGACGACCATCGACCCAACCGGGTACTTGCCCTGGATGTTCGAAATGTCGTAGCACTCGATCCGGTTGGGTGGCGCCGGCAATGCCAGGCGGGCCTCGAGGTCCGCCAGCAACGCCGCCGTCCGCTCAGCATCGTAGTCGAGCCGGATCCGCATCTGGCGCATGGTCTCCTGGGCATTTTCCGCGGCCTGCTGGAGCAACTCGCGCTGCTTGCCCCGCTGGGGGACTTTCACCGAGACATGGCTGCCGCGCCGCTCCGTGAGCCACTGCTCGATCACGGTCTGGTCGGGTAGGGTCTCGGGGACGAAGATATCTTTGGGGATGTGCGTGGCGCTGGCGTAGTACTGGCTGACAAAGGCGTTCAGCACGTCGGCGTTGCTCTGCTCTTTGCCAAGCCCGACTAAGTCAAAGTTCTCCGAGCCCGACAGCTTGCCCTCCCGAACCGCAAAGACCTGGACGCATCCCTGGCCGTCGCTGCGGGCCAGTCCAAACAGATCCTGGTCAAGGCGTCCGAGCGCTTGCATTTTTTGCCTTTCGGTCATCGTCTGCATCGCCTGCAACCGGTCCCGGTACCGGGCCGCGGACTCATAGTCCATGGCTTGCGAGGCATCGGCCATCTGTTGTTTCAATTTCCTGACAACGTGGTCCGAGCGCCCGTCCAGGAAAAGAGCCACCTGATCCAGCTGTTCGTGGTATTGATCCTTCGTAAGAAACCCAGCGCAGGGAGCCGAGCAGAGACTCAGGTGAAAGTAAAAACACGGCCGGTGCAGCGCGAACTCGGTGTCCTTGCAGCTGCGAAACGGGATGACCCGACGGACGGTCTTAAGAGTCGTGCGCAGGGCCAGCGCGTGCGTGTACGGCCCCCAGTACCGCGAGCCGTCAGTCGCCGGCCGGCGCACCGTGCTGATCCGGGGAAAGTCCTCCGCGACCGGCAACTTGATGTAGAGATAGTTCTTGTCATCGCGCAACCGGATGTTGAACCGGGGCCGGTAGCGCTTGATCAGCGTGCATTCGAGCACCAGGGCCTCTTTCTCGTTGGCCGTCGTGATGACTTCAAACTCGTAGACGCGCTCGACCATCGCGCGGATATGCTCCGGCAGCACGCTGCCGGCCTGGAAGTAATTCGGCACGCGGTTGCGCAGGACCAGCGCCTTGCCGACGTAGATCACGCGCGCCTGCGAATCGCGCATGAGGTACACGCCAGGGCTCTCGGGCAGGGCCTTGAGCCGCTCGCGCAGGTAGTCTGGCCGCTCGATAATCGAGGTTGGCTTCGTCGTGGTTGCCATATGAATATTTAGCGCCCGTCCTGGCGCCTAGGCGATGGCCAATTCCCGGTCGAGGACGGACTTGAGATATTGGCCGGTGAACGACCGCGGATTCCGCGCGATCTCCTCCGGCGTGCCAACGGCGACGATCTTGCCGCCCTTCTCGCCACCCTCGGGACCCAGGTCAATAATATGATCCGCGGTCTTCAAGACGTCCAGGTTGTGCTCGATCACCAGGACCGTATTCCCGGCATCGACGAGCCGTTGCAGGACACTGAGCAGCCGCTCGACATCGGCGAAGTGCAACCCGGTCGTCGGCTCGTCCAGGATATAAAACGTTCTCCCGGTGTCGCGACGGCTGAGCTCTTCCGTGAGCTTGACCCGCTGCGCCTCGCCACCGGATAGCTGCGTCGCCGGCTGACCGAGCCGGATATACCCCAGTCCCACTTCGACCAGCGTCTGGAGCTTGCGCTTGATGCGGGGAATATTCTCGAAGAGTACCGCGGCTTCCTCGACCGACATGTCGAGCACGTCGGCGATGCTCTTGCCCCGGTATTTGACCTCGAGCGCCTCTCGGTTGTAGCGCTTCCCCTTGCAGACTTCGCAGGGCACATAGACGTCGGGCAGAAAATGCATCTCGATTTTGATAATCCCGTCGCCTTCGCAGTTCTCGCAGCGGCCACCCTTGACGTTGAAGCTGAAGCGACCCGCCTTGTAGCCGCGCATCCGGGCCTCGGGCAGCTGCGCGTAGAGATCACGTATGTATGTGAATACCCCGGTGTAGGTTGCCGGGTTGGATCGCGGCGTCCGGCCGATCGGCGACTGGTCGACGTTGATCACCTTGTCGATGAAACCCAGGCCGGAGATCTCACGATGCGCGCCCGGCCGCTCTTTGGCCCGAAAGAAATGCTGCGCCAGGCGCCTATACAGAATGTCGCTCACGAGCGAACTCTTCCCCGATCCGCTAACGCCGGAGACACAGATCAGCTTGCCCAACGGCAGGTAGACGTCAATGTTTTTCAAGTTGTTCTCGGTCGCGCCCCGGACGACCAGCATCGAGCCGTTGCCCTTGCGCCGCCGGGCCGGCATCGGGATACTCCGTTCGCCGCGCAAGAAGGCGCCCGTGATCGACTCCTTGGACTTCAGGATGTCCTCGATCGTTCCCGTGGCGACGACGCGGCCGCCGTGCTCGCCCGCGCCTGGGCCGATGTCCGCGATGAAGTCCGCCGTCCGGATCGTTTCTTCATCGTGCTCGATCACAACAACAGTATTGCCAATGTCCCTGAGGGCGAGCAGCGTATTGATGAGCTTCTTGTTATCACGCTGGTGCAGCCCGATCGACGGCTCATCCAGGATGTACAGCACGCCCATCAACTTGGACCCGATCTGGGTCGCGAGCCTGATCCGCTGCGCCTCGCCACCCGAGAGCGACTCGGCCGCGCGCGACAGCGACAGATACTCCAACCCGACATCGACGAGAAAACTCAGTCGTTCGCGGATCTCTTTCAGGATCGCGCGGGCGATAAGCATGTCTCGTTCGGGCAATTTCAGCTCCGCGAACCAGGTCTGCGCCGCCGAGATGGAGAGGTCCGAGACATCGATGATCGACCGGTCGTTGATGGTCACGGCCAGGTACTCGGGCTTGAGCTTCTTCCCCTTGCAGACCTCGCAGGGCCGCGGGGACATCATGCGCTCGATCTCGGCACGAATGAACTCCGACTCGGTCTCGCGATGGCGCCGTTCGAGGTTCGGCACGATGCCCTCGTAGGACGTTTCATACCAGCGGCGCTTGCCCTCGGAATTGAAATATTTCACGCGCAGAGGATCGCCGTTGTTGCCAAACAAGATTATTTGCCGTTCTTTGACGCTCAACTTGGCAAAGGGCCGATCCATCGGGATCTTGTAGCGCTGAGCGACGGCCTCGACCAGATCGTTGTAAAAATAGCTCGACCGGCCCCAGGTCCGGATCGCGCCGTCGGAGATCGACCGTGTCTTGTCCGGGATGACGAGTTCCGGATCGACCTCGAGCTTACTGCCAAGCCCGGTGCAGGCCGGGCAAGCGCCATGCGGATTATTGAACGAGAAGTTCCGGGGGGCGAGCTCTTCCATCGAGAAGCCGTCGTACGGGCAAGCGAAGTTCTGACTGAAGAGCAGCTCCTCCCCTTTGCCGTCGGCCGGGACAATCAGGACGAGGCCTGAGGCCATCTTCGCGGCCGTTTCGACCGACTCGCGCAACCGGCTGATCCCCTCCGGTTCGATCACCAGGCGGTCCACGACGATCTCGATATTGTGCTTTTTGTTCTTGTCGAGCGAAACGCGCTCCGTCAGCTCGTAGAGATTGCCATCCACGCGCGCTCGAACGAACCCCGCCTTGCGTGCGTCGACCAGGATGTCGTGGTGCTCACCCTTGCGGTCGCGGATGACGGGTGCGAGGATCATGACGCGGCTGCCGGCGGGGAGCTCCATCACCCGATCCGCGATCTGCTCCGTCGTCTGGCGCGAGATCTCGTGGCCGCTGATCGGGCAGTGCGGGTGGCCGATACGTGCGTACATCAATCGCAGGTAGTCATAGATCTCGGTCACGGTCCCAACCGTCGACCGTGGGTTGTGGCTCGTCCCCTTCTGGTCGATCGAGATCGCCGGCGACAAGCCATCGATCTGGTCGACGTCGGGCTTGTCCATCTGGCCGAGAAACTGCCGCGCGTAGGACGACAGCGACTCGACGTAGCGGCGCTGGCCCTCGGCGTAAATGGTGTCGAACGCCAGTGATGACTTGCCCGATCCTGACAGCCCCGTAAAGACGACCAGCTTGTCCCTGGGAATCGTCAGGTCAATATCTTTCAGGTTATGCTCGCGCGCGCCCTTAATGACGATTTCCGTGTGTTGCCCACGCGGCGCCGGGAGCACAGGCTCCCGGTGAGCCGACCCGTTCTTGCGCTCAGCCACTGACTCTCGCTCGCGACCTGTTTCTCGGCTTGTAGTTGTACGCGCCCGACTCCGCCGCCGCTGCGGGCGGGAGCCCCTGCCGGTAGTCCATCGCATCGTGCCGTAATGCGACGAGCCGATCACGCAACTCGGCGGCGCGCTCGAACTGCAGGTCGCGGGCGGCCTTCTTCATCTGCCGCTCCAGGTCCTTGATCAACCGTTCGATCTCGTCCGGCGGGAGACCGGACGCGATCGTGGCAATCGTCTCTTCAATGGCCTTGTCCTGGTGCTTTTCCAGGTTGTACACGGCCTTGATGATCGTCGCCGGCGTGATGCCGTGCTCGACGTTATAAGCCATCTGGATCGTGCGGCGGCGGTCCGTTTCGTCAATGGCGCGCTGCATCGAGCCCGTGACCGAATCCCCATACATGATCACGTGCCCGTCGAGATTTCGCGCCGCCCGGCCGATCGTCTGGATGAGGGATCGGGCGTCGCGCATGTAGCTCTCTTTGTCGGCGTCGAGAATGGCGATGAACGCCACCTCGGGCAGGTCCAGGCCTTCGCGGAGCAGGTTGATCCCAACCAGAACGTCGAAGACGCCCAGGCGGAGGTCCCGCAGGATCTCGACCCGGTCGAGGGTGTCAACGTCCGAGTGCAAGTAGTTCACCCGGATGCCCATCTCGCGCAGGTAGTCGGTCAGGTCCTCGGCCATCTTCTTGGTCAGGACCGTGACCAGCGTTCGCTGCTTCTTGTCGACGCGCTTCCGGATCTCCCCCAGGAGATCGTCGATCTGACCCTTGGTTGGGCGGACTTCCAGCGTCGGGTCGACGAGTCCGGTCGGGCGGATGATGACTTCGATGGTTTGCTGCGTGCGCTGCTCCTCGTAGGGTCCCGGCGTGGCTGAGACGTAGACCACTTGTTTTACCTTGGATTCCCACTCGGCAAACGTCAGCGGCCGGTTGTCGAGCGCCGACGGCAGCCGGAACCCATAGTCGACAAGCGGAATCTTTCTCGACCGATCGCCACCGTACATACCACCGATCTGCGGGACGCCGACGTGCGACTCGTCCACGATGATCAGGGTGTCCTCGGGCAGAAAATCCATCAACGTATACGGCTCCTGGCCGGGCCGCCGCCCGGTGAGGTGCCGCGAGTAGTTCTCGATCCCGGCGCAGCTGCCGGTCTCCCGCATCATCTCGAGATCAAAATTTGTTCGTTGACGGAGGCGCTGGGCCTCGAGCAGCTTTCCCTGGCTCTCGAACCAGGCGACGCGCTCCTCCAGTTCGACCCCGATGGCATCGATGGCGCGCAGGAGCTTCTCTCGCGGCGTCACGTAATGCGTGGCTGGGAACACCTGGAAGGTGTCGACGTCGCCGATGATCTCGCCGGTCAACGGGTCCAGTTGCACGATGCGCTCGACTTCGTCGCCGTTGAACTGAATCCGGGTTGCAATCTGGTCGTACGAGGGTTGCACATCGACCGTATCGCCCCGAACACGAAACCTGGACCGTCCGAAATCGACGTCGTTGCGCTGGTACTGCAGGTTCGTGAGCTTGCGCAGAAAGATATCCCGGCGAAATCCCTGGCCGGCGTGGATCTCGATCGACTCGCCGAGGTAGTCCTCGGGGGAGCCGACGCCATAGATGCAGGAGACGCTGGCGACGACGATGACGTCCGGCCTGGTCAGCAGCGCTCGCGTGGCAGACTGCCGCAGCCGGTCGATCTCGTCGTTGCGCGACGAATCTTTTTCGATATACGTATCGCTGCGGGGGATATACGCCTCGGGCTGGTAATAGTCGTAGTAGCTGACGAAGTATTCCACGGCATTCTGGGGAAAGAAGGATCTAAATTCGCTGCACAGCTGGGCCGCGAGCGTCTTGTTCGGCGACATGACCAGGGTCGGCCGCTGGATCTCCTGGATCATCTGGGCTACGACCATCGTTTTGCCCGATCCCGTGACGCCCATCAGCGTCTGGTGCTTGAGGCCGCGATCGATCCCATCACCGAGCTTCCGGATAGCCTCCGGCTGGCCGCCGGCCGGTTCAAAACCAGCCGTAAACGCAAATCTGGGCATGAATCAATTGTAGTTTTTGCGCTTCGTGCGAGCGGTTTTCACAGGCACCCCGTGAGCGTGCGCCGAGAGCCTAAATCGGCCGGTAAAATGCCGTCGTCCGAGAGCGCGAGGGGCCGCCCGGTCTGGCCGCCGATCCGACCGATTAATCCCGCGTACCGCCCCAATGCCTGGGGTTGGTCCTCACCAGGGCAACAGGACCGTCAGATCAGCGTCGAGAAGGCGTTATGCACACCGGCCCACTACGGCCATCCGGTGACTTATCAGTCGGACACAGGGGCCTGCGTCGCGACCGGGACGACCGGGTCGCCGTAACGACGTCCGACCGTACGCGCCTGAGCCATCCCTCGGAGCTCCCCAACCGGGATCCGACGCTCGCTCGAGCTTCACGCAGAGCGCGACTGTGGCCGCCCGCGAGCCGGCGGGAGGGTAGTCCAGGCGCCGTTATTGTCGCGCTTGAGCTGCCAGCCCTCTTCATGCAGCATCCGATGGTGCCGGCCGCAGACCAGCGCCAGGTTTTCCAATTTCGTCTCGCCGCCGTGCGTCCACCAGCGGAGGTGATGTCCGTCGCACCAGCCGGCCGGCCGGTGGCAGCCCTGGAAGACACAGTCCCGATCCCGCGCAACCAGCGCCCGTCGCGTTGACGGCGGGATCTGCCGATGCGCGTGACTCGTCTCGCTCTCCAGTTCTGCCTTCCCCACCAGCCAGCTGACGGTGGCATCGCAGCCATGACGCTGGGCAGTTTCGAGCGGGATCGGCCCGACGCCTTCCATCCGCGCCGGCGCGGCACCGGGTACGCCGGCAAGCGTCTCGACGCTGGCGGTGATCACGAGGTGCGGCCGCTGCCCGCCCGTGCTGCCCAGCTTGGCGCCGTTGAGAGCCTTCCGGGCGAGGTCGACCATCGCGTCAGCACACCGCTGGCCTGCGGTCCGTCCATCACCTTTGGATGGCGGCGGCATCAGCCGGTCGAGCGCTGTCTTCAGGGTCGCGCCACCTTCGGCGTCGAGCACACCATCGAGGCGGACCAGCCCGTCCGCCGGCTCAGTCAGGTGGACGTAGCGCCGTTTATAGGCGCCGTTCGCCTCGGCCAGCGCCGCGGCCGCGTCGGTCTGATGCTCGAACTCCCTGGCGATGCTGGCGAACTGTCCCGGGTCGCGACTCTGAGCCTGCTCGAGCAACTGGGACTCAGCCTGCTGCACCGCCGCCGTTCCGACCCGTTCCGCGGTCCGGCTCATGATCGCTACGTGCTGATAGCCGAGATCACCACTGGCAAAGGCCTGCTGCGTCTGGGGCAACTGCTCCAGCTGGCGGCTCACCGTCACCCGCTCCATGGCGGCGCCGCTCGAGAGCTTGCAATTCCCGCGGACCCAGGCCACGATGTCCAGCGCGCCGTCGGCGGCATACTGGGCGGATTGCTCCAGGCGCCGTACCCCTTCGGCGAACGCCACCTCGAAGGGATCGATGCCGGCCTCACGGATACCGATCAGGCCCGGGCGCAGATTGGAGGCAGGCGTGGTACGGAACCAGTCGGCCCAGCGCCGAGCGAGAGCCTTCGTTTCCTCGATCGGCGGACCTTGCGCAGCGCCTTCGGCGGCCATGCTTTCATCCTGAGGCATGGTTGTGACAGCTGTCTGTCAAAATCCTCGCCCGCTTCGAACCATCGGCCACGTCCGGCCCGTGGCTGACCCGGCATTGGACCAACTCGGGGAATGCGAGGGTGGCCGCGGCTTAGTCTTCGACCGGTGCGTGGCCCGGGTTGACCGTGCGCTTGCGCTCCAGGTAGGCGATCAGGCTGAAGAGCAAGGCCAGGCCGAGCAGTAGCCCGCCGAGCACATCCGAGAACCAGTGCCATCCCAGGTAGATCACGGCATAGCCCATCAGCGCGATCATCACGACCAGCACCGGGCTGAGCCGCGAGCTGTCGCGGCCGAAGAGTTCCCAGCGCTCGGCGAGATACAGCACCAATCCGTACGTGACCATCGCGCGCAGCATGTGGCCACTCGGGTAGGAGTACGGCGCGATGTTGTGGCTGAACGTCGGCAGGAATCCGGGGAACCGGTTGAGCGCCGACCCAGGGCCGTGGCTGACGACCGCGCTTTTGCCGATGAGTTCGAGACCCGACGCTAGCAGGATGACGGCGGCCGGCACAACCGCCAGCAGTCGCAGCCCGCGAAATAGGGCGACACCGAGCAGCGCCCCGATGACGAGCGTGACCTCGATGCTGCCGAGATACGCGAAGATGCCCAGCGCGATGTCCTGGCCGGTGCTCCCGCGAGCCTGCAGCGCATGCGTCACCCGGGGGTTGAGGGTCCGGAAGGCCCCAGCCTTGACCATGATCGTGACGATCAGAAAGGCAAGCAGGAAGACCCCGGCGGTCACCAGCAGCCGACGGCTGAGCCGTGGCCAGCTGGGATGGATCAGTGCTGGCATTTGCGGCAATATACGGTGCCGCGGCCGGCCAGGCGCGTCCCCCGCAAGGGCGTCCCGCATGTCAGGCAGGGCTCCCCGGCGCGGCCATAGACGAGCAGCCGCTCCTGGTTGCTCCCGCGGGAACCAAAGGCGTCGACGTAATTGATGATCGACGAACCTCGTGCTGCAATGCTGTTCTCCAGAACCTCCTGGATCGCCGAATACAGGCCCCGCCGCTCACGCGCGGTTAGACGATGGGTCCAACGGCTAGGACGGATTCCGGCCCGAAAACATGCCTCGTCAGCGTAGATATTGCCCACCCCGGCCAGGAACGACTGGTCGAGGAGGGCCGATTTCACCGGGCGTCGCCGAGCGCGGATCAACGCCTCGAAACCGGCCTCGGTGAGATCGCCATGGATCGGCTCCGGGCCCAGGCGTGCGGGAAAGGCCCGAGCTGCGATCAGCTCCTCCTGGGTGCCGACCAGGAGCCGCCCGAACTGACGGGGGTCGTCGTAGCGGAGCTCCGCGCCGCTGTCGAGCGTCGCGCGGAAGTGGGTGTGCTTCAGCGGCGCCTCCTCGGGCTCCCAGACCCGAAGGTGCCCCGTCATCCCAAGGTGCACGACGAAGCGCTGCCCAGCCGACTCGAGCGGCATGACGATGTACTTACCCCGGCGCTCCACGGTCTTGATCGCCTCGCCGACCAGGCGCTCAGCGAGGTGGCCGGGGGCTGGATATCGAATGACGCGGGCGAGGGCCGCCGGGTCGCCGCTCAATTCGACCGCCTCGATCCGCCGCCCGCTGAGCTGCGGCCGCAGGTCGCGCACCACCGTCTCGACCTCGGGAAGCTCGGGCACTTCCCCTATGCCTGGGCGGCGACGACGCGGACCCGCTCCATGTCCTGCCAGTTCGGCCCGACTTTCAGGTCGACCTGCAGCGGGACGTTGAGCGGAAAGACCCCCGCCATCAGGTCGGGCACGACATCGATCAAGCGCTCGCGTTCCGCGGGCGCGACCTCGAAGACCAGCTCATCATGCACCGTCAGGATCATCCGGCTGGCCAGCTGGTTTTCGCGCAGGTAACGATCGAGCCGGATCATCGAGAGCTTCATGATGTCGGCCGCCGAGCCCTGAACCGGCATGTTGATCGCGATCCGCTCCGCTCCCTGACGCAGCATCCGGTTGGGCGAGCGGATGTCCTGGATGTAGCGTCGCCGGTGGAGCAGCGTCTCGACATAGCCCTGCTCGCGCGCCTGCATCTTGATCCCCTCGAGAAACTCGCGGACGCGGCTGTACGCGCGGAAGTAGGCGTCGATGAACGTCCGCGCCTCCTCGGTGGACATGCCCGTGTCGCGGGCGAGCCCGAAATCGCTCAGCCCATAGAACAAGCCGAAGTTGACGACTTTGGCAAGCCGGCGCTGATTCGCGGTGACCTGCGCCTGCGGAATCGCGAAGACCTCGGCCGCGGTTCGCGCATGAATGTCTTCGCCGCGCGCAAAGGCGTCGACCAGGACCGGGTCGTCGGTCAAGTGGGCAAGCACCCGGAGCTCGATCTGCGAGTAGTCGGCCGAGAGCAGGACGTCGCCATCGCGGCTCGGTACGAACGCCCGCCGGACTTTCTGACCCACTTCGGTGCGGATCGGGATGTTCTGCAGATTCGGGTCGGACGACGACAGACGTCCGGTGGCCGCCACGGTCTGATTGAAGGACGTGTGAACGCGGTGCGTGCGGGAGTCGACCAACAGCGGCAGCGCGTCGACGTACGTTCCTTTCAGCTTGCTGAGTTGGCGGAACTCGAGGATCTTCGGCACCACCGCGTGCTGGTCGCGCAATCCCTCGAGCACGTTCGCGTCGGTCGAGTAGCCGCTCTTCGTCCGGCGTCCGCCCGGCAGAGCCAGATCTTCAAACAGAAACCGGGCGAGCTGTTGCGGCGAGTTGACATTGATCGGTCCGTGCGCGACGTCGGCGATCTCCTGGTCGAGCCGCTGCAGCTGCTGGTAGAGCTCGCGCGACACCTCCTGCAGGTAGGGCGTGTTGATGGCGACGCCGGCGATCTCGAGCTCGGCCAGCACCGGCACCAACGGCATCTCGAGCTCGCGAAACAGTTCGCCGTTGCCGAGCCGGTCCAGCTCGGACTGCAGGCGCGGCGCCAGCTCGAGGACCACCCGCATGCGGTCGCCGTAGAAGGCGGCGGCGCGCGCGATCTCGACCTGGTCGCAGGTGAGCGCGGTCTTGCCGGTGCCAAACAGCGACTCGGGCCCCTCGATCACCCTGTGCAGCACGTCGGAGGACAGCGCCTCGAGGCTCGGCGACCGGATGCCCGAGTTGAGCAGGTAGGCGCCGATCAACAGGTCGGCATCCAATCCTCGTGGCTGGATGCCGTGCGCGCGCAGCGCGAGGTAGTCGGCCTTCTGGTTGAAGCCGACCTTCGACGGCGTCGGGCTCGCGAGGCTCTTCGCGAAGCGTTGCAGGACGTCGCGCACCTCGAGACAGCGCTCCCGCTCGTGAGCTACCGGGATGTAGAAGACCTGGTGCTCGTCGAGTGCGATGACGAGGGCGGCGATCCGGCCGCGGCGCGGCGTATCGTCGAGGGTGACCACCTGGAAGGCGGCGCGAGCGGCAGCGGCAAATGCGGCCACGACCCGGTCGAGGTCGGGCGACTCGCGCACGATCGTGACGGCTTCCCTGGGCGCCGACTCCAGCGCCAGCGTTTCCTGCGCGGGGCGGTCGTCGCCATCCGCGCGAGCCGGCTGTGGCGCGAGAATCGGAGGCGCCGACATCGCACTGCCATCGCGCCAGCTGTCGGGAACCCGTGCCGCGAGGCTGCGGAAACCGAGGTCCGCGAGCAGGGTCCGCGCGGCCTGCGGCCGGTACTCCTGCGCGGAACCGTGGCTGAGGTCGAGCGTGATGTCGACGTCGCGCACGATCGTCGCCATCCTCTTACTGAGGAGCGCCTGGTCGCGATGCTCCTCGATCAGCTTGCGGACTTTCGGCGGATTGACGCGTTCCCAGTTCTCGACCAGCGACTCGACCGACCCGAACTCCTGGATGAGCTTGATGGCCGTCTTCTCGCCGATGCCCCGGATGCCCGGGATGTTGTCCGACGTATCCCCTACGAGCCCCTTGAGGTCCACGGTCTGGATCGGCTCCAGGCCGTATCGCTCGCGGACCCGGTCCGGGGTGTAGAGCACGGTTTCGGAAACACCACGCTTGCTGGTCAGCACATCGACATCCTCGTTGACCAGCTGCAGGGCATCCAGGTCCCCGGTCACGATCGTGCTGTGCAGCCCGCGGGCGCGGGCCTGGGTCGAGAGCGTGCCGATTACGTCATCGGCCTCGACCCCCTTGACCTCGTAGATCGGGATGCCGAACGCGCGCACGATGTCGCGGGTCAGCGGGAACTGGGGGCTCAGCTCGGGCGGCGTCGGCCGGCGGGTGGCCTTGTACTGTTCCATCGCCTCGTGGCGGAACGTCACACCACCCAGGTCAAACGATGCCAGAACGTAGTCGGGATGTTCCTGCAAGGCAAGCAGCAGCATGGAGGTGAAGCCATAGGCGGCGTTGACCATCCGGCCATCCCGGTCAGTGAGCGACGGTAGGGCAAAAAAGGCTCGATAGACAAGGGAGTGGCCGTCGATCAGGACGAGCCGTTCCTTCTTTTGGGGCTCCGTCACCAATAGAGTTTAGTCAGCCGTGGAGAAAATCCGATGGTAGGATAAGTTCGAATTGCGCCATGGCTAAATTCGTCGAAATGCAGGTCGACTCAATTCGGGTCCACATGCCCAGCGGGCAGCACGTGGTGATCCTGAAGGAGAAGGAGACGGAGCGCTACCTCCCGATCTGGATCGGCATCTACGAGGCGAACGCGATCGCGCTCAAGATCACCGGCATTACGCCGGAGCGCCCGATCACCCACGATCTCCTGGCGACGATCCTGCAGAGCGCCGAGTTGCGGCTGAAGAAGATCCAGGTGACGTCCTTGACGAATGAAGTCTTCTTCGCGCGGCTGTTCCTGGGCGTCAACGGAAAGGATGTCGAGATCGATTCCCGCCCCAGCGATGCGATTGCCCTCGCTGTCCGGATGACCTGTCCCATCCTCGTCTCGCAGGACGTCCTGGAAAAAGCCGGCGTCTTTCCCGAGAAAGAAGAGGATGACGACGAGAAGCTCTCAATCTTCAAAGAGCTGATCAACAGCATGGACCTCCCAGATCTTGAAGGACCGCCCCCGGACAAGAGCTAGGGCGTAATCGCGATCGGCAGGTCGTCGACCAGCGACGATCCATCGGCCAGCTCCACGCTGACCTGCAGGGAATACGAACCCGGCCGAGGCAGGCGCATATCCGCGACGGCGTAGCTGGCGTCGACCGCCAGTGGATCGGTCTTTGCGCTGGCGGGCGGCGCCAGCCGAACGCTGGAGAAGCCGTCACCTCCGAGATAGATTTTGATTGTCGAGACTTCGGTCGAGCTCAGCCCCTGCATCACGACCCTGATCGTCAGCCTGCCATTCATCGCATACGATCGCGCGTCGGTCGACAGCGTCAGAGTCCGACCAGGCTGACCGGGGACGGCCACCGTCCGCTGCTGGCCCGGCAGCGCTACCTTGGCAGCCCGGGCGGCCGAGTAACTATCCTGCGAGGCGCCCCCCAGCTGCGGCGCTGCCAGGGGAGCCACCATCGGCGCGTACGCAGCGCCGGCAGCTGTGCCGTGGTTGAGGCTTGTCGCGGTCGGCCCACCACCGACCTGTAGATGGGACACCCAGAAGATCGTGAGCACCACCGCCGCCATCGCCGGGATGCCCCAGCCAAGCCGGGCCCAGGAGCGTGCCTGGCGACGCTGCGCCGGGACCGTAAAGGTTCGCGATGGCGTCTCCATCGGAAGGGCGCGGATCGCCGTGACGACCTCTCGCAACCCATCGAGCCGGGCCTGGCAGGTGGAGCAGTCCGCCAGGTGGGCGTCGAGCTCGGCCCGCGCGGACACTTCGAGCTCTCCGTCGACGTAGGCGGAGAGCTGCTCCTGCGTCGGTTCAGTCGCCATGGGCGCCCTCCCGCTGCGACGGACGGGGGAAGAGATCAGGGTTGCGCATGAGATATTCCTGTACCTGCGCGCGCGCCCGCGCGATCCGTGACTTCACGGTGCCAAGCGGCACGCCCAAAATGCCGGCGATCTCCTCGTACGCCATCCCATTGATGTCGCGCAGCACGAGGGCGGTCCGCATATCATGCTCGAGCGCCGCGATGCTCTCGCGCACCACGCGAGCGCGTTCGTTCGCTTCGGCCCGCTCCTGCGGATCGGGCATCGCGATCCCCAGACCGACGATCTTGCCGCCCTGCTCTTCGTCGGGCATGACGCCGTAGCGGCGGCCCCGCCGGAAATGGTCGTAACAGAGGTTGACCGTGATCTGGAAAAGCCAGGACTTGAAGGGGGCGTCGCGGAGGCTCCGGATCTTCTCCCAGGCGCGCAGGAACGCCTCCTGCGTGATGTCGGCGGCGTCCTCGCGGGACGAGACCATCCGCAACGTCATGTTGTAGAGCGGGACCTGGTATTGCACGATCAACTGGGAAAACGCCTCCCGATCGCCCTGGCGGGCTCGGCCGACCAGGTCGCGATCGTCCATTAGTTCTTCCTGCTGTTAGACGGAAACATCTCTAAGAAGTTCCAACTTGGCGTGCTTCGTTATACTCGCACCACCTCACCGCCGGAGTGTCGGAATGGTAGACGAGGACGCCTCAAAAGCGTCTGGGCGTAAGTCCGTGTGGGTTCGAGTCCCTCCTCCGGCAGACTTTCGGCCACGCTCGGTCCAATTCAGTTGCAACCCTGGGCGGTGGCCCCCATACTTCCGGCGAAGCTGGTCAAGTGGAACCTTTCGCCCACCGCCAGCGTCTAATACATGATGCGAGCCCGCTGCCCTCGCCTGCCCGCGCGAATCGCCCTGGCGGGCTTGATCGCCGCGTTCGCTCTGCCGGGAGCCACGATCAGCGGCCTGGCGGCCACCAGCCCGGTCACCATGTCGGTCAAGGTCGGCTACCAGGGTGTCTACAAGACGCAGCAGTGGATGCCGGTGGGCATCGACGTCAAGAACAGCGGTGCCGATCTCGAAGGGACCGTGCAGCTCGAGTCGGTCTTCACCTCGCAGCCCGGCCTTCCAAGTCCCGCGACGTACGAGATTCCCCTGAGCCTGGCATCGGGGGCGTCAAAGCACCTCCGGAGCTATGCCATGGTCAATCCGGCAGCGGGCCTCTCCCTGACCGTCCGGGTGGTGCAGAACGGACGCGTCCTTGCCAGCCAGACGACCACCGGCGGCACGAACGCCGGCACGCTGATCGGCGTCCTCTCGGACGACCCCAGCGCCTTCGACGACTTCGCCGCCGTGCACCCGGGCGGGGCCACGGCCCACGTCGTCCACCTGCAGGCCGAGGACCTCGCCGATTCGGCGATCGTGCTCCGCGGCTTCGACCTGATCGCGATCGACGACTACCCCACGGATACGCTGACCGCGGGTCAGCGCGCCGCCCTGGACGATTACGTCCGCAACGGCGGCTCGCTGCTGCTCGGCACCGGCGCCTCGTGGCGCAAGACACTCGCCGGGATCCCGGCAGACCTCAAGCCGCTCCAGCCCACCACCACGACGACGATCGCCGCGGTCACGGCCCTCGGCGGGGCAAGCAAGATCGAGGTCGCCACCGGCGCCGCCAGCGTTGGGACGGCGTGGCTGTCCGACGGCTCCCAGCCGCTCTTGATCGAGACCCAGGTCGGTGCCGGCCTCCTGACCGAGGCCGCCTTCGATTGGAACCAGCCGGCCGTCGCCCGGTCGACCGAGCTCAAGCCGATCCTCCGGCAGGTCATGGTGCGCGACCTGATGGGCGCCGCCGCCGGGCAAAACGTTTCGCTTGGGATCGGGGGCGGCGGCGGCTTCGCGCAGCCCTTCGGGACCTCCGGCACCTCGGTCAGCGAGCGGAGCAACGCCTTGAGCTCCGTCCTGGGTGACATCCCGGCGCTCGACCTGCCTTCACTCCAACTGACCGGCCTCCTGGTATTGCTCTACGTGCTGCTGGTGGGGCCGATCAACTACGTCGTGCTGGGCGCGATGCACCGGCGAGCGCTGTCATGGGTCACGATCCCCCTGATCGCGGTGTTGGTCGCCGGGGGCGCCTACGGACTGGGCGTCGGGCTGAAAGGTCGATCGGTACAAAGCAACCAGGTCGCGGTCGTGCATGTCGCGCCGGGGGCCGATCGTGCCTACCAGGAGATCTATACGGGGATCATGGCGCCAACGCGGGGCGATTACCAGATCACGCTCACCGGGGAGAAGCTCTTCATCAGCCCGCTGAGCGCGAATGGCAATTTCGGCGGCTCGAACGCACCAACCCGGATCAGTCCGGCGTCGAATGGTGTCACGCTGCAGGGCGTCACCGCCTTCAGCCTCCGGGGGTTCGCCACCGAAAACCTGACCACCGCGCCCAAGCTCACCGGTCACCTCCAACTGGTCAACGGCCAGTTCACCGGGCGGGTCGAAAACCAGTCCTCGATCACCTTCGATGACGCGCTGGTGCTTGCCGGCGATACCTACGTCAAGCTCGGACGGCTGGCGCCGGGTGCCGGCGTCTCCGTCCAACTGCCGGTCAAGGCCTCGAACCCATTCGGCGGGGCGCCGCTCTACACCCGGATCTATCCGAACAACACCTTCGGGCCGGGGCCCAGCAATCCGACCCCGGCCGACCGCGAGGGACAGGCCCGGACCCAGGTTCTCTCGCTGCTCCAGCCGGGTCTCGGCTTCAAGGGCACCGCGTCCACCGCGATCCAGCCGCTGCTGGTCGCCTGGACTCATCGCTCCCTCCAGGACATCACGGTCAACGGGACGCAACCGCGAGGCACCACCGAGACCGCGGTAAGCCTGGCCCTCCCGATCGAGCAGGTGGGGAGCGGCAGCCTACCGGCCGGGATCGTGGTTGGCCGGATCGTGGACCTCACCGGTGAGGCGCAGCAAGCCGGCCCGCCCGGGCTCTTCACGCTCCAGAACGGCAGCGTGAGCTACGAGTTCACGCCGACCCTGGCCGCCGGCACTCATCTCAGCGCTGCCTCGCTCAACTCGTCCAATCCGTTCGGTCCCAAAGTGATTCCCGCGCCGGGCATCGGTGCACCCTCCGTCAGCAGCACGCCGGCCGGCAGCGGCACGTCGTCCGCCGTGGTCTGGGACTGGTCACGGAGCACCTGGACCGCCGTCGCCTACCAGGACAATGGCACCACGGCGCTCCCGGATGCCGCCATCAACCCGATCTCGGGCGCGGTGCGGCTAAGAATCACGGGCGCCAGCACCAGTGTCATGACCGGCGGGGTCTCGCTGACCGGGAGCGTCCAGTGATCAGCGTCACCAATCTGACCAAGACCTACGGGAGCCGGATCGCGCTCGACCACGTGTCATTCGAGGTCCCCAAAGGCGAGATTTTCGGCTTCGTCGGACCCAACGGTGCCGGCAAAACGACAACCATCCGCATCCTCGCGGCCTTGCTTGAACCGAGCGACGGCCAGGCCTTGATCGATGGGGCCGATGTCACCCGCGAGCCCGACCTCGTCCACGAGCGGCTTGGTTACATGCCCGACTTCTTCGGTGTCTACGACCAGCTGACGGTGTCCGAGTACCTCCATTTCTACGCCGCCTGCTATCGGCAGCCGAAAGCCCGCCGCCAGAAGATCGTCAACGACCTGCTTGAACTGGTCGGCCTCCCCGAGCGACGCGATCAGGCCGTCGACACGCTCTCGCGCGGCCTCAAGCAACGCCTCTGCCTGGCGCGAGCGCTGGTCCACGATCCGGCGGTCCTGCTGCTCGATGAGCCGGCTTCGGGCCTCGACCCTCGGGCGCGGGTCGAGATGCGCGAGATCCTGAAGACGCTGCAGGGCATGGGCAAGACGATCGTCATCTCGAGCCACATCTTGCCCGAGCTCACCGAGCTCTGCAGCATGGTCGGCATCATCGATCACGGACGGATCATCGCGCCACCGGCCCGGTCCATGACGTGATCCAGCGGCTGACGAGCGGGCGCCGCCTGCGGATCACCGTCCTCGGCGAGCGCGACGAGGCCACCGCCATCCTCAAAGGGCTGCCCGCCGTGCGGGGCGTCCAGACGCCCGACCACGCGATCGAGGCTCAGTACGAGGGTGACGAGGCGGCGGCCGCCGCCATCCTGCAATCATTGATCGGCGCCGGCATCAAGGTCTCGAACTTCAACGTGATCGAAAGCGACCTGGAAGACGCATTCCTCAAGGCGACGTCGGAGGAGGTCGGATGAGTGCCGTGCTCGGCGCCTTCTGGAACCCGATCGTCGCCAAGGAATACCGGTCCCGAATGCGGACCTGGCGCTCGCCCCTGGCGATGACGGTCTATGTCCTGCTGATCGGAGGCCTGGGCTGGGCGGTCTTCGCCGCGATGGCCGCCTCCGCCCGCGGCTCCTTCGGCGGCCAGTCAGCGAACTACGGCCAGGGGCTGTTCCTGACCCTGATGATTTTCCAGATGGTGCTCCTGACCTTCATCACGCCCGCGTTGACGGCTGGCGCCATCAGCAGCGAGCGCGAGCGACAGACGATCGACCTGCTGTTTGTGACGCGCATTCCCCCCTTCTCCATCCTCTGGGGCAAGCTGCTGGCATCGATGTCCTTCGTCCTGCTACTGCTCTTGCTCTCGGTGCCGATCTTCAGCCTGGTCTTCCTCTTCGGCGGGATCGAGCTCGACCAGGTGCTGGCGGCCTTCCTGACGACGGCGGTCGCGGCGCTGACGCTCGGCGTCATCGGCATCGCCTGCTCGACCCTCTTCCGGCGCACCCTGCCGGCGACGGTGGCCGCCTACGGGGCGGCCCTCGTCATCTTCGCCGGCACGCTGCTCTACGGCCTCCTCTTCCCCAGCGACATCGATCCCCAGTCAACGTCAGCCCCCGCCCCGCCGGCGGTCGTGTACCTGAGTCCGATCATCCCGCTGGTCACGATCGCGATCAACGGACCGCTCGGGTCGTACGGCATTCGGAACCAGGGGGGCGGCTTCTCGGGTTCCACCAGCGTCTCGTGTTCAAGCTCGTCAAACGGCGGACCGCAGAACTGTGTGTCGATCGGGCCGAACGGCGTCCCCATCAAGGGCGCCGTCAACCCGGCACAGATCCAGCAGGCGACGGGCACCGCCATTCCAAGCGGGCTCTTCCATGGTTGGCAGTACTGGCAGGCCACCATCACCATGCAACTCATCATCAGCATGCTCGCGCTGCTGATCAGCGCCATCCTCCTTCCACCGATCCGACGTCTCCCCTGGCGACGGAGGCCGGCGCCCGCGTGAGTCACCTCGACGTCATCGTCCGCGACCTCGGGCGTGCCGCCGCGCGCGCGCGGGCGATCACCTATCTCGTGCACGCCGTGCTGGTGTCGGCCGTCTGGGTGGCGCTCCTCCTCTTGCTGACGCGACTCGCCCCGATCGAGCTTCGGCCGGCCGTAGCCCTGGCCGGCATCCCCGTCGCGCTGCTCGCGGCCGCGGTCGCCTGGCTGCTGACTCGGCCGCGTCCCGCCGCCATCGTGCGGGCGGCGGACCTGCGGCTTGGCTTGAAGGAACGACTCTCCACTGCTTGGGAGCGGAGAACGGCAACCGGGCCGCTCGACATACACCTGCGAGACGACGCTCTGCGGTATGCGGCCACGATCCATCCCGGCGCCGCGTTTCCGGTCCGGGTCCAGCGCAATGAGGCGGGCGCAATCGCGGCGCTCGCTATTGTCGCCCTGGCGCTGGCGGTTCTTCCAAACCCGATGGATCGGGTGCTCGCCCAGCGGCAGGCCGACCACGCGAGCCAGGCACGGGCGGCCGCCACGCTCCAGGCGGCGCAGAAGAAAGTCCAGGCGCAACCGAGCCCCGCGCCCGTCGATCCACAAGTGGTGAAGATCCTGCAGGACGCGCAGGCGAAGATCCAGCAGGCCGCCAGCCCGCGAAAGGCGCTGGAAACGATCACGCCGGCAGAGCAGCGGCTCCAGCAGCTGAGCGATCCGCAGACGCCCGCGCGCAACAGCACCGCGCAGAACCTTGCCAACGCCCTGAGCGCGACCAGCGCCGGTCAGAAGGCCGGGCAGGCACTCAGCTCGAGCCCCAAGCAGGGCGCCCAGGGCCTGCGCGACCTCGCGTCCCAGCTTCAGAGCCTTTCCCCGAAAGACCAGCAGGAACTCGCCAGAGCCCTCGCCAACGCCGCGCAGCATGCCAAGGACCCCGCCATGGGCAAGTCATTGCAACAGGCATCCAACTCGCTCAAGCAGGGCGACACCGCCTCGGCGACGCAGGCCCTGAACGACACCGCGAACCAGCTGGACTCGCTCCAGCAGCAGAACAACAACGACCAGGCGATCGCGTCCGCGATCAACGGGCTCGAGGCGGCCCGCCAGGAGCTGGCGACCCAGGCCGACCGCGACGCGCAGGCGGCGCAAGCCGATGCCTCGCCGGGCGCATCCCCGCAGGCGGGCGCGAGCGGGTCGGGCACCGGAAGCGGTAGCGGCTCCGGCTCCGGCTCCGGGACGGGCAGCGGTTCAGGCAGCGGGTCGGGGACTGGCTCCGGGACTGGCTCCGGGACTGGCTCCGGGAGTGGCGCGGGGAGCGGGTCAGGGAGCGGCTCCGGCGGCACCGGATCCGGCAGCGGCGTCGGCAGCGGCAGTGGAAGCGGAACGGCCGCGAGCAGCACCGAACGGGTTTATGTCCCCGGGCAGCCCGTCCCGGGCCAGTCGGAGGACCAGCCGACGCCACTCGGACCGGGCCAGAGCGTCCCGACCAGCCCCTACAACCAGGTCATCACCGCCTACCAGCAGGCGGCGCTGGATGCCGCGGACCAGAGCCTGATCCCCGGCAGCGAACGCGAGCTCGTGCGTCAGTACTTCTCACAACTGGGCGAAAAATAAGTGCGCCAGGGAGGATCATGATCGCCGAACAACCCCGCGTGGATCCCACGAAGGTCACCGACCTCGCGCGCGCGCTCGAGACCGAGCTGGCCCGGCTGATCGTCGGCCAGCAGGAACTGCTTCGCCACACCGTGATCGCGTTGATCGCCGGCGGACACGTCCTCCTCGAAGGCGTCCCCGGCCTGGGCAAGACGGTACTCGTCCGCTCGCTGGGGCAGGCGCTCACCCTGAGTTTTGCGCGGATCCAGTTCACCCCGGACCTGATGCCGGCCGACATCGTCGGCACGAATGTCATCCGCGAGGAGAACGGCCGCCGGGAGTTCCAGTACCAGGCCGGCCCAGTCTTCGCCAACCTGGTCCTCGCGGACGAGATCAACCGCGCCACGCCCAAGACGCAGAGCGCGCTGCTGGAGGCGATGCAGGAGCGGACGGTGACCGTCGGCACGCAGACACGTCCATTGCCGGTCCCCTTCTTCGTCCTCGCCACCCAGAACCCCATTGAGCTGGAGGGGACGTATCCGCTGCCCGAGGCCCAGCTGGACCGCTTCTTCTTCAAGGTGCTGGTCCCCTTCCCGAGCGAGAACGAGCTGCTCGAGATCGCCCGTCGCACCACCGGCGATTCGACGCCGACGCTGAGGCCGGTCGCCGACGCGGAGACCATCCTCGCCGCGCAACGCGTGGCCCGCGAGGTGCCGGTCGCCGAGCACGTCCTGCGCTACGCGGGACGGCTGATCAACGGGACGCATCCCGATCGCAGCGAGATCGACAGCGTGAAGAAATACATCCGGTATGGCGCGAGCCCGCGCGGGATGCAGACCTTGATCCTCGCCGGCAAGGTGCGGGCCCTGCTGGAGGGCCGCTACAACGTCGCTTTCGACGACCTGGCCGCAGTCGCCAGGCCGGCGCTGCGCCATCGCATCTTCCTCCAGTTCGAAGCCGAGGCGGATGGCGTGAGCGCCGACCGAGTGATCGACGAGCTCCTCGAGCGAACCCCCAAGGACCCCGCGCAGCGGTAGCCATGGCCGAGCCGCTGCTGGAGCCGTCGACGCTCCGGCGCCTCGAGGCGCTGGCCTTGCAGGTGCGCCGCGCCGTCAGTGGCCAGATGGGCGGCGAGCGCCGATCGCAGCGGCGCGGCCGCTCGGTCGAGTTCGCCGACTTCCGCAACTACAGTCCCGGCGACGACTTCCGGCTGATCGACTGGAACGCCTATGCAAGGCTTGACCGCTTCATGCTGCGGCTGTTCGTCGCCGAGGAAGAGCTGCCGCTCAGCGTCTTCGTCGACCTCAGCGGATCGATGGACTGGGGCACGCCGAACAAGGCGCTGGTCGCCCGGCGGCTCGGCGGCGCGATCGCCTACGTGGCCCTGGCCGCACTCGACCGGGTCCGACTCACGGTCTTCGCCGATTCCCCGACCGCTGGTGGCGCCCCCTACCGGGGGAGGCGGGCGGCTGGCGAGCTCTTCTCCAGGTTGCAATCGTTTCCGATCGGCGGGGTCACCGACTACGGCCGGCTGGTCTGGCCGATCGGGCGCCAGCGGCCCGGCATGAGCATTCTGATCACGGACGGCCTGGGGCCGGCACCGATCGACCCGGCGATCGCCGCGCTCCAGCGAGCGCGCCAGGAAGGCGCCGTCCTGCAACTCCTGGCCCCGCAGGAGATCGCGCCGGACTGGGCCGGCGACGCACGGCTGCGGGATGCCGAGTCAGGGATCGAGCGCGAATTCACCTCGACGCCCGTGACCCAGGCCGCGTATCGCAAGGCGCTCGCCCAGCGGAGTCACGAGATCGAGCAGGCCGCCCATCGGCGCGGCCTCCGCTTCGCGCGCCTGTCAACGGCCCAACCGCTGGAGGACATGGTTGCGCGTACGCTCCGGCAGGTGGGCCTGCTCGGGTGACCTTTCTCGCGCCTGCAGCGGCCGTCCTCGCCATCACGCTGCCCGCGATCCTGGCGCTTTATTTCCTGCGTATTCGCCGGCCAACGCGCGTGGTGCCGGCCCTGCACCTCTGGCCCGACCAGATCCGGGACCGGCAAGCCAACGTGCCCTGGCAGCGGCTGCGTCCGAGCTGGCTCCTCCTGCTCCAGTTGCTCGCCGCCGCGGCCCTGGTCGTCGCCGCGTTGCAGCCAACGCTTCCGGCAAGCGCCACGCTCGCGCGCCACAGCATCGTCCTGCTCGATGCCTCGGCCTCGATGCAAGCCACCGATGTCGCGCCGTCCCGCTTCGGCGAGGCGAAGCGCGAGGTTGCCGCCATCATCGATCAGCTCGGTCCCGATGATCGGATGACGCTGATCGCCGTCTCGCCGACCTCGAGCATCGCGGCCTCCGCGCTCGGGGACCGGCAGACCCTGCACCGGGCCCTCGACGCGATCACGCCCAGCAATGGCACGGCCGATCTCTCGTCGGCCCTTGCGTTGGCGGCCGGCCTGGTCCGCGCCGGCGATGACGCACGGGCCTACCTCTTCAGCGACGGCATCGTCAATCCGCTTCGCGCCACCTTTTCGGACGGCCTTCCCTTCCCGGTGGAGTATCACCGCGTCGGCGTCTCCGGCGAGAACGTGGGCCTGACGTCGCTGACCGTCCGCACCAACGCGCAGACGCGCGCCGGGACGCTGCGCGTGCAGAATTTCGGGCAGCAGCCGCGCAGCGTCAGCGTCGAGTGGCGCGCCGATGGCCGGCTGGTCGACATCCGGCCGGTCTCGCTCACTGCCGGCCAGTCACAGGACCTCACGCTTCCCGTCCCGGCCGATGCCACGGTCGTGAGCGCCCGCATCAATGGCGGTGATGTCTTCGCGCTCGACGACACGGCCACCGCGGTCGCGCGGACGCCCCGCGCCTTTCACGTCCTGCTCGTGACGCCAGGAAACGTCTTCCTGGAACAGGCGCTAAAACTTCGCACCGACCTCCAGGTCGATGTGGTCGCGCCGGCGGCATACCGCCCCGGGGCGGGCTATGCCATGACGATCCTGGATCGGTTTGCGCCGCCCGAGCTGCCGCTGAGCCCGCTGATCGCGGTCGACCCGCCGGCCGGCAGCGCGCTCGCCGGGGGTGCGGCGATCGGCATCGGCCGGGTCCGCGCCAGCGACGCGGGCGACCCGTTGCTCGCCAACGTCGATCTCCAGGACGTCCACGTCGCGCGCAGCCAGGACCTCCGGACATCGACCTTTGGGCGGGCGCTGGTAACCAGCCTGCAAACGCCGTTGCTGCTGGTCCGCGAGGAGCCCTACCGCCAGGCGCTCTTCGGTTTCGACCTGCATGAGTCGGACCTGCCCTTGCGGATCGCCTTCCCGATCCTGGTGCAGAACCTGAGCGAGTGGATGCTGCCGTCGAGCGTCCCGAGCCACAGCGTCCAGCCGGACGAGCCGGTGACGATCGTTCCGGAGGCTGGCGCGACCGCGCTGACCGTCAGCCGGCCCGATGGCAGCCGGCGCGCCATCCCGCCCGGCGCTATCGCGACCTTCGGCGACACGGACCTCCAGGGCGTCTACACCGTCAACCAGGTGGTCCAGGGCAAGACCGTGCGGTCCTGGTTCAGCGTCAACCTGTTCTCCGCGGCCGTCTCACAGCTCAAGCCGCTCGACCGGCTGACGCTGCCGCCGACTCGGACCGGCGGCGTTGTGCACCCGGCCCATCACGGCGACCTCGAGATCTGGCCCTGGATTGTGCTGGCGGCGTTGGGACTCGTTGCCGCCGAGTGGCTGGGCTTCCACCGTGGGATTTGAGCTGACGCGCCCCCTGTTCGTGGGGGCGGGCGTCCTCGTCCTGGTGATCATCGTCGTCACCTGGCTTCGCCTACCGCCGCCCCTGCCGCCGCGGCGTGCCCGGATCTCCCTCGGCCTGCGCGTCCTGATCGTGCTCCTGCTGACCCTCGCGCTCGCCGGGGTGCAATTGCAGACCTCGCCGGCGTCGCAGTCGGTCATGATCGCGGCGGACCTGTCGGCCAGCGTGCAGAGCGCGCTCGACCGCGAGGCCACCGCCGTGCGCGACATCCTCGCCCAACGGCGCGGTGACAACCAGGCCGGGGTGATCAGCTACGGACGGGATCCGCAGGTCGAGGTCGGGGTCGGCGTGAATCCGCAGTTCCGCGAGTTTCAGAGCCAGCCCAACCCCCACTACACCGACATCGCCGCCGCGCTCCGGCTGGCCGGCTCCATCCTGCCGGTCGATCGCCGCCGGCACATCGTCCTGGTCTCGGACGGACGCGCCAACCTCGGCGACGGCGTCGCCCAGGCCCGCCTCCTGCGTGCCGAAGGGGTCCGCATCGACACCTTCCCGCTGCAGGTACCGACCGGGGTCGAGGCCTACGTCGACCGACTCAATGCCCCGCGCGCCCTGGCACAGGGCGAGCAGGCAACCGTCGGCGCCACGATCGTCAGCAACACCGCCACCCCGGCGACCGTGCGCTGGTACGTCGACCGGACCCTGATCAACACCCTGGCGCTCAACCTCCCGGTCGGCGAGACCACCGTGACTCAGCTCGTCAAACCGACCGATCCCGGTTTCCACGCCGTGCGGGTGGTGATCGACCCGGTCAAGGACACCTATGCGGAGAACAACCTCGGGGAGGCGCTGATCCAGGTCGTCGGGCCGCCTCGCGTGCTGCTCGTCGAGGCGACGGCAGGCGACGCGGCCAGCCTCGAGTCGGCGCTCCACTCCACCGGGATCTCGAGTACGACGGTTGCACCGACCGCGCTGCCTCGATCGGCCGCCGACCTTGCCGCCTACCAGGCTGTTGTCCTGGTCAACCTACCGGCGGCAAGCCTCGGGGCAGATGGCATGGCGCTGCTGCAGGCCTCCGTCCGCGACCTCGGCATGGGGCTCGTGGTGATCGGGGGCACCGAGAGCTATGGTCCCGGCGGCTACGCCGGCACGCCGCTGGAAACCACGCTGCCGGTGCAGATCGAGCTGCCCCAGGACATGCAGAAGCCCCCCGTCGCCGTGATGCTCGTCCTCGAGAGTAGCGAGAGCGGCGCCGGCGACCAGGTGCTCCGCGGCGCGGCCGACGCCGTGATCGACCAGCTCACCCCCAGGGACAGCGTCGGCGTAACCAACGGGGCTCTTGGCAATGTTGTCGTGCCGCTCGGCCCGTTAAGCGACAAGACAAAGGTCAAATCCCAGATCGACGCGATGGGGCTCGGCGATCCTCCCACGTATGTTCCGGACTTGAACGCCGCCGACCAGGCGTTGAGCAAGATCACGGCCTCGATCAAGCACGTCATCCTCTTAGCCGACGGCGATGCCCCGGACAACTACGAAACCGTGATCGCGCGGCTGCATTCGCACGGCATCACGGTGTCGACCGTCGCGATCGGTGCGAACCCGGCCGACGCCGCCGGCCTGCAGGCGATCGCCGGCTGGGGCCACGGCCGCTTCTATCAGAGCAACAGCATCAGCGACGTGCCCCAGATCTTCCTCAAGGAGACGCGCGAGGCGCTCAAGCCCTGGATCGTCGAAGGCACCATCACGCCCCGGTTGAGCTCGCTCGCGAACGTGCTCCCCGGAGTCCCGCTCGACGGGTTCCCCGCCCTCACCGGCTACGTCGCGACCACGCCGCGGAGCGCCGCCGACGTCGTGCTCAAGAGTCCCCAGGGTGATCCCTTGCTGGCGACCTGGCAGTACGGGCTCGGGCGCGTCACCGCCTGGACCAGCGACGCGCAGGGCCGGTGGACCGCCGGTTTGCTGCGCTGGCCGTCGGCCAATCGGTTCTTCGGCGACATCGTCCGCTATACGCTGCCCCAGCCGGGCGATCCCGCGCTCCAGGTCGAAACGCAGGTGCAGGGCGACCACACGCACATCCTGGTGACCGCGCCCCCGATCTCGGGCGCGACGGTCACGGTCAGCGCGGTCACGCCCGACCTGGCCGACCGGCAGCTGGCGTTGGCGCCCACCGGCCCGGGACGGTTCGAGGGCAATCTGCCCACCGACCAGGTCGGCAGCTACCTGCTCCATGTGACCGAGTCCGCCGGTGGGGTGCTCATCCACACCAACACGGTCGGCCTGGTGGTCCCCTACTCGCCGGAATACCGTGACCTGGGCACCGATCTGGCCAGCCTGCGCGCCATCGCCCGGGCCGGCGGAGGCGTGGTCCTCACCGATCTCAGCCAGGTCTTCCGGCTTCCCGTCCCGAGCGTCCAGGCGGCCCTGCCGATCGCCGAGCTCCTGCTCGTGCTCGCCGTGCTGCTGTTTCCGGTCGACGTCGCCATCAGGCGCCTGATCTTCCGACTCGAGGATGTCCCGGCGTGGCGGGCGGCCGTCCGGCCAGCCGGAAAGCCTGCCGCGCCGATGCCGGTGGAGGCAACCGTCACCCGGCTCCGGGAACGGGTCGCCGACGTCCGCGCCGCCCGGGCGGCGCGGCCACCGGTTGAGCCCAAGCCACCGGACGACCCCACCGGTGACCTGCTCGCTCGCCGCCGGCGGCGCTAACACCTAGAATTCGGTCCGATGATCTTCGATTGGCAGAGCCTGCTCGGGAGCGTGATCTACATTTTTATTCTGATCATGCTCGTCCGCGGGCTGCTCTCCTGGTTCCCACAGGCGCTCTATACGCAATTCGGGCGGATCGTGATAGGGGCGACCGAATGGTTCCTGGCCCCGATCCGCCGGGTCGTCCCGCCGGCCGGTGGGATCGACTTGTCGTTCATCGTCGCCATCCTCATCCTCTATTTCGTCCGGGCCCTGGTGACGTCGGGGAGCGTCGTCGGCGCCCTTCTCGGCATCATCGTCAACATCCTCTTCCTGCTGATCATCCTGATGGGCCTGCGCGTCGGCCTCGCCTTTTTCCGGATGAGCCCCTGGCACCCACTGGTCCAGATCGTGACGGAGGTCTCGGAGCCGTTCGCGCGACCCTTTCGGGGCTTCTTCCCGAAGCGCTACAACCAGTTCGACTGGGCGCCGGTTGCCGGGCTGGTCGCGTTGATCGTGATCTGGTTCGTCGTCTCCAACCTGCCGCGCTTCGGCATCGCCTGACGGCGGCTCCCTGACCCGCTAGACCGAGGATCCGGCCAGTACCCGCACCGGCCTTCCGCTTGGCTGCCGCTCCGGCGCCCGCCGGCGGATCACCTCGAGCCGCCAGACCGGCCGGTTGTTGAAGAGCGCGTCGATCTGGCGCTGCGCCCGGTCGCCCGCAAGCCCGCCGCCCTGGACCCGGAACTTCTCCCCGAGGTCCATATCGACGACCTGGTCCTCCCGCTGGAGGTGGAGGACGACCCGGTCCGGCCCGGCGCAGCCGCCCAGGATCTCCTGCAGCACCGCCATCTGGTCGGGTGTCGCGTCGGCCGGCAGGTCGAGGTGGACCACCTGGTTTCGCACCCAGCTTTCGTGGCCGGCGTCATCGAACGCCAGGATCTCGTCCGCGATCACCTTGGCTGCCTCGGCTCGCTCCTCGTCATCGCCGCCGACGGTGCGCGCGTCCACCTTGCCGCGCACGATCACGATCGCGTCGGACAGCAACAGCGCACGCCGCTCCTCGAACAGGCGCGGGAAGACGATCACCTCGATGGTTGCGGTCAGGTCCTCGAGCTGGACGAAGGCCATGGCCTTGCCGGCGCGCGTGATGATGGGACGGACCGACTTGATGACGCCCCCGATGCGGACCTCAAAATCCTCCATTTCGGGCGTGACCTGGTTGACGTACGTGTCCACCCTGGCATGCATCTCCTGCTCGATCCGCCGCAGCGGGTGGTCCGACAGGTAGAGGCCGAGGAGCTCCTTTTCGCCGCGGAGGCGCTCGTCCTGGGGCATCTCGGGCATCGGCGAGACCAGCCCGGCCTCCGGATCATCGAGCTCGTCGGCCTCCGGGAGCATGCCGAAGAGCGAGGTCTGGCCGCTTTCTTTCTCGCTGATGATCTGGGAGGCGCGATCGACGACGCGGTCGATGCTGGCCAGCAGGCGGCCCCGCTCACCAAGGCCGTCGCAGGCGCCCGACTGGATCAGGCTCTCCAGCACCCGCTTGTTGAGCTCCCGCGGATCGACTCGGACGCAGAGGTCCAATAATGACTTGAACGACCCCCGCTCGCGCCGCTCGTTGAGCAGGATCTCGACGCCTTTGCCGCCGACGTTCTTGATGACGGCCAGCCCGTAGCTGATCTTCCCGTCCTGGACCGAGAAGCCGGCATCGGATCGATTGACGTCCGGGGGGAGCACCTCGATGCCGCGCGCGTGACAGTCGAGGACGGCGGCCGCCACCCGGTCGTAGTTACCGGCTTCGTTATTGAGCAGCGCGGCGAGGTACTCGAGCGGATAGTTGGCCTTCAGGTACGCCGTCTGGTAAGAGATGACGGCGTAGGCCGCGCTGTGCGACTTGTTGAATCCGTAGCCGGCGAAGAACGCCATCAGGTCGAAGATCTCTGTCGCCTTCGCCTCGGTCACCCCGCGCTCCACAGCGCCGGAGATGAACTTGACGCGCATCTTGGCCATTTCCTCTTTCTTTTTCTTGCCCATGGCGGCGCGTAGCACATCAGCTTCGCCAAGCGTGAAGCCGGCCAGCTGCGAGGCGATCTGCATGACCTGTTCCTGGTAGACGATGACCCCGTAGGTTTCCTTGAGGATCGGCTCGAGCGCCGGGTGCGGGTAGACGATCTCCCGCTCGCCGTGCTTGCATTTCATGAACTGGTCGACCAGGCCGCCTTCTAGCGGGCCGGGCCGGAAGAGCGCGATCGCGGCGGTGATGTCCTCAAAGCTGGTTGGGCGCATGTCCTGGAGCAGCCGGCGGAGACCCGCGGACTCCAGCTGGAAGACGCCATTCGTGTCGGCGGCTTGTAGCAGCCGAAACGTCGCGGCATCGTCCCAGGGGATCGCGGTAAGGTCGAGCGTCAGGTTGCGCGTTTGCCGCAGATTCGCGAGGCAATCCTCGATGATCGACAGGTTGCGCAGCCCGAGGAAGTCCATCTTGAGCAAGCCGATCTTCTGGACGGCGTTCATCTCGTACTGCGTCATCACCGCCCGCTTCTCCTGGCCGTTCTTGTCGCCGCGGGTGATGCTCGCTTGCAGCGGCACATAACGCTGCAAGGGTTCGGGCGTGATCACGATGCCGGCCGCGTGCGTCGAGGCATGCCGGGCCAGCCCCTCCAGCTTGCGGGCGTTCCTCAGCAGGGGGGCAAAGGCTGGGTCCTGCTCGGCGGCGGCCAGCTCCGGCACCATGTGGATCGCCTTCTCGATCGTCATGCCCAGCGACGGCGGGACCAGTTTCGCCAGCCGGTCCACGTCGCGCAATGGGACATCGAGCGCCCGGCCGACGTCGCGGATCACAGCCCGCGCTTTCATCGTGCCGAAGGTGATGATCTGCGCCACGTGGTCCTGGCCGTATCGGCGGCCGACGTAGTCGATGACCCGATCCCGATTGCGGTCGTCGAAGTCGATGTCGATATCCGGCATCGAGATCCGCTCGCGGTTGAGGAACCGCTCGAAGATCAGGCCGTGCTGGAGGGGGTCGAGCGAGGTGATGCCGAGCGCGTAGGACACGATGCTGCCGGCTGCCGAGCCGCGGCCCGGTCCCACGGCGACGCCGTTCTGCTTCGCGTACTGGATGAAGTCGCTGACGATGAGGAAGTAGGCGGCGTAGCCCATCTCCTCGATGACACCGAACTCCATCTCGAAGCGATCACGGACGGCTGGCATGATCTCCGGATACCGATGCCGCAGGCCCTCCTCGGCCAGCGTCCGCAGGTAGCTCTCCGCGGTCTGGCCCGCCGGCACGTCGAACTTCGGCAGTAAGGGACGCATTTCGAGTTGCAGGTCGCAGCGCTCGGCGATGCGTACGGTATTCGCGACGGCTTCGGGGTAGTCCTTGAAGCGCTCCGCCATCTCGGCGGGCGTCTTCAAATAGAACTCGTCGTTGTGGAAGCGCATCCGTTTCAAGTCCGGCACGATCGTCCCGGTCTGGAGGCAGAGCAGGATGTCGTGCGCCTCGGCATCATCGCGGCGGGTGTAGTGCGAGTCGTTGGTCGCCACCAGCGGGATGCCGGTCCGGGCGGAGAGGCGCGCGAGGCCTTCGTTGACCTGGGCCTGCTCCGGCATGCCGTGGTCCTGGATCTCGAGGAAGTAATCGTCGCCGAAGATGCGCTGGTAGTCGAGCGCCGCCTGCTCGGCGGCCGCCGCGTCACCGGCAAGCAACCGGCTCGCCACCTCGCCGCCAAGGCAGGCGGAGAGCGCGATCAGCCCCCCGGCATGCTCGGCCAGGAGCTCACGGTCGATGCGCGGTTTGTAGTAGTAGCCCTCGAGGTGCGCCCGACTCGAGAGCTCGATCAGGTTGCGGTAGCCGGCCTCGTTCTTCACGAGCAGGATCAGGTGATACGGATCGCGGTCGGTCCGGCCCTCCTTTTGCAGGCGGGAGCGGGTCGCCACATACATCTCCTGGCCGATGATCGGGTTGATCCCGGCGGCCCGGCACTGGAGGTAGAAATCGATCGCCCCGTAAAGAACCCCATGATCCGTCAACGCGATCGCCGGCATGCGGGTGTCCGCGGCATGGCGCACCATCTCGGAGATCCGGCTCGCGCCATCGAGCAGGCTGTATTCGGAGTGGGTGTGCAGGTGAACGAAGCTCATGCGATGCGCTCGAGCCGTGCCACGGTTTCCATGTGGTAGGTCTGCGGAAACATGTCGACCAGCGTCACGTCACTCAGCCTATAGCGTCCGCCGACACACAGACGTTCTAAATCGCGGGCGAGTGTGGACGGCTCGCATGAGATATAGATGATGCGTTCCGCCGAGGCGGCCAGCATCCCCTGGACCGCAACGTCGAGGCAGCCGGCCCGCGGCGGATCGAGCACGAGGATGTCCATCGGCTGGACGACCTGCCCGATCGTCTCCTCGACCTTGCCCCGCAGGTACCGCACATTGCCGATGTCGTTCAGCTGCATATTCAGCTCGCCGAGCCGCACGGCATAGGGACTCTCCTCGAGGCAGATGACATCGGCACCGCCGGACGCGAACCTGGCGCTGAGCATCCCGATCCCGGCGTAGGCATCGATCACGCGATCGCCGGAACCGGCTCCCGCGTAGGCGATCGCGCGCTCGTAGAGCACGTCGCGTTGCCGAGCGTTGACCTGGACGAAGGCCTCCGGGCGCACGCGGAAGTGGCGGCCCGCATCCTCGATCCCGATCGAGTCGTCATTCAGATCGAGCTCGGGGACCCACCCGGCCGCGCGCCGGCCGAACTCCGGGTCAGTAGAGCCGGGCGGATAGGGCGCCCACAGCAGATCGTTCGTTCCCGGCGCCCAGGTGAACTGCACGGCGGTCATCTTCGCCGCGCCCGGATGCTCGGCGGCACGCGCGAACGCCGGTAACGCCCGCTCGATCGCCTCGACGTGGATCAGGCATGCGTCGATCGGCAAGGTTTGATAGGTGTGCTTGCGGTAGAACCCGAGACTGACCGCGCCCCCGCGGCGAAGGACGTGGAACTCTCCGCGGAGCCGGTAGCGCCATGGATCGGCCATCCCGAGTACGTCGATCTGCTCCAGGGGAAACTGGAGGTGCGCTCGGTCAAGCTGGCGTGCCAGCACCAGGCGTTTTTGCGCCAGCTGCTCGATGTGGTCAAGGTGCTGGAGCTGGCACCCGCCACAACCTGCCTTGACATAGGGGCAGGGTGGCTCGACCCGCGACACGGCCGGATCGAGCACCGTGGTGGCCTGCGCCCGCCAGAAATCCTTGCGGCGATGCGTGACTTCAGCTTCAACCGTTTCACCGGGGAGCGCGCCCTCGACGAAGACGACGCGGCCGTCGATGCGAGCGACCGCCGCCCCACCATGGGCGAGTTCCCCGACCGTCAGCTGCACTACTGGATTTTCGCTCGGAGCAGCGCATTCAGCCGCTCGGGGTTCGCCCGGCCCTTCGGAGAGCTTCATCGCCTGGCCCACCAGGAACATCAGGGCCTGGGGCTTGCCGGCCTTGAAGTCCGTGACGGATTTTTCGTTCTGCGCGATGACCTGGTCGACGATCGCCTCCAGTTCGCCGTCGCCACTGATCTGGCGTGAGCGCTTCGCCGCATCGAGCGCGGGCCCTGGATCGCCGGCCCTGTACATCTCCTCGAAGGTCTGCTTCGCCATCTTGCCGCTGATCGCGGCCGAGTCGACCAGCGCGATCAGCTGCTGCAGGTGGGCGGGGGTGATCGGCGAGTCCTGGATCTCTTTGTGCTCCGCGTTCAGAAACCGGCTGAAGTCGCCGAGAATCCAGTTGGCGGCCGTCTTCGCCGGGGCGCCGAGCCGCACGGTCTCCTCGAAGTATTCGGCCATCGGCCTGGACGAGGTCAGGATCGTCGCGTCATAGCGCGAGAGCCCGAACTGCACGACGAGCCGGTCGCGACGCGCCGCGGGCAGCTCCGGCAATCGCGGATCTGATCGCCTCGACCCATGTTCGGCTCACCTCGAGCGGCGGCAGGTCCGGCTCGGGAAAGTATCGATAGTCCTCGGCGAACTCCTTGCTCCGCTGCGAGACGGTCAGGCCGCGCGCCTCGTTCCAGCCGCGGGTCTCCTGCGCCAGCCGCCCGCCCGCGTCGAGGACCTCGGTCTGCCGCTGAATCTCGTACTCGATGGCTCGATGGATGGCGCGGAACGAGTTCATGTTCTTGACCTCGACCTTGGTGCCGAACTCCTTTGCCCCGGCCGGACGCAGCGAGACGTTGGCATCGCAGCGCAGCTGGCCCGACTCCATGTTCCCGTCGTTGACGCCGATGTACTGCAGGATCGCGCGCAGTCGCATCACGTACTCGCGCGCCTCGTCGGCGGTGCGCAGGTCGGGCTCGGAGACGATCTCCATCAGCGGCACGCCGGCCCGATTGAGATTGATCAACGACGACTGCGCCTGCTCGATCGCGCCGGCATGGAGGAGCTTGCCGGTGTCCTCTTCCAGGTGGACGCGCGTGATTCCGCAGCGGCCCGGCTCGCCCTTGACCTCGAACTCGAGGTAGCCGTTGCGGCTGAAGGGCAGGTCGTACTGCGAGATCTGGTAGCCCTTGGGCAGGTCGGGGTAGAAGTAATTCTTGCGGTCGAACTTCGAGAACTCCGGGATCTCGCAGTGCAGGGCGAGGGCCGTTCGGATCGTCGCCTCAACCGCCTTGCGGTTGATCACCGGCAATGACCCAGGAAGCCCGAGGCACACAGGGCAGGTATTGGCGTTCGGGGCCGCGACCAGGTAGTCGGTCGAGCAGCCGCAGAACATCTTGCTCTCCGTCTTGATCTGCGCATGGACTTCCAAGCCCACGACGACCTCGTATTTCGTGGCGATCATGCGGCGGACCCCATCAAGGGCGAGCGCGCCTTGTTGAAGGCGGTCGCGGACTCGAAGGCAAATGCGACGCGCAGGGCGATGTCCTCGCGAAACCCCGCCGCGATCACCTGCAACCCGATCGGCAGGCCCCTGGCCAGGCCGCACGGCACGGAGATGCCGCACACATTGCCCAGATTGGCCGGGATCGTGATGATGTCGTTCAGGTACATGGCGACCGGGTCCTGCGTCTTGGCGCCCAGCGGAAACGCGACCGTCGGCGAGGTCGCCCCGAGCAGGGCGTCGACTTCCTCGAATGCCTTCTTGAAGTCCTCGATGATCAGCGTGCGCACCTTCTGCGCCTTGAGGTAAAAGGCGTCATAGTATCCGGAGCTCAGGGCGTAGGTGCCGAGCATGATGCGCCGCTTCACCTCGGGGCCGAATCCTTTCTGGCGCGTCAGCTCATACTCCTCGATGACGTTGCGCCCGCCACCGGCCTGCACCCCGTAACGCGCGCCGTCGTAGCGGGCCAGGTTGGAGCTTGCCTCGGCCGGCGCGATGATGTAATAGGCGGGCAGCGCGACGTCGCTGTGCGGCAGGCTGACCTCCTGGATCGTGGCACCCAGACGCTCGTAGACCTCGATCGCGCCCCGGATCGCCTTCTCGACCTCAGGCTCCATGCCGGCGACGAAATACTCCTTGGGCACGCCCAGGCGCATCCCATGCACGCCGCCCGAGAGGCCCGCGAGGTAGTCGGGCACCGGCCGCGGCGAGCTGGTCGAGTCACGCGGGTCGTGCCCCGCGATCGCCTGCAGCAGCAGGGCGGAATCGGTTACGTCGCGCGTGATGGGACCGACCTGGTCGAGCGAGGAGGCAAAGGCGATCAGGCCGTAGCGGCTGACCCGCCCGTAAGTCGGCTTCATGCCGACCGTCCCGGTCAGGGCGGCCGGTTGCCGGATCGAGCCACCGGTGTCGCTGCCGAGCGCCGCCACCGCCTCCCCGGACGCCACCGCGGCGGCCGAGCCACCGCTGGAGCCACCCGGAACCCGGTCGAGGTCCCAGGGGTTGTGCACCGGCCAGTACCCCGAGTTCTCGTTGGAGGAGCCCATCGCGAACTCATCACAGTTTGTCTTTCCCGTGAACACCGCCCCCTCCGCGGCCAGGCGCTCGACCACGGTGGCGCTGTACGGAGGCACGAAGCCCTCGATGATGCGCGAGCCGGCGGTCGCCGGCACCCCCTCGAGACAGAGCACGTCCTTGAGCGCGATCGGGATGCCGGTCAGCGGGCGGACCGTCCGGCCCTCTTTGATGCGGTCGTCGGCCTCGCGCGCCTGGCGCAGGGCCAGGTCCCGGGTGACCGCCAGGTAAGACTGGGTCTCTCTCCCCACGGCATCGATCTGGCCGAGCACGGATTCGGTGAGCTCGACCGAAGAGACCTCGCGGTCGATCAGCATCTGATGGAGGTCGCGGATCGTCCCCGCGTAGAGGCTCATTCCTGGATCGCCTTCACTTTGAAGTAGCCGTCTTCGACGCTTGGCGCGTTCTGTAGCGCCGCCTCGATCGAGAGGCACGGCTGCCGGACATCGTCGCGCATGACATTCCGCTCCTCCAGCGGGTGGGCCGTCGCCGGCACCAGAGAGGTATCGACGCGATTGAGCGCCGCGATGGCGTGCAGGATATTCCGCAACTGGTCGCGGAACCGGGTGACCTCTTCCGGGGTGATCCCCATCCGCGCCAGCCGGGCAACATGGCGCACTTCGTCAGAGGAGAGTTCGGTCTCGGCTTCGGGCAAGACCCTTAGATTACCGAAGCCCGGGGGTCGCGGCGGCGGGTCGCCTCAGGCGGTCAGCGCGTTGGTGCCGCTCGTGATCGTGACGGTCTTCAGGTGGCTCGCCCGGGAGCGGAGCCAGGGCCCGAGCGGTGCGGCGGCCGCCGGGCGGCTGATGTAGTAGCCCTGGATGAAGTCGCAGCCGAACTCGCGCAACAGGTCCGCGGTGGCCGCGTCCTCGACGCCTTCGGCCACGACCTTCAGACCCAGGTTGTGGCCGAGGTCGATCGTGGAGCGGACGATCGCCGCGCCGTCGCGGTTCGTCACCATGTCCTGGACGAATGACTTGTCGATCTTGATCTCGTTAACCGGCAGCCGCTTGAGGTAGGCGAGCGACGAATACCCGGTGCCGAAGTCATCAACCGAGATCTGGACGCCCAGCGCATGCAGCCGGGCGAGGGTATCTTCGGCCTCGCTGGCGATGATGCTTCGCTCCGTGATCTCCAGGCTGAGCTTTGCGGGCGGCACCTGCCAGGTCCGGAGCAGCTCGGCGACGGCGTCCGGCAACTCCCGATCGAGCAGGTTGCGCGCCGACAGGTTGACCGAGACGCCGGTCTCGATGCCGGCCCTGGCCCAGGCATGGACCTGGCCGAGCGCCTCGTTGAGAACCCAGGCGGTCAGTGGCTTGATCAGATCGCTCTGCTCCGCTGACGGAATGAAGTCGTCAGGCGGCAACAGCCCATGGCTGGGGTGGCCCCAGCGGACGAGTGCCTCGACCTTGGCGGTCGCGCCGTCAACCGAGGAGACGATCGGCTGGTAATGCAGCAGCAGCTCGAACTGGTCGATCGCGTAGCGCAGCTTGCCGATCAGGGGCACGCCTGGAACGACGTCGTCTTCCTGGCCGGCGGCATACACGCTATAACCGCTCTTTGCGCGCTTGGCCGCGTACATCGCGACGTCCGCCCGTCGCATCAGCGCCTCACCGTCCTCGGCGTGCTGGGGATAGACCGCGATCCCCACGCTGATGCTGACGTTGACCGGCGAGCCCTCGATCGTGTAGGGCTGCTGGATCGCCTGCAGGATCTTTTCGGCGATCAGTACCGCACGTGGCACGTCGGTGGCGCCCCACGGCACGACGGCGAACTCGTCGCCGCCATAGCGAGCCACCATGTCCGCCTTGCGGAGCACGTCACGCATGCGCCCACCAACCTGCTGCAGGAGCTGGTCGCCTGCCTGGTGCCCGAGGCTGTCGTTGACCCCCTTGAAGCCATCCATGTCCATCAGCAGGACGGCGCACGGCTTCATCTCCCGCTCGCCCACTCGGACCGCCTCCTCGAGACGCTCGCGTAGGAACGTCCGGTTGGGCAGCCCGGTCAGGGCATCGTGCAGCGCCCGGTGCTGGAGCGCCTCCGTCTCGGCCTTGCGCTCCGAGACGTCGCGGAGGCTTCCAACGAGGAGCCGGCCCGCGCCGAGCCGGCCGACGTTGAACTCCATCGGAAACGTGCTGCCATCCTTCCGCTGGCCGTCGGCTTCATGAGAACCGAGCAGGGCCTCGCGCTTCTGCGGTTGCAGGTAGCTGCGCAGCTGCGGCTTGAGCTCCGTCCGGTACGGCTCGGCGATGAGCAGCCCGAACTCCTTACCGATCACCTCCTCGGCGCTGTAGCCGAAGAGACGTTCGGCCGCCGGATTGTAGGAGCGGATCACGAGCCGGTCATCGACTGATACGATGCCGTCGGCCACGTTGTCGAGCACGGCCCGGATGCGCTCGCCGCTGCTGCGCAGCTCATCCTCGGCCCGCCGTCGCTCGATGAACTGGCCGATCTGGCTCCCGAGGTCGGCCATGATCCGCAGGGTGGCGCGGTCGGGGGCCTGCGCCTGGCTGCTGAAGAGCGCGATCACGCCGGTCACCTTGCGGCCGTTCGTGATGGCAAAGCCAAATTTTCCGTGGAGACCGGCCCTGGCCGCGGCTGCCATCCTTGACGCATCGCGGTCGCCGCTCACGTCCTGGATCGAGGTGGCCCTGCCGGTCGCCCAGACCCGGCCGAGCAGGCCGACGCCGCGGGCGAAGGTCACCTCACGGCTGGCCGCTTCGAAGGCCTGCAGCTCCCGACCGGGCTTGTGCCAGCCGTACTCCCAGCGCAGGACGTTGGCCACTCGGTCGACGTTCCAGATCTCGCCAAGGCTCCAGCCGAGGTTCTCGCAGATCCCCTGCAGCACCTGGGGCGCGGCTTCGGCCCAGGTGGCGGCGTTGGCCAGGGGCCGGGTGACCGCGAACTGGACGTTGCGCAGTCGCTCGGCCATCCGGCGCTCGCTGATGTCCGTGACAAATGCCACCAGCTGCAGCTGGTTGCCGACTCGCCCGGTGGCCGACACGGAGAGCTCGATCGGGAACTCGTGCCCGTCGCGGTGCAGGCCCGTCAGCTCGACCGTCTTGCCGATGATACGGCCATCCCCGGTCTGCGCGTACTTTTCGAGGCCACGCTGGTGAGCCTCGCGATATTTCTTCGGAATGACGGTCTCGGCGAGCAACCGCCCCACCGCCTCGTCATGCGACCAGCCGAAGACTGCCTCCGCCTGGCTGTTCCAGCCGGTGACGAAGCCGCCATCGTCGGCGCTGATCACCGCGCTGGGTGAGGTATCGATGATGATCTGCAGTCGCTGCTGCGATTCCTTGAAGTGGCTCATGAGGCGAAGGTGGATGTCGGCCTCGCGACGCGCCGTCGCGTAGAGGCCGAGCACCCCGGCCAGCAGGGCCGCGTCCGGCAGGAAGACCAGCGCGTTTCCCACGTACCAGAAGCCGTCGTAGCGCGCTCGCGCGAAGAGGAACGTGAGCGTCTCGATGGCGACCAGGATGAAGGCCGCGATCACGCCGGATTCGATGTACCGATCGCCGTGTGCGCCCCGACGGTAAACCGCGGCGGCGAAGCCAACGGCGAAGAAGGGGAGGATCAGAAGCGCGGTGTTGAGCTCCGTGAATTTGCCGTCGACGATCGTCGGCGGAAGAATCCGTGGCGCGAGCACGGCCGCCGCGATGCAGGCCAGACTGATGGCCAGTGCCAATCCACTGGCGCGGGTGAGCGCGAGGCCCGGGCGCGGGAGTGGATGGCCGCGCGTCAGGAGGACGAGGCTCAGGAGGATGGGCGTGGCGAGATGCGCCGCGTGGAAGATGTAGCCGGTGGTCTGGCCGGTGACGAGCGGCAGATGGATCGGGATCACGTTCGGGAACGTCACCATGTGGGCCAGCCACAGAGAGATAAGGATGATGCTGGTGATGACGATCGGGAGGGCCCGGCTATGCCGGCGGATCCTGACGTCGCTGGCGCAGAGAAAGAGCGCGACCGCCATCGTGATGATGCTGGCGATGTCCCGGACCGGGACGAACCAGGTGAGCGGCAACGTGCTGCCCGGCAGGATGGAGCCGAGCACGAAGATGAGACCCAGGACCGCCGACACGGCGAGGCCGATCAGGCCGCGCCGCCCGATCGAGCGCAGCCTCGAGGCAAGGCCGTTTCCGGGCACCCCAAGCAACGGCGGGATTGCCATGACGGCAATATGCGTCGCGTGCCATGAAATAAAAGTTAAGGAGCTGTCACGATTCGTTACAAATCGTGATAGCGGTCACGGAGGGTTATCTTCCGCTACTCGGTACCGTTCAGCCTGAGCTCGATCGGTCGTTAAGGCATCGCAAGCAGCTGGAGGAAGGCGGCCTCGTCGAGCACCGGGACCTTGAGCCGCAGCGCCTTCTCCCGCTTGGAGCCGGGGTCGGCGCCCACGACCAGGTAATCGGTCTTCTTCGAGACGGTCGAGCCGACGGCGCCGCCCAGGGCCTTGATCCGTTCCCCCGCTTCTCCCCGCGTCATCGAGTCGAGAGTCCCGGTGATCACGAACGTCTTCCCGGTCAGCGGGCCATCCCGTCGTTTAAGCGCGCGGATCTCCACGCCGGCAGCCAGCAGGCGCTCGATCAGCCGTCGCGACTCCGAGCGCTGAAAATATTCGTGTACTTCGGCCGCGACGGCGGGCCCCACACCCCCAATCGCTCGCAGGTCGTCAATGGTCGCGTCCTGAAGGCGGTCGATGCCTCCGAAGTGATCGGCCAGCAGGCCGGCCATCGTCGAGCCCACATGGCTGATGCCAAGCGCGACCAGAAACCGGTGCAGTGTTGTCGGTTTGCTCGCCTCGATCCGATCGAGGAGGTTCTGCGCCGACTTGTCGGCAAAACCTTCGAGGGACAGCAGGTGCTCCCTGGTGAGGTGATAGAGGTCGGCCGGGTCCTTGGCGAGCTTGCGGTCGATCAACTGGCGAAGGGTCGCGTAGCCCAGGCCCTCGATATCAAGCGCGCCGACGAAGTGTCGAAGATGCTCGAGCACCTGCGCGGGGCAGGTTGGATTGATACAACGCGTGGCGGCCTCGCCCGGCTCACGCACTAAATCCGTTTCGCACTCCGGGCATTGCTTCGGCATGTGCCAGGGACGGCTGCCCTTTGGACGCTTGTCGAGGAGCACCCGCACGACCTCTGGGATAACGTCGCCGGCGCGCTGGATGATGACCTGGTCGCCGGGGCGCACGTCTTTCCGCGCCACCTCGTCTTCGTTGTGCAGCGTGGCCCGACTCACCGTGGTGCCACCGATCTGCACAGGCTCGAGCCAGGCAACCGGCGTGATCGCGCCTGTCCGCCCCACGTAGACCTTGATGTCCTCCACCACGGTCTCCCCCTGCTCGGGTGGAAACTTGAAAGCCAGGGCCCAGCGCGGACTACGCGAGACGTAGCCGAGCTCCGCCTGTTGGCCGAGGTCGTTGACCTTGATCACGATCCCGTCGATCCCGTAGTCGAGCCCACGCCGCTTGTCGTGCCACTCGTCGAGGAAGCCGATGACGGCATCGATATCGGCGTGGGTTCGACGGTCCGGGTTCACGTGGAAGCCCATCTCACCGAGCCGCATCAGGATCTGCTCCTGGCTCCTGGCGTTACCGGCTGGATCGAGCGCGTAAATGAACGTATCAAGGCGACGCCGCGCGGTCACCCGCGGATCGAGCTGCCGGACCGCACCGGCGGCCGCATTACGCGGGTTCGCGAAGAGCGGCTTGCCTTCCCTCGCCAGCTCGGCGTTCAGGCGTTCGAAGCTGCGCTTGGGCATGTACACCTCACCACGAACTTCAAACGTGCGAGGAAACTCCTTCGGGATCGTGAGAGACAACGGCACACTTGGAATCGTCTTCACGTTCGGCGTCACATCCTCGCCAACGTATCCGTCGCCCCGAGTGGCCCCAACGGTGTAGCGACCGTCCTCATAAAGCAGGCTCATCGCCAGGCCATCAATCTTCAGCTCGGTGACGTACTCGACCTTGACATCGCCAAGCGCTCGGTGGACCCGCCTGTCGAATTCCCGTACTTCGTCAGGGTCGAACGCGTTCGACAGGCTGAGCATCGGCGTGCGGTGGGTAACCTTCGCGAAGGCGTCCGACGGCGGCCCGCCGACCCGCTGCGTGGGCGAGTCCGCGGTGACCAGCTCGGGAAACTGCGTCTCCAGCTCGACCAGCTCGCGGAAAAGCGCGTCGTACTCGGCGTCGGTGAGCTCCGGCTGGTCGAGCACGTAGTACTGGCGATTCGCGCGGTCGATCGTCGTCCGGAGCTCGAGGATGCGGGCCTGCGCCTCCTCGATGGTCGTACCGGCGATGCTCACACCTTGACGATCGGGGCGAGACTCACGGCCAGGATCTTCATGCCGACCTTGCCGAACTTGACGATGATTTCTTCATCAGTCCTGGTCATCGTGCTCTTCAGGATCGTGCCGCGACCCCAGGACCGGTGCTCGACGGTATCACCCGGGGCGTACCGCTGGACCAGCTCAACCGGAGCGGCCGGGCGGGCCGCCTCGATGGCGCGAGCCGGCGCCATGCCCTGGACGGGGACCCCGGCCGGGATTCCGGCGGATCCGTCCACCAGCTCGGGCGGGATGTCGGCCAGGAACCGCGACGGCAGGTTGAGATTTGCGCTGCCCCAGAGGTGGCGCCGGAACGTGTGGAACAGGTAGAGGCGATCCTTGGCGCGGGTCATGCCGACGTAGGCGAGCCGCCGCTCCTCCTCCAACCCGGCCGGTGAATCGAGACTCCGGCTGTGGGGAAAAAGCCCTTCCTCCATGCCCAGCATGAAGACCACCGGGAACTCGAGGCCCTTGACCATGTGCAGGGTGATCAGGGTCATGCCCTGCGCCCGGTCATCCATGCTGTCGACGTCGCTCATCAACGCGACATCTTCGAGAAACGCCTGCAGGCCCTCGCCGGGCGGCAGCCCGTCATACTCTGACGCCAGCCCCCGCAGTTCGAGGACGTTGGCCCAGCGGTCGTCGCCCTCAGGGCTGCCGTCTTTCAGGTAGCGCTCGTACGCTGTGCGGAGCAGTAACAGGTCGAGGACCTCGACGAGGCGCCGTTCCTGGCTTGCGGCGCGGACCTCGACCACCAGGTCGCGGAAATCCGTGAGCGCCTTGATCGCCGATGACGCCAGCTCGGTCATCTCCGGCAGACGCTCGAGCGCATCCCACGCGGACATCCCGTGCGCGTCGGCCCAGTAACCCAGTTGCGAGAGCGACTTCTCGCCCAGCTTGCGCCGCGGGACATTGATTACCCGTGCGAAGCTCAGCGTGTCCTGCGGGTTGGCGACCAGCCGGAGGTAGGCGAGGACGTCCTTGACCTCGCGGCGCTCGTAAAAGCGCAGGCCCCCGATCAGCCGGTACGGCACGCCCCGCCGGAGCAGGACTTCTTCCAGCGCGCGGGACTGCGCATTGGTTCGATACAGCACGGCGAGGTCGCCCAGGCGGTGGTCGCCCTCAGCCACCAGCCGGAGCGCTTCCCGCGCAACGGTCTGCGCCTCCTCCTGTTCGTCGTAGGTCTGGGCCACGACGACCTTGGGGCCGCCGGGACGATCGGTCCAGAGGCGTTTCTCGGCGCGGTTCGGATTCGCCTTGATCACGTGGTAGGCGGCGTCGAGGATGACCTGGGTCGAGCGATAATTCTGCTCGAGCTTCACGACCTGGGCGTCCGGATAGTCGCGCTCGAAGCTGAGGATGTTGCGAACGTCCGCGCCGCGGAAGCCGTAGATCGACTGGTCGTCGTCGCCGACGACGCAGAGATTCCGGTGGCGGCTGGCGAGGTGTCGGACCATCAGGTACTGGGCACGGTTCGTATCCTGGTACTCGTCGACCATTACGTACTTGAACCGTCGTTGGTAGCGCTCCAGGACCTCCGGGTGCCGATCGAAGAGCCATACCGTGCGCAGCAGCAGGTCGTCGAAGTCGAGCGCATTGTTGCGCTCGAGGAACGCCTCGTAGCCCTGCCGGACCCGGGCGGCCAGCTCCTCGGTGTGGGTGCCCGCCGCTTTGAGTTGCTCGTCCGGGGTCTGCAGCTCGTCCTTGGCACGGGAGATCAGGGCGACCATGCCGCCCGGCGGATACCGTTTCTCATCCAGACGGTGCTCCGTCATGATCCGTTTGACGACGGCCAGGCGATCGGCTTCGTCGTAGATCGCGAAGTGCCGGTCGACGCCGTCGGCCGCGCCATCCCGGCGCAGGATCCGCACGCCGATGGCATGGAACGTGCCCATCCAGATCCCGCCGGCGGCCAGGTTGAGCAGATGCTCGACCCGGCTGCGCATCTCGCGCGCCGCCTTGTTCGTAAAGGTCACCGCGAGCAACTCGCCGGGCTCGGCCCGACCCTGCTGGATCAACCACGCGATCCGGTGGGTCAGCACGCGTGTCTTGCCGCTCCCCGCGCCGGCAAAGATCAACAGGGGCCCGTCGTTCGCGGTGACCGCCGCCCGCTGCGGTGGGTTCAGCCCCTCCAGCAGGTCGACGCCAGGCTCCGTCGCAATACTCAACGCATCAAGAGTTTATCGGCCGCCATCGGGCTTAGCTGCGGAAGTCGACGTCCTTGGTCTCGACCGTCCCCGCCGTCCGCCCTGGCGCCGTCTGGTAGGTCCAGTAGAGGTTCGTGTGCGCGATGACCTTTTCGGGCGGCGGCGCCCCCCATTCGGTCTGATTCTCCGTCGTGTGGGCGTCGCTGACCAGAGTCGCGTCGTACCCCCTGACGAGGGCGCCGTGGAGCGTCGAGCGGACGCAGGCATCCGTCTGGGCGCCGACGACGACGAGTCGCCCGACTCCGAGGCCGGACAGCACGGTCTCGAGGGGGGTGTCCTCGAAGGAGTCGCCGTAGTTCTTCTCGACGAGCGGCTCCGTGTCGCCCGGACTCAGCTCGGGGATGATCCGCCATTTCTGGCTTCCCCTCGCCAGCTGCTCGTCCGAATGCTGGACCCAGACGACGGGGACCCGTTCCCGCCGCGCCTTCTCGACGAGGCTGCCGACGTTCGCGACCACCGCGTCGCGCTCGTGAGCCCCCTCGACGACGCCGTTCTGCAGGTCGATGACAAGGAGGGCCGTGTTCGGCCGGTTCTTCAGTGTGCTCATGGTCGCGCCTCCCTCATGGTGGACTCCTGAATGTCCACTCAATGGTAGTAGCACCGACTGACGCCGAGCTGAAACCTGCCGGCCGGTCCGACTAGCGCTTTTTGGCGCGGCCGCGCATCCGACCCGCGGCCATCTGGTCGACGTCGTCGTCGTTGATGGTTTTCTTCGGCCCGGACTTGAACGACTCCGAGAAGGCGCCGATGAACTGATCGCGCAGTTCCATGGTCGATACCTCGAAGGCATCCTTGAGGGTCCAGTGGTCCTCGGGAGAATACTTTCGCTCGCAGGCCCAGAGCAAGAACGTGATCAGGCGGACGTCCAGCGCGGCACGGAGCTTGGACTTCGCTTTTTTCTGCCCGGGGACCAACGCCTTCTGACCCCTGGCATTGCTTTTGGCTTTGCCCTTTCCCTGATCGGGCGCCGAGGTGACAAAGCCTTCTGCAGAGCGGACGCCCCAGGCGGGGGCGTTGGACGCCGGCGGCGCCGCCGGCGACTGTGCGACGAGGCTGGCACGGAGCGATTGGAGGTCGTCCTTGGGCACGCTCGGCGGAGCCGGCTTCAACGCCTCGGGGACCGGCGGGATGGCCGAGGCCGGAGCGACCGGCGGCTGATAGACGGGGGCTGCCTCCTTGCGCTTCGGGATTGGCATGGGCGGCACGGAGAAGGACGGCGGGGTCGCCGGCCGGGCTGGCGCGGGTGCCGGCGCTTGTGCCGGCGCTTGTGCCGGCGCTTGTGCCGGCGCCGCAGCCGCGGGTGCCGGGGCGGCCTGAACCGGCGCAGACGGCGCTGGTGTCATCTGCTGTGCCGGGTAGGCACCCGGAAAGACGGGCGGCTGCGGGGCCGCCGGATAGGGCTGCGGGTACGCCTGCGGTCCCTGCCCGTAGGGAGCTTGTGGGTAGGGCTGCTGGTAGCCGGGCGGGGGCGGCGGGTAACCGCCATTGCCCCAGGCCGGCTGACCCGGTTGGCTCTGCGGCTGGCCGGGCTGCCCCTGGGGCGGCCAGGCCGGCGGCTGCTGCTGGGGCGGTCCCTGTTGACCCTGTTGCGGCCAGGCCTGAGGCTGACCAGGCTGGCCTTGCGGCTGCCACGCAGGCTGCTGTTGAGGTTGCCAGGTCTGGATCTGTCCGGGCGCGGGGGGTGCGTAGGGCCGCGGCACGGGCTGGATCGGGCGCTCCTGGCCCGGGGGGATGTACGGGGAGGCGGGACTCTGCAGAACCGCCTGGCTGCGACGCAGGAGATCCTGGAGACGGTTCTTGTCGATATAGAGATTGCCGGCCAACGCTGGGCTTGTGCCGGGTGTGAACTGGTACTCGCCACTCTGGAACTCCCAGAGCAGGTCGAAGGCCTGCCGCGCGCCGCGAACCCGGCCACCACTGGCGTGGGTCAACGCGCCGCCCTGGAAGGCGTAAGTCCAGGTCCCGCGCGGCTCGTGGAGCTCGAGGATCCCACTCTGACCGCCGTTGACGACCTGGTCCAGGAGGCCGAGCAAGCCGACTCGGTCGAGCGGTTGAAAGGGCGCCGGCTGCTCCGCGGGTCCCGTGGACCCCTTGCCCTTGGCGAAGAGCTTCATGCGGCCACCAATATATCGCCGTGCGTCCAGAATTGGACCCTAAATCCCGTCACACCTCTGTAACCGGCTGGACCGGCTGACCTTGCCCGCCAGAAAAGCCCGCTACATCCTGTTACCGACCAGCAGCAGGGCCCGAACCTGATCGTCAGTCACCTGCGGCCAGTCGGCAAAGAAGTTGCCGACAGCATAGAACCGTTCCGGCGTTTTCAGGCAGACCCACTCGTCGACGGACGGCCGGAGCCAGGCCGCCGTGTCGGGGGGCGCCACCGGCACCGTCAGGACGATCCGGGCCGCCCGATGGCGGCGGAGCGCCTCAACCGCCACCCGGGCGGTGTAGCCAGTCGCCACCCCGTCATCGGCGAGGATCACGGTGCGGCCCGCCTCCCGCCAATCCAGCGAGCTCGGCACGCCGGCGAGCCAGCTGCGGAGCTGGGCTCGGGCGAACTCGGCGGCCCGGGCAAGCTGGTCCTCGGGGAGGCCCAGCGTTCGCGCCAGCACCGGATCTAGGACCTGGCCGCGTTCATCGTCGACGGCCCCGATCGCGAGCTCCGGATTGCCGGGCGCGCCGACCTTGCGGACCGGGGCGATGCCAAGCGGGAGGCGCAGACTCGCAGCGATCTCGGCGGCGACCACGACGCCCCCGCGCGGGATTCCGAGGACGATGGTGGCCTGCGCATCGCGGTAGGCGGCCAGCCGTGCCGCCAGTTGCCGCGCCGCGTCGAGGCGATCTCGGAACATGATCCTGCCGACTATAGTGGGGCGATGCCGGAAGAACAAACCATGCCCGGGGTCGGCGACCTGGCGCCCGAGTTCTCGTTACCCGCCACGCCGGACGGCGACCCGATCGCGCTCAGCAGCTACCGAGGAACGCGTCACGTGCTGCTCGCGTTTTACGTCTTCGACTTCAGCCCCGGGTGAACGAACGAGCTGACCTCCTTGCGGGGTGATCACCAACAGTTCGTCAAGGGCGAGACCGAGGTGCTCGGGATCAGCGTCGACCACATCTGGGCCCACAAGGCCTACAGCAAGAGCCTGGGCGATCTGCCGTTTCCGTTACTTGCCGATTGGGACAAGTCGGTGAGCCGCCGTTATGGCGTGCTGATCGAGGACAAGGGTTTCGCGCAGCGCTCTCTCTTCTTGATCGATTACCGGGGTTACATCCGTTGGCGCAACCCGCACTACGACTGGCGCAACCCCGACCAATACGCCGAGATGACTGAAGCGATGCTGGGGCTGCCCAGGATCCCGAAAACAAAAAAAGCCAGCCCCTGAGGCTGGCTCTTTTCGTTGTTGCTTTCTAGCTCTTGCCGTTGGCGACGACGGCGAGGATGTCCTTCTCCGACAGGATCAGGTACTCGGTCTCGTCCAGCTTGATCTCGCTGCCGGCGTATTTCGCGTAGACGACGCGGTCACCGATCTTGACATCCAAAGGCTCCCGCTTGCCGGTGGCCTCGATGAAGCGGCCGTTGCCGACAGCCTCGATCATGCCTTCCTGCGGCTTCTCCTTAGCGGTGTCGGGGAGCACGATGCCGCTCTTGGTCTTCTCCTCACGCTCGACCGGCTTGATGACGACGCGATCGCCGAGTGGTCTCAATTTCATGGTTCAAACCCTCCTTGGTGGGTGATTAGCACTCAGTTAGCCCGAGTGCTAATCATAGCGTATGGGTTGGCGTCTTTCAACCCTCGGTTCGGCGCTTAAGCGAACCCGAGGGCGGGGTCCGCGTCGAACGGAATCCATTCCGGATCGAGCGCCCCTCCCCCGGCCAGGGCGGCAGCCCCGATCATCGCGGCGTTGTCGGTGCACAGGTCGGGGGCAGGGATCACCAGGCGCGCCAGCCCACCGAGGCGGGTCTCCGCCGCCTCGCGCAGGCGGCGATTGCGCGCCACCCCACCGCCCAGGACGATGGTCGGCGCCGGCTCCGCCGCGAAGGCTGCCTCGACCCGGGTCAGCAGGGCATCGACGATCGCCTCCTGGTAGCTGGCCGCCAGGTCCGCCCGCATCTGATCCGAGAGCTGGCCGCGCTTGCGGACGTCGTAGAGGAGAGCCGTCTTCACACCGCTGAAACTGAAGTCGAGCCCGGGCGCCCGTGGGCGCGGGAAGGCGACCGCGCGTGGATCGCCCTCGGCCGCTAACCGGTCGATGGCTGGGCCGCCCGGGAACGGCAGGCCGAGCATCCTGGCCCCCTTGTCGAAGGCCTCGCCGGCCGCGTCGTCTCGGGTACGGCCGATCACCTGGATCGCGCCGTCCACCTGCCAGCGAACCAGGTCGCTGTGGCCGCCGGAGACGACCAGGCCCAGCGCCGGCGGCCGGATGGCGGGGTCTTCCAACTGCGCCGCGTACAGGTGCGCGGCGAGGTGGCTGACCGGGACCACCGGCAGGCCGCGCGCCCAGCCGATCGCCTGGGCCACGTTGACCCCGACCAGCAGGCAGCCGATCAGGCCCGGTCCCCTCGTGACCGCGAGCCCGTCGACGGCCTCCCAGCGAACCCCGGCCTTGTCCAGGGCCCGCTCCACCACCGGAACGAGGAGCTGCAGGTGGGCGCGGGCCGCCAGCTCCGGCACCACCCCGCCGTAGGGGGCGTGCAGCGCATCCTGCGAACGCACCACGTTGGAGAGGCAGCGCGGGCCGCTGACGACGACGGCGGCGGCCGTCTCATCACATGAGGTCTCGATCGCGAGCAGCTGCAGGGGCGGGCCTGGTTACTCGGGTGGGACGCTCGCGATCCCTTCGATCTCGAGCGACTGGAGGATCTCGGCAAAGCGCCGCTTGAAGCTCGGAGCCTGGATCGAATCGGACCACATCACGATCGCATCCTCGTTGTTGTCGGTGTAGTAGCCTCGCCGCCGGCCGATGACCTTGAAGCCGAACTTTTCGTACAGGCGAACCGCGACATCGTTAGACGGCCGCACCTCGAGGGTGAGCCAGCGGGACCCGAGCTGGTAGGCGCGCTGAATCAGCGCGGCCATCAGGGCGTGCCCGTAGCCCTTGCTCTGCTCGCCGGCCCGGACCCCAACCGTCGTGATGTGTGCCTCGTCACTCATCTTCCAGAGCCCGGCATAACCGACGATGTCCTCGTCGCGCCGGAGCACGAGGTAATAGGCGGACCGATTGTGGTGGAGCTCGCGGTAGTAGGCGTTCCGGGGCCAGGGCGTGGGGAAGATCTCCCGCTCGATGTTCTGCACCTGCGGGATGTCCTCCTCGCGCATGGCGTCGACAAGAACGCGGGACTTGAGCTGCATCATGATGGAGCCTTCCTTGGGCGCTCCTCGGCCGCCGCCGGCTGCACGTAGAGCGCCTGCACCTCATCATATCGCACCGGTTTTTGCATTTCGAATGCCTCGATCGCGGCATCGGCAAGCGCGCGACTGCTCGGAGCCCGCTCCTCGGCTGGCACCTCGAGCGCCGCGTGGACCGGCGACCAGACCGCCAGCTTGGAGACCGGCTCGACCACGATCCGGGCGCTCGCGGGCAGCCAGGCAGCGAGCCCCGCAACCGGCCGGCGGCTTGCCGGCTCACCGTCGCGCCAGGTGTAGACCTCCCCGTGCCCGGCGTCTCGAATGGCAAACCCGGCACGCTCCGGGCGGCTTCGTCGGGCGAGGATCGGCAGGCTATCGACCAGGTAGAGCGGCAGGTGGCGCGCGTAGGCGAGGCCGGCGGCCAGCGATAGTCCGACGCGCAAGCCGGTAAAGGACCCCGGCCCGCGGGCCGCCACAATCGCCTCGAGATCTTCCGGCATACTCCCGGCGCCGCGAAGCAAGGCCTGCAGCCGGGTCAGGACCGGTGGGTCATCGCGCGCGCGCTCCCAATCCGCGGCCGCCACCAGGCGGCGCCCGTCGAGCAGGGCCAGCGCCTGCCCCACACCGGAGGTGTCAATCGCGAGTCGCATTGAAGATCCTCGCCACCCGGTCGGGTCCCCGCCGGAGCTCCAGCCGGCGCTCGTCCTCGCCGGTCACGGCCAGGTCGATCTGGATCGTGGCCCAGCTCGCGAGCGGTGCGGCGCGGGCCGGCCACTCGATGACGGCGATGGCGTCACCCGCCGGCTCGTCCAGGCCCGCGTCGATCCAGCTCATGCCTTCCAGGCGATAGAGGTCGTAGTGCTCCAGCGGAATCCGCCCGGGATGGTGGTGATGCAGCACGAAGGTGGGGCTGTGCACCGGGCCGGTCACCCCCAGCCCATCCGCGAGGCCTTTGACCAGCTCGGTCTTGCCGCTGCCGAGCTCGCCCTCCAGGGCGATCACGTCGCCCGGTTCCAGCGCCGCGGCGAGGCGAAGACCGAGGGCACGGGTCTCGGCCGCCGAGTGCGTCTCAACGAAAGTGCTGATAGCCCATCTCCCCGATCATCGCCGGCGCGCCGCCGGCCCGCACTCGGATGCCCCGTTCGCGGTCGATTGTGCCGATGACGGTGAGCGGACTGACGCTCCGCACCAATTGGCGGCCCGCACGGGCCATCACCGCCGGCGGCGCCGCGCAGACGAGCTCGAAGTCTTCGGAGCCGCCAAGCGCGAGCCGGAATTCGTCGCGGCGCAGCCCGTACGCCAGCGGGACCCGGTCGACGTCGAGGGTGGCGCCGACGCCAGATGCCTGGGTCAACTTCTCGACCTCACGGTAGAGCCCGTCGCTGATGTCGCCGGCGACCCGGACGCCGGCCCGAACGAGCGCCTGCCCCGCCTCGATCCGTGGCGCCGGATCGACCTGGTGCCGGACCCAGCGCCGCTCGGCTGCGGTCCGAGGGAGCCGCCCGGTCTCAAGCAGCCGCAGCCCGGCGGCGGCACCGCCCAGCGCGCCCGTGACCGCGATCTGCCAGCCGGGCCTCGCCCCGGCTCGCCGCAGGACGGCGCGGGCGGAGGGGATCCGACCGAGCAACGTCGCCGTCAGCGTCAGGGGTCCCGCCGTCGCGCTGAGATCCCCGCCGGCGATCGAGCAGCCAAAGCGCATCGCCTGCTCGGTAAGCCCGCGATACAGCCGATCCACCTCGGCGACGAGCGTTTCCCGGCGCAGGCAGAGAGCGATCAGCGCATGCCGCGGCGCCGCCCCCATCGCCGCCAGGTCGCTGAGATTGATCGTCATCAGCCGGCGCCCGAGCGTCCGGAAATCGAACCCGGGCCAGTCAGCGCGAAAATCGATGTCCTCGACCAGGGTATCGACCGTCGCCACCACGAAGCGGTCGCCGCGCCAGACGGCGGCGTCGTCACCCGGGGCGGGCACGATGAGGTCGTCGGATGGACCATCGAGGTAGCGGCTCAGCATCCGCAGCAGGCCTTGCTCGCCCAGGTCAGCGAGGGTTTGCGAACGGCGCGAGGGTTGGCCTATACGGGGACGCCCTCGACCGGGCTGCTCGCCACGGCTTTCAGTCCAATGTGCGCCCGGCCAGCCAGAAACGCTCGACGCCCGGCGACAACAGCTTCGGCGAAGGCCCGTGCCATCTCGGGTGGATCCTGCGCGCGCGCGATCGCCGTGTTCACCAGCACGCCGGCCGCGCCGAGCTCGAGACAGCGGGCCGCCTCAGATGGAACGCCGAGCCCGGCATCGACGATCACGGGAACCTGGACTTTCTTGACGATCAGTTCCAGGTTGAGCATGTTCTGAATTCCGAGCGTCGTCCCGATCGGCGCGGCGCCCGGCATGACCGCCGCCGCGCCGGCCTCGGCGAGCCGCATCGCCTGGACGACGTCATCGCTCGTATACGCCATCACGAGGAAGCCCTCCTTGACCAGCTGCCTGGTTGCGTCGAGCGTCCCCTGCGGATCGGGCAGCAGCGTCTCCTCATCGCCGATCACCTCGACCTTGATGAAGTCCGAGAATCCGGCGGCCCGCGCGAGCCGTGCCAGGCGAATAGCGCCCTCAGCCGTCGTGGCTCCGGCCGTGTTCGGTAGCAACGTGTAGCGGCGCAGGTCGACCCCCTCGAGCTCCGACCGGCCGCCGTCGAGATTGAGCCGCCTGATCGCCAGGGTGATCATGCCGGGCTTTGCCGCCTCGAGGCATCGGGTGAGGATCTCGTTGGAGGCGAATCGGCCGGTCCCGTGAATGAGGCGCGATTTGATCGCCCGGCCCCCGATCGTCAGCGGGCCGGCCGCATCGGGGGCCCCGCCACCGACGAAGTAGACGAGCTCCAACTCGTCGCCATCACGAACGGGGGTCTTCCCGAAATCCTCGCGCCGCCGAATCTCGCGATTGTGCTCGATCACGACCCGACCCGGCTGTACGTCGAGGTCTTTGAGCAAGTCAAGCAGACTGAGCCCGTCCTCGATGGTCCGCCGCTTTCCGTTGAGGGTGACGGTCACGTCGCTCATGCCGTCACCGCCGGCTCGCCGGCTGCGACCAACTGTCGCAACGCTCGGGCCGTCTCCCGCGGGTCAGGTGCATCGTAGACTGCGCGCACCACCGCGAGTGCCCGTGCCCCGGCAGCGATGACAAATGGAGCGGTGGCGAGGTCGATGCCTCCGATGGCGACAAATGGCCGGTCGATCGCACCCGCAACCTGGCGCACGAGCCCGGTGCCGACCGGCGGCCGGCCTTCCTTGGTGGGGGTCGCGAAGACCGGACCCACTCCAAGGTAGTCGACGCCATCTCGCGCGGCCGCGACCGCCTGATCGAGCGAATGCGTGCTCCGGCCCAGGAGACGTCCCTGGAATCCATGCAGGGCGCGGATCATCGCCGGTGGGAAGTCATCCTGGCCCAGGTGCACGCCGTCGGCATCAGCCACAATCGCCAGGTCCGGATGATCGTTGATGATCAGCAGGGCGCCGTGCGCCCGGGTCATTTCGCGCAACCGGAGGGCCAGCCGATACTGCGCGTCCTTGGGCATGGATTTCTTCCGAAGCTGGATCACGTCCGCGCCCCCGTCGAGGGCAGCGTCGACGATGGCCGTCGTCTCGGCGGCATCACCCCGATCGCCGGTGATCACGTACAGGCGCAGCTGCGCCAGGCGCTCGCGACGGTCTTCGGCAAAAGTTCCCATAGGCTGCATCCCTGTCCAGTCCCGGAATGCATTGAGCCCCTTCGCTCCGCAGGTATGACCCTGATCAGCTCTCTTAGGGTTAGCCGGCCGGCGCCGGCGTTCTCAGCATTCCGCTCCCCTAGGGACGACGCTCATAATATCAACTGGCGGTGGGCGTCGAATAGACAATCCGTATGTTGGCATCAGCGAGATCGCCGTTCCAACCGGCGGCGCCGCCGCGCTTCGGGACGCCTTCCAGGACCGCCTGCGCGCCGCTGATCACTGGCCGGGGTTCGCCGGCCTTGAACTGCTCCAGGATCGGCGCCGGCCGGACCGTTTCCTGATGATCACCCGATGGGAGACGAAAGGCCAGTTCCTGGCCTACATGCGCAGCGCGGACCATCAGCGATCGCATGCGCGCATCAACAAGGGTTCGCTCGGCCCGCGTCCCAACGGCTTTACTGATTACGACCTGGTCGCCCGATGAGCCGACCCCGGCGCGAACCAGCCCACGTGCTCGTAGAGGCTTCGGCCATGCTGGCCTTCGAGGCCACGACCGCCCTGTACGAGGAGCAACCGGACCTCTGGCGGATGGGCGAACGTGGGCGGAGCCGGACACTCGAGGACTTCGGCCGCCATTTCGAAAGCCTCGCGAGCCTCGACGCCGACCAGTTCGCCGCGTACGTCCGCTACTGCGAGGCCCTTTTCGACAACCATGGGTTCCCGCGTCAGTGGCTGATCGACGCCTGGCGGATCATGGCCGTCGTGATCCGCCGTAAGTTGCCCTCATCCGTCGCCAATCCGGTAATCGCGCTTCTCGCCGAGACGTCAGGAGTAGCGGCGAAGCACCCGTCCTGAGATCGCGCACAGGACTTCGTAGGAGATCGTGCCGGCGGCACGGGCCAGGTCGTCGGCCGTCACGGCGGCGCCGCCATCACTTCCAATCAGGGTGACCACGTCACCAGCCTGGACTTCGGGGACCATGCTGACGTCGAGGGCGGCCTGGTCCATGCTGATCGTTCCCGCCATTGGGACCGCGCGACCCCGCACCAGGGCATGACCGCCGGCCGACGTCTGTCGGTGGAGGCCATCCGCGTATCCGACCGCGATGGTGGCGATGCGCGCCGGCGTACTCGCGGTGAAGCGGCGCCCGTAACCGACGGCCTCACCGGCGTCGACCGTCTGGACGTTGGTCACGATCGTCTGCCAGGTCAAGGCCGGCCGGAGGTCAGGCAGATCGTTCCACTCGCGAACCGGACGAACGCCGTAGAGAACCAGCCCCGCGCGCACCAGGTCGAGACGCGCCTCAGGAAATCGCAACAGTCCTGCGGAGTTCGCGGCGTGGCTCAAAAAGCCGTTGACGCCAGCCTGAACGAGGGCGTGTCGTGCCGCCAGGTATTGAGCCAGCTGCGCCCGCGTGACGTCGGGATTGTCGTCGGCACTCGAGAAATGCGTCCAGAACCCCTCCAGGTGCAGTCGCGGATCCCGGTGGACCTCGGTGGCGAGGGCCACGGCCTCGGTCGGGGCGGCTCCGAGACGGTGCATGCCGGTGTCGACCTTGACATGGACGCCGACCGGCGTGGCGGCCGCCTTCAGCCGGGCCAGGCTATCGCGGTCATATAGCGTCAGCGACAGGTTCGCGGCGACGGCAGCCGACAGCGCCACCGGTGGGGTGTAGCCAAGATTGAGAATCGGCCCCGTGAGTCCGGCGCGGCGGAGCTCGATGCCTTCCTGAACCGAGGACACGCCAAGCCAGGTCGCCCCGCCCTCGATCGCCGCCTTCGCGGCCGGGACGGCGCCATGGCCATAACCGTTAGCCTTGACCACGGCCATCACCGCCGTCGTCTCGCCGACCAGCGCCTTCACCAGGCCGGTGTTGTGCGCGATCGCGCCGGGGTCGATATCGGCCCACTTGGTCGCGTCCGTCAGCGCAGCCGCTCCATGACGCGGGGGATCTCCAGCAGCAGGTCGGACGCCAGGACGCCGGCGGTGCCGAGGCTCACCTCGAGGTCGAGGGCAACGAGGCTGTGCACGTGCACCCCAGTGACGGCCGCCTCGAACGGCGGCAAGCCCTGGGCCATGAAGCCGCCGATGATGCCGGCGAGGACATCGCCGGTCCCGCCAGAGGCAAGCGCCGGCGTCGCGATCGGGTTGTCCGTCAAGCGGCCATCCGGGGCGGCTATCACCGTCCCGGCTCCCTTCAGCACGACGACCTTGTTCCAGGCCTTGGCGTAGCGCGAGGCGATGCCGCGCCGGTCGGCCTGGACCGCAGCAGGCTCGAGCCCCGCGAGGCGGCCGAACTCCGCGGGGTGTGGCGTCAACACGATCCGATCGGAGAGCCGGTGGAGGGCCGTCCGGTGCTCGGCGAGGAGGTTCAGCGCGTCGGCGTCGAGCACCAGCGGCGCCTGGATCCGCGGGACCAGGTCCTCGATCAAACGGCGGGTCGACATGTCGCGACCGAGACCGGGCCCGATGACGCCCGCTTCGGCGCCGGCGAAGCCGCGGAGCACGCCGCTAAGCGACGCGTGGCCGACCACGCCGGGCGAGATCTCCGGGACGGGCGAGACGACCACCTCGGTGCACTTCTGCGCCAGGATCGGATAGATGGACTGCGCCACCAACAAGCGCACGATCCCCGCGCCGGCCCGGGCGGCGCCCATGCTCGCCAGATAGGCGGCGCCGGTGAACCCTTGCGACCCGGCCAGCACGGCGACCGTCCCGAAGGTTCCTTTGTGACCATCGCGAGGCCGCTGCGGCAACTGGAATCCGCTGGGCACCTCGCGGGCCACCGCGGCCGCCGGTGTTTCCGGTATCACGGCGACGGCGACCGCGACGTGGCCGTCGTGCGCGATGCTGACGTCAACGCTCCGGCCGGACAGCGTGGTCGACGGCGCGACAATGACATGCGGGCGACCGTCATCGCTGGCCAGGATCTCCACGTCCCGCATCCGGGGCCGTTTCACGCCGGCGGGCATCGCCTTGCCGATGGCCTCTTTGGCCGCCCAACGGCCGGCCCACCGTTCCGCGCTGTCGCCGCAATAGGCGATCTCGCGGTCGCTCAGGAACTTGTGCAGGAAGCGGGGACCGAACTGCCGGTAGGCGGCCGCAACCCGCTCGACCGCCGCGACGTCAACTCCGACTCGCGGCGTCATCGCCTACTCGACGGTGACGCTCTTCGCCAGGTTCCTCGGCTGATCGACGTTGCAGCCACGCTCGGTGGCGACAAAATATGCGAACAGCTGCATCGCCACGACATTCGTGATCGGGGAAAGGAACTCGGATACGGCAGGCAATTCGATTCGATCCGAGACGATGGTATCCAGCGTATGGTCGCCCTCGCTGACCAGCGCGAGCACCGGCGCATCCCGGGCCAGGACCTCCTGGACGTTGCTGGCAACTTTCTCCGCGGTCGCGGCCTCGGTGACGATGGCAAAAACTGGAAAGTTTTTGTCCAGCAGTGCGATCGGCCCGTGCTTCAGCTCGCCGGCGGCATAGCCCTCAGCGTGGAGGTAGGAGATCTCCTTCAGCTTGAGTGCACCTTCGAGGGCGATGGGATAATTAATGCCCCGTCCGATATACATGAAATTCTGATACGCGGTGTACTTTCGCGCCAGCGCCTGGATCCGGTCGGCGCGGTCGAGGACCTGCTGCACCGCCGCCGGCAGGTTCTTCAGCTCCAGCGTCAGCTGGGCCACACGCTGCGGGTCGAGCCGGTGGCGGACAGCGGCGAGCCGGATGCCAAGCAGGTACAGGCAGGTCAGGTGCGCGATAAAGGTCTTGGTCGAGGCGACGCCGATCTCCGGTCCCGAGTGCAGGTAGATCACGCCGTCGCTTTCCAGCGCCATCGAGCTGCCGACGACATTCGTGATGGAGACGACCTTCGCCTTGAGCTTGTGCGCCTCGCGGATCGCGGCCAGCGTATCTGCCGTCTCACCCGATTGGGAGATGCCGACCACAAGCGTGTCGGCGTCCACGATCGGCTGGCGGTAGCGGAACTCCGAGGCAGCCTCGACCTCGACCGGGATGCGAGCGAGGTCCTCGATGATGTATTTGCCGACCAGCGCGGCATAGAACGACGTCCCGGCGGCCACCATCTTGATATCGCGGACCTTAAGCAGCTGGCGATCGGTAAACCCAAACTCTTCGAACGTAACCTCACCTTCATCGGAGAGGCGTCCGCGCAGTGCGTTCGAGACGGCTTCCGGTGCTTCGTTGATCTCCTTCGCCATGAAGTGGGGGTATCCACCCTTCTGCGCCTGGCTGATGTCCCACTTGACCTCGATGACCTTCGGCTTGACGGCCGCACCGCTCAGGGTGCTGACCTCCGGCCCCAACTTCGTGATCGACACCATCTCGCCCTCACCGAGCAGCAGGACTTTTTTCGTGTAGGGGATGACCGCGGTGATGTCGGAGGCGATGAACCACTCCTTCTCGCCGATTCCGACGACAAGCGGCGCATTGAGGCGGGCGCCGATCAGCAGGTCCGGGTCGTGCTGGGAGAAGATCGCCATGGCGTAGGCGCCGCGCAATTTGACGAGCGCCTCCCTGACTGCGCCGACCAGGTCACCTTTGAAATATTCCTCGATCAGGTGCGGGACGACCTCGGTGTCGGTCTCTGAGACGAAGACGTGGCCGCGGGCCTGCAAATCACGCCGGAGCTCGGCGAAGTTCTCGATGATCCCGTTGTGGATGACCATGATCTGCTTGGTGCAGTCGGTGTGCGGGTGGGCATTGATGACCGTGGGACGGCCGTGGGTCGCCCAGCGGGTGTGGCCAATACCGAGGTGGCCTACCGGCATTTCTTCGGAGACGCGCTCGATCAGGGTATCGACCTTGGCGGCGCTCTTCACAATCGACGTCTGGCCGTCCTGCTCGTTGAAGATCGCGATCCCCGCCGAGTCGTAGCCCCGGTACTCAAGCCGCTTGAGACTCTCAACGATGATGGGCGCTGCTTCGCGCTCACCGAGGTAACCGATGATCCCACACATTCCCGCCACCTACCTCTTGCTTCCCGCCCCGAGATCCAGCGTCCTATGTTCCCACTCCGGGCATTGTCAAACGAGCGAACCCGGTTCGTGCTTTTGGGTGAACGGCGGGACGGTCCGAAGGGTTACGGACTCGCCGACGGCGAGACCTGGGCGCTCTTGGCGATGAAGACGTGGACCTGGACGGTGCCCTGGCTCACCGTAACCCCGGCCGGCGGCCGGATGGTGATGGTCCGGATCACGTCCGCGGTGGCGCCGTTGACATCCACCGGGTCGGTGGGCACCAAATTGAGCCCGGCGAGCGTGTTCAGCAGGCCGGTTGCGTTCACCTGGAGCGGGGAAAGCGTCACGTTGGTCACCCGGTAGCCGGCCGCCGGCTGCCCGGTGAGCGTCCAGCCGACCGGCTTGGTCTCCGTCACGGCGTCCGCCTGGATCGTCATCTTGACCGAAACCTGGGCAGGGGTGACCGTGACAGACTTGGATAGCACATTCTTCTTGGCGTCCCGGACGACCACCAGGGGAGTCAGGTCAACGGGGCCTGTGTACCCGCTCATGTCGACCTGGACGATGGCCTGGATCCCAACGAGGAGGCTCTTCGGTCCATCGATTTTCACCGTGGCGGGCGTCACGGTGGTGGTGGTGGTCTGCTCATGGAAGCCAGCCGGAAGGGTATGCACCCGTTCGATCGACACCGGCTGGGTCGTGGTTGCCAGGTTGTCGATCGGGATCGTTAGCGAGGTCGGGGCGTCGATCTGCACATTAGGGTTCGGATTCACGACCTGGATCGGGATCCGGTCGTTACCGGGCTTCACCCGGCTGAAGTCGCCCGAAGCATGGAGGGTCCGCACGTCGAAGCCATGCAGGTTCTCGGCCGTCCCGATCACCGTCACCGCGACCTGGGGTGGGTCGCCCACGATGACGAGCCCGCTGGGAAGCACCGGGTGGTCCAGGTTGAGCGGGTAGGTGTGACGCTGCGTGGGGTTCGCCGTGTAGGCGACGACGCTCCAGAGCGCGACAGCGAACCCGATCGCCAGCAACTTCACGCGCAGATTGGCGAACAAGGATGGCTAGTCTACGGGACTCGCCGCTAGCGGCGCCAGGGCACGATCGGCATATGCGTCTCGGGCCGCGGCTGCAGGAGCGAGGCGAGTACCTGGCGGAGCCGATCCGGATCCAGGTTTCGCAGCAGCTTGCCTTCGTGGGCGACCGCAATCTGTCCCAGCTCCTCGCTCAGGATCAGGACCACCGCGTCGGTCTGCATCGAGAGCCCGAGCCCGGCACGGTGGCGAGTCCCCATCCGCTCCCGCACGGTGCCTTCCTCGGCAAGAGGCAGGACGCAGCCGGCCGCCAGGATCTGATTGCCCCGGACGATGACCGCCCCGTCGTGCAGGGGTGAGTTGGGAAAGAAGATCGCCTCGAGGAATTCGGCGGTCAGCTCACCGTTGATCCGGATCCCGCTGTTGGCGTAGTTCTCCAGCCCGGTCTCCTTTTCAAAGACGATCAGGGCTCCGGTGAACCGCTGAGTCAGCTTGGTGGTCGCCCGGATGACCTCGTCGATCATGCGGTTGAAGATCTGCAGGTTGTAATGGGAAAGGGGACGGCCGATGAAGCCGATCCGTCCGAACTGGTCCAGGGCCCGGCGAATCTCGGGCTGGAAGAGCACGATGATTCCGATCAGGATCGCCGGGGCGGCGTTCCGAAAGATCCACGACAGCAGCCGAAGGTTGAGCAGGTTGGCCACCAGCCCGACCAGGCCGAGCAGCAGCACGCCGACCATTAACTGGACCGCCTGGGTGCCCCGGATCAGCAGGAACATCCGGTAGAGGAAGAACGCCACCAGGCCGATGTCGATGAGGTCGAGAATGTGCCGCCAGATACCCCCGCTCGTCAGAAAGACCAGGATGTCCCGGAGTACGACGTCCATTCGGGGTAGTATCGCCCAACCGCCAACCCGGCTTCGGATTCTTTTGACGAAGCCGGCCCCCGTCCACGGCCCCGTTTGATGATCGGATGCCTCAGGCGCGGAATGCAGCGGGTGCGTGTCTCTGGGCTGTGCCGCGCAACACCCTGTGGTAGGCAGTGGTCATTGGGTTATTGACAGACACCTGTCGCAGGGGTGCCTCAGGATGAAAGCATGGCCGCGCCAGGTGTTCAGCAAGGACCGCCCATCGAGGAGACGCGAGCCCTGGCCAGGCGATGGACCGATTGGGTCCGGGCCACGCCGGCCGCCGACCTCGGTGAGGGCCTGATCGGCATCCGGGAAACCGGGATCGACTCCCTGAAGGCGGTCTTCGCCGAAGGCGTGCGCCGCTTCGACCAGTCCGGGGAGTATGCCGCCGACGGCGCGATCGGGATCGTGGCCTGGCTGCCTGGAAGTGCAAGCTCTCGAAGGGCGCCGCCTATGAACGGGTCATCATCGGCCGCCAGCTGGAGCAGCTCCCGGCGACCCAGAAGGCCTTTGCGACCGGCGACCTCGGCTACCAGCACGTCGCGGGCATCGCCCAGACCGCCGAGCAGCTCGGCGCGGCGGAGGTGCGGAAATCCGAGGCGGCCCTGGTGGAGAGGGCGGGGACGATGGACCCGGGCCAGTTCACCGGTTTCCTGAAGAGCTACGAGCACCAGGTGGACGCGGAGCACGCGCTGGCCGAGGCCAACCATGCCCATCAGCGCCGCTATCTCCATGTCAGCGAGCCGAGCCACGGGCTGATTCGCATCGACGGGTTGCTCGATGAAGAGGGCGGCGCGATGCTCAACCGGGCCCTGGACCGGTTGATGCCCCCACCCAGCAGGGACGACGATCGCCACGCGGGGCAACGGCGGGCCGATGCCCTCCTGGAGCTTTGCCAGCGACCGTCGCGGGGATCGACCGACGGCGCCGGGCCACGGCCGCACCTGGTCATTCGCGCCAGCGTCGAGACGCTCGTCGGAACCCGGGGCGCCGCCGCCGGCGAGGTGGAGCGGGGCGGCTCAGTCCCGAGCGAGACCGTACGGCGGCTCGCCTGTGATGCGGCGTTGAGCCGAATCACCGGTCAGGGCGAGCTTGACGCCGAGGTCAGCCGCGCGACGCGGACGATTCCGCCGGCGACGCGCCGGGCTTTGGCAGCCCGCGATCACGGCTGCGTCGCCGAGGGTTGTGGCCGGCCACCAGACTGGACCGACGCGCATCACCTCAAGCACTGGGTCCACGGAGGCGACACGACGATGTCGAACCTCGTGCTGCTCTGCCGGCGACATCACCGGATGGTTCACGAAGAAGGCTGGTCGTTACGCCGATCAGCCAGTGGCCATTGGACGCTGACCCGGCCGGTACAGGCGCACGCGCGATCAGCATGAGGCGGGCGTGGGGCACTACGGCGCGACTAGCGCCTGGTGTGCTGCGGCGCGCTGGCTAGCGCTTGCTGGACTGCGGCGCGCTGGCTAGCGCTTGGTGTACTGAGGCGCCTTGCGGGCGCGCTTGAGGCCCGCTTTCTTGCGTTCCTTCATGCGCGGATCGCGGCTGAGCATGCCGTGCTTCTTGAGGACCGGACGCATCGCCAGGTCCGCGACGCACAGCGCGCGCGCGATGCCGTGCTGCAGGGCACCGGCCTGACCGGACATGCCGCCGCCATTGACTTTCGCCGAGATATTGAACTTCTTCTGGCTCTCCGTAAGTCTCAGTGGCTCGACGACGACCATCTCCAGCATCCGCCGGCCGAAGTACTGCAGGGGCGTCTTGTCGTTGACAGTGATGGTCCCGTCGCCGGGGTAGAGCCGCACGCGCGCCACGGCGTTCTTGCGCCGTCCGGTTCCGTAGTAGTAACTCCCGTTATCCGCCAAGGACTTCGATCTCCCCATGAACTCCAAATTTGATTGCCTTCGGCCGCTGCGCCACGTGCGGGTGCGCCTCACCGGTATAGATCTTGAGCCGGCTCAGTTGCGCCTTGCCCAGGGTTCCGTGTTGCAACATGCCCGCGACCGCGTGCTGGAACGGAAACGTCGGATGTTTCACCAGCTGGTCACCGTAGGCTACCTTGCGTAGGCCGCCCGGATATCCCGTGTACGACGTATAGATTTTTTCCGTGATTTTCTTGCCGGTCACCCGAATGCCCTTGGCATTGATCACGATCACATGATCGCCGGTGTTCAGGTGCGGCGTGTAGGTCGGCTTGTGCTTCCCACGAAGGACCTTTGCGACGTTGGCGGCCAGGCGTCCTAAGGTTTGGCCATCGGCGTCGACCAGGTACCACTCGGGCTTGATATCCGATGGTCGTGCGGTGTACGTCTTTGACTTGCCCATGGCTCTTAGTACTCTACCGAGACCTGAACGAGGCCGACTGCGGGCGCGGGACGCAGGCCCGTGCTCGAACCCGTTAGCAATTCATCGATCCATTCGAGCGATCGACGGCCACGGCCGACTTCGACCAGCGCCCCGGTGATGCGACGAACCATGCCGTAGAGAAACGCGTCGGCGGTCACGGCGATCGTGACCCAGTCACCGTGCTGGCTGACGGTCAGATCATCAACGCGTCGTACCGTATGACCGCCGGGCCGCGGGCTGGAGCCGAACGCCTTGAAGTCATGCCGGCCCTCCAGCTTGACCCCGGCCGCCTGCATGCGGCGGAGGTCGAGCGGGTCGCGAAGACCCCAGGCATATTGCCGCTGGTAGGCGCCGCGCGGCAAGGCCTGCCGGATCCGATAGGCATACCGGCGCAGACGGGCCGAGTAGCGCGCATTAAAGGCATCGTCAACGACCTCGGCGTGCCGCACGGCGATATCCACCGCGAGCCGGCTGTTCAGCGCACCCGGCAGTTGCTCGATTGCAAACGGCCCAGCCAGCGTGAAGTTCACGCACTGGCCGAGCGCATGAACGCCGGCGTCCGTCCGCCCCGCCGCGGTCAACTCGGGTGCCTCGCCGGTCAGCGAGTGGATGGCGGCCTTGAGCGCACCCTCGACGGTCGCCTGGCCCGCCTGCTCCTGCCAGCCGTGATAGCGCGTGCCTTCGTACTCAACGAGCAACTTGATATTGCGCATTCAGTCCACTAGCTCGATGAGCACCATCGGCGCGCCGTCGCCCAGGCGCGGGCCTATCTTGAGCACTCGCGTGTAGCCACCCGGACGGTCCTTCATCCGCGGGATCAGCTTGGTGAAGAGCTTTTCCGTCACGGCCGGATCCTCGACAAAGGCGTCAATCCGGCGGCGGGTCGCCACGTTGTCGACCTTGGCGCTCGTGATGATCGTCTCGACCCAGCGTCGAAGTTCTTTACCCTTGGCTTCGGTTGTCTGGATGCGGCCATGGTCGAGTAGCGCGGTCACCAGGTTCCGGCTCATCGCGCGGCGATGAGCCGTGCTCCGGCTGAATTTCCGCCCTGCTTTCTGATGCCGCATCTCGTAACCTGGTTAGACCAGGTCCCTAGACCAGAACCTTGGTGAGCTCTTCCTGGGTCAGGAATCCGCGCTGCACCAGTTTCTCTTTGATCTCGTCGAGCGACTTCCGGCCGAAGTTCCGCAGGCTCAGCAGGTCCTCCTCGCGCAGAGCGACCAATTGGCCGACTTTCGTGATCTCATTGGCCTTCAGACAGTTGAGCGCCCGGACCGACAGATCGAGATCCTCGATCGGCACGTCGGCCAGGCGGGTCGAGACATCGTTGCCCTTGGCAGCCGGAATGTCGGCCAGCTTGATGCTGTTGGTGAAGTTCGTGAACAGGCCAAGGTGGCTCGTGAACTGCTTGGCGGCGTCGCTGATGGCCTCATCCGGCTTGATCGTGCCGTCGGTCCAGACCTCCAGGATCAGCTTGTCCCAGTCGGTCTCCTGGCCGACGCGGGTCTTCTCGATCAGGAAGTTCGCCTTGACGACGGGGCTGAAGATGGCATCGATCGGGATTACGCCGATCGGCTGGCCCTCTTTCTTGTTCCGGTCCGCGGGGACGTAGCCCTTGCCGCGCTCGACGGTCAGCTCCATCCGGAGGCGACCCTTGTTGCTGTCCAGGGTGCAGATGTAAAGGTCCTGGTTGACGACGTCGACGTCGCTCGGTGCCTGGATGTCGGCGGCCGTAACCCGCTTGGGCCCGGTCACGTCGAGCGTGAGCCGCACCGGTTCATCCGTATATGACTTCAGATTGAGCCCTTTCAGGTTCAGGATGATCTCGGTCACATCTTCCTTCACGTAGGGGATCGACGAGAACTCGTGCGCGACGCCTTCGATCGACACGGACGTGACGGCGGCGCCTTGCAATGTCGACAGCAGCACCCGGCGGAGCGAGTTGCCGAGCGTGGTGCCGAATCCGGGCTCCAACGGCTCGATCTCGAACTTTCCGTAGCTGGTCGAATTCTCGATACTCTTGACTTGCGGCTGGGCGATGTCGAACATGGTCCTCCCTGTGTATGAAACTAGCGTGAATAAAACTCGACGATCAATTGCTCCTGAATCGTCTGATCAATGTCCTCGCGACCCGGCTCGCCGGTGACTTTCGCCGTCAGGTTGTCGCGGTCAACATTGAGCCACGGCGGCACGGTCCGCTGCTCGCCGGCGGCAACGGCCGTCTTGATTCGTTCAACGTCTTTACTCGCTTCGCGCACGGTGATGACATCACCAACACGCACGGCGTAGGACGGGATGTTGACCGTTCGGCCGTTCACCGCAAAGTGCTTGTGACTGACCATCTGGCGCGCATCCCGGCGTGAGGCGGCGAAGCCGAGCCGGTAAATCACATTGTCCAAACGCGTCTCGAGCAGCCGGAGCAGGTTCAAACCCGTGACGCCGGTCATCTTCGACGCCCGATTGAAATACAGCCGGAACTGGCCCTCCAGCAGGAAATAAATGCGTCTGGCGCGCTGCTTGGCGCGCAGCTGGATGCCGTAGTCCGAGACCTTCCGCCGGCGGACCTGCGTGTGCATGCCCGGCGGCATCGAGCGACGGTCGAGCGTGCACTTCGTGAAGCACTTCTCGCCCTTGAGGAACAGCTTGACTCCCTCGCGGCGGCAATGGCGGCAGACGGGGCCCTCGTAACGAGCCATTAGACGCGCCTCCGTTTGGGCGGCCGGCACCCGTTGTGCGGAATCGGCGTGACGTCCGTAATCGCCGTGACGTCGAGACCGGCGGCCTGCAGCGAACGGATCGCGGCCTCGCGGCCGGCACCCGGCCCCTTGACGAAGACCTCGATCTGCTTCAACCCGTGCTCCATCGCCCGACGCGCCGTCGCTTCGGCCGTGGTCTGTGCCGCGTAGGGCGTGCTCTTGCGCGAGCCTTTGAAGCCCTGGCTGCCGGCGCTGCCCCAGGCGAGGACGTTGCCCTGGGCATCCGTCAGCGAGATGACCGTGTTGTTGAACGTTGACTGGATGTGCGCCTGGCCCACCGTGACATTCTTCTTTTCACGGCGGCGAGTGCGGACGACTTTCTTCTTAGGCATGCTTACTTCTTCTCGACTTTCTTCTTGACGCCGACGGTTTTCCGTGGGCCGCGACGGGTGCGGGCGTTCGTGCGGGTCCGCTGGCCGCGCACCGGCAAGCCGCGCCGGTGACGGAGCCCGCGGTAGGTCCCGATCTCCATCAGCCGCTTGATGTTCAGTGCGATCTCGCGGCGGAGCTCGCCCTCCACCTTCGCTTCCTTGTCCAGGACATCGCGCAGGCGGCCGATCTGCTCGTCATTGAGGGTCTTGACCCGCAGGTTGGGGTCGACGTTCGCGATCGTCAGCACCCGGCGGGCCGTGTGCGGACCAACGCCGTAGATGTACGTCAGGGCGATAACGACCCGCTTCTCGCGCGGGATGTCGATGCCGGCTATACGCGCCATCTAGCTAACCCTGCCTCTGGTTGTGCTTCGGCGTGACGCAGATGACCCGCACCTCGCCCTTGCGTTTGATGACCTTGCATTTCACGCATATCTTCTTGACCGACGAACGAACTTTCATTTTTCAATCTGCCTTCTTGACGATTCGACCGCGTCCCGGATCCAGCGGTGACACCTCGACGCGGACACGGTCACCCGGGATCACCCGGAGAAACCGAAGCCGCGCAGCCGGCGCCACGTGTGCCACGATCCTGTGGCCGGTATCGAGTTCGACACGGTAGAGCGCGTTGGGCATCGGCTCTACCACCCGTCCGACGACATCTTCCGGCATCAGCAGCAAATGCCCATGCCAATGTCGCCGGATTTCCGGCACACGAAGGTAAAGCATATCACACTACGTTCGTACTCGGCAGGCGTGCTCATGGCCGGGTCTTCGAGCTCACGGCATCCGGCACAACTGTCAGGATCTGTGGACCATCAGCCGTGATCGCCACGGAGTGTTCAAAATAGGCCGAGAGGCGGTGATCCCGGGTGACCACGGTCCAGCCGTCACCAAGCAGGGCGACTTCTTTGGAGCCGGCATTCACCATCGGTTCGATCGCCAGCACCATCCCCGGCTTCAGCAGGGGCCCGCGGCCCGCGATCCCGAAGTTGGGTACCTGGGGGTCCTCATGCATGTCGCGGCCGATCCCATGACCCACGAACTGCTCGACTACCGAGAAGCCCGCCGCCTCGACGTGCTGCTGGATGGCGGCGCTGATGTCGCCGATGTGGTTGCCGACCTGCGCCTGATTGATCCCGATCGCGAGCGCCTCGCGAGTGACCTCGATCAGCCGTTGCGCCTCAGGAGAGACCTTCCCGACCGGCACGCTGACCCCGGCGTCGGCCCAGAAACCCCGATGGATCAAGCCGGCGTCAAGGCTCAGGAGATCGCCCTCTCGGAGCTTGCGGTTGGTGGGGATGCCGTGCACGACCTGATCGTTTACGGACGTACAGATGTTGTTCTGGTAGCCGTCGTAGCCGACGAAGCCGGGGATGCACTCGTGCTCTCGGATGAACCGGCCGGCCTCGCGGTCGAGGTCGAGCAGGGTGACGCCGGGCCGAGCCATGCCCTGCAGCCGGTTCAGGGTCTGGGCAAGAATGGCGCCCGCCTCACGCATCAGCTCGATCTCAGCCTGCGACTTGTAGATGATCATCGTGGCCGGACTCCATCCAGGCGGGTGGCGAGCCGGCGTGTGATGTCGGACCGAACCTCGGGCACCGTCATCTGGCCGTCGATGTTCTCCAACTTGTCCTGGACGCTGTAGTAGTCGATGAGTGGCGCCGTGTGCTTCAGGAAGACGTCGATCCGCCTGGCGACGATCTCCGGTTGATCGTCCGTGCGCTGGTAGAGCTCACCGCCGTCGATCGTGCAGCGTGGCAGGTTCCCCGCCTGTTCCGGCGTGAAGTTGTAGACGGCATCGCAGCTCCGGCAGCTGTAACGGTGAGAGAGCCGGTCGATCAGCACCTGGCGGCTCACCCGAAGGTAGATCACGGCGTCGACCTGGCGCCCGATCGCCGGCAGCATGGCGTCGAGCGCCTCTGCCTGCGCGACGGTGCGAGGGAAGCCATCGAGGATGAACCCCTTCTGGGCATCCGGCTGCTGCAGGCGGTCTCGAATGATGTCCACCATCACCTCGTCCGCCACCAGCTCGCCACGGTCCATGAAGCCCTTGACCCGCTCGCCCAGGGCGCTACCGGCCCGCCGCTGCGCCCGCAACATGTCACCGGTCGCGATGGCCGGGATCCGGTATTGCTCGATCAGGTACCCACTCTGGGTGCCTTTGCCGGCTCCGGGCGCGCCAAACAGGATCAAATTCATCGATTCATTCCGCGAGGAAGCCTCGCTACTTGATGAACCCCTTGTACTGACGCATGATCAGCTGGGTCTCGATCTGTTTCATCGTGTCCAGAGCGACGCCAACCACGATCAGGATCGCGGTCCCACCGAGGTACATGTTCTGGGTCGGTATTCGGGTAAGCGCCGTGGCGAGGAGCGGGATCAACACCGTGACGCCACCGAGGAAGAGCGCGCCGGCAAACGTGATCCGCGTCATGGTGCGGTCCAGGTACTGGGCCGTCGCGACGCCGGGTCGAATGCCCGGGATGAATGCGGCGTGCTTTTTCAGGTAGTCGGCCGTGTCGACGGGGTCGAAGGTCACCGCCGTATAGAAGTACGTAAAGCCAAAGATCAGGATGAAATACACGACGTTGTACAGGATGTCCGTCGGCACGTTCGGGCCGGCCGGGACCCAGTAGCTCCGTAGCCAGGTGGAGATCGCACCCCAGGGATTGGGGGCGGTCGCCAGGAAGTTTCCGACGATCACCGGGAAGAACATGATCGAGATCGCGAAGATGATCGGAATGACCCCCGCCTGGTTCACGCGGAGCGGGAGGTGCGAGCTGCGACCCTGGTAGACCTTGCGCCCCACGACCCGCTGCGCTGACTGAATTGGGATTTTCCGTTGTGCTTGCTGGACCTCGATGATGAACGCCGTCACGACGATCGCAAGAGCCGCGAAGAGAATTAATGGCGCCAGGTTCGACTGGCCGCCACCGGTGAGCAGGTTGTAGATCGTGTTCGGAATCCGGCCGACGATGCCGGCGAAGATGACGAGCGAGATCCCGTTCCCGATGCCGTACTCGGTGATCAGCTCCCCGAACCACATCAGCATCACCGTCCCCGCGGTCAGGGTGACCATGATGCCGACGATGCCGAACCAGCCGATGGTGGTGCTGAGCACGCCCTGGCGGCTGAAGACGAGCGTCAGGCCCCAGGCCTGCAACAGGCCGAGCGCCACCGTGAGCCAGCGGGTCCATCGGGTGATCTTGCGGCGCCCGAACTCGCCCTCTTTACTCAGCTCCTTCATGCGCGTGGAGACCACGGTCATGAGCTGCATGATGATCGAGGCATTGATGTAGGGGTTGACACCCATCGCGATGATGGAGAACGTCGACAGGCCACCGCCGGAGAACAGGTCGAGCAAGCCCAGGAAGGCGTTCGAGTTGAAGAGCTTGTCGAGAGCGGCCTTGTCGGCGCCGGGCACGGCGATATGGGCGAAGATCCGGAACACGAGGAAGAGCCCCAGCGTGAAGAGGATCTTCCGCCGGAGCTCCGGAATACGGAGCGCGTTCCCAATCGCCTCAAGCATCGACTAGCCCTTCTTACCCTTTTCCGGGCGACCCTTCTTCTCCGAACTCGGGCCATCATCGGTCGCTTCCGCCCGAGGAGCTTTCGCCGCCCTCTCGGGCTTCTCGGCCTTCTCGGCCTTCGCTGGCTTCGCCGCTTTTTCGGCGGCCTTTTCGGCCTTTGTCGGCTTCGCCTTCTTTTCGGCCTTCGACTTGCCCTCGTCGCCGTCCTCCGGCTTGGCCGGGATCACGCGCTTGGGCTGGTTCTTGGCCCGCTTGGTCTTCTCACGGATCGGCGGTGGCACCGCAATCACGGCCACCGTCCCGCCAGCCGCCTCGATCTTCTTGCGGGCCTCGGCCGAGAACCGATGGGCGTGAACCGTCAGCTTGCGCGTCAGGTCGCCGCTACCCAGCACCTTGATGCCGGCTCCGACATCCTTGATCACGCCGGAGTCCACCAGTTGCTCCGGGGTGACGTCCGCCCCATCCTCGAAGCGATTGAGGTGCGAGAGGTTCAGGATCGCGAAGCTCTTCTTCCATTTGTTGTGAAAGCCACGCCACTTCGGGATCCGCATCGTAAGGCGGGTCTGCCCACCTTCAAACGCCTTCGGGACGTTGACGGACGTCCGCGCCCGCTGGCCCTTCTGCCCACGGGTCGACGTCTTGCCATGGCCAGACCCAGGGCCACGTCCCACCCGTTTGCGCGCCTTGTGAGATCCCGGGGCCGGCGCGAGCTCGTGTAGCTTCATTTCGTCTCCTCGACCTCGACCAGGTGGCGGACCTTGTGCACCATGCCGCGGAGCTGCGGGCTATCCACAAGCTCGACGGTCTGGTGCAGGCGGCGCAGGCCCAGGGCCTGGACCGTCTTCTGCGCCGCAGGCTTCTGCCCGATGACGCTGCGAACGTAGGTGATCTTCAAGGTGGCCATCGGATCAGGCCACCGGCTCCGGCTCGGGTTCGGCAACGGCCGCCGGCGCGGCCTCGACCGGCTTCGGGCCACGGCGGCTGAGCCTGGACATCTCCTCGGTTGACCGGCCCCGGTTGAGGCCGATCGACTCGGCCGTCTGCAGCGCCGCCAGCGCGGCGAGTGTCGCCCGGACGGTATTCACGGGATTGTTGGTCCCGAGCGACTTCGTGATCATGTCCTTGACTCCGGACAGCTCGACGACGGCGCGCATCGCGCCGCCGGACCGGATGCCGGTCCCGGGCGCCGCCGGCTTCAACATGACTTTGGCGGCGCCTTTTTTCATGCGGATCTCATGGGGAATCGTGCTCCCGACCATCGGCACCGTGACGAGGTGCTTCTTCGCCGACTCGACAGCCTTGCGAATCGCTTCGGGAACCTCGCCGGCCTTGCCCAATCCGGCGCCGACCCGACCGTTGTTGTCGCCAACCACGACGAGGGCGCTGAAGGAAAAGCGGCGGCCACCCTTGACGACCTTCGAGACGCGGTTGAGGTGCACCACCTTCTCGCTGAACTCCGAGCGTTGATCCCGATATTGGTAACTCATGGGCTCCTTTCTAGAACTTCAATCCCGCGGTGCGGGCGGCCTCGGCCAGGGCCTTGACCCGGCCGTGGTAGGGGAAACCGCCACGGTCGAAGACCACCGACTCGACGCCCGCCTTTTTGGCCCGCTCGGCAATGCTCTTGCCGACGGCCGCGGCGCCCTCGGCGCCCGATCCGGCTTTCAGCGTCTTGCGGAGGTCGGCATCGGTGGTCGATGCCGCGGCCAACGTTCGGCCCGCCACGTCGTCGATCACCTGGGCGTAGACATGATGGAGGCTGCGGAACACGCTCAGCCGCGGCCGCTGCGGACCACCTTCGATCTTGGTGCGCAGCCGGACATGGCGCTTGAGCCGCAGTGTGCGGCGCTCCTGAGTCTTGTACATTACTTTGCCTCCTGTGGTCTTCCCGGTCTTGCCGGCCTTGCGGCGGATCCGCTCGCCGCGATAGAGGATGCCCTTGCCTTTGTAGGGTTCGGGGGGCCGGACTTTGCGGACTTCGGCAGCCACCTGGCCGACGACCTCCTTGTTGGCACCCTTGATGGAGATCTTCGTCGGCTCGGGGACGTCGATCGTGATCCCCTGCGGGACCGGATAACGGACCGGGTGGGAGAAGCCGACGTTGAGCACCAGCGCCTCGCCCTGCTTGGATGCTCGATAGCCGACACCGACCAGCTCGAGTTGCTTCTCGTAGCCCTTGCTGACGCCTTCGATCATGTTCTCCACGAGCGTCCGCGTCAGCCCGTGCAGCGAGCGGTGCAGCTTGGACTCGCTGGGGCGCTCGACGATCACGCTGCCCTCGCGGACGGAGACCTTCATGTCCGGATTGATCGCCCGGGTGAGCTCCGATTTCCCGCTCTTCACCACCACCGTGTGGTCGTGGACGTCCACGGTCACGCCACCGGGGATCTTGACGGGAAGCTTACCAATCCTGCTCATGGGATCACCAAACGTAGCACACGACCTCGCCACCGAGGCCGGCCCTGGTCGCCTCCTGGCCCGACATGACGCCGTGCGAGGTCGACAGGATGACGATGCCCAGTCCACCGAGCACTCGCGGGATCTCGGTTTTGCGGGCGTAGACGCGAAGGCCGGGCTTGCTGATCCGGCGGACGCCACCGAGCGATTTGCCGCGCGTGCTCTTGGGCTTGAACGTGATGTCGAGCTTCTGCCCCTGCTCCGCAGCGGCCACGTCGTAGGTAGCGATATAGCCCTGTTCCTTGAGGACCCGGGCGATCTCCACGCCGACACGCGATGCGGGCATGCCGACCTTGGCATGTCCGGCCGTATTGGCATTGCGAATCCGGGTCAGCATGTCCGCGATGGTATCGGTACTCATCTCGTTCCTCCCCTCCTCACCACGACGACTTCTTCACGCCCGGGACCTGTCCCTGAGACGACAGCGTGCGGAAGCAGATGCGGCAAATGCCGAACTTGCGCATATAGGAACGCGGACGCCCGCATAGGTTGCAGCGGTTGTGCTGCGACACGGCGTGCTTGTGCGGCCGTAGCCCGCGATTGATCGTTGATTTCTTAGCCAAGCCTCATCCTCACTTCCTGAATGGGAATCCGATCTCCGTCAAGAGCGCTCGCGCCTCCTCATCGGTGCGGGCGGTCGTGACGAACGTGATCTCGAGCCCCCGGACTTTGTCGATCTTGTCGTACTCGATCTCGGGAAAAATCAATTGCTCACGCAGACCGAGCGTGTAGTTGCCCTTGCCGTCGAACCCGGTCGGCGAGATGCCCCGGAAGTCGCGGATGCGGGGCAGTCCGACGGAAATCAGCTTATCCATGAACTGATACATCCGGGCGCCGCGCAAGGTCACCTTGACCCCGATGGGCAGACCGGCACGAAGCTTGAAGTTTGCGATCGCCTTCCGCGACTTGGTCACGATCGGCTGCTGGCCGGTGATCTTCTTGAGGTCGGCGACCGCCGCATCGAGGGCCTTGCCATTCTGGATGGACTCCCCCATGCCGATGTTCGCCACGATCTTGATCAGGCGTGGAACCTGGAGCGTGTTCGTGTAGGCGAAGCGCTGGATAAGCGCCGGGACAATCTTGTCCTGGTAGCGCTGGCGCAGGCGCAGCTCGACTTTCTCGGGACTGGCGGCTACGCTCATACCTTGGTCCTCGCCCGCTCGTAGACTTCGCCGCATTTGACGCAGACAATCGCCTTCTTGCCGTTGGACAACTCGGTCTTCCGGATCCGCGTCGGCTTGTCGCACTTGTTGCACACCAGCATCACGTTTGAGTAGGACAGCGGCGACTCGAAGTCGATGATCCCGCCCTGAATGACATTGGTTCCACCCTTCTGCTGGCCGGCCTTCTGGTGGCGCTTGAGGACGTTGACGCCCTTGACCACGATCTTGCTCTGCTGCGGCAGCGTGCGCACGACGACGCCGCGCTTGCCACGGTCCTTCCCGCTCACGACCTGGACCGTGTCGTCGCGATGAATGTCGAGGTGAAGACGGGACATGTCAGAGGACCTCCGGGGCGAGTGAAACGATCTTCATGAAGTTCTTGTCGCGAAGCTCGCGGGCAACCGGGCCGAAGATCCGGGTTCCGCGTGGGTTGTTCTGAGGACCGAGGATCACGGCGGCGTTCTCGTCGAACCGGATCGTCGAGCCATCGCCACGTCGAAACTCACGCGAGGTGCGAACGACCACCGCTTTGACGATCTCGCTCTTCTTGACCTGACCGCCAGGAGTCGCGACCGTGACCGCCGCCGTGATCACGTCACCTATGGACGCGTACTTGCGATAGTGGCCGCCCATGACCCGGATGCACAGGATCTCCCGGGCACCCGTGTTGTCCGCCACCTTCAGTCGCGTCTCCTGTTGAACCACTATTTCGCCTTCTCCACGATGGCGACGACCCGCCAGCGCTTGTCATGCGACAGGGGACGGGTCTCCATGATCCGCACGCGATCGCCTACCTTGCACTGGTTCTGCTCGTCGTGGGCCTTGAACCGGGTCGACTGGCGGATGACCTTGCGGTACTTCGGGTGCTCCTTGAGCGTCTGCACCTGGACGACCACGGTCTTATCCATCTTGTCGCTGATGACGAGCCCGGTTCGGCTCTTGCGCATGGCGCGCTCCGTTGTTGCTTCGCTCACGTCTTCGCTCACGTCTTCTCCTCAGTCGCCGCGCGGCGGCGGCGCGGCTTGGGGGCCTCGGCGACGGCGACCGCCGTCCCGCTCTCACCCGAATCGCGTTCCTTCATATGGATCTCGGTCATGATCTGGGCCAGGCTATTGCGGACGTGCCGGATCTGCCGATGGTTGGCCAGCTGGCCGGTCGCCATCTGGAATCGCAGGTTGAAGAGTTCCTGGCGGGAGTTCTTGAGCTGCTTCTGCAGATCGGTCATCGACATGGCGTGGAGATCCTTGACTTTCATTTCTTGCCACCACCCTTCGCCGGCTTGGCCGGTGCCGCGGCAGCCGGGGCGCCCTTGCCGGCGGCTCCCTTGGCGGTCGGTGCAGCCCCGGGCGCGGGCTTGGCGGTCGGCGCGGCGCCGGGGGCGGCCTTCGGACCACGGGCCGCAGCGGCCGCGGGGGCGGCAGCGGCTCCCGCCATGGCTCCAGCCTCCGCCCCTTCACCGGGCTTCGCTTCCGCGGCGCCCTTAATCTTGACGTCAACCGCCGCCTTGACGCCGGACTTGATGCCGAGCGTGCGCGTCTTCATGGGCAGCTTGTAGGCTGCCAGCTGAAAGGCACGCTTCGCCATCTCCGGCGTGACGCCACCCATCTCAAAGAGCACCCGTCCCGGCTTGATCACGGCGACCCAGCCCTCCGGGGTGCCCTTGCCGCTTCCCATCCGGGTCTCGGCGGGCTTCTTGGTGATGCCCTTGTCGGGGAAGACGCGGATGAAGACCTTGCCACCCCGGCGGACGAACCGGGTCATCACGCGGCGCGAAGCCTCGATCTGGCGGTTCGTCATCCAGGCGGCTTCGGCCGCTTGCAGGCCGAACTCCCCAAAGGCGAGATCGTTCCCCTGGGTCGCCACGCCGCTACGGCGGCCACGATGGGGCTTACGCCATTTGACGCGAGCGGGTAGCAGCATCCTTTCCTATTCCTTCTTCTTGATGGTGCGTGGTTTCGAGGCCTTCCCGGTCTCGCCGGCCTCGGTTGCCGCCGGGGCGGCCTTGGCCCTGGTGGCGCGCTTGGGCGCCGGCTTGTCTCCGCCGCCTTCCGCGCCGTCCGTTGCCGTTGTCTTCGTCGCCTTCGTGGCGCGCTTCGGCCTGGCGGGAGCGTCCGTGGCCGTCGCCGCCGGCGCCGACGCGAGGACAGGCGTCCCCACTTCACCCGGTGCCGTCGGGACGCTCTCGGCGACCGCCTCGACCGGCATCAGTTCCGCGACCGGTGCGGGGATCGACGGCAGGCTCGCACCGAGGGGCACGCCACCATCGACCGGCTCCTCGGCGGCCGCCGGGGCGACCCGCTGCGGGGTGTCGGTCGGGAAGTTCCCGGTGTAAACCCAGGCCGAGACGCCGATCCGGCCGAAGGTCGTCTTGGCCTCCGTCTGGCCGAAGTCGATGTCGGCCTTCAGGGTGTGGAGCGGCACCCGCCCTTCGCGGTTCCACTCGATGCGGCCCATCTCGGAGCCGCCCAGCCGTCCCTTGACCCGGATCTTGACGCCCTGGGCACCGGCCCGCATCGTCTTCATCAGCGACTGCTTGATGGCGCGACGGAAGGCTATCCGTTTCTCCAGCTGCGCCGCCACGTTCTCGGCCACCAGCTGGGCGCTGAGCTCCGGTTTCTTGATCTCCTGGATCGTGACCCGCACCCGCTTCCCGGTCCGCTTCTCGAGCTCGTCACGAAGCTGGTCGACGCTGGTCCCGCCCTTCCCGATTACGATACCGGGCTTGGCGGTGTGGAGCGTGACTGTCAGCGCACTCGAGGAGCGCTCGGTCTCGATGCGGGCGACGCCCGCGTTCTTCAGGCGGGCGAGCAGCATCCGGCGGAGGCGAACGTCTTCCAGGAGGAGCGCCTTGTACTCCTTGTCCGGGGCGAACCATTTCGCTTCCCAGTTTCGGTAGACGCCCAGCCGGAATCCGTTCGGGTGAACCTTGTGTCCCACTAGTTGCTCTTTTTCTCCTTGCTGTCCTTCTTTGTCTCTTCCTTCTTCTTGCTCTCCGCCCGGCCCTTTGTCTCGGCCTTTGTCTCAGCCTTCGGCTTGTCGGCCTTCGCCTTCTCGGCCTTCGGCGTCTCGGCCTTTGACTGCCGCGGCTTGGGGGTCTCCTCAATCTCGTCCGTCTCCGTCGTTGCGGGCTCGGCGACGGCCGCGCCACGCGGCGCACGGCGGGACGGCGTCGCCGGTGTCGCCGACGATTGCGAGGACGCGCGGGCTGCTGGCTGCGGCGCCCGCGGCAGCGAGGCCGCCCGGCGCCGAACGACGCCCGGCCGGTCCTCGATGACCGCCGTGATATGGCTCGTGCGTTTGAAGATGCTGAACAGGCGGCCCATGGCACGCGGTTGCCCGCGCTTCAGCATCGGTCCGGCCTCGACGCGAATCTCCTTGATCACGAGGTCATCCCTGACCAGGTTGAAGTTGTTCTCGGCATTGGCCTGGGCCGACCGGATCACCTTCGCCACGTCGCGCGCGGCCGCCCGCGGCATGAACTGGCATGCCGTCAGAGCCTCGCCGACCGGGAGGTTGCGCAGACCCTGTGCCACCAGCCGCACCTTGCGCGGAGACGTCCGGACCCACTTCGCCTTTGCCTGAACTTCCATCGCCCTATTTCACCGCCGTCGATTTCTCGGTGTGGTGTCCGTGCGCCCGGAAGCGCCGCGTCGGGGCGAACTCGCCGAGCAGGTGGCCGACCATGTTCTCGGTGATGAAGATAGGCACGTGCTTCTTTCCGTCGTGGATCGCGATCGTGTGCCCCAGCATCTCGGGGAACACGCTCGAGTCCCGCGACCAGGTCTTGATGACCTTCTTTTCCTTCTGCTGATTCATGGCGACGACCTTCTTCATCAGCGACGGATGGATGTATGGCCCTTTCTTGGTTGACCGACTCATGGTGTTATCCCTTGCTCTTCCGCTTGCTTGGCCGGCGGCGAACGATCATGTTCTTCGTCTTCTTGTTGCGACGGGTGCGGTATCCCAGCGTGGGCTTGCCCCAGGGCGTTTGCGGATGGCCACCGGCGCCTGACCGGCCCTCACCACCACCGTGCGGATGGTCGAAGGGATTCATGCTCATGCCGCGGACAGCCGGCCGCTTGCCGCGCCAGCGACTCTTGCCGGCCTTGCCGACGTTCTCGTTCTCATGCTCGACGTTGCCCACCTGGCCGATCGTCGCGTAGCACTCGGCGGGCACGCGGCGCATCTCGCCCGACGGCATCCGGATCTGCGCGTAGGCGCCTTCGCGGGCGAGCAGCTGGGCGGTCATCCCCGCTGAGCGGACAATCTGGCCACCGCGTCCGGGCTGGAGCTCGATGTTGTGGACCATGGTGCCGACCGGGATGTTCGTCATCGGCAGGGCATTGCCCGGCTTGATGTCCGCCTCCGGTCCGCAGGCCACCTTCTCGCCGACGGTCAGACCCACCGGGGCGAGGATGTAACGCTTTTCGCCGTCGGCGTACGTCAGGAGGGCGATCCGGGCAGTGCGGTTCGGATCGTATTCCACCGCGGTGACAGTCGCCGGAATGCCGCGCTTGCTCCGCTTGAAATCGATGATGCGGTAGAGCTTGCGATGGCCACCGCCCTGGTGACGAACGGTCAGCTTGCCCTGGGCGTTGCGGCCCGCGTTCTTCTTGAGCGACACCTGCAGCGACTTCTCTGCCTTCTTGCCACGGGTGAGGTCGTCGAAAGCGCTGACCGACATGAATCGGCGCCCGGGCGAGGTCGGCTTGTACTTCTTAACCGGCATGGCCTACCTCAGACTCCCTGGAACATGCTTTCGATCTTCTGACCCTCAGCGAGCGTGACGATCGCCTTCTTCCAGTTCGACTGGAACCCGTGCGAGCGGCCACGACGGCGTTCCTTGCCGCGGACGTGCATGGTATTGACGCTGACGACGTCGACCTTGAACGCCTCGGTGATGGCCATCGCGATTTCCGTCTTGGTGGCGCGGGAATGCACCCTGAAGAGGTATTTCCCGGTTGCCATGGCGGCGTAACTCTTCTCACTGATGAGCGGCCGCTGGACGACCTCAACCGCTTCTCTCACGCCAACCACTCCTCGACCAGGGTCAGTGCGGCCCGCGTGAGCACGATGGTGTCCGCGGTCAGCACGTCCTCGACGTTCAGGTTGGTGCCGAGGATCGTCTTGACGGCGGCCAGGTTGCGCGTCGACTTTTCCAGCAGCTGGTCGTGCTCGGGCAGGACGAAGAGGATCCGCAAGCCGGCGTCCATACCGGCAAACAGGTCGGCGATCGTCTTGGTGTGCGGCGCCTCGAGCGCGATCTCGTCGACCACGCGCACCGCGCCATCCTGGTACTTCGCGGAGAGCGCAGCCTTGAGGGCCAGGCGCCGCTGCTTGCGCGGCATCTTGTGCTCGTAGCTGTGCGGGTGCGGTCCGAAGACCACGCCGCCATGCCGCCACTGGGGCGCGCGGGTGCTGCCCTGGCGGGCGCGACCGGTTCCCTTCTGCTTCCACGGCTTCTTGCCGCCACCCGATACGTCGCCTCGGGTCTTGGTCTGGTGGGTGCCCTGACGCTCATTCGCCTGCTGGCGAGTCAACGCCTGGTGGAGCAGGGCTTCGTTCACGGCGGCGCCGAAGATCGCCGCCGGCAGCTCGACCTCCCCGGTTTCCTTGCCCGCCGCGCTGAAGACGGCCACCGAATGCTTCTTTGGTTCGGCCATTACTTCCTGCCCTTCGGCTGGCGGACCGAATCCTTCACCAGCACCACGCTGTTCTTGTGACCCGGGACGTCACCGTTGACCAGCAGCAGGTTGCGGTCCACGTCGACCCGAACCACCTTGAGGTGCATCGTCGTCCGCTGCGTGTTCCCGAGCTGGCCGGCCATCCGCATTCCCTTGTAGACGCGCGACGGGGTTGAGGACGAGCCGATCGAGCCCGGCTGCTTGATGTTGTGCGAACCGTGGGTGACCGGCCCGCGGCCGAAGTGATGCCGCTTGTGCTGGCCGGAGAATCCCTTGCCCTTGGTCGTACCGGTCACGTCGACCAGCTCGCCCGCCTGGAAGACGTCGGCCTTGAGCGCCTGGCCGATCTCGTACGTCACATCCTTGAGCCGGATCTCGCGCAGGTGCTTGTGGGCGGCGACGCCCGCCTTCTTGAAGTGTCCGAGCGCCGGCTTGTTCATCCGCCGCTCCCGGCCCTCCCCGAAGCCAAGCTGCACGGCGCCGTAGCCGTGCTTCTGCACCGCGCGCAGCCCGACCACGACGCAGGGGCCCGCTTCGAGCACGGTGACGGGCAGGAGCTCACCGTTCTCAGTGAACACCTGCGTCATCCCGATCTTTCTGGCGAGCAATCCTTTCGTGGCCATCGCTTAAAGCTTGATCTCGATGTTCACGCCGGACGGCAGGTTGAGCCGCATCAGCGCGTCTACGACTTTGGGATTGGGGTCGAGGATGTCGATGATCCGCTTGTGCGTCCGCATCTCGAACTGTTCACGCGAGTCCTTGTCGATGAACGGCGACCGGATCACCGTCCACTTGTTGATCTCGGTGGGCAGCGGGATGGGTCCGGCTGTCGACGCGTTCGTTCGCCGCGCGGTATCCACGATCTTGTCCGCGGCCTGGTCCAGGACGCGGTGATCGTAGGCCTTCAGCCGGATGCGGATTTTCTGTGCCACGACCCTACTTGATCACCTTGGTGGCCACGCCGGAGCCCACCGTGCGACCACCCTCGCGGATCGCGAAGCGCATCTTCTCTTCAACGGCGATCGGCGTGATCAGCTTGATCTTCATGTTCAGGTTGTCCCCCGGCATGACCATCTCGGTCCCCTCAGGCAACTCCACCTCACCGGTCACGTCCGTCGTCCGGACGTAGAACTGCGGGCGGTAGCCCTTGAAGAACGGCGTGTGACGGCCTCCTTCCTCCTTCGTGAGGACGTAGACCTGGGAATCGAACTCCGTGTGCGGCTTGATCGAGCCCGGCTTGGCAAGGACCTGGCCGCGCTGAATCTCTTCGCGCTTGATACCGCGGAGCAGGCAGCCGACATTGTCGCCGGCCTGGCCTGAATCCAGCAGCTTGTGGAACATCTCGACGCCGGTCACGACTGTCTTGCGGGTGTCGTGGATACCGACCATCTCGACTTCCTCGTTGACCTTGACCTGGCCACGCTCGATCCGGCCCGTGACGACCGTGCCACGACCTTCAATCGAGAACACATCTTCGATCGGCATCAAGAAGGGCAGGTCCAGCGGGCGCTCCGGGACCGGGATGTAGCTGTCGACCGCATCCATCAGCTTCATGATCGAGTCTTCCCACTGCGCGTCGCCCTCCAGCGCCTTGAGCGCGGAGACCTTGACCACCGGGACGTCGTCGCCCGGGAAGTCGTACTTGGAGAGCAGCTCGCGCACCTCGAGCTCGACGAGCTCCAGGATCTCGGGATCGTCGACCGCGTCCACCTTGTTGAGCGCCACGACGATGCGCGGCACGCCGACCTGGCGGGCGAGCAGGATGTGCTCGCGGGTCTGCGGCATCGGGCCGTCGGTCGCGGCGACCACGAGGATCGCGCCGTCCATCTGGGCGGCGCCGGTGATCATGTTCTTGATGTAGTCCGCGTGCCCGGGGCAGTCCACGTGCGCGTAGTGCCGCTTGTCCGTCTCGTACTCGACATGGGCCGTGGCGATCGTGATCCCACGCGCCTTCTCCTCGGGAGCGTTGTCGATCGAGTCGAAGGAGCGGAATTCAGCGAATCCCTTCTTGGACAGGACCTTTGTAATCGCCGCCGTCAGCGTGGTCTTGCCATGGTCGATGTGACCGATGGTCCCGACGTTGACGTGTGGCTTAGTGCGCTCGTACTTTTTCTTCGCCATTCTTACTCCTTGTTCGCATCTCCCTACGCTCGGGACTTGGCCACGATTTCTTCGGCAATAGACTTCGGAACGTCTTGATAGTGGTGAAACTCCATGCTGTACACAGCGCGACCCTGGGTCTTGGACCGCAGGTCGGTGGCGTAGCCGAACATGTTGCCTAACGGCACGTATGCCTTGACGACCTGCATCGTGGTGCGGCCCTCCATGCCGAGAATCTGGCCACGCCTCGAGCTGATGTCACCCAGGATCTCGCCCATGAATTCCTCGGGCATTACGACCTCGACCTTCATGATCGGTTCCAACAGCGCCGGCTGGCCTTTCTGCATGCCGTCCTTGGCCGCCATGGAGCCGGCGATCGTGAACGCCATCTCGTTGGAGTCCACCTCGTGGAAGGAGCCGTCGACCAGCGTCGCCTTGACGTCGACGACCGGGTACCCGGCGAGAACGCCACTGTTGAGTGCCTGGATGACGCCTTTCTCGACCGCGGAGTGGTACTCCTTGGGGATCGAGCCGCCCACGATCTTGTTGACGAACTCGAAACCTTTGCCGGTTTCGTTCGGCTCGATATCGATCTCGGCGTGGCCGTACTGGCCACGGCCGCCGGACTGGCGGATGAAGCGACCGACGCCGTGCGCCTTCCGCTTGATCGTTTCGCGGTAGGCCACCTGCGGCTTGCCGACGTTGGCATCCACCGCGAACTCGCGCAGCATCCGGTCCACGATGATCTCGAGGTGGAGCTCACCCATGCCGGCGATGATCGTCTGGGCCGTCTCCTCGTCGGTACGGACCTTGAAGGTCGGATCCTCTTCCGCGAGTTTGGCCAGCGCCTGGCCCATCTTCTCCTGGTCCGCCTTGGTGCGCGGCTCGATGGCGACGCTGATGACCGGCTCGGGAAAGACGATCGACTCGAGCAGGATCGGGTTGTCCTCATCGGAGAGGGTGTCGCCGGTGGTGGTCGATTTCAGCCCGATGGCCGCGGCGATATCGCCCGCATAGACCTCCGGGATCTCCTCTCGGTGGTTGGCGTGCATCTGCAGGATGCGGCCGACCCGCTCCTTGGTGCCACGCGTGGCGTTCCAGACGTAGGACCCTGACTTGAGCGTGCCGGCGTAGACGCGGAAGAAGGTCAGCTTGCCGACGTAGGGATCGGTCGCGATCTTGAATGCCAGGCCGGCAAAGGGCTGGTTGTCCGCGGGCTGGCGGCGCTCGGGCTCGCTGCTCCTGGGGTTGATGCCCTCCACGCCGAGCTTGTCGAGCGGCGATGGCAGGAAGTCAACGATGGCGTCGAGCATCGGCTGTACGCCGCGGTTGCGCAGGGCGGCGCCACAGAGGACCGGCACGAACCGGCCCGCGACGGTGCCCTTGCGGATCGCCGCAACGATCTCCTTGCCGCTGATCGGCTGGTCCTCAAGGTACTTGTGGAGCAGCCCGTCGTCGAACTCGGCGACCGCCTCGACGAGCAACTTGTGGTAGGCCTCGACCTGCTCACGCATGGCGGCCGGGACCTCCTCGGTCTCGATCGTGGTGCCGAGGTCGTCGGTGTACATGATGGCAACCTTGTTGATCAGGTCGACCATGCCCTCGAAGTCGCCCTCGCTTCCGATCGGCAGCTGGATCGGGACGGCGTTCGCGCCCAACCGCTCGCGGATCGACTTGTAGGCCATAAAGAAGTCGGCGCCCATCCGGTCCATCTTGTTGATGAAGGCGATCCGGGGAACCTCGTAGCGGTCGGCCTGGCGCCAGACCGTCTCCGACTGGGGCTCGACGCCGGCGACGGCGTCGAAGACCGCGACCGCACCATCGAGGACGCGAAGGCTGCGCTCGACCTCGACCGTGAAGTCTACGTGCCCGGGTGTGTCGATAATGTTGATGTGGTATCCCCGCCATGTGGCCGCCGTGGCCGCCGAGGTGATCGTGATGCCACGCTCCTGTTCCTGGACCATCCAGTCCATGGTGGCCGCGCCCTCATGGACCTCGCCCATCTTGTGGATCCGGCCGGTGTAATAAAGGATGCGCTCGGTCGTGGTCGTCTTGCCGGCATCGATGTGCGCCATGATGCCGATGTTCCGGACCGTATCGAGCGGGTAGCTGCGCGCGTTGACCTTGGCTTCAGGCATGGCTTAGTACCGGAAGTGGCTGAAGGCCTTGTTGCTCTCGGCCATCTTGTGGGTTTCCTCGCGCCGCTTGATCGTGGCGCCGACGCCGTTGGCGGCGTCCATCAACTCGCCGGCGAGCTTCTCCTGCATCGACTTGCCGGAGCGGGCCCGAGCGAAGCGAACGATCCAGCGCCGGGCGAGCGCCGAGCGCCGTTCCGGCTTGATCTCGACCGGGACCTGGTAGGTGGCGCCGCCGATGCGGCGAGGCTTGACCTCGAGCACCGGGGTAGCGTTCTTCAGGGCGAGGTCGAAGACCTCGATCGGATCTTTCTTGGAGACTGCCTTGATCCGATCCAAGGAGCCGTAGACGACCCGCTCGGCCGTGCTTCGCTTGCCACGCTGCATCACGACGTTGACGAACTTGGCTACGCCCTCGTGTGTGTACACGGGATCGGGCAGGATGATACGTTTTTGAATCCGGGCACGTCTCGGCATTAGGAGGCCTTCTTCGCCTTCTCGCGCTTAGCGCCGTACTTCGACCGGCCTTGCTTGCGCCCCTTGGCGCCGGCCGTGTCGAGGGTCCCGCGAACCACGTGGTAGCGGACGCCGGGAAGGTCCTTGACGCGGCCGCCTCGGATCAGCACCACCGAGTGCTCCTGCAGGTTGTGCCCAATACCGGGGATGTAGGCCGTGACCTCCTGGCGGGAGGTAAGGCGGACGCGAGCGACCTTCCGAAGAGCGGAGTTGGGCTTCTTGGGCGTCGTCGTGTAGACGCGCACGCAAACACCCCGTCGCTGCGGAGAACTCTGCAGCGCCGGTGCCTTCGTCTTCTTTACCAGTGGCTTGCGGCCATACCGGATGAGTTGTGAAATCGTGGGCATAATGTATTCCCGCGCTTTTCAGGGCGCGAAGGGGTATTCTACGGCGGTTTCGAGTCGACTGTCAAATCGCGACGCCGCGGCGGGCGGCGCCCGACAGCAATCTGTACCCCAACTCGGCCCCGATCGAAACCGGGGAAGCGCTTAGAACGGTTTCAGGCATGAGCCAGAGCAGCAAGGCCAGGGCCACCATGCCAACCACGGCGATCGGGCCGGCACCAATCGAGGCCGCGATGCGTCGAACCTCCTCCGGCGAACCGGCAGGCAATCAATGGCCTAACTAGGCGGTCAGCGTCGGGCCGATCACGACGTCCCAGCCACGGGGCGTGGCCTGAGGACACAGAACTCGTTGCCCTCGGGGTCGGCCATCACAACCCAGGTCACGGCTTTCTGGCCGATGTCGACGCGGCGAGCCCCCAGGCCGATCAGGCGCTCGACTTCAACGTACTGGTCGTCGGGCCGAAGGTCGAGGTGGACCCGGTTCTTGACCGACTTGGTCTCGGGAACCTTGAGGAACAGGATGTCCGGATGGTCGCCACCCGGCTCGAGCCACCACTCCCCGTTCTCGGGTCCGTTCAGCGGCAGGTCGAGCGCCTGGCTCCAAAAGCGAGCGACCAGCTCCGGGTCGTCGCAGTCGACAACGATGTTGGACCAGCGCAGTGGCACGTGGATCAGCCTAGCTCACACGTTGCCCTTGATCGACGCTAGCGGGAAGAGCTCGTGCTCGATCGTCGCCAGCCCGGCCCGGGTGACGGCCTCCACCACCTCGCGGGAGGACTTATAGGCGTCCTTCGACTCGTCGATCGGCACGTGGCCATGCAGGTTGACGAGGATCCCGGCCGCCTTGTAGTCGTCGTCCACCTGGCGCTGGTTCAGCGTCTTGCGGGCGGCACCGCGGGACAGGCGACGACCGGCGCCGTGGTTGACCGAGTAGCCGCTGATCGAAGCGCCGGGTGTTGCCCGCAGGATGAAGCTGGCATCGTGGTTGGAGCCGGGGATCAAGACCGGATGGCCGCTCGCCTCCCACTGGGTTCCCTTGAGGTAGTCATGGCCGGCCGGAAAGGCGCGGGTCGCCCCTTTCCGATGGACGTGCACCCAGCCGAACTCGGGCGAGAGCTCGCGCTGGACGAGGTTGTGACTGATCTCGTAGACAAGCGAGAGCGGTTGCTTAAAAACCTCCTCGAACGCGAGCGCGATCTGCTCGAACATGGTGAAGCGGTTGACGATCGCGAAGTTGGCCCCGGCCGCAACCGCATTGAGGTAGTTCGTGTAGTGGGGAGAGTCGGGCATGAAGTAGCCGAGGTCGAGGGCCTTGATCGCCGGATTCTCCGCCCGCGCCTGCTGGAAGTAGTTGGTTGCCAGGCCGTGGCCAAAGCCGCGGCTACCGGAGTGCATCTGGACGTAGAGCGTGTCCGTGCCGTTGTTGCCCTGGAGCTCGATGAAGTGGTTGCCGCCGCCAAGCGTGGCCAGCTGCGGAATTCCGCGTTCGGGCCGGCCCGGTCCACCCCAGGGCGGCTGCCAGCGATCGTCGACCGGAATCGCATCCCGCTCGCTGCGCGTTCGGTCGACTTTTGACCCGTAGGTATCGACGTAGTAGCCGGCGCCGCCACGGATGATGGCCTCGAAGTCCTTGCGCGACAGGCTCTTCAACTTCGTCCGACTCGCCTGCCCTGGGCCGAGCGCGACGCGCCGGCTTACCTCCTGGTTGAAGCGCAGCCGATTCTCCGGTGTCGCGGCAGAAACGGGCACCTCGCTCGAGGCGCTGAGCATGCCGCAGCCAATATCAAATCCCACCGGACCGAGTGCCACGGCACCCGTATCGGCGTCGGTGAGGAGCACCGTCCCGATCGGCACGCCATAGCCGTGATGCACATCGGGCGTGATGGCGACCATCCGGGTGCCGGGGAAGCTTGCGGCGTTGACGATCTGGGGGTAGATCGAGTCCTCGACGGTATCGAGCAGGTTCGGCGTCAGGAATAGCCGCACCGGTACATTGCGCGTGTCCTCCGTGGCCAGCGTGTAGTAGCCATGGCCGGTGTCGCGGGCGGAGCCCTTCCAGTTCATCGCCGCCGAGGGGAAGCCTACCGGAAGTGCACCCCGCAAATAAAAGAGCCGCCCGCCGGGGCGGCTCTTTTGTGTCGTCGATCTGTCCTAGCTGCTGGCGGGGACGGGTTGTGGGAGTTCCGCGAACATCTTGTACGACTCCTCGCGCAGCTTCTGGTAATAATCCAGGCCGGTTCCGGCCGGGATCAGCTTGCCGATGATCACGTTCTCCTTCAGGCCGCGCAGGCGGTCGACCTTGCCGGAGATGGCGGCTTCCGTGAGCACCCGCGTCGTCTCCTGGAACGACGCCGCCGACAGCCAGCTGGCCGTGTTCAGCGCGGCCTTGATCAGGCCGAGCAGGACGGTCTGCGCCACTGCCGGGTCGCCACCTTCCGCCAGCACCTTCGCGTTTGCTTCCTCGTACTCCCACTGGGACACGATCTCGCCCGGCAGGAGGTCGGTGTCGCCGGCCGAGTCGATGCGGACCTTCCGCATCATCTGCCGGATGATCACCTCGATGTGCTTGTCGTTGATGTCGACGCCCTGCGAGCGGTACACCTTCTGGACTTCCTCGACCAGGTAGGTCTGGACCGCCTCGCGGCCCAGGATGTGCAGCAGTTCCTGCGGGCTGATCGAGCCCTCGGTGATCTGCTCCCCAGCCTTGATCGACTTGCCGCTCTGGACGCTGATCCGCGCGCCGTGCGGGATCGGGTACTCGCGAAACTCCTCGTCGGTACTACGAATCACGATCTGGTTGCGCTCGACGCGGGCCATGCCCGAGGCGCGCGAACGGATCACCTGCTCCGTGCCGTCCTCGCCTGGACCCTTGGCGATGTCCTGGCCTTCCTGGACGGCGGTGCCCGACTCGATCAGGGGCTGCATCTTCGGCGTCAGCACGTAGGGGACGTCGTACACGTCGCGTGACGTCACCTTGACCTTGCGGGCGGTCTCGGTGCGTACCACTTCGACCTCGCCGTCGATCTCGGAGATGATCGACTTGCCCTTCGGGATGCGCGCCTCGAAGAGCTCCTCGACGCGGGGCAGGCCCTGCGTGATGTCCATACCGGCGACACCGCCGGTGTGGAACGTCCGCATCGTCAGCTGCGTCCCGGGCTCACCGATCGACTGGGCGGCGATGACCCCGACCGCCTCGCCGATCTCCACGACCTTACCGGTCGCCAGGTTGCGGCCGTAGCACAGCCGGCAGACGCCTTCGCGCGCCTGGCAGGTCAACACCGACCGCACCTTGACCTGGGTCACGCCCGCCTGGATCAGGTTGCGCGCCTGGACATCGTTGATCTCGGCGCCGTCCTTGACCAGCACGGCCTGGGTCTTCGGGTCGAGCACGTCGGCGGCCGCCACCCGGCCCGCGATCCGCTCGAAGAGCGGCTCGGTCAGGGCTCGTTCCTCCGAGATGTCCATGACCCATACGCCCGCGGTCGTTCCGCAATCCTCGGAACGAACGATCACGTCCTGCGCCACGTCCACCAGTCGCCGGGTCAGGTAGCCGGAGTCGGCGGTCCGCAGCGCGGTGTCCGCCAGACCCTTGCGGGCGCCGTGGGTCGAGATGAAGTACTCGAGCACGGTCAGCCCCTCGGAGAAGTTCGCCTTGATCGGCAGGTCGATGATCCGGCCCGTCGGGTCGGCCATCAGGCCTCGCATCCCGGCGAGCTGGCGGATCTGCTGGATGTTTCCGCGGGCGCCGGAGTTGGCCATCATGAAGACCGGATGGAGCGAGTCGAAGCTCTTCATGGTCGCGGCCGTGACTTCTTCCGTCGCCTCGGTCCAGAGGTCGACGGTTTGTGTGTAGCGCTCGTCGTCGGTGATCAGGCCACGGCGGAACTGGCCGTCGATGTCACCGAGCTTCTTCTCCGCCCCCCGCAGGATCCCGGCCTTGGCAGCAGGGGTCTTGATGTCCATCGCCGAGATCGTGATCCCGGCCTTGGTCGCGTAGGCGAACCCGAGCCGCTTGATGTCGTTGGCCGTCCGGGCCGTCAGCTCGTTACCGTGGAGGCGGAAGCACTCGGCCACGATGCCGCGCAGCGCCTTCTTGTCGAAGAGTCGGTTCTGGTAGGTCATCGGCTCGCCATGGCCATCCGCCGGCTGGACGCCGATCGGCAGGACCTGGTTGAACAGCACGCGGCCCGCTGAGGTACGCGTGAGCTTGCCGTCGATCCGGACCATAACCTCTTCCTGGACGTGGACGCGCCGGTTGTCGAGCGCCAGCAGCGCCTCCTCGGCCGTGCCGTAGCGAGGCAGTTCCTGGTCCTTGGCCGTCGGCCGGGGTCGGATCATGGTGAGGTAGTAGGTGCCGAGGACGATGTCCTGGGTCGGGCTGATGACCGGATGGCCATCCGACGCCGACAGGATGTTGTTGGACGACATCATCAAATTCTTGGCTTCCGCGATGGCACCGCTGAACAGCGGCACATGCACCGCCATCTGGTCGCCGTCGAAGTCCGCGTTGAAGGCGGAGCACACCAGCGGGTGAATCTGGATCGCCGAGCCCTCGACCAGCACCGGCATGAAGGCCTGGATGCCGAGACGGTGCAGCGTGGGGGCGCGGTTGAGGAGCACCGGATGCTCCTTGATCACTTCGTCGAGGACGTCCCAGACCTCGGGCCGAACCCGCTCGACCATACGCTTGGCCGACTTGATGTTCTGGGTGTAGCCCTTGCTCACCAGCTCGCGCATGACAAAGGGCTTGAACAGTTCGAGCGCCATCTTCTTGGGCAGCCCGCACTCGTGCAGCTTGAGCTCCGGCCCGACGACGATAACCGACCGGCCGGAATAGTCAACACGCTTGCCGAGCAGGTTCTGGCGGAAGCGGCCCTGCTTGCCCTTGAGCATGTCGGAGAGCGACTTCAGCTTGCGGTTACCGGTACCGGTAATGGCGCGGCCACGCCGCCCGTTGTCGATCAGGGCATCGACGGCCTCCTGCAGCATCCGCTTCTCGTTGCGCACGATGATCTCGGGCGCGCCGAGCTCGAGGAGCCGCTTCAGGCGGTTGTTCCGGTTGATGACGCGGCGGTAGAGATCATTGAGGTCGGAGGTCGCGAACCGGCCACCATCGAGCTGGACCATCGGGCGCAGCTCCGGCGGAATCACCGGCAGGTTGTTCAACACCATCCAGGTGGCGGACGAGCCCGACTTGCGGAAGGCCTCGACGACCTTGAGCCGCTTGATCGCCTTCTGGCGCTTCTGTCCCGAGGTGGACTTCGACTCCTCGCGGAGAATGCCGGCCTCCTGGGTCAGATCGATACGCGCCAGCAGGTCGTGGATGGCCTGGGCGCCGATGCCCGCCTTGAAGACCTTGCCGAACTTCTCGGTGAACTCGCGGTACTCCTGGTCGGAGAGAAGCTGCTTGACCGTCAGCGACTCGAGCGTCGTCTTCGAGGTCTCGATGTCGCCGGACAGGCCCTCGGTGTCCTTCTTGAACCGATCGGTCAGCGTGCCGGCCTTCTGCTCGTACTCCTCGCGCCACTTCGCGATCTCTTCGTCGGACTTGCTCTTCAGCTCCTGCTGGCGCTTCTTGACGGACGCCTGGACATGGTCGATCTTCTTCTCCACCTGCTTGGGCAGCTCGCGGGCGAGCTTGTCCTCGAAGAGGGTGCCCTTCTCGATGATGACCTGCTCGTCCTCACCCTCGCCGATGGTGAAGTTGGTCGCCGCCTTCTTGCCCTTCTGCGCCTTGATCTTGTCGACCAGTTCCTTGGCGCGCGAGGTCATGGCATCGACCGTGTCGTCCAGCGCCTCTTCGACCGCCTTGATCTTGGCCTTGGTGTCTTCCTGCTTGGCCTTGACGCGGTGGTCGAGATCCTCCTTCAGCTCCTTGACCGCGGTATCCCGCTCCTCCTGGAGCTTGACGACCCGGTCGTTGTGCTGCGGCGAGGACTTCGAGAGGTACTCCTTGCGGGCGTCCTCATCGATGTTCGTGACGATGTAGTTGGCGAAATAGAGGACCTTCTCCAGGTTGCGCGGCGACATGTCGAGCAACAGGCCCATCCGGGACGGGATACCCTTGAAGTACCAGACGTGGCTGACCGGCGACGCCAGTTTGATGTGGCCCATCCGCTCGCGGCGAACCTTGGAGCGCGTGACCTCCACGCCGCACTTGTCGCAGATGATCCCCTTGTACCGGTACCGCTTGTACTTGCCGCAGTGGCACTCCCAGTCGCGCTGGGGCCCGAAGATGCGCTCGCAGAAGAGCCCGTCGCGCTCCGGCTTGAGGGTGCGGTAGTTGATCGTCTCCGGCTTGGTCACCTCGCCGTGCGACCACGACAGGATGGTCTCGGGCGATGCCAGCGAGAGCTTCAGCGCGTCGAAGTTTTCCAGTTTTAGTGTCATTGATTACCTCAAGGAATCCAGCGGATTCTGCGCGGCGCGCGGTGCGCCCGTCGCCCATTGGTCGGACTCGTCGATCTCGTCGCGCTCCAGGTTGATACCAAGGTCGAGGGGCATCTCGGAGCCGTCGTCCTCGCTCAGGATCACCTGCTTCTCACCGTCGGACTGGATCTCGACGCCCAACGCGAGGCCTTCGAGCTCCTTGACCAGAACCCGGAACGACTCCGGGATGCCGGCTTCCAGCGTGTTCTCGCCCTTGACGATCGCCTCGTAGGCCTTGACGCGGCCGACGATGTCATCGGACTTCACGGTCAGGATCTCCTGCAGGATGTGCGAGGCCCCGTAGGCTTCGAGGGCCCAGACCTCCATCTCGCCGAAGCGCTGGCCGCCGAACTGCGCCTTGCCGCCGAGCGGCTGCTGGGTGACCAGCGAGTAAGGGCCGGTCGAGCGGGCGTGGATCTTGTCCTCGACCAGGTGGGCCAGCTTCAACATATAGATGTAGCCGACCGTGACCTCGTGGTCGAACTCATCACCGGTGCGGCCGTCCCGCAGGGTGATCTTGCCGCCCCTGGGCAACCCGGCGCGGCCGAGCTCGTCCTCGATCGTCTCCTCGGAGGCGCCGTCGAAGACCGGGGTGGCAACTTTCAGGCCAAGCGCATGAGCGGCCCAGCCGAGGTGCGTCTCCAGCACCTGGCCGAGGTTCATGCGGCTCGGGACGCCGAGCGGGTTGAGCACCAGCTCGACGGGCGTGCCGTCCGGCAGGTAGGGCATGTCCTCCGCCGGGAGGATCCGGGCGATGACGCCCTTGTTCCCGTGGCGGCCGGCCATCTTGTCGCCCTGGGCGATCTTCCGCTTCTGGGCGACGTAGACCCGGACCAGCTGATTGACGCCGGGGGCCAGCTCGTCCTTGGTCTCCCGGCTGAAAATCTTGACGTCGACGACAATCCCACGCTCGCCGTGCGGGACGCGCAGCGACGAATCGCGGACCTCGCGTGCCTTCTCGCCGAAGATGGCTCGGAGCAGGCGCTCTTCGGCGCTCAGCTCCGACTCACCCTTGGGGGTGATCTTCCCCACGAGGATGTCGCCGGGATGGACCTCGGCGCCGATGTAGACGATGCCGCGCTCATCCAGGTTCTTCAGCGTCTCGTCGCTGACGTTCGGGATGTCGCGAGTGATCTCCTCGGGACCGAGCTTGGTGTCCCGGGCCTCGATCTCGTACTCCTCGATGTGGATCGAGGTGTACTTGTCCTCGCGGACGACCGATTCCGAGATCAGGATCGCGTCTTCGTAGTTGTAGCCCTCCCAGGGCATGAACGCCACCAGGATGTTCCGCCCCAACGCCAGCTCACCCTCCGAGGTGGCAGGGCCGTCGGCCAGTGGCTGTGCCCGGCCTCGACGTGGGTTCCGGCGGGAACGATCACGCGCTGCGAGAGGCAGGTCCCCTGGTTTGAACGCTGGAATTTGTGGATCGGGTACCACTGCATCGCCGACCCATCGTCGGGCTTGAGCAGGATGCCCATCTCGCGCTTGAAACTGTCGAGCTTCGACTCCAGCGAGTCCGCCGGCGGCGGCGCGGCGCACGAGATCACGGTGCCGGCCGTTTTCGCCATGATCAGCTCGCCCGAATCGCGGGCGGCCGCCCCTTCCATCCCGGTGCCGACGATCGGCGACTCGGTCACCACCAACGGCACCGCCTGGCGCTGCATGTTGGAACCCATCAGGGCGCGGTTGGCGTCGTCGTGCTCGAGGAACGGGATCAAGGCGGTTGCGACGCTGACCGTCTGCTTCGGCGACACGTCCATGTACTCGATACGGTTGACGTCGGCGACCAGGAAGAGGTTCTTGGTCCGAGCCGTGGTCCGCTCCTCCGTGAACTGACTGCGCTCGTCCAGCGGCGCGTTCGCCTGCGCCACGATGTAGCGGTCCTCTTCGTCGGCGGAGAGGAAATTCACCTCATCACTCACCCAGGCCTTGATCGCCACGTCGCCGACCTTGGCCTTGACCAGGGCATCGGCAAGCTCGCGGTCGATCACGGTGCCGGCATCGGCCAGCTTGGCGCGCTTGTTGGCGGGATCGACGACCTCCTCGCGGACGATCCGGCCAACCAGTTTGTCGCGATGGGCCTTGTCGGCGGGCATCGTGGCGAACACCCGGCGGAACGGCGTCTCGATAAAGCCGTACTCGTTGACCCGGGCAAAGGTCGCCAGCGAGCCGATCAGACCGATGTTCGGACCTTCCGGCGTCTCGATCGGGCAGATGCGGCCGTAGTGGGAGTGGTGGACGTCGCGAACGTCGAAGCCCGCGCGCTCGCGGCTCAGGCCACCAGGGCCGAGCGCCGAGAGGCGGCGCTTATGAGTCAGCTCGGCCAACGGGTTCGTCTGGTCCATGAACTGCGACAGCTGGCTCGACCCGAAGAATTCTTTGATCGCCGCGACCACCGGCCGGGCGTTGATCAGGCTGGCGGCCGTGACCGTCGCCGCGTCGCAGATGGTCATGCGCTCTTTGATGATCCGCTCCATGCGGATCAGGCCCATGCGGAACTGGTTCTGAAGCAGCTCGCCCACGGCTCGCACCCGACGGTTGCCGAGGTGGTCGATGTCATCCGGCTCGCCGGCGCCGTTGTTCAGCTCGATCAGCTTGCGGATGATCGCGATGAAGTCGTCGTTGGAGAGCGTGCGCACTGTCATGTCGGTGGCCAGGCCGAGGCGCCGGTTCAGCTTGAAGCGGCCGACCCGGGACAGATCGAAGCGGCGCGGATTGAAGAAGAGCGCCGTCATCAGCGCCCGGGCGTTGTCGACGGTCGGCGGATCGCCGGGGCGGATCTTCTTGTACATCTCGACCAGGGCGTCGTTGACGTCGGTCGAGGAGTCCTTGTCGAGCGTGGACTGGATGAACTTGTGCTCGGCGTTGCTGTCGACGTCGGCGAAGAGCGCCTTGATCTCATTGTTGCTGCCATAGCCGAGGGCCCGGACCAGCGTCGTGACCGGGATCTTCCGCTTGCGGTCGATCTTGACGGTAAGGATGTCCTTGCCCGAGGTCTCGATCTCGAGCCAGGCGCCACGGTTGGGGATGAGCTTGGCGGCGTAGAGCATCCGGCCGGAAGCGCGGTCCTCGTTACTGGTGAAGTAGATGCCGGGGGAGCGGACAAGCTGGGAGACGACCACCCGCTCGGTGCCGTTGACGATGAAAGTGCCTTCCTCGGTCATGATCGGGAAGTCGCCCATGAAGACTTCCGACTCCTTGATCTCGCCGGCGTTCTCGCCGGTCCGGATCGTCAGCCGGGTGTTGATGCGCAGCGGGGCGGCGAAGGTCATGTCGCGGTTGCGGCACTCCTCCTTGTCGAACTTGGGCTGGCCGAACTCGTAGTCCAGGAACTTCAGCTCATAGTTCTTGCCGGTGTAGTCGGTAATCGGGTTGATCTCCTCGAACAACTCGCGCAAGCCTTCGCGCTTGAACCAGTTGAAGGATCGGATCTGGGTCTCGATCAGGTCGGCGACCGGCAACATCTCCGGAATTCGACCGTAGCTGACGCGAGAGCCGTTTAGGGCAGGCTGGATCATGGGCTCTCCTTTAGATGAAGAAGGGATGAAAGGTGGGCAGGCCGGTGCCGCTGGGGACGCGGAAAAACACGCCTTGGAGCACCGAACGGTGATCCTAACACGCTTGTAACCAGGGTGTCAAGCGCACACCCATCTTTGCCGCGAGGAGGTCCCTTCCTTCGCGAGCAGGCCCACGGCGGGTTCCGTGGGGCGGGAACCGGTCAGAGTCGAGAACTGGGCGTTGTCAGACTAATCGCCCGCCAGTCTAGCACTCGCCGTCGATCAAGGGAAGAGGCGCCGCCATGTTGGTGTTTTGACCTATGTTCGACTCGTTTTCCAAGGAGGACCCATGCCAGCTATCCAGGTCGACGACCCGCTCACACTTCCCCGGATCCCCCAGCCGGCCAGCGCGCAGGAGCGCCCAATTGTCTCCGTGACCACGGCGCCCAGCGGCCTCGAGGGCGACGGCTTTCCCGTCCGCCGGGCCTTTGCGGGCGTTGACCTCAAGCTCCTCGACCCGTTCGTGCACCTCGACCAGATGGGCGAGGTGGAGTACGCGCCGGGCGAGCCGAAGGGGACACCGTGGCACCCCCACCGTGGCTTCGAGACGGTGACCTACATCATCGACGGCGCCTTCCAACATCACGATTCCAACGGCGGAGGCGGGCTGATCACGAACGGCGACACCCAGTGGATGACCGCCGGGGCCGGGATTCTGCACATCGAGACGCCGCCCGAGGCGCTCGTCGCCAGCGGTGGCCTCTTCCACGGGTTCCAGCTCTGGGTCAACCTCCCATCGACGATGAAGTGGTCGCCGCCTCGCTACCAGGACATCCGCGCCGGTAAGGTCGCGCTGCTTTCCTCGCACGACGGCGGGACGTTGGTCCGGGTAATCGCCGGCGAGGTCGCCGGGCATCCCGGCCCGGGCGTGACGCACACGCCGATGGCGATGGCGCACGCGACCCTGAACCCGGGCGCCACGCTCTCCCTGCCCTGGCGCCCCGACTTCAATGCCCTGCTCTACGTCCTCAACGGCAGAGGGACGGTCGGGATCGAACGCCGGCCAATCCGCATGGGCCAGTTGGCCGTCTACGGCCCGGGTGATGTGCTCACCGTGGCCGCCGATGCAGTGCAGGAGAGTCGCAGCCCCAACCTCGACATCCTGATCATCGGCGGACAGCCGATCCGGGAAACCGTCGCCTGGTACGGCCCCTTCGTCATGAACACCCAGACCGAGCTGGCCCAGGCGGTCGAAGACTACCGGGCCGGGCGACTGGGAAAGATCCCGGCGGAGTACGCCTAGCCACAAAAAAGAGCGGGGCACAAGCCCCGCTCTTTTGTTGGTCTCCCCTACTTGATCTCGGCAGCCGCCCCGGCATCCTTCAGCTTCTTCAGCACAGCCTCGGCTTCCTCGCGGTTCACGCCCTGCTTGACCGGCTTGGGCGCCTGGTCGACCAGGTCCTTGGCTTCCTTCAGTCCAAGGCCCGTGATCTCGCGGACGACCTTAATGACGCCGATCTTGGCGTCGCCGGCGCCCGTGAGGACCACCTGGAACTCGGTCTGCTCGGCCTCGGCCGCGGGAGCCGCCCCGCCACCGCCGCCGGGGGCAGCCGCCACCGCGACCGGGGCCGCGGCCGTCACGCCAAACTCGGTCTCGATCGCCTTGATGGCGTTCATCACGTCCACCACGGTCCATTCCTTCAACGCGGATACGAAATCGTCGACGCTGACTTTTGCCATGTTTTCCTCCTAGCTTGCGGCCGGCGCGTTGGCCGGTGATTGGGTTTCTTTGAGAGCACGAAGGGCATCGAGCGTACGGGCGAACTGGGATAGCGGAGCCTGGAGCACGCTCGCCAGATTGCCAAGCGGGGCCTGCATCGCCCCCAGCAAACGGCTGAGCAGGATCTCGCGCGAGGGCAGGTCGGCCAGCTCGACGACGGCCTCCGCCTTGATGAGCTGGCCTTCCAGCAGGCCGCTCTTGATCACCATCTTCCGGTTGACACGGATGTACTCATTGAGGATGCGAGCAGGGCCCGATACGTCCTCGCCGGCGAAGATCATCGCGATCGGTCCGCTCAGCTCCGGATTGAGCTGGCCGTATCCAGCGGCCTGTGCGGCCCGACGGGCGAGCGTGTTCTTCACCACCATCATCTCGATGCCGCTATCGCGGAACTTGCGCCGCAGGTCTGACATCTGGCCAACCGTCATCCCCCGGTAATCAGCCAGGACGGCGGTCGACGACTCCTTGAGGCGGGACGTGATGGTGGCGACGGTGGTGGCTTTCTCCGCCTTCTTGTCGACTTTCGCGGCCTTTTTGGTGCCTGTTGCCAATAAAAAAACCTCCTTGACTCAATAGGCAAGAAGGCTGTCTCATCCGTTCTCGCCTACCGCAGGAAAATTAAGCTTCAGTGCGCCTGCGGTCTTCGGCTATTGACTTGTCGCGGCTGCGAAGTATATCAGGCCCCGTTTCTGGTCGCGCGAAGGGCCCCCTGCACGAGGTCCCTGACGGCCGGCGCATCCGCCGCCTGCGCCGAGGTGATCTTGATGTGTCGGATCCCCTTGCCGGTGCCTTCGAGGAGACCCTCCGGATCCGGAAGGTCCGCCCCGTTCGCGAGGCCCAGGTTGACCCGCTCCCGCTGGGGCGAGATCACTGCGAAGACGTCCTCGCGGTTCTGTCCGGCGCCGTACTGGATCACCTTCCAGCCGGGATAGACCTTCTCCGTGACGGTCGGTAGGACCTCGCGGATGACCTCGCGAGTTTTGAGCGCGATAGCGCGGACTTCTGGTGGATAGGAGCGGAGGAAGATGTCAACGGCGGGATCTCCAGCCCCCTTCACCACGGGTCCCTCCGCGTTTAGGAGAGGCGGGCGGCCGCGGCGGGGTCGACCGGTACGCTCGGGCCCATCGTGGGAGCCAGGTAAACAGACTTGAGGTATTGGCCTTTGGCGGAGCTCGGCTTGGCGCGAACGACCGCATCCATCAGCGCGGCGAAGTTCTCCTTCAACTGCGATTCGGTATAGGAGGCTTTGCCGATGGTGGTGTGGATGATCCCGGTCTTGTCGACCCGGTACTCGATCCGCCCACCCTGGATGTCGCTGACGGCCTTGGCGATATCGAACGTGACCGTGCCAGCCCGGGGGTTGGGCATCAGCCCGCGCGGGCCGAGGATCTTCCCGAGGCGACCGACCTGGCCCATCATGTCGGGCGTCGCCAGGGTGACGTCGAAATCGAGCCACCCCTCCTGGATCTTCTTGACCATGTCGTCGGCACCCACGTAGTCGGCGCCCGCCTGGGTGGCCTCGCGTGCCTTCTCCCCGGTGGCAAAGACGAGCACCCGGCGCTTCTTCCCGGTGCCGTGCGGCAACACGACCGAGCCGCGAACCATTTGATCGGCATGGCGAGGGTCGACGCCCAGACGGAGGTGCGCCTCGATCCCGCCGTCGAACTTCGAGGTCGAGGCCTGCTTGACCAGTTTGACCGCATCATCGGGCTCATAGTGAGCCTTCCGGTCGATGGTCTTGGCGGCTTCCTTGTACTTCTTGCCGCGTTGCTCGGGCATTACTTTGACACCTCGATCCCGAGCGATCGCGCGGTACCCTCGACCATCCGCATCCCGGCCTCCACGTCGAAGGCATTCAGGTCTTTGAGCTTGAGCTGGGCGATCTCGCGCACCTGCTGCTGCGTAACTTTCCCGACCTTTTCCTTGTTCGGCTTGGCCGAGCCTTTCTCCACGCCGGCGGCCTTCTTCAGCAGCGCCGCCGCGGGCGGCGTCTTGGTGACGAACGTGAAGCTCCGATCCTCGAAGATCGTGATCTCGACCGGGATGACCTGGCCGGCCATCGAGGCGGTGCGGTCGTTGTAGGTCTTGACGAACTCCATGATGTTGACGCCGTGCGGGCCGAGCGCGGTGCCGACCGGAGGCGCCGGCGTGGCCTTACCGGCCTCCATCTGAATCTTGACGATCGCTTTGACCTTCTTCTTTCCCATTACTTGAGTCGCTCCACCTGCAGAAGATCCAACTCCACCGGCGTCTCACGACCAAACATGTTCACCAAAACCTTGAGCTTGCCCTTGTCGGCATTGATCTCGTCGACCTTGCCGTGGAAGTCCGAGAACGGCCCATCGATGACGCGGACGTTCTCGCCGACCTGGTACTCGACGCGAACCTTGGGCGCCTCCGCTTTGATCTGCTTCTGAATCGATTTGATCTCTTTCTCTTGCAGCGGGACGGGCTTGTTGCCCGAGCCGACGAAGCTGGTGACGCCCGGCGTGTTGCGCACGACGTACCAGGACTCGTCCGACATGATCATGTTGACGAGGATGTAGCCGGGGAAGGTGCGCTTTGCCACGTGGCGACGCTGTCCATCCTTGATCTCGATGACGTCCTCGGTCGGGACCAGGACCTCGAAGATGCGGTCGTGCATGTCCATCGACTCGACGCGCTTCATCAGGTTGTTGCGGACCTTGTCCTCGTGCCCGGAGTAGGCATGGACGACGTACCAGTGCGGCTCACCCTCGGCCGCGGCTGCGGCCGCCGGGCTCGCGCTCCCCTCGACCGGGGCAATCGCCACGGACGGGGTCGGCATCTCGGGCGGCGCGGGATGGCCTTCGCCCACCCGGACCCGCTCGCCGCTCCAGACGCGACCCGCCTCGGCCGGCTCCTTGGGCGGCGCGGCGCGGCGCGCGCGAGGCTTCGCGGGCGTCGGCGACGCCGTGTCCTTGGAGTCCATCTCAGCCTTAGCCACGGGGAAACTCGACCTTGACCAGGGTGTGGGCCAGGACGTAGTCGATCAATCCCAGCAGCAGGGAAACCACGACGACAGTCACGATGACAACGAACGTCATCGTGCGCAGCTCAGCCCAGCTCGGCCAGATGACCTTGCGGAGCTCGTTGAGGATGTCTTCGAACCCACGGATGATCCCCCGCCGAGGAGCGGGAGCGGCGCGCTGCACCTTATTGGGCCGTGGTTCGGTCGGAATTGCTCGGGCCATTTTTCTTTAGTTAACCTGGGACTGGCAGGGGTGGAGCGACTCGAACGCCCGACCAGCGGTTTTGGAGACCGCTGCTCTACCAACTGAGCTACACCCCTGTGCCGGGCCGCGCGAACAGTATAAGAAGGTTGACCGCAACCTACTTGGTCTCCCGGTGAGCGGTGTGCTGACGGCACCGCGGGCAGAACTTCTTGATCTCGAGGCGGTCGGGATCATTCTTCTTGTTCTTGACCGTGGTGTAGTTGCGCTCCTTACAGGTCTGGCACTGGAGGGTGATCGTCGATCCAAGGGCGGGCATTTATCTCCAAACACAAAAAAGACCTAGCGGCTGCTAGGCAAGGTCAAATGATACCAGAGTTCCCGGACGTCGTCAATATGGTCATCGCCAGAAACGGAAGCGAGGCCCGGGACACCCCGAAGCCTCGCATACCTTACTTAACTAAGCGCCTCAGTACTGGACCACGACGGTAGTTCCGATCGGTGACCAGCCCCAGAGGAACGACATATTACTGTAGGGGACATTTACGCAACCGTGCGTGCCGTTATAGAGGTTCGAGCCGGGACCGTACCAGGAGCGCCACGGGGCGTCGTGGATGAAGTAGCCGCCGCCGGCGAATTCCATCGCCCAGTTGGTCCACGAGTTCGGGTACCAGTACGGGCTGCTGCGCGGCCAGGGCGAGATCATCTGGTAGGGCGCGTACCGGGCGAAGATGTGATAGACGCCGGGCGGGGTCGGCAGGGCCGGCCGGCCGGTGGCCACGAAGGTGGTCATTACCGCGGTGCCGTCCTGGTAGGCGGTGAGAACCTGGCGCGAGAGCGAGACAACGATCACTTTGCCGGCGCCGCCGTTGTACGCAACGGGCGCCTGCTGCTTGATCAGGATGGCGCTGGCGAGCGTCTGCTTCTGCTGGTAGAGCTGACCCGATAGCGACTGGAACATCGCCACATCACTAGCGGATCCGAGCTGCGCCGCCAGGTTGTTGATGCTCGCCGCGGCGTTGCCGACGCTGGCGCCGATCGACTGGGCGGTTGCCAGCGTGGAGCGAGTGTCAGCCAGTTGGTTGTAGGCGCCGCCGCGGGCGTCGAGCAGGCTCTGGACGCCGAGGGCGACCTGCTGCAGCTGGCCGACGATCGGGCCGAAGGCCGCGGCATCATGAACGCCATCAAGGCTGCCGGCCGCGGTGGCGACCTGCGCCTGGTACGAGGCCAGGTTGAGCTGCGCATACTGCGCGGCGCTGGCGAGCAGCGTACGGTCGCTCTGCACGGCCGCGTCTGCCTGGGCGCGCGCCGTGCGATAGGCCGCGACGCGGCCATTGAGGAGGCTGTATTGATCGCTGATGACTTTGGCCAGGGTATTGAGCTCGGCGGGGCTGCTGGCTAGCGCCGCGTAGTTGGTAAAGCGGGCCTGGTCGGTGTCGAGACCTGAATTGGCGACGCCGGCTTTCTGCGCCTCAGCCATCATGGCGGTCCAGCGATGCAGCTCGCGCTGGAGCGCATCGCGGCTCTGGGAGACCTGTTGCTGGTACTGGTTCTGCAGGTCGGCCTGGAGCTGACTGAGCCGATCGAGCTTGGCGTGTTCCGCCACCGGCGCCTGCCACCAGGAACTGGGTTGGGTGGCTGCCACCTGGCTGTAGCGCCAGAGGAGCTGATCGGCCTGGGTCGTGTCGAGGCCGCCACGAATGGCGTTGGACAGCGCCTGGTTGAACGACGTCTCCGCCTGGCGGACGTCACTGCGCAAGATGCTGTCACTCGCGAGCGCCGAAACCGGCACGGCTGCAACCAGCGCCCCAATGACCAGGATCAGAACGGCCCTACGAAGTCTCCTCACCGACGCGACACCCCTCTTCAAAATCGCAGTGCCCAACCCGCGGCCCTCCTGGCCGCCAGCGGGTTAACTCTCGCGGATGACATAACGTTACGGCATCCCGAAGGGCAGCGGACGGTGAAGAACCGTCACGATCGTTACGCGCCCGTTAGAGATGCGACAGCCCCGCGAAACGCCGCGGGGCTGCCAGGCGTTCGACGGGTGCTAGCGCTCGATCGGTGCGCCGATCAGGCTGCCCCACTCGGTCCACGACCCATCGTAGTTGCGGACGTTCGGGTACCCGAGCAGGTAGTGGAGGACGAACCAGGTGTGCGACGAGCGCTCGCCGATGCGGCAGTAGGCGATCACGGCCTTATCCGGCGTGACCCCTTTCGATTCGTAGAGGCTTCGGAGCTCATCAACCGGCTTGAAGGTTCCATCTTCGGCGACGGCCTGGCCCCAGGGGATGTTGGCGGCACCGGGAATGTGGCCGCCGCGCTGGGCGCCCTCCTGCGGGAGATTCTCGGGGGCGAGCAGCTCGCCGCTGTACTCCTTGGGCGAGCGGACGTCGACCAGGATGACGCCGGCCTTGCCGAGCTGGCCGAGCACCTCATCCCGAAACGCCCGGATCGAGCGATCCGGCTGGCTCGCCTTGTAACTGGCGGCCTTTGGAGCCGGGATGTCGTTCGAGAGCTCGCGGCCTTCGTCCTGCCACTTCTTGCGGCCGCCGTTGATCAGGCGTGCGTCCTTGTGCCCGAAGTACTTGAGGTTCCAGACGAACCAGGCGGCGAACCAGTTGTTGTTATCGCCGTAGACGATGATCGTGTCGTCGGCCGTGATTCCCTTCTGCGAAAGGAGCGCCTCCAGTTCCTCCTTGGGCAGGATGTCGCGCACGGGGCGCGCCTGCAGGTCCTTTCGCCAATCGAGGCCGATCGCTCCGGCGATGTGGCCCGTTTGGTAGGCATTGGTATCGACATCGACCTCGATCACCTTCACCTTGGGATCTTTCAGGTGATCGGCGACCCAGGCGGTGTCGACGAGAACCTCGGGGTGGGCATATCCGGCCCGGCTGACCTCGGTTGCGCTCTTTGCCATCATCCTCTCCTTAGTTGACTAAATCGATTCACAAACTCAACAATTAGAGCCTCCCAGTGTAGAGGTCGGCCAGTTATAGGGTCAAGCGGCGATTTGGATTTGGCCGCCGATCTCGCAGGAAGGGTCCAGGGCAACCGTTATTCGGCCAGTTTTATGAGCCAGGCCTTCGAGTACCAGCCTGAAGGGGCGGCGGAGCCACCCGCTCCGACCCGCAGCCACCGCCGGCTGCGCCTCCTGTTTGTCCCGGTCCTCATCGCATTCCTCCTGATCGGCATCCCCGGCGCGATCTTTGGCTACGCCCAGAACCAGCTCACCCAGGCGCAGGCCTCGGAGACGGGGAGCAATTACTCGCAGGCGCTCGCCCAGTACCAAACGGTTCAAGGCGTGGCGGGAAACCCGATGACCGCGATCCTCCTAGGGCAACTCGCCGACAAGGCCCGGATCGGATCAGCCCGGACGCATTTCCTCTGGGGGACGCAGCTCAAGCAGCAGGGACACTTCGCCCCTGCCGAGATCCAGCTGCGCGCGGCTGCCGCGAGCGGCATCGCCGATTGGCAAACGCGGGCAAACGAGGGACTCGGCGCCCTGTTCCTGAATTGGGGCCAGGCGCTGGTCAGCGGCCAGCACTTCCAGGAGGGCATCGATAAGTACCGTCAGGTCGCTCCCTTCGATCCGTCCGGAAACCTGACGGCGAAAACGAGCGCCGATCTGGCGACAGCTTATGCCGGATACGCGATGTCCTTCACGAAGGCGCAGCCACCCGACTATCCGAACGCCGTGACCTGGTACCAGAACCTCGTCAAGATGTTTCCGGACAGCCCGGAGGCGAAACAGGCGCAGGCGACGCAGCTGCCGCAGACCCTTCTCAACGCCGGCCTGGCCTACGTGCAGGCCGCGAAATACCAGCAGGCCCGGGACGCGATGAACCAGCTGGTGCAGGCATATCCGACGACGGCCTGGGCCACCCAGGCCAGCGCGGCGCTGCACGCCCCGCAGACCCTGACCGGCAAGCTGGTTATCAGCGGCACGGATTCGACGGGGATCGCCCACCGATTGGTCCGGATCTCGACCAAGTGGCGCATCGTGCGGGCGCACACGTATGACGACTCCGGGGGCACGATCTACGGCGCGACTACTGACGCCAACGGCGTGTTCACGGTCGCGATGCCACCTGGACAGAACTACCTGGTGACCTGGTGGGACCCCTCCCGCAGCACCTTTGTGACCACCTTCCTGAGCGACAACGTTCCGGTCAACCAGGTCACGATCGAGCCACTCCAGCCGGCCACGGTCACCGTGGCCTCGACCTGACCGCCGCCATATAATCGGGGCCAAGCCGACGTAGCTCAGTTGGTAGAGCAGCTGTTTTGTAAACAGCGGGTCGCGGGTTCGAATCCTGTCGTCGGCTCCAGACTTCGCGAGTGGCGTCCGGATTCACCGCGCGTCCCATGCGTTTGACCGGGCGCTGGTGCCGCGGCGATGGGCTCGGTCGTGGGCCTCATCGGCGGACCATCCGTCGCGAGAACGCCCCTCGAGCCTTGCGGGCGTTCTGCGGCCTAAGCGGCCACAGCACTCCCACGAACCGCCTTGATAAGTTCGCCGGCAAGTGCGATCGCCCCGGTGCTAGGCAGCGTCTGATTGCTGAATGTGAAGCCGCCAAATCCCGCGTCGAGGTACGGCTGCAGGATCTCCGCCGCTTGTTCGACCGTCGCCGTTCGCGTGACGGCGCGCCGCTCAACGGGCAACCTGTCCAACACCGGCTGCGCATCCTTGTCGTTCTGGACGAGGACAATGTTCATGCCGATCGTCAGGAGGACCGTGGATGGGTCCCGACCGACTTCGGTGCAGTGCTGCTCAAAGACCGCCTTCTTCCGTTTGAGATCTTCGACCGGGCCGCCGAACCAGTGGCCGATGTCGCCATGCTGGGCGAGGATGCGAAGCGTTCGTTTCTCGCCGCCCCCGCCAACCAGGATCTTTGGGCCACCCGGCTGCACCGGCCTGGGTCTGTTGATCGCACGCTCGATCTTGTAGTAACGGCCCTCGAACAAGGGACGCTCCTCGGTGAACATGAGCCTTGCGATGGTTAGCGCCTCATCGAGACGATCCATCCGCTGTCCGATCGGCGGAAACTCGAACCCATAGCCTCGGTGCTCGTCCTCGTTCCACGCCGCACCGATGCCGAGGATGGCTCGGCCCTTCGAGATGATGTCCAGGGTGGTCACCATCTTCGCGAGGAGCGCGGGGTTCCGATAGGTGACACCGGTGACGAGGGTTCCGAGCTTGACGCGTGACGTCTCTCTCGCGAGGCCGGCAAGCGTCGTGTAGGCCTCGAGCATGGGATCGGTCTCCGGACCGATGGGACCGATCTGATAAAAGTGGTCCATCACCGTGACCAGGTCGAAGCCTGCGCGTTCGGCCGCGCGCGCGTTTTCCGCGACGTGATCAAAGAGACCGTCGGTGGGAACTCCCGTAAATGTGTAGTTGGGCATGTGGTACCCGAAGAAAACCGCCATAACAGCAGGATACCTGTGGCTCCGGCCTGATCGCAGCTGCGTAGTACATTTTGGAGGTTACAAAGGCGATGAGAAGGGTTGCAGTTCTGGGCACAGGCCGCATGGGCGCCGCGATCGCGCGCCGGCTCCAAGGGTTCGGCTTCGACATCGTCCTGTGGAACCGAACGATTGAAAAGGCGAAGGCGTTAGGGCTCGGGAGCGTGGCGGACACGCCTGCCGAGGCAATCCGCGATGTCGACATCGCGATCAGTAGCCTGACGAACGAGCCCGCCCTCCGCGAGGTGTATCTGGGGGAGAACGGCGCCATGAGGATCGCTGGCGGACCGCTGATGATCGAGATGAGCACCGCGGGCCCGGTTGTCGCCGAAGCGTTGGGCCGGGAAGCGAAGGCTCGAGGGGCGCGCTTTCTCGCCGCGCCTGTCGTTGGTAGCGTGCCGGCGGTGGAAAGCGGGACGCTCATGATCCTCGCCGCGGGCGACGCTCAAGACGTGGAGGCTGCGCGACCCGTATTGAGCAGGCTTGGGGAGGTGCACTATGTCGGTACCGATCCAGGGAGCGGCCCACGGTTGAAGCTCGTTGCCAACAGCATGCTCGCTATCGTCAACGCTGCTGCCGCGGAGCTGCTTGCCGCTGGAACGGCGTCCGGCCTCCAGCGCGAACAGGTCTTCACGATCTTGACGCGCTTCGCGCCCGTCCTCAAGGCGCGCGAAGCTGGATACCTTCACGATCGGCACCAGCCGACGATGTTCGCGGTCCGTGACCTCCTAAAGGATCTGGACCTGGCACTGGACCTCTACCGTCGAAACGGCCTCGAGACTCCGCTAACCCTCGAGGCTCGTGCCGCCTTCGGCGACCTGCCGCAGTCGGCCGACCTCGACATCTCGGCGATCGTCAGGCACCACCGGGCCGTCAGTCCCGTGAACTAGCCCTTCCGTCCCGCTCGCGGGCCCCTCCCCTATCACCAACCAGGTCGGCGCTGACCTGCCACAACCTCGCCGCGACGGCCGGGTCGTATGGGGATTTGTGCGAGGACCGTGGTTTGCTGTTGGCAAAGTACGTGCCAGTGCCGCCCTCGACCCGAGCCGAGTGCTTACGAGTAGCTCAGGGCCGGGTGCCAGTCCCCGCGGCCGTCGGGCGTGCGGTCGAGCATCGCCCAGAGCGGCCACATGAAGTCAACATGCCGCCGATCGTGGCCTGGCTCGGGCGCCGCGAAGTAGATCTCGCTGCTCCAGAAATGATGGATCTTGCCGTCGCGACGAACGAAGACCGTAGCCATCGGCAGCTGCTTGCCTTCGGCGTCTTCGGCGTGATAGTCGTGCCGGTATGACGACTTCGCCGAAGACAGCAGCCGGGCGTGGCGCCAGCCGCGGGTGTGCGCATGCGCCTGGAAGCGCTCGATGGGCGCTTTGGCTTCGACGGCAAAGTTGATCTGCTGATTAAGGTGCCTGGCCTGGCCGTCGATTGCATCGATGATCGCGGTGCAGGATGGACAGCCGACCTCGAGTGGCTGCCTCTTGTCGCCTGGGATGAACATGAAGCTGTATAGAAACAGCGTGTTCTTGCCGTCTTGAAAGAGGTCGGAGAGCCGAAGGTCACGAGCCGCATGGGCCCTGTCGTCCCAGGCGTCGAACACGTAATCCGTCGGCACCGGCCCGCCGAGCGGCAACTTGCGTCGCTTCGCCGACACCGCCTCCTCGCTGGCACGAAGATCGATCTCCGCCTCCAGCAGTTCCTGACGTGCTTTGCGGTATTCGGCAGTCTCACCCGGAAATCTCAACGTCTCCACGGCTGTGTCCGCTTGCTTTCCCATTCGTGTCCTCCTAGCCGACCCTCTCGTAGCCTACCCCATCTTGTCCTTGGTCGCGGCGAGCGCTAGACTGGACGAAACCGTCGATTCGTTCGGAAACAGGAGGGGAACATGGCCCAGTCGACGACCGCGGCAACGCAGCCCAAGACGACGTTCGTGGTCGAAGGGGACTACTTCGAGGCCTGCAGCTGCAAGGTGATGTGTTCGTGCATTTTCTTTGGGTCGGCGACCGAGGACCACTGCGATGTGTTCATCGGCTGGCACATTCGAAACGGCAAGATGGGCAACATCGACCTCAAAGGCCTGAACGCAGCCCTGGTGGTTTCGTCACCGAAGCAGATGACCGACGGCGGCTGGAAGCTCGCCTTGTATATCGATGAGCGCGCAGACAAGGCCCAGGCGGAGGCCCTGACCGGGATCTTCTCAGGTGGCGCGGGCGGGCATCTCGCCAATCTCGGTCCGTTTGTAGGAAGCGTCGCGGGCATCACGCCGGCGCCCATTACCTTCGAGGACTCCGGCGGCAAACGTCGACTGGCAGTCGGTCAGTACCTTCGCGGCGAAATCGAGGAACTGAAGGGCGGCGACGGCAAGAACCCGGCCGTGATCACGAATGCGCCGTTCGGGGCCGTCGCCCAACCACTTCGGAAGGGGAAGGCCGGCAGCGTGCGGTATGACCACTTCTGGAAGGCTGAGGTCGACGGCGGTACGAACGCGTTCCTGACCGACTTCCGCTACGAGAACTAGCGCCAGACCAGGTGCTCCGCATGTGATCGCCACAACGAATGCGGTCCGGCTCCGACGCCAGCGGAACGTCGTCCTGACGTCGTTGCTCGTACTGGCAGCGATCTGCTGGGTGGTGGTGTGGCGGCAGTCCGGCATGGCGCCAGGCATGGGGCTGACCATGGGGTGGGCGCTGCCTTTCTTCCTGGTCGCCTGGGTGGCGATGATGATCGCCATGATGTTTCCGACGGCGGCCCCGATGATCCTGATGTTCACGACAGTCAGTGCGGGGAAGCGGGAACGCGCCGAGCCGTTTGTGCCCACCTGGGTCTTCGTGAGCGGATACCTGGTGGTCTGGATCGCGTTCGGGATCGCGGCGTACGCGGCGGCCGCGGCTGCGAGCCAGCTGGCCATGCAATCGCCATGGCTGATGGACAACGCGCCGCGGTTCGGCGGGGCGATCCTGTTCCTGGGCGGTCTCTACCAGCTCACCCCGCTCAAGAATCTTTGCCTGACGAAATGCCGCAGCCCCTTGAGCTTCCTCCTGACGTCGTGGCGTGAAGGTCCTGCCGGGGCGTTCCAGATGGGCTTGCGGCACGGAGCGTACTGCCTCGGGTGCTGCTGGCTGCTGTTCGCAATCCTCTTTCCACTTGGCATCATGAACGTCGCGGCCATGATCGCATTGACCGTTCTGATCTTTGCCGAGAAATCACTGCAGTGGGGACCGGCCATTGCGCGGGTGGCCGGCGTCGCGTTCATGGCGTATGGCACGATCGTGGTTGGAACGGCGCACGGCCTCCCCGGCATGTAGGACGAGCGAGACCATACCTCCCCGTCGAGCGGACGTCATCGTCGTCGGGGCCGGCCTTGCCGGATTAGTCGCCACTGCGGAACTCGCCGCCGCCGGTCGCCACGTGATTCTGCTGGAGCAGGAACCGGCGCCCTGGCTGGGCGGGCAGGCCTTCTGGTCATTTGGCGGCCTCTTCCTCGTCAACTCGCCGGAGCAGCGACGCCTTGGCGTGCACGACTCGTATGAGCTGGCACTCAAGGACTGGATGGCGACGGCGGGCTTCGACCGGGAGGAAGACCGCTGGCCGCGGAGGTGGGCGGAGGCGTACCTGGCCTTCGCCGCGGGCGAAAAACGGTCGTGGTTGCGGTCACACGGGATCGGCCTGTTCCCGGTTGTCGGCTGGGCGGAGCGGGCCGGGTATGGGCCGAGCGGTCCAGGCAATTCCGTGCCGCGATTCCATGTCACCTGGGGAACCGGGCCTGGCGTCGTGGCGCCCTTCGAGCGGCGGGTCCGCGAGGCGATGACGCACGGCCTGGTCACCGTGAAATTCCGGCACCAGGTCGACACCCTGACCGCCACCGGCGGTGCCATCGATGGCGTGCAGGGCACGGTTCTCGAGCCGAGCGGAGTCGAGCGGGGCAGGCCCAGCTCGCGTGTCCCAGTCGGGGGATTCGAACTGCGAGCGCAGGCCGTAATCGTGAGCTCGGGCGGTTTGGGCGGCAACCACGAGCTGGTGCGAAAGAACTGGCCGGCCCGTCTTGGGAAACCGCCGGCGCAGCTCCTGACCGGCGTACCCGCGCATGTCGACGGGCGAATGCTGGGGGTCACGGAAGCGGCCGGCGGGGCCTTGATCAACGGCGATCGGATGTGGCATTACGTGGAGGGCATCGAAAACTGGCGTCCGATCTGGCCCGACCACGGCATTCGAATCCTCCCCGGTCCCTCAGCGATGTGGTTCGACGCCGCTGGGAAGCGGTTGCCGGCGCCGCTGTTCCCGGGGTTCGACACCCTCGGCACGCTGGCTCACCTGCGCACCACCGGGTACGACTATTCGTGGTTCGTACTGACCCAGCGGATCATCCGCCGTGAGTTCGCGCTCTCTGGATCCGAGCAGAATCCGGACCTGACCAACAAAGATATGCGGCTCCTGCTTCAGCGCGTGGCTTCGAAATCAGGCCCTGGACCCGTCGAGACGTTCAAACGAAAGGGGGCGGACTTCGTGGTCGCCGCGAACCTCACCGAGCTGGTCCGTGGGATGAACGCTCTGGCCGATGAGCCACGGCTGGATCCAGCGGTGCTCGAGCGCGAAATCACGGCGCGAGACCGGGACATCGACAACCCGACGCCAACGGATCCACAGGTGATCGCCATCCGCGACGCCCGGCGCTACCTGGGCGACCGGCTGATCCGGGTGGCGAAGCCCCACCGATTACTGGACCCGGAAGCGGGGCCGTTGATCGCGGTTCGATTGCGCCTCCTGACGCGCAAAACCCTCGGCGGCATTCAGACCGACCTCTCCGGCCGCGTCCTCCGGGCCGACGGAGCGCCGCTACCAGGCCTCTATGCCGCTGGCGAGGTCGCCGGCTTCGGCGGGGGCGGCATGCATGGATACCGATCGCTCGAGGGAACCTTCCTGGGCGGCTGTCTCTTCTCGGGCCGTACCGCCGGCCGCGCAGTCGCCGCTGAGATACGGTAATAGGCGTGGGTGTCGAGAGCGCGGGTTTGCTGCTGTACCGACGACGGGATTTGGCACTGGAGGTGCTCCTGGTGCATCCGGGCGGTCCCTTCTGGCAGAAGCGAGACGAGGGGGCCTGGACGATTCCGAAGGGCGAGATCGGAGCCGATGAGGTGGGAATCGAGGTCGCCCGTCGCGAATTTCGCGAAGAGCTGGGCGTCCCATCTCCCGAAGGAGCGTTCGTTGCCCTGGGCACTGTGCGCCAGGCCGGAGGCAAGCTGGTCCATGCCTGGGCGGTGCCGGGCGACCTGGATGTCGCGCGAGTCGTCAGCAACACCTTCCCGCTGGAATGGCCGCCACACTCGGGACGGGTCCAGCAGTTTCCCGAGGTGGACCGAGCCCTCTGGCTTGACCCGGCCGCGGCCCGTCGCAAAATCCTGGCGGCCCAGCGAGCCTTCATCGACCGCCTCGAGGCGCTGCCATGACGTTCGCCGACCTCAGTGGCTACCTCGATCGGCTGGAGTCGACCAGTAGCCGGAACGAGCTCGTCAAGATCCTCTCCGAGGTTTACCTCCAGAGCTCGAGCGACGAGATTCAACCACTGACCTATCTGATCCAGGGCCGGCTGGCGCCCTTCTTCGAGCCGGTCGAGATCGGTCTCGGCGACAAGCTGGTGATCGCCGCGATCGCCCAGGCGTTTGACGTCTCGGCCGAGGGCGTCGCGAAACGCTTCGGCCAGCTGGGCGACCTGGGCCTGGTGGCGGCCGCGGTTGCGGGTGACGGGTCGACGGCGTCCCTCCCAATCAGTGAGGTGCATGCGACCCTGACCGAAATCGCCGCCGCGTCCGGCCCCGGATCCGTCGAAAGGAAGCGCTCGCTGTTTGCCGGCCTGCTGAAACAGGCCGAGCCGAGCTCCGCCAAATATCTCGTGCGTATCGCGCTCGGCCGACTACGGCTCGGCATCGGCGATCCGACCCTGCTCGACGCGCTCTCCTTTGCCAGGAAAGGCGACCGGTCCATGCGTCCGATACTCGAAGGCGCCTACAACCGAACGTCCGACCTGGGCCTGATTGCGAGAACCTTCTGGTCCGGCGGGGAAGGTGCGGTGGAGGCGCTCAAGGTTACGGTCGGAAGGCCGATCCGGAGCCAGCTGGCCGAGCGCCTGCCCAACCCGGAGGCGGTGATCAAGCGACTCGGGCTCGTCGCGGTCCAGCCGAAGTACGACGGGATCCGCGTGCAGATCCACAAAGACGGGTCGACCGTGCGCGTCTTTTCGCGCAATCTCGAGGATTTCACACTGATGTTCTCCGAGCTCACCACAGCCGCCCGAGGCCTGAAGGATGACAGCCTCATCCTCGACGGGGAAGCGATCGCCTACAGCAAGGAGTCGGATGAGTACCTGCCGTTCCATCTGACCACGACGCGACGACGGCAGCATGGCATCGAGCAGGCCGCGCAGGAGCTGCCGCTCATCGCCTTCGTCTTCGACATCGTCTACCGGAACGGCCACGACCTCACCGAGCTGCCGTACGAGGAACGGCTGGCCCAGGTCAACGACGTGATCGCGGGATCCACGGTGCTGCTCCCCGCGCCCATCATCAAGACCGACTCCGTCGAGGTGCTCACCAGGACACTGCTGGACAACATCAGCCAGGGCCTCGAAGGGGTCGTGGTCAAGCGACCGGATTCCAAGTACCAGGCGGGCGCGCGCAATTTCAACTGGGTCAAGTTGAAGCGCCACACGAGTGGCGAGCTCAATGACACCGTCGACCTCGTGCTGCTCGGCTACTACTTTGGCAAAGGCAAGCGCGCGGCGTTTGGCGCGGGCGCACTGCTGGCAGGCGTCTACGATGCGGAAAACGACCGCTTCGCGACCATCACAAAGCTCGGCACCGGCCTCTCCGACGTCGAGTGGCGGGAGATCCACGACCGAGCCGACAAGCTGCAGGTCGATCAGCGACCGGCGCGCGTGGATTCAATCCTCGTGCCAGACGTCTGGCTCAAGCCCGAGGTGGTGGTCGAAGTGCTCGCCGACGAGATCACGCCCAGCCCGAGACACACGGCGGGCAAGGTTGGCGACGAGCCCGGGTTCGCGCTTCGCTTTCCGCGGGTGGTCTCGTTTCGGGGAGCAGACAAAAAGGCGGAAGATGCGACCACGGTGAAGGAGATCGCCGACTTGTTCCGTCAGCAGCGCGAACGCAAGGTCCCGGCTTGACCCAGCTCGATGCGAAGACACGGGCGCGGCTACCGGACAGCGCCTTTGCCTACATTGACGCGCGCGGCCGCCGGCTTCTCCCAATCAACGACGAGGGCCATGTCCGCAACGCGCTCTCCCGCTTCAATCAGACGACGTTTGAGAATGAGGCCGCTCGGGATCGGGCACGGACGAGGTTGCTCCGAGCCGCCAAGAAATACGGCATTGTGCCAATCGGATTCATGACGGGCCAGTTGCGATCGCAGAGCCTGCAGGCGGCGGCGGGAAAGGCGGTGATCGAACTCGGCGGACTTGGCACATCAGAGCAGATGGAAAGTCGGCTGCGCATCGTGCTCGGCGATCCCACCCTGGCGGTCTTGCAGTGGTCCGACTCGGCCGGGTCATACCTTGACGGCAATGGCCAGGTGGTGGTCGTGCCCACCGAGAATGACAGGCGGACGCTCACGGTGCTCGAGCAGCGCGGCCGGCCCACGACGGCGTTGCTCCACGACCGGATGGTCCTCACGGATCCCGACCTGGCTCGCACGGTCATCGCAGCGGCGAAGCTCGCCGTTGAAAACCAATGGATGCACGCCGAGGTCACGGCCGGGACCCGCGAAGTACGCACGTTGCCGACGGGCTTCGTGACCTTCCTCTTCACCGACATCGAGGACTCGACCGCCCTGGTTCGACAACTGGGCGAGCGATATGAAGGGCTGCTGGCGGACACCCGCCGATTGCTGCGCGTGGCGATCCAGGGCTCCGGTGGCCGCGTAGTCGAAACCCGGGCGGACGAGATGTTCGCCGTCTTCGAGCGGGCATCCGCCGCCCTCGAGGCGGCCCTCGCCATCCAGAAGAAGGTCGGCACCTGGGCTTGGCCGACAGGCGTGCGAGTTCGAATACGCATCGGCCTGCACGCCGGTCGCCCCACCCTGACTGACACTGGCTACCTGGGCCTTCCCGTGCACACGGCGGCTCGGATCTGCTTCGCCAGCCACGGCGGCCAGATCCTCCTTTCGAGCTCCGTCCGGGAGGCGGTCGCCGGTCTCGAGCCGGCCGGAGTTGGCTTCGGGGATCTTGGCCTGCATCGGCTGCACGGGTTGCCCGCAGCCGAGCGCCTATTCCAGGTCGAGAGCGCCGATCTCCTGTCCGAGTTCCCGCCTCCGCGAACGCTCGCGAGTACACCGCGGAGGCGGAAGCCGTCAGTTCAAAAAGCGATGCCCTCAACCAGGCCACGCTCGACCGCGTAGCGGGTGGCGAGCTGAGGCCCAGCGTTCATTGCTCCGCATCATCGGCCGCGTGCTAGCTCAAGCCGGGGTCACGATGACCCTGACGGCGTCGACGATGAACTGCACGGCGATCGCCGACAGGAGCAGACCGAGCACGCGTGTCAGCAGCTGGATAATCGAGGGCCGCAGGAACCCGGCGATCCGATCCGCCAGCAGCAGTCCGGCGGCGATGACGACGACGACCCCAGCGATCGCCAGCACAATCGCCACCCGTCCGCCCGTATCAGGATAGCGGCGCGTCAGGACCATGACGGCGGCAATCGCGCCCGGACCGGCGAGCAAGGGCGTGGCCAATGGAACAAGCGCGACGTTGGCGCTGTCGGTCTCGGCTATCTGCTCGCCGCGGAGCATCTGCAGCGCCACCAGCAGGAGGAGCAAGCCGCCGGCGATCTCGAGGCTCTGGACCGAAACGCGGAGGTAGTCCAACACCAGGCCGCCAAAGAGCGCAAAGAGCAGGATCACGGCGCCGGCCGCGGCCGCGGCCTGGAGCGCCGCTCGCTGGCGTTCCACCCGCGTTCGGGCTGCGGTCAAGGATATGAAGATCGGGGCGCTGCCGAGCGGATCCATGATCACCGCAAGCGTGACGAAGGCTTCCACAAAGGCCCTCCAGTTCATGCCCCATCAGCGTACCGAGACCGGCCCTATCATGAGGCGCGATGCTCCAGCAGAGGATTCGGGCCAGAGCCATCGAGGAGTAGATGCCGAGCGCCAGCCTAGAACAAACGTTGAGCGAATTCCGAAAGGCCCGGGATGCCTGCGATCGGTCCGTAGTCGACCTGTCCTTAAATCGGCGCCGGGTCCGGTCATGGCTCGAAGAGTTGGTGGGCGCGGCGCAACCCGATGAGGTGGTGGATCTCTACGGGGAGCGCGAGGTCATCGCGAACTTCGAGCAGGAGATCGCGACCCTCCTCGGCAAAGAGGCTGCCGTCTTCATGCCCAGCGGCACGATGGCGCAGCAGATCGCTCTCCGGGTCTGGGCCGACCGGCAGGGCGTGCGGCGCGTCGCGTTTCACCCAACGTGCCACCTCGAGTTGCACGAGGAGAAGGGCTACCAGGCTCTCCATCACCTCGAAGGTGTGCTCGTTGGAACGGCGACCGAGCTCATCACCCTTGAAGCCCTCAAGGGGATACGCGGCAGGATCGCGGCACTGCTGCTCGAGCTGCCACAGCGTGAGATCGGCGGGCAGCTACCAGATTGGGACAGCCTGAACGGCCAGGTCGCCTGGGCCCGTGGGCGAGAAATCCGCCTCCACCTCGATGGTGCGCGCCTCTGGGAGGCGGCACCCGCGATGAAGCGCTCGATGCCGGAGATCGCAGGCCTCTTCGACAGCGTCTACGTCTCGATGTACAAGGGCCTCGGGGCCATTGCCGGCGCCGTGCTGTGCGGTCCCGCGGACTTTATCGCGGAGGCCCGCCTCTGGCAGCAGCGCCATGGAGGACGGATCATCCGCATCTTTCCACTCGTGATCGCGGCCCGCGCCGCCCTCCACCAAAAGCTGGACCGATTCCCGCTCTATCACGAGCGCGCCCTGCGCGTGGCCGAGGCGCTCAGGGCGGTTCCGGGGGTACGGATCATTCCAGATCCGCCACATGCCCACATGATGCACGTCTACCTGCCCGGGACCGTCGAGACCTTGCTGCCCAGGGCGACTGCGATCGCTCAAAAGGAGCGCGTCGCCCTGTTTCGTTACCTCGACACCGCGGCGGTGCCCGGGTTCACCAGGGCCGAGCTCGAAATTGGCGAGGAGGCCCTGAACGTCAGCGACGCCGAGGTCACTGCCCTATTCCGTCAATTGGTTCAGCCCGCACAGGGTCCTCCCGGCCGTCAGATCCTCTCAGGCTGAGGAGAGAGAGAATGGGTCCGACATGTGCGGCCGGATCGGCTCATCGATGCCTCGGGCGGAGCTACTCGAGACCTACCACTGGCTGAAGGAGGCCCCCGAGGTCCCGCCGCGTTATAACATCGCCCCGACCGATCCGGTGCTGGCCATTGGCCCCGACCGAGCCGATGTGGTGCGCTGGGGCATCGAGGGAAAGGGCGGCGGGCTGTTCAACCTCCGCGCCGAGACTGCCCTCAGCAAGCCCTACTACCAGCGGCTGCTTCTTGCCAAACGGGTCGTGGTCCCGGCCAGCCATTTTTACGAGTGGTGGCATCGTGGCGGCCAGCGCCTCCCCATGGCCGTTTCTCGAGCGGACGGCAAATTTCTGCACCTGGCGGCGGTGTTGGGACTGTGGGAGTCCGGCCCGGCGGCGACGATCCTCACCACCGTCCCCAATGCCGACATCGCCCCCCTGCACAACCGAATGCCGGTAGTCCTGACCGACGACGATGCGGCGACCTGGGTCCTCGAGGACATGTCGCTGGAGCAGATCGCGCTGCTCCTCAAGCCGTGCGCAGACGGATGGTTGCGGCTGGTGGCGGCCTCGCCGCTGGTCAACAATGTGCGCAACGACGGCCCGGAGTTGCTCGATCCCGCTGCGCTGCCGGCGCAGTTCCAGCTCGAACTGCTGCCTCCGGCCTAGGTTCCAACTCCCGCCCGGTGCATCCGCATACTTAAATGATGCCCAAGGAACGTGCCCTCAGGGCCTGGTCAACGATCGCGGTGGCCAGCCTCGTGATATTCGGAGAGATCCTCCGGGAGGTCGTGACGCAGAGCGGGCTCGTGCGCGCGGACGCGTCGGTCGCCACATTCGTGGCCGAACATCGCATCGGCTGGCTGGCCGCGCTGCTCAGCATCGTGACCTGGGCCGGCTCGTCGTTCTTGCTCATCCCTCTCACGGTCGCGATCGGCGTTGTTTCCTGGGCGCGGCGGCGAACCATCCTACCCGCGGTGCTCGTGGCGGCGGCCTATGGTGGCGCCGCCCTCACCTATGCAATTCTCAAGCCGGTCATCGGACGCGTACGTCCATCGGCGGCGCTGCAATATGGCCCGCCGGATACGGGCTGGGCGTTCCCGTCCGGGCATACGACGCAGTCCGCCGCGTTCTACGGGACGCTCGCGGTCCTGGTCCTGGCCTCCGCCGTCCCTCACAGGCATTTATTGGCGGCCGGGGCAGCGGCGATGATCGTGGTCATCGGCTTTTGCCGCCTCTACCTCGGGGTCCACTGGCTCACGGACGTGCTCGGGGGACTGACGCTCGGTCTTTGCTGGGTTGCGATCGTTCAGCTCATCGCCGGCGCGGTCGACCGCCGGCGAAGTCGCTAAAGACCGCCGTGGTCGATTTGCGCCCGCGCGGTTCGTCGTATCTAGGAGCGTAAAACCCGGAACGAAGGAGTGAGCCTGTGGCGATGAAAACGTTGACGCCCGTCTCGGCGAACCTCAAAAAGCTTCCAACGGCGGTGCGCCCGATCGTGATGGCCACGCGCCGGATGGTGAAGGCGGTGGCGCCCGATGCGGTCGAGGCTCCCTATCAGAGTGGCCCGCCCCGCACGGCCTCCTACATGTGGAAGCTCGTTCGGTACAGAGTCGACGGCGGTTACGTTCTTGGGATCGGCACCTTTCCGAAATACTCGACCCTGATCTTCTACCGCGGCCGCGAACTCGACGATGGGACCGGTCTCCTCGATGGCAGCGGCAAAGACGCGCGGTTCCTCCGGCTGCGCTCCGCGGCCGATGCCGAACGGCCGGCCGTCAAACGGCTGGTACGTGAGGCCTTCAAGTTGGGGGGAGCCTGATCTCACGCTCCTCGGTGAGAAATAGGGCCGTGCGCGTCTGATCGACGAAGTGGGCCTCATCATCGCTGGAGGTTCGCCATTCAGGCGACTGCCGAGCCGCCTCGAGCGCGGCCAGGTCATCGAACCAGAGTTCCGCCATGCCGTCGAAGGGCGGCGGTTCGCCAACCGCTCCCGGGATCGTATGGCTTTGCAGGAGACGTCGCAGCCCCGGAATGCGGCGACCGATCGGACCGTGCACGTTGTGCCAGTAGCGCGAAAATTCCTCGACGCTCATCCCGGGTCGCCGGGCGATGCAGTAGACGAGCTTGATCACGGCTCAGGCCGGGTCCTCAAACGACTGAACAGCGCAAAGCTCCAGGCGGTCACCAGCCCGAAGACGAGATGCGCGCTGAGATCCTTCCAGAGTGTTGGAGCATCGTATTCCCAGATCGGCTTGTAGAACTTCCCGACCGGAAGGATCGCGTAGTCCGCGGCCCAGACGCCGGCGCCGAAGGGGAATCCCAACAGTGGAGAGCGGGATCGCGCCGATCCGGCCACGAGTCCGTAGGCGGCGCCCCAGGACAGACCGTAGCCCCAGTGCATGACGTTGGTCATCAGCTGGGCGTAGGCAGGCGGCAGTTCACGCTGAAGAAACGCCTCGGCCAGCCGTTTACCTACTTTCGCCGGGACCGGCGCCTTTTCCCAGTCGTTGAGGCCGCGGGCAATCTCCCAGGAAATGGGATCCTCCCGGCCGCCCCCGCGTCGATACCGCCGGTACCAGAGGGCGTCCATTGCGGCCGTCCCGACGACCGCCGCGACGACGCCGCCCGCGACCGAGCCCAGTGGTGATCGGCGGCGGCCTGTCATGGGGCGGTGGGCCGGAACTCCAGCACGACGATCCCCGAGGCAAAGGACTTGCTTTCCGCCAGGGCCAGCGGTTTCTTGTCAACGCCGTCGGCGAAGAGGCGCTTGCCTTTGCCGAGGACGACCGGATGCACCATGAACCGATAGCGGTCGATCAAGTCCGCCGCCATCAGTGCGTTGAACAGCTGCGCACTGCCCGAGAGAAGCAGGTCGTGACCCGGCTCCTTCTTGAGTTGGCGCACCTGGGTAATCATGTCCCCTTTCACCAGCTTCGAGCCGGTCCAGTCGACCTTGTCGAGCGTGGACGACACCACATACTTGGTCATGGTATTCATCTTCTGGCCGAACTCGCCGGTCTGGGCGGTCATCTTGGGCCAGGCTGCGGCGAAGCCCTGGTAGGTGTTGCGCCCGAGCAACAGGGCATCGCTGGCTTGCAACTCGGCCCATTTGAACGCCGCGGCCTCCTCGTTGAAGAAGGGTCCCGACCAGCGGCCTGGCTCCTCGAAGACTCCGTCGAGCGATAAATACTCGGTTGCGACCAGTCTCATAGCTTCCTCCCGTGAATGGGTTGGTCTCTACCCAGTCATCGAATGGGCGAGCCGCAAATCGACACCCCGATGACAGCCTGCACCAGCCCGGTCTAGGCCAACCATCGGTCGAGCGGCACCCTGGCCGCCAGGACCGAGAAGTCGCCCGCATCGCGGATCGCGGTTGCCGCATCGGCCATCGCCTTCACAGCAACCCAGGTGAGGCCACCGCCGACGCTGACCCGGCGGGCGCCGGCGCCGATGACCTCTGCCAGGGACAGCCCCGGCAGGGCGAGCACATTCACCGGTTTCGACACGGCCTGGCAAACGGCCTTGATCTCCCCCACGGTCCGCAGCCCTGGCGCGTACAACACGTCAGCCCCCGCCGCCTCGTATGCCTGAAGGCGTGCGATCGTATCCTTCAGATCGGGATTCGCGTGGACGTAATTCTCCGCGCGAGCGGTCAGGGTAAATCCGAAGGCCAGTTGCCGCGCCACCGCTGACGCGGCCGCGATCCGCTCGGCCGCCTGTGCCAGCTCGTAAATCCGGCCGGTGGGATCGTAGTCCTCGATCGAGCCACCGACGGCGCCGACTTCAGCCACGCGCACGATCGCCAGCGCGGCCCCCTCCGGATCGGCGCTGTAGCCGTTTTCCAGGTCAACCGAGACCGGGAGGTCGGTCGCCTGGTCGATGGCCTCCACGTGGTGGACGACATCCTCCAGGGTCGCCTCGCCGTCCCGCCGGCCGAGCGTGAAGGCAAACCCCGAACTGGTGGTCGCGAGCGCCCTGAATCCGAGCGCCGCCAGCACCCGGGCCGACCCCGCGTCCCATGGATTTGGGATCACGAACGCTTCGCCGGCATGCAACGCCCGAAAGGCGGCGGCCTTCGCCTCCTGCCTGTTCATCGAGACTAAGCGTAGCGGCCGTCACCGCCGATCACCGAGTAGGCTGAAACGATATGGGGGACGTGCCCGTTGTGTCCATGATGCGCGCCCTCTGGTGGACCGCCCTCGCGATCCTGATCGCGGGATGCTCGGCCAGTTCGGGCAGCCCGTCGACGTTCCGGCCGACCGCGATCGCTACGCCGACGGCGACGCCGGAGCCGTCTCCGAGCCCAGCCGACGGTCCCTCCCCCACCGTGTCGCCGACCTCCTCAGCCTCGGCGACTCCAGGACCCGCGCTCACCCCGGCGACGTCCCTCACCTGTGCCGACCGTGTCTTCGCTGGCATGACCGAGGACCAGCGCATCGGTCAGCTGTTTGAGCTCGGGCTCGCCAACAACAGCCTCGGGGCCACCGAGGTCAGCATGATCCGGACCGACCACATCGGCTCGGTCTGGTTCGTCAACCGCAGCACCGCCGGGGTTGCCGGCATCCGCGCCGTCACCGCCGCCGTCCAGGCGCAGGCGTCGCCGTCATCGACGGGGAGCGTCGGCTTTTTCATCGCGGCCAATCAGGAAGGCGGATTGATCCAGGCGATGCAGGGCGCGGGGTTCTCGACCATCCCCTCGGCGCAGACCCAGGGAACCTGGACGTATCCCGTTCTCCAGAGCGACGCGCGAATTTGGGGCCAGCAGCTGCGAGCAGCCGGCATCAACCTGAACTTTGCACCGGTCATGGACGTCGTCCCACCGGGCACCGACGCCAAAAACCAGCCGATTGGCGCGCTGCAGCGCGAATACGGCCATGATCCCACCACGGCTGGCAGTCACGGCGTCTCGTTTCTGGCCGGCATGCGGCAGTCAGGCGTGGCGGTCACCCTCAAGCACTTTCCGGGCCTCGGTCGAGTGACCGGCAATACGGATTTCACGACCGCGACCGACACGGCGACCACCGCCGCCGACCCCTACCTGCAGTCGTTCGGCCGAGGGATCGGGGCCAACGCCGACTTCGTCATGGTCTCGCTGGCCAGGTACACGCAGATCGACTCGGCTCATCTGGCCGCCTTCTCTTCCGTCGTCATGTCTCAGATGCTGAGGGGTTCGATGGGCTTCCGTGGGGTCATCATCTCGGACGACCTCGGCGACACCGTTGCCGTGTCCGCGATTCCCCCAGCCACGCGTGCCATCGACTTCCTCGCGGCCGGTGGCGACATGATCATCTCCAAGACTGCAGCACCTGCCGACGCGATGGTGCATGGGATCAGGTCTCGAGTGGCATCCGATCCCGCCTTCAAACAGCGGGTGGACGATGCGACGCTTCGAATCCTGCGCGCCAAGCAGGCCTGGGGCCTGCTCCCCTGCTGAGCGTATCGATGACGGCGCCGACAGCCAGGATGATCACCAGAGCGCCGAGCTGCGCCACCGGCGTGATGCCGAGTCCGATCAGGACGGTCGGCAGCGCAATGATCCCGATCGCCAACCGAATCGCCGATGGGCCGCTATGCAACACCAGGCGAACGAGCGCCAGGCTGACCGCGTACGCAGCAACCCCGAGCGCGAGGAAGAGCGCGGTTGGCAGGGTGGCCGGCTCGTTGTAGGCGACAACGGCCATCTTCATGCCGGCGGCGACCACGACGATGCCACCGAGCAAGGGAAGGAATACGTAGCCGAAGGCCGTCACCGCGAGCCACGGTCGCCGCTCCTGCGGCGCGCGGTCCATCGCCGCGACCGCGCGCTCCTCATCGCCATTGAAGTAGAGCCACCAGAGGCCCGCAGCCAACGCGAGACCCAGGCCGGCGGCGAGCACGCGGCCAGCCGGCAGGGCCGCGGTTCCAAGCCCGATCCCGAGCGCGACGACGGATTCCCCGATGGCGATCAGGACGATCAGCCCATGTCGCTCAACAAAGTGCGCGGTCCGGATCCGGAAGCCACCAGTCCGCGTCAGGATCGGTGTCAGCCAGTGAAGGACGAAGCCGGCGCCGAACAGTCCCCATCGGAGGGGACCGGTGCTGATGCCGGCCCACAGGAGGAGGCCGGCCGTGAGCAGGTTGAAGGGACCGAGCCCGGTCATGGCCTTGAGGACGCTCTGTTGCGAGGTGCGCAGGAAGACGCCGGTGTGGACCAGCGTGACGACGAGGTAACCGAGACCAAAGGCGAGGCTACCCGCGCCGAAGGCGGTCGGGATTGCGAGCGCAATCAGCAGGAAACCGCCCATCCCCACCAGGAGGAGCAGGACGACGCCGGTTTCTTTCGGTGGGACGGCGTTCGTCAACCAGGCATAGCCCCCGTACATCCACCAGACGTTGCCGAAGATGAGCACCATCTGCGTGACGCCGGCGAGCGTCGGATCGCGCGCCAGCAGGGTGGTGAGCTGGGTGATGGTGAAGACGAACACGAGGTCAAAGAAGAGCTCGAGCGGCGTCACCTGCTCGCCGCGCGCCGCATCAGCGCTCAAACGGGTTAGCTTCGGCGCACGCGGAGCCGGACGACGAAGCCGGTGGCAAACGATCGAAGCTGCACCAGGTCACACAACTGGTTGACGAGCCAGAGGCCGCGGCTTGAACTGATGTCGGCGCGGGGACGGCCACGGCCAACCAGCGGTTGACCCTCGAGATGCCCGTCATCGCCAATCTCGACGATGAGCGAGTCACCGTGAGCCCAGAGGACCATCAAGCCCCTGCCTCCACCGTGACGAACGCTGTTCGTCGCGACCTCGTTGACGGCAAACACCAGATCCGCCAGCCGCGACGGCGTGAAGCCGGCCCTCGCCGCGTGCCGCGCCACGATCGCGCGAAGGACGTTCAGGTCACCAGCCGTAAAGGCGAAGGCCGCCGCATCGGCGGGTGCCTCCTGAAGCGGCGTGAGAAACGGGGCGATTTCGGCTTGCCGGCCAAGGTAGGTCACGCTTTGCGTCTCGCGCTTTCCGCGCATGAGGACCGGATGATTGCGCTCGGCTTCCGCAAGGACGGCTGTGGGCATCGCGGTCACGTCGTACGGGCAGAGCAACCAGAATGGAATGGTGTCGTCGAACGCGACATTGAGCAGGGCCTCGTGGCCCTCGCATTCGGCCAACTCGTCTGCGCCGCGTTCCGGATAAATCGGCTCGCCCACACCGCGAATGGCGCGACCTTTGCCGGCGTGGGCATCAACGAAATGCCGCCACGCAGGGATGATTCGAGCCGGATTTGCGCCGACGTCCGCCATGTCGGCGAACTGGACGCCTCGCGCCTGCCGACCCAGCTCCCGTCGCAATCGATCGATCTTCCTCGCGCTGACAACCACCAGGGTGGGCTCAGCCTGTTTGATCCCTTCGCGGAGGAAGCCGGCAATGCGCCGTACGAACTCATTCTCCCCGGCGTAGAACAACGCCTCATGCCGGTATCCCGCGAGGGCCACCTGCCGGCTCACGACTGCTCCATGGGAACGGCGACCAGATTCGGTTGCTTGTCCCAACCGGCGAGCGCGGTGATCCTTGTGACGTAAGCGGGCAGGCCGTCGAGGTAGACCCTACGTTTCCCAGCCACGCGTTGGGCGGCCTCCACGATCGCGCGAAGACCGCCAACGTCACAGAACAGTAAGCCGCTGACGTCGAGGTGGCAATCCTGGCTTCCATCGATATGGCTCAGCACGGTCTTTGAGACGGCCGCCAGGTTGGAGGCATCGATGCTCCCCATGAATCGGAGCCCCGGACCGTCTGCCCTGACGATGCGAAGGATCGAGTCCTCGTAAAGCGATTCGACCTCTCTGACCGGCCGTCGCCAGGGAGTTTCCAGCGGTTCGGCAACAAAGCCCTGAAAGTGTGGCGCGAATGCCCCAAGCGCTGCCTCGTCGACACGGGACGCCTCGAGTGACGGACTGGCCGCCCAGGCCCGGGCCCCCGCCCTGACGACGGCCATGACACGATCGATTGGGAGGCCGACCGCTTCGCATCGCGTCTTTCGCTCCTCGAGAAATCGGTAGATGACGTCCTGGTAGGAGGCGAGCTGCTTATCCAGTTCCGCTCGCGTGCCGGGGGACGTGGTAGCGAGGCACTTCGCCTTTGCCTCGGCCAGGGCCGCCCGGTAGGGTTCGACGTAGGCTTCAAACTCCTGCTGGAGTGCCCGCACGACCTCCAGGCGGGCCGGGCTGACCCGCGCGAGCCAGTGGATCCGGTCATCCGCCGTGCCGAGCGTACAACGGGGATAGAACTGTCCGCGCTGACCCGGATACGTACCGCTGCCGAGATGCCGGCAGGTCGTCCAATCCCCGAGCCGCTTTCCCTGAGAGTCAAATGCCGTGAAGGAGACCGCCTGATACGTTCCGCACCCGTCAAAATCGGCGGGAAACGGCCCCCGGAATGGGCATCGATCGGCAATTGCCCGCTCCACAGCCTGGATGGCTTTCACGACGCTGATTCTATCGGGCCGAGGGAACGGCGCCGCGAGTTCGTTTTCCGAGCTTTCCGCGTCGATCTGCGAGCATCTACGGGTGAGCGAACCGTCAGAGCGTCGTCCGCGGCTGATCGCCCTCTTCGGCTCCGGGGAGACGAGCCCGAGCATGACGTCTGCGCACCAGGGATTGCTGGCTCGAGTGGGCCGACCCGGATCGCCGGTCCTGCTCGATACCCCCTTTGGCTTCCAGCCGAATGCGGGCGAGATCGCCGCCAAAATCATTGCCTACTTCCGCGAGCGAGTCGGCTGGGAGATCACGGTCGCGTCCCTCCGGCATGGCGGGCAGCCCGGCGAGCCGGACTTCGAGCGATTCCTGAGCCAGCTGGGCGCCGCGAATTACGTCTTCGCGGGGCCCGGCAGCCCAAGCTACGCGCTGCGCCACTGGCGCCACGAGGCCATCGTTGACGGACTGCGCGAGAAGGTGCGGAGCGGTGGCTGCCTGGCGTTCGCCAGCGCCGCCGCGATTGGACTCGGCGCCTACGCCCTGCCGGTGTACGAGATTTACAAAGTCGGCGACGACCCATCGTGGATCCGCGGGCTGAACGTCCTCGCCGAGGTCGGTGTCCGTGCCGCGGTGATCCCCCACTACAACAATCGCGAGGGAGGCACCCACGACACCCGCTATTGCTACATGGGTGAGGCCCGCCTACGCCAGCTGGAGTCGATGCTGCCGGATAACGTGGTCATCCTCGGCGTCGACGAGCACACCGCCTGCATCATCGATGTCGAGGCCGGCTCGGTGGCGGTCCGCGGCAAGGGTGTGGTGACGGTCCGCCGCCAGGGGGAAGAGCGAATCTTCCCAGCCAGCTTTCCGCTCAGCGAGCTCCAGGACACGCCGTCAGGCGCGGAGTGGTCGATCGCCCCGGCGCCGGAGACGGCCGCTTACGTGCGGAGTAGCTGACTCCAGCGCTGTTCGACGTGAGTGGCTTTCCAGTAGATCAGCGCCGCCGCCCAGACCACGACGAAGATGACAGCAACCCCAAAGCCGACCTTGTTGAGGTCAAAGGCTCCGACAAAGGCCCAGAACCCGCCGTTCCAGCCAAGCTGTCCGGAGATGACCTGAAGCAGCTCGATCGTCCCGATGAAAAGCGCCACCGCGACTGAGAGCCCGGTGATAGTCAGGTTGTAAAAGACCTTCCTGATCGGGTTCGCGAACGCCCAGTTATACGCCTTGGCCATGAACGCGCCGTCTGCCGTGTCCATCAGCGACATGCCGGCGGCAAACAGGATCGGTAACGGAAGGATGGTCCAGATCGGCAGTCCCTTCGCCGCAAAGCCGCCGGCCAGGGCGAGCAGGGCGACCTCGCTCGCCGTGTCGAATCCAAGCCCGAACATGACGCCCATCGGGTACATCTGCCAGCTGCGGGTGATGAACTTGAACATGGGTCGGATCAGACGATAGATCAGGCCGCCCGTCAGCAACTGCTCGTCGAGTTCCGTGGCATCGTAGGTGCCGGCTCGCATCTTGCGGAACACCCGGATGATGTCGATGAGGACGACCAGGTTGATGATCCCGATGACGTAAAGGAAGGTGCCGGACACCGTGGTGCCCACGATGCCGCCGACGGTCCGGAAGCTCTCGAGGTTCTTGCTGATGAATTGGGCGGCAAGGCCGAGGGCGATCGCCATGCCGAACACGATCGACGAGTGTCCCAGGGAGAAGAAGAAGCCCACGCCCATCGGCTTCTGGCCCTGCTGCAGCAGTTTGCGCGTCGTGTTATCGATCGCCGCAATGTGGTCGGCGTCGAAGGCGTGGCGGAGGCCTAGCGTATAGGCCAGGATGCCGGCGCCGGCCAGCGCGGGATACCGGGGACCGACGAGCAGCAGCAGGCCGCCCCAACCGAGGACATGGAGCAGGCCGACGGCGCTGAACACTCCAATCAACCGCTGGGTCACGGTCGACTCCGCCGCTGGTGTGGTCACCGGATGGCGCGGTCGAGATCCGGCCGCCAGTTGCATGGGCCGAGTATAGGGGTTATTGCGACTCAGTTGCAATAGTCAACCGTAACGATTTAGGTTCAACTTACGGACCAGACGTTTAGCGGCGGCTGCGCCTCTGCTTCGCGGCGCCGGTGACGGCCAGGGCGTCGAGCTCCGCCCCGATCAGGAAGGCCACCGAGGCGACGTACAGATAGGTCATCAGCACGACCAGTAGGGAGAGGATGCCGAACGCCTGCTGGTAGGCACGATAGGCGAAGTTGGCGAGGTACCAACTAAAGAGCCAGGAGGTCAGCAACCAGGTGATGAGTGCCAGTGTCGAGCCGAGCGTCGCCCAGCGCATCCCAAGGTTGGCGGGCGTCGTAAAGCGGAGCAGTGTCGCCACCAGGCCCATCAGCAGGGCCGCGATGGCAATCAGACGGAGGAACGTGATGACCAAGGGGCCGCCGCCGAGGAACAGGATGCCGGCGATCAGGACGGCGGTCGCGCACACGATCAGGGCCAGCAGCACGGACAGGCCCATCCGCGTCCAGAACGGGCGCCGGTCTTTGACCTCATAGATACTGTCGAGCGCCCCCATTAAGGCCCGCACCCCACTCGACACCTGCCAGAGCGTGAGCACGAGCCCCACCGTGAGCCACCACCACCGACGCGTGGTCAGCACCTGGTCGACCGAGTGATCGAGCTCACGGTAGAAGTTCGGCGACACCACTCTGGCGATGCCGGGCCCGAGCTGATGGCGCCAGATCGTTTCGAGGTGCACCACGCCGGCAAACGCCAACCCGGTCAGGCCGAGGAAGGCCATGGCGAACAGGACGCGGAAGGCGATTGCGGTAGCGTCGGTCAGGACGCCGTGGCGGTCGATGGCAGCCATCACCTCGCGAGTGAGAGGCACCAGGCCGCGGTGCCCGTGCGTAGTCCATACCTGACGGGCGACATCGACCAGTTCGCGATTGGAGCCTTCCGACTTCGCCATGGAGCAACCGTACGCCGCGACGGGGCTGACCGGAAAGCGCTCGAATTCGGAACGCGCCATGGCGTGGGCCTCGTGCCCGAGGGGACGACAGGTTAACCGTAATTCGTCTGGCCGATGCTTACCACGTGGGGAACCAGCCCGACTCGATGGCCGCCAGCCCGGATCCGCGCAACCCGTGGTGGGAGCTGCGCATCATCCGCCTGCTCGCGATCCGCGATGACCATGAGCGGCCCGCCGCGCCCGCCCTCGAGCTCGACCGCGCTGCCTGAGCCTTTCATCCCCCTTCCTTACCCCCGGAGCGCTCCGCATGCCTCGAAGGGCGAAACTAGCAAGAGATGGAAGCCGCGCCGCATGCCGATCCCCTCACCTACTCCCGACGCTGGCCGGTTCGGGGCTACGAACTGGACCGCAACGGCCACGTCAACAACGCCGTCTACCTGAGCTGGGCGGAGGAGATGGCGACCGCCCACGCTGAGGCGGCCGGCTACGGCCGCAGCTGGTCCGAAGCCCAGGGCGGCGGCTGGGTCATCCGCAGGACCGAGATCATCTACCATCGCCCGGCCGTGTATGGCGACCTGGTCGACCTGGCGGTGGTCGTCGAGTTGGTTAAGGGAGCCCGCGGCGTCCGGCGGACCACAATGCGCCGAGTTCCGGATGGCGCGCTTTTCGCGGAGGTCGTGACGGAGTGGGTCTGGGTCCGGCTGGCCGACGGCCGGGCGACGTCGGTCCCTCGTGAATTGGTGCGTCTAGCCGCGGATGTCACCAACCACACCCTGGCCGCGCGACGGAAAGGCGGATGATGCAGCGCCTGCGTCGGCGGGGACTCCGGCGCTGGATCATCCCGATCGGCGGCGCCACGTTGAGCGCCATCCTGATCGTCGTCGCCACCCCGCATGTGATCTGGCCCCTCCGGGTCGTGCTCGCGGTCGTGGCCTTCCTCTACATCGGAGGGCAGTCCGCCGCCTACCTCTGGCACGACGACAGGGAGCCGCCCGACTGACCGGGCAATCGCCGATCGAGCCTTATAATTGGACTATCGGCAAAGGTGACAGCGCCGTACAGACCGAGGCTCGCGCCGCGCCGGCGGAGGAGGCGACGCGCTTCCACCAGGTGCTGACCGATGCGGTCAGGACCGTCGAGGGAGCCGGCTTTCCGTTCCTGGTGCTGGGAGGCATCGCTTCCTCGCTGGTCGGCCGGCCGCGCTGGACTCATGACATCGACTTTCTCGTCATGCCCAACGATGCCAGGGCCGTGCTCACTGCACTCGAGGCGGCGAGGTTTCGCACCGAGGAGACGGACCCGGTCTGGATCTACAAAGCCTTTCGTGACGACGTGATGGTCGACATCATCTTCATGATCACGGGCGGCATCTACCTCGACCGCGATATGCTCGACCATGCGATCGTGCGGGAGTACGAGGGACTGCCGATGCTGATCCCGAGTCCGGAAGACCAGGTGATCATCAAGGCGATCGTCCACACCGAAGAGACATCCCGCCATTGGTTCGACGCGCTGGCCATCCTCGGTCGGAACGAGATGGACTGGGACTACCTGCTGCGACGTGGCCGCCTCGGCGTCCGGCGTCTGCTCGCGCTGCTTGTCTATGCCCAGTCGAGCGACATCCTGGTGCCAGCGTGGGTGATCCGCCGGCTGTACGAGGAGGCATTCGCGGAATGAGCGACGAGTACCTCAGCGAGCATGTCCGGGACCGGTTGATCCATGACCCGCGAGTCAACGAGCAGGACCTGGCGGTCCGCGTCGGCAAGCGTACTGTGACGCTGGCCGGCAATGTTTCCTCCGAATACTTGCGCGACACGATCACCGAAGTCGCAAAGGAACTGCTGCCCGAGTACACGGTCGTCAACGAGACCCGCGTGGTGCCGATGTCGGAGCCGGACGGCGAGGAACCGGTGGCATGATCCGGGTGGCGGCTGTCGCCGACCTGCATTTCGGGACCGAATCACATGGGCAGTTGCGGGCAAGCCTCGAACATCTCGCGGACCGCGCCGACGTGCTGCTGATCGGCGGCGACCTCACCAGGTGCGGTGGACCGGCTGAGGCGCAGGTGCTGGCGGACGAGCTCCGCGGGCTGCCCGTTCCGGTGGTCACGGTCCTCGGCAACCATGACTACCACGCCAACCAGCAGGGCCAGGTCCGGGCGCGACTCGAAGGGGCCGGAGTTCGGGTGCTGGAAGGAGAAGCGCTCACGCTCGAGCTTCACGGCATGCGGGTGGGCATCGCCGGCGCCAAGGGCTTCGGTGGCGGATTTCGCGGCGCCTGCGGCAGCGATTTCGGCGAGCCGGAAATGAAGGCGTTCGTCGGCCATACGAAACGAATCTCCGAGCAATTGGGCCGCGCCTTGACGTCCCTCCAGGCCGACTTCCGCATCGTGCTGCTGCATTACTCGCCAATCGAGGCCACCCTTGTCGGCGAGCGGCTTGAGATTTACCCGTTCCTCGGTAGCTATCTGCTGGCCGAGGCAATCGACGCGGTCGGAGCTGACCTTGTGCTGCATGGCCACGCCCATCGAGGGGTGGAGAAGGGTGAAACTCCGGCCAGAATCCCGGTACGAAACGTCGCCCAGCCTGTCATCGGGCATGCCTACAACGTCTACACACTCGACGGCCATCACCGGCCGGGGCGCTACGCTTCGGTGAGTGAGGGACACCGGCCCAACCGTGGTCTTCTTTCCGGAGGGAGCCTTCGGCCCGACCAATAATTGCGTCGGCATCGGCGACGTGCTGCGCCGTCGCGGCGCGCGGGTCGTGTTCGTGATCGAGGAATCGTTCAAGGGCACCCTTAAGGCGAAGGGCTTCGAGGAAGCGCTGGTGCGCCTGAAGCCGAAGCCGGCCGTCGACGAGGCTCCCGGCCAGTTCTGGAAAGACTTCATTCGCGAGACAGCCCCGGAATTCCGCAAGACAACCCTCGAACAGATCGAGACGCTGATCAAACCGATCTGGAGCGAGCTGGTCTCAGGCTCGATGTACGTTGACCCGCGCCTTCACGAGATCTTCGACTCGGTTCAGCCGGACGTCATCGTGCAGGACAATGTCGTCGCGTTCGGCGCGGTCGTCACCGCCGGAGTCCCCTGGGTCCGAATCGTCTCCTGCAACCCACTCGAAATCAGCGATCCAGCCTTGCCGCCGGTCTTCTCCGGCCTGGCAGCCGGCGACCAGCGCGACTGGCAACGGTTCCGCCATGCCTACGGCGAGCACCACGCGGAGCTCCACAAGGAGTTCAACCGGTACCTGACGGATAGCGGCGCGCCACCGCTTCCGGTCGGCGCGTTCATGTACGAATCCCCGGTCCTGAACCTCTACAACTACCCCGCCGACCTCGACTACCAGCGGTCCCGGCCACTGGCTGAAACCTGGCACCGTCTGGAGTCATGCGTGCGGACGACCGACGAACCAATTCAGGTCCCCCGAATCGCGGGGGGTGGCAACCTGATCTACCTCAGCCTCGGCAGCCTGGGCTCGGCGGACGTCGGCCTGATGAACCGGCTGATCGAGATGCTGGCCAAAAGCGGCCATCGCGTGATCGTCAGTAAGGGGCCGCAACACCAGGAGATCCAGCTCGCGGAGAACATGTGGGGAGCGGAGTTTTTGCCCCAAACCTCGGTGCTCCCACTGGTTGACCTCGTTATCACCCACGGAGGCAACAACACCGTGACCGAGAGTCTCTACTTCGGCAAGCCGATGATCGTGTTGCCGCTCTTCTGGGATCAGCCCGATAACGCGCAGCGCGTCCAGGAGACTGACCTCGGCGCCCGTCTCGACCCGTTCCGCTGCACGGAGAGCGAGCTGCTCGGACGGATCGGACGCCTGCTGACCGATGGCACGCTCCGGAGCCGCCTTCGCACCCTGTCGGCCCGACTGCAGGCTCAGCCTGGAACCGAACAGGCGGCGATGTTGATCGGCGAATTGGCGCGGAGGAAGGCCGCACCCGGGGCACCCCACTGACACCGCTGGCGGCAACGTACCGCGAGGAACCGTTCTGGTGGCGCGATGCGCCGCCGGCCAGCGTGCCCGCTGCCTCCATACCGACCGACGTGGATGTCGTGATCGTCGGCGGCGGGTACACCGGGATGATGGCGGCAATCAGGCTCGCCTGGCGGGGGCGATCGGTCGCCGTGCTCGAGAAAGAGATGTTCGGCTGGGGAGCCAGCGGACGCAACGGCGGCATGGTCCACCCCGGGTTCAAGGTCGACCCGGGCACGCTGGTGAGCCGCTGGGGCGAGCAGGGCCGGCAGCTCTATCGCGCCAGCCTCGACGCCTTCGCCCTTGTCGAAGACACGATCGAGCGCTATGGCATCCGATGCGAGTACGCGCGCACCGGCCACCTCTATCTCGCCTACCGCCCGACCCATCTGCCGCACCTCGAGGCCGAGGCAGCCCTGGTCGATCGAGAGTTCGGGATCAAGGCGAAGATGATCTCGCAAGAGGCGTTGCAAGGGGAACTCGGCTCGACCGCGTATCACGGCGGCATGCTCTTCGAGCGCAGTGGTGGCCTGCACCCGGCGAAGTATCTCGCCGGCCTGGTTCGCGTTGCGCGGGACGCCGGCGCACACCTCTACGATCACCTGCCGGCGACGAGGGTCGAGGGGACGGCTCGCGGATTCGACGTCGAGACAGCGCGGGGCGTGATCCGTTGTCGCGAGGTGCTCCTCGCGACCAACGGGTACACCGACAGCCTGCTTCCGGGGCTCCGTCGCCGCGTGATCCCGGTGGGTAGCTACATCATCGCCACCGAACGACTGCCGGAGGACCTGGCCCGCGAGCTCATCCCAAACCGGCGGATGCTCTTTGACTCCAAAAACTTCCTCTATTACTGGCGCCTCAGCCCGGACGGGCGTCGCATGCTGTTCGGCGGCCGCGCCAGCTTCGCCCCAACCTCGATTCCGAAAGCCCGCGACTGGCTGTACGAGGCGATGACGCGAGTCCATCCCCAGCTTGCGGACGTCGCGGTGGAGTACGCCTGGGGTGGCCGGCTCGGCTTCACGTTCGATCGTATGCCACACATCGGTCGCATCGGCGGCGTCACCTACGCGCTCGGCTACTGCGGTACGGGCGTCGCCATGTCGACCTACTTCGGCCAGCTGGCCGCCGATTGGATCGCCGGCGAGGAGCTGCCGTCCTGTTGGCGGAGGCCGCTCCGTGGCGCACCCCTGTACCGCGAGCGCCCCTGGTTCTTACCAGCGGTCGGCCTCTACTACCAGCTACGAGACCGGTTTTGAGGCAACCGACGCCCGCAGCTTGAAGCGCTGCGTCTTGCCCGTCGCGGTCTTGGGCAAGGTCTCGACGAACTCCACCCAGCGGGGCCGCTTATACTCCGCAATCCGTTGCCGGACGAATTCCTGCAGCTCCTGCGCGAGCGCGTGCGAGGGTTGATGCCCCGCGGCGAGCACGACGTAGGCCATCGGCTTTTCCAAATCATTCTCATCACGGCGGCCGACGACCCCAGCCTCCTGGACGGCCGGATGCTCGGCCAACGTGTTCTCGATCTCGACCGGGCTGACCCAGATCCCGCCCACCTTGAGCATGTCGTCGGCCCGTCCGGCGTACCAGTAGAAGCCGTCCGCATCCCGCCGGTACTTGTCGCCGGTCCGAATCCAGTGGCCCTCGATCGTGTCCTTGGTTCGCTCGTGCTTGTTCCAGTAGAAGGCGCAGGTGCTGTCGCCCTTGATCAGCAGGTTGCCGATCGTTCCGTCGGCGACCTCCTGCCCCGCGTCGTCCAGGAGTCGTGCCTCGTAGCCAGGCACCAGCTGACCGGTTGATCCCGGCCGCACCTGGCCGGGTCGGTTCGAGATGAAGATGTGCAGGACCTCGGTCGAGCCGATGCCATCGAGGATCTCGACGCCGAAGCGTTCCTCGAACCGATCAAAGAGGGCTTTCGGCAAGGCCTCGCCCGCGGACACCGCGTGCCGGACGCTGCCCAGGTCGAAATCAGTCCCCTCGCGGCGGTGGGCGAGGAGCATCCCGTAGTTGGTCGGGACCGAGAAGAAGAGAGTCGGGCGATAGCGCTCGATCTGGGCAAAGACGTTGGGCGCGGTCGGCGGCCCAGGCCAGAGGACGGTGGTGGCGCCGATGGCAAAGGGAAAGGTCAGTGCGTTGCCAAGGCCGTAGGCGAAGAAGAGCTTGGCCACCGAGAAGGTTCGATCGGCCGCCGTGATACCGAGCACGCCCTGCGCGTAGAGCACCACGGTGTGGACGACGTCGTGGTGCAGGTGCACGGCGCCCTTCGGAAAGCCGGTCGTGCCCGACGAGTAGAGCCAGAAGGCCGCCTCGTCGCGCGACGTCTCGGCCAGCTGGAGCTCGGGCGCCTGGCGAATGAGCCCGAGGAAGGGGATCGTGTCGGCAACCGCTTTCCCGTCCACAACGATATGCCTCAGGTGCGGCAGTTCCTCGCGAGGAATGGCGAGGAGCACCGGCAGGAGTGCCTCGCTGACGATCGCCACCGCGGCCCGTGAGTCATTGAGCAGGTACCGGTAGTCGGGCATCTTGAGCAGAGTGTTGGTCGGAATCGGAACGGCCGCGATCTTCTGCGCCGCAAAGAAGCTGTAGACGAAGGCGGGTGAGTCGAGCAGGAGCAGGAGAACCCGCTCCTCGCGGCGAACGCCAAGTGCCCGCAGACCGTTGGCCACGCGGTTGGAGCGCTCGCTTACCTCGGCGTAGGTGACGGACTCATCACCGCAGAGGATGGCAACCTGGCCGCCTCGGCCCTCCCGGACGTGCCGATCCACGAGATAGTCCGCGAGATTGAATTGGTCGGGGACGGTGACCTCGGGCGGCGCGGCGGCGCGCGCGCCGATGCTGGCCATAAGGGAAGTTTAGCCCGGTGGTTTAGCTTTCTCCGCCCTTGCGGCCGATGGCCGCCATATGGCTGCGGTCGCGGCTGACACGCTCGCCGCCCTTCTGGCCGGCGGCCCGAGCTTCAGCGCGGGAGAACTCATGCGCGGTCCCCTGCTCATGCGCGGCGCGACCGCCCTGGCTTGCAATCTGCCGCTGTTTGGCCGGGCTCATCGAGGCGAAGCCACGTCCGGGAACGCTCGTACGCTTGGACCGCAGGCGCGCCTTCCGCGCACCCGCGCCGGCAGTCTTGCGGCGGCCGCTCGACTTCGCCACGCTCGACTTCCGGACCTTCGGCTTGGCCTTCTTCCCGGACTGACGTCCCCGCTTCGCGCTGACTCCCCCTGGCATTGAATCCTCCCTGAACTGAGCACGTTTCATGGTAGCTTAACGCTATCGTAATCTGATATTAATACTGTAGCATGTCGCCGGTTACCTACGTCGCCGTCAAGGCGGTCGTCGGCGGTCTCATGGTGGTGGCTTTTTCGCTGGTCGGCCAGGTGCTGAAACCGAAGCGGTTCGCCGGCGTCTTCGCGGCCGCTCCCGCCGTCGCGCTCGCCAGCCTGCTGCTGACCTCGCTCGTGAAAGGGCCCTCGATGGCGATCCCGCAAACGGTCGGCATGATCATCGGGAGCGCAGCCATGATCGTGTACTGCGCGATCACCCTTTTCGCGGTCGACCGCTTCCATGCCGCCGTTGGCTCGCTCGTGGCGTGGCTCGCCTGGTTTGCGGTCGCGGGCGGACTCTACCTCATCGTGGAGCATTGACCTGATGTCCAGCAACGCCCTGATTAATGACGACGACGGACCGGTCACCGTCGATCTGCACAAGCTCACGGAGGCGAAGCCGATCGACCTGGCGGTCCGCTTCGTCTTCGGCGCTGCCATCTCCGTGGTCGCCGCCCTGGTCTCGATACGCTTCGGGCCGAAGGTGGGCGGCCTCTTCCTGGCCTTTCCGGCACTCCTGCCCGCAACCCTGACGCTCCTCGAGCAAAAGGAAGGCAAGGTGAAGGCGACCGCCGATGCCAGCGGGGGCGTGATCGGCGCGTTCGGGCTGGCCGCCTTTGCCGTGGTCGCGTCCCTTCTCCTGCGTGCCACCGTCCCCGTGATCGCGCTGGCGGCGGCGCTGCTGGCGTGGATTGCGGTCGCGATCGGCCTCTATTTCGTGTTTCGGGCGACCAACCTGTACGAGAAAGAAGACCAACTCCTCCGCAAGACGGAGTAAGGAAGGTAGCCGCCCGATTGGCGGCCGGGCGCTAGAATGTGGCCCGACGGGCAGATAGCGAAGTGGTTAAACGCGACTGACTGTAGATCAGTTGGCCTAGCGCCTTCGGGGGTTCGAATCCTCCTCTGCCCATTGCGAGCCCACGTAGCTCAGGTGGTAGAGCGACGCCTTGGTAAGGCGTAGGTCACCGGTTCAACCCCGGTCGTGGGCTTTCCCTTTTTGGTTGCGTGCCGCGACTCGGGTTTTTTACGATGCTTGAATGGAGTTTGTGACCCTGGTCCAGATCCGGCCGCGGGCGAACAGCAGTACGGCGCGGGTGCCCGATCAGGAGGCCAGCGAGTGGCAGCAGCTCGAGAGGCAGATCACGCTTGTCGGGGGAAAAGTCCAGCAGATCTTCAATGTGCTGGGGAATGAGTACGACCTCCTGATCCTCGGGGAGGCCAAGGACCCCAAGACGCTCCATCGCATTGACGCCATCTGCAAGCGCGAGGGCTACCCGGCCAAAACCCATCCGGCGATCCGCGCCGACGAGTACGCTCAGCTGGTTGAGGAGACCAACGCAATCCTCAATAACCGGCTGCCGCGCCGTAAGAGTCGGAACCAGCAGCGAGAAGCCTGACGCCCGCCGCCGCCTACCCGATGGTGGCGAAGTTGTGCATTACGAGCACCCCGGGTACCGCCTTCACCGCGGCGTCGATTCGCCGCAACGCCTGCCGGTCACGCACGCGCCCGAGAATGTCGATCTGACCGAATTCTGAGCGGACGTCGATGGTCGTCGCCGACCCTCCCAGGTCGCGGCTGATCGCGTCCCGGACGGCGCGGACCAGGTCCTCGTCGGTCCGGATGGCTCGGTCGACCACAAGCACGCCGGGAACGGATCGGGCGACCGCGGCGGCCTGCTCGGCCTCGAGTTGCGTGCGGACGTATCCGCCCAGTTTGACCCGCTGACCCTGAACATCCACGGTGAGCGACCGGACGAACAGCCGTGTCGCTGGTTCCTCCGCCAGACGTTGGATCACGGCTTCCCTGATAGCCTGGTCTGGCGCGAAGTCCTGCAAACTCGCCCACTCGTCGGCCCTCAGATTCGTCATCACGCGCTCCGGGCCCGCTGCTGTCACCCGATCGATCGGAACCCGCACCGTACGACGCTGGCGCCCCCCGCCGGCCACGATGAGCCCGGTGACGAGACCGGCGTCTCGGTCGACGCAGAGCATCCGCACCCCGCCAAGTCGCTTGCCCTCACCGCTGACCACGGCGGCATTCCGCTGAAGCGCAACCAGGTTCGCTGATCCCTCAACAGTCGACTCGGCCCATGGTTCGGCAATCTGCAAGACCTGTCCGTCCGACGCCAGGATCGCGCGGGCGGGCACGCGCCCACCCTCGATCAGGCCGCCTCCGCTGCCCAAAACGATCGCGACCAGCCTCCCGGTTGGCTCGAGTTCGACCGATTCGACGTGGCCCCGGAAATTCCCGAGGGCCTCGACATCGCCACCGAGCAAGACGACCTGCCCGCAGCCCCCTACTCCGGCAGGGGTCACGCGCATGGGCGTCACCCCTGCACCAGATCGGAGGGCCAGGACCAGTCCCGCAACCGCGATCACGACCACGTAGCCACCCATAAAGAGGACAGCCGCCAGGTTCAGGTCCATGACCTCAGGATTATGCCGGACGATCGGTCTCACGGGGGTCAACCGTTAGGCTGTGCGGTTGTGAAGGGACCTCTCGGACGTCTTGACGCCTTCGATCGCCGGTTGTTTGCGCGCTTGACCCGGCGGGAGCAGGCGGTCATGGATCGCAGCCTGCTGGCCTTGACGACCACCGCAAACCGCTCGCTCCTCTGGCTATCGATTGCCGGCGCCGTGGCAATCCTCGGTGGCGGCCGCGGACGGCGAGCCGCGTTCCGCGGCGTCCTGGCCATCTCGCTAACGTCGACGCTGGTGAATCTGCCGCTCAAATACCTGGCACGCCGCCAGCGGCCCGAGCGGCGACGGGGCGACCGCCCGCCGGTTCTGCCGATACCCGGATCCTTCTCCTTCCCCTCCGGCCACTCGGCCTCGGCCTTCGCGTTCACGACGGCAATCGCTCGCGAAGATCCGCGACTGCTGCTTCTCGTCCTGCCACTGGCCACTGCCGTCGCCTATTCGCGCGTCCACCTCCGCGTCCACTATCCGTTCGACGTCCTTGCGGGCGCCGCCATCGGTACTGCGATGGGAAGTGCCAGCAACGCGCTCATCGAAGCTGGGCGCGAGTGGCGCGACGCGCGGACGCCGGCACCACTGCCGCAGCGCCCTCTCACCAACCGCGTCGTCCTCGTGAGGAGCCCACATGCCGGCCGAGAGGCCAAGGAACTCAACACCGCCCGCGAAGCCATGAAGGCGGCCGGCCTCGAGATCGTCGATGAGCTGACCGTCGACAAGCTTTCGCGGCTGCCGCAACTCTTGAAGGCCGCGGGCACCCCGCCGATCGTGGTGGCGGCCGGCGGCGACGGCACGGTTGGCGCGGTCGCGAACTACCTGGTCGGAACCTCGGCAGTCCTCGGCGTGCTTCCACTGGGCACGTCGAACGACTTCGCCCGATCGCTCGAGCTTCCGATGCGGATCGAGCACGCCGCTCGCCTGCTTGCCCTCGGCAAGGTCTCCACCATCGATGCCGGCCGGTTGGCCGAGCAGGGACAAGCTCCGAGGTATTTCGTACACGCGGCGACGGCCGGGCTGAATGTGAACTTCGCGCGGCTGGCGACTCGCGCGGACCTTCGCCACCGGCTCGGGCGGCTGACCTATGCCGCCGCGGGTGTGATGGCGCTGCGGGAGAGGCCCGTCTTCAACTGCGAGATCACGAGCGACGGTAAATCAGAGCAACTCCGGCTGGAACAGCTGTCGGTGATCAACACCCCGATTGTCGGCGGAGCCCTTCGCCTGAAGGTTCCCGGCGCCGACCCTGAGAGCGGAAGCCTCCAACTGCTGCTGGTCGAGCATCTGCCGATCCGGCGCCTGCTTCAATCGCTGGTCCAAAACTTGACCAGACGCCGGCGATTGGTGCGCGGGGTTCGGCTCGAGCCGGTCACCCGGGTGACAGTCTCGCCGGAGCGGCCGATGGACGTTGCCCTCGACGGCGAAGTCTGCGCGAAGATCCCCGCGACGTTCGAGGTCGTGGTGGACGGACTGCGCGTGATCACCCGAGCCAGCTTCGAGCAGACGACGGGTGCCTGACCGGCGGGAACTCGGCCGATTCGGCATCCGGATCCTGGCGATCTTCCTCGTGCTGGCGGCGGTGACGGCCATTGCCGGCATCCTGGTGCGCGCCGTGTCGCCGCCCTTTGATGTCGCCGCCATGCAGGCGGTGGCGAATCATCGAAGCGCGCTCGGCACGACGATCGCCAGCCTGGTCAGCGACGCCGGCTCGTTTGCGATCCTTGCTCCGCTTACGGTCGCCCTGCTCCTGCTGCGCCGCTGGAAGCGTCCCGCCGACGACATTGCCCTGATCGTCGTCGCCGCCGGGTGCGCGGCGTTGCCGTCGGTCGTGAAGCTGATTGTCGCCCGTCCCCGCCCCACGATCGAGCATTTGACCCATCTGACGTCGCTCAGCTTCCCCTCCGAGCACACGGCGCAGGCCGCCGGGATCTATCTCGCGATCGCCAGCCTCTTGACCCAGGGCCGATCCCCGGTCTGGCGTGGGGTCGCCCTGACGGCCGCGGTGGCCCTCGCCCTGATGGTGGCCCTCTCACGGGTCCTTTTGGGCGTCCATTACCCGACCGACGTCGTCGCCGGGCTCCTGCTCGGGTGGCTCTGGACGATCGGCATCTTCCGCTATGCCCGGTCGGAACTGAAGCCGCCCGGGAAGCCGGAGATCGTCCAGGCCGCGCCAAAAGCGTAGCGTCGCTCGACCCCTGACACGACCTCTTGCCATCGAGGTAACGGCAAAGTACGCGATTGCGACCGACTGAAACGATTTCAGTGCGGGTGATGCCCCGGCCGCGCTCCGCGCGTTAAACCTGCAGCGATCGGGGAGCAAATTCCGCGCGAAACGCGCGAACAAGAGGGGGGCGTACGCCCAATGGTCGGCAGGACAAGTTCGTTCAGCGTTCGCAGAGCGTTGGCGGCAATCGTGGGGGCGGCCGTGCTGACGGTCGGTATTCCCGCGGCGACCGCGTCGGCCGCCGGCATCAATGACTATCCATATCGGGGCACGGTCAACCGCATCGATGCCTGGGGCTTTTACACCGGGTACTGCACGTCGTTCGTCGCCTTTCGGCTGGCCCAGGAGGGCGTTCGCTTCCACGGCGCGTCTCTGACCGGCCCGAACGGCAGGACCGCGTTCTTCGGCAACGGTGGATCCTGGGACGCGGCCGCGCGCAGCATCGGGTACACCGTAGACAGCCATCCGTCCGTCGGTGCCGTCGCCGTCTGGCACGGTGGCGAGAATTACGCCTGGTGGGGCGGCCACGTCGCATACGTGATGGCGGTCACCCCGTCGGGCCAGGCCGTCATCGAGGAGTACAACTGGACCCACTATGTCGCGTATGACCAGCGCGTGGCCACCGCCCCGCGTTACATCCACTTCGTCGCGACCGCCGCTGCGCCCGCGCCGCCGGCGCCCCAGCCCCAACCGGCACCGCCTGCCGGCCACCTCTATCGGGTCACCGACGTTATTCGGGAACGGTCCGGACCAGGAACGGGGTACGCGACGGTCGGTTTCCTGCAGAACGGCCAGCAGATCTCCATCAGCTGCCAGACGCGCTCGAGCAGCGTGATCAACGGGGACCGGGATCTGGGACCGCTTGACCAACGGCACGTACGTCACGGACTACTACACGACCACACCCGCCTTCAATAACTTCAGCCCCGGACTGCCGCGCTGTTAATCGACATCTAGAGAGGGCCGCCGCTGCGGCCCTCTTTTTTATGGCTCCGGGGACTCCCCGCGCCTGATCCGCTCGAGGCGTTCCCGACTCTTCGGATCGAGACGATCCTCGAGGCGCCGGGCGATGTCGGAGCGGGCACGGGTGTCGCCGATCTGCCGATCTCGCCGCTCGAGGGCCGCGTCGATCTGCGCCTTGAGGATCGGTGCCGAAACGGTCTTGATCCCCCGGCTCAGGGCATAGTCACGTTGAAGGCCATCCGAGGTGGCGACCGTCACCTCGTCGGACGGCCTGGCGGCGAAAACCAGCCGCTCGATGACGTGGTCGGCCGATGTCTTGCCGCCCGAGTACACCACCTGGACGCCGGCAATCCGTTGCTCCGACGCGGCGGCATCGGCCCGGCGGTGAGAGTCGAAGACGACCACCACCTGCTGCCGTGTCATCGCGCCATAATCCGCCAGCATCGAGATCAGGAGGTCCCGGGCATCCTCCAGCTTGACGTCCTTGAGCGCCGCCAGCTCGGGCCAGGCGAAGATCATGTTGTAGCCGTCGACGATCAGCCGGTCCATGACCTCAGGGTACTCAGGCGACGTGACCCCGGGCGCCCGGTACTATCGTTGGGATGCATCCGCCGCAAGAGGGGATTTCCAGCAGCGAGCTTCGCCGCGACGTGTCTGTTTGGGGCTCCTACATGTGGGGCTACGCGGCCGTCGGCGCCGACATTTACACCGCACTCGGCATCATCACCCTGGCCGCGCTGGGCATGGCGCCACTGGCCTTCCTCGCGGCCGGCCTGGTCTTCGCGCTGGTGGGTCTGTGCTACGCCGAACTGGCGTCCGCCTACCCACTCGCCGGCGGCGGCCAGTATTTCACGCTGCGCGGGCTGGGGGATTTCTGGGGGCTCGTCGCGGGCTCCGCGCTGGTCCTCGACTACACGATCGACATCTCGCTCTTCACCGTGGTCGCCTTCGGCTATTTCAACTTCTTTGTGCCGTACGTCAGCGGCGGCCATCATATCGTCGATATCACCATCAACCTCGGGCCGATCCATATGGCCTGGGTCTGGCTGCTGGAGTCGGTGGCGGGAATCCTCTTCCTGATCTGGCTGAACGTCCGGGGCATCAAGATCTCGACCGATTTCAACGGCATCATCGGGACGATCGCGATCATCGCGCAAACCGGCATCGTGGTAGCCGGCTTCGTGCTGGTCTGGCACCCGGAGATGGTCGCGCACGAGTTCCTCTTCGATCGGCCCACCCTCAGCGAGTTCGCGTTCGGATCGTCGCTGGCGATCATCGCCTTCGTCGGCCTGGAGACGATTTCGCAGGTCGCCCAGGAGACACGGCGGCCCGCCACCATTATTCCGCGGACCTCCATCGGCCTCGTGGTCTCGGTCTTGCTCTTCGCGATGGCCTTTTCCGTCCTCGCCGTCGGTCTGCTTCACCCGCTCGACTTCCGCGGACACGAAGGCGACCCGGTCGCCTTGATCGCCAGCAAGATCCCGGTCGTCGGGGTCGTGGCGGCCCCGCTCACCGCCGCCATCGGTGCGCTCATCGTCTTCATCTCCGCCAACTCAGGGGTGGTCAGCTCCTCGAGGCTGAGCTACTCGATGAGCCAGTTCGACCTGCTCCCGACCTGGTTTTCGAAGGTGAACAAGAAGTTCGCCACGCCGGCCCGTGCCGTCATCGTCTTCGGTGGCGTCGCGCTGCTGCAAACCATCTTCGCCTTCTTCACGCCGGGCCCTCCCGGGAAGAGCGCCGCCATCGACGTCCTGGCCGATCTCTATGCCTTCGGCGCCACCACCGGCTACTTGCTGGTGTTCATCTCGCTCTTCGTGCTTCGTTTCAATGACCCCTTCACGCCGCGACCTTACATGATGCCGCTCAACATCCGGATCCGTTACCAGGGGCGGACCGTCTGGTTCCCCCTGCTCGGCGTGCTCGGCTTTCTGGGCGTGCTCTTCTTCCTGGTTATGGTGCTGCTGACGCACCAGTACGCCCGCATTGTCGGCCCGATCTGGGTGCTGGCAGCGATCGTCCTCTTCGCCCTGTATCGCCGCAAGCGCGGACTCCCCATGTTCAAGACGCTCGACCGTGACTGGGTCACCGCCACGCGGAAAGTCTTATTGGAAGCGGAGGAATACCGGTCGCTCGAGGAATACGATGCCGCGCTCGAAGATCATCGAGCGCAGATGGGCGGCGGCCATAAGGCCCCTCCGACCGGGCCGTCCGCGCCTGGGGACGTCCCACCGCCGCCACCGGCCATCACCTAGCCGAACCTCCGGTGGAGGGCACCCTCCGATGCCATCGAACGACACTCCTCCTCTACGGAAGCGGCGGCTAGCTCGTTGGGCCGCGCTGGCGCAACACCTCGTAGAGAAGAATCGAGCCGGCCACCGCCGCATTCAACGAGCCCACCTGGCCGAGCATCGGCAGCCGCACGAGAGCATCGCACTTCTTGCGGAGCAGCTGGTGCATGCCGTCGCCCTCGGCGCCCACGACGAGCACCAATGGCCGTCGGTAATCGAACTCGGTGTACGGCGTCGCGGCCTCCCCGGCGAGGCCGACAATCCAGAAGCCCAGGCCCTTGAGCGCGTCGGTCGCCTGGGCGAGGTTGGCGACGCGGGCATAACGGAGGTACTCCGCCGCCCCCGCCGACGCCTTGACCACGGCCGGGGTCACCTCCGGTGACCGATTCGATGAGAGCACGATGCCGCCAACGCCGGTGGCCTCCGCGGTCCTGCTCAGCGTGCCGAGGTTCTGAGGGTCCTGCAGGCTGTCGAGCATGAGCAGCAGCGCGTCCGCGCGCTCCGCCAGTGCCACGCGCGCCATCGGCTCGAGGTCCCAGTATTTCCGGCGGGTGACGTACGCCACCACACCCTGGTGGGCTTCCGAATGCGCGATGTCATCGAGGTGGTGCCGGTCGGCCGATTCGATCATGAGATCGCGGCCCGCCGCGAGCCGGCGCAGCTCCTTGAGGCGGGGATCATCGCGCAGGCCGCCGGCGAGCAGCAGCCGCCGCACCGGGCGTCCGGCCCGGAATGCCTCCAGCACGGGGTTGCGACCGTAGATGATGTCGGGAGGCCGGGGCACCGAAGCCTACCGAATGCGCTTCCAGCGGGAGCCGTCTTTGGTGTCATCGAGCTGGATACCCATCGCCAGCAGCCGGGCGCGGATCTCATCGGAGCGGGCGAAGTCGCGCGCCTGCCGGGCCCGCTGCCGCTCCGCGATCAAGTGCTCGACCTCCGCGTCTACCGAGGCATCCGGGAACTCGACGACATCAAGGACGCGATTCGCATGCCGGAGGAAGGCCATGGCGCCGGCCCGTTCCTCCAGCGTGGCCTCCCCGGTCTCGATGCGCGGGTTGAACGTCTTGATGAACTCGAAGAGATGACCAACCGCCGCAGGGACGTTGAGGTCCTCATCGAGGGCGGCGTCCCAACGGGCGCGCACCTCCCCAGTCGGTTCAGCCTCACCGCTGAGCGAGCCCAACCGTACCGCAAACTCGTCGAGGCGCTTAACCGCGCTGTCTGCCCCCTTCAGAAGTTCCTGCGAGAACGCCAGCTGGCTCCGATAGTGCGCCCCGGAAATGAGCGCGTACCGGATGGCGCGCGGCTGGTGCCCCTCCGCGAGTACGTCGCGTAGGGTGGTGAAGTTCTTCAGCCGTTTGGACATTTTTTCCCCGACCGCATCCTGCAGGAATTCGGCGTGCAGCCAGTAGCGGGCGAAGGGCTTCCCGGTTGCCGCCTCGCTCTGCGCGATCTCGTTCTCGTGGTGCGGGAAGATGTTATCGACACCACCGGTGTGGATATCGAAGCTCTGGCCGAGGTATTTCATGCTCATCGCCGAGCATTCGATATGCCAGCCAGGGCGGCCGGCCCCGAGGGGCGTCTCCCATGCCTGCTCACCGGCTTTGCGCGCCTTCCAGAGGACGAAGTCACGCGGGTCGTCCTTGCCATAGTCGTCGACGTCCACCCGAGCGCCCGCCTTCAGACCGGCAGCATCGAGGTGAGCCAATGCGCCGTAGCGCGGAAACGTCGCGATCCGGAAGTACGTTGATCCGTCGCTAACGTAGGTATGCCCCTGTTCAGTGAGGAGGTCGATCAGCGCGACCATCTCGAAGACATGCTGGGTCGCCCGCGGGTAATGCTCGGCGCGTTCGATCCGCAGGCTGTCGAGGTCCTGGAAGAAGGCCTCGATGTACGGCTCGGTGAATTCGTCGATCGACTCCCCGCGCTCCGCCGCCTTCTTGATGATCCGGTCCTCGACATCGGTCAGGTTCATCACCTGGGTGACGCGCAAGCCTCGCTGCAGCAGAACCCGTCGCAGAACGTCTTCGAAGAGGAAGGTGCGGAAGTTCCCGATGTGGGCGAAGTCATGGACGGTCGGGCCGCAGGTGTACATCCGCACCTGGCCGGCCTCGAGCGGCGTGAAGGGCTCGACCAGGCCGCTCATCGTGTTGTGGAGGCGCAGCCCGCTCACGGTGTCTCCCGCAGCAGGACGATCGCCTGCGCCGCCAGCGCCTCGCCGCGGCCGATGGCGCCGACGTGGTCGGTGGTGGTCGCCTTGATCCCAACCGCGGCCGGGTCGACCCCCAGCGCGCCGGCGAGATTGGCCCGGATCGCCTCCCGGTAGGGCGCGAGCCTGGGCGCCTGGGCGAGCAGCGTGACGTCGGCATTCTCGACCAGCCAGCGCTCCCGGCGGCAGCGGTCTGTCACTTCGCGAAGTAGGTCGAGGCTCCGGGCGTCCTTGTAGCGAGGGTCCGTGTCTGGAAAGAGCGTCCCGATGTCCCCCAGGCCGGCGGCGCCGCAGAGGGCGTCGATCAGCGCGTGGCAGATCACGTCGGCATCGCTATGGCCGAGCAGGCCGAGGTCCCAGGGGAGCTCGACCCCACCGAGGATCAGCGGCCGGCCCACCTCGAGCCGATGAAGGTCGAAGCCGCTCCCTACACGCACACGGGCGCAGCGGCAAGCAGGGCCTCGACCATCAGCGCATCCTCGCGGGTCGCGACCTTGAGGTTGCTGTAGGACCCTGAGAAGACTTTGACCGGCTTGCCGAGCTTCTCGATCAGCTCCGCGTCATCTTCGACCACGATCCGCTCCCGGACCGCCTTCTCATGGGCCTCCAGGATCCAATCGAAGCGGAACACCTGGGGAGTCTGGATCTGCATCAGGTCGGCGCGCTCGACCGTGCCGTGGACGAAACCGGAGCTGTCGACGTGCTTGTAGGTGTGATGGACGGGCACGGCGGCGGTGGCGGCCCCGAACTGCCGGGCCGTCATCAGCCCCTGGTGGATCAGGTCGTCACTGACCAGCGGGCGCGCACCGTCGTGGATGAGAACGAATTCCGGCGGCTTGTGGCGGAGACTTTCCAGGCCGAGCCGGACCGAATCCTGGCGGCGCTCCCCGCCCAGCTGCACATCGATCGGCTTGCGCCAGCCATCAGTCTCGAGCTCGCGGGTAACCGCCAGAAGGTTGCGTTGCGAGACCATCACGATGATGCCGGTGATCTCGGGACAGCGATCGAAGGCCTCGAGCGTTCTTCGGATGAGCGACCGGCCACCGACCGGCATCAGGACCCTGGCGCTGGACTCCCCGTTGTGAAGCCCGGCCCCGGCGGCCGGAATGATCGCTTGTACCTCCACGAGTCACCCCTTTTGTCTAGTCGGTTTTCGGTGGGTTGAAGTATAAGGCCCGGGAGTCGAATCTGAGCCGGCCTTTTGGAAGCTGCGCGGCAACCCGATAATGCCCCGGTGACCACGCATCGAGGGGCTCAGCGACAGGCGCTGACAGCTGGGATGGTGGCCGGGACCCCGATGCTCGCCTTCGTTGCCCTGGGACTGCCGGCCGGCGCGATCGGCGTGGCATGGCCCTCGATGCGGGTCTCGGCGGGGGCACCGCTGGCTGGGCTCGGCGCGCTGATCGCGGCCTGGACCGCGGCGTATTTCATCGTCAGCGCCAGCAGCGGGCCGTTGAGTACCTGGCTGCCGCTGCCCCTGCTGCTGGGCATCGCCAGTGCGGTGGCTACGGCCGGGGCCATCGGCTTCGCCGTCGCCCCCTCATTGCGCGTCATGACGCTCGCCAGCCTGCTGGTGGGCGCCGGGTCAGGCCTCATCGACGCGGCGGTCAATACCCGGATCGCCCTGACGCGCGGGGTCCGTTTCATGGGATGGTTGCATGCGTCCTGGGCGGTGGGCGCCGCCATCGGACCGGAACTCGTCGTGGTCTCGCTCAAGGTCTTTGGGTCATGGCGTCCCGCATTCATCGTCATGGCCGCCGTCTACGCCGTGCTCGGCGGGTTGATCGCCTGGCGTCGCCGCGACTGGGCATTGGGCGAGGTCCCGCGGAATCCTTCGATCCAAACGAAGTCCGGCGTCCCAGGCGCCCATTGGTGGATCCTGCCGCTCTTGATCGGCCTGTTCCTGCTCGGCAGTGGCATCGAGGGCACCACCGGGGATTGGTCGTACACCGAGCTGACCGCGCACCGGCTTGTGTCGTCGGGCACCGCGGGCTTGAGCGTGTCGCTCTTCTGGATCGGTCTGGCCAGCGGACGCATGGCGCTCGGCATCTTCGGCGACCGCGTTGCGGCGCCTCGCCTGCTGGACGTCAGTGTGATCGCCATCCTTCTGAGCGCCGCTGCATTCTGGCTCGCTCCGCCGATGATCGCCGGCTTTCTCGCCCTGCCCCTGCTCGGTCTCGGGGTCAGCGTGATCTTCCCCTTGCTTGTTTCATTGACCCCGGGACGGGTCGGGCGGGGGATGACGGCCCACGCGGTCGGCTATGAGCTGGCCGCCGGAACCCTTGGTGCCGGCGGCTTTCCGGCCGTGGTCGGGCTCATCCTGCAGGCAGCCGGACTGCGCGCCCTGGGGCTCGCCCTCTCCGCCCTTGCCGTCGGCCTGTTGTTGCTGCACGTCGCCATCCGCGTCGACGAGGCAAGGCGCTAACGCCGGCCGGCGATCGTTCTGGCGCGGGCGAGATCGTCGGGGGTCGTGATTTTGATGTTGTCACCCTCGCCCTCGATCACCCGGACATCACCACCGGCCCACTCGATGACCGAGGCGGTGTCGGTCCCGAGAAAGCCGGCGCGGGCGGCCTTGTTATGCGCCTCCAGGATCCAGGTGGCGTCGACCGCCTGGGGTGTTTGCACCGACCAGAGCCCGGTAGGAATGCTCGCGACCAGGCCGCGCTCGACGACCACCGTGCTGGGCGGAACCGGCAGCCCCGGCACGCAGCCGTGGACGGCAGCCATCCCGGTCAGCAGGCGATTCACCAGTACGGGGGAGGCGAAGGGACGGACGGCATCATGGACCAGCACGACCTCCACCTGTCCGGCATCGATCTCCTCGGCAAGGGCGGCCACCCCGGCAAATTCAGACCGGTGTCGGACATCGCCACCTGGCACCACCCGATCAACTTTGGGGTAGCGCGCGCGGAGCCGCCGGCAGGTCTCGATGTCCGCCGGCTGGGCCACCACCACCACGAGCCCGACCAGCGGCGAGTGTTCGAAGAGGTCAAGCGACCACTCCAGAATGGACCGGTCGCCGAGTTTCAGGAAGACCTTGTTCACCCCGGCGTTCATCCGCGTCCCCCGGCCTCCCGCGACGACGACCGCCGCCGCCGTCATCCGCGCGTGACCACGCGAATCGCGAGACCGGCGGCCGAAAACAACTGCAGCGGATCCGCCGCCCGGGCCACCGTGCCGCCGCGGTCGAGGGCGGCGGCGAGCGCCGCGCGGCTGACCAGCCAGGGTCCCGTGAGGTCGACCAGGGTCTCGCGCGCGACCGTGCGCTGCACGAGGCCATCTCGGACCTCCTTGCACGTGTCACGGACCGGTTCGCCGAGCACGACCACCGGGTCAGTGGCGGCCAGGGCTTCCGCCGGGACCTCACCGGGGCCGATCGCGAAGCGGGTGGCCGAGGCTGACTCTGCGAGCGCCGCCCGCAGCCTCGACGGGAAGTCGGGGCCGTGCTCGAGGCGAAGACCGACCGGGTCAGTGACCGGAACTGCCGCCCTGGATCTTGCGCAGTGGCTTCGGCCGGCGCTCGATGGTCGACTCACTGGCGGGCGTGGCGAAGATCATTCGGCCAGCCGCGGTCTGCAGCACCGAGGTCACCACGACGCCGATCGTCTGGTTCATATACTTGCGCCCGTTTTCCACCACGATCATGGTGCCGTCGTCGAGGTATCCGACGCCCTGGTTCGCCTCCTTGCCCTCCTTGATCAGCTGCACGTTCATCTCTTCGCCAGGGATGACGACCGGCTTGAGCGCGTTCGCCAGGGTGTTGAGATTGAGGACCCGGACACCCTCGAGCTGGGCGACGCGGTTGAGGTTGTAGTCGTTCGTCATGATCGCGGCATTCCGGTTTCGAGCCAGGCGAATCAGCTTCATGTCCACCTCGGCCACGTCAGGGATGTCGTCATCGGTGAACTCGATGTCGACGAGCGGCTCCTTCTGCAGTAGGTTGAGCACCTCGAGGCCGCGGCGCCCACGGTTTCGGCGCAACGTATCGCTCGAGTCGGCGATGTACTGCAACTCGGCGAGGACGAAGTGCGGCACCAGCATGTGGTCACGAAGAAATCCGGTCTGCGCGATGTCCATGATGCGGCCGTCAATGATGACGCTGGTGTCCAGCAGGACGGTGGCAACCGGGGCGCGTCCGCCGCCCACAGCGCCGGCGGCACGCGCCGGGCCTAGCACAAGGGCCATCATCTCGTTGCGCCGGTTCAAGCCCAGGGTGACGCCCCAGTAGGCGAAGACGAGCGCCACCATCAGCGAGATTACGAAGCCGAGATACCAGGGCAGCTTGGCCAGAAAGAGGCCGACGAGCGCCGCCAACAGCAACCCGACGAGGAGTCCCACGGTCGCCGCTACCAGGTCAGGTAACGGGGTGACGTTTAGCTTATCTTCGAGCCAGAAGAAGGGCTTGGTCGTGACGTACGGGAGCCCGAAGAAGCCGAAGAGTGCGCCGGCCAGTGCGGTCAGCAACAGGACGACTGCTCTCAGCGTGTAACCGTGGACGCCTGCTTCCGAGATGATGAATGAGGCGTACTCGACGCCCGCTATAAGTCCCAACAAAAGGCCCAAGAGCCGGAAGACCCGTTCCACGCGCATGCAGATCACCTCCTTGCGTCAGGATCCGTGATCCAAGGATGCGAAACAGGGTCGACACAATCGCTGCCATCGTGAGCTAATTAAAGCACGAAAACCGTGCCAGTACTGTCGCCCAGGCGTCGCAAAACCCCAAAGATCGGGCCTCTCGCTGAGGCCGGTGCGTGGCTGGCGGCCCTTGGACTAGCGCTGGCGCTCCTGCTCCCCGCGAGGCCGCCCGCCACCGCCGCGGGCCCACCGCAGCCGACGCAGGCCGTCCAGGATCTGAATGCGGGCATTTACCCGCGGACCTGCATCAAGCGGGTGATCGACCTGAGCCAGGGGCTGAGTGAGGTGGAGATGGTCGCCGAAATCAACCGCCGCTGCTTCCTCAGCGGAGCCGCCGGGAGCGAGGCGGACCAGCCGCGCAGCGTCGTCAGCTGCGCGCCGGTGGTTCCATGGACGCCCGCGCTGCCGGCCGGTCTGCCGCGTGCGCCTTGCCCTCACCAAAGCAGAGCCGGATCGCGTCCACAATAGTTTCGGCTCGCCAGAGCTCCATCCCCTTCAGCTCTTTGGCGCGGATCTCGGCGGCCGCCGGGATGATTGCCCGCTTGAATCCGAGCCGGTGCGCCTCGAGCAGGCGGCGCTCCAGCTGATTCACGCGCCGGACCTCGCCACTCAAGCCGAGCTCGCCGATCGCGACCAGGTCAGACCCAGCCGGTAGGTTTCGCACGTTGGAGGCGATCGCCAGGGCGACGGCGAGGTCCACAGCGGGCTCGATCACCTTGACCCCGCCTGCCGCATTGACGAAGATGTCCTGCTGTCCGAGGCTGACGCGTGCTCGCTTCTCGAGGACGGCAACCAGCATATGCAGGCGGTTCAGGTCGATGCCGTTGACCGAGCGGCGTGGGGGCGTGAACGCGGTCGGGACTGACCAGGCTCTGCAGCTCGACCAGGAGCGGCCGGCTGCCCTCCAGCGCCACATGGACGACGTTGCCAACCTCCGTCAATGATCGGTCCTGCAGGAACGCCCGACTGGGATCGACTACCTCCTTCATCCCGCTATCGAGCATCTCGAAGACACCGATCTCGTCGGTGGACCCAAAGCGGTTCTTCTGGCTGCGGAGGATGCGGAAGCTATGATGGCGCTCCCCTTCGAGGTAAAGGACGGTGTCGACGATGTGCTCCAGGACCCGCGGTCCCGGCGATCGCCCCCTCCTTGTTGACATGGCCGACCAGGAAGATCGGGATCTGGCTGCTCTTGGCGAGCAGCATCAGCTGGCCGGCGCACTCGCGCACCTGGCTGACGCTGCCGGGCGCCGAGCTCACCCCGTTCATGAACACGGTCTGGATCGAATCGACGACCGCCATCATCGGCGCGGGCCGCCGTAAGGTGTTCCATGATGCTTTCCAGGTCGTTTTCGGCGAGCACCATCAGGCGGTCGCCCGGGATGTCGAGGCGCTGGGCACGCAGCTTGAGCTGCTGCACGGATTCCTCCCCTGACACATAGAGCACGGGCCCGTAGGTGCTGGCGACCTCGCTGGCGAGTTGCAGCAGCAAGGTCGACTTCCCGATACCTGGGTCACCGCCGACCAGTACCAGGGAGCCCGGCACGATTCCGCCCCCGAGGACCTGGTTGAGCTCGCGCATCGCCAGCCGCAGGCGGTTCGACTGCGCGAATTGGACCTCGGCCAACGGCATCGGCTGGGCGCTGGAGACGGTTCGGCGGCGCAGCGCACCGCGATTTCTCCGTCCGGTCGGGCGCGGCCTGCTCCTCGACGTAGCTGTTCCAATTGCCGCACTCCGGACAGCGACCCAGCCATTTCGACGACTGGTTGCCACACTCCTGGCAGGCGTAGATCGTCCGCGGCGCTTTCGTCTTCATCCGGCTCAGGCGATTATAGACGGTGGGTGCGACAACTGCGTGTCGCACCCACCTCGCGCCGGGCGGTCAGTCCTGAGCCAGTGCTGCCGCCTCGTCGATCAGCTCCTGCGCCTGCCGGATCCACGCCTGTGCCTGCTTCTGGTTCAGCGGCTGCCCGTTGAAGGCAGCGTGATCCAGCGCGGTCTTGATCTTCCCGGCGAGGGCATTCCGTCGGGACGTCAGACTCTGAATCCGGCTCTCGATCGAGTTGTAGGTTGCCTCGTTGCTGCTCTTGATGGCGCGCGTTGACGCCTTGAGGGTGTCCAGCGAGAACGAGCCGAACGAGGCGTTCAGCTGCTCGTAGACCGTCCCAAGTCGCACGACGGTCTCGGAGTGGGCGCGCAGCGACCGCGCCATCCCCTCTTCGGACAGGGCCTCCACCAGGACGCGACCGTCGTGAAGGTAGTCATCCTTCAAACCCGCGAGCTCCAGGATGGTCGGTCGGACGTTCGTATGATCGGTCCAGGTCCGTGCGTCGATGCCATGGCGTTCGACGCCCGGGCCCACGAGGCCGAGCCAGGTGGTCGCGATCTCCATCTGGATGTCGCCGTGATTCCAGGCAAATTTGGGGTTGACGCAGGGATTGCCACCGCAATTAGGCGGGAACGTCTGGAAGAAAAAGTCGGGGTTCGCGAACATGGTGAATGTCGGGGTTCTGTTGGGGTCCGTGTTGATCATGTGCAGCGTCTGCTCCTCGACCGTGTCGGCGAGTGCGACCGTCAGAGGCACGACCTGCCCATGGTTCACGTATGGATCCTGCGCCTGCAGATTTCCGGTATCGCGCTCCAGCTTCCGAACGGTCGGGTCGGTCCGAGCCGGCTGGCCGTTCACATAGAAGGTGGGCGCGTCGTCAAAGTGGATGTCGAACGCGGGCTCACCCGGAGGGAGGAGGGCTTTGATGTTGGCGTTGACCTCACCGAGTTGGTTCGACGGGCAGGCCGACAGGTTGGCGCACGGCGTATGTGAGTAGGCAAGCGAGCCGTCCGCCTGGGGCGTGCCGATGCCGCCGGCAAAATGGTCGCCCTCGTCGACGGTAACCGCAAAGAGGGTGTTGCTCTTGGTGATGCCGCTCGCGGACAGGTGCTGGAAGAACGCCGCGAAGGCGTCATCGTATGCCTTGAGCTGCGCCTTGAAGCCGGCCTCGCCCGGTCCATTTGCGTTGCTGTCGTACGAGTCGGTCACGGGGTTCGGCACATGAACGTCGTGAGCATCAGAAATGTAGGCATAGGTGATTGGGACGCCCGACTTCTGCATCTGCTCCACATAGCCGAGCGTGTTCTTGGCCAGCATGCCGTCGAAGCCCGGGAAGCCGCAATTGCCCTGTGGATCCGTAATCGGCTGGCCGGCGGTGTCATTGACGCACGGGTTGCCACCTGCGATCGCGGGGTCGACGTACCGCGCACCGTAAAGCGCCTGGTAGCCAAGGTAGCCACCCGGCTCATCCGGAAGGGGATCCTGCCTGGCCGTGGGGTTTCCCGTACATTTGCTCGTTGCGGCCTTGGAGCAGTGGATGGCAATGCCGACGAAATCCGTCTGGGCACGACCAGGGCTCGTTGCCGCCTCGCTCAGCTGGTCCGATGGGTTGCCAAAGACATTGGCAATGTCGCCGGTCGGGCTGGCGCTGTTGCTCTCGAGCTCGATGTTCGCCGTCGCCACGCCGCCGAAGTCGCAACCGGCTCGCGTGTACGGCACCCAGGGAGCGGGCGTGTTCTTCTGTCCGTCGGTGATCATGTTGGGGAGCTGATCAAGTGCCCCGTTCACGGGGTTGGTCCAGTACTTGAACGAACTCGTAAACGTCGGCTGTTTGTTCGGTGGGTAGTAGTCGTAGCTGTTGGAGACCGTCTGCCCCTGCCGGTCCGGATAGAGCCCGGTCAGGCTGGACAGGATGCCTCCCGCGGTATGCGAGATCAGGATGGTGTGATCGTTGGTGAACAGCGTGCCGTTCGACTTGAGGAAGGTCAACAGGTGCGGCATCTGCTCGAGGTCGGAGGCAACGTTCGGACGGTCGCGCTTGAAATGCGTGTTGTCGAACTGCAGGTAGATGATGTGCTTGACGGCACCATTCAGACAGCTGTTCGTTGACTGGGGCCTGTCCGCCGCGGCCGTCACCGATCCGAATCCAATGACGATTGCCGGTAACATGGCGAGCACCAGCAATCGAGCGAACGCCTGCTTGAGCGCGGGACGACCCTTCATGGTTCCTCCTTGGTCCTGACGAATTCCCCTCGCGAGCCTGACAACCCCGAAGCCTTTTCGGCGAAGAACCGATGAACCTTCGGTTAACGCGCGGCTCGGTCCTGTGTATTGTGGCAGAGAAATGCGCTTCGGTCTAGACGTCGCCCAACACCAGCTGAGCTGGAGCCAGCTCCTCGAGCGTGTGCAATTCGCGGAGGAGATGGGCTTCGACGGAGCGTGGGTTTTCGATCACTTCAAGCCGCTCTATGCAGACCCGGGTGGCCCCTGCCTCGAAGGCTGGACCCTCCTCGCCGGGCTCGCCGCCCGCACCTCGAGGATCCGGCTGGGGACCCTCGTCACCGGCATCACCTACCGGCATCCCTCCGTGCTGGCCACCGAGGCGGTCACGGTTGACCAGATCTCGAACGGCCGGCTCGAACTGGGCCTTGGCGCCGCCTGGAACGAGCCCGAACATCGCGAGTTCGGCATCACATTTCCGCCGATCAAGGAGCGTGCCGAGCGGCTCGAGGAGGGTATCGAGGTGATGCGCACGCTGATGACGAAAGATCGGGCATCCTTCAAGGGCCGCCACTACCAGCTGCACGAGGCGACCTACCGCCCGCGTCCGGTGCAGCGGCCGCACCCGCCGATCTGGATCGGGGCCAGCGGCGAACAATTGATGCTGCCGATCGTGGCTCGGCAGGCGGACGCCTGGCATGCGTTCGGCTCGGCGGACTCGATGGCGCGGAAGTCGCGACTGCTCGACGGCTACGCGGAACAAGCCGGCCGCGATCCAAAACGGATCCTGCGGTCGAGCTCGCTCTCGATCTCAGAACCGCTCGAGCAGGCCCGCCGCAAGGCCGAACGGCTCCGGGAGGCCGGGTTCGGCTACCTGGTCGTCAGCTGGCCTGGCGACGGGCAGCGGAAGGTCGAAGAGTTCGTCAAAACCGTGATGTCGGCCGTCGCCTCGACTTAGCGCTTCTTCGTTAGATTCCGGACGGCACTAGCGTATACAAGGCGTGTCCCATGCGGGTCGCCTACGCGCGGATGGCTGGTCGATAACCGTGCCCGACCTGGAACGGTTGACCGCCGAGCGCCTCTGTCGCGACTATGCGCACCGGGTGTACCGCGTTGCGGCTATGGTCGCGCGAGGCGATGTCGAAGCGGAGGATCTCGCGCAGGAGGCTTTGATCCGGGCGATTCGCAAGCTTGACCAGTTCGATCCGCGGCGCGGGACGATCGATGCGTGGCTCTGGCGCGTCGTGGTTAACGCCGCTCGCGACGCCGGGCGCATCGCGGGCCGCCGCCAGGCGCTGTGGTTACGCCTGACTGAAGACCGGATGGCCGTTCCGTCGACGGAATCGCTAGCAATCGACAACCTGACCGATGCCGAGCTCCTTTCGGCGGTCCGCAGGTTACCGGCCCGCGATCGGGCGCTGATCGCGCTTCGCTTCGGTGCGGATCTCGATTACGTCGCCGTTGGCCGCGCACTCGGCCTCACAGCGGCTGCGGCCACCATGGCGCTACGCCGAGCCCTGGCCAGGCTTCGAACTGAATTGGAGGAAAAACCGTGAACACCATGCAGGACGATCCGCTCGCACAACGGCTTGCCACGCTTGAACTCCACGCACCGCCTGACCTGGTCACCCACGTCCTCGCCGCCGCCCGGCCTCAGCGTCGGCGCGCAGCGGGGCGACCGTTATGGGCAAACCTCGGGATGGCAGGCGTGCTTCTGATTGGCGCGCTGATGGCCACCACATATTTCGCGCCGCGTTTTCAACAGGCGCTGGCTGACAGCCCGTTCATCGGACCGGCTCTGGCACCGCTCATGCAGGGTTTCGAGCCGCTGTCCGGTCGCTTCCAGGACGTGCACGCGGTCTCGAGCTCGGCGGGGTACCAGCTGCAAGTCGTGGCCGCGTATGCCGATCAGAACGAAACGTATCTCGCCGTTCGACTGACTCCTGTCCTGACCACCTTCCCACGCGAATTCCCAGGTGACGCCACGCTGACGGATCAGTTCGGCCGCACCCTCGCGCTCAGGGGCGGCAGCAGCGACGCGAGGACCGGAACCGCGATCTGGAACTTCGCCGGGGTCGGCTGGCCGGATACTTCCGTCGGCGCCCGGCTCATGCTCCATGTCCACGCGCTCGAGGTGGCCACCGACCAGCCACGCGAAATCCGGGGCGACTGGGTCCTGCATCTGACCGTCGGCGTCGAACCCAGTAAACCGTACACGGGCCCATTGCCGGCGGACGGACAGCTCGGTAACAGCACCGTTCGGTTCACGCAGGTGCAGGCCGGGGCGGCAACGGTCCGCGTTCAGATGCACATCAGCGAACCTCTGTCAAAGAAGCTCGGAGAAACGGTTGGGTCGGTCGTGCCTGGCGTGTCGAAGCCGCACCCCGCGTTCGACGTCCGCCTGCTCGCTTCGGACGGCTCGGTTGTCCAGCCACTCGGCGAGGAGACGGGCTCGTCATTGGCCGGCGCCGAGGTAACGCAGACCTGGCTCCGGCCGGCGCCCGGGGCGTACCGACTGGTGGTCAGCTACGAAGGCATCGGCCAGGTGGCGCGTGACCTTCCCCTGCCCTGACCGACGACGGTTGACCTTTCGACAAATTCTTGTTGACTCCGCTCGCAGCCGGTGGGAGACTGACCATGTTTCACGGGGGCGTGGGGATACGTGCGCCATGGGCGCCGGCGTTCTCGGGAGGAGAGGATCATGCCTGATCGCCGTTGGCTCAGCTTGCTCTCTGTCGGAGCGGTACTGATCGCGGTCGGTGGCACGGTAGGAACCGCTGGCCCGGCCACCAGGCCGCTGACTGGCCAGGAGATCGCACAGAAGATCTTGAGCAAGGGGTACCGACTCACCGCCCCGGCCCAGGCCGGACTCGAGATGATCGCCCGTGGCGATCGCCAGTGGTCGACCGGCGTTCGCGTCAACGGCGCGGACCAGAGCGGCGCAGCTCGAACAAAGAACTCGACCGGCGGGACCCAGGCGGAAGGCAACGGCATGCCCAACGTCCTGGTCAACAACCCGGCTGAGGATTCTCACCAGACCGACCAGACGACCCAGAGCGAGACCACCGTCGCGGTGCATGGCTCCAACGTGGTCGTCGGCTTCAACGATTCGCAGCGCGCCCTTCAGCCCTTTTTGACCGCCGGGTTCAACTTGAGCGGCTACGCCTATTCGACCAACGGGGGCCGTAGCTTTACCGACGGGGGGGCCATCCAGAATCCACCCGGAGAACAAAACGTCGGCGATCCATGGCTTGGCGCCGACCGGGCCGGCAATTTCTACTACTCGCAGCTCCTGATCAATATCAATCCCGAACGGGGACAGAATTTCGACGTGGCTGTCGCCAAGTCGACGGACGGCGGCAGAACGTTTAGTCCGAGCAAGCGGGTCGATACCCAGCCCGAGGCCACGGTGCTGCCCTTCTACCAGTCCGACAAGGACGCGCTGGCAGTCGGTCGGGATCCGTCCCTGGCCTCACGCGACAATGTTTACGTCGCGTGGGACGACTTCACGTTCGACCCGACCACCCAGGCGGCCAAGAACGGCCTGCCGGTCAGCCATTCGTACGACGGAGGCGCCACCTGGCAGGTCGTCTACGCCAACCAGCTGATTCAGCCTGGCTTTTCGAGTTGTTCGTTCTCCCAGTACATCGGTGCCTACCCCATCGTTGACCACCGGAACGGCGTCCTCTACGTGGCGGCCGAGAAGATCGTGCAGAACAACGACAGCTGCATGTTCCCGCCACCGGCACTCAGTTTCAGCCACGTGATCTTCAAGTCGGTCGATGGGGGTCAGACCTTCGGGCCGGAGACCACCATCTCTGATGTCACCTCCGCCTCGCCAACCGGCCTGTTCAAGCTGGGCGAGCACCAGTACATGCGCGCCATCGAGTTTCCGAGCCTGGCGATCGATCCGGCAGGGAAGATCTACGACAGCTGGAACGACGGCCGGAGCGGCCGGAGCCACATCCTGATCGCCAGGTCGACCGACGGCGGCATCACCTGGACGGTTAACCCGGTCACGACCGGCGCCAACGACGAGATGCAACCGGCCCTGAGCAGTGACGCAGCCGGCGTCCACGATCTGTACTACAAACGCAACGCCGACAACACGCTGGATGTCGTCCTCGCCAATTCGACTGATGCCGGCCTGACCTGGTCGTACGAACGAGTGACCAACGGGTCATTCCCCGGCGTCTTCACGTTCCCGCAGTTCGATCCCGTGATCGCGACCGCATACATGGGCGATTACGTCGCCAATACCAGCGACGGCACCAACCAGTACTTTGCCTGGGGTGACAACAGGAACATCGTTACGAACTTCCTCTGGCCACAAGGTCGCCATGATCCTGACGTGTACTTCGCAAGGCGCGGCGACCAAAGTGAAGGGGGTGGCAGCAACTAGCTAGGGACGCGCCGGCAGACAAGCACGATAAGAGGCAGCGTGTTGGACACGCTGCCTCGATTACCTCGAGCAGCAAGGTAGCCTGGCAGGAGGCGGCAGGCCGACGTCGGCACGGCCGTCCGGAAGGTCCCGTCGGCCGCGGCGCTTGTGAGCCACGATGTCGATCCCATCCGGCCGGTCAGGGACACGGTGACCAACTCGCCGGGCCGAAACGCCGCGCCACACACGGCAGGCGACTCGACCTTCAGGGCACCGCCGGTGACGAATCCGCAGAAGGCGATCCGCGCGTGGCTGGCCTGGGGCACGATCGGTTGCGGCGCCACCGGCCCCGGGCATCCCACAGGGTTGGCGACGACCGGGGGGCAGTGGTTGGCTGCAACAGCCGGGGTCGATACGGGATTCAGCGGCCGGGGAACGGACGCACGCGGCGCGGCCCCGATCCCGGCGGCCGGCGAGCCCGACGTGGTGACTGCGCCCGCGGCGGCCGGTGCTGACCCACCCGGCAGGCGAGCACTGGCAGGATCCTCGCTGGTACAGGCAGCAAGCAGCGCGCCTCCCAGGAGGATGGCGCCGATCGTGCTCCGACTTTTCATGCCCGCCTGACTATAACGGCGCTGAAGCAAAAAAACCCCCTCGACCGCCACCCCTTGTTCAAGGCGGCCGTTCTGATATTACGGAGCGTGGAATTAGGCCAGCCGGTCCCTTCCGGCGTAGACGTTGAGCCGCCGGCCGCGAAGGAAGCCGATCAGCGTTTGATTGCTTGCCTGCGCGAGATCGCGGGCCAGGCTGGATGGCGCTGAAACGGATGCGAGCACCGGAATGCGCGCCTGGAGCGCCTTCTGGACAATCTCGAACGACGTGCGACCGCTCACCATCAGGATGTGCCGGTCGAGGGGCAGCAGGTCGTGCGCCAGGGCAAAGCCCACCACCTTGTCCACCGCGTTGTGCCGGCCGACATCCTCGCGAACCACGACCGGATCCCCGTCGAGTGTGAACAGCCCGGCCGCATGCAACCCGCCGGTCCGGGTGAAGACCGCTTGTTTGGCCCGAAGCTTTTCATCCAGACCGTAGAGGACCTCAGGCTCGACGCGCCATGACGCCGACGGCAATGGCGGCGCGGACTGGTGGATCGCATCGATACTGCTGACCCCGCAGATCCCGCAACTGGTGGCGCTGAGGAAGTTGCGCTGCCAGCGTTGGTCGACCCCGGGCGCTGACGGATGCAGCCGGACATTGAGGATGTTCTCGAGATCCGGATGCTCCCCGTTGGGAACGGGCATCACCGCCTCGAGGTCGGCATGAGACTGGATGATGCCCTCGGCGAACAGGAATCCTGCGGCGAGCTCGCGGTCGTGTCCCGGCGTGCGCATCATCACCGTCAGGGCGAGACCGTCGACGCGCAGCTCCAGCGGCTCTTCGGCGGCGAGCTGGTCGTCGGTCCGCGTGGCCTCCTCTTCGCCATACCGGAGGACGCGAGCCCGGTGGGATTGCCGCTCGCTCGTCAACCGACGTCCTCCCAGTGAAAGGCGATGACCCCGCCGATAAAGGGCACGGTGATGCCCCGCTGGACGAGATACGGATCCGCCCCACTGTAGAGGGGCAGCACGCGATTGTCGTTGATGACGACGGCTTCGGCCTGCTGGTAGGCCTTTAGCGCCGCCTCGAAGGTCGTGGCCGCCTTGCCCTGGTCGAGGGCCGCGTCGACCTGCGGATCGCTGAGGCCGAGATTGTTGAACTGTCCACCGGTCCGCAGCACGCTCTCGAGCACGTCCGAGGGATACGGGTAGTCGGCGGTCCAGGTATCGATGAAAACCGGCAGCTGATCGAGCGACGCTCGCCGGAAGAAGTCACCGATCGGATGAAGGTTGACCGTCCGGCCAGTGGCGGTGCTGAGCTGCTCCTGGAGATCCATGCCGACGCGCCGGACCGTCGAGTTGGTCGAGTAGTAGAGGTCGATCGGGCCGGCGAACCCGGCGAGGTCGAGGGCACGTTTGGCCGCCGCCGGATCGTAGGCCGGCAGTGCCCGGACAAGATGCCCCGGCACGCCGGGAGGCAGCAGGTCCGTCGCCGGGGCCGCCAGGGTGGACCCGAAAAGTGCCAGGTCGGTCAAGCGCGATCGGTCGACCGCCTGGGCGATCGCGAGCCGCTCCGGAGGACCGTAGCCGGAACCCGCGACCACGTTGAAACCCAAATAGGTGGATCGCCCTGTCGCCACCTTGTGCAGTTCGGCCGACCGCTCGGGATCCCGAGCGAAGGTGAGGAGCTGGGCTCCAGAAAAGCCGTGGGCGATGTCGACGGACCCCGCAACAAAGCGATCCATGCGTTTGCCCGGATCGGGCTCAACCTCGATGTCAACGGTTCGGACCGAGGGCTGCGCGCCCCAGTAGCCGGAATTCGCCGAGAGATGCAGGCCGTGGCCCCGATCCCACTTATCCAACCGGTAGGGGCCGCTACCCGAGTCCGGATGCTGGGGATCGCTCAGCCAGTACGGCGGCAGCGCGAGCAGGGTGAGCAGCGTGCTGTCGGGTGCAGGAAGGCGGAGGCGGAGCGTCTGCGCGTCCACCGCCTCGATCGAGGTCAACGGGTCGCCGGCGTTGCTCGCCCCGAGCGGTCGAAAGAACGCGGTGAGGGGACTGGCGGTCGCGGGAGCCAGCACTCGCGTCCAGGCTGCGACGGCATCCTGCGCGCGGACGGCCGTGCCGGACTGGAAATGCGCTAATCGCAGATGGAAGGTATAAGTCCTCCCGGCGTCGGTCACCTCCCAGTGGTCCGCCAAGGCGGGGACCGGCCGCAGGCTCGCGTCGAGCCGGGTCAAGCCCTGGAAGATCTCGCTGCCGATGGCCAGCGAGGTCGGGTCGTTGACGAGGGCGGGGTCGAGGGTCTGCGCGTCCTCCGCCTCGATCAGCTTGAGGTGCGTAAGGGCGTTCCCCGTGCGAGGGGAGCCGGAGGCGGCCGGCGGGCCCGACGGCGCTGCCGTGCAGGAACTCGCCAGCAGGGCGAACGCCAGCCCCACCGCGCAGCCGGCGGGGAGCACCATTTTGCCGATACTAGCAAGGTGCGGAGGCGATCCGGCGCGGCACTGCTCGCCGCCATACTCGCGGCGAGCTTGATCGGTACGCGTCCGGCCCGAGCCGCCGACGCGGCTACGCTCGTCGGCGGCACGGTCTTGCCGCACACGCCCTCGATGGACGGCGTCGTTCGACTCGAACTCCAGGTTCGCAACGATACAACTCGGGCCTGGGCAGCGGCTGATCTCGTGCACCTGGTCTGGAAGGGGTCGGATTCCAAGACGATTTCCGATGACAGCCGGCGGCTGGGCCAGGCGGTACCACCGAAGGGCGCCCTCCCACTGACCCTGACCACCCTGGCGCCGACGGCAGTCGGCGACTTCACGCTGACCACCGAGATCGAGACCAACGGCGGCCGCCTCGCGGTCGGCGCGCCAAGCCCATTCCACCTGAGTGGCTTTCTCTTCAAGGGGCGGGGCAACGGGCACGGGCTGGGAATGAGCCAGTGGGGCGCGCGCGGGCGAAGCGCGGCCGGCGAAGACTATCGAAAGATCCTGGCCGCTTACTACCAGGGCACGCATGTCGACAGGCGCGACACCAGTGGATCCGTCCGCATCGCGCTGACCCACGCGCCGATCGACCTGGCCCGCCCCTGGCCGCGCCTCTTCGGAGCGCAACCGTACGTGGCGGGACCGCTGACCGTCGATGGCCAGCCGCAGCTATCGGCCGTGCCGGGAGCGCTCCTCGCCTTCGAATCCAGCCCGGACGGGAAACCCCAGGTGTACCTGCAGGCCCCCGATGGCACACGGGGCGCAACGGTCGTGATCGGCCAGACGCTCACCATCCGAAGCGGAAACCCGGCCGGGCTCCGGACGAACATCATCCAGACGATGGGTGGCGACTTCCGGAGCGGGGCCGAGCAATGGCGCTATGCCGGCAGCCTGCGGCTCATTCCGAAGGGAGGCGCGAGCCTGCTGCCGGTCAATGTGCTCGCGATGGAGGACTATCTCAAGGGCGTGGTGCCGGCGGAGATGCCGAGCTACTGGGGAACCGAGGCGCTGAAGGCGCAGGCGATCGCCGCCCGGACCTACGCCCTGCGAAAGATCGCGACGCGCGGTGGCGGTGGCGACTTCGACCTGGAAGGCAACGAGTTCGACCAGGCGTACAGCGGGCTGACCCAGCAGTCGGCCCCCAGCACGGAGGCGGTGGACGCGACGCGCGGCGAGGTCCTGACTTACAGCGGCCAGTTGATCGACGCGCTCTTCATGGCCTCCGGCGGCGGCCACACCGAGAACAGCGAGTTCGGCTTCATTCACTGGAACAACGGGCTCAAGCCGGCGGCGACCCTCCCCTATCTTCGCGGGATTGCCGACCCGCTCGACCGCGCGCCGTCCTGGCAGATCGGGCCGCTGACCCCGGAGGCGGCGGCCCAGATCCTCCGCGATAACGACGAAGACCTCGGGAGCCGCTTGCTCGGGATCGACATCCTGCGGCGTGGCCCGTCGGGTCGGATTCTGGGCGTCCGGCTCCGCGGCAGCAGCCACACGGATGAGGTGAGCGGGCCGGTCCTGCGGGCCTGGTTTGGGCTACCCGACACCCTGGCGGACGTGGTGGGAGCCGGCTAGCGTGTTCGAAGCCCTCGACTACATCTATTCGCCAAGCGCCGACGTCGAAGCCGAACTCAAGGAGTTCGAGCAGGTGCTGGGGGCTCGTGTGGTCTTCGCCATCGAGGACATGGGCACCCGCGTCGCGATGATCGAGCTGGCCGAGGGTTCCCCGAATCTCCTGCTGGCCGGCCATCTCGACGGCGAGCGTGAGGTCCTTGTCTACCGGGTTGCGAGCCTGGCGGCCGCCACCAACGCCCTCAGCCGGCGTGGCTGGAAGAAGGGCCACATGATCGAGCTACCGATGGGCCCGGCGTGCGCCTTCACGACCAAGGGTGGACACCGACTCGCCATCTATGAACGCACGCGGCCCGACGTGGTCCGCCACTTCGAAGGGCGGCGCGACTTCTAGCAACAAAATAAAAGCGTCAGCTTGGGTTGGTCAGCCGCCACATCAACAACCCGATGTAGGTGGACGCCAGGGCGATGAAGAGGCCGGTCAGCATCACGTGGCCGAGGACGAAGGCCCGGCCACGGGGCCAGTCCGCATGGTCGAAGTAGAAGGTGTCGACTACGATGCGCGCAACCCAGTAGAGACCAATGAAGCCTGCCAGCGCGAGGGCGGCCCGATCCCCGCGCAGAAGCTCGCGGTGGAGTCCGAGGGTCAGGGAGCCAAACGCAACGATTGTCAAGACCGTGAACGCGCCGTAGGTCCACATCAGCTTCCGGTTGAACGGCGTCAGCCGAGCCAGGTCCTCCTTCCAGCCCAGCCTGGCCGGAACCTGGAAGCTGGCCGCGAGGAGGCAGAAATGCCCGATGCCGGCCAGCCAGAGCGCAAGATCGAACATGGCATTCATTGGTGCAGCACTCCTACGAGGAAGATGGCGGTCAACGAGGCGCACGCCAGCAGAAAGGCAACGTCCTCGACCCGGTGTACCTTTCGCACCGTCCGGTCATACAGCGTCAGCTGGATGATGCCTCGAATCCCCCAGAAGGCAGCCAGTCCGCCGCAGAGAAACCTCCCGAGTGGGTCGCCGCCCGCAAGCTGACTGGCGAACACGATGCAGAGGACGCTGCACCAGACGATCACCAGCCCGATGTAGACGGCGTGCACGGTGAACACCTGGCGGACGATTGGTGACAACCTGCCAAGGTTGCCGGCATAGTCGAGGCGTCGAGCGACGACCACGTTAGCGCCGGCGATCACCAGTTGAATCGCGGCACCTACCCAGATGGCTGGCATGAGCGGGTTCATAGGGCTCCCACCACACGCATGAAGGGGATCATCACGTTCTCCACGAAGGCAGGATGGAACAGCCAGAACGCCGGGCCGGCGGTGACCAGGACGGCGACGCCGCGTCCGCGCAACCCCGAGTTAAGTCCGAGGTGTCGGCCGGTTGACGATCGGGTCAGCAGTAGGGCCATGCCCTGCAGGGTGAAATACGCCGTCGGTAGGCCGAACCCTCCGCCGGCGGGGACCGAGATGACGAGGTCGTGCACGAGGCCGGAGGCGACGAACGCCACTAGAACCGCCTTCGGGGTGCCGATCGTAGTCCGCAGTGGCTGCACCATGTAGTCGCGCGCCAGCACGTGAAACGCCGTGTTCCACCGGACAGACCAGAATTCCCCGAGCGAGGCGGCCGCGATTGGCGCCCGCATGAGCGGCTGCGCATCTATTCCCAGGGCCCGCCAACCGAGCGAGACGAGGTGCAAGGCGCCGAAATGGAGCATGAAGATCAAGCCGAAGAGGCCAAGCCAGCCCCTGGCCAGGATGGCGGACCCGGGAACCAAACGTGCGGCTCCCCAGAAGAGCCCGACCCCCAGTCCCGTGGCCGCGAGCGCTCCGATGAATTGGGCGCGGCCCGGACGCGCGGGCGCGCGGTTTTCGTCGAGGAACGCCACGGCGTCCATCCCGGGCCAGAGGAGCAGATATGCGAGTGAACGGCGCATCGAAGGGTTTTCGATCAGCGAAAGGCCTTTCCACCAGGTCATCCACTTCAGGCCACCAAAGATGGCCACCGCGAGGCCCCACATCAGGCCCCAGGATGGGATTCCGCCTCGAGCTGCCAGGACGGCGGTCGGAAATGCCAGAACTGGCAGGAGGCCAACGATCTGCCGGGAAACCGAGGTCCGCGGCCACCCGGTCGAGGGAAGGGCGATCCTGATCGGCTGGTTCATCAATTTCTCCGATTTCAGAATATACTGAAACGGAGCGGATTACAAGGGCTCGCGTAACGGTTTGCTAGCGGGACAGAATAAGGTTGGCGACCTTCCGCATCCCGCCCCTGAGCTTCAGAAAACGGCGGAGATCGGCCATTGAGAGGGAGCGCGCCTCCCGATAGGCACCGTCCATCGTCTCCATGAAATCGAGCAGCTCCGCCAGGCGCTGCCTGGTGGTCGCGTCAGCCTTATCAACCGAGGCAGCACACTCCCGCAGAACGGCTAGCGTCGGGTCGACCTCACGACGCTTGCGCTCCTCGAGGATGACCTGGAACATGTCCCAAACATCCCCCATCGACTCGAAGTAATCCCTCCGATCGCCAAGCGCGTGTGTCACCCGGACGATTCCCCAGCCTTGCAACTCGCGCAGGCTGACGCTGACGTTCGACCGGGCGACAGCGAGCGTCCCGGCGATCTCTTCCGCAGTCAGCGCGCGCGGGGCGGTGAACAGGAGCGCGTGGATTTGCGCGACGGTCCGATTGATACCCCATCGCGTCCCCATTTCGCCCCAGTGGAGGATGAATTTCCGGGTTACCGGCGAGAGCGGAATCGCAGGCGTGGTAGGCAATTCGATCACTGCTGACAGTACTGAATTAATTGACGGACGTCAAACCGGCTGGAGACGCCCCTTGTGCGAGTTCGACGGCGTCGTCTGGAAGGAGCCGGAGCCTATAAAGAAGGACCGCCGGGACGATCCCGGCGGTCTGCGGTCAGCTTCTTAGCTCTCGCCTTTGCCCTTGCCCGCGACCGGCTCCCTGGGCGGCTTCTCGGGCTTCTCCGGCTTCTCAGCCTTCGCCTCCGGTTTGGCCTCCCGCTCCTTCTTGATCGGCGTCAGCTTCAGCACGCCGTCCACCATCTCCACCAGTACGGAGTCCCCGGCGCTGAACTTCGTCGTCAGCAGAGTCTCTGACAGCGGATCCTCGATCATTCGCTGGATGACGCGGCGTAGCGGCCGCGCTCCGTAGATCTTGTCGTAGCCCTCCTTGGCCAGGTAGTCCTTGGCTTCGGTGGTGACGTCCAGCTTCATCTCGTGCTCTTCGAGCCGCTGCGCCACCTTGATGACCAGCAGATCGACGATCTGCCGCATCTCGGCGGCGGACAGGGCCTTGAAGACCACCACCGCGTCGACGCGGTTGAGGAACTCGGGCCGGAACGTTTTCTTGAGCTCGTCCATGATCTTCTCGCGCATCTTGCCGTGCTCTTTCTCTTCCTGGGTGGTGCTCGGCATCGACGGCTGGAAGCCCATCGAGGTCGTGGCCGCCTGAAGGTTCGAGACACCGATGTTCGAGGTCATGATCACGATCGTGTTGGAGAAGTTGACCTGCTTGCCCTTGGCGTCGGCGAGCCGGCCGTCCTCCAGGATCTGGAGCAGCATGTTGAAGACTTCGGGATGGGCCTTCTCGATTTCGTCGAAGAGAACCACCGAGTACGGACGGCGGCGGATCGCCTCGGTCAGCTGGCCGCCTTCGTCATAGCCGACGTAGCCGGGCGGTGAGCCGACCAGCCGGGCCGTGCTGTGCCGTTCCATGAACTCCGACATGTCGAGCCGGATGATCGCGTCTTCGTTGTCGAAGAGGAAGCGGGCCAGTTGCCGGGCGAGCTCGGTCTTCCCGACGCCCGTCGGTCCGAGGAAGATGAACGAGCCGATCGGCCGCTTGGAATCCTTCAGGCCGGCACGCGCGCGGCGGACCGCCTGGGAGATGACCTTGACGGCGTCATCCTGTCCGATCAACCGGGCATGGATGTCGTCTTCCATCCGCAGCAGGCGGGCGGACTCCTCTTCCACGAGCCGTGAGACGGGAACACCGGTCCAGGCGCTGACGATCTCGGCGATGTGCTCCTCGTCCACTTCGGGGACGGTCGCGCCGAGTTTGTCCCGCCACTCCATCTCTTCCTTGACGTACTTGTCCTTGAGCTTCTTTTCCTTATCGCGGAATGAAGCCGCCGTCTCGTAGTCCTGGTTCGCGATCGCCTCTTCCTTCTTGATCTGGAGGTCGCGGATCTCCTTCTGCATCGCCTTCAACTCGGGAGGCGTGGTGGTCAGCTTCATCCGCACGCGGGCGGACGCCTCGTCCATCAGGTCAATCGCCTTGTCCGGCAGGGAACGGTCGGTCACGTAGCGGACGGAGAGGTCCGCCGCGGCCTTGATCGCCTTGTCGGTGACGGTCACCCGGTGGTGCTTCTCGTAGAGGCTCTTGACCCCGTGGAGGATGGAGATGGTTTCGATCAACGATGGCTCGTCGACGAAAACGGGCTGGAAGCGGCGCTCGAGGGCCGCGTCCTTCTCGATGTACTTCCGGTACTCGTTCAAGGTGGTCGCGCCGATGCACTGGATCTCGCCGCGCGCCAGCGCCGGCTTGAGGATGTTGGCGGCGTCGATCGCGCCTTCGGCCGCGCCAGCGCCGACCAGGGTGTGCAGCTCGTCGATGAAGAGCACGACCTCCCGGCTGGAGCGAATCTCGTCGAGGATCTTCTTCAGCCGCTCCTCGAACTCGCCACGGTACTTGGTGCCGGCCACCAGCGCCCCCATGTCGAGCGTCAGGACGCGCTTGCCGCGTAGCGACTCTGGGATGTTGCCGAGGACGATCTGCTGGGCCAGGCCTTCGGCGATCGCCGTCTTACCAACGCCGGGCTCGCCGATCAGGGCAGGATTGTTCTTGGTGCGACGGGAAAGGATCTGGACCACCCGCTCGATCTCGGATTCGCGGCCGATCACCGGGTCGAGCGTATTCTTGGCCGCCAGGTCAGTCAGGTCGCGACAGAACTGGTCCAGGAGCGGCGTCTTGGATGGCTTCTTCGGGTTGGCGGCCTCCTCGTCGAGGCCGCTCTCATGCAGAAGCCGGTCGATCTCGCCCCGGACCTTTTCCAGGTTGGCGCCCAGGTCCTCGAGGACGTGGGCCGCGATGCCCTCCCCCTCGATCAGGAGCCCGAGCAACAGGTGCTCTGTCCCGACGTAGTTGTTGCCCATCCGGCGGGCTTCCTCGAAGGAGATCTCGATGACCTTCTTCACCCGCGACGTGGGGATGATCTGCTGGATGATGATGCGCTCATTCCGACCGAGCACGGACTCGATCGTGGCGCGGACCTTGTTGATCTCGACACCGAGGTTGTTCAGGACCTTGGCCGCCAGTCCTTCTCCCTCGCGAAGCAGGCCGAGAAGCAGGTGCTCGGTGCCGATGTATGAATGGTGCGAGCGCTCGGCCTCTTCCTGGGCCAGCGTCAGGACCTTTTTCGCTCGCTCCGTGAATCGTTCAAAGGGGTACAACCACTAACCTCCGCATGACTTACTGATGCTAACTACTACGATACCCTGATTCTTTGCACCACTCGCGGCCCGGGATCGACCCGGCCGCCTGCTGCGACGTTCTAGGGAGTTACCACCCTGCGGATAGGTCTAAACAATCGTTCGGGGGCAGTTTAGCGCATATTCCGGCCGAATTCACCGCGAGTCTAATAATTGCCTTGGCCGGAATCCGTTGGCCGGGCCTGAAGGCCCGGCCCTGTCGCTACTCCTGAGGCGCGGCGCTGACGTGGGCGAGAACGCGTTCCGGCTCGGCCTCGGGCACCCGCTCGATTTCGCCCGGGTAGTCCGAAACCTCGGAATCCTCAGCCCGCTCGACCGGTTGGGGCTCCTCGGCCTGCTTCAGCGAGAGGCTGATCCGGCGTCGGGCCCGATCCGCCTGCAGCACGCGGACGCGGAGCGTCTGGCCGACCTGGACGACGTCCTCAGTGTGCTCGACGTGCTCCCAGGCAAGCTCGGAAATGTGAAGTAAGCCCTCGATGCCGTCGCCAATCTGGAGGAAGGCGCCGTATTTCTTGGTTTTGGTGACCTCGCCCTCGATGATGGCGCCCGGGGGGTACCGCTTCTCGATGTGGTCCCAGGGGTCCTGGCCCAGCTGGCGCAGGCTGAGGGAGATGCGGGAGGTCTCGGGATCGAGCTTGATAACGCGAACATCGATATCCTGGCCGACCTGGAGGACGTCCCCGACGTTGGCGACGCGGTCCCAGGAGAGTTCGGAGATGTGAATCAGGCCGTCGGCCGCGCCGAGATTGACGAAGGCGCCGTAGGAGGTGAGTCCGGAGACCTTGCCCCGGACGTCATCGCCGACCTTGAGCCGGTCGAAGAGCTCGGTCCGCTGGCGAGCGCGATCCTCGTCGAAGGCTGCCTTCTGGCTGACGATCAGCCGGTTGCGCTTCCGGTTGACCTCGAGAATCTTGACGCCGATCCGCTGGTTGACCAGCTCCTGGAGGTTGGCACTGTAGCTGCGCGAGACCTGGGATGTCGGCAAGAAGCCGCGAAGGCCCAGGATGTTGACGATCAGTCCGCCCTTGTTCTGCTCGCGGACCTCGGCCTCCATCAGTTCGCCGGAGACCTGCTTGTCCTGCGCCTTCAGCCAGACCGACTCGGCCCGGGCGCGGCGAAGGGAGAGGACGACGTTGCCGTCCTCATTCTCTGGTTGAAGCACGAAGACCTTGATGCGGTCACCGGCCTGCAGGTCAGGAGTCCCCGCCTCCTTGGTCCCCAGCTCGCGGCTGGAAATGACGCCCTCTGATTTCGAACCGACATCGACCAGGACTTCATCCGGATCGACCCTGACGACGACACCATCGATGATGTCACCGTGGGCTAAGCGCTTGCTTGAAGCCTCCTCCTGATCGAGGTATTCCTCCATGGTCGTTGCCATGGTCTCGGAGGCTCCGTTTTGCGAATCCGTGTAATCCTGGGAAGACTCAAAATCAGACAATCCAGTGGGCACCACCTTTAGTTATTGGAACTCGTTGGTCGTCAAGTTGTAGGCAGAGGCGCGAGTCACCTCGAAGTATAGCAATCGCCGCGAACGCAAGCCCAGCATTGCGATCTTGATGATGGACGTTGTGTGTGTGGCTGCATACACTGGAAGGGAACCATGATTCACTGGCGACGCGACAAGACCGCCTTTGCGCTCTCGGGCGGAGGTGCGCGCGGAGCGCTGCAGGTGGGTATGCTCCGGGCCCTCCTCGAGCATGGCATTCGGCCCGATTTCGTGGTTGGCGTCTCCATCGGCGCCTGGAACGGGGCCTGGCTGGCGCACCGGCCGGAGCTGGAATGGATCGAGCGGCTCGACGAAGTCTGGCGACAGGTCAGCCGCCAGTCCCTCGACATGGTCTGGTGGCGCGCCGCCCGCAACATGGTGCGCCGCCGTCCATCGCTGTACGAGGGCAGCGGGCTGGCGCGGTTGATCGGCCAGCACCTGCGGGCCCATAACTTTGAGGATTTGGCGGTCCCCTTGCACACGGTCGCCATCGACCTGACGCGCGGGACGAAGTCCGTTTTTTCCCGCGGCCCGCTGGCCCCCGCCGTACTCGCCTCCTCGGCAATTCCGGGCATTTTCCCGCCGGTCACGATCGACGACCATCAGCACGTCGACGGCGGAATGGTCGACCCGACCGGGCTGGACACCGCGATCGAATTAGGGGCCCGGCGCATTTTCATCCTGGATTCGGGGTATGCCGGCCAGCTCCCCGCCCCGCTGGCCTCGATGAACGCCATTGTCGACCACACCTTTCAGATCGCGGCCCAGCACCGGACCAAATGGACCATGCAGCAGATGGGCCGCTCGATCGAGATCGTCCACCTGCGCCCAAGCGCGGGCTTCCTGCGGCACTCGATGGACTTCGGAGCGACCGCCTCCTACCTCGACGAAGGCTACCGCTATGCGATCAGGGAGCTAGACGCTCGTCGCAAGGGCCGCCGCCCCGCGCCGGCCGCTGCCGCCGGAGCGCCCGTCTACCACTAGCCGGAGGCCCCGCGAGGTTAGCGAGAGACGCGGAAGCTGAAGTCGAAGGCCCTGACGGACTGCGTCAGCTGGCTGACCGAAATATAGTCCACGCCCGCCAGCGCATACGCGCGCGCGTTGTCGAGCGCGATCTTGCCTGACACCTCGACCTTGGCCCGTCCCTGAACCATGGCGATCGCCTGGCGAACCTGGCCGGGCGGGAAGTTGTCGAGCAGCAGGACGTTGACCTTCGCCGCCAGCGCCTGCTCCAGCTCCTGCATGTTGCCGACGGTCAGCTCGATGCGCTTTCCCGGAAGCGCCTTCTTCAAGCTCCTGACGACGGCTGCGACGCCATCACTCAGGGCCAGGTGCGACTCCGTGACGATCAGCCGGTCCGCAAGGCCCTTCTGATGGCTCATGCCACCTCCGACCTCGACGGCGTACTTCTCCAGGAAGCGCAGGCCGGGCGTGGTCCGACGGGTGTCGAGAATGCGCGTCTTGGTGCCCTTGACGGCATTGGCGAACTTCGCCGTTTGGGATGAGATGCCGGAGAGGTGCTGCAGGAAGTTGAGCGCCGTGCGCTCGGCCTGCAGGACGCTCGTCGCCGGGCCGGACACCCGGGCGACCAGCTGGCCACTCGCCAGGACGGTCCCGTCCGTCGCCCGCGCCTCGAAGCTGATGTTCTTGTCGACCAGCTCGAAGACGCGTTTGAAAATGGGCAGGCCGCAGAGGACCCCGTCCTCGTTGGCGATCAGCTTGCCCCGGGCCTTGACCTTCCCCGGGAAGAGCGTCTGGGTGGTCAGGTCGCCGTCGCCGATGTCTTCGGCAAGGGCGTCCTTGATCAGGCGGTCCACGGCGCTGATCGGGAAGCGCATGGTGATAACGGGCGGCGGAGACGGCTTCGGCGCGGGTGCCGGCGGAGGCTGGGGCGCGACCGGGCGCGGCGGCATCCCGGGCGGGCGGCCCGCGGTGCGCCATGGTGAGCCGAGCCCGAGGATGGTCGGCCGGGGAAACGGCATCGTCGGAACGCCCGGCGGCAGAGGCGGCTGAACCGGCGCCGCGGCGGGCAGCGGCGCCGGGGGCTGCACGGGGGCGGCGACTAACTCCGGGCCCCCCAGCAGGGCTGGTTGCGGGGCAGCAGCAAGCGCGGCCTTCGGCTCGCGCCTGGGGGTGACGGTGGTTTTCCGAGCGGTCGCTGGGCTCGCCTTCTTCACGGGAGCAGCCGCTGCCCGTGGGCGTGCCGCTTTCACGGACGGCTTTCCCTTAGCTTTTGGACTTGTTGCTCGCCCCTTCTGCTTCGAGCGCCCGGTGGCACTCAGAAGCGCTCGGCTCCCAGTACGGCGTTGTCGATCAATCTCGTGAACCCAAGTTTAACAGCGATGGCGAGTACGTTGCCTGTCTGAGCACGGTCCGGACGACTGAGCGTGGTCTCGTCGACCACAGAAACGTAATCGATAACGAGGCCGGGGGTGCCTTCCAGAAGGTGCCGCGCCGTCGCCTCAAGCTCTGCCGGGTTGGTGAGCCCACCGTTGAAGAGGTTGACCGCGGCCTGCAGGGCATTGCGCAGCTGCGGAGCGACGGCCCGTTGGGCCGGGTCCAGATAGACGTTGCGGGAGCTCATCGCCAGGCCGTCCGGCTCGCGGACGGTTGGCGCCGCCACGATGCGAACGGGTAGGGCGAAGTCCCGGACGAGTTGCCGAATCAGGACGATCTGCTGGAAGTCCTTTAAGCCGAAGTAGGCCCGGGTTGGGCGGGTGAGCTCGAAGAGCTTCAGGACGACTGTCAACACGCCACCGAAGTGCCCGGGCCGACTGGCGCCCTCCAGAACCGTGCCCAGGGGACCGGGATCAATCACCGTTCGAAATGACGACGGGTAGATCTGGTCGTCCGCGGGGCGAAAGATGACGTCCACCCCGAGCGCCTCGAGGCGCGCGCGGTCGGCATCGAAGGGGCGCGGATAGTGGCGAAAATCCTCATTCGGCCCGAACTGCCGGGGGTTGACGAAGATGCTCGCGATCACCCGCTGGTTCTCCCGTCGGGCACGCTGAACCAGGCTGTCATGGCCGGCATGGAGGGCGCCCATCGTGGGGACGAAGCCGATCTGGTCGCCGGCCATCCGCCAGGCGAGGGCCTGCTGCTGCATGGCCTCAGCGCCCTCGATGATGCGGCTAGCGGGCGGCGTACTCGTGCTCAGGCGTGGGGAAGGCGCCCTTGCGAACGTCGTCGTCGAACTGACGCGCCGCCGCCTCGATCGCCTCTCCGAGATGGGCGTACTCGCGGACGAATTTTGCCACGTGGTCTGGATTCAAGCCGAGAACGTCCTGGATCACAAGGACCTGGCCGTCGCACGAGGGCCCGGCACCAATGCCGATCGTCGGGATCGTGAGCGCCTCGGTCACGCGCCGTCCCAGCGGCGAGGGGACGCCTTCGAGCACGACCGCGAACGCGCCTGCCTGTTCCAGCGCCCGCGCATCGGCGAGGATCTGCTCCGCCGCCTCGTCGCTGCGTCCCTGGACGCGGAAGCCTCCGAACTGGTTGACGAACTGGGGGGTCAGTCCGAGATGGCCCATCACGGGGATCCCCATCGAGGTCAGCCGGGCCGTGTACTCGATGACGCGGCCGCCGCCCTCCATCTTGACCGCCTGTACCCGCGCCTCTTGCAGGTAGCGGCCCGCGTTCCGGATCGCATCCTCGATCGAGGCGTGGTAGGCCATGAAGGGCATGTCGCCGACGACGAGGGTGTTGGCCGCGCCGCGGACCACCGCGCTCGCGTGCCGGATCATGTCGTCCATGGTCACGCTCAGCGTGTCCGGATACCCAAGCATCGTCGTCCCCAGGCTGTCGCCGACGAGAAGCACCGGGATGCCCGCCCGCTCGAGCCACCGGGCCGTGGTGTAGTCGTAGGCGGTCAGCATCGTGAACCTGGTGCCTTCACCCTTCCATTTGCGCAGGTCGCGCACGGTGATCCGACTCATGCCGCCTCCTTGTTCTTCTTCGCCAGTCTCATGGCGCGGTCCGCGAGCAACCGGTACAGGCGTTGCAGCTCGGGGTCGTTCTTGAGCGACTCCAGGTGGCGCTCGATGGTGCCCAGGTCGCCACGCGCCGCGGGGCCCGTGAGCGCTTCATCAGGGTTCGTGTTCTGCAGGTTGGCGACCGCGCCGGCGAGCAAGGTTGTCATGCCCCGTTCCGCCGCCTCCTGGTCGAGCCCGGCCTCCCGGGCGAGCGCCGCGGCTTCCGCGACAAGCATCACGGGATAATTCGCCGCGAACACCGCGGCCGCGTGGTAGAGGGCTCGATCGATGCCAGCCAGGTCAAAGGCGTGGCCGCCGAGATCGCCGGCCATCGCCAGGAGCTGACTCCGAAGCGGCGGATCCGCGTCGATGCCGATGTAGCTCCCAGGCACGTTGCGCGCGGCCTCGACGCCGCGACGGAACGTCTGGAGCGGATGGAAGACGCCGGTCCGGACCCCCGCGTTGGCCAGCGGCTGCAGCGGGTCGCGGCCCTGGGCGCCGCTGAGATGGACGGCCGCCTTGCCGCCGCCGGATGCGAGCTTGATGGCCATCGCGGCGGCCACGTCGCCGATGACGTCATCGGGGACCGCCAGCAGGGTCAGGTCGGCCAACTCGAGCGCGCTGACCGGGGTTGGGCACGCGTAAGACCGCAGCTCCTCGGCCAGGCTGGTGACGCTCTCCGGGTTCCGGCCGCCAATTGCGGCAATCGCATAGCCGCCGCGGTACAGGGCGCGCCCAAGCGCTGACCCGGCGCGGCCGGGGCCGATGATGGCGATAGTCGGTCTCTGCATGGTTTCCGTCTCGGTCTTTAGGGATCCAAGCGGGCGCTGTCGCGAATCTTAGCGCAGGAACCTTACGGTCCGGAAGGGTCAGGCGGGGGTTGGCTCCAGGCGGCCTGGGGGCAGCTCGGGACCCCGATCCTCCGGCTTGGGTTGAACCTGGGGGGCCTTCGGGACCTCAGCCCTGGGCCGCTCCGGCACCGGCGGGACCTTCCCGTCCGGCGAGTTGATGACGGCATCGATCTGCCAGCCCTCGATCGTCTCTTCTTGCTTGAGGTACTCGGCCAGCAGCACCATCGTGTCCCGGCGCTCGGTCAGGATCTTCTTGGCACGCTGGTAGGCGCTGTCGACGAGCCGGTGCACCTCCTGGTCGATCTCGCCGGCGACCTCCTCGCTGTAGTTGCGCTGCTCGCCGAGGTCCCGGCCAAGGAAGACGAGCTCTTCTTTGTGGCCGAAGGTCAATGGGCCGAGCTTGTCGGACATCCCCCACTCGGTCACCATCCGGCGCGCGAGCTTGGTCGCCTTGCCGATGTCGTCGGAGGCGCCCGAGGTGATGTCACCAAAAGTGATCTCCTCGGCGACGCGGCCGCCGAGCATCACCGCCATGTCATCGTTCAGCTCGCTGCGTGAGACCAGGTAGCGGTCTTCTGTTGGCAGCTGCATCGTCCAGCCGAGCGCCATCCCACGCGAGATGATCGACACCTTATGCACCGGGTCCGCGTTGGGAAGTGACTTCGCGACCAGCGCATGGCCGATCTCGTGATACGCGATGACGTTCTTCTCCTGCTCGGTGATCATGCGAGACTTGCGCTCCGGGCCGGCGATGACGCGCGCGATCGCCTCCTCGAGCTCAACCTGGCCGATGGCCTTCTTGTTGTTGCGCGCGGCGAGGATGGCGGCCTCGTTGATGAGGTTGCTCAAGTCGGCGCCGCTGAAGCCTGGCGTCTGCCGGGCCAGGACTTCGAGGTCGACCTGCCCATCGAAGGGTTTGTTGCGCGCGTGCACCTCGAGGATCGCCCGCCGTCCACGGATGTCGGGGCGGTCGAGCGTGACATGGCGATCGAAGCGGCCTGGGCGCAGCAGCGCCGGATCGAGGACGTCGGGACGGTTGGTCGCCGCGATCACGATCACGTGGGTGCTGGTCTCGAAGCCGTCCATCTCGACGAGCAACTGATTGAGGGTCTGCTCGCGCTCATCGTGGCCGCCACCGAGGCCGGCGCCACGCTGGCGCCCGACGGCATCGATCTCGTCGACGAAGACAATGCACGGGGAATTCTTCTTGGCCTGGTCGAAGAGATCGCGGACCCGCGAGGCTCCGACGCCGACGAACATCTCGACGAATTCCGAGCCCGAGATGCTGAAGAATGGCACCCCCGCCTCGCCGGCTACTGCCTTCGAAAGCAGGGTCTTGCCGGTGCCGGGCGGGCCCACCATCAGGACACCCTTTGGAATACGCGCACCGAGCGCGGTGAACTTCTCCGGGAATTTGAGGAACTCGACGATCTCCGATAGTTCCTGTTTCGCCTCCTCGACGCCCGCCACGTCGTTGAACGTGACCGCCGGCTTGTCCCCGGCGAGCAACCGCGCCCGGCTGCGACCGAACGAGATGGCCTGGTTGTTGCCGGTCTGGGTCTGGCGCAGCATGTACCACATGAAACCGCCGATCACCAGGAACAGGATGACGTTGGGCAGGATGACGGAGAGCAGGACGTTCGAGGAGCTTGGGGACTCGGTGTTGAAGTTGATCTTGTCGTCGCGAAAAATCTGTTCGAGCTGAAAGGTGTCGCGGAAGATCGTCTTGAAATTCCTGCCCCCGTAGTCCCAGGTGACCTCGGACCCGGACGACTTGATCAGGGCGTGATCAATCTGGTGGTTGTCGGCCGCCTGGATCAAGTCGTAGGTCGACCGCTCGGCGGGCGCGGCAATGTTACTGAAGCTGCGGTAACTCGCCCAGATGATGGCCAGCAAGCCCGCGAGCAGGATGAAATAGAAGATGTTTCGGTTACGTCCGCCTTTCATTGGCGCCGCTCATTGTAACACCGGGTTTTTCGAATTCCTTCCACGTCGGACCACTTGCTAAATGAGATCAAAGTGAGGCAATTTCGAGATGTAACTGGCGCTGCGTCCGGCCGGTGACCCGCTTGTTTTCGGCGACCGTCACGGACGGGATCCAGACGATCTCCTCGCGATCGGAGACGATCGGCAGGCGGTCGCGCATCAGTCGCGGCACGCGGGCATCGACGAGGATGTCCTGAAGCCGCTTGGTGGAAGCCATTCCGAGCGGCTGCATCCGATCGCCGGGATTGCGGCTGCCAACCCGGAGTGGCAATTGGACCCGGTCGGCATCGAGGTGGCCGACCGCGTCGCGGGCCTTGAAGCCTGCCGGGTCGCACCGACAGGTCGAGACCACAAGCCGTCCTGGCGTTACGGCGTCCGGCGTCGCCGGGTCGTCGCTTCGCCGGCGCGCCTCCGTCGCCTCGAACCCGTCCGGCCCGTGCCGGCGGCGCGAAAGGCGGCGCTGGATCGCAAGCGGGAGCGCCTGGAAGGCGGCGCGGTCACCGGCGATGGCCGCGCTCCCCTGGTCGACCTGCTCCTCCAGTAGCCGGTCCTCCTCGCCGAGAATGGCCGCCGTCTGCGCCAGCAACCGTCGCGCCGCGGGATTGAAGGCGTCGATGGCGGGTAGGACGACCTGGCGGATTCGGTTGCGGGCGAAGCGCGGATCCTCGTTGCTCGGATCACGTCGCGGCGTGAGCCCTTCGGCGTGCAGATAGCGCTCGATCACCGCCCGATCGACGTCGAGCAGCGGACGGGCGAGGTCGGCCATTCGATATCGCATCCCGGCCAAACCACGCGAGCCGCTGCCCCGTAGCAGATGCAGCAGCAGCGTCTCGACCTGGTCGTCCCGCGTGTGGCCGAGCGCGATCGCGCCGCTGGTGGTCCGGGTGGCGGCCTCGCGCAGGAACGCGTAACGGGCACGACGCGCGGCAGCCTCGGTGTGCGGCAGGTCGGACTGCGCACGACCGAGGACGGTCGCGTAACCCCAGCCCCGGGACAGCTCCTCGACGAAGCGGGCGTCGGACTCGCTATCCGGCCGCCACCCGTGATCGAAATGGGCGACGGCCAGATGCAGAGGAATCGATGGCGTGAGGGAGCGCAGGATCGACAGCAGGGCAACCGAGTCGGGTCCGCCGGACACCGCGACCAGCACCCGCTCGCCGGGCTGGAAGATACGATGCCGGCGAATCGCCGAGGCCACGTAGGTTCGGAGCATCACTCGAATGTGGCGGAGGCAAGGATCGAACTTGCGACATACCGGGTATGGGCCGGTTGCTCTACCACTGAGCTACTCCGCCCCGTAGCGCATCGGTTAGTTTAGCAAGGATGTCGCCCTCGTTTGCCGAGATCGCGCCCCGGTACGACGCGCTGCGGCCGCTCTCACCCGGCGACCAGGACCGGCTGACGCGGATGGTGAGTGGGGCCGGGCTGCACGCGGAGGACGTTGTGGTCGAGGTCGGCTGTGGCACCGGACGGATCACGCTGCCGTTGGCAGCGTTGACCCCGGCGCGGGTGATCGGCGTCGACTCCGAGGCACGCATGCTGGAGGTCGGGCGGGCGAAGGATGGAGCCGGCCGCGTCGACTGGCGGCTTGGCACCGCCTACCGGCTGCCGGTCCCGGACGGCGACGCCGCCCTGACGGCGATGGTGATGGTGGCGCACCTGCTGAAGCGGCGTGGGGCGGCCTTCCGGGAGGCCCGGCGGATCCTTCGACCCGGTGGCCGGCTGTGCCTGTGGACCTTCACGCCCGCGCACGTTCGGGGCTTCTACCTCAACCCCTACTTTCCCAGCATTCCAGTGATCGATCTGCCGCGATTCGCCCCGATTGCCGTCCTTGAACGAGAGTTGCACCGCACCGGCTTCGCCGAGGTGGCGGTCGAGATCCGGGAGGAGGAGCGCATGCTGCCGATCGCGGACGTCGTGGACCGGGTCCGGGGACGCTACATCTCGACCCTGGCGATGCTGCCACCGCTCGAGTACCGGCTCGGCCTCCAGCAGCTGGAGGAGTTGCTGGCGCGCGACCGGGGGGTGATCATGCACCAGCGATCGGAGTGGGCAGTGCTGACCGCCCGCTGAGGCAAAAAAAGGAGGACCCGACTGGGATCCTCCGTTGAGTTGTATGGTTGCGGCGGGCAGATTCGAACTGCCGACCTTTGGGTTATGAGCCCAACGAGCTTCCACTGCTCCACGCCGCACGCAGCCTCCACTGAGGCGAGAGGGTCATTCTAGGCGCGGTCTGATCCCCCCGTCAAGCCGCCGGCACGCTTCCTACTTGAAGCGGCCGCCGCGCTTCGCCTCGAGGTTGCGCTTGATGTCCAGCAGGCGCTCCTCGCTGGTCTTCATGAACTTGGAAAGCTTCTCCTCGAACACCGGGTCCGCCCCCTCGGGCAGTTCCCGCTTTCCTCGCCCGCCGCGGCGGTAGGAGCGTGGGAGCACCGGCGGTCCCATGGGGGCGGTCGCGGTGGCGCCATCAGCGGCCGCGGCTGCCTGCTTGAGCGAGAGATCCATCTTGCCGTTGGTCGCGTCCACGTTGAGGACTTTGACCTTGATCTTCTCGTTCATTTTCAGGTGGGTGTTGACATCGCGGACGTACTCGTTCGCGATCTCTGAAATATGAACCAGCCCGGTTCCGGCTCCCTCGATCTGGACGAATGCTCCGAAATTCGTAATCCCTACGACGGTCCCTTCCACCACCGTCCCCGGCGTTACTGCCACCTAGCCCACGATCCCTCCTAACGCCATAAGCTCTGCCACCACTTTTCAACCGCCGAGACGACTCCACCGACCTGCTTGTTGGCCGGACCCGAACTCGGTGCCGCCGACGGCTGGGCCACGGCCGGGCTCGGCTTAACGATGACATAAACCGACTCCCCGGCTCGAGTGAAACCTTGCTTGCGGGCGGCCTCCTCCATCGCGCCGGGTGAGCTCGCGACCGCGAGCTGCCTGGTGGTCTCGGCGTTGACGACCGCCAGCTGGGCATTGCCCGCCCGCAGGGCCTGTACCTCGTGATTCAGTCGCAAATTCAGCATCAGCTCCGAGCCAAAGGCCCACACTCCCCAGACGACGATGGCCCCCACCACGATCCAGATCAAGCGATCGGGCGCGGCCAAATGGACCTTCGCGCGCGAGGCTTTTGACGCTGGAGTGCTCAAGACGTGATCTGGGATCGTTGCAAATTCAAAGCCGGCCCGAAAACGGACTGGATTATAGGGGCCCACCCGCCGGTTGGCAAGGCAGTCAACTCGCCAGGCATCTCATTTCCCTTGTTTGGCGGCCTCCCAATACCGATCCAGCTCCTCCATCGGCATCTCGGCCAGAACCCGGCCGTCGGCCCGGGTTGCCGCCTCCACGAGCCGGAACCGGGCCTCGAAGCGGGCGGTGGCGTGGCGGAGAGCGTCCTCCGGATTCATGCCCATTTTGCGGGCCACATTGACCATGGTGAAGAGGAGGTCGCCGAACTCCGCCTCACGCTCCGCAGGGGTCGCCGCCTGGCGCAACTCCTCGAGCTCCTCCGGGACCTTTTCCAGGGCGCCTTCGACGTCCGGCCAGTCAAAACCCACGTTGGCGGCCCGACGTTGCAGCGACCAGGCCCACTGGAGCGCCGGAAGCGAGCGCTGGACGCCATCGAGCGCGGAGGTCCGGCCGTATTCGGTCGCCTTGAGCGCATCCCAGTTGCGCAGCACCTCGTCGGACCCCGAAACCCGGGTGGTCGAAAAGACGTGCGGGTGCCGCCGGACCAGCTTCTCCCGGACCGCGTCCGCGACGTCGCCAAGGGAAAACTCACTGGATTCGTCGGCAATCTCCGCCTGCATCAGGACCTGGAGCAAAACGTCGCCGAGCTCATCGCGGAGCCTCGTGGACTCGTTCTCGTCGATCGCTTCGAGCACCTCGTAGGCCTCTTCGAGCATCGTCGCGCGCAGCGAGCGGTGGGTCTGTTCGCGGTCCCAGGGACAGCCGCCCGGCGCCCTGAGCCGGTGGACCACCTCGATGAGCGCGGCGAGTCGCGCCAGCGGATCGCTAGCCATCCGCCGCCACCGCCGGGGCATGCACCACGGCAATGTCCCGGCCGGCCGCTCGAAGCGAGGGCAATCCGAGCGCGATCACGGCCAGGCCGACAACGCCCGAAAGGACAAATGGGACCCAAACCCCGAGCCCGAAGAGCGCGCCGCCGATCAGCGCCCCAACTGCCTTCGCGGCCGACTCTGCCGTTCCGACGGTGCCGACCGCCCGTCCGCGTTGGTCCGCGGGGACGGCGCTCATCAAGAAGGCGTTGATCGACGGTTCGGCGAAAGCCGCGCTGCTCCCTTCGACGACGCCTAAACCGATCACCGCTGGAATGCTCGTCAGGAAGGGATAGATGGGCGCGAGGAGCGCCGTCGTTGCGGTTCCGCCGACCGCCAGCCAGCGACGGTCGAAGTGATCCGAAGCCCAGCCGGCGAGTGGCGCGGTCAGGACCAGGGGCAGGGCGAAGAGCGTGAACGAGAGGCCGACCACCCAGTCGCTCGCCCCCAATGTCTTCATGAACAGACTCCAGATGACGTTGTAGACGCCGTAGACAAAGCCGATCCCCAACGACAGCATCACCAGCCCTCGGACCGCAGCCGCGCCGGCGCGAAGGACGGCCGGGGTCTGGACGGGCCGCGAGCCTGGGTCCACCGCAGGCGGCCGATGTGATTCGAGCGCCACGGCGACGACAACCGCCGCCAGCAGGAGCCCCACGCCCGTGATCTCGAACACCGTTCGCCGGCCAAAGACAGCCAAAACGCCGCCCAGTGCGGGCCCAACGATCAGGCCGGAGAGGTCCGCGCCGGCCATCCACCCGTAGGCAATCCCGCGTTCCGACGCGGGCACCAGATCCGCGACGACGGCGCGCGACCCAGGCCGGAAGCAGGCCGCTCCCAACCCCTGCGCGAAGCGCAAGGCGATCAACCAGCCAATCGACAGGGGCAGGGCGAAGGCGGCGATCGCCGCGCCGGACAGCAGTAGGCCGCCAACCATCAGCGGCCGGCGGCCGACTCGGTCGGAGAGGCGGCCCGCCGGATACTGCCCGATGAACTGGGCGACGAGGTTGGCGCCGACGATGACCCCGACCATGGTGTACGAACCGCCGCGCTCCCGTAAAAAGAGCGGCAAGATCGGCAGGACGGACCCGACAGCCGTGCCATTGATGAAGACAGCCGCGATGATCCCCCAGAGTGCCGTCCGCGCCCGGCCGCTAGTCGAGCGCAAACGCGGTCGCCTCGATCTCCACCAACCACTTCGGGTCGATGAATCCGCGCACCCCGATGATCGACGTCACCGGTTTGATTGCGGCGAAGACCTCGCCGTGCGCCTTGCCGATCAGCCGCCAGCGCCTCGGCACGGTGGTGAAGATGCGGGTGCGGGTGACATCCTCGAGGCCGGCGCCGACCGCGTCGAGGGCCTCGGCAATGATGCGCAGGCACTGGCGGGTCTGTTCGTAGACGTCACCCTCGCCGACGGTTGTTCCGTCGTCAGCCGTTGGCGCGCAACCCGAGATCTCGACCGCCGGGCCGACTCGAACGGCGCGCGCGTAGCCAACGACGCGCTCCCACTTCCGCCCGGTGGTGACGACGCGCCGGTTCACACCGCCACGGGGCTGGTGCAGAAAGCACAGCGCCGCGCTCCAACCGGGATGTCGCTCAGGCATTCGCTGCATTTGCGCGTCGTCGGATCCGGTGACGGCTCACGGCGGGAACGGGCCAGCAACCGATTGACTGGCACGACGACAAAGAAGAAGACCGCGGCGGCGACAAGGATAAAGGCGATGACCACGTTGAGGAAGTCGCCGTAACGGAAGACGCTGTGGTTGGCCGTAAAAGTCAGGGCGGAGAAGTCAGGCTGTCCGAAGAGCGCCGCGATCAGAGGTGTGACCAGGTCTTTCACCAGCGCGGCCACGACGGCGCCAAACGCGGCACCGATTACCACCGCCACCGCCAGGTCGACCATGTTGCCGCGAAGCAGGAATGTCTTGAAGTCTTTGATCACGACGTGTCCTCCAGCAAGGCTGATGTCGGCTGGCCGTAGTGTAGCTAGACCGCGATCGCGACCCGACCGAGGCGCTCGATTTCGCCGAGGACCTCGGTCAGGCGCTCTTTCCATTGCGGGCCGGCCTGGCGCATCGAGATCCGGACCTTGCCGAAACGCACCTGCAGGATCGACCGGAACTGCGCCTCGAGGCGTCTTTGGTCGCCCGACCAGTCTGCCGGCAGCCGCAGAACCAACCAGTCGCCGTCGGTCTCGATCGCCGTTAGACCCGCCTGGCGGGCGAGCAACTTCACGCGCAGCGCGTAGATGAGGTTTCGGACCGGCGTAGGCGGCTTGCCGAAGCGGTCGGCAAGGTTCGTTTCAGCGGCCTCGAGACCCTCCTCGTCCGCGACCGCGGCCAGCTCCTGGTAGACCTGCAGCCGGAGCTTCTCGTCCGGGACGTACTCACGCGGCAGGAAATGCTCCAGCGGAAGGTCGAGACTCAGCCCAGCCGGAAGTTCGACCGCCTGTCCGCTCTTTTGCGACTCGACCGCGTCGCGCAGCATGGCGTTGTACAACTCGAGACCGACCGCGGCGATGGCGCCGTGCTGCGCGGTGCCGAGCAGGTTGCCGGCGCCCCGGATCTCGAGGTCCTTGAGAGCCAACTTGAACCCCGAGCCGAGGTCATGGAGCTCTGAGATCACGTCCAGGCGTTTGTCCGCATTCTCTGAGAACGAGCGCGTGGGGTTGTAGAGGAAGTAAGCATAGGCACGCTGCCCGGCGCGCCCGACGCGGCCCCGCAATTGGTACAGCTGCGCAAGGCCCATCCGGTGGGCGTCGATGACGACGATGGTGTTGGCGTTCGGGATGTCGAGGCCGGACTCGATGATCGTTGAGCAGACCAGCACGTCGGCCTCCCGGTTGATGAACTTGACCATGACGTCGGCGAGCGTGGTTTCCGGCATCTGGCCGTGGCCGACCAGCACCCGGGCATGCGGTACCAGCCGCTTGATCCGCTCCTCGGCCTTTCGAATCGTCTGCACCCGGTTGTAGACGTAGAAGACCTGGCCGCCTCGCTGTAGCTCACGCTGGATGACCTCTTTGATCAGGTCGTCTTCATCGGCGGTAACGAAGGTCTTGATCGGCAGCCGCTCCTCCGGCGGGGTTTGGATCACGGAGAGGTCGCGAATCCCGGCCAGCGCCATGTGGAGCGTCCGTGGAATCGGCGTAGCCGAGAGCGAGAGGACGTCGACCGACGCGCGCAACTGCTTGAGCTTTTCTTTCTGCATGACGCCGAATCGCTGCTCCTCATCGAGGACGACCAGCCCGAGATCGCGAAACTGGACATCCTTCTGCAGCAGGCGGTGCGTGCCGATGACCACATCCACCTCGCCCGTTTGCAACCGCCGGAGGGTGTCTTTCACCTCCGCGTCGCTCCGAAAGCGCGAGAGCATGTCGACCTTCACGGGAAAGGGACGGAACCGCTCGCTGAAGGTCAGAAAGTGTTGCTGCGCGAGCACCGTGGTGGGTACCAGAACGGCCACCTGCTTGGAGTCGCTGACCGCCTTGAAGGCGGCGCGGACTGCCAGCTCGGTCTTGCCGAAGCCGACATCGCCCGCCAGCAGGCGGTCCATCGGGCGCGCGTCCTCCATGTCAATCTTGATCTCGGCCATGACGCGGATCTGGTCGGGCGTTTCGTCGTAGGGAAAGGATTGCTCGAGCTCGTGCTGCCACGGCCCGTCGGCCGAGTACGCATGGCCTTCGACCAGCTGGCGCTTGGAGTAGAGATCGAGCAAGTCCTTGGCGACTTCCTCGACCGACTCGCGGACTTTCTTCTTGGCGCGATCCCACTCTCCGGAGCCGAGGCGCTGAAGGCGCGGCGCCGCGTCGCCACCACCAACATACTTCTGCACGCGCTCGAGGTGCTCGACCGGGACATAGAGTTTGTCCCCCTCGGCGTATTCGAGCTGCATATACTCGCGTTCCTGCCCGCTATCACCCATCAGTCGCATGCCCACGAAGCGGCCGATGCCGTGGTCGACGTGGACGATCAGATCGCCGGGCTCGAACTCCAGCTTCCAGGTCGCGGAGCGAGCCCGAATCACGCCGCGGCGAACTCGTTGGCGCAGCCCGCCAAAGATGTCGCTGTCGCCGTAGACATCGAGCTCGGCCGCAGGCAGACGGAAACCCTGGGCGACCGGCTGGCTTCCCAGAACGATCAAACCGGGCATCAGGGGCGTGTGCGACCAGGCGAGCAGGCCGGCGGCCGGGTAGACATCGCGGTCCTCGAGCAATTCGCGCAGGCGGGCCTCCTGCTGCGTCACGATCAGGATCCGCTGTTTCGCGCGCGCGTCCGTCCTCACCCGCTCGGCCAGCGCGTCGAGCCGGCCCGCATAGGCGTCGATGGGCTCGAAACCCAGATCGACCGCACCCTCGTCATCGCCACGAACCACGTCAAGCGTTCGCCAGCCCGCGCTTCGCTCCTGCAGAGCGGCGACCGGGACGAGGCCGGTGCGGAGGCGTGCGGGCAGCTCGCCCCGTTCGACTTCCACGGCAACCAGGTCCTGCAGCTCTCGCTCGCGCTGCAGCGCCTGCGCAAAGTTCCGCCGCGCGTCGATCGACACGATCAGCGCCGACGCCGGGAGATGATCGAGGAGTGTCGGTTGCGACGGTTCGAGGTAAGACTGGAAGCCCTCGATGCCGTCGAAGTAAGCCCCCGACCCGAACCCGCTCGATGTCTCCGAGCCAGTCGTCGCGGACCTCGGCCAGGCACCGGCTGAAATCCAGCTCCCCGAGCGCCGCTTCGCCGGCGGCGATGGCCTGAGCGGTGAGGATCACCTCGGCCGCCGAGAGGATTCGAGCCGTGGGCACGCTCCCCACCGACCCCTGCGACTCGACCTCGAATTCACGCAACGACTCCAACTCGTCCCCGAAGAATTCGGCGCGGATCGGATGGCGGCGGTCGGGCGGATAGGCATCGAGGATGCCCCCGCGGAGGCTGAATTCGCCACGCGCCTGCACCAAGGGCTCGCGCCGATACCCGAGCGTCGCCAGCCGGTGCACGAGGTCATCGAGGCTATAGCGTTCACCCGGCTTGAGCGTGAAGGCCCAGCTGCTGAAGGGCTTGCGCCGACAGCGTGGGTCGGGTCATCGCGGTCCATGAGCTGAAGCAAACCACCGGGTCCGTCGAGCCGAGGGCATCGATCGCCTCGAGGCGCCGGCGGACCGTTTCCTCATCGGGCGCGAGACGATCGAACGGCAGCGTCTCCACCGCCGGAAAGACCACGACCCGGACACCCTCACCGAACCAGGCGCCGACCTCGGAGAAGGTGGCCTCCGGATCCGCCACCAGGGCCAGGATTGGACGACCGGCACGGCGGGCCAGCCAGGCGGCGAAGACTGGAAGCGCGCTCGCCGGCAGTCGGTGCCCCTCCAATCGAGTCGATGGCCCGCGCCACCAGGCCTCGAGCCGGCTCCGAGCCGGGAGGCGATCGAGCAGATCGAGGAGCGTCTCAGCCATCAACAGCCATGCAAAAATGCGCCCGCGGCACCATGCCGGGGCGTCTGCCGGCTAGCTTATCAGCACCCTTCCGAGCACTTCCGATGCAGACTCGATCCAGCGCGGGTCGCCGTGCTGCTCGCGCCAGGTCCAGTACTCGCTGCCCCAGAGCAGCACGACCTCGACCTCGAGCGCCAGCAACGCGGCGGCCAGGTCCAGCATGTCGGTTGGACGGACGCTGAGCGGATCGGCGTGCGTCGTCGAGGATGCTTCCCAGGGCTCCGCCTGCGCCTCCGTGATCCAGAGTCGCTTGCCCTGCTCCCGGGCGATCCGCTGCCAGCGCCGCACGTGGTCCCCCTGGTTGTCGTCGGATCGGGCGACCTCTTGCTCTTGCGCAGTCTTCCACCATCCGATCGCCCGGTAGACGTCCAGCCCGAGGATGTCGTCGCGCCGCAACGTTGCCAGTGCCTCTCGTTCCGCGGGCACGTCAAGCCCAAGGCGGCGTGTCCAGTCGGACCGGAAGTGCGTCGAGGCCCGGTCCAATCCTTCGCTGAAGTGGGCAAAGGTGGTCACGATCACCGGTCGAGGGTCAAGCGATTCGACGATCCGCCGCTCCGCGAGGATGATGCCGCGGCCGAGCCACCAGGCACGCGGACCGGATCGATTGAAGGGTTCGTTCTCCAGTTGCCAGGCGACGAGGTTGCGATTCGCGCGGTATCGCAGGACCGTATCGCGCACGAACGCAAGGGCCGCGCCGGCAAGTGGAGGTCTCGCAATGTCGCTACCGAATGGTGCGGGCGGCTCGAGGCGTTCGGGAAGGTAAAACTCCGGCCAGCCAAGCGCCTTCATGCCGACCGCGAGCACGACCCGCTGGCCGGAACGCGTGGCTTCCTCCATCAGCCAGTCGAGGTGCTGGTAGCCGACCTCGTCGATTTCGCGCCACGAAGCGGAAAGTCGAACAAGGCCGAATCCCATCCCGCAAATCCGGGTGAACGCCCGTTGGTAATCCAGGCCGAGGGATTCCGCCCGCCAGCGCGTGAAGCTCGTGCCGATGATGGTCACGCCCTCAGCTTATGGGCCGAGCGCCCGGGCAGGCCGCATTGGCTACGCTACTCGCGGTGTTCCGCCGCAAGCCGTCCCTGCCGCCGGCGTCGAATCGCTGGCTCGTCATCGGCCTCGGCAACCCGGGCCGGGACTATGAGCAGTCGCGGCACAACGTCGGCTTTCTTTGCGTCGATGAGCTGGCGCGGCGCCTGAAGATGCGCGTCTCCGAGCGCGGCGCAAAATCGCTGATCGGCCGCGCACGAGACGGCGATCGGGAATTGATCCTGGCGAAGCCGCAAACGATGATGAACCTGTCGGGCCTGGCCGCCAAGGCGCTTCGCGCGAAGTACGACATCCCCCTCGACCGCGTCCTCGTCATTCACGACGAGCTCGATCTCCCATTCGGGCGGCTGCGGATCCGGAAGGGCGGCAGCTCCGCCGGCAACCACGGCCTCGACTCGTTGATCGCGTCCTTTGGGAGCCGCGAGTTCATCCGCTTCAGGGTCGGGGTCGGCCGCCCGGTCGGAAACGGCGTCGACTACGTCCTCGGCCCATTCACGCCATCGGAACGCGAGCAGTTGCCCGCCATCATCGGCCGCGTCGCGGACGCCGTCACGTCTTTGATCGACCTCGGCCTGGAACGTGCGATGACGGATTTCAACAAGGGCTAGTCGCGCGGGCGACCGTCAGGTCCCGGGTGTGTCTGTGGCCGGCACGACCCTGGTCCCACGGCTGACCTGCAGGTAGGCGAGCACGGCGAGGCCGGCGAGGCCGGTGAGCGCGCCGCCCACCCAGACCGCCGCCGGTGGCCCGAACGCATGCGCGACCGCAGCGGCAAAGAAGTTGCCGAGCGGGGTGACGCCGACGAAGAGCATCGAGTACAGGCTCACCATCCGCCCCTGCATTCGATCGGGCGAGCGGATCTGGATATAGGTGTTGGTGCCGATGGTGTAGACGGCGAAGGCCCACCCGATGACGATCAGCAGCAGGAACGCCTGCGTGAAGCCCGGGGTGATCAGGAAGGCGAGCTCCATCGCCGCGAACAGCAGCGCGCCCAAGACGATCCGCCGTGGCTCCAGCAGAAACGGGCCGACCGCGGTCATCGTCAGGGCCCCGATCAGCGAACCGACACCCTGCGCGGCGAACAGATAGCCGAGGGCATCGGCATTGGCGTGGAGCACGACCCGGGTAAAGAGCGGCAGCACGAGGTTGAAATTCGCACCGAAGGCTCCAGCCACGACGAGCAATGTGAAGAGGCCAAGGAGCATTGGGGACCGCCTGACGTAGCGCAAGCCCTCACCGATCAAGCTGATGGCGCGCTGCGGTGGGCCGGCCGGGATCGGCCGTCGCCGAATCGTGTAGAGGGCCGCCACCACCCCGACGTAGCTTGCCGCATTCAGCCAGAAACAGGCAGCGACCCCGAAGGCGGCAATGACGAGGCCGCCGATCGCGGGCCCGATGATCCGCGCCAGGTTGAAGGCGGTCGCATTCAAGGCAACGGCGCTCGCCAGTTCGCTGCGCCCGACCATCTCGAGGACCGTCGCCTGCCGCGCCGGGAAATAGAGCGCCTGGTTGATGCCGAGGAGCGCCGCAATCGCAAACAGGACAGGCAGGGTCATCAGGTGCGTCACCGTGAGCAGCGCATAAAGAGCTGCACCGGCGGCGGAGACGCCCTGTGTCAGCAGCAGGACGTCGCGGTGCACGAAGCGGTCGACCAGCGCTCCGGCGTAAAGACCGAAGATCAGGATTGGTCCATAACTGAATGCCCCGAAGAGCGCGAGCGCCAGCGCGGAATCATGCGAAAGCTGCAGCACCAACCAGGCTGCGGCCACCGATTGCATCCAGGTCCCGATGACGGAAATGCTCTGGCCGACGTAATAGCGGCGGAACTCCGTGTACTGAAGCGCCGCGGTCTGCAGGAAGCCGCGACTCCGCGGCGCAGGTGGGGAAAGCGTAGGGCGAATGCCCGTTAGTGTAGCGAGGCCGGCGCGACGAGCGCCGCCGTGGACTCAGCTGAAATGCAGGATGTGGCGGGCGAAGAGGAGCAGACCGGTCAGGGCCGTGCCGATCGCCGCCATCAGGACCGCGGCGGCAGCCACGTCCTTAGCGCGGCCGATCATCGGATGCCGCTCCGGCCATGCGTAGTCAATCAAGACCTCCAGGGCGGTGTTGAACAGCTCCGCCCCGATAACGACCGCGAAGCAGAGCACCAGGCCGACGAACTCGAGCGCGGTGAAATGGAAAAGAAGCGCGGCCACCAGCACGATTGCCGCGGCCAGCAGGTGGAACCGAAGGTTCGCCTGCGATGAGACGGCCCAGGCGAGCCCGCGTCCCGCGTGGCGGAAGCTGTAGAGCGTCCGCCGCAGGTCGAGGCGACGCGCCCGGTTCCGGCTTCCAATGCGCTCGGCCTCGAAGTCCGCGTCGGACCGACCGGTCATGCCGGCAGGCTCAGGATCTGATTCGTCAGCGCCGTCATCTTCGCCTCCTCGTCCTTCTCGGCATGGTCGTAGCCAAGCAGGTGAAGGAACCCGTGCACGGCAAGCAGGCGGACCTCATCATTCATCGGGTGCCGCGCGGTCCTCGCCTGCTCGCGGGCTCGCGGCAACGAGATGACGATGTCGCCCAGCCAGTGCTCGGTGCCGGGAGGTGCCTGGAAGCGCTGATCGACGGGCTTCTCCTGGGCCGCGAAGGCGAGCACGTCGGTCGGCTCGTCCCGGCCGCGGAAACGGCGGTTGTACTCGCGGAGGTGTTCGTCCCCGGTGAGCGTCACCACGGTGACCGTCTCCCTGGGAACCTTGAGCATCTGCGCGCCGGCTTCCAGCACGAGCTTGAGGCCATCCAGGTCCACGCCCGACGCGAGCGACGCGGGGCCCCACCGGCTCATCTGGATGAGCACGACTGTATGCTACCCGCGATCAGGGCTCGGTGCTGACTTTTCGGTCGCCCGCGGCAGCCCGCCCCGCCAGGTAGCGGATGCCGATCAACCCGGCCGCCAGCGCGATCCAGACGAGCAGGATCCAGTCCTGGGGAACATCCGAGCGCCGGCCGAGGTCGGCCGCGAGCGCGTCCGCGAGGATGAAGCAGCCGATCAGCAGCAGGCCGATGCCTTCCATCCGCGTGCGGGTCCGATTCCCGCCGGCCGAGGTCCGCAGGAAGGCCGGAACCCGGCCGATCGCAATCATCGAGATCGCCGGGAGGATCACCGCCGCCGCGACGACGTACGCCAGCACGATGACCGAGTTGGATAGGAGCACAGGTCTATATCGCGGCGCGATGCCCGACAATTGCTGCGCGTCACCGTCTCGCGACAGATTGGTTAGGTTGTTGGGCGGAGCCCCGTTGCCGGCCTCGGAAGGGGGATCGTCTTGTCATCGGCATCGAGCGTGCCGTCGTGGCCGCCGAGCGTGGGGTCGACGGCTCCAACCCTGGCCGCGTCGCCCTGCGCCGCCGCCGGGTACTCGATCCGGGCGTGGTAGATGCTGACGACCATATTCGTGAAGGCGTCCTCGATCAGCTTGAGATCGTGGAAGGATAGTTCGCACTCGTCGAGCTGACTGTCGCGGACGAAGCCCTGGATCATCCGGTGGACGTGCTCGCGGATGCTCTCCGTGCTGCGATCCTTGAGCGTCCGGGTGGACGCTTCCACGGTGTCCGCCATCATCACGATCGCCGCTTCCTTGGTTCGCGGCCGCGGCCCCGGATAGCGGAAGTCGTCCTCGCGGACATCCAGCCCCTGCTCGAGCGCCTGGCGGTAGAAGTACTTCTTCACCGTCGTCCCCTGGTGTTGCTGCACGATGTCCTTGACCGTAGTCGGGAAGCGGTACTGCTTCAGGAGATCCACGCCCTCGGTGACGTGGGCGTTCAGGATGTCCGAACTCGTGGTTGGCGACAGATTCTCGTGGATGTTGCCGATGTCGGCCTGGTTCTCAACGAAGAAGTGCGGACGCCGGATCTTGCCGATGTCGTGGAAGTAGCAACCGACCCGGGCGAGCACGGCGTTGGCGCCGACCGCCTCGGCGGCGGACTCTGCCAGGTTCGCCGCTACGATCGAGTGGTTGTAGGTGCCGGGGGCGCTCACCATCAACCGCTTCAGCAGCGGGTTGTTCGGCGTCATCAACTCAAGCAGCTTCATCGGCGTGATCACGCGGGTGATCTCGCCCAGGTAGGTGAGCGATCCTGCGGCGATCAGGGCCGCCACCAATCCGTTGACGAGAACGATTGCTCCCAGGCCCAGGACCTCGTCGATCGATTGTTTTCGCTCGATCGACGCGAGCGACACGATCGTGACGAGTTGCGCCCCGGCGACCAGGATGCCGGCGGTGACCCATTGCCCGAGCCGCTCCAACCGGTGGACGTAGATCGCGCCGATCGAGCCACCAAGGAAACCGACGAGCGTGAGATCGAGCAGGTTGTCGGCGATGATGCCGGTCATCAGCCCGACGGCGAGCGCGACGATAATGCCCAGGCCGGTGTCCATCAGGGCCGCAACCAGCATCGGCACCGCCGCCATCGGTACGAGGTACTGCGCGCGTGGGTCGAGGGGTACGGCAACTTTGGCGATCAGAAGAATGACCAGCATCAAACCGCCCAGCGTCGCGAGCTGCCGTGGGTCCCGAAGGATCGCCGGCTTGAACTGCATCAGGTAGCCCAGCGCCAGGGCGAACAGGATGATGACGAGCATGAAGGTGGCCAGGATCCGTGACCAATCGGCCTTCGGGGCGAGCAGCCCGACCGCCTGCGCCTCTTCGAGCTGGAAGGGCGTGACCTGGTCGCCGTAGCGGATGATGGTCTGGCCCTTTCCGACCGTGACAAAGACCGGGGGAACGGCGTCACTCGCCTGCTGGCGCTTCTGGTCGGTCTCGGTCTGCAGGAAATTGACCTTGAGGTAGTCGCGAACCAGGCTGTCGACCAGGGACGCGCCGGTCGCGTCGAGATGGAGAGTGGCCGCTCGAGTTCGGGCAGTGTCCTGGGCGCTCTTCAGCGTTGCGGGCTTGATGCCGTTGGTCTCGAGTTGCTGGAGGATGTCCCCGGCACTCTTGAAGACGGCGGCGACGGTGCCCTCGTCGGCCTGGAGCAAGTACTGGCGCTGGGCATCGGACAGTTGCGTTTCGAGCAGGCTGAGCTGGGCGGCCCGGTCCGGACCCGACGCTGACGAGCGCCGAAGATCGGCGACCCTGGTCGCCAGGCTGTCGATGGCCTGGCGCTGCTGGGTGGCGACCGAGCCGTCGAACTGATCGGAGACCTGTTTGGCGGCCGCGGCGCGCGCCTCGTCGCGCCGGCTCTGGCTTTCATAACGCGCCGAGCGAGGCGCCACGACCTCCTGCGAAGAGACATCGCCGGCGCGAAGCGTGAGACGGTTGGGGAGGAAGTTCTGCGCCACCACCAGGGAGATCAGTAGCGCGATCAGCAGCGAGATGCCGGCCGAGCGGACGTACGGCGGCCACCGTCGCGTGCCAACGGCGTGCCCGAGCCGAAGATCACGGGCAAATAGCCGTCCCCGACGGCGGAGACGTTCGAGGGCCGCGGAACCGCGTTCTTTCACAATTTCAACCGGGAACTATGGAGCCGTCAGCGGCACCACGTTGCCTATGCCGTACGAGCCCGCCGTTTACGCGCTGCGGCGATCTTCTTTTTCTTCTTTACGCTGGGCTTCTCGTAGTGCTCGCGCCGGCGGACCTCGGAGAGGACGCCGTTCTGCTTGATCTTCTTATTGAAGCGGCGAAGGGCGCTCTCGAAGGTCTCGTTCTCGCGGACCTTGATTTCGGACACGTGGATTGCACCCCCTCTTACGTACGGACTCCATGTTGGGCAGAAGTATAGACGCGCTTCAGTTTAGGTGTCAACCTAAAGTCCCCCGTATTCGCAGCCACCGGTTACTCGCTACCCACAGTCCAGTCGCGCGGCTTCGCGACGCGGGCACGGGCCGGTTACAAGGCGTCCGAGGCCAGATGCCCGTTAAGAGATTGGCCGTTTCTCTTAGACAGAGGACCGAATCCTCAAGGAGGAATCATTCGAATGTTTACGCTCTTGACGACCTGGATCAGCGAGCGAATCATCACGGTCACCGCAGTGAGCGTGTTGACCGTCGCCGCTGTCCCGACGACGCTCGTCATCGTTTCTTCAAACGGCGACCACAAGACCACGGTCGCCGTCGTCCAGCCGGTCGATGCCAAGCAAAGGGTGGTGCTGATCGGTGAGGTCAAGAAGGCTGGCGATGCCGCGATCGTGAAGCTCAACAATGCCGAGTCGAGCTGCAACGGGACGGTCGCCACGACCGTCAGCGCGTCGAAGGTTGCGCCGGCCAAAATCCAGTCGCAACTGGCCACGGCGAAGACCCAGATTCACGGCAGCGTCTCGCCCTTTATCGCCGCACTCGTCAAGGACGAGGATCGGTTCGCGCATCTCACCGCGATTACCCCTCAGGATGAGGAGAATGCGCTGCACGAGATCAGCTTGATCCAGCTCACCGCCCTGGGCGATGGTCATTCCGCCGGCACGGTGACGATCACCTGCCAGACGGTCGTCGTGACGATCACGGAGACGATCCAGATCACGATCACGCCGGCGCCGGTCTGCCCGCCGACCACCAAGAAGGAAGGCGACGACTAACCGCAGCAACGACAGGCGGGAGAGCAATCTCCCGCCTCTTTTTTAGGCCTCTACCAGAGCTCCCCGCCGCCGACCATGACGTAGAGGATCGGCCCGATGCCCCAGACGACGCAGACGATCGCCCAGATGACTTTCTGCAACGCGTTCAGATCATTGCGACCCGCGAGGTTGATGAGGCAGAGGACGAACGCCAGTGGGTGGAGCACGATCGAAACCAGGACCTCGAGCAGGAACTTCATTCCCTCATTGTGCCAACAGCAAGGACCCGGAGGCTCTCGGAACTGAGCGGCTCGCCATTCCAGTCGCCGTAGAGATCCACGCGCGCAAAGCCGGCCTCCCGGAGCGCCTCTTCGACCTCCGAGCCACTGTAAATGCGGATCGCATGGACATCGGTCGCGCGGGCGTTGGGCGTGCTGACGGTCCGCTGCACCGTCAGACGCCGTCCGCTGCGATCCAGCTGCCGCTCTTCCATGACGGCCGTCTTGCCCACCGAGAACCACTGGCGAGGCTCGAACTGCTCCCGTTCGCGCTGGCCATTGAGGACTTCCAGCAGGAGCCGCCCACCCGGGACCAGCATCCCGGCGGCCGAGCGCAGGACCTTCCGGTCGTCGGCCTCATCGGCAAAGTAGCCGAAGCTGGTGAACAGGCTGAGAGCGATGTCGAAGCGGACGCCCCGAAGCGGCGGTTCCCGCATGTCGCCGTGGACCAGCTGAAGGCTGACTCGCGCCGCCCTGGCGCGGGCGGCCGCCACATCGAGGAGGTAGGTGGAAAGATCAACCCCGGTCACGTCATAGCCGCGACGGCTGAGCTCGATACCGTGGCGACCTTGCCCGCAAGCGAGGTCGAGGATGCGCGCCGGGGGCCGTAACTCGAGGCGGGCCTCGAGCTGATCGACCTCGATCGGGGTCCGTTCCGCGAGGTAGTCGTCGTAAAGACTGAGGTAGGCGGGCCCGAACCAGCTTCGCCACCAATCGGGCGCCGGCTCTTCCATACCTTTATATATAGGCTCCGGAACCATGCTGACCGAACCCGCTTCCCACCCCGCCCATCTCTGGCGAAACCCGGAGCCGAAGCGCGCCTACGACGTCGTGATCGTCGGCGGAGGCGGACACGGCCTGGCGACGGCCTACTACCTGGCGAAGAACCACGGCATCCGCAACGTGGCGGTACTCGAGCGGGGCTGGCTGGCCGGGGGGAACATGGCCCGAAACACCACGGTGATCCGGTCGAACTACCTGTGGGACGAGAGCGCTGCCATCTACGAGCACGCCCTCAAGCTCTGGGAAGGGCTTGCCCAGGAGCTCGACTACGAGATCCTCTTCAGCCAGCGCGGCGTGCTGAACCTGGTGCACAGCCAGGGCGACGTCAGGGAGGGGATGCGTCGGGTCAACGCCAATCGCCTGAACGGGATCGATGCCGAGTGGCTGTCGCCGGCCGAGGTCAAAGCCTACTGTCCGATCGTCAACATTTCGCCCGACGTCCGCTACCCGATCATGGGCGGAACGCTCCAGCGGCGCGGCGGCATCGCCAAGCACGACTACGTCGCCTGGGCTTTCGCGCGCAAGGCTGACGAGCTGGGGGTCGATCTGATTCAGAACTGCGAGGTGCAAGGCCTCGAAATCGAGGGCGGTCGGGTGACCGGGGTCCGGACCAGTCTCGGCTCGATCTCCACGGGCAAGGTCGCCCTCTGCGCCGCGGGACACAGCTCGGTGCTGGCCGCGATGGCCGGACTCGACCTGCCGATCCAGAGTCACCCGCTTCAGGCGCTGGTGTCCGAACTTCTCGAACCGGTGCTCAATTGCGTCGTGATGTCGAACGCCGTGCACGTCTACGTCAGCCAGGCTCATAAAGGCGAGCTGGTGATGGGAGCGGGCCTCGACCCGTACAACTCGTACGCGCAGCGGGGCTCGCCCCATGTCATCGAGTACCAGATTGCTGCGGCCGTGGAGCTGTTTCCGATCTTCAACCGCGCCCACGTGCTGCGGACCTGGGCGGGCATCGTCGACGTCGCGCCCGACGCGTCGCCGATCCTGGGGCTGACGCCGATCGAGAACCTCTTCATCAACTGCGGCTGGGGAACGGGCGGCTTCAAGGCCACCCCGGCGTCCGGCTGGGTCTATGCCCACACCATCGCCAATGGCCGGCCGCATGCCCTCAACGCTCCCTTCGCGCTCGACCGCTTCACCACTGGAGCCCTGATTGACGAGCACGGCGCCGCGGCGGTCGCCCACTAGATGCTCATCCCCTGTCCCTGGTGCGGCGATCGTGAGGACAGCGAATTCAAGTACGGCGGCGCCGCCCAGGTGGCTTACCCCGATGACCTGGAGACAATCGACGACGCGACCTGGGCGCGATACATCTTCATCCGTCCGAACCCGAAGGGCCCGATGCCCGAGCGTTGGGTCCATACGGCGGGGTGCCGTCGCTGGTTCAACGTCGTGCGAGATACCGTCACCCACGAGATCAAACCGCTCACGGATCATCGCCCGTGAGCCGGCTCGGGACCGGCGGCCGGATCGATCGCTCGCGGCCAACCTCGTTCACCTTCAATGGGAAGCGCCTGTCCGGCTATGCCGGCGACACAATCGCCTCTGCGCTCATCGCCAACGACGTCCGGATCGTCGCCAGCAGCGTGACGCAGCACCGGCCGCGCGGGATCTTCAGCGCCGGGATCGAGGAGCCCAACGCGCTGGTGCAGGTTGGGCCCGACCCCATGCTGCGTGCCACTCAGGTCGAGCTGGTCGAGGGACTCGAGGCCATCGGGCTCAATGGCAGAGGCCGGCTCGGCGCCGAGCCCGACCACGGCCGGTTCGACAAGCGGTACGCCCACTGCGAGGTGCTGGTTGTCGGCGGGGGCCGGGCCGGGTTGACCACGGCCCTGGCGGCCGCGCAAGCCGGAGACCGCGTCATCCTGGTCGATGAACAGGCGGAACTGGGAGGCCGGTTATTGAGCGCGCAGTGGGATGAGTGGCTGGCAGCGAGCATCGGCCAGCTGTCGACCATGCCCGACGTACGCCTGCTGACTCGGGCGACCGCCTTCGGGCTCTACGATCAGAACCTGATCCTGATTGCGGAGCGCCGGGGTAATGGCGGACGACTGCACCAGGTCAGGGCGCGACGCGTGGTGCTGGCAACCGGGGCGCACGAACGCCCGATGATCTTCCGCAACAATGATCGCCCCGGCATCATGCTGGCCGGCGCGGTCCGCAGCTACCTCAATCGGTACGGCGCCGTCCCTGGGAAACGGGCGGTGATCTTCACGAACAACGACAGCACACAGGCGCTTGCCAATGACCTGCATCGTGCCGCCATCACCCTCGAGGCCACGGTCGACGTCCGGGCAGGGGAGGCGATCGTCGACACGCTGGCATCGGATGACGGTTCTCTCAGCGGCGTGGTGATTGCGCCGCTCGTCGGCAACGGCAAGGCACGAGAGGTGGAGTGTGACCTGCTCTGCGTCTCGGGAGGATTCAACCCGACCGTGCACCTGTTCAGCCAGGCCCAGGGCCGGCTGCGATACGACGCCGGCCTCGCGTGCTTTACGCCGGACGCACCCCTCCCAACCATCGAGGTGGTCGGCGCGGCGAGCGGCGACCTGAGCGGACGCGAGCAGGGACGCATCATGCCGTACTGGCTCGTGCCGGGGGAGGGTCACGACTGGTCCGGGCATTTCGTCGACCTCGAGCGAGACGTCACCGTCGCCGACGTGCGCCAGGCGTTGGGCGCCGGAATGCGGTCGGTGGAGCATGTCAAACGATTTACGACTATCGGGACGGGAAGCGACCAGGGGAAGACGGCCGGCATCAACGAGAGCGCCATCGTCGCCACGCAACTCGGGCAGCCGGTCAGCGCGGTTGGGGTGACGACCTTCCGGCCGCCGTATGTCCCGGTCTCGTTCGGGCTGATCGCGGGCCGCAACCGCGGCGAGCTGTTCGACCCGATCCGGCTGACGTCGATCCACCCGTGGCACCTCGCGCACGGCGCCCGGTTCGAGAACGTCGGGCAATGGAAGCGCCCGTGGTACTTCCCCAGGGATGGCGAGGACCTGGAGGCCGCCGTGCTACGCGAGTGTCGCACGGTTCGCGAAGGCGTCGGTGTGATGGACGTCTCGACGCTCGGCAAGATCGACATCCAGGGACCAGACGCCCTGACGTTCTTGAACCGGCTCTACACCAACGCCTTCGATACGCTTCCCATCGGGATGTGCCGCTACGGCCTGCTCTGCAGGGCGGACGGCATGGTCTTCGATGACGGCGTCGTGATGCACCTCGGGCTCGATCATTACCTCGCCACGACGACTACCGGCGGCGCCGCGGTCGTCCTCGACTGGTTCGAAGAATGGCTCCAGACCGAATGGACCGACCTCAGGGTGCGCTGTACCTCGGTAACTGACCACTGGGCAGGCGTGGCGGTGGCCGGACCGAACGCCCGAGCCGTCGTCTCCGCGCTCTTTCCCAGCGTCGCGCTCGACACGACCAGCTTCCCCTTCCTGGCCGTCCGGGATGCCGAGCTCAAAGGATTCCCCGTCCGTCTGCACCGGATCACGTTCTCCGGCGAGCTGGCATACGAGCTCTGGACCCCGAACTGGTATGGGTTGGCGCTCTGGGAATCGGTGATCGAGGCCGGCGAGCCTTTTGGCATCGCGCCCTACGGGACGGAGGCCATGCATGTCCTGCGCGCCGAGAAGGGCTATATCATCGTCGGCCAGGAGACCGACGGCACCGTGACCCCGCACGACCTGGGCATGAGCTGGATCGTCTCCAAGAAAAAGGAGTTCATCGGCAAACGGTCGTTCCGACGCGCCGACACGGCGCGGCCCAACCGCAGGCACCTGGTCGGCCTCTTCCCCGTCGACGGCACCGAGCTTCTTCCTGAGGGCGCGCAACTCTCGCTGGAGTCCCGCTCCGACCCGCCGGTTCCAATGGTCGGCTATGTCACCTCGAGCTATCGAAGCGCGACGCTCGGCCGGACCTTCGCGCTGGCACTCGTGGAACAGGGACGGGAGCGCATGGGCCAGACCGTTTTCGCGCCCATGACCGATCGCGTGATCGCGGCGACCGTGACCGAGCCGATCTTCTGGGACAAGGAGAACCGCCGCCGTGATAGCTGAAGCGACGCGCCGGAGCCCGCTCGCCGACTACGTCGATCGGTTCGCCGCGCTATCGGATTCCAGCAACGGCACCCTGGCAATTCGTGAGCTCCCCTTCATGACCCAGATCAACTTCCGCACCAACCCCTCGGTGGCCGAGGTGATAGCGGGGGTCCAGCACCAACTCGGGATGACCCTGCCTGTTGAACCGAACACCGTGGCAACAACAGGCGACGTCTCGTGCCTCTGGCTCGGCCCCGACGAGTGGATGCTCGTGGCCCCGCCAGACCAGCGGCTGACGATCGAGGCCGCGCTGCGCTCGGCGCTTGGCGACCACCCCGGAGCCATCGTGGACGTCTCAGCCAACCGTACCGTCATCGAGTTGAGCGGATCCTCGGCTCGTGATTTGCTCGCGAATGGCTGCGCAATCGACCTCCATCCGCGCGCCTTCGCCCCGGGCCGCGGTGCCCAGACGATGCTCGGCAAGGCCCAGGTCATCATCCATCAGACCGCGGATACGCCTGCCTTCCAGATCTACGGCCGCGCCTCGTTCGCTACGTACCTCGCCGACTGGCTCCTCGACGCGGCGAGCGAGTAGCGGTGGCATTGACGGCCGCGACCAGACGGGAAACATGGTCTGGACAGGTTGGCCGAGCGGTGATATACCAAGCCGGTAGCGGCTAAGGCTGACTTCTTGCTTTCGTCCCCTCCACAGCCCAGGCCACCCGGCCATTGAATGGAGGTGCCTATGAGGCAGAAGGTCGCGATCACCATCAACGGGACCCGCCATGAGCACGAGGTCGAACCCCGGCTCCTGCTCGTCTATTACCTTCGCGAGTACGCGGGCCTCACCGGAACCCATGTCGGCTGCGACACCAGTAACTGCGGCGCCTGCACCGTGGACCTCGACGGCCACAGCGCAAAAGCCTGCACCGTCTTCGCCGTCCAGGCGGACGGCGCCCAGGTCACGACCATCGAGGGTCTGGCCAAGGGTACAGCGCTCCACCCCCTGCAACAGGCGTTCTGGGACGAGCATGGTTTGCAATGTGGCTACTGCACCCCCGGCATGATCATGGCCGCCCGCCAGTTGCTTGCGCGCAATGCCAATCCAACCGAGGCCGAGGTCCGAAGCGGCCTCGAAGGCAACCTCTGCCGCTGCACCGGCTACGAGAACATCGTCAAGGCGGTCCAGGCCGCGGCCAAGGCCATGGCCACCGCCGACACCAAGCAACCAGCAGCCGCGGGTTCCTGAGGAGGTGAGCTGAATGGCGGTCTCCCAATTGATTGGCGCATCGATCAAGCGCCGCGAAGACCCCGAGCTGATCACCGGCACGGGAAGTTTCGTCGAGGACCTACCCCAGACGGCCGTCGCCCACCTCTACGTCGTTCGCAGCACGCAAGCCCACGCGCGCATTCTTGGGATCGAGACCTCGCGCGCCAGCGAGGCGAGCGGGGTACTCGCCATCTGGACCGGCAAGGACCTCATGTCCGAGTTCCAGGCGCCGCTGCCGGTCACCGTCAGCTTCGTCGCCGAGAAGAAATACCCGGCGATGTACCCGCTTGCCACCGACACCGTTCGCTACGTCGGTGAGCCGGTTGCGATCGTGGTCGCCACCAGCCGGTCCGCGGCCGAGGACGGCGCGGAACGACTGGACATCCGTTATGAGCCCCTGCCCCCGGTTCTCGATATCGAGCAAGCGCTCAAGAAAGACTCGCCAGTTCTGCATGCCGACATTGGAAGCAACATCTCATACGACGTCAAGCGGTCCGGGGGGGACATCGAGGCAGCGTTTACCGAAGCCGAGGTCAGGATCTCCCAGCGCCTCATCCAGCAGCGCCTCATCCCGGTCGCCATCGAGGGACGCGGCGTGGTGGCTGATTACAAGCCCTTCGCGAAAACCCTGACGGTCTGGTCGTCGACGCAGATCCCCCACTTCGTGAAAATCTGGCTGGGCGTCATCCTGGGGATTCCAGAGAGCCAGGTGCGCGTTGTCGCCCGGGATGTCGGCGGCGGCTTCGGGTCAAAGATCCGCGTCTACCCGGAGGAAGTGCTCGTCGCGCTCGCCTCGAGGCGTCTCGGACGGCCGGTCAAATGGACCGAAGACCGCAGCGAAAACATGAAGGCCACCCACCATGGCCGATCGCAGATCTGGGATGTCGAGATCGCCGCCAAGAAAGATGGCACGGTCCTCGGGGTCCGAACCACGCAGTATCTTGACCTCGGCGCCTACTGCAGCCAGTTCGGGACCTTCATGGCGATCGCGCTCCTGATCGCCCAGGGACCCTACAAGCTCAAGGCGTTCGACGGCCGCGGCGTCGGCGTCTTCACCAACCGAACGCCGACTGACGCCTATCGCGGGGCCGGCCGGCCCGAAGCGACCTACCTGATCGAGCGCGTGATGGACCTGGTCGCGCAGGAAGTTGGCATGGACCCCGTCGAGGTCCGGCGCAAGAACTTCGTCCCGGTTGCCGAACAGCCCTTTACCAACCTGCTCGGCCTGACCTATGACTCCGGCGATTACCGGATCACGCTCGACAAAGCGCTGAAGATGATCGATTACCCGGCCTTCCGCCGGAAGCAGGCGGAGGCGCGCAAGCGCGGTAAGTACCTCGGCATCGGCCTCTCCACCTACCTCGAGATCTGCGGCCTGGGGCCCTCGGTCGCGACGACCGCCGCGGCGGGCATTGGCTTCTGGGGAATGTCGGTTGTCAACCTACATTTCACCGGCAAAGCTACCGTCATCATCGGCAGCTCACCTCACGGACAGGGCCACGAGACCACCTTCGCCCAGATCGTCGGGGATGCCCTCGGGCTCCCGCTCGAGGACATCGACATCGTGCACGGGGACACGGCCATCGGCCCGATGGGGATGGACACCTACGGCAGCCGGAGCGCGTCCGTCGATGGCGCCGCCGTCCACATGAGCGCGGTCAAGGTCCGCGAGAAGGCCCGCAAGATCGCCGCGCACCTGCTGGAAGCGGCGGAGGGCGACGTCGTCTACGAGGGCGGCAAGGCCTTCGTCAAGGGCGCGCCGTCCAAGTCGCTCACCATCCAGGAGATCACCGGCGCCGCGTTCCAGCCGCATCGGTTGCCGCCGGGCATGGAGGGGGGCATGGGAGCCACGACGTTCTTCAACCCGCCGAACTTCGTCTGGCCGTTCGGCGCCCACGTCGCCCTGGTCGAGATCGACGCAGAGACCGGGGCGACCCGCATCGTCCGCTACGTGGCGGTCGACGATTGCGGCACCCGGCTCAACCCCATGGTGGTCGAAGGACAGATCCATGGCGGGATCGCGCAGGGAATCGGGCAGGCGCTCTACGAGGAGGCGCTCTACGACGAAGGCGGGGCCCTGAAGACCGGCACGCTCGTCGACTACATGGTGCCGACCGCTGCAGACCTGCCCTCGTTCGAGACCGCGGCGACGGTCACGCCGAGCCCCAGCAATCCGCTCGGGGTGAAGGGAATCGGCGAGGCGGGCACGATCGCCTCGACGCCAGCCGTCGTCAACGCCATCGTGGATGCCCTGCAGCCGTTTGGCGTGAAGGACATCGACATGCCCGCCACGCCCGAGAAGGTCTGGCGATTGATGCACAAGAAGGGAGGGACCGCGCGATGATTCCAGCCACCTTTGACTATGCCGCGCCTCGGTCACTTCCCGAGGCGACCGCGGAACTCGTCAAACATGGCGAGGAGGCCAAGGTTCTCGCCGGCGGCCACAGCCTGATCCCGTTGATGCGGCTGCGCCTGTCCACGCCCTCGTTTCTCGTGGACATCGGCCGCATCAAGGACCTGAACTACATCAGGGAGGTCGACGGTCATGTCGCATTCGGGCCGCTGACCACGCATCACGACATTGCCTTCTCCGACGTGGTGAAGCGAAAACTGCCGATGCTGGCAAGCGCCGCCGAGCAGATCGGTGATCCGGCGGTCCGGAACCGTGGGACGCTCGGCGGGGCGGCCGCCCATGCCGATCCAAACGGAGACTTTCCCACCTGTCTGCTGGCGCTCGACGCCAGCCTGGTCGCGGTCGGTCCGCGCGGGGAGCGCGTCATCGCGGCCAAGGACTTCTTTACCGATACCTTCACCTCGGCGCTGGAGCCCGACGAAATCCTTCGAGAGATCCGGGTTCCGGTCGTCGAGGGCAGCAAGGGAACCTACCTGAAATTCAGCCGCCGGTCCCAGGACTGGGCGATCGTCGCCGTCGGCGTCCAGGTGCACGTGACCGGGCAGACGGTAGACCGGATCGCGATCGGCCTGACGTCGATGGGCAGCACGCCGGTGCGGGCCGCCGCGGTTGAAGAGGCGCTCCGCGGAAAGTCCGGCAGTGGCGACGCGATTCGGGCCGCGTCGGAGCGCGCTGCCGAAGGGCTCAACCCGCCGCAGGACCTCAACGCTTCACCTGACTACCGGCGCCACCTGGCGACGGTGCTGACCCGGCGCGCGCTGGAGGAAGTCACAAAAAGAGCCTGACGCCACGGATCCGGACTCTCGGGAGGGCGACCGCGACGAAGGCGACATACCAGGCTGCCGCCGAGGGCAACCTAGAATGATCGCCATGCGTGACGTGCCGTTTGCGTCGATTGAAGCCCTCGAAGCCGCCCTCAAAGCCCGGCACTACGTCGCCGGACGCAATCTGGCCACGACGATCTTCCTGGGATTGAAGCTCGAGAAACCCCTCTTGCTGGAGGGCGAGGCCGGCGTCGGCAAGACCGAGGTCGGCAAGGTGCTCGCGGAGCTGCTCCAGGCCCCATTGATCCGCTTGCAGTGCTACGAGGGCATCGATATCAACAACGCCGTCTACGAGTGGGCCTACGCGCGGCAACTACTCCACATTCGGATGCTCGAGACCGCGGGCGAGAGCCGGGACTCGATGGAGCGCGAAATCTTCAGCCCGCGATTCCTGGTCAAACGACCGCTGCTGCAGGCGCTGGAAAGCGACGGGGGGCGACCGCCCGTGCTGCTGATCGACGAGATCGACCGTTCGGACGACGAGTTCGAGGCGTTCCTGCTCGAGATGCTGTCCGATTATCAGATCTCGATCCCGGAAATCGGCACGATCACGGCAACTCAGCCGCCCGTCGTGGTGATCACCTCCAACCGGACCCGGGAGATTCACGATGCGCTCAAGCGCCGCTGCCTCTACTTCTGGATCGACTACCCGAGCATCGAGACCGAGGATGCGATCGTGAGGGCCCGCATCCCTGACGTGCCGCCAAAGCTGGCCGACCAGGTCACACGATTCATGGGAGCTGTGCGCCGGCTGGACCTCTATAAGCTCCCCGGGATCGCGGAAACCCTCGACTGGACGCGCGCCCTCATGGCGCTCGGCGAAACGGAGCTGACCGAGACCACGGTGGATCTGACCCTGGGCTCGATCGTCAAGTACCAGGAGGACCTGGAGCGCCTTCGCGGCGAGCGTGCCCGTCAGATGCTGGCCGCCGCCGCGCATGCCTGACGACCGCTTCGTTCTGACCCGGAACTGGCTCCGCTTCGGCGCCATCCTTCGGGCGCTCGGCTTTGATGCCGGGCCGGCGCGGATGCTGCCATTTCTGACTGCCCTGACGCTGATCGATATGAGCCGTGGCGACGACCTGCGTGCGGCGGTCCATTCGCATTTCGCCCGCCGGCGGGATGACCGCGGTCTGCTCGACCAGGCGCTTCTATTCTTCCTGACCGCTCCCGCGGCGGTACCGGCGCGGGCCGCTGCCGAGGAGGCCCGCTGGAACGATCGGAAGGCGGGAGCGATCCGGCAGCTCCGGGTCCTCGACGATGACGCTGCGGCAAATGACGCGAGCCCACGGCAGATGGCGACGTACTCGGCAGTCGAAATCCTCCGTCACAAGGACTTCGCGGCCTTGAACGCGGAAGAGATGCGCGAGGTCCGGCGGCTGATCGCCTCGATGCGGATTCCGGCGGCGCGCCGACGGTCCCGCCGCTATCGGCGCGGCGGGTCAGGCCGGATCGACCTGCGACGCCTGCTGCGAACGAGCCTCCGCTTCGACGGGGAGCCGATGTTGCTCGCCTGGCGATCGCCCCGGATCAAGCCGCGACCGCTCGTCCTGCTCTGCGACATCAGCGGGTCGATGGAGCGATACACCCGCGTCGTGCTCAGCTTTGCGTATGCGGCCGAGCATGGGGCCGAGCGGGTTGAGGCGTTCGTCTTTGCGACTCGGTTGACCCGCATCACCCGGCAGCTCCAGGGTCACGATCCGGACCTTGCCCTGAACCGCGTGCTGCAGAGCGCCGACGATTGGTCCGGCGGAACCCGGATCGGCGAGGCGATCGAGACGTTCAACCGGCGGTTCGCTCGCCGGGTGCTGGGCCACGGGGCAACGGTGGTGGTGATCAGCGACGGCTGGGATCGAGGCGATCCCGCGGAGTTGCAGGCGGCCGTGGCCCGGCTGCAACGGGCCTGCCACCGCCTGATCTGGATGAGCCCGTTGCTCGGGATGCCGGATTACGAGCCGCTAACGCTGGGACTCCAGGCGGCCCTTCCCTACATCGACGACTTCGTCCCGGCGCACAACCTCGCCAGCCTCGAGGCGCTCGGGCGTCTCCTCCTCGAGGTCAGCGGGCGGCGGGCCGTCCGCCGGCAGGCGCCTGCCGCGGCTTCGGCGTAGAAGACGCGAATCGGGCGGCACTACACTCAGGATGTGCGGGATGTTCTTCCCGACGTCAAGGCGTGGCTGCAAGATCGGGAAGCGATCGCCCTTGCGACCGTCGTCAGCACCTGGGGTAGCGCGCCGCGCCCGGCGGGATCGCGGATGGCGGTCAGCAGGTCCGGGCGCCTGACCGGCTCGGTGAGCGGCGGCTGCCTCGAGGCCGACGTGTTCGAGCAGGCCCAGGCGGTGATCAAGGGTGGCCCCGCGCAGCTCTTCCACTACGGAGTCAGTGACGACCTCGCCTGGACGGTCGGGTTGAGCTGCGGTGGCGAGGTTGATATTTTGGTCGAGCCGCTCAGCGACGTCCATCGCTCGCTGATCGAGGCGCTGGACGCCGAGCGACCGGTGGTGCTCGCCAGCGCCCTGACCGACACCGCGGGAGCACGCCGGCTGCTCGAGGCGACGGACGCCGCGGCCGCGCCTCTGCTTGATCGCGGGACGCCCGAACGCCGCGAGGCATGGTTCTTCGAGCCATTCCGGCGACCGGATGAGCTGTTGATTCTTGGGGGCGCGCACGTCGCCATTCCGTTGTCCCGTTTTGCCCACGATTTGGGGTTTCGCGTCACGGTGGTCGATGCCCGATCGACGTTCGCCGACCCGGGACGATTCCCGGCGGCGGACCGCGTGATCCATGGTTGGCCCGATGAGGTGCTGGACCGCATGACGATCGATCAGTCGTCCTACGTCGTCGTGCTCACGCACGACCCGAAGTTTGACGACCCCACGATCCGCGCGGCGCTGAAGGGCAACGCCCGCTATATCGGCGCCATCGGCAGCCGCAAGACGCATCGGGCGCGCGTGGAGCGGCTGCTCGCGCTTGGGGTGCCGCAATCGGACCTGGATCGGGTCCGTGCCCCGATCGGCCTCGACCTCGGTGGCCAGACCGCCGAAGAGACCGCCCTGGCGATCCTGGCGGAGATGGTGGCCGTGCGCCACCAGCGCGCTGGACGTGCCCTGAGCGGAGCATCGCCGGTCGCGTGACGCCGGAGGCTCTCCGGGGCGACCACCTCAGCGCCGACGGAATCGAGGGAGCCGTCCTGCTGGAGACGCTGCTGAACCCCGCGGACCAGCATCGCGTGCTCCTCCCCAAAGGACGAATTCTTCGGCGGAGTGACTACCCGCTCGTCGCCTCGGCCCACGTCGCCGAATTGCACGTCGCGCGGATGGACCCGGGCGACATCCACGAGGACGCCGCAGCCCAACGGCTGGCTCAAATCGTCGCCGGCCCAGGGATCGCGGTTCATGGACCGGTCGAGAGCCAGATGCGACTGGCCGCCGCCCTGAATGGGATCTTCACGGTGGACGTGCCGCGGCTGCTGGCGCTCAACAGCGTCGCGGATATCTCCGTCTTCACCCTCTTCGATGGCCAGCTGGTCTCAAAGGGCAAAACCGTGGCCGGCGTCAAGGTGACGCCGTTTGTCGTTGCCGAGCAACGTCTGCGGGAGGCCGAGGCGGTGATCGTGGGACGGCCGGTTCTGCAGGTCAAAGCCTTCAAAGCGATGCGGGTGGGCGTCCTTGTCCGGGAGCGACTCGATTTGCCCGCCCGGGAGAAATTCCAGGCGTCGATCGAAATGAAGGTCGCCTGGTTCGGGTCGACCGTCGTCGCCATCCAGTACGTGGCCGACGACGTCGATGCCGTGGCGGCGGCACTCGAGGACCTGGCCGGGCGCGCGGACCTGATCCTGACGGCCGGCGCCAACGCGACCGACCCGCTCGATGCCACGCTCAGGGCGCTCGGGCGGTTGGGTGCCTTGATGGAGAAGCAAGGCGCGCCGGCCCATCCGGGGAGTGCGGTGTGGCTCGCCTACTTGAACGACCGGCCCGTGTTCGGGGTGGCGGCCTGTGGCATGTTCTCACGCGCCACGGTGCTGGACCTGATCCTCCCCCGGCTCTTCACCGGTGCCCGGGTTGGGGCCGCCGACTTCAACGGCCTGGGTCACGGAGGCCTGCTCTCACGCGACATGAGTTTCCGCTTTCCTTCCTACGGCACGTTCGATACGCTGGGGTCATGATTCTCACGAATCGCTTCGCCGTCGATGCTCCCCTGGACGCGGTTTGGCGCCATCTCCTCGATGTGCCCAAAGTCGCAAGCTGCGTCCCGGGCGCGACGCTGACGAAGGTGGTCGACGATCACACCTACGAAGGCAAGATCGGCATCAAGCTCGGACCGATTGACGTCGGGTACCAGGGACGCGTTTCCCTTGAAGAGGTCGACCCGGCGGCTCATCGGGTGCGACTCAAGGCCGAGGGAAATGAATCGCGCGGCCGAGGTGGCGCCTTTGCCACCGTGACCAGCCAGCTCTTCACGGAGCAGGGCCGGACGATTGTCACGATGGAATCCGACGTCGCCGTCACCGGAGTGGTCGCCCAGTTCGGGCGCTCCGCCATCATGCAGGAGGTGTCCTCGCGGATGGCCGACCGCTTTGCGAAGTGCCTCGAGCAAGCGCTCAAGGCCGAAACGATCGCCGGCTGATCCTCGTCAGGTAAGCCCGCTGATCACGCCGTTGGCATCGATATCGATGCGGGTGTAGGCGGGCTCCTTGCCCAGGCCGGGCATCAGTTGGATGTCGCCCGCCAGCGCGACGATGAAGCCGGCGCCCGCCGACGGATACACGTTGCGGACCGGGATCGTGAAGCCGCGCGGCCGGCCTCTGAGACTCGGGTCGTGCGACAAGGACAGGTGGGTTTTCGACATGCAGACCGGCAGGGTTCCCATGCCGCGCTCGGTGAGCCAGTCAATCCGCTTCTGGCACTCAGGCAGAAACTCCACACCGCCCGCGCCATAGAGGCGCCGGGCCACCGTCTCGATCTGCTCGCGAATCGGTGTTCCCGGCGGGTAGAGCGGCGCGAAATGGCTGCCGCTGTTCGCGGCGGTCTGCACGGCCCCGGCGAGCTCGACGCTCCCCTCGCCGCCACGCGTAAAGCCGTCGTTGACGACCGCCGCGTCGGCGCCATACTCACGAGCCATCGTTTTGACGAGATCCAGCTCGCGCTCGGTGTCGGTTGGGAACCGGTTGATCCCCACCACGGCCCGCATGCCGAACGCCTTGACGATATCGATGTGCGCGGCGAGGTTCTCCATCCCCTTCCTGAGCGCCTCGACGTCCTCCTCGCCAAGTTTCGCCAGGGGGACGCCCCCGTGCGACTTCAGCGCCCGAACCGTCGCGACCACGAGGGCGGCCGCTGGGCGAAGGTTGCCGTATCGCGCCACGATGTGGGCGAACTTCTCCAGCCCTAAGTCCGCTCCGAAGCCAGCCTCCGTCACGACGATATCGGCCAGCTTCAGGGCGATCTGGTCAGCAAGTAGCGAATTGTTGCCGTGAGCAATGTTGCCGAACGGGCCAGCATGGATGAGCGCCGGCTGACCCTCCATCGTCTGCACGAGGTTGGGCAGCAGCGCATCCTTCATCAGGACGGTCATCGCCCCGGTGACCCGCAGGTCCTCCGCCGTCACGAAGCTGCCGTCCTTGCGCTGCGTGACGATGATGCGGGCGATTCGCGCCCGGAGATCGGCCATGTCGCCGGCCAGAGCCAGGATGGCCATCAATTCCGACGCCGCGGCGATGATGAAGCTCGACTCCCGCGGAACCCCGTGCTCGACACCGCCGAGCCCGGTCACGATGTGCCGAAGGGCCCGATCGTTGACATCGAGCGTTCGCGGCCAGGTGATAAAGCTGGGACCGGCCTGAAGCTGCCCGTGGAAGATCGCCGAGTCGATCACCGCGGCCAGCAGATTGTGCGCCGCTTCCACCGCGTGGAAATCGCCATTGAAATGGAGGTTGATCTCCTCCATCGGGACAACCTGCGCCTTCCCGCCGCCGGTGCCCCCGCCCTTGATGCCGAAGAGCGGCCCTGTGGAGGGCTGCCGAAGGCAGAGCGCGACCTTCGCGCCGATGCGACCCAGCCCCTGGGTCAGGCTGATCGCACTGGTGGTCTTCCCCTCGCCCGCCCGGGTCGGCGTGATGGCCGTCACGACCACGAGCTTGCCGTCGGGACGATCCCGCACACGATCCAGCGCGTCAAGGCTGATCTTCGCCTTGTACGGACCGTAGGAGATGATCTCGGACTCCAGGAGGCCGAGCTCGCGACCAACATCCATGATCGGGCGCAACCCCCTGGCACGGTTCCGGTCGGGTGCGATCGCAGCCTGGCTCACTGGTTTACCACCTCCACAAGTGCCGGGTTTCTCCGCAGGGTCTTCATAGCGCGTTCACAGGTCAGGCTCAGGATGACAATCATCAACCAACGTTCAAGGAGAATCGACATGAGAGAACATTCAAATAGCGACCACAAGAAGCTCGCCATCCTCGGCGCCCTGGGACTGGGCCTCGCGATGGCGTCGAAGCGCCGGCGCTGGCAGCGGTCTGCGTTCAGCCAGCATGCGGGTGGCGGACCGGGCGGTGCCGGAGGTTTCGGCGGGCGCGGGCCCTGGCGGCGCGACTGGCAGGCTGGCGGCGGCCAACTGCCCCCGATGATCGATGCGAAGCTGCGTGCCTGGCACGAGCAGGAGCATGCCAGGAAAGCCAGCGGGACCACGCCGGTCGCCGACCAGCCGCAGCAGGTCTGAGCGCCTCAAGGATTCATCAGCTTCGTTCGCGGGTTGGCGCTGTCGAGTTCGCTGACCACGGTGTCGGCGACCTCGGCTGCCGAGCCCTCGCGCTCGAGTTGCGGACCCCAGTGCCAGGCCTCCAAATAGCTGTCCATGTCCGTCGACCCTTCCTTCATCGAAAAGGCATCGATCGCCGCCTGGAATCGATCGGGCAGCAAGCGCTTGACCTGTCCGTGCTCGTCCCACGCCTTGATGTGGGCGGGGATGTGCTTCCAGTACATGATTTGATAGCGCGTCATCATGCCGCCTCCATAAGCACGCGTAGACGGGTTTCCAGCTCGCCCAGCCCGACATGCCGAACCTCCAGCGGAAGGTTCAGAAACTCACCGATTTCCCGCGCCTTGTCGACGAGCGCGTCATCGGGGAACTGCACCAGGTATATGAGATCGGTGTAGTTCTTGAAATAGACCGGCTTCAGTTCCGGGTATCGATCGATCCCGAGTCCTCGGACGACCGCCCGTTCGAAATTTCGTACCAGCCAGTCGGTCAGGAAAAAGGTGGCCGGTTGGTCCTCTGCGATCCGGTCAAACTCCGCGCCGGCGAACATCTCGTAACAGTGCGGACCCTGGAGGCGAACCGCGCCATGGCGCCGGAGCACCGGCTCGAGCGATCCCGCCGTGCCGCAATCGCCATAAACGACCACCACCTGGCGATAGCGTGGGGCGATCGCCGCGAGCCTGGCGTCGACGGCCTCGACGATCTTCTTCGGATAGAAGTGATGCATCGCCGGGACGCCGTAGACATCGACGTCCCATCCCTCCCGGTCGACGACGGCCTTGACCTCCTTCCCGAGCGCCCCACAGATGAGCAACGCGACCTTCTTCATCGCAGGGATTCCAGCTCGGCGAACTGCAGCACGGACACGAACGAGTCATTGAAATCCGAGCGACCGGAGAGCTCGACATACTCGATCTTGTCCGGGAGCTCGAAGGCGACCTGCCGTTCACGGAAGGAGAGGAGGCACATCTTCGCCCCTTCCCCGGCGGTGTTACCGACGGAGAGGATGCGGTCCACCTCGACCGGAGGCACCAGGCCGATGATCCTGGTGCTCTCGGGGTTGAGGTAGGACCCGAACGAGCCGCCAAGGAGCACCTCGTCGAGCTCCGCCGTCTTCACCCCCATGACATCCATCAGGACCTTGATGCCGGTCGCGATCGACCCCTTGCCGAACTGCAACTCCCGAACGTCTTTCTGGCTCAGGTATACGCCTTCGGCGAGCAGAAACGCCCGCACCCCATCGACGGTGATCAGCCGGTCCGACAGCGGGTGTTCGGGCACCTCTTCACGACTCCGCATCCGACCCGAGGGATCGAGCAACCCAACGACCCGCAGTTGGGCAACGGCATCGACCAGCCCCGAACCGCAAATTCCCCGCGGGGCGACATCGCCCCCGATCACCTGCAACTCGACATGGTCGCCGAGCGTGACGCCTTCGATCGCCCCGTCGGTCGCTCGCATTCCGCACCGGATCTGGCTCCCCTCGAACGCTGGACCCGCCGGCGCCGCGGTGCAGAGCACGCGCCTGGCCGATCCGAGGACGATCTCGCCGTTGGTCCCGACATCGACAAAGACCCGCATCTTGTCTTCCCGAGCCAGACCGGTTGCGACCACCCCCGCGACGATATCGGCGCCGACGTACGCGCCGATCACGGGCAATGTTTGCACGAACCCGCCCGGATGGATGTCGAGACCGACCTCGCGAGCCGGGAGGTAGAGGGGATCTCGGAACGCCGGGGCAAAGGGCATCATCGACACCGCCGTCGCATCGATCCCAAGCAGGAGGTGGAGCATGGTCGCATTGCCGACCACCACCGACTCATAGACGCGTTCCCGTGGCACGTCGGCTGCCTCGTAGAGGTCCGCCAGCAGCTGATTCATCGTTCGCAGGATGGCGGTGCGAAGCTCCTCGCGTTCGGCCGCACCCTGCATCCCATGGCTGATCCGTGAGATGACGTCGGCACCAAACGGGGCCTGCCCATTCAGGGCTGAGCGGACCGCTTCGGCCATCCCGGTCCGGAGATTCATGAGCGTGCCGACAACCGTCGTCGTTCCCAGATCGAACGCCACGCCATAGCTCTGTTCGCGGGTATCGTCGCGCTCGACGGCGATCAGCTGGTCCCCGCCGAGCACCGCGGTAATCCGGAACTCGGCCTCACGGAGCAAGGCGGGCAGCGAACGCAGCGCGGGCAAATCGGCCTTCATGTCATGTCCCTCGGCCGTCATGGCGTCGCGCAGCCGCTCGATGTCGCTCCGCTGGTCTTCCAGGGTTGGCTCGGCCAGCTCGACGTAGACCTTACGCACGTTTGGGTCCAGGATGACCAGCCGGTTGACGCCCATGGTGGCCGCCTTCGGCGTTCGTGCCAACTGCGGCACGGTCACGACGGTGTCCTCGTAGACTCGCGCCTGGCAGGACAGGCGCCATCCGGCCTCGAGCTCGCGCGTCTCGAGCTGCTTGACGTCGGCTGTCGTCAGCGCCGATGCTCCCTTAACGATCTGCACTTTGCACTTCCCACAGGTCCCGCGGCCACCACACGTCGAGTCGATCGGGAGCCCGATCCAATGCGCGGCGCTGAAGAGCGTCGTGCCGGGCGGCACCCGGGTGGATTTGTCGAACGGCCGATAGGTCACCTCCAGCTTCTTTTGGATCATGAGGGCGAGGCCACCGCCTTCTTCTGCGCCGCCCGGAAGTCGGCGATCCACGCGGTGGCGTATTCATCATGGCCGAGCAGGAGGTTGGAGGCGAGCACAGCCTTCCGGACGTCCGGAATGAGCGGATTGGTGATGGCGCAGGTGAGGCCGGCTTGCATCGCGACAGGGATGAACGCGGCGTTGACGATCGGCCTGTCGGGAAGACCGAAGGACACGTTCGAGGCACCACAGGTCATGTTGTTTCCGAGTTGCGCTTTGATCAGCTGCATCGTCTCGAGCGTGATAATCCCGGCCTGGGGATCGGCCGCCACGGTCATTGCGATTGGGTCGATGACGATGTCTTCCTTTGGAATGCCGTAGTAGCCTGCGCGTTCGATGATCTTGCGCGCAATCTCGACCCGCTCCTGCGGCACCATGGTGATGCCGGTTTCGTCATTGGCCATCCCGATCACGGCGGCGCCGTACCTCTTGACGACAGGCAGGATCCGATCCAGTCGCTCGTCCTCGGCCGTCACGGAGTTGACGAGCGCCTTTCCCTCGTAGACCTGCAGCGCCGCTTCGAGCGCCTCGATCACCGATGAGTCGATACAGATCGGAACGTCGGTCACCTCGTTGACGGCCCGAATGGTGGCCACCAGAAGAGCGGGTTCGTCGATGCCGGGCACACCCGCATTGACGTCGAGCATCTGCGCGCCGGCCTCAACCTGGGCAATAGCGTCCGCCTTGACCCGATCCATGCGACCGGCAACCATCTCGGCGCCGAGCACCTTTCGTCCGGTGGGATTGATGCGCTCGCCGATCATCACGAACGGCTGGTCGCCGGAGATGATGACCTCCTTTCCGCGTGACCGAACGCGGGTTTCCATCAGACGCTTCCCCCGACCGTCGCCCGCGAGCTCACGGTCGGCCGCGGAAGGAGTCCCGCATCGTGCGCCACGCGGACGATCCCCTCTTCCCACTTGATCCCGATCAGATGGACCCCGGCAACACCGGAAATCGCGCGCAGGGCCGTGACGATCTCCACGGCAATCGCGATCCCCTCCTCCGCCTGCTGTGCCGGCGGAGTCTGCTCAAGGCGTGTCACCAGGGCATCGGGAACGTGCAGGCCGGGCACCTTTTCCTTCATGAAGCGCGCGCCACGGGCGGACCGCGGAATTCCGACCGAGGGGATGATGAAGACCTTGTCCAGCAATCCGAGGTCGCGCACCCTGTTCATGAACCGGGTAAACACCTCGATATCGAACACCAGCTGGGTCTGGATGAAGTCGGCGCCCGCCGCCACCTTCTTTTGTAGCCGCCGTGGCCGGAAATCAAGAGGCGGAGCGAAGGGATTCTCAACCGCGCCGATGAACAGGGACGGCGCCCCCTCCAGGCGGCGGCCGCTCAGGTAGACACCGCGGTCCCGCATGCCCTTCGCGAGCTCGATCAGCTGCATGGAGTCGATGTCGTGGATGCGCCTGGCCTCCGGGTGGTCGCCGACCGTGACATCGTCTCCGCTCATCAGGACCACGTTCCTGACCCCGAGCGCCGCCGCCCCGAGCAGGTCGGCCTGGAGGGCAAGCCGATTCCGATCGCGGGTGGTCATCTGCATGATCGGCTCCACGTCCTTTTCGACCAGCAGGTGAGCCGCGGCCAGCGCTGAGAGGTGTACGTGGGCGCTCGTATTGTCCGTGCAGTTGACCGCATCGACCGCGCCGCGCAGCATCTCCGCCCGTTGCCAGATCGTCGCTGGATCCGGGCTGTCGCTCGACGTCAGCTCGGCGGTGACGACGAACCGACCCTCGCGGAGCAGCCGAGCCAGGCGGCTAGGCGTGCTCGTGCCCGTCACGCACATCCCACCCGGCCGGCACGTGCCGATCACGGCCGGTCAATAGATTGATCCACGACGACGTCCCCTGCAGCCGCCAGTCGACCGGCTTCTCGACGCGGTGAATGTGGTCCCGGTAGAGCGGAATCTGACGCGAGTGCTCCCACGCCTCCACCCAGACACAGGCTCGATCGGGATAGACCTCGCAGGTGCCGTCCGCCCGCACGCCCCCACAGGGTCCGTTGCGGAGGTTCTTCGGACACCGCATGGGACAGCTCAGTCCGGTCGAGTGAAGGATGCACTGGCCGCACATCCGGCAACCCCAGATGGCTTCCTTGAATGGCTTCTCGACCGCGACGACGATCTGCTCGAGTGTCGGCACGAGCCTATCCCTTTTTCAGCGTCTTATCGATCAACTCGACGGCCTGGGCCAGGGCCGTATTCTCGGCGGCCTGGGCGGCGCCCACGATCTGTTTCGCCATCCGGGTCGCGATCGATGCGTCTGGCGCGTAGTGGTCGGCTCCCGCCAGCCTGGCGTAGTCCTCGGTCACCGGCGCTCCGCCGACCATCACCGCCACCTTGTCGCGGAGGCCGGCCTTCTTCAGCGCCTCGATATTGACCTTGAACATCGGCATCGTCGTGGTCAGAAAGGCGGAGAAGCCGACGATGTGCGGCTCATTGACACGCACCGCCTCGACGAACTTTTCCGGTGGACAGTTGACGCCGAGGTCCACCACCTCGAAGCCGGCGCCCTCGAGCATGATGATCACCAGGTTCTTGCCGATGTCGTGGATGTCGCCCTTGACCGTCCCGATCACATACTTGCCGATCGGCTTGGCGCCCGTCTCCGCGATCAAGGGCCGCAGGATGACGAGGGCGCCCTGCATCGCCCGAGCCGCGATCAGCATCTCCGGGACGAAGAAATCCCCCTTCTCGAATCGCCTGCCGACTTCCTCCAGCGACGGGATCAGTGCCTTGAAGAGGATGTCCATCGGGTCCATCCCGAGTTTCAGACCTTCCTCGGTGAGTGCTTTCACTTCCGGCGCATGCCCATTCAGCGTGTGGTCGAACAGTTCTTTCCGAATTTCCTCTTCGCGACTCATGCCTTGCCTCCTCCCGGGATGTAGCCCATCCGTCGTGAGATCGACTGACCGGCTTCCTTTGTCATCTCACCCAGTTCACCAAGCCGCTGCGGGGTGACGCGATACGAGGGGCCGGCGACGCTGACGGCCGCATGAACGGATCCATCGGTGCCGCGCACCGGGGCGGCGACGGCGTTCAAGCCGATCTCCAGTTCCTCCAGCGTGAAGGCCCAGCCGTCGTCCCGCACTCGAGCCAATTGCTTCGCAAGGGTCTTGAGGTCGGTGATGGTCCGGGACGTGAAGCGATGCAGGGGCTGTTTGAGCAGTCGCTGGCGGTCGGCGTCCGTCAGGAATGCGAGCAGCACCTTGCCATTGGAGGTGCAGTGCAGCGGCGTTTGTTTCCCAACCCAGTTGACATTGACGACCAGGTTGGGCGCCGCGATCTGGTCGATGTTGATCACCTGGTCGCCCTGGAGGATGGCGAGGTTGACGGTCTCCGAGCTTCGGGCAGCGAGTTCCTCGAGCACGGGCCGCGACGCCCGCGCCAGGTCGATCTCGCCAACGACCGACGCGGCCAGCCGAACCAGTCCATAGCCGAGCCGGTACTTTTCGGTGGCCGGGTTCTGCTCGACCAGCCCGTGCTCCTGGAGCGTGGAGAGGAGGCGGAAGGCCGTCGACTTGTGGACTTCGAGCCGCCGAGCCAGATCCGTGACGCGCATCTCCGGCTCGCCACCAAGCAGCTTCAGGATGTCGAGGGCCCGGTCGAGAGACTGCACCGTGTTGCGTGTTGCAAAACCGGTGCTCATGGCACAACGAATATACGCCGCCTCTCGTAGTGATGTAAAGGCTTTGCCCGCTCCGCGACTCGCCCCAAGCGAAAGCGGGGTAGATTTACAGCGTGGACCAGAAGATACGGGAGGCGCTCTCGCGCGGCCATGTGATCGACATGACGACCACCGGGCGCAAGACCGGGCAGCCGCGCCGCATCGAGATCGTCTTTCATAACATCGCCGGGCGTCTCTACATCAGCGGGCAGCCGCGCCCCGAAGAGCGGGCCTGGCTGGCGAACCTGGAAGCGGACCCGCATTTCACGCTCCATCTCAAGGGCCCCGTCAAGGCGGACGTCCCGGCAACGGCCCGAGTGATCAAGGACCCCGCCGAGCGCCGCCAGGTATTGACCGAGGTGGCCAAGATCTGGAAGCGCAACGACGTAGACAAGATGGTCGAGCAGAGCCCCCTGATCGAGGTCACGCCCGAGGACCGGGCGGCCTGACGGCTGGCGGGTCAGCCGCCACGTACGTGGATCTGCTGATCTAATACGGGCGACGGCAAACGGTAACGGCTCTAGCGATTGGTTTCTGTTCGCACGAAGAGCGCGGTGCCGAAGACCAGGAAGACCGTGAACATGGCGGCCATGATGACGAGGTTGGTCAGCGGGTTGAAGAGGACGACTTTGTCGTATTCGGGCCGGCCGGCGTAGACGACACCTCGGATCAGGTCGACCGCGTAGCGCATCGGGGCGATCAGGGACGGCACTTCCAGGTACCAGGGCAGCACTTTGACCGGATTGAAGACCCCGGCCAAAAAGAACTGGGGAAACATGAGGAATGGAAGGATTTGCTGGGCCGCCCGCTGGGTACTGAGGAGTGAAAGCAGGGCGACGCCGAAGGAGGCACCCAGCAGGCAGGCGGCTAAGGCTGCCGGCAGGAGCAACAACACGCGGAGGGGACTGAGTGGAACCCGGAGAAGGATCGCAAAGGCGATCGTGGGGATCGCCTGAAAAAAGGACACGGCCGTCTCCCCCAGGATCTTGCCGAAGATGATCGAGTAGCGCGAAACCGGCGAGACGAACATCTCCTGGCTGAAGTCGTTCTCGCGATCCTCGATCAAGGAGATCAGTCCCTGGGCCGCAGACTGAAAGAGGGTCATGCCGAGCACGCCGGCAAAGATGAACTCGATGAAGTTAAAGCCAGCGGCTCGGCCGAGGTTGCCCTGCAGGGTGCCACCCATCAGGCCGATGAAGATCAGCGGGAAGATGAACGTGAAGATGAGCCGCGGGCGGTCGCGAACGAGCTTGGTCACATCCCGCGACGCGATCGCCAGAATGCCGTTCGATTCGCTCATTCCATGGCCGTTCCGACGATCCCCAGATACGCGTCCTCGAGCGTCGGCGAATCGATTTTCAGCACGGCGAGTGGGGTCTTGATGGCCTGAACCACACGCTGGGCGGAGGTACCGTCGAGCGCAATCCGAAACGGCCCATCGCCGCTGGCTGACAAACCCAGGGCCGCAATCTCTCGGCGCAGCGCATCCCGGTCGGCCGCGTCGATCACCAGGGAGTCGGCGACGAGATTGGACTTGATCTCGGCCGGCGTTCCGAGCGCGACCACCTTGCCCCGGTCGAGGATGCAGATCCGATCGGCGTTTTCAGCTTCGTCGAGATAATGCGTGGTCAACAGCATCGTGGTGTCGTGCTGCTTTCGGACATCCCGCAGGTAACTCCAGAGGTTTCGCCGGCTCGCCGCATCGAGGCCGGCCGTCGGCTCGTCGAGGAAGAGCACGCTGGGACGGTGCATCAACCCACGAATGATCTCGAGCTTTCGCTTCATGCCACCCGAGAGCGTCTTGACCGGCTTGAAGATCTCCTTCGTCAGTCCGAGGACTGCGGCGAGATCCCCAACCTGGTCGCGATACCCGCGGGGCATGGCGCGATAAAAAGGCCGGTACGGATAGAGGCCATAGAGGATGGCGTGGAATCGGACGTTCTCCTCCCCGGTGAGGTTGAGGTCAAGACTGGGTTTCTGAAAGATGATGCCGACCTGCTGGCGCACGCCACTTGGATCCGCGATGGCGTCACGGCCGCCGATGACGATCGTTCCCGAGGTGGGCCGCAGGGTCGTCGTCAGGATGGAGATCGTCGTGGTCTTCCCCGCTCCGTTGGGGCCGAGCAGCGTGAAGAACTCACCGGCCTGGACCTGGAACGAGACGCCGTCGACGGCATTCCGGTCGGCTTTCTTATAGCGCTTGACGAGGTCCCTGACCTCGATGACGGTGCTCACCGGAGCCTACGATAGGGAATGCCATGAGCCCGATGCCCGCCATGCCGAAGTCGACCGCCGCGGCAACCGCCGCCTTCCTCGCCCTGGTTCCCAGGGACCCCTCATTGACGACCCGCCCGATGTTCGGGAACATGGCGGCCTTTGTGAACGGCAACATGTTCGCCGGTCTGTTCGGCGACGAGCTATTCGTGCGGCTCCCCGAGGCAGCGCGAGAAAAGCTCAAAAAGCAGGGCGGGAAGGACTTCGAGCCCATGCCGGGGCGGGCGATGAGCGGCTACGTCTGCGTCGCGGCCGGCTGGCGGGCCAAGCCGGCGCCGGCCCGCGCGTCGATCGCCGAGGCCTTCAAATGGACCGGCCAGATGCCGGCCAAGACGACCGCGGCCGGAAAGAAGTCGAGCAAGGTCAACACCGCCTCGCCGAAGCGATCCGCCGGCCGTAAAAGTTCCTGATTGACGGCCCCTGAGGGCCGTGCTAGCGTTCGCGTCAGGCCGATATATCGTCGATGTACGGCCGATATACGGGAGGGGAACCTTGGCGAGCGAGGCACCGGCCGCTCGTCAGCTCCGGCGAGGGGACAGTCGATCGCAGGAGCTGCAAACCGTTGTGCTGCAAAGTGCTTCCGCACGCTCCCAGGGTGAACGCGCCTACCTGCTGATCCGGGATCAGATCGTCACCCTGAAGCTCGCCCCCGGATCGGTGATCGAGGAATCCCGCCTGCGAACGGAGCTGGAGCTGGGCCGGACGCCGATCCGGGAGGCCCTGCAACGGCTGGCACACGAGAACCTGGTGACCTTCATGCCCCACCGCGGAACCTTCGTGACCGACATCAACCTCACCGACCTGCACCGGCTGACCGAGATCCGCCTGGAGATAGAGGGCTATGCCGCCGCGCTCGCGGCCGAGCGTGCCAGCGGGTCGGACCGCGCCGCGATGGCTGCCCTGATGCGCGAACTGGACAGCACGGCCGAGAACGACGTCCACGGCCTGATGCGGCTCGATCAGCGCATCCACCGCCAGGTCTACCAGTCGGCACGCAACCCCTTCCTCCAGACGATGCTGGAAGAGACCTTCAACCTCAGTCTCAGGATCTGGTTCCTCGGGCTGGACCGCGGCGTCCGGCTGAAGGAGGCGGTCGCGGAGCATCGCCGGCTCCTCGAGGCGATCGTCGCGCGCGATTCCATCCGGGCGCGGGCCGTGATGCGCGATCACATCGCCGGCTTCGAGCAGGCCATCCGAAAAGTTCTTTAAGGAGGAGCGATGAGAGTTTTCTACGCGACCGACCTGCACGGCTCGGAGGTCTGCTGGCGTAAGTTTCTCAACGCCGCCAAGTTCTACAACGCCGATGTGCTGATCTGTGGCGGCGACATGACCGGCAAGGCGATGATTCCGCTCGTCGAGGACCGCGATAGTTACGAGTACACCCTCGCCGGGGTGTCGCAACGCGTCAAGCGCGATGAGGTCGCGGCGGTCGAAACGCAGATCTCGCGGAAGGGGTACTACCCGGTGCGGATGTCCTCGGCTCAGGTCGCCGAGCTGGACAAGGACCCGCAGAAGGTCCAGACGCTCTTCACCGAGCAGATGTGCAAGACGGTCGAGCGCTGGATGCAGTTGGCCGAAGAGAAACTCAAGGACTCAAAGGTTCGATGCTTCGTCGCCCCGGGCAACGATGACGAGATCGAGATCGACGAGGTGATCGCCAGCGCGAAGCGCGTGGAGCTGGCTGAGGGACGGATGATCGACATCGGTGGCTACGAGATGATCTCGTCCGGTTGGGCCAATCCGACACCGTGGCACACGTACCGCGAGGCGCCCGAGGAAGAGCTCACGAGGCGTATGGAGCCCATGCTCCGGGAGATCAGGGACATGAGCCGCGCCATCTTCAACTTCCATCCGCCTCCCTACGGCACCTCGCTCGACGAAGCGCCCGCCCTGGACGAAAACCTGAAGCCGCTGCACGGCGGCCGGGCCCTGCGCCACGTCGGCTCCACGGCCGTCCGCGGCGCCATCGACAAATACCAGCCGATGCTCTCCGTCCACGGCCACATCCACGAAGGCAAGGGCATCACCCGGATCGGCAAGACCCTGGCGATCAATCCGGGCAGCGCTTACGAAGAGGGAATGCTGCTGGCGTCGATCATCGAGCTCGACCAGAAGAAAGGGATCAAGAATTACCAACTGGTCAACGGTTAGGAGGTGAAGCGCTAACGCACCACCGTTTCGACGGCGCCTCGCTTCTCGAATAAATTTCGAAGGAGGAATTATGGCGACTACGACGACGGAAACACCTCGTCCGACCCTGTTCCTACGTAACGCCACCGGACTCGTCAAAGCCTGGTCGACGTTCGATGCCTTCCTCTATTCATTCTGGTCGGTCAACCTGGTCACACTCGGGCTGTACGGTATGTCGTTCGTCTACCTCATTCCGGATGGCCAGCTGTTAGGTGCGGTCCTGCTCACCGGGGTGCTGGTCACCTTCCTCGTAATCACCTATGCGCAGCTCGTCAGCGTTATGCCAAGGGCAGGCGGCGATTATGCGTGGCAGAGCCGCATCCTTGGCGGCGGAGTCGGCTTCGTGCTGGCCATCACCGGATGGTGGTTCACGCTTTGGCTCTGGGCCCCGATCTACGCCAACATCCTTGTCCTCCAGTTCTTCGCGCCACTCGCGTATACCCTTGGCTGGACGGGGGTGGCCACGTTCTTCACCAGTCCAAATGGCATCTTCGTCAGCTGCCTGATCGTTCTCGCCTTTGTCAGCGGCGTGATCACCCTGGGCATGGAGGGCTACGCCAAGATCCAGCGGTTCTGCTTCTGGCTGGGGATGGGCGGACTAATCGTCATGGTAGGGCTGTTGCTCTTCTCATCCCATCAGGCCTTCGTGGACGCCTTCAACCGTGAGGCCGGCCAACTGTTCGGCGCCTCCGGGAACGCCTACCAGGCCACCCTCGACGTAGCCAAGAAGGGCGGCACCAGCGGCGTAACCTTCGGCAACTTCGGGTTCACGTCAACCCTGCTGCTCCTCCCCTTCCTCGCCTTTTACCTCCTCTGGCCGGTCTGGGGAGCTACCTTATACGGCGAGGTGCGCGGCGCCAAGGAGTACCGCAAGGTCTTCTCTGCCATGTTCTGGGGCCTGTGGGTGACGGTTGCGCTGGTGGCCGTCATCATTCTGCTGATCCTCAAGACGGTCGGCTGGGACTTCTACTACGCGGCCAATGCCGCGTACTGGAACTCGTTGCTACCAGGCGGGGCTGCGGCGCCAGTATCGACCTGGCCATACCCGGTCATGTTCGCCGGCTGGCTGGTCGGCAATCACCTGTTCCAGGCGCTGCTGATCGCGGTCATGGGACTGTGGTTCTTCGGCTGGGCAGGAACCCTCTTCCTCTCGTCGACCCGGGTTATCTTCGCGGCCGCCTTCGACCGCGTTCTCCCAGAGTGGGCCGCCAACATTTCGGCAAAGCGGCGCGTCCCCTACGGCTCGCTGATCCTGATGATCGTGCCATCGCTCGTCGTCAGTGCCCTCTTCGCCTACCGGGCGAACTTCCAGGTCATCTTCCTCGACGCTACGGCCGTGATCGCGGTTACCTTCCTCGGGACGGTCATCGCTGCGGCCATCCTTCCCTGGCGGCGCGCTGACATCTACCGGAACTCGCCCATCGCGCGCTGGCGCGTCGCCGGCATCCCGGTCATCACGGTCACCGGAGTGATCAGCGCGATCTTCCTCGCCTTCATGATTGTGGAGTGGTCCCTCAACACGGTCTATGGGACCGCCTTTACGACCAACGTCTTACCGCTCCAATACTTCGCGGTAACCTACCTCGTTGCCATCGCCATCTACGTGGTCGCTCGAGTGGTGCGCAAGCGGCAGGGTATCGACCTGGCGCGCATCCACCAGGAGATCCCGGTTGAGTAGTCCGTCGACAGTCTGACAGGGGCGGCGCGCGCATGACGGCACTCCCGACCCGTGCGCGCGCCGTCGTCATTGGCGGCGGCATCGCCGGCACCAGCGTCGCCTACCACCTTGCGCAGGCGGGCTTGCGAGACACCGTGCTGCTGGAGAAGGCGGACCTGACGAGCGGCTCGACCTGTCACGCGGCGGGACTGGTGACGCAGTTCAACCCCTCGCCCACCATGATGCGGTTCCGTCGCTACAGCATCGAGTTGTATCGCAAGCTGGAGATCTTCAATGCGGTCGGCAGCCTCCGCTTTGCCTCAAGCCACGAGCAATGGATGGAACTGCAACGGGGGGCGAGCCGAGCGCGAGCGATCGGGCTGGACGTTGAGCTGCTTTCGGCCGGGCAAGCAGCCCAGCTGATGCCCGCGATCAGCACCGAGGCGCTATTCGGCGCGGTCTGGCTGCCGGGGGACGGCGACCTCGATCCCCATACAGCCACCTTCGCGCTGGCGAAAGCCGCGCGCCAGCTGGGCGCAACCGTCTTAACCGGAACCAGGGTGACCGGGATTGAGGTGTCCTCGCGAGGAGCGGTCCAGGCGGTGCAGACGGAGCAGGGGCGGATCGAAGCCGAGGCGGTGGTGATCGCCTGTGGCATCTGGGCTCCCCAGGTGGCCGCGATGGCCGGAGTACACCTTGTCTCAACGCCGGTCGATCACCAACATGCGGCGCTGCAGGCGGTCGAGGGAGCCGAACTGCCACACGACATGCCCTGCTTCCGCGATCCGGACAACCTCGTCTACGGAAAGGCGGAGGCGGGAGGCATGGTCCTCGGCGGTTACGAGCTGAACCCCACCGCCCGATGGATCGACGGCGTGCCCTGGGAGCACGCCGGGACCTCGGTCGCTCCCGACCAGCATCGCTTCGAGCCGCTGCTGGCAGGAGCGGCGCGGCGGTTTCGCTTCGTCGGCGAGGCCGGGATCCTGAAGCTCGTCTGCCATCCGGACGCCATGACCCCGGATGCGAATCCCCTGCTGGGTCCGGTACCGGGCGTGCCCGGTCTGTTCGTCGCCGCCGGGCTGTCGTTGAACGGGTTTGGCGGAGCCGGCGGGATCGGCAAGTCGCTGGCCCAGTTGATCACCGCGAACGAGACCGAGTGGGATCTCTATGGCTACCGGCCATGGCGGTTCGGCCCGGTCCACCGTGACTACCGATATGTGGAGGCGCTCGCGAAGGAGGCTTACCGCTTCTACTACTTTCTCCGCTATCCGTACGACGCCGATGAGCGCGGCAGACCGCGACGCACGAGCGCGCTGCACCATCGGATGCAGGATCTCGGCGCGGTCTTCGGCGCGAAACATGGCTGGGAACGGCCCGAGCATTTCGAGCCAGGCCGGCCATGGCGGCGAGCCGGTGCCGACCAGCGCCGATTTGGCTGGAACCGCCCGCCGTGGTTCGAGCTGCAGGCCGAGGAGCACCGCGCGGTCCGGGAGCGGGTGGGGATCATCGACATGACATCGTTCGGAAAGATCGAGCTCGAGGGTGCGGGAGCATTGGCGCTGCTCGAGCGTGTCGCAGACAACCTGATCGACCGACCGGTTGGCAGCGTCGTCTACACCCAGCTGCTCGATTGCCGCGGCGGGATGGCGGCAGACGTCACGATCACGCGGCTCGGCTCGGATCGGTTCAGAGTGGTCACCGGTGCCGGTTACGTGAACAGCGACCTGGGCTGGCTGCTCCTGGAGCAACGGGATGACGATCAACCGGTCAGCATCCGCGAGACAACCGAGGAACTCAGCGTGATCGGGATCTGGGGACCCGAGGCCCGGCACGTGCTGGAGGGACTCACCGACGATGACGTTTCCGAGGAGGGCTTCCCTTTCATGCAGGCTCGGGCCATTCGGCTTCAGGGGCTTGATGTTTTCGCCCAGCGGGTGACCTACGTCGGCGAGCTTGGCTGGGAGTTCTACGTCGCGCCAGGTTTCGCCTCGCAAGTGTGGGATCGGCTGATGGTGGCCGGCGGATCGTTTGGCATCAGGCCGGCTGGATATCGAGCGCTGGACTCGCTGCGGATGGAGAAGGGGTACCGCTATTACGGCACTGACCTCACCCTCCTGGACAACCCACTGGAAGCGGGGCTCGGATTTTGTGTCCGCTTCGAGAAGGGTGATTTCAACGGCCGACAGGCCCTGGTGGCGGCCAAGGCGGCCGGCATCACGCGACGATTGCGGACCCTGCTGGTTGGCGATCTGGAGTACGTCACGGTCTATGGCGGAGAGGCCGTCTACGCTGATGGCGCGGTCGTGGGCCGGCTACGGAGCTGCGCCTACGGGTTCACGGTGCAGCGCAACATCGCCTACGCGTACCTCCCGGTTGGCCTGGGTCCAGGGGCGCGGGTCGATGTCGATGTGTTCGGGCAGCGGGTCACGGCGGAGGTCAGCCATGATGTCCTGCTGAAACGTGAACCGGTTGGCCAGGGAGCAAGGCATGTCGCGGGCTGAGCAGGCGCTCGAACGCGTTTCGCTCTGGCGGGGCCAGGAGGTGAAGCTCTCTTCGCTGTCCGGCGGGCTGACCAACGAGAACTACCTGGTGGAGGCCGGCGGGGACCGGTACGTCATGCGTATTCCCGGGGCGTCGACAGACCTGCTCTCGATTGACCGGAGCAATGAACTGCACAACACCAGGGCGGCGGCTAGCACCGGCATCGGACCGCGTGTGCTGGAGTATGTCCCCCAGCTCGACGTCATGATTCTCGAGTTCATCCCGGGGCCGACAATGTCGGCACAGGCGCTGCAGTCGGAGCGGATGGCCAAGCGGATGGCCGAGTCGTTCAGTCGCCTGCACGCCGCGCCTCGCTTTAAAAAGGACTTCGACATGTTCCGGCTGATCGAGTACTACCTGCGGATCGTCGAGGAACACGACGTCCAGATTCCTGCCGATTATCGAGCGCGGCTACCGTTGGTGGAGGAGATCGAGCGCGCCGTTCGGGTGGGGGCTTTACCGAGCGTTCCATGTCACAACGATCTGCTGTGCGAGAACTACATCGACGACGGACACTGGCTGCGGATCGTCGATTACGAGCTCAGCGGAAACGGCGATCCCTGCTTCGACCTGGGCAACACGGCGCAGGAGGCGGGATTCGGCGATGAGCTGCGGGCGATCCTCTGTGCGGCGTATTTCGACCGCCAGGATCCCCAGCAGCTGGCCCGGATGAACCTCTTCGCGCTTCTGTCCGACATCGGCTGGACGCTGTGGGGCGCCATCCAGGCCAAGATCTCGACACTCGAGTTTGACTTCACCGATTACTACATGACGCGATGGAGCCGCGCAGTCGCGGTCATAGAGTCGGACCGCCTTGAGGGCTGGTTGCGCGGGTCCCTTGACAGCGTCCATGTCTTCGAAGAGACTTTTGGTCTGGACAAAAGGAGGAGCTAAGGCAGTGTCGGTTCTTGACAGCGTTTTGAAGAGTTACCAATCACCCACCCGGATGGTGCACGCGATCGGGGCGCTGAAGGCGCTTGGCGACGAGGCCGCCGCCATCGGAATCAAGCGGCCCCTCGTCGTCACCGACCAGGGCATCGTCAAAGCCGGCCTGCTGGAAGAGGCCCTCAAGCCGCTTCGCACCGCCGGCCTCGATCCCGTTACCTACGACCAGGTGCGGGCCAATCCGGGCATCGCCCTCGTCGATGCCGGCGCCCGGTACTACAAGGCGGAGCGTTGCGATGGCCTGGTCGCGATCGGGGGCGGGAGTTCGATCGATTGCGCCAAAGGGATTGGCGTCGTCGCGGTCCATGGCGGCAGCATCCTCCAGTACGAGTGGGGCAAGGACCCGATCCATTCGCGCATCCCACCGCTGGTCGCGGTCCCGACGACGGCCGGGACCGGCAGCGAGGTCACGCTCTGGGCGGTCATCACCGATCCCGATCGGAAAATCAAGTTCAACGTGGGCGGCACGCCCAACATCGCCTCCTGGGTGGCCCTGATTGACCCGGTACTCAGCGTCAACCTGCCCTCAGGCGTGACCGCCGGGACTGGCATGGATGCCCTGACACACGCCATCGAGTGCTACACGATGGCCTATCACCAGCCCTTCACCGATGCCGTGGCGTTGCACGCGATGGAGTACTGCGGCCGCTGGCTGCGCGTCGCCTACGCGCAAGGCCATAACCTGGAGGCGCGCTACCACATGAGCATGGCGGCCATGCTGGCCGGCCTCGCCTATGGCACGGACTCGGCGGGTGCCGCCCACGCGATGAGCCAGAGCGCCGGCGGCGTGCACGATGCCCCCCACGGCGCCCTCACCGGACGGCTCCTCGCTCCGGTCATGGAATACAACTACGCCGGCGAACCGGAGCGCTTTGCCCGGATCGCCCAGGCGCTCAGCCTCGACGTCGCCAACAAGACGATCTGGAAAGCGGCCGAAGTGTCCGTCGAGTATGTCTTCCAACTGACCGAGGACCTCGACATCCCCTCGCTCAACGAACTCGGCTTCTCGGAAGAGGAAATCCCCTTGCTCGCTCAGAAAGCCGAGGCAGACTCCCAGACGATTGGCAATCCCCGCGACGTCGACGCCCAAAACTACGAGAAGATCTATGCACGCGCATTCGAGGCGGGCCGCCATCGCAGGATGACGAAGACGCTCGCGCACGCGGGCAGCTGAACCGATGTGGAAGAACCCCTTTAAGCCGTACGACATCCTGTCGGAGGAGCAGGTGCGGCAGGTCGACGACCAGGCCATGCTCATTCTGCAGGAGATCGGCGTCGACTTCCTCCACGCACGCGCGCTCGACGCCTTTCGCGCCGCCGGGCTGAAGATCGAGGGGGAGCGGGTTCGATTCGAACGTGCCTTTATCGAAGAGCAGCTCAAGAAGGTCCCCGCGACCTTTCAGGTGCAGGCACGCAATCCGAAGCACACGGTGACGATCGGCGGCGATTCCATGGTGACCGCACCGGTCTACGGCCCACCCTTCATCACCGATCTCGACCGCGGCCGACGGAACCCAACCATCGAGGACTTCAACAACTTCGACAAGATGGCGCAGGCGACGCCGCAGATTCACTGCGCCGGGGGGACGATCGTCGAGCCGGAAAACGTCCCGCTAGAGACGCGCCACCTCGACATGGTCTACTCGCACCTCCGCTGGACGGACAAGCCCTTCATGGGGAGCGTCATCTCCGAGGAGAACGCGCGCGACTCGATAGAGATGGCATCGATTGTCTTCGGGGGCCGCGACAAGATCGAGCAGACGCCCGCGATGCTGGCCCTCGTCAACGTCAACAGTCCGCTTCGCTACGACGACCGCATGCTGGGCGCCCTGATCGAATATGCCTCGGCCAACCAACCGGTGATTGCCACGCCGTTCCTGATGGCCGGCGCGATGTCACCGATGGGACTGGCCGGAACGATCGCACAGCAGACCGCCGAGGCGCTCGCGGGGATCGCCCTGATCCAGCTGATCCGGCCGGGAGCGCCCTGCATCTACGGCTCCTTTTTGACCAACGTCGACATGCAGTCGGGGAGCCCCGCGTTCGGGACCCCGGAATCGGCAATGGGGATCCTGGCCAGCGCCCAGATGGCCCGCCACTACCGGATTCCATTCCGCGGCGGTGGCGCCCTGACCTCGTCGAAGGGCCCGGACGCCCAGGCGGCCTACGAGTCGATGATGTGTATGTGGCCGACCGTGTTCGGCGGGGTGCACTTCGTCCTGCATGCCGCCGGCTGGCTGGAGAGCGCGCTGCTCGCCTCCTACGAGAAATTCATCATCGACGTCGAATGCCTGCGGATGTTCGAGTGGATGATGCAGAAGGGCATCCCCTTCGACGAGGAAGGGCTGGCGATGGATGGCATCCGGGAGGTCGGACCCGGCGGTCATCACCTCGGATCGGAACACACGATGCGGAACTACCGGACCGGCTTCTACCGCCCCTGGATCTCGTCGACTGAGAACTACGACCGCTGGCAGCGGATGGGATCCAGGACGGCAGACCGGGTTGCCAATGAGAAGTGGAAGCAGCTACTGAGCGACTATGCCGATCCCGGCATGCCGGCCGGGGTGGACGAGCAGCTGCAGGCCTTCATCGAGGTGCGCAAGGACGCCATCATGCATGCCACGGTCTGAAGCCCTCCCGGAGCGTGCCCAGGTCGTCATCATTGGAGCCGCTATCGTCGGCTGCAGCGCCGCGGACGAGCTGACCCGCCGCGGCTGGACCGATGTCGTTGTGCTGGACCGGGGTCCCCTCTTTGCGACCGGCGGGTCGACGTCGCACGCGCCCGGCGGTGTCTTCGAGAACAACGTGGCACGGACCACCTGCCATTTCGCGATGCAGGCGGTCGAGGTCTACCGCGACCTGCGGGTCGACGGAGAGCCGGTCTACTGGGAGGTCGGGAGCCTCGAGGTCGCCACCACACCGGAGCGATGGGACGAGCTGAAACGCAAGCAGGGCCACGCCACGTCGTGGGGGCTGAACACGCGGCTGATCTCACCCGATGAGGTGAAGCACCTGGTGCCAATCATGCGCACCGAGCATCTGTACGGCGCCATCCATGTCCCAACTGACGGCGTTTTGAGGGCCGTCAAGGCCTGTCAGGCCCTGGCGGAGCGCGCGACCGCCCGAGGGGCGCGCTTTTTCGGGCACACCGCGGTGACCGGGATCGAGGTCTCACGCGGCCATGTCGAGGCCGTGGTCACCGACCGCGGGCGGATTCGCGTCGACCGCGTGCTCTGCGCCGCCGGAATTTGGGGGCCCCCGGTCGGCCGGATGGCCGGGGTACCGATTCCCCTCCAACCGATGCAACATCTCGTCGCCACCACCTCACCGCTCCCGGAGCTGCACCAGGTGACGGCCTGGCAGTCGATGCCCCTGATCCGGCACCAGGACCGGTCGATGTACTTCCGCCAGGACCACCAGTCGATGCTGATCGGGAGCTACCGGCACGAGCCGGTGCCGGTGGATCCCGACGACCTGCACACCGACTGGGATGGGCCCAGCATGCCCTCGACCACGCCATTCCGCGATGACCTTTTTGCGCCGGCGTTGGGCTACGCCGAGGACCTGTTCCCGGGCATCCGCACGGCCACGCTCGTGAACAAACTCAACGGGATGTTCTCGTTCACACCCGACGCCCACTCCCTGATCGGCGAGTCGCTGGACGTTCGCGGCTTCTGGGCCTGCGAAGCCGTCTGGATCACGCACGCCCCGGGCGCCGCGCGCGCGGTGGCCGAGTGGATGGTGGACGGCGCGCCCACCCTGGACTTGCACGAGGAGGACCTCAACCGTTTCTATCCCCACGCGTTCACGAAGCCATACCTGCGGGCGCGAGGGGAGCAGAACTATCGCGAGGTCTACGACATCATCCATCCGCAGCAGCCGATCGAGACGCCGCGGGGGATCCGCGTCAGTCCGTTCTACGGGCGCCACCGCGACCTCGGCGGGGTCTTCTTCGAGGCGGCCGGCTGGGAGCGGTCCCAGTGGTTCGAACACAACGCGACCCTGCTCGACGGCATGGCCGCGCCTTCCCGCGAGGGATGGGCCGCCCGCTTCTGGTCACCGATCCAGGCCGCCGAGCATCGGGCAGCCCGCGAGCGCGTCGTGCTCTTCGACGCGACCGCCTTCGTCAAGGTCGAGGTCTCTGGCCGCGGCGCGCTCCCCTACCTCCAACGGATCGCGGCCAACCAGATGGACCGGCCGGTCGGCACCGTGACCTACACGGCGATGCTCGACCACCGCGGCGGCATCATGACCGACCTCACCGTGACCCGAATCGACGAGGACCATTTCTGGGTGGTGACCGGTGGTGGCGTCGGAATGCACGACCTCGCCTGGATGCGCCGCCAGCTCCCCGCAGACGGCAGTGTGCAGTTGAAAGACCTCTCGTCGGGGTGGTGCTGCCTCGGCGTCTGGGGGCCGCGGTCGCGGGACCTGATCCAACCACTGGCGCAGGAGGATTTCTCCAACCAGGCGTTTCCGTACCTGTCGGCCCGCCCCGTCACGATCGCGAGCATTCCCGCCTACGCCATCCGGATCTCCTATGCGGGCGAGCTCGGCTGGGAAGTCTACGCGCCAACCGAGTACGGGGCGCGTCTGTGGGACACGCTCTGGGACGCGGGCCAGCCCCTCGGCGTCACCGCGATGGGCGGTGGAGCCTTCGACTCGCTCCGGCTCGAGAAGGGTTACCGGCTCTGGGGCGCCGACATTCACAGCGAGTACAACCCGTATGAAGCCGGGATCGGCTTCGCCGTTCGCCTCGCGAAGGGTGACTTCATCGGCAGGTCCGCCCTCTTGCAAGTCAAGGAGCAGGGGATCAGGCGCAAGCTGTGCTGCCTTACCTTCGACGATCCGTCGGTGACGGTGATGGGCAAGGAACCGATCTACGACGGTTCACGCGTGCTTGGCTTCGTGACGAGCGCCAACCATGGCTACACGGTTGGAAAGAGCATCGCTTACGGCTATCTGCCGATGGACCACACGGCGCCGGGCAGCCGCGTCGAGGTGCAGTACTTCGGCCGGCGCTACCCCGCGGCGGTCGTCAAGGAGCCGCTGTACGACCCCGAGATGGCACGCCTGAAGGAGTTGCCAGTCATGGCCGCAACGGGAGGAACACGATGAAGGTCGCCGACAAAGTCGAGACGTTGAAGATGTTTATCGGCGGCCGCTGGACGGACTCGGAGAGCGGTGAAACGTTCGAGGCGACGAGCCCGTCGACCGGCGACGTGATCGCCCGAGTCCCCAAGGGCACGCGAGCCGACGCAGGCCGGGCCGTCGAGGTCGCGCACCAGGCACGGAGTGCGATGGCCGAGCTCGGCGCCTTCGAGCGGGCCGCGCTGCTCCATCGGATCGCCGAGGCCATGGAGCAACGCCGCGAGGAACTGGCCCGGTGGCTCAGCCTCGACCAGGGCAAGCCATACAAGGCCGAGGCTCTCGGCGAAGTCTCGGAGGCAATCGAATATTTCCGCATCGCCGCTGAAGACATCAAGCGGCTCGAGACCAACGTCATCCCCTCGATGAGCAAGGACAAGCTGGTCTTCACGCTCCGCGTGCCTCGCGGCGTCTACGGTGTCATCACCCCGTGGAACTGGCCACTGACGATGGCGACGGAGGTGATCGCTCCGGCCCTCGCCGGCGGCAATCCCATCGTCTGGGCGCCGGCGACGTCAACCTCCGCCATCTCGGTGAAGCTGATGGAATGCTTCGCCGAGGCGGACCTGCCGGCAGGGGCGATCAATCTCGTCACGGGTCCGGGCGCCGTCGTCGGCGACGAGATCGCCGGCCATCCCCTGATCGCCGGCATCGGCTTCGTGGGCTCGACCCAAACCGGGCAGTCGGTCGCCCGGCGCGCGGCGGGCAAGCATGTGATGCTCGAGCTGGGGGGAAACGGTCCGATGGTGATCTTCGAGGATGCCCAAATCGATCGCGCGGTTGACGGCACCATTACCGGGTGCTTTCTGTGCGCCGGGCAGAGTTGCACGGCGGGGGAACGAATCCTGGTCCACCGCGCGATCGAGGAGGAATTCACGGCGCAGCTGCGTGCGGCGGTGAAGCAACTGAAGCTGGGGGATCCGTTCGACGACGAGACGACGCTGGGCCCGCTGAACAACGAGGGCGTCGCCGTCAAGATGGACGAACACATCAAAGATGCAGTCGATCATGGCGCCCGGATTGCGATCGGCGGCGCCCGCGCGACTCGCTTCCCGACCCAACTGTTCTACGAGGCCACCGTGTTGACGGGCGTGAATCCCCGTATGCGCGTGAGCCGCGAGGAGACATTCGGCCCGATCGCGCCGCTGATCCCGTTCGAAACCGAGGCGGAAGCCCTCTCCATCGCCAATGATTCGCCCTACGGGCTGCTTGGATCGGTCTACACGCGGGACATCGACCGGGCGCTGCGTTTCGCGCAGCGGATGGAGACCGGTTGGGTGAACGTGAACGAGTCCTCCAACTACTGGGAAGCGCACATCCCGTTCGGCGGCCGCGCCGGCAAGGAGAGTGGCATCGGTCGAGTCGGCGGCCACCGGGCGATCGAGCAGATGACCGACCTGAAGACGATCATCGTCGACGTCCAGGACGGCTGACCGTTGGCCGCACCCAGCAGCAACGGCCCTCACGCGGACGTGATCGCCGAGGCCGAACGCATCGGGGCGGCCGCTCGCGAGGCGAAAGTGTCCGCCAAGCTGGTCGGAGGTGTGGCCGTCAACCTCCACTCGCAAAGCGCCACGCGGCCCCCGCTCAAGCGGAAGTATGGCGACCTGGATTTCGTCGCCCCCTCCAAGCAGCGTGGCGCCGTCCAGAAGCTCTTCGAGTCGCTCGGTTACCAGGGGGACATGCGGTTCAACACCCTCAACGGCCACCAGCGGCTCCTCTATCTCGATGACAATAATGGCCGCCAGATCGACGTCTTCATCGACCGGATGCGGATGTGCCACGTGATCGAGCTCGCCGACCGGTTGGGCATGGACGGACCATGCCTGTCGCCCGCTGATCTGCTGCTGAGCAAGCTCCAGGTGTTCGAGGTCAACCAGAAGGACCTGGTCGACACGGTGGCGCTCCTTCTCGACCACCCGATTGCCGACAGCGATGAGGACGCGATCAACGCGCCCTACCTGGCGCGCCTGTGCTCGCAGGACTGGGGGCTCCACCGCACCCTCCAGCTGAATACCCAGCGCGTCCGCGAAGCGGGTCACCAGCTCGATGTACCGGCCGCCGTCGTCGAGCAGCGCCTTGAGGAGCTCTGGCAGGTGATCGACGCAGAGCCAAAGTCGCTCAAGTGGAAGCTGCGCAGCCGCGTTGGGGACCGCATGAGCTGGTACGAGCTTCCCGAGGAGGTCCGTCAGCCGTACGAAAAGGCCTGAGGGGACGCACCCCTGAGTACGATGACGCGACATGTTCTGGACGTTTGTCGATCCGACACAACTTCGGGGCGGCGAGATCGTGATCGAGGGCAAGAAAGCGCACCACCTCGGTCGCGTGCTGCGCATTCGCGTCGGCGAGCGCGGCGTGGCGGTCGTGAACGCTCGCGAACACGTCATGGAGGTCGTGCAGGTCGAGGCCAACCGGGTAGTGGGCCGGATCGAGGAAGTCCGCCCAGCTCGCAATGAGCCGGTCGTCTCCGTGACGCTGCTGCAGTCGCTCCTGCCCAACCCGGATTTCGACGCCGTCATCGAGGGGACGACGGCCGTCGGGATGTCCCGCTTGATCGCGATCCAGGCGACGCGGTCCATCAGCCGCGCAGGACCGGACCGCCGCGCCCGCTGGCAGGCCATTGCCGAATCCGCCGCCGAGCAGAGTCATCGGGGAGGCGTCCCCGAGATCGCCGGGCCTCTCCCGCTGGCGGAGGCGTTGCACCAATCGCAGGCAACGCTCCTGGTGCTCGACCCGCGGGCCCCTACGCCGCTGTCCGCGGCGGGCCTGGAAGCCGCGACCATCGCGCTTGCCATTGGCCCCGAAGGCGGCTGGACGGACGACGAGCTGCACGCGATGGACCGCGCCGGCGGGACTCGTGTCAGCCTCGGCCCCCGCATCCTTCGCGCCCGGCTCGCGCCCATCGTGGCCACTGCTATCCTCGTTCATCAGTCGTGAAAGTTTCGATCCAGACGCTCGGGTGCAAGGTGAATTTCGCCGAGATGGCGGAGCTCGGCGATCGACTCGCGCGGGCCGGCTTCTCGGTCTCGGACACGGAGGACGGCCCCGACATCTGCGTCATCAACAGCTGCACGGTGACGGCGCAGGCCGACCGGAAGGTCCGCACGCTCGTGCATGGCCTGCGACGGCGGCACCCGGCGGCGCACCTCATCCTCACCGGGTGTCACGTCGACAACCCGAATCCCCGCGTCTCGGCCACGCCATCGGTCGACGCGGCCTTCGGCAACGCCAGGAAGGGTGAGATTTTCGACTATGTCGTGACGAATTTCCAACCGGCATCCAGTGGCTCCAACAGCCTCAGCCGCTCGCGCTTCTTCTTGAAGGTCCAGGACGGCTGCAACCACCGCTGCACCTACTGCATCGTCTGGCGGACGCGGGACGCGTCTCGCAGCGAGGACGAGGCGCAATTGCTCGAGCGGGCGACAGGCGCCGTCGCCGATGGCTATCGCGAGATCGTCCTCACCGGTGTCGACCTCGGGTCGTACGCGCGCGAGCGGGGCGGCTCGCTGGCCGCGTTCCTTCGCCGGCTCGTCGAGGCGGCCGCTCCCGCCCGGATCCGCTTGAGCTCGATCAACGCGAACGACTTCACGCCCGAGCTGATCGAGCTGGCGTCGGAGCCTGCCTTATGCCGGCATTTGCACATCCCCCTGCAGTCGGGCAGCGACCGCGTGCTCAAGCGCATGGGCCGGCTCTACCGCCGGCAGGAATATCTCGACCTGGTCGCGGCGATCCGCGCTCGCTCCCCCGAGATGGCGTTTACGACCGACATCATCGTGGGGTTTCCCGGGGAAACCGATGCGGACTTCGCCGACACCGAGGCGCTCGCGCGTGAGGTCGGATTCAGCGGCATGCATGTCTTTCGCTACTCGCCCCGCGCCGGGACGGCGGCGCCTCGCCTCGGCCTGCCGGTCGACGACCCCATCAGCCGTGACCGGAGCCGCCGGCTGCAGGAGCAGGCGGAGGTGCAGCGGCGCGCCTATGAACAGCGCTTTCTTGGGCGCGACCTTCACGTCATCTGGGACCGTCGCTTTCCGAACCGGATTCGTGGGCTGAGCGATAACTACATCACGGTCTACGCCCCCGACCGCCGTCAGCGGCTCGGCGCCGAAGCGACCGTTCGCCCACTTGCCGCCACCGCCGACGGATTGCTCTCGCCCGGCGGCTAAACTCCCAGCATGCCCGAGGAGTGCCTCTTCTGCAAAATCTTCGCCAGGGAGATCCCCGCGAAGGAGGTCTTTCGTGACGAGGAGACCGTCGCCTTCGACGACATCCGACCGGTAGCGCCGACGCACGTGCTCGTGATCCCGAAGGTGCACATCCCATCCGTCCATGACCTGACTCAGGAAGACGCGGCGGTCGTGCCGCGGCTGATCGGCGTGGCCAACCGAATCGCTGAGGAGCGCCAGATCGCGAAGGACGGTTACCGCCTCGTCTTCAACAACGGGCCGCAGGCGGGCCAGACCGTCTACCACCTCCATCTGCACCTGCTTGGGGGAAGAAGCATGGGGTGGCCCCCCGGGTAACAGGCCCGTTACGGCTTCGTTGACTGGCCGTCACAGGTTCTGTCGACGAACTGCCACGCGGAAAGAAGCGCCGTAATCGCACCGCGCTAATTTTGATGCCACATGCGCGGCTCAGGCCAGCCGACCACCATGCCCGATGCGAAGCGCCGACGCCGGCGCGGCGGCTTCCTGCTTTTCGCCGCCGCCCTGGTTGCGCTCTTCTTCATCGTCCGGGCGATTCCCGCTGATTGGGAGATCGGCCCGTTCAAGATCGATGCCAGTGGGAGTGCGGCGAATCCAGATACGAGCCTGTATTTCGCGGATGACCCGCACGCGCCCTTCTGGCTGCTCGTCCCGACATTTAACGTGCCACCGCATTTCTTTGCGGCCAGGCCGCATACCGGCGGCAGAGCGGTTGCCCTCGGTCCGGTCAAGCCGACCTCCTCTCCGGCGGGCTCCCTGACGCCGAGCCTCAGCCCGTCGAGCTCGCCGAGCTCCGCGCCGACATCCACACCAACGTCGAACCCGAACCCGACGCCGACGCAGGCGCCAAGCTCGACACCAGCACCCACGGCGACGGCTACCCCGACGCCCACGCCGGTACCTACCCCCACGCCCACGCCGGCCCCGACGCCCACGCCAACCCCTAAACCGACCCCGACCCCGACCCCGACCCCGACCCCGACGCCTACACCCACACCTACCCCCACCCCCAAGCCCACACCGACCCCGACTCCGACACCAACGCCAACGCCGACGCCCACGCCAACCCCGGGATTCGCCATCACGACTGATAGCGAGTCGGTGAAGTTCACCGTCCTGGACCAGGCGCAGGGCTGCGGCGGCATCGTTACCGCGACCGGGAACTTCCGCACCAATGGTGTCGGCGGAACGGTTCGCTACCAGTGGATCCGTAAGGACAGCCACGGCACACGGACGACCGCTGTGGCCACCGTCGTGGTCGCGGCCGGCGACACCGCGGTCCACAACGTGACGCCGGACCGGTGGACGCCTCAATCCGGCGGCACCGAGCAGCTGGTGTTCCTCGCTCCAGCGGCCCCGGCGATCGCAGCCCAGGCCTGGAGCTGCTAGCCGCCACTCGCGGGTCGTTCACCTGCCGCCAGTCAGGCGGCGGCAGGCGCCTCGTAGCGAGTGACCCTGCCACCGCCGGCTCGTTTCCCCTGGTAGAGCGCCTCATCGGCGCGGGCGAGCAACGCCTCTGGCGTCGTGCCGTCCTGCGGGAACAGGGCGACTCCGATGCTCAGGGCGATCGTGACGTCCGTCCCACGCAGCGTCTGGCCCATCGTGGCGTACATGTCCTGGATGCGGGACGCGACAACTGTGGCCCCGGGGCCGTCGGCATCCGAAAGCAGCAGCACGAACTCGTCGCCCCCGAAGCGAAAGGGTTCATCGCCGACGCGGACCGAGAAGCGAAGCAGGCTGGCGATCTCCTTGAGCAGCTCGTTCCCGGTCGTATGGCCGAGACGGTCGTTGACGCCCTTGAAGCCGTCGACGTCGACCATCAGGATCGCCATCGAGCGCTTGGTCCGAACGGCGGGACCCAACCAGACGGGAAGCTGCTCGCGGAGCGCGCGCAGGTTGTGCAGGCCGGTCAATTCGTCGATGCGGCTCATCTGCATCAGGCGGCGGCGTTCCCGTTCCCAGTTACCGGTGAGCAGGGCCGCGTAGCCGTAGATCATGAAGTGCGTCAGCACGTTGAGCGCGAGGAAACCGCCGCTCTCACCGCTCAGCCCGGCGCCGACCACGGCAACGCCGGCCGCGATCGCCACAGCAAGCGACCGCGGAAGGAGCACCGCGCCAGTCAGCGCGATCAGGAAGTAGACGAGTTGGACATCGACACCCCCGGCCATTGACTTTTCGAGGTAGGCGACCGCCGCGACCGCGGCCAACAAGATGGCGAGGGCGATGATACGTCTGATCCCGACCGGCCGAACCCGCATTTGGTCCTAGAACGGATCAGGCCCTGCTTGGTTGCACCTCAGGAGGCCGACCGCTGACGCCGCACGGCCACAATCCGCACTACCCAGATCGCCACCAGCAATCCGAGACCGACGAGCAGTGAGGCCATCGGATGGGCGCACCCGACCAGCAGCCAAGGGAGAGCAACCGCCAGTCCGCTGAGCCCTTCCCGGACCGGAACTCCGGACCCAATCGGTGTGTCGCAGCTGGTGCACCTCCCGTGCTGGGCCAGGTAACTGATCACCGGGATCAACTCGTCGACCGTAAGCCGGTGTTGGCACGTGGTGCAGTGCGACGGTGGCCATAGGAGGGACTCTCCCCGTGGAAGCCGGTCCGCCGCCAGCTCGAAAAAGCTGCCCAATGCCATCCCGAGCGGAAGCAAGAAGGCGGCGCCAAGCAGGTTGCACAGGATGTCAAGCAATCAATGTCACCGTCCGCCCAATCGACCCCTGAGACGCCCCGCGGGATCGACGCCTACCTCCAGGTCCTTGTCGACCGGGGGGCGTCGGACCTCATCCTGACTGCCGGAGCGCCTCCCACCATGCGCAAAGACGGCGATCTCGTCGCGATCGCCGAGGAAGCGCTTCGCCCCGACCAGATTGAGCAGATCGGCCACGAGGTGCTTTCGAGCGACCGCTGGGCCCGCTTCATGGAGGAGGGCGACCTCGACTTCTCGTTCAACTGGATGGGCCGGGCGAGGTTTCGAATCAACGCCTTCAAACAGCGAGGCTCCGTGGGACTCGCGCTGCGGCTGATTCCCTACAAGATTCCCAGTTTCGACGCGCTGGGAGTTCCACCCGTCATTCGCGGCCTGACCCGACTTCACCAGGGGCTGATCCTGGTAACGGGCCCGACGGGATCGGGTAAATCGTCGACGCTCGCCGCCATGGTCAATGACATCGTCGCCACCCGGCCCTGTCACGTCATCACCATCGAGGACCCGATCGAGTACGTCTATCGCCATCAGGCAGGTATTGTCGAACAACGGGAGGTCGGGGCCGACGCCCGGTCGTTCGCCGAGGCACTTCGGGCCTCCTTGCGCCAGACCCCCGATGTGCTGCTGATCGGCGAAATGCGCGATCTCGAGACGATCTCCGCCGCCATCACGATCGCCGAGACCGGGCACCTCGTGCTGGCGACATTGCATACCAACGATACGACCCAGGCGGTCGATCGCATCGTGGACGTGTTTCCCGCCGAACAGCAGCAGCAGGTTCGGGTGCAGCTTTCGAACACCCTGGCGGCGGTCATCTATCAACAACTCCTGCCGAGACGCGACGGTCCCGGCCGGGTGGCGGCCTTCGAGGTGCTGCTGAATACCATGGCCGTCCAAAACCTGATCAAGGAAGGCAAAACCCGGCAGCTTCGCAATGTGCTCGAGACCAGCTCGAAGGACGGCATGAACACGATGGAGCGCAGCCTGGGCGACTTGATCAAGGCGGGCCTGGTCGACTACAGCCTGGCCGTCGCACGCGCCACGCACCCTGAAGAACTCCGCCGTTTCGCGGCCTGATCGGTACGTCGGCGGACCTCGATCGCCGCATGGTTGCTCCACTTGACGCGTTTGAAGCGGTTACACACATGAAAGCCGCGCTGTCGACCAGCGAAGCGGCCCACTGGCTTGGGATCAGCAAATCGACCTTGATCCGCGCCGTGAACCGGGGAGACATCGCCCCGGCCTTCCGCACGCCGGGGCAGCACTTACGCTTCACCGTTGCGGACCTGGAGACCATCAAGCAACGGCTCACGTCCCCGGTGGTGCACCACCGATGAGCGCGGTTGAGCGGGACGCTCCCCAATTCGGCGTTGGTCCTCACCAGGTCAAGCGGCTCGGCGAGCTGCTGATCGAGCACGGCCTCCTCACGAACGACCAGCTACAGCAAGGTCTCGACGAACAGAAGCGCTCGAAGCTCCCCCTGGGGCAGGTCCTGCTGGCGGCCGGCCTGGTCGACGAGAAGGCGCTTGCGGGTGTGCTGAGCCTGCACTTCAACGTCCCGTTGATCGACTTTGGCCGGGCCCGCGTCGAAAAAGAGGCGCTCGCGCTCATCCCGGAGTCCTACGCCCGGGAGCACAGTATCCTCCCGGTCCGGTTGCAGAAGGATGAGCTGGAGGTAGCGACGATCGACCCCGGGGACCTCGCGCTACTTGCCGAGCTGAGGGTGCTGACCCGCAAGCGGATCATGCCGCTGATCGGGGTCCGCTCCGACATCGATCGCGCCATCGGGCAGTTCTACAAGCTGCAGGGCGGGGTCGATCGCCACGTGCGCTCCTTCGAGGAGAACCGTCAGCCCGGGAAGGCGCGTCCGAGCCTCGCGGAGGTAAAGCAGGACGCGCCGGTCGTTCAGATTGTTGATCTGATCATCGCGCAGGGTGCCGAGGAGCGAGCCTCCGACATCCACATCGAGCCCCAACGCGATCATCTGCGGATCCGCTTCCGGATCGACGGGGTGCTCCACGACGCCACTCGGCTGCCGGCGACGCTCGCCGCGCCGGTTGCGTCCCGAGTCAAACTGCTGGCGAACCTCGACATCGTCGACCGCCATCGGAGCCAGGACGGCCAGATCCAGACCACGGTGGAGGGCCGGCCCCTCGACATTCGCGTGGGCACGATCGAGACCATCTGGGGGGAGAAGCTCGTCCTTCGCCTCCTCGAGCGGTCCCGTTCCATCCTCGGCGTCAACACGCTCGGCTTCTCCCCGGGCCCATTTGCCACGTTCATGGAGTTGATCCGCTCCCCGTACGGCATGATCCTAGTGACAGGCCCGACCGGCAGCGGCAAGACCACGACCCTCTACGCCGCGGTGAGCGAGCTCGACCGGACGGAGCGGAACGTGATGACGATCGAAGACCCGGTCGAGTACACGTTCGAAAACGTCAACCAGATCCAGATCAACCGGTTGGCGGGCATTACGTTCGCGAATGGCCTGCGCGCAATTCTGCGCCAGGACCCGGACGCCATCCTCGTCGGTGAGATCCGTGACAAGGAAACGGCCGAGATTTCGGTCCAATCGGCGATGACCGGGCATCTCGTACTCTCCTCGTTGCACGCGACCGATGCGGTCGGCGCCATCTACCGATTCGTCGAGATGGGGATCGAGCCGTTCATGGTGACCTCCGCGGTCATTGGCGTCCAGGCACAGCGGCTGGTCCGCCGGATTTGCGACCGGTGCATCACGCCGTATACCCCCGTAGACGAGGACCTCGCGTTCTACCGGGCAATCGGGGGCGCCGGGACTACCTTCGCTCACGGGACCGGCTGCGCAAATTGTTCTCATACCGGGTTTCACGGCCGGATCGGCATCTTCGAAGTTCTCAAGATGACCGATGCGATCAAGCGCATGCTGCTCCGTGACGCGTCGCCCGACTTGCTTCGCCAGCAGGCGATCAACGACGGGATGACCACGCTGCGCGAGTCAGGGCTGGCCAAGATCGACCAGGGCCTGACCACGGTGGGAGAAGTCATGCGGTCGGTTCACGTAATCGAGGCCGCCCGTGCCTAGCTACGCCTACCGCGCCTACGATCAGGCCGGCAAGCGCCGGGACGGCAGGCTCGATGCCGGCGGGACATCGGACGCGGAGCAGGCGCTCTGGCTCCAGGGACTCAAGATCGTTCAGCTCCGGCCAGTCCCACCGGTAAAGACGATGGCGGACTATTTCCCGTCCCTCTACAAGATCTCCCAGGCCGACATCATCCTCTTCACCAGGCAGCTCGCCACCTTCGTCAACGCGGGCGTCCCGATGAGCCGCGCGCTGTCAACGATCGCGGAAGAAACTGGATCCCCGCTCTTCAAACGGGTGATCCTCGCCGTGCTGGATGACCTCGAGCGTGGACAGAATCTTTCCGAAGCGCTGGCCAAACACCCACGGGTCTTTCCGGCGCTGTATATCGACCTGATCCGAGTCGCCGAGCTCACCGGCAACCTGGAAGGCACGCTGAAGGAGCTCGCCGGCTACCTCCGCCGCGACCTGAACACCGTGCGGCGAGTTCGGACAGCGATGATCTATCCGGCCGTCATCATGGTGGTGGCGGCGGTTGTCGTCCTCATCCTGGTCTTCTTTGCGCTCCCCGCATTCGTGCGGATCTTCGCGGAGTTCAAGGTGCAGCTCCCGCTTCCGACGCGGATCCTGATCGGGATCGTCGACTTCATCCAGAAGTGGGTGCTCGTCATCGGGGTGACTCTGATCACCGTCTCCGCTGCGATTGTGGTCACGCTTCGCACCGAGCGCGGGCGCTATGCAAAAGACGTCATCGCGTTGCGGCTGCCCATCCTGAGCCCGATCGTTGTCTCCGCGATCCTCAACCGGTTCGCGCGGACGCTATCCATGGTGCTCAAGGCCGGCGTGCCATTGGGCCAGACCTTCGATGCCGTGATTGCGGCAACCGGCAACCGGGTCTTCCAGCGTGGGCTGGTCAAAGTCAAAGAACAGATGACCAGTGGCGAAGGGTTCGCGGGACCACTGGTCCGTACCCGGCTGTTTCCACCCATGATGACCCAGATGGTGCGGGTCGGCGAGGAAACCGGAACACTCGACGTCTATCTCGAGCAGGCTGCCGAGTTCTACGAAGAGGAGCTCGAGTACCGCATTCGGGCGATGACCTCGCTTATCGAACCGGCCATGACGGTCGCGGTCGGCGTCGTCGTCGGTTTCATCGCGGTCTCCTTGATCTCCGCCATGTATGGGCTCGTCGGGGCGCTCAAATGAGGAAGTCGGCTGGCTTCAGCTTGATCGAGACAACCGTGGCGATTGCCCTCGTCGGTGTCATTGTCGTGAGCATCCTATCGGCGTTTTCGGCCACGACGGTCGCGGTGACCCGCCACCAGCAACAGACGGCACTCGACCTGCTGGTCAGGTCCGATGCCGAATTCATCAAGTCGCAGCCCTACCAGGCGAGTTATGCCAACCTGGCCGCGGCCGGGTACACCTTCGCCGTCCAGGTGCTGTATTACAACCCCGCAACCGGCAGGTTCGCGGCGGGCAATGCCGACCGCGGGCTCCAGGAAATCATCCTCACGGTCAGCCAGACTCCGGGCCCGACCGAGCAACTGGACTTCACCAAGGCGAAGGCCGCGCCATGAGAGGGCGTGCGAGGCGCGCGGCGCCCGGCTTCACGCTCGTCGAAATGATGATCGGGATCGCCGTGGTGGTCGGCCTCAGCCTGGCGATGGCCGCGACCTTCTCGGTGGGCTTCACGACGATCCGCCAGGAGGGGCGTGCCATCGCGGCGGATACCACGGTCAGTAGCGCCAGCCTGCCGCTCACGCGCGACCTCAGTGCTGCGAGCCTGACCAGCACCGCGCTTGGCGGCGGGCCTGGCAATCCGCTGAAACCCGGCATCGGACGGGTGACGCTTACATACGGGTCCGGCGCGAGCCGGACCGCCGTAACGTACGTCATCGATGCAGCAGGCACGCTGACACGCCAGGCCAACGCCGGGGCCGCTTCCGTGGTGGCCCGCGGGTTGCGCAGCCTGACGATGTCGAACAGTGGATGCCAGTGGACGGTGACCCTCGTCCCCTCGGCGATTGGTGCCAGCGCACGCTCCCTCACGGTCAGCCAGCGCAATCAGGGGTGCTTCTGATGAAGCGCGGCACCGGACAGCGCGGGCAGGCCATGCTGGTGGTGCTCGTCTTCCTCGCGGCCTTCCTGATCCTCACCTGGGCGGCCCTCCGACTGGCCAGCGAGGCCTTCATCAACGCCAGCTCGGTCCAAGCGGACACCCGGAGCACATACGCACTCGACGCGGGCGTCGGGTATGTCATCGGCTACGTCCGTAACAGGCCTGGCCCTCTGTGTCCGCCCCCGGCACCGCCCCCCCTGCAGCTCGTCTACCCGACGATCACGCACCGGGTGACCGTTTCGGCCCTGGTCGCGGGAGGCGGCTGCACCAATGCGGCCCCCGTCCTGGACTTCACCGTCACTGATTCAGCAACGAGCCGGCGCCTGCTGGCCGAGGTGAAGCGAACCGGCGGCATCTGGGCGATCGTCTGGGAGGCGTACCAGTGACCGCCATGCTCGGGGTCGATATCGGCCTCCGCGAACTGCGGATCGTGCAGGCGGACGGTCGGCGCTTGACAGGACGAGCCGAGATCCTGCTTCCCGAGGGAGCGGTACAGGACGGGATGCCGACCCCCCTGCTCACGGCCACGCTCCGCAGCGCGATCGAGGCGGGCGGCATCCGTGGCAAGCTGGCCCGCATCGCGATTCCCGACACCGGGATCGCGGTCCGAGACATTGCGCTGCCGCGGATCCCGAAGCGGCAGCTTGCGGAAGCCGTGCTGTTCGAAGGACGGCGGCTGCTACCGATGGACGCGAACGCCGTCTACTACGGCTGGCACGCCCAGCCGGTCCGGACTGGCCACGCCGTGTACCTGGTGGCCGCCCGCCGGGACATGGTCGACGCGCTCGCAGGCGCCGTGACGCACGCCGGCCTGCAGATCGACCGGATCGACATGAAACCCCTGGCGCTGGCACGAGGTGCCGGGGTCGCCGACGGTCTTGTCCTCGACTGGGGCATTGCTGAAGCCACGCTGGTCCTGATGGTCGCCGGACGGCCTCGGTTCTTCCGAACGTTTCTCCTGGATGCGGTTGCCGAGGAGGTCGACGGCCAGCTTGACGAACTGGCCTTCTCGCTCAATGCCCTGGTCCGGTTCATGCGCACGGTCGCCCCAGACTCGGCAATCGGGCCGGCCACGCCGCTGTATGTCGCCGGACGCCTCGCGTTTATCGAGGACGGCCTTGCTCGCTTTCAGCGCCGCGTCGACTTCGCCGTCCGGCCCCCGGCGTCCCGCTTCGCGGCCCCGGCCGACTTTCCCTGGCAGGCGCACCTCGCCGGCCTGGGGCTCCTCGAGCGCGCCAGCTGGCGTCGACGCTTGAGCTCATCACAGCGAGGTGACGCGCGTGTCGCAGCCTGATCACACGCCGCGGATTGCGGTCGACTTTTCCGCGCCCCCGCGCGCGGCCCGGCGCAGCCGCCGCCTCCTCATCTTGTTGACGGTGGTCGCGCTGACCGCGGCCGCCCTTCTTACAGCCGTCACTCAGCTGCTACTGCGCTGAAAGAACGTTCACACAATCCGCAAGGTTACGAGCCTAGCGTCGACGTGAATACAGGGGTGTTGATCTAACCATGATTATGCAAAGACTCGCAGAGGCGCGCAAGCGCAACCAGGAAGGCTTCACGCTCGTTGAACTTCTTGTTGTCATCGCCATCCTCGGCATCCTTGCCGCCATCGTGCTCTTCAACATCTCCGGCGTCAGCGCCAACGCGGCCTGCAACGCCATGAAGACCGACGGTGCCACCATTCAGTCGGCTGCCGATCTCTACTACAACAGCAAGGGCGTCTACCCGGATACCGCGGCGACCGGTGACACGGCGACTCCGAAAAACGGAGACGGCGTCGCCATCACCAAGCTGCTGACCAACAACCTATTGCATCAGGCGCCGTCGGCAACGGAGACCTTTACCTACGAAGGCAACCCGCCGACTGTCACGTTCAGCAACGGCACGGTACACGGCGCACTGGCCGGCGCGGCCTGTGTCTACAACTAAGGGGGATTTATCAAACCATGATCATGCAAAGACTCGCAGAGGCGCGCAAGCGCAACCAGGAAGGCTTCACGCTTGTTGAACTTCTCGTTGTCATCGCCATCCTTGGCATCCTTGCCGCCATCGTGCTCTTCAACATCTCCGGCGTCAGCGCCAACGCGGCCTGCAACGCCATGAAGACGGACGGAACTACGATTCAGTCGGCCGCCGATCTGTACTACAACAGCAAGGGCGTCTACCCGGATGCCGCCGCCACCGGCGACACGGCGACTCCCGCGAACGGTGACGGCGTCGCCATCACCAAGCTGCTCACCAACAATTTGCTGCACCAGGCACCGCAAGCGACGGAGACCTTCACCTACGAAGGCAACCCACCGACGACCTCGTTCGGCAACGGCACGGTGCACGGTGTCCTGGCCGGCGCGGCCTGCGTCTACAACTAGGCGCTTTATATCCAGAAGCGGCTGGCCTTTGCCAGCCGCTTTTTTTCTGCTCTCGCCTGCTGCCAGGCGACTTCCCGCGCCGGTGGCGCTATATGCGAGAAAGCGCGGCTCGCCCTGGCAACGCGAGCCTAGGCGATCTTGGCTTTCGCTTCGTCGACGCCCGCGATGCGCTGAGGCAGCGACGAGGTCGCGAAGGCGGCGCAGAGGCGTGGATCCCACTGGGTGCCAGAGCCAGCCGCAAGGATCTCGAGCGCCCTGGTGACGCTGAAGGCGGCCCGGTAGGGACGGTCGGTGACCATGGCGTGGAAGGCGTCGGCCACGGAGACGATCCTGGCCATCATCGGGATGGCCGGCCCCTGAAGCTTGTCCGGGTAGCCGGTGCCGTCCCAGCGCTCGTGGTGATGCCGGATTGCGGGTGCCAGCACCGTGGCCGGCCGGAATGGCCCGGCGATCTCGGCGCCGAGGATGGTGTGTTCCTTGATCGTGGCGAACTCCTCAGGCGACAGCGCACCCTGGCGGTTCAGGAGCTCCTGCGGGAGCCCGATCTGCCCGATGTCGTGGAGCAGGCCGGCGTGATAGGCGACCTCCTGGTCTTCGGCATCCAGGCCGATCAGACGCGCCAGGGCCTGGGCGGTCAAGGCGACACGGTCATCAAAGGGAGCCTTGGACTCGGTCGGGTCCTCCTTCTTGACTAGCTCGCGAAGGCTTTCCTGGGTGCTGCGCAGGTCGCGGCGAAGCTCCTTCAATCGAAGCAGGGCACGAACCCGCACCTGCAGGTCGCGAAGCCCGACCGGCTTGACGATCAGGTCGTCGCCGCCGGACTCGACCATCTTGGTGCGCTCCGGACGGGGGTCGAACCCGGTCATCATGAGAATCGGGATCTCAGCGGTTTTTGGGTCGGTCTTGAGCCGCTTGCACGCGTCGTGCCCGTTCATGACGGGCATCTCGATGTCCATCAGGATCAGGTCGGGCATGAGCCGCCTGGCGGCGTTACAGGCCTCTTCTCCGTTGGTGGCGGCCTCCGTCCAAAAGCCGAGGGTGGACAGCTGGCCTGACAGGAGGTCTCGGTTGGCACTGCTGTCGTCGGCAATCAGGATCGTGCGACGCTCCGGCATCGGTCCTGACGGCAGGGATTCCACGCCCGTACGACGTAGGATTGGCAGGCTTCCTTCGTTGCATACCACGAGTGAAGCGTCGCGTGACACAACAATCTCAGGTTCCGCCGGTCGGCCCAAGCGGTCTCCTCTCCGTCGAGGAGGTCGCCGCGGCGATCGGACGGCACCCGGAAGTGGTCCGGCGACAGGCCCGTGCCGGGCGCCTACCGGCCGAGAAGATCGGGCGGGTCTGGTTCTTTAAACCGGAAGCGCTTCGCAAGGCCGGGTACCTGCAGTTTCGGCCTGGCGCCTCGCCCAACCCCGCGGTGACGGATCCCCTACTCGTCGCCTTGAGCAAGGCGGGCCTCGAAGCGCTCCAGTTGCTCGACCGAGATCGCATCTTCCACGTCGTGGGCGAGCGGTTGGCCGAAGCCGGCCTGGCGTCGTATTTCTTCCTTGTCAGGGATGACCTCGCCGGCCTCGTCGTCGCCCACGAGCACATCGGGGGCTCGGCGCCGGCGGTGAAGCGATGGTCGGGCAACCCGGACGGCCCGGTCTTCCTGCCGTTCGAAAAGGTCCCGGTCCTGCAGCGCGCCTGCCGGACGCGCGAGCCGCAGTACATCGGCGATCCAGAGGAGCTCGTGCGGGGCATCGCCCGGAGCATGGCCGAGGATGGCTCAACCACTGAGGACCGGTCAACCAATGCCCGCAAGATCGTCGACACCCTTGACCTGCGCTCCGCGGTGTCGGCCCCGTTTGTCACCCAGGACCGTGTGGTCGGTGCCATCACGGTGGTTGGCCCGGCCCTCAAGGAAACCGACCTGCCCGCCATCATGGCCTTCGCCAATCAAACGGCCGCTGCGATCGAGACCGCTCGCTTGCTGGCCCAATCCCGACGGACCCAGGAAGCCTTCGTGCAGACCCTCGCGGGCGCCATCGAACTCCGCGAGCAGTTGCACGGCCGGTCCGCCGAGCGCGCCGAGGTTTCGGACCGGCTGGCCGAGTATCTCGGCCTCGACTCCTCCCACCGCCGCCGGGTGCGCTACGCCGCGCTCCTGCAGGACCTGGGCAAACTGGGACTGCCAGATAGCATCCTCAACAAAGAGACGCGACTCAATTCCGAAGAGCGGGCGATCATGATGACGCACCCGGCCGTGGGCGCCGAGTTGCTTTCACGCTTCGATTCGCTTGCGGATCTGGCTCCGCTCGTCCGGGCCCATCATGAATGCTTCAACGGCGACGGCTACCCGGACGGGCTGAGCGGCAACGCGATCCCGGTTGAGATGCGCATCGTGGCGGTCGTCAATGCCTTCTTCAATGTCACGCTGGACCTGCCGGCCCCGATCGAGGCTACACTCGCCGACGGAATCAGCGAGTTACACCGTTTTGCCGGCGTCGGTGTCGACCCCGGCGTGGTGGAGGCGTTCATCACGATGTGTGAGATCGCGGCGCGGATGCGCGCTCCCTGGTATGAGCGGTTGGAGCAGGCGAGCAAGCAGCGGCAGACCATAGCGGGCGGGGGCCGGCCGCGGGACATTCTGAGCGTCGCCGACTCGCGTGAGCTGCGCATCATCTACCGGGTCGCCCAGGAGTCGAGCGCGGTGCTCGACATGGATGTGCTGTTGCAGCGGATCGTCGACATCCTCCGCGAGGTGATGGGGTACTACATGGTCGCCGTCATCCTTCCGGTTGAAGGCGTTCCCGGATTGAGCGTCGGGGCCCAGAGCGGCTACCCGATCGACGTCACGGGCCGCTCGTTCCCACCGGGCGAGGGCATCACGGGCTGGGTCTACCAACACGGCACGCCGTTGATCGTTCCCGACGTGCGCGAGGATCCGCGCTACATTGGCCTCGACCCGAAGGTTCGCTCCGAGCTGGCCTTTCCGCTGATCAGCCGCGGCCGGCTGATCGGCGTGCTCAATGCCGAGAGTGAGTATCTCAATGCCTTCTCGGCGGCAGATCTCGCGCTCATGTCCGCCGTGGGCTCCCAGCTCGCGGCCTCGGTGGAGGTTGCCCAGATGCACGACACCCTCAAGCGCGAGGCCAGCCACGATCCGCTCACCCGGCTGAACAATCGGCGCCTGTTTCTCAGTCGAATCCAGCAGGAGATTGCGCGCGCACAGGCGGCAAACGGGGCGTTCTCCGTCGTCTTTCTCGACGTCGACGACCTGAAGCTCGTCAACGATACCTACGGGCACCTGGCTGGCGATGCTCTGCTGCGCGAAGTCGCCAACGCCCTGACCGATGCCGTCCGCGGCGAGGATGTGGTGGCCCGCTACGGCGGCGATGAGTTCGTGGTCCTGCTGCCCGCCACCCCCCGGGCGGCGGCCACCGTCGTCGCCCAGCGAATCGCCGACGGGATCGCGCGCCACCGGTTTATGGCCGGGCGCGAGCTGCGCAAGATCCCGGGGGTCAGCCTCGGCCTCGCCACCTTTCCCGACGACGGCCAGACGCCGGATGAGCTCCTCGCCGTCGCCGACGTAACCCTGTACGAGCAGAAGCGCCGCAGCGCCTGATCGCGCGTTAGCCGAACACGCGCTGCAGCTTGAAAAGCGATTCCGGGACGCGCCTCGTCTCGCGGATGACATCGCGAAGCGGCACGATCTTCACCTCGCCATCCTGCCGGACTGGGATCAAGCCCGCTTTGTGCTCGGCGAGCAGATCGGTGGCGGCGACGCCCAGCCGGGTGGCCCAGATCCGGTCAACCGGCGACGGCGAGCCGCCGCGCTGGAGGTGGCCGAGAACGGTGACGCGGGCCTCGAACCCGGTGGCCTCTTCGATCCGGGTGGTCAGGGCGTCGCCCACCCCTTGCTTGGCCAGCTGCACGTGGCCGAAAGCATCACGCTTTCCCTCGCCGCCAGCCATCGCGCCGACCGGCTGTCGCTCACTCATGGTCACGCCCTCGGCGACCACGATGATGCTGAAATCCTTTCCCTCACCGCGCCGCCGGTGGAGGTGTTGCACGACATCGTCGAGGGCCACCGGAAATTCCGGGATCAGGATCATGTCGGCACCGCCGGCCAGTCCGCCGACCATTGCCACCCAGCCGGTATCCCGGCCCATGACCTCGACCACCATGACGCGGTGATGCGCCGAGGCGGTCGTGTGCAGCCGGTCGAGCGCCTCGACGACCACCCCGACCGCCGTGTCGAAGCCGATGCAGAATTCGGTCGCTGAGAGATCGTTGTCGATCGTCTTCGGCACCCCCACCACCGGATAGCCGGCCTCGCTCATGGCGGCCGCCACCGAGAGGGTGTCGTCGCCACCGATCGCGACTAAACCATCGATGCCGTTGCTCTGGAGCAGCCGGATGCAGACGTCCACCCCGCCCGTTTCCTTCATGGGGTTGGTTCGTGAGGTGCCCAGGATGGTTCCACCCAGCGGAAGGATGCCTCGGACCGACGCGGGGTTGAGCTCTTCGAAGTCGCCGGCCCCGAGCGCGCCGGCCCAGCCGTTTTTGATGCCGGTCACCTGGAGCCCGCGCTCGAACGCCCGCCGGGCGACGGCGCGGATGGCCGCGTTCAACCCGGGAGCGTCGCCACCACCGGTGAGGACCCCTATCCGCATCGGGTCATTATCCGGAATCACGGCGGGCACCCGCGCGCAGGTTGCGCAGGAGGAGCGCGACGCCGGCGGCGATGGCGAGCACCGAGAGCACGACCCCGGACCACCGGCCGAGCGAGAAACCGCCGATGCCGAGCACCAACTCGAAGAAGATCGCGCCTACGACGACGAGGGCAACCGCGATGGCGATCATCCGCAGCCCAATGCTGATGTTGCCCCGCCGGCCCGTCCGCCATCCGTAGATGACCATGCCGGCCCCCACCGCGCCCGGCATGAGAAGGGGCCAGGCGTAGGCCCAGCTCTCGAACCGTCCGGTGCTGTTCTGGTAGAGCAGGATCAAGCCGGTCACCGTCAGGAGGCTGCCCGCGATGGCCAGCCCCTCGCTCATGGCTCCCCGATTGCTCGACGCGAGCATCAGGATCAGGACCCCGGGCAGGATGACGAACAGGGGCCAGCCGTAATGGCCGAGATCGATCGAGGTAAAGCGGCCGAGTAACAGCACGGCGCCCACCAGCAGCAGGACCCCGCCGAGGACCCTCGAATCCCAGGGTCGGCCTGCCAGGCCGTGGCTAGCGGGCTTGGCCACGGCGCGAGACTCGCTTGCGTGGGGACGTTCCGGCATGGGGCAACGATACGCCGCGTCGCTTGACGCCGGGGACGTCTCGCCGGCGGGCGCCGGCGCGGACGGTGGACGACGGGCAGAAATCGTTCAGGACGCACTCGGGACAGCGTGGCGCGCGGGCGAGGCACACCCGCCGGCCGTGGAGGATCAGCCGCAAGCTGAGGCCGGTCCACTCCTCAGAGGGGATCAGGCGGGTGACATCCGCTTCGATTTTGACCGGATCCGCACTCTTGCTCAGGCCCAGGCGGCGGCTCAGGCGCGTCACGTGCGTGTCGACCGCAAAACCTGGGAGGCCGAACGCCACGCCAAGCACGACGTTGGCCGTTTTCCGCCCGACGCCGGGCAGGGTGACAAGGTCGTCCATCCTCGGGGGCACGTCACCGCCGAAGTGCTCGACCAGGGCCGCGCTGCAGGCGACGATGGTTTTGGCTTTGACGTGGAAGAAGCCGGTGGGCTTGATCAGCCGTTCCACCGCGGCTGGATCCGCGTGCGCCAGCGACGCCGCATCCGGATAGACGGCAAAGAGCGTCGGGGTCACCGAATTCACCGACCGGTCGGTGGTCTGCGCGGAGAGAATGGTGGCGATCAGCATCTGGAAGGCGTTGGCATGGGCGAGCTCGGAGACCGCGATGTAGGCGCCCCGAAGCCGCTCGACCGCCAGGTGCGCCCGTTCCTTCGCCCGTAGCCCGGCCATCGCTTAGAAGAGTAACGAGCGCGTAACGGTGGGAGGAGCGGTAGGCCCCGTCCAGAGCAAAGTTGGGCCTGGTGGGACGTTACTGCCCTGTGGGGACGCGTTCACACACCGCCGCGCCGAGCCGCTCGGCACACAGCCTGCGCTGGTACATGAGCGTCGGATTCCTGATGGTGGCCGTCGGCCCACTGGTCTTTTTCGGCGCCCAGCGAATCTCCTCGCTGTTCACCACGCAGAACCTCACCATCGAGCAAAAACACAAACCGATGGCCGAGACGCTCGCGCAGGCCATTTATGGCTATGTGCTCGCCCAGACAGCGGCCCTACAGAGCACGGCGTCCCAGATCGCTTCGAACGATGACGCCACGATTCGCGGGATCAACGCGGCCGGCTTCGACCCTACGCGCCTGAACCAGGAACTGGCCGCCGCCCACACCGCGGAGCCGGCGCTGCTCCAGCTGTACGTCGGCAATCTGGCTGGCCGAGCCGTTGCATCGGATCCGCCTGCCGCGGTGGGCTTTGACTACAGCCAGTGGAATTACGTCAAAGAAGTCCTGAATACCCGGCTGATCGGGCCACACTACTCCGACGTCATCGGGTCTCGAGGCGACACGAGTGTCGCCGCCGTCGTGATCGCGGTCCCGATTCTCGACGGCAAGCGGTCGGTGGTTGGCTATCTCGCCGGGACGGTCGGGTTGTCGGAGGTCCAGCGGCTGTCCATCTACAGCCGAATCGGCGCGAGTGGGCAGGCCGTGGTCGTCGACCGGCGCGGCCGCGTGATCGCCCATCCGCGGGACGACTGGCGCTTGCAGGCGAAGGACCTGTCATCAGAGGCGGTTTTTCAGCAATCGCTCGGTACCGACCGCGGCGTCAGCTGGTACACCGACCTCGACGGGGCTACGCCGCGAGCCGCCGGCTTTGCCACTGTCCCGGTGGTGGGCTGGAAGGTTTGGGTCTCGCAGTCCGTGGCCGAGCTCCGCGCCGAGCTGAACCCCCTGATCGTCAGCACCCTGGAGTGGCTGCTGGTCGCGGTCGTCCTTGCCCTGATGCTGGGCTTCCTTGCCGCCATGTGGTTGACCCGGCCGGTCGGCGAGCTGAACCGGGCTGCAGCGCGGATCGCCGCGGGCGACTTCGTGACGCCAGTCCGCGTCCGCGAGGGCTTCGCGGCCCGCGAGCTGCTGGCGCTGGCGCAAACCTTCAACCAGATGGCGCAGCAAATGAGCAGCGCCTATCAGACGCTCGAAGAAAAGGTCTCACAGCGAACGATGGAGCTACAGACGGCGAACCAGGAGCTGGCTCGAGCCAACAAGCTCAAGTCGGAGTTCCTCGCCAATGTCTCGCACGAGTTGCGGACGCCGCTCTCGGCCATCATCGGGTTCTCGCAGATCCTGCTCGACGGGATCGACGGGCCCCTCAATGGCGAGCAGCAGGAAGACATCCAGCAGGTGAACCGCAGCGGGCAATCACTCCTCAACCTGATCAACCAGATCCTGGACTTGAGCAAGATCGAGGCGGGAAAGATGGAGCTGAACCTGGAACGTCTCGAGCTCCCCGGTCTCGTGAATTCGGTCCTGGACAGCATCCGGCCGCTCGCCGCAGCGAAAGGGCTGAAGATCGAGATGCGGATTCCGCCGACCCTGCCGGCCGTCGAGGCTGATCCGGTTCGCCTCAAGCAGATCCTGATCAACCTGCTGTCAAACGCCGTGAAGTTCACCGATCGCGGGCATCTCGAGGTCTTCGCCCAGGCGTCCGGCCGGATGGTGCGGATCGCGGTCAAGGATACGGGGATCGGGATCTCGCCCGAATCGCAGAAGGTCATCTTCGAGGAGTTCGTCCAGGGCGATGGCAGCAGCACCCGGCGTCACGGTGGCACCGGGCTCGGTCTCAGCATCGTCCGCCGGCTCGTGGAAATGCATGGTGGCGCGATCACCGTGGTCAGCGAGCCAAACCTTGGTAGCACCTTCCTCTTCACCGTCCCGGCCTGGGCCGCCGCCCCGGCCGCGCTGATCCCGACCGTGCGACCGAGGGCCACCTCGCGGTCGAGCCGGGCGCTTCCGGGCAACGTCATCCTCGTCGTCGACGACGACGCCAGCGTCAGGCAGCTGATCGCCCGACACCTGGAACAGGATGGGTGGAAGACTGTCCAAGCGTCCAACGCGGCCGATGCGGTCCAGCTGGCGCATGAGGCTCGCCCGGTCCTGATGACGCTCGACGTCATGATGCCGGACGCGTCAGGTTGGTGGGTGCTGGAGAAGCTCCGCGAGGACCCGGAAACGGCCGGCCTTCCCGTCCTGGTGGTGACCATCGTCGAGGACCAGCGCATGGTGTTTGCGCTCGGCGCGTCGGATTACCTTGCCAAACCTTACGATCGAGCTGTCCTTGTCGAAAAAGTTCATCATCTGTTGCCGCAGCTCAACGAGAAACGCGTGTTGATCGTGGATGATGATCCCGAGGCCCGCACGCTGCTGGCCAAGATCCTGAGTGAGGAGGGAGCGCACGTGGAGCTGGCCGTGGATGGAAACCAGGCGATGGCCGCGATCCAGCAAGCACCGCCCGACCTCGTGCTGCTTGATCTCATGATGCCCGGGATGAGCGGCTTCGAGACCGTGGCGCGGATGCGCGCGTTGCCGAGCGCCGCGCAGATTCCCGTGATCATCGTCAGCGCCAAGGAGCTGACCGCCGAAGACGTCCTGACGCTCAACGGCCACATCCAGCGTTTCATCGCGAAGGGGACGATCGAGCCGGCCGGCCTGACCGCCGCCGTCCGCCAGGTCCTCGGTCAGGCAAAAAGCCAGGGGGAGGCCGCATGAACCAGTTGATCCTGGTGGTCGAAGACGACGCCATGATGCAGAGGATGGCGCTGAAGGTGCTGCGAACGCGCGGTTTTGCCTGCGAACTCGCCCCCAATGGGCGGGAAGCGGTCTTAATGGCCGTCAGCCTGCAACCGTCCCTGATCTTGATGGATCTCTCTCTCCCCGAGATGAACGGGTGGGAAGCCACCCGCGCGCTGAAGGCCGACCCATCGGTCGCGCGCATCCCGGTGGTGGCCATCACGGCGCATGCCATGGTAGGCGATCGCGAATCGGCGATCGCGGCGGGTTGCGCCGAGTGTCTGACCAAACCCTACGAGATCGCGGATCTCGTCGCGCTCGTCGAGCGCTACATCGGCCCGGCGGAAGCCCTCGCGAAAACAGCCTGATTCGGTTCCGGCAACCATCCTGTTACACGGCGTGACGATGGCGTAAATCACGCAAACCTCGTCGCTGAGCCGTCGTTTCTCGACCAGTGGTACATCTCCTGCAGCGGTGGCGCACGCCGCTCCTGGCCGGGCTCGGTCTCTGGATTCTCAGCTTCCCGCTTCTCACCTCGCACACGTCCATCACGGCCAGGCCGGTCGCGGCCGCCCAGGTCTCGGCATCGGCGCAGGTGGGTCACCTCGATCTCGCTCGCCGGCTCGCGGTCGCTGTGCGGCCCATGCCGGCCGTCGAGGCGGTGTCCGCGGCCGCGTCGGCCGCCTTCGCCGCCGCCGCGGCGCCTGTTCCGGCAGCGGCGCCGGTTGCTGCGCCGGCTGCTGCGCCGCCGGCCGCGCCTGCGGCGATTGCACCCCCTCGGCCGGCACGCCCCGCCGTCGGCGCGAACTGGATCGTGATCCCACGCCTGGGCGTGAGCCTCTCGGTTGGCTGGTACGGAGACTGCCTCGGGCGGGCTGCCGTGCCGCACTACGGCGCCTGGCGCTGGAGCTGCGCCGGGTCGAATAACACCTACATCATGGCCCACAATCCGGGCACCTTCACCCCCATCCTGGGAATCCGCGCCGGTGACATCGTCCAGTACGGCGACCCCTCGGGTCGGGTTCACACCTACCGGGTCACCTCGACCACGATCGTCAGCAACACCCAGATGTGGCCCCTCGGCGCAACCGCGGTCTCGTCGTTGACCCTGCAGACCTGCTGGACCTGGGACGGCAGCCGCGACTTCATCGTTCGCGCGGTCGAGATCTAACCGGGCGCGACGCTCAGGCTGCCCGGCGCGACGTCCGGAGGAGCTCGCCGCAGCGATCGAGCCAGTGAGTCAGCAGCCGTTCCTCTTCCCGCAGTTCGGCCATCTTGCCCGCGAACTGGTCAATGTGGGTGTGAAGAAGGTTGAACCGTTCCCGGGTGAGCGCGTCAGTCCCGTAAATCGCCTTGAGTGTCAGGGCGCGCTTGTTGGCCAGGGTGAGCTCGGCGATCTGCTCCTGGATCCGGTCCAGCTCGCTCCGCATGTCCGCCGCGACGTCCCTCAGAGTCTCCGCATCGAGTTGCTCGACCGGTTCGTTGTTCATCGACGTACCCCCACCGTGAAATCAGGCGCCTTGCGATCCGGGTAGAGGGCGGCCAGCGCCGGCGCGATGGCCACCTTTCGTGAGTAGATCTTGGCCATGGCGTTAGGCCGGATCCCGGTCGGATTCAGCTTGCCGACGACCTTGCCGGTGCCATCCACGCCGGTCTCTTCGAAGGTGAAGACGTCCTGGAGGGTGATCGTGTCGCCCTCGCGGCCGATTACCTCGGTGATGTTCGTAATCCGTCGGGAACCGTCGCGGATCCGTGACTGCTGCACGATGATATGGATCGCGGCGGCGATCTGCTCCCGGATGGCGCGCTGGGGCAGGTCGACCCCTGACATCAGGACGAGCGTCTCCAGGCGGGAGAGCGTGTCGCGAGGTGTATTGGCGTGGATCGTGGTCAGGGAGCCGTCGTGGCCCGTGTTCATCGCCTGCAGCATGTCGAGGGCCTCGCCGCTTCGGCACTCGCCGATGACGATGCGGTCGGGCCGCATCCGCAGGGCGTTCACGACGAGATCGCGGATGCTGACCTTGCCGGTGCCGTCGATGCGGGCCGGGCGCGACTCGAGCCGGACCTTGTGCGGCTGACGGAGCTGGAGCTCGGCGGCGTCCTCAATCGTCACCACGCGCTCGGTGTCGGGGATGAAGGAGGAGAGGACATTCAGGGTCGTCGTCTTGCCGGACCCGGTTCCGCCGGCGACCAGGATGTTGAAATGCCCCTTGACGCAGGCCTCCAGGAAGGCGGCCGCTTCCGCCGTCAGCGTCCCAAAGCCGATCAGGTCCTGCACGGTGTAGGGATCCCGGGCGAACTTCCGGATCGTGAGTGAGGAACCATCGAGCGCCAGCGGCGGGATGACCGCATTGACCCGCGAACCATCGGGGAGCCGGCAGTCGACCATCGGGGAGTCGTCGTCGATCCGGCGGCCGACAAAGGCCGCGATGTTACGGATCAGCGCAATCAGTTGTTCCTCACTCTCGAAGGTGACGTCCGAGAGCGAGAGCTGACCATGGCGCTCGATGTAGACCTGGTCGGGACCGTTGACCATGACCTCGCCGATGGAGTCGTCACGGAGTAAGTCCGCGAGGGGACCGTAGTTGTGCCCGTCGAGACGGTGCGGCTCAACCGGAAGATCCGTCTCGGCCAGATGCAGTGTCGTGATCGATCCCACGCAGGCGACGATACGGCCGCAAAGCTACGGCGAGCCTAACGCTTGGCAGCCTTTCCCAGGCCTTAACTGGACTGTCGTGGCCAACGGTAACGGATACGAAAATCGCGCTCGCGAGCTGGAAAGAATCGTTAAGCGCTCCCCCGGCGGAGGCGACGATGGCTCTCAGCGACCTCTCAGGCTCTTCGTCGGATGGCCTCAGCCGCCGGCCTCAGTATGAGCACCATCGCAATCGAAAATCCAGGAGGTCTCAAAGAAATGTTCGGAAAATTGCTCGGAGGCGCGGCGGCGGCAGCGGTGTTGGCGACGGTCCTGGCCACCGGGGCGGTGGCGGCTCCGGCGGGAGCACCCACGGCCAAACCGACGGCACCACCACATAAGGCGACCGCGGCGGCAAAGGACGTGGCTGCCGGGACGGTCACGGCGGTCAGCGGGACGCAGGTGACGCTCAAGAACGCGAAGGGCGTGAGCCAGACGTTCCTTCGGACCGAGACCACGATCGTCGTCAAGGGCCTCAAAGAGAAGGCGTCATGGTCGGAGATCGAGATCAACAGCCATGTTCGGGTTCGGTACGCGTCGCGCGACGGCGCGCTGTATGCGACGCGGGTCCACATCGGTCGGGCGCACCTGGCGGGCACCGTCCAGAGCGTCAGCGCCAACAGCATCACGATCCGCGGGCGGGACGGCAAGGACGTCCGGATCACGGTCGCGGCCGGGACGAAATATTTCGCCGTCACCGGGAAGAAGCAGCGCAAAACCGGCGCCTTGAGCGAGATCCACGCCGGGATGCGCCTCGCCGCGGCGGGCAACTACGACGCCAGCCGGAACTTCGATGCCGCGATCGTCGCGTACCGCAGTAAGTAACGAACGAGGGAACAAGGGCCGCGGCGAGTGCCGCGGCCCTTTCCTCCTGGTCAGGGGCTGAGGCGCTCGATGCGCCAGGCGTCGTCGCCGCGGCGGGTGTAGCGCAGGCGGTCGTGCAGCCGGTTCTCGCGATGCAGCCAGAATTCGATCGCGTCAGGGATCACCCGGTAGCCGCCCCAGTTCGGCGGTAAGGGAACCTCACGCCCCTCGTACTGCCGCGCCAGCGCCGTTACGCCTTCCTCGAGCACGGCGCGGCTGGGCACCACCTGGCTCTGCCTGGACACCGAGGCACTGAGCTGGCTCGGGATGGGCCGTGAGTGAAAGTAGCGGGCGGACTCCTCGGCCGTTTGCTTGTGGACCCGGCCGGTGATGCGCACCTGGCGTCCGAGTTTCGACCAGTAGAGAACGAGCGCGGCCGCAGGGTTTTCGGCCAGCTCCCGACCCTTCTGACTCTCGTAGTTGGTGAAGAAGCCGAAGCCCCGCTCGTCGAAGCCGCGGAGCAGGACCATCCTGGCGGACGGGCGGCCGTCGGCAGTCGCCGTCGCTAGCGTCATCGCCTCCGGGAGGACCTCACCGGCAGCCTGGGCATCGGAAAACCACGCGGCGAACTGCTCGAAAGGATCGGGATCGACCGACGTCTCCGAGAGCTCCTCGACGAGGGGCGCTATGGGAACAACCTCCTCGACCAGCGCACGTTTCCGTCCCGATCCTGCGGAGCGTGCTGGCGGGCGATCACCCAGACGCCGGCCCGCTCGAGCTGCGCCTCCGCCTCAACCTCGTCCAGCCCGGTGGTCGCCACCAGGGTCCAGCGCCGCGGGGAAATCGTCCAGCCGAGCGCCTCCATCTTGCGTAGCAGCAGGGATAGCTTCCGCAGGCGGTAGCCAAGCGATTCGCCCAGCGCCAGGACGGAGGCGCTCGCGGGGGCCGACTCGGCGCTGGTGCCATAGCTCTGGTAGAGACGGTCGATCCACTCGGGGACCTCGCCATCAACGGTCTCGGCGAGCTCGTCGCGCGGCGTGCCGAACAACCCGAGCGTCAGCGTCGCCATCGTCCTATTATCCGGAGCTGAGTGGCCGTACCGAAACCCTCCGGGCGGCAGGTCGTGCTCGAGTCGGGTCGTCAGCAGGCGACGATCACCGAAGTCGGGGCCGGCCTGCGGGCGTACACCATCGCCGGCGAGGCGGTGCTCGACGGCTATGCGGAGGACGCGATGTGCGATGCGGCCCGAGGCGCGGTCCTGCTTCCCTGGCCCAATCGCATCGCGGATGGCCGCTATGACTTCGACGGCCGCCACCATCAGACCGCGCTCACGGAACCGGCCCGCCACAATGCGATCCACGGCTTGACCCGGTGGCGCAACTGGACGGTCCGCGAACAGGCGGCCGATCGCACCTCGCTGTCGCTGCGCCTCCATCCCGAGGATGGGTATCCGTTTGCGCTCGACCTCGAGATCGAGTACCGGCTGGGCGACGATGGGCTCGCCGTTCGAACGACCGGGACGAACGTGGGCCCGAGCCGGTTGCCCTACGGGACGGGCCAGCATCCTTATCTCGCGGCCGGCTCCGGACTGATCGACGCGTTTCGGCTTCGGATCCCGGCCCTCATGCGGCTGGAGGCCGACGAACGCCTGATCCCAACCGGGCGGCTGATCCCGGTCAAAGGGACGGCCTATGACTACCTCGAGCTGCGACCGATCGGCCCTCTGCAAATGGATACCGCGTTCGCCAGCCTCGTGCCGGACGCTGACGGCCGCATCCGCGTCCTGCTCCACGCGCCCAATGAGGGGCGACAGATCACGCTCTGGATGGAGCCGCCCTACGCCTACCTGATGGTGTTCACCGGCGACGCGCTCGACGCCCGCCGCCGGCGTCGAAGCATCGCGATCGAGCCGATGACCTGTGCCCCCAATGCCTTTCGCAGCGGGGATGGGCTGCGCACCCTGGGCCGCGGCGAGTCGCTCACGGCGACCTGGGGGATCCAACCCTCCGGACTCTAGCCTTCGACGGCGGTGGCTGGCTATCATGGGAAGACAGGTCCGGCAGGACTTTCGCCTCGTGTTGCCGTCGGCTCGCGGCCGCCGCCGCTCTGGGAGGAGCTGTCCGTGTACGAGAGAATCTATGTGCCCCTGGATAACTCTGACCATTCCAATGCCGCGATCGCTGTGGCGGTGCGGCTGGCCAAGGTCACCAACGCCAGGCTGGTCGGGAGCCACATCTACGCCGCCCGTATGCACGACGTCCGCTTCAAGCAGATGGAGTACACGCTGCCCGAGGAATACCAGCAGGAGCAGGAGCTCGATCGTCAGCGGAAGATCCACGACTCACTGATCACCCGGGGATTGCAGCTCATCTCTGATTCCTACTTCGAGGTGATGAAGGCGGCGTGCGACGCGGCCGGGCTTGGCGTGGAGTACAAGAGTTTCGACGGCAAGAACTGGGAATGCCTCGTGCAGGACATCACCGAGTCGGATTATGACCTCGTCATCATGGGCGCGCTCGGCATGGGCGCCGTCAAGGACAGCATGATCGGCAGTGTGACCGATCGCGTGGTTCGGCGCATCCGTGTGGACTCACTTGTGGTCCGTGATCCGCATCCATTTCGCGACGACGCCTCGGATCGAATCGTCGTGGCGATCGACGGCAGTCCGCAATCCTTTGCCGGACTGAGAACGGCGCTCGACCTGGCCCGCGCGTTCGACAAAAAGGTCGAGGCGGTCTCGGTCTACGACCCCTACCTTCATTACGCGATGTTCAACGGCATCGTTGACGTGCTCTCGGCCGAGGCCTCGAAGATCTTCCGCTTCAAGGAGCAGGAGCAGCTGCATGAGGAGATCATCGACACGGGACTCGCCAAAATTTACGAGTCGCACCTGCGGGTCGCCCAGTCCGTCGCGAGGGACGAGGGCGTCGAGATCAAGACGACCCTCTTCGATGGGAAGGCATTCAAGAAAGTCCTGCAATACGTACGGCAGGATCCGCCCTGGCTGCTCGTGGTCGGCCGGATCGGCGTCCACTCGGCGGCGCAGATGGACATGGGCAGTAACACCGATAACCTCCTCCGTCTGGCACCGGTCAGCGTGCTGCTGTCGAGCCGGATGTTCGTGCCGCCCATCGACGTCCAGGCCGAGGCCAGCGTTGCGTGGACCGAGGAAGCGGAAGTGAGGATGGAGAAGGTCCCGGCCGGCTTCCGCGCCATCACCCGGACCGCGATTTGCCGCTATGCGATGGAACGCGGCCATTCCATCATCAGCTCCTCGATCATCGACCAGGCCGTTTCCGAGGTGATGCCGGAGCACGCCGCACGGGCGATGGGCGTCGAGCCGGCGAAGGCGCGGGCCAGCATGGACGGGCTCGAGGCGGTCGCAACCTGGATCTGCCGGCGCTGCGGGCGTCCATCGCAGGGCGCACGGCCGGACGCCTGTCCCGTATGCGAAGGCCTGAGCTTCCAGGCCGTGGACAAGGCCTCGATCACCGCCATGGCCCGGCACGAAGGCGGCATCGAGGAAGAGGTGGCATTCGACGGCTTCAAGGTGAAATGGACCGCGGAGGCCAAGGCCGTGCTGAACCGAGTCCCAAAGGGCTACGAGCGGCGGCGGGTCAAGGCGCGAATCGAGAAGATCGCACGGATCCAGAAGCTGCCGAGCATCACCCGGGACTTCGCCGACGCGAACCTTGACGAGGCCTATGCCCCGGTCGCCGAGGCGGTCGGCGACGGCGAACCGCCCCTGACCTGGACGGACGAGGCGGTGACGCGTATGGAGCGCGTCCCGGCCGGCTTCATGCGGATGCTGGCCCGGACCAAGGTCGAGGAGTTTGCGAGGAAGATCCAGGCGCAGTCGATCAGCCGCGACGTCGTCGAAGGCGGCCTGGTCGATGCCCGCATGATGATGGACCAGGCGCTCAAGGCCCACTCACCGGAGGTCGTCGAGTCGGCCATGCGCGCCCACGGGCAAGGCGGCGCCGCGGAGTCGACGGTCGAACACGCGCCCGGCTGGACCGAGGATGGGGTCCGGCGGCTTAACGAGGTCGAGATCCGCGCCTTGGAGAAGTTCGATCCGGCACGGGCCCGCGAACTCGCCGAACACGCGGCAGAATCGCGCGCCTCGAGGACGTCCGAGGCCATCAACGCGGCCTTCCTGGAACGGCTCGGCATCAAGATCGGCTACGGACATCCGCTCAGCCCGAAGACCTTCGACCATCGCTTCACCTGGACCCCGGAGGCGGAGGAGCGGCTACAGAACCTTCCCTCCTACTGTCGCGAGCTGAGCCGCTGGCGGGTCGAGTGGACGGCCGTCAAGAAAGGCCTTGGACCGGTCATCACCCCGAAGGAGATGGACATCAAGTTCGAGATGTGGGGCGAGGTCTCCGAAGCGATCCAGAAAAAGGGGCCGCAGATGCCGTGGGACGGCACCGCCGAGCAGCGGCTCGAGAACATGCCGCCCTTTGTCAAAGGGCAGGTGATGGAGGCGATCGAGGGGAACGCCCGCGAGCTGGGGGAAACCCGGGTGACGAGCCAGGTGATGGACGTCGTGATCCAGAAGTGGATCGAAACCGGGGATTTCCATGAAGGCCGATACGGCTTCAAGGGCTAGCCTGCTCCAGGCCAGCGACCTCAGCCGCGTCTACCGCGGCGGGAAAGGCGTGTCCTCGGTCAGCCTCAGCGTGGAGGCAGGCGAGGTGGTCGGGTTGATGGGGCCGAACGGGTCCGGGAAGACGACGCTGCTCCGGATGCTGGCAACCGCTTCGACCCCGACATCGGGAGGGGTCAGCTGGTTCGGCAGCAGCAATCCGCGCGATCCATCGGTGCGGCGCCGGCTCGGGGTCGTGCTGGACCAGGCGGCGCATTTCGACCAGATGACCGGCTACCAGAATGCCTGGTTCTTCGCGCGGCAGTTCGGCCTGTCGTCAGATCTCGCCCGGAGCCGGCTCGACGAGCTTTTTCAGTGGGCCGGCCTCGCCGACGCCAGGGACCAGCTGGTCCGGGAATATTCGTTGGGGATGCGCAGGCGGTTGAACCTGATCGAGGCGCTCGTCCATCGGCCGCAGATCCTCATGCTCGACGAGCCGACGTTGGCCCTCGACTACCGCGCCGAGCTGGGCCTGATCGAGCGCCTGCAGCTTCTGACTCTGACGGGCACCGCCGTGGTGCTCGCGACCAACGATGTCCACCTGGCCGAGCGCCTCTGCGACCGAATCCTGTTCCTGCACCAGGGTCGGGTCATCCGCGAAGGCCGCGTGCCCGAGCTGATGACGGAGCTGGCTGGGTCGAAGGAGGTGCAGCTCCAGATGAGCTCGCCCGTGCCGCTCGAGAAGCTGCGAGGGCTGCCCGCGGTCCAGGCCGCCAATGTCGAGGGCGACACGGTTCACATCGTCCTCGCCCGCGGCGCGAACCCGGCGGACGTTCTGTCGATTCTTAATGGCACCGCCGATCTTGTGAGCACGATGCGCGTCCGCCGTCCAAACCTCGGCGATCTCTTCCTCAAGCTGACCGGCGTCGCGCTGCCGACCACACACGAATGATGCTCGCGGGAACCGTCTGGCAGCGGGAGCTTCTCGAGTTCTATCAGCGGCGTCGCGCGCTCGTCATCAAGGTCCTTTTCCCGCTTCTCGTCGCCATTCCGCTCCTCATCAGTGGCGCCCCGGTGTTCTACCAGGCGATGGCGCTGACCATGCTCATTACCATCATTGGCGCGCTGGGGGCGGGAGCGGTGCTCACGCGGGAGCGGCTGTTGGGCCTAACCGTCCGCTACCGCACGCTCCCTGTCACACCGGGGCGTTTGCTGCTGGAGCGGCTCTCCATCAGCGCGGCAATTGATTTCCTTCAGCTCGCCCCGGTGCTCGCGCTCATTCTCATTCGGCACCCGGGCGCGATCGGCTGGTGGCCGGCGCTGATCGTTGGGACGATGGCCGTGCTGCTGGTCGGCAACCTCCTCGGTGCTGTCGCGAGCACGCTGTCGGATTCGCCCGGCGAGGTGATGCTCTACGTCTTCATTCCGCTGTTGCCGATCCTCTATCTGTCAGGCGTGTTCACATCGCCTACGGCGCCGGCACTGCTTGTGGTCTCGCGCCTCCTACCCTTCAGCTACCTCCACGAGGCAGTCCTGGGTTCGCTCGGGGGCGCGCCAAACCTGCTGCCCTGGGAAACGCTGCTTGGCGGGGTCGGCTTTCTGGTTGGCGCGGCGGGGCTGACCGGATGGCTTGGCCGGCGGGTGCTGGAGTCGGAATGAGCCTGGCGGCCGCCTGGCTGACCTCGTTAGCGCAGTCCTTTACGATCGACCAACCGAGCGTGCAGATCCCCTTCCTCACGAATCGCTGGACGGTGGGGATCTTCTTTTTGATTCACATCATTTTTGGATCCTTCACGATGGGCTCGCTCGTCCTCGGGCCGACCTTCGAATGGATCGGCGTTACGCGGCGCGACCCTCGCTTCGAGCGCTATGCGCGAGCGCTCGGCAACGTCAACATCAAGATCTTCAGCCTCGGCGCGACGCTCGGCGGCTTTGCGGTGCTCGTGGTGACCGCGCTCTATCCGAAGTTCTTCGTCACCCTGATCACGATCTTTTTCTGGCCAGCCCTGGTCGCCTTCAGCATCTGGTTCCTCACCTTGATCGGGCTGCTGACCTACAACCTCCGATGGGATCGCTTTGCGGCGAAAAAGGGGCGGCACATCGCGCTGGGGTATTTCACCGCCCTGACCGAGCACATCTTTCTGTTCATCATCGTCGCCATCGACAGCTACCTGCTGACGCCCGGCCCCGGCAGCGGACCGGGCGCGTTTTTCAACCCCTCCTACTGGCCCGAACTGGGCCACCGATTCTTCGGCAACCTGTCCTGGGCCTCGTTCTTCATCGCCGCCGTGGCCGCGATCTACGCCGCCGCCAGCCGGCTCCCAGCCGACCGCTGGTATCACCACTGGGCAGCGCGGACCAGCCTCGTCGTCGGCTTCCTGACGCTGGTACCCCAGATCATCCTCGGCGCGGTCTTCGTCGAGAGCATCAAGCAAGCGTCCCCGGGCGCGTTCCAGTACTCGATGCAGGGGCCGTTCGCCTGGCTCTGGCTGATCCAGGCGACGTTCCTCGCCATCCTCCTGGTTGGGAGCAATCTCTATTTCTGGCAGGCGCGCCCGAGCTCGCCCGGGCTGACGCTGACGACGGTCGTGGTGGTTGCCTCGCTGGTCACGATGGCGCCGGGGGCCCTCTTTCCAAAGGGCCTCTTCTGGGTGCGATACGTCGCGCTGACGGTGGCGGTCATCGGCAGCCTGATGCACTGGCTCGTCTCACGCCCGCGCGTGCGCAGCGTCACGCAGGACCTGCGGCGCAGCAGCCAGGTGACACTCGCCGTCACCGGGGTGAGCGCCATGTTGCTGTTTCTGCTGATGGGAGTCATTCGGACCACGGCGCGCAGCGACTACACCGTCTACGGCCAGCTGAAGGAAGGGGACAGTTACGGGATCTTCCAGGCGCCCAGCAAGGGCTATTACCCATGAACGGCCTGGCGAACGGAGGCCGGTCGGATGGGTAGCCTGCAGACGTTTTTTTACCTCGCCCTGGTCAGCGCCATCATGATCGGCCTGGCGCTGACCCTGAGCGGGATCATCGTGGCCGGGCTCCGGCGCTGGTTTCGGCAGCAGCGCCATGATTCGGTTCTGACCTTCTGGTTGGTTGGAGCGGCGACGACCCTGGTGCTGTTGTTATTCATCCTGGGCACCGCCGGCGTGCTCTATGGGTTTATCCGTTATGGCGCGTCCTGACTCGCGGCGGCTGACCCGCCGGCAGTTCGGCATCCTCGGCACCCAGGTGGCAGGGGCGGTCGTCGGCCTCGCCCTGGGCATTCCCATCGTCGGATTCCTTCTCTCGCCGCTCTTTCGCCGGCAGGCGGTCGTCGAGCGGATGGTGGGGGACATCGCGGGCGTTCCGGAGGGTGAGCCGACCAAGTTCGAGGTCGCCTTCCCCCAGAACGCGTGGCCCGTCCCGGAGGTCAAGCAGGCGGTCTACGTGGTCAAAGTGAACGGACAGACGAAGGTCCTTTCGAACGTGTGTAGCCACATGATGTGTCCCGTGCGGTGGGAGAGCAGCCTGCGACAGTTCCTCTGCCCATGTCACGGCGGCCTCTACGACATCACGGGGCAGAACGTGGGGGGTCCGCCGCCCAAACCGCTGCCGGAATATGTGCACCGGATCGACGGCACGACGCTCTACGTCGAGAACCGCTTCACGGAGGAGATCTGAGCCGATGCCCTCCTGGGTCGTACACGGCTTCAACTGGTTTGACGAGCGCACCGCCGTCCGAAGCCTGCTGCGCAAAGGCCTCTACGAGGCGGTCCCGGTCAGGGGCGCGTGGTTCTACACGCTGGGTAGCGCCACTCTCGTCCTGATCATCCTGCAATTGGTCACCGGTATCTTCCTGACCCTGCTCTACGTCCCGTCGGTGAAGGAGGCCTGGGAGAGCCTGAATTACGTCAGGCAACACGACGCATTCGGCTCCATCGTCCGCGGCATCCACCTCTGGTCGGCGTACATCCTGCTGTTCGTGATCGGGTTACATATGGTCCGCACGTTTTTCTCGGGCTCCTACAAGCGGCCGCGCGAGCTCAACTGGGTGACCGGGGTCGGCCTTTTTGTCCTGGTCCTCGGGATGGCGATCACGGGCGCCTTTCTTCCCTGGGATGAGGCCGCCTACTGGACGGCCGTGGTGGTCACCAACATCCCCGCGTATACGCCGTTCATCGGATCCTTCATCCGGGCGCTCTGGCGAGGCGGCGATGCACTCGGCCCCGTCACGCTCGTCCGAACCTTCGGCATCCACGTCTGGTTGCTACCTGCGATCCTCTTCCCGCTGATCGGCGCCCACCTGGCCTTGCTTCGAAAGCACGGGGAGTTCGGTTCCTACGTCAACTACCGGGGAGCCTATCGGTCGCGAGAGGGGGTCAACGTGCCGCCCGCCCCGCCGCAGCGGCGGATCGAACCGCCCTATCCTGCCACGCCCTCAGACGACCTCTGGGCGGCGCCGCTGGAAACCGAGGACTTCTATCCCCATCAGACCTTCAAGGACGGCGTCGTCAGTGCCGGACTGGTGATCCTGATCTTTGTCCTGGCGGTCGTCATCGGCGCTCCGCTCGAAGCGGTTGCCGATCCGGCGACGACGACCTACACGCCCGTCCCGGAGTGGTTTTACCTTCCCCTCGATCAGCTGCTGGTGCTGGTGCCGAAGCAATTGATTCCGCTGGTGCTCGTCCTCCCGGCCGGCGGGGTCCTGCTGTTGCTGGCGCTTCCCTTCATCGACCGCGACAGTGAGCGAAATCCCTTCGAGCGACCGGCGGTGATGGTGCCGGGGGCCTTCGCGATCCTCTTCATCGTCATCCTCACCCTGCTCGGCTCCGGGCGGCTCTTCAACCTGTGAACGCCCTGATCGCGGTGATCACCCCGATCTTCCACGTGCTCGCGACGCAGCTGCCCTCCGCGGCACCACAGGGCAACAACAGCATCGCCGCCCGGGCGGCGATCGGCAGCCTCTTTTCGGTCCATATTCTGATCGCCGGATTGATCAGCGGCGCCGGCGAGATCGGCCCCGCCATCGAGTGGCTTGGCTACATGCGCCAGCGCCCACGCTACGATCGGCTGGCCCACGGCCTCGGCCGCTTCATGACGGTCTATTTCAGCATCAGCTCCACCATTGCCATCCTGCTCATCACCGTCCTCCTGGTGGGGTTCTGGGGCCACTTCTGGACCACGATCGTGACGATCGCCTGGTGGCCGCTCTTCATCGAGGCCTGGTCCTTCGTGCTCCAGGTCAGCCTGGCGTACCTCTGGTATTACACCTGGGACCCGCTGCGCGGATTCAAGGCCGTCCACATGGCGATCGGTGGCTTGCTGGCCATCGCCTCCTTCATCCAGGTGTACATGATCGACATCCTCGCCAGCTACATGCTGACCCCGACCAACCCGGCCAACCCAATCCGGCTGGTCCTCAATCCCACCTCCTATCCCCTGACGGTCCATCGCACGGTCGGCAATCTCGCCTACATCGGGTTCGCCTTCGGCGGCTTCTGCGCCATCAAGTTCCTACGCGCGAAGTCGGCCGAGGACAAGGCGTTCTACGACTGGGCGGGGAGCTTCGGGCTGCTCTGGGGCGTCGCGATGACCCTGCTGCAGCCGGTGATCGGCTACTCCTACGCGAAAGAGATCCAGCTCCACACCTACGGCAGCTGGTACAAGATGATGATGGGGACGCTGAGCACGGTGTTCCTCTGGCAGATCACCCTGCTCGGCGTGATGTTCCTGGTGGCGACGTTCTACTTTGCGCGGCGGCTTCGAACCGACGACGCCAGGGGCGCCGGGCTCCTGAAGCTGATGTCGGTTGGAATGGTGCTGACCACACTGCTGGCCGCGATGCCGTATCACCTCGCGTTCACCTACGACCAGGTGCTCGCCGCCGGTCTGAACCGGCCATTCTGGGACGGTGGGCTGATCAACCCGCTGGGAGCGATGATCCCATGGAAGGTGCTGGCCTTGATGACCTACACCCTGATCGCGATCGCGGCCGTCGTCTGGTACCTGCGAGGTCTGCCGGGTGTGATCTGGGGCACTGCCCGACGTGGGGAACAGCGCCTGCTGATGGTCATGACCGTACTCACGATGGCGATGATCGTCACCATGGCGTATATCCGCGAGAACGGTCGCGCCCCCGATCTGATCGCGGGCCAGATGCAGATCCAGGGACAGCAAGACATTCAACAACCTCACCCGAGTCCGGCACCACAAAGCAGCCCGTAAGCTGGGCCGGCTTGCTGCGGCTAGGATTCGCCGGCGGTGTGGGGGACCTCGCCTTCAAGGGGACCTTCGTCCTTGACCTCGCCGATCTCCTCGCCAAGGCGGGGCAGTGCCACCGGCTTGACGACGCCGTCCTCGCTGGTCGTCAGGGCTTCCTGGCCTCGGCCGGCTCGATAGATCGCGCCGAGAAAGACGTTGGCTAGGGCGGCCACCGGCACGGCAAAGAGCGCCCCCAGGACGCCGCCGAGCTCGGCGCCGATCAGCAGGGCGCCCATGGCCGCCAGGGGGTGCAGCCGCGTGGCATGGCCGCTGACGCGAGGGCCAATGATATAGGCCTCGAGCGCGTGGCCTCCGACGCCCACAATCGCGGCCAGCAGCGCGGTCAGTGGACTCTGGAAGAGCGCCACCACGACGGCGAGCGCCATGCCGACCGGTGCGCCGACCAGTGGAATGAACTCCAGAAAAAAGGTCAGGATGCCGAGCACGATGGCGTAGCGGACACCCACCAGGCTCATGCCGATCCCGGTGTAGAGGCCCATACCGACCGACATGATCAGCTGGCCTCGCGCGTATCCGCCCATGGTGGTCCCGATCGCCAGGAGGATGAAGTCATAGACCTCGTGGTGACCGGGAAAGAGCTTCCGAGCGGCGGCGATCAACTCGCGGCCCTGAGCCAGGAAGTAGATCGAGATGACGGTCACGAGGAGGATATCGATCACCGTCGTGAGCGTCCCGCCCAGGATGCCGATGGCCGATCCGATGACGGCACCGTTGGCAGGGCTTCCGGTCGGAAGCTGCACCTGCAAGGGGATCCCATGGCTGTCGAGCTGCGACTGGAGGTCGGCGAGCAACGCCTGGCCTTTACTCAGCAGGGCCGGCAGCGCTTTCGCCTGGGCGACGAGCGAGGGGGTGACCAGCGCCACAATGGCCGCGATCACCGCGAGGAGGACGACCAGGAGCGCGATCGCGGCCAGGCCGCGCCGCTTCCGGAAGATGGCCACAGTCTCCATGCCGTCGACGACCGGCGTGAGCAGGAGGGCAATGATGGCGCCGAAGACAAAGAGAAGCAGGACGCTGAAGAGGTGGGTGACCAGATACGAGGCGCGGATGTAGAGCTCGACGATGGCGACCGCAATCAACAGATAGACCAGGATCTCCAACGGACGGAGGAGCTCCCTCCAGGAGGGGCCCCGCTGCTCATTCGGCCGATCGCCTGGTCGGTCGATGGGCGATTTCATCTGCCGATAGCTTAGAGGGCGCAGTCCCCTACGCTGACGGCGGCCTGCCGGCCCTCAGCGGCCGCGATATCCGGCTGCACCTCGGCGTCGGTCAGGGCGTAGGACTGTCCCGGCTGGCTGGTTGAGGCGGCGAAGACGACGCCGAGAAGCAAGCCATTCTGATCGACCAGGGGACCACCCGAGTTGCCGGGCTTGACGTCGGCCTCCATGATCCAGATGTGGCGAATCACGGGGTTCTGGCTATAGATGTCACGTCCCTCCGCCTGGACCTCCCCGTCGACGACGGCGGGAACGACGACTTCGTTGCCGCCGCCCGGATACCCGATCGCGGCCCCGGCGGTGCCACGCGCGGCCGCTGCCATCGCCAGCGGCGTGGCGCCCAGACGCGGCACGGACAGGATGGCTACATCTCGATTCGGGTCGAAGAGGATCACCCGGGCGCCGAGCGTGCGGCCCGTCGGGGTCCTCACCGTCGTGCCCTGCGTGCCCGCCACCACATGGGCGTTCGTCAGGACGAGGTTTGGCCCGATCGGAAACCCGCTGCCGAAGACGATGCCGCCACACCCGTACCCGCTGATCTTGTAGGTGACCCCGGCCGCGGCCCGGATGCCGGGCGTGTCGGCCGACGGCGGAACGGGTTGCGCGGAGGGGAAGAGCGGCTCAAGCCCGGAAAATGCCGACGGGAACTGAACGCCGGACAGAATCCCCTCGACGTGGGCGAGGAAGCCCGGCGGCCGCGGGGCAATCGAGTCGAGCCCGCGAAGAACGATTGAACGCTGGATCGCCTGAGCCAGGTCGGGGCTGGGCCCGCGGGCGAGGCTCAGCCCGATGAACCAGGTCACCGAGAGCAGGGCGACGGCGGAAAACAGCGCTCCGAATAGGCTGTCTCTGCGGCCGTGATCGGGGCGCGCGAGGACCCGGAGCCGGATCGGCTCGCCCACGGCGTAGCCGATGCTGCTCCCGATGGCGCCCACGACGACGAGGACAATGACGCCGCCAATCGAGCGCGAGGTTGCCCCGGTCACGTGGAGCGCGTCCGTGACGACCGGGACGAGGGCGGCGCCGACCACGACGCCGACGACCAGCCCGGCGTACTGGGCCAGGGACAGCCAGAAGCCTCGCCGGTACCCGCTCCCGATGGCAAACAGGACGGCGATCACGATCGCCAGGTCCAGGAGTGTAAAGCGCATCAGCGAGTCACGCGTGGACCGTCAGGTCGCTCCGAGGCCTCCCGACACAGATCAGCGCGTACCCTTCAGCCAGCTCCCTGGAGCTGATCAACCAGGCATCCGACTGGTCGATGATCCCATCCACCCGGACCATGCACGTCTTGCAGCGGCCCTTCCGGCAATCGAAGGCGAGGTGGACCCCGGCCTCCAGCCCGGCCGCGAGAACGCCCTCATCCTCGCCCACGTCGACCGTGGTGCCACTCGGAAGGAAGGTGACGCGATGTCGACGGCTCATCCGTGAGCCCGCAGCGCATTGACCACGCGGTACAGATAGGACACGGTCGCTAAAAACACCACGATGATGCCGAACGCCACCAATCGCGGCTTGACCCAGCTCCGGTAGAAACTCCCCCTCCAGGCCGGCCCGAGGATGACGACGAGGACCGTCGCGGCGAGGCCGAGGCCGAGCAACAGCCGCAGCGGCATCGACACCGGCTAAGTTTATTCGAGGCCGATCGCGTGCTTGAACTTGTCGAAGAAGCCCTTCTCGATGTGCTGCGGCTTGCCGCTGACGCCGCCGAGCTGGCGCAACGCGGTCTTCTGCTCCTCGGTGAGGTTGGTCGGGATCACGACCCGAACGTAGATGATCTGATCCCCGCGCCGGCCGGAGCGGAGGTGCGGGATGCCTCGACCATGCACGCGGAAGGTCTTCCCGTACTGCGTGCCGGCAGGGATCTCGAGGGTCTCGGGGCCGTCAACGGTGGGAATTTCGACCGTGTCGCCGAGCGCCGCCTGGGCGACACTCAAGGGTAACTCGTAGACGACGTCCGTGCCGTTGCGCCGGAGAACGGCGTGGGACTTGACATGGATCACGATGTAGAGGTCGCCCGGCTGCCCGTTGCGAGGACCGAGCTCACCCTCACCCGAGAGCCTGATCTGCGACCCGGTGTCGACGCCGGCCGGGATGTTGACCCGAACCTTCTTTTCACCGGGCAGGTGACCGCTGCCGGCGCACTTGCGACAGGGCTTTTCGATCACCCGGCCCTCGCCGTTGCAGCGCGGGCAGGCCGCGACGTTCACGATCTGGCCGAAGATCGACTGGCTGGCGCGTCGCACCTGGCCGCTTCCCCGGCACTGCGAGCAGGTCTGCGCCGAGCTTCCCGGTTCCGCCCCGCTTCCCTGGCAGGTGGTACAGGCTTCGGCCCGGGGGATGGTCAGCTCCCGCTCGATCCCAAAGACGGCATCCTCGAACGCGATCGTAAGGTCGAGGCGGAGATCCGCGCCCCGGCGGGGACCGGTCCGAGTGCGCTGGCCCGCCGCCGCGCCGAAGAACATGTCGAAGATGTCGTTGACGCTGCCCCCGAACCCGGCGCCGCCGAAGTCAAAGCCCGACCCCTGGGTGCCGGCATGGCCGAAGGTGTCGTAGCGCTGACGCTTCGATTGGTCGCTCAGGACCTCGTAGGCCTCGTTGACCTCCTTGAAGCGCGATTCAGCCTGGGGGTCGTCGGGATTCCGGTCGGGGTGAAACTGAAGGGCCAGCTTGCGATAGGCACGCTTGAGCTCCTCCGGGCTCGCATTCCGGCCGACGCCAAGGACCTCGTAGTAGTCCCGCTTGATTGCCACGCTAGGAGTTCAACGCAGGCGGCTGGGCGACCTTGACCAGGGTTGGACGTAACACCCGGTCATGAAGCCGGTAGCCGGGCTGCATCTCTTCGACGATGGTGCCCTCCTCCTGCTCGTCGGTCTCCTGGCTGGCAATCGCCTCGTGCTGGGACGGGTCGAACTTTTCGCCCAGTGCCGGGATGGTGGTCAGCCCCTGGGCCGCCAGGGCCGCCTCGAACTGGCGAGCGACCAACCTGATCCCCTCGAGCCACCCAGCGTCCACACCCGGTGGCGTGTGATCAAGAGCCCGGCGAAAGTTGTCGAGGATCGGCAGCAGCTTGCGCAGGAGCTCCTCGTTGGCGTACTCGGTCCGGTCGGCGAGCTCCTGCCGGGTGCGGCGCTTGTAGTTCTCGAAGTCGGCGGCGAGCCGTTGGTAGCGGGCAAAGCTCGCTTCGGCCTCAGCGCGGGCGGCCTGAGCCCCGTCGTCCTCGCCCACCTCGGTGGAGGCTGACGCACTGGCGCGCTGGTCGACCGGTTCTCGCGGGCGCTGCTCGAATTCGTCTCCCGTTTCCGGGGGGCCCTGTCTTTTTGGCATGTCTTGCTTCTTACCCGCCCCATCCACGGCCAAATCAGTTTCCCAGGTTGGCGAGCGCATCGGAGGTCATCTGGCTGACCAGCCGCACGCGGGCCACAATCTGCCCGTAGCGCATCCGCGTCGGGCCGACGACGCCCACGGTTCCCCGAACACGATCCGCCATCTTATACGTGGTCAGCACCAGGCTGCATTCGCGCAGGCCGCTACTCGTATTCTCGCGGCCGATGATGATCTCGACGTCCTTCTCGAAGGCGACCTGCTGGAGGATCCCGGCAAGCTGGGCGCCCTGCTCGATCAACTCGAGGAGCTCCTCCAGGCGGTTGACCTCGACAAACTCCGGGTGACGCAGCAGGTTGCGGACGCCGTCGTGCAGGACCACCGTTTGCCGCTGGGCCTGATGGTTTTTGATCGACTCGACAAGGCGTTCCAGGATCCGCCGCTGCTCGCCGCGGTCGGTGCCCAATTGGGCGAGACGCGTGGTGAGCTCGTCCGCGCTCTGACCGCGCACCTTCCGGTTGAGCATCGCGGCCATCTTGCTGAGGTCGTCCTGCGAAATTGGATGTTCGAGGTTGACGATCTGCTGCTTGATCAGATTGCCCTCGAGCACCAGGATGATGAGTGCCGACTGCGCCTCCAGCGAGACCAGGTCGATGTGTTTGATCCGCGCCTCGGTGACCTGAGGGGCGGTGACCAGGGAGACGTTCTCCGTGATCTGCGCCAGCACCATGGCTGCCTTTTCGAGGATGCCCTCAAGCTGGTGTGGAGCGCTATCGAATTCCTGCTTGGCCGCCCGGCGGATCGCGGGCGGCGCTTGCTCCGGCTGCATCAGGAAGTCGACGAAGTAGCGGTAGCCCCGGTCAGTCGGGATCCGGCCGGCGGACGTGTGCGGCTGCTGCAGGTAGCCGGTGCCGACGAGGTCGGCGAGCTCATTGCGGATGGTGGCGGAGGAGAGCGCCAGGAAATACTTGGCGGCGAGAACCTGCGAGCCGACCGGGATCCCGGTCAGCGTGTAGTCCGAAACCACCGCCTTGAGGATGCGTTGCTTGCGTTCGTCGAGCTGGCTTGGTTCTAGCATGTTGGCAGTCTCGAGCGAGGAGTGCTAATCCTCATTGTAAGGGCTATCCTGCGGGTATGGCGACGGCCGTTCGGATCTACTCCGACTACGTCTGACCCTTCTGCTTTACCGACCTGGTTCGGGTCGAGCAGCTGGAACGGGAATACGACGTCGAGATCGAGTGGGTCCCGTACGAATTGCACCCCGAGATCCCGCCAGGAGGCCGGGCTCGCGAGGAGGTCATGCCGGCCGCCTACCGGGCGCAGGTCGAGGCGGGCCTGACACGGCTGTCGGCCCAGGTCGGCCTCGAACTGCAGCGCCATCAACGCCTGATCAACTCAAGGCCGGCCCTCCAGGCGGCCGAATTCGCCCGCGCCGCGGGACTATTCGCGCCGATGCATCGTGCCCTGTTCGACGCGTACTGGCTCGAAGGCCGTGATGTCTCCGACATGCCGGTGCTCCGGGAAATCGGCACCAGGGTCGGGCTCGACGTCGACGCCATGGAAGCCGCCATCAAGGCCGATACCTATGGGGATTATCTCGACACCCGCCGCACCGAGGCGTTGGACCTGATGATCAGCGGCATCCCGGCGCACGTTATCGCCGATCGTTATCTCGTGATGGGTGCGCAGCCCTACGAGGTCTTCGAGCAGGTGATGACGAGGCTCGACACGCCGCGGCGAAGCTAGCCGACGAGGAACTCTGCGCCAACCTGGTTGGCGAGCTCGATACCGCGCCGGGTGAGGCGCACTTCGTCGCCTGCTTCGGTCAGCAGACCGAGTCCGGCCAGGCGATGTCGCGCTGCGGGGAAGGGGCCAGTTGCAGACGTCCCCTCCAGCAAGCGCACGCCGATCATGGCGGCCTCGCCCCTCGCCCGTTCCGGCGACAGCCGTTCGCTGCCGTCGATGGCCTGCCCGGTCGCCATCGCCTTGCGGATGTAGGCATGTGGCCCCTTCAGGTTCCAGCGCCGTTCGCTGCCGCCATTGTCCAGCCGGAACATGCTATGGGCGCCGGCGCCGCACCCGAGGTACGGGAGGTAGTGCCAGCCGGCCAGGTTGTGCCGCGACCCAAAGCCGGGTCGGGCCCAGTTGGAGATCTCGTAGTGAGCGAAGCCGGACGCCGCCAGATAGTCGACGGCCGCCCAGTACTGTTCGAGCTGGGCATCCGCTTCGGGCATCGTCACGAGGTGCGTGCGCACCTCCTGGCCCAATCGGGTCCCGGATTCGACCGTGAGCTCGTAGGCCGACAGATGCTGCACCCCTTCGGCCACGACCGCCTCGAGCGTTGACATCCAGGCGGGCAGCTCGACCCCAGGAATTCCATAGAGCAGATCGGCGCTGACATTGGCGAACCCGCCAGCGTGCGCCGTGCGAATCGCTGCCAGCGCCTCCTCGCCGGAGTGCAGGCGCTCCAAAAATCGCAGGGCACCCGGCTGCAGGCTCTGGACGCCAAGACTGAGTCGCGTTACCCCGGCCTCAAGCCAGCCGTCGACGCGCTCGGCGTTGACGTTGCTGGGATTGGCTTCGAGCGTGACCTCTCCACCACGCTGCAGCCCGATTTTCCGGACACGATCCATCAGAAGCGTGGCTTGCTCCCCTGTCAGCAGGCTCGGAGTTCCGCCACCGATGAAGACCGTATCGAGCGGACCGACCGGCAGGAGCGCGTTCATCGCCTCGATCTCGTGCGCCAGCGCCTCGACATAAGTCGGGACGAGGCCCTCCAGGACTGCGTAGGCGTTGAAGTCGCAGTACTTGCAGACCCAGGTGCAGAAGGGCACGTGCAGGTAGAGACTTCTGATCCGGTCCATCAGTCCAGGCTCAAGACGGCCATGAAGGCCTCCTGGGGGATCTCGACGTTGCCGACCCGCTTCATGCGCTTCTTGCCTTCCTTCTGCTTCTCGAGCAGCTTCCGCTTGCGGGTCACGTCGCCGCCGTAGCACTTCGCGATGACGTCTTTGCGCATCGCGGGGACGGTCTCTCGGGCGACGATCTTGCCGCCGATCGCGGCCTGGATTGGAACCTCGAACATCTGGCGCGGGATCAGGGTCTTCAACTTCTCACTCAAGCGGCGCCCCTGCTGATGCGCCTTGCTCCGCTCGACGATCATCGACAGCGCATCCACCGGGGAGCCGGCGACCAGGATGTCGAGCTTCACGAGGTTCGCCTCTTCGAAGCCGACCAGCTCGTAGTCGAGGGAGGCATATCCCTTGCTGCGCGATTTGAGCTGGTCATTGTAGTCGTGGATGATCTCCGCGAGGGGCATCCGGTAGGTGATCACGACCCGATCGCCCGGCTGGTATTCCATGTTGAGGAAGACGCCGCGACGCTCCTGGCTCAGCTCCATCATGTTGCCGACATAGGTGCTGGGCACCACCACGGTGGCGAGCACCATCGGCTCGCTGATGGCTTCGATCTCGGCCGGATCCGGCAACTTGTCCGGGTTGTCGACCGGTACTTCCTCACCGTTGCGGAGCCTGACCCGGTACTCGACGGTTGGCGCGGTGGCGAGCAGGGTGAGATTGAACTCGCGCTCGAGACGTTCCTGCACGATGTCCATGTGGAGCAAACCGAGGAAGCCGCACCGGAACCCGAACCCGAGCGCGGCCGACGACTCCGGCTCGTAGACGAGGGCCGCGTCGTTGAGCTGCAGCCGCTCGAGCGCCTCCTTCAATTGCTGATATTGCTCGGTGTCGGTCGGGAACAGCCCGGCGTAGACCATCGGCGTCACGTGCCGGTATCCCGGCAACGGGGCCGCAGCGGGGCGAGCATCATCTGTCACCGTGTCGCCGACTCGCGAGTCCCGCACGTTGCGGATATTGGCGATCAGGTAGCCGACCTCGCCGGCTGACAGGTCTTCCACCTCAATGCGGTCGGGCCGGAAGACCCCGACCTCGTCGACCTCGAAGCTGTTGCCTGTCTGCATCATCTGGATGCGCATCTTCGGCCGGAGCGTGCCCTGCAGGACGCGGACGTAGGTCACCACGCCGCGATAGGCATCGAATTTCGCGTCGAAGATCAGTGCCTGCAGGGGCGCGTGACGGTCACCGGTCGGGGCGGGAACTCTCTGGACGACGGCCTCGAGAATTTCCTTCGTTCCGATTCCCTGCCGGGCACTGGCAAAGATCACCGATTCTGCCGGGAGCCCGATGACTTTCTGGATCTCCTCCCGAACGACCTCGGGCGTTGCATGCGGCAAATCGATCTTGTTCACGACGGGCACAATCGTCAGGTTGTGGTCGAGCGCCTGGTGCACGTTGGCGAGCGTCTGGGCCTCGATCCCCTGCGAGGCGTCGACGACGAGAATGGCGCCGTCGCAGGCCGCCAGCGCCCGCGAGACCTCGTACGAGAAGTCAACATGGCCGGGCGTGTCGATCAGATTGATCTGGTAGGTGTTGCCGTCGTCCGCCTTGTACTGCATCCGAACGGCCTGCGCCTTGATCGTGATGCCACGCTCGCGTTCCAGGTCAAGCGAGTCGAGGACCTGCTCGACCATGTCGCGCGGCGCGACCGTGCCGGTGAACTCGAGCAGCCGGTCCGACAGCGTCGTCTTGCCGTGATCCACGTGCGCGATCACGGAGATAGCGCGGATCAAGTGCGTGGGCGTGGACACGTAGGGAGTTTATCTGCCGATCCGACATATGGACTGGTGGAGTAGAACCTGCGAGTGGCTTCAAACGTCTATCGACGTTCGGGGACGCGCAGCTCGATGCGGCGGCAGTTCCGACAGGCGAGCAGCTCGACGTCGAGGATGCCCTCACTCATCTCAGCCCAGCTCCCCATCAACATCCGCCAGCCACCGCTGACGCCGCCAACACGAAAGTGCTCGACCCCGAGCGACTGCAGCGGACTCTTACAACCAAGACAGGTGCCGGCATCGACTACGGCCATGATGGACCCTCCTTAGCTTCTGGACGCTCGAGAGACGGTCGTCGATTGAGCCTGGCTGATCGCGCCCAGTTCGCGGCGGCCGCCGGCCTTGACCCGATGCGCCAGGACCATGTCGGCCACCTCGTTCACCTCGCTCACGCCGACTTCGCCCACACCTCGATAGGCCGCGAGCGCCTGGGCTGCCTTTCGGCCGACGAGGTCGGCGCGGTGCCCATCGACCTGGAGGCTCACGTTCAGCTCGGCGAGGCCCCGCAGGATCGCCACCGGCATGGTCACCTTTGGAAAGCGGACGATGCCATCGGCGATCCGGTCGCCGATCTGCTCGTCCTCACCAGCAAAGCGCTGGCTGAACCCGGCCGGATCCGTTTCCCACTCTTCGCGACGCTCGACGATCTGGACCCGCTGCCCGATGTCCTTGATCCCTTCGACGTCAACGGCCAATCCGAAGCGATCAAGCAGCTGCGGCCGCAGGTCGCCTTCCTCCGGATTCATGGTGCCGACCAGGATGAAGCGCGCCGGGTGCCAGATGGAGATGCCTTCCCGCTCGACCACGTTGACGCCCATCGCGGCGGCGTCCAGCAGCACGTCGACCAGGTGGTCGTCGAGCAGGTTGACCTCATCGACGTAGAGAATGTTCCGGTTCGCCTCGGCCAGGACGCCTGGCTCGAATTTGCGCTCGCCGCTCTTGATCGCGGCTTCGATGTCGATCGCGCCTACGACGCGATCCTCGGAGGCGTTGATGGGCAACTCGACCACCCGCATGCGCCGGCGCGCTCGCGGCAGGGTCTCCCCGCGGTCGACCCGCTCGCGGCAATCGGAGCAGAGCGCTTCCTTCGCGTCGGGATCGCATCGGTAGAGACAATCCGCGACCACGGTCTGCTCCGGCAGGAGGCGGGCCAGGGCGCGAACGGCCGTCGACTTCCCGGTGCCTTTCTCGCCCCGGATCAGGACGCCGCCGATCGCCGGATGGATCGCGTTCAAGATGAGCGCGAGCTTCATCTTGTCCTGGCCGACGATGGCGCTGAACGGGTAGGTGAATCGCTCCATCGTCACCTAAGCATCTCACGCTGCACGGTATCGACGATGGAGGCCTGGGAGAGATCGAAAAGACCGTAGTAGCGGCCGCCGAGGCGATTGGCGAGATCCGCGCAGACGTTGAAGGCATAAGCGCCGTACAGGCTGGTGACCCGGCTCCGCGGATGGCCGGGCTGGCTTCCGAAGTCACGGGTCGAGTCGATCACCATCGCCCGGATCCCCTCCTGCTTGATCTGGGCGGCGGCGCGCTGCGCCTCGAGCAAGGGTTCCTCGCCGAAGAGGCTGATGTTGCCGCGGCCATCGCTGATCAGCACGATCAAGGGGTAGACACGCGGATCGCGGAGGCGCTCCGTCTTGATCAACTTGAGCGCCGTCATCAGTCCGTGCGTCAATGGAGTCGTCCCGCCGATGTTCAGCCGCTCCAGGCGGCGTTCGGCCAGGTCGACGCTCGACGTCGGCCGGAGAACGACGCGAGCGGTGCGGCCGCTGAAGGCCACCAACGACACCTTGTCGCGGCGCACATAGGCGTGGCGCAGAAGCGACAGGATGGCGCCCTTGGTCGCGAGCATCCGTTGCTCGGCGTCCATCGAGGCGCTCGCGTCGACGACGAAGACGATCAGATTGCCGGTCTTGCGCTCCCGGACTTTCTGGCGTAGGTCCTGGCGCTCCAGTTGCAGGCCGGGCCCATCGACGACGGAAGCCTGGCGGCGACTCGCCTGGTAGGGCGCTGCTGCCCGAACCGTCGCGTCGAACGCGAGGTCGGTGACCTTCTCGGCCTCGGCACTGCGAACGTAGCGTCCACGCTTCGTTTCGCTTTTCGTACTGGTGCGTTTGCCGGCCGCTCGCCGCGCCTGCCGCTCCCGAGGAAGGTCGAGCTTCTTGATGTTGAAGGTTGGCAACCGGATAAGTGTCTCCGGGTCCGCCTCGGTCGCCTCAATGGCCTGGGACTCCTCCGACCGGGAGGTGGTCCATCCCTCAGTGGCCTCCCCCCCGCCCGCACCTTCGCTCTGGGTCGCCTCCCCCTGCACAGCCTGGCCATTTTCGGTTGGCATGGTGGTCTTAATCTGGGACAGTTGCTCCGCGGCGCGAACGGCGAGTTCCTGCGCCTGGACCTGCCGATCGCCAGCCTGCTCGCGCCGCCGGTGCGCGAGGCCGAGTTCCATCGCCTCGAGGACGTCCTCGAGCTCGACCGCCGAGCCGCCCCGGAGTGCGCAGATGGCGCGGGCCGTCCGGGCGACCACCAGATCGGCGCGATGCCCGGCGACCGACCCGTCCAGGCACAATTGCGCGATCAGGGCGCGGACCGCGATCGGAAGCTCGACCGATGGCAGGCGGCCTCGGGCCGCTTCGAGGGCCGATTGAAGCTCACGTTCGGGCCTCACCGAGCGCCGCCTGACCTGCTGCGCATCGTCCAGGAAGTCGCGCTCCAGTTCCATCACGCGAAGGCGGTCGTCGATGTCGGTGATGGTCTCGACGTCGACGCACAGTCCGAACCGGTCGAGCAACTGTGGGCGCAACTCGCCCTCCTCGGGATTCATGGTGCCAACCAGGATGAAATGCGAGGGATGGACGACCGAGATGCCCTCGCGCTCGACCACGTTGACCCCCATCGCGGCGGCATCCAGCAGAACGTCCACCAGGTGATCGTCGAGGAGGTTGACCTCGTCGACGTACAGGATGTTCCGGTTGGCGTCAGCCAGCACGCCGGGCTGAAAGCGTCGAGCGCCGGCACGGACGGCCGCCTCGATGTCGATCGAGCCCACCAGGCGATCCTCAGAGGCGTTGATTGGAAGCTCGACAATCCGCATCGCCTTTCGGATGGCGGGAAGGGGTCCGTCCTTCGACCGACGGCGGCAATCGTCGCAGTACCGGGCCGGCACGGCGGGATCGCAGCGGTAGGGGCAGCCCTCGACCGCGTCATAATCCGGAAGCAGCCGCGCCAGGCCGCGGACGGCCGAGGATTTCGCGGTGCCCCGGTCACCTCGGATCAACACCCCACCGATCCCCGGGTCAATCGCATTGAGGAGCAGGGCGCGCTTCATCCGCTCCTGGCCGACCAGGGCACTGAACGGCAGCGTGGCTTCGAAGGGCATCAACTTGAGTCTAGCCAGCGCGCATTCGGCGTAAACTCGACCCGGCGAGGCCTGAAGGCACCGTCCTAGGACTGCTCCATGACACCCCGGAAGGTGTCCAGCGTCTCGCCCAGCCTCCGATCGAGATCCCGCCGCAGCCGCGAATCGACGAGGCGGACGAGTCCGGCGGTGGTCACGGTGATGGCGCAGGTGAGCTTGACCGCCGGTCCCTCCTCGGCGAGGATGTAGCGGATCGTCGAGGCGGGCCTGACGCCGACCGACTCCAGGGTCAGGCTCCGGTCCCGTTCGATGCCGGCGACCAGGTAGCGGGTCAGGTCACGGCGGCCCGACTCGTCCCGGACCTGGGTGATCGCCGTCCCCTCGGCGATCGGGCCGGGCGGCTCGATGCGCACCTCGCTCACCGTCGTGTACCAGGGCGAGCCCGGGCCGAAATTGGTCAGCGCCTCGAAGATCGCCGTCGCAGACGCGCGGATGGTGACGTCGCGCTCCACGGTGACGATTACAGATCGAGTTCCTTGGCGATGATCTCGCGCATGATCTCGTTCGTCCCGGCTCCGATCGGGCCGAGGCGCGCGTCGCGCCAGGCACGCTGAATTGGGTACTCCATCATGTACCCGTAGCCGCCGTGGATCTGCAAGGCCTGGTCGGCGACCCGGACATTCGCCTCGGTGGCGGCAATCTTTGCCATCGAGACCTCCCTCACGCAGGGCGTTCGCTGCACGTGGAGCCAGAGGGCGTGATAGGTCAACTGCCTCGCCTGCTCGACCTGAAGCGCCATATCGGCGAGTTTGTGCCGCGTCACCTGCATCGAGCTGAGCGTCTTGCCAAACTGGACGCGGTTGCCGGCGTACTCGATCGCCAGCTCGAGGCTGCGCTGCGCTTCCTCGACCGCACCCAATGCGATCCAGAGCCGCTCCCACTCAAAGTTCGCCACCGCCATGTAGAAGCCGCGATTCTCGTCGCCCAGGCGGTTGGCGACGGGGATCCGGCAATCCTGGAAGACGAGCTCGGCGGTGTCGGAGGCGCGCCAGCCAAGCTTGTTCAGCTTGCGCCCAACCGAAAATCCCGGCGTTCCGCGCTCGGCCACGAGTAGGGAAAGCCCCTGGTGGCCGCCCTCGGCCGTGGTGCGGACGAGGAGCACGACCAGGTCCGCCTGGACCCCGTTGGTGATGAAGGTCTTGGTGCCGTTGACGACGTACGCGTCGCCGTCACGCACCGCCCGGGTCTCCACGTGCGCGATGTCCGACCCGCCCGCCGGCTCGGTCACGCCCAGGGCGGCGACGAGCGTCCCGGCGATCGCCGGCCTGAGCCAACGCTGCCGCTGCTCGTCGCTGCCGAAGTTGAAGATCGGCGGCGTCGCGATCGCGATGTGGGCCCCGATGCCTGCCGCCACGCCACCGGAGCCGCAGCGCGCGAGCTCTTCGAAGAGGACGGCCTCGTAGACACCGCCGGCGTCGCTCCCGCCGTACTCGGCAGGGTATTTCAGGCCAAGCAGATCGAGGGCGGCGCAGCGCTTGAACAGCTCACGCGGGAATTGCTGCGCTTCCTCCCAGGCATCGATGTTGGGACGGATCTCCTTGTCGATGAACCGACGGACCGTCGTTCGGAATTCCTCGTGCTCGGCCGTAAAGAGATGGGACCGGCGCACCCCTAGACTTGCCAGTAGTTGAGGAACTCCGGGTAGCGCGCGAGGGTCTCGGCCGCCACCGCCTCTGGGAGCCGCAGGAACATGCCCCGCGCATCGGCGACGACCGCGCCGTCGGCCAGCTCAACGGCTCCCACGGCATCGATGGCGCCGTCCCGTTCGCGAGCGATCTCGGCCCAGACGCGCATCGGTTGGTCGATCGGGGCAGGTTTCCGGTAGCGGATATCGAGCTTGCCAGTCATCAGCCACTCCTGCCGAAGCGCCCCGGTCCGACCCATCGTCTCGTCGAGGAGCGTGGCGATGATGCCGCCATGCAGCACGCCCGGGAAGCCCTGCTGCGCCGTCGACGGGGTGAAGTCGGCGACGATACGGTCGCCTTCGCGGCGGAAGACCAGCTTCAGCCCGCTCTCGTTTCGAGGCCCACAGGCAAAGCAGCGCTGATATGTGCTTTCATCATTGAGTCTGTCGCGGTCAGCCACGAGCGTTGACCAGTCTAGCAGCCGATCTGGAGGCAACTTTCGAGATGGACCGCCGTTCCGAAGCGATCGCACAACTCCTCGAAACGGCCTTGTCCGAGCGGTTCGTGACGCCGGTCACCGAGGTGATCCAGGCGATCCCAATCCCGGTCGCGGTGGTTCACGCCATCGATTTACGGATCCTGACCCTAAACGACCTGATGGCCGCCGTCCTGGGGCGGCCGGCTCCCGATACGATCGGGCGCTCGATCGTCGAGCTGACGCCGGCCCCGCACCCCCTCTCCGATCCCCGGCCGTACCGCGCTGTCGCCCGGTCGGAACGCGCCGCCGAGTCATCGGTCGTCATCGGGAGCCGCCTCTGGCAGTGGTCGATCCGTCCGCTCCAGGGCTCGGATCGAGGGGTGGACCATCTGCTCATCGGCCTGGTTGGAAGCGCCGAGCCGCCCGAGGGGCCCGATCTGTCCCGGCTGCTCGAAATCAATGCCACAAAGACGGAGTTTCTGAATCTGGCTGCTCACGAATTACGGACACCACTGGGCGTGATCCACGGCTATGCATCAATGCTGGCGCAGGGCGGCCTGACGGTCGAGAATCAGCAGCTGGCCGGCGCGAGGATCTACGAGAAGGCGAAACAACTCAGCCGCCTGATCACGGACCTGGCGCTCGTGGCCCGGCTCGATGAGCTCGGGCCGGAGCTGCCGACCGACGCGGTCGACCTGATCGAGCTGGTCCTACCCATCATTCAGGAGCTCCAACGTCGCTTTCCCGATCTCGCCATCGAGCTGGAATTCGCCCAACCGCGCGCGCCGCTACGCGGCAATGCCGCCTGGCTCCAGCTCGCCATCAAGGAGCTCCTTGATAATGCCGTCCGATTTCGCCCCGGACCGACGGGCCGGATCGACGTCACCATCAATCCCACGCCGGGCAGTTGGCAAGTCAGTGTGCTCGACGATGGCTTCGGGATTTCGGCAACCGACCTGCGGAGCCTCTTTAGCCGGTTCGCCTTGATCGAGACGGAGGAGAATCGACACCTGGTGGGGATGGGCATCGGCCTCTACATGGTTCGGCAGGTCGCGCTGGCCCATGGGGGCCAGGTCGGCGTCAACAGCCGGAAGGGGATGGGCAGCGAGTTCAATCTCGAATTGCCACGCTCGGTGGTCCACCGCGAGAATAGCTGAAAGTCCGGAAACTGGGGTTATAGTGAGTGGCGTCCGCGAGGATGCCCCATGCTGAAAGTGCTCGCCCTGCTGGCCTTCGGCTACCTGCTCGGTTCGGTCCCCTCTGGCTGGCTGGTGATGAAGGTCTACCGAAACCAGGATGTTCGCCGCCTCGGAAGCGGCAATATCGGGGCGGCCAACGTTTACCGCGCCGGTGGGCCGGGCGCCTTTGCTTTTACCCTGATTGCCGACGCCCTGAAAGGCATCATTCCGGTCCTGGCCGCCATCCTGGTCGCGGTCGACAACCCGGAATTCACGCTACCGCTGATCGGTCTAGCCGCGGTCATCGGCCATACCTGGTCGATCTACCTCGGGTTTCGCGGCGGAAAGGGCGTGGCGACCTCGGGCGGGGTGATGCTCGTGCTGGCGCCCGTGGCCCTGATTCTGAGTGCCCTCGCGTGGTTCTTTGTCATCCGGTTGACCAAGCTGGCGTCCCTCGCGTCCCTGACCGCCGTGTCCGTGGCGTTCGTCACGCTGGTCGGCCTGCACGTGATCGGCTGGCAGGCCTGGCGCCCGGTCGGATGGTCGACCATCCTGCTCGGCATCGTGCTGGGCGGCCTTGTCTTTTATCGGCACCGCAGCAATATTGGACGGCTCGCCTCCGGCCGCGAGCTGAAGATCACGACCCAGTAGTGCCCGATCGTTCCCCGGCCGACACCAAGCCGCGCTTCCTCCTCTTCGGCGCGGGAGCGGTTGGCTCCTTGTTGGGCGCCCGCCTGGCGGCGGCAGGCTGCGAGGTCACCCTGGTCGGACGCCCGCCCCACGTCGAGGCGGTAACCCGCGAGGGGTTGCGGACCGTCGTCGCCGGAAAGATCAGCAGCCAATCGGTCCGCGCCGCGCGCCAGACGGTGGCCGAGGCCGGTGGGCCGTTCGACTTCGTGTTTCTCACCGTCAAGGGATACGACACGCTCGACGCCATCGAACAGGTGGGGCCCGTACTCAGGCCAGGCACCATCCTGGGGAGCTTCCAGAACGGGGTCGGCAACGAGGAGACCATCGCCGCGACGGTCCCCGAGCAGGCGCTTCTGGCCGGCAGCCTGACCTTGCCGGTCAGCCTTGACGAGCCCGGGCTCGTGCACCTCCACTCGAGCCACGGGGGCGTCGCGCTGGCGCCCGTCTCACCGGAGGTTAATGTCGGCCCGCTGGTCCGCACGCTGACCCATGCGGGCTTGAAAGCTCGGCGGTACACCGACTTTCGGGCCATGAAATGGTCGAAGCTGTTGCTCAACATCCTGGGCAATGCGCAGAGTGCCATCCTCGACTTGCCCCCGAGCCACGTGTTTGCCGACACCGAGCTCTTCCGCTTCGAACGGGCCGCCTTCCGCGAGGCGGCGGCAGTCATGGAGCGGATGCGCCTGCCGGTCGTGGCGCTCCCCGGGTTTCCCGTTCCGATGCTGCGCCGCGCCATGAACCTGCCGCCGCTGCTGGCGCAGATGGTTCTCGAGCCGCGGGTCGGCGGGGCACGCGGGAACAAGATGCCATCGTTATGGTGGGACTTGAGCCGAGGCAAAGGGCGGACCGAGGCGAGCTACCTCAACGGGGCAGTCGTCGATGCGGGCCGCCAGCATGGCGTTCCAACACCGGTCAACTCGGTACTCTGGGCCCTCCTGGAAAAAGTCACCAAGTCCCCCGGCGAGTGGGAGCGCTATCGGCGCCAGCCGGAGCGACTCAAGCAACTGCTCCGAACGGCGGTGCGACTCTAGCGCGTCGTCAAGGATCGGGCGCCGAGCTCGCGACGATCCGGGGGACCGGCGGCGCCGACCGCGTGAGAAGCGGGATCGCGCCCCGGATGTACTCGAGACCGGAGCCGATCGTCCAGACGACGGCCACGAGCAGCGCCCAGACCGGGAGCGTAAACGGTCCGTAGGCCGTGACCAGGAGGCTGCCCGGCGCCCCCTGTGTCGAGAGGACGCCTCCGTGGAGCGCATCGCCGGCGAGCAGCACGAGGATCAACGCAATGATGGTGATCAGCGTTTTTGCCTTTCCCCATCCCCCAGCCGGGATGACGACGCCGAGCGCCGCGGCGTAGCTGCGCAGGCCCGTGACGAGAAACTCGCGCGCGATGATGACCGCGACCATCCAGCCGGGGGCCAGGTGGACGACGGCGATCCCGATCAACAGGACCGCGATCAGGATCTTGTCGGAGGTCGTGTCGAGATAGATGCCCAGCGCGGAAACGAGCTTCCGGCGGCGGGCGATCCGGCCATCCATCGTGTCCGTAAGCGAGGCCGCGATGAAGAGAACGAGCGCCACGATGAGGGCATAGCGGGCGGTCGAGACAACCAGGGCATACAGCACGGGCGCCACGATGATGCGGGAGAAGCTGAGCAGGTTGGGCGCGGCCCACAGCGAGGGCACTCCCACAGTGTAGGTCTAGGTCGGCCTGGTTCCGACATGGATGGCGGCGATCCCAAAGGTCAACCGCCTGACCTCCACGGGCGTGAATCCAGCCGCCCGCAATTCCTCCACCAGCTCGCCGGGACGCGGAAACGCCTGGACGCTGGTGGACAGGTATTCGTAGGCCTTCTCCTCTCCGCGCCGGAGCGCCCCGGCGACGGCCGGCATCACCCGGGTCAGGTAAAAGCGGTACGGTCGGGCGAACGGGCCACGCGGCGGAGGGGGCAACTCAAGCACGACAAGGCGGCGCCCGGGACGCAGCACGCGAAACATTTCCGCCAGCGCGCCCGCCCGATCGACGAGGTTGCGCAGACCGAACCCGATGGTAATCGCGTCAATGCTCTGGTCCGGAAATGGAAGGGCGGTGGCGTCGCCAAGGAGGAACTCGACATCCGGCTCGAGGCGGCGCGCGATGTCGAGCATGGCGCGGCTGAAATCGATGCCGATTACCCGACCGCCGGGTCTGACCATCGGAACCAGTTCGTGGGCCAGCTTCCCCGTCCCACAACAGAGGTCGAGTCCGGTATCGCCGGGATGCAGGTGCGTCAGTCTGGCCGCCTCGCGCCGCCAGCCGGCGTCCCGGTCGAGACTGAAGAGCCGGTTGCGGCGATCGTAGCCCTCGGCAATCTGGTCGAACATCTGCCGGATGCGATCGGCGCGCGCCTGCTGGCTCATGACTGGATTATCGTCAGGTGCGATCCCGATTGCAGGCTCGAAGGCGGGTGGCGTACGGTTGGGGCTGTGGCGGATCTCGCATTCCGAGTCGGGCTCGGCCTCGCCGCGAGAGGCGATGTCCGGGAGACCGTGCGCTGGGCCCAGCAGGCGGAGGAGACGGGCGTCGAGTCCATCTGGATTCACGACAGCTATTTCGAGCGCGACCCGATCACCTACCTCAGCGCCATCGCCTTGCAGACACGCCGCATCGGGCTTGGCGCCGGCGCGCTGAATCCATATACGAGGCACCCCGTGGTGCTGGCGATGACGATGTCCGCCCTCGACGATCTGGCGCCGCGGCGCTGCACGCTGGCGCTGGGGAGCGGACTCCCGCTGCGGCTCTCCCAGATGGCGATCCCCTACGACGACACGGTGGCCCGCGTCTCTGAGGCGATCGACCAGGTCCGCACGCTCTGGCGCGGCGAGCGTCTTCATCTCAACGACAAGGTCCCCCCACTCCAGGCGATGTTCCAGCCGCCGCACCGGATCCCGATCTACATCGCGGCCTATCGCACGCCCTTCCTCGATCTGTGCGGCCAGAAGGCCGACGGCTACCTGGCGCGGCCGGCCGAGTCGCTCCCCGCCTTTGGGAAGATGCGCGAGCGGGTCCTGGCCACGGCGGCCGCGTCCGGTCGCGCCGCGGGCGACATCGAGTTTCGCGGCTACCTGCTGTCGCTGATCGATAACAGTCATCGGGAAGCGCTCAACCGTGCCAAGCGCGAACCGTTTGTGATCTACATGATCTCCGTCTTGAGCGACATCTCCCTCAAGCGAGCAGGGTTCGAACCGGAGTTACGGAACCGGATTGCCGCCGCCTGGCGGGCCGAGGACTACCACCAGGCCGGCGGGCTGATCCCGGATGCGCTGCTCGACGCGTTCATTCTCTGCGGGACTGCCTCGGACGTCGCCGACCGCGCCCGCGCCTATCACGATGCCGGCATGACGGTCCCGCTGCTTCAGCCGATCCTCCAGGAGCAGGCGCAGGTCAATGCCGTGATGCAGGCCGCGGTCGAGTACGGCACTCGAGGCGCGACCACGGCGGGAATTGCGCCCTCTGCTGCGCCTGGAGCGGCGCGCGAGCGCGGCGCGGCCACCGTCGGGCGGCGCGCCCAGGGGATCTGGGAGCTGATCCGGCCGTTCAGCTTCACCGCCTCCCTGCTGCCGGTGGCGGTCGGTGGTGCGATCGCCTTCCAGCGTGGCCAGATGCACTGGGGGCTGTTCCTGGCGGCGTTACTCGGTGGGCTCGGCTTGCACATTGGCACCAATGTCATCAACGAGATCTACGACGTTCGTCAGGGCATCGACTCGATTACCTCGCCGCGGATGTCGATGGCGATTCTCAAAGGCCGGGTCAGCGAGCGTGGCGCCTTCGCGGTCGCCTGGGCCGGGTTCACCATTGCGGCCCTCATGGGGATTTTTCTCATCGTCAACCGGGGCTGGCCGATCGTCGTGCTCGGGATCGTCGGCTTCATCGGCGGCTATTTCTATACGGCGCCACCCTTTCAGTACAAATACCGCGCCCTGGGCTTGCCCCTGGTCTTCGTGCTGATGGGGCCGCTGATGGTACTCGGCTCCTACTACGCGGTCACCGGGTTATTCGACAGTGGCCTGTTTGTCGTGGCGCTGCCAGTCGGGCTGCTGGTCACCGCCATCCTGCACGGCAACGAATGGCGCGATGTGGCCGAGGATACCCGCCACGGGTTCACCACGCTCTCGGCGCAGGTCGGCCGGAACAGCGCGCACTGGATCTACGTGATGCTCGTCATCGGGGCCTATATCGCGATCGGTCTTGGCGTCATGCTCGGCGCCCTCCCGAGGTTGGCGCTCCTCACGCTGGTCAGCCTGCCACTGATGGCCTGGGTCCTTCGACTCGCCGATCTCGGTGCCCAGGGCGACCTGCGATCGATCGCCATGATCGACCTGATGACGGCGCGACTCCACACGGCGTTTGGCGTCCTCCTGCTGGTGGGCCTTACGGTCGGAACGCCCACGCGTTGAGGCGCGTGTTCGCCGGCCTCGGCCTCGCCGGCCTCGTATGGACCGCGGCCTTCCGCGGCCCGCGGGCGCAATTCTGGCCGCGAATGACCGTCGGCGTGGGGAGCCTCGGTCTCTTCGCGCTGGTGACCGAGCGCGGGCTCCGGCAGGAGCGCGTCCGATGGCGCGATCTTCCCGTCGGCCTCGGCTCGGCGGCCGGCCTCTACGGCGTCTTTCAGGTGGGCGATCGATTGGCGCGCCGGCTCATGCCCGCTGGTGACAAAGAAATCGGGCAGATCTACGAGTTGCGGGCACAGGCCCCGAAGGCGGCCATCGCGACCGCGCTCGCACTGGCGATCGGCCCGGGCGAGGAGCTCTTCTGGCGGGGCCTCGTCCAGCGGAGCCTGCAGCCGCGGTTCGGCCGCATCGGGGCAGCGCTGGTCGCCTCCTCGATCTACGGCGGCATCCACCTCGTCTCCGAGAACCTCACCTTGACCGGCGCCGCCGCCACGGCCGGACTCTTCTGGGGCGGCCTCTATGCCGTGGAGCAGCGGATGGCGCCGTTGATCGTCAGCCACGTGGCCTGGGACATCTGGATCTTCCTGATCGCACCGACGGAATGAGTCGGGTGTCGCGGTAAACTATCCGGATTCTGCGGTGACCAATCTCTAAGTTTCTCCGCCTCACATGAAACTCGGCCGCGAACTGCTCGGCGCCGCGGACATCCAGCGACGCGTTCGGGAGATGGCCGCCGAGGTCTCGCGCGACTATTCGGCAGTCGATCGTCCCCTGATCTTGCTCTCGGTTCTCAAGGGGTCCGTGTGCTTCGCCACCGACCTGAGCCGCCACCTGACCGTCCCGGTCAATTTTGACTACGTCGCGGTCAGCAGCTACGGCCACGCCACGGTGTCATCGGGGCACGTGCAGCTGCTCAAGGACCTGAGCATGGACGTCGCCGATCGTCACGTGCTGATGATCGAGGACATCATCGACACCGGGCTGACGACGGCCTTCCTCTTCGAGCACGTCCAGCGCCACAAGCCCGCGTCGCTCAAGCTTTGCGTCCTGCTCAACAAGGAGGAGCGTCGCGAGAAGCCGGTGCCGATCAGCTACAAGGGCTTCGATATCCCCAACGAGTTCGTCGTCGGCTATGGCCTGGACTTCGACGAGCTCTACCGCAACCTGCCGGCCGTCCACATCCTGGAACCGTAGCGCGAGGCCAGCTCAGGCTTTCGACGCGCACGCGTTAGCTCAGGGCCGGTCGATCGAGCCGATGCTCTGCTTAGTGCGAGCAGCCGCGGGCGGTGCCGGCGTCCGCGCCGGTGTCGAACGAGCTGCCGCATGAGCAACTCGAGACGGCATTCGGGTTGTGCACCGTGAAGCCGCCGCCCATCAGGCTGTCGACGAAGTCGATCTCGGCGCCCTTGATGTACTGGACGCTGACCGAATCGACGAAGAGACGTACTCCGCCGACCTCGGTGATCGCGTCGCCGTCTTCGGCGTGGTCCTCGAAGCCCATCCCATAGGACATGCCCGAGCAGCCGCCTGGCTGGACGAAGACGCGGAGACCCATCTCGGGCTTCCCCTGCTTGCCCAGCAGGTCGCGCAACTGGGTGAGGGCGGAGTCGGAGATGCTGATCAGACTCGTATCGGTATCGATCATTTCTTGAGCCATATGTCGACCATTATAAGCCCAGTCCCTGTAACAACTGCGTTACGGGAATTGCTGGCGCCGCAATGGTCGGACGGCGTGGGTATGTCCGAAGCGCCGCCAGCGGACCGCCACGACGGCATCCCGGGCCGCCGCCAGCATCTCATCGGGGGGGAGCGCCTCGAGGGCCCCCAGCGGCTCGCCTGCCCGCCGCCGCACCTTCCGGAGGGCCAGAACGAAGCGCCGCTCCCCCTCGAAGTCGAAGTAGGGCGGCTGATCCGGGTCGCCGGCCCGGACGAGCCGGTCCAGTTGCGCATACGGCTGATCCCAGTCGAGAGGCGTCTGCCGGACGGGAGGCTCGTAACTGCCTTTCGAGACGTTGGGGATGACCGCTCGCTGATCCCCCCGCTCCAGCGCCGCCAACGTGCCGTCCAGCGCCTCGAGCCCCTCGGCGACCAGCCGCTTGCAGAGCGTGCCCGCCGTGTCGTTGCCAGCGACGGGCACCCGACGCTGGGCCAGGATCGGACCGGCGTCGATCCGAGGCACCGTGAGGTGGACGCTGATGCCGGCCTCCCGGTCACCCTGGACAATCGTCCAGTAGATCGGCTCCGGCCCGCGGTGACGCGGTAGCAGCGAGGGATGGATGTTGAGCCAGCCGCGCGACGGGACCGCCAGGGTCGGCTCGGCCAGGATCTGGTCGAAGCTGGCCATCACAACCACGTCGGGCTCGTACGCCCTGAGACAGCGCTTAAAGACGTCCGCGTTCGCGTCGGCCGTCACCTCCACCGGCCGGCCGATGTGGCCCGCGATCCGCGCGATCAGGTCGGCCTTGGGATGCGTCCGCTGCCAGCGCGTGCTGCAGACGGCAGCCACGATGTTGGCGCGCCCTGCGATGAGATGCAGCAGGAAGGCGGTCCCATAGTCTGACGGGATGCCGGCGAAGAGGATGCGCTGGCCGGTACTGGGTTCCCTGAGCCCGTCGTACGGGCGCGTGGGGACCTCGTCATAGTCGATCGGCACCATGGAGAACTCCGGCTTGGCCCAAATCGTCGTAGCCAGCTTGTCAAGCCATAGGTCGTTGAGCGGCCCCGGTTGCGCCAGGGCCATCAGCGCATGGCCCGCTGGACCACCGGCGGCGCTGCGCCCGGGTCGCCGTAGGCCCAGCCGAGCAGGTCCATGACATGCACGACCGGGATATCGTGGCCGGCACGCTGCAGCCCCATGGCGATCTGCAGAATGCAGCCGGGATTCGCCGAGGCCACCACCTCCGCGCCGGACTCGACGATGTGCTGGACTTTCCAGCCCAGGGCCTCCTCGGCGATCTCGGGATGGGTCAGGTTGTAGACACCCGCGGAGCCGCAGCACCAGTCCCCTTCATTGATGTCGACCAGGCGAACGCCGGGAATCATCTGGAGCACCTGCCGTGGCTGCTGCTGGATGCGCTGCCCATGCAGCAGGTGGCACGGGTCCTGATAGGCGACCCGCAGCGCCATCCGTCGCCCCGGCGGGCGCATCCCGTGGGCGATCAGCAGCTCGGAGGCGTCTCTCACCATCCGCGAGAACGCGGCCCCGGCCTCCATCGCGGCGGGGTCGCCACGCAGCTGCACGGCGTACTCCTTCATGTTCGACCCGCATCCCGCGGCATTGACGACGACGGCCTCGACGTCGAGGCGGCCGAAGGCGGCCAGCGTGGCCGCGGCTAACCGATGAGCGGTCGTTGCCTCGCCCGCGTGCGAGGGCAAGGCTCCGCAGCAGACCCGCTCACCCGGAGTCAGGACCTCGTAGCCGTTCATCGAAAGGGCCAGCGCGGTGCGGCGGTTGGTCCCGTGGAACATCTCGTCCTGAATGCAGCCGGTCAGCAGGCCGACGCGGCCTCGTGGCTTGCCCTGCGCGGCGGTTGACGGCGGCAGCGGCGCAGCGGAAGCCGCCCGATCGGCAAAGGGCGGGAAGGCCGCGAACTTTCCGAGCGGCAGGAGACGCCAGGCCCCGGTGCGCCGGAGGAACGCCGGGATCCGAAGCGCCTGCACGGCGCGGTAGAGACGGCCTACCAGGCGCAGCCGGCCTGGATGCGGCAGGAGCCCGTTGAGCAGGATCGTCCGAACCATCCGGTCCCGCGCGTTCTGGGGCGGGGTCTTTGCCCGCGCCATTTCCATCACGGCGCCGAACTGCACGCCAGACGGACAGGCCGTCTCGCAGGCTCGGCAGTTGAAGCATTGATAGATGTGCGCCTGGAAGCGCGGGTCATCGAACTCGATCAGGCCGAGACTCGCCTCTTTGATCTGCCACATGCGACCCCGCGGGCTGTCCCCTTCATGGTTGAGGACGCGGAACGTTGGGCATTTCGGGAGGCACAACCCGCAATGGATGCAATCGCGCACCAGATCCATGTCCATGCCCGCCGCCGCCGAGACCGAGCCCCGGCGTTCGACCTCGTGTTTGAAGTCGAGGTCGGGAAGCCTGGACTTCATCAGCCGCCCACGAGCCGACCCGGGCTCAAGGTGCCGTTCGGGTCCAACGCCTGTTTCAGCGAACGCATCACGCCGAACCCGCGCGGGGGCGGGCCCCACACGTCGAGCTGCGGTTTGATCGCGGCCGGCGCGCGCGCGACGATGACGTGGCCGTCCGCCCCGGCCGCGGCCCGCATTCGCGCAAGCGCCTTGCCGGCCGACTCCGCCGGGACGCGAACATAGACGACGCCGGCCGCCGGCTGCGCGAGGAGCGGTCCTTCCGCGATGGCCGCCGGCAGGAATGTGTGCAAGCCGGTCAGCGCGGTCATGCCGTAGAGCACGACGGCGTCGTTATCGCGAGGTGCGGACCAGTCACGCACCTCGTCCCAGAAGGTTTCCGGCGCCGCCTGGCCCTCGAGGCGGCCACCCTCTGCTCGAACGATCGTTGCGGACGCGTCCTGGGCCGGATCGATCTCCCGCGCATAACCTTCGAGCTTGATCGCCAGCGTCCAGCGCCAATCGGCCGTCATCCCGCAATTCCAGAGCGTGGCACGGTCCATGAGCACGATGGCCGCCGGGGCCAGGTACTGGTGCGCGAGCGTGATGCCGGCCTTGAGCGCTGCCGCCGGATCCTCGAAATGGCCGAGCAGGGTGCGCTCCGCTTCGGGACGAGTCTGCAGCTTGAAATTGACCTCCGTAATCACCCCGAGGGTGCCGAGCGCGCCGGTGTGGAGCTTCATCAGGTCATAGCCCGCGACGTTCTTGACGACCTTGCCCCCCGCGCGCGCGACCTTGCCCGAGGGGTACGCCACGGCGATCCCGATCACCCAGTCGCGCACCGTTCCGTGTCGCGCGCGACTCAGCGCGTTCGTGTTGGCCGCGACCATCCCACCGACGGTGGCGCGTTCCGGATGAGGCGGGTCGAGTGGCAGTCGCTGCCCTTTCGCCGTCAGCGTCGCCTGCAGGTCCCCGAGCCGCATCCCGGCCTCCACGCGGCAGGTGAGGTCCCCGGGCTCGTACTCGAGCAGGTTTCTCATCCGCTCGGTGGAGAACGCAATTTGGTACCGACTCGGGACCGCGCCCAGCGACATCTGGGTCCCGCCGCCCCAGGGCACCACCGCGGCCCGGTTCAGGTCGCAGAGCAAAAGCCCACGCGCCGCGTCGTCGGAATCGCCCGGGTGCATGATCTTGGCCGGTAGCAACCCATCCACCGCCAGTTGATGCTGCTCGTCAACGCCCATCTGGTGACCCGGCAGCGGCGGGGAGCCGGTCTTCACACCCACATCTCCTCGCCGTTCGCCGGGGCCGGGATCCGACGATGGATCAGGCCGGGCGGCGGCGTTGCAGGGTCTGATGGACGCAGGCCGTTGCCCGGAAACACCTTGCCCGGATTCATGAGGCCGTGGGGATCGAACACCTTGCGAACCCGATCCATGACTTCGAGATCATCGTCGGAAAACACATAGCGGATGTTTTCGCGCTTTTCCAGCCCGATGCCGTGCTCGCCGGTAACCGAACCTCCCGCGTCGGCGCAGAGCTTGAGGATCTCGTCCCCGATCTTGAGCACCGCCTCGTACTGGCCTGGCTTAAAGCCGTCGAAGAGTACCAGCGGGTGCAAATTGCCATCGCCGGCATGGAAGACGTTGCAGATCTTGTATCCGGTGCGTTCGCTGATGGCGTCGATCTTCCGCAGGGTCTCGGGCAACTTCGTGCGGGGAACCACCCCATCCATGACATAGAAGTCCGGTGACAGCCGGCCCATCGCGGAGAAGGCCCCCTTCCGACCCTTCCAGAGCGCCTGGCGCTCGGCTTCCGTCTTTGCGACCCGCACCTCGGTCGCGCCCTGCTCGCGGCAGATTGCGGCCATCCGGTCGGCCAGGTCCTCGACGACGGCTTCGACCCCATCCACTTCCAGCAACAGCACGGCCCCGGCATCGAGGGGATACCCCGCGTGGGAAGCGGCCTCGATCGCCTGGATCGAGATCTTGTCCAGCATCTCGATCGCTGCCGGCAGGATGCCCTGCGCGACGATCGCCGAGACGCCATTGCTGGCGGACTCGATGTCCGGGTAAATGGCCAGCAGGGTCTTTTGCCTGGGTGGAAGGGGTGTGATCTTGACCCAGATCCGGGTAATGATCGCCATCGTTCCCTCGGAGCCGACCAGCAGGCCGGTCAGGTCGTAGCCGGGGGCCTCCGCGGCCAACCCGGCGCCCACGCACACCAGCTCCCCCGAGGCAAGCGCCACCTCGAGGCCGGTGACGTGATTGACCGTGACCCCGTAGAGCAGGGTGTGCGGACCGCCGGCATTCGTCGCCACGTTGCCGCCGATGGTGCAGGCTCCCTGGCTCGAAGGGTCCGGCACGTAGTAGTAGCCGAGCGGTCGCAACGCCTGGCTGAGCGCCAGGTTGACGACGCCGGGCTCGACCACGGCCCGCAGATTCTCGACGTCGATCTCGAGGATTCGGTTCATCCGCGGGAACGTGATGATGACGCCGTGCTCGACCGGCACCGTACCGCCCGCCAGGCTGCTCGCGGCCGAGCGGGCCACGATCGGAACACGCTCCTCGGCACAGATCTTCACCACCCGTGCGACCTCCTCGGCATTGGCGGGGAGCACGACCACATCGGGAAGCGCCGTCTCGGGGCTGGCATCGTACTGGTAGAGCCGCATCTCGTACGGGTCGTCGAAGGCGTAGCGATCCCCAACCACGCCTCGGAGCCGCTGCACCAGCCGTTGCCGCGCTGCGGGATCCATAACGCCTAGCCTAACCGGCTGTTCGGACCCCGCTGCGATTAACCGCCGAGCGTCGGGATGATTCCCGGGATCAGATACACCTCGAGCATGGCCACGACGCCGACGGCCGCCGTCAGGATCAAGCTGTAGCCGATCGTGCGGCGGAAGATATCGCCCTCTGCACCAACCCGGTTGACGCCGGCGGCGCCCACCGAGAGATTCTGTGGACTGATCATCTTGCCCATGACGCCACCCGAGGAATTCGTTCCGGCGGTCAGGATTGGACTCAGGTGGTGCCCACCGATCACGATCTGCTTGGCGGTGAATGCCTGCATCGGGCCGAACAGCGTATTGGAGGCGGTGTCACTTCCGGTCAGGAAGACTCCCAGCGCCCCGATGACCGCCGAGAAGAAGGGGAACACGGCACCCGTCTTCGCCATCAGGAGGGCCAGCGTGGACGTCATGCCCGAGAAGTTCATGACCGCGGCGATCCCGAGGATGAACGCGATGGTCGTGATGGGAAGCGCGAGCTGCCGGAGCGTCCGTCCATAAGTCCTAAAGAACATGCCGATCGGGGCGCCCCGCACCGCCATCACGATGAAGGCCAGGATGGACGCGTAGAGTACGAGGCTGCCTGCCGCTGCCAGGAAGTCCCAGGTGAAGGTGACCGGATACGGCGTGGCTTTGGCCACGATCGGCGGTTCCTGAAAAATCTGCGGCGCCGGCTTGGCGGAGCTGCCCGTGTAGCTGCCGGGCCATTGGAAGCGCCAGAAGGGGAACTTGAACGCACTCGCATCCACGGTCGGGGATGGACCGATCCATGGACTGGGGCAGAGTTTATAGGCCGGCTGACCGCATTTGAGGTCGGCGGTGATGTTCGCCGGGGTGTGCAGGGCGTTCTTGACGTTGCCGGCCGGGCTCCCGGAGAAGAACGGCAGGTTGCCCATTTGGCCGATCAAGATCACGCCCACCAGGATCACGTACATCAGGTAAGCGCGCGCGATCCGACCCGGGGGATCGACCACCTGGGCGACGGCCGCGCCCACGCCCCGAAAACGCGGGTTTCTCCGAGCCGCGGTCGGCGCGGCGTCGGCGGCAAAGCCCCAGAGCGTCCTGGGCCGCCAGATCCGAAGCAGGAGGGCCACCGCCGCCATCGACACGAGCGCGGCGAGGACGTCCGTCAGTTCGGGACCGATGAAGTTTGAGACGAAGAACTGGACGACGGCGAAGGTGACGCCCGCGGTCAGAACCGCCGGGAGGACCTCGACCATCCGTTTCCACCCGGCCAGGACGACGATCAAAAAGGCCGGAATGATGACGGAGAAGATCGGCAACTGCCGGCCGACCATGGCACTCAGCGCCAGCGTCACCGGCGTCTGATCGGCAGCGCCGTGGCCGATGATCGGAGCCGTCAGCAAGCCCAGGGTCACGACCGGGATCCCGATCGATCCGAAGGCGACGGGCGCCGTATTGGCGAGGAGAGCCAGAACGGCAGCGCTGATCGGCTCGAAGCCCAGGCTGGCCAGGATGGCCGCCGAGATGGCGACGGGCGCCCCAAACCCGGCGATGCCTTCCATCAGCGCACCGAAGCAGAAGGCCACCAGCAAGGCCTGGACGCGTCGGTCCTCGGTGAGCCGGGTGAGGGAACGGCGGATGACGTCGAAGTCGCCGCTGGCGATCGTCAGGTTGTGGAAGAAGACCGCATTGAGGACGATCCAGCTGATCGGCCACAGCCCGTTCGCGATGCCTTCCGTCGTCGCCGAGACGTCAAGCCCGACGGGCATCGCCCAGACCACGGCGGCGAGCACCGCCGCGGTGAGCATCGCCGCCAGGGCCGAAATCCACGCGGGCAGGCGGAGCACCGCCAGCATGATGAAGAGCGCGTACAGCGGAATGCCGGCGACCAGGGCCGACAGCGCGATGCTGCCACCGACCGGCTGGTACTGATGGTGGAACGCCAGGAAAATAACCGCCCCGTGCATGCTGGGCCTCCCAATTCCTCCCGGATCGAACCCAGCCCTTAGCGTGACACAGTTGACGGGTCAGGCGCCACAATGGCGGGTATGGCGACGATCGAGCGGTCCGCGAAGGCGGAGTTCTCTCCTCCGGTCCGTTTGGACGACTTCGAGCCGCGCGCTCGCGCGCTGCTGCCCCAGGCGACCTACGACTACTTTGCGGGCGGCGCCGAGGACGAAGCCGCACTCGCCGGGAACCGCGCCGCCTACGCGCAGTACCGCTTCCGCTTCAAGGTTCTGTCGTCGATCCCCGAGCCGGACCTGAGCTGCGAGATCCTCGGAGAACGGTTCACCATGCCGGTGCAGCTGGCCCCCGCGGCGACGCAGAAAATGGCGCACCCGGACGGTGAGATCGCGGCCGCGAGGGCGGCGGCCGAGGCCGGGATTGCCTACTCCCTCAGCACGCTCTCGACGGTTTCGCTGGAGGACGTGGGCGCCGCCTGCTCAAAAACCAAATGGTTTCAGCTCTATATGTACAGGGACCGCGGGATCACGATCGACCTCATCGAGCGCGCGGCCGCCGCCGGCTACAGCGCCGTGATGCTGACCGTCGACACTCCCAGGCTGGGACGGCGGGAGCGAGACTTTCGCAACGCCTTCGGCCTTCCCGAGGGGATGCGTTATGAGAATCTGGCCGGCGCGCTCAACAGGACCGGGGGAGCGGAGGCCGGACAGTCGGCCCTCTCCGCGTATTTCACGAGCCAGCTCGACTCCTGGCTTTCGTGGAAAGACCTGGAGTGGCTGGTCGACAAGAGCCGGCTCCCCGTCATGGTCAAGGGCGTGGTCCGCGGCGACGACGCCCGTCACGCGGTCGACGAAGGCGTTCTGGCGTTGATTGTGAGCAATCACGGCGGCCGTCAGCTCGATTACTCGATCGCGACCCTGGACGCGCTTCCCGAGGTGATCCAGGCCGTAGGGGCGGAGGTGCCGGTGATGGTGGACGGCGGAGTGCGCCGCGGAACCGACGTGCTCAAGGCGCTTTGCCTCGGAGCGCGCAGCGTCCTGATCGGCAGGCCATACCTCTGGGCGCTCGCCGTCGACGGCCACGCCGGGGTCGCCCGAGCCCTGGAATTGCTGCGCGACGAGATCACGGTGTCGATGATGCTGCTCGGCGTCAAGCGCCTGAGCGAGCTCAGCGGGGACTTGCTCGTCCGCGCATAAGCGGCCAGGAGGCTGGATCAGCCGGCGGCGGTGAGTTCCCTGTGCACTTCGTCGGCGATCGGCTGGACCGTCTTCAGCTGCCACGCTTGCGCCCCGGCCTGGGCTGCGGTCCAGGCCGCGTTCGTGCGGTCGGTGGCCGCTGCCATGGCCCGGGCCTGCTGCTGGGCGGTCTGGGTCTGGTTGGCGGCGCTGCTGAGCCCGTATTGTTGGGCGGCCGTCGCGTAGCTGATCATCCCATCCATCCAGGCGATCCAGCGGGGATCGAGGAGCGCTTCTGGGTCGGCGGCCGCGGTCTCCTGCGACTTCAGGTCCTGTTGGATACTGTCGGCGGTGCGGGAGGCGGTCGTCCAGTCGCGGGTGGCAAGGCTCTGATTCAGCGGTCCCGCCAGCCTCTGCGCGTCCTGGGTGGCGTGTTGGGCGATCGTCAGCTGCAGCGTCGCCCCGTGCGCCAGCTTGATCGCCGAACCAAGCGCCTTCTCGAGGTGGAGAAGAGCGGGCCGGTCGGTGGCGACGACCGCCGGGGCGTGCAATTGGAACGGGATGCCGTCGATCTGCGCCATGGCGGCCTGAGCGGCCTGAACGTGCCCGAGCGCGTCGTCCGCCGCCTTCTCGGTCGAGCGGGCGAGGGCCAGATCCTGGATCAGACGGTCGGGTGCCAGGCTGATGCCCCCCGTGCTGCCGACCTCGCCCCAGAGCGCATCGGCCGAAACGGCCACGGCGGACGAGGCCTGCCGGGCGGTACGGAGTTCATTAGCTTCGGTTTGGGTCAGCGCGGCAATCTGGGTTGGGATGACGAGGACGACGAAAGCGGCCACGGCTCCGATGGCCAGCAGGAAGACGAGAATCGCGAAGATCCTCGTTCCCCAGGAGACTCGACGCGCCGGCCGGAACACGCGTCGCTGGTCGGGTCTCGGCAGGGCCACGAAAGAGGTAACGCGGGCGGTAAGGCTCCTCTTGCCGCCCCCCAGTCCCGACCGCGCACTGCTCTGTGACAGTCCTGTGCCGGAGCTCCACTGGCCCCTTCAGTCGGGCGTCACCAGGCGTACCGATCCGGCAGAGACCCTGTGCTAGAGTGAACTTCCGGACCTGAACGTGGCTTACATCATCACCGAGACCTGCGTCGATCTCAAGGACAAATCGTGTGTCGATGTCTGCCCGGTCGATTGCATCATCGACGGCGGAACGGAAGACCGGATGCTCTATATCAACCCCGATGAGTGCATCGACTGCGGGGCGTGCGTCGATCCCTGCCCGGTTGCTGCCATCTATCCCGAGGACGAGGTTCCGGGGGAGATGAAGAAATTCATCGCGTGGAACTTCGACTACTTTAAAAGCGACGCCGACAAGGCCCGGGTGCAGGCCGAGATCAACACCGCCTATCCGGAGAAGCGAAAGACCGAGGTCTGAGCCTCAGGCCGGAGGCTTTTTGAGGCCATCGACCGACGTTTTCGCGCGACGGACAAGCCGGGCCGGCAGTTCGATGGCGCGATGGGGCGGACCAAGCCAGCCCCGCAGCGTCGTCTGCACGTGCGATGGCGGCGCCGGAGTGCCCTCGGTCTCGAACAGGATGTCCGCGATGGCCTCGGCCGGCCCGGCCGGCTGCTCGCTTCGACTCAGCGCAAGCCAGCGCGCCGTGATCCACAGGTAAAGGTCCGCTTCCGTCCTCCCGGGGAAATGGTCGAGGATGCCGTACTCATGGATCAGTCCAGCGATGGGCTGATAGACCGTATCGAACCAGCTGGCCGCCGCCTCCGCCATGCTGACCTCACGGTACTGTTGAAGGCCAAGGAAGTAGCGGTGCCCAAGGATGTGCTCGTAGAGGCGGTCGTAGCGTCCGAGCTTACTGACCTCGATGGTGGCGTTCGGCCGGACCCGGTCGAGCTGCGTGCGCTCGAGAAAGTCCACGTACTCCCTCGCCTGGAGTAGGGCGGCCGCGTCCATCGTGTCAGTCAGCGGCGCCCGGGTGCGGACCTCGATGACGCGAGCCTCGATCGTCTTCCAGCCCAGCTTGCGGGCGACCGAGACTCGATGGTGGCCGTCCTTAACGAAGTAGACGCCGGCCAGGTGGTATACCTCGATCGGAGGCACTCCCTCCCCGCGGCGCATCACTGCGTCCAGCTCCGCCCAGCGTTTGCGCAGAAATGGCTTGACGGGAAGAAAGGACGCATCGAAGTCGTTCGGCCGGCCGACCGAGCCGCGAATGCGGCCAATCGGGATCTCTTTGAGTCCGCGGTCGGCCTGGCCCTCGAAGCGGGCGGCGCGACGGACTTCGTCGAAGGAGAGCAGGGGCCGGGCGTCCCGGCGGAAGACCGCGCCGGCGTCTTGCAAAAAGGCCTGCAGCCGAGCACCTTCCCAGTCCGCCCGCGCCCGCAGCTGTTTCATGCCGGCACCTCAATGACACGATGGCCGACGACGTTGATCACGGTCGTTGCCCCCAGCCTGGTCTGACGGACGATGTCGCGTCCGTGCGGATGCACGTGCCCGTGCAAAAGAAGCTGGGGCTTCATCCATTCGACAGCCCGGCGGACGGCCCGGAGGCCGCGGTGGGCGGCATCGGCCCCCTCGGTGGCGCCGGGCGGGGGACCGTGCGTAATCAACACGTCAAGGCGGCGCCGCAGTCCAAGTCGGAGCCGCAGCGCCATCACTTTGGCCATCATCTGCCGCTCGGTGTATTGATGGGCGCCGTCGTTGTATCGGATGCAGCCTTCGAGGCCGCCGATGACAAGCCCGTGCTCGACGACCACCCGCCCGTCGATCTCGGCGCCAGCCGGGTAAGCACCCTTCCGGCCGGGGGGATCGTGGTTCCCGCGAACGAAGAGCAGGGGCGCACCGTAGAGCGTGGCGAGGGAATCGAGATAGTCAGCCGGGAGATCACCACACCCGATAACCAGATCGACCCGACCCTTGGTGGCGACCGTGCGCTCCGACAGTAATTGGGACTCAACCTCATCGCTGACCGCCAGCAGCCGAACCAAACCGGGTGCTCGGGGGCCTGGGCCCGCTACGCCAGCTCGTCGAAGAGGCGATCAACATCCCGCTCGTAGAGCGGGAGATCGACCAGCGGGTGATCGCGAAGCGCAGGCACCTTGGCGGCCAGCTGGTCATCGTAGGTCGGCAGCTCGACCTTGTAGAACAGCCCAATGGCCAGCCGATCCTGGGTCTCGTACGACGCCTTGAGCGCGCGGGTCTTCTTCTCCACCATCTCGTCGACGCTTTTCGGGTCCTTGACGACCGGATCCCAGTCAGGATCAGCGTCCAGCCGGCGCAGCCGGGGTCGGCCGATGTCCTCACCGGCGTACCAATCTTTGGTTCGGAGGTCGTTGTAAACGGGACAAGTCTGAAAGACGTCAAGGAATGCGGTTCCTTTGTGGCTGATCGCCTGGACGACGAGGGAGACCAGGTGCTTGACGTCGAGGGCGTAGCCGCGGCCGATCCAGGTATAGCCGGCCCCGAGCGCCACCGCCAGCGGGTTGATGCCTTCCTGGATCGAGGGTTCCGGCATCGACTTGGTCTTCAGGCCCTTGGCCAGCGTCGGCGACGCCTGGCCCTTGGTGAGCCCGTAGACGCCGTTGTTGAAGACGATGTAGGTCATGTCAACGTTGCGCCGGCCGCTGTTGACGAAATACCCGGCGCCGATCCCGTAGCCGTCGCCGTCGCCGCCAACCGCTACAACCGTCAGCTGGCGATTGGCGAGCTTGGCCCCTGTCGCGACGGGCAGCGCCCGGCCGTGCAGCGTGTGGAGGCCGTAGGTGTCGACGTAGTGTGGCGTCTTCCCCGAGCAACCGATGCCGGAGATCATGGCGATCCGGTGCGGTGGGATCTGGAGCTGGACAAACGCTTGCTGGATCGAGCTCAGGATGCCGAAGTCGCCGCAGCCCGGGCACCAGTCGACGTGGACATCCGTCTTGTACTCGGCGAGCGTGAACTTGCGAGGCGCCAAAACGGCCTCAGGCATGCGACACCATCACGTCGCGTTGGCGCTCAGCGAGGGCGGACCTGACCCCCTCGACGACCTCGTTGCGGGAAAACGGCCGGCCATCGTACTTCAGGACGCGATGCTGTAGGGCGATGCCTGTATGTTCGCGGATCAAGGCGCCGAGCTGCGCACTGTAGTTGGCTTCGATCAGGACCGTCGTGGTGGCCTCCTGCAGGATGCGCTGAACGTCCTCCGCCGGGAAGGGCCGCATCAACCGGACCTGCAAATAATTCACACTCCGGCCGTCGGCCTCGAGCTCCGGAACGGCATCCAGAATCGCTCCCTTGGTCGAGCCCCAGCCGAGGAGCGTCAGGTCGGCACGGGGCGGCCCGTAAAGCTTCCATTTGAAGGCTTCCGGGATTTCACGGGCGGCGGTCTCGAGCTTCTCCATGCGCTTGCGCATCATGGCGATCCGGTTTTCGATGCCCTCGGTGATGTGACCCTGCGGATCGTGTTCGTCGCTCGTGGTCGAAAAGATGCCCCCGGCCGTTCCCGGCACCGATCGTGGGCTGACGCCGTTCGCCGTGAGGGCATGGCGACGGTAGCCGTTCCTCTCCGGGCTTGACGGTGTGAAGACGAGGCCGCGATCGATCCGTAAGCGGCTCGTATCGATCCGATCGCTCGTGAACAGCGATGACGCGAGGAACTTCTCGAGCAAGACGACCACCGGAACCTGGTACCGATCCGCCCAGTTGAAGCTCTCGAAGCTGTCGTAAAAGGCCTCATCGATGTCACCCGAGGCGATGACGATGTGGGGGAAGTCGCCATGCGCCGGATGAAGCGCGAACTGCAGGTCCGCCTGCTCGGTCCGGGTCGGGAGGCCGGTGCTCGGACCGCCGCGCTGCCAGAGAAACACCACAGGACCGGGCGCCTCCGTGATGGCGGCAAAGCCGAACCCTTCTGACATCAGGGCGAAGCCCGGGCCGGCGGTCGAGGTCGCCGCGCGAACGCCCATGTGCGCCGCGCCGATCGCCATGTTGATACTCGAGATCTCGTCTTCGCACTGGACGACCGTCAGCTGGTACTCCGGGCCTTTCTGCTCCAGGTAGACACTCTCGTCGGTGGCGGGGCTGATCGGGTAGTAGGTCTGCATCCCAAGCCCAGCCTTCAGCTTGGCAATCCCGACGGCCTGGAAGCCCTTGATCAGGAGCCGCGGCCGGCGCTCCGCCGGCGGCACCGGCGCCAATTGGCGCTCGGGACGCCGGGGAAAATGATCGCGCGCGTAGGCGGCGGCCGCCCGCACCGCCGCGATGTTCATCTCGGCCGCCTCGGCTTTCCGGCCATGGAACTCGTCACGGATTGCCTCGAAGAGCAGGGACTCGTCGAATCCCGCGATGCCGATCGACGCGCCCAGCGCCACGGTGTTTCGCATCACGATGTATTTCCGCGACTGCCCGCCTTTACCAACCTGCCCGAGCGCCTCCTCCAGCACCTCGAAAAAAGGAATCGGATACAGGAGGACGTCGTCCCTGCCGAATCGGGCATCGTCGATTTTCAGGTCGGCGTCGTAGACGATCCCACCCCGGGGCGCCACCTGGTGGACGTGGCCGCTGTGGCTCGGATAGTGCTTGCGCTCGACGGCGTCGCCGAACAGTGTCTCCTGGTCGAGCGCCACCAGCATGTGGATCGCGTCAATGTGAGAGCGCACCGGGACGGGAGCGGCCGTGACGCGGTAATAGCTGTGCTTGCCCATGATGTTGGAGTGAAATTCGATGTTGGCGAACACGTGCAGGCCCCCGCGCATCAGGGCTTTGGCGTAGATCTCGGCTGAGGCATTGATGCCGCCCCCCTGGGGACCGCCGATCACCCAGGACAGTTCCCGCCGGCTCAGTTCAGTTGGCACGACCAGCGTGATTCTAGTCTTGACCGAAGACGCCTGGAATCGGTCGCTCGCAGCGATCGCAGCGGCCACGACCTGACAGACGGTTCTCCAGAATCCGGTAGCCGACGCGCCGGACCAGGGTCGTGCCACAGCCGGGGCAGCGCGTATCCTCGTACCGGCCGACCCGGCCGGGGAGGTTGCCGGCGTAGACAAACTCCAGGCCCGCGGCCTCGCCGATCGCGGCCGCCCGCAGGAGTGCCGCCGGCGTCGTGTTGTCGTTATCCCGCATCTTGTAGTCCTTGTGGAAGGCGGTGACGTGCCAGGGGATGCTCGGCGATACGTCATAGAGGAAGCCGGCGATCTCGCGCAACTCGTCCTCACCGTCGTTGAAGCCGGGGATGATCAGGGTCACAATCTCGAGCCAGAAGCCCATCACGTGGACCATCCGAATGCCGTTCAGGATGTTCTCGAGCTTGCCCCCCAACGAGCGGTAGTTCTTGTCACGCATCGACTTGAGGTCGATCTTGTACAAATCGGTCGAGGGACGGATGTACTCGAGGACCTCGCGCGTGGCATTGCCGTTGGAGATGTAAGCGGTGGCCAGGTCCTGGGATCGCGCCTGCGAGAACACCTGGACCGCCCACTCGGACGTGATCAGGGGCTCGTTGTAGGAGGTGGCCACGACCCGGGCACCCTGCCGCCGGGCGGCGTCCACGAGTTGCGCCGGGGTGCAGTCCATCGGCTCGACCAGCGCGTCCGGGTCACGGAGTGCTTGCGACGTTAAGTGATTTTGGCAGTACCCGCAGTGTAAATCGCATCCGAGCATGCCGAAGGTGAGGGCGTCCGACCCGGGGTAGGCATGGAAGAACGGCTTCTTCTCGATCGGGTCACACTGCAGCGCGCCCACGTAGCCGTGCGGCACCATCAGGACTCCGCCCCGGTTGTAGCGGACCTTGCAGATCCCACGAAGGCCGTCCTTGATCAGGCAGCGATGGGCGCACGCGACGCAGCGAACCTGGTTGTCCGCGAGCTTTTCGTACAGCACGCCACGGGCACCCTCCGCGACCCGGCGGTCGAGCTCGAGCGCGAAGGGCGTTGCTGCCTTGGGGGGCATAGCTGCAAGTCTGCCACGCGTGGGGACGGGCGGTGGCGGGCCTGGCTCAGGCCGCGTCCTTCACGACCTGGAGGCGTTTCGGCTTCACGTAGCCGCTGCCAGCAGCCGGCTCGAAATATTCGAGCGGCACCGCGTTGCCCGTGGACTCCAGCAGCTCCATGATCTTCGGGATCGCGCCGGTCGCTGTATGCATCCCAGCTACTTTCCCGCTCTCGTAGCCCGTCTGCTTGTAGACGAAGATGTCCTGCAAAGAGATCTGGTCGCCGTCGATGCCGGTGAGTTCCGAGATGTAGGTGACCTTTCGAGTTCCGTCACGCATCCGGTTTTGCTGGATGATGACGTTCACGGCCGACGCGATCTGCTCGCGGATGGCCCGCGAGGGAAGTTCCATTCCCGCCATCAGGACAAGGGTCTCCAGGCGAGCGATCGAGTCGCGCGGCGTGTTGGCATGCACCGATGTCAGCGAGCCGTCATGGCCGGTGTTCATGGCCTGGAGCATGTCCAGCGCCTCGCCGCTTCGGACCTCACCGACGACGATCCGGTCAGGGCGCATCCGGAGGGTGTTGATCACGAGGTCTCGGATGCTGACACCCCACCTTTGCCTTCGACGTTGGCCGGACGGGTCTCCAGCCGGATCACGTGGATCTGGCGCAGCTGGAGCTCAGCGGCGTCCTCGACCGTGATGATGCGTTCGTCCGAGGGGATGAAGGCGGAGAGCATGTTGAGCGTCGTCGTCTTGCCCGAACCACCACCGCCGGCCACGACGATGTTCATGCGCGCATTGACGCAGGCCTTGAGGAAGTCCGCCATCTGCTCGGTCAGGCTTCCGTTGCTTGATCAGGTCCGCGATCTGCAGGCGGGTCGCGGCGCATCTTGCGGATGGTGATCGAGGCACCTCGAACCGCCAGCGGCGGGATGATGACGTTGACGCGAGCACCATCGGGGAGGCGGGCGTCGACCATCGGCGAGCTCTCGTCCACGCGGCGTCCGACGCCGGTGACGATGCGCTGAATCATCTGCATGAGGTGCTGGTCACTGTCGAACTTGATCGCGGCCCGCTGCATGTTGTTGTTTCGCTCGATGAAGACCTTGTTCGGGCCGTTGACCATGATGTCCGAGATCGCGTCGTCGGCGAGGAGGATATCCAGCGGGCCGAAGCCCAGGATGTCGGCCAGCAGCATGGCCAGCAGCCGTTCGCGGCCTGGTTTGTCGAGGTTGACCCGGCGAGCGCTGAGGTAGATGTCGAGGACCTCCTCGGCTCGCTGGATGATCGACTCCCGATCGAGATCGTTGGCGCGCTCGCCGAGCTCGCCGATGATCCGGTCGTGGACGGCAGCCTTGATCCGGTGGAACCGCTCGGCCTCCGGAAGGTCGTTCAGGTTGGCGTTGGGGTTCAGCGAGAAGCTGGACTGGGCGGGTGCGGGAGCCGGCGCCGTCTCGGCGGCAGCCACCCGAGCGGCAAGCGGGGCGGCGGCAACCGACGGCCGCGGCGGCGCAGCAGGGGTCGGACCAGGCGCCGACGGGTCTGGCGGACGGGGCAGGCGGCTGATTCCCAGATTGGCTGGGATACGTGGGTGCCTTGGGCTGGAGGCGGGCGCAGGAGGTTCACCCTGGGATTTCTGAATTCGATCGAGCAGCGACAACCGCCTTACCCCCACTTCCGTCGTAATGTTTCGAGCTAGGCCGAATGCTACGGAGGGTCCATTACGGCCGAGGCTTCGCGCCGGTAACAGGCCGATGGCACCGCTGCCACGGCTCCCGCCCGCTGGTGTTACGTCAGCAGGTCGGCTACGCCGCCCGAATTCAGGGTACGATGGCGCCAAATTTGTTCTGGAGGTGTTCATGTCGCTGCACACGCTTTTCTTGATCATCGCGCTCATCTGCTTCGTCCTGGATGCGATCGGAGCCGGATGAACTTCAAGGCTCCCTTCGGCCTGCTCCAGGCCGGCCTGGCCTTCCTGCGGTCGCCTTCCTGCTGTTCTAAATCGTTAGAGGAAGCCGAGCTCCATCTTGGCATCGTCGCTCATCATGTCGGCACTCCAGGGCGGAGAGTAGACCAGCTCGACGGTGCAAGCCTCGACGCCCGGGACCTCTTCGACCTTCTTCTTGACCTCGTCGAAGAGTTCCTGGGCCCAGGGGCACCCGATCGCCGTCAGCGTCATCTTGACCAGGACATTGCCGCCTCGATGTTCAGCTCGTAGACCAGCCCCAGGCTCATGATGTCCAGGCCGATCTCGGGATCCTTGCAGGTCTCCAACTGGCTCACGATCTGGGCCCGGAGGTCGGACGTGGGCGCCTCGGCCGTTTGCGCCGTTTCTGTCATCTTACAGTCTAGTCCGCCAGCTCCACGAAAATCTCGCCGTTCTCGACCGTCACCGGGTAGGTCTTGGCCGGGATCACGGCGGGCAGCCCGGTGACCTTCCCGGTTCGGAGGTCGAAGCGGGATCCGTGCCGCGGGCACTCGACCGACATCTCCCACAAATCGCCCTCGCAGAGGGAATAATCCTCGTGGGTGCAGACGTCGCTGATCGCGTAGAAGTTGTCGTCCTCGGCGTGTACGAGGCAGATCGGGACACCATCGACCTCGACCTGCGTCATCGATTCGAGCGGCAGGTCAGCCGTCGCCGCGACCCGCCGCCTAGTCAATCCTGGCAGCCAGCTCCTGCTCGACGATCTCGCGGGCATGCTGCACCGGGATCCGGTCGATCATCTCGCCGAGGAAGCCCTCCACCAGCATCCGCTCGGCCTGCAAGCGTGGGATGCCCCGGCTGACCAGGTAGAAGAGGTGCTCGGGTCGACCGGGCCGACGGTCGCCCCGTGGCTGCAACGCTGGATGTCGTTGTTCAGGATCTCGAGGATCGGTTCCGAGGTGGCCCGCGCCTTCTCCGAAAGCAGCAGGTTGCGGTTCGCCTGGTTGGCGGAGGTGCCGGGCGCCGTCGTCTCCACCCGGACCACGCCCACATAGACGCTCCGCGCGCGGTCGCGCAGGGCCCCCTTGAAGAGCAGGTCGGAGGTAGTGTGGGCGGCGATGTGGTCCTGCATGGTGCGGAAGTCGAAGACTTGATCGCCGGTCCCAAAAAACAGGCCTTTCAGATCGGCACTCGAGCCGGCACCCTCGAGCATTGCTTCCACGCGAAGCCGGGCGAAGCGCCCGCCGAGGGCGACGTCGACCATCTTGAGCTGGGCATCGCGTCCGAGATGGAACCGCTGGTTGGCGAACTGCCAGGTGTTGATGCTCCACCGCTGGAGGGCGACGTAGCCGAGGTTGGCCCCCTCCTCGAGGAAGACCTCGGCCGAGCCGCTGGCGATCGCCGTCTCCTGCCGGTCGCCACTGAGGAACTCGTCGACGTATCTGGAAGGAGGATCCCTTCCCGGCCACGACCAGGGTATGTGGCAGTACCGCCGCGCCCGACCCGGCCGACCAGAACTGGCTCACCAGCGGCCGATCGATGACCACCCCGTCCGGCACGTAGAGGAACGTGCCGCCACTGAAGAGGGCGGCGTGCAGGGCGGCGAACTTGTCGCGTTCCGGCTTGAGCGCGCTGAAGAGATACTGGTCGACCAGTCGCGGATGGGTCCGGGCCGCCTCGCCGAGCGGGCATGAAGACTACGCCCTTCGCCGCCAGCTCCGTCGCCCAGCTTCGACGCGAGCCGGCGAGGTGCCGCGCTGCCGGAGCACGCCAGCGGCGTCACCGACAATGCTGGCAGGGGCCGACTCCGTTCGGTTGCTGGAAGGGGGCATAGCTCTCCAGGTCGAGGCCCTTGAGGTCGGCCTGACGCCAGTCCTCATGCCGCCTGGTGTCCGGCATGGCCATCCCCTCATAGACCTCGAAGGCGGAGAGCCGCCGGGCGCGCAGCCAGCTCCGGTTCGCCCTGCTGGGCGCTGAGCTGCTCGACCGCGTCCCGGTTAAAGCCCACTAGCCAATCGAGCCCGTCATTTCGAGCTGGATCAACCGGTTCAGCTCGACGGCGTACTCGATCGGAAGCTCCTTGGTGAAAGGCTCGATGAACCCGTTGACGATCATCGTCTCCGCCTCTGCCTTGGTGATCCCGCGGCTCTGCAGGTAGAAGAGCTGCTCGTCGGACACCTTGCTGACGGTCGCCTCGTGCCCGATCTTGACCTGCTCCTCGTCCACCTCGGTGGTGGGGTACGTGTCCGACCGGGACTGGTCGTCGAGCAGCAAGGCGTCGCAGCGGACGAACGACTTCGAGTTCTTGGCGCCGGGGTAGACCTTGACCAGGCCCCGGTATGAGGTGCGGCCGCCGTTCTTCGAGATCGACTTGCGAGACGATGTTCGAGCTGGTGTTGGGCGCGACGTGGACCGCCTTGCCTCCGGCATCCTGGTGCTGGCCCTTTCCGGCGAAGGCCACGCTCAGGACATCGCCTTTGGCACCCGGCTCCATCAGGTAGATCGACGGATATTTCATCGTGATCTGGGAGCCGAGGTTGCCGTCAACCCATTCCATGGTGGCGTCGCCGTAGGCCACCGCCCGCTTGGTGACCAGGTTGTAGACGTTGGTCGACCAGTTCTGCACCGTCGTGTAGCGGCAGCGCGCGCCGCGCTTGACGATGATCTCGACCACGGCCGAGTGGAGCGAGTCGGTGGTGTAGATCGGGGCCGTGCAGCCTTCGATGTAGTGCACGAAGCTGTCCTCGTCGCAGATGATCAGGGTCCGCTCGAACTGACCCATGTTCTCGGCGTTGATCCGGAAGTAGGCCTGCAGCGGGATCTCGACCTTGACGCCCTTCGGCACATAGATGAAGGAGCCGCCCGACCAGACCGCGCTGTTGAGGGCGGCGAGCTTGTTGTCACCGGGCGGGATGATCGTCCCGAAATACTCCTTGAAGAGGTCCGGGTGATCGCGGAGCGCGCTGTCCGTATCGGTGAAGATCACGCCCTTCGACTCCAGCTCCTTGTGGAGGGAGTGGTAGACGACCTCGGACTCGTACTGGGCGGCGACGCCGGCCAGGAACTTCCGCTCCGCCTGCGGTACGCCCAAACGGTCGAAGGTGTTCTTGATGTCGGCCGGGACGTCATCCCAGGTCTTGCCCATGCTTCTCGGTCGACTTGAGGTAGTAATAGATGTTCTGGAAGTCGATCGTCGAGAGATCGGCTCCCCACGTCGGCATTTCCTTTTTCTCCCAGATCTGGAGCGCGCGCAGGCGGAACTTCGTCATCCACTCCGGCTCGCTCTTCATCCAGGAGATCTCCTTGACGACCTCCTCGCTGAGACCACGCTTGGCCTTGAAGACGTAGCTCTCCGTATCGAAGAACCCGTACTTCTCCTTGTAGTTATCGCCGACGTCGATCTTGGGGATTACTGTTGCCATCTAGATTTTTGCCTCCAGGGTCGCCGGTTCCTTTGCTGGTTCCTTGACCCACTCCGAGTAGCCTTTTGCCTCCAGCCAGTCGGCCAGCTCAGGACCGCCTGAACGGACGAATTCGCCGTGCACGAGCACGTGCACGTAATCGGGTTTGACGAACTTCAGGATCCGCGTGTAGTGGGTGATGATCATGACACCGAGCTCCGGCCCGCGCATCCGGTTGACCGCATCGCTGACGAACTTGATGGAGTCGATGTCCAGCCCGGAATCGGTCTCGTCGAGAATGGCGATCTCCGGCTTGAGGACGGCCATCTGCAGGATCTCGGCCCGCTTCTTTTCGCCGCCGGAGAAGCCTTCGTTGACGTAGCGGCCGAGAAAGGAGTCGTCCATTCGAAGGATGCTCATCTCGCTCTTCAGCATCGCTCGGAACTCCTTGACGTTGATCGCCTTGGACTTGTCCTTCCCGTCGTAGCCTCGCTTGGCGTTGATCGCCGTACGAAGGAAGTTCGACATCGTGATGCCGGGCACCACGATCGGGTACTGCAAGGCAAGGAACATGCCAAGCTTGGCCCGCTCCTCCGGCTGCAGGCTGAGGACATTCTGTCCCTTGAAGAGCACCTCGCCACCGGTCACCTTGTAGTTCGGATGCCCCATCAGGGTGTACGACAGCGTGCTCTTTCCGGAGCCGTTCGGCCCCATGACCGCATGCACCTCGCCCTTGTTGACCTTGAGCGACACGCCCTTGAGGATCTGGCGTCCTTCGACGCTGACATGCAGGTCCTTGATCTCGAAATCTGCCATTCCGTTAGCCATTTTACCCGTGCCCTTTGAATTCAAATCCGATTCAGTCTTCATCGCTAGACTCACCCGTGAGCGCGACCCGCAGCGTATTGACCGACAGCGTTGCGCATTTCATCCGTGCAGGGCTGATCTGGATGCCGAGCTCCTCGAGCAGGTCCCTGGTGGGGAAGGCCTTCAGATCGTTGACCGGCTTGCCCACGATCATGTCGGTCAGCATCGAGGCCGATGCCTGGCTGATGGCGCAGCCGCGGCCGCGAAACCGGACGTCGCCGACCCTGCCGTCGTCGAGCTTGAGGTAGAGCGTGATGACGTCCCCACAGAGCGGGTTGTCACCCTCCTGGGTGATGTCGGCGTCGACGAGCTCCCCAAAGTGATGGGGATTCTTATAGTGCTCAAGAATCTGCTCGCGGTACAGGTCATCCATGCCAGTTACCTGAACACCTGCTGCGCTTTCTGTATTGCATGGACGAGCTGGTCGACTTCGTCCTGGCGGTTGTAGATGTAGAAGCTCGCCCGCGTAGTGGCGGCGACTCCGAGGCGATCCATCAGGGGCTGGGTGCAGTGGTGGCCGGCGCGAACGGCTATCCCCTCCCGATCGACGAGGGTGGCGAGATCATGCGGGTGGATCGTCGGGAGGGTGAAGGAAACCGAGCCCCCGTGGATCTCCGAGTCGGCCGGGCCGTAGATCGTGATCTCCGGGATTTCCTGCAGCTTCTCGAGGGCATAGTCGACGAGCGTCCGCTCGTGTGCCCGAACCCCGTCCATCCCGAACTGGCCCAGGTAGTCAACGGCGGCCCCCAGGCCGACGCCCTCGGCGACGCTCGGCGTGCCGGCTTCGAACTTCCAGGGAAGCTCGTTCCAGGTCGCCTCGGTCAGCTTCACCCGGCGGATCATGTCGCCGCCGCCCAGGAAGGGCGGCATCGCCTCGAGCAGGGCGCGCCGCGCCCAGAGGACGCCGATCCCTGTCGGGCCGCACATCTTGTGACCGGAGAAGGCGTAGAAGTCGACGCCCAGGTTGCGGACGTCGACCGGCAGGTGGGGAACGGCCTGCGCCCCGTCCACCAGCACCAGCGCCCCGGCCCGGTGGGCCGCCTCGGTGATCGCCTTGATCGGGTTGATCGTTCCGAGGGTATTGGACTGGTGCGTCAGCGCCAGGAGTCGAACACCGGCGAGCTTGGCGTCGAGCTGGTCCAGCTGCAACAGCCCGCGATCGTCGATGCAGAGGAACTCGAGGCTGGCACCGACTTCCTGTGCCAGCAGCTGCCAGGGCACGAGGTTGCTGTGGTGCTCCATCTCGGTGAGGAGGATCCGATCGCCTTTGCGGACATTCGCCCGGCCCCAGCTGTAGCGGACGAGGTTGATCGCCTCGGTGGTATTCCGGGTAAAGATGACTTCCTTGACACTGGCCGCGTTGATGAAGGTGGCAACGCGCTGACGCGCCGACTCGTAGGCGGCGGTAGCCTCCTCGCTGAGCGCGTAGACCCCGCGGTGCGGGTTGGCGTTGTGGTGGCGGTAGTAGTCGTCCATGGCGGCGATCACGGATTCGGGCTTCTGCGAGGTGGCGGCGCTGTCCAGATACACCAGCGGCTTGTCGTTGAAGCGACGCCGCAGGATCGGGAAGTCCCCTCGCACCGCTTCGACATCGATGGCCCGGGTCTGGATCATGCCGGCTGCGCCTCCTTCATCAGGTCGGCGACGCTGACCGCTTGCAGGGTGGCGGTGATGGTGCCCTGCAGCTGCTCCCAGAAGGCGTGGGCGGAACATGGGCGTGTCGGCATGGGTGCACTCACCGGGACCGCCACCTTCGGCGAGGCAGCTGACCGGCGCCAGCGAGCCCTCCAGGCTACGCACGATGTCGGCCATGGAGACGGTCTTCGGACTCCGGGCGAGCGCGTAGCCACCCTTGACCCCCATCCGGCTGCTCACCAGGCCGGCGCGGCGAAGCTGCGCCGCGATCTGCTCCAGGTACGGCAGCGGCAGGTCTTCCTGGCGCGCCAGGTCGGCGAGCGCGACCGGCCCCAGGCCGTACGAGCGCCCGAGGCGCACCATGACCCGGATGCCGTATTCAGAACGGGTTGAAAATCTCATGAATCTCCGACCGGAGAGGTCGGATATCCTGAGTATAGCCCAGGCGGGCCCCCAACGGCCTTCTCGTAATCTTCCCTGGTGCTGGACGCGGTGGGTAAGGCCTCGTTTCGATATGCGATGGGCCATTTCGCCAGCGGGGTCACGATCATGACCACGGCAGGCCGCGAAGGCCTCCACGGCATGACGGTGAGCGCCTTCGCCTCGGTGTCCCTGGATCCGTTGCTGATCCTGGCCTGCGTCGAGCGTTCGACCCTGATGCACCGCCTGCTTGGCGAAACCGGGACCTTCGCGGTCAACGTCCTGAGCGAGCGCGGAGAGGCGACCTCGCGCTTCTTTGCCGACAACGCGCGGCTGGAAGGGCCCGAATTCCGGGAGGGCAGCTACCGCCTGGGTGTGACCGGATCACCGATTCTGCTCGAGGCGACGGCCTACCTGGAGGCGCGGGTGCACGGAAGACACGAGGCCGGGGATCACACGGTGGTTGTGGGCGAGGTGATCGCGGTCGAGGTGCTGACCGAAGACGACCCGTTGATCTTCTATCGCGGCGGGTACCGGCGCCTGAAGGGTTAGGCGCGCCTCAGCCGTTCAGGAGGTCGGTCAGCTTCCCCTTGAAGGCGGCCAGCCGCTGGTGCGCGTCCAGCACCTCGTCGTGCGTCAGCGGTTCGCCCTCGATCTCGTCGGTGTCGCGGGGAGACGGGGCGGCCACCCGGGTTACTTCTTCGACGGCGTTCACGATGTTGCCGGCGAACTCGACGTGGAGAAAGAAGGAGTCGCGGCAGCGGCCGCAGGTGACCTGCACGATCAGCTTGTTGTTATGGTTGCCGATCTTGCGGAGCTGCGAGCCCTTGTGGTTGCTGCCACAGACTCGGCAGCGGTAATTTCGGGCTTGCGACCGTAAAAAGTCGAGGATCGGGTCTTCCACGGACAGTGTCCTCCGCTCGGCGGGCCACCGGAGACTTCGCCGTCCAGTATAGGCTGGGCTCGGCGGATGATTTCCGCCGAATATGGCCAAGCCGCTGATCCTGCTGACGAACGACGACGGCATCTACGCCCAGGGCATCCTGGCCGCCTGGCAGGAGTTGCGCAAGATCGCCGACGTTGAGGTGGTGGCGCCCGACGCCGAGCGGAGCGCCGTCGGGCACGCCATCACGCTGCTCCTCCCCCTGCGCACGAAAGAGGTCGTGCGTCGGAACGTCCGGTTCGGCTATGCCGTCAACGGCATGCCGGCGGACTGCGTCAAGATCGCGGTCCGCGCCATCCTTCCCCGGCCACCAGACCTGGTCGTCTCCGGCATCAACCTGGGATCGAATACCGGGCACCAACGTGATCTACTCCGGAACCGTGAGCGCCGCGACCGAGGCCAGGATCCTCGGTATCCCGTCGATCGCGATGTCGCTCTCGACCTTCACGCATCCGGACTTCACCTATGCGGCGCGCTTCACCCGCAAACTGGCGCTGGCGGTGCTGGCGAAGGGGCTGCCCGACAAGACCCTGCTCAACGTCAACGTCCCGAACATCCCGGAGGACAAGATCAAGGGCGTCACGATCACCCGGCAGGGCGACTCCCGGGTGGAGGAGCGCTTCGAGAAACGGACCGACCCCCGCAACCAGACCTACTACTGGCTGGACGGAACCTTCAAGCTCCAGGAGCTGGACGACGAGGCGGACGCGGCCGTGGTGAGCCAGGGGTATGTGTCGATCACGCCGATCCGCTATGACCTGACTGCCTACACGGCGATCGACGCGCTCAAGGACTGGAGGCTGCAGCCGTAAGTCGGCAAAAACTGAGCTTCCCGAGGTATTGACATTGGCCGTGTCAGAAGTTCACTATGAACGGGTTCGTTTTTAACATGGGTTAACCGATCATCGTTTTTTCCTTGGGGAGGGAAATTAGCCAGACGCCCCGGCGAGGCGGTCCAACGCTGCCGTTTTTTCATGCCTTCGGAGATCAATCGGGCCGGCGCGGCCGGCGCCATCAATCCTTTGGGAGGGAGCCTTTGCGCACACGCAGAACCGTCACCCTTTTTGGCCTTCTGGCCGTCGCCGCCAGCGCGTTCACCGCGACGACGTCATCGTTGCCGGCAGCAGCTCAGGACAGCCCGCTGGTTCGGGCCGCAAAAGGCGAGCTTCGAGCTCCCCGTATTCCAGTCGGAACCACATCGGGAGGGGTTCAGTCGCGAGCAGCGGTTCAGACGTATCGGACCCTGCCCTTCCTGTCCGGTGGCATCCTCGACGCGGCCAAGGGCGCGCTTGGGCCAGATCGCGACACGGCGGGCGATACCGGGACGCCGGCGGCCGGCGCGGCCGGCGCTGTCCAACCGGCGCAGATCAACGGCAATGCGAACGGGTCCGGCGATCGGTCAGGGACGCTGGGGATGTCGCTAGGGACGATCGGTTGTAGCCGTCGCACCGGCACCCAGGACGGTTCCGAAGGGAATAATGCCAAAAACAACGTCCGGGTGAACCAGGACTGCACCTACCGCCGCCAGGCGGAGGAGATGATCGCCTACAACCCAGCGAACCCGAATAACCTGCTTGCCGGCCAGAACGACAGTCGCGTGGGCTTTAACCAGTGCGGCATCGACTGGTCGATTGACAACGGTCAGCACTGGGGAGACCAGTTGCCGCCGTTCCGGCAGAAACTCAACAACCCCGCGGCCGAAGAGCCTACTGCGGCAGACCCGAACCGCCATACCATCGCCGGCGGTCCGGGCACGCTTCACACGTACGACGCCGGCAGCGATCCTGCGTTGGCGTTCGACTCACGCGGGAACAGCTACTTCAGTTGCGTCGCATTCGACGTCGCCTCCAATGCCGGCCTGATCTACGTTACGCAATCACCGGCAAGCGCCCAGGGCTCGTTCTTCTATAACCTCAGCAGCTTCAGCCGGCCATTCGTGGTGGCGGAAGACAACAGCCCGGCCATCGCCCACGACAAGAACATGATCGTGGCCGACAAGAATCCGAACAGCCCGAATCGCGATAACGTTTACGTGACCTGGACGGTCTTCAAGTTCGATCCGCGCTGCGTGGCCGGCGGTACACAGTGCGAGTCGCCGATCTACGGTTCCATGTCGACCGACGGAGCCCGGCACTGGTCGACGCCGGAGATCATCAGTGGAACATCCGACACCCTGTGCTTCTTCGGCGATGCCCTGGACCCGCAGGCCAACCCGCACGCCTGCAACTTCGACCAGGGCTCTTACCCGACCGCATTGCCCAATGGGGATCTGCAGGTGGTCTTCAACAACGGCAACACGGGGGCCGGCAATCCTAACGCGCAGACACTGGGCGTTCACTGCAAGCCAACGGGGAGCTCCCCGGCTGGCACGGCGCATCTGAACTGCGCGGCGCCCTCCTTCGTTGGTAGCGATCAGTCGTTCGGCGAGCCGACCTGCGACTTCGGGCGCGGGCCCGAGGAGTGCATTCCGGGTGCGTTCATCCGGACCAACGACTTCCCGATCATCACCAAGAACACGCAGAACAACCATCTGTACACAACCTGGCAGGACTACCAGCGCCGAGACAACGGGGCCAAGGAATTCAGCATCCAGGTGACCGAGTCGACCGATGGCGGGCTGACGTGGGGTGCCGTTCGGACCGTAAACCCCGACACCGGACTTGACCACTACTTCCCGGCCGTCGAGCAGTCTCCGAACAACTCCGGAGAAGGCGGCGACAAGAGCGCGAAGTCGAACGGAGGCGAGAACGGCAACGGCAGCAATGACCGCGTCGGCGTCAGCTACTACCGGACCGCACGGGTTCCGGGCGAAAACGCGACACCGGCTGCCGGATTTGCCCCTTGTGGCGCTGACCAGGGTGGAACGGGCACAGGATGCCAGCCCGGCGTGGGCGCGAACAACTCCGACTATGTCCTCGCCGGCGGTACGGACAGCCAGACACCCTACAACTTCAAGATTCTTTCGCCTGTCTTCCCGCCACCGGATGGCGCCCAGACAGGGTTCAATGGCGACTACAGCGGGCTGACGATCAACAGGGGCATCGATGCCCACCCGATCTGGTCGGATACCCGCAACGCGAACCCGTATCCGCTGAACGGCGTTAAGCGCGATGAGGACGTCTTCACGACCAACACGGCTTTGCCGAACGGTCGGGGAGAACTACAAACAGGCCAGATCGGAAGCGAGCATGGCCATGGCGGCGACCAGAGCGGCGGCTAGCTGACAGACATCGTGATGGAGGGTGCCCGACGTCGGGCACCCTTTCGCGCATTGACGGCGTTCGTGGCGTTGGCGAGCGTTCTTCTGGCGGCCTGCGATAGCGGATCAACGATTGGGGCGAGCAAGCTGAGCCAATTGGTATTGACGGCGTCGGACACGCCTGGGTTTACGGCCTTCGAAAACGGGACGCAGGTGCGGCTCGACAACGAGGGAACAAACCGCGCCGACCCTGCTCGATTTGGGCGGGAGGGCGGTTGGATCGTTCGCCTCCGCCCAACGGATTCGGCCGCAAGAAAGGGGCCGTTGCTGGTTGAATCGCGCGCCGATCTTTTTAAGGCCTCCGACGGCGCGAAGTCCGACTTTGCCGCCTACGTCGCACAGCTTTCCGCCAACAACGGTGGGGATCAGAAGACGTTCGGCGTGGCCGGGCTGGCGCAGGACTCAAGAGGAATCACGTTCACGCAGCCCGGTGGCCGGACGCTCCGCTTCTTCCGCATTGCCTGGCGCGACCGCAACGCGACGGCGTCGATCACCGTCGAAGGTTTTGACGGCGATATCACCCAGCAACAGGCGATCGACCTGGCGAAAAAACAGGAAAACCACATGAAAGGAGCGTGATCGGTGGGGAAAGGGCGGAACAAGCCAGAACGGCGTTTTGTCGCGCAGCCGCTGTCAATCATTAGCAGGGAAAGGTGAACATGAAGGGAGAGCGAACACGCAGGCGTCGGGTCGGTCTTCTCGGTGCGCTGACCGCTGTCAGCGGCTTCGTGATGTGGGGCGGGAACTCCGCGTATGCCATCCAGGGTGGCTTCCTCGGAGATGAGGAGGGAACGGTTCAGTCGGGACCCCTCGACATGCGCGACGTCAGCCCGAACACAACGCTGACCGAGTGCCCACAGGCTGGCCTGACCGGCAATGGGGCACAACCGCTCAACAGCCACAGGCAGGACACCGCCGAGCAGAAGAGTGCCGGCAGCGACAAGCGGTTGAACCAGGACTTTTCCTGTATGCCGCAGGATGAGACCGCGGTCGATCAGAATCCGAAAGTCCAGACCAACTATGTGGCCGGCGCGAACGACTACCGCCTTGGCTGGGGCACCTCGGGCTTCTACTCCACGACGGACAAAGGCGCTCACTGGTACGACGGCATCACGCCGTTCCCGTCACTGCCAAGTGGACAGAACCTTGATGGCGGAGGCGACCCCGCAGTCGTCTTCGACCGGGGTGGCGTCGCCTACTACGCCCAAATCAACTTCAACCGGACCGACGACACCAGCGGCGTCTGGGTCAACCGGTCGACGAACGGCGGCTTCACCTGGACCCGCCCATGCGTTGCGATTGGACCAATCGGCGCACCGGCTGATGAGCATGGTGTCTGCGGGGGTCCTGGCGATCCACGGCAACCCGGCGACGGAACCGTCTCCTTCATTCAGGACAACGACAAGACCCTTAACGGCAGTGTGCCGGCTCACGACAAGGAATGGATCACCGCCGGTCCGCGCCCGACCGGGCAGCAACCGACCTGCTTCACGCCTTTTACGCACACGGCAACGGCTTGCAACCCAGCGGTCGTCGGAACTGACCGGATCTACGTAACCTTCTCGCTATTTGCCGCTGCCGGGACCGGAGCTGGCAATGCGCAGATCTTCCTTTCGTACTCTGATGATCAGGCTCGTTCATGGTCGAGCCCAAAGCCGATCTATGGCAGCGGGTCGTTCTGTGTTGGCACCCCTGGACAGACTTGTCGCAACAGCCAGGGCTCGCAGCCCACAGTCAATCCGACAACTGGCCAGCTCTGGGTCGGCTTCCAGAACGGCGACACCCAGGACGAGGATCAGTACCTGGTGGTGACCTCAAGGGATGGCGGGAATACCTTCTCGCTTCCGTCGCGCGTCGACACGCTGTATGACGTCAACTTCCCGCGCGGCGTCAACGGGCGTACCGACTGCATCAACCGCGGACAGGGCGCAACGCGCGCCGTGCCGACGAACAGCTGCTTCCGCTACGACCCAATCTTCAACTCGATCGTGGCCGATAAGCGCGGCGGCGAGTTCGCGAACAGCGTCTACGTGGTCCTCGGCGACAACCGCAACGGGACGATCCGCAACTCCAACGAGGACATCTTCTTCTACAAGTCCACCGACGGTGGAGTCACATGGATCGGGCCGACTCGGGTCAACAATGATCCGTCCCAGGCCCCACTGAACCGCGATTGCGGCCGCAATGTCGACTCGATAAGAGGTAACCCGGCAGGCTGCCCAGCGCAGGGAACCGGGAACGACCAGTTCTTCCCATTTGTCACCATCAGCACCGACGGTGTGCTGAATGTCACGTTCCATGACCGGCGGCTCGACACCTCCTCACCCGTCGGCAGCGGCGCGTGGCCGGCGAGCAAGACGGAAGTGGGCAACTACCTGGTCTGGTACTGGGGCGCCCAGTGCAAGATCACGCATGCACAGACTGTCAGCCAGTTGACGACCGGTGCGGTTCCGGCCGGTGCGTCCCAGTGCGTCGCGCCCGAAGCCGTCGTCAACCCGACGGTTGCAACCGGATTCGACCCGGGCGCAGGCCCGGTGCCCGGCCAGAACCAGAATTCCGCGACGCTACCGTTCCGTAACTTCCAGATCTCCGACGTGGGCTCGAACTTCGATTACTCGTTCCGCGCCGGAATCTTTGCCGGTGACTACAGCGGCAATGTGTCTGGTCCGACGGTTGCTGCCGGCAGCAGCACAGGAAACCGCGACAGCGCGGAGAATGGCGACCGCGGGGCTCGCGATGCGATCGCCGTCTGGACCGATGCTCGAAATGGCCGTGGGTCGGGGGCTCCGACGAGCTTCCAGCCTGGCCGAAACCCGATTTGTGAGCAGTCCGACGTGTTCTTCAAGTTCTTCAACAACCAGAATGCTGGTTCAGGCTCTAAGGGGAATGAGGGCGATAGCGCCAATGGATTCCTGGTTGCGCCCTGCGGCAGCGACCTGCAGGACAGGGCCGGCGCCCAGGGAGGTGACAACTCCCAGAACCACTAGAGGCCGCTAGCCATATAGAAAAGAGGGACGCCCGGGGGCGCCCCTCTTTTTCGTTACTCAGCTCGTTTATTGTGCCGCGCACATCGGCAGCGGCGGATGCTTACCCGCTGACCCGCTGCGCGGGGCGTTCCCCGTCTGGGTGCCGATCCCAACCGTGCACCGATCCTGACCGCCGAAGGACTGCCCTGGCGCAGCCGGGGCGGCACCCTGCGGTTGAACCGGCGCGACCGGATGGGTCCCGGCCTTTCCAACGAGGGGATTTACGCGGTTGACGTCGTTGACGCCCTGGACATCGGACCCGGCGTTGGCGCCCGACGCGGTCCGGACTGCGCTGGCGCTCCTGGTGGAACCGTAGCCAGCTCCTGTCATCGTGGCGCTTGCGGAGCAGGCGGCCGTGAGGATGGCGGCGGAGCCCAGGGCAATGAGAAGTTTCATACGTCCCTTATAACGCATCCGATGGCTTCCGCCTAACGATTTGGACTGAGCGTGATCTCCTTCCGTTCGGGGAGTTGTGCGGAGAGTCGTCCCCCGAGTGGCTCGAGGCCGCAAGCGTCGCGCAAGGCGCGCTCGATATACACCTTTGTCATCCGCTTGCGCCAGTAATGGTCCAGATCGGTGTTATCCAGCGGCCGCGACCGCTTGTCGGAGGCATTCGCGACCTCCGCGATCAAATCCTCGTCCGGCCGCTGGCCGACGAGGGGCGGCAGGAAGCCGGTGATGTCGACCGGGTGGGATCCGACGGCGCCCAGCGCGCCCCGCGCCTCCGTCACCACGCCATCCTCCCAGTTGAGCGCGACCGCCACCCCCAGGATTGGAAAGTCGAACGCCGGCCGGCGACGCAGCTTCCAGTAGGCGCTCGTCATCTTCAGTTTGGTGGGCGGAAGGTGGACACGCGTCACGATCTCATCCGGGCGCTTGGTCAGGTAGTCGATGCCGTCATCGCGATACAAATCGGCGGCCGCGAGGCGGCGGGTGCCGCCGGCGCCTTGCAGCGTGACCTCGGCATTGAGCGCCAGCGCGACGGGAGCCGTATCCGACGAGGAGACGGCCCAGCAGCGCGGCGAGCTGCGCGCTACAAGACAGATTTCGCCGTCCTTCTTGAGACAGAAGCCGACCGCCTTTCGCCAGGCCTGCGTCTGGTTGTAGTAGTTACAGCGCGGGTCAACCAGCAGATTTCCGCCAAGCGTTCCCATGTACCGAATCTGCGGCGTCGAAACGGCGCCGGCGGCCTGCGACAGGGCGCGGTACCCGGCCAGCACCATCCGGTGCGCAGCGACCTCGTCCAGTGTCTCGCTCGCCTGGATCGTCATCCCCGTCCGGGCATCGCCTTCCACCTCGGAGCCGCGCGCGATCGCATTCAAGCTGATCAGCGTCGTGACGTCGAACTGGCGGCGCTTGAGATTTGGGACCAGGTCCGTCCCGCCGGCGATGAACATCGCCCGCCCCCCGCTCTCGGCCATTCGGTGCGCGGCCTCCTCCACCGTCTTCGGGCGGAGATACTCGAGCCGCGGAAGGCGCAGCATCTACCGTCCCTTCCATTCGTCGGGGACGTCGGCATGCAGGATTTCCGGGAAGTTAAACGCTGGGACGCCTTTCGGCCCAACGCGTTTCGATTTCTCGCTCATCGCCTTGAGCACCTTGTCCGGTGTGATGGGCACCTCATCGATGCGGACGCCGACCGCGTTGTAGACGGCGTTCGCGACGGCCGGGATGACCGGAAGCAGCGGGCCCTGGCCGGCCTCCTTGGCCCCGAACGGACCTTCCGGGTCGATGGTCTCGACCAGGTACGTGTGCATGATCGGCGTCTCGAGCGCGGTCGGACTCTTGTACTCGAGCAGCGACGGGAACTTGTGCAGACCGAGGCGGAACGTCTGCTCCTCCATCAGCGCCTCGCCGAGCGCCATATACACGCTGCCCTCCACCTGCCCGACGACGAGCACGGGGTTGATGGCACGGCCGATGTCGTGCGCGACCCAGACCTCGGGGACGCGAACCTCTCCTGTTTGCCGGTCGACGTCGACTTCGACCACCGCTGCGGAGAACGAGTACGCCGGACTCGGGCCGACGCCCGAGCCCTTGTAGGGCCCGGCAAGCCTGGGCGGCGTGTAGCTTCCGCTGGCGGTGACCACACCGCCTTCCGCCTCGGCGAGACGCACCGCCTGCACGAAGGGAATCGCGTCGGCGGGTCGATCGCGTCGGAAAATCCGTCGGTCGCGGGCGCGCAGCTCGTCGACCTCGCACTGCAAGCTGCCTGCGGCGGCCAAAAAGAGCCTGGCCCGCGCCTTCTCGGCCGCCGCTTTGGCGGCGTTGCCGGCCATGAACGTGACCCGTGAGGAATAGCTGCCCAGGTCGATGGGCGTCAGGTCAGTGTCCGCCGTCGTCAGCTGGATATCCTCGAGGCGAACGCCCAGCACCTCGGCGACGATCGCGGCCAGGATGTGATCCGACCCCTGCCCGATGTCGATCGCCCCGCAGAGCACGGCGACCCCGCCATTCCGGTCGATCTTCAGCTGGACTTCGGAGTGGGGCATGTCATTCCAGTAGATCGCCGTCCCCGCGCCGGTCAGATAGGAGCTGACGGCGAAGCCAAGGCCCCGCCCCGCCGGCATCGACCCGCGCCGCTCGCGGAACCGCGACTCGGTCGCCACCCGTTCGATGCATTCCTTCAGCCCGCAGCTCGTGATCCGAAGCCAGTTCACGGTGCGACTGTTCGGCGCCGTCAGGTTGCGCAGGCGAAGGTCGACCGGGTCCATGCGGAGCTCTTCCGCGACTTTGTCGAAGTGGGTCTCGAGGGCAAAGCGCGGCTGCGGCGTGCCGTGTCCGCGTTTCGGCCCGCAGGGCGGTTTGTTGGTGAAGAGGCGCACGCCCTCGAAGCGGTAGCGCGGAATCGCATAGGTCGCGGTCTGGAGCGCCCCGGTGTAATAGGTGCTGGCGACGCCGTAGCTGCCATAGCCGCCGCCGTCGAGAAAGCTCTGGAACTGCATCGCGGTGATCGCGCCATCGCGCCGGAATCCCGTCCTGACCTTCATCAACACCGGATGGCGCCCGCGGTGCGCGTAGAAGACCTCCTCGCGGGTGAGGGCGATCTTGACCGGCCGCCCGGTCGTCATGGCGAGCTTGGCCGCGACCAGCTCGTGGGCGAAGATGTCGCTCTTGCCGCCGAAGCCGCCGCCATTGGGCGTGGCGATGACCCGGATCCGGCTCATCGGCAGCTCGAGGACCTTGCCCAGCGCCCGGTGGACGTAGTGGGGCGTCTGGCTCGAGGTCCACAGCGTCAGCTTTCCATCCTGCGCGTACTGGGCAAGGGCGGCATGCTGCTCCATCGGGAGGTGGGTGTTGCCCTCGAAAAAGACGACATCCTCGCGGACGTGCTCTGAGGCCGCGATCGCTTCCTCGGTGTCGCCAAACTCGAGCGCGACCGCCTTGTGCACATTGCTCTTGCCGTGGATCGGCTCATCCTGGCCCGCGATCGCTTCCTCGATTCCCATGTAGCGTGGCAGCTCCTTGAAGTGGACCTCGACCAGCGCCAGGGCCTCGTCCGCGATCCATTCGTCGCTCGCTGCGACGGCGGCCACCGGATCCCCGACGTAGCGCACCTTCTCGCCGGCGAGCGCTTCCTCGTCCTGGCTGACCGGAAGGATGCCGAACTTGATCGGGAGGTCCTCCCCGGTGAGGACCGCGTGCACGCCCGGGAGCGCCTTCGCCCGAGTCGTATCGATGCTCAGGATGCGGGCGTGGGGGTGGGGGCTGCGAAGGATCTTGCCGAAGAGCATGCGGGGCAGCGTCAGATCGTCCGCAAACCTGGTCTGCCCGCTGACCCTGGCATAGGCGTCCGGCTTGGTGAGGGATTGGCCGACCACCGCGAGCTCCTCCTCAGACAACCGGCCCCTCCTTGCGAGACGCGGCCAGCTCCACCGCCTCGAAGATCTTGACGTAACCGGTGCAGCGGCAGAGGACCCCGGAGAGCGCCTGCTTGATGGCGTCCCGCGACGGCTCCGGGTCCCGATCCAGGAGAGCCTTGGCCGTCAGCAGCATCGCCGGGGTGCAATAGCCGCACTGCGCCGCGCCCAGCTCGGCGAAGGCGCGCTGCAGGCGATGTGGCGTATTCCCCGCGGCCAGTCCTTCGATCGTCGTGATCTCCTTGCCCTCGAGATCGAGCGGCATCGCCAGGCAGGAAAGAAAGGGCTTGCCGTCGACCAGGACGCCACAGGTCGAGCATTCGCCGAGCTCGCAGCCATGCTTGGTGCCGGTAAGGCCGAGGTCCTCACGGAGCACCTCGAGCAGGGTCTTGTATGGCGGCACCATCACCGCCGCCTCTTCTCCGTTGACCCGGAGATGCACCGGCACCCTGCTCGCCATCGTCACTAACTGTAGCGAGCGGCCTAGAGCGGAAGTCGGGGGAGCTGGACCTCGCCGTGCCGGGGTTGGGTGGACATCGGGGACTCGATCACGGAGGCTCGGACGCACTCGCCCGGCGTGACCTCGGGCCGGAGTCCGTTGAAGATCGGGAAGCGGAGCTGCCCGGCGGGGGTCCACTCGCTGAACTTGACGCAGAGAACCAGCCGTGGGTCGACCCAGCAGATCCGCTCGTCCTGCCACGACGAGTCAAGCGGCCGGCCGAGATTGGGCAGCGGCTCGAGCGCCGCTCGCAGACGGGCCTCGGCCAGGGCGTCGAACCCGCCCACCACCATGCCGACCGGCCGATAGGCACCGCCGTCGGCAATCCCCACGATCAGCGACTCGAGCCGGTGCGCGCCGGTGCCCGGGATGAACCCGAGGGCAACAACCTCCTGCTGGCGAGCCGCACGGACGTCAAGCCAGTCGGGATGCCGCTGGCCGGCGCGATACGGGCTGTCGAGGCGTTTGCCGACGATCCCGTCGAGACCTTTCTCCGCCGCGGCGTCGAAGAACGCCACGCCTTCGGCGGCGACCGGGTCAGCGACATAGATGCGGTTGGCGGAGCGGACACTCTCTCGAAGCCTGGCCTGGCGGCGTTGCAACGGCTCCTGCATCAGCGAGCGACCGCGCGCATACAAGATGTCATAGACGACGTACGTGATCGGGTGGTCGCGCACGGCGCGGGCCGTGGCCGCCGCCGTCATCGGCTGCACGCGCTCCTGCAGCGCCGCGTGGTCCGGGCGGCCTTCGACGTCGGTGACGATCAACTCGCCGTCGACAATCGAATCGACCGGCGTCATCTCCCTGAGCGCCTGGACCTCGGGGAAGCGGGCCGTCAGGTCGAGCAGGTCGCGTCCCCAGACCGTCACCTGCTTGCCATCGAAGGACGCAAGCGCCCGCACGCCATTCCACGCGACCTCGAAGCCGTAGTCCGGTGAGTCGAAGGGGGTCGCCGCCGGCATGGCCAACATCGGCCTGATGCGGTCCGGCAGCGTTCGGTCGAAAGGCAGGTCGAGCTCAACCGTTTGGGAGCGAGCCGGCATCAGGCGCAATCTACATGGAAATCCAACGGCTCTGGAACTACGCCGTGCGCCGGCGGGCCGCCGGCCGCGCCGCGGAGGCCTTGGCGGCGACCTTCACCTTCGCGGCGCGCGCTGCGGGCTTTGCCGGGGGCGCTTTCCGGGCGCCCTGCCGGGTCGCCTCGACGGACGCCTTGAGCGCCGCCATGAGATCCATCACCGGGGCTTCCTGGGTGGGCGTCGCGACGGTCACCTTCTCGCCCTTCATCTTTTGATCGACGATCTGCTGAAAGGCCGCCTTGTAATCATCGGTGTACCGCTCGGGCTTGAAGGTGTCGCTCAGGTTTTCGATCAGCGAGGTCGCCATCTGGACCTCCTTGTCGCTGATCTTGACGTTGGCAGGGAGGTTGAGCTCCTCGGTGGATCGGATCTCGTCAGGCCAGTTGAGCGTGTTGCAGAGCAGCGCGTTGCCCTCCACCTGAATCAGGCACAGGTGCTCGCGGTCGCGGAGGGCAATCTTGGCGACCGCGACCTTGTTGGTCTCCGCCAGGGCGCGGCTCAGGAGGGCAAACGGCTTGGCGCCGACATCTTCGGGCTCCAGGTAGTAGGCGGACTTGACGTAGAGGCCCAGGGGCACCTCGCCCCGATCGACGAATTCGACGATGTCGATCGTCCTGGTCGTCTTGAGCGGGAGCTTGTCGAGGTCGGAGTCGTCGATGATGACGAACTGGTTTTTCCCCACCTCGTAGCCTTTGAGCGTCTCGTTGAAGGGCACCACGTGTTCGTCCTGCGGACAGTGCCGCATTTGCTTGATCGGCTGGTGGCAATGCGGACAGAGCTGGCGCAAGGCGACCGCACTGTGCGCCTCGGTCGCCAGGTACATCCGGACGGGGATCGCCACCATCCCGAAACTGATCGCGCCGCGCCACATCGACCGGGCCATGTTGGCTGGCCTCCTTCCTTGGGAGTTGCCCGGATTATAACCCCGCGGAATTCGCCTGGCGAGCGGATGTTTGGAGTCGGTCCCGCAGTCGCTGCGCATAGGCGGGGGCGGCCGACTCGTGTTTGAAGTAGGTAAAGACGTCCCGCCCGCTTGCCAGGTAGCCTCGAATCCGTCGCTCCCAGGCGGTGAGGCGCTGCGCTGTATAGGCCTCCCGGCGAAGCCGCAAATAGAGGAAGGCGCCGCGCCCCAGCGGGCCGGGTTCCGGCTCGCCGTCGCCGTGGCAGAAGGCGGCCTGCAGGCCCTCGACCCGATCGGCCAGGGCCTCCGTGTGCCACGACCGGTGTCGGAATTGAAAGGCGAGCCGCCAGTGGGCAGGGACCTCGCGGGCGATGCGCTCAATGCGCCCCTCGTCGTAGGGCGCGGTCGGCGGAAACTGGAACAACACCGGACCTAGCCGGTCCCCGAGCCCGTCGACCATCTCGGCCATCGTCGCAATCGCGCCTTCGAGGTTCGGCATGCGCCGGTTGTGGGTGATCCGGCGGTGCGCCTTGACCGCGAACCGAAACGACGGCGGCACGGCCGAGGCCCAGCTCGCGATCGTCTCGCCACTCGGGTTTCGGTAGAACGTGGTGTTGATCTCGACCGTGTCGAGGTGCTGGGCGTAGTAGCCGAGCATGTCCGCCGACTTCAGGCGCCGAGGATAGAAGGGGCCGCGCCAGGCGGCGTAGGAGAAGCCCGATGTGCCAACGTAGAGCGCGCCTATATGGGGCTGTTACCCCGGACCAGGCCCATGAACTCAGCTCGCGTCCGAGGGTCGCTCTGGAAGCTGCCGAGCACCGAGCTGGTGATCGCGCGGCTGTTCTGCTTTTCGACGCCGCGCATCTGCATGCAGAGATGCGCCGCCTCGACCACGACGCCGACCCCGAGCGGCTCGAGCTGGCGCTGCAGACACTCCGCGATCTGGCGGGTCATCCGTTCCTGGACCTGGAGCCGGCGACTGTAGAGCTCGACCAGTCGAGGCAGCTTGCTCAGCCCGACCAGCTTTCCCCGCGGGATGTAGCCGATGTGCACCCGGCCGAAAAACGGCAGGAGGTGATGCTCGCAGAGCGAATACATCTCGATGTCCTTGACCACGATCATGTCTTTGTAGGCTTCCGAGAACGTGGCGTCGCCAAAGACGTCCTCGGTGGTCATTCGGTAGCCTCGCGTCAGAAACTCGAGGCTCTCCCTCACCCGCTCCGGCGTGTTCCGGAGTCCCTCCCGTGACGGATCTTCGCCGAGGAGGAGCAGCTGCTCACGGATCAGGGCTTCCATCGCGCCCGCGTGGCCTTGCTCGCTCGAGGGCTGCGCCATCACGCCATTATGAAAGGAGGACGCGCGCCACCTAGCTGATGACGTTCATCGGATCGGCCGGAAACTCCTTGTTGTAGGCCTGCATCGCGACCCAGAGGGCCTTGACGGAAATCGTCTGGAAGTCAGGGCCACGATAGCCGGCGAGGGGCGACGGCGTCTCCGCATAGGTCACCGTATCCAGCGCCGGATCGTTATGACTGAAGTCGAAGGCGAAGACCGTGATCATGTGCGTCGCGTTCCAGCGGTTCCACCCGGGCATGGTCCTGGTCATCGTCTGCACCATGACCGGCACGCCGTGGCCGAACGCCTGCATCGCGGCGGGATCCGTGATGTCCTTCTGGATCCGGCTGGTCACCCCGTCGAGCGTGGTCACGTGCTCCGCCACGTAGCGGTTCCGGCCGAGGACCGGCGTCACGATCGGGTCGAGGTAGGCGTTGATGGCCTGGAGCGCGTCGGCGCCGAACTCGCCGCGATTCGGGTTCAGATGGGACTTTTTGGCCACCGTCTCGATGTCGGGGACGTTCTGCATCCAGGCAGAGAGGAGAACCTGGGTCGCCCCGGCGCCACAGTAGTTGCGATGAGCCCAGTCCCCCGGCTCGTGGAACCCGCGCACGGCGACGACCCCCCGATCCGTGACGGGAGTCGGGGTCGGGGTCGGATCGGGAATGACCGGCGTCGGCGCCGGCGTCGGTTCGGCCGGCACTCGATGGAAGTCGTAGGCGAGCGCCACCGGGCCGCCGACCCGCGCCGGACTCACCTGGGCGCCGAAGCACGACGGCAGGATGGCGGCGAACGCCATCGCCAGCGCTATTTTGATCACTCCCTGTGACATTTCGGTCTCATCCTATCAATGACGGTATCAACTGACCAGACCCTGCAGGCAGTTGTTACAACGGGCGAGGCCGCCCCAGGGTTATGCCGGTCCCCAGTATGCCGCAGACGCTGCTTGCAGCGGCATAGTGATAGTGGTAATATAATACTATGTGCGCTTAGGCGCAAACTAAAACCTGCGGAGGGTAGCCAGTGGCACGACGCAGCCCGGAGGACCGGACGATCGAAGACCCGATCCTCGCCGTGGTCAAGCCTTCACCGGAACCGCCCGTCGAGGAGCTGGTCAAGGACGACAAGAAGCGCTCGGACCTGGCGGCCAGCGGTGCGCCGGCGGCGGGACGCACCACGATCGACGAGGCGAAGGGCAGGGGACCGGTGGGGTTTCTGCAATTGCTGGGCCCCGGGCTCATCACCGGCGCCAGCGACGACGACCCCAGCGGCATCGGCACCTACTCCCAGGTCGGCAGCCAGTTCGGCTACGGTCTCCTCTGGTTAGCGCTCTTCACCTTCCCCCTGATGTCGGCGGTCCAGGAGCTCTGTGCCCGGATTGCGCTGCAGACCGGTGTTGGGCTGGGGGTCAGCCTGCGCCGGAAATTCCCAACCGGGCTGGTCGGCCTGGCCATCCTCGGATTGCTCGCCGCCAACACCTTTAACGTGGGGGCGGATCTGGGGGCGGTGGCTGCCGGTGGCCAGCTCCTCTCCCGAGGGACGGTGCCGGCACTGTGGTTGGTCGTCCCGGTTGCCTTACTCATCATCGCGATGCAACTCTTCGCCAGTTACGCCACGATCTTCAAGATCTTCAAATGGCTGACCCTGGCGCTGTTCGCCTATGTGATCACGGCGTTCTTCGCCCACCCGCAGCTGCAGGACGTGGTGCGATCCACGTTCATTCCGCACGTCGAGCTCTCGAGGGATTTCCTCATGGCCCTCGTCGCCGTCCTGGGAACCACCATCTCGCCCTATCTTTTCTTCTGGCAGGCGTCGTCTGAAGTCGATGAGCTGACGGAGGCAGGCGCCACCTCCGAGGCCGGCCGGCAAGGCCTGAGGAAGTCCGAACTCAAGGCTGCCCGCGCCGACATCATGATCGGGATGGCGTTCTCCAATGTCGTGATGTACTTCATCATCCTGACATCGGCCGCCGTCCTCCACGCCCATGGAAAGACCAACATTCAGACTGCGGCCCAGGCCGCCGCCGCGCTGGCGCCGCTGGCCGGACCGTTCGCGTTCATCGTCTTCTCCGTGGGCATGATCGGCGCCGGTCTGCTGGCGATTCCGATCCTGTCCGGTGCCGCGACGTATGCCGCCAAGGAGTTCCTGGGACTCCGTGGCAACCTGGCAAGCAAGCCCAAGTACCGACCCACCTTCTATGTGATGCTGACCCTGGCAACGATCGTCGGCATGGTCATGAACTTCATCCACCTCGACCCGATCAGGGCGCTGTTCATCGCGGCGGTCATCAATGGTGTGCTGGCGCCGCCGCTCCTGCTCTTGATCGTGCTGCTGGGCGCGGACCGGTCGGTCATGAAGCAATACGTGAGCGGCAGGCTCAGCCTCGGGCTCACCGGCGTGGCAACCGCCTTCATGGCCCTGGCGGCGATCGGCATGTTTGTGACGATGTTCGTCAAGTCCTGATTCTCTTAGACTAATCTCATCCAGGCATGGTTTCATGGAGGCAATGGCCGAGCAGCCGCATGTCCTCGTCGTCGATGACGATGCCAAGATTGCCGCGGCCCTGCGCCGGGCCCTGATCTACGAGGGCTACCAGGTCGAGGTCGCCCCCGACGGGCTGATCGCGCTCGCCCGCGCTCGGGAACGGATGCCAGATCTCGCCATCCTTGACATCATGATGCCGGGGATGGACGGACTCGAGGTCACCAGGCGGCTCCGCGCCGAAGGCGATCTGCCCATCCTGATGTTGACCGCCAAGGACGGGACGGCCGACCGAGTCCGCGGGCTCGATAGCGGCGCCGACGACTATCTCGTCAAGCCCTTTGCCTACGAGGAGTTGCTGGCCCGCGTCCGCGCCCTCCTCCGGCGCCGTGCCCCCCGCGCCCGCCGGACGCTGCGCTACTCCGACGTCCTGATGGATGTTGGCACCCGCGAGGTGCGACGATCGGATCAGTTGGTCCCGACCACCGCCAAAGAGTTCGACCTCTTGCAGCACTTCCTGCGGAACCCGGGCCAGGTCCTGCGGCGCGAGCAATTGCTGGACGCCGTCTGGGGTTTCGATTTCGGCGCGAGCAGTAACGTCGTCGATGTGTACGTCGGCTACCTACGGCAGAAGCTCGAACAGGGCGGGCGACCCCGCCTGTTGCAAACGGTCAGAGGCGTAGGGTACATCCTCAAAGAGGAATGAACAGGCTGCCGTTCGCTGGACGGCTCGACCTCGACCGGTATCTCGCCCTTCGCCATCGGATTCCGATCCGCGGCCGGATCGCCCTCTTCGGCGCGGCTGTCGTGGCCCTGACCGTCGTGATCTTCAGCGTCCTTACGTACGTCGTGACGGATAGGAGCCTCCACTCGCAGCAGGACACCTCGCTACGCCGGCGGGGTGACCAGACTTGGGCCGGGCTGGCAGGAGGCGCCGGCCTCGCCAGGGGACCCTTCAGGTTCCCGGTTGATATCAACGTCAGCGCCGACCCGTTCACCGAGGTCTTCGACAGCGAGGGCAAGCCCATTCTCTGGAGCGGGACGGTCAATGGAGACGCCCCAGTGATTTCACCGTCCCTGTTGCAGTCGGCGCCCTCAGATCATGGAATAATTGCCAACGTCAGACCTCAAAATGGACCGCTGACACGCGTCTATATCCGGGCATTCAGCCGCCCAGACGTCGGTCCTGTCGGGTACCTCGTAGTGGGTCAGCCGCAGTTCGGTATCGCGGGGCAACTCGACGGCCTTCGTCTCTTTTTGATCGCCGGAACAGTTCTGGCCCTCCTTGGTGCAGCAGCCGCGAGCTGGCTGGTAGCCGGGCGCGCCCTCCGACCGCTGGATGCCATGGCGGGCACAGCGGAGGAGATTGGCCTGACGCAGGACCTAAGCCGCCGGCTTCCCGAGAGCCCGGTCGATGACGAGGTTGGCCGCCTGCAACGAAGCTTCAACCAGATGTTGCGTCAGCTCGAGGATGCCTATCATCGTTTGCAATCTGCACTGGTTGCTCAACGTCGGTTTGTGGCCGACGCCTCGCACGAACTGCGTAGCCCGCTGACCACGATCCGGGGCAATGTCGGCCTGCTGCTCAAACGAAATGACATCACGTCGGACGACCGGCTGGCCGCGCTCAACGACATCGCGGGTGAGAGCGAGCGGATGAGCCGAATGGTGCAGGACCTGCTGACGCTCGCCCGCGCCGACGCCGGCTACCACCTGGAGAAATCCGCCGTGGACCTCGAGCCGATCATCCAGGACGTCTCGCGCCAGGCGCAGACGCTGCAACCATCGCGCCGGGTCGACCTGCAAGACGGAGTGCCGACGATGGTTCAGGGCAATGCCGACGCGCTCAAACAACTGCTGTGGATCCTGGTGGACAACGCGATGAAGCACACGCCCGAGGGCGGCCGCATCCGCATGCGGCTGGGAACCATCGGGATGACGGCGGAACTCGCGGTGGCGGATGACGGCCCGGGCATCCCGCGCGAGGATCTCGAGCGAATTTTCGAGCGGTTCTACCAGGCCGACTCCGCCCGCTCCGGTGAAGGGACCGGTCTGGGCCTGGCCATCGCCCGCTGGATCGCGGAGGAGCACGGGGGCCGGGTTTTTGCGGGCAACAACCCGGAGGGTGGTGCGATCTTTACGGTGCAACTCCCTGCCACGAAAGTCTTAGTGAACTCTTAGTAGGCTTTCATACGTCACTCATTGCGAGACGCCAACATGACTGAAGACATGATTCCGGACCCGCTGGCGCCCGAGGTCGTGCCGACGCCGGCTTTTCACGAGCCGGTCGCGGTCCCGCCTCCAACGCCATCCGCTTCGGCAGCTCCCTCCTTTCCCCACCGTCCGGCGCGCAGCATGGCAACGGCCATGCTTGCCGCCGGGCTGGTCATCGGCAGCATTGGCGGAGGGGCGATCGGGGCCACGCTCGCCTCGCGCCACGCCAGCTCCGCGCCACTAACGCCCACCACCTTCGCCGCGGCGAGCGCGGCTGCCGCCCCCGCCCCTGCGGCCGGCTCGTATGCGGCGATCTACCAGGCGGTCGCGCCTGGCGTCGTCACGATCTCGACCCAGATCGGCACCCGCGCAAGCTCATTCGGGCAGGCAGAAGGCTCCGGCCTCGTCGTGGACAAGGCCGGTGACATCCTGACCAACGCCCACGTGGTCGCCAACGCGACCCAGATCCAGGTCACCTTCAATGATGGAAGCACAGCGGTCGGCACGGTCAAGGGCGTCAGCCAGAGCGACGACCTGGCAGTTGTGAAAGTATCCGTTTCAGCCGACAAGCTTCACCCACTGACCGTCGGAAACTCCGACACGCTCCAGGTCGGGGAGCCCGCGCTCGCGATCGGCACGCCCTTCGGCCTGGCCAACTCCTTCACCGCGGGCATCATCTCCGGTCTCAACCGCAGTACGGAGGCCCCCAACCATCGCGCACTCAGCGGCATGATCCAGACCGACGCCCCGATCAACCCGGGCAACTCGGGCGGCGCCCTCCTGGACGGCAAGGGTCGCCTGATCGGCATCAACGACTCGATCCAGAGCCCGGTCGAGGGCAATGTCGGGATCGGCTTCGCCATCCCGATCAACCGCGCCCAGAAACTCCTGCCCCAGCTCGAAGCCGGCACCGCGATCCAGCATCCCTGGCTTGGCATCAGCGGTCAGACGGTCACCGCCGCCACGGCGAACCAGCTCGGCTTGAGCGAGCAGTCCGGGGTGCTGGTGATCAGCGTCGTTCCCGGGGCGCCCGCCAGTAAGGCCGGGCTCCGAGCGGACGGAACGCCCTCGACCAATGACGACATCATCACGGCGATCGACGGGCACGCGACACCCACGATCGAATCGCTGACCCAGTACCTGGACACCAAGAATGTCGGCGACAAGGTGACCCTGAGCGTGACGCGCGGCGGCCAGCACATCCAGGTGCAGGTCACGCTCGGCAACTTTACGTCTCAGCCGGCCGTCAGTCCCACTCCATAAAGCCGCAAACTCGCTTTTCGTCTCTTAGCAAACCCTTAACGCACCCTCATGGTGCTTTCAATCGGCTGCCGGAAGATGGCCACTGATGCAAGCACCCATCCTCAAGACCCTACCGGTCCCGGGACGCACCTGGTTGAGCCGGACCTCCCTCTGGATCATTGGCCTGGGCCTGGTCGGCCTCGTGCTCGTCGGCCTGATCGCGCGCGACACCTTCCTCGCCAAGCCCGCCGCGGTGGCGGTTCGGCTGGCAACGGCAACCCGCGGCACCGTCTCGTCGGTCGTGAGCGGGACCGGGTCGCTGCAGCCCGCAGGACGGATGAACGTGAACTTCCGGGTCGCCGGGCAGCTGAGCGAAGTCGACGTCAAGGTCGGCGACAAGGTGACCACCGGCCAGGTGCTCGCCCGCATCGACCCAGCAGTGCAGCAGGCCGCCCTGAGCCAGGCCCAGGCATCCCTCGCCTCGGCACAGGCCAACCTCCAATCGGCTCTCAGCCCGCTGACCGGCGCCCAGGTGACGCAACTCCAGCACCAGCTGTCCGCCGCGCAGCAGAACTACAACGACACGGTCGCCTCCGTCAACGCCCAGAACGAGGCCGATGCCTCCACGGTCAGCAATGATCAGGCGAAGGTGAATGCGGACTGCGGCGGGGTCCCATTGCCATCCTGCAACCAGGATCGGAGCCAGCTGGCAAGCGATCAAAGCCGGCAACACTCCGATCAGATCAGTGGCCAGTCGCGAATCAACCAGGCATCCCAACAGGTGACGTCGTCGCGTGACAACTACAACGTGCAGACCCAGGCCAAGCCCAACGCGATCGCCTCGGCCCAGGCACAGGTCGCCTCGGCCGGAGCCCAGGTCCAGGCAGCGCAGCTGGCCGTCAGCGAGACCACGCTCACCGCCCCGACCTCCGGCGTGATCACCAGCATCAACGGCGTTAGCGGCGAGATGGTCTCGGCCGGGGCCGGCACGACAGCCCAGGCGCCCGGGTCGCTGGCGCCGGCACCGGCCAGCGGCACGTCAACCGCAGGCTCCTCCGCCTTCATGGCCATCGACGACACCAGTAGCTTCGTGGCGGTCATGCCCTTTGCCGAGACTGATGCGGGCAGGCTGCAGCCGAACCAGACGGCCACGCTGACCTTCGATGCCGTGACGGGCTTGACGATCTCCGGTCACCTCGTGAGCGTCAGCCCGAGCGCCACGGTGGTCTCGAACGTGGTCGATTACTACGGCACCTTCGTCCTCAATCGAACCGATCCACGGTTGAGGACTGGCATGACGACCAACGCGTCGGTCGTCGTGGCGCAGGCCGACAACGTGGTGCGCGTGCCCAACGCCGCCGTGCACACCACCGGCGGCACCACGATGGTCACCGTCTACAGCAAGGGCGAACAAATCCCCACCGAGGTTGTCGTCGGGATCGTCGGCGACACGACGACGGAGATCAAGGCGGGTCTCAACGAAGGCGATCAGGTCGTCCTCCCCGCCCTGCGAACCGGAACCACGACCAGCGGAGCAGGCGGCGGCAACCTCTTGCGGGGCGGTGGCCTGGGCGGTGGAGGAGCCGTCCGAGCCGGCGGATGATCACCCTCGAGGGGGTGACCAAGGTCTACCAAACCGGAGAGGTCGAGGTGGCCGCGCTCCGGGGCATCTCGCTGCACATCCCGGAAGGCCAGTTCGTCGCCATCATGGGCCCCTCGGGCTCAGGCAAGAGCACGCTCATGAACCTGATCGGGTGTCTCGATCAGCCCACGGGCGGCCGCTACATCCTCGATGGGTACGACGTGTCCAACCTGACCGAGGACCAGCTGGCCTGGATTCGAAACCGGAAGATCGGCTTTGTCTTTCAGTCCTTCAACCTGATCCCACGCGTCAAGGCCCTCCACAACGTCGAAATGCCCCTGATCTACGCGGGCGACACGCAAGAGCGACGGCAACGCGCGCTGCAGGCGCTGGCCTCGGTGGGCCTGGCGAATCGCGCCAATCATGTGCCGAGCGAGCTGTCGGGAGGCCAGCAGCAGCGAGTCGCGGTCGCGCGAGCGCTGGTGACGAACCCGGCGATCCTGCTTGCCGACGAACCAACCGGCAACCTGGACAGTGAGTCGAGCCTGGAGATCATGCGCCTGCTTGCCGATTTGAACCGGCAGGGCCGCACCATCGTGCTGATCACCCATGAGCCGGACATCGCCGCCTTTGCCCAGCGGGTGGTGCGCTTGCGCGACGGCGTGGTGGTCAGCGACGAGCGTCATCCCGTCGCCTTGAACGAGGTGACGCGATGAGCCTGCTCGAAGGCTTGCGCCTCGCCGCCAGTGGGCTCACGGCCAATCGGCTTCGCTCCAGCCTGACCATGCTTGGCATCCTGATCGGCGTCGCCGCCGTCATCCTCCTTGTCGGCGTTGGCAATGGCGCCACGGTCGCGGTGCAGCAGCAGATCCAATCGCTCGGCTCGAACCTGCTCAGTGTCTTCCCGTCGAACACGCGAAGCGCGGGCGGGGTGCAGCAAGGATTCGGCACGGGGTCCACCCTGACCATGGATGACGTGAAGGCGCTCAACAACACGCAGACATCCCCGGACGTCGTGGCCGCGATCCCCAACGCGAGCGGCCGCGCGCAGCTGACCTACGGCAACCAGAACTGGAATTCCAGCCTGACCGGCACAACGCAGGATTTCCCGTCGGTCCGCAATTACCAGCTCGGCAGCGGCGCGTTCTTTACCTCAGCGGATGTGGACGCCGCCAACAAGGTAGCGGTGGTCGGCCAGACGGTGGTGGACAACCTGTTTGCCGGGAGCGATCCGATCGGCCAGGTGATCAAGATCAACCGCGTCAGCTTCCGTGTGATCGGCGTGCTCGCGCCCAAGGGCGCGTCCGGCCTCAACAACCAGGATGACCTGGTGGTCACGCCGATCACCGCGGCGTGGGACTACCTGCTTGGCGGGCGCGGGAAGAACGTGCAGCAGATCTATGTCGAGGCCGCCAGCGCCCAGGCCAACAGCGCGGCCACCGCCGAAGTCACCCAGGTCCTGCTCGATCGGCATCACATCTCGGATCCGACCCAGGCCGACTTCCAGATCCTGAGCCAGCAAGACGTGCTGAGCAGCGCGACGCAGTCCACCGGGGTGCTCACGCTGATGCTGGGCGCCATCGCCGGCATCTCCCTGGTCGTTGGCGGCATCGGAATCATGAACATCATGCTCGTCACCGTGACCGAGCGGACCCGCGAGATTGGGATCAGGAAAGCGATCGGAGCCCGTCGACAGGACATCCTGCTGCAGTTCCTGATCGAGTCGATGTTCCTGAGCGGCGTTGGCGGCGCCCTGGGCATCCTGGTCGGGGTGCTGCTCGCCGGCGTTCTCCCGCGGTTCGTTGCCAGCCTGCCTGCTCCGATCATTTCCATGCCGTCCGTCATCGCGGCCTTCGGCATCTCGGTTGCGATCGGCCTCTTCTTCGGTCTCTACCCGGCCAACCGGGCCGCCCGGCTTCGTCCGATCGAGGCGTTGCGCTACGAATAAGTTTCGGAATTCTCTGGAGGTCAACGAATGATCAAGTATCCAATCGCAGCGCTGATCGTCGTCGTCGCCCTGCTGGGCGGCTTCTACGGCGGCTACAAAATCGGCGGAGGCGGAACGGCTGCCGCCGCGTCGACCACCAACGGGAACGGGGCTGCCGCCCTGGGCCGAGGCGTGGCGGCCGCCTGTCCGAGCCCGGGCGCAGCCGCGACGGCGGCCCCAACCGCCGCCGCCTCCGGTCGCCCCGTGACGCGCCGCGGCACCAGTGGCACCGTGACCAACCTCACCTCGACCAGCCTGACCGTGCATGACGCGCGCTGCGGGACGGACGTCAAGGTGACCTTCGACCCGAGCGTGATCGTCCGGAAAACCGCCATCGGCGCCGTGTCCGACCTGCAGGAGACGCAGACCGTGACGGTGGTCGGTACACGCCAGGCCGACGGGAGCGTCAAGGCGAACTCGATCCAGATCGTGCCCGCCGGCGCGGCAACCGGTGGCTTCGGCGGTGGCGCGCCGGCCGGAGGCTGACCGGGCCCGGCGTCAGGAGGCGGCGGCCGGAGCCTGGCCGGCCTCGACTACGGGATCGAGCCGGTAGCCGGCGCCGCGGACGGTGACGATCTCGAACCCGAGCCGCCCGTGCTTGCCGAGCTTCTCTCGAAGCCAGCGAATGTGGACGTCGACGGTCTTGCGGTCGCCAAGATAGTTGTAGCCCCACACCTGCTCCAGCAGGATCTCCCGGGTGAAGACGCGTCCAGGCCGGTGGACCAGGTAGGCGAGCAACTCCCATTCCTTTGGCGTCAGCCGCAGTTCCGCGTCGTCGATCATCGCTCGGCGCCCGGCTCGGTCGATGCGGAGCCGGCCGAGCCGCTCCTCCTCGACCTCCGGACGGACGTCCCGCTGCTCGCTTCGGCGAAGGACGGCTGTCATCCTGGCAAACAGCTCGCGGAGCGAAAAGGGCTTCGTGATGTAATCGTCGGCTCCTAGCTGCAGTCCGACAACCTTGTCCACCTCGCTTTCCTTGGCAGTCAGCATGATGATCGGCACGTTGCCCTCCTGCCGGAGGATCCGGCAGACCTCGAGCCCGTTCAGCTCGGGCAGCATGAGGTCGAGGAGGATCAGGTCGGCACGCGCCTCCCGAGCTTTGGTCAAGGCCTCCGCGCCATCCTGGGCAACCGTCACGAGATATCCCTCTTTCTTGAGGTTGAAGCTGAGCGTGTCCCTGATCGTCGCGTCATCCTCGACGACAAGGATGCGCTTCGGCACTAACTCAACTCCACGATCCGCCCGGTGTGCAGGAAGACGACGTCCTCGGCAATGTTCGTGACGCGGTCGGCGATACGCTCGAGGTCCTTGGCGAGGAAGAGCAGCACCGCGGCCCGCTGCACATTCCCGGTGTCCTCGATCATGTAGCCGATCAGCTCGTCCCAGAGCTTGTGATACAGGAGGTCGACTTCATCATCACGCTCGGCGATCGCACGGGCCTTGTCCTGGTCGGCCTCGATCACCGCGCCCAGGATATCGTGCACCTGCGACTCGACGACTTCGGCCATCTTCGGCAGATCCACGTACGGTTTGAGGATCGGCATATCGTTCAGCCGAAGCGCCGCGCGGGCGATGCCGACCGCGTGGTCGCCCATCCGCTCGAGCTCGAGCACCATGTGCTGAAAGCTCACGATCAGGCGCAGGTCGCGGGCGACCGGCTGCTGGGTCGCCATGATCATGAAGGCGCGTTCGCGCAATTGGCGGTGCAGCTCGTTGACCTCCTGGTCCCTGGCAATGACGATTCGCGCAAGTGCATTGTCACGATCAACCAGCGCCCGCATCGATTCGGCGATCGCCTGCTCAATCATGCTGCCCAGCCGAAGCACGCCGGACTTCAGCTCGGCGAGCTCCTGGTCGAACTGAGTCCGAATCGCGGCCACGGTCAGCCGAACCGTCCCGTGATGTAATCCTCGGTCCGGTTGTCCTTTGGACGGTTGAAGATGTCGTCGGTCGGCCCGAACTCAACCAGCTCGCCTGCCCGCTTCTGATTCATCAACATGAAGGCGGTGAAGTCCGAGACTCGCGAGGCCTGTTGCATGTTATGCGTCACGATCACGATCGTATACCGCTTCTTCAGGTCCTGCATGAGTTCCTCGATGCGCAGCGTGGCAATCGGATCGAGCGCCGACGCCGGCTCGTCCATGAGGATCACCTCCGGCTTGACCGCCAGGGCTCGGGCCAGGCAGAGGCGTTGCTGCTGACCGCCTGACAGATTGAGCGCCGATTTTCGAAGCCGGTCTTTGACCTCATCCCAGAGCCCGGTGTCCTTCAGGCATTCCTCGACCACGGCCTCGATCCGTCGCATCGGCCAGCCGAGCATGTGCGGGCCGTAGGCGACGTTGTCGAAGATCGATTTCGGAAACGGGTTCGGCCGCTGAAACAGCATGCCGACCTGACGCCGAAGCTGGATCACATCGGTACTGGAGTCGAGGACGTTCTTGCCATCGAGCAAGACCTCGCCGGTCGCCCGCGCGTTCGGCACAAGGTCGTGCATGCGGTTGAAGATCCGCAGGAAGGTCGTCTTGCCGCACCCCGATGGTCCGATCAGCGCCGTGATCTTGCAGGCCTGGACGGCGAGGGACACGTCGTGGAGCGCCTGGAAATCGCCGTAGAAGAAATCGACGTGCCGAGCGTCGAGCTTGATGTTAAGGCTCGCCTCCGGCGGAACGGTGGGTGCGACCTCGACCTGCATGGGGACGTCTTTCATTGTGCCACTCACCGCCACGGGATCAGGACTGAATGCGACGCACGTAGAGGCGGGCCACGATATTCGTGACCGAGACCATGATGACGAGCAGCAGGGCGGCCGCCCACGCCTGGTCCTGCAGCTTGGCGTAAGGGGTGAGCGCGTTGTGGTAGACGGTCAGCGCGAGGGCGCCCATCTGGCGCCCGGGGTTGAGCTGGAGCAGGTCGTTGCCCAGCGTCGTGAACAGTAAGGGCGCGGTCTCGCCGGCGGCGCGGGCCATGGCGAGCAGGGCGCCGGTGACGATCCCGGCAAGCGCGGCAGGCACGACGATCTCCATCGTGACCCGCCAGCGTGGTGCTCCGAGAGCAAGCCCGGCCTCGCGTAGCGCGTTCGGGACCAGGATGAGCGCATTTTCAGTGGCTCGGATGATGACAGGGAGCATCAGCACCCCGAGCGCCGCCGACGCGGCGATCGCCGAAAAGTGCTTGGTCGTGAGGACCAGGATGGTGTAGCCGAAGATGCCGAAGGCGATCGACGGCAGACCCGTCAAGACATCGCTGATAAAGCGAACAGTGTCACCGACCCGATTGCGACCGAACTCCGAAAGGAAGACCCCGACCAGGGTGCCGAATGGGACCGCCGCCAGTGAGGCGATGCCGACGATGATCAGCGTGCCGACGATCGCATTGAAGACGCCACCCCCGGGGAATCCAACCGGATGCGGCACGTCGGTAAAGAAGCCGGGCTCGAGCATGCCCGGCAAGCCCTTGACGATGACGAAGATGAAGAGCACCAGGATCGGCACCGCGGCGAGCATGACGCAGAGGACGATGAGCGCGGTGACCACGCGGTCCACCAGCACCCGAACGATCAGGCGGCTCACAGGCGGATCTCCCGGGTTCCCTTGAACCGCCAGACCAGGAGGCGGGCCAGGACATTGACGACGATCGTGATCAGCACCAGTACAAGGCCGAGCTCGATGAGCGCGCCCTGGTAGAGGTTGCCGACGGCTTCTGTGAACTCGTTGGCGAGCACCGCGGACAGCGTGTACCCGGGGGCGAAGAGGTGGCTCGTGATTAGGGCGTTGTTCCCGATCACCATGGTGACGGCGATCGTCTCTCCCAGGGCGCGGCCGAGCGCCAGGAGCACGGCGCCGGTGATGCCGACGCGGGCGTACGGCAGGATGACCGACCAGATCGTCTCGGCCCCGGTGGCGCCAAGCGCCAGGCTCGCCTCGCGCAGCGCCCTGGGCACCTCGTGGATGACGTCGCGCGACAGGGCGATCATGATCGGGAGCACCATGATGGCCAGGACAACGCCGGCAGTGAGGAAGCTTGCGCCGCTGTACCCACCCTGGAAGATCGGCAGAAATCCTAGGACATGGTTGAGGAACGGCTCAACGGTGTCGCGCATGATCGGCGTCAGGATGAAGAGGGCCCACAACCCGATTACCACGCTCGGGATGCCGGCCAGCAACTCGACGGCAAACGATAGCGGGACCCGGATGAAGCGCAGGCGCGCCTCCTCGGCGAGGAAGAGAGCCGCGCCAATTCCGACCGGGAACGCGATGACAAGCCCGATCGCCGAGGTCACCAGCGTGCCGAAGATGAAGGGGAGGGCGCCGAACTGACCGGTGACCGGGTTCCACTTCGAACTGGCGAGGAATCCCAGACCGAAGGCTCGAATCGAGGGTAGCGCCGGGATGAACAGCGTGACCAGGAAGATTACCGCGATGAGCATGATCACGCCGGCCGCGGCGTAGGCCAGGCCGCGGAAGATCGCATCGCCGTCAACGAATCGCCGCCGGCGACCGTTCACCAGCGGCGACGGGGCTACCTGCTCGGCAGTCCCCAGGCTCATGTCGGGATCAGGAGGCGGCGGGCACGCCGGTCAGCAACGGGCTGCCGCCCGAGGTCACCGTTTTCAACGCACTGATGTCGTCCTGGACCATCTTGCTTGGAAGCTTTGCATAGTGGACGTTCGCAGCGTACTGCTGGCCGTCCGTGATCAGCCAGTAGAAGAGGTCCACCATGGCCGTTCCCTTCGTCTTATCCGACTGGTCCTTGTACACCATCATCCAGCTGTAGCCACTGATCGGGGCGCTGTCCTTGCCCGGCGCGTTGACGATCGAGAACGATCCGGTCGGGCTCACGTTCAAGAACTGGGAAGCCGCGGCGGTCGCGCCCGCCTCGTTCGGGGTGACGAAGTTGCCATCGTGGTTCTGGAGCTGGGCCTGACTCATGTTGGTCTGCAGCACATAGGCGAGCTCAACGTAGCCAATCGAGCCGGGTGTCTGCTTGATGGTGGTGGCGACGGCCGCATTGCCGGAGGCTCCCTGGCCGGCTGGCCAGGAGACCGATTTACCTGTGCCGACCTTCGTTTTCCAATCCGAGCTGACGTTCGAGAGATAGTCGGTAAAGATGTAGGTGGTGCCGCTCCCGTCAGACCGGTGGACGACCGTGATCGCCTGGTTCGGCAGGCTGACGCCGCTGTTATCGGCCGCCAGCGCCGGGTCGTTCCACTTCTTGATGGTACCGAGGAAGATGCCGGCGATCGTCTTGGATGTCAGCTTGAGCTGACCGCTCGACACACCCTGCAGGTTGTAGGCGAGCGACTCGGTGCCGAGTGTTCCGGCGATCTGCACCACCTTGTCGCTGCCGCCCATGGCATCGGCCTCTGAGGTCTTCAAAGGGACATCGCTGGCGCCAAAATCCACCGTCTTCTTGGTGAGCTGCTGGATGCCTGCGCCGGATCCAATCGCCTGGTAGTTGACCGTGACCTGGCTGAACTTCTGGTTGTAGGCGTAGAAGGCCGCGGTGTAGAAGGGTGCCGGGAACGTGGCGCCCGCACCGGTCAGCGCGGCGGCGGGTGGCCTCGGCCCTCCCCCGGCCGCGGCGGAGGGACTCGTCGGGCTGCTTGTGCCGCATCCGGCAAGCAACAGGGCGGCGCCAATCGCGGCAACGAGATGCGCACGCTTCATGCTGGCGTTCTTTCCTCCTGAATGACGGGCGAACACGACGGTGATACCGGTCCCATGCTATGGAGCGCCCGTAATCGCCGGGGGTGGCCGAGATTAACAACGCGTTAAGGGAGGGTCGCCGACCTCGGGAGAAACAGCCGAAGGGTTGTTCCAGAGCCAGGACGACTCTCGGCGGCAAGCCTTCCGCCCTGTAACTCAATCAGGTGGCGGGCGATCGCCAGTCCCAGCCCGGTTCCCGGCACCTGGCGGCCGCGCGCCCGATCGACCTTGTAGAAACGCTCGAAGATCCGTGGCAAGTCCCGTGGCGGGATGCCGACGCCGGTATCCCGAACGGCGATCTGGACCAGGGATTCGCCGACAGATGCGCTCAGAACCACCTCGCCCTGCAGCGTGAACTTCAACGCGTTGTCAACGATGTTCTGCAACGCCTGGTCTGTCTTCGCCCGGTCGCCGAGCGCCGCCATCGCCTCCTCAGACGGCTCCACTCGCAACACTAACCCCGCGGCGTGGGCGCGAGCCTGGAACCGCTCCGCCAGGTCGTCCACCAGACGGGAGATCGAGAACGGTTCGCGCTCGACGCTTATCTGTTCGGCGTCGAGGGCGGATAGCTGGGCAAGGTTGACCAGGATGGCGGCAAGCCGCTGGGACTCCTCCAGGATCCGGTCTATGAAAACCCGGCTGTCGCCGTCTGGCGGCAATTGCGCGGCGAGCGTCTGGGCAGCCAGGTCGAGACCGGCCAGCGGGGTGCGGAGTTCGTGGGAGAGATTGGCGACGAATTGCTGCCGGACGGTCTCGAGATGGCGAAGGCGCGTCGCGTCTCGAACGACAATCCCCAGACCCGGGCCCGAGACAAGTGGTGCGGCACGCACGGTCAGCGCTCGACCCGTTACCGGCATGAGGATCTCGAGGACCTCTTCGCGGCCGGTCTCGGCGACGCGCGCCGCCAGAGCGTCGATCCGGTGATCGCGAACAACCTCGACGAGGGCCCGGCCCACCGATTGCTCGGGCGCGTCGAAGAGGCGGCCCGCAGCCGGGTTGAGCCAACTGAGGACGCGTTCGGGTCCGACGAGCAGGACGGCGTCTTCGATGCGGTCGAGCATCTCGACAAGATCGAGTCGGTCGGATGCATTCACGTGATGGGACGGCACGGGCGGATCTGATCGCTTCCGCCAGGGTGGCACCATGACTCCGAATCTAACAACTCGGCCATTGAGAGTTGGGTCCGGGCGTGACGGCCAACCTTTGTCAAGCGTTAATCAGGCCGACCCACATCCTTAACGGCGTAGATCCGATAATGAGCGCGGGGTGTGAGGCACAACTGAACCTCATCCGTTTGCGGCTAAGGAAGGAGGACACATGAATCCACGACGATTGGTGGCAACCATGGCGACGATGGGCCTTGTGGGTGCCGCTGTCGCGGCAGGTCCGGCGGCGACGGGCGCGCGGTCGAGCGATGATGCGGGTTCCGGCGCCAGAACGGCGACGCCGATCCAGCATCTGGTCGTCATCTTCCAGGAGAACGTTTCCTTCGACCACTACTTCGGCACCTATCCGTGGGCCTTAAACGCGGCGGGTCAACCCGCGTTCCATCCGAGGGGGAGTACGCCGACGGTGAACGGGCTGTGCGGCCCGCCGTTTCAGCCGCGCTCGACGGAAGACTCGAACCAGCGGGCATCGAGCGGCAACTTTCCGTGCGATCCGCAGGCGCCGCTGCTGACCGCCAACCCGAACCTGAGCAACCCACAGCGCCTGGGCCGGTCGCAGAGTCACACCTGCAGCCAGGACCACACCTACAGTGATGAGCAAGCCGCCTACCATAGCGGGCTCATGGATAAGGTGGTCGAGTTCGAGAGCAGCAAGAGCGCAGGCGCTCCGAAAGACCTTGGCTCCTGCCTCGCGACCGCCAGCAGCCCGCCGACCCCGCAGCCGGCGACGCCCGGCAATTTCGCGGTGATGGATTACTACGATGGCAATACCGTGACCGCGATGTGGAACTACGCGCAGCACTTTGCCCTGAGTGATAACTTCTATCAGACCCAGTTCGGTCCTTCCACCGTGGGCGCCGTCAACCTGGTCAGTGGCAACACCTTCGGCTCGTACTGTCAGACGGGCGGCGCCTCAACCGCCTTCGGGGTTGACGAGTCAGTCCCCGCAGGGACGAGTGCTGCGACGTGCCCGGCCAGCCCGCCGACCCAGGGCGGTCCCTCAGGCCCGCAGGGCCCGATGACGATCGTGGGCGATCCCCAACCAACCTATGACATTTGCAGCACACGGGAAACCACCGCCATGGGTGGCCAGAACATCGGCGACCTGCTGAACGCGAAGGGCGTCAGCTGGGGATGGTTCACCGGCGGGTTCCACACACCCGGCTTCGGCTCGCCAAGCGCCCCGGCCTGCCAGCAGAAGCACACCGCGCAATACTGCAGCCCAACGCCCTGCACCCCGACGGCCGACTACATTCCACACCACGAACCGTTCCAGTACTACGCCTCGACCCGAAATGCGCAGCATGCCCAGCCTGCCTCGGTCAACGAGATCGGACACAACGGCCAGGCCAATCATCAATACGACCTGACCGACTTCTACGCCGCGGCGAGTGCCGGCAAGCTCCCAGCCGTCTCATATCTGAAGGCTCCCGCTTACCAGGACGGACACGCCGGCTACTCCACGCCGCTGGACGAGCAGGCGTTCCTGGTCAAGACGATCAATTACCTGCAACGCCTCGACAGCTGGTCGAGGACCGCGGTGGTGATCGCCTACGACGACTCGGACGGCTGGTATGACCACGTTGTGAGCCCGATCCTGATCCAGTCGCAAACGCCGCTCGACCGGCTCGCCGGGTCTGAGCTATGCGGTACGAACACGAAGCAGTCGCCACCGGCCCGAACGGGCGCCACGCCTGGCAGCCAGCAGGCTCGCTGCGGATACGGACCGCGGTTGCCCTTGCTTGTGATCTCGCCATACGCCCGTGGGAATGCGGTGGACAATACCCTTACCGACCAGTCTTCCATCCTTCGCTTTGTTGAGGACAACTGGCTCAACGGTCAACGCATTGGAAGTGGCTCGGCAGACGGAATCGCCGGCACGCTCACCGGGATGTTCGACTTCGCCCATCCCCGGTTCGACCGCCTGATCCTGAACCCCACCACCGGAGAGCCGTCCGGTGACGGGAGCGGCGACCGCCAGCAGTAGTGGTGCCACCGGGATGCTCGAGCGGCGTTATGCTCGGGCATCCCAGCCGGCCCGTGCACCCAGCGGCACGGCCGCCTGACGCTAACCGCCTATTCTCTTGGGCGGAGGTGGTTCACCGATGAGACTTAGCATCGTTCCGGCAGAACGTCGGTTTTATGCCCTGTTTTCGCGGCAGGGCGAGTTGGTCAGCGAGGCATTGTCGCAGCTCCGAAATGGGTTGCTGGAAGGACAGACTCGGCATGCGCGGCTTCGTGAGATTGAACATGAGTGCGACGACGTGACCCACGACATCTACAACCTGATCAATGCCACCTTCGTGACGCCATTCGAGCGGGAGGACATCTACGATCTTGCCTCCTCGCTAGACGAGGTTGTCGATTTAGCCGAGGAGGTCTCCGACAAGATCGACCTGTACCGCGTGAATGAAATCTCCGCATCTGCCAAACGGATGGGCGAAGCGCTCGCCAAGGCGGGGACCGAGCTGGCCAAGGCCGTTAACGGCCTCGAGGGCTTCAAGAACCTCGGCCAGCACCGGGTCGAGATTCATCGACTGGAAAACGAGGGTGACCAGATCACCCGAGAGGCACTTGCGCAGCTGTTCACCGACGGAGCCTCCGCCACGGATCTCGTGAAGTGGAAGGACCTCTACGACCTACTGGAGCAGACGATGGACCAATGCGAGCACGTGGCCAACGTGTTGGAAGCGACCTCGATCAAGAATGCCTGAAACGCTGCTGCTGATCACGATCCTGGTCGCGATCGGCTTCGATTTCACCAACGGATTTCACGATACCGCCAATGCCATCGCCACCTCCGTATCGACGCGGGCCCTCTCTCCGAGAATGGCCGTGCTGCTATCCGCCGTGCTGAACCTCGCCGGGGCAGTCATCACCGTCGTCTTCTTCCAGGCAAAGGTCTCCAACACCATCGGCAAGCTCGTAGCGTTCAAGGCGGGGCTCGTCGTGATCATTGCCGCCCTGGTGGGGGCCATCGTTTGGAACCTGATCACCTGGTCCCTCGGCCTGCCTAGCAGTTCAACGCATGCCCTGGTCGGCGGCCTTGCCGGGGCAGCCATCGCCGCGGCACACGGACTGCAGGGCGTCAACGGCGCCGAATTTTGGAAGACGGTCTCCTCCCTCGTCATCTCACCACCCGCGGGCTTCCTCGTCGCCGGCATCCTCATGACGGCCTTGCTCCTGGCGGTACGGCGGATGCGTCCCGCGCCGTTGAACCGCACGTTTCGAAGTCTCCAGGTCATCACCGCCGCCCTGGTGTCCTACTCCCACGGCGCGAACGACGCCCAGAAGACGATGGCGGCGATCACGCTCGCGCTTCTCGCGACAGGCCATCTCACCACGTTCAAGGTTCCGGTTTGGGTCGTGCTCCTGTCGGCCACGGCGATTGCGTTCGGAACGTACGCCGGCGGTTGGCGAATCATCCGAACGCTCGGCTGGCGCATTTACAAGCTTGAGCCCGCCACGGGGATGGCGGCGCAGCTCGCCGGCGCGGCGGTCATTCAGCTCGCCACCCAGTTTGGATTGCCCGTGAGCACCACGCATGTCGTGACCGGCTCCGTCATGGGCGCCGGCGCGGCCCAGAGGATGTCGGCGCTCCGCTGGGGGGTCGGGGCCAACATCGTCGTCGCCTGGATTGTCACGATTCCTGCAGCCGGCCTAACCGCCTGGCTCACGTACGCGATCCTGCACACAGCGGGGCTGACTGGCTGACCTAGGGTGCAGGTAGGTAGCGGGCCCGGATCCATCGCCCTCGCTCTTCCTCAAGAACCCATGTCGATCCTTTCTCCGCAATCGCGCGGACACGCGGGATCAGGCGTTCCGTGATCAGCTGCTGAAGGCACTCCTCGATGACATCGCCGTGCGTGCACAACACCACGGATCGCCCTGGGTATCGATGAATCAGTTGGACGACACTCTCGCCTCCGGCACCTTCCGCCAGAGCTGTCTCTCGCTCGACCCTGAGCCCCAGATGGCGTGCGAGAGGCTCGACCGTCTGGACGCACCGAAGATAGGGGCTCGAATGAATCGCGGCGATCGCGGCATCCTTGAGGATTTCAACGAGGTCCTCGGCCTGCGCCTTGCCGGCTTTGGACAGCGGCCGGAGGCGGTCATCACCTTCCCAGTCGGCCCGGTCGCCCGCCTTTGCATGCCGGACCAGGTACGCGGTCAATGGCGAGGATTGACTCAGCCGGTTGCCGCCAGGTCGAGTGAACGGAGCAGGGTACGATCCCGACGATAGCTCAGGATGTCGTACGCCTCATCGATTGTGACCCACTGCATCTCGTCGACTTCGTCCCCGGGCCGAAAGCGCCCCCCGACCGCCTCCATGATCCAGTAGCAGGCCACCTTGTCCCGCCCGCGGCGATCAGCGTAGGCGGTGCAACCCAGGGGACGCACCAGGCGGCAGCGGAACCCGGTCTCCTCCTCCACCTCGCGAAGCGCCGTCTCCTCGAGACTTTCATCGCCGTCGACCTTGCCCTTTGGGAAGGTCCAGTCGTCGTAACCCGGGCGGTGGATCAACGCCACCTTGGTCGCGCCGCGCGATCCGCTCCGACAGATGATGCCGCCGGCAGCCCGGACCAGTTTGGCTTCATCGACTTGCAAGATCTTTGCTGCCATGGACACCCCTTGCGATGTTTTTTGCTGGGACGACGCCTTGCCTGATGCCGCTTGACCTATATCATCCACCTTCTCAGACGTTTACGGTCAACTATTTTCCACTTTTTTGGCCAGTGCGCTCGGTCGGCGGCGGCCGCATCGCGTTCGATGGCACACAATTCGCCCGCGACGAACGCAGATGCGCCCTCCGAAGCGCGCCTCAACCACTGCTGCGCCGTCACGCTGTCCTGGTGATCGCCCAGCACGTCCTGTAACGTGGTAACGCGCCTCCACGAACTCCGACGCATCTTTCCCAACCACCGGCGCGGCCGCCTCCGCCGCGTAGCGGGCGCGCTTGGCCATGATCCGCACGTGGTGGAGCGCCGCATCGGCAGGTCGTTTGCCCAGGGCATTGACCGCCTTTTTGAGTCGCCTCCAGTCCTTGCGGGCCAGCGCCGTGACGGCCTGGCGCGCCGGGTCGGCCGATTCTGGCGCAAGCGACGGGTTACGCGCAGCATCCACGAGCCGCTCGAGCAGCCCGATGTAGCGGTCGGACCGCATGTCGAGGACCAGCCGGCCGCGCGCCTCCTCGCTTTCGACCTCGAGCTGCGCGGCAAGCTCGGTCACCGCGGGGGCATCAACCTCGATCAGCCCCGTGGTGTGCCCGCGAAGGCGTGCCGCGAGCACCTGCTTGTCGCGGACCTCGCCCAGGCCATCCGCCAGCCAGCGGAGGTCTTCGCGGAGCTGATTCGCCCAGTCCGCCTGGATCAGGCCTCGGAAGGTGCGCAGCTGGGAGCGCAGCCGGCGGGTCGCCACGCGGGCGCGATGGATGTCCTCTGGGTCATCGCCGAGCCGGACCCCGGGATCATGCCGCAGCAGGGCTGCGACCGAGGTCGCGATCGCATGCCGCACCAGCTCGGCGCCGGTCGCAGCCGGGGTCAGCGCAGACGGGGCGACCTCCGGAGGGCCGGCGGCCCGCGGCCCCAGCGCACGCATCAGCTTGGGGGCGTTGTCGCCGTCGGCGGCACCGGCGGCCCGCAGCCTCGCCAGCACCGGCTCGAGGAGGCGATCGCCGGCGGCATCGCGCAACTCCACCTCGACCTCCCGGAATCGACCGGCGACGCGGAGTCCCTGGATGACCGAGACATCATCATCAACGACCTCGGCCAGCACCGGACCACCGCTCTCCTGGAGGCGCACGCGGCGCCGGAGCGTGGAGAGACTCGCGACCGGGACCAACGACGAGCGCCGGACGTAGGCCATCACCAGCGTCGTGGCGGCGTCCGGTGGACGGCGGCCGTCCCCCGGGAACTCCAGCTCGCGGCGGTTCAACGTGTGCCCGCCGGCGGAGCTGGGCAATTTCAAGGTCCATCCCTCGCCCTGGCGCAGCCGGAGGCTGCAGCCCCAGCGGGCCAGGCGGAGGTCGGGCGTGTCGTAGTAGACCGTTTCCAGCCGGCGCTCCTCCGGTTCGGTCGCCATGACCGCGGCCACCACCTCGCCGAGATCCGGGAGGGCGAAGTCGGCACCGGCGCCGAGCTTGACTTCGCGCTCAATCATTGAGGGTCGTTCCCCGCGGTTGGGCCCGGGCGAGTGCGAGATCCTGGAACACCTGCTGGGCGTTGACGCCCTGTACCGTCGGCACCCTGGTCCAGCTACCGTCGGCGTGCAACTGCCAGGCAAGCACGTCATCCTGCAAGTCGGTCGTCAGGACATGGGCGAGCCGTGCCTGCAGCGATGGGTCGTCAACCGGCACCATCGCCTCGACCCGGCGGTCGAGGTTCCGAGGCATCAGGTCGGCGGAGCCGACAAAGAATTGGATCTCGGCGCCATCAGGTCCAAAGCGAAAGATCCGCGAGTGCTCGAGGAAGCGACCGACGATGGACCGGACTCGAATCCGTTCCGAGAGGCCCGGGACGCCCGGTCGCAGGCTGCATGGCCCGCGCACAATCAGGTCGATGTCGACACCGGACTGGGACGCCTCATAGAGCGCGTCCACGACCTCGGTATCGACCAGGCTGTTGACTTTCAAAATGATCCGGCCCACCCCCGGCCGCCCGGCCTCGCGGCGGATCAACCGAATGACGCCAGACCGCAATCCCACCGGGGCTACCATCAAGCGGCCGAATCGGCGCTGGCGGCTGTATCCCGTCAGGTAGTTGAACAATTCCGAAACATCGGTGCCGAGCTCGACATCGGCCGAGAGCAGGCCGATATCCTCGTAGATCTGCGCCGTCTTCGGGTTGTAGTTGCCGGTCCCGACATGGACGTAACGGCGGATGCCGTCGGGCTCGCCGCGGACCACCATCGTCACCTTGGCATGGGTCTTCAGGCCGACGACGCCGTAGACGACGTGCACCCCCACCTGCTCCAGCGCCTGGGCCCAGGCGATGTTCGCCTGTTCGTCACCGCGGGCCTTGAGCTCGACCAGGGCCACCACCTGCTTTCCGCTCTCGGCGGCCCGGATCAGCGCGCGAACGATCGGGCTGACCGGACCCGAGGTTCGGTAGAGGGTCTGTTTGATCGCCAGCACCTGGGGGTCTTGCGCCGCCTGATCGATGAAGGCCTCTGCCGAGGTGGAGAATGAGTCGTATGGGTGGTGGACGAGCACGTCGCCCTCCGAGAGGACGGCGAAGAAATCGGGCAACTTGCCATCGACGCCCTGCAGGCGTCGCTGCGTGACTGGCGTCCAGGCCTCGTCCTTGAGGTCGGGCCGGTCGAGGGCATAGATCGCCCAGAGGTCGCTCAGGTCCAGGAGCCCATCGATCTGGTAGACATCACCGGGACCGAGATCGAGCTCCGGAACGAGCAACCCGAGGACCTCCGGCGACATCGACATGTCGACCTCGAGCCGGACGACGCTGGCTTTACGCTGTTGGCGGCGGAGCTCGCTCTGGATCGCTTCCAGGAGGTCGGCTGCCTCGTCATCGACCAGGTCGAGGTCGGCATCGCGCGTCACCCGGAAGGGGTGGTGGCTCACGACCTCCATGCCCGGGAAGAGGGCGTCGAGGTGCAGCGCGATTACCTGCTCGAGCGGGATGTAGCGGCCGCCACCTGGCAGCGCCACGAAACGGGGCAGGAGCGGCGGCACCTTGACCCGGGCGAAACGGAGTTGGTCATGGCTTGGGTCGCTCACCATCACGGCGAGGTTGAGCGAGAGGTGCGAGATGTAGGGGAAGGGATGTGCGGGATCGACTGCAAGCGGCGTCAGGACAGGAAAGATCCGATCCCTGAACTCGTCCGCAAGGAATGCGCGATCACGATCTCTCGAGCTCGCCGGGTGTCACGAGCGAGATGCCGGCGGCTTTCAGGGCCGGGATGACCTCGCAACCGAGCACGCGAGCGGCTTCCGTGACCAGGGCTTGCACACCGGTGTGAATAGCGCGGAGTTGCTCGCTGGTGGTCATGCCGTCGGGCGAGGTCTGGGCAACCGGCACCAGCAGTTGCTCCTTCAGACCGGCGACCCGGACCTGGAAGAACTGATCGAGGTTTTCCCCCAGGATGGCGAGGAAGCGCACGCGTTCGAGCAGGGGGAGCTGTGAATCCTGGGCCATCGCCAGCACCCGCTGGTCGAAGTCGAGCTGGGAGAGCTCACGATTGAGGTACCGCCCCTGGCCCCGCGTGGTGGCAGGCACGGACGTTTCGAGTTGGAACTGCGCTTCCGCCACCGTCACCAGTATATGGTCCGGCAAATTAAGAAGAGGTTAAGGGTAACGGCCCCTGGCGCGAAGCCAATGGAGCGGGTGATGAGACTCGAACTCACGACTTCAACCTTGGGAAGGTTGCACTCTACCAACTGAGTTACACCCGCGCGGCACAGCGGATTTTAGCACCGCCTCTCGCGGCCGCGCCGCGCGCCCGCGGCTCAGGACCCGACCGCCGGCGCCACCTCCCCATCCCCCGCGACAGCCGCCTTGACCAGGGCGCTGTAGCGGTCGGCGAGTGCCTTCGCCTCGCGCCCCATCCTCGAGGCTCACAATAATGTGATAGGTCGGCATATCGGGGTCAGGCAGCACCAGCACCCACCCGCCGTCGACAAACACCTTGATCCCATCGGCGAGGTCGACCGAGGCATCGCGGTGCATCTCCACCATCGTCCGCATCACCCGTCCCTTGGCATCCCACGGCACCGCCTCCGCCCGGCGCTCGTAGGCGGCTCGCGGGATCTCCTCGCGCACGGTCGAGACCGCCCGGCCATCCTTCGCCAGCAGCTCCAGCAACTTGACGAGCGTAAAGATGCCGTCGAACGCCAGTTGGTGCTCAGGGAAAACATACCCGCCGTTCCCATCCGAGGCGAGCCGGGCCTGGTGCTGCTTTGCCGCCTGCAACAAGGCGGCGGGCTCCGCCTTCGCCGGAATGAAGTCCGCCCCATCGATGCCGCGGACCAGCCGGGTGATCGTCAGCGGCACGGTCGCGGGCGCCACCAGCGCGCCCGGCTGCGACCGCAGCAATAACAGGGCGAGAACCCCGAGCGCCTCATGATGATCGAGCAGCTCGCCCCGCTCATCGATCAGGAAGATCCGCTCCGAGCCATAGTCGATGTAGGCGCCCAGCTTGCAGCCGAGCGTCCGCGTGATCAGCGCCGACTGCCGCCGCGCCTCCTTGAACGCCTCCTGGGTCTTCGACTGGTAGATCTCGTCGAAGCCGGCATTGAGCGGGATCGCCTCGATGTTGAGTTCCTTGAAGAGCCGCGGCAGCACGATCGAGGCGCTGCCATGGTCGAAGTCGACCAGGACCCGCAGGTGCGCTCGGCGCAAGGTCTCGACATCGATCAGGGCCAGCAATCCGTCGACGTAGGAATCGACCGCGTCGGTCGGATAGGTGATATCCCCCATCTCGTAGAAATGGACCCGGCGGATATCCTCGCGAAAGAAGACATTCTCGACCTTGCGCTCGGTCTTCTTGTCGAGCGATCATCCCATTGCCATCGAACATCCGGATGTCGGCCGACCGGCTGTCGAGTGGCGACATCTGCACATGCACCGCCCCCGCGATCGGGTGCTGCCGCGTGTAGTACTGGACCACCGGGATCGGCAGCTCGCTCAGGTCGATGATCGAGGCGCCGCCTGACATCATGCCGGCGATCATGGCGCGCTTGATCATGCGCGACGGGCGCTGGCCGTCGCGCACGGCGGCGATCGCGGAGCCCTTCGGGAAGAGCGCGGCGAATGAGGCTCCCGAGGCGGGCGCAGTACTCCGGAGTCAGCTCGATGTTGACCAGGCCGACCAGCCCATAGGAGGTGAACAGTCCCGCGCTTCCAGTGCCCCGCCCAGATGATGCTCTCGTGCACTGTCGACCCAGGCTCGATCTGCTTGTCGGGCCAGATCTTGACCCCGGCGTCGATCGTGCTCCCCTCGCCGATCACCACCTCGTCCCCGATCACGGCGCCCTCTTCCAGCAGACGAGTTGTTCTTGATCGTCGCGTGGCGGCAGACGATCGCCTGCCGCAGGCGCGAGTTCTCACCGATGTAGGAATAGCTCCAGATGATCGAGTTGCTGATCTTCGTGTTCTCGTCGACCACCGAGAAATTCCCGACGCAGACCGGCCCGTTGATGAAGACGCCCTGCTTGATCTTGCATTCCTGGCCGATGTAGGCGGGACCCGACCAGCCGGACGTCATGCCCCAGCTCGACGTCCTCACCGATCCAGACGTTCCCCTCGCGCCGCTCGCCGGCGATCTCGACCTCGACCCGGCCCTCGAGGGCGTCCCAGTTGGCCTGGTAGTAGGTCTGGATGTTGCCGATGTCGCACCAGTAGCCCGGCGCGAGGTAGCCGTACAGCGGCATGCCGCCGCGCAGCATCTTGGGGAAGACGTCGCTGCTCCAGTCGACCACGGTCGCCGGCGGTAGCAGGTTCAGGACGTCCGGCTCGAGGATGTAGATCCCGGTGTTGACCTGGTCCGAGAAGACCTCGCCCCATGAGGGTTTCTCGAGAAATCGGTTGATCGTCCCATCCGGGTTCGTGATCACGACCCCGAACTCGAGCGGGTTCGCCACGGACGTCAACACGATGGTCGCCGCCGCCTTCCGCTCGCGATGGAACGCGACCGCCTTCCCGAGATCGATGTCGGTCAGCGCATCGCCGCTGATGACGATGAACGGCTCATCCAGGTACTGCTGCGCGTTCTTCACGCTGCCGGCGGTGCCCAGCGGCGCGTCCTCGACCACGTAGATGATGTCCATCCCGAAGTCGGAGCCATCGCCGAAGTAATCGCGGATCGCGGAGCCCAGGTACTGCAGTGTGACCACCACGTCGGTGATCCCGTGCTTGTGCAGCAAGCGGAGGATATGTTCCATCACCGGCTTGCCGACCACGGGCACCAACGGCTTGGGCAGCCCGCTGGTCAGTGGCCGCAGCCGCGAACCTTCGCCTCCGGCCATGACGACCGCTTTCAACTGACGTCAGGACCCCGTCCTTGCATTGAAGATAGGAATCTCATTATGCCGTAAGCTCACCGACGGTGGCCCCCGGTTCGGCGGTTCAGCGCTGGGGTAAGCGGGCCTCCTGCCGGTGCTGGGCGCCCAGCTCGCCGGCGAAATGACAGGCCGCCACCTGGTCGGGCCGTCCGTGCGGCTCGAGCGGCGGCTCGTGCTCGGAACACACCCCCGGCACCTTCGCGATCGGGCAGCGCGTGTGGAAGCGGCAGCCGCTTGGCGGATTGACCGGCGATGGGATCTCGCCTTTCAACGGGATCGGCACGCGGTCGGCCTCGAGCCGCGGGTCGGGTACCGGGATCGAGCTGAGCAGCGCGCTGGTGTAGGGATGCTGCGGGTAGTCGTAGATGTCAACGCGGTCGGCGATCTCGACGATCTTCCCGAGGTACATCACCGCGATCCGCTTTGACAGGTGGCGAACCACGGCGAGGTCGTGCGCGATGAAGAGGTAGGTGAGGTTGAACTCTCGTTGCAGGTCCTGCAGCAGGTTGATGATCTGCGCCTGGATCGAGACGTCCAGGGCGGAGACGGCCTCATCGCAGATGATCAGGGAGGGGTTGAGCGCCAGCGCCTTGGCGATCCCGATGCGCTGCCGCTGGCCGCCCGAAAACTCGTGCGGATAGCGGTTCGTGAAGTTCGGGTTCAAGCCGACGACCCGCAGCAGTTCCTGGATCCGAAGCTGGCGCTGCCGGCCTCGGGCGACGCCAAAGTTGTCGAGCGGCTCGGCGATGATCTCGCCGACCGTCATGCGCGGATCGAGCGAGGCGAACGGATCCTGGAAGATGATCTGCAGCTGGCGGCGCATCTGCCGAAGCTTGTTGCCCTTCAGTTTGGTCAGGTCCTGGCCTTCGAAGATGACGCTGCCCGAGGTCGCCGGATGCAGCGCGGCGATGACGCGGCCGAGGGTGGATTTGCCGCTCCCCGACTCGCCGACCAGGCCGAGCGTCTCGCCACGCCGGATCTCAAAGGTGACGCCATCGACCGCGCGTACCACGTCGCCGCCGATCCCGCCGATCGGGAAGTGCTTGACGACGTCCTTGACCCGAAGGATGACCGGATCAACCCGCGCGCTGACGCCCGGTTGAGCTTCGGCGGTTTTCACCATGTCATTTCGGCTGGATCCGCCTGCTTCAGCCCGGCGGCGGCCTCGGTCGAGACCTCGGCCGCCTTCGTCTCCTCGCGCTTCTCCTCCGGCACATTGCGCATCAGCACCCAGCAGCGGGCGACCTGCTCCGGCGCGACTTCGTCGAGCGGCGGCTCCTCGCGTTCGCAGCGCTCGACTTTGAAACGGCAACGCGGGTGGAACTTACACCCAGGGGGAAGGCGCATCAAATCCGGCGGTAGGCCCTTGATGCTGACCAATCGCTCGGCGCGGGCCACGTCGATGCGGGGGACCGATCGGAGCAGCGACCAGGTGTAGGGATGCTGCGGACTCTCGAAGATCTGCTCGACCGGCCCCTCCTCGACGATCCGGCCGCCGTACATGACGATGACCCGCTGGCACATGCTCGCGACCAGCGCCATGTTGTGGGTGATCAGGATGATGGCCGCGCCAACCTCGCGGTTCAGGGTCTTGAGGAGCTGGATGATTTGCGCCTGCACGGTCACGTCGAGCGCCGTGGTGGGCTCGTCCGCGATCAGTAGCTCGGGCTCGTTCGACAGCCCCATCGCGATCATGGCGCGCTGCCGCATCCCGCCCGAGAACTGGTGGGGATAGTCCTTGACCCGCTGCTCGGCGGCGGGGATCCGCACCTGCTTCAGCAGGGGGACCACCCGGGAGGCGGCTTCGCGCACGGAGAACCGTTCGTGCGCCGTCATGGCCTCGTCGACCTGGGCCCCGACCTTGGTCACGGGGTTCATCGACGTCATCGGGTCCTGGAAGATCATCGCCACATCGTTGCCCCGATACTCCCGGACTTCCTCGTTGTCCATGGTCACGACGTCGCGGTCTTTGAAGAGGATCTTTCCGGAGACGATCCGCCCGGGGTCAGGGACGAGGCGGAGGATGGAAAACGCGGTCATCGTCTTGCCGGAGCCGGACTCGCCGACGATGGCGACGGTTTCGCCCTTGTTGATGTGGAAGCTGATCCCATCGACCGCGCGCACGATGCCGCGCGAGGTAAAGAACTGGGTTCTGAGGTCCTCTACCCGAAGAAGAGGCGCTGGCACTCCCCTATCTTCGCATTCGGGGGTCGATCGCGTCGCGCAGGCCGTCGCCGACAAAGCTGAAGGACAGCATCGTAATGGCCAGGGCGAGCGCCGGAACGAGCACCTCGTGGGGATAGGCGAAGATCGACTGGTAGCCGTCCTGCGTCATGACGCCCCAGCTGGGCGTCGGCGGCGGGATGCCGACCCCGAGGAAGCTCAGGGTGGCCTCGAGGAAGATGGCGCGGGGGATGCCGAACGTCAGGCTGACGATGATCGGGCCCAGGGTGTTTGGCATCAGGTGCCGCAGGATGATCTTGAGCGGGCCGCTGCCGGCCGCCCGCGCGCCCTCGACGAACTCCTTCTCCTTGAGGGAGAGCACCTGGCCACGGATCAGGCGGGCGAGGTCGACCCACCCGATGATGCCGATCGCCACGAAGATCGTGAACAGGCTCGGTTGCAGGACCGCGACCACGACCAGCAGGAAGAGCAGGTCGGGAAAGGCGTACCAGACGTCGACGAAACGCATCAGCAGGTTGTCGGCCCGTCCGCCGAGGTAGCCCGCCGTCAGGCCGACCGTCCCGCCGATGGCAAGGTAGATCGCCTGGACGATGAGTCCGATCGACAGGGAGATGCGGGCGCCGTGCATGACCCGGCTGAGGAGGTCGCGGCCGAGCGAATCGGTGCCCAGCGGGTGCTGCAGGCTGAACCCCGCATCCGAGTTGACGACGTTTTGGTGGTAGGGGTCGGCAATGATATGCAGGAACGTCAGGACCGGCGCCAGGACCGCGATCAGGACCAGGATGGCGACGACCACCAGGCCCGCAACCGCAACCGGGTTGCGCCGGAAACGCTGCCAGGCATCTTTCCAGAGCCCGACCTGTTCCGGGTTTTCCCAGTCGATCTGCTCCAGGCTGGTGGGAACGGCGGCGGCAGCCATCAGCCAAGCCTCACGCGTGGGTCGATGACGGTGTAGAGCAAATCGACCACCAGGTTAGCCAGTGCCACAACCACCGAAAAGAGGATGGTGGAGGCAAGGATCATCGGATAATCGCGGGAACTGACCGCCACCACGAAGGCGCGCCCGATCCCCGGGATGGCGAAGACCGTCTCGACGATCACCGAGCCGGTGATCAACACGGCGAACGTCGGTCCGAGGGCCGAGACCACCGGGATCAGCGAGTTCTTCAGCACGTGCTTGGTCACCACCAGCCGTTCCTTGAGCCCTTTCGCCCACGCCGTCCGGATGTAGTCCTGGCGGAGCACCTCGAGCGTGCTGGCTCTGGTCAGGCGGCTGATGAAGGCGATCGGCAGCACGGCAAGGGTGATGACGGGCATGAGCAGGTGCTGGTCGAGCGCGAAGCCGCCGGTTGGGAGAAAGACGTTCCCGCCCGAGATGCGGTAGGCGTACACCGAGAAGATGATGACCAGCAGGATGCCGATGACGAAGTTGGGTACGGAGGCGCCGATCGTGCTGAAGCCGACGGCGAGAAAGTCCACCCAGGTGTTCTGCCGCAGCGCGGCGACGATGCCAATGCCGATGCCCAGGAAGACGATCAGGATGAAGGACAAGGTGCCGATCACGGCGGTGGGCGGCCAGCTCTTGAGCAGCAGGTTACTGACCGGCTGATCCTCGTACTGGTAGGAGAGCCCGAAGTCGAGGTGGACGACGTTCCAGATGTAATGGCCGTACTGCGCCAGCAGCGGTTGGTTCAACCCGTACTTGGCGTCCAGGTTCGCGACGATCGCGGGTGACAGCTGCCGGCCCTCGCGGTCCCAGGGACTCCCCGGGGCGAAGTGCATCAGGATGAACGTGATCGTGATGACGAAGAAGAGGACCGGAACCAACCAGAGAATGCGCTTGCCGATGTAGACCCCGAGGTTGAATCCGCGGCCTCGAGGCATCTTGAACGACAGCAGGGCGCCCCGCTGTGGGGCGCCCTGTGCTACTGCCATGTTGGTCTAACCGTGTCCTTTAGTGCTGGGCGATCGAAACGTTGCCCCAGAACTGGTCACCGATGGTTTCCTGGTCGATCGGCGTTCCGATCAGACCCTGCACGTACGGCTTCTTGAGCATCCAGTAGTTGCGCTGGTAGAGGAAGCCGCCGCCCGCATCCTCGATGAGGATCTTCTGGGCCGAGTCGTAAAGGGCCTGCCGCTTGGCCGGGTCCTTCTCAGAGTCAGCCTGCTTGACCGCCGTGTCGTAGGCGGGATTGCTGTAGCCGCCGAACACGTTCCCGGAGCCGGTCATCCAGATGTCGAACCAGTCCTGGTCATCCGGGTAGTCCGCGCCCCAGCCGCCGACGTACAGGTTGTAATCGTGCTTGCGCAGGCGGGTCGTGACCGTTTTGCTATCGATGACGTCCAGCTTGACCTTCACGCCGAGGTTGGTCTGGAGCTGATCCTGGATGAACTGGCCCAGCTGCACGTTGGCTGTGCTGTTCCGGATCAGGAAGTCGATCGTGAGCTTCGATGGATCGCCCATGGCCTGGGTGAGCATGGTCTTGGCCCCGGCGGCGTCGAACTTCTGCACCGAGCCCAGGTCAGGCTTGTAGCCGTTCATCCCCTTGGGGATGAAGGTCGGGCTCTCTGCCCAGCGACCCTTGCCAACGTTCTGCACCAGCAGCGTCCGGTCGATCGCCTTGGAGAACGCCAACCGGGCCTGCTTGTTGTTGAAGGGCGCCGTCCGGAGGTTGAAGTCCATCCAGAAGACGGTCAGCTGGGGCACGATCTTGAGCTCCTGCTTCAGCTTCGCGTCGTTCTTGACGAGGTCGGTGTCGGCCAGCGGAATGTTGACCACGTCGAGCTCGCCGGTCTGATACTTGCTGTAAGCCTGGTTGTCGTCGGCGATCTCGTAGTTGATGATCTGCTTGATGGTCGGCTGACCACCCCAGTAATACTGGTTCGGAACGAGCGTGATGTGATCCTTCGAGACCATCTCCGAGACCTTGTACTGGCCGTTCGTGATCAGCGAGGTGGGCGAGGTGGCCCACTTGTCCGAGCCGTACTGATCCACAATGTCCTTGCGGACCGGCGCGGACATCCAGAGGCTCGCGATCCACTTGAAGTACGGTGCGGGCTGCTGCAGCTTGACGACAAAGGTGTTGTCGTCCGGCGCCGAGAGGCCGAGCTTGCTCAGGAAGTCAGGAATCTTGGCGACATCCGCCGGCTTGGTCACGTCGAAGCTGGCGTAATCCTGGCCGCCGGCCACGGTGCCGTCGAAGAACGGGTCGGCGTACGACGCGGCCAGCCGCGGGTCGAGGATGCGCTGCCAGGCATAGACGAAGTCCGCGCCCTTGACCGGCTTGCCGTCGCTCCACTTGGCGTTCTGCCGCAGGTGGAACGTCCAGGTGAGGCCATCAGACGAGACGTCCCAGCGGTCGGCAGCGCCGCCCTGGACGTCGGACAGGTCGGACTTGACCTTCAGGAGGGCCTGGCTGATGGTGGCGCCGATCGCTCCCTCATAGGCGTACTGCTCCTGGCCCGGGTCCAGGCTGTTGGGCTCGGTGTTGATGTTCACCCGCAAAATCTGGTTGGCCGCGAGATTGCCGTTCGAGTTTCCCGTGTTGCCGGTGCCGCACGCGGCGGCCACCAGCCCGATCCCGGCCATCAGCGTCGCAAGCCGTGACCATCTCAACCTACCGGTAGATACATCCATAGACGTCAATTACCTCCCTTCCAGGCGTGTATGTGTCGTGGGTCCATCCAAGCGTCGGTCGCATTGAATCGAGGTTAATCATGCGGTACCGGATAGCGGTTCGTAAAGGAAAACGTCCGATTATTAACCTCTATTAGACCGCTGGGGCCGGTTTGGGTCCGCCGCTACCAGCGGTGGGGCCTGTCCGGGTCCCCGGCGAACGCCGCCGAGGCCGCTCGCCGCCCCATCGCCGACCGGTACAGCTCGACGTATTGCTGCGCCGACCGGCTCCAGGACACGTCGGTGTGCATCGCGTTCGCCTGCAGCCGGCGCCAGAGCGTGGGCTGGCGGAAGGTCTCCAGCGCCCGGACCACCTGGGCGTACAGGTCCCAGTGGTCGTACGCCTCGAAGACGAATCCATTGCCGGTCTGCGCCACCGGGTCCCAGTCGTCGACGGTATCGGCGAGTCCCCCGGTCGCCCGCACGATCGGGATGGTGCCGTACCGCAGACTGATCAACTGGCCCAGTCCACAGGGCTCGAAGCGCGACGGCATCAGGAAGGCATCGGCCCCGGCGTAGATCCGCTGGGCGAGCACCGGGCGAAACCCGATCGTGGCCGACGCCTTCTCCCGGTTGTCCCGGGCCAGCGTCCGGAACATCTCCTCGTATCGGGGGTCGCCGGCTCCGAGCACGACAAACTGGAGCCGGAGCCGCATCAGGCCCCAGAGAATGTTCGAGATCAGGTCAAGCCCCTTCTGGTCGTACAGGCGGGAGATCAGTCCCAGGACCATGACACCGGGATCCTCCGGTAGTCCGAGCTCGTGCTGCAGCGCCAGCTTGTTCTCGACCTTGCGCTCGATCGACCCGAGGTCGTAGCGTGCCTGGATCACCGGATCGGTGGCCGGGTTGAAGACCTCGTCGTCGATGCCGTTGCGGATCCCCTGCAGCTTTCCCTTGAACAGGCGGAGCAACGGATCCATCCCCTCCCCGAACTCCGGGGTCAGGATCTCCTGCGCATAGCGCTCGCTCACGGTGTTGACGGCGTCGCTGAAATGGATGCCGCGGCCGAGCAGGTTCACGATGTCATCCAGGCCGGGCGCTCCCGTCTTGATCAACCCCCACTGGTCGAGGCCGGCCAGGTGCAGCGTGCCGTAGCCGTAGGCGCCCTGGAAGGCCAGGTTGTGGATCGTCAGGGCGGTCGCGATCTCGGCATAGAACGGATCGTTTCGATAGAGACGGGCCAGCATGTTCGGGATGACCGCCGTGTGCCAGTCATTGACATGGATCACGTCCGGCTTGAAGTCGAGCGGCCGCAGCATTTCGAGCGCGGCCCGGCTGAAGTAGATGAACCGAGCGTCGTCGTCCCAGAAGCCGTACATGCCTTCGCGGCCGAAGAATTGCTGATTCTCGATCAGGTAGACGGGGATGTCCGCGCCGATGCGGCCGGCGAACACGTCCGCCGGCACCGGTTGGTGCGCCAGCGGCACCGCGACGTTGCTGAGGACGCGCGTCAGCTGGAACTTGTCGACGTCGATCGTCCCGTATTTGGGCATCACGACCCGAACGTCGTGGCCGAGCGCCCGGAGCGCCTTCGGCAGGGCGCCGGCGACGTCGGCGAGGCCGCCCACCTTGGCGAAGGGCGCGACCTCGGCGCTGACGAACAGGATGCGGAGGGGGCGGTCGGTCGGGATCCCTTCGGTGGCAGGCCGCACCGTGATCGAGCCGCTCGGGGGCAACTGCTCCAGCGGCTTGCCGCCGGCGTCGTTGACCACGGCGACCATCTCCACGGCCTGGCCGGGGTCCGGCTGCAGGGCGCTGAGCGGGACCGCGAAGGCCAGCGCAGGACCGGCGTGCGCCTGCCCGCTCCAGAGCGCCGGGTGAGGGGCGCCCGCATCGTGTCGGGCGAGCTCGAGCGCCACGGCCCCACCGTCCCGCCTGGCCCGCAAGACCAGCGTGGGGGTGAAGACCGCGCCGTTCGCCGTGGCGGCGGCGGTGTTGAAGAGGATCCGCAGGTCCAGGGCACCGTCGTGCAGCGTGTCGAAGCGCAGATAGAGGTTGCTCCGATCGTGACCGAACCAGATCCGTCGGACCGCCCCGCGCGGCGGATGCATCGCCCCGAAGAGGGCGGTGACGTCGACGTAGCCGGCGGCGTCCCACTCCCGATCGTCCAGCACCCCGTTCAGCCGAGGCGTGATCAGGCGATCGGGCCGCTTCCAGCCGCCCTGCTGCCCTTCCCGCAGGATCGGATGGAAGAGCGCCGTCGGCGGAACCTGCCCCAGCGCCGTATAGATGTTGCGCAGGTGGAGCCGGAACAGGCTGTCCCAGATGACGTCCATCCCCGAGTCGTGCGAGCGGCCGAACCACCAGAACCAGTCGCTCCCCTCGGCGATCAGGACCTCGCGGCGGGCGATCGCCCGCTGGGACTCGGCGGCCGCGCGATCGTCGGCGAGCGTCTGGCGCGCCCCGGCCAGCAGGTCCCAGGCCGCATTGTGCTCCGGATCGCCCACCCAGGTGTCCAGCGTGCCCTCGATCCACGATCCCGGCTGCACGCCTGGCAGCGACGCACGCATCGGGAAGCTGGACAGAAACTCCGACACCGTGACCGTCGTCAGGTCAGGCTCAGCGCTCAGCCGCGCGTAGAGCGCGCGCAGAAACTGGTTGCCGTTCGCCTCGTAGTTGTCCCAGCAGTTCTCTCCGTCCAGCGCGATCACGGCCAGCAGGGGCTTGCCCGCCTGCTGGTGCCGCCCGATCGCCCGCAGGCGTTCGACCAGGTCCGAGGCGCCGTCGTCGGGTGCGAGATTCTGGTAGTCGAAGCCGATCAGATTCGAGAGCCGCGCATCGCGGAAGACGAGGTCGACCGGTCCGGCGCCGCGATCGACCCGATATGGCTGGTAGAGGGCATCGGGACGCATCGCCATCCCCTCCCCATCGCGATGGATGGGCGAATGGCTCGCTCGAGCCAGCAGGCCCTCATCCGAGACGGCCCAGGTAAACCCCGCCTCGCCGATGAGCGCCAGCGCCTCGTCGCTGATGGCCTGCTCGGGCGGCCAGACGCCGCGAGGCCGGTGGCCAAAACGCTCCTGGTGCGACGCGACCCCGAGCCGGAGTTGCTCGGCCGCATCCTCCGGATGCTTGAAGGGCAAGCGCGGCAGCGGCATGTCGGGCTGCGATCCCCTGGCACTCGCGATGTCGGCGAGCAGCGGCAGGATCGGGTGATAGTAGGGCGTCGTCATCAGTTCGGCCTGCCCCCGGTCCTGGACCTCTCGATACTTTGGCAGCACCTTCCGGATCAGGTCCATCTGCGCCCGGATCACCGGCTCCTTGTCGTCGTCGGAAAAATTCCGGCCCCGGCGAACGAGGTCGCCCAGATCGCGCTCGGCTTCGACCACCTCCGGGCCCAGCCATGAAAGGTTGAACCAGACCTGGAGGTCCCGCAGCTCCGCATCGGTGAACAATCGGGCCAGCTCCGCCGAGTCGCGTGACCAGGAGTCCTCCCGTTTGCGCACCAGTTCCAGGTAGCGGGGGTATTGCCGGACGCGCCGAATCTGGCTCGACTCGGTCATCCAGCGGGCGATGAAGGCGCGCTCCTCGCCGTTCAGGTCGGCAACGGGCCGCCGCGAAAGCTCCAGGTAGATGTCGTGCGACCGGCCCGTCGGCGTAATGCTGGATCTGTTCGGTCAGCGACGGCACCAGGTTGAAGGTCTGCTTGATCGCCGGGTACTCGTCGAGCAGCGCCGGCATCTTGTAGTAGTCCTTGGCGCAGCGCAGCCGGACCCATGGCAGCAACACCCTGCCATCGAGGTCGTCCCGGTAGTACGGCTGATGCATGTGCCAGACGAAGGCCACATGCAGGGGGCGCGCCACGGGCGGGAATTCTACAAGGCGGCGGTTTCTCAGCCGGCCAGGCGAGCTTGCTCCGGCGCCGAGGCGTGAAACACATGGCGGAGTCGCGGTGAGTACTCGAGGACGATCCGGTCGCCCGGCCGGAAATGCTCGAAGGTGGCGCGCGTGACCCGGAAGGATTCCGCCCACAGGCTCTTCGTCATCGCCCGGTTCCCAGCCTGCACCGCGATGTGATAGCTCCGGCCGAACATGCCGATGTCCCGGCGCATCCCCACGACCTCACCGGTCATGGAGGAACGGCGGGCGAGGAGATCCGAGCCTCCCCGCAGGAGCACGACGAGGCCAAGCGGGACCAGCACGCTCGAGCTCCCGACCGTGATCACGACGAGATAGGCCAGCAGGGGATTGACGCTAGGGGCCAGGAAGATATCGACGAAGCGCGAGCGGACCGCGACCAGGGCGACTCCCCCCAGCAGGATGGACGCGAGCCCGGTGCAGGCGGCCAGCCAGGGTGGCTCGCCGCGGCAAATTGACCACAGGTACCACTTGACGCGAGGACGCATCGGGCGGCCGTCGGGTCCGACGGCGATCCGCAGCTGCCCCCATGGCATCGAGCCGCCGACCATGCGGAGAAGGAGGGTCGCCCCGATCGCCACGGCGACCAGCGACAGGTGGATGACGGCAGGAAAGGGAGGCACCCCAGGGATATAACCGGGCCTGCGGATCGTCCTTGCAGCGGCCGAATACGGATCGTATTCGGTTCTAACACGATTTGTAACGGGCCGGGGCGCTCCGGCGTCACTAAGATAGGGCAGTCAAATGGCCGTCAAGTACGCGGATCTCCCGCGCAACGCCGACGAGCGAACCACGCTCCTGCAGTTTCTCGAATGGCAGCGAGCCACCCTGGCACGGAAATGCGAAGGCCTGACTGACGAGCAGCTTCGGGTCAAATCGGCGCACCCCTCCACGCTCTCCTTGCTCGGCCTCGTCCGTCACCTTGCCGACGACGAGCGCGGTTGGTTCCGGCGAACCCTGGCGTCGGAGGACGTTTCCGACCAGTTCATCACGGACACCGACCCCGATGGCGACTTCAACGACCTCGATAGCGCTCCGGTCGAGGCCGTGTTCGCGGCCTGGCGCGCCGAGTGCGAGCGAGCCCGCCAGATTGTCGCGACCCGTCAGCTCGACGACACCGTCCGGCAGCGGTCAGGCAAGGCCGTGTCCATGCGATGGATCCTGGTCCATATGATCGAGGAGTATTCGCGGCACAACGGCCATGCCGACCTCCTTCGCGAGCGAATCGACGGCGCCACGGGCTACGACTGACGCTCGGTCGACGTCGACGGGTTAGGCGCCGGCCCTCGAACTCGTGTACTGCCGGACTTTGTCGCGGAGCTTTGGCAGCGGGTCGGTCTTGAGGAAATACTCGTCGCAGCCGGCCTTGCGGGCATCCTCGGGGGTCGCCATGCCCGCCGTGTAGACGATCACCTTGCAGTCGGGGGACAGCTTGCTCTCGCGGATCTTTCGGCATAGCTGGAGGCCGTCGAGCCCCGGCATCTGGATGTCCGCCACGACGACCCAGGGGCCGTTCGCCATGATCAGCGCCCAGGCCTCGTCGCCGTCCTGGGCTTCCATCACCTCGTGGCCGTCCAATTCGAGCAGCGTGCGCAGCATCATGCGGACGTCACGATCGTCGTCGGCCACGATCATCGGCGGCTCTTCGGTGGTCGGCAGGGGCGCGGGAACACCACCCTCGCGCAGACCCCTCCTCGACATCATCGCGAAAGGATGATATGACGGCTGAGTATCAGTCGGCAAGGGTCGATCGTATCCCCATTTTCAGCGGGTGATGTGGTGGGCTAAGAGACAGCGGGGGTGGGCCCTTTTGCGGGCCGCAAAACGTGATTACCGCGGTGCGTTACGCAAACTCATCCATGGCGCGGAGAAAATTTACATAGACGCGCTGCTGCTCGCGCAGGATGCCCGAGGGGACCGAGCTGCCACCATTCGTCGGGCGTGAAGTAGGCGGAGACCTCCGCCTGGCTGCCGGTCTTGGAGAACCACTGGATCAGGTGCAGGTTGTCCGACTGCAGCAGCCACATCGCGATGTCCATCAGGTGCGGATGCTTGGTGAGTTTGGCCTTGTTGTAGATGTGGTGCATCAGCCGGAAGATGCCCTGCTGCGCCTCGTTGCCGAGGAAGAAGTCCATCCCCCCGTCGCCGGCCCAGGTGCAGCCGTACTCCGGCAGCGGCAAATCGTGCGTGTCCGGAAACGCGCCGATCGCCTCCGAGGGGTTCAGGTAATTCATCTTGTGCGCCTTGAAGTCGGCGTGCAGGGCGTGCATGAAGGGGAAAATTCCGGAGTCGCTGCGATGGTGCTCCCCGAAGGTTTCGTAGTCCCAGGCCAGGAACGTGACGTCGCCCATCGATTGCCGCACCCAGTTGGCGTAGGTGTCGGCCATCAGGGGCCAGCCGTTCCACTCCCGATTGCTGAACCGGTAGCCGACATCGTCGCTGAGCTGGAAGTGCCGCGTGAAGAGTCGCATCTCCTCGCCGGGATAGCGGTAGATGTGGCTCGGCTCACGCCAGCCCATCACCCAGGGTCGCCCATCCATCACCGCGCCCTTGAAGCCGCTCTGCTGCAACTGGAAGTAGACGTCGTTGGACATGAACATCTCGGTGGTGTCGGTGACGCTGATCGACTTCTGAAACGTCTCCTCGAGCTGCCGCTTGCCCCATTGCATCCGCTCGGCGAAGCCGGCGATGTCGAGATAAAAGATGAAGGAGTGGTAGGGCTCGACGGCGATCAGCTCGACGTTCTCGTGGCTGACCAGCTTCTGGAATTTCGTCAGGACGTCGGGGCCGAAGCGCCGCATCTGTAAGAGGAGTGAGACCGAAAACCCGAGCGAGATCTTCATCCCGCCCTCGACGAGCGTTTGGAACATGTCGGTCGCCGGCCGGTAGCAGTAGGTCGCGACCTTGTCGAAATAGCGGCGGTCCATCGCCTCGTCGAAGATGAGCGCATCCATCTTCTCGGGCGCCGTTCCGCGCGGAATCATCTGGGCGGGAAGGCGGATACGGCGAGGCTGGTGCGCGACCATGTAGATGACCAGCGAGTTCGGCACGGCGTTAGTCTCTCAAAAGCCTCCCATATGCTGTCGCCGTGAGCAAGCGTCGCTCGGCCTACCTGCTCGTGCTCCTCTCGGCCCTCTGTTACGCGGTCGGCGGCAACGTCGTCAAGACGCTGTTCTCCAACGGGGCCACGCCGTTCGCGCTTGCCCAGCTGCGGATTGGATTTGCCTTCCTCTGGCTCCTTCTTTTCATCGCGATTTTTCGCCCCTCGCAGCTCCGCGTCCCGGGCCGCGAGATCCCTCACCTGCTCCTCTTCGGCTGGGTGGCTGTTGCCGGCGTCCAACTCGTCTACTACCTCGCGATCGCGCGCATCAACATCGCGGTGGCCGTCTTCACCCAGTTCACCGCCATCGTGGGCGTGGCTGCGTGGGAACGATTCCGGCGCCACCAGCCCGTCTCGGGGCGCCTCTGGCTGGCCATCGCCCTGGTGCTGGGCGGCGCCTTCCTGATGGTCGGCGCCTACCGGCCGGCGCTGCTTCGCCTCAACCTGCCGGGCATCGGGCTTTCGTTGCTCGCCGCGGTCTTGCTCGCCGCCTACCTGCTGCGTGCGTCGACCCTCATCACGCGCCTCGACCGATTCTCCGTCCTGCTTTACGGCTTCGGGGCCGGCACCCTGCTCTGGGTCGTCATCGATCTCGTCGCGCGCCCGGCGCTCCCCCGCCGTGCCGACATCTGGATCACGATGGCGCTGATCGGCCTCTTCGGGACGCTGCTGCCATTCGGGCTCCAGGTGACGGCGCTCCGGGTGTTGCGACCGTCGGTGGTCGGCATCTTCGCCACCGCCGAGCCGGTCTTCGCCGGGATCATCGCGTTTCTGGTGTTCAAGGATGCGCTGGAGCCGCTCCAGGTGCTCGGGGCGGCCGTCGTCTGCGTGGGGATCGTTCTCGCCCAGGCCGGCGACGACGAGATGCCGGGGTCAGTCCTCAGCGCACCGCCTTCTTGAGCAGCGCGACGATCCGTGGCTCCTCGGCCGCGGTCAACTCCTTCAGCGCGAAGGCGACTGGCCACAGGCCGCCTTCGTCGAGCTTCGCGGTGTCGCTGAAGCCGAACGTCGCATACCTCGTCTTGAACTTCTGCCCGCTTTGGAAGAAGCAGACGATCTTGCCGTCCATGGCATAGGCGGGCATCCCGTACCAGAGCTTGGGCGAGAGGACGGGCGCGTTGGCTTTGACGAGCGCATGGAGTCGCTTGGCCATGGCGCGATCCGTGGCCGGCATTTCGGCGATCTTCGCGAGCACCGCCCGTTCCTCGTCCGCCCGGGTCCCGGCCGCTTTCCGTTCTTTCACGAGATCCTTCATCGCGGATCGTTCCTCTTCCGTCAGGACGCTGGACGCCCTGCTTTTCACTGGGCGGTCCTTCGCTGGCGACATCGTGTTCCTCCTTCTTGTGTTTCGTGGCGCCGGTGGTGCTACGGGACGGTCAGCCCCTGCTTGATGGCGACGAACTCGAGCCGCCGCAGCAGGATGTCGATGACGCGCTGCCAGGTGTACGCGCGCGCCGTGCGCTGCGCGGCGATCCGCATGTTCCGTGCGTTCTCCGGGTGGTCGGCCAGATTGGTGACGTACGCCACGATCTCCGCCGCCTCGTCGGTCTCGATCACGATGGCATTGGTGAAGGCCTCCGCGTACTCCTCGCCGGTGGCGCCGACGAACGCGATGCCACCCGAGGCCATCGCCTCGAGCCCGACCAGGCCGAACGGCTCGTGGCCGCTGTTGGCGAGCGTGGCGGTCGCCGACGCATAGATCGCGGGCAGCAGTTCATCCGGGAGGAAGGCGGTCAGGTTCCAGATGTCGGCCTCGGCATTTTCTCTGAGCAACCGCGCCAGGCCGGCGACATCCTCCACCCGGGTCGAGAGTGGCACCACCCGCAGCCGCTGCTGCCCGGCAAAGGCGAGCACCTCGCCGCCAAACGGCTCCATGCCCGCCGCGCATCAGCAGCTTGACCGGCGTGCCGCGTTCCTTCAACTGCGTCACGGCGGCGATTGCCTGGTGCCAGCGCTTGTCGGGGCTGAAGCGCCCGATCTTGAAGAGGAACGCCGGCGCATTGACGGCGGCCCGAAGGGTGCGGACCTGGACCTGGCTGACACGCGAGATCATCGACCCGGGGATGCCGTTCGGGACCACGATCGGGTTGACGCCCCACTGCCACATGATGTGTTTCATGTAGCGGCTCACCGTCATCAGCTGGGTCGTGAAGCCGAGCGTGCCCCAGTTGATCCGGTGAAAAGAGAAATGGTTGTTGGCATTCCAGAGCAAGAGGCACCGCTCGCGCAGGCCGGCAAAGTAAAGCGCGTCCGAGAGGAGCGTCATGGCATGGGCGAGGTGCCACTCCTCACCGATCACCACCACCTGGCTGCCGCGTTCGACGGCCGGCTTGATGAAATCCGCGACGAGTGAATCGGGCAGGCTTCGATTCAGATCCGCGACCTTGTCGTCCTCGCCGCTGTAGACCCCCATTGGATAGAACTTGCTGATCCACTGGCTCCAGCGGTGCAGGTGCAGGCGACCGTCGAGTTGCGCTTCGTTCGCTGGCAGCGCCGGATCGCCGACAAAGAAGAGGTGGGTCTCATAACCGCGCTCGGCCAGCGCCCGCGACAGTTCCTTGACCCGAACCCCGAGGCCGCCGGCCTGCGAGTAGACGTCGGGGCCCTCGAAGGAGAGGATCAGGAAGACGGTCTGCTCCGGCTCGAGCATCAGCCGGTCTCCTGCATCAATTCGAGCGCGCGCCGGTGCGCGGGGCGCGACGCCGACGCCAGCAACGTGGTGCGCGAGTCCAGGCGGGAGGAGACGTCATCGAGCGGCCCGCCGGCAAAGGTCGTGGCGATGCCGCCACACTCGCGCAGGATCAGGAGCGGTCCGGCCAGGTCAAACGCGCGAACAGGGGCCGGCGTGACCTGCAGGGTGATGCCGCCGGTCGCGGTATGGCACATGTTCAGCGCCGCCGATCCCATCTGGCGGGTCTTCTCCGCCCGCGCCAGGATCGGCCCGGCCGGGCCTCTGGCGTCGACCCCGGTCGGGGCATCCACGGAAACGACGGCGAACGCGCGTCCGTCGAACTGGGTCGCATCCGGTTCGAGCGGCTGCCCGTTTCTGAAGGCACCGCCGCCGGCCTTCGCATAGAACTCGTCACCCGTTACGAGGTTCAGGACGTAGCCGAAGCTGCACGTCCTTGATCCGGTCTCCGCCGCCCGCGGCAAGCACGACGGCATAGTACGGCAGGCCCTGCTTGGCGTTGAAGCTGCCGTCGAGCGGGTCGACCAGGATCACGTCGGATCCGCCGAAGCCCCGCTCCCCCAGCTCCTCCGAGATGAGATCAAAACGGGCCCCGCTGCGATAGGCTTGCTCGAGGTGGCGCACCGCGATCTCCTCGGCCAGCTGGTCCATATAGATGGTTCCGTCGCCGCCGGCACCCTGGCCCACCACGGTGCGCCCGCGGGCCGTTCCGGCGAGAGGCTGCATCGCGGAGCGGATCTCCGCGGCGATGGCACGGAAGACGGGAAGCCAGCTCGTTGAGGTCAATCAGTCAGGCGGCGGAGCGCTCACCACGTCGCGATCGTACCCGAAGCCTGGCCGCGTGCGTTGCCCGGCTCCGCACGGCTCAGGCCCTGGTGGACGCTGCTTGGACTCGCCCTCCTCGTCAAGGTCCTTATCGTGACCATCACGCTGATCGAATTCGGAGCCAGCCCCGATCCACTGACCGTCCTTGGCCAGGCGTGGGACCGGTGGGATGCCCAGCACTACATTTACTCTGAGCGTCAATGGCTACGCGACGAGCGGCGACGCGCGCAACCTGATTGCCTTCTTCCCGCTTTACCCCGCCATCGTCGGGGTGGTTGCCGCCACCGGGCTGCCGGCGCGGCTCGCCGCCTTGCTCGTGAGCAACCTCGCCGGGCTGGCCGCCACCATTCTGCTCTTCGAGGTCGCTCGCGATCAGATCGGGGAGCGTCCGGCGTGGCGGGCTGCCGCGCTCTTCACCGTCTTTCCCACTGCTTACTTCCTGCTCGTCGGCTACACGGAAGCCCTCTTTTGCGCACTCGCCTTTGGTGCCGTGCTGGCCACGCGACGCAAGCGCTGGTTGCTGGGCGGCGCGTTGGGCGGGCTGGCCGCCTCGACGCGGATCACCGGCCTGGCCTTGCTCCCGCTGCTGCTCCTCGATCTCTATGCGGTAAGGCACGCATGGAAGCGGCTGTGGGAGGCAGCAGTCGCGCCAGCGCTCGTCGTCGCAGGCTTTCTCGTCTATCTGCTGACCAACTGGGTGGTCCTGCACGACCCCTTTGCCTTTGTCGCCGTGCAACGGCTGCACTGGTCGCACCGCCTCGCTCCCCCGTGGGTGGGACTGAGAGAGGCGATCCGAGGCGTGTTCTGGCGCGTCCCCTGGGAGAAGCTCACGGTCGGCGTCGCCGAAATCGTTGGTGGCATCACCGCTTACGTCGTGACCGCGTTCAGCGTCGTAAAGCTGCGGCCAGGCGACGCCGCCTACGCCGCCGCGGTCACCGTGATGGTCACCTTCCTCCCCTTCTGGCTCAGCATTCCGCGCTACCTGCTCAGTCTTTATCCGCTTTTCCTGCTCGCTGGCCGCGTCCGCAACCAGTTGGTGCAAGGCATTGCCCTGGCGCTTTCATTTGCGGGCCTGATCGTCTTCAGCCTCGCCTTTTCGCGCGGCTACTGGGCCTTCTAATGCATCCAGCCCTCATGCTGCTGAACTACCGCGGGCTCCACTGAAACCATCGGATTCCAACCCCGGCGAACGCGGCTGCATAAACGACGCTCGCCAGCAGGGCCCACCAGGTTCCAGCGCTCCAGGCAGCCGGGTGCATGGCGCCCGAGAGCACCGTCGCCACGGCTCCGCCGGGTGACCATCGCGAGATCGTCTCGAACGTCGTTCCGAAAAGGGTGGAATTCGCAAAAAGGCCAAGCACGACCAGCGGCAGGAAACTCAGCCGCCCTACGGCGTTGACCGTCTCCGGGGACTTGATGAGGCCGACCAACGCCTGTCCCACACCCAGGAACACGGCCGAGCTCAAGATCACGGCGAGCAGGGCCAGCACGTATCCCGCTGGATCGAGAGTCACATGCTCCGCGACCGCTGCCGCCAACAGGACCACCACCGCCATCACCAGCATGGCCACGACCTGGGTGACCAGCCGGCTGATCATGATGGTCCAGGTTGGAGCCGGCGTGACGCGCAGCCGTTGGAAAACACCCTGCTCGCGATCCCGCGCGACGGTGGCGGTATAACCAAAGATGGCGATCAACGCGATACCGAGCATGATCGGCGCCGCCACTCTGAAGACGGGGTCGCCGAGCTGGACGGGTCGCTTGCCGGCGTTCAGCCCGTATAGGGCCGCGAGCGGCGGGACGAATGTCAGCAGGAGGGCTCGCCCGTTGCGCACTAGAACGGTGAAGTCTGCTCGAAGCAGCGCGCTCAACGTTCCAGACAGCGTCGGCACATGGCCGGAGGAAGCGGTCGGCTGGCGGCTCATCAGTCCCGAACCTCGCTCCCGGTAAGTCCGATGAAGACGTCATCAAGGGTGACCTGGCCATGAGCAGCCTTTCGTACGCGGGGATCATCCTTGTGCTTATCGATGAGACCGGCGGGTGTATCGACGGTCAGAAGCTTGCCGTGATCGATAATCGCCACTCGGTTGCAGACGGCCTGCGCCTCTTCCATCGAGTGCGTGGTGAGGAGGATGCTACGACCTGCGTCGCGCAGCCGCTCGATCCGATCCCACAGCTGGCGTCGAGCCTGCGGATCAAGGCCGGCGGTGGGCTCGTCGAGCAGGACGAGCGGGGGATCGTGGATGGTTGCAATCAGGAGTGAGACGCGTTTTTGCTGTCCACCGGAAACCTGGCTGAAGCGCTTTGATGCTTCCTCGCCCAGATGGATGCCGTCAAGGAGGTCATCGATTTCAGAATGGGCGAGCCTTACGCCGTACAGCCCGGCGTACAGGCTGACGATCTCCCGGATCGTCAGATCGGACTGGAAGCTCGTCGACTGAAGCTGAACACCCATCCGCGCCTTGGCCGCGGCTGGATTTGCTCCAGCGTCGACATCGCCAATTCGGATCGAACCGGAGTGGGGCCTGAGCAGGCCCTCGATCGCGCTGAGGGTGCTTGTCTTACCGGCCCCATTGGGGCCCAGCAAGCCAAAGATCTCCCCCCCGCTGATTTCCAGGGACACGCCGTCAACCGCACGCTTGGCGCCGTACCTGACGTGAAGGTCGGCAACCCGGAGGGCAATACGCTGAACCGCGGGCGGGTCGGGGGCTTTCACCGTGGCGACCAAAATTATGCGCGAAGGCGGATCGCGGCCACTGACCCGGTCGCCGGCGTCGCGGCGCAAGCCAAGGGTCTGGTCTTCGTCCCAGGTGTCGGCGAACAAGGAGATGGTAACGGCGAGTAGCTGACGTGATCCTCTCCTGTTAAAGGGTGCAGAATGGGTTCTCTCGGTACCCTCGTAACCGAGGTGAAATTTGTCGGCTTCGCGAACCTGGAGGAGGCAACCTATGGCAGAAACAAAAACCGCGATCGCTAACAAACCAACGTGGGTCGATCTCGCGACGACCGATGCCGAAGCGTCGCGCGAGTTCTATTCGAAGGTGTTCGGCTGGAAAATCGAGGTCAACCCGGATCCGCAATATGGCGGCTACGGGATGGCCGAAGTCGGCGGCAAACGGGTGGCGGGGATCGGTCCCAAAATGGCACCGGAAGCACCAACCGCCTGGTCGATCTATATCAGCACCGACGATGCGGATGCCCTGGCCAAAAAGGTGCAGGCCGCCGGTGGCAAGGTCCTTGCGCCGCCCTTCGATGTCGGAGACCAGGGTCGCATGGCCACCTTCGCGGATCCGAGCGGCGCGGTCATTTCTGCCTGGCAGCCCGGGACGATGAATTCGCCGATGCCGGTGGGCGAAGCGAACACGTTCGGATGGGCCGAGCTCAACGCTCGCGGCGTCGACCAGGCGGTCCCCTTCTATCAGAAAGTCTTTGGCTGGACCGTCAAGACCAGTGACATGGGCCCGGATTCGCCACCGTACAACGAGTTCCAGCTCGACGGCGAGAGTATCGCCGGCGGACAGGAAATGAACAAGATGGCGCCCGCCCAGATGCCCAACTACTGGCTGGTGTATTTCACGGTCGCCGACGTCGACAAGTCGTTCAAGGCGGCGACGCAGGCCGGGGCGCGCGAGATGCTTGCACCGATGGATTTCCCGGGCGGGCGCTTCGCCATCGTCAGCGACCCCCAGGGCGCAGCCTTCGGGCTTCTCAAGATGGCCCCGGCGGAGCGCTAGACAACACGCTGGATGCGGGCCGGCGCGGTTGCCGGCCCGCCAGCGCTTGGAGCCAGCCCTTCTGACCCGCGATCCGGGCCGCCTCGCCGCGGTTCCGGGCACCGATGGTTGGTGCCATAGCGGCGATCGTCGAGGTGTGCCTCGGAACGTCACCCACCTCGGCCTCTTGTCTTATTCGTGGATGCGTTTTGCCTTACGCAAGATGAGAACGCCTGGCCCGCTCATGCTCGGCGGCGGACTGAAGGTCACCGTTCCGCGCTTGTCAGCGAGCACCCGATCTCGTTGTGCCGTAATGCGTCTGCCGAGGTCGAACCATTCGGCTTCGTAGGTGCCCCGCTGCAGGGTGACCGTGAACGGATCTCTGCCTTCTTCAGGCTGGAGGATGACGTATTCCGTCCCTTCATTTGCCAGCACGAATCCGGTGGAGCTGAGATCGCCGCGAGGCTCCATCTCCGCCAGATTCAGCCGGCGCGATAGGTTGACCGTGTCGCCCATCGCCCACCGCGCCGGCTCGAACGCCTCGAAGGACATGGGGCCGCCGGCCGTCCGGTCGAGGGGGTTGACACCGCCAATCAGGCCGAAGTCCATCAGGGTCGGATTGTGCCCTCGCACGAACGACTTCCACGCCCAGAGGGCATCCCCGCGGCCAGGGGCGTAGTGGTCGGTGTCCGTGATGACGACCTTGCGTCCGTCGGCGGGTGGCGGATCTTCCAGCCATCTGGACTGGGGGGAGCCCGGCGCCATCGGATGACCACCCTTCGCGAAAATCTCGTCATCGTAGCCCGGCGAGATCCACTCCGCGGCGCTTTGCAAAAGCGGCTCGTTCACGCGCGTTTGGTCCTTGACCGGGAACTGCATCGTCATTCCAACCGGATGAGAGTCGTAACCGCGCGCCTGCGTGTGGTGCTTGATCCGGTCGATCACCCAGTATTGCCACTGGGTCGAGTCGCCCCAGTCGGGTGAGCCCGTCTGGCCGAGAACGGCCGCGAACGCCTGGTCCACCAAGCCGCCTCCCGAGGACTCGTTCGCAACCTCGTACAGGACGTTGGGGAGGTCATGCACCGTGTCGACGACCCTCCGGATGTACGCCTCTTGGAGCGCCTCGATCTCCGGATCAAGGGGAAGCACCTGGTAGTTGAGGATCGACTCGATAGCGACACCGTTCACGTTGTTGTTCGCATGAAAAGGGTGGCCTTCCACGTGGTCCGGCGCGGGACTCAGGTGAATCGCCCAGCCATCGAAGAACATCACGGCGACGTAGATACCGTGCTCGCCTGCGGCGATGACCCGCGCGCGGAGCCGCTGGAAGAACTCGGTGTCGAACTTGCTCAAGTCGAACCTCGGCTTCCCGTCCTTCGCGGTACCCGGCCCGGTCCGCGCCCAGGGCTGCGGCGTCATGCAAAGGTGGTAGCCACCGCCCGCCGCCTGCGACCTGAACTGCTCCCAGCGCCACAGCCGGATGAAGTTGTGCCCGCGTTCGATCAGGAAGCGCAGATACTCGTCGAAGTCCATCGTTTCGGAGGTGCCACCGCACTCAGGCCCGGGACCCATCCCGTCGTGCAGGTTGTTCCAGATGTGAGACCCGGCCAGATAGACGGCCCGGCCTTTGCCGTCGCTCGACGCCACGGTGAAGTAGCGGGGATTGTCCTTCGCGACCACAAGCGGCCCCGGGGCGGCAGCAGGAGAGTTCGCGGTCCGGTTCACTCCCTCACCGCCCATTGCGACGCGTCACCGGCTGGAACGCTCATACTCCGCAGCCATGCCGGGCTTAGCGAAGGTGCTGGCCACAAATCTCTCACGAGCCTCCAGTGGCCTTCACGTGCCCGTGACCGGCCCTATCGAACGAGGCGCGTCAGGACCGTGCTGATGATGACGTAGACGAGGTAACCGATCAGGATCTGGAAGAAGCTGACGGCGAGGTCGAGGTGCATCAAGCCCTGCAGGACAGCCAACGCGAGCGCGAATAGCAGCGCATTCAAGATGACGATGAATAATCCGAGCGTCAGGATCGTGACCGGCAGCGTCAGGATCAGGAGGACCGGCCGGACCACGACGTTGATCACGGCGAGGATCAGCGCCATCACGACCGCGGCGCCGAGCACGCTCGCGTGCAGATGCCAGATGACGTAGAAGACGAAGAGCAGGGCCGCGACGTGGATCACAAAGCGGGTCAGCACGTTAGCAATGTTACCCGGCGGGAACGCGGTAAACGGTGTAGGTCGCGGTCTTCAGCAGCACCGGGAACCGGGTGTTGAAATAGTCGACGTTTGCGTGCAGGACACTGACCTCGTTCGGGCCGACGAGCACGTATTCGGCGTGGTATCGGTGCAACAGGTCGAGGGTGGCCGGATCGCCCTGGTAGATGCGTGCGATATCAGCCTCCCGCTGCGTGTAGTTGATCCCGTAGCTCCAGAGCCAGCCGGGATAGCTCATCAAGACCGCGCGGCCGGCCAGGTCGGCGACCGGGTTGTTGGGCTGCTCGCCGGTCACGAAGACCGCATGCGGGGGCGTCGCGCTCCGGATCTGCTCGGCCAGGCGCACGTCCTCGGTGCTGAACCAGACGTAGCTCGGTCCCTGCGGCGGCAGGAACTGCAGCATGGACAGCAGGCCCGACGCCACCAGCGTCAGCCAGACCGCCGCGGCCGCGACCGCGCCTGCGATGTTTGCACGGAAGACGCGCACCAGCACCGCGCCCACCGCCACGGCGCTGCCGAGGTACCAGAAGACAAGGATCTTGGTGTTGTCCCAGTCCCAGGGTTGGAACTTGACCAGGTTGCCGGCGAGGAAGACCAGCACGAATGGCGCCAGCAGGAGGCGGGCGCGACCGCGCAGCGCAAGCGGGCTCAGCAGCGCCGCAAGGAGAAGCGGCCAGAAGAGTCCCGTGTTCTTCAACCAGAACCAGGCCGGGAAGTCCTGCCCGGAGAGCCAGCCAGAAGAGTGGGCGCGGATACTGGTGCTCGGGGGGTGCGCCCGGGTCGCCGGGGACCGCCATCAGCAGGCGCGGCACCGCGAGGACGAACATCACGCCAAAGAACCCGATCCACGCGGGTCGGGGAAAGAGAATTGCCCAGGTCAGCGTCACGATCCCGAGCGCCAGCAGGCTGTGGACGTGGAAGAGTGGCAGCGATCCCGGCCAGCGCACCGGCGGTCGAGAAAGGCGACCGGGGTGCTCTTCAGTGACCAGTGACGCCATGAGCGGCGGATCTCCTCGATCGTCTCGCGCCATCGCCCCATCGGCGTGCGACTGCAGGGCTGGGGTGAGGAGCAACATCGCGGTCAGAAAGATCGCCACGCCGAAAACGAACGATCGCTGCGGCAACCAGTAGGAGAGGATCGGGTTGTACCACTGGATGTTCACCGGCCGATCGAAGCGGTCGTAGGTCCGGGGGATGTGCGCCAGGGCGTTGAGCAACCCGAGGCGAGCGGCGTCGCCGAAGAAGAACCAGAAGCCGAGTCCGCCGCCGAGCAGCGTCAGCGTCACGGCAATCACCCCGGCCGCGACCGAGCCGGTCAGTCGGCGCGCCCAGAGGACCAGTCCCGCCAGGGCCAGCATCGTCATCGCCCAGCTGGGCCAGATCAGGGCCGCCGGAATGCTCCAGCCGCCCGCGATCAGCAGCGCGCTGGCGAAGTCCGGGGCAAACGGATAGCGGAACGGCGTGCCGGCAAAGATCGGGTTCTGCGGCGGGAGATTGTTTCCGAAGACGAAGGCCGTGGCGTAGCTCGCATGGAACGACCAGTCGGACCAGGTGTTGTTGTACTGCGCCAGCCAGCCCTCGGGCGCGACGCGGATCGCTCGAGTAAAGAGGTAGCCGACGATGATGCCCAGGACGGCGATGCTGATCGCCAGCCCGATGGATCGCGTCGATTGCAGGTCGGCGCGCAGCCGTGACCGGTGGCGATAGAGGATGAACGCCCCGACGGCGAGGGCGGCGACCGTCAGGATCAGCACGACGAGAACACTGAGGCCAATGACGAGGGCCAGCAGGTAGCCGACGACGGTGGCCAGCACCACGCTCACCACCAGGCCGATCACCACGCGCTCACCGATAAAGAGCCAGGGCGGCCCGCCGGAGGCCAGTCCGAGGCCGAGCACGATGATCGCGAGGACGAGCGCTAGCCCGGGGAGTTCCAGTAGCAAAGGCACCAGTTGGGGAGTGGCTTCTTCAGGACGAACCAGACGTGGCTGTTGAGCGCGTCGGGGGTCAGCGGCAGCCCGGTCCAGAGTGGATAGAAGTAGAGGAAGAAGAGCACCACCATCACGAGATAGGCGATGGCCGGAACGACGCCATTGAGCCGCATCGCGATGCCCGGCCACGACCCTCGCAGTGAGGCGATGGTCGTCAGCCCCAGCGCCAGCGCCAGGAACATGAACGGAAGACCGCCCAGCATGTGATAGAGGAACAACCCTCGCGGGACCTTGGCAAAGGGCAACCAGGCGGCGAAAAAGGCGACCAGGATGAAGACGGTGGCCCAGATGCGCTCGTCGAGCAATCCGGGCGCCCCCTCCATGCTCGTGGCCTCCGCCTCGGTCACGGTCGCGTTCCGCCGGCGACGCACGATCAGGCGCGGCAAACCGATCGCCAGCGCGATCATCGCGATGCTGCCGCCCCACCAGGTGAGCGGATTCCCCAGGTTGAAGATCTCGGCCGTGAGCGCGGTGCCGCTGGCCTGGTCGATGCCGAGCCCCTGGCTCTGCGCGTAGTAGACGACCGGGCGGAAGTCGAACGGCCATGACCACCAGGGGCTGTAGAAGATGTGGTCCGCCTTGAGGTTGATGTGATAGAGCCACGTCTGCCGGTGCCACTCCGCGAGGTCGGTCCACGCCCGGCCCAGGTCGAAATGAAACGGCGCGAAGCCCAGCGGCGGCTGCGGCAGGTTCGTGATGCCATGGATGATCGTCAGGTAGCGGATGAAGCTGAGCGTGTAGACGAGCACGGGGAGAAACGCCAGGCTCAGGATCGCGACCGCCGCGGTTCGCCGGTCGTAGCGCGTGACGCGGAAGATCAACCGGCCGGCCAGCAGCAGGATGATGGTCCCGTAAGCGGCCAGCGTCGTCCACTTGGAGGCGAGCGCGAGGCCGAGGAGCAGTGCCGTCAAGACGATCGTCCAGCGTTGACGCGTGGGCGTGTCGGCGCGCAGATGCGCCAGGAAGAGCACGTACGCCGCCACCGCGAACGTGATCGGGATGATGTCGATGACCGCGGTCCGTGCCTCGACGAAGGTCATGCCATCGAAGCCGGCCAGCGTCGCGGCGGCGATCGCGAAGAAGCGCACCGGAAGCAGTTGCCGGGCGAGCAGGTACATCAGCGGGATCAGGGCGGTGCCGAAGAGCGCCGGCATGACGCGCCACCCGAAGGAGTTGAAGCCGAAGAGCTTTTCCCCGATCGCAATGATCAGCTTCGCCAGCGGCGGCTCCGGGTCGAAATAATCCTTGCCCAGCAGGTCGCTGTGGGCGTCGTTCGCGAAATAGAGTTCGTCGAAGATGAAGGGCGAGTTGGGCGCGATGTCGTTCGGCTTGCCGAGCCCCGGCAGATGGGGATCCTGGTACGAATGCCAGATCCCCCAGGCGCGTGATCGGCGCGCCGGAGCCCGGATGCGCGAGGACATCGAGGAAGATCGGGCTGCCGAATCGCAGGATGCCGGCCAGGATGGTCAGGGCCAGCAGCCAGTAGAGGTCCGTCCGATCGATCCGCCACCAGGCCGCGGCGGTGCGGGGAGCCGTCTTGATCAATTGCCGCGCAGTTTCCCCTTCATCTCGGCGATGAAGGCGTCGACGTCAACGAGGGGCAGGACAATGTCCGGCCCGGCAACGAACCGCGGGCCCAGCCGGCGTTCCGCCTCAGCCAGCACGTCCGCCTGGCGCCGGTCGAGCCGCACGTAGGCAGCCGGTTCGCGCCCGAGACGCCGGACGAACCGGTTGACGAATCGCCGGCGCTCCGCCGGGGCGAACGCGACATCGAGCGCCTGGCGCCGGATCTTGGAGAGCCCGGTGTAGGGCAGCGTCATGCGGCGAAAAATGTATCGCACCTGCAGGCTGTCGGGACCGACATCCACGTAGGAGACGAGCCGCATCAGGTAGAGCGCGAGCAGGACGGCCGCGTCCAGGATCAGTGCCGGGATGAAGTCGAACATCGACTGGTGCCTGCAGGACCTTGAAGACCGTGAGCCCGACGAGGATCACGAGGAAGCTGCCGTAGAACCACTTCCCGTCGCTCCACCGCTGCGTCGAGTAGCGGATCTCGAACCGTGTCCTGGACCCAGGCGTCATCGGGCGGGACGCACCGTGCCTGTCCGCTCCATCAGGTGTTCGGCGCCCTCGAAATAGGTATCGAGGTTCGGCTGTTCGTTCAACCATTGCCAGTAGGCGCGCGCCATTGCCTCGAGCCCCGACTGCGCCTCCCATCCCGCCGCCTTGATCCGGCTCACGTCCGGGACCACGTGCCGCGGGTCACCGAGCCGGTAGCGGCCCGGCGTCTGGGGATTGAGGTCGCGTTCCGCCACGCGCAGCAGCGTCCGGGCGAGGTCCAGCACGGTGTGGGCCCGCCCGCTGGCAACGTTATAGACGCCGGGCGCCAACCCCTCGATGGCCGCCAGGTTGGCCCGCGCCACGTCATCGACGTCGACGAAGTCGCGCAACTGATTGCCATCCTCGAGCAGCAGCGGTGGCTGCTTGTGCGCGAGCCGCAGGGCGAAGATGCGGAGCGCCCCGTAGTAGGCGTTCTGAAACGGTTGCGCCCTACCCTGGACCGCCCCGTAGCGGAGGATGACCCACGGGATGGCGTGCCGCTCGCCGAGCAGCTTGACCATCTCCTCCTGGGCGAGCTTGCTCAGGCCATAGGCGCTGGTCGGCCGCACCACCGACTCGTCGGTCACCGTGGGCGCGATCCGCGCCCCCGCACTGCGGGCAGAGGGGATCCCAGATTCCACGCTCGAGCGCCTCCGCCTTGCGCGGAGCCGGGTACACGTCCCCGTCCTTGCCACAGCGGTACTTGCCCTCCCCATACACCGCCACGGTCGATCCCAGCACCACCCGGCGCACCGAGGTGCTGCCCTCGATCAGGAGCTCGAGGAGAATGGCGGTGCCGACGGCGTTGACGTGGAACAGCTTGCTGAAGGACGGCAGGTAATCGTGGTGATCGGCGAGATGGAGGACGATCTCGTTCTCCTTGAGGGCCCGGACCCAGTCCTCCCGTTTTCGAACGTCCCCCTGGATGAGCTCGAGTCCGGCTGGGAGCGAGGGCGGCCCATCGTGGACCGGCGGCGAGAGGTTGTCCAGGATGCTGACCTGGTGGCCGTGCTTTTGCAGCAGCAGGCCCGTGCGCTGGCCGATGAAGCCGGCGCCGCCGCTGATCAGCACCTTCATTGCCCCACCCTCATTGCCCCGGACTATAGCGCCAGTTCCGTGACACGGCCGTGACACGGCCTTCACGGGTTCTTAACGGGGCCAAAGTTATCGTGAGCCCCGCTTCCCCTTCCTTGAGGCCGAGACCCCAATCTCGGCCTTTCTTTTTGCCCAAAACCCCCCTACATCCGGGCCGCGCGCAAGGCGTGCTGGCAGTCGCAGCCGGCCTGAACGGGGATCGCCGGAATCAGCGCGGCAAGCAGGTCCCGGACCCGGCTGATGTTGCCCTCGAGCACCCGCATCACGTCGTGCGCCTGGACCGCGCCCACCTCGGGCAGGCCCTCAACGCCGACGTCGTAGTCGGTGACGAGCGAAAGGCCGAGGTAGCAGATCTCCAGCTCCCGGGCCAAAATCACTTCCGGGTACTGGGTCATCCCGACCACGTCCCATCCCATCCGCGAAAACCAGCGGCTCTCGGCGCGCGTCGAGAAGCGGGGGCCCTGGACCACGACGATGGTCCCGCTCGTCCGGTGGGCGAACCCCTCCTGCGCCGCCAGGCGGGCGGCAAGCGCGCGCAGTTCGGGGCAATAGGGGTCGGCCGCGCTGACGTGCACCACCTCCGGGCCGGGGTAATAGGTGTCGGCGCGGCTCCGGGTCCGGTCGACGAACTGGTCACAGATCACCAGCTCGCCGGGATGCAGGTCCGAGCGAAGGCTTCCCACCGCCGATGGCCCAATGATTCGGCGCACCCCAAGCTCGTGCAAGGCATAGACGTTGGCCCGGTAGTTGACCGCCTGCGCGGGAATCCGGTGGCCGGCTCCATGCCGCGGCAGGAAGGCCACGCGTCGACCTCCAACCTCCGCGATCTGCAGCGGGGCGCTCGGTGGGCCGTAGGGCGTCTCGACCGTCACGGTCTCGGCCGCTCCCAGCCAGTCATAAAAGCCGGATCCACCGAAGACGCCGATTTCCGCCCGCGCCACGGTCACACCAGGACGTGGCCGCGCGGCGAGACCTGCTCGGCATAGCGCGACAGGTCGCGGATGCGCGGCCGTTCCGAGCAGACGGGACACTCGGGATCGCGCGGAAAGGTGATCGTGCGGGTCTCGCCGCGCAGGCCGTCGTGCTGGACCATCCGGCCGCGCAGCGGCTCGCCGGCGCCGAGCAACACCTTGAGCGCTTCCTCCGCCTGGATGCTCCCGATCACGCCCGTGACCGACCCGATGATGCCCGCCTCCTCGCAGGTGGGGACGGTGCCGGGATCAGGTGGCTCGGTGAAGAGGCAGCGAAGGCATGGTCCACCGGGCAAGACGGTCAGCACCTGGCCGCTCCACTGCAGGGCGGCGCCGTGAACCAGTGGAAACGTCAGCAGGACGGCCGCGTCGTTCAGCAGGAACTTCGCCTCGAAGTTATCGGTCCCGTCGATGACGACGTCATAGCCCTGCAGCATCTGGGCAGCGTTCGCGGGTCTCAGGGTGTCCACCATCGCGTGCACCTGCAGCGATGGGTCGAGGGCGCGCAGCGCATCACGAGCCACCTCGACCTTCGGCCGTCCCAGGTCCGCGTCGCGGTAGAGGATCTGCCGGTTGAGATTGGATAGCTCGACGCGCTGATCGTCCAGCAGCCCGATGCGCCCGATGCCGGCCGCGGCGAGGTAGAGCGCAGCCGGCGACCCTAACGCGCCCATGCCGACGATCAGCACCGAGGCATCATGCAGCCGGCGTTGGCCCGCGTCACCCACCTCGGGGAGGATTCGCTGCCGGTGATGGCGTGCGCCGCTCATCGCCCGGCTCCTGTGCTGACGAAGGCCTGGTAATCGACGAGCGCGTGGATACGCGGATGATCCCCGCAGAGCGGGCAGGCCGGGTTGCGACGATACCGCACCTCGCGGAAGGTCATCGCCATCGCGTCGTGCAGCAACACGCGGTTGATCAGCGGCTCGCCGCTGCCGGTGATCACCTTCAGTGTTTCCGCCGCCTGGATGGTGCCGATTACGCCGGGCAGCGCGGCGAAGACGCCGACTTTGAGCGACTCCTCGATCGCGCCCGGCGGCGGCGGCTCCGGGTAGAGGCAGCGGTAGCAGCCACTCCCGGGCTTGAAGACGGTGACCTGTCCCTCGATCCGGAAGATGCTGCCGTGGATCAGCGGCTTCTTCGATAGATAGGCGGCGTCGCTCAACAGGTAGCGCGCGGCAAAGGAGTCGGTCCCATCGACGATGACGTCGTATCGGGCGAGCAGGCTCATCGCATTGCTCGCGTCCACCTGCACGGGCTCGGTTTCAATCTCGACCTCCGGATTGAGCGATCCGAGCGCCCGGGCCGCCTCGACGACCTTGGGCTTGCCCACCCCCGCGGTCGAATGGGCGATCTGGCGTTGAAGGTTGGAGAGGCGAACGTGGTCGTGGTCGGCGAGCCCGATCGTGCCGACGCCGGCGGCGCCGAGGTAGAGCGCGACCGGTGACCCAAGGGCCCCCACGCCAACAATGAGGACGCGAGCCGCTTTCAGCTTGGATTGCCCCTCGCGGCCGACCTCGGCAAGCGAGAGGTGCCGCGCGTAGCGCTCCACCTCGCTCTCCGTCAGGCGGTTCGGCTTCATCGGGTTGCCCTCCCGGGGGCGGGCTTGAAAATGCCGTGAAAGACGGCCGGCTCGACCGCGCGCAGCCTGACACAATCGGCGAGCGTGTGCGAGGCGAAGACCTCGCGGGCCGCGCGCTCGGCCTGCTCCACCACGGTGGCGAGGACGCGGGCGTCGCCGTCGAGGCTCGTATCAGGCCGGGCCTCCCTCGGTCCGCCCTCCAGGCAGGCGATGACCTCATCGAGTCGGATGTCGTCCGGCGACCGGGCGAGCCGGTGCCCCCCGTGCGGCCCGCGCACGGAGTCGATCAGCCCGGCACGCCGAAGCGTCATCAAGACCTGGTCGAGAAACGGGCCGGGAATCCGCTGGCGGCGGGCAATCTCCCCGCTCTGCAGGGCGGCACCATCGGCGTTCGCGGCCAGCTCGACCACGGCCCGGACGCCGTACTCCGTTTTCATCGAAAAGCGCATCCGCACGCTGTGGGCCTCTAGATGTTGAGCGACGCGGTCAAGTATACCGGCTGGCTAGAGGGTCACGATGTGGAGCGCGAAGGCGAGGAAGAGCGCGCCCAGGACGATCAGCGGGAGGGTCGTGGTCATCAGGCTCAGGCTGCGGAACCCGAGCTGGCGCCGTTCCGCCGGCGAGGAGCGCACCCGCCCCCGGATCAGCATGCCCTCGACGCCGAGCAACAGGGAGGCGCCGCCCAATCCGAGCGCCACCATGACAATCGCCCAGAAGGTGGATGGCGTGCCCTCCTGGTGGGAAAAGCCGTTGAAGCTCGCCGCCAGCACGCCGACCAGGGCGACCAGGACCCCGAGGGGCACAAGCGAGAGGTTGATCGCGCGCATGATGCGACCGGGCTCGGTGCGTCTCGAGAATTGCCAGGCTGAGGCGAGGACGAACGCCATGTAGGCCGCGATCACCACGTAAAAGAAGAGAGGCGTCAGGATATCCGCGAAGGTGATGGCCGCGTAGCTCACCGCCTCAATGTACCGGCTTACGTCAGGATTCGATAGACGTTATTGAGGACCGCGAAGGTCGTGATCCAGGCCGCGATCAGGTAGGCGTTCCAGATGCTGTTGCGTTTGCGGCCGAAGATCAGCAGCAGCCCGACCAGCGAGGCGACCAGGGCCAGCTTGATGGCGTAGACCGCGTACTCGCCCTGGTGGACGATGATCCAGGCGGCGGCGCCGTTCAGTTCCTGCCGGCCGCCGCTCAGCCCAATGTGGGTGGTGGTCACGTCGAGCAACTGCGCGGTGCAGAACGAGACCAGGATCAGGACCTTCTTCAGGGTCGGGACCCGGTCTGTTCCGGCGGTCTTCGCCGGCACCGCGATGGCCTGGGCCCTGGTTCCGATCACGAATTAACCCTACAACGACGGTATCAGAAAAGCAATATGCCCATTGGCCTGTTCTGTATACCGTCCCCCTTCCTTCATGGTCGCCTGCCCGGATTATATGGGCAGCTTCACTATCCGTCCAGAGGCAATTTTCCACAGGCCGGCCGGAGGCTGGTCAGGCGGCCTTGGCGGTCGGGCCCAGGATCTCGCGGCGGCGCCGGAGCAGGTAAGGGATGGCCAGGAGGAGTCCGCCGACCACCAGGATGCCCGCGCCAATGCGACCGTACTGCATGTACTGCGCCATGGGATCGAGGGTCGGGTCGTACTCGGTGTGCGCCTGCATCTTGAAGGCGACCGCCCCCACCGCCCCGTCAACCGACCAGATCAGGACGGTGTCGGTCGTGTTGTTCCAGCGCTGATCCTCGGTCACGGCTGGCAGGCTGGCGCAGGGCCAGGCCCCCGCCAGGTGGACGGCCACGGGCGGCCGCGGCTGGGCGGACTTGGGCAGGGCCGCGAAACGGATCGGCTTCTTTCCCTGATCGATGAAGTAGATGTCCTGGGTGGTCTGGTTCTTCAGGAGGAAGTCGCAGCCGCCCGGGGCGCCCTCGATCGTCAATCCCGGCGTGTTCGGGATCAGCTTGTCGATCACGGTGCGATAGGGCGGATCATCGGCGGATGCCGTGACGGGCACGAGCACGGCCGCCAGGATCGGCAGACAGAGGATCGCCAACCGCTTCACCTGCCTATAACGAAGGACCGGCCCTCGGCTGGCACCTCGAAGCGGGCCTTTAGACTGTCGGCATGCCGTTTGAGTTCGTTTTGACCGAGATCGACGGGCCCCTCGGCATCGTCACCATCAACCGGCCGGCGGTGCTCAACGCGCTCAATCCTCGAACGGTCGAGGAGATCGGGGAGGCCCTCAGCGCCTTCGATCGCGATGAGGCGATCCGTTGCCTGATCCTGACCGGCAACGACCGCGCCTTCGCAGCCGGCGCCGACATCGGCCAGATGGCCGGAGCGGGAGCGGTCGATATCCTGCGCGACGACGACCCCGCCCGCTGGGCCCGGCTCCGGACGCTGCGGAAGCCGCTGATCGCCGCCGTGGCCGGCTACGCCCTGGGCGGCGGCTGCGAACTGGCCCTGATGTGCGACATGATCGTCGCCGCCGAGAACGCCCAGTTCGGGCAGCCGGAGGTGAAGATCGGGATCATCCCGGGCGCCGGTGGCACGCAACGCTGGGCCCGGGCAGCCGGGAAGGCGCGGGCGATGGAGGCGGTCCTGATCGGAGAGCCGGTCCGCGCGGTGGACGCCGAGCGGATGGGACTGGTCAACCGGGTGGTACCGGATGGTGCGCAGCTGGAGGAGGCCAAGCGGCTTGGCCGCCTGATCGCGGCGCGGCCGCCACTGGCCGTGCGGCTGGCCAAGGAGGCGGTCAACCAGTCCGCCGAGGTGTCACTCAGCGCGGGTCTCGAGCTGGAGCGAAAGCTCTTCTACCTGCTGTTCTCCTCCGAGGACAAGAAGGAGGGGATGCAGGCCTTTCTCGAGAAACGACCCGGTCGCTTCACCGGCCGATGAGCGAGGTGCTGCTCGAGGAGCGCTCGGGACGGGTCCTCACCATCACGATGAACCGGCCCGACGCGCTGAATGCGCTCAACCAGGAATCGACCCGCGCCTTGCGCAAGGCCTTTGAGGCGGCGTCACGCGACGCGGAGGTGGGGTGCGTCATCCTGACCGGGGCGGGACGCGCCTTCTGCACCGGCGCCGACCTGCGCGAGGTGAGCGCCCGCTACGACGCCGGGGACACGAGCCTGGGCGACGACCTGCGACAGAACTATACCCCGCTGATCCGGGCCATCCGGGGTTGCGCCAAGCCCGTGATCGCCGCCATCAACGGGACGGCCGCGGGCGCCGGGTTGAGCCTCGCGCTGGCCTGCGATCTTCGACTTGCCGCCGCGACGGCGCAGCTGATCGTGGTCTTCATTCGCGTCGGCCTCGTGCCCGACGCGGGCAGCCTCTTCTTCCTCACCCGCATCTTCGGCCTGAGTAAGGCGACCGAGATGGCCCTGACAGGCGAGCCGATGTCGGCCGAGGAGGCGCACCGCCTCGGCGCCGTCGCCGCGGTCGTGCCGCCCGAGCAATTGCCGGCGGCGGCCATGGAGCGCGCGACCCGGCTGGCCGCCGGACCGCTGAAGACCTACCGGCTGATCAAGCGAGGCCTCGACCGGGCGCTCGAGCTGGATCTCGACCAAACCCTGGAGCTGGAGTCGCAGCTGCAGACGCTGGCGGCGCAGACCCCGGACCACCGCGAAGCCGTCAAGGCCTTCCTCGAGAAGCGCAAACCGGTCTTCAGAGGCTGATCCGACAAAAAAAGAGCGGCGCCCTCAGGCGCCGCTCTCTTCTAAGTCAAATGCTGCCATGGGCACCACCTCCGCTTTCTTACGGACCGAATCTTATCAGGTGGCGATGCGGCTGCGGTCCTCCCGGAGCTCCCGGCCAACCGTGATCGAATGCACCCCGGGAAGGCCGCGAAGCTGCCGGACGATGTCCGTCGTCGTGACGCTGAGGGGGAGCTCGAGCTCGAGATCGAGCCGATCGTCACCCGACGATGTCTCCTGGAAACGGACGGACTGAGCCGCCGCTCCGATCTTCCTCAGCGCGGCCGTGACCTGCTCGACGCCGGTTTCCGAGCGGGGGAAGAGCAGCGAGAGTGTCGCCTCGTCCGGCCGTTTGAAGAGGCGCCGCTCGATCGGCTTGAGCACCATCAACACGGCGAGGACCAGCAGCGTGGTGAAGGCCGCCTCGAAATACTGGGCGGTCGCCGCCGCCATCCCCACGGCCGCGGTCGCCCAGATGGTGGCTGCCGTGGTCAGGCCGCGGACCAGGTCCTTGCGCAAAAAAATGGTGCCGGCCCCGAGGAACCCGATGCCGGTCACGATCTGGGCCGCGACCCGGGATGGGTCGGTGTGCTCGAAGCCGTAGGCGCTCAAGAGCGTGAAGAGGCACGACCCCAGCGAGACCATCGTGACGGTCCGCAATCCCGCCGCGCGCTCCTGCCGCTCCCGCTCCAGGCCGATCGCTCCCCCGAGGATCAGCGCCACCAGGAGGCGGACCATCAGGTCGAGCGCATTCGGCACGGCGCTATGGTAACCCCGCCCGGGGCGCGAACGTTAAGCCGCGGTAAACAGGTCGCTCGAAAAGTCGTCCGCGTCCGGATCGGCCGGACCGAGGCGTTGTGTAAAGACGGCCTCCTCGATCCCATAGAGCGCGTCCATCAGCTTGGGGATGGCAACCTTCACCTTGACGTTGGCCAGGTAGTCGCCGACAGCCGGCGTCGGGGCGACCAGGCTGACAATCTCCACGAGCCGTGGCTCGTACGCCATCGGCACACGCTTGAACCCCTTCAGGTTCAATTCCTCCAACTCCTGGAGGAGCCGGTCGATCAGTTGGACCGGCTTGCGAAGCTCGAGTTCCCGCGCCCGGGCCTCGCGCTGACGGCGCTCCGCGTCGCGAATTGTGGCGTTCGTTTGCGCTAGTAGTCCTGTCACTTCCATTTCCTCGTTACTGGCAATCCCGGTTCACCGACAAAAACCCACTGTCTTTAGGCTTTATTCCGGGCGGCGGATTTAGACTTCCGTTGCTATGCCTTTGCTTCGCGTCGATGGTCTTCAGATCTCCTTCGGGGCTACCGACGTCCTGAAGGACCTCAGCTTCCAGGTCGAGCCACGCCAGCGGGTCGGGATCGTGGGCGCCAACGGAAGTGGCAAGTCCAGCGTCCTGAAGGCGATCTCGGGCGAGTTGGTCCCGACGCGGGGCTCGATCGTCCTCGCCCCACGAACCAGAGCCGCCTACCTGGCGCAGGAACTGGAAGCCGGCCCGCATGAGAGTGTCTACGCCGACGCGCTACACAGCCGCCCGGACATCATCCGCCTCCGCCAGCGCCTGGAGGAGTTGCAGGTGGCGATGGCGGCGCCGGCCGCCGCCGAGATGACGACGCTGCTCGAGGAGTACGGCGACGTCCAGCACGAGTACGAGCGCCTCGATGGCTACGCCTACGACAACCGGGTCGCCGAGGTCCTCCACGGGGTCGGCCTGACCGAGGCCGATCAGGCGCTCGCGCCGAGCGCGTTGAGCGGCGGGCAGCGCCGGCGACTCGCGCTCGCCAAGTTGCTGCTGCAGGACGCCGACCTGCTCATGCTCGACGAACCCACCAACCACCTCGACCTTGAAGCGATCGAGTGGCTCGAGGGATTTCTGCGCCTGTCGCACGCGGGCATGCTGGTCGTCTCCCACGACCGCCGCTTTCTCGAGCACGTGACCGACGCCATCATCGAGTTCCAGGCGGGCGCCGGCGAGTGGTACCCCGGGCAACTACAGCCAGTACGTCCGCCTTCGACGCGAGCGGCGCGCGCTCCGCCAGAAGGAGTACGAGGCGCAGCGGGACTACATCGAGCGGACCGAGGAATTCATCCGCCGCTACAAGGCCGGCCAGCGCGCGCGCGAAGCGCGCGGGCGCCAGACCAAGCTCGATCGGCTGGCACGCGTCGCGCCCCCGGCGGACGACCAGCAGATCAAGATCCGGCTCAAGGCGTCGACGACCAGCGAGCTCATCTACCAGAGCGAGGGCCTGCGGATCGGGTACGGGGGCAAGGAACTCTTGAAAGTCCCCGCCTTCAATATCTCGGCCCAGGAGCGCGTGGCCATCATGGGACCCAACGGCTCGGGCAAGACCAGCATCCTGAAGGTCCTGCTCGGCGAGCTTCGCCCGCTCGAGGGGCGTGTCAAGGTCGGCCCGCGGGTCACAACGCGCTATTACGACCAGCACCTCGCGGACCTCGACCCGAACAAGACCGTGCTCAAGGAATTGCAGGACGCCTTCGGGTTGCCGGAAGAGACGCTTCGCACCTTCCTCGGGCGGTTGCTCTTCAGCGGCGACGACGCCTTCAAGGTGATCCGCTCGCTCAGCGGCGGCGAGAAGAGCCGGGTGGCGCTCGCCAAGCTGATGCTCGATGATGCCGGCCTTCTGCTGCTGGACGAACCGACCAACCACCTCGACATCCCGGCGCAGGAGATGCTGGAGGATGCCCTGCTCGAGTTCAAAGGCACGATCGTCTTCGTCTCCCACGACCGGTATTTCATCGACGCCATCGCGACCCGGCTCTGGAGCGTCGACGGCGGCATGGTGACCACGCACCTCGGCAACTACACGGATTTCGAGCGGCGGCGCCAGCGCCTGGCAGCTCGGGGCACCACGCCAGGCACGCCGGGTCCCCCGGCCAAAGCCAAACCCGCGAAAGCGATGCCGGCGCTCGCGGCGGCCGCGGCGATCGGCGCGGAGGTCGAGGAGCAGATCGCCGAGGTGGAGCAGGAATTGCGAGAGCTCGAGGCGCGGCTCGCCGATCACCAGACCTACGACGACCCGGCCCAGGTTGCGGAGCTGTCGCACGCGCACCGGGAGGCGTCGGAGCGGCTGCGCGCCCTCTACGAGGCATGGGAGCAGGCGGCCGAAGAGCCGGCCGAGGCCTGAAGCGCGCGCCGGCCGGGGCCGGCGAGGTGAGCAGCCACGAGCCCAGGTTCCTTACCCCCGCGCGTGGTCTGTTCTTCGCGGCAACCCTAGGGGCCGCGGCGATCGCCATCGATCAGCTCATCGCCCAGGTCCAGGGGCCATGGTTCAACGTCCTCGGGGCCGCCCTGTTGCTGGCCGCGCTGGCATCGACCTGGGACCTGGTCCGGGCGGGCTGGCGCCGGCACCGCGAGGGTCTCGACCGGCGCGCCGCGGTGTGGTTCACGGGCGCGGTCGCGATGGTGCTGGTGGGCGTGGTCGTGGTGTATGTCCTGGTTCAGGCGGCATCCTTCAATGCGGTGATCAGCGGCGCGGATGTCCACCTCACGCAGCCGGTCTTGCACGCGCTCCCGCGACCGCCCGGCTCGACCCTGATCGACGAGCGGCCCGGGCTGGCGGGCACGGAAAGCATCACGGACGACTTCAGCACCAACGACCTGGCCAAAGTCGTTCCGTTCTACGCGACCAACCTGGCAAAGGACGGCTGGACGGAGGACCCATCAACCGCAGGCACCGCCGTCGTGCGCTTTTCCAAGGAGCCGTACGTGGTGACCCTGGCGCTCGACCAACTGACCGGGTCCGGCTTCTTCGCCGTCACGGTCGACCACCTGCTCCCCTCGCCGTCGGCCTCGGCCTCGGCTTCGACCTCGCCCTCGCCCTGATCCGAGCGTCAGCCCGGCTGGCGACCGGTCAGTCCGAGCAGCCGGTCGAGCAACGGGGCGTCCGCTGGCACGGGGATGGCGGCCGGGAGGACCCCGATCCCGCGCCAGGTTTCCGCGTTCGGGCTGATCTCGTCCCAGAGCCCCTCGACCAGGTCCGGTGGCAGCGCGGCATCGACACCGATCGCCCGCGCGATGTCGTGCGCTCGAAGCCCGCGGAACATGTTGGTCTGCCAGAGATAGCCCCTGGTTGGAAAGTCCCCGAACGAGGTGTGAACCGGGCGCTCCAGATCGGTCACCGCCCGCGCCGCGGCGCTCGCCTGCTCGACCAGGGCCGAGAAGTTGCCGGCCGGGTCGTCACCGAGGAGATCGCCCTTGTATTTGTCCTTGCCAACCTCGTCCATGGTGCGGCCGGCCAGCATGTCCGGGACCCAGGCATCCTCGTAGGCGTGGTAGTTGATGATTTCCCGCAGGCTGGGGCGCCGGCTGGTATCGCGCCGGACGAAGTCCTCCGGCACGGGCTGCTCCCATTGCTCCGGCTTGATCTGGGCCACCACGCGATTCAGGGCTTGATCGGCGAGGACGAAGACCTCGGGCTCCTTCATCTTCCCTCCATCCCGCCCGTTTGGGCGGCGTGCACAAAAACGGTCTCGGGAACTCGTCGCGGCCGTCCGATGACGGCAGCGGCGGCGGCCTCTACGATCACAACCGCACGTCGAATTATCGCGCTTAACGGAGGGTCAATTTATGGCGATCGATCAGGGCGTCCGCGCAAGGAAGGGAAGTAAGTCGGACGCACAGTCCGTTATCGATCTGGCCAACAAGCAAGGCCTCAAGATCGTCGACCTCAAATTCGTCGACCTGATCGGAACCTGGCAACACTTCTCGATTCCGGTCCAGGAGCTCGGCAAGAGCCTGTTCGAAGACGGGATCGGGTTCGATGGATCGAGCATTCGCGGTTTCCAGCACATCCACGAGAGTGACATGCTGCTGATCCCCGACGCGTCGACGGCGATCGTGGACCCGGCCTGCCGCGTCCCCACCATGTCGATCACGTGTGACGTCTTCGACCCGATCACCCGCGAACCCTACTCGCGCGATCCGCGCTACGTCGCCAAGAAGGCGGAAGCATACCTCGCCACCACCGGGATCGCGGACACCAGCTTCTGGGGTCCCGAATGCGAGTTCTACATCTTCAACAGCATGCGGTTCGACCAGAACCAGTTCTCGGGGATGTACGAGATCGATTCGGTCGAAGGCATCTGGAACTCGGGCAACAACCACGAGCCGAACCTGGCCTACCGGCCGCGCTACAAGGAAGGCTACTTCCCCGTCCCGCCGACGGACAAGCTGCAGGACCTGCGCTCGCAGATCGTGCTCAAGCTGATCGAGGCCGGGATCGATGTCGAGGTCCATCACCACGAGGTCGGGACCGCCGGCCAGACCGAGATCGACATGCGGTACGGCACCCTGGTCACGATGGCGGACCAGGTCATGCTCTACAAGTACATCGTCAAGAACGTCTGCGCGCAAAACGGCTTCGTCGCAACCTTCATGCCGAAGCCCCTCTTCCAGGACAACGGCTCGGGCATGCATACACACCAGAGCCTCTGGAAGGACGGCGTGCCGCTCTTCGCCGACAAGAACGGCTACGCCGGCATCAGCGAAATGTGCCGCTGGTACATCGGTGGGTTGCTGAAGCACGCCCCGTCATTGCTCGCCTTCGCCGCACCCACGACCAACTCATACCGGCGGTTGGTGCCCGGGTACGAGGCGCCAATCAACCTCATCTATTCCAAGCGCAACCGCAGCGCCTGCGTCCGCATCCCGATGTATTTCACCGACCCGAAGTCCAAGCGGCTCGAGTTCCGGACGCCAGACCCGTCCTGCAACCCGTACCTGTCGTTTGCCGCCTGTCTGATGGCGGGCCTCGACGGCGTCCAGAACAAGATCGAACCGCCGGAGCCGATCGACGAGGACCTGTACGAGCTCGCGCCCGAGCGCAAGGTCCATGTCAAGAGCACGCCCGGCTCGCTGGCCGAGGTCCTCGACGCGCTCGCGATCGACAACGAGTACCTGACGCGCGGCGGCGTCTTCACGAACGACCTGATCGAGACCTGGATCGATTACAAGCGGGTCAAAGAGTACGACCAGGTCGCGCTGCGGCCGCACCCGTGGGAGTTCATGCTCTACCACGACATCTAAAGGAAGCGACCCTCCAGGCGGCTGCCACTCGCCCTGGCAGCCGCCTCGTTCATCACCGGAAAAGGGAGCAACAGCGATGGATACGCCGGTCGAACGCGACAAGCCCTGGCGACCCGCCGATCATCCCGCTCCCGGTCCGTCCTGGGAGCCACACGACCTCAAGGCCGAATCGGACCATCGAGGGACCCCCGACGGCGAAGACTGAGGCGACCGGGGCGCGAGCCGCCGGCCCTCCGCTCGATGGCGTGATGGGCCAGCTGGCCGAGCACGGCATCCGGTTCGTCGATCTGCAGTTCGTGGGTGTGCTGGGAACGGTGAAAAGCATCACGATCCCGGCGGCGCGGCTCCCGCGAGCGGTCAAGAACGGTGAGTGGTTCGATGGCTCCTCGGTCGAGGGCTTCGCGCGTGTCTTCGAGAGTGACATGTTCCTCAAGCCCGACCTGGCCACGCTTACCATCGCCAGGACGGCCGCGGCATCGGTTCCAACCGCCCAGGTCATCTGCGACATCCTCACGCCGGAGGGCGAGCGCTTCGCCGGTGATCCGCGCGGCGTGCTGGCAAAGGCGCTGCACGAGGCCACGGCCATGGGATACGACTACAGCGTCGCCACCGAGCTCGAGTTCTTCCTGCTCAAGGCGGGCAGCGCGGATGGTAGGCCGCTTCCGGTGCGACACGACAGCGCCGGCTACTTCGACCATCCACTCGACATCGGCAGCGAGGTCCGCCAGGAGATCGTTGCGGCCCTCGATGACCGCGGCATCCTGGTCGAGACCAGCCATCACGAGGTCGGCGCCGGCCAGTACGAGCTCGACCTCGCGCTCGGTGGTGCGCTCCGCAGCGCCGATCAGCTCGTCACGCTGAAGTACGCCGTCAAGTCGGTGGCCCAGCGTCGCGGCCTGCACGCGACCTTCATGCCGAAACCGATCTTCGGGGCGGCTGGGTCGGGCATGCACACCCACCAGACCCTGACGCACGCCGGGAAGGAGACCAACGCCTTCTACGACCGCGCCGACCAGTATCACCTGTCGCCGATCGCGCGCCACTTCATCGCCGGGCAGCTGGCGCATGCGCCGGCACTCTGCGCCGTGGTCGCGCCGCTGGTCAACTCCTACAAGCGGTTCGTGCCCGGCTTCGAGGCCCCGGTCGCGATCAGCTGGGCGCAGACGAACCGCTCGGCGCTGATCCGTGTCCCGCGGACCGGGAGCGGCGACCAGGACGCGATCCGCGTCGAGTTTCGGGCGCCCGATCCTTCCTGCAATCCATACCTTGCCTTCGCGGTGATGCTGCATGCCGGCCTCGCCGGCATTCGCGACAAGCTCCCGCTGCCGCCACCTGTCGAAGAGAATCTCTATGCCTTCGATCCCGACCGGCTGGCCCGCTACCAGATGAGCCTGCTCCCGGGCTCACTCAGCGACGCGCTCCGTGAGTTGCGGCTGGACACGGTCATGCGCGAGGCGCTCGGCGATCACCTGCTCGAGCGCTTCATCGAGGTCAAGGAAATGGAGTGGGAGAGCTACGAGAAGCAGGTCAGTGCCTGGGAGCTGGAAGCCTACCTGGAAACCTATTAGGCCCCTTCGGTCCCTGACCCGAACGCAACGGTTCCTGATCGTTGTGCTGGCGACACCGGTCGCGGCCGTCTACGTGTTCGAGTCGTTCCTCAACCCAAATCCCATCCTCCGCATCGTGCTGCGCACCCTGCCGGTGCTTCCGGCTGCGATCTGGACACTCTGGTTCGATCGCTCCCGGCCACTCGAAGGCGCGTCGGACACGGTTCGGCTGGCAGGCCGGATCGCCCTGTTGGTCATCATCATGGCGTTCGCGATCGCGCTCCTCGGCTTCGGCATCAACTGGCTCTACGATCCGAACCGCATCATCTAGCCGGTGACGTCCCGGTAGCATCGACACGGTGCAGGCCAGGTCGCTCGGATTTCGAACCGACTTGATGATCCGCCGGCTCGCCGGGTCGACGATCGAGAATCGAGGCGAATGGCTGGTTGTTCGCACGCCGGCGAACCCCACCTACTGGTGGGGCAACTTCCTGCTCTTTCGTTCCCCTCCGATGGCAGCCGATGTCGACCAATGGGCCAGCCTGTTCCAAATGGCGTTTCCGGGGACCGCGCATCGGGCGTATGGCGTCGACAACACCGATGGCGCGAGCGGCAACAGCGAGGCACTGGCAGGGCTCGGCGTCACGGCCGACGTGTCCACCGTGCTCACCGCGACCACCCTGAACGAGCCGCCGCCCGCCCAGGCGCGCGTTCGTCGGCTGCAGGGTGGCCAGGATTGGGAGCAGGCCCTGCAACTGCGGATGGCCGTTCATGACAGTTACGGCAGCGAGGCGCAGCGACTTTTTGTCCGGCGTCAGCTGGCTGAGTCTCGAGCGCTTGTCGAGAGCGGGCACGGCGCGTGGTTCGGAGCATTTGTCGATGGCCGGATGGCTTCGGGTCTCGGCATCGTCAGTGACGGCTCCGGACTGGCCCGCTATCAGAGCGTTGAGACGCATCCCGACCACCGCCGAGGCGGGTTGGCCCGTCGACTGATCTATGAGGCGAGTCGGTTTGCCGTCGAGCACCTCGGGGCGACAACGCTCGTCATCCTCGCCGACCCGACCTACCACGCAATCCACATGTACCGATCCCTCGGCTTCGTCGACAGCGAGCACCAGGTTCAACTGCAGGGAGGCGTCAGCCATGGCTGACCAACACATCGTCGCGCTCGGCGGGGGCGGCTTCTCGAGTGGCGACCTGGCCTCGCCGCTCGACGATTTCATCCTTTCGCTGTCCCGACGCCCAAACCCGAAGGTCTGTTTCCTGCCAACGGCCAGCGGCGACAGCGATACCTACGTCGCCAATTTCTATCGCGCCTTTGCAAACCGCCTCTGCAGGCCCTCGGACCTCAGGCTGTTCATCCGCACGGCGGTCAATCTCCGCGACCTGCTGCTCGACCAGGACGTGATCTACGTCGGTGGCGGCAACACGGCAAACATGCTGGCCATCTGGCGCCAGCACGCGGTGGATCCGATCCTGCGAATGTGCTGGGAGGCGGGCGTCGTGCTGGCCGGCATCAGCGCCGGCATGATCTGCTGGTTCGAGGCGTCGGTCACCGACTCATTCGGCCCGCAGCTGGCGCCATTGAATGACGGGTTGCGTTTCCTTCCCGGGAGCGCCTGCCCGCATTACGATTCGGAGGAGCGGCGCCGGCCGACCTACCAGCGGCTCGTCGGCGAGGGATTCCCCGGCGGGTACGCGGCCGACGAAGGGGTCGCCCTGCACTTTGTCGGCACGACGCTCCATGAGGCGGTCAGCTCCCGGAAGGAAGGGCACGCCTATCAGCTCAGCCTCGACAATGGTCGGGTCGTCGAACGCGCGATCGAGCCCCGGCTGCTGGGATAATCGTTGCCTGGCCCTTGGCTGGGCCGCTTCATCGAGGAGGTCCATGATGGCCCATCATTTGACCGACCTGACGATCGAGCTGGAGGACAAGCCCGGGACGGTGGCCGCCGCCGCCGAAGCGCTGGGCAAGGCCGGCGTCAACATCGAGGGATTTGCCGGATTCGAAACCGGCGGGAAAGGCATCGCTCACGTCCTGGTTGAAGACGCCTCCAAGGCGCGACAGGCGCTGCAAAGTGCCGGGGCTCGCGTGACCGGGGAGCAGCCGGTCGTCGTCCTGGAGCTCGAGGACAAGCCGGGATCCCTGGGGTCGGCGACCCGGAAGATCGCGAGCGCCGGCGTCAGCATGAATGCCGTGTACGTGGCAACCAGGACCCGCGTCGTCATCGGCGCGAAGGACATCGAAAAAGTGCGGTCGGTGGTCGGGACCGCGGCGGGACAAGCCCGCAAGTAAGCGATGGGGGCGGGGCTCGCCCCGCCCTCGACCGGCCTCCGCCCGTTCTACTGCGGCTCGCCGCCTCGACGGATCGAGTATTCGAGGGTGACGGCCGGGATCCCCAGAAACCAGACGGCGTGGCGCGCCGACAGCCCACCCGGTGATGGCCAGACCTCGATCGTTTCGTCGAGGGGCAGCCGGACGGACAGGAGCGGCCACCGGAAGTACACGCCCTGATCACCCTGCCTCGCCGCATTCGCCAGCGTCGTCAACAGAATGCCACCCGGGTGGTCCTGCTCGGGCATGCGCGCGAGATGGAGGATGCTCGTAAGGTTTCCGCCCGGCAGAGGAAAGGCGATGTTCATGTAGGACTCGCCCTCCCGCTCGTGGTTTGCATAGGCAGCGACGTAAACTGCTCGGCCGGTCGTTGCATAGGTCCTGATCCAGGCACGAACGCCAGGCCGGCCATCGACCTGGTCGTCGAGCCGCACGATTGAACTGCGAATGAGACCTCGTCGCAGGGCGGCAGGGGGAAGATTCATCTGCTCGACGCGCGCACTGATGGCCGCGTAGACGCGAGCGGCGAGTGCGAATCCGGGATGGTACAGGGGCTCAACCAGCAGCGCGTAGTCATCGGTCTGTTCATAGAAGCGAACCACCTCCGGATCGACGGCGCTCGCATCGAAGTCCGCCCGACCGTAATCACGAAAGTTGTCCACCAAGCCCCGCGCCGAGGTAGGTGATGGGCTCACGGAGCTCCGGCGGGCAAAGAAGTCGGGTCCGACGTGCCAGCCGGCAGCGAACCGGCTGAACGGGGGTGCCGATGGATAGCGGGGGGCGGGGCGGACCAGCAACCAACCGGCAAGGCCGAGAAGGCTGAAGGCGCCCGCGTTGAGCAGGCCGTGGCTGCGACCCATCGCCGGGATGTCGACCACCGCGTGGCCCACGGCGACGCCGACCACGAAGACAATCGCCAGCATCATCGCCACCGGCGAGGCAAGGGCGGCGCTAATTAGGAGAAGCCGCGCTGCCCACGGAGCCCGCGGCACGACGCAAGTCAGGGTCACGAGCGCAACCGCCGCAAGGCTCACCGCGAGGACCGCCGTGCCGATGATTTGTACAACGGATGTCGTGGTGATCCCGGCAGCCACGAGGACCGGTCCGATGACGACGCCGATCGCGGCCAGCCGGTAGGGGCGCCACCACCGCCCTGGTGCCACAGCGATGGCCCGGCCGAGCATGCCGGTGAAGGTGGCGGCTGCCAGGCCGGCGTAGTGAAAATGCACCGCGGTGAGGAGCGAGATCTCCGATCCGAATCCGAGCGGATGGAAGCCCAGTCGCGTGGCCATCAGCCACAACCCGCCGATCGGCAGGTAGAGCAAACCGACGGATATTGCCGTTTCGTCGACGTAGACGGCGCCCAGCCGTCCGAGCCTGAGGCAACCAACGATGGCCGTCAGGGCGCCAACTGCCAGCCACGGAAGACACAAGATGGCCGCGGGTCCGCCTGGGTGAATCACGAACGCGACAGCCACGAGCGCAGCCGCGATCGGCTGCAGCAGACGGGCGGCCGTTAGCAGCCGTCGTTCGTTCGGAGCCGAGTGCAGGGTGACGAGGATCAGGGCCATCGGGACGACGAGCGCGACACCACCCAGCAGGAGCCACGCGGGAAGCGTCATCCGCGTCGGATCGCGCGCCAGTCCTCGGCGGTGATCGCCCATCGTTCGTGGTCGCGCCAGCGGCCGCCGATTTTCAGATAGCGGGGCGAGAAACCTTCCCGACGGAAGCCTGACTTCTTGGCGAGCGCGATTGATTGATCGTTGCCGGGCTGGATGTTCGCTTCGATGCGATGCAGCTTCATGCTCCTGAAGATATGGCGCAGGACGAGCTGCATGCCCTCACGCATGTAGCCCTGTCCCGCGAAGGGCGTGAACGCGTAGTAGCCCATGTACGCGTTCTGGAAACCCTTGCGGAAGATCTGGCTCAGCGTGAAAACCCCGACGATGGCCGAGTCCTCCTTTCGGCAGACGAGGAATGACTGGACCGTCGGCTGACGGATCCGCTGCAGCCACTCGGCAAACTGTTTCGGGCTGGTCGCGGCGGTCACCCAGGGACGATGAAACGTCCGGCTGGCGCGCGCTCGTTCGAGCATTTCGTCCCGGTCTCGCGCCACCGCCTCTCGCAAAAACACGCGAGCCCCGGACGCGAGGAGCCTTCGCTTAGCCGGCATCGCGTCGCGCCCATCGCCGGAGCACGGCCTCGATCGGCCACCGCGCGACGTGGTTCACGCCGACACCGAGTCGATCGGGAAAGAGCGAGATGTAGACGTTCCGCCGTTCTCGGGCGACCGCGTCGGCGACGCGGCGTGCCACCTTTTCGGCCGGGACCGGTGGCAGCCGCTGGTGTGAGGCACGGCCTTTGACCCCCAGTCGATTCTCGGAGAAGCTCGACACGGTCGTCCCGGGAAAGACGTTCATCACCTTGATCCCGCGATGCGCCTCCTCCATCCGCAGCGCATCGCCGATAACGGTCAGCGCGAACTTCGACGCGGAGTAGTAGCCGATCCGGGGCACCACGATCCGCCCGGCGATCGAGGAGATGTTGATGATCATGCCCGAGCCCTGCGCCCGCATCGTCGGCACCACCACCCGAATCGCCTCGGCGGCGGCCAGCACGTTGAGGGCAAACAGCCGCTGGACGTCGGCGGGACTGGCGTCCGCGATCGCGCTGTGGAAGCCGACCCCGGCATTGTTCACCAGGATGTCGATGCCGCCCAGCTGACGGATCGTCTCCCTGGCCATGCGTTCCAGGGCGCCGTCGGCGGTGACATCGGTCGGGATGACCACCGCATGGCCGCCATCGGCCCGGATCGAGGTGGCGAGTTCCTCGAGGGCCTGGGCATTGCGCGAGGCGAGCCCGAGCCTGGAGCCGCGGCGCGCGAACTCGACCGCGATCGCGCGGCCGATGCCGCTCGACGGGCCGGTGACGATGACGTTGGCACCCTGCAGTTTCAGTGCTGGCAGCCCCGGCAGAAATCCGTGTTCTCACCACGGGCGGTGAGCTCGGATATTCGATGCCCGCAACGTGGACATCTTTCCTTCGCCTTCCCATGGACGGCCATGAAGCTGCGGTCCTGTTTGTGCGACTCGTATTTCGGCTGCGCCCGGATCGAATCGATCGCGGACTGCAGGACCTTTCGGGTGGCGGCATGCAGACGCGTCACGTCATCAGGCTTGAGCGTCGGCCGCTTGCGCAAGGGCAGGATCCCGGCCTCGTGGAGGATTTCGTCGGAGTACGCATTGCCGACGCCCGAGATGAACGCCTGGTTTCGCAACAGGTTCTTCACCTCACCGGGATGGCGGCGAATCCGATGGGCGAAGTCCGATAACTCCACCGTGAGGGCGTCGGGTCCAAGCTCGGCCCAGCCCGGAATCGTTGGCAACGCACCGGGCGAAACCCAGTAGACGCGCCCCATCTTCACCGTGTCGAGGAAGCGAAGCTCGTCGCCGTTGTCGAGCGTCAAGCGGAAGACCGTCGCGGCGGCAACCTTGTCCGACGCCCTGGCCCACTGGAAGCGACCGCCGAGCATCGGGTTGACCACCAGCTGCTGCCCGGCGATGTCGAAGATCAAGAACTTCCCACGCCGCCAGGCGCGCTCGAAGGTGCCACCGGTCAGTTGCCTGGCGAACTCCTCGGGCGGCGTTCGCAGCAAGAAGCTGAGCTTGGGCGAGGTCCAGACCTGCTGGATGCTTCGCCCCTCCAGCCGGGGTCCCAGGTACTCGCGGAGCACCTCCAGTTCGGGCAATTCAGGCACCGCTTCAGGCTACCCGAGCCGGCCGATCGAAGGGGACCGTGCCAGCTACTTGACTAGACTGGACGTCCAGTCTAGTATCGTTCCGATGGCAGGCGAGACGGCACTGCGCCGGCGCATTCTGAAAGACGCGACCAGGGTGTTGGCCCAGGACCGGCAGGCGTCGATTGCCGATATCGCGGACGCTGCGGGGGTCTCCCGCACGAGCTTCTACCGCGCGTTTACCTCGCGGGCTGAGCTTCTCCAGGTCCTGCAGCGTGATCCCGAGCCGGATACCAGCCGTCGGGTGCTCGAGGCGGCGCTCAGCATGCTCCGCACCCGGGCGCTCGCCGACCTCTCCATGGATGAGCTCGCTTTGCAGGCGGGCGTCTCACGCGCCAACCTCTACCGCCTGTTTCCGGGGAAGGCTGCCCTCTTTAGGGCGATCCTGCTCGCCTACTCACCCTTCGAGCCCGTGATGGCCGTCCTCCAGCGGATCGAGCGATCGTCCTCCGAATGAGATGATCCCCGAACTGGTCAGGACCGCCTACCTCACCATGGCCGGCCGGACCGGGATCCTTCGAACGCTCCTCTTCGAGGCGACCTCGATGACACCCGAGACGCAGCAGGCGTTCGGCGAGACCGGCCTGCGGGCATTTGGAGCACTGGCGCATGTACCTGTCCGCCCAGATGGAAGCCGGACGCCTCCGCCGCGTGGCGCCGATCGTCGCGCTGCAGGGCCTGATCGGTGGGGTGATGTTCCACCTCCTCAGCGAGCCGCTGTTGGGCGGGATGACGGGGATCGACGGCGAACAGGCGGTCACCCACCTGGCAGAGACCTGGCTGCGTGGCATGCGACCGGAGGGTTAAAGGAGGACGGCATGGCAGAGATGGCAATCGACGTCAGCACTGTGACCAAGCGGTTCGGCGATCTGACGGCGCTCGACGCGGTGACGCTCCGCGTTCCGCGTGGTGAGGTCTACGGTCTGCTCGGGCCCAACGGCTCCGGCAAGACGACGTTGATCCGTGCACTCGTGGGCCTGGTCGCGCCCGACAGCGGGACCGTCTCCGTCCTCGGTCACCGGATGCCGGACCTCGGGGTCCTGGGACGCGTTGGCTACATGACGCAGCAGGCCGCGCTCTACCCTGACCTCTCGGTGGAGGAGAACGTGCGCTTCTTTGCCGCGATCAACGGCGGTGAGAGCCGCGTGCGCGAGTCGCTCGAGTTCGTCGACCTCTGGCCTCGCCGCGCGTCGGTGGTGAGCACCTTGAGCGGCGGCATGCGGACCCGCTGCTCACTCGCCTGCGCCCTCGTCCACAGCCCGGATCTGCTCCTGCTCGATGAGCCGACCGTCGGCGTCGACCCGCAGTTGCGCATCCAGCTCTGGGACCGCTTTCAGCGGATGGCCGCCGAAGGCACATCGATCATCGTCTCGAGCCATGTCATGGATGAGGCGGAGCGCTGCGACCGGCTCGGGCTGATTCGCTTCGGACACCTGCTGGCGGAGGGGAGCGTGAACGAGCTCAAGGAGCGAGCCCACGTCGGCCGGTTGGAGGATGCCTTCATCAAGCTCTCCGAGGAGGACACGCCGTGAGCCGCCGGCGCGTCACCGCCATCACCGTACGCATCCTCCAGCAATTCCGCCGCGACCGCCGTACGCTAGCGCTGCTGTTCGGAGCACCGCTGATCATCCTCGGGTTGCTGGGCTACCTGCTCCGTGGTGGGGTGCCGTGCCGTCAGTGGGCATCGTCAACGAGGACTCCGGTGCGCTTGGGCAGCTGGTCGCCAGCTCGCTCGAGCGTTCGTCACAGGTGTCAGCGAGACTGACCTCACGCACGGACGCGGATGCCGGTGTCAACAACGGCGACCTGGCCGGGTACGTCCTGCTTGCCGTCGGATTTCACGGCCGTCGCTCGCCAATCGCACCTGGTGGAACCGTTGGTCCGGCTCGAGGGGAGCCAGCCCGGCCTGTCTCGCAACGGTTCTCCAGGCACTGAACCAATCCTTCGCCACGCTCGCCGCGCAGGCCCCAGGCACGGCCGCGATACAGTTTCGCGCCGCAGGTCACGTATCCAGCTACGGAGGCCCGGGCTTGGACACGCTCGACTACTTCGGCGCGGCCTTCATCGGGCTGATCGTCTTCTTCCTCGTCTTCGTCATCACGGCCGTTGCCTTCCTCCGCGAGCGAGGCCAGGGCACGCTGGAGCGTCTGATGGCGAGCCCACTGCGGCGGTCGAGATCGTCTCGGCTACATGCTTGGATTCACGGTGCTGGCGATCGTGCAGGCTGTTGAGGTCCTTGCCTTCAGCCTGCTCGTGCTCCACGTTCACAATTCGGGCAACATCGGCCTGATCTTCATGCTCGAGGCGCTGATGGCGATCGCAGCTGTCAACCTCGGAATCTTCCTCAGCATGTTCGCCCGCACCGAGTTCCAGGCGGTGCAGTTCATCCCGTCTGGTTATCGTGCCCCAGGTGCTGCTTGCCGGGATCATCTTCCCGATCGGCACCGAGCCCGGCGCTCTTCAGGTGGTCTCACACGTCCTGCCGCTCACCTACGCCGTCAACGGCATGCGCGACATCATGATCAAGGGCGCCGACCTAGGGTGGTCATCGCTTCAGCTGGATTTCGCGGTGATCCTCGGCTTCTGCATCCTTGTCATCGTGGCCGCCGCCGCGACGCTCCGCCGCCGCATCGCGTAGCGGCCTACCGGTCTCATTGAGCCGCTGTATCAACCGAAACATGCGCTCGCCCACTCCTTGCCCTACCGATAGTTGCGCGAGGTGGGGAAGACATCCTCGTCAGGGAGGGCCGGCGCGGCTTCGATGTGGTCCACGAGCACGCTCTGCACGCCGTCCTGCTTCTGCAGCGTGCCGTCCATGATCAGGATCGGTTCCAGGTTGGCGACCTGCCGGTAGCGCAGGTAGATCGGCGGCCGGAGGATCACGTCGACATGGCCGAACTCGTCGGCGAGCGTGAAGAACTTGAAGTTCTTGCCGGTCGATGGCGATTGCCGGGTGATGACCAGCCCACCGACACGGACACGCGCCCCGTCACGAATGCTGCTGCGCAACGTCTTCGAGTCGATCACGCGCAGCCGGGCGAACTGCGGCCGGTAGAAATGGATTATGTGGTCGGTCGTCGAGAGCTGACAACAGCTTGTAATCGGTCGCGACTCGCTGCCGGTGGGTCATCATCGGTAGGCTCACCTCCTCGGTCGGTTCCGCGATCATCGGCGAGTGCTGCCAGTCGTCCGCCTTTTCGTTGAAGCGCCAGACCAGCTGGCGCCGGTTGGGATCGATGGCATCGAAAGCGCCGGCCAGGATCATGTTCTGGACCTGGGCCCGCGTCAATCCGTTGCGCGACGTGCTGGTCAGGCGCACCCGCCGGCAGAAATCTTCCAGAGAGGTGACCGGCCCCTTCAGCTGCGCTTCCTCGATCGACTCCAGCGCCTTGTCGCCAACCCCGTGGACATAGTTGAATCCGAGGCGCAGCGCGCCGTCCTCGACGCTGCAACGGATGTAACTCTTGTTGATGTCGACCGGGAGGATCTTGACGCCATGGTGCTTGGCGTCCTCCACCAGGACATGCGGGTGGTAGAAGCCCATCGGCTGGTTGTTCAGCAGGCCGGCGTAGAGCGCCGGCGCGTGATGCAGCTTGAGCCAGGCGGTCTCGTAGCAGGTGCGGGCGAAGGCGGCCGCATGCGACTTCGTGAAGCCGAACTCGGCGAACGCCGCCAGCTTGGTGAAGATCTCCTCCGCGACCTCGTGCGGAATCTCGTTCTTGTAAGCAGCCGTCGATGAAGCGGGCGCGGATCGCCTCCATCAGCTCGTGCGAGCGGTGGCTGCTCATCGCCCGGCGGAAGCGATCGGCTTCCGCGCTGGAGAAGCTCGCGCACTCCATCGAGATCTTGAGGATCTGCTCCTGGTAGAGGACGACCCCCAGCGTCTCCTCCAGGATCGGCTGCCAGCCGCGGATGGATGTACATGACCGGCTCCTTGCCCTGCTTGCGGCGTAGGTACGGATGCACCGCGTCGCCCTGGATCGGCCCCGGCCGGATGATGGCCACCTCCACCACCAGGTCGTTGAAGGTATCCGGGCGCGAGCGCGGCAGCGTCTGCATCTGCGCCCGGCTCTCGATCTGGAAGACCCCGATCGTGTCCGCCTGCTGGCAGAGCTCGTAGACCTTCGGGTCCTTGAGGTCGAGCGCATCGAGGTCGGGTCGCGTCCCGGTGTCGGCCTCGATCAGGTCGAGCGCTTCGGCAACGACGGAGAGCATCCGCAGGCCGAGCATGTCCATCTTGATCAGGCCCAGTTCCTCGACATCATCTTTGTTGAACTGCACCACCATCCGGCCCGGCATGGTCGCGCGCTCAACCGGCACGATGTCGATCAGCGGCTCGCCGGTCACCAGCATCCCGCCGACATGGATCGAGAGATGCCGGGGGAAGTTGAGGATCTGGGTGGCGAGGTCGAAGAGCTGCTGCCAGGGCTGGCCCGGCGCCGCCTTCTCATAGCCGGCCGCCTGGGCGATCGTCTCCGGGCTCTCCGGATCCCAGGCCGAGGCCGACTTGGCCAGGTGGTCGATGACGTCCTCCTTGAAGCCGAGCGCCTTGCCCACCTCGCGGATGGCGGATCGCTGCCGGTAGGTCACGACGTTGCAGACCATGCCGGTGCGCTCCGGCCCGTATTTCTCGTAGATGTACTGGATCACCTGCTCGCGATGCGCGCTGGAGAAATCGATGTCGATGTCCGGCGTCGTCGTCATCTCCTCATGGAGGAATCGCTCGAAGAGCAAGTTGTGCTCGATCGGGTCGACACGCGTGATGCCCAGCAGGTAAGCGACGATACTGTCCGCGGCCGAGCCGCGACCCTGCCCGGGGATGCCTCGCGCGCTTCGCGAAGCGCATCAGGTCCCAGTTGATCAGGAAGAACTCACTGAACCCGGTCTTGTTGATGACGTCGAGCTCCTTCTGCAGGCGTGCCGCGACCTCCGGCGTGACCGGCCGGTACTTCTCGCGCACCGCCTCCTGGCAGAGGCGATAGAGAAAGGAGAACGGCGTCTCGCCGGCGCTGACCGGGAATCCCGGGAAGCGGGCGCTGACCAGGTTGAAGCTGAACTGGCAGCGCCCGGCAATCTCCGCGGCGTTGCGCATCCCCTCCTCCACCACGGTCGCCGGGATAGCGGCTGAAGACCTGGCGCAGCTCGCCGCCGGACTTGAGCGCGTGCTCGGTGTTGCCGTGCAGGTAGCGGTATGCCTCGTCGAGCGTGGTTCGATGGCGGATCGCGGTGATGACGTCGTGCAGTCGGTGCCGGTCCTGGGTCGCGTAGAAGACCTCGTTGGTGATGACGAGCGGGGCCCGGTAGGCGGCGGCCAGCTCGATCAACGCCTGGTTGCGGCCGCGGTCGCCCTGACCCAGGTGGTCGTGCAGCTCGAGAAAGACGCGATCGCGGCCGAATACCTCCTGGTAGTACGGCAGCCGGTCCTTCGGATCGGCGATCAGCGCGGTCAGGTGACTGCTGTGTGAGACCAGCTCGTCGGCGGGAAGGCGCGCCATCCCCTTGGCGTTCGGCATCTGCGCCATGCTGACCAGCCGGCAGAGGTTCGTGTAGCCGACCTTGTCCTCGGCGAGCAACAACAGTCGCTCGCCCCAGCGGTCGAAGTCCACGCGATCCTTCGGCGGCGTGGTGCCATCGTCGATCGTCAGCACGGTGCCGATGATCGGCTTGATGCCGGCGCGCTCGGCGGCGCCAAAGAACTTGACCGCGCCGTACAGACCGTTGCGATCGGTGATCGCGAGCGCCGGCATCTCGAGGTCGCGCGCTCGCGCGACCAGCTCTTCCGGATGCGAGGCGCCCTCGAGAAACGAATAGTTGGAATGGCAGTGCAGCTCGACGTACGGACTAGTCATAGACGCGCTCGACGAACCACTCCGCGCTGAGCCGGTTGCAGTAACACTCCAGCGCCAGTTCGTCGTCGATTAACAGCCGCCAGTACTCGCGCGAGACCGGGATGCGCCACCAGTCGCAGTCGATCCGCCAGCGGTTGAGCACCCGCGTCACCGGCTGCCAGCCGGCGGCGGACTCGAGATGGGTCGGCAGACCTTCGCCATCCAGCCGAACTCGCACGGGTCGCGGCGGCGCCAGCAGTTCGGTCATGCCGGCTTCCAGAGGACCCGGCGGTCGGGCAACGGCGGCGCGTCCTCGCGCAGACTCGCCCGCTGCACCAGGCCGGGCCCGTACTCCTCCTGCAGCCGGGCGACGGCGTCGGCGAGCGATTCCTGGAACCCATCGCGGCGGAGTAGCAGGCCGGGTTGGCGCACGTAGCCTGGCTCGAGCCGGCCGGCGCGCAGCGTGATCCGTTCCAGCGGCGCCACGATCGACGCCTTGAGCAGCCGTGGCCGGATCCCGTCGAAGATCTCGCCGGCCATGGTCACGGGATAGGCGAAGCGCACCTCGACCCGGAGCGGCGGGTTCGCCTCCTGGTCGAGAAGAATCCGCACCGCCCGCGTCCCGAGTCCGTTGGCCAGCAGGGACGCGCTGATCCGCTCGGCGAGCGCCCGCGCGATGAACTGCAGCGCCTGCGTGTCATCGACCGGTGGCTCGAGCGGTTCGGTCTCCTCGATCCGATGCGCCGGGCGCCACAGTCGCAGCCGCCGGCGATCGATGCCACAGGCCAGGTCGTAGACCTCCAACGCCTTGATCCCGAACTGGCGCCGGAAGGCGGGCCGCGAGATCGCATGCAGCCTGCCGATAGTGCGCAATCCGAGTAGATCGAGATACTCGCGGAGGTCATCGTCGAGCGGCAGCAGGTCGATCGGCAGCGGCGCCAGGTAGGCACGGGTGCCGGCAGCCTCGACGATCGCGGGCTCTCCGATGCGCGCGCGATCGGCCGCGACCTTACTGACGAACATCGTCTCGGCCACGCCGATCACTGGCGGCCCAGCGATCGACGCCTCGATACGCCGCGCGATCTCGGCCAGCAAGCGAGTGCGGTCCGGCCATCGCAGCGTCAGGCCATCGAGCTTGAGAAAGAAATAGCCGGGCTCGTCTGCCGCGGCGACTTCAGGGGTGACGCCGTGCAGCGTGGTGAGCACGCGCGCGCGGACCTGGGCCGTGACCGGCTCATCAACCGGTTGGTAGACGGCATTCGGCGCGAGCTGCTGTGCCTGGTTGAGCGATCTACCCACGCGCACGCCCAGCGCTCGTGCCGGCGCCGAGGCGGCGATCACGGTGCCGCGCTCGTGCGCGAGGCCACCGAGGATCAGCGGCTGATTGCGCAGCGCGGGTGCCGTCAACCAGGCGGCGACCAGCGACGGATGCGGCGTGCGGACGCAGGCGATCACGGCAACGGGTAGGGGATCGTCCAGCGCGCCTGGCGGCCCGGTGGCGCCAGCCGGTTCTTCATCACGGTCGCGGTCACCTGCAAGCCCTCGAGGTCACCATCACTCCGAAAGACCCAGGCGCTCCGCTGAAAGCCGAGGATCAAACTGGCGTAATACCGCACGGCATCATCGGCGTCGGCATCGTGAATCAAGAGCAGCGTGCAGTTGGCTTCGGCGATCCGGTGGAGCAAATGCGGCAGTTCCGCATCGAGCCCGGCGGCGCGGGCGCGCGGCAGATCGAGGCAGACGAGATCCGCGCCGGCTCGGGCCAGCACCCGGGCGCTGGCCATCCCTTCCCTGAGATTCTTCGGGCGAACCACGAGCAGGCGGTTAAGGTCGGCATCGAACCGGCTCAGGAATTCCGGATCGAGGCGGCCGGGAAAATCGACGTAGACCACGGTCCCCTCCTGGCTGGCCGATGCCACGCTCCGCTGGGCGATCGTCCGTTTGCCCGATCCCCTCGGGCCTGCCAGCAGGCTCAGCCGCCCGACCGGCCAGCCGCCGATCCCCGTTAAGGCATCGAGCTCAGGGATGCCCGAGGGGCGGGCGGGATGCTCGGGCTGTGCCGGCCGCGGGGCCGCGCTCCCAAAGCGGGTCTGGAGAACGGTAATAGCTTGTTGGAGACGATCCGGCATTTGATCACGCCCCGCTTAGCAAGATGACGACGGCGCCGCGATGACATCAGGCCTCCGATGGGGACGCGAACCAGACCGCTGAGGCTGGCTCGATACTATCGAACAAATGTTCGGTCGTCAAGGGCCGCCAGGGGTAGTTTCTGGGATTGCCCGGAGTTGCACCCCCTGTGAACTGAGTTCTCGACAGGGATGAAGCCGGCAAACCCGTGAGGAGTTCCCGTGGGACTTCGCGACCTAAAGGTGTCCGACACACCCCCGGAGAATCGGTGATTTTGAACTACTCGGCCTCATGCTTTTCGATGAAAAGCTGCGGTGGTTCATCGAGGGTCATCCCCGACTCTGAGGCTAGCCCGATTTTGACAAGGTTTATCGTCGTGCCACCTGGAGCAATCATCTTCCCCTCGAAGCTCAGCCTAGCCTTAATGCGCTCCTCTCCCTCGTCCTGGGCGGTATTTTGAGAGTCGCGGATAACGGTGTGCCCTTCGTAGTGAGGTAAAATGTCGGTCTCGGCAAAGACTGCTCAACCGGACCGTCGACTAAACCTTGAAGCGTTGCAGAATAGGGACGCTCTGCTGCCATCGCTGACAGTGACGCCATATTTTTTATCTGATCGTTAACTCCTAACAGTTCCGTTAGCGCCGCCGCCAGCGTTGTGGCTAGGTCAGGATTAAGCTGCTGCGCCAGCGCTGCGAGCCTATCTAAGTCCTCGGTGCCATGGAGAATACCGACTCGGAGCTTTCGGGTTTTCTTCCGATTCTCAACGCCCAGGTTCCTTTCGATCCACCCGAGCGCTCCACCGACGACCGGAGCCTTTGTCACGTGGCCGCAATTAGGACATGTCCGCTCCTCAAAATCTGCAACTAGACGGGGAAACCTGCGAGGAGATTTTGGTGTCACTGTTCGATCGCCTAGCCTTCAGCAGGAGGAAGAGCTCTCTTCTGAAGGCCATGACCGCCCATAAGGCCGACGATTATGAACTGTCCATCCCTGTGTGGCTCTTATCCATCGATGGAATCTGCCGCGACGAACTCGGCGTGGACCAGGTGTATAGCAACACTCAAAGCAAGCTGGCCGCAAAACAGCTTGCTGAGGCTCTCTCCTGGCCCTCGCTGGATGGTGCGCGCGACCCACTTGGGCAAGCGTTGATCGAAGTGATCGCAGGTTTTGGATTACCTAAGGGAAGGCGGAATCCGGCTGTCCTTAACCGCCACGGGGTACTGCACGGCGAGGTCCCCGAGATCGGCCTAGAAAAAGATTCCATCCAATGCGTTCTTATACTTCAGGTACTACATTTCTGCCTTGGATTCACTGAAGAGCGAGAGAGCAGTAAGGCCTCGGCCTAAGCCCAATCGGTCTGGAGTCGAGCCGTCAGGCGTCCGAGCTGACCGAAATGGTCCTAACCAGATATCGAAGCGAAATGAAGCAGGCACCGCGGCGGGTGGTTGTACAACTGTGGACCCGCGACCGCCTCAGAAAGCCTGGGGCAATGGACCAGTGTTGGCGCCAAAGACCAGAACAGCATGTCGTACTGGCTTGGCACGACCTCCAATGGCACCGACTGGTATGGCTCAGATCAGGCGGCCCTCCCGCTGCGTACAAGACGTCGCGACCGATGCCGGATGCCATCAATTACAAGATCGGCCAAGTCTGGTACGGCGAGGTTGCGGTGCCGTTCTATCCCGCCTCGGGGGACTACACCACGTTCCAGAACAATCTGACATTGGATATCGACTACGGTTACCCGCTGCAGGGCGATGCCGAAGAAAACCATAACGGCCCGCTACTCGTCGGACATCCGAACCCCGCACCGCGCCACCCGATATTTCACTGGTTCGCAATTTACGGTTACTCATCGTCCGGTGCGAACAGTAGCTATGTTGACTCCGTTTATGGCGCTACGGCGGTCACTTGGTACCAGCAGGTTACGAGTCCGTCCTCAACCCTCAGCTCCAATAAGATCACAGATATCGTTGGCGATCGCGGTTATAACTGGTAGAGCGCGCGATCTACTGATCCTGGTGATTGTGGGGAACACAATTGGGTGCTCCCCACAGTCGCCGCCCGTTCCCAGCCCTGGGACCCCGCGGGCAACGCTCGCAGCGTCGGTGTCGGCATCGGCATCACCTCGAGCCACCTGTGTTGTCCAACTGCCGGCCACGTGGAGTCGCGCCTTTAATGCGAATGAGGTGAAGACGCCGGCGACTGTTGAACTAGACCCATTCGCGGTTGCCCCAGATGGGCGTCGATTCTTTGCGACAGAGGTCCGCCTTGCGTCGACCACCGGGGCTGTCCTATCTCGCGCCATCATCTCGTATGACCGAACTACCGGACGTCGGCGGACCCTGCTGCCGATGACTGCCGAACAGGCTGTGCTGGGAGGGGATTTTGATGGGCAGTGGCTTGTGTTCTCTGTCAACAGCTCTCCCAACGACTACAAGGATTGGAGGCTATACGCCTATGCGGACCAGACGGGTCACTTGCTGGAGGTCGCCCATGTGGAATCCGTAAATGGAAAAGCCATCCCAGGCCCGATCGTGATCCCGGTAGTCGACCACGGGCTCATGGCATGGACACAATCGGTTGCCTCAGGGGAGACGGAGCTGCACCTGCATAACTTGAATACAAGTGCTGATTCCACAGTGAGCGCTCATCACCCGGGGGCGCCGCTGATAGCGTGGCCCTGGCTGGTTTGGGAGGAGCCCACTGGCGGGATCAAGAGTCCGGAGCAACTTGAGGCGTTTTCCCTTGAAACCAGCCGTCCTGTGACGCTTCCACCAGCTCTCGCTCATCTGCGCAGCCCCCTATTTCTGGCAGGGGCTTCAGGGCTTCTGGCTTGGACTGACGGCGATCAACGAACCATCTGGCTTTGGAAATCCGGGTCGGATCCACAGCGTGTTTTTCAAGCCCCAGAGGGTGATTACGCCGAATTCATATCTATAGGAGAGCATTTCATGACCTGGAATGGCGTTGATACCCAATGGGCTGCTGACATCCGGAGCCTCACCGCGACCCAGATTGCGACAAGCTCCGGCACACCCAAGGCTCGCGCTTCGGGACTGGCATTTTCATACACGATGGGTCCGAAGACCCGTTCGCCGGAGCTGCACGTTTTCGTTCTGCCAACAGACCAACTGCCTCCGCTGGCAAATTGTTAACCGGCGACCCTTTGTATATACCCGTCAAGGGCAGCCAAGGCGCCACCAGGTCTGGACAGAGGCCGTTATGCGCCCGGACTCTGGTGCGATCTGGCCCGCAGTTCCTTGACTCGGTCCTCCCAGAATCGCAGACGCTCGCACAGCCGATCGAGATGCGCTCGAAGGAGTTCGGGGTCGGGCTGCTCCTGGCCGTCTTTGGGACCATCGAAGGGCAACGGCCCCGTGACCGAAGCCCCGACCACCCAGTTGACGAGGTCCTCATAGACGCGCACCCAGTGATCAGCGTCGTCCAGGTAGACCGTCTCCAGGATCTCTCCAGGAAGCAAACGGTTCGGGTCGGACGCCCAGGCTATCCGTACAGGGTTACCGGCCTGAGTCCCCTCTCCAAGGCTCACGGGCACAATATAGATAATGCTGCCATTAATGTCAAATATGGCTTTGGCGGCGTTTAATGCTAGGCTTAGACCTTGAAGAAGGTGGAGTTGAACAACGGGTCGGCGGAACACCGACTGCGTGAGCCGTGGCGTCAATCGAGTCAGAAGGAGAAACGCCGCCTGCCCCAGGGCCGGGCGACGTTTCATCTGCCGGCCGATTTGTTGAACGAGATGCGCAACACCGTCGTTGCCCTGGCGGGACCGCCGCATCGGCTGACGATGTCGAAGCTGGCGGAGTACGCGTTACGGCGGGAGTTGGAGCGCCTCCGAAACGAGTATGCCGGCCGAAAGGGAAGGGCCTACGGCCAGCGAACGGGCGAGGTTACCAGGGGAAGGCCGATCCGCTAAGTCGCCGTCGGACCGTAGGACGGGATCGTGAGCGGCACTCCGGATTGACACAGGGGACAGGCCTTTGGCTCCCAGAGGTTTTGGTCAGCGACGGCCAGTGTCTCGGCTGCAATGTCCTTGCCAATTGCAAAAGCGTTGATGGCGGTTCCGAGGACCAGGAGGGACCCGATGGCGACGACCTGCGCCTGACAGGCCTCGAGGTCGGCAACCGTCCCGCGCACCGCCGAGCCGGCGCTCGTGACGTCATTCACGACCGCGATACGCTTCCCCTTTAGGCCTTCGCGCAGCGACGCTGGGACGCGATAGCGGACCGATAGCAATTCGTTGCTGGTGCTCTCCGCCACCTGCTCCGAGTAATAGAAGTCAACGTGCAGCGCCTCGGCGACGAGAAGCGCGGCGAAGGCTCCTCCCGTCAGTGGTCCGCATACGGCACGGATGTCGTGCCGGGCGAGACGGAAGGACAGCTCCCGAATCATTCCCGCCACTGAGTCCGGACGCAGGAAGAGCAGCTCGAGGTCAAGCCAGGTATCGCCATGGTAGCCGGACTCGTAGCGGAAGTGGCCCCTGGTGGCTCGCACCAGGTTCAGGATTTCGGCCGCGGCAGCTATTGCCTGAGCTCGCCGGGCAGCCCGACGCTGAACATCGCCTCGAGGTCGTGCTTCGAGTAGACCTTGAACGCCACGTGTGTGTGGGTCTTTTTGATACCCGGCACGCGTGACAGGCGAGAGGTGACGACCTCGGCGATCTCTTCATGGTCTTTCACGCGGAGCACCGCGACGAAGTCGAACTCGCCGGTCACGGAGTACGCCTCAGCGACGCCGGGCACATCGGCCAGGGCGGGACCGAGCTTCGCGATGGCCTCGCGCTCCGCTTCGATCAGGACGATGGCGGTGACCACGGGAAGATTCTCTCACCACCGTGCCGTGGATGCCATCATGGGCGGGTGGCGGGTTCCACGGTGTGCCCCGGGTGCGGCGTCGAGCTGCCGGCCAGCACGTGGGAGTGGGATCCCAGCCGTCATTCGTCCCCGGAGTGCTGGCAACTGTATGGCGAGGTCAGTGGCTTCGAGCTGAATCATCTTGAGCTGCTGCGGTTCCACCAGATCACGGTCGACGCCTACGGCGCGCAGCATGTCGGCAGCGACGGGCGCGGCATCCGAGCAGCGTACTCGCTCGTCGGCCTGCACCTGGGGCTCGACCGAGGGCTCACCGGCGTCCAGGTGCGGTCAGCCCATCAACAGATGGGGAAACCGGATGCAACCTGGCCGGCATTCTTGCCGCCTGCGAACGTTGGCGCCCTGACTGTCCTCGACGTCGCCGAGGCCGGCGTTCGCGCTGACTCTGTCTCCGGTCACGCCGATGCCATCGAGCGGTGGGCGGCCGAGGTGTGGCGTGCGTGGTCCCCGCACCGTACTGCCGTTTCGTCCCTGACCGACCGTTTGCTCGCTGGGTTTCTCGCGCGGTTGCCGCGGTCTCAAAATCCTTGACAATACGAACATATGTTCGTATAATGATCTCGCGATGGTGGGGAAAGGGGAAGCTGCGCCCAGAACGGACCTGGTTAACCCGGTCGCGATGCTTAAGGAGGGAATGGACCAGTGGTTCGCCACCGTTCCCTACAAGACACGCGAGGAGTTTTATTCGGAAGGACGTCACATCGCTAAAACCTGGACGGAGATAGTTTCGACGTTCGAACAGCAAGCAGGCCGCCTTCCGGCAGAGCGTATTGCCGATCTCCACAAAATGCGTGCCACCTGTAATCGACTCGAGCTCTTGTTCTGGCAAACGGATCCGATATTTTGTCGGCCTCGATAGACGTTCCGATCGAGGGGGCCCGCGCGTGCCCTGAGGGCGAAAAGCTTCTCGAGGCGATCGCTGCTTATCGCGGGCGGCCGAAAGCTGGCCGATCGGCAGAACAGGTCGCATTCGACCTGATTTTCGAACGGCGGCTCATGGATGAATTGGAAATCGAGTTTTCGGAGAACTCGGCTTTGCTTGCCAGGAGCGAGCTCTGGACAGATTGGGGGTCCACTTCACCGATCCACTGGATTCGGCACTACTGCAAAACATCCACGAGCGTCGCTGCCGACCGGGTCAACGTCGGGGAACATCTCGAAAGACTTCCGAAATCTGTTGAGGCTCTAGCGGCAGGCACCATCGGGTTCGGCCACCTGTCCGTCATCGCGAGGACGGCAGAGGCGCTGACCCAGTCCCCCACCGCCAGCCCCTTCGATGAGACGCCACTCCTCGAGGCTGCGAAGGACAGCAGTGTTGGCCGCCTCTGGTACCACTGTCTCCACGTGCGTCACCGTGTCGATGCCGAGGGCGTGGCGCACGAGCAGCGGCAGGATGCCGAGGAGCGGTATCTCCAGCTCACTGAGGGTGAGGACGGCTGGCTGTTCCTCAAGGGGGGTTTCGATCCCATTGGCGCCGCCGCGATTCGGACCGCGATCGAGCCCCTGGCCCACCACTCTGGCGACGGCGATGGCCGGAATCGCGAGCGACGCCAGGCGGACGCCATGGTCGAGCTGGCCACCCACGCGATGGACACCGGACAGTTGCCGCAGCATGCAGGCCAGCGCCCGCACCTGCAGGTCACCACAACGCTCGAAACGCTGCAGGCCCTGATCGGCGCCCCGGCCGGTGAGATGGCGCTTTCCCTGCCGATCTCCGCGAAGACCGTGCAACGCATCGCGTGCGACAGCTCGGTCACTCGGGTCCTTCTCGGTGCCGACTCCGCCGTCGTCGACGCGGGCCGTGCCAGGCGCGTGGTCTCCGGCGGCGCACGACGGCTGCTCGACTCCAGGGATCGCCACTGCCGGTGGCCCGGTTGCGAGCGCCCGGCTTCGTGGAGCTCCGCCCACCATGTCGTCCACTGGGCGAACGGCGGCAAGACCGACCTCTCGAACATGATCCTGCTCTGCCAGCACCATCACTGGATGGTGCATGAAGGAGGCTGGCGCCTATCGCTGGCGGGCGACGGGCGGGTGCTCACGATTCCACCCGACACCGAATACGTTCCCTCGCCGCGCGCCCCCGACGAGTTCGACGCGGCCTGAGCCGGAGCGAGGCACCGACCCAACCCTCCCCGATACAGTCGAGCCATGGCCGGCCAGATACGGATCGGATGCTCGGGCTGGTCGTACCCGCACTGGCGAAAGCTGTTCTACCCGGAGAAGATGCCCGCGCGCGAGCACTTCACCTTCTACGCGCAGCACTTCGACACGGTCGAGCTGAACAACTCCTTCTACCGGCAGCCGCCGCGCGAACGGTTCGTCGCCTGGGCAGACCAGGCCCCTCCCAACTTCCTCTTTGCCGTGAAGGCGAGCCGGTATGTGACCCATATCAAGCGCATGGTGGTCGAGCAGAAGTCGATCGACCTGGTCGTCGAGTCCGCCGAGGGACTGGGCAGCAAGCTCGGACCGTTCCTCTTCCAATTCCCCGCCACCTTCCACCTGGATCTGGCGCGGCTCGAGGCCTTCCTCCCAATGCTTCCGCCGACACACCGTCACACCCTCGAGTTCCGCCACGATTCCTGGCTGATCCCGCCGGTCTTCGAGCTGCTGCGCCGCCAGCGCATCGCACTCTGCATCCCCGACCACCCGAAAATGCCGCAATCGCTCGAGATAACCTGCGACTTCACCTACGTCCGTTTCCACCTGGGGCCTCGAGGAATTGGCTACGGCACGGCCGCCCTGGAAACGTGGGCCCAGCGAGTGCGGGCCTGGCACGACGCCGGCCTCGACATTTTCCTCTACTTCAACAACGACATGGAGGGCTACGCGATCAAGAACGCGGAGAGTCTGAAAATGCTCCTGAACGGCTGAGGCGAGAGCCTACGCTCCCTGCCTCGGTCAATGGGCCGGTGAGTACGGGAAGGCCGGGATTCGAACCCGGGGACCGGAAACACCCGATCAAGCGCTTAGCAGGCGCTCGCATTCGACCACTCTGCCACCTCCCCGCGCGAGGCCCTCGCAGTTTACCCTGTTTCCATGCAGGAATCCCTCGACGACCAGTGGGCGCGGTACGGCCGGGCGCTGATCGCCTCGATGAGCGAAGTCCTCGGCGAGACCCCGGAGGACATCCACGCCAACCTGCTCGAGACGGCCGACTACTGGCTCTCGCTCGGGCTGACACTCGGGCTCCGTGACCCGCAGCAGGCTACCGACTTGCTCAAGGTCATCGAGGCCCACGAACCGGAACGAGGCGAGCTGGCGCGCGATGCCTCGACGCTGATCGGGGAGGTCTTCGAATGAGGCGGCGGGGCCTCGTCTCCCAGATGTATGCCGCGGCCCGGCTCGCCAACGACGTGTCCGTCATCGCCTCGGGCAATCCCCATCGCATCGTCCGCCGGGCCAAGAACAAGATCATCGGCCGGGCCCTCGGGCGAGCCGGGCTGTGGCGCTTCCTCTGGCGCTAAGCGGCCAGTCGAACTAGCTCCGGCGCGGGACGCCCCGCTAACTCGAAAAGCGCTCCGCGACGCGCCGCAGATCCCGGACGAAGGCGCGCATCTCGAGCTGGCGACTCTCCTCGTCGGGGGCGCGCAGGATGGACGACGGGTGCACCGTCGCCATCACTAACGGGAGACCCGGACGCTGGATGAACTGCCCGCGCTGCTGGGTGACGCGAAACGCGGCGCCGAGCAGGTCCTGGGCCGCCGTCGCCCCCAGACAGACAACCAGGTCCGGCTTGTGCAGCGTAATCTCCGCGTCCAACCATGGACGGCAGGCCGCGATCTCGGCCGCGTTCGGCTTCTGATGCAGGCGCCGCTTGCCCTGCGGTTTCCACTTGAAATGCTTCACCGCATTCGTCACATAGACCGTTGTCCGATCGATACCCGCCTCAGTGAGGCCCTCGTCCAGGACCCGCCCGGCCGGCCCGACGAAGGGTTTGCCCTCGATGTCCTCGCGATCGCCGGGCTGCTCACCGACCATCACGAGGCGCGCGTGTGGCTGGCCCTCCCCGAACACGGTCTGCGTCGCGGTCTTCCACAGATCGCACGCCCGGCAATTCGCCGCCTCGCGTCGGAGCCCTGCCAGGGTGTGGCGGGCGACCGCCACGTCAGCCCGCTACCTGGTCAATCGGCAGACTCAGCGTAAATGAGCTGCCTTCACCCGGTGTCGACACGGCCACGATGTCGCCACCGTGGAGCCGGGCAAGCTCGCGCGCGAGGTACAGCCCGAGCCCGGTTCCAGGGACGTCCGGGCGCTGATTCAACCGGCTGAACCGAACGAAAAGCCGATCGATATCCTCCGGCGCAATCCCAATTCCCTGGTCCTCCACCCGGACGATGGCCATGTCGGCGTTGATCGAGATCCGGATGTTGACGATCCCCCCATCCGGTGAGTACTTGATCGCGTTGTCGGTGAGGTTGCCGATGATGATGTCGAGCCGCATCGCATCGGCTCGAACGAATACTCCGGGCCCGCCCTGTTCGTCGATCGTCAGGCGATGGCGCGGGGTCAATGTCGACTCCGCGCTCCGTACCGCGCGCCGAACCGCCTGGTTCAGGTCGACCCGCTTGAGCTTCAACTGGAGCCGCCGGTCTTCCAGTCGCGCCGCCTCGACCATCTCGTTGGCCAGCATGTTGATCTGCGCCGCCTTCGCCTTGAGCACCGGAAGGATCGGCATCATCGCCGGCGGCAAGGTGCCCAGCGACCCGTCCTCGATCATCGAGAGGTAGCCCCGAAGCATGGCCGCGGGCCCGCGGAGCTCGTGCGACGCGAGGTGCAGGAATTCAGACTTTGCCTTCTCGAGGTCGGCCAGCTGTTCCGCTTTGGCCCGAAGCCGGCTTGCCTCCCGTTCCTGCCGATCACGCATTCCGACTTTCTCATCGGTCTCCTGCACGAGCACGACGATGTGCGTGACGGGACCACCGAGATGGTGCACCGGGTAGGCATCGAGATTCCAGACCCGTTCGGCCGCGGCCCCGAGCCCCTCGGTTGCAAAAAAACTACCGGGCTCGTGAGTCGCCCTCACGCGACGGAGGAGATCCGCTGCCCCATCCCGCTGGCCGCGCTCGAACACCTGGTCGAGCAGCTGCCCCTCGCGTGGCGGTTGGTCGAGCGCCAGCAGCCTCGCGAACTCATGATTCCCATCGCCAAAGACAAAGTCATCCCCCTCCACGGCAAATAGGCCCACCCCAACAGGAAAAGCCTCCAGAACATTGTGCAGAAGCCCTGGCGAGTCACCTCTCCCCGCGCTCGGTGTCGACGTTGGGGATTGACGCGGCGCCGTTTCCGGTTGCATCATGGCCCGCCCCCCAGCTCCGCCCGGTGTGCCTTCCAGTACTCGAGCCGGCGTTGAAACTTGCTCGCCTCCGCATCCATCGCGACCAGGTCGGTCTGGCCGACCTCACGTCGCGCCGCCAGATCCATGCCGGCCACCATCTCGTGCGCACTGGCCAGCAACCGGTGCTTGAACTCGAGCAGGTCTCGATAGACCCGGATCCAGTGGTCCGCGTCGTGCACCTGGAGGGTCTCGGGATCTTCCCCGTCGAGCAGGCGATCGGGATCGGCCCCCTGTTGGGCCGCCCGCTCCCCGGGGGTTGTGTCCCTGTCGTCGACCAGCACCTTCGCCCTGGGGCCGGTCGCGTCGCGTTCGGAGCCCATGCCCACTCCTTTGCCGCCCTCGGCACCAGATATGATAGCCATTATATAAGGTTCGGCGAGCCCCTCGCTACCACCATGCCGCCGCCCGCAGGCGTCGCGTTCCCCGTTCCGGGTATGGCGATCCCCTTAACTTCGAATTGGAGGCTAGACTGACGGGAAAGATGTCGGACTCCCACGATTCGATTCGGCTTGCCCCGGGACGCGAGGGAGCCGCGCCCGGCCCGGTCATGGTGATCGGTGGCGCCGAGGACAAGCTGGGCGAGCGGGTCATCCTCGCGCGCTTCGTCCAGCTCGCGGGCGGGCCCGACGCCGTCATCGCGGTGATCAGCACCGCCTCCACGCTGGGTGATGCCGCCACCGATCTCTACCGGCAAATCCTGACCCGGGTCGGGGCCAGGGAGATCCGTGGCCTTCGGCCCGAGACTCGCGAAGAGGCCAATGACCCGAAGGTCGTGGAAATGCTCAAGGACGTCACCGGAGTCTTCATGACGGGCGGCAACCAGCTACGGCTGTCCTCGGTCATCGGCGGAACGAAGCTCGGCGCGGCGATCCTCGAAGCGCACGGCCGCGGCGCCGTGGTTGCCGGCACGTCGGCGGGCGCAAGCGCGGCGGCGACGCACATGATGGCGTTCGGCAGCTCGGGGGCCACCCCCAAGCACCGGATGGCACACGTCTCCGTCGGCCTCGGGCTGCTGGTCAACGTCGTGGTCGACCAGCATTTCGAGCAGCGGACCCGGCTTGGCCGGCTGCTGGCGGTCGTCGCCCAGTCGCCCGCCCTGATCGGGCTCGGCCTCGACGAGGACACGGCGGCGATCGTCGATGCCAACGATGTCCTCGAGGTGATCGGGCGAGGCTCCGTCACCATCGTCGACGGCTCGGACGTGATCACGGACGCGTTCCACGCCACCGGCCACAAACCGATGATGGTCTCGAACGCCCGCCTGCATTCCCTTCCGTCCGGGTATCGGTTCGACCTCCGGTCCCGCAAGGTCCTGCCCCTCGATGTCAGCAAGAACGAGCGGGTCGCGGCGCTGGCCCAGGGGCGGATCGGGAAGCTGGCCCGCCAGATCGCGGCGGAAGGTGCCGACAGCCGTGCACCGGAGCGTCGCCGGTTTCGTCAAGAGGATCGCAAGGCGTCGGAGTGAGCGACTCGCGCGCGCCGGTGTCAGAGAAGGGCGGCCCGGGCGACGCTGCCTCAAAGGAAAAGCCGCCGGTCCGACCTGACCTCCGCATCCTCGAGAGCCAGGTGCTCCGAGGACCCAACTACTGGTCGTACGACCCGGCGATCCGGCTCCTCGTCGATCTCGGCTCGCTCGAGTACTGGCCTTCCAACACGCTGCCGGCCTTCAACGAGGCGCTCGTCGACCTCCTTCCGGGGATCCGCGATCATGGCTGCTCGCTGAACCGCCCGGGCGGTTTCATCGAGCGGCTGAAGGAAGGCACCTGGCTGGGGCACGTCGCCGAGCACGTGGCCATCGAGCTGGAACGCGAGGCGGGCGGCTCGACGACGCGGGGAAAGACCCGGAAGGCGTCGGCACCCGGCCAGTACAACGTGATCTACGGCTACAACGAAGAGCAGGTCGGCATCGCGGCCGGCAAGCTCGCCGTCCGGCTCGTCAACCACCTGGTCGAGGCGAACCCGACCTTTGACTTCATCGCCGAGCTCGAGAGCCTCGTCCTGCTGGCGGAGCGGGCCGCGTTCGGCCCCTCGACCCAGGCGATCCTCGACGAGGCGACGCGCCGCGACATCCCCTACATCCGCCTCAACGACCAGTCCTTCGTCCAGCTCGGGCAGGGCAAGTACCAGCAACGGATCCGCGCCACGATGACCTCCCGCACGTCGGCGCTCGGCGTCGACATCGCCAGCGACAAGAAGCTCACGACCTCGCTGCTCGCGGCCGCCGGTCTCCCCGTCCCCCGCAGCGAGCTGGTGCGTTCCGCCGACGAGGCGGTGGCGGCGGCGGCCCGCCTCGGGTACCCGCTCGTGACCAAGCCGCTCGACGGCAATCATGGCCGCGGCGTCGGTCTCGACCTCCGCAACGAGCAGGACATCCGCGACGGGTTCGAGAAAGCGCTGCGCCAGACCCGCAGTGGCGTCGTCGTCATCGAGAGCTTCGTCACCGGTAACGACTACCGGGTGCTGGTCATCGACGGCCACATGGTCGCGGTCGCGCAGCGCATGCCCGCGCACGTCGTCGGTGACGGCGAGCACAGCGTGCGCGCCCTGGTCGAAACCACGAACAAAGACCCGCGGCGCGGCATCGGGCACGAGAAGGTCCTCACCCGGATCAAGGTGGACGATGCCGCCGAGCAATTGGTGCGCCGGCAGGGATACAGCCTCGATGATGTCCCGCCCAGGGATGCGATCGTCAAGCTCGCCGCCACCGGGAACATGTCCACGGGCGGCAGCTCGATCGACCGAACCTGGGAAGCCGACCACGACAACATCGAGATCGCCGAGGAAGCCGCGCGGGTGGTCGGCCTCGACGTCGCCGGCATTGACTTCCTCGCCCCGGACATTGCGCAGCCGGTGAGGGAAACAGGCGGCGCGATCGTCGAGGTGAATGCCGCGCCCGGCTTTCGGATGCACACCCATCCCACGGAGGGCGAGCCGCAGTACGTTGCCAAGGCCGTCATCGATCTGCTCTTCCCGGCCGGCACGCCCGCCCGGATCCCGATCATCGCGGTCACCGGGTCGAACGGCAAGACCACGACCGCCCGGATGATCGCGCACATCGTCAAGGGACTCGGCCACAAGGTCGGCTTGACCTCGACCGACGGCATCTATATCGACGGCCGCCTCGTGAAGCAGGCCGACGCGAGCGGGCCACGTTCGGCCAGGATGGTCCTGCAGAACCCTCGGGTGGACTTCGCCGTCTTCGAGGTCGCGCGCGGCGGCATCCTTCGCGAAGGCCTTGGCTACAGCTCGAACAACGTCGCCGTCGTTCTCAACGTGACCGGCGATCACCTCGGCCTCAAAGAGGTCAATTCGCTCCGGCAACTGGCCGCGATCAAGCGCGTCATCGTCGAGGCGGTCCCGAGGAACGGGACCGCGGTGCTCAACGCCGACGATGACCTGGTGGCCGACATGCGCAACCACTGCAGCGGCTCCGTCACCCTTTTCTCGATGCGGCCCGACAACGAGCTGATCGAACGCTGGGTCCGACGCGGGCGCAAGGCGTTCGTGCTACAGCCCGATCCAAAAGGCGGCGAAATGATCGTGATGCGCGAGGGCCGGCGTAGCACGCAGATCACCTCGGTTCACATGGTCCCGGCGACCTTCGAGGGACGCGCGCGCATGATGATCCAGAATGCGCTGGCGGCCGCGGCGGCGGCCAACGCCGCCGGGGCGCACGTTCACGACATCCGCCAGGGCCTCCGCAGCTTCCATCCGTCCTTCCACGAGGCGCCCGGCCGGCTCAACCTCTTCGAGCTGCACGGCGTCAAGGTGATCGTCGACTATGCGCACAACGCGCATGGGCTGGAGGCGGTCGGCGATTTCGTCGAGCGCCTGGCTGAGCCGGACGGCGATGAGCCAAAGATCTGCCGCCGCATCGCCGTGATCGCGACGCCGGGCGACCGTCGCGACGAGGACATGCAGGACCTCGGGAAAGTCGCCGCTCGCTTCTTCGACGACGTGATCGTCCGCGAGGACGCCAACCCCCGCGGTCGCCGGCGTGGCGAGATCGCGGCGCAGGTGATGGAGGGGGTCAAGAGCGGCCAGCCGACGCGGGTGGAACACGCCGAGATCATCGTTGACGAGCGCGAGGCGATCGATGCCGCACTCCGCCGCGCAACCGCCGGCGACCTCGTCCTGCTGTGCGTCGACAAGCCCGCCGACACCTGGCGCGACCTCGAGGCCCGCCGCGCCGTTCCTCGAAACGGCGAACGGCACCGGACTAACGAGCCCGAGCGCGCCTGACCAGGACCTTGACACGGTCGGGGCCGAGCGAGACCCCACCGTGCACCTTCATATAGGCGAAGATCTCCGGGCGCTGCGCCAGCGCGGTAATGGCCAGCACGTCATTCGGCGATGACTCGGCCAGCATCCACTGCAGCGCGGCCATCTCGTCGGGAAAGGCCGGGGGAACCGGATGCCCCCCATCCACCACCCCGGCCTGCAGCCGCTCGATGAGATCCTGGGGATCCCGGCCGCGGAGGTATCGCCGCAGCTCCGCGACGGCCACGCGATCAGCCCCACGCGCGGCCGTGTAGCCGAGGCGATGCATGATCGTGTTGGTGCGATCGCCCGCGATGCCGAAGGTGAGCCAGATCTTCGCGCCCGCCGCGCGCAACCCGCGACAAATCTCGATCAGGCCGATCATCCCGTCCTCGTTGTGGGCGTAGTCGACCACGACGACGCGGCCGTCCAGCTCGAAGAGGTTGGCCCGACCCGGATTGCGTTCAGGCTCCAACACGAAGGATCGCAACCCTGTGATGACCGCCTCTTCGGGCACTCTGACGGCGAGCGCTGCCGAGGTCGCCGCCATGGCATTGCGCAGGTTATGGCTGGAGATGCCGGCGAGCGTCACCGGGATGTCCTCGACGTTGAGCAGCGCACGCACATCGCGACGGGAGCTCATCACCACCAGGGCGCCGTCGAGGACGGTCGTGACATGGCCGCGGTCCGCCAGCGTGCTGCGGATCGCGGGGTTATCCACGTCGAGTGAAAACACCCAGGGCCGCCCCGTTGCCTGGCGGCGCATGGCGAGCACGCGCGGATCATCCGCGTTGAGCACCACCCACCCGTCGGGTTTCGTGATCCGCGTGATGCTGGCCTTGACTTCGGCCAGCTGATCGAGGGTGCGGATCCCGTACTGGTCGAGGTGGTCCTCGGTGATATTCGTGACCACCGCCACATCGTTGTGGGCGGTGCCGATGCCGCGCAGCAGGATCCCGCCGCGCGCGGTTTCGAGGACGGCGAGGTCGAGGTCCGGTGTTCCCAGCGCGCGGGCCGCCCCACCAAAACCCGAATAGTCGCCCTGCTCGACCAGGACCTCGTCCCGGTACACGCCGTCCGTCGTGGTGCACGCGACGGTCCAGCCCGCCGCACGGCCGAGGTGCGCCGTCAGCCGGACGGTCGTGGTCTTCCCATTTGTTCCGGTCACCGCGATGATGGGCACGGTCGGCGCCAGCACGGTAGGCGCGGGTCCCGGCTCGACTGACGCCAGCCGGGCGGCCGCCTCCTCGACGGTGTGATCGCTCGACCGCCGCCCATCGAGCGCGCCGGCCAGCAGGCCCCGGATCTCGCCGGCAAACGCCTCCGCGGCATGGCGCCGCCGCCAGGGAAAGGCGATGACGATCTCGTCTGGCTCGGCGCCCGGCCGCCCTCGAACCGCGAGATGCGTGTCCGTCGCCCGCGCCAGGCTCCGGGTCAGCTGGCCGCCAAGTCGCGCGACATAACGCCGGCGCTGCTCACTCTTCGGAGGCCCGGGCCTGGCCGATGCCGGAAGCCCGGCCCGCGTCGCCAGCCGTTCAGCGCGCTCGCTCTCGAGCGTCAGCCAGCCCGGCACCGCCAGCGTCAGCTTGACGGCAGGGCACGGGAAGTACAGGTTGGGGCCATCCAGAACGCGGAGCTCGACCTGCTGGACGGATTCGGTCAGCGGCGTGTCAGCCGACCGCCACCGACTCCCGCGCCACGACATCCGCCAGCGCGCGGATGAACGCAGGCGAGGTGTTGGGCATCTCCATCCGGTGATAGGCGATGCCGGCCGCGTCCGCCTGCCCGCGCGCCGCGACATCGAGGTCGTAGAGGACCTCGAGGTGATCGGCGCAGAACTGCAGCGGGGCGATCAGCACCTCGAGGTGCCCGGCCGATTTCAGGGTGGGCAGCACGTCGAGCAGGTCCGGGGTCAGCCAGGGCTCGGGAGAATGCCCGGCGCTCTGGTACGCGAACTGCCATCGGGACCGGGGCATTTGCAGCTCTTCGGCCACCCTGGCCGCGGTGTCGGTGAGCTGGGTGATGTATCCCGGATCCCGCTCCATCACGGCGAGGGGCACGCTGTGCGCGGTGAAGACGACGGGGACGCGGTCACGCGTCGCCGGCGGGAACCGGTTGCAGCCCCGCGCGCACCCGCGATGCGAGGGACTCGATGAACGCCGAGCCGTCGTACCAGGCGCCAGCAAGATGGATCGGGACGGGCCGCGATCGCGCGGCCGAGGCGGCGTTGAGCGCGCGCTGGTATCCCGCCAGGATGATGGGCGAGAACTGCGGCGCCAGCACGATCCCCACGATGTGATCGGCGCCTTCCTCCACCAGCGCGTCGATGGCCCCTGCGATCCGCGGCTCGGAGTGCAGCATGCCGGCCTCGACGAGATACCGGCCCGGGCCCTCCTCGCGATCCAGCCTCTCCTGCAGCGCCGACGCCTGCGCCCATGTGATGTCGATCAGCGGCGATCGACCCACGATCTGGTAGCGGCGCTCGAACTCGGCAATCAACTCCTCGGGCACCGGACGGCCGTGATAGACGCTCGCCAGATAGTCGCGGACACCCGCCGCCGTGGTGGCGGAACCAAAGGTCATCAGCAGGATGCCGGTCGCCATGACCGCAGGATATCAAGGCCTCAGCGGGCGAAGCCTCGCCGGACGATCAGGAGCGGTGGTAGCTGATCGTGAGGAGACGCCCGCATCGCATGCACGGACGTGCGTAAAGCCCCCAGGCCTCGTCGGTCGTGCACCAGCTGAGGACGCGCATGTTCCGGCTCAGATCGAAGCGATGACGTTCGCAGACCGGAATCGCCGGCAGCCACTGCGTGATCTTCCGACCGGACGGGTCAACGCCGGTAAAGACATTCGCTGAGGCGAAGAGGGTCCCGCCGGTCGGCTCCTGGCAGCGGACGCAGGGCACCAGCGGCCCGTCGGTTTCCGCGTACGGCGCGTCCGATTGCTCGGTTGCCATGATCGCCTCCTGACAGAAACTCCGCTCGCGCTTTATACCACCGCCTTGAATCGTGTCAAGCTTTTTGTCTCAAGGTGCCCCATCCCTCACGCAGGCTGATGATGCGGCCGCTATTTGTCAGCGGCGAGACGGTGCGTCACGGAGCGCGGGTCGGGCGAGGGGCTGAGGCTGAGGAGTCCGAAGATCAGCGCCGCGACCCCGAGGCCGCCGCCGAGGATCGGGCGCCAGCCGCCGATGCCCGCCTTTAAATGGATGGCGGTCAGTCCCACATTTCCGACCGCGACCAGGCCGGCGAGCGCGACCGTGGCCGCGCGACTGCCGCGACGCTCGCCGCCGGTGTAGCGGCCCGCCGCAACCGCCAGGAGCGCCAGCCAGAAGAGGAGGCCGAGCACGGATCCGGCGGCCCGGCCCGGTGCGTCGGCGAACATGGCGGTGCGCGTCATCAGGAACTGACCGACATCGGCGGTGCCGGCGACTGAGACCGCCACCAGCCCGGCAAGCGCACGCCGTGTCGCCCTGAACGTCGTCGTCGCCACAGCATTATCGTGCCACAGGCCGCGGCTGTCACAAACCCGGCCCGACCAGGCGTATACAGGACGACGGATGGAGCAGGCCGCGAACGCCGACCTGGTTACGAGAGCCACGCAGGGCGATGAGGGTGCGTTCACCACGCTCCTGCGTCCGCTCCTCGAACCGGGGTATCGGCTGGCAACGGGCATGCTCCAGGACCGTCAGCTGGCGGAAGACGCCGTACAGGAGGCAGCCGTGAAAGCGTGGCGGAAGCTCGATCAACTTCGTGAGGGCGCGGAGATCCGACCGTGGTTCCTTGGCATCGTCGCCAACGAGTGCCGGACGACGCGGCGGAGCCGCTGGTGGAGCGTCCTGAAGGGCCCTACCGAGCGCACCACCAGGGGTCCCGAAGAACAGGCTGTCCCTCACCTGGACCTGCGCCAGGGCCTGCGGAGGCTTCGTGCCGACCAGCGCCTTGTCGTCGTCCTCTATTTCTATCTCGACCTGCCACTCGGTGAGATCGCGTCCATCGCCGATGCATCCGTCGTCGCGGTTCGCGGTCGGCTGTACCGCGGCATCCGCGCGCTCAAATCGGATTTTGCGATTGCGGAGGTCGAGGCATGAACCAGCAAGAATCGCTTCGCGGCGAGATGCATGCCGCCCTGGACGCCGTCGGTGGTCGTACCCCCGACCTGATGCCGCAGATCAATGCACGGCTGCACGCGCCGGTGCGCCGCCGACCATTGCGGCTCGGTGGCCAGCTCGTGGCTGCCTTCGCCATTGCGCTGGTGGTAGGCACCGTGGCGATCTCGCTCCACCAGTTGCGAGTCACGCATGGACCTGGACCCGTCTCGACGTCGCCCATCGCGCCGATCGCGGCCGGGCCGGGCGCGAATGTCGCCTGGGTGAGCAACGGCCAGGCGCCGGGGCAGGGCGACTCTGTCACCGGCATCGATCCGACCGGCCACGTGGTCGGCCGGATCAACGGGCAGGTGGACCTCCGTTCAGCCGACGGCTCGCTCCTCTACGCCCTTGGTTCCGGCGCCGTCGATGTCTACCGCGCCGTCGATGGCCAAAGGCTAAGCACCATCCCGCTCCCACTGCTCGGCGGGCAGCTCGGGCAGGAGATGCTGAGCACGGACGGGCGCTATCTCGCGGTCGCCGTCGGGACCGGGGTCGAGCTCATCGACCTGACCGCCGGTCGCGTCGCCGCCTCGCTCGACAGCGGGTTGCCCTCCTACGGCACGCCGATCGTCGTCGGACCCCGGGCGCAACATGTCTATGTCATCGGCCAGACCGTCAGCAAGCTCACCTTTAACGGAACAACGCTGCGCGTCGAGCAGAACGGGATCAAGAGCTTTTCAGTGTGCCAGGGCCTCGCGACCGGCGGCGGCAATACGGCCGGCGGACTTCCCTTCCGCGTGCTCGCCGACGGCCACACGCTTGTCGCCTTCTGTCCCGGTGATGGTCGCGTCACCTGGTTCGACCTCGACCGGATGACCGTGGCTCATGAGATCACGGTGAGCGAGAGCAACCCGTTCTGGCTGTCGCCCGTCTTCTCGCCGGACGGCACAACGCTATACCTGCACGAAGGCGGAACCGGGTCGCTTCACGTGGTCGATCTGGTTCACCGGCGCATCGTCCGCTCGATGAAGGTGGCGGCGGCAGATCGCAATCCGCTGCGCTGGCTCGGATCCCTTTTCGTGACGGACACCTACGCCGGGGGGATCCCACGGACCGTCGCGGTCTCGCCTGACGGCTCGTGGCTCTACGCGGTCAGTGAGTTCGGCGGGCCTGGCGGGATCTCACTGGTTCACCTGCCCGACCTGGTCGTCAAAGGCCGGTGGTTCCCTGACGTGGCATTCAATTCAGTCTGGGTTTCCGCCGACGGACGCACCGTCTTCGCGCAGGCCAGTACCGGCAACCTGGTTCGACTTCTCCGGTCGGATGGCTCTCAGATCGCGAATGTCAATCTGCCCGGGAGTGCCTACGGCTTTATCGTGCCGACGACTCCATAATGATCACCGGATGACCGAGTGGAGTAGCAATCTCGCCGCCTTCCTCGGCGTCTCGATGCTGGTGATCGCCTCCCCCGGGCCGGACACCGCGCTGACGATCCGCAACACGCTGCTCGGCGGCCACCGGGCGGGCCGCTGGACGGCGGCCGGCGTCACGGCCGGCCAACTCATCTGGACGGTCGCGACCAGTGCCGGCCTGGCGGCGCTCATCATCGCGTCCGAACCGGTCTTCACGGTCGTGAAGATCGTCGGCGCCGCCTACCTGGTCTTTCTCGGGCTGCAGGCAATCGTCGCGGCGATCCGCCCCGGACATGGTGAGCCGGGCTTGACTCCCCGCCAGGGACATCGTCGCCTGCGCGCCCGCGCCGCCTTCCGTCAGGGGATGCTGAGTAACCTCGGGAACCCGAAGATGGCCGTGTTCTTCTCCAGCCTGCTGCCGCAGTTCGTCGCCCATGGGCAGGCGTCGTTTGCGCACCTCCTGGTGCTTGGGCTCCTGTTCAACGCCATGACCCTTGCCTGGCTCACCGCCTACGCGCTCGTCGTGGGCCGGGTCGGCGACGTCCTCCGCAAAGACCGGGTCCGTCGCAGCATGGAAGGCATCACCGGGCTCGTGCTCGTTGGGCTCGGTCTGCGCTTGGCGACCGAGCGCCGCTAGCGCTCAACTCGTCACGGTAATCAAGGCTTGGGTGGTGGTGCCGGCGTACGGGACGTCCAGCGTCCACGACAGGGTGTGGCGTTCGCGTGGAGTTGTCGCCGGCAGGTCAAGCACCATCGCGAACGTCACCGACGCGCCTGGAAGCACGATGCCGGCGGCGGCGCAGTTCAACCGATAGTGCCCGCTCGTTGGCGAGGCCAAATCGAGCCGCTCGACGTAGCCCGGGCAATCGCGGAACTCAAATGGCCTTGTGGCTTGGTTCGTGAGTGTCACCTCGTAGCGCAACCGCTGACCGCCGACCGCCGTGAGGGGCATCCGCGTGCTGGCGAGCATGGTGGGCCGTCCACTCCTGTCCGCGGGGGCGGGCGGTTCGAGTAAACCCATGCTGGTCGCTTCCAGCGCCCCCTGCGCAGTGCCGCAGACCTGAATGGTAGACCCTCCAGGTCCCAGCTTGACCGGGACCGACTCTGCATTGCTCAACAACTGGATGACGGCGTCCTTGACCGTCCGATGCATCGTTGTCGCGCATCCCTGCGCGATGGTCGTGACGTAGGCGGTTGCCAACGACGATGGCGTCAGGATCATGACTCGACGCCCAAGCTCCCCCGATGACGGGGCATGCGCCGATAGCAGCGCCTCGGTGCCGTCAGTGAAATGCATCAGCGTCCCCGGCGCGCCGCTCAGCGAACAGGAGACTCGGCTTCGGTTGCGCATTACGAAGGTCAAGGCGACCTGGCCGCTGTCGAGGGTATGGGTCCCGGGAAGCGTCACCTCGACGTCGCTCGCCCGACACAGCGGCGCCAAGGGGGCGAGCGGCGCGATGGAGTTCGCGACCCGCCAGAATTCCGCGTCGCTGAGACCGGTCGTCGATAGCGTGTAGGGCACTCCGCTCCCGGCGACCGATGGGTAGTTCCAGATGCCGAACTCCCCCCAGGTAATACGCCGATGGGTTGAATCATCCACCTGGTAGACGGCCGCGGTGTCATTGCGGAAAGCGCGCGTGATCCGCGATCCGCCCGTACCGAGTGGCGGAAGGTTTGGAATCTCCGTCACGAGGTGAACCTGCCGATCGCCAGCGGCATTGGCGTAGGTCAGGTCGATTGACGTCTGGGTTGAGCTAACCCTCGCGCGCATCCCCTGCGGCAGGCTCTGCGGCAGAAGGAGTGGCGTGATGCCAGTAACGGTCCTCGCGGTCAGGGCTCGCACCTGATCCGGGGAGACGACGACGGGGGCAGGCGGCACCGAGGTCGCCGGTAATGGGGCGCTGGCAATCCACGGGATAGCCTTCGCGCTCGGCGTGAATCCCTGCTTGGCCGACTGCGGAGCGCCGTGGAGCTTCGAGAAGCCAAACGCGAGCAGCCCGAAGAAGACGATGATGGCGGCGGCCGCGGCTAGCTCGCGGAATGCGAACAAGTCACGACTCTGGTGCGCATGGGCGGCACGAGCTTGCCCGATCGCGCCGTCCAGGAGACCGATCGGCGGGTCCGTATCGCGGTGATAGGCGATGGCATTGCGGCGAAGACGTTCCTCGATGTCGACCGGCGCGCGCATCAGGCAATCACCTCATGAACCGAAGGATTCGTCTCCAGATAGGCGCGAAGTTTTCGTAGCGCCCGGTGGACCAGCACGCGAGCGGCGTCTTCCCGGAGATTGATATTCCGCCCGACCTCGGCAAACGGCTGGTCCTCGTAGTAATGAAGATAGACGGCCATTCGCTCACGAAGGTTGAGGAACCGAAAGGCACGGACCAGCTCGCGGTCCTCGGCCCGGCGGATTACCTCATCCTCGGGTTGCGGCGCCGGTCGGGTGAACAGACGCAAACTTGCCTCAACCTTTTGGCGCCGGTGCCGGTCTCGAACCAGGTTCGTGATCGAGCGATAGAGCCAGCGTTTGAATTCGACCGGATTCCTGGGTGTGTTCGCTGACATGTAGACACGCATCAAGGCCTCCTGCACGATCTCCTCTGCGATCATCCGGTCACGGGTCATCATCAGGGTGAACTGGAAGGCCGGGCGCTCGAGCGCTCGGGCCAGGGGCACAAACCAGCTGCGATCATCAGGCTCGGCCGCCGCTGTCATATTTCGCCCACCACAACGCACTCAGCCGCAGTTCGTTACAGGCTGGTCAGACCCGGAGGAACTCGAGGAGAAGCGCGTTCAGGCGGTCGGCCTGATCAATTGGCACCTAGTGGCTGCCCTCGACGCGCTCGTAGCGCCAGCCGCCGGTAACCCGCTCGGCGGATCGCGTCATCGCCTCTTCGGTGAGATAGATGTCGCCGGTGCTCCAGATACCGAGCGTGCGTGCCTGCACCTTGGGCAGGCCGGGGCCACCGCTGCCACCGGCCAGCTGCTCCATCCGCTCCTCGAGCGTTGGCTTGCCGGCCCCCGGCGCCCCGACCGAGATCGCCACGAGCCGGTCGACCCGCTGCGGGGCGAGCATCGCCATAAGCCACGCGACGCCGGCACCCCAGTCATGCCCGATGACGTGCGCCCGCTCGATTCCGAGCGCGTCGAGCATGCTGGTCGCATCCTTGACGATCGCAGGTAACCGGTAGTCCGTCACCGCGGCCGGCTTCGCCCTGCGGCCCCGGCCACGAAGGTCCGGGACGATCGCCCGAAACCCGGCGCCTGTGAGCGCCGGGACCTGCTTCCGCCATACGTCGCCCGTATCGGGGAAGCCATGGAGCCCCTTCGCGAGGTCGTCAGGGAGGGCGACGGTTCGCTCGGCCAGGTCGGGCTCGATCACGATCGCGACGCGCTGGCCGATCGACTTTCCGATCGCCAATCTGGTGGCCTTGTGGAGTCCAAGGAGATGACGGCCACCCCCCATCGGCGCGACCGAGCTCTGCAGTGGATGCCCATCGATGGTGCCCTTCACACGCAGCTGGCCCCGCGGGCCAAAGACGTCCGGCACACTGAACGGCACTTCGACGTAGGCGCCCCCACCGCGTCCTTCCAGGATCGGCGCCTCGAACCGTTGTGGCGGGGCGGCGGACTTCATTTCCCTTCGGGATCAATCCTACGTTCCAGCAGGGCCTTGAGATTGGCCAGGTCCTTGCGATTCGCCCGCCGCATGGCCGCCGCCATCAGGGGCGCGGCGATGCCGGCAAAGCCGCCCGGCTCGCCACGATTGCGAAGCGTCATGCGGGTCCGCCCGGCGCCCACGGCGTCCCAGGTGTAGGTCGTCTCCATCGGGAAGGGGCCCTGGGCCGTGCGCATCACCAGGCGATGACCGGGCGCCAGGTCGACGACCTCATAGGTATAGGCGAGGCGCCGCCCGAGGAACCGCGCCCGGAATGCCAGCCGCGAGCCGACCCGGATCGGTGGCAGCGTCTCCCACTCCGCCGATTCGATATTGACGTACCAGCGTGGGGCGTTCGTGGGATCGCCGGCGTAGGCGGCGACCTCGCCGGCGGGGCGATCGATGACCGTCTCGGTCAGGACGTCAACCGACATGGCCCAACGCCGCCTCCTGCCGGAGACCGTCGTCGAGGCGCCGCACCATGCTGGTCCATCCCTGGCTGTGGCTCGGCGCGGCATCCGGTGGCAGCTCCGCATGGGTCAGCAGCAGGTCCGTGAGGCCTTCGCCCGCTCCGCTGAGTTGAATCGTCACGACACCTGGCCGGTCACCGGTGTACGGAGAAACCCAGCTGAAGGCGACTCGATACGGCGGCTCGATCAGGAGGTAGGTGCCGGTATGTTCGATGACCCGGCCGTCGCCTCTCATCACGATCCGCAGTTCGCCCCCCACCCGAAGGTCGACCCGGGCCTCAGCACTCCCGACGGGCGACATCCACTGGCAGAGGCGTTCAGGCTCGGTCAACCAACGGAAGACCTCCTCAATCGGCGCGGCAAGCCGGCGACGGACCTCGACCGCGCGCACGTCGGTCAAGTCGGCCCTCCGCCGCGGAGTCTGGCGTCGAGCACGTCGATGCGCGCTTCCCAGAAGCGGCGGTACGAATCGATCCAGCCGGCGGCCGCGATCAGGGGCGCGGGCTCCAGCGTGAGGTGATGCTCGCGACCCCGGCGGGTCCGCCTGACCAGGCCGGCGGCTTCGAGGACGCGGATATGTTTCGAGACCCCGGCCAGCGACATCGGGTACGCGGCGGCCAGCTCGGTCACGGTCGCGCCGTGGGGTCGCAACTGCTCCAGCACCCGGCGGCGGACCGGATGCGAGATCGCGCCATAGACGCTGTCGAGCCGACCGCCGCGATCCTTAACCATTTGGTTGAATGTAATGCAGACGGCTTCCGGCGTCAAGCGCCGGCGCCGAGAAGGCGGCACACTGTCGCTATGACGATGTGGCGCAGGCCGGGCGGCCGCCTCGAGATCGCCGGGTACCTCACGGCACTCCTCGGGCCAATCATTCTGACCGCCAGCGTGGCCCGCGCCGGCGCGAACGAGCGATACTACGTCTTTCTCTACATGGGGCTGGTGGCGGTGGCCGCCGTGATGAGTGGCCTCTCCGCTGCCATGCTGACGGCCGTCACCAGCTTTCTCCTGGTCGATTACTTCTTCGTCCCGCCGACCGGGCGGCTCAACATCGCGCAGCAGCGCGACCTGGTCAACCTGGTCATCTTCGTCGGGACCGCCGCCGTCGTGGGCGGGCTCGCGTCCAACCGGCGACGCGCGTACCTCCGCGCCGAGCAACTCGCGCGGCAGCTGGAGCAACTGAACGCGGAACTCACGCGCCTGAACCGCGAACAGGCGGAGGCCGCCCAGGCCGCGCTTCGTCTCGCGCGCACCGAGCGGCAGGTGACCAGCCTGCAGCAGGCGGATCGGGACCGCCGCGACCTCCTGGCCAACCTCTCGCACGACCTGCGCACCCCGATCGGGAGCATTCTGACCGACAGCACGAACATGTTGCGCACCCAGCAGATGAATGCCTCGGTGCGGAACCGGCTGGAATCGATCGCAAGCGACGCGCGGCGCCTGAACCGCCTCGTCTCGGACATGCTCGACATGGCACGCATCGAGGGCGGGGCGCTCCACCTCAGCCTGGAGCCGGTGCAGGTCAAGGACGCGATCATCGCGGCGGCCGACCGGCTGCACCATACCTCTCCCGACCGCCCGGTCGAATCGCCGCCGGACAGCGTGGCCGTCACGGTCCTGGCGGACTGGAACCGCCTCGGCCAGATCCTGGACAACCTGCTGGCGAACGCGGACCACGCCGCGCCGGCCGGGACGCCGATCCAGGTGGCAGTCAGCGACGAGGGCGGCGGCTTCATCACGATCCGTGTCATCGATGCTGGGCCGGGAGTGCCGGCGGCGATTCGAAACCAACTCTTCACGCGCTTTACCCGGGGCGCCGACCAGCCGGGAGATGGGACCGGGCTCGGGCTCGCGATCACCCGGGGCCTGGTCGAGGCCCACGCCGGCACCATCGAGCTGGAGGATTCCGCCCGCGGGACGACCTTTCGCTTCACCCTCCCGGGGGCCGAGGTGGGCTGACGCTAGGCGGCGGCCTCACGACGCAGGATGTGGATGTCGACGTCGGTGAGCAACCGGATCAGCCGCGCGGTGCCGTCCCACGGCCGCCAGGCTTTGCGGCGCGGCCCGAGGATGACCTCGGTGGTCGGCGTGTGCCGCACGTAGCCGGCGATCGTGCCGGCGACGTCGCGTCCGTGCAGGCTGACGAACTCCCCGCCAATTCGATGCACCAGCGCCGCGTACTCACCGAGCCGCTGCCGTTGGGCGTCCGTCATCCCGGATGGGCGGACGCTGATCACGGTGAGCTGGGCCTCATGCCGGGCGGCGTGGCGGGCGACGCGCTCGATCCGAGACTCGAGGCCGGCACGCGGCGGGATGACCAAGACCAGGCGAGGCCGCGCCTCCCAGGGGACGTCGATGTTCCGCTCCTGCATGTAGGTCAGCAACCGGCGGTCGGTGTGGTCGGCGATCACATGGAAGGCCATCTCGCGCAGGGCGGTGAGCACCGGCAACCGGAACTCGGCCTGGAGGGCGCGAACCGCCTGCGCCGGCGGCATGATCTCTCCCCGCCGAAGCCGTTCCAGCAGGACCGAGGGCGTGAGGTCGACGAGTTCGAGTTCGTCGATCTGGTTCAGGACGTCATCGCCCAGGGCCGGACCGAGGTGCTGGCGCCGGGCAACGTCGCGGAAGGAATCCCGGACGCTTTGCAGATCGAAGAGATGGATCGTCCCGAGCACCGTGATGCCTGCCTGGACGAGACGGGCGAGCGCCTCGGCACGCGGACGCTCGCGGGTATCCAGGCCGTTCAGCTCATCGATGACGGCCACCTCTGGATTGCGGGTGAGGAGCGCGTCGAGGTCCAGGCGGTCGCCCGCGGCCGCCCCCTGCGGTCCCCCGAGGACCTCCAGGCCGTCGGGCGGCGCCGTCCCGTGGGCGAGCGCGGCAACCACCACGTCTGTGCCACGCGCGTGCCGCCGGCGCGCCTCATCGAGCACCGCCGAGGTGGTCCCGACACCTTCCGCATAGCCGAGATAGACGCGGACGTCCGTCTCGCGCCTGGTCAGCTCCTCTTCGGCCCGAAGCAACGCCTGCGGGTTGGGACGCTGCCCGCGATCGCGGATCACACCGTGGCTGCGAGCGATGACGTGCAAATCGACCCCGGGCAGGGCATCGATCAGCTCGTCCGCGAGGGTTCTCGTGAGCCGGGCGCGGAGACCAGGCCGGACGGATTGACCGATGAACACGTGCCGGACGTTGGCTTGCTCCGCGGCGGCGACGATCGCCGGCCCGACCGCCTGACCCCCGAGGACCGAAAAGGAGCTGCCCAGCTGGCCGGCCAGCTTGCGGTACGCATCGATGCGCTCGGCGGCTCCGCCTTCTCCGACCGTCACGACCATGCAGAGCCCGCCCTGCCGGCGGGCGAGTCGCACGCCACGGCGGATCAAGGCCTCCGAGTCACTCCCGCCCGAGATCGCGACGAGCACGTCCTCGGCCTCGGTCAGGACCTGCCGCGAACCGGCCATCGACTGCGCCACCAACCGCAGGCCGATCTCTCGCAGCGCCGCCAGGTTGCCGGGCCTAAAGAAGTTCGCCAGCGCGGTGTCGATGCGGTCGAGCTTGTAGATGTTGCCGTGGCGCATCCGCTTGCGCAACGCCTCGGGCGAGATGTCGATGAACTGGATCTCATCGGCGGTGTCGAGCACCTTGTCCGGAATCGTTTCCCTCACGACGATCCCGGTGATGCGTTCCACCACGTCGTTGAACGACTCGACATGCTGCACGTTGAGCGTCGAGATCACATCGATCCCCGCCGCACGGAGATCGTCGACGTCCTGCCAGCGCTTTTCGTGCGATGAGCCGGGCGCATTCGTGTGCGCCAGCTCGTCGACCAGCGCGACCGCCGGCCTGCGTGCCAGCACCGCCTCGAGGTCCATCTCCTCGAGGACCGTTCCCCGGTAGGAGACCGCTCGCCGCCGGATGACCTCGAAATTGGTGACCAACTCCTCGGTCCGCGGCCGGCCGTAGGTCTCGACGTAGGCGATGACGACATCCTCATCGCGACGGAGCCGTTCGTGCCCCTCGCGCAACATGGCGTACGTCTTGCCGGCCCCTGGCGTGGAGCCTAGATAGACCTTGAGGTGACCGCGAGGTGGAGTGTTAGCCGGCGGCTCCTCCATCGAGAGCCATGTTAAGGAGGAGCACATTCACGTGCGGCTCGCCGAACACGAGCAACACGCGGCCCTGCACCTGCTGCTCGACCACGGCCCTGACCCGCACGGGATCGAGGTGGCGTGCCGCGGCGACGGAGTCCACCTGCAGCAGCGCGGACGCCTCGGTGATGTCAGGATCGAAGCCGCTGAAGTCGGTGGTGACGAGATCGATCGGGACGGGGGCGTTTGCCGACAGGTTGTACTGCTTGCGGAGGTCGGCAACCGCCTTCCTGACCCGGTCGACGAGCGCCTTGTTCGACGGCGCCAGGTTGCTCCCGGCCGAGTTCGAGGCGTTGTACGCCTGCGGCTTGGTGCCGGCATCGTTGTTGGTCGCCGATGGACGGCCGACAAAATACTTCGGGTCGGTGAACTCCTGGCCGATCAGCGTCGAACCCACGACCTGACCGTTCTTGACCAGCAGGCTGCCCTGGGCTTGATCGTGGAAGACGACCTGGGACACCCCCGTGATCGCCAGCGGGTAGATGATTCCCGTGATCAGGGCCAGCGCCAGCGTGAGGAGCAGCGCCGGCAGGAATTCCCGCGCGGCCGAATAAAGCAGGCGTTCGGATGTGTTCGGCTCGTTCGTCATGCCAGGTGCACCGCCGTGATCAGGAGGTCGATCAGCTTGATGCCGGCGAATGGCGCGACGATGCCGCCGAGACCCCAGATGAGCAGGTTGCGGCGCAGCAGGGCGGCCGCGCCGATCGGACGGTAGCGGACGCCACGCAGGGCGAGCGGGATCAGGACCACGATGATGAGCGCGTTGAAGATGACCGCCGAGAGCACGGCGCTGCTGGGGTTCGTCAGCTTCATGATGTTGAGCGCGTTCAGTTCCGGAATGGCGAGGAAGAAGATCGCCGGGATGATGGCGAAGTATTTCGCGACGTCGTTCGCGATGCTGAAGGTGGTCAGCGCGCCGCGGGTGATCAGCATCTGCTTGCCGGCCTCGACGATCTCGATCAGCTTCGTCGGGTCGCTATCGAGGTCGATCAGGTTGCCGGCCTCCTTGGCCGCCTGCGTCCCCGATTGCATGGCGACGGCGACGTCCGCCTGCGCCAGCGCTGGAGCGTCATTGGTGCCGTCCCCGCTCATCGCGACCATCCGCCCGAGATCCTGCTCCTTTCGGATCAACTCGAGCTTCTGTTCCGGGATCGCCTCCGCCAGGAAGTCGTCGACACCGGCCTCCTTCGCGATGGTCGCGGCAGTCAGGCGGTTGTCCCCGGTGATCATGATGGTGCGCAGTCCCATCCGCCGCAGCTCGGCGAAGCGCAGCGCGATGCCCGGCTTGACGATGTCCTTCAGGTGGATCGTGCCCAGCACTACCTTGTCCTCGGCGACCACGAGCGGCGTGCCTCCGGAGCGCGCGATGGCGTCGACCCGCTCCTGGACGTCTGCCGGCAGGGGACGCTGCGTCCATTTCGCGACGCTGTCGGCCGCGCCCTTGCGAATGCTGTGCTCGCCGGACGGCGCGGTGAAGTCCACGCCGCTCATCCGGGTCAGCGCCGTGAACGGGACGAACCTCATCGGCTCGGAGCGATCCGCGATCGCGGGCCCGCCCAGCCGGCCTGCCAGGCTGACGATCGAGCGGCCCTCGGGGGTCTCATCGGCCGTGCTGGCGAACGCGGTCGCGGCGAGCATCCGATCCATCGGGATGCCGGCAGCCGGGATCAGTTCGGTCGCCTGACGGTTGCCGAACGTGATCGTCCCCGTCTTGTCGAGGAGGAGGGTGTCGACGTCCCCCGCGGCCTCCACGGCGCGCCCTGACATGGCGAGGACGTTGCGCCGTAACAGCCGGTCGATGCCGGCGATCCCGATCGCCGACAGCAGGCCGCCGATCGTGGTCGGGATGAGGCAGACGAGGAGCGCGATCAGGACGGTGATCGTGACCGAGGTGCCGGCGTAAATCGCAAAGGGCTCGAGCGTGACGACGGCGATCATGAAGATGAGCGTCAGGACCGCGAGCAGGATGTTCAGGGCGATCTCGTTCGGCGTCTTGCGGCGGGAGGCGCTCTCGACGAGGTGGATCATGCGATCGATGAACGTCTCGCCAGGGTTGGCGGTGATCTCCAGCACGATCCGGTCCGACAGCACGCGGGTGCCACCGGTGACCGCGCTTCGGTCGCCGCCGGCCTCGCGGATAACGGGCGCGGACTCGCCGGTGATGGCGGACTCGTCGACCGAGGCGATTCCCTGGGTGATCGTCCCATCGCTCGGGATGATGTCTCCGGCCTCGCAAACGACGAAGTCGCCCTTGCGCAGCTGGGTCGCGGGCACCCGCTCCTCGCCACCGGACGGCAGCAGGCGGCGCGCCACGGTATCGGTGCGGGCTCGCCGCAGCGCGGCCGCCTGCGCCTTTCCCCGCCCCTCGGCCACCGCCTCGGCGAGGTTCGCGAAGACGACCGTGAACCAGAGCCAGAAGGCGATCTGGCCGGTGAAGAGCAGGTCGACCCCGCCGCGGACGATCCCGCCGAAAAAGATCACGGTTGTGATCACCGACCCGACCTCGACCACGAACATGACCGGGTTGCGAAGCTGCCAGCGTGGGTCGAGCTTGGCGAAGCTCTGCATGATGGCCGGCCACAGGATCTCGCGATCGGTCAGGCTGCTGCGGTTCATTGGGCGAGGTGCCCCAGGTTCAGTTGCAGCTGGTCCGCGATCGGACCGAGCGCCAGCGCCGGGAAGAAGGTGAGCGCCCCGACGATCAGCACCACGCCGACGAGCAGCCCGGTGAAGAGCGGACGATCGGTGGCCAGTGTCCCGGCGTTGGCCGGCACGACCTTCTTGCCGGCCAGGCATCCGGCGAGCGCCAGGATCGGGATCACCTCGAGGTAGCGGCCGACCCACATCGCGATCCCGCCCATCGTGTTGTAGTAGAGGGTGTTCCCGGTCAGGCCGGCGAATGCGCTGCCGTTGTTGCCGATCTGCGATGAGAAGGAATAGAGGATCTCGGTAAAGCCGTGGGCGCCCGGGTTCAGCGGCCCCGCCTTGCCCGCCGCCGTCAGGACGGAGATGGCCGTCAACCCGAGGATGCCGAGGACGTCGATCAACACGGCCAGTCCGGCCAGCCGCACCTCCTTCGACTCGATCTTCTTGCCCAGGTACTCGGGCGTCCGCCCGACCATCAGGCCGGCGATGAACACCGAGAGGACGGCGAAGACCACCATGAAGTAGAGGCCGGCGCCGACGCCGCCCGGATCGATCTCGCCCAATTGGATCTGGAGCAGGGCCATCATCCCGCCGATCGGCGTCATGCTGTCGTGGCTCGAGTCGACCGAGCCCGTCGACGTTCCGGTCGTCGCGGCGGCGAAGTTCGCGGAGTACAGCGGACCGAAGCGGACCGACTTGCCTTCCATGTTGCCGCCGGCCTGCGTCGACGTGCTCGCCTGGTTCGCGCCGACGCTCGAAAGGGCAGGGTTTCCGATCTGCTCCGCGGCCATGGCCACGCCGGTGGCGCCGAGCAGGAGCACGGCCATCGCACCGGCGATCGCGAGCCCCTGCTTCATGTTGCCAACCCACCGGCCCAGCATGACCACCAGCGAAAAGGGCAGGAGCAGCAGGAGGAAAATCTCGAACTGGTTCGTAAAGCCGTTCGGGTTTTCGAAGGGGTGGGCGGAGTTCGCGTTGAATGGACCACCGCCGTTGTTGCCGAGGTCCTTGATCGCCTCCTGCGAGCCGAAGGGGCCGACGGCGATCGCCTGGTGCGCGCCCTGCACGGTCGTGGCGGTCGGGTAGGGGTCGAGCGACTGCACCACCCCCTGCGAGATGAGGACGAAGGCCGCCACGATCGAGATCGGCAGCAACACATAGAGGACGGCCCGAGTGGCGTCGACGTAGAAGTTGCCGACGGTCTTGAGCTTCCTTTTGCTCAGCGCCCGCACGAGGGCCACCGCGAGCGCGATCCCGGTCGCGGCCGAGATGAAGTTGTGGAGGACGAGCCCGAGCATCTGCGAGAGATAGGACATCGTCTGTTCGCCGGTGTAGTTCTGCCAGTTGGTGTTGGTCGTGAAACTGACCGCGGTATTGAAGGCAAGGTCCGGCGCGACGCCCGCGAATCCCATCGGATTCAGCGGCAGATGATCCTGAACGCGCAGGATGACGTACGTGAAGAGGAAGCTGACCGCCTGCAGCGCCAGCATCGCCACCAGGTAGACGACCCAGGACTGTTCGCGCGCGGGATCGATCCGGCAAACCCGATAGGTCAGGCGCTCGACCGGTCGGACGATCGGGCTCAGGAACACCCGCTCCCCCTGGAAGACCTTCACCAGCCAGGGGCCGATCAGCCAGGCGCCCACCCCGACAGCCAGGAAGGTGATGACGACCCCAATGATGTCGAGGACCATCTCAGAATTTCTCAGGGAAGAGCAGGGCGATGAAGAGATAGATGGTCAGCACGAGGGCGACCACGCCGGCGATCACGTAGCCGGTCATCGCAGTTCTCGCAGGCCGACCATGTACAGGTAGCTGGCGATCAGCAGGACCAGGACGATTCCCAGCATCCACACATCGGGCGGCATGACGCTCACCCTACCCCCGCTCTGGTCAACGTCGCGTAAACGACGTCACCTAGAATCGGATGATGGCCAATGTATCTCCCGAGGACTTCCCCAATCCCGTTGTCGACAGCCCGCTCGATGGCAAGCCCGGCCAGAGCCGGGCGATTCTGGCCGGTGGTTGTTTCTGGTGCGTCGAGGCCGTCTACAAGAACCTCGGCGGCGTGTCCTCGGTGAAATCAGGCTATGCCGGCGGGACGAAGGAGAGCGCGGACTATGAGACCGTGTCGAGCGGTCGGACGGACCATGCCGAAGCGGTCGAGGTTGTCTACGATCCGAGCCGGATCAGCTACGGCCAGATTCTCAGGGTCTTCTTCTCCATCGCCCACGACCCGACGCAACTCAACCGCCAGGGACCCGACACCGGGCGGCAATACCGGTCGGCGATCTTCTACGAGGGCGGCGACCAGCAGCGGGTGGCAACGGCGTACATCGATCAGTTGAACAAGGCGCAGGTCTTTAGCCGCCCGATCGTGACCGAGGTCGTCCCACTGCAGGCATTCTTCGAAGCGGAGACCTATCACCAGGATTACGCGGCTCGAAACCCACTCAACCCGTACATCGTCTTCAACGCCCAGCCCAAAGTCCGGAAACTGCGTGCCTACCAGGCCTCGCAGGAGAAAGTCCGCAACCGGTAGCCTTCGCGTGGCGCCAGTGACCCGGGTCGGCTGGCCCCGATGTTGTTTATGGGCCGTTGACCGGCGCGGCGATACGGTGAGTCAGTGGCGGATACCACGGTCAAACCGATCATCGCGACCAGCCGGATGCTGGTCGCGGTCGAAGCCGTGCCGGAGGCCACCGCGGTGATCGCGGCGGCCGTCCAGATGGCCACGCGCAACGGCGCGGAGGTCGTGGTCCTGTCCGTTCGCGAGCGGCAGGTCGCGCGCGGCATCGCCTGGGACGTGCGGCCGCCGGGCGAGCTCGGCGAGGTCCTGAGCCGCGCCATCTACCAGCTGCAGCGGGCCGGCGTCCAGGCGCGCGGCGTCATCCGGATGGCGCCCTCGGGCCGGGTCGCCGAGGAGATTGTCGACGCCGCCCACCGGTATGAGGCGGACCAGATCATCATCGGTTCGCGCCGTCGCACCTGGCTTTTGGCCTGGCTGACCGGCAGCGTGGCCCCGCGCGTGGTGCGCCTCTCCGACCTTCCGGTGGTGGCCGTGCCGGTCAAACGCGCCGCTCAGCGCTCGGGGGCCGCCCCGAAGCGATAGCCGCGACCGGGCACGGTCAGGATCAACGTCGGATGGGCTGGGTCCTGCTCGAGCTTTCCGCGCAGCCGCTGGATGAAGACCCGCAGGTAGTGCCGCTCATCGGCATAGGTGGGACCCCAGACCCGTTGCAGCAGGGTGCGGAAGTCCATGACGTCGTGCGCGTGCCGCGCGAGTTCGGCGAGGAGCAGGTACTCAGTCGGTGAGAGCCTGACCTCGATGCCGTCGCGGGTAACGGATCGAGCCCCGAGGTCGATGACCACCGTACCGGCGCGGACCACCATCGGCGCGTGCTCGGGCGGCTGCGCTCGGCGGATGACCGCGCGAATCCGAGCCAGCAGTTCCTCAGTGCCGAAGGGCTTGGCCAGGTAGTCGTCCGCCCCCATGTCGAGCGCGCGCACCTTGTCCTCCTCGTCGCCGCGCGCGCTGATGATGATCACCGGCACATGCCGGCCCGGTGGCATGCTCCCGAGGACCTTCCAGCCATCGACAAAGGGCAAGCCGATATCGAGCAAGACGACGTCCGGGTGCTGCGATTGCAGCGCCAGGACCGCCGCCGCCCCGTCCCGCACCTCCTGGATCGCGAAACCGGCGGCCGTCACCGCGCTCGCGATCGCCTCGCGCAGGGGGTGGTCGTCCTCGACCAGCAGGATGTGGCGCTCGGTCATGAGCACGACCGTGCCACTGCTCTTGACTAGGCCGACTCCAGGATCTCGCCCTCGATCATGATCTGGACCTCGTTGCTGACAATGAACTTGCCGTCCATCATCATGTCGAAGCTCATGCCGAAGTCCTTCCGGTTGATCTTCGTCTCGGCGGCGTAGGCAATCCGGTGACCCATCCGCGGATCGTTGAATTCGCCGTACTTCGTGACGTTCAGCGTCACCGGATGCGTGACGCCTTTGATCGTCAGGTCGCCGGTCATCGTCCCGCGGTCGGGAGCTTTGGGCTCGATCTTCGTGCTCTTGTAGGTGATCGTCGGATACTTGTCGGCCTCGAGGAAATTCGATGACCGGAGGTCTTTGTCCCGCTGCTCATTGTGGGTGCGAATGCTCGCGGTCTTGATCGTGACGTCGACCTGCGACCGCTCCGGTTGCTCGGGGTAGACCTCGCCGCCGACGGTCACATCGGCGAAGTGGCCGCGGACCGTCATCATGCCCAGGTGCTTGGCGGCGAACTCGATCTGCGTGTGCATTGGATCCAACTTCCAGGTTGTCATTCCGTAATCCTACCTAGGCGCAGAGATTGACAGACTTGGCGGCGAGGATGCGGCCCACCGCCGCTTCCAGCGCGGCGCGGCTCAGGGCACCGGTGTTGACCGCATCGACGACGGCGGCCACGGTGGCATCGGTGAGCGCCGCGGTGCCGCCCGCGTCGGCGTTGAAGAGGACCATGTCGGCGCCGGCCTCGAGGGCGGCGACCGTCGCCCGCGGCACGGAGTACCCGATGCTCGAGAGCGAGACGGCGGAGAGCGAGTCGGTGATCACCAGGCCCTGAAAGCCCATCTGCTGCCGCAGCACACCGGTGATGACGGCCGGCGAGATACTCGCCGGCAGGCTGCTCAGGCCCGGGACGGTAGCGTTCGCAATCATGACGGCGGGGAGGTGAGCCGCGACTGCGGCCTGGAACGGCAGCAGACCATTGCCCTGCAGGGCCGCCCAGGAGGGTGTCGCCGCCGCCGTGACGTCGGTGTTGCCCACGGTCCCTCCGAGGCCCGGGAAATGCTTGACCACGGGCATCACGCCGCCGGCCAGCAGGCCCTGGGCAAACGCCACCCCATCGTTGGACGCGATCGCAGCATTGGCGCTGAACGACCGCGTGCCATCAGCGTTCACATTGTTGGGTCCGACGCCGCCGTCAACGTCCAGCACAGGCGCAAGGTCCATCGTGATGCCGTTGGCACGCATGCGCTGGCCGAGGCCCAGGGCGAGCTGCTGGATCTGGTCTGCCGTCATGGTGGCCCCCATCTGTCGCGGCGCGGGAACCCACCCGACCAGGTTCGCCATCCGCTGGACAACGCCGCCCTCTTCGTCCGTCATGATGAACGGGTGAATGCCGTCGGGTGCGCTGGCATTGAGTGCCTGCAACGCGGGGCCGAGGTTCGCCGGGGCCGTGCCTCCGAACAGGATCACCCCGCCCGCACCAGCAGCCACCTCGGCTCTGATCGATAGCACGTTGGTCTCCTCAACTGGGACCACGATGGTCTGCCGCGCAAGCCGCGTGGCGCTCCAGGTCGCCAGCATGGTGGCGTTGGTACAGGGGGGTGGCGTCGCCTCGACTCCGATGACCAGGACCGGTTGAGGCGAGGGCGTGAGCGTCGGCGAGCCAGTCGGTGAGGGACGGTGCGCGGCCACGGTCGGTGGCGCGGATGCCGATGTCGGCGCCGTTGACACCCCGGGGCCGACGATCAGGAGGGCCGAGACGGCCAGCACGCTGCCCAACAGCGGGACTCTCCGTGGTATTTGCACTCTGCGCACACAACGCGCACCACGCTAAGTCCGTTTCGGATGAGGTTGAGCTATGACGAAGCTGCTACACAGGGGACACGCGTTCGTTCGCCGCCGAACGAGTCGGGGCTAGCTGGCGGCCCGGAAGCGGCGCGCCTCGGCTTCGTCGAGCGAGGCCTCGAACGCCTTACTCGACCGCGGGCTGGTGAAGCGTGATACCAGCGAGTAGAGGACCGGGACCAGGATCAGCGTCAGGATCGTGCTGGTAAAAAGGCCCCCGATCACGACGATCGCGAGCGGGGCGCCGATGAATCCCCCACCGCTGTTGCCGCTGAGCGCCAGCGGCGCGAGGGCGAGCATGGTGGCGACGGCAGTCATCAGGATCGGGCGGAGGCGATGACGGCCGCCCTCGATCAGCGCCTGCTGCAGCGGCAGCCCGCGCTCGCGGTACTGTTCGACCAGGTCGAGGAGGACGATCGCGTTGGTGACGACGACGCCGGTGAGCATCAGCAACCCGATCATGCCGGGGAGCGAGAGCGCGGTGCGCGTCACGACCAGCGCGATGATGGCTCCGCTGGCGGCGAACGGGATCGACACCAGCAGGACCAGCGGCTTGAGCAGTGACCGAAAGGTCGCCACCATGATCAGGTAGACGAGCCCGATCGCCGCGAGCAAGGCGAGGGCGAACTGGGTCAGGAGTGAGGAGAGCTGCGCGAACACGCCTCCGGTAGCCACGGTGGCCCCGGGCGGCAACGACAACCCTTTGAGCGCCTGCGCGACCTCGGCCTGGACGGCACGGGTGTTGTTGCTGGTGATCGTGCCGGCGATCGTCGAGGCACGATCGCCGTTACTCCGGTTGATCGTCTGCGGTCCGGTCACCTTCTCCAGCGTCGCCAGGGTGCCGAGCGGCACGACGCCGGCGGCAGTCGGACTGCGAAGCGTGAGGAGGGTGGCCGGGGTGTCGGCGGTGCCCGGCGGGAGCTGAACGCGCACGCTGACCGGCCCGGACGGTAGGGTGACCTGGGCCGCGACCTGGCCGTTGATCTGCTACGCCACCAGTGCGGCCAGTTGCTGCCCGCTGAGGCCACTGGCGGTTCGTCCGCAAGGAGATCGGCGTCTAGGACGGCGAGCCGATGATTTCCTCCCCCGGACCCGGTCTACTTCGATAGACCCGACCAGATAGCTCAGGGAGGACGCGATGGGAAAGCCGGTCGCTGAGCGGTTGTTGAACCGGCTCGATGGGCAGGTGCTCGTGCCCGGCGATCCGGCCTATGACGACGCCCGGACCGTTTGGAACGCCATGGTCGACCGGCGGCCGCGGATGATCGTCCGCTGCGCCAGCCGCGCCGACGTGGTGAGCGCGGTCCGCGCCGCCCAGGAGCTTGACCTCGAACTTGGCATCCGCTGCGGTGGGCACGGCATTCTCGGACTCGCCGTTCCCGACGACGGCCTCATGATCGACCTCACCCCGATGGGAGGCGTCCGCGTCGATCCGGTGATGCGTCGGGCGTGGGTGCAAGGTGGCGCCCTCCTGGGAGCGCTCGACTCCGCCGCGGAGCCATACGGGCTCGGGACCACGGCCGGCAACGTGTCGCATACGGGCGTCGGCGGGCTGACCCTCGGCGGGGGCATGGGATGGCTCGCCCGCCTGCATGGTCTGTCGTGCGACAACCTCGCGTCGATGGAGATGGTGACGGCGGAGGGCACCGTGGTGCGCGCGAGCCGAAGCGAAAATCCCGACCTCTTCTGGGGCCTCCGCGGCGGCGGCGGCAATTTCGGCGTCGTGACCGAGTTCGAGTTTCAGCTTCATCCCGTGGAGCCGCGCGCCATGATCGCCACGGTTTCATTCCCGATCGAGCAGGGCCTTGAGGTCGTCCGCGGGTGGCGCGACCTCAATGCGGAGGCTCCCCGCGAGGCCACCTTCACAGCCAGCGTGGGCAACGACCACCTGGTCACGGTTGGATTCGTGTGCGTCGGCGACCCCCAGGCGGGCCGGCGCCTCGTCCCGTCGATTCGTGCCCTGGGGAATCCGGTGGCGGAGCGCGTGCTCGAGTTGTCGTACGTCGAACTACAACGGATTGATGACGTCGTTCGAGGTCATACCTTCCGCCGCTACTCGAAGGGTCATTACCTGCGGCAGTTTCCCGACCAGGCGATCGAGGCGTTCCTGCGGCGAGGCAGCCCCGATGGCCCGAGCGAGAACCTGCCGAACGTTGGCCTTCAGGCGTACGGCGGCGCGATTGCGGACGTCCCTGATGATGACTCGGCGTTCAGCCATCGACCCACGCTATTTGAGTGGGGCGGCAGCACCAGGTGGACCGATCCCGCCGAGGATCAAGCCCGGATGGAGGGTGCCCGCCAGGCTGCCCGGGCCCTCGAACCGCACGCCAGCGGGGTCTACGTGAATACGCTCAGCGACGATGGACCGGCCGGCCTGCGCCGCGCCTATTCGCCCCAGAAACTGGCCCGGTTGACGACGCTGAAGAACGCGTACGACCCCGGCAATATCTTCCACCTGAATCAGAACATCCAGCCGTCTACGCCGCATCCGACTCTTCCCGACGCCAGCCGCGCCGGCGCGCGGCCTGGTCCCGTGCCTGGCCCAGCGGAAGGTTGAGCACGAAGTCGCCACGCCGGTTGTAAGCGGCCTGGACGTCGTCGGCGGTCTTGAAGAGGCTGACCGGTGGCATCTGACCGCGGACACGCGCCTCGAGTGCGCGACGATCGGCTGAGGCCGCGGCGGTCCCACGGGTGCAGCGTGACCCGAACCACCATTTCAAGGCCAGCGTCCCGGTCACGGTCCAGGCCAGTGGATGCTCGGGAACGTTCGTACCGGCGATGACCTGTGGGCTGGACGAGAGCGGATCCGCACCGCGGATGTCGTACATCACGCGCTGGTCCGGGCTGACATACAGAAACTCGACATGCGCACCCGCGACGTTCACCGCGTTGAGCATGCGCACGGCCAGTTGTCGTGAAAGCTCGGGCATGCCCTGCCGGCGCAACCCCTTGAGAACGTCAAAGGTCTCCTTCATCCACACGGCCCAGCTGCCGTGATAGTCCTCGAAGTCGACGAGTGGCGCCTCGCTGACGGCGCGGCAGCGGATGCCCACCTCGGTCAGGAATTCCGGACCACAGATCTTCACGACCACGCCACCAACATAGTGGTCGGCGTCGGACAGGTCATCGAAGACCCCCGTGTCCAACAGGAGGGCCGCGTTCGATGCGATGCTGTCGATCCAGCGTGGATGGCCCGAGGCGTCACGATCGATGCCCATCGCGAAGTAGCGCTCCTTCGGCATCCAGAACGCACGGATCAGTTGCTCGCGCAGCGTCTGCGCGCGCGCTTGCCACTCGGCGGCCAGCTCGGGACGCCGGTCGGCAACGAGGTCCGCTGCCCCCATCAGGGCGTCGTACGCATAGCCCTGCACCTCGATGGCCGCGATCGGTTGGTCGAAATTCGCCAGGCACCCGTCTTTGTGCAGGTAGGACGTGCCGGAATCCTTCCAGACCTGGAAGGGAATGCCCTGCGGATTCTTGCGTCGGAATTCGACGAAACCCAATGACGACCGATCCATCGAGCGAGTGATCCAATCGACCGCCTTCAGAACGCTGTCGCGGACCTTCCACTCGCCTCCACTTTTGTGCTTCACGGTTTCGTCCAGAATCGCGGTGCCCTGGCTGGCACAGTAGCGCGCGACCAGCCGCACGAACAGCGGCGTCGCGTCCACACTGCCGTAGTACGTCATCGAGTTCTCATCGCCGCCCCACTGGCGGGTCAGGTACTGCAGGTGCTGTTCAGAATTCGGTGAGATGCGTCGGCCGCCGATGTAGAGGCTGCGATGTTCGTGATGGATCTTTCCCGGCTCTTCTTCGTTGGTGTGGAGTCCGTTTGGCGCCTCGACGATCCCCTGCAACCGTGCCAGGGTCAGAATGACGCCGCGGGCGACTTCCGGCCTGAGATGCAACAGGTACTCCGAGGCCGTGGCGGAATCGCGCCCGAAAATCGCCTGGCTGAAGAGTTCCCCCGCGCTCGCGTACAGGCCGAGACCGTCAGCGGGCCGCAACCGGGCAAGGTCGTTGTGGGCGCTGAGCATGCTCTCGGATTAGGCAACGTCAGCATCCCGGGTTTCCAGCGATCGAGCGGCGATATCCAACTCACGGCCTCGGTTCATGGCTCGTTCAGCCGGCGCCCCTAGGGTGGGAACCGAGGCTCTCGCGAGCCAGCAACCCACCAGGAGGTGATACACATGAAGACGCCCAACATTCGACGGATCCTGCTCCTCGTCGGCGCACCGGTCGTGCTGGTTGGTGCCGGCATGACCACCATGGCGGCCACCGCCGCGACGCCAACGGCGACGCCGAGCACAACGGCCCCCGCGCCACTGCAGCCGCAGAAGCCGGGAGCCACGACCGAGCCGGCGGAGACCGCGGAGCCGGCCGGAGCTGCGGAGCCCGCTGATAGCGCGGCTGAGACGGCGGCCGATGCGGCCCCGGAGGCCAAGGAGGCGGCGCTGCCCGGAGGCGGCCACGCCGACAGTGCGACCGACACCGCTGCCGACCACCAGGCGAACGGGATCGAATAGCGATCCCCCCACGCGGTACAACCGGGCGCGCTGTGCGCCCGGTTATTTGTTCTCGGGGAGCCCTGCGTGCAACTGCCTGCTGTCGACGGGCGTCATACAGTTAGCACCACCGTCCCGCCCGGGCAGAAAGGAGGTCGACCATCGTTCGCGAGCACGCCGCCGTCGACCCGACCACGGATCGACCCGCCCAACTCTCGCGGTCTGCAGATCGTACCGACTTCGACCGGCTGATCACGCCGCTGATCGACTCGGGCTACCGCCTGGCGTTCGCCATGCTCCGACAGCGCCAGTCGGCGGAGGATGCCGTCCAGGAAGCGACGTTCAAAGCCTGGAAGAAGTTCTCCGGTTTCCGGGACGAGGGCGGCGGGGTTCGCGCCTGGTTCCTGACGATCGTCGCCAACGAGTGTCGCTCCCTTCAGCGTGGTCGGTGGTGGTCCGTGCTTCGGCTCGGCAAGGTCGAGGCACGGGAACCAAGCCACGACACGGCGATGCGGGCTTCCGAGCTTCGCCAGCTGATCACCCGTCTCTCGACCGCGGACCGCCTGATTCTCTACCTCTTTTACTGGCTCGACCTACCGCTCGAGGACGTGGCGGCCGTTGCGGGCGTGTCGGTGGCGGCGGCCCGCGCACGCCTGTATCGCGCGGTTGGGCGCCTGCGACTCGAGATTGATCCACAAGGAGAATGACATGAGACCCTCACCTCGGTCCGCAATCCGAACTGATGTCCTGGCCGACTACGAGGCGCCGGCCCCCGATCTGGCCCCTCGCATCCTTCGGGCGATTGCCGACGGGTCGGTCGCCCGCACTCCCCATCGCGGCCGCGCCGTTGCCTTCCAGACGATGGGTGTCGTCATGGCGGCGCTGCTCATTGGCGTCGCGACCGTTGGACTCCGGGTGTCGCGCGGCGAGATGGCGCTTCCCGCGGGCACGCCATTCGGCCTCGGCGGCCTGCGTCCGCCGGCGGCAAGCTATTTCATCGCCGATGCCCAGTTCGCGTCGGCCAGCACCGCCTGGATCCTCGCCCAGTTACACGTGCACAACGGACCCACCGTGCTCATGAACACGACGGACGGCGGGAATTCCTGGCACGAGCAGTTCCGCATTCCGGACGGTTCGGCGATTGGGTCGCTCCGCTTCTGGAACTCAACGGATGGCCAGCTCGTGGAGCTGGTTCCCTCGACCCTCCCCCCTCCAAGATCGCAGGGGCGCCCGGCTCCTCGAACATGGTGCCCCGCACCTACCGGACGCAGGATGGCGGCGCACACTGGCACCTGCTCGATCTTCCGGTCGACTGGTCGGCTGCCGGCGCCCAGGACTTCTTCCTCACCCAGGCCCTGGGGTGGCGGCTTCTCCCGAACTTCTCCGGTTCCGGTCCGGAGAACGGGTCGCTGGCGACGGTGCAGCAAACGACTGACGGCGGATCACACTGGCGCACGGTCGGCGTTCTTCCTCCGGGAGCCTGGTTGGGCGCCCTGAACTTCACCGATTCGCAGACCGGCTGGATCGCTGCCTCCGGATCCAAGCGGTACGCCTGGGATGCGAAGGGCAACCCGATCCCATACACGCCGCCCGCCGCCCTGCTCTACGTGACCAGGGACGCGGGCCGGACCTGGGGGCCGGTAAGCGTTCCGCTTCCCCAGGAGGCCGCCGCCAACGACGTGCGGCTCGAGTCTCCGATCCTGTTCGGTAAGAATGGCGTGCTGGAATTCGAGGTCACCGGGCCCCCGCCCAGCGGCGTCCCCCAGGCGCAGCCGCAGGTTTCGGCCGGCCAGGGGTGGATGCATAGCTACATCGTCACAACGAATGACGGGGGCGTGCACTGGTCGAGCCCGATGCGGACGCCAGGCGGCCTGCAGGAGGGTGGTGCCTTCTTCTTCGACGCACGGCACTGGCTGACGTCTTCGGGACCCGACCTGCACGAGACGTTCGATGCGGGGAAGACCTGGTCGACCCGCAAGGTGCTTGCCAGCGGACTGTCCTTCGGCCTTGCTCCCTGGAACTACATCGATCCGAACACCATCTGGTCTGAGATCAACACGGACAGGCTGGTTCGCTCGACCGATGGAGGCGCCCACTGGACGGCGGTCACGCCGCCCGTTATCAAGTAGCCGAGCGTCATGCTGGATAGACCGCAACGTCAGTGGCCTTGAAGGATAACCAGACCTCCCCGCCGTGGCCGAGGTCCAGTTCGGTCAATGCCGCCGGTGTGACCTCGGCGACGATTGGCGGATCACCGGCGATGCGAACCCGGACACGATCGCCGAGCAGCTCGATGCCGTTGGGACGCCCAGCCCAGACATTCCGTGGGCTTCCGTGCGGCTGCATTCTGTGGACGGCGACCGCCCGAGGATGAATCACGGCGAACATCGCACCCGCGGTCGCGCCGGCTGCCGCGATAATCCGGCCCCCCGGCAGTCGAAGCGATCCGTGGGTCGCCTCGCCTCGAAAAAGATTCACGCCCACCAGGTCGGCTACATAGGTCGACCTGGGATGCGCCGTGACCTCGGCGGGCGACCCCGACTGGACGTGGCGCCCGTTCTCCATGACGATCAGCCGGTCGGCGAGGGCGACCGCTTCGAGCGGGTCGTGCGTGATGATCAGCCGAACGCCCTTGAATGAGCCGAGATATCGTTTCAAGTCATGGCGCATGCTGGCGCGGGCTGTGGCATCCATGGCAGCCAGTGGCTCGTCCAGAAGGAGCAGCCGAGGGTCGGTGGCCAGGGCGCGCGCCACGGCCACGCGCTGGCGTTCCCCACCCGAGAGTTCGGTCGGCTTCGACTTCGCATAGCGCGCCAGTTCCATCCGATCTAGCCACTGTTGGGCTTGCTCGGCCGCGCCCGGTCGTGCTGCGCCACGCGATCGAAGGCCGAACGCCACATTGTCCAGCACGCTCAGGTGGGGGAAGAGAAGATAGTCCTGAAACACGACGCCGATGGGTCGCCGGTCGGTCGGCACATACCGCTTCGTGGACGTGTCCTCGAGGACCTGGCCATCGAGACGAACATGTCCGGCCTCGATGGGAATCAGGCCGGCAATGGCTCGCAGCAACGTGGTCTTCCCGGCGCCATTGGGGCCGAGCAGGGCCACGACCTCGTCGTCGGCGATGGCGAAGGCGATGTCGAGATCGAGGGTCCCGATCCGCAAGGCCACCGCGACGTCCAGGCTCATGCGGCGCCAAGCCAGCGGTCTCGCAGGCCGATGAGCACCAGGAGCGACACCGCCAGAAGAACGAGACTCAAGATGAAGGAGGACTCCGGACTGGTCTCCAGCAACAGGTACACCGCCAGGGGCATGGTCTGCGTCACATTGGGAAAGTTGCCGGCGAAGGTGATGGTGGCGCCAAACTCACCCAGCGCGCGAGCCCAGCAGAGCACGGCGCCGGCAAAGAGCGAGGGCGCGATCAGCGGGAGTGTCACGCGTGTCAGAACCGTCCAGCGACGGGCACCGAGCGTGCGCGCGGCTTCCTCATAGCGACGATCCATGGAGCGCAAGCCGGCTTCCACCGTCAGGACCAGGAACGGCATGGCCACGAAGGTCTCGGCCATGATGACGCCCGCGGTTGTGAAGGGCAGGCTGATCCCGAAGGTGCTGGCCAGCCATGATCCGAGGAGTCCGCGACGGCCGAAGGCGAGCAGGAGGGCGATGCCGCCAACGACGGGTGGGAGCACCATGGGCAGGGTGGTGAGGGCGCGAAGAAGATTCCGGCCGGGAAACTCCACCCTGGCGTAGATCCAGGCGAGCGGCACCCCCAGGAGCAGGGCCAACGCAGTGGCGGACAATGAGCAGACCAACGACAGCTTCAGGGCCTGGACGGTTTCGGGTGCGGTGAGCGATCGAACGGCGTCTCGCCAGGGCGTCCTGACGATCAGGGCGAGAAGTGGCACGATGAAGAACGCCGCGCCGATCGCCGCCAGGGCGGCGATGGCGATTGGCGCGCGCTCGCGCCTCACGGCTTAGGAGTGCTCGAAACCGAAGGACGCCAGCGTGGATTGCCCGGCTGCTGACAGCACGTACGCGATGAAGGCATTGTCAGCGTCGCTGTGCTTCGACCCTTTGACGGTCACGATCGGATAGGTGGCCACCACGTTGTACGAACCTGGGATGGCGACGCCGGCGACCTTGCTCCCGGCCGCCTTGACGTCGGTCGTATACACAATCCCGGCGTCGGCCTCGCCAAGCTCAACCTTGCTGACCACCGACTTGACGTCGGTTTCGAGACTTTTCGGGGTTACGGAAACGCCGGCCCTGGCCAGCGCTTGCAACGAGTATTTTCCAGCCGGAACCGTCGGTGCCTCTGCGATGTAGATCAGGCCGGACCTGGCCAGATCGGCGAGGCTGTTGATGCCCTTCGGGTTTCCGCGCGCGACCACAATCTCGAGCTGGTTATGGGCGAATACCTTCGCCTCGCCCGCCGTATAACCGTCGGCTTTCAGCTTGTCCATGTTCGTGGCATCCGCGGAGGCGAAGACGTCGGCCTGTGCGCCCTGCTCGATCTGGGTGACGAGGGTGGGCGTCCCGGCAAAGTTGTACTGGACCGTGACCCCGGTGTGGGCTTGCTGGAAGGCCGTGGCCAATGCCTTGAAGGAGTCGGTCAGCGAAGCGGCGGCGAATACCGAAATCGATCCGCTCAATGGTGTTGTGGTCGGCGACGCAGCTCCGGTCCCCGCCAAACTTCCGCAGCCGGCGAGACCCCAGGCGAACAGCAGCAGGATCGGCACGCGACGAGTCATTGCTTGGCCGTCCTTAGCTTCCGGGCAGCTCGATGACGACGTTGGTCGACTTGATCGATGCGATCGCGAGCACGCCTGCCTTCAACTTGAGCTCGTCGGCAGCGTCGCGGGTCATCAGGGACACGATTCGATGCGGGCCGGCCTGCATCTCGACCTGGGCCGCGACGCCGTCCTTCACCACTCGGGTGACAATGCCCTCGAAACGGTTGCGGGCGGATTCTCGGACCACCGCCGGCGGAGTCGGCCGAGGCTGGGTGGCCATGTAGCGAGCCAGCGCTGCGCCGTCAATCTGTCGCTGGCCGCCGGCAGACCGCGCGGTCTTGAGGTGCCCGGAGTCGATCAGCCGTCGGACCGTGTCGGGGCTGACGCGGAGAAGCTCCGCAGCCTTACCGATCCTCAACGGCTTGTCCACGACTCAAATGTAGCAAATGCGGGTTATCCGACACGGGCAGTCCCTTGCAGGACAATACTCGTGTTGATACATGGCAATTGCTAGAAAGTTCCAAGCCGCTCTGCCTGAGATTTGGCGTCGATGGGCTGACCCAGCCAGCCGCCTGGCCGCATTCGTGGAGCGCCCCTACTTGCGCTGAGCCAGTAACTCCTCGACGGCCTGGGGCAGCGTCGTCTCGAAGTCGATCAGCTTTGCCCATTCGGGACTGATGCTGATGCGCGCCATTCGCGGGTACAGGCCGCGGGCCTGCGTCTCGAACCCCTCCCACTGCTCTTGGGGAAAGTACTTGTGGGAAGCCTCGAGGTACTCATCTGGGACACCTTCGACGATCTCGGTGGTCGCGGTGCCACGGACGTGAAGGATGTGTGGGGGCTGCGTCTGCGTGTCAATCGTGAGGGCCACCCTCGGGTTCGATTGGAGGCTCCGCACTTTCGGCGCCTTTTCCGCTGTGCACACCACGAACTTCCCTTCCTTCCATAGGAAGCCGATCGGGATTACCCGCGGATAACCATCCCGGCCGATATAGGCCAGGTGGGCCAGAGAAGCGTGCAGGAACTCCTGCGCCTGCGGCGTCGCCAAAACCCTGTTTGCCGATTCCCCGTCCATGCCTATGAGTCTACCGATGACTTTCGATACGCGGGAGGTAGAGGCGAGCCGATTCGAAGAGCCAGAGTCCGGCGGTTATCCCGAACAGAAGCGGCAGGTTGCCGTGCGCCCGGACGAAGCCCTCCTGGAACCGCCCGAGCGGTCCACTGGCCGACCACGGGAAGCGCAAGGTCGCGTTCCAGCGCAGGCGAGGAGCCATGAAGAGGGCGATGACAACGGTTAGACCAAGCGCACCGATGGCAAGAAATATCCCGAGAAAAGCAAGAGGCAGCCTACCCCGGAAAAACGCGAGGGCAAAAGCATCAATCATCAGGACGAGGACGGCGAAGTCGACCAGCCTCTCCAGGGCAATCGTCCCCAGCGTCCGCGCCAGCGTAATCGGATAGGCGCGCTCGACCGCGTGGGCGCGATAAAGCTCGCCGTCTTCGCCGGGACCACGCCGTTGATGAGCCAGCCCAGCATGATCGCCTTCCAGTCCGTCGAAAGTGCCGTGCTTTGACCGGCGTTCCGCAGCGGCATGCGCCAGCGGCTGGCTCGTAGTATCGATGCAAGGTAGAAGACGACGAGCGCTGCTGCGTAGCCGGCCAGGTTGACCTGGCCGAGGAGGCGAAGCATCGAAGATAGGTCGAAGCTGGTGTGAGTCCGGGGGTATGCCAGGCCCAGCGTGGCGAACGCCGGCCAGAACCACGGCCTGAGGTATGTCCAGAGAGCCAGGGCCGACGCAACAGCGCTCTCATCTTCATATTGTTCGGCTGCCGGATGAGAGCCGGCTGAAACCTGGCTCAAAATAGGCTAAGTGCTTTTCTCCTCCGTTTGAGGTGTGGGTCGGTAGCATCGTTTTCGCCTGATGCCGGCGATCGATGTCTCGATACTTGGAGCAGTGACGTTCAAATCACTCAGAGGGAGAGGATGTGAGCGCCTGGCGCATCTTCTTTAGGCCGATCCGCTGCCGGCTCTTGATCGTGCCCAGCGGAACTCGAATGGCGGTTGCAATTTCGACCTGGCTCAGCCCGCCGAAATAGCTGAGCTCGATTGACTCGCGTTGATTCGGAGGTAGGCTGGCCAGAACCTCGCGCACCCGGCACCGGGCGGCATCCGCGGAAACGTGATCCCAAGCGGTATCCGCGACGGCGATGACGACATCATCGATATTTGAGACTTCCCGATGCGCTCCGCGGCCGCGGATGCGATCGATAGCGCGATTGCGGACGATGCGCAGCAACCAGCTCCGAACCTGGCCTCGATCGGGATCGAAATCACGTGAGTGGCGCCAGAGAGCAAGGAAAGCGTCCTGGACGACATCCTCGGCTGCCGCACGATCCTTGAGCATCTTGTAGGCGAGGCCGAAAGCATGCCGGCTGTAGCGGTCGTAGAGCGAATCGATCGCCCGCGCATCGCCGCCGGCGAGCATCCGGATCAGATCCGAGTCGGGCTCGGCGAAGGCAAGGGCCATCGAGTCAGCTGCCCAGGCGAGGGAGCGAGTAAAGCGGACGGGTGAGGCCCCGGTTTACCGGACTCGCGGTTTCAAAGCTGGCAGCAGCGGCCACCGGCCCTGGGCACCGCGACAGGATGGGTCGAAGGGTGGCCCTCTCTTTCCAGCTCCCTGCTGATCGCATTCTTTGACCCTACTGATTGAGCGTGCATGCAGTCCAATACATATGTGGAATCCCTGCGATAAGATTTGCGAATGAAAGCGCTGCCCCGGCAGTTCGAGCAGCAGGTGACGGTCCACCAGCTCCGGATCTTCAAGATGGTGGCCGATCGCCGCAACTTCTCCCGGGCGGCCGAGTCGCTGCACCTCAGCCAACCCGCCGTTTCCCACCAGATCAAAGCCCTTTCCGGGGCTGCCGGAGCACCTCTTTTTGAAGAGATCGCCCGGCGCATCCATCTCACCGCCGCCGGCCGGCTGCTCTATGAGCACGCGAGCCGGATCCTGGCCGATTTCGAGGCGACCGCTGCCGCCCTGGATGATCTTCACGGGCTACGTCTCGGGCGGCTGCGCCTCTCGGGCGACACGACGGTAGGGATCTACGTTCTGCCCGACCTGCTGGGCGCCTTCAAGGCCGCCCACCCGAACGTTTCCGTCACCCTGGGGGTGGGAAACCGGCAACACGTCTACGAACAGCTGCAGGCCAACGCGACCGACTTCGGCGTGGTGGGACGCCCCTGGGCGCGGCCGGAAGTTCCGCTCATCGTCCGACCATTTCTGCCCAACGAGTTGATCGCAATCGCCGCCCCCGCTCACCCGCTGGTCGGCACGCGCCGTATCCCGCTGTCCCGCCTGGCGAAGGAGCCCTTCATCGTACGCGAGCCCGGTTCCGGGACACGTGAAACCTCGGAAGAGGCGCTACGGCGCTCCGGGCGCAGCTTTCACACGGTGATGGAACTGTCCAGTAACGGGGCGATCAAGCGGGCGGTAGCGCGCGGACTCGGGATCGCTATCGTCTCCCGCTACACAGTGTCGCTCGAGTTGCACCTCGGACTGTTGGTCGAGCTGCAGGTGGCCGGCTTTCCGCTGCAGCGCAAGTGGCACCTGGTACACCTGCGAGACAAGCAACTGAGCGCTGTGGATCAGGCATTCCTCACGTTCGTCCAGGAGGGTGGCTGGCGGGCTCTGCTAAACAAGCCGCTGAGCACGGACTGAACCGACATCATGGCTAGGGGTGGCCGGTTCATTTAGTTGATTGAGAACGGCGTAAGGATTCGCGCCAGGGGCTCGGCCTTCCGGCCGACGGCACCTGTACCGCTTGGCCGATGCTCCCTGGGCCGATTGGCGCAAACGTAACTCGGTTCGTGAGAAAAAGGCGTCACCATGGGGCCGTGCGATTCCTCAGCCTCCGGCGTGCAATTGCCGTCGTCATCCTCGGTATCCTGTCCGTGGCATTCGCCCTTGGCCTGATGGTCGGTCGGCAGGCTCTTGGATTCACGATCATCGTAGGCGCGGCACTGATCCCACTCGTTGCGGTGCTGGCTCTAACTGGCAGAGGACTGGTCAAGCGTCTACTGCATGACGTCGAGCAACGTGAGAATCGGTTCCGTGACCTTGCCGGGCTCGATCCCCTAACCGAACTGTACAATCGACGCTTTCTACAGCGACGCCTCGAGGAGGAGATCGCTGCAGCGCTGCGCTACCAACACGAGGTTTCACTGATCCTCTTCGACATCGATGACTTCCAAACGATCAACAACGAGATCGGGGCGACTGCCGCAGACCTTCTCCTCAGCGCGATCGCCCAGGCGGCACGTGATTCTGTGCGTGGAGCCGACATTCTCGGCCGGTGGGGTGGCGACGAGCTGGGTCTGCTCGCACCGCGCACGTCTGCCGAGGAGGCTCAAAAGCTCGCCGAACGACTCCAGGCCGAGATCCCGCGAAAGGTCGGCCACCCTGGACTGACTCTTTCGGTCGGCTTTGCCGAGTTCCCATCCTGCGCGAATCAGTCCGACACCCTGATCGCTGCTGCGGAAACCGCCCTGGCCCTGGCTCGGCGGCGCCGCCCGAATTTTCTCCTGTACATCAAGGATCTAGAGAAGGCGGACATACAGCCGGACGATGCCGCGATCCTGACGGAGCGGCTGAAGACCGCGACGGTGGGCACCATCCGCGCTCTCGCCACCGCCGTCGATAAGAGGGATCACTACACGCACGGTCACGGCAAAGCCATGGAGCACATGCTGCAGTTCCTCGCCGACCGCCTCGATCTCGATTCGAGGACGCGAACGGTGCTCTTTGCAGGGGCCGAACTTCACGACGTGGGCAAGATCGGAATCCCCGACCACATCCTGAGCAAGCCGGGGCCGCTGACAGCCGATGAGTACGACATCATGAAACGCCACCCGGAGATCGGGAAGGATATCGTCGGGTCCGTCGAGGAGCTGAGGGACCTCGTTCCCGCCATCCTATGCCACCATGAGCGCTGGGACGGCGGCGGCTATCCGCACGGCCTGAAGGGGGAACAAATTCCCCTGGTTGCGCGACTGATCTCGATTGCCGACGCATACCATGCCATGAGCTCCAACCGTCCCTACCGGGCTGCACTGCCGGTGAGCGACGCCGTCCGGGAGCTCCGCCTCCACGCCGGCACCCAGTTCGACCCGTCCCTGGTCGAAGCCTTCGTCGAGTCGATCGCCGAACACGCGATGGAACGTGCGGCATGAGAAGGTCGCGCGCAATCGTTCGGGCCACTGCCAACTGGCTTACCCGACCGAGTCACCCGATTCCATTAATTTTCGCTCTCACCGTCGGACTGACAACTGGAACCGTGACCGCCATCGCCATGTTGCTCATGCCGGCGGGCCGATTCAGGGCAGGACTCCTTGCCGCACTGGTCCTGCCGGACGTCGTCCTGGTTGGGGTGGCTGCGCTGGTGGCCGCCGGCCTGGTAAGTCGCACGACGCGCGGGGCCACGCAATTTAGCAACGCAGTCGACAGGCTAGCAGCCGAGGGCTTCGAGGCCGGCTCGCCACCGCCCGTTTCCTTCGAGTACCAGCAACTCCTCAACCGTATCTGGTCACTTGGCCGCAACCTGACGGCGCGCGAGCGGCAGCTGGCAGGCGCCGCCCGGGAGTGGGAGCGTCGATACATCGAGAGTCGCGAACTGATCGACATTTTTGCCGACATCAACCACGCCCTGGGAATGAATAGCGTGCTCAACGCCGTGGCACGGGGCCTGAGCCGATTCTTTGCCGGCGACGCGGTGGCGATCTGGCTTTACCAGCCGGAGGGAAACCTGGTTCTGGCTGTTGAAGTTGGCGGCAACTTCCCTCGACAGTTTACTGGCCGAGAGGAGTGGGTCCAGGCGGTGGTCACAGGCAGCGGCCGGCTAGGTCCGGTGCTGATTGCAGGCGGCGTTGCGGCCCTCACGACACCGCTGCTGGATGCCAAAAACGAGCTCATCGGAATCGTCGTCATGAACTCGGCGAAACGGACCGGGTACACATTCGCCGAAATTGGCTTCTTCCACGCTGTAGTGGCCCACGCTCCCCTTGCGATTCAGAACGGCATCTCTTACGACCAGCGGGACGCACTCTCCAGGCTTGACTCCCTGACCGGACTCCAAAACCGGCGCGAGTTCGATCGACTGATGGCGATTGAAACCGAACGTGCTCGCCGCTACCAACAGCCAGTGTCCCTGCTAATGATCGATATCGATCATTTCAAGCGAGTAAACGACTCCCGCGGCCACCCGGCAGGTGACTGGGCTCTTCAGCAGATCGGCATCCTCATCCAGCAAATGCGCATACGCTCCAGCGACTGCGCCTTCCGGCTGGGAGGCGAAGAATTCGCCATCCTGCTGACGCAAACCGACAAGCAAGGTGCCATGACCGTGGCCGAACGGCTCCGCGAACTCACCGTGCTGCATCAGCTTTTCTCCGACGGAACCGGGGTCACGATCAGCATCGGGGTGGCGAACTACCCCGCCGACGTCACCGAGCCAGCGCAGCTGCTGAACCGCGCCGACAAGGCGCTCTATGAAGCCAAGCAGTCGGGCCGAAACCGGGTGGTCGCGGCTAGCTGACTCCTGATGCCGCGAGGCGACTCTCAGCTTTCTCCCGTACCGGCCGCCTTTCATCGAAACTGAGATGCGGCCGTGCTCCCAGGAGCCAGTTTATTAGCGCACGGCCACCATCACCACCAGGTAAAGCGCGACAACCACCGGTTTGCTCATTCGGTTAATCCCCTTTTCTTGAGTGAAGTCTTTGCGCTTGGCTCGGAAGCCAGGCCCCGTAATCGTGGCTTTCCCGCGATCAGGTTTTGGCTGGCATCGCGCCGCCGATAGACCGCCCCCAACCCCTGCTGCCGCCTATCCATTTTTGCCCACCTCCTGGTGGGCTCAGGATGGCGGACTGCGGCGGCCTGGCCTCGGCGGGCTCACCAGCTGGGCTGGGTTGCGACTGGTCAGTCCCCAGTGCATGGCATGACTCAAGGCCCGATGGAGAACGGTGTCACACGAAGGGGCTGGCAGACGGATCGCCAAGCCAGGTGTCACGGGCATCCGTATTTATCACCGGCGAAAGACTCGATGGGCTTGCCTGCCCGCCACAGGTCTCGACCGTCCAGATACTCTTCCCATGCCGACCGACCCCGGTACCTCCTATTGCAAACGTTGGCTGCGACGGGAGCAACCCACACACCCGGGCTGGGTGTTTCAAACCGTGGATCGGTGAAGCCCTGCCCGGGTGGGGAATTTCAAACGGTGGCTACGTGGGGATTTTCAGACCGTGCCTGACACTAGAACGAATTGCCACACTCCCGGAGCAGATCTCGGCATCAGCCGGCGCAATTTGACCCATATTTACAGCGAAGGTCGACCCAACAGTTTCAACCGCCGTCGCGTCCGCGGCGACTCGGGTGGTCCAGGTCAGCGGCCGACGGGCAGCTCCACTTGGGAGACAAGCCGAAATAGTCGGCTAGCTCAGCCCGCTTGCTTCGGCGAGATCGTTTTGCGACTTGCTGCCGTCCGCTGGCTTCAAACACAACCTTGTGCCGCGCATCCGCTAGTGACCACCTTGCTCCGTATGACGATTGCAGCTTCTGAAATTCGGCTCAACTCCTAGCATGCCGATTTTATGGGATACGTCTGGCAGCAGCAAGGAGTAAAGAAAGCACGCCAAGCGCCAAAACACCTCCACCCAAGCCTGCCGTCCCAACGTGATGAGTGACGAGACCGCTAAAAAGAGCAAGCAAGCCGAAAATGACGCATCCCGCCGAAACCAATGTCGATATCAACTTTGGCGCAGCACCCTTGTTCATAACGGACAACCGGCCTCTTATCTGTCCCGGCGCTGTCTCGATTCTAGAGCTTCCCGCCGGAGATGGGATCGCCACTTACCGAAGGTGCTGGTTGCGAGTATCAAGGCTAGGATCCCAACACCAAGGTTCGCAAGCCCAAGCGACATGGGCCCGTGCCGTACCAGAAGAATAACTCCGTACCCCAACACCGCGATCGCAAGTATGCACATGCCGCCTGCGACCGCCCAACCGTATCGACGCATTCTGTTACTCACCATGTACGCACGAGCCGCCGTTTACCAAGCCAAATCCAGAGCCCAGCCGGATCACGCCGGCGGGTCGCCTAAATCGTTAATGTTGAATCCACTCGCATAATAAACGTCCAGGCCGATGACACAGCCCGTGAATGCCGCAAGTATGGATGATTCTGGAGCAAAGGCCTCAAATGGAATGGCGAAGTAAAGGCCTAGCCTTGCACCTCCCAAGCAGACCGCACCTTGTGTCGCGACCTCGCCTAACGTCTGACCAAGGTTGTACCAAAAATCGTCCCGTCCTGAGGGGTCAATTTTGTTGAGCGGGTTGTCAGCAACGTACAGATATCGGTCAATTTCCGAGGGACTCGCGATCGATCCACCAATTGGATCCTGCTGTGTCCAACGCCCGACGCTTGGATCGTAGTATCTGGTGCCAAACTTGTAAAGGCCGGTTACGTCCAGGTAACCTCCGGCAAAGTGCCACGGATTGGTCACGGTGCCCGATTGATACGTTGACTGTCCGTACGGATCGTAACCATACCTGGCGCCGATCTGGCTCCCGTTGCCGCTTATCACGGCGACCGTCGATCCGAGTCCGTCCTTGAGGAAGTACCAGTGGCTACCGTCCGACCCCCTTTGGCCAATCAGCTGACCACGGCTGTCTCGCAAGTAATAGGTTGAGGTGCCCCCTGACTTGGCGAGCATAGGGCCTAACGGGCCATTCGCAAGAGTCGTCGACCCAACCACAGTGCGCTCTGTCTGGTCGGCGTCTGCATAAGTAAGGGGCGATAGCGTGATGCCATTACGAGTGATCGCTGTCGTCTGATTCTTCACGTTGTAGGTGAACGATGCACCCGAAGAGGTCGAGGTCTCGTTGCCGTTTCCGTCATATGCGTAGGTCACCCCACTCGCCGACGTCATCTCGTTTGCAGCGTTGTACTGATAGGTGGGGCTGGCGCAGTCGAGCGCAGTAGAGCAACGGTTGCCGTTAGCGTCGTATCGATAGTGAAGGCTCGTACTGGAATTGGTGGCGTCATACAAGCGATTGAAGGCGTCGTACGTGTAACTAGTGGTTAGGCTGGCAACCGGGTCATTTTCGATGACTCGCGTGCGAACTTGGCGGTCCTGGCCACCACTGGTCGGGCAGCTTGAATTCACCAGCGTCTGGTAACAGTATGTGAAGCTTGTGAGCACCGTGCCGCCCGAGCTCTTGCCGATCGCGGACGTCTCGTTTCCTGCGCTGTCGTAGGCGAGATTTAGGGTCGCGGCACCAGGGAAAGTCAGGCTCGTTCGGTGATCAGCGTTGTCGTAGCCGAAAGTTGTGCAGAGACTGGCTGGCGCGGAGCACGATCCACCCGGCTCTGCCATGCCGGTAAGGCGATTCGCTTGATCATATCCGTACGCTGTCAACCCGCCGGCATCACAGTAAGCAGTCATATTTCCGACACCGTCGTAGGCAAATGTCATACCGAGGGGGACCGATCCGGTGCACGCCGTGGTGGTGTCAGGGAGTGCCTTGTTGGTCAGGCGATTGAGGGTGTCGTAGGCAAATGTCGTCGTCCCAGTATTGTCTACGCGTGTTTTGAGGTTGCCGGCACCGTCGTACGAATAGGTGGTGCATGTCGAGGAACTAGTACACTGCGTTGCTCCGCCATAGAGGACCTGAGTGATCCGGTCGAGCGCGTCATACGAGAAGCTCGTCTTCTGCGCCTTACCGTCGGTCACACTGGTGACTCGCGATATCCCATCGTAGGTAATGGTGGTTGACAGCGGCGGCGTCACGGCCGGTGGCGTGATCGCGGTCGGATTCCCGTACGTGTCGTAGCCATAGGTGGTCTTGTAGCCTTTCGGATCGGTTGACGAGCAGAGTTCGCCATTCTTGGCGCCGCAGTTCGTCCCGTTATCGCCCTGGTATGCGTTGGTGTAGCTGGCACCTCCGGTGTGACCATCACAAGGGCTGCTCTGCCCGTCATAAACGTTCTGGAGGTTCCCGGCAGTGTCGTAGCTGAAGGCGCGACAGTTACCCTGCGCGTCGGTCCGTGAGGACGGCAGGTAGGTCTGACCCGGCGCCTGATACCCGAATCTAGTGCTGGCGGCGGTTTGGCCCTGGGAACTCGACGGAGACTGGATCTGGCTCAGATTGTTGTTGTTGTCATAGGTGAGCTGGGTGACCGCCGAAAGCCCATCGGTGAGATTCTGGACGTTGGAGTTTGACGTGTAACTGGTCTGCCGGCTGTGACCGAGGGCGTCGACAACTTTGGTCACCCGGTTCTGACTGTCGTAGTAATAGGTGGTCTGATGGTTGTTTGGGTCCGTCACAACGGTGTTGCCTGAATTGTACGCATAACTAGTCAGATATCCGGCACCCGTCCCGGGGTTGGTCACCCGGGTAATAGACGCAACGCGATGGTCACCTTCAATGCCCGTGGGGTTGACGTAGGTGAGCTTGGTGATGTTGCCGACGGGGTCAGTTACTTGGATCAGATCATTGTTGTTAGTTGTGTCGTAACCGAACCGGGTAACCTTGAGCCAGGGATCCGTATAGCTCGTCAGATTGTTACCCGTGTAACCGTACTGATATTGACGGCCTGCCGGGTCGGTGATAAGCGTCACCAACGAGGAATTGCCAGCATAGTTGTACCCGAAAGTGGTCACCCGGCTCTGCGTATCGGTGATTGAGGCGAGCCGCCCATTGCCGTCGTATGCAAACGAAATCGTGTTGCCATCCTTGTCGACGTCTGAGACCAGGGTTCCGTAGCTATTGAAGTTGTATTTCTCGCCGCTTTGGTTGAACTTCAGAACATAACTGCTGTCAGGGTTTTGGGTGAGCTTCGCGTCCAAGCCAGCTGGCGTGGTGAACGTCGATCCACTCTTCGTGAAGAGCAACGCGTAGCCGGTCGGTCCGTGATAGACCTGGGAGCCATCGGCATTTGCCATCAGATAAACGTCCCAGCCGGTTGTCATCGACCAGCGTGAACCCAGGTCTCCGTTGTACGTGGAGAGATTGTTGTAGTAGCGGTCAAGAGTTAGGTTGAGACCGGTGCCAGCGATCGAGGCATCGTGCGCGTGGAGCAGGAGGTTGCCATCGGCAACGTTCGCCCGCAGATACATCCGGTCGCTCAGTTGCTGGGTCTCGAATTTGAAGTAGCTACGCTCACCGACGCCGGGGTCGTAGTAGATCTGAAGGTTGGGCCAATTGGCCGAATTCGGATCGAGTGAGTCCGCGAGCTCAAACGCTCCGACGGTCGACTCGTTGACGGCCTTCATCAAGAATCCGTTGTTGGGGATGCTTCCATTTACCCACCCCTGCACCAGCGAAGTATCGGGAAACCACATGTACCAACCCAGGGTCCCATTTAGGGTCTCCGTGTCCGTTGCCGTCGGGTTAAAGTCGCCTCCCGCCGTGGTCCAGGGATGGGTGCCATCGTAGTTGTACCAGGTCGCCGCCGTCGTGTAAGAGTGGGTAAGCTGGTGGATGGAGACAGGGACCGAGCTTGAATTCTGGGCCCACGTTTCGTCCATGTGCAGTTCGCTCTGCACGACCGTGGCACTCGATGGAACTGAACTCACATCGAAGCGCATCATCGAACGGAATACCCAGCTACCGTTGTTACCGACGTCAAACCTGCTGGATCCGCAGTCATTGAAGGTTCCGCCCGGATTCTGCATATAGCAATCCTGTTGGTCGCGCACCTGGACGTCGGGGTCGATAACGACGGGCCACCTTCGAATCGGATCAGACAACCACTTCCGGTCGGGCGACACGGTAATGGCCACGCCCACAGGGGTTGTGACCAGCTTCAAAGCGATGGCGCGCGAGCGCGAGTTGATCCCACTGGCGTCATACATCGCCGGCGCCGCAAAGGCCAGCACGGACTTGCCCGACGAATCCCGAAACTCAATGACGCCGGATCCCGTGTCGACTGCGTTGAGGCCCGGGCTAAGCCGTAGATCGTAAACAAAGTCGGTCGCCGCGCTTAGATTAGGAAGTGTCAAGGTTTCGATAGTGGCATCATTTGCGACCGTGACGCCGACCGTAACTCCCGGTAGCGCGTCGGAGAAGGTCTGACTATTCCCCTTGGTGATCGGTGCGCCGCGTGCGCCCCGAAGAGTGAAGTCCAACCAGGCCCCTGAGGCTGAAACCCGGATTGGGGCCAAGCCGAGATCGGCGGGAAGGTCAACGCGATACCGATTCGCCTTATTCGTATAGGCATGCGCGTTTACGGAACTGGGAACGAGCGTGTTATCGATAGGCTGCCAATGGCCGGACGCGTCCTTGTAATTGATCGATCCCGGATAGATCACCGATCGGTACTGACCACCAACTGAGTAGGTATTCGAGGTACGGGTCCGACCTATGGGTTGCCCGGTCGCGACCGGATGCCGGCGGGCTGCGCTGCCGCTTGTGCCAACGGAGCTTCGGTTAATTTGACCCGGCAGAAAGATGCTCGCCGGGGCCGGCCGAGTGCCACCGAGGGTAAGCGGTCCGGCAGCTGCTGGGGAACTCGAGATCGCCAGGAAGAGTGAGGTCAACGTCATAACGACTGATGCGCGGCGACTTAACCGGGACATCCGAGCCTCCCTAAAGACCGACTTGTTGACAGCTACCTGACCGCGTAATTTGGACACTAGACTGTCAGATATTGTCAGCGTAAGCCCGTAAAACTACGTACCCTGCTCGCTACCAGATCGATAACGCTGGATGACCCAGAGTCGTATCCGTTGCGGGCTGTCCGTTGGCAGCGTATGCTCTAAGAGGCTTCGCTTGGAAGCCGCGGGGGGTACCTAGGTGGGGCGACCGATCATCGAACGGAAAGAACAGGATGGTCGCGGGCAGGCCAATTCTGACATCAACGATGCGAATGGGCTGGAACCGACACCGATACCTCCGCCAACCCGGAGGATGCACGCGTCGCTTCGAGTTACGCCACGCCAGTCCCAGATTCTTGTCCTTCTTGGGATGGGTTTCTCGTGTAAGGAAGTAGGGCGGAAGCTCGGCATCTCTGGGCGAACCGTCGAAACGCACATGCTCGACTTCTATCGAAACAATGGCCTGCGCACCAGGTCCCAGGCCATCACACTGTGGGAGCGGAGCGGACCCGCGCAGCGTTTCCTTGATTGACACTTAGCTGCCCTGCGGACGCGGTAGGTGTAGTCCTGAACGGCTCATTGACCCAAGCGCAGCGCGAGGGCTCCGTGCGGAAATCCTCGTGGCCCTCCAGCTTCATTCCACACGAGCGTAAGCGTGGTGCAGGCCCCCAGGACGGAGCGCAGAACTCGACCGGTGGATTGCGGAAGGCCAGCCACCGGACTCTGTAGACGGAGGCTCCGGCGCCCCCCGGACTCTCGTCGGCAACCTGGCATCGGTCACATCTGTGATCATCAAGGAGAGGCTGGCTGATAGCTCCTTTACCCCCGTGTGCGCGAATTTTCGGGGTCGTGGCCTCCGGCGGGCCGGCTGGTATTCGGATTCACTTTGCCCTCCCACACGGCGCTCGTTTGATCGCGATCAGATGGTCGCGGCACTCACCCGGCGGTACCGGGCCAGCCACAGCGAGACGGGTGCGACGCTTGAGGCTCGCGTACGAATCACCGTTGGCCAACGCCTTAAGCCCGTTCCGTCAACATGACCATGCTCGATTCCTCCGCTTGGGCTTCATTCACGGCTCCCGGTCCAAAACACGATCCATAGTCTCTGCAGCCTGCCGATGAAGCGCTGGCGTGAGATGGCTATAGGTGTCGAGCGTCAAGCGAATCGTGCTGTGGCCGAGCAAGTCTTGCACGATCTTAGGATGGGTACCGGCCTCCAGAAGCACGCTTGCCGTGGTGTGGCGAAGGTCATGGACGCGCACGTGGGGAAGCCCGGCGCGATGCAATGCCAAGGTGAGCGCGCGGTTCACTTCGCCAGGTTCGAGCGGTGCGCCGCTGTGGTTGGTGAACACGAGCGCACTCTCGACCCAGCGATCGGCCTTGCACCGATCGGCATCTTGCCGTCGTCGCTGCTCGCAAAGGGCCGCACAAGCCAGCGCCGAGAGGTAGACGGTCCGCCGGCTGGTGGCGCTCTTTGGCGGCACGAAGACCAGTCCGGCGTTTCGCTGTCGTTGCAGCGCCCGGCGCACCGTCAGGCGTCCCATGGCCACATCGACCTCGTTCCAGCCGAGGCCAAGGGCTTCCCCCTTGCGCAGGCCGGTGGTGCCGATCAGCACCCAGAGCGGAAACCAGCGGCTTCCCTCCGTGCAGTGAAAGAGTCGCTGCAGTTGGTCGCGGGTTAGCGCCGTCATCTCGCGACGACCCGGCCGAGGCGGCGTTGCCAGCTGAGCCGGGTTGCGAGAAGTCAGTCCCCAGTGCATCGCATGGCTCAGGGTTCGATGGAGGACGGTGTGCACCTGCTCGACGCTTCGCGGCGATAGCCCGGTGCGCAGCATGGCCGCGTAGGTGGACTGGATCATGCCGGGCGTGATGCTGTGCAGGGGAACGTTGCCCAGGAATGGCTCCAGCCGTCGAACATCCACCGCGTAAGTGGCTAAGGTCGCCGGTCGCAGGCGAGCCCGATTCGCGGTCAGCCAGTAGGCGAAGAAGGCGCTCAGCGACTGTGTTCCGGCACTGACGGGCAGCCCCTGCACCAGTGCCCAGCGCGCTTCCCTCAGCTTGTGGACGGCTTCCCTGCGAGTACGTCCGTAGAAGGAGCGGCGCGGGCCGCCCCGAATACGAATCTGGCCCTCCCAGCGCCCGTCTCGTCGCCGGTAAACCGCGCCTAATCCGTCTCGTCTGCGCTCCATGAAACCCACCTCCTGGTGAGTCTCAGGATGATGGGGTGCCCGTCAAACCGCCCGTCAACCGGCCGGCGGAAGGGACGCGCGGGCGGCGCTAGAGCCGAAAACCGAATACGGAGGGAGAGGGATTCGAACCCCCGAAGGCTTGCACCTTAGTGGTTTTCAAGACCACCGCCATCGACCACTCGGCCATCCCTCCAGCGACGAAGCCATGATACGGTCAACCTCAACCCTTGGCCCCCAAATTGACGTACGTCCGCAGATCCGTCGGCGGCCACGTCGTATTCAGTCGCGAGTCTGCAGTCGCCCATGGCGGCAGACAACCAGTGGTCCTGGTCCATGGGCTCGGTACCTCCAGCCTGTATATGGTGCCGACCGCCGTCCGGCTTGCTCGGGATTTCGGCGTCTACGCACCCGATCTGCCGGGTTTCGGCCATAGCTCCAAGCCCCCGCATGCGCTCGCCCTCCCCGCGCTGGCCGAGGTGCTCGCGTCGTGGATGTCATCTGCCGGAATCCAGACGGCAGACATGGTCGGGAACTCGCTCGGCTGCCAGATCATCGCCGAATTCGCCGTCCGCTATCCAGATCGCGTCAACCGTGCAGTCCTTCAGGGCCCGACGATCGATGCTTACGCGCGAACCACGATCCACCAGATCGCGCGATTGCTTCGCGATCTGCCGCGAGAACGCATTCCCGAATACGCGATTAACTCGCACGATTACTGGCGGACCGGGCTCACGCGGGGATGGGAGACCATGCAGATCGCCCTCGCAGATCGCATCGAGGACAAATTGCCCAACATGCCGATGCCGGTGTGTATCGTTCGCGGGGCACACGACCCGATCGTCTCGCAGCGGTGGGTCGAGGATCTGGCGCGGGTACTACCGAACGGTCGGCTGATCGTCACCCGCGGCGCTCACACGCCAAACTTCAGCGAGCCGGATTCCTTTGCCGGAGTCGTCCGTGCCTTCCTGCAGCCGGCTATCCCGCGGTTTTAGGCCGCCTGACGCGTCCCAACCCACAACATGCCGGGTGCGTCCGGCAACTCCATCACGCCGCTGCTCGAGCGGGACGTACGCTGCGCCTCGAGCAACTCCAGGATGCGAGGCCCCAGCTCAGCGCGGGTGAGGCGAAACGGCGCCCACCGGTCGCGCGAGGTCGGCTCCATGCTGGCCTTGATCTGGAACTGCACTGCGTTGCCGCGTTTTCCGTCGCGCGCGTACTTATGAAGGAACGCTGACGGGACAAAGAAAACGGGATCACTGTAGGCCATCGCCTTCACGTCGAAGTGCCCGAGGAAATACCAGTAGTGCGGGTTGCTATCCATCGGGGGCTTCCGCCGGAAGTTGATCTGGAGAACGCGGGCGCGACCGTGACGCCGGAGGACTCGGGAGGTCTTCACCTGGACCCCGAGGTACTCGAGAAAATGGCGGCGCAGGCGGATGTCGAAGTCCCGGCGCTCGTCGTCGGCGAGCGGCCGCTCCGGCACCAGCAGGCCGTTCGTGCCGAGGATGACGATCTTGACGAACTCCGCCTCGGTGATCACGCCCTGTTGGACGGTCGAGATAGCCATTTCCCAGTTCAACCTCGCTCGCCGCGAGTTCTTTCAGTCCCCTCTGAGGTCATCAGCCAGGAGGCGGTCGATCAGCTCTCGGACCCCCGCACTGGCGCGTCCCTCGACCACGCAGTCGACCCGCTCCTTGACCGAATCGAGCGCGTTGGCCACGGCGACGCTACGCCCGCAGATCGCCAGGAAGTCCAGGTCGTTTTCGGCATCGCCCACGCCGACGACGTTGTCGGGCGAGAGGTGCAGCTCGTCCAGCGCCGCCTTGAGACCCGTCGCCTTGTTCACCGATGGCGGCAAGACCATGATCGAGCCCTTGTTGAAGATGACCTCCAGGTCCAGGCCAAGATCAAAAATGACCTGGCTAATCGGCGTCTCCGCCGGTTGCTCGGACGCGACGACGACGTGGCCGACCGAGAGCGGCTCGACGTTGCGTCGTCTGAGCTCCTCGAGAAATCGGCGCGGCGGCGCCTTCGCCAGCAACCTGGTCTCGCGGGTCTCGGGCCGGTACAGCACGGCGCCGTTTTCCGCCACGATCCGGTCGAAGGTCGCCCCCTCGGGGAAGACCGTCAGCAGGTCGTCGAGCTGCCGGCCCGTGACCATGATCAGCGTCCGCCCGCTGGCCGACAGGTTTCCGAGCGCCACGACCGTCGCCTGGTCGACCAAGCCATGCGACGCGAGGGTGCCGTCGTAGTCAGTGGCCAGCGCCAGGTAGCGCATCGTTGCCTCCGCAGGATTACCGAATGACGTCGAGACCGCCCATGTAGGTTCGGAGCGCCATGGGGACCCGCACGCTTCCGTCCTCCTGCTGGTAGTTCTCCAGCAGCGCGACCATCGTTCGCGGCAGCGCGAGCCCCGAGCCGTTCAGCGTGTGGACGAAGTCGACCTTGCCGTCCTTGCGGCGGTAGCGGATGTTGGCGCGCCGCGCCTGGAAGTCGTTGTAGTTGGAGCAGGACGAGACTTCGAGGAAGCGGCTCTCGCCCGGTGACCAGGCTTCGAGGTCGTAGGTCTTCGCCTGACCGAAGCCCATGTCGCCGGTGCACAGGACGATGACCCGGTACGGAATCTCCAGCCGCTGCAGCACGTCTTCGGCGTCCTTGACGAGCAGCTCGAGTTCCTCGTTGGAGCGCTCGGGCGTAACAAACTTGACCATTTCCACCTTGTTGAACTGATGCATCCGGATGTAGCCGCGCGTGTCCTTGCCGGCGGACCCAGCCTCGCTCCGGAAGTTCGTCGACCAGGCGACGTGCTTGATCGGCAGCGTCGTCTCCTGCAGGATCTCCTCGCGGTACATGTTCGTGACCGGCACCTCGGCGGTGGGAACCAGGAACAGATCCCGCTTCTCGATGCGGAAGGCGTCCTCCTCGAACTTGGGCAACTGGCCGGTCCCGGTCATCGCCGCCCGGTTGAGCAGGAACGGCGGGAAGACCTCGACGTAATCGTGCTCGCGGATGTGCAGGTCGATCATGAAGTTCAAGAGCGCGCGCTCGAGCCGGGCCCCCGCGCCCTTGAGGAACACGAAGCGGGAGGTCGCCACTTTGACGCCGCGTTCGAAATCGAAAAGGCCAAGACGCTGCCCGAGCTCGTAGTGCGATTTTGGTGTGAACGGAAGCTTCTTCCCGAGCCCCCACTCGCGGATCGTGGGGTTGTCCTCCGCACTCGTTCCTTCTGGGACCGATGGGTCCGGGAGGTTCGGGACCTCGAGGAGGAGCGCGTTGAGCTTGTCGTCGATCGGCGCCAGCCGCTGCTCCAGGACCTTGGCCTCGTCTTTGATCCGCCGGACTTCCTCGATCGCCGCCTGGTCGCGGGTTTTCGCCATCGCGGCGGAGCGGCGGTTCTGATCAGCCTTCAGGTTTTCGAGGGTGGTCAGGAGCTCGCGGCGTTCCGCGTCCAGCTCCAGGATGTTGTCCACAGGGGCTGCCTCGCCCTTCTTGCGCGCTCCATCCTTGACCTGATCCGGGTGGTCCCGGATGAAGCTAAGACTCAGCATGCTGCGTTCGCATCGCGGGAAAGAGGATCACGTCGCGGATCGAGGGCTGGTCGGTCAGGATCGCGACCAGCCGATCGATCCCAAGCCCCATGCCACCGGTCGGCGGGAATCCGTGCTCGAGCGCGGTCAGGAAGTCCTCATCCATCGGGTGCGTCTCCTGCTCCCCGGCGCTCCGGGCCCGGGCCTGGTCCTCGAAGCGGCTCCGCTGATCGTCCGGATCGTTGAGCTCCGAAAAGGCGTTCGCGATCTCTTCGCGCGCGAGCATGAGCTCGAAGCGGTCGGTCAGCCGCGGATCCGCCGAACGCCGGCGGGCCAGGGGAGAGATCTCGACCGGGTGGCCGATCACGAAGGTCGGCTGGACGAGGGTCGACTGGACCTTTTGCTCGAAGATCTCGTTGACGAGTCCGCCCCAGCCGAGATTCGGCCGCGCCTCGATCTTGTGCTCGCTGACGACCTGCCGGAGTCTGGCAAGGTCGGCCCGGGCGAGATCTTCGTCGACCGCCTGGCTGGCCGCCTCGAGCATCTCGATGCGCCTGAACGGCGGCGTCGCATCGATCGTCTCGCCCTGGTAGGTGAAGCTGGGAGACCCATTCACCTGCTTGACGAGGTGGGCGACCAGGGACTCGGTGAGCTCGAGCATCCCCTCCCAGTCCGTGTACGCCTGGTAGAGCTCGAGCATCGTGAAGTCCGGGTTATGCCATTGGTCCATGCCCTCGTTGCGAAAGATGCGGCCGATCTCGTAGACGCGATCGAAGCCGCCGACGATCAGCCGTTTGAGGTAAAGCTCGAGCGCGATCCGGAGGTACAGATCGCGGTTGAGCGCGTTGTGATGCGTGATGAATGGCTTCGCGGTCGCACCGCCCGCCATCGCCTGCAGCACCGGCGTCTCGACCTCGATAAAGCCACGACCGCGCAGAAAGCTTCGGATCTCGTCGATCACGCGGCTGCGCGTCAGGAAGAGTTGCATGACCTCGGGATTGGCGATCAGGTCCAGGTAGCGCTGCCGGAAGCGGATCTCCTTGTCCTTCAGCCCGTGGTACTTCTCCGGCAGCGGGCGCAGCGCCTTGGCCAGGAGCGTGAAGTAATCGACCTCGCAGGTGATCTCGCCCCTGCGCGTCCGGAACAGCGACCCGGTCACGCCGATGATGTCACCGAGGTCCAGCTCGGTGAAGCGCCGGTAGGCCTCCTCGCCGAGTTTGTCGACCTTGACGTGCAGCTGGATGCGGCCGGCGTGATCCTGGATATGGGCGAAGGTCGCCTTCCCCATCACGCGGCTCGCCACCAGGCGACCGGCAAGCGACACCGGATCGCTGCGGGCCTCCGCTCCGGCGGCTTTCTCGACCGCCTCGAAGAGGGCGATCGCCTCGGCCGAGCTGTGGCTCCGGTCGAAGCGACTCTGGTACGGCTCGATCCCCGCATCGCGCAGCGCTTGCATTTTCTGGCGCCGCTGCTGTTCCTGCTCGGTCCGCTCCGCCTCCATTGCGCGGAAGTCTACAAAACGTCGAACGGACGCACCGCCATCTCGCGATCTGGACGCAACGGATTTTGCTGGGGTGGCAGCGCTCCCGTGATCGCGTCGACCGCGCGCCGGCTGCCGCCGATGCTGCCCATGATCCCGTGACCGCTGTAGCCGGTGTTCAGCGCAAGGCCGGGAACGGTGGTCGGGCCGAGGAGCGGCCGCCGGTCGGGCGTGTAGGTGTACTGACCCGCCTGCAGCCACCACTGCAACCGCGAGGAGCCCCAGGCCTCCATCCAGGCCGGCACGAGGCGGGCGAGCGCATGGTCGCTGCGCGGGTCGAGCAGGCCGAAGGCGAAGTCGGCCGAGACCGGCACATCGTCCGCCGGCGGCGATGGCTCGAGCGGGCCGGTCCAGAGGGCGTGGACGCCCGTGCCCGCCGGACGCCAGTGGGCGCCCGTCTCGAATTCGATCGTCATCGGCGCCTCCGGTGGAATGAACGGCAGGTCGGGGACGATCAGCTTCTGCCGCCGAACCGTGGTCAGCTTCAGATCGAGGCCGGCGAGCCTTGCCACCGGTCCGGAGAGCGGGCCGGCCGCGATGACGACGATGGCGGCGTGGATGGAGCCGGTCGCGGTCTCGACCCCGATGACGCGATCGCCCCGCCTCTCGAAGCCGGTGACGTCGACCCCGCACCGGAATTCCGCGCCGCTGCTCCGCGCGATCTCCAGCGCCAGGCGTCGCGGCTCCAGCCAGCCGTCGCCGGCGCGGTAGCGGGCGTTGCGCACCTCATGCGCAAGGTAGGGGAAGCGGCGGCGGGCCTCATCACCGTCGAGCAGGTCGACATCCCTCAGTCCCCACGCGTGTTGGGCCTCCACGAGGCTGCGTTGCTGGCGGGCACCGTCGTCGGTCAGGGCGGCGAACAGGTAGCCCTGGTGCCGCAGGCCGAGCCCGGTGCGTTCATGCATCTCGTCGAAGAAGGCGATGCTTTCCCGCACCAACTCGACCTCCTCGGCGTTGTCGAACTGCAGGCGAAACGCACCGGTGGCAACCGGGGTGGTGAGCGTGGCAAGCGCCGGGCGCTTCTCCAACACGATGGTCTTGAGTCCGGCCCGTTGCGCGAACAGGGCGGTGGCGCATCCGATGATGCCGCCGCCGACGACGACCAGATCGGCGGTATCGGCCGCTAGCGGACCTCGATGATCAGCATCTTGGTCGCGCCACCGGGCGTGACGACCGAGACATCGTCACCGACGCGCTTCCCTAGCAACGCCTTGCCGACCGGAGACTCCAGGGAGATGCGGCCCTTGGCGGGCTCAGCCTCAGCCGACCCGACGATGGTGAAGGCCTCGTCGCCGTATTCGTCATGGACCTTGACCGTCGAGCCGACCTCGACGATGCCTTTGACGTGCTTGCCCTCGATGATGCTGGCGTTGCGGATCTGCTTCTCGAGCAGGAGGATGCGACCCTCGACAAACCCCTGTTCGTTCTTGGCGTCGTCGTACTCGGCGTTCTCGTTGATATCGCCGAATTCCTTGGCCTGGCGAATGCGCTCGGCAACCTCGGGACGGCGCTTCGACCGAAGCACCTCGAGTTCGGCCTGAAGACGGTTCAGACCCTCCTGCGTGAGGTAGACAACCTTGTCGGCTTCCATGCTTGCCATTGAAAAGCCGCCGTAGTATAGCGGATTACTCTCGCTGGTCCGTCGCCGCGGCTCAGGGCCGGACGACGATGGTGAGCGGCGGCAGATTCTCCCGGACCCGCGTTGCGACGCCCCGCGGCAGCACGGTGAGAAAGAGCCCGTGAACCGTATAGGAGCCGGGCGCCAGGGTGGACGAGACGGGCCAGTTCGCGGTGAAGGTGGCGGTCTCGCCGGCAGCCAGCAGCTTATGGCCATATGCCATGCACATGATCGCCGGGACCGGCTGGGCCCAGACCTGGGTGCCCTGCCCGTCAACCGCCCAGATATGCAGCGTCTGGACACATCCGACCTCGTAGTCGACCGGCCCGGTGACGGTCAGGCTGACGTGGACCGTCTCGCCGGCAGCCAGATGCGCGGGTGTGGCCGCGGCGACGAACGGCCCATTGGTTGCGGTGACCGTCCCCGAGGCCGGGCCGGCGCTCTGGGCGCCGCAGCCGGCCAGCACGATCGCGGCCAGCACGATAAGGCGTCGCATGCCAGTACGACGGGCAACGGGCGAAAAGGTTCCCCGGCTAGCGGGGTTGGCGGCCTCGCGACGGATCCTTTACATAGTCGGCGCGAGCCTGGGCGAGATCGCCGACCGCCAGCATGACGTTGTCGACGCCGAGGACCCCGAGTTCGGGCATCAGGCCGCCTCGCAGCTCTCCGGTGGGTCCTCCACGGGATCGTCGAGCGTCAGCAGGGCCGGGTCGGTCGCCAGCGCCTCATTCAGGACGATCGTGATGTCCGCCGGCGAGGCGACCGATTGCACCATCGTGCGCAGGCGCGGGGCGCCCCGGAAACCCTTGAGACCCCAGGCGATGAATTTGCGCAGCAGGCGGGAACCGCGCTCCGGGCCGTAGTAGTCGAGAACGAGGTCGCAGTGGCGCCGGACCAGCTCGATCCGATCGACCCAGCTCTGCTCCGGGACATCCTCGCCGGTCGTCAACCTGGCGACGGTCTGCCGGATAAGCCAGAGATTGCCAAGGATGCCACGGCCGAGCATGACCGCGTCGACATGGGTCTCCGCCATGCGACGGACGGCATCCTCGGCGCTCCGCAGGTCGCCGCTGCCCGCGACCGGGATGCTGACGGCGGCCTTGACCTCGCCGATCGCCTGCCAGTCGGCCCAGGGGTCGTAGCGTTGCGAGCGGGTGCGCCCGTGCACCGCCAGGCCCTGGATGCCGGTCGCTTCGAGCCGCGTCGCCATCTCCAGGTAGTTGCGAGACTGGAAGTCCCAGCCAAGCCGGATCTTGACCGTCACCGGGACCTGGACCGCGCCGACGACGGCCGCCGCGACCCGGCAGGCCCGGTCGGGATCCTGGAGCAGGGATGAGCCGCCCGAGGTCCGAACGACCTTGGGAACGGGACAGCCCATGTTGATGTCCACGATGTCGGCGCCGGCCGCCTCGGCCATCCTGGCTGCCTGCGCCATCACCCCGGGGTCGCCACCCATCAGCTGGACCGAGACCGGCCGCACGTCCCAGCTCAGGTCCATCAGCCGGAACGATTCCCGGTGCTGGCGGGTGAGCGCCTCACTGCTGATCATCTCGGTGCAGGCGAGGCCGGCGCCGAACTCGCGCGCGAGCTTGCGAAAGGGCGCGTCGGTGACCCCCGCCATCGGGGCGACGTAGACCGGGGAGACCAGGGTGTGACCGGCAATTTTCACGGGGTTACAGCCTAGCAGCCTTTCTCAGCGATTCATCTCGTAGACGAGACGAAGGCCCACCAGCATCAACCGGTCGTCCACCACCTCGATCACGGACGTCTGGGCGGCGATCAGGGTGCTCAGGCCACCGGTTGCGATCACCCGAGGCTCCTGGCCCAGCTCTTTCTTGATCCGCGCCACCATCCCCTCCACCTGGGCGGTGAAGCCGAAGATGATGCCCGCCTGCATGCTCTCCGCCGTCGTCCGCCCGATCACCTGGGGCGGGGCCTTGAGCTCGACCCGCTGCAGCCGAGCGGCCCGATCGTAGAGGGCCTCGACCGAGATCCCCATCCCCGGGCGAGATCGCCCCACCGAGGTAGTCGCCCTCGCTGGAGACGACGTCGTAGGTGGTGGCGGTGCCGAAGTCGATGATGATCAGCGGCCCGCCGTACGCCTTGAAGGCGGCCATCGCGGCCACGATCCGGTCGGCGCCGACCTCCTTCGGATCCCGGTAGTGGATCTTGAGCCCGGTCTTGATGCCGGGCCCCACCATCAGGGGGTCGTGTCCGAAGTAGCGCTGGATCGCCTGCACCAGGCTGGCGTTGAGCGGTGGCACGACGCTCGCCACCACCACCGCATCCACGGCCTTGGGATCGAAACCCTCCTGGCGAAGGAGTTGCAGCATGGTGAGCCCGAGCTCGTCTGGCATGCTGTCCCGCCGGGTTGCGAGGCGCCAGTCGTGCTTGAGCGTCGCGCCGTCGAACAGCCCGAAGGTGAGATTCGTGTTGCCGAGGTCGATCGCGAGCAGCATGCCCTCGCAGTCTACCCGCGAGGGTTTCGACCGATTTCGTTCCTACAATGACCTCATGCTGACGGCGGATCGGCGCGATGCCCAGGAGGTCGATCGCAAGCTGCGACCCTTCTGGCGGAACGAACGAATCATCCGCTGGCCGGCGCGCGCGGGCATCCGCCGACTGGTTCTCGAGGAAGCGGTGCGCGCCCTGCCGATCGGCGCGCGAATGCCGGAATCAGAGGTGGACCAGCGGCTTGCCGAGATCTGGCCGGACTACTGCCTGCTCCGGCGGGCACTGGTCGACGGCGAGTTGCTCAACCGCAAGGACGGGATCTACTGGCGGGTCGGCTAGGCGGCTTGCTCGCCCTCCCGGTCGCGGCGGCTCTCCTCGTGGCGGGTTGTGCCGCGCCAGGGTCAGCGGCGGCAACGGCCGCCACCGCCTCCGGATATGACGTCCTGGCCAGCCTCCAGCTCAACAAGCTTCCCGGCGGCGCGGCGGTCGGGGAAGGCAGTCTCTGGGTGATCAACTATGCGGAGGGCTCGATCTCGCGGATCGACGCCTTGACCAACCGGCTGGGCGCGACCATTCCGGTTGGCGATCCGCGCCGGCTGCCGGCCGGTTGCGGGCCCAGTACCGTCCACGACGCACCGACGGGCTCCTTCATCGTTCGTGGTTGCGACGTGCCGAGCGCGATCACGGTGGCCGCCGGAAGCCTTTGGATCGCCCGGAATGACACGCGGACGGTCGAGCGGATGAACCCGACAACCGCCACCGTTACCGCGACCATCCCGGTCGGCGTCCGCGTGCTGGGGATGGCCGGGACGGCCTCGGCAGTCTGGCTCGCCGCCTACGAGGATGACGCCGTGCTACGCATCGACGCGCTGACGAACCAGGTCTTTCTTCATGACGTCCTGATCCATGGGCCCTCGGCCTTCGCGATCTCCCCACGGTCGCTCTGGGTGGCCCGAACTCGCGGCAAGCTTGTCAGCCGGCTCGATCTCCTGACTGGTCAAGCCCTCATGGACGTCGCCACTGACGGGCGACCCTTTCCGATGGCGCTCGCGGCTGGGAGCGTATGGGTGCGCAACGAGCAGGGCAATACGGTGACTCGCATCGATGACGTGACCGGGCAGGTCCAGGCGCGGATCCCGGTCGACCCCTTCTACGGCATCGACGGGGTAGACAGCATCGCGGTCGTGAACGGCAAGGTGTGGATCGGCGGGCTGAATCTGCAGGAGATCGATCCCGCCTCGAATCGGATCGTCCGGAACCTGCCGATCAGCGGCCGTCCCCTCGCCGCCGGCGACGGCACGCTCTGGGTGATCGGTATCGCCGGCGCGGTCACCCGAATCCGGGTGCGCTAACTCCCGCTAGTAGACGTCTTCCTTGCGGGTGTCCTCGTCGGCCTCAGGGATCTTCGACGTCATCCTCGGCCGACTCGACGGTGTGCATCCCGTCGAGGTCTTCCGTCGGCTCCTCGCCGTCCTCGTCGGCCTCCTCGGCGTCGTTGCCCCGATTGATCAGCGAGTCCTTGGCGTAGGGCCGGAACTCCTCCCGGGTCCCCTTCTTGATCGGGAAGGATGGCCGGCCGAAGAACTTCGGGTCCTGGTAGGTCTCCCGGACGATGATCCTGATCGCGTTGCCATCGCAGGTCGCGACCGCGCCCGAATACTTGTTCCCCCCATCGATGAACTTGATCAGGCGGCGGCCCAGGGCATGGTCCAGATGGCCGAGCTTCACCCCGCGCGCGGTCTCGACGCCCATCGTGTCGCCGTCGACGATCAGCTTGACCGGGTCACCGCCCGCGACCTGACTGCAGGGGTCACCTCTCTCGTTGTGGACGTGCAGGGCCGTCAGGGTCGTCTTGCCGGTCTCCTCGATGAAGGCATCGACATCAACCTTGGTCTTCGAGGTCGGGGCAGTCGCCTTCCCGCCGCGGAGGGCCTGGAGCTTGGCCAGGTTCTTTAAGGCGATCGGGTTTACCGGGTTGCTCTTGAGCGTGCTCTGGTAGGCCTCGACGGCGTCCTCGACCTGGCCCAGCTCGGTGTAGGCCTTACCCAGGCGGTTCAGGGTATCCTCGTCCGCGCCGAACCGGTCGACGATGGCGCGGTTGACCTGGGCGGCCTCCGCCCACCGGCTCGCCAGCGCGAGCTCGATGGCTTCGTCGACGAACTGGGCGCGGGGTTTGGTGCGCTCTGCGAATTCAGCCAAGCATGCCCTCCTGAGTGCGTCGTATACCCTACGCGCGGTACGAAAGCGCTGTCAAGCTACGCGTACGTATTGCCGGGGGGACAACGCGGCGCATCTCGAATGCCTGCGCCCCGGCTGCGCCACATTATTAGTAGGTATTAGAGAAACGGGGGGCCTCCTTGCCAGCTGTATTCGGCAACGTGTATAAAGAGCTACGCCTTGGGGGCGCTGGGTCCCTCAGGCCATTTCGGAGTACAGAAGGAGGGACGTCGGATGAATATGCCGAAGTTGCTAGTCGGGTTTGCCGTGACAAGCCTTGCGCTGGCAGCCTGCGGTGGCGGCGGTGGGAGCAACAACCAGTCCATCAAGGGCACGATCAAGATCGGGATCGATCTCCCGGTAAGCGGCTCGGACGCGTCGGACGGGCAGCCAACCCAGAACGGGGCCAAGCTGGCGATCAAGCAAGCAGCCAAGGTGTGCGGTGCGTCGAGTCACACGGATGCCTGCTTCACGCTGGAGGCACTCCCGCTCGATGACGCCGTGAACGGCGTCCACGACCCGGCCCAGGGCGCGAAGAACGTCTCGCAGTTCATCGCCGACGTCACCGTGCTCGGGATGGTCGGGCCGTTCAACAGCAGCGTCGCGCGCGCCGAGATCCCGCTGGCCAACACGGCCGGCCTCGCGATGGTCAGCCCGGCGAATACCGCTGAGTGCCTCACCCAGGAGCCGGCGGACGGCCACTGCGCCGGCCAGGCGGCCAAGCTCCGCCCCAAGGGCGGGAACAACTACTTCCGCGTTTGCACGACGGACCTGATCCAGGGACCGGCGGGCGCTGACTACGCCTACAACAAACTGGGCAAGAAAAAGGTTTACATCCTGAACGATCAGCAGACCTACGGACTTGGGCTCGCCAAGAACTTCGCCGCCCAGTTCGTCAAGGACGGCGGCACCGTCCTGGACCCGGACCTCGGCGGATTTGATCCGACGTCGACCACGGACTTCAAGTCGTTTCTGAACAAAGCCAAGTCAGCGGGCGCGGACGTCGTCTTCTTCGGTGGCACGACCGCGACCAAGGGTGGCCAGATTCGCAAGCAGATGTCCGGCCTCCTCGACGTCCCGTACGTCGCCGGCGACGGCATCTCCGGCAACCAGTTCGCCAAGGACGCGGGCGACAATGCCGCGAGCAGCTACTTCACCGTCGCGGGTCCGTACCCGCAGAAACTCTCCACGGCCCAGACCTTCAACACCGACTACAAGAAGGAGTACGGCCAGGAAGTAGGCGCCTACAGCGCCCAGGCGTTCGACGCGGCAGGGACGATCATCGCGGCCCTCAAGCGGGCCATCGACGACGCGGGTGGCAACATGCCGTCCCGCGCACAGGTCACGGCCCAGCTGGCCAAGACCCAGGGCTATAAGGGCGCGATTGGGACGACCAGCTTCGACTCCAACGGCGATACCAGCTTGAAGATCATCACGGTCTACAAGTGGACCTCCGCGAACGATACCGGCGGCACCTTCGTCGACCAGGTGACCGTCAAGTAAGCATCGACTAGACCGACCGGGGGCAGAGCCGCGCTCTGCCCCCAACCCTTGAACCAGACGTCACGGCTGGCTACACTGTTTGGCAACCGGTCTGGGATCGCCGGCCAAAGGGAGGAGGGATGCGGTTCTTTGCCGACCAGTTGACGCTGGGCCTTACCCTTGGCGCCATCTACGCCCTCATCGCGCTGGGCTACACCCTGGTCTACGGCATCATCGAGCTGATCAACTTCGCCCACGGCGACATCTTCACGGTCGGCGGGCTGATCGGCCTGACGCTGATCGGCCTCCTCGGCCTCGAGCACGCGTCCCCCGTCGTCCTGTTTTTCGGCGTGCTCTTCGTCTTCCTCGCGGCCATGGGCATCAACGGCCTGCTGGGGGTCGCAATCGAACGGGTTGCCTACCGGCCACTTCGTAACGCGCCGCGTCTCGCCCCGCTGATCACGGCCGTGGGGGTGTCCTTCATCCTCGAAGGGGTCCTGTTCTTGATCAAGGGACCGAACAATATCTCGTTCCCGAATCTTCTGCCGTCGGGCAGTCTCAACCTCGGCGCGGTCTCCCTGGGGGTGGGCAACCTGATCATCATCGGGATCGCCCTGCTGCTGATGATCAGCCTGCAGCAATTCATCCAGCGGACCCGTGTCGGGCGGGCAATGCGCGCGACCGCGCAGGATCGGGATGCGGCCCGCCTGATGGGCATCAACATCAACCGGACGATCGCCATTACCTTCTTCATCGGCTCGGCACTCGCCGCTGCCGGCGGCATCATCTACGGGTTTTATTTCCAGACGCTCCAGTTCGACCAGGGATTCCGAGCCGGGCTGATCGCGTTCACCGCCGCGGTCTTCGGTGGCATCGGCAACGTGGTCGGGGCGTCCGTCGGGGGCTTCTTGATCGGGATCATCCTCGCCTTCGTCGGCGGCTACATTACCGGTGGGGGGCAGTGGGCTGACGTCGTGGTCTTCAGCATCTTGATCTTCGTCCTGGTCTTCCGTCCGACCGGCCTACTGGGGATGCGGGTGCCCGAGAAGTGAGCACGCGGAGGACGACGCCATCCGGAGGTCAGGCAGGGTGGTTCGCTGCTATCCGGCAGCAGCGCTTTGGAACCCTCGGCAAGTCATTGCAGACGTCGCTGGTGCTCGGGGCGGCAATCCTCCTGATCGCATTCCCGATTCTGGATTCGAACCAGTCGCACGTCAATGTCGCCGACGACGCCGGCCGCTGGGTCTTATTGGCGCTCGGGCTGAACATCGTGGTCGGATATGCCGGGCTTCTCGATCTGGGGTATGCGGCCTTCTTCGCGATCGGCTCCTACGCGTTCGCGATCCTGGCGTCGAGCCAGTTCAACATCCACATCTCCTTCTGGATCCTGTTGCTCCTCTCCGCGGTGATCGCCGCCCTCTTCGGCGTCATCCTCGGCGCCCCGACGCTCCGCTTGCGCGGCGACTACCTGGCGATCGTGACGCTCGGCTTCGGGGAGATCGTGCCACGCGTCGTCCGCAACGTCACGCCGCTCACCGGCGGGGTGAACGGCATCGTCGGCACGGATCAGCCGTCGCTTCCCATCATTGGTAGCTTCGGCTTCAACCCCGTCCCCTACTACTACCTGATCCTCGCGGTGCTTCTCCTCTCCATCTACCTGATCTCCAACCTGCGAAATTCGCGCTTGGGTCGCGCCTGGATGGCCATCCGGGAGGACGAGGTGGCCGCCGCGGCGACCGGGATCAACACCGTAACCACCAAGCTGCTCGCGTTTGCCATGGGGGCCGCCTTCAGCGGCTTTGCCGGAACGTACTACACCGCGAAGCTGTTCATCGTGACCCCCGAATCCTTCGGCTTCGTGGTATCGGTGACCGTCCTGGTCATGGTCGTCCTCGGTGGCATGGGCAACATGTGGGGCGTGATCCTGGGCTCCCTGCTCGTCTACACGATCCAGTCGTACGTCCTGATCCAGCTCCCCGGCTGGATCCAGAGCGTCACCCAGGCCCTCAACATCGGCTTCCTGAACAAGCTCGACATCGCCGGCTACGTGCAGCGCTCCAACTTCCTCATCTTCGGGATCATCCTGGTGGCGATCATGCTGCTGCGACCGCAGGGGCTGATCCCGAGCGCCCAGCGCAAGGTCGAGCTCGAACTCGGCACCAGCGAAGAAGCCGTGTCCGACCTCCGGGGATCGGCGTAGGAACGACGATGCCGATCCTGCAGACCCGCGGCCTCACCAAGCGCTTTGGCGGCCTCCTGGCCGTCAATAGCGTCGACCTCACGGTCGAGCAAGGCGAGATCTTCGCCATGATCGGGCCCAACGGCGCCGGCAAGACCACCATGTTCAACCTGATCGCCGGCCTCTACAAGCCGACCAGCGGCGAGATCATCTTCAACGGGAAATCCGTCTACCCGGTGGCCGAGTACTGGCGAACCTTCCTGCCTCCGCTCGCCGCTTACTACACGGTGGCGAGTGGCATTCGGCGCGGGCTCGGGCAGGGACCGATCCCGATCGGGCTCCGGCCCCATGCCGTCACCACGCTCGGCATCGCGCGCACCTTCCAGAACATTCGCCTCTTCTCCTACATGACCGCGCTCGAGAACGTGATGGTCGGGCAACATCCCCGGATGCACGCCCAGGTCTGGGATGCGCTGCTGCGGACGCCGTTCGCCAGGAAGGAGGAGCGTAAGGTCCGCGACCGGGCCCGCGAGCTGCTCCGGTTCGTCGGGCTCGAGCCCTACCAGGAGCAGTATGCGCGCAACCTTCCCTACGGCTTCCAGCGCCGGCTCGAGATCGCCCGCGCACTGGCCAGCGATCCGAAGCTGCTGATGCTCGACGAGCCCGCGGCCGGCTTCAACCCGCAGGAGAAGACGGAGCTGATGCAACTCATCCAGAACATCCGATCCCAGGGCATCACCGTCTTCCTCATCGAGCATGACATGAAGGTCGTCATGGAGGTGTCCGAGCGGATCGTGGTGCTCGACTACGGCGAGAAGATCGCGGAAGGCACGCCGCAGAAAGTTCGGGCCGACCCGCGCGTGATCGAGGCCTACCTGGGGAAATCGGCCTAGTGGCGGCCATCCTCGACGTCGACGCGATCGACGTCTTCTACGGCCGGATCCAGGCGCTGCGCGCGGTCAGCCTGCACGTCGACGAGGGCGAGATCGTCTCGCTGATCGGGGCGAACGGCGCGGGCAAGACGACCACGCTGCGGGCCATCTCCGGCCTGACGCCGGCCTCCTCTGGGCGGGTCCGGCTGCGCGGCGAGGACATCAGCCGCCTGCAGGCGGAGGACATCGTCGTAAAAGGCATTGGCCACGCGCCCGAGGGTCGGCGGATCTTCGCCCGCATGACGGTCCGCGAGAACCTCGACCTGGGTGCCTATATCCGGAAAGGCGGCGTCACCCGGGAAGACCTCGATCGTGTCTACACGCTCTTCCCCCGCCTCAAGGAGCGCCAGGGCCAGTTGGCCGGCACCCTCTCCGGCGGCGAGCAGCAGATGCTGACCATCAGCCGCGCGCTCATGTCGCGACCCAAGGTGCTCCTCCTCGATGAGCCGTCGCTCGGACTGGCGCCGTTGATGGTGGACACCATCTTCACCGTCATCCGTGACATCAACAAAGAGGGAACGACCATCCTGCTGATCGAGCAAAACGCGCTCAAGGCGCTGAACGTTGCCCATCGCGGCTACGTGTTGGAGACGGGCCGGATTGTCAAGGAGGGTACCGGCAAGGAACTGCTCGCCAGTCCCGACGTGCAGCGGGCGTACCTGGGGGTCTAGCTATCCGACGGGGCGACCGGTGACGGCCGCCAGCACGATCAGGTAGACGCAGATCACCGCGAAGAGCCCGTACTCGAAGAAGATCCGTTTCGTCAGCGAGTCGTCGAGCGTGTGGACGAGCAGGCCCTGCCAGGCGTACCAGGCAAACGCGAGCACGACCGCGATATAGGGACTGCCCTGGTTGAGGTAAGTCACCATCCCGAAGGCGCCGAAGGTCACCGTCCCCGCGGTCAGGAAGGCGGTGAGCAGCGCAATCCCTTCGCGCTTGGTCGCGAAGCGGAAGCTGCGGTAGCCGCTGAAGAGGCTGATCGCGAAAATCCAGCTGAACTTCAGGATGTTGGGCAGCTCGTTCGATTGGAGGACGAGGTAGAGCAGCGCCAGCAAGGAGCAAAACGTGGTGGCGTCGCGAAGGAATCGATGGAGCGGACGCTCGCGGCCCATTCCACGAGAGAGGTCGACGTAGCTGCTGGTGAAGATCACGGCCCCCATGACCAGCATCGCGAGGGTGTGAACCCGGTAGTCGGGGGCAAGGATGGAGAAGGCGCCCGCCCCGACGATCGCGAGCACGGGCGAGATGTAGTGGTCGAGGCTCAGCCAGCCGGGTGTGCGGTTGCGCGCGTGGAGGAAGAGGAGGCCGAGCGAGGTGAAGACGGCAAGGCCGGCGGTCGCCTGCCAGACCTGGGTCGGGGTGAGCAGCTCGGACTTGAAGCTGAGGCCGATCCCGGTCGCCCAGACCGCGAGCAGGCCGAGGTAACGGGTCCCCAGTTTGATCGGCCGGAGGGCGGTCCCCACCCGTGGCCTGCCGGCACGCGGATGTCCGGCCTGCGGAAGGGTCGCGGAACTACGCGCGAGGGCTTCCGACATGGCGGGAAGTGTAGCAGGGAAACGTGCGTTTGGGGCTGGGGATAGTTAGCCGATTGCAAGACCAAATTTGTATTCGAAACATATGTTCGTCATGCGGTCGACTCATTGTGGAAACTGTGGAAAGGTCGGTCCGGATCAGGCCGTGCTGGTCCCCTCCCGACCGTACTTATCCTCCAACCGGATGACGTCGTCGATCTCGGGCGTGGACACCTCGAAGAATTCACACTCCTCGGCCCCGATCATCCGGTGTTTTACCCCCGGGAGGATGCGCCTCGACATGCCGGGGGTGAGGCGGTGGGTCTGGAGCCTCCCCTGGTCGTCCTCGAGCTGGAGGTCCATGACGCCCTTGACCACCAGCACCGTCTCATCCTTGCGCTCGTGATACTGGAGGCTCAGCATCTCGCCGGCGTTGATGTGGATGACCTTGCCCAGGTAGCGGTCGGTCACCGCGAAGCGGTTTTCCCAGCCCCACGGCTTGACGACCAGTTCAGGCATGCTGGCGCAGACCGAGGCGATCCTCCAGGGCGGCGAGCAACTGGTCGACCCGCGCCTTCGATGGCGCCTCGCTGTAGACCCGGATCAGGGGCTCGGTCCCGCTAAACCGGATCAGTACCCAGCTCCCATCCGCGAGGTAGTACTTGAAGCCGTCGTCGCTGCGCGAGCGAACCACCGCTTCTCCCGCCGATCTCCGCCGGCGGGTCCTGCTGGAGCTTGCCGTAGAGCTCGGTGCGCCGCGCCGCGTAGTCCTGCCGCTCCAGGTGGATGTCATGGCGCGCGTAGAAGTGGGGGCCGACCAGCTCAACCAGGTGCTCGAGGATTTTCGAGAGCGGCTGACCATACTGCACGATCATGTCGGCGAAGAACAACCCGGAGAGAACCCCGTCCCGCTCGGGGATGTGCCCTCGGAAGGCGAAGCCGCCGCTCTCCTCGCCCGCGAGGATGCCGTCGACCTCGGTGAGCTTCGGCCCAAGGAATTTGAAGCCGACCTTCAACTCGTGAACCGTGACGCCGAACCGCTCGCCCAGCTTGTCGGCCATCGAGGTCGAGGTCAGCGAGCGCACGACGTCGCCCTTCTGCCCGCGCTTCTCGACGAGGTACATCATCAGCAACGCCATCACCTGGAGCTGGTTGACGAACCCGCCCTTCTCGTCGATGATCCCGACGCGATCGGCGTCCCCGTCATTGGCGATGCAGAGGTCATATTTCCCCTTGGCCATGATCGCCATCGCCTCCGGCATGTAGTGGGCGATCGGCTCGGGGTGCATGCCGCCGAACGAGGCGTTGCGCTCGCCGTGGATCTCGTCGATCTTCGTCTTCCCACCGTCCAGCAGCGCCTTGATGTATCCCTGCGCGGCACCGTACATAGGCTCGTGCAGGATCTTGAGCCCGGCCGCCTTGATGCGATCGAGGTCGACGAGCTTGTTCACCTGCGCGGCGTAGGCGGGTTGCGGGTCGAAGACCTCGATCAGGCCCTGTGTTTTGGCATCGTCGAAGCGCATCTGCTTGACGCGCCCGCCGCGCTGGACCTTGACGATCTCCTGTTCGAGGCGGGCGGTCACTTCGGGCGACGCCGAGCCGGCGTATTCCGGTTTGTATTTCAGACCACTGAAGTAATACGGGTTGTGGCTCGCCGTGATCACCAGCGCGCCGCTGGCCTTCCGATCGAGGATGGCAAAGGTTGAGACCTGGGTGGGCGCGGGGGCGTCGATGACGAAGACCCGGACCCCGTTGGCGGCGAGCACCTGGGCCACCTCGCGGGCGAACAGATCCGAGGAAAAGCGCGTGTCGTAGCCGACGACGGCCCTCGGGTTCGGGCGGCTGACGAGATATTGCGCGATCCCCTGGGTGGCGATGCGGACGGACTCGTAGGTGAAATCGTCCGCGATGATGCCGCGCCAGCCGTCGGTCCCGAACGTGATCTCCACCGGGACGCTCATGCGACCGTCGTCGTGCGCGCACGCAGGTATTGGTCGGGCTTCACGCCGGCGGCGTTGAGGTCATGCTCGAGCATCTCGTGGATCATCGCTTCGAAGCTGGTCTTCGGCGCCCATCCGAGGGCGGCCCGCGCCTTGGACGGATCTCCGCACAGGTCCGGGACCTCGGCCGGCCGCAGGTAGGCGGGATCCACCTCGACGTACTTGCGCCACTCCAGTCCGACCAACCCGAACGCGAGCTCGGCCAGCTGGCGGACACTCCATTGCCGTCCGGTGGCGATCACGTAGTCGTCGGGCTTCTCCTGCTGGAGCATCATCCACATCGCCTCGACATAGTCGGGGGCGTATCCCCAGTCGCGTTTCGACTCCAGGTTGCCCAGTCGAACCGACTTGGCACGGCCGGCGAGGATGGCCGCGACGCCCCGGGTCACCTTGCGGGTGACGAAGTTCTCGCCACGCCGGGGCGACTCGTGGTTGAAGAGGATGCCGCTGCAGGCGAACATCCCATACGCCTCGCGATAGTTGACCGTGATCCAGTGCGCGTAGAGCTTGGCAACCCCGTAGGGACTGCGCGGGTGCATCGCGGTCTGCTCGCTCTGCGGCGGCGGGGTCAGGCCGAAGATCTCGGAGGTGGACGCCTGGTAGAAGCGGGTCGATCGTCCGGTCGCCCGGATCGCCTCCAGCAGGCGCGCGGTCCCGAGCCCATCCGTGTTGCCGGTGTACTCGGGCTGGTCGAAGGAGATATGGACCTGGCTCATCGCCGCCAGGTTGTAGATCTCGTCGGGCTCGACGGTCATCACCAGCCGGTTCAGGCCACCGGAATCGGTCATGTCCCCGTAGTGGAGCAGGAAGCGGGCTTCGCCGGCGTGCAGCGGATTGCCATGCTCGAGGTGATCGATGCGGCTGCGGTTCATGCTCGAGGAGCGGCGCACGACACCGTGGACCTCGTAGCCCTTCCCCAGCAGCAGTTCCGCCAGGTACGAGCCGTCCTGGCCCGTGATTCCGGTGATCAACGCCCGCTTCGGCACCGCCAAAGTGTACCGGCTAGAGGTAATCCGTCTTCCCCATCTGCCGCAACCGGTCGACGATCAACTTGACGTCCTGGGAGCGCGCTTTTGGGCAGATCAGGAGCGCGTCCTCGGTCTCGATCACCACCATGTCCTCGAGGCCGACCGCCGCCACCAGCTTGCTCGGTGAGTGGATCATGCAGTTCTTGGAGTCGATCAGGACGTGGTCTCCTTCGACGAAGTTGCCGGCCTCGTCCTGCTGCAGGATGTCGTGCAGGTCGGCCCAGGACCCGAGGTCGTGCCACTCGAAGCTCGCCCGCACCATCAGGAGATTGCTCGTGCGCTCGAGGACCGCGGTATCGATCGCCTCGGTGGGCAGCGCCCGGTAGGCGTCGTCGGCCTGGGCCGCGTCGCCACGCTCCCGGGCTTGCCGGACGCGCTCGAGTCCGCCGTAGAGCACGCCCGCGTGCGCACCCATCTCCTTGAAGAGGACGTCGACCGGCCAGCTGAAGAGGCCGAGGTGCCAGAGATAGGTGCCCTCGCGAAGGTACGCCTGTGCGGTGTGGAGATCGGGCTTTTCGACAAACGATTGGACCCGGTAGGCCGGTAGCCCACCCCCGTCCGGGACCGGCTCGCCCGGCCGGATATAGCCGAAGGCGGTCGAGGCGTAGGGCGGCGTGAGCCCAACCGTCACCAGCGACCGGCGCCGCTCGGCCCAGCCGGCCTCGGCCTCCAGCGTCTGCAGGTATGCCGCTTCGTCCGAGCCGAGGTAATGGTCCGCGTGCACGGAGAGCATGGTGGCGCTCGGCTCGATGCCGGCGATCGTCAGCGCCGCCAGCCCCAGCGCCGAGGCGGTGCCGCGACGCGCGGGCTCGACGATGTAGCGCTCGTCCGGAAGGTCGGGGAGCTGCGCCTTGATGCCGGGGACCTGCGAGCGCTCGGTGACGACGTAGACCTGCTCCGACAGGTGCCGGACCCGGTTGTAGGTCGCCTGGAGCAGGGACTGTCTGCCGTGCAGCGTCAGCAGGTGTTTGGGGGTTTTCTCGCGGGACCGGGGCCAGAGCCGGGTCCCGCTGCCGCCGGCGAGGATCACGACGTGCCGGCTCATCCGCCGATCGCCTCGCAGCGCCGCCAGTAGTTGAGCGTGTCGCGCAGGGTCCGTTCGAGCGAGATCCGAGGACGCCATCCGGTCAGACGCTGGAACCGGCGCGCATCGCAGAGGTAGACGTCCGCCTCGGCGAGGCGGGTGCGCGCGGGATCGACCTCGAGCCTGATCCGCGTCCTGGTCATGCGCAACAAGGATTCCACGATGGCGGCGAGGGAGACCGCCGTGCCGGACCCGAGGTTGTAGACCTCGCCGGGCTTTCCCTTCGTCAGCGCCAGCAGGTAGGCGCGCGCCATGTCGCGGACGTCGGTGAAGTCCCGTTTCGCCTTCAGATTCCCGACCTTGAGCGCGGGCGCCTGCCGGCCGAGCTCGATCCGGGCAATCTGCTGGGCGAAGTTCGACACCGCGAACTGGGGTGACTGCCGCGGCCCCGTGTGGTTGAACGGCCGGACGCGCACGCAGGGCAGCGCGCGACTCAGGAAATACTGAAACCCGAGGTAATCCTGCGCCACCTTGCTGACGGCATAGGGACTGAGCGGCCGGAGCGGGGTGTTCTCGTTGAGCGGGTGACGCCGCCCCGCCACGCGACCGTACTCATCGGTGGAGCCGACCACCAGCACCCGTGGTTTCGGATCGAGTCCTACCAGCGCGTTGAGGAGGTTGGCCTGGCCTCCGACGTTGTTCGTGATGGTGGCCGCCGGATCCTCCCAGGAGGCGGCCGGGCTGCTCAGCGCGGCGAGGTGGAAGACCCACGCGGGCCTGACGCGCGCCACCACGGCCTCGACGGCCTCGCGGTGGAGCAGGTCGACCGGGTGACACTCGACCTCACGGTTGAGCTCAGCCCGAGGATCAGCATCTGGAGCGCGGGTCGTGCCGTGGACCTGGTAGTGCCGCCGGAGCAAGAGATCGGCGAGGTGACTTCCGGCGAAGCCATCGACCCCGGTGACAAGGACGGGGCCTCGGTCACGCGTTCTGCGACTCCACCACCTGAAGGCGCTGGACGCCTGCCTCTGCGGCCAGGGCTTCCGCCTTGTCGGTCCGCTCCCACGGGAGGTCGATGTCGGAGCGGCCGAAGTGCCCGTAGGCAGCGGTCTGCTTGTAGATCGGGCGGCGCAGCTCGAGCTCGCGGATGATCTCGAGCGGGCTCAGGTCGAAGTGCTTGTTGACGAGGTGCTCGATGGTCGCGACCGGCACCCGCTCGGTCCCGAAGGTTTCCACCAGCACCGAGACGGGCTTGCGGACGCCGATCGCATAGGCGACCTGGATCTCGCAGTGGGTCGCGAGTCCCGCCGCCACGACATTCTTGGCGACGTAGCGGGCGGCGTAGGCGCCCGAGCGATCGACCTTGGACGGGTCCTTGCCGGAAAAGCAGCCGCCGCCGTGGCGGGCGTAGCCACCGTAGCTGTCGACGATGATCTTGCGGCCGGTCAGGCCGGCGTCCGCGCGCGGACCGCCGAGGACGAAGCGACCGGTAGGGTTGACGTGAATCGTCGACTGCTGATCGAGCATCTTGGCGGGCACCACGACGTCGAGCACCGTTTCGCGGAGATCGTCGCGGATCTGCTCGAGACTCGTCTCCTCCGAGTGCTGCGCCGAGAGGACCACGGTATCGACCCGAAGTGGCCGGCCGTCGACATACTGGATGGTGACCTGCGTCTTGCCATCGGGCCCGAGGTAGGGCAGCGTCTTGTCCTTGCGAACCCGCGCCATCTGCCGGGCCAGTTGGTGCGCCAGGTGGATCGGCATTGGCATCAGCTCGGGCGTCTCGTCGCAGGCGAAGCCGAACATCATCCCCTGGTCGCCCGCGCCGCCGGTGTCGACGCCCTGGGCGATGTCCGGCGACTGCTTGTCGATCGAGACGATCACCCCGCAGGTGTCAGCGTCGAACCCGAAGCCGGGGCGGTCGTAGCCCGCCTGCTGGATCGTCTGCCGGATGATGTCGCGCATCTCGACGTAGGTGTCGGTCGTGATCTCGCCGATGACGAAGGCAAGGCCGGTCGTGACGGCGGTCTCGCAGGCGACCCGCCCGAGCGGGTCCTTGGCCATGATCGCGTCGAGGATGGCGTCCGAGATCTGGTCGGCGACCTTGTCGGGGTGTCCCTCGGTCACCGATTCGGAGGTGAAGAGGTGGGTCGACCGCTTCACCGCGTGCCGGACTCCCATCCGCTCAGGTATGCGGATTGCTCCTCGGTCAGCGTGTCGATCGCGATCCCCATGGCGGCCAACTTGAGCCGGGCGATTTCGCGGTCGATGTCGTCCGGTACCGGGTACACCTTGGGCTGCAGTTCATGCGCGTGGGTGACGAGGTACTCGGCCGAGAGCGCCTGGTTGGCGAAGCTCATGTCCATGACCGCTGCCGGATGGCCCTCGGCGGCGGCCAGGTTGACGAGACGGCCTTCCCCGAGCACGAAGAGGCGCCGTCCGTCTCGAAGCTTGTACTCCTCCAGCGACGTGCGGATGGTCCGGACGCTCTCCGCCATGGTGTCGAGCACACTGAGGTTGATCTCGTCATTGAAGTGGCCGGAGTTGGCAAGGATGGCGCCGCTCTTCATCCCCTTCAGGTGCGGCTCGTCGAGCACATTGATGTCGCCGGTGACCGTGACGAAGATGTCGCCCTCCTTGGCCGCCTCCCGCATCGTCATCACGCGGTAGCCGTCCATGACGGCCTCGAGGGCGCGGACCGGTTCGACCTCGGTGACGATGACGTGGGCACCCATGCCGCGGGCCCGCATCGCGAGACCGCGCCCGCACCAGCCGTAGCCCGCCACGACGAACACCTTGCCGGCTAGGAGCACGTTGGTGGCCCGGATGATCCCGTCAATGGTGCTCTGGCCGGTGCCGTAGCGGTTGTCAAAGAAGTGCTTGGTCATCGCCTCGTTGACGGCGATGATCGGGTAGCGAAGCACCTTGTGCTCGGCCATGCTCTTGAGTCGCACCACGCCAGTCGTCGTCTCCTCGGTCCCGCCGATGACGTCGCCGATGATGTCGGTGCGGTCCTTATGCAGGGCAGCGACCAGGTCGGCCCCGTCATCCATCGTCATCGTCGGGCGATGCTCCAGGGCCGCGGCGATGTGGCGGTAGTAGGTCTCGTTGTCCTCGCCCTTGATCGCGAAAACGCTGATGCCATGGTCCTGGACCAGGGAGGCCGCCGCCGCGTCGGAGGTCGAGAGGGGGTTGGAGGCGCAGAGCACGAGGTCGGCACCGCCCGCCTTGAGCGTGATCGCCAGGTTGGCCGTCTCGGTGGTGACGTGGAGACAGGCCGACAGGCGCAGCCCCTTGAGCGGCTGCTCCGTTTGGAACCGTTCCCGGATCGTGCGCAGGACCGGCATCTCCTGGGCCGCCCAGTCGATCATCCGAGCTCCCTCGGCAGCGAGCTTCGGGTCCTTGACGTCGTAGCGCTGGGCCGGAATGATTGCCATAGTTAGTTGCTGTCCCACGTGGGCGCGAGAGAGATCATATCGACAAGCGTACTGAACCGGGTCTCAATCTCGCGCGCGTCGGCCCTGGCGACCCCGACAACGCTGAAGTCCTGCACCGCCAGCGAGCCCAGCACGCTGCCGTAGAGCATGGCGCGCCGAAGCACCCCGTCATCGATTCGACCGGCCCGCGCGATGGCGCCGAGAAACCCGCCGGCAAAGGCGTCACCCGCCCCGGTTGGGTCCTTGATCGACGCCAGCGGGAGGGCCGGGGCGCTGAAGACGCGATCACCCGTGAAGAGCAGGGAGCCATGCTCGCCGCGCTTGATGATGACCGCCTTCGGCCCGTACGACAGGATGGCCCGCGCCGCTGACGGGAGGAACCGATCGCCGGTGAACTGAACGGCTTCCTCGTCGTTCATGAGCACGCAATGCACGCGGCGGAAGAGGCGTTCGAGCGAGGGACGCGCGGTATCGAGCCAGAGCTTCATGGTGTCGCAGGCGATGAACTCCGCATGGCGCGCCTGGGAGAGGACCTCGAGCTGCAATTCCGGCTGGATGTTGGCAAGGAACACGAGCGTCGAGTCCTTGTAGCGGTCCGGGATGGTGGGGTGAAACCCGGCGAAGACCCCCAGCTGGGTATCGAGCGTGAGTCGCTCCTCCAGCCGCACCCCGGAGTAGCGCGCCGTCCAGCGGAAGGTCTTCCCGGCCTCGACCTGCAGCCCGGTCAGGTCGATCCCGCGTTCCGCCAGCAGCGTGCGGTGCTGGGCCGGGAAGTCGTCGCCGACCACCGCCACCAGCCTGACCGGAGCGAACATGGAGGCGGAGAGACAGAAGTAGCTGGCCGCGCCGCCAAGGACCTCGCTCGCCGACTCCGCCGGTGTTTCGACCGCATCGAGGGCGACCGAGCCCACCACCAGGATCGGCTTGATCTCGGCCATCAGAACTGCAGGTGGGAGACGACGTGGTATTCCGCCAGGTTGTCGGCCCCCTTGAGAAACGCGAGCTCGATCAGAAACGAGATGCCGACGACCTTCCCACCGAGCTTTTGGACCAGGTTTGCCGTGGCCCTGGCCGTACCGCCCGTCGCCAGCAAGTCGTCGACGATCACGACCGTCTGGCCGGGCCTGATCCGCGTCCCGGTGGATCTCGAGCATGGCCGAGCCGTATTCCAGGGCATAGGCTTCGGAAATCTTCTGATGGGGCAGCTTGCCCTCCTTGCGGACCGGGACGAATCCGGCATTCAGGAGGTAGGCGAGTGCCCCGCCGAAGATGAAGCCGCGGGATTCGACGCCGACGACCAGCTCGACCGCCTTGTCCCGATAGGTCGCTGCCATGAGATCGACGGCCTGCCGGAAGGCCTGCGGATCCTGCAGCAGGGTGGTGATGTCTTTGAAAAGGATGCCGTCTTTGGGGAAGTTTGGGACGTCGCGGATCTTCCCCTTGAGGGCGGCCAGCACCACCCCGTTGTCAGGCACCCGTGTAGTTTAGGTTAGGGTCGCGTAATGATTCAGGATCGCAAGGCGCTGATCGCGCAGTACCAACAGGGCCCGGATCGGATCGCTGGAACGGTGCGCGGCCTGAGTGACGCGGAGCTCGATGCCAGGCCGGCGGATGGCGGGTGGTCACCGCGGGAGGTCATCCATCACACGGCCGACAGCGAGCTGACCTCCGCCATCCGATTGCGGCGGTTGATCGCGGAGGAAAACCCGGAGATCATCGGCTACGACGGCGATGAGTTCGCGCGCAAGCTCCATTACCGGGAGCGACCGGTACAGCCGTCGCTCGATGCCATCCGGAGTGCCAGGGAGACGACGGCATCGATCCTGAAGCGATTGACCGAGGCGGACTGGAAGCGGGCCGGCACCCACAGCGAGATCGGGCCCTACTCGGTCGAGACCTGGCTGGGAATCTATTCGAAACACTGCCACGAGCACGCCGAGCAGATCGAACGCGCACTGGGCGAGGCGAGAAGCCGGAGGTCCCCCTAAGCCCGAAGGCTGGCGCGCAGGATCGCCCACTCCTCACGATCGAGCGCGCGGAAGACGAGCAGACCGGCGGCGTAGACGATCACCGCGACCGCCACGACGAGGATCAAGGGCAGCGCCCGGGCCAGGTAGACGGCTCCGCCCATCAACGCCACGCTGAGGAGGATCGGGCCGATGCTGCGGATCACGGGGAGTGCCACGAGGTGGCGGCGCAGCAGCCACCAGCCGCCCGCAAAGAGCGCCAGCTCCGTCAGGGTCGAGGCAACGGCGGCCCCCAGGTAGCCGAAAGGCGGGATCAGGGCGACGTTGAGGATGACATTCACGACGAGCGTCATCAGCGCCAGGCGGGTGAAATCCGCCTGGCGGTTCATCGCCGTCAGGGCGTAGATGAAGGCGTTGTTGACGAAGAGCAACGCGATCGACGGCGCGAGGAGTTGGAGCGCCGGGATCGACTGGTCGAAGCCGCGGGTCAGGTGCACGATGGCGGCGGCCATGATGCCGATGCCGACGGCCAGCGGCAGGGCGATGAGCGCCAGCATCTTGTACGACTTCTCGTAGGCGAAGGCCAGGCGTTTGTCGTCGCCGCGGGAGAGCATCGCCAGCGCGGGGAAGACCGCGCCCATGGCCGACTGCGGGATCCAGGCGACCGCGTCGACGTACTTGTTGGCGGCGGAGTACCAACCGACCATCTGGAAGTTCTTGAACACCTGGAGCAGGACGATGTCGAGCTGGGCATAGATCGTGGTGATGGTGAAACCGAGCGCGAGCGGCAGGCCGGCCAGCAGCAGCGCGCGGATCAGCGCCGGTTCGAAACGCGGGACGATCCCCTCGTGCCAGCGCCAGCGAAGGATGGCGAACGTGAAGAGGCAGGTGAACAGGTAGCTTGCCGCATAGACCCACAGAAAGACATCCCAGGTGGCATGGTTGCTGATGGCGTAGACCGTGAGGCCGAGGAGCACCAGCGCCTCGATCACGATGGCGACCGCCTCATAGCCGAGTCGCCCGCGGATGTAGAAGATGCCGCGAAGCAGGCTGGAGTAGCTGGTGGTCAGCAGCAGGGCAAAGGCGGCCAGCGTGTAGGGAAAGAGGGCCGGACTCAGGATGCGCAGCGCCGCCGCGAGGACGACGAGCGCCACCACGGAAAGAGCGAGGCGGGCGCTCACCAGGTTGCCGAGATAGCGACGGAACAGGTCGCGGTCGCGGGAGGCGTCACGGATGAAGATGGTTTGGGTGCCGAGGTCGGCGATCACCCCCGCCAGCGTCACGTAGACAACCATCGTGGCGAACCTGCCGTAGCGCTCGTCCCGGAGGTGGCGCCAGAGCAGGACGATGACGAGGAAGACGCCGATTTTCGCAAGCGCCCGCGCCCCCACCACGAGCACGCTGTTGCGCAGCGTGCGGCTGGCGAGGCGCTGGCTCACGGCGCGGATTCTAGTCCCGGGAACTTTCCTCGCCATCCGGCGTTATATAGGTGACGTGCTCAAGCGGGTTCTGATATCGCTCGCGGTCCTTGGCATCCTGGCGGGTTGCGCCGGGAGTCCACTGTCGGCCCCGAAGGCGGCCACCATCAGTGGCCACGTCAGCACCCGGGCCTGCGGCGGCGCCGCCCGCGACGACGCGACCACCTGCCGGTTCCATCCCGCGCCGGGGATAGCCCTGACCTTCCGGCCGGTCAACGGCGGGACAGCGTCAGTCGCCACGACGGATGCGCGCGGCTTCTATTCCGTCAGCCTGCCGGCCGGCCAATACCAGGTTGGTCCGCGGGAGCCGCTTCTCTCGAAACAGGGGTCGCGCCTCCTGACGGTGTCGGCCGGCCAGGCTCTCACGGCCGACTTCAGCTACACGATCCAATTGCTCTAGCTAACATTCGGGGATGCCCGACGCTACCGGCAAACCGCGCGTGTTTTCCGGCATCCAGCCGGACGCCAGCCCGCATCTTGGCAACTATCTGGGCGCGATTCGCAACTGGGTTCGCAACCAGGACCGCTACGACAACATCTTCTGCATCGTTGACCTACACGCGCTGACAACCCTGCACGACCCCGAGCGACTCCGCAAGTACACACTCGAGCTGGCGGCTATCTACATGGCAAGTGGCATCAAGACCGAGCACGCGATCTTCGCTCAATCGCACGTCGCCGCGCACGCCGAGCTGGCATGGATCTTGCAGTGTTTCACGCCGATCGGCTGGCTCGAGCGAATGACGCAGTTCAAGGACCGCACCGCCCGACAGGGCCAGGAGCGGATCGGCACCGGCGTGCTGACCTATCCATCGCTGATGGCGGCCGACATCATGCTGTACGACACCAAGTACGTCCCGGTTGGTGAGGACCAGCGACAGCACCTCGAGTACTCGCGCGACATTGGCCAGCGCATGAATCAGCGCTTCGGCGACATTCTCGTTGTTCCCGAGCCGCTGATCGAAAAGGCTGGCGCGGAGATCAAGGGTCTTGATGACCCCGAGAAGAAGATGAGTAAGAGCATTGCTCGCGACGTTCCTGGCCATGCGATCTTCATGCTCGACCCGCCCGATGTGATCCGCAGGAAACTGGCCCGTGCACAGACCGATACGCAGCCTGAGGTCCGTTTTCCTGCCGGCCCCGGCGTGGCGAACCTGCTCGAGATCTATCGCACCATCCAGGAAAAAGATCCGGCGACGCTTGAGCAAGAGTTTGCCGGCAAGCCATACAGCGTGCTCAAGAAAGCCGTCGCCGATGCGGTCATCGAGGCCCTGGAACCGATCCAGGAACGCTACCGCGAGATCCGCAAGGATGACCTGGCCCTGATGCAGCAGCTCCGCCAGACGGCCGAGCGGCTGAGCCCGACGGCGAACGCGACGCTGCAGCGCGTTCAGCATGCGGTCGGCCTACGCTAGGACGGGGCGCCGGACTCACGTCACGAACCGCCCTCGCCGGCGGCGCCCTGGCTGCGGTCGCCGCGCTCGGGCGAGTGGAATACAGCCTCGTCACGCGGGGGACCGGCGGCCAATTCAACGACTTCTACGACTACTGGGGCGCCGGCGTCCTCCTCAATCGCGGCCAGAATCCCTATGACGTTTCGGCGCTCGCTGCCGTGCAACGCGGAACCGGGCTGCAGGTCGAGTCGGGTAGCGGCTACTCCTATCCCCTGTTCTTCGCCCACCTGGTGCGGCCGCTCGCGCTCCTTGATCCCCATACCGCCGCGCTCGTCTTCTCCGCGCTGAGCCTGGTGGCCCTGGCCGGCGCGATCGCCCTGCTGTTGGGCTCGATTCCGGCGCTGTCCTGGACCCACGGCCTCGTGGGGGGTGCGGCCGCCGGGCTCTTTCCGCCCGTGAACGGTTCACTCTATTTCGGGCAGGCCAACCTGATCGTGCTGCTGGCGCTCGCCGTCGCGTACCGGTGCGTTGCGCCCGGTCCGATGCTCGGGCTGGCCGCCGCCGTCAAGCTCTATCCGCTCAGCGGCTTTCTGGCCGGCGTGACGGAGCGGCCCCCATCCTGGCGCCGCCTGCGAAACGGTCTCGGGCTTTTTCTTGCCCTGCTCCTGCTGCAAATCGGGCCGGGATTGGGGGCCACGAATCGCGCCGGCTATTTTCTCGGTCCTGATACCTACTGGAGCAACGAGTCGATCAACGGCTGGATCAGCCGCCTCGGCCTCGACTCGACCTGGACCCGGGCGCCCCTCCCCGGCTTGCCGGTCGAAGCCGCGATGGTGGTCATCGTGGCCTTGCTCACGGTTGGGACGATCCTGCTGCTCGTGCGAGTGCGGCAGCGCCCCTGGGCGGGCGCGCTGGCGATCAGCCTCTGGCTCGGGGTGGTCGGCGCGCCGAAGAACTCGCTCTGGAATTTCACCCCGCTCCTTCTTTGCCTGGTCTTTGCCTGGACGCAGCTCAACGGACGCTGGTGGATCCTTGGCGCGGGCGTCATCGGTTGGCTGTTGATCGAGGCCCAGGCCCAGCTCGATGCGGCCCGGGAAACCGTCTACCGTGCCGACCCGGCCCTTACGTGGCTATCATCGGTCGGCCTGTACGGCGCGCTGCTGATCGGCGCGCTGACCGCCTACCTCCTCTGGCGGCCGGGCGACGCAGCTAGGCTGGACTCTCGGCGACCTTCTCGGTGACCTTGTACTCGAGGTACATGCCGAGCATCAGCCGGCTCTGCGCCTCGAGCGCCGGGAGCACGCTGAAGAGCAGGCCGACCGGCGGATAGCTGGCCAGCTGCAGGTAGGCCCACACCTTGCGCGGGTAGCTCCAGCGCTTGGGCATCGGGGGGTTGATCCGGCGTTCCACCAGGATGAGGGCGGCGACGTTGAGGAACGCGATGTTGATCAGGACGAAGGCGATCGCGGCCAGGCTCTCGGCATGGTCGGCGAGGTTCCAGTCGACCTGGAGCAGGCGGGGCAATGCGGCGCCGAACAGCAGAAGAACCGGCATCGTCGTCCAGGTGAGGTGGTTGAACACCATGTAGCTGTAGCGGCGCATGCGCAGCGAGAGTGGGATCTCGGGATGGTCGAGGAGGCGCAGCGTCACGTAGGGAATGTCACTGACGCCCCAGGCCCAGCGCTTGATCTGGTTGTACTGGTTGGCATGCGTCTTGGCCCGTTCCCAGGGCCAGAATCCCTGGTCGGAGGCTTCCGGCGCATCGCCGAAGATCGGCAGAAAGACCGGCATCATCTTCATGCGGCCCTTCGTGTGGAAGAACGCCTTCCAGTAGAAACGCGAGTCCTCCGGGATCACGTCGTCATCCCAGTACCCCACCTTCGCCACCAGGTCGAGTGACATCGAGTAGCTGCTGAACGCGAGCATACGGTCGGGCCGCGATTCGAGGAACATCTGCCACTGGGTGCAGGCGCTGGCCATCACCCGGACCACGGTGGGAACGCGCCAGAGGTTGTTGTGGAACATTGGGATCGGCTGGAAGATGCATTCCAGCCGGGCCGGCTCCAACACATAGTGGTAGGTCACGTAGGAGAAGTACTGGCGATGGACGCGAAAGTCTGAGTCGAGGTCGGTGAGGATGACGTGTTGCGGGTCGAGACCGAGGGCGTCGAGCTCTCGTTTCAGGGCCGGGCCGCCGTAGGCCATCGCGGCTGACTTGCCGACGACGATGCCGGGGAGGAGCGGGTCTTTGATATGGAAGAAGGCGCGGAGCTTTGGCCCGAACTCCTCCTGGAGCTTGCGGACGTTGTCCCACCCGGCGCGGTCCGACTCGCGGGTGATGATGGCGACGATCTTGTTGGCGGTGGGGTAGTCAGCCTCGGCGATCGCCTTGACCGTCTCGCGAAGGATCGGGTAGGGCTCGGTATACGTCGGGATCAGCAAGGCGTGGACGATCTGGGCGGCCGACGGACGCGAGGGGTCAGGCGGCAGCGCCACGCATTTCGCCCACCAGTCCTCCTTGATGGCCGCCTTCATCCGCCGGTAGGTGCGCCGGATGAAGACGACGACGATGAAGGTCCGGAGAACCCAGTAGGTTTCCAGCGCGAAGATGGCGTAGGCGACGTACTGGGCAAAGATCAGCGAGGCCAGCACGGGCGCAAAGAGGATGCTCCAGGTCAACGCCCCTGGGGCCACCTCCAGGAGACGCTGGGCGCGCCGCCGCCCCGGCGTCGGTGAAGCTGCTCGTATCACCCGTTCCTCAAAAAGCTCTCTGATTCTAATTCGGCCATTTCCGGAGTTCCAACCCCCACTCCCGTAACGGTTTACCCAACCAGTTGGCGGACGACTCGATTGGCGCTATACTGAGGCCGGGTCAAACAGGCTCCAGCAGTTGCGCCTGTCCGACGCGCCGCCGAGGGGTATTAGCCGTCGGCCCACCTGTGAAAGCCAGGCCCAATCATATGCGCCACAAGGAGCGCCATTGACCTTACGGTTACCGCCTGTAGTTGCGGGGTCCCCGTTTGCCCACCGCGCGCCAGACGTCACCGCTGTGCAGTTGCACGTCTGGACGGCGCCCGGCAGCCAGGCGGAGACCCTCCTGGCGCACCTGGAACACGACGCGTTGATCCAGCTGCTCCGGGGCGCGACGGAGGGTGACGGCTACGTCGACATCCGCCATTCGCCGGTGCGCTACACCCTGAACCTGCAGAAGCGCACCGAAACCACCATCGAGCGCTTCGGCCTGGTCGGGCAGCTGTACGGCGTGCCGGGCCGCGACCTGGCTTTCGTCGTGGAACGGGTTCAGCCCGACCCGGACCCGAGCAAGGACGCCGGCGACGTGCTCACGATCGAGGTCTCGGAGGTGGCGTCGGCGGCGGCCCCCTACGCGCCCGAGGACGACTGGGTCCGGCGCCAGCTGACCGCGCTGGACGAGGCGTCGCAGCTGCCGCTGGTTCTCGCCGGGCAGGCCTTCGCCAACCACGAGCGCCAGTGGCTCGCCTGGCAGGCGGAGCAGGATGCGCGGCCCTTCGAGGTCGAAACCGAGGGGTTCATCTGTAGCAAGTGCGACAGCCTGCAGGTCAACGGCGCGAAGTGCACCGTCTGCGGCTCGACGAATGGGGACCGTGCCGCCGGCGCCTTGATCGTGCTGGCCCGCCGAGGCAGCTTCAAAGAGGGCGACCGGGTCATCATCAAGGCCGGTCATGGTGCTGAGCGCGAGGGCGCGCTGCTCCACGGCGAGGGCGGGGGCCGGCGCTGGCTGGTCAAGCTCCGCGAGGAGGGCATGCTCGGCCCCGGAACGATTCGCCCGCAGCCAATCACCGCGGTCGTCGAGGTGCAGCAGCGGACGCTGAACGGCTTCCCGAACGGCGACATCAGCCTGCGGCGGGTCGCCGCGCTCCTGATCGCGCCGGACGAGGTGCTGCCTCCCGGCAACGCCGAGATGGCGCCCTTCGACGAGCGGCTCAACCCGAGCCAGCGTCGCGCCGTCTGCAGCGCGGTAAACCTGTTCCCGGGCAGTATGCAGCTGGTCCAGGGACCCCCCGGCACCGGCAAGACAACCTCGATCGTCGAGACGGTTCGCGAACTGGTGGCGCGCGATCCCAACGTGCGGATCCTGATGAGCTCGCATGCGAACACCGCCGTGGACAACGCCCAGGAGCGCTTGCAGGGTCTCGACTCGCTCCGCATGGTGCGCATCGCCGAGCCGGAGAAGGTCGATCCCAAGTTCCGGGCCAGCATCGTGGAGGCCGACGATCCGCGGGTGCGGACCGCCCACGTGGTGTTCGGCACGGTCAACCGGATCGCGCTCGCCTGCAAGGAAGCGGAGATGTTCGACTGGCTGATCCTCGACGAGGCCAACAAGGTGCGCTTCACCGAGACGCTGCCGCTGCTGCGGCTGGCGCCCCGCTGGCTGCTGGTCGGTGACCACCGCCAGCTGCCGCCGGTGTTGGACGAGAGCGCGGCCGCGTTTCCGGTCGATGGCGAAGAGGCGAGGACCCTGGTGCGGGATGCGAGCTTCTTCGAGCTGAGCTGGGCGGTGGTCCCGGAGACGAACGTGGTCATGCTCGACGAGCAGTACCGGATGGCAGCCCCGATTGGCAGCTATGTCTCGGTCGCCTCCTACGACGGACGGCTGCGCAACTCGCCGGAGATGGCGGCGCTTCGCTCGCCACTGCCCTGGCCCTTCAACCGAAATCTGACCTGGCTGACGATTCGCGGCCGGGAGAAGAAGGGTGGCTCCGGCAGCATCTCGAACCGTGCCGAGATCGAGGCGGTCGGCCGCGTGGTCCGCCATCTCCAGCGGTTGGGGCAGGACCAGCTCCGGGTCGCGGTGATCGCGATGTACCAGGACCAGGTGACCCAGCTGCGCCGGGAGCTGCGGATGGTCGCACTCCCCGGATTGGCGGTGGACACCGTTGACGCCTTCGAGGGGGAGGAGGCTGACGTCGTCATCCTCAGCCTGGTCCGAAGCAACGAGGCGGAACGAATCGGATTCCTGAAGAAGGCGCAGCGGCTCAACGTCGCGATCTCGCGCGCGAAGCAACTGCTCGTCGTCGTCGGCGACATCGAGACGATGACCGGGCGCGAGGGCAACGATCTCTACCGGCCGCTTCTCGAACACGTCGAGCGCGAAGGGCGCGTTGCCGGCATCGGGGCGCTGCACGCGATGGACGCGGCCGTCGGGGGACGGCGGACCAGCGGCCGACGCCAGCCGCACCCGGCGACGCCGGGCGTGCGGCCCTCCCGCCGGCGCCGCCGCGGGGGCTTTGGGGCGCGGCCACCGATCACCGCGGGCGCTCCGGGAGCCGCAGGCACCGCGGACGGCGTGGCCCCCGCCCCAACGGCAGGCGAGACCACCGATGGCCCCAGCCCGGATGTGACGCCCGGCGCGCCACGCAAGTACCGGCGGCGGCGCGGACGTCGGCGGGGCGGGTTCGGCGGTGGCAGCAGCGGCGCACCCGGCGGGAGCCAGGTAAATGGCTCGGCGGGTTCAGCCGGAGACGCGGCTCCTCCTTCCGTGGGGTCGCCCGTCACCGAGCACCGCGAGCCGGTGGTCCACGCCGCCGAGCTTCCCGCCTGACACCATCGACGCGCAGGCCACCCTCGACCTGGTCGACTGGCGGCGGCGCGTCGGTGACCTCTACCGGTTAACGGGCGCTCGAGCGCTCTCGGATTTCCGCGCCGGGCGCGATCAGTTATTTCGCACGCACCCGCAATCGCCAATCCCTGCGGCAAACCGGACCGGCTTTCGCGGTCTCACGTATTTCGAGCCTGACGCCCGGTACCGGATCACCTGCACGCTGACGCCGATCGACGAGGGCGAGGTGGTGGAGATCGACACTGGTGGCGACGATGGCGTGATCAGGTACCGGAGGGCGGCCGCGCTGTCGCTTGTGATCGCGGGGACGCCCTGTCGGTTGACCGTCTTCAGCCTCGTCGGGTACGGCGCCGGGTTATTCCTGCCGTTTCGCGACGGAACTTCCGGGAAGGAGACGTACGGCGGTGGGCGGTATCTGTTCGACACCATCAAGAACACCGATGGCCTGGCGCTCGTGCTCGAGGCCGCCCCGCTCACGATTACGATCGATTTCAACTATGCGTACAACCCGTCCTGCGCCTACGACGAGCGCTGGGCCTGCCCGCTGCCCCCGCGCGAAAACTGGTTGACGGTGCCGATCCGCGCCGGCGAGCAGGTGTATGCGCCGTATGGCTAAGACCGTCCTGATAACTGGAGCCTCGAGCGGGATCGGGTACGAGCTCGCGCCGCTGTTTGCCCGCGACGGATTCGATTGCGTGGTGACGGCGCGGCGGACGGACCGGCTCGAAGCCCTGGCCGATCGGTTGCGACGCGATCATGGGGTGACGGTGCATGTGCTGACCGCGGACCTGGCGAAGGCGGAGGCACCGGCTGCGATCTGGTCGGCGTTGCGGGCCGCCAGGGTGCAGGTCGACGTGCTGGTCAACAACGCCGGCTTTCCCACCTACGGGCTGTTTGCAGAGCTGGACGCCACGACGGAGCTCGAGGAGTTGCAGGTCAACATCGTGGCTTTGACCCACCTGACCAAATTGTTCCTGCCCGGGATGATCGCACGACGCGATGGACGGATCTTGAATATCGCCTCGACGGCCGCCTTCGGGCCGGGACCCCTGATGGCGGTCTACTACGCGAGCAAGGCGTACGTGTTGTCGTTTTCCGAGGCGCTCGCGAATGAGGTTCGAGGAACCGGGGTCAGTGTCACGACCCTGTGTCCGGGCGTGACCCGCACCGAATTTCAGGCTCGAGGCGCGATGGAAGAGTCCCGACTGGTGCAAGGAGGAATGGCGGATGCGACGTCGGTCGCCCTGGCGGGCTATCGGGCGGTGATGGCGCGGAAGGGCGTCGTGGTCCCGGGATTGGGAAATAAGTTGTTTCCCTTTTCCGTCAGGCTGGCGCCGCGTTCGCTCGTCACCCGGATGGTGCGCCGGGCGCAGGATCGCGTCCGTTAGGGCATGCGATAGAGGGTGGCGCTGAGGTGGCCGGCGAGCGCGCCTTCGGACATCGCCATGGCAAGCTCGTAGCGGAGCGCCTCGCCCTCGAGCCAGATCCGGCGAGCGATGGCCGTCACAGGTTTGGCGCTTGGAGTTCGGGCGAGGTGACTGGTTTGGAGTTCAAGCCGCGTGCCGCTGATCCGACCCAGGCTGACTTCAGCGAACCCGATTGCCTGCGCCACCACGAGCTCGACGCGATCATCCCCGACCGCCCTCAGGTACCCGGACTCGGCATGCAGGGGATGGCCATCGTCGAGCGCCCGGGTGCGCTGGGTGTAGAAAAGAAACGGTTTGCCGTTATGCGCGAAGGTCACGTCTTCCTGGTAGCGAAAGGGCTTGATCGTCGGGTACTCCCCTGCTCCTTCGCCGCGCCAGCTCCCAAGCAGGAAGGCCAGGGATTCGAGGGCCGGATTCAGCGCCGTCGACGCCATGAAGCAATGCTAAGTGAGGATGGAATGCCCTCGGCAGGACTCGAACCTGCGACGCCTTCCTTAGGACGGAAGCGCTCTGGTCCCCTGAGCTACGAGGGCGCGGGCGCGAACTACTGGAGAGGGTATCATTGGCAATTGCCGATCGGGGCGTAGCTCAGCCAGGTTAGAGTGCTCGGTTCGGGACCGAGAGGTCGGAGGTTCAAATCCTCTCGCCCCGATTCTCAGGCGAAGGTAAGCAGGGCGATCCCAACGACGATCGCGACTGCCCCTCCGATGCGGAGCCAGGCTCCCTGGCGCTCGTGCAGGCGCCAGATTCCCCAGGCGGTGACCAGCACGATCGCGGACTCGCGCACGGGCGCGATGACCGCGAGCGGGGCAAGACTCAGGGCCATGAGAATCATGAAATAGGCCGCCGTCATGAGCGCGCCGACCAGTATCGATGTCGGCAGGCTGGGCACGTCGCTCGCCCCTGTCCTTGCGAGGCCGCGCAACCGCGTATATCCACCCAGGAAGATCGCGGCAAACAGCCATAGGATCCAGCCGTAGAGCCACGGCGGCGCCAGCCGGACCCCCACCCGGTCCAGCGACGTATAGGCGGCGATCATGACGCCGGTCGCCAGCGCTGGAAGCAGCACGCCGGAGGCGGCGCTGGAAGGCCGGCGCACCGACCAGATGCCCGCCAGAACCAGCAGGAGGCCGCCCGCTGCGACCAGGTGCAGACGCTCGCGGAGCAGGATGACGCCAACCAGCACGGCCAGCAGCGGGGCGGTCCCTCGGGCGAGCGGATAGACGACCGACAGCTCACCCCGCTGGTAGGCGGTCGACAGGAAGATGAAATAGACCAGTTCGAGCGATGCCGAAATGGCCGCCAATGCCCAGGCCGTGGGCGCCAGTCCGGGGCGGCCTGAAATCAACCAGGCGGCCAGGACAATCGGGAGTGAAAGGCCCGTTCCCCAGGCGACGGCCCGGGCCGACAGCAACAGGGGATTTGCCGACTCCTTCAAGAGCGCATTCCAGGCGGCGTGGCAGACCGCGGCCAGGAGAACCAGCGGCAGAACCGTCAGGGGCACGGCCGGACGCTACGGCCAGAACAGGTGGCCGAGCACGAGCCCCAGGAGGACCGCCAGCACGTAGCTGACGCCCGGGTAGGCGCGCACCGCGCCCCGCACGCGGTTCGTGATCGGGTCACGGCCGGCCCCGAGTTCGACGGTCTCCGCCACCATCATCACGAACACGATCCCGGTCAGGATGGTCGCCAGCAGCGAGAGGACGGCGCCCGGGCTAATCTGCATGCGACTGCGTGGTCGTCTGGCCGAACCGCCGTGGCGGCGGCGCCAGGACGCCCCTGGCGGGTCCCCAGAGAAAATGGCCCAACGCGATACCGATCGCGATCGCGATCGCGAAGGCCCAACCGGGAAAGGCATGGACGGCCTCCCGAACATAGACCGTGATCGGCGTATTCCCGGTAAGCAGCGCCCAGGTTTCGAATGCCAGCATCAGGAAAATGACGCCGACCAGGGCGGTGATCAGCAACGAGATGATGTTGACCCGGCTGATTCTCACGTCGCCTCGGATCGTAACAAGCCTTAATAGAATGACTGCGTGGCGGCCGAGTACCACTTCAAAACGGAATGGGAATTCAAGGCCGATGTGCCACGCACCTGGTCGGTCGTCCTCGACCTCGCGCACTATCCCGACTGGTGGCCGAACTTCCGCCGCGTCCAGTTGCTCCGGGGTGACGGTCTATCGGTTGGCTCACTCTACGAATGCGTCGTCCGGGGATCCCTGCCGTACAGCTTGCGGTACACGCTGGAGGTCATGACCGTCGATCGCCACCGCTCCCTCAGCCTTCGCTCGTCGGGCGACCTCGTCGGAACGGGCCGCTGGGATTTCACGGACGTGGCGCCCCGGCAGTGCCGGGCCACCTACGCCTGGGACGTCGCCACGACCAATCCGGTGCTCAACCTCATCGCCCCGCTCGCGGGCCGGTTCCTCGCGCAGAATCACGAGCAGGTGATGGCAAACGGCTACCGGGCGCTTCGGCCCCGCGTCGAGGCCTAACCCTCCGCCCGCCTTACCCCTTTTACCCGAGCGGCCGCGAATGCATCCAGGCGTTCCTTCACGGTCTTCTCGTAGCCACGGTCTGTTGGGTGGTAATAAGTTCGATCCTTGATCGCGTCCGGCAGGTGCTGCTGCTCGACCTGGGCCTCGTCGTAATCATGGGCGTACCGATACCCCTTCCCGTAGCCGATTTTCCGCATCAGGGGGGTCGGCGCATTGCGGAGATGCAGCGGCACCGGGTCGGCACGCGTTCGCGCCACGTCCTCCTGGACCTGCCCGTACGCGGCATAGAGCGCGTTGCTCTTGGGCGCGGTCGCCAGGTAGACGACCGCCTGCGCCAGGGCCAGATTTGCCTCGGGCATCCCGATGAAGTGAGCGGCCTGCTGGGCGGCGACCGCCTGGCTCAGGGCCTGCGGGTCCGCCATGCCGATGTCTTCCGAGGCAAAGCGAATCAGACGCCGGACGACATAGAGCGGATCCTCCCCCGCCTCGAGCATGCGCGCCAGCCAGTAGAGGCTGGCGTCGGGGTCGCTGTCGCGCAGGCTCTTGTGCAGCGCAGAAATGATGTTGTAGTGCTCCTCGCCGGCGCGATCGTAGAGCAAGTTCTTTCGCTGGACCGCCTCCTCGACGATGGCCGCCGTGACGTGCCGCCGCCCCTTCACCGGCCTGGCGAGCAAGGCGGCCGCCTCCAGACCGTTGAGCGCGACGCGCGCGTCGCCGTTGGCGACCCGAACCAGCGCGGCCCGAGCCTCCGGATCCAGGTCGATCGACCTGTCGCCGAGCCCGTGGCCCGGGTCGCGCAACGCTCGATCGACGATGGCGCCGATGTCGTCGTCGTCCAGGGCCTCGAGGGTAAAGACGCGCGTTCTCGAGAGCAAGGCGGCATTCACCTCGAACGACGGGTTCTCCGTGGTGGCGCCGATCAGGGTGACCACGCCCTCCTCGACGAACGGGAGGACGGCATCCTGCTGGCCCTTGTTGAATCGATGGATCTCGTCAATGAAGAGGATCGTCCGCCTCCCACCCTGCGCCCGTCGCAGGCGGGCCTCTTCCGTGTGGCGACGGAGGTCGGCGACGCCCGCGCTGACCGCGCTCAGCGGCACGAAGTGCGATGACGTCACCCGGGCGATCAGCCGGGCCAGCGTTGTCTTGCCACTGCCCGGGGGACCCCAGAGAATCATCGAGCCGACGCGGTCCTCCTCGATGGCCCGCCGGAGTTCATGATCCGGGCCAACCAGGTGCTCCTGGCCGACGAACTCGTCCAGCGACTGCGGCCGCATCCGTGCCGCGAGCGGCTGGTCCTTTGCGCTGGGCTCACCGGCGGTCGGGAACAGGGTCTCCTGCGCCATTCGTTGACTATAGGAGGCGGTCGGCTCGGCCGGGCTACCCCGTGGCGGGCGCGGCGGCCGCGCCGTCGTTGCCGCCCAGTGGCTGGATCGCCTGGTAGAGCTGCTGGCCGATCGCCGCCTGGACGGCCAGCGGGTCGTGCTTCCGGTAGTCGAGCCAGTAACGAACCTCCAGCGTCATCCCGCCGTCGATGTTGGGCTGGAAGCCAACGTGCGGTGGCGGGTCTTTCGCCACCTCGGGACTCTTCTGCAGCTGCTCGCGCACACGTTCGGCGACGCCATCCAGCTTTGCTCCGGCGGGAATTTTTGCGGTCAAGGTAAAGAGGCGCGTTGGGTAGCGGGTCCGGTTGGTAATCGTGCCGGTGTAAAGCAGCGAGTTGGGAATCAGCACCTGTTCGCCATCACTGGTTCGCAGCGTCGTCGTCCGCATCTCGATGTTCTCAACGGCGCCGGTATGGGACTCAACCGAAATTTCGTCGCCGAGTCCGAAACGGTCGCTCGAGCAGGAGGAAGATCCCCGCGATGAAATTTTTGAGGATGTCCTGGAAGGCAAGGCTGAAGGCCAGGGCCAGGAAGCCAAAGCCGCCGAAGACGAGCGCCGGATTGCCGAACATCACCGTAAAGGCCGCGATCCACGCCGAGACGCACCGCGGCCAGGAATGATGAGGCGGCTGACGAGCAGCACGACCTGCGGATCGGCCTTGACCCGTCGCAGTTCTTTGCGCGCAAGCCGGCGTACAGGCGCGCCAGGAACCAAAAAGAGAACCAGGACGAGATGGCCTGCCCGAGCTTGAAGCAGACCGGGTCAGCTTGCCTGGAGGTACCTCCGAAGTCGAAGTCGAACACGATTGTCGCCGCGGCGAGCATCGCGCCCATTCTAAGGGCGCCCGAGACTAGCTCTCGGTTTCGGTGCCGCCCTCAGCGGCGGGTTCGGCACCGGCCTCGCCCTCACCAACGACCGGCACTTCGGCAGCGGCGGGAGCCGGCGCCTCTTCCTCGACCTCTTCGCGGTGCGCGGCGACCTTGACGATCAGATCCTCCGGCTCATCCAGCACCTCGACGCCGGCCGGGAGCTTCAGATCCTTGACGCGGATTTCGTCGTCGATCTCCTTCAGCCCGGAAATGTCGACCGTGATGACGGGCGGCAGATCGGTTGGCAGGCACTCGACCTTGATGGCGTGAAGTCCGTGCTGGAGGTCAGCCTCGCCCTTGACCACGATCTCCACCTCGCCCTCGAACTCGAGCGGCACGTCAGACTCGATCTTCTCCTTGAGGTTGACCTGGTAGAAGTCGACATGCAGCAGGTCCCCATCGCGCGGGTTCCGTTGGACCTCGCGAATGAGCGCCTTGCGGACGGGTTCCTGCCCGATCTGCAGGTCCACCAGTTGGTTCCGGCCGACCTTCTGGAAGGCCTTGAGGAACTCGCGCCCGTCGACCACGACCGTCACGGCATCCACATTGTGTCCATACACCACACCGGGTAGCCGGCCCTGGCGGCGAAGGGCGCGCAGGTGGTCGCCGACCTCGGCTCGCGGTTCTAGCTTCAGGCTGACGGGCGTGTTTATAGCCAAATCTTCTCTCTCAGCCCGAATTGGGCGCCGCTCATCTTACCACAGGCATTCCGGCCGTTTGAACGGTCATTCACCGGAACCTTTCGGCCATTTGGCCGTTACTTCATATGCGTAATGACCCTAGAATGCACGTTACACCGATGCTGACAGCTTCCCTGAGACTGGTCCGCCACCACGGCATGCGAATTGCGATCGTGATCGCGAGCTTCGCGGTGGTCGGGGCTGTCATCGTGCTCCAGCAGGTCCGCGAGGTCAACGCCATCCAGGGTTATGAAGCCGCCCGGCTGGGGGTCCTGGCCGAACAGGCCCACGCGCAGAGCCTGGGCCTGGACCCGTCCGAGCTTTCCGACCTCCAGCGGCAGGCCCTGACCACCGCCGCCGAGACCCCGCCGCCGCCGGCGACCGCCCCCTTCAACCAGAGCCGCATCGACTTCTTCAGCAACGCCGCCAGCCAGGAGGTCCAGGTCAAAAACCAGCTCCAGAGCCGCGAGCTGCAGATTGTCAGCCAGGCCAAGGCCTCGGCGGAAGCCTCCATCGCCAAGCTTTCCACTGACCTCGCAACGGCCAAAAAGGACGGCGTGGAGGATCAGCTCCTGACCGAATTCGAGGCGCTTCCCTCGAAGTCCCAGGACCAACTCGGCGGGGCGAGTAATGCGCGGGCTTACCGTGCCATCTCCGAGCAGCTCAAAGCGCCGCTGACCAAGCTCTCGCTCGAGATCGCCCAACAGGAAACCACCAACGCGTTGATCGGCCAGTACGCCGCCCAGGTCGCCGCCCAGGACCACGGGGACGCCGCCCTCGCCCGAAACAGCGCCAGGACCGCCTTGAGCGCGGTTCAGGCGGATCTCGCCACCGCCCGCATCTTTTCCATGGACGTCTCGGTCATCGACAGCCACGTCCAGAAACTCGCCACCCAACTCGCCGCCGCCACCGTGGTCACCGACCTCGAGCAGGTGGCGGGCGGCCTCCAGGTCTCGGACAAGGTGCTGACACAGGCCATGCAAACAAATCTTCCGGACAAGGCGATCACGATCTCTCTCAAGGAGCAGGTCGTTCGCGCCTACGAGCACGGCACGATCGTCTTCCATACCCTCGCGACCACGGGCCGGCCCGGGCTCGAGACTGATCCGGGTAGCTTCAAGGTGTACGCGAAGAACTCCCCCTGGACCATGCATTCACCGTGGCCCAAGGGATCGGTCTACTGGTACCCGGACAGCAAGGTCAAGATGGTGATGTGGTTCAACGGTGGCGACGGCATCCATGACGCCTACTGGCGGGCCTACTACGGTCCTGGCACGAATCTCCCGCATTACGATCCCTTCGGCGAGAACACCGGCACGCACGGGTGCGTCAACGTCCCCTACAGCTCCGAGGTCTGGCTCTGGAACTGGACCCCGATCGGCACCCCGGTCATCGTCTACTAACCCCGGTCGTCCTACGGGATCGGCCGTAGCGAGGAGGCCCGAACGGCCCATAGCCGGCGCCTTTCAGCGCCGTTAGACCTGGTAGGAGACTTGTATGGCCATTGCTCATCCGACGATGCACCAGGTGGCGCCGCATACCTGGACCTTCGAGCCGGCGGCCGTTTCGGTCGCCCCGATGAAGGCACACTGCCGCGTGTGCCGCCAACCCGTCGGCATCCTCAACCCCGCCGCGATGAGCCTGCAGACCGGCAACTACGTCGTTCGCGGCGCCTGTGAGGTCTGCGGGAGCGAAGTCGTCCTGATCGTCAGCTGACGGGCTCGAACCCTTCGCCGGTCCAGTAGCCGAGCATGTGCTCGGTCTCGTGGTAGAACCAGATCAACTGGTGTTCGCGCGCCGCCTCGCGCAGCAAGGCTTCCTTTCGCTCCATCGCCTCGAGGGGAAAAAGATCAAGGGCGCTGACCCAGTTCAGCTTGAGGAACGCTCGCATGAAGAGGAAGTCCCCGGTGAAGACGAGGGTCTCGTTCTGATCCTGGACGTAGACCGCCTGGTGCGCAGCGGTGTGCCCGCCGGTGACCCGAACCCGGACGCCGGGGGCGACGTCCGAGTCGCCGTCGACCACGAGCAACCGGCCCTCGTCCTCGAGGAGTGAGAGGTTTTCCCGCTTGTAGGAGGGCTTGCTGCGCGGGTCGGGCCGCCGCCAGGCCTCGAGCTCGCGGGCCTGGACGACATGCTTGGCGCGTGGAAACAGTGGGCACAGTTCCCCATCCCGACCGGGCGCGACGAGGGCGCCGACATGATCAAAATGCAGGTGACTGAGGATGACGAGGTCGATGTCCGCTGGTTGAAGCCCGACCTCCGTCAGGGCGTCGGGGATGCCCGGCACCCGGTCGTAGGCGTAGATGTCACGTTCCTTTTCCGACAGCTTGGGGCCGATCCCCGCCTCGATCAGGACATTCGCCTCCGGGGTCCGGACCAGCAGGCAATTCGTTGCCATCGTGATCCGGTTGCGGGCGTCCGGTGGCTTGATCTTCTCCCACATCACCTTCGGAACGACCCCAAAGACCGATCCACCGTCCATGCGCCAGTGGCCATCGCTCAGGCAGTGCAGGCTGAACCGCCCGAGCTTGCGCGGCGCCGTGCCGATCACGCGGCGGCTTTGAACCCCCGGTTGACGAAGTCCACGATGGTTTGGAGCGAGGTCCCCGGGCCGAAGATTTCCGCCACCCCCATCTTTTTCAGCTCAGCCGCGTCGTCATCGGGGATGATCCCCCCACCAAAGACGACGATGTCGGTCGCCTCCCGCTCTTTGAGCAGCTCGAGGACCCGCGGGATCAGCGTCATATGCGCGCCGCTGTGGAGGCTGATCCCGATCGCGTCGACATCCTCCTGGATGGCGGCCTCGATCACCATCTCGGGCGTCTGACGTAGGCCGGCGTAGATCACCTCGACCCCGGCATCGCGCAGCGCGCGCGAGACGACCTTGACACCGCGGTCGTGACCGTCGAGTCCGACCTTGGCGGTCAGCACGCGCCAGGTTTTGGCGGGGGCCACCCTCAGCGCCTCACGACAAGCGCATCCAGATCATCTAGAAGAGGATTGGTTCGCGGTAGACACCGAAAACCTCCTTCAACGCCGCCATGATCTCGCCCTCGGTCGCGTAGGCCTTGACACAGTCCAGCAGCGGCGGCATCAGGTTGTCCGAGCCACTGGCTCGTCCTTTCAGTTCCTCCAGGCGGTTGCGCACGCTCGTGTTATCGCGCCGTTCCCGGACCGCCTTGAGGCGCGCGACCTGGCCGCGCTCCGTTTCGGCGCCGATTTTGAGGGTGGGGACACTGCCGCTCTCTCCCTCGGTATAGGCGTTGACGCCGACGATGATCCGTTCGTTGGCTTCCAGCTGCCGCTCGAATTCGAAGGCCGCATCCGCGATCTCCCGCTGGAAAAAGCCGTTCTCGATACACCGCAGGACGCCGCCCTGCTCGTCGATCCGGTCGAAGTAGCGCTGCGCCCCCCGCTCCATTTCGTCGGTCAGGCTTTCGATGAAATAGGAGCCGGCCAGGGGATCGATCGTGTTTGCCACGCCGGTCTCGTGGGCCAGCACCTGCTGGGTCCGAAGCGCGATCTGGGCGGCCCGCTCGGTGGGGAGGGCCAGGACCTCGTCCATCGAATTGGTGTGCAACGAGTTCGTGCCACCGAGGACAGCGGCCATCGCCTCGTAGGCAGTCCGGCTGACGTTGTTCTCGACCTGTTGCCGAGTCAGCGACACGCCCGCGGTCTGGGTGTGAAAGCGCAGCATCCAGGAGCGGGGATCCTTGGCGCCGTACTTGTCGCGCATCAGGCGCGCCCAGATGCGGCGGGCAGCCCGGAATTTGGCAATTTCCTCGAAGAAGTCGACGTGCGAGTCGAAGAAGAACGAGAGCCGCGGCGCGAACGTATCGACGTCGAGCCCAGCACGGATCGTCGCCTCGACGTAGGCCATGCCGTCGGCGAGGGTGAAGGCGAGCTCCTGGGTGGCGGTCGAGCCGGCCTCGCGGATGTGGTACCCGGAAATCGAGACGGCGTTCCAGCGCGGCATGTGCTGCGCGGCAAAAACGATGGTGTCGACGACGAGCCGCATCGAGGGCTCCGGCGGGAAGATGTACTCCTTCTGGGCGATGTACTCCTTCAGGATGTCGTTCTGGAGCGTGCCGCCAAGCCGGTCGAGGCGCACCCCCTCCTTCTCGCCCACGGCAATGTACATCGCGTACAGAATGGCCGCCGGCGAGTTGATCGTCATCGAGGTCGTGATGCCGTCCAGGTTGATGCCGGCAAACAGCGTCTCCATGTCGGCCAGCGAGTCGATGGCCACACCGCAATGACCCACTTCCCCGCGGCTGATTGGATCGTCGGAGTCGTAGCCCATCAGCGTCGGCATGTCAAAGGCGACCGAGAGCCCCGCCTGGCCCTGCGAGAGCAGGAACTTGTAGCGCTGGTTCGTCTCCTCCGCGGTCCCGTAGCCGGCGAACTGGCGGATCGTCCACAGTTGCCCCCGATACATCGAGGGGTAGACGCCGCGCGTGTAGGGGAACTCGCCCGGGTAGCCCAGCTTCTCGTCGTAATCCCAGCCTTTCAGGTCGTCCGGGGTGTAGAGCGGTTCGACGGGAACGCCCGAGAGCGTCGTGGCCGCTTCGCGCGGCGAGCGCTTTCCGCTCTTGTAGCGCGTCGCCCACTCCTCTCGCGCCGTCTTACTTCGAAGGGCCATCGCCACCACCTTCTTTCGGGTTCCGCTGCGCCATGACCTCCGCAGCCAGGGCGTATGGATTCAGTTTCCCATTCCGGTTGTCCCGCAGGCGCCGGCCCACCTCGGTGTCGCCTTCCAGCGTTCGGCGGGCATCCTCGCGAGCCTGCTCCGCCACCAGGGCGATCACCTCTTGCTTGACCCGCTGAAGGCGCCGGAGCTCGAACGTGCCACTCTCCCGTAGGAAAGCCTGGTGCCGTCCGATGGCCTCCCAGACGCGACTCGATCCCCTCGTCCTTGACAGCCGAGGCCAGGACGATCGGGGGATTCCACGCCTGCTTTGGACCCATGGCCATCGCATCCTGGATCATGCGCCGGGTCTTTTCGGCGCCACCGAGATCCGCCTTGTTTACCACGAAGATGTCGGCGATTTCCAGGATTCCCGCTTTGATGCTCTGGACTGCATCCCCGGACTCCGGCATCATCACCAGGACGACGGTGTCGCAGATGCTCGAGATCTCGAGCTCCGATTGCCCGACCCCCACGGTCTCCACGATCACCACCTCTCGACCAAATGCATCGAGCAGATGAATCGCCTCTCGCGTGGCGGCGGCAAGCCCGCCCAGGTGACCCCGAGCCCCCATGCTGCGGATGAACACACCCTTGTCCAGGGTATGCCGGGACATCCGAATCCGGTCGCCGAGGACCGCGCCCCCGGTGAAGGGACTGCTGGGATCCACGGCGATCACACCCACGGTCTTGCCGGCATCCCGGATCACCTTAACGAGGCCATCCACCAGCGTGCTTTTCCCAGTCCCCGGAGAGCCGGTCACGCCGACCAGGTGGGCCTTGCCCGTGTTCGCTTGCAGTTCGGCGACCAGGGCGGTCGCCTGCGGGTCGCGATCCTCAGCCAGGCTGATGGCCCGGGCCAGCGCTCGAACGTCGCCGGATCGCACGGCGCCGGCCAGACTCATCCTGCGCTCAATCGTAGTGCCTTGCCCCGGACCGGGCGACCGCTCAGTTAATTCGGCTGCCCGGCGCCTGAAAGGCCCGCTGGGTGAAGTCGGGGCCGAGCACCACCGTGATGGCCGGACCGCCGGGCGGCGGCGGCTCCACCTCGACCTGCGCCTGAAAGTACGCCTGCAGCCAGGCCAACGTTCCCGGGGCCTTGCCGCCGGACGCGTCGTGGATCACCGTCTGCGCCGGCCGGACGCCGGTCAGCGGGGCCGACCTGGCGGCCCAGCCGGCATTTTGCAGCAGCCCCGCGACAATCGAGGCTGGGGTCCCCGTCCCGTAAGGGAGCCAGTAACGGCGGCTCCCGTCCTCGACCTGCACGGGGACCTGCTCCGCGAGCGCGGCACGGGCCGGCAGCGCCGCGGCCACGTAGCGTTGGAGGGTCCCGTAGGTCGGGTCGAGGGGGACCAGGATGTACTGGCCGTCACCGCTGACGGTGCTCCGCAGCAGATTCGAGGTATCGATGCCCACATGGCGGATGTCCTTTTCCTTGAGCTGCCCGGCCAGGTTGGCGAGTTGCTGCATCTCCGCGGGACGCAGGTTGGTCCGAACGTTGTCCTGCAGGGCACTCAGGAGGCTGAACAGGCGCGGGACCGCGTTTACCGAGAGCACCCGCTGCCGGACGGCAAGCAGAATCAGTTGCTGGCGCTTGGACCGGTCGAAGTCGGAGGTCGTTTCCCGAGAGCGGGCGTACTCGAGCGCCCGTTCCCCATTGAGCTGCTGCGGGCCGGCGTTGAAATGGATATGGGTGGTGCTCGCCGTCTCGCCCAGCGGGTAGGATGGATCGTCGAGCGGCGCCGGCACGTTGACCCGAACCCCGCCGAGCGCATTGACCACGTCGCGGAAGGCCTTGAAATCGACGCCGACCCAGTAGTCGATGTGCTGGCCGGTGATGCGGGAGACCGTCGCCGCGGCGAGATCGCCGCCGCCTGTGCTGGTCTTCCAGTCGCTGCGGACGTTCGGGTACCCGGTGCGATCGGTTCCAATCGCATAGGCGCTGTTCAGCTTGCCCGTGAGGTCGCCGTTGCCCCGAAGGGCCGGGATCTTGACCCAGAGGTCGCGCGGCAGTGAGATCATGACCGCCTCCCGCGACCCCGGCTTGATGGAGAGAAGCATGAGGGAGTCAGTCAGATAGGGGCCATCGTGTCCGGGGCCGCCGTAGCCGACCAGCAGGATGTTGAGACGCTCATCGTGCTTGATCTTCCAGTTGAGCGAGCCCGGCTCATCCGATTGGGCGTGGACGAGGGTGACGAGATCCTGGGGCTGGGCATGGGGCGAGATCGCGTGAAGCACGGACCAGAGCCTGACCGTGAACAGCGCCACACCGATGAGCACCGCCGCGACGATCAGCGCGACGGCGGTCCCAATCAGGCGAGAGGCCGGCATCGGTACGCTGGCGGCCGACGCGCGGCGCCGGCGAGGCTGCATAGGCAAAAGCAGCGCTCAGTCTAGCGAACGGCGATGGAAATCCGGGGACCCACCCGTAATATTCGTGCGATGCGATTCTCAACGCTCCGCGCGCCCCGCGGCCCGTTCGCCGTTCCGGCGAGGGGACTCCTGCTGGCGGCCGGCCTGCTCAGCGTCGCGCTCGCCGCGGTGAACCTCTTCCACGAGCGACACGCGGCGCAGGTCGACAACCTCTTCGTCGGCGTCGCGGCCGCCGTCGGGGTCATTTGGCTCGCCAGCCTTGTGCTGGCCTTCCGCGGCGTCAAACCGGCGGTCGCGCTGGCCGGCGCCATCGCCTTTGTGGAGTTCGGCCTCATCGCGTCCAGCCACTTCGTCAACGGACCGGCCGCGATCAGCGGCTTTGCCAGATCAGAGGGCCTGAGCGTCGTCCCCGTGCTGATGGCCCTGGTGGTCAGCTGCATGCTGACCGTGATGACGTCAGTGGTCTGCTGGACCCATCCAACCGGGCGGCTGCGACGCGTCAGCCTGCTGCCATTGCTCCTCGGCTCGATCGCCGGCGCGACTCTCGTGATTCTGTCGGCAACCGACACGGTTCGGCGTGACGACTTCGGCACCGTCAGCCAGGAGGACGGCACCTTTGCGGCTGCCATCTCCGCGACGCTCTGGCTGATCGGCGGTCTCTGGATCGGGCGGGTCCGGAAGACCGGTGCGCTCTTGATCCTGATCGGCACGCTGATGGCGCTGGCGTCCTTTACCTCGCTCCACCTCGTGAAGGGAAGCCACGGCCTCGCGGACATCAGCGCCGTAAGCGGTCCCGCTTGGGCGGTCGTCGCGACCGCCATGGCGGGGTTGGCGGCGGCCTCCCTCCTCGTCGCGCTCGCGATTCTTGCGGCCTCCCTCATTCGATCAGTCCGGAAGGCGCGCCCCGTCCGGACCATAGCGGTAAAACCCCCGGCCTGACTTCCGCCCGTAGTGGCCGGCGTCGACCAGCTGCTGAAGCAGCGCCGGCGCCGCGAAGCGTGCGTCGTGGAGGCCCTCGTAGAGCACCCCGCAGATGTACAGATGCGTGTCGAGGCCGACGAAATCGGCCAGCTCCAGCGGTCCCATGGGGTGGTGCAGCCCGAGCTTGGCCCCCTGGTCGATATCTTCGCGGGTCCCCAGGTTCTCCATCAATGCCCGAATGGCCTCGTTGATGAACGGCACCAGCATCCGATTCACGATGAAGCCGGGATAGTCGAGGGATGTGATGGGCGTCTTCCCCAGAGTCTTGGCCAGCTCGAGCGTGATGGCCAGGGTCGATTCCGACGTCTCGCGTCCCCGAGTGATCTCCACCAGCGGCATGACCGGGACCGGGTTGAAGAAATGCATCCCGATGAAGCGGTCGGCGCGCCGCGTCACCGCGGCCATCCTCGTGATCGGGATCGAGGACGTGTTACTGGCGAGGATCGCCTCTTCCTTGCAGATGCCGTCGAGCCGCTTGAAAAGCTCCCGCTTGGCATCGAAACTCTCGGTGATCGCTTCGACCACGAAATCCGCACGGCCGGCCGCTTCGAGCGAGGTGGTGGTGTGCAACCGCGCGAGCGACGCGTCGCGCTTCCCGGGGTCGAGTTTGCCGCTCTGGACCTGGCGCTCCAGTCGCTTCGTGATGTTGTCGAGTCCCCGGCCCACGACTACATCGTCGACGTCACGAAGCAGGACATCGAACCCACACGTGATCGCGGTCTGGGCAATCCCTGCCCCCATCAGCCCCGCGCCGGCGATATACAACTGCTTCACTCGTTATTTCTCCTTTAGCAATCCACGGGCGATCACGAACCGCTGGATCTCGTTCGTTCCTTCGTAAATCTGGGTGATCTTCGCATCCCGCATCATCCGCTCGGCCGCAAACTCCCGAAGGTACCCGTAGCCGCCGAGCACCTGGACCGCATCCGTCGTGACGCGCATGGCGATGTCCGACGCCGCCAACTTGGCGATCGCGGAACTGACGCTGATGTCTGGCAGCCCCCGGTCGATCGCGTCGCCGGCGGCGTACGTCAGAACCCGGGCCGCTTCGACCTGCGTCGCCATGTCGGCGAGCATGAATTGCATTCCCTGGAACTCGGCGATCGATTTGCCGAACTGCCGGCGTTCCCTGGCATAACGCCGGGCGAGGTCGAAGGCTCCGCCGGCAATCCCCAGCGCCTGCGCGGCGATCCCGGGCCGGGAGTGATCGAGGACCCGCATGGCGAGCTTGAAACCGTCGCCTTCGCGCCCGATTCGGTTCGTCTCCGGCACGACGAGCTCATCGAAAAACAGCTGGGCGGTCGGCGAGCCGCGGATCCCCAGCTTCTTTTCCAGCTTGCCGACGCGGAAGCCAGGCATGGTCTTCTCGACGATGAACGCGGAGATGTTGCGCGCCGGCGCCTCGCCGTCCTGATCGGTCCGCGCGAAGAGGACGATGGTATCGGCCACGCTGCCGCCGGTAATGAACGTCTTGGAGCCGTTGACGACGTAGCTATCGCCATGCTTGATGGCGCGCGTCCGCATCCCGCCGGCGTCCGAGCCCGAACCGGGCTCGGTCAGCGCGAAGGCGGCCAGCTGTTTCCCCGCCGCGAGCGGCGGAAGGTACTTACGTTTCTGCTCCTCCGTCCCGCCCAGCCAGATGGGCAGGCTGCCGAGCGATTGGACGCTCAGGATGAGCGAGGAGGTGGCACAGAACCGACTGATCTCCTCGATCGCGACGATCAGGGTCACGGCGCTGCCGCTCACCCCGCCGTACTCGGGCGTAAAGGGGATCCCGAGGATGTCGTGCTCGGCGAAGAGGTCCTTGATGTCCCAGGGGAATTCCCCCGACTCGTCGATCGCCGCCGCCCTCGGCTCGACGCGCTCGAGGCAAAGGTCGTGGACCATCGACCGGATCTGCTCTTGCTCCGGCGTGAGCGCGAAGTTCATCAGGCGGATAGGACCTCGCGCGCGATCACGATCCGCTGGATCTGGTTGGTCCCTTCATAGATCTGGCATGCCTTGGCGTCGCGCACGCGCCGCGCCATCGGATATTCCTCGAGGTAGCCATAGCCGCCAAACACCTGCAGCGCCTCGAGCGTGACCTCCATCGCGGAGTCGGTTGCATAGAGTTTCGCCATCGATGCCTCTTTGGTAAACGGGAGGCCCGCATCGCAGCGGGCAGCCGCGTTCCAGGTCATCCAACGCGCCGCCCGAACCTTGACCGCCATGTCGGCGATCTTGTTCTGAATCGTTTGCAGCTCACTGATCGGTTTGCCAAACTGCTTCCGCTCGCCGGCGTAGGCGATCGCGTCGTCGAGCGCTCCCTGGGCCAGGCCGACCGCCTGGGCGCTGATCCCGATCCGGCCGCTGTCCAGCGCGCGCATCGCGATCCGAAAGCCCTGGCCCTCGTCACCCAACCGATCCGCCGTCGGGACCTCGCAGTCGTTGAGGAAGACCTCGGCGATCGCCGAGCCGTTGAGGCCCATCTTCTTGAAGGGCTGTGAGACCGTCAGTCCGGGATTGTCGCCCCGCACGATGAAGGCGGTGACCCCTTCCGCGCCGGACCCGGGACGGGTACTGGCCAGCACGATGTAGCAGCCCGCCTCGCCCGCGTTCGTGATGAAGATCTTGCTGCCATTGAGGAGGTAGACGTCACCGCGACGGACGGCCGCGGTCTTCAGATGGGCGGCGTCTGATCCGGCATCGGGCTCGGTCAGGGCGAAGGCCGCCAGCATCGTGCCCCTGGCGAGCTCCGGGAGCCAGCGACGTTTCTGCTCGTCCGACCCGAAGAGCACGATCGGCTCGCTTCCGACCGAGGTGTGCACGTCGACGATGACCGCCGTGCTGGCGCTGTATTTCGCCACCTCCTCGATGAAGACGGCAAACGACACGTGGTCCAGCCCCGCACCTCCGAAGGCCTCCGGGACGAGCATCCCAAGCAATCCCAGCGCCGCGGCCTTCTCGACCAGGTCATGCGGAAACTCGATGTTGTGGTCGATCGCCTCGGCCCGTGGCTTGACCTCGCGTTCGGCGAAGTCCCTGGCGAGCCGGCGGATCTCCTCCTGCTCGGCGGACAGGGCGAGGTTCACGGGGCGGGGATCCGGACGATCGTCGCTTCGCCTTGCGCCATGCCGGAACAGATGCCGGCGGCGCCGAAGCGGCCGCCCCGGCGCCGCAGCGCGTACACCAGGTGCATCAGGATGCGGGCACCGGACGCGCCGATCGGGTGGCCGACCGCCAGCGCCCCCCCGTCGACGTTGACGCGCTCTTCGTCCACGCCGAGCAGGTCTCGGGCGGTGCAGGCGACCGCGGCAAATGCCTCGTTGATTTCCAAGAGGTCCATGTCGTTGACGCGCAGCCCCGCCTTCTTGAGCGCCGCCTGGATGGACGAGGCCGGCACCGTCGCCAGGTAGGGGGTGTCGGCGGCCGACTCACCGTAGGCCACCCACTCGGCAAGGACCGGCAGCTCACGGCGGCGCGCCTCGCGCCCGTTCATCAGCAGGATCGCGGTCGCGCCATCGTTGACGCCTGGCGCGTTGCCCGCGGTGACCGTGCCCTCCGGCTGGAAGACGGGCTTTAGCTTGGCCAGGCCCTCGAGCGTGGTGTCGGGTCGAGGCTGTTCGTCCGCCGCGACCGTCGTCTCACCCTTGAGGCCGGGAACCGTGACCGCAACCAGTTCGTCGCGAAGGTGGCCGGCGGCCAGCGCCGCGGCGTAGCGCCGCTGGCTCTGGTACGCATAGGCGTCCTGGCGCTCCCGCGAGACCTCGAACTCGCGGGCCACGTTGCTTCCCTCGACCGCCATGTGGCAGCCGTTGGCTGGATCGATCAAACCGTCGTGGACCATGCTGTCCATCAGCGAGCCGTCGCCCAGGCGGTAGCCGAAGCGCGCCTTCTCGAGGAGATATGGCGCCTGGCTCATGCTCTCCATGCCACCCGCGACCACGACATTGGCATCGCCGTTGCGGATCAGCAGAGCCCCGAGGTTGACGGCTTTGAGCGACGAGGCGCAGACCTTGTTGACCGTTAAGGCCGAGACGGTCGTGGGCAGTCCGGCCCGGATGGCGGCCTGCCGCGCAGGAATCTGCCCCATCCCGGCGGTCAACACGGTGCCCATGAGCACCTGGTCGACCTCTCCGCCGGGCACGTGCGCCCGGTCGAGGACTTCGCGGATGACGGCGGCGCCGAGGTCGGGCGCTTTCACGGAGGAGAGGCCCCCGCCCAGCTTGCCGAATGGCGTCCTGGCGGCCGCGACCAGCACGACGTCCTCCACGAACTCATTCTAGGCAGGCCACGCCACAATCAGCGAAATCTCGGCCCATATACTGCTTGCGTGAGCGCTGCCGACCCGCAGGTACCCGGAGCGACATCCACCGATCTCGGGTCACGGGTCAATGCCGCGCGGGCGGGTGGCCCAGCTCGCCACGTCGAAAAGCTCAAAAGCGAAGGGAAGCTGCCGGTACGCCGGCGACTCGAGCTTCTTCTCGATCCGGATTTCCAGGTCGAGGACGGACTGCTGGCGCACAGCGAGGAGCCCGGCTATGGGGCCGACGGCGTCGTCACGGTCGTCGGTCAGATCGAGGGACGGACGGTGTGCGTCATGGCCAACGACCCGACGGTCAAGGCTGGCTCCTGGGGTCCGCGAACCGTCGAAAAGATCATCCGCATCCAGGAGACGGCTGAACGCCTGCGGGTCCCGATCTTCTACCTCGTCGACTCCGCCGGCGCCCGCATCACCGATCAGGTCCAGATGTTCCCGGGCCGACGCCACGCCGGACGCATCTTCTACCAGGAGGTCCAGCTTTCCGGGGTCGTGCCCCAGATCTGCCTCCTGTTTGGTCCCTCGGCCGCCGGCGGCGCCTACATCCCGGCGTTCTGCGACGTCACGGTTATGGTCGAAGGGCACGCCAGCATGTACCTCGGCTCGCCGCGCATGGCCGAGATGGTGATCGGCGAGAAGGTCAGCCTGGAAGAGATGGGCGGCGCGCGGATGCACTGCGAGCAGAGCGGATGCGGCGACGTCCTCGTGGCATCGGACGAGGAGGCGATCGACTGGGGTCGTCGCTATCTCAGCTATTTCCCGCAGAACAGCACCGAGGTGCCGTTGATGCGGCCGCCGTCAATGCCGCACCCGACCGTGGACCTGACGACCCTGGTCCCGGCGGAAGAGGGACGCGCCTTCAACATGCAGCACCTGATCGACGGGATCGTCGACGACGGCAGCTTCCTCGAGATCAAGAAACTGTTCGCGCGCGAGATCATCTGCGGGTTCGCCCGGATCGACGGCCGTGTGATCGGCATCCTCGCCAATCAACCGATGATGAAGGGCGGCATCCTGTTCGTGGACTCCGCCGACAAGGCAGCCCGCTTCATCTGGCTCTGCGACGCCTTCAATATCCCGCTCCTCTTCCTGGCCGACGTCCCGGGGTTCATGATCGGCACCGCCGTTGAGCGCCAGGGCATCATCCGCCACGGGGCCAAGATGATCGCGGCCGTTTCGGAGGCGACCGTCCCCAAGGTCTCGGTGATCGTGCGCAAGGCCTACGGCGCGGGCCTCTACGCCATGTCCGGTCCGGCATTCGAGGGGAACGCCACCCTCGCGTTGCCGACCGCGATGATCGGGGTGATGGGTCCGAGCGCTGCGGTCAATGCCGTCTTCTACAACAAGATCCAGGAACTTCCCGAGGCCGAACGCCCCGCCTATGTCAAGAAGCTCCAGGACGAGTACCGAGAAGACATCGACCTCTACCGCCTGGCGTCCGATCTCATCGTGGACGCGGTCCTCGCGCCCACGCAGCTGCGCACGGAGCTGGCGGCCCGCTTCGCCCTCTACGCGACCAGCCGGCGTCCACGGGTCAACCGCAAGCATGGCGTCTTCCCAGTCTGACGAGCGCGCCGCCGAGGCCGAGGTCGATCCCGATCGCCTGCTCGAGGGCGAGGATCCCGAGGCGGCTGACCTCGATGACGCCCGGCACTGGGCCACCGTCTACCGGGAGCTGAAAGAAGTCAAGCGGCGGATGATCGAAACCGCGGAATCGGCGATGACCGACAGCATCCAAAAGGCGGCGACCCGCGAGATCGTCTCGACCGACCTGGTCGCCCTCCGCGCCGAGTTGCGCCGGTTCGAGCGCCGGCTGGCGTTCTGGACCCGCCGGACCGAGACTAGGCAGCGCTAACCGAGACCTGGCAGCCTCCTGTCGGGTCGAGCTCGAGCGTGAATCGTGCCGTGCTCGCGTCCCACGTCGAGCTCTTGACACATGATCCGGTTGCGGCGGGGGTGCCAAGGCTCGCAGCCGACCAGGACACCACAACCGGGAGATCGGCGTGCGAGCGGTCGATCCGCAGCCCCAGCCGTCCCTGCACGCCATCCCCCCGGCCGGCGTGGACCCCGCTGGGCGCCGCGACCACAAAGGGCCGCGCGAGATGGCGCAGCGCATCCCGGTTGACGATCCGGCCACCGGCGTCAACGATGCCCCAGTACCGGTTCTCGCGCCACTGCCACCAGGCCCAGCCGATGCGGAGATCGTCCATTCGGTTCAGCGCGGCGTCCGCGTATGAGAGGGCGCCCGGCTGGGTCAGGTCAGTGCCGAGCTCGCCGATCCAGAGCGGCGCCGGCACCTCCGCCGCCTCGACGGCCCGCTCCTGGAACCTGGAGTTGAGGAAACTCGGATCGCCAGTCCAGAACGGGGGGACCAACGAGCCCTCGTAGAGGTGCGTCCCGTAGACGACGTTCGGCGCCTTGAGATGCACCACCACGGTGTCGAGCGAGAGCAGGAGGATGCCTTCGACAAAGAAGAGGTGGTTCGGATCCGCTGAGCCGATCGCCTCGATCGCGTGCGCAAACATGGGCCAGAGGTACGACTTCTCGAAGATGCGGGGCGGGATAGGCAGCGGATGCGCTTCGTTGAAGATGTCGTACCCGGCGATCCCGGGATCATCCGAGAACCGCCGGGCGACCGCCTGCCAGGCCTGGTAGAAGTCATGCTTCCAGTCATCGGAGAGCCAGAAGTAAAGATCGGAGGCGGCCGCCGCCGGGATCAACGACGGGCTCCATGAGAATTGTGGCAGCGGGTTCCAGGTCGGGGCCCCGATGGTGGCCCAGGCCGGTGCGCCCGAGTACCCAAAGCGAGGGCTCCAGCCCAACCGGAAGTGCATGTCGAGCACAACGTAGAGCCCGTGGCGATTGAGCAGGGCCACGGCTGACGCCACCCGGTCGAGATAGCGCTGGTCCATCCGGCCACGCGCCGGTTCCAGCTGAGCCCAGTCGATCCCCAGGCGGACCACGTCGAAGCCCGCGTGCTGCATCAGGGTCGCGTCGGCCTCGTCGAGCGGCGCGGGCGGATCCCTCGGGTAGGAGACCAGCGCGTCGACGTTGAAGCCGCGTAGCAATACAGTGCGACCGGACGAGTCGACGATCCGGCCACCCGCGGTGTGCAGCCAGGGCAAGGACCCGTCGGGCAGGGCCTGGGCCGCCGGCACCGACGCGGTCAGCGTTCCGGGCGGCCAGTAGGCGTCGATCACGAGGGCGACGACCACGACGAGAAGCCCGATGCCCACGCGGCGTTTCCAGGGGTGGCGTCGACGTGGACGGGGCATCGCCTCCAGCGATGCTAGTCTCCGCCGGCGGGTTGCTGCGCCGCGTCTAGCGGCGGGTGCTTGGGGTGGCGGTCCGGCCGATCGCGGCCGCGGCGGCGGCGACCACCTCTTCGATCGTGTCGCAGACCTGCGCCCCCGCGCGCGTCAGCGCCTCCACTTTCGACGTTGCGGTCCCTTTGTTCCCGGAGATGATGGCTCCGGCATGGCCCATCCGCTTGCCGGGCGGCGCGGTCCGGCCGCTGATAAAGCCGATCACTGGCTTCCCGAAACCGGGACCGATGATCTCCTCGGCCGCCAACTCCTCGTCACTGCCGCCGATCTCGCCGATCATGACAACGGCGCGAGTGGCCGTGTCGGCCTTGAAGAGCGACAGGACCTCCCGAAAGGAGAGTCCGAGGATCGGATCGCCGCCGATTCCAACTGACGTCGTCTGCCCGACCCCGGCCTGGCTCAATCCCTGGATCACCTCGTAGGTCAGCGTGCCGCTGCGGGAGACGATGCCGACCGAGCCTTCCTTGTTGATGTGGTTGGGGATGATGCCGACCTTCGCCTGGCCCGCGGTGACGAGGCCCGGACAGTTCGGTCCAATCAGGCGGATCCCGGCGTCCTCCACGAAGGCGCGCGCCCGCACCATGTCGTACAGGGGAATCCCTTCCGTGATGCAGACGATCAGTTCGATCCCGGCGGCCGCCGCCTCCATGATCGCGTCGGCGGCGAAGGGAGCCGGCACGAAGATGCCGCTCACATCGGCGCCCGACTGCTTGCGTGCCTCGGCGACGGTGTCGTAGACGGGTACGTCGAGATGCGAGGTGCCGCCCTTGCCCGGACTGACTCCGGCGACGACGGAGGTGCCGTAGGCCTTCATCGCCTCGGTGTGAAAGCTCCCCTCCCGACCCGTCAGGCCCTGCACCAGGACGCGGCTTTGCTTCGAAAGCAGAATGCTCATCCGCGCGCCAGCTCCACGATTCTCCGAGCGGCGCCGGTGGCGGTCGCCTCCGGCGTGATCCCGGCTTCGGCCAGCATCTGCCGGCCTTCTTCCTCGCGCGTCCCCGTCATCCGCACCACCAGCGGGAGCGTGAGGCTGAGGTCGCGGGTGGCGTCGATGATGCCGCGGGCGACCTCGTCCCCGCGGGTGATCCCGCCAAAGATGTTGATCAGGATACCTTTGACATGCGGATCCCCCGCGAGCAGCTCGAGCGCGCTGTGCACGACCTCGGCCTTGGCTCCGCCACCGACGTCCAGGAAATTGGCGGCCTTTCCACCTTCCCGCTGGACCAGGTCGAGCGTGTTCATCACCAGCCCCGCACCGTTGCCGATGACGCCGATCGATCCGTCCAATCGAACGTAGGTCAGCTTCCGACGCTTGGCGTCCGCCTCGAGCGGATCCTCGTCGAACTCCTCGGCGCCATGCAGGTCCTTGTGCCGGTAGATCGCGTTGTCATCGATCTCGAGCTTGCCGTCGGCCGCCACCAGGCCGCCGTCACTCGTGATCGCCAGGGGATTGATCTCGATCGTGATCGCGTCGACGGACCGCGCCAAGCCATACAGCTTGCCGATGACCGGGGTGAGCTGCGACTGAAAGGGGCCGAGCCCGGCCCGGAAGATCAGGTCACGAATCTCGAAACCGAGTGGGCCACGCCACGGGTCCGGGTAGAGCCGCGCGATCGCCTCGGGGTGTGTCTCGGCCACCTCCTCGATCTCCATGCCACCCTGGGCGCTGAGGATCAGGACCGGCTTGCGGGCGTCGCGATCCAGGGTGAGCCCGAGATACAGCTCGCGCGTGATCTCCTGGGCCACCTCGCAGAGCACCTCTTTGACGCGAAACCCTTTGATCGTCATGCCCAGGATCTCGCCGCCGACCCGCTTGGCCTCGGCGGCCGTGGCCGCCAGCTTGATCCCGCCGGCCTTCCCTCGCCCGCCAACCGGGACCTGGGCCTTGACCGCGACCGGGCCGAGCGCCCCTGCCGCCAGCGCCACCTCGTCGGGGGTTTTGGCAACGCGGCCATCCGGGACCGGGATCCCCGCCGACCGGAACCGCTCCTTGACCTGGTACTCGAGGAACTTCACAGAGGGATGTTGCCATGGTGGCGATGCGGCCGTTCAACCTGCTTGTCCTTGAGCAGCCGCAAGGCACGGATCAGCATCGGTCGCGTGTCCTGCGGCTCAATCACGTCGTCGACATAGCCGCGTTCGGCGGCGACGTATGGATTCGCGAATCGCTCCTTGTAGTCGAGCACCAGCTCCTCGGTCTTGCGGGCGGGATCATCGGCCGCCGCGATCTCTCGCTTGAAGATGATGTTCACGGCGGCCTGCGGCCCCATGACCGCGATCTCCCCGCTGGGCCAGGCATAGTTGAAGTCGGCCCCGATGTGCTTCGACGACATGACATCGTAGGCCCCGCCGTACGCCTTCCGCGTGATCACGGTGAGCTTGGGCACGATCGCCTCGGCAAATGCATAGAGCAGCTTGGCCCCGTGGCGGATGATGCCGTTGTATTCCTGGGCGGTCCCGGGGAGGAATCCCGGCACGTCGACGAAGGTGATCAGCGGGATGTTGAAGGCGTCGCAGAAGCGGACGAAGCGGGCCCCCTTGACCGAGGCGTTGATGTCGAGCGCGCCGGCCAGGATGCGCGGCTGGTTGCCAACGATGCCGATGACCTCGCCGTCGAGACGCGCGAGGCCGACCACGAGGTTCTGCGCGAAATGCTCCTGGACCTCGAGGAAGCTGTCCCGGTCGACCACGGCGCCAATGACCGCCTTCATGTCATAGGGCTGCTGGGGGTTCTCCGGCACCAGGCTCTGCAGCTCGGGATCACGCCGCTCCGGGTCATCCGGCGATTGGACCGCGGGCGGTCGCTCGCGGTTATTGGCCGGCAGGTAGGCGAGGAGGCGACGGACCGAGGCGAACGCCTCCGCCTCGCCGTGGGACAGAAAGTGCGCCACCCCGCTCTTGATGTTGTGCACCCCGGCGCCGCCAAGGTCGTCGAAGCCTACCTTCTCCCCCGTGGTCACCCGGATGACCTCGGGCCCGGTGATGAACATGTAGCCGAGGTGCTCCACCATGAAGATGAAGTCGGTGATCGCCGGCGAATAGACCGCTCCACCGGTACACGGGCCGACGATCACCGAGATCTGTGGCACGACCCCCGACGATTGGACATTGCGGTAGAAGATGTCGGCGTAGCCGGCCAGGCTGACCACTCCCTCCTGGATGCGGGCGCCGCCGGAGTCATTGATGCCGATGCACGGGCGGCCGGCGCGGACCGCCAGGTCCATCACCTTGCATACCTTTTCGGCGAACACCTCACCGAGCGACCCCCCGAAGACGCTGGCATCATGCGCGAAAAGGAAGATCTCGCGGCCTTCGACCAGGCCGTAGCCGGTCACCACCCCGTCGCCCGGGATCTTGCGGTCGGCCATCCCGAAGGCCTCGGTCCGATGCACCGCGAGCGCGTCCAGCTCGCGGAAGGACCCCGGATCGCAGAGCAGCTCCACCCGTTCTCTGGCGGTGAGCTTGCCCTTCGGATGCTGCTTGTCGTCGGGGTCACCTCCCCGGTGCATGGCGTCGTACTTGCGTTTGCGCAACTCGTTGACCTTGCGTTCCGACGGCGAGGGCTCTTGTCCCGAGCCGGATTCGCGGGTTCGAGTCGCCATCAGGCGGGCGTCACCGGACGATACTCCCCGAACACCTCGCGCAGGACGCCGCACACCTCACCTATGGTGGCATACGCGCGGAGCGCCTCCCGCATCGGCGGGAGTAGGTTCCCTCGGCCGCGGGCGGTCTCACGCACGCTCGCGAGCTGGAGGTCCACCATCCGCTGGTCGCGCTGTTTGCGGAGCTCGGCAAGCGCCAGTTGCTGGTCGCGCTCGTGCTGCGGACTGATCTTGACGATTGGAACGGCGGCATCGGCCGCCTGGAATCGGTTGACGCCGACGACGATCCGGCGGCCGTCCTCCACCGCCTGCTGTTGCCGGTAGGCGCTTTCCTGGATGGCGCCCTGCGTGAACCCGGATTCGATCGCGGCGATGGCGCCGCCCTGCCGCTCGACGTCGGCGATCAACGCGCGGGCCCCGCCCTCCAGCTCATCGGTGAGCGCCTCCACCAGGTAGCTGCCACCGAGGGGATCGGCGACGCTCGTGACGTTGCTTTCGTGCGCGATGATCTGTTGGGTTCGAACCGAGAGCGTCGCCGCCGCCTCGGAGGGGAGGCCAAGCGCCTCATCGAACGAGTTCGCGTGCAGGCTCTGGGTTCCCCCGAGGACCGCGCTCATCGCCTGCAGCGCCACCCGAACGATATTGTTCTGCGGCTGCTGGGCCGTGAGCGTGCTCCCCCCGGTCTGCGTGTGGTAGCGCAACGCCTGGGCGCGAGGATCGGCCACCTGAAAGCGATCACGGATCAGCGAGGCCCAGAGGCGACGGGCGGCGCGGAACTTGGCGACCTCCTCGAAGAAATCGGAAAAGACCGCGAAGAAGAAGGACAGGCGCGGCGCGAACTGCGCCACCTCGAGCGAAGCCGCCTGGGCTGCCTCGACGTAGGCGATGGCGTGCGCCATGGTGAAGCCGAGCTCCTGGACGGCGGTTGAGCCGGCCTCGCGCAAGTGATAGCCCGAGATCGAGATCGTGTTCCAGTTCGGCATCCGCTCGCGGCAGTAGGCGAAGAGATCGGTGGTCAAGCGCATCGAGGGACGCGGCGGAAAGATGTAGGTGCCCCGCGCCGCGTACTCCTTGAGGATGTCGTTCTGGACGGTGCCGCTCAGCTGCCGGCCACTGACGCCCTGACCCTCGGCGACGAGCTCGTAAAGGAGGAGCAGCAGGGCGGCGGGCGCATTGATCGTCATCGAGGTGCTGACCCGGTCGAGGGGAATCTCGGCGAAGAGCAGCTCCATGTCCTTGAGCGAGGAGATGGAGACCCCCACCTTGCCCACTTCGCCACGGGCGATGGGCGCATCGGCATCGTGGCCGATCTGGGTTGGGAGATCGAACGCGACCGACAGCCCGGTCTGGCCGTGCTCCAGCAGGTAGCGGAACCGTCGGTTGGTCTCCGCGGCGGAGCCGAAGCCCGCATACTGGCGGATCGTCCACAGCCGGGAGCGGTACATCTCCGGGTAGATGCCGCGGGTAAAGGGGTACTCGCCCGGGGGAGGCGCTTCCGGTCCGGCGTCGGCCGCCCGGTAGACCGGTTTGAGGGGAATCCCGCTCTGGGTGGTGGGGTCCCCGGGGTCGTCCGCCGGCTCAGGCGCCGGGCCGGCCATCAACCTGGACGAACTCGGTCAGAACGCCGCAGACACTCCTCGGATGGACGAACCCGATCCGAGTCCCATGGGCGCCTGCCCGGGGCACCACGTCGAGCAACTCCGCGCCGTCCGATCCGGCCCGCTCGAGCGACGCGCGCACGTCCTCGCTGGCATAGGCCACATGGTGAACCGCCTCGCCACGGTCCTGGAGGAACTTGTGGACCCGGGAATCCGGGTTGATCGGCGTGATCAGCTCGATCCGGCTCTCGCCAATTGGGATCATCGCGATCTCGATCCCCTCGTCCTCGAGCCGCTCCCGCCCGCTCGCCCGCAAGCCGAGACGGCGCTCGTAGACTCGGATCGCCTGATCGAGGTCCCGGACGGCAATCCCCACGTGGTCGATCCGGCTCAGCATGGGTTGATTCTACGGGGGGCTGGCGGGGCCGGCGCGAAGCGATTCACACCCGGACCGGCAACCCGGACTTGACAGCGGGTGTCCCACTTGGTTAGGGTGGACCACGGTCAGTTAACTCACGGTTCGAGCTGTCACTACACTCGCCGTCCCGAACGACCAACTGGCGCACTGATCCAACAAAGAAGGGAGGTTGGAGCATGACCCGAAACTTGACGCGTGTGCTGCGACAGGCAGCGGGCGGCAGCGTGCTGTTCGTGCTTGGCGTGGGAGCGGTCGGCTCGCAACCGCCAGCCATGATGGCCACGGCGGTGGGGACGACCGGAGTCAATTCGACCGCCATGGTTCCGGCGGCCACCGGCTCAAACGCCGTGGTTCCGATCGTGGACTGGGCCTCCAGCGACCGAGCGCTGGTGCACGAGCAGCGGTTTGCCGTGCTGGCCCTGCGTCGCGAAGCGAGCAAGCCGACCGCTCCGGTCGCCGTGGTTTCACGTCCGGTGGCGAAGCCACGCCGGACGGTTGCCCTGGCAGCAACCGCGCCAGCCCCCGCTCCTGCCGTCGCCGCGCCGGTTAAGGCTCCGGCTGGAAACAGCGCCGGCTACGCCTTTGGCTATTGCACCTGGTGGGTCTCGCACAAACGTCTGATCCCCTGGCACGCCATGGCCTACCAGTGGTGGTCGATCGCCCGTTCCTACGGGTTCGCCGAGGGATCGACCCCGAGGGTTGGTGCCGTCATGGTGATGGGAGCCGGGATGGCCGGCGCCTCGGCCGGGGCTGGCCACGTCGCCTACGTCGAGTCGGTGAACGCCAACGGTTCCTTTACCGTCTCGGAGATGAACTGGTACGGGTCCGGCGGCGGCTGGGGAAAGGTCAACTACCGGACGGTGACCTCGATGAACGGCATCCTGGGATTCATCTACTAGGTCTATCCGCTCCGCTTCAGCAGGCCGAGCCGCTTGGCGCGGACCTCGGCGCGGCTGAAGCACCACACCGACGCCGGCACGAGGATCACGCCCATCAGCAGCAGGATGCCGATCGTCGGCAGGGAATTGCTCAATGTCTGGCCGCGCAGCAGCGCCTCGCGGATCCCCGCCAGCACGTAGGTCAGCGGCGACAGGATCCCGGCCACGTGGAGTGGCAGGGGAAGCACCGTGATCGGGTAGTAGACGCCCGAGATCAGCAAGAGCACGCCCTGCACGGCGAAGGCCATCTGGTCGCCCTTCTCGGGCGAGAGGAGTGGCAGCACCGAGGTGAAGATCCCTAACCCGAGCAGCGGAAGGATGGCCGCGGCGAAGATCGCCAATGCCGCCAGGTAGTTCGCGTGCGACAGGTCCAGCTTGAAAAAGAAGACCAGGCTGAAGCCGATGATCGCCGTCCGGGCGATGCCGTAGAGCAGGGACGCGGTACAGATGCCCAGCAGGTGCGTCAGCCGACGAATCGGCGCCATGAAGGTGTACTCGATCGTTCCCTCCCATCGTTCCCACGTTATGGCGAAGGCGATCTCGAAGAACACCAGCGACAGATAGGTCCAGAGCAACGCGCCCACCAGCAGGTACAGCTGCGTCTGGTGCAGGCTGGCGGCCGATTGGGTGACACCCAGCGAGGACAGCCCGGAGGCGAGGTAGCCGATGCTGAGCACGCTGACCAGGTTGTAGAGAAGCCACACCGCCTCCCAGGCCCAGTAGCGGCGGTACAGGTTCTTCTGCCGTTCGACGAACCCCCAGAGCGCGTTGAGTTCGAATCGGAGAGACGGAGCAATCACTCCTCTTTCTCCTCGTCGTCCTCGGCAAGCCGCTTGCCGGTGAGCTGCATGAATGCGTCCTCCAGCGACCCATCCTCACGACCGGCGTGCCGGCGAATCAGCTCGGCCGGTGTTCCCTGCGCCAGCACGCGGCCCCGGTCGATCACGATCACGTGGTCGCAGAGCACCTCCGCCTCCTGCAGGTCATGGGTGCACAGCAGGACGGTCGCGGCTCGATCCCGGCGAATCGAGCTCACCAGATCCTGGACTTCGCGCTTGGAGCGCGGGTCGAGACCCGTAGTCGGCTCGTCCATCAGCAGCAGCGACGGCGAGGTGAGGAAGCTTCGGGCGATCGCGACCTTCTGCTGCTGACCCCGCGAGAGCTGCTTCATCGGCCGGTCCAGGGTCTCCAGCGGCAGCCCCAGTCGCTCGAGAATCGCCTCCACCCGCTGACGCGTCCCGTCACCGCCGCTGCCGTACAGCCGCGCCGCGTACAGGATGTTCTCCCAGGGGCTCATCTCCTTGAAGAAGGAGGCCTCGACCGACACCCGGTTGATGTGGCGGCGAACAGCAGCCGCCTCACGGACGACGTCGTACCCGAAGACGGTAGCCGTGCCGGCGTCCGGGGTCAGCAAGGTCGCGAGAACCCGGATCAGCGTCGACTTCCCGCTCCCATTCGCGCCCAGGATGCCGGTGATGCCACCACGCTCGACCTGCAGGCTGACGCCGTCGAGCGCGGGCTTGGGCGCTTTCGGCTTCCGCCACGGGAGGGCCCGGCGTTGGGCGCCGAATTGCTTCGAGATTCCGTAAACCTCGACCGCGCTGTTCTTCAATTCCACGACCGGGATCGCCATGTCTTCTCCTCTTGATTACCGAGAACAACAAAAAACCGTGGGCCACCGGGCCTCACGGTCGAAAGCGTCTGAACGGGGTCTAAACTACGTCGCTTTCAATAATGTGCGGCCCGAAGTTGGCAGGCTTCGCCCCTGGTGAGGACGAGGTTGCCTGCCGTGATGCGCCGCCACATAGCCTTCGTACACTAGCGCGCTTCGGGGTGGAAAGTCAACCGGTGGGGGGCGCGCTCGAGCCCGGCGCCGAGTCGACGGAATCGGCGAGGTACTGGGCGAGGTCCTGGACCTGCAGCCGCCCCTCGGCGCCCTTGGCAGCGATCCCGTCCCGGAACATGGTGAGGCAGAAGGGGCAGGCCGTCGCCACCCGAGGCGCCTGCGTGCGCAGCGTTTGATCGACCCGCTCGTGATTGATCCGCGTTCCGATCTTCTCCTCCATCCACATCCGGCCTCCGCCGGCGCCGCAGCAGAAGCCGCGCTTGTGATGGCGCTCGATCTCGACCAGCTCGGCCCCCGGGATCGCCTCGACCACGGCTCGCGGCGGGTCGTAAATGTCGTTCCAACGCCCCAGGTAACAGGAGTCGTGGTAGGTGAACTTGCCATCGATCGCCCTGGTCGGCTTGAGCCGCCCCTCGCGGATGAGTTGCGCCAGGAGTTCCGTGTGATGGATGACCTCGTAGACGCCACCAAACTGCGGGAACTCGTTCTTGATGGTGTTGAAGCAGTGGGGGCAGGTGGCGATCACCTTCTTGACCGCGGCCTGGTTCATCGCCTCGATGTTCTGCTGCGCCTGCGTCTGGTAGAGGTACTCGTTGCCGATCCGGCGCGCCGGGTCGCCATTGCAGGTTTCCTTGCCGCCAAGAATCGCGAAATCGATGCCGGCCTGCTGCAGCAGTTGCACGAAGGCCCGCGCGACCGCCTTGTTCGTCTCGTCATAGGAAGCCGCACAGCCGACGAAGTACAGGTACTCCGCGTTGGGGTGCTCCGCGACGCTCTTGACGCCAAGCCCAGCCGCCCAGTCGGCCCGCTGCGCCTTCGGCAGCCCGTAGGGGTTGCCCTGTCCTTCGATGTTGCGCAGCGCCCCCTGGGCCTCCTTGGGAAAGCGGCTCTCCTCGAGGACCAGGCTCCGGCGCATGTCGATGATCTTGGGCACATGCTCGATCAACACCGGACACTCCTGCTGGCAGGCGCCGCAGGCGACGCAGGACCAGATCTCGTCCTCCTTGATGGCATCGCCGACCAGGGCCTGCGGCTGTTCCGGCGCCCGGCGTTGCGCGGCCGGCGCGTCGCGCACCGTCTTGTAGAGGTTCTCGCGGCTGTCGACGATGATCATCTTGGGGTTGAGGGGCTTGCCGGTGAGGTAGGCCGGGCATTGCTCCTGGCAGCGCCCACACTCGGTGCAGGTATAGAGATCGAGCAGGTTCTTCCAGGAATGCTGCGTGACCTTGCTCACGCCGTAGTGATCGGCGTGCTCGAGGTCGATCGGCTGCAGCGCCGCGCCCGCTTTCGGGCCAAGCTTTCGAAAGAAAATGTTCGGAATCGCGACGATGATATGCAGATGCTTGGAGCTGGGGATGTAGATCAGAAAGGCGAGGACGCCCAGGATGTGGATCCAGTAGAAGATCTCATGGACGGGAATGGCGCTCGTCCCCTGCCAGCCAAGCCCGCTGAACACCCGCGCGATCGCGGAGGAAACCGGCCGCCAGGACGCCGACGGGTCGCCGCCCTGCGCGACCCGAGCGCCGTTCTGCCCCAGCATGCCGATCATGATCACGGTGATCAGGCCGAGGATGATCGCGGCGTCGCGTTCGTTGCTCTCGCGGAACTGGCGCGGCCGGATCAGCACGCGGTTGATGGTCGCCATGGCCACCCCGATCAGGACCAGGACGGCGAACAGATCCTGCAGGAAGGCGAGCCAGGTGGTCCCGCCGATCGCCGCGAGGCTGAAGCCCGGAACGATGCCTTCGCCGAATGCCTGCACGATCGCGCTGAGCAGCACGACGAAGCCGTAGAAGATGAAAAGATGCAGGATGCCCGAGTACAGATTGCGGAACATTCGGACGTGCGCCCCGACATAAACCGCGACGGCGCGAAACCGCTCGCCGAGATGATCGAACCGATTTTCGTTCGGACCGAGACGAAGGATCCGGTAGAGACGGCGGGCCCTGATCCCGAAGTAGGCGATCGCCACCACCAGCACGCCGAGCACGAGCACGGACTTGACCGCGGCCATCGCAAGCTATCGTACGTGCTGATGCGAGTTCTCGGCCTGACCGGCGGCATCGGCTCAGGCAAATCAACGGTCGCCCGGATGTTCAGGGACCTGGGCGCAGAGGTGATCGATGCCGATCAGCTGGCGCGCGACGTCGTCGAACCCGGCCAGCCCGCCCTCGAGCAGATTCGTGACGCCTTCGGTGCCGACGTGCTGCTCAACGACGGCCGGCTCGATCGGAGCAAGCTCGCTGCCATCGTCTTTACCGATCCGCGTGCGCGGGAGCGGTTGAATGCGATCACGCATCCTCCGATCCGGGAGCGCATGCGCCTGGCGGTGGAGGCCCACCGCGGCCAGCCGGGCCTGCTCATCCTCGATATTCCGCTGCTCTTCGAGACCTCGCGCCCCGAGGCTGTCGAGCGCATCATCCTGGTCTGGGTCGATTTGGCGACCCAGCTCCGGCGCCTGATCGAGCGCGATGGCCTGACCGAGGACGAGGCGCGCCGGCGCGTTCAGGCCCAGATGCCGCTCGACGAGAAGCGTGCCCTCAGTGACGATGTCGTCGACAACGCCGGAACCCGCGAGCAAACGCTGCGCCAGGTGGAGGCCCTCTTTCGCCGCTTCCGGCCGGCTTAGCCGACCCTTCGCCGGTCAACGAGATCGTCGAGGTCGTCTAGGTGCCGGCGAGGACCTCGCACGCGCACATTGAACCTGGTCACCCAGACAACGAGCAGGCCGACCACGAACAGGACCGTTCCCGGTGCGGCATCAGAGAGTTTGCCCTGTACCCCAATGACCTGTCCGACCCAACTGCTGGATCCGACGACACCGTGGAAGAACAGCAGGATTCCGCCGATGACGCAGGCGAGACCAAGGATCAGACCCGCCACCGAGTAGATCAACTGGAGCAGCACCAGGCGCGCCCAGAAATTGCGGCCGCCGGCATTCGGTGGCAGCTCGAGCGCTCCCATCACGATCGGTAGCAGGTTCATCCCCGCACCTCCCATGCTCAGGCTAGGCGCCGAACCCTACGATGCCGAACGAGAGCAATCGGGCTAGGCCAAGCCGTGGCAGGCCTGTGACGGAAGCGAGGACGGCCCTCCGGGGCTGTCAGGCCGTCCTCGCGGTCGCGGAGGCGGCTAGGCGCTCTGGAAGAACGCGGCGGGCGTCTGCGCCGGTCGCGGCAGGCTGCGGCGCAACCCGAACCCGGTCCCGGCACGGGCGAGCATGGCGTCCGCCTGCGCCTGGGTGATCGTCCCCGCTTTGACGGCCTTGTCGAGCACGCCCTTGCCCGCCGATTTCATCGCGGCTTTCACGGTCGCGTCGGTGACGTTGTTCGCCTGCTCGAGGTTCGCGAGGGTTTTGCCGGCCTTGAGCTGCGTTTGCAGGTCGGCGACGCTCATGTGCAGCGCCCCAGCGACGGCGCTCAGTTCCGCCGTCAGGAGGTCACGGCCCAAAGCCCGATCTCCGCCAGCGCGCCCCAGGCCACCCGCGAACGGCCTGATCACGCCCAGCCCGTTGCCGGCCTTGATCTTGGCCTTCATCGCATCCGCCTGGGCCTGCGTGATCTTGCCATCCTTGAGCATCTGGTCGACGGTCTGCCCCTGCGCCTGCTTCAGGGCATCCTGGGTTTGCGCGGGCGTGAGATGGAGGATGCCGGCGAGCTTGTTGACGAAGACCTGGGCGTAATTGGTCGACCCGCTCGCGGATGGCGACGGGGCGGCCTCAACGGCGGCCACGCCGATGACGAGGGCGGCGGCACCTGCGACCGGCAGTGCGATCATGCGATTGAGCTTCATCTGAATTGCTTCCACTCCTTGGGCACGTTGATGCCTTCCATCATCGCGTGCGAGGATGAAAAGGTCATGAGAGACGAGCAAGAACCGCGTAAAGGCGTTGAACCAAGGAGGTTCCGAGTGGAGAACTGGCCGTACCTGCTGCTGATCATCGCCGGCGGCGTGGCGCTCCCAATCCAGGCCGGCGTCAACGCCCAGCTGGCCGGCAGGACCGGCGGCCCGATCCGCGCCGCCATGATCTCGTTTCTGGTCGGTGCCGTGGCCCTGACGCTGCTGGCGCTGATTCCCGGCCGCCCATGGCCGAGCCCCGGGACGTTCCTGCAGCTTCCCTGGTGGCTGTGGATCGGCGGCCTGCTGGGCGGCATGTACGTCTTTTTCACCGTCGTCTCGGCGCCAAAGCTCGGCGCCGCCACCCTGGTGGCGGCCAGCGTCACCGGCCAGGCGGTCGCCTCCGTGATCCTGGACAACTTCGGCCTGGTCGGTTTTGTCCGGCACACCGTGACACCGGCGCGGCTGGCCGGGATCGTGTTCCTGCTCGTCGGGCTGGCGCTGGTTCGCCGCTTCTAGCTCCGCGCGCCGGCGTAACCCGGGGCCGTAGCCACTCGGGGAAGAGGGTCGTGCTGGCCCTCCCTGTGCGGTCCGAAAGGAGGACGAGCCAATGCACCGGCAACGACTGTTGACTCTCACGATGGCCCTGGCAACGGGGCTCGCGATCGCGCTCCCGAGCGTTCCCGCGGTGGCGGGCGACCGCGCCGAAGGCGCCTACCGGCAGACGAACCTGGTCTCGGACGTCCCGGGCATGGCCCCGGTGACCGACCCGAACCTGGTGAACCCCTGGGGCATTTCGTCAAGCCCGACCAGCCCGATGTGGGTGTCAGACAACAACGCGGGCGTCAGCACCATCTACAACGGCGCCGGCCAGACCGCTCGGCCGCCCGTCTCGATCCCGCGGCCGGACGGCACCGACGGTGGGACGCCGACCGGCACCGTCTTCAGCGGCACCGCGGATTTTCACGCCGACCTCTTCCTCTTCGCCACCGAAGACGGGACGATCGCCGGCTGGAAGCGTACGGACGGGAATCGGGCCCGGATCGAAAAGGACCGCTCAACGGTCGGGGCGGGTGCGGTCTACAAAGGCCTGGCGATCGGAAGCAGCGCCACCGGCAGCCACCTGTACGCCGCCAACTTCCGGTTTGGAACGATCGAGGTGTTCGACACGAACTTCAACCTGGTCACGCTCAACGGGTCCTTCACCGACGCCCGGATTCCAGCCGGCTTCGCGCCCTTCAATGTTCAGAACCTCGCCGGCCGCCTGTACGTCAGCTACGCGAGGCAGAAGAAAGACAAGCATGATGACCTTGCCGGTCCGCATTCCGGGTTTGTCGATGTCTACGATCTCGACGGCCACCTGCTTCAGCGGCTCGTCAGGCGCGGCGCGCTGAATTCGCCATGGGGACTGGCGATCGCGCCGGCGACCTTCGGCCCCGCCAGCGGCGACCTGCTGGTCGGAAACTTTGGGGACGGCCGCATCAATGCGTATGACCTGCGCACGGGTCGTTTCGAGGGTGCGCTCGAGACCGCCACCGGCGAGCCGGTTCAGATCAGCGGCCTGTGGGGAATCAGATTCGGCAACGGGGGCGCCGGCGGATCCCTGGCGACGCTGTACTTCACCGCCGGGATCGTCGAAGAGACCCATGGTCTCTTCGGCACGATCGAAAGCATCGGAGAGCAGGACGACTGAATAACGGACAGTTGGGGCGGTCGCGATCGACCGCCTCACCTGGGCTCCAGCTCGTCAAGGTCGAGACAGGGTTCGACACAGATGTCCTTGCCGTCGAACATGGCGATCCAGGCCGCCCGGGTGCGGCTCACGAGCACGGTCTGGACATCCGCCACGGCCGACCCGTCGAACTGCCGTCCGGCGAGATCCTCCCGGCCGAGCGCCTGGCAGAACGTGCGCCAGAACGCCGGCTCCAGCGCCGCCACCGAAAGCCACCCGTCCGCCGCGCGGTAGACGTGGTAGCAGGGTGCCGACCCGGTCAGCGGCAGACCGGTGGCCCCGGCCCGGCCGACCGCGCGGTGCAGATCGGTCCAGCCACGTATCACGTCGGTGAGGGAGATTTCCAACCGGGTGCCCTGGCCGCGTTGCGCTCGGGCGGCCAGGGCCGCGGCGATCAGAAAGGCGGCGCGCTCGCCACCGGCCTGGTCGGCGACCTGGATCCCCGGGATCACCGGCGTCCCATCGGCTGCGCGCGGCATCAACGACAGCACGCCGCTGCGGGCGAGGTAATTCAAGTCGTGGCCAGCCCGAGCCGCCAGCGGGCCCCCAGCTCCGTAGCCGGTGATCGCGCAATAGATGAGGCGTGGATTCCGCTCGGCGAGCACCGCGTAGCCGAACCCGGCACGCTCCATGACGCCGGGGCGAAAGCCTTCCACCAGCACATCGGCGGCCTCGATCTCCCGCCACAGCCGGGCCCGGTCATCCTCCGAGGCCCAGTCGAGCGTGACGCACTCCTTGCCGTGATGCAGGCGTTCGAACATGACCTCGCCGCCGGCCATCCGGCGAAGCGGATCCCCGCCGGGTGGCTCAACCTTCAGCACGGACGCTCCCGCATCGGCGAGCAAGCGCGTGCAATGGCCGCCCGGGAGTAACCGAGACAGGTCGAGCACGCGAACGCCCGTGAGTGGCACCGCCTGCTATTTTGCGAGTTGATGGCAAATGCCGAGGTCGCGGCCATGCTGAACCGCATTGCCGACCTGCTCGAGATCAAGGGGGAGAGCTTCTTCAAGGTCCGGGCTTACCGGGAGGCCGTCCGCCAGATCGACAACCTGACGGCCGACGTGGAGGACCTGATTCGCAACGGCCGGCTCACCGACGTTCCCGGGATTGGTGAGGCGATCGAGAAGAAGATCGTCGAATTCGTCACCAGCGGCCGTCTCGAATTCTTGACCAAACTGGAAACCGACGTACCGCCCGCGCTGATCGAGCTCACCCGCATCCCCGGACTGGGACCGCGCACCGCCAAGGATGTCTATGACGCGCTTGGCATCCTGAGCCTCGATGCGCTGGAAGAGGCGGCCCGCGATCACCGGCTCCAGCGCCTCCCCGGAATCAAGGCGAAGACTGAGGAAAACATTCTCAAGGGCATCGGAATGCTGAAGCGCACGGAAGGCCGAACCTACTTCCCCGAGGCCCTGATGCTGGCGGAATCGTTCCTGGCGACCTTGCGCGACATCCCCGGCGTGGTGCGAGCGGAGGTCGCCGGCAGCCTCCGCAGGGCCAGGGAAACGGTTGGCGACCTGGATCTCCTGGTCGCGACACCGGACCCCGACGCGATGTGCCGCCGGTTCGTCCAGCTGCCGCAGGTGGCCGAGGTGATCGCCCAGGGAGAGACGAAGACGAGCATCCGCGTGCGCTCAGGAATGCAGGTCGATCTTCGAGCCGTCAAGCCGGAGAGCTTTGGGGCCGCCTGGCAGTACTTCACCGGGTCGCAGGCGCACAACGTCCAGCTCCGAGGGCGCTCGGAACGCCTGGGCAAACTGAAGGTGAACGAGTACGGCGTCTTCACCGAAGATGGGCGGCAGATCGCCGGCGAAACGGAAGCGGACGTCTATGCGGCGGTTGGCTGTTCCTGGATCCCGCCCGAGATCCGCGAAGGACGGGGCGAGATCGAGGCTGCCGCAAGCGGCCCGCTCCCCGAGCTCGTGCAAGAACGGGACCTCCGTGGTGACCTGCACACCCACAGCAACTGGAGCGATGGGCGGAACACGATTGCGGTGATGGCGCGGGCTGCGCGGGAGCGGGGGCGGGCCTACATCGCCCTGACCGACCACACCCAGTCCCTGACGATCGCGGGAGGGCTCACGCCCGAGCGGTTCAAGGCCCGAGAGATCGAGATCGGCCAGGCCAACGCCCAGCTCGACCGGCTTTCGGATTCTCAGCGGCGCCGAGGTCGACATCCTGGCCGATGGAACGCTCGATCTGCCTGACGATTGCCTGGCGTCGCTGGAACTGGTCGTCGCCTCGGTGCACACCGCGATGGACCAGCCGAGGGACGTGATCACCCGGCGGGTGATCGCGGCGATGCGGTCGCCTCACGTGGACGTTCTGGCCCATCCGACCAGCCGGCGCCTCGATCGACGGGGCGAGACCAACCTCGATATCGAGGCGGTGATCGCCGAGGCGGTCCGAACCGGAACCGCGCTCGAGATCAACAGCAGCCCGATGCGCCTGGACCTGAACGACACCTGGGCTCGGCGGGCGCGCGAGGCGGGGGCGCTTTTGGCCATCGATACGGATGCGCACTACCCGGTGGAGTACGATTCCGCCAGGTTCGGCTGCGCCATTGCGCGGCGAGCCGGGCTGACCCCCGACCGGGTCCTGAATACGCGAGACGTCGCCGGGGTCCTGGCGCATTGCCAGGGCAAAGGAGCAAGAGCGACCGCCGATTTCCGTTAATACTTATACCGACGGTATAATCAAGAGCAGAAGGAGATCCGGGGAAGTTGCTTCAAGAGCTCGTGATCAAGGTGCCTGCGCCGTTCGCCGGCCGCGTCGACGTCGGCTTTTCCACCCGCTACCCGGCCCAGGCGAGCCAGGCGCCCCTCAAGGACGTTCCCTTCATCATCGAGGGACCATCCCGCCCGATGCGGCTGCTCCAGTCGCGGCTCCAGCTCTTTCGCGAGAAACGGTCCTTGATTCCCGACGCGCCGGGGGAGGCCTACAGCTGGACAGACCTGATCCCGCTCAACGACGAACTGTTCATCCTCGCCTTCCGCGACGAAAGCCTGCGCGAGGCCGCGGACGACTCGCAGGCGGAGTACCACTACATCATCAACCTCGTCCGCCCGCTCGTGTTCCCGTTCTTAAAGGACTGCGTCCGCATCGGCGAACTGGCCTTACGGGACAGCATCGAGCTGGCGATCCTGCACGACTCGACGGTGCTTGCCGAGTTCGAGCTGCGACGCAATCAGATCGTCCCCTTGAATGGCTCGATCGTGCTGCTCGACGACATCCAGGCCGGCTGAGCTGAAAGACCCGGGGCGCGCCCAGCAGACTCATTTCGTCGTTCTCCTGACCACCGGGATCGGCGCCGCTGTCTTGATCCCGGGATTACTGCAGCCGGGGACGGTCGCTCTGCCATGGTTCGTCCCGGTCTGCGATGTGGCCGCCGTGCTCTCGATGGCCACCACCGCGGTCCTCGGGAGCCTCGATGCCCAGCTCCGCGAAGATACGCGATCGCTGCCGATCGTCGCCGTGGCGACGGCGGCCAGCGTCCTCTGGCTGGGCCACCTCTTCACCGTCCCGGGCGTCTTCCCGATGCTTTTCTGGTCCGGCTTCAACGACATGACCTCCTGGCTGTTCTTGATCCTGTCGCTCGGGACCCCGATGATGCTGGCCTTCGCCTTGACACGGCGCGGGCGGCAGACGACCTTCGCGATGCGCGCGGTGCGTCGCGCCTGGCTCGCCGGCCTGGCGGTCGGAGCCGGCGGGCTCATTCTCGCCTACCTGCTGGCCGTGAGTCCCGTCAATAGCGCGGTCGGCAACCGGTTCTCCGGGATTAGCGCGGCCACCGGCGCGGTCGCCCTGATCCCGACAGCAACGGGTCTCTGGCTCTTCTTGCAGGGACGGCGAGGCGACGAGCGCGTCATCTCGGGGATCCTGGCGGCCCTCGTCCTGAGTGCCTATGAAGCCGTCGCGCTGGTCTTTCTTCGGGAGCGGTACACGGCGATCTGGTATGCGATCCATCTGCTCGCGTTCCTCCCGTATCCCGCCCTCTTGTTCGGCCAGCTCGCGCTCTACGAGCGATCGGTCCGGGCCGAGCACGAGTCGGAACGGCGGGCCCGCTCGACCGCGCGACGGCTCCAGGTCGGCGTCGATGTCGCCCAGGACCTGGCCTCCTCCCTCGATCCCAACGAGGTCATCCGCCGCCTCATCCTCCACGCCATCGCGGCAGCCGGCGCCGACCGCGGCAGCCTTTGCCGGGTCGACGCCGACGAAATCGTCATCGAGGATTCCTACGAGGCGAGCGGACAGGAGGACGTCACGCGTGGCAGTCGCTGGCCGATTCGCAGCCAGCCGGCCCTCGAGCAGGCGGTTCGGTTGAAGCGTCCGGTCCAGGGCAGCACGATCGATCTCTCGGCCTTTTCCCCGACGGTGCGCGACAACCTGGCCAGCATGCGGCGGATCGTCTCGGTGCCCCTGGTGCTCGCCGGCGAGGTGGTCGGCGTGCTGGCGCTGAGCCGGCGGCGCGAGGAGCCCTTCAGCCAGGATGAGCTCGACCTGGTCGAGGAGATCGGGAACCTGGCCGTGCTGGCGGTCCGGAACGCGCGCCTCTACGCCAGCGCCGAGGAAGCCAGCCGCTCCAAGAGCCTCTTCCTCAACATGGCGGCGCACGAGTTGCGGACGCCGCTCACCGTCCTGTCCGGCTACATCTCGATGCTCATGGACGGAAGCCTTGGACCGCCGTCGCCGGCGTGGTTGCGGACGATGGGGATGCTGCAGGCCAAAACTGCCGAGTTGGGGAACCTGGTCAACGGCATCCTGGTGGCCGCGCGGTTGGAAGCGGGGAAGCTCGGGTTGCGGCCGGAGCGCCTTGACCTCGGGCGGGCCGCCCGCTCGGCAATCGATCGCCTGCGCCCGTCGGCAGAGCTGGCTCAGGCGCAACTCGACGTGGAGCTGCCCGAAGACCCGGTTGTCGTCAACGGGGACACCGAGTCGCTCGCCCGCATCCTTGACAACCTCCTGAACAACGCCCTGACCTACTCGCACGACGTGCCCTGGATCAGCATCCGGATCACGGCGGACGCCGGGACGGCAGCGCTCACGGTCTCCGACCGTGGCCTCGGCATTCCGCCTGAGATGCACGAGCGCATCTTCGAGCGCCTGGTTCGACTTGACCGTCCCAGCCTCGGGTTCCCGCCGGGCACCGGGCTTGGCCTGTTCATCAGCCGCAGCCTGGCCGAACAGATGGGTGGCAGTCTGCGGCTGGATCGAAGCGAGCCGAACCGCGGCAGCACCTTCGGGTTACGCCTGCCGCTGGCTCCGTCCGCCGCCTTCGCGCCTAGGGCGAGTGAGACGGAGACGGCGACGGCGTCGGGCTCGAGCTAGCCGTTGCGGACGGAGTCGACGCCGGCGAGGGGCATGGCGGCGCCGAGGCGCTGGCGACCGCCGTGGCACCTGGCGTTCCACTGGTTGACGCCTTCGGGGAGGGCGAGGCCGAGACCGTCGGAGAGGCCGAGGCCGAGACCGTCGGAGAGGCCGAGGCCGACACGGTGGCGGTCGGACTGGCGCACACTCCCGGGCCGAACAGCGTCTGATTCGGGCCGGCCCCCGGGCTGCCGCCGCCGCCGTTCAGGAGGAGCGCGATCGGCACCACGAGCATGCCCAGGATGACGGTCGCCACGAAGGCAAGCGCTCCCCACTCATTGCGCCAGAACGGGCGCGACGGGTTACGGGTCAGGGCTCTTCGTCCGTCTCCGGCTGCGGCTTATTGCGCGTATTCAGGATTCGGACGAAATCCTGCGCCCGCGCCAGCGCCTTCCAGCGCTCCGGAAAGAAATCCTGGGCAACGACCTGCTTGGCGGGCAGCTGAAAGACGGTCACGCACCACTTGTTGAGGGTGTGCGAGACCTCGACCTCGAAGTCGCCCTCGGTATTCAAATACCGAACGACCCGGTCCTCGTCGGATCTGCGTCTTCCTGAAACTGCCATGTTTGGGCCTAAAACGGGTGTAGCGATTGCCATAAATTCGGATCACCCATTATAGCGCCGCTTCGGCGGCGGGCCACCAGCGGATGTCGGCGGTCGGCGGCCTAGGGCTGGAGGCCGTCCAGGGTCCGCAAATAGGCGAGCAATTCGTCCCGGAGCCCGGGCCGGTCGAGGGCGAAGGCGATCGAGGTCTTGAGGAAGCCGGCCACCGTCCCGACGTCGAAATAGGTCCCCTCGAACTCGAGGCCGACGAGCGTGTCCTGCTGCGCCAGGGTCCGCAGGGCATCGGTCAGCTGGATCTCTCCCCCGACCCCCTCCCGGGTCGTCTCCAGGATGCCGAAGATCGACGGCTTGAGCACGTACCGGCCGAGGATCGCGAGGTTGGAGGGGGCTCTGGCCGGATCCGGCTTTTCCACCATGTCGGAGACCTGGTGGACCCTCCCCTCGCTCGAGGACACCTTGACGATGCCGTAGCGCGAAACCTGGTCGGGTTCGACCCGCTGCAGCGCCAGCACGGAGCATTCGCGCTGCTCGTAGACATCCATCATCTGGCGGATGGCCGGCGTCTGCGACTTGATGATGTCATCGGCGAGGAAGACCGCGAAGGGTTCGTTGCCGACGACGTCCTTGGCCATCAGCACCGCGTGGCCCAGTCCCAGGGGCTCCTTTTGGTGGATGTAGGTGATGTCCACCATGTCCGAGATCTTGCGAACCACCTGCAGCTCGCGGGTCTTGCCACGGTCTTTGAGGTAATGCTCGAGCTCGAACGAAATGTCGAAATGATCGACGATGGCACGTTTGTCCCGTCCGGTCACGACGATGATCTGATCCATGCCGGATGCGACCGCCTCTTCGATGCCGTACTGGATGATCGGCTTGTCGACCACCGGCAGCATCTCTTTCGGCTGGGCTTTGGTGGCCGGCAGGAAGCGGGTGCCAAGCCCGGCGGCGGGAAAGACCGCCTTTCGGATGGGGTTCACTGGGACATCACTCTAGCGCCTCCCCCCGATGTCATGCGCTCAGCCGGGCGGCGTCTTTTTGCGCTTGCGATCCCGCAGCGCGATCTGGATGCGCTTGACACCGGCATTGTCCACCACCATCTTTGGTGGACGCCGCTTGCGATCCCGTGCGCGGATCCGGGCGGACTCTTTCGGCGCGAGGTCCTCCTCCATCAGCTAAGGGATCGGCCGCAGGATCGTGGGGGTGGGTCCGCCGACGAGCCGGGCAAACGTGGCCAGGCTCATGGCGCCGCCCACGCGAAGTCGCGAAAGAGACATGAGCTGGGCGGGGGTGTGCACCTTCCCCACGAGCGTCGAGACCGCGGTTTCAAAACCAAGCGTCCGAGCCTGTCCCATCGCGTAGCTGTTGAAGCTGCCGTACGGATACGCGAAGTCGATCACCGGATGACCCAACACCGATTCCAGCGCGAGTTTACCCTGCCGCATCTCCCAGGCCGCGCGGGCGGGCGCCAGCGCGGCCAGCGCGTAGTGGTCGACCGTATGCGCCCCGATCGTGAAGCCCTGCTGGTCCGCGGCCACCACCTGAGCGGCGCTGAGGAAGCCGGGTACACCCATCCGGCCGCTGATCACGAAGTCGGTCGCCGTGAAGCCGTGCGCGCGCATGACCGGGACCGCCGCCGTAAAGAAGTCGGCGTAGCCGTCGTCGAACGTGAGCACCACCGGGCGTGACGGAAGGGAGCGGTGCTGCCGGATGGCGACGACCGCGTCGTGCAGGGAGATCACGTGGAATCCGTTGTCGGCCAGGTACTGCATCTGGGCGGTGAACATCTTCGGAGATGTCGAGAGGTTGAACCCGACGCGATCGGCGGCCACCGGGTTCACCCGGATGTAGTGGTACATGAGAATTGGGACCACAGTCGATGGCCCAGCCGGGACCGGGGCCATCCTGGTCGTCAACTCCTGGGCAAGCAACGACGGGTTGGAGGGGGTGACGAGCGGCGGAGCCATCGCCGACGGGGTCGCGGAGGGTGTCGCCAGGGAAGAGGGCGTCTGGACCGCCGGTGGCAGCGGGGTGGCGGCGACCACTGAAACGGCCTGCGGCCGGGCAGGTCCGGTCATGAGCCCTGCCACGGTCGCGCTCAGGATACAAACCAGTGACAGGACGGCGGCGCGCATCGGCGGAGACCAGAGCCAACCCATTCGTCCCAGTACAACGGCCGGTACGCCCCGGCGTTTCGCTCTTAGCGGAAGCCGGCCACCGCGGGTTTGGCCGAGCCTCGCCGCCAGACGGCGAAGCCGAGCACGCCGAGGAGGAGCAGCGCCGTGCCGCCGACGACGGGTCCCCAGCGCGGATCGAGCGAACTCATCCGGCGATTGAGCTCTGCCTCGAGTCGGGTGAGACTGGCGTCGGACGATCCACGGGGAAGTCCGAGGGCGCGTGCCAGCCGTCGTTGCTGCCGTTCGCGCCGGGCGGCTGCCACCGCCACGCGTGGAAAGCTGTCGTTCAGATACGAGATCAACCCCAGCGTCTGCGACGAGAGCGTCGAGGGTGTCTCGCCGACCCGCATGTCCGGGAAGACGATCCGATCGATCGCCCGTGCCAGCGCGTCGACGTCGTCCGTCTGTCGTGTCATCCTCGCTCCTCCTGCCCGGCGAGCCGCCGGCGAAGCCCGTGGACCGCGCGAAAGAGCAGCAGCTTGACCGCTCCCTCGCTGCGACCGAGGATCACGCCAATCTCCTTGTTCTTGAGCCGTCCCTCGAATTTGAGCAGCACCGCGTCCCGCTGATCCTGAGGCAGCTGACGCACCGCTCGGTGCAGCTCATCGCCCTGCTCCCGTCGCAGCCAGAGCCGCTCGGGATTGTCCTCGGTCGGTCCGGCAACCGGATCCGGTAGTTCGACCCAGGCCGGCCGGCGCCGTTGCTTGGACATCAAGTTCGACGCAACTTTGTAGAGCCATGCTGAATACGGAATTCCTCGCCATTCGAAATCATCCAGTCCCTCCAGCGCTCGCTGGAAGGTCTCGCTGGCAAGGTCTTCGGCCTCCTCTCGCCGGCCGGAGTGGTAATAGCAGTAGGAGTAGATCTGATCGAAGTACCGATCGTAAAGCGCGGTGAACGCTTTCCGGTCACGTTTGGCCGCCTCGATCAGGCGTCTCTCGTCCTGCAGCTCCGCCGCCGAACGCTGGGTCATGCCAGTGACCAATACATATATGCGCCAGCCTCCCCGAAAGTTACGAGATCACGCCGAGCTCCCGCCCGGCAGAGGCGAAGGCGTCGAGGGCATGGTCGAGCTGGGCATCGGTGTGCGCGCTGGTCACGATCGTCCGAATTCGCGCCCGTCCTTCCGCCACGGTCGGATAACCAATCCCCTGGGCGAACACGCCACGCTGAAAGAGCCGGTCGGAGAACTCCATGGCGACCGAACCCTGGCCCACGATCACCGGCGTGATCGGCGTCTCACTGGGGCCGGTCTCGAACCCGAGGCCTTTGAGCCCCTGCTTGAAGCGAGCGGTGTTCGCCCAGAGCCGCTCGATCCGCTGCGGCTCCTCCAGGAGCACATCGAGCGCGGCGATGCAGGCGGCGGCGACGCCCGGAGGATGCGAGGTGCTGAACAGGAATGGCCGCGCGCGATAGATGAGGAACTCCCGGACCGACCGTGCTGACGCCACGTAGCCGCCGAGCACCCCGATCGCCTTGGAAAGGGTTCCCATCTGGAGGTCGACCCGGCCATCGAGCCCGAAATGGTTGACGGTCCCCCGGCCATGGCGACCGAGGACGCCGCTGGCATGGGCGTCATCGACCATCACGAGGGCGCCGTAGCCGTTCCGCCCGCTCGACGATCTCAGGGAGGGGCGCGATATCGCCGTCCATGCTGAAGACCCCGTCGGTCACGACCAGCTTGACGCGTTTGTCGCGGTGCTTCTCCAGGTGGCGCTCGAGATCATCCATGTCGCGGTGCTTGAAGATGGAGCGCTCCGCTTTCGACAGCCGGATGCCGTCGATGATGGAGGCGTGATTCAGCTCGTCGCTGATGATGACGTCGCCCTCCTTCACCAGCACCTGGAGGACGCCGAGGTTCGCGGTGAAGCCGGACTGGAAGACCAGCGATGCCTCCGTGTGTTTGAAGTCGGCCAGCCGGGCCTCGAGCTCTTCGTGAATGGCCATCGTCCCGGCGATGGTCCGCACCGCTCCCGATCCCGCGCCCCACTGCTCGGTCGCGGCGATCATGGCCTGTTTCAGGCGCGGATGCGTGGTCAGGCCCAGGTAGTTATTCGAGGAAAGGTTGAGCACGGGCTTCCCATCGACCGTCACCTCCGTGTCCTGCGCTGAGCCAAGCACACGGAGCGGGCGGAAGAGGCCCTGCTGGCGGAGCGCCGCCATCTCCTCGGCGACGAACTGGGTCCTCTCGGAAATCATGCTGGCAAGAGTACGACCTTTCCGGATTGCCCGCTTTTCATCTGGCTCATGGCTTCCTGGAAGTCCTCCAGCGGAAACCGGTGGGTGATCAAGGGGGTCACGTCGACCCGGCCGGAGGCGAGGTAGGCGGAGGTGCGCTCCCACGTATCCCAGATCCGTCGGCCGAAGATGCCGTAGACCGTGATGCCCTTCATGACGACCAGGTTATTCAGGTCGAGCGTCACCGGCCGGTCGCCAATGCCGAGGAGGCTGATCCATCCACCGCTATGCAGCGCCTGGAGACCCTGCTCGACCGCCAGCGGGTGCCCGGAGAACTCGAGAACCGCGTCCACCCCGACCCCGCCATTGCGTCGCCGGATCTCCTCGACGGTTTGCGGCGATGGGGCCAGCGCCGCGGTGGCGCCCATCCGCTCGGCGAGCTCGCGCCGAAACGCATTGGGTTCGATCACGTAGATGGCGGCGGCTCCCTCGGCGCGGGCAATGCCGATCGCGCAGAGCCCAATCGGACCGGCGCCGAAGATGGCCACCGCATTGTCTTTCAGCGGAGCCGCCGTCGCCGCGTGGACCGCATTCCCGAACGGCTCCTGGAGCGCGGCGACCTCGGCACTCAGCCCGGGAGCGTTCCGCCAGCAGTTCTCGGCAGGGATCGCCACGTAGCGGGCAAAGGCACCGTCGCGGTCGACACCAAGGACCCGGACGTGCTCGCACAGGTGATAGAGGCCCCGCTGGCACTGGCGGCAGGTGTGATCGACGAAATGCGTTTCGACCGCGACGAACGTGCCAGCCGCGATGTCGGTCACTTCGTTTCCCACCGCGACGACGCGGCCGGACATCTCGTGACCGAAGACCCGGGGAGGATGGATATGCTGTTTGGCCCAGTCGTTCCAGTCATAGATGTGGACATCCGTGCCACAAATGGAGGACGCCGCCACTTCGATCAGGACGTCGCCGGCGCCCGGCTCCGGGATCGGCACCTGCTGCAGCCCGGCGCCCGGTGACGCCGTGGCCTTGACCACGGCCGTCATAGACGTCATCGATTCATCTTACCCATGACCGAAAGCCGTATCCTGAACGGCACAGTCTCGAGGAGGTGCCCGAATGCGAGCCTATGTCTTGATCAATGCGTCCGCCGGCAAGGCGATCGACGTGGCCAAATCCCTTCAGGGCGTCAAAGGAATCCAGCTCGCCGACGCGATCACGGGCGAGTACGACGTGATTGCCCAGGTGGAGGCCCCTGACGTGGCCGGCATCGGCTCGGTGATCGTCGAAAACATCCAGAAGATCGATGGCGTCTTCAAGACCGTGACCTGCCTCGCGGTTCGCTGAGGAGACCGCGACCTAGCGGAGCATGCCGTAGACATGGTCGATCGAGATGGAAAGAAGAAGGCGCTGGTCCTTGATCATCGCCGCGTCATACTCGGCCCAATCCGGATGTTCGCCCCGGGCCTTGCGGTAGTAGTCCCGTAGCGCTTCGGCGACCCCAGGGCCCTCGATGAAGCTCGCCGTCCCATCGACCACCAGGAACTCGTACCAGTCGCGACCCTGAACGTGAAGGCTGGCTCGGGGATCTCGCCGGAGGTTGTGGGTCTTGGCTCGCGTCTGGGTCACGGAGACCTTGATCCGGCCGTCGTCGTCGAGCACGTACAGGACATTGGACAGCTGCGGCCGCCCGTCACGCTTGATCGTGGCAAGGATTCCGTTGTGACGGCCGCGGAGGAAGGCCCTTGCCTGGTCGAGGTCGATCACGCCGCTAAGAATGACACAGCCGGCGTCACGTGACGCCGGCTGCACAGCGGTCAGTTTCAGAAACTGACTACTTCTTCTTCGACGACTTCTTCGCGGACGACTTCTTCTTTCCGCCTGCGGACTTCTTTTTTGCGGCCATTCCAGGTCACCTCCTTCTTAGCAAGACTCTCCCGGTCGGCCGCTTGACGCAATGCGCCGCCGCCGAACACGCGTGAGCGCCACGTGAGCCGTGGACGCGCGGGCGCCGGCGCGGCCGGATACCGGAAGCAAAAGGAGAGGCACGCGTCGGGGGGATCGGCGATCATTCGCGATCAACCCTCCGGCGTGCGGAGCGCGACGAGGGACACGCACGAGGTCATGGCCATTGAGGTCATCGCGGTAGCTCAGAGAACCAATCGCGATGTCCGGTTCGGTCCGCATCAACCTCCTCGACGTGGACCTGGACCCCTTGTGAGTGTTGCCCCTTTCGTTTTCCTCGCTCTGATCCACGCGACGATCAGAGCGCGGCTCGGCGCTCATTAATCCCGACCATAGCATGAATGAAGGATTTGTGCATACGGCGTCCATATTTTTTTTCGGGCGGCCACGCGCGAGGGCCTCTGTCAGGACGTCCGCCGGAAAAGTTTTCGCCGCGTTAGGAGCAGCGACCACCGTCGCAGCAGGTTTCGTAATAGAGGCCGCACCCGCGGCACCGAAATTTTCTTCCGTCCCACGCCGTTCGTCCACCGCATGGACATTCCGGACCCTCATGCGCCCATCGCGGACGAACATCCTCCGGATCGCGCCGGATGGAAGGATGAGACGCGGCCGGGCCCGCCGGCCCACGCGAGCCGCGCTGTAGTGCGATGCGAGCGTTCGAGGCGTCGAAGCGCAGCTGAGGCTCGGGTCCGCCGACCGCGTCGCGAAGGGAGGAAACCGGCAGGGTTTCCTCCCTTCGATTTAAGAACAGCCGCTCGTGCTGCCGCAGTTCAGGCACTTGTAGCAGGTCCCGTTGCGAACCATGATCGACCCGCAGTCGGAGCAGGAGGGCGAATCCTCCTGGCCCTGGAACGTGATCTTCGTCTGGCTGATCTCGATCGAGGGCGCGGGTTTCGCTGGCGCTGACGGCGCGGTCGGCGCGCTGTCGACCGGCGCCGCGGACGGCTCGACCTCGACCGGCGGATCGCGGCGGACGATCCCAATGATCTCTTGCTGGGTGCCACTCAGGAACTTCGAGGCGAGCCAGCGGAAGATGTAGTCGGTGATCGACTTGGCGATCGGGATCTCGGGATTCTTGGTGAAACCCGAGGGCTCGAAGCGGGTGTGGGCGAACTTCTTGACGAGGACCTCGAGCGGAACCCCGTACTGCAACGCCAGCGAGATGCTGGTGGCGAAGGCATCCATCAACCCCGAAATCGTGCTCCCTTCCTTGGACATGACCAGGAAGATCTCGCCCGGGCGGCCGTCGTCGTAGATGCCAACCGTGATGTAGCCCTCGTGGCCCTGGATATCGAACTTGTGCGTGATGGCGCGGCGTTCGTCGGGCAGCTTGCGACGGACGGCATGAGGACCGCTCGGTTCCGTCGACGCGGTCGGCGTGTCGGCGGGCAGGCTGGCTGCCGCCGGAGCGGCCTTCTTGACGTCCAGGGCGGTGTTCAGCGGCTGCGAGCGCTTCGACCCATCCCGGTAGATCGCAATCGCCTTCAGTCCCATCCGCCATCCCTCGAGGTAGACCTCCATGATGTCCTCGGGGGTCGCGTGCTCCGGCATGTTCACCGTCTTGGAGATGGCGCCCGAGATAAACGGCTGGGCGGCGGCCATCATCTTGACGTGGCCCATATAGTGGATGGTCCGCATGCCCCTGGCCGGCTTGAAGGCGCAATCGAAGACCGCGAGGTCGTCCGCGCGCAGGTGCGGGGCCCCCTCGATCGTGTCCGTGTCGTCGATGTACTGAAGGATGTCAGACACCTGGCTCTCCGGGTAGCCGAGCCGGCGGAGCGCGATCGGAACCGTCTGGTTGACCAGCTTGAGCATGCCGCCGCCGACCAGCTTCTTGTACTTGACCAGCGCGATGTCCGGCTCGATCCCGGTCGTGTCGCAATCCATCATGAAACCGATCGTCCCGGTCGGCGCGATCACCGTGGCCTGTGAATTGCGATAGCCATGGGCGGCCCCGAGCTCGTAGGCCTTGCCCCAGGCGTCGCGCGCTGCCGTCAGCAGCGGCAGTGGCACATGGGCCGGGTTGATGTGCTCGACCGAGGCGCGGTGCTGGGCCATGACCCGCAGCATCGGCTCGCGGTTGATGGCGAAGCCGTTGAAGGGACCCTTCTTCTGGGCGATCCGCGCCGACTGCGCATACGCCTCCCCGGTCATGACTGCGGTCAGCGCCGCCGCGACGTCGCGCCCGGCATCACTGTCATAGGGAAGCCCGGACGCCATCAGCAAGGCCCCCAGGTTGGCGTAGCCCAGGCCGAGCGGGCGGAAGTCCTGGCTGTTGCGCGTGATCGCCTCGGTGGGATAGCTGGCGTTGTCGACCAGGATCTCCTGGGCCGTGATCAGAATCCGGCAGGCCTCTCGATACGCCTCGACATCGAATTCGCCACGCTCGTCGAGGAACTTCATCAGGTTGATCGAGGCGAGGTTGCAGGAGGTGTTGTCCAGGAACATGTATTCCGAGCAGGGGTTGGAGGCATTGATCCGGTCCGTGTTGGGGCAGGTGTGCCACCGATTGACGGTTGTGTCATATTGCAGACCCGGATCTCCGCTTGCCCAGGCGGCGTCGGCCATCATCCGGGCCAGGTCGCGGGCGCGGTAGGTGTCCATGATCTGTCCGCTCACGACGCCGATCGTGTGCCATTCGCCGTCGTCCTCGACCGCCCTCATGAAGTCATCCTTCACCCGGACACTGTTGTTCGAGTTCTGGAAGAAGACGGAGCTGTAGGCCGGGCCATTGAAGGACGGATCGTAGCCGGCCTCGATCAGGGTCCAGGCTTTCCGTTCCTCCTCGACCTTGCAGTTGATGAACTCGACGATGTCGGGATGGTCGATATTGAGAATGACCATCTTGGCCGCCCGCCGCGTCTTGCCTCCGGACTTGATCACGCCGGCAAAGGCGTCGTAGCCCTTCATGAAGGAGACCGGGCCGGAGGCGGTACCGCCGCCGGCGAGCAATTCTCGCGAGGAGCGGATCGGCGACAGGTTGGTGCCGGTGCCCGACCCGTACTTGAAGAGCATGCCCTCCGTTTTCGCCAGGGTCAGGATTGATTCCATCGTGTCGTCCACCTTGTTGATGAAGCAGGCCGACATCTGGGGACGCGGCTCGATCCCGACGTTGAACCAGACGGGGCTGTTGAAGGCCGCCTTCTGGTGGACCAGCAGATGGCTCAATTCCTCACGAAAGGTCTCTGCCGCTTCCGGCGTCGCAAAATACTCCTGCTTGACCGCCCATCCGTGAATGGTGCGCGTCACACGCCCGATCAACTGCTTCACGCTCCGCTCCCGCTCCGGGGTCCCGATCACGCCGCGGAAGTACTTGGAGACGACGACGTTGGTGGCCACCTGCGACCAGGTGGTCGGAATCTCGACGTCATGCTGCTCGAAGACCACCTCACCCTTCTCGTTGGTGATGCTCGCCGAGCGGGTTTCCCAGTCCACCTCGTCGAAGGATGGGACGCCCGGGCGGCTGAAATACCGCTTCCAGGTGAGACCGTTACGGTTCCGCTTCTGGCCGTTGGCCACCGGCGCGGCGGCGGGCGCGTTGGGTCGTTCGGCTGACGTCTTCTGGGTGGATCGGGGCATGAATGAGACCTCCGTGGAGTGGGGTGAAGCGCCCCACATCGTATGACTTAGGATTAGGGCTGTCAACTAGTTTACAACAAAATGTATGGGGTCCGACCCCCTCCAACCCCAATATATGGAGTGTAACGCTCGCTGCTGATCCTCGCGATCCTGCTCGTTTGCAGCGGCATCGGGCTGCTCCGGCTGGCCTTGACCGCGGGCCGGCGCTACGGCCTGACGAGCCGGAGCTTCTGGGTGACGTTCGGCCGCTACCGACGCTACCGCATCCGGCGGATCTGGCCTGCCGTGGTCGGCCTCGGTGGCCTGATCCTGGTGATCGCCGGCGTCGTCACCGCCTTCCAGTGGATCCTCGCCTACTACGCCGCCCGACTGGGCCATCCGGTCACCCCGGCGTCACCGTGAGAAAGTCGAGCACCAGGCGGTTGAATCGGTCGGGCTCCTCCATCTGCGGCGTGTGGCCACTGCCCTCGAAGATCTCGGTGCGGGCCCCGGGAATCTTGCGCGCCGCCGCCGCCGCATGCTCCGCCGGGAAGAGATGGTCGTGGCGGCCCCAGACCAGCAGCGTCGGCATGGCGAGCTCCGACAGGCGGCTGTCGACCACCACGCCGTCACGCAGCCGGCGCGACCCCGCGATCGACCGCAGCGCCGACAGATAGGCGGCTCGATACGCCGGCGTTGACAGCAGCCGGCTGTGGTTGCTGATCCGATCGTCGCTCAGGATCGTATCGATCGGGCCCGGACGCCGCAGGTACCAGCGCCAGAAACGCCGAATCGTTTTCGGGTTCATGCCGCGAAGCGCGCGCGCGGTCCCGCTCAGCGTCAGCTCACCGAGGCCTTTCGTCAGCAGCAACCGGTAGGCCAGGACGGGCCGCGGCTGGCCAACCCCAAGCGCGTCGACGAGGATCAGGCGGTCGACGCATTCCGGCGCATCGAGGGCGAGGCCGAGCGCGACGCGGCCACCCATCGAGACACCGATGACGGCGGTCCGCTGGAGCCCGATGGATGCCATGAGGTCACGCACCACCCGCACGAAGAGGTCGATGGTGTAGGCGAGCGCGGGCTTGTCCGACTGGCCGAAGCCGGGAAGATCGATCGCGATCACCTGGTGCGACGCGGCAAGCGCCTCCAGGTTGTAGAAGAACTCGACGCCGGCGGAGCTGCCAAGGCCATGCACCAGCAGCACCGGCGGCCCCTTCCCTCCGCAGAGGTAATGAACGGTGACGCCATCGAGCGTCGCCGTCCGGTTCTCGAACGAGGGAAAGCCAGTCACGGAATGCAGTCTAGGGATAGAAAACGCCCCCGGCGCGGACCGGGGGCGTTGGGGGAGTGGGCGCTTACGCCGTGACGCGGCGCGGCGAGGTCGCGGCGGCGAAACCGAAGTAGGCGAGGATGGCGCCGGTCGCGAGGTGCAGGAAGATATCGGGGCCGCCGATGTTGAGCAGGCCGAGGGGCTGCGCAACGAAGATCCCGACGACGCCGAGCGCGAGCAGAACCACGCCGACGACCTGCTCGTAGGTCCGTGAGCCGGCCAGCGTGGCCGCCGCGGCGATGCCGGCAACGCCGATGATCACGTGAACGAGGTTGTGCAGCAGGTTGATCGAGAAGATCCCGAGCAGGTTGCTGCTGGTCTGCGTGTAGGACCCGCCCAGGAAGGGCAGGAAGCCAACGATGCCGACAGCGAGATAGACGACGCCGAAGACGAGCGCAACGGTTTGTACCATCGAACGATTACCCATGACAATTACCTCCGAAAAAGTTCATTCCCTTCCGCGCGGGGTCTCATCAGTGCATACGGTGACCAGCGAAAATGGATCACTCCGCGGCGATTCGAGATCAGCCGGCGGCGGGCGGCCTAGGCCGAGCCGCCATCAAGGGTGCCCGGGAGGACGGGCTGCGCCAGGCGGATCAGCCCGGGTGCTTCGCCTGTACCGCTCGATAGGCGGCCTCGAGACCCGCTCGTGTGGCGCCGTCGAGATCGGGTAGATTGACGGCCACGTTGGCCAGAGCCGCGCGGAGCCCGACCGCGAGCAAGGCACCGCCTGCGTTCAGGTCCGAGCGCGTCATCTCCCAGGCGATGGGACTCACGTCGGAAAAGATCGACAGGGCGCGATCGCAGGCCCTCGCCGTCTCCAAGGGGACCTCAGCCGCGCGCGCGGAGACCTGGTTGCGCTCACTCGCCGACGCCTTCCGCTTGCGGGCATCGAGGACCGCGCGGTACGCGTCGATGTCATCCTGGCTCAGTTGGAGCAGCCGGCCCCGTAGCTGCTCGAGCTCCGGCGCCAGCGCCGACAGCCACTCCCGCTCGCCGGAGTCCGCGGCCTTCCGGGCGCTGAGCGCCGCCACCATGCCAAGCAGGGCGACGCCCATCGCGCCGGCCAGCGCCGCCGCGCTGCCGCCTCCCGGAACCGCCGACGTGCTGCCGAGCTGACGGAGGTACTCCTCGACCGAGGTCGACCCGACGGTCATTCCGCGGCCCAGACGCGTTTTTCGAGGATCTGGTCCATTTTGAAGGTGGGTTCGAGCAGGGCATCCCTGATGGTGCGGGTCGCGGCGTCGAGTGGGATGGTGCCGACGATCTCGGATCCCTCGACCTCGACCCCTCGCCGGGCCGCCTCGTCGTGAATCACGCGGAAGACCTTCCAGACGTTGGTAACCCGATAGTCGGTCAGGTTCATCGAAACCTGAACCAGGCCCGCGCTCGGCCAGGTTGAAGCCAAGCGCCTTGACGTTGGGCAGCCCGCCGGAGGAGGCGCGGATCGTCCGGGCGATCTCCTTGGCAACCGCCAGGTCGGTGGTCTTCAGATTTACGTTGTAGGCGATCAGTGGGATGCGAGCGCCCACGGCCGTCGCGCCGGCACTCGCGTGGGTCGCCGCATTCCCCTCGTCGGGCCGGCGCTCGGGGTCCGCGATCGCGACCACCAGCTCCTCGAACCCTCCCCGTCTCACCTTCTCGAGCTCGCGGCGTTCGGGCTGCGAGGCTGCCTCCCCGTAGTAGTAGACCGGCACCTGCAGCTCGCTCCACATCCGCGCCCCGAGACGATGGGCCAGCTCGATGCAGACCGCCATCGGCAGATCCGCAAAGGGGACAAAGGGGACGACATCGGTGGCGCCCATGCGCGGATGCTCGCCGTGATGCTGGCGCAGGTCGATGCGGTCGGTTGCCACCCGAGCGCCCGCCAGCGCGGCGTCGACGGCGAGCTCCGGCTCGCTGACGAAGGTGACCACCATCCGGTTATGGGCGGCGTCGGCCTGCACGTCGATGATGCGGGCGCCGGCCTGGCGGATCGCTCCGACGATGGCATCGATGACCTCGCGACGGCGGCCTTCGGAAAAATTTGGCACGCACTCTACGAGCTGGCCCACACACTCCCTCGCACGACGGTGGTGCGAACCCGATTCACTCCGACATAGTAGGGAATGGCTTCGGGCCGTTCGACCTCCAGCACGGCACAGTCGGCGAAGCTCCCGGGACGCAGGACGCCGGCCTCCTCGAGCCGCAAGGAGCGGGCCGCGTGCCGGGTTGCTCCCTGGAGCACCTCGGTCGGCGTCATGCCCCACTCGGCACAGGCGAGGCTCATGGCGAAGGTCAGGCTCTCCGAGTTGGCGGTGCCAGGGTTGAGGTCGCTCGCGATCGCCAGCGGTATCCCGGCCTCGCGCATCGCCTCGATCGGCGGCCGCCGGCTGTTGGGAACGGTGAAGTTCGCCGCCGGGCAGAGGACGGCCACCGTCCCCGCCCGCACCAGCGCGTCGATCTGAGCCCGGGTCACGTACTCGAGGTGATCGGCGCTGGCGGCGCCGAGCTCGGCGGCGATGTCGGGGCCGTCGCCTTCACCCAGTTGCGCTGCATGCACGCGGAGCTGATATCCGAGCGCCCGCGCCCGTGTCAGCACCTGCCTGACCTCGGCGGCCGTGAATGCCGGCGCATCGCACCAGGCGTCGCAGAACCTGGCGAGGCCAGTGAAGCTCGGCAGCATCTCCTCGAGCAGCGAGCGGAGGTAGGCCTCGCGCCCGATCCCGTCCGGGACCACGTGAGCGCCGAGAAAGGTCGGGACGACGCGCAGGGACGTGCGGGCAGCCAGTTGACGCAGCACCACCAACGACATCCGTTCGCGCTCCGGATTGAGCCCGTAGCCCGATTTCGCCTCGATGGTGGTGGTGCCATGCGCGAGAAACCGGTCGGCGCGCGCCATGGCCAGCCCCAGCAGCGTCGCCTCGTCGGCGGCGCGGGTCGATCGCACGGTCCGCTGGATCCCTCGGCCCTCGGCCTGCTGGCTTGTATAGGGCACGCCCGCCACGCGCTCGGCGAACTCATCGGCGCGATCACCGGCAAAGATGGGGTGGGTATGGGCATCGACCAGTCCCGGGATGACGCAGGCGCCCTGCGCGTCCAGCACGTCACCGTCCAGCGCGACGGCGGCCTCGAGATCCCGATCTTTTCCGACCCAGACGACGAGCCCGTCACGCGCGGCCAGCGCCGCATCGGTCACGCGGCCCAGGGGGTCGTCCCGTCCGGGCACCATGGTGGCCAGCTGCCCGGCATGGCGGAGCACGAAGTCCGCCTCGATCACGTGGCCCGGTCGATCCCCCGGGCCCGCGCCACCTCGACGGCGGTCTCGTAGCCGGCATCCGCGTGGCGGATCACGCCCATGCCCGGGTCCGTCGTCAACACCCGCTGCAGCCGGTCGGCCATGGCCGCGGTGCCATCGGCCACGACCACCATTCCCGCGTGGATCGAGTTGCCCATGCCGACGCCGCCGCCATGGTGCACCGAGACCCAGCTGGCGCCGGCCGCCGTGTTCACGAGCGCATTCAGGATCGGCCAGTCGGCGACCGCATCGCTGCCGTCCTTCATCGCTTCCGTTTCGCGGTACGGCGAGGCCACCGAGCCGGCGTCGAGGTGATCCCGGCCGATCACGATCGGGGCCTTCAGCTCGCCCGACGACACCATCTCATTGAAGCGAAGGCCGACCCGGCTGCGCTCGCCGTAGCCGAGCCAGCAGATGCGGGCGGGCAACCCCTGGAACTGGACCCGCTCGCGCGCAAGACGCAGCCAGCGATGCAGCGGCTCGTTGTCGGGCAGCACCTCCATCACGGCGCGGTCGGTCCGGTAAATGTCGTCTGCCTCGCCACTGAGGGCCACCCATCGGAAGGGGCCCTTGCCCTCACAGAAGAGCGGACGGATATAGGCGGGAACGAAGCCCGGGATGTCGAAGGCATCAGTGACGCCGCCCTCCAGCGCCTGGCCGCGGAGGTTGTTGCCATAGTCAAAGACCTCGATCCCTTGCCGCTGGAACGCGAGCATCGCCTGCACGTGCGCGGCGATCGAGTGCTTCACCATCTCCAGGTATTCCTGCGGATCGCGGGCCCGCAGGTCCGCCGCCTCCGCGACCGTGAGCGGCGCCGGGATATAGCCGCGCAACGGGTCGTGGGCCGAGGTCTGGTCCGTCACGACGTCGGGCCGGAAGCCTTTGCGGAGCAGCTCCGGATATACCTCGGCGGCGTTGCCGACCACGCCGATCGAGGCCGGCGTCCCGGTCCGCCTCGCCTCCTCGGCCCACGCCACCGCCTCCTCGAGGCGCGCGCTGACCCGGTCGAGGTATCCACTCTGAAGGCGACGCTGGATTCGGGTCTCGTCCACCTCGACGCATAGCGCGATCCCTTCATTCAGGACGACCGCGAGCGGCTGCGCCCCGCCCATGCCGCCGAGCCCACTGGTGAGGACGATCTTGCCGCGCAGGCTCCCGGCGAACCGCTTCTGGGCCAGCGCACCAAAGGTTTCGTATGTTCCCTGCAGGATGCCCTGGCTTCCGATGTAGATCCAGCTGCCGGCCGTCATCTGCCCATACATCATCAGTCCGAGGCGCTCGAGCTCCCAGAAGTGTTCCCAGGTCGCCCAGCGCGGCACCAGCAGGCTGTTGGCGATCAGGACTCGCGGCGCGTACTCATGGGTGGTGAAGATCCCGACCGGCTTGCCTGATTGGACCAGCAGGGTCTGATCGTCCTTCAGCCGCTCCAGGGCCGCCACGATCGCGTGGAAGGACGGCCAGTCCCTGGCGGCCTTCCCAGTCCCGCCGTAGACGACGAGGTCCTCCGGACGTTCGGCAACCTCAGGATCGAGGTTGTTGCAGAGCATCCGCAGCGCCGCCTCCTGCTGCCAACCCTTGCATTGGAGCTGCCGGCCGCGTGCCGCGCGAATCGGGGCGGTCATCGTCATGCCATTGTGCGCGGGCCTGCCTTCGCGGCGATCGCGGCCAGGCGGCCGCGGCGGACCAGGCCGACGGCCGTTTCGATCTCCCGGTACAGCGTGCGGTCATGGTCGAGGGTTGGCACGCCCTCGCGGATCGCGCGGTACGCGTCCCCGGTCATCCGGGCCGGTTGCAGCGGCGCGAGCAGGTCGATGCCCTGTGCCGCCCCCAGTGCCTCCAGGGCCAGGATGGTCTCCACGTTGGTGGAAACCTGCCGGGCACGCTGGGCGCTGTGCCATCCCATGCTGTTGTGGTCCTCCTGGTCGGCGGAGGTGGGGAGCGAGTGCACGCTGGCCGGCGTGGCCAGGAGCTGGTTGTCGGTCGCCAGCGCGGCGGCCGTGTACTGCAGCAGCATGTAGCCGGAGTCGAGGCCGGAGTGCGGCGTCAGAAACGGCGGCAGCTCGGAGAGGAAGCCGGTGAGCATCCGGAAGAGCCGGCGCTCGGAGATGCTCCCCAGCTCGCTGAGCGCGATCGCCGCGGTATCGAGCGCGATGGCGAGCGGCTCACCATGGAAATTCCCTCCCGACACGACCGCTTCGTCATCGGCCAGCACCAGGGGATTGTCGGTGCCGGCATTGAGCTCCACCACCAGGACCCGGCGGAGGTAATCGATCGCGTCCGCACAGGCTCCATGCACCTGGGCGGCACAGCGCAGCGAATATGCGTCCTGCACGCGGTTGTCGATGCGATGGGACTCGGCGATGCCGCTGCCCTCGGTCAGGGCAAAGATCCTGGCGGCCGACGCGACCTGGCCCGGATGGGGGCGGAGCGCATGGATGCGCGGGTCGAAGGCCGTCCTCGAGCCGCGAAGAGCCTCGACACTGAGCGCGGCCACCATGTCGGCCGTCAGCAGCAGGCGCTGGGCGTCCTCGAGCAGCAGGCTGGCGGCCCCGGCCATGAAGTGCGTGCCGTTGAGGATGCTGAGCGCGTCCTTGGCACGCAGTTCGACCGGCTGCAGGCCGGCCGAGCGCAAGGCCTCCGCTCCGTCCCGACGCTCGCCGTTCACCATGATCTCGCCCTCACCCATCAAGACCAGCCCGACATGGGCCGACGGGGCGAGATCACCGCTCGCCCCCAGCGAGCCTTTCTCCGGCACGTAGGGACAGATGTCGTGATTGAGGAAATCCACCAGGCGGTCGGCCACGACCGGGCTGACGCCCGAGCTCCCCTGGCAGAATTGGTTGACCCGGACGAGCATGCCGGCGCGGACCAGCTCGTCCGGCATGGCCGCGCCGACGCCCACGGCGTGGCTCATCAGCAGGTTGCGCTGCAGCTGGCGGGTGTCTTTCAGCGCGATCCGGGTATTCTTCAGCGCCCCGACGCCGGTGGTCAGGCCGTAGACGGCCTGGTCCTCGCTCACCAGGCGATCGACGATCTCGCGGGCCCGGCTGAGCCGGGATCGGGCGGCGGGAGCAAGGGCGACGCGCTCGCCGTGGCGCGCGACTGCCGCCACATCAGGGGAGCGCAGCGAGCGGCCGTCGAGGGCGATCACGCTCTCTCATGTTAGCGACGGCCACGGGACGTAGAATGAGGTCGCTGTTTTGGCAAAGACCATAACCCCGCCGGGGCGAGTGGCGGGGCGGCTTGACGGCAGAATCGGGGGGTTGCTGGCTGCCGGCGCGATGCTCGCCGTCGCGCTCACGGCCTGCACGGCACCTGGGCCACCGGGAGCGCACGTGGTTGCTTCGGCGACCCCGTTGCCAGCCGCCAGCCCGACGGCGACGCCGATCGTCCCGCCGACCACGCTCGTCCACCCCGGGTCGCTCACCTTTCTTTCGGACACCACGTACCCGCCGCAGGAGTCGATCGATCCAGCCACCCAGAAGGCGGTCGGATTCGACATCGACATCGCGACCGCCCTGGCGGGCAAGATGGGCCTCAACGTCACCATCGTGAAGACCGACTCGCCCCAGATCATCGGCGCCCTGCTGGCGAAAAAAGGCGATGCGGTGATCTCGGCGCTCTCGATCACCCCCGACCTGCAACGACAGGTGGCCTTCGTCCCCTACTTCCAGGCCGGCCAATCGATCCTCGTCCGCAAAGGGAATCCGGCGGGCATCACCAGCCTGGCCGACCTGTGCGGCAAGAGCGTGGCCGTCCAGGTCCAGAGCCCGGAGCAGAATTCGCTCGACGAGGCGAACGGGAACGAATGCAAGAGCAACCATGTGGTGGTGCACGTCTATCCGACCGACCTGCAGGCCGTCTTGACGCTGAAACAGGGCCAGGCCGATGCCGCCCTGGACGACTCGCCGGTCGCCGCGTACTTCGTCAAGCAGACGCCGGATCAGCTGGACCTGGCCGGGCACCCCTTCAAGACGAACCCGGAGGGCATCGCGATCGACCCGAAGAACGGCGACCTCGTCAAGGCGATGCAGAAGGCGATGCTCGCCATCTACCAGGATGGCTCCTACCGCTTGCTGCTCGCGAAGTGGAACCTGGTCGATGGCGAGATCCCCGCTTCGCAGATCGTGGCGACGCCCAGCCCCACCGGCCCCTGAGCCGGCCCAAGGGTCAGCGCCGACCAGTCGCGGGCGGCTCGACCTTCCAGTCAGCCTCCTCGTCGGCGGCGGGCAGGCCGGCTCGAGTCCGGTTGTAGCGCTCGAGCCGAATCACGGCGGCGATCGTGATCGCGAGGGCGAGCGCGAATAGCAGGATTGCCTGGTTCCGTGCCGCCGCCGCCGTCCCGCCCGTGACGTCGGATAGGACGGTGGGTTGGAGCACCGTCACGATGACGCCGCTCGTCCCGCCGGCCGCGATCGATCCCAGGACAAGAGCCGCCGCGATCCGCGCCAGCAACGATTCCGTCGCCTTGAGTCCGGCCCACATGGCGCGGCCGGCAATCGTGATCGCACCGAAGGCCAGCATGAAAAAGAGGAGCAGGGTGATCGCTTCGATGAGCCCGATGCGGTAGTCGATGATGGCCTGCTCGACCGTCATCGCCTCATGCTAAGCCGGAGTCGTCAGGACGCGTAGCGCGTCTGAAGGCCGACCAGCTCCGCCTGGGCGGCCGCCATCGCACCGGCGGCGGTCGCCGCACCGATTACAAGATCGTGCAAATGCCGCTGCAGGACGGCGGAGGCCTCGACGTAGTGGGTGAGCTTTGGCCGGGGCCGCGCATTCGCGATGTTGGTCAGGAAGACGTCGATCTGCGGGTTGGCCTTGCGGACCTCCGGCGAGTTCTGCAGCGAGGTCCAGATCGGCAGTTGCCCGGGCTGCTGCGCCTGCACTTGCGGACTCGTCAGGTAACGCATCCAGGCCGCGGCCAGTTCTGGCTGCTGGCTGTTGGCCAGCACACCGAGCCCCATGAAGCCACTGACCGATGCCGCGGGTTTCCCGGTCGAGGCGGCCGCGGGAATGGTCGCGACAGCCGCCTCCCCGATGATCTGCGAGTAGGCCGGGTCGCTCATCGCGCCGAAGACGAAGTTCCAGTTGGTCGTGTAGGTCACGCCGCCGGCGAGGAACGCCCGCATCGCATCCGGCTCGTTGCTCGCCCCGATCTCGCCTCGGACGAGATGCTCATCGATGAGCTGCCGCATGAAGGCCGCGGCCCGCTGCACCGGTTGGCTCAAGAGCTGAGGCCGGCCGGACGGATCGAACAGGTCCCCACCGAACTGCGCCGCGAACCGCACGAAGTCGGACACCAGGCCCTCGCCTTCCGCCCACGAGTCCGTGTACGGCGTCTGGCGGTTGCGCAGCGCGATCATCTGGTCGTACCAGGCCTCGAGCGTTTTCGGCGGTCCGGCGAACCCCGCCGTGCGTATTTGCGCCTTGTTGTAGTAGAGGCTCTGGACGTTGAGCACGTGCGGCATCGCCCAGATCGTGCCCTGGTAGGAGAAGGTGTCGAGGAGGCTCGGCATCAGGTCCGACCGGCTCTCGTCCGGAATCTGGTCTTTCAGCGAAACGAGCTGCTTGCGCATCGCGAACTCCGGGACCCAGACCTGGTCGAGCGCCACCACGTCGTAGGGCGCAGGCCGCGAGAGGCCGGCCGCCAGGATGCTGTCGTAGAGTTCGCGATAATGCGCCGTCTCGATTGAGACGAAGACCTTGTTGCCGTGGAGCGCCTGGAATTGCCTGCCGAGTTGCTGCAGGACCGTCGGGTCATAGCCGACCTGGTCGAAGAGCAACGACCGGATCACCGTCGAACCCGGTGGCGGCGTCGGAGCCGTGGCCGTGCTGGGGACGCCGCAACTCTCGAGAAGGGAGGCGGCGGCGATCCCACCACCAAGGCCCAGCGTCAGCTTGAGACCACGATCGAGAAAGCGGCGCCGGCTGAGGCGGTGTGGTGGATCGGGAGGCGTGAACGGCACGTCTTTCCGAGGCTATCAGCGGTTTGTTAACAGACGCATCCGCAATCGCCTGCAGGCTGCGACAGCCCGGTGAAGGCCGCGTAACGGTCAGGCGCGATCAACGTTGTCAGCGCCGGCGGCCACTTCCTACAATCGCGGGATGGACCTGAGCTGGCTGCGTGGGGTCTTCCCGCCGATTCCCACGCCGTTTACGAACGATGGGAACGTGGCGACCCCCCTCCAGGCCTTTCTCGAGCATCTTCGCGAGGGCGGCCTCGACGGGGTGGTGGCGCTGGGTTCCAACGGCGAAGCTCCCCAGCTGACGGATGCCGAGCGCACGGCGTGGGTTGGTGCCGTTCGGGCCAGCCTTCCCGCGCCCCTGCGCCTGATCGCCGGCACAGGGGCCGACTCGACACGCGCCACCATCGAGCGGACCCGGGCCGCCGCCGCCGTCGGGGCGGAAGCCGCCCTGGTGCTGGCGCCGATGTACTTTCGGCGGGACATGACGCTCGAGGCGGTCCGTGCCCACTATCACGCGGTGGCCGACGCGAGCCCGATCCCCGTCCTGATCTATAACGTGCCGGTTTTCATGGGTTGGGACATTCCGGATGCCTGGATCCCGGCCATCGCCCAGCATCCGAACGTCCGCGGCCTCAAGGACTCCTCCGGCCGGACCGAGCGGCTCGCCGGATTGCGGTCGGCGGTCGGACCGGACTTCGTCCTGCTCGCCGGGGCCGGCGACAAGATGGTCGACGCGATTGCGGCAGGAGCCGACGGCGCCATCGCCGCTCTCGCCAACGTCGCGCCGGCGGCCTGCGCCGCGATGCGCCAGGACATGCTCACCGGTCGCGTCGAGGAGGCGCGGGCGCGACAAGCCGAGGTTGCGCCTGTCGGCACGGCGTTGGGGAGAACCGCCGGCGTCGCCCGGCTCAAGGCCGCCCTTCGCCTGCAGGGGTTTGACCACGGTGATCCAAGGGCGCCGGTTCCCCGCCTGCCGGACTCGGAGCTCCCCGCCCTCCGCCAGCTCCTCGAGGCCGCCCGACTTCTTCCGAGTGCGCTGCCAGCGTGATCCCGCTCCGCGATTTCAATCCGACCCGCCGGCGCTCACTCCTCACCTGGGGCCTGATCCTGATCAACTTCGCCGTCTATCTCTATCTCAGTCAGAACCCGGTCATGAACCAGGATGCGATCAACCACTATGCGTTGATCCCGGCCGACATCGCGGCGGGCCGCCACCTTGGCACGCTGATCACGTCGATGTTCCTTCACGCAAACCTCCTCCATGTGGGAGGCAACATGCTGTTCCTCTGGATCTTTGGCAACAACGTCGAGGATCAGCTCGGTGAGCTCAAGTACCTGCTGCTCTACTTCGTTTCCGGTATTGCCGGAAGCCTCTTGCAGGTCATCATCGATCCCACCTCGACGATTCCGAACCTGGGCGCGAGCGGCGCGATCTCCGGCGTGCTCGCCGCCTACGTGCTCTACTTCCCCGGCGCCCGGGTCCTCACCTATATCGTCCCGATTTTCTTTGTCACCCTCCGCGCCTTCATCTTCATCGGCTATTGGATCGTGCTCCAGGCGTTCCAGGCCTTTGCCAATATCGGGACGACCGGTGGGGGCGTGGCCTTCTTTGCGCACATCGGCGGCTTTGTGATGGGCTTGATCCTCGCCCTGGTGCTTCGCCCGGCGTCCCATCCGGATCCCCATCCCGGATACCTGCGCTGAGCGACGACCGGCTCAGCGACTGAACTGGCGAATCCGGCCGTTCTCGACGTAGAAAAGGGTTTGCGAGACCGGGAAGGCGGCTTCGCGATGCCGCTCCTCGACATCGTGTTGGAGCCGCCCGATCAACTCCGACCCCTCACCCGCGGCGATCAGGGAGCCCCGCTCGGGCACTCCGACGACGGGGATGTCCTCGAGCATCTCCTCGAGCCACGCCCAGACCTCGGGCAGCAGCATCAAGGCCGCGCCGTAGGGGCGAGTGTCGACGTAACTGAGCATCAGCATCTGCGATTGACCGGTCTTGTCCGTTTCCAGGCCGGTGAACTTCATGCCGGCCCGGAACATCAGGGCCAGGTTGCTGAGCGCGAGGACCTCGACGTGGTCCCGCCCGACGTTCCAGGCGGTCAGGTCCTGCGGCAGGAGGTAGCGCATGCCCTGCGCGTAGTGCGCCGCGTAGGTCACCACCAGGTCGTTGAGCATGCGGCGGTAGACGACCGGACCGCCCGCCGACTCGAGAAAGCTGGCCGGTCGCAGCACCGGGAGGATGAGCGGCGCGCCGAACTGGGCCTCGCCATCGCATTCCTGGTCGAGGCGGCGCAGCCGGACCGCGAAGAGGCGGTCGAGCGCCTGCGGCTGCTCCCGATACTGGTGATAAAAGCTCTCCAGGTTGAAACGGAGGTCGCCTTCACGGACCCGACGGATCGTCAGCTGAAACGCCTCCGGCCCCTTCTTGACCGTCCACCCCGGGCGTAGCGCCATGAGACGCTTGAGGACGTGATTCTCGAAGTCGTGGGCGTTCATCGTGGTCTGCTGGCCCATTGCTTCGGGTGTAACGGGGGCCCTTCCGCAGGCTTGCAGCAACGGGTTGTGACAGTCGATGCCGTTTAGCGGCTGGTTCCGAGGACGCGGTCCCGGCCTCGACAGGCGCCTCCGGCAGGGGCTGGCGGAGGCCCGCGCCGGCGATGCCGAGCGGGCCATCGCAACGATCGCCGAAAGGTTTCCACAGGCGCTCGAGGCCCTCGCCGGGATGGGTGAACCCCCCGACGCAGGCTTGCTCCGGCTCACGGCCTGGCTCGCCTTTCGCTCCGGGAGGATGCCCGAGGCGGCGGCCGCCGCGGAGCAGGCGCTGGCGATGGCGGAGGATGCCGCCACCTGGCATCTGCTGGGGCGGATCCGAACCTGGCTTAAGAGCGTGCGGGCGACTGAGGCGTTCCAACAGGCGGCGCGACTTGACCCGGACGCCTTCGCGCTTCCATACCGGGTCAGCCGCGACCGGTTCGCCGCGCTGGCCGACGAGGCCTTTGCCGCCATTCCGGAGGAGTTCCGCGCGCGGATGGAGAACACCCTCGTCGTCGTCGACGACCTGCCCGAGCTCGATGCCGTGCAAGCGGGTGAAGATCCCGACATCCTCGGGATCTACGAGGGCTCCACGGCCCTCGACGACGGACTACCTGAGCGCATCGTGCTCTACCAGCGCAACCACGAACAGGTGGTGACCAGCGCGGCGGACTTGAGAGAAGAGGTGCATGAGACGATGCGGCACGAGATCGGCCACCACTTCGGCATGGGTGAAGACGAGCTGCCCTACTAGTTCGTCAGGTCTTGAGCGGGAAGGGATTGCCGGATGCGGGCAGGCGCAGGCTGCCGCCCTGTTCGATCGTCGAAAGCGCCGTGACGAAATCGGTGAAGCCCTGGACCGGGTCATAGCCAGTCAGTGCCTGGTAGCACGCGCCAAGTGTCTGGCCGCCCGCCTGGGCGATGGCATCCCATCCGAACGTGAGCTGGCTATGCAGGTAATAGAGAAAGAGGTCTCCACAGCCAGCGGCGATCTGATCCGTGTCCCCGGACGAGTTGTCGTTGACGTAGTCGGCGTGGCCCTGGGCCCACCAGTCGAGCTCCGTCTGGTTGAACTCCGCGGCGATCTCCGGATGGCGCTCGAAGGCCAGCACGCGCGAGAGCGCTTCGCCATTGACATGCCCGCAATCCCAGCCATTGTTGATGGCCGCCTCGAAGACCTCGACAATCTCCGCACTGAGGAAGCCGGGGGCCTGGACGGGATCCGGGAGGACGTGAATGTCCGTCCCGGCACAGGTGATGTGGTAGGCACCCCCGGCATCGGGGTCGGTGTAGACGTTGCAGGGCAGGTTGGGCGGCGTGAGATTGCCAAACCATTGCTGGATGGTGGTGAAATCGTCTTCGGCCGTGCGCAGCATCGCCTGCGCCGCGGCATCACCGTCGGGCGAGCCGTCCGAGTAGATGACGAAGTTCGTGGTCTGTCCGGCGAGATGCTCGCCGGGGACGGCCTGGTGTCGCTTCGCGTGGGCATCCAGGACCCCGCGCGCGACCTCCATCCCCGGCCGCGTGAAGACACGGCCCTTCTCGCCACTCCCGAAGATCCCAGTTAACACGAGGCCGCCCTCCTCATTGCCCGTACAGTCGACGTGCGGCCGCCACGATGTGCCGCGAGGTGATTTCCGCCTTATCCATCAGCTCCTGGGGCTTGCCCGAGCCGGGGAGGTGCCGGACCGCCAGGTGAACGACCCGAGGTGGCGTCATGTCCGTGGAGAGCGCTTCCATGACCGCCGCCGCGAGGCCACCTTCCGGGTGGTGGTCCTCGACCACGATCAACCGGCCGCGCGTGACCGCGGCGGCCTCGCGGAGTGTGTCCCGATCAACCGGCTTGATCGAGTACAGGTCGATGACCCTGGCCTTGATGTCGTCGCCTACCGAGCTCATCAGCCGCGGCCAGGCACTGGTGCAGTGTGACACCGGCGCCGATCAGCGTCACCACGTCATGCGGGTCGCTCCGAAGAATTTTCGAGCCTCCGATCGGGAAGCGCTCACTGCTGTCGTAGAGGACCGGGTAAGCGCCGCGCGTGGTCCGGATGTACACGATGCCCTGGCGGTCGGCCATCGCGGCTACCAGGTGCGCGGTCGAGGTGGCATCCGACGGGTAGAGGACCGTCGAGCCACTGACGGCGCGCATCGCGGCCAGGTCTTCCAGCGCCATCTGCGAGGGCCCGTCCTCGCCGATCTCCACGCCGGCATGCGAGCCAGACAGCCGGATGTTGGCCTGCGAGATCGCCGCCATCCGGATGAAGTCGTAGGCACGGGTGAAGAAGGCGGCGAAGGTTGACGCAAACGGGATGTAGTGACGCACGCTCATGCCGACGGCGGTTGCGATCAGTTGCTGCTCCGCGATGAACATCTCGAAGAAGCGATCCGGGTAGGCTTTGGCGAACTCGTCGGCGAAGGTCGAGTTGCTCACCTCGCCGTCCATTGCCACAACGGTCGGGCGCGCCCCCAGCGCCTTCAGGGCATCGCCATAGGCTTTCCGGGTCGCCACCTTGTCACCCTGCTTGTAGGTGGGCAGGGTAACCGACGCCGCGCCCTCCGTGATCGCCGGCTCGCCGGGCGCGGGCTTGATGCCGTCGATCCGGAGGTGCCGGACGCCGCCAAGCTCGGCGATGGCGCGCTCGGCCATGTCCGCGGGCAACGCCTTGCCATGCCAGCCGTCCTTGTTCTCGACCTCGCTGAAGCCCTTCCCCTTGACCGTCCGCGCGATGATCACGGTTGGCTTGCCGGTCGCGTCGCGTGACTGGCCCAGCGCCTGGTCGATCTGTTCCAGGTCGTGGCCGTCGATCACGACGGCGCGGCAGCCAAATGCCTGCACCCGGTCGCGGTAGTGGTCGGTTTCCCAGCCGTACTCGGTCGGGCCGCGCTGGCCAAGGCGGTTGATGTCGAAAATGGCGGTGAAGTTCGAGAGTTGGTAGTAGCTGGCCTTGTCGAGGCCTTCCCAGATCGAGCCTTCCGCCAGCTCGCTATCCCCGCAGAGCGTCCAGACGTGGTACGGGAGCTTGTCGAGCTTGCGGCCCGCCAGTGCCACGCCGACCGCGATCGGAAGCCCCTGGCCGAGCGACCCGGTTGCCACGTCGACCCAGGGCAGGACCGGCGTCGGATGCCCCTGGAGTGGCGACCCGAATTTCCGATAGGTCATCATCTCCTCCTCGCTGATGACGCCGGCGGCGCGGAACATCGCGTACAGCAACGGCGAGGCATGACCCTTGGAGAAGATCAGGTGATCGTTGATGGGCTGGGACGGATTGTTCCAGTCGTAGTGCAGGTAGCGGCAGATCAGCACGGCCATCAAATCGGCGGCGGACATCGATGAGGTGGGGTGGCCCGACGCCGCCGCGGTGCTCATCCGGATCCCGTCCACGCGCAGCTGCTGGCCGAGCTCGCGCATGAACTCGAAATCGTGCGTTGTGCGTGCTTCGGTTACCGAACTTTTCACCATTAGCTCACCCCACGAACGAGTGGACGCTCCTGCCTTGCCTAGCTTAGCGGCTGGGCCAGGTTACCCGGTCGACGCCGGACGTTGGTCGAGGGGACGCGGTCCCCGAGAGCGGCTGCGGCGCCGGCGGGCGTTCCACGACTGCCCGTTGCGCGCCGGCCGCGGGGCACTCCCGTTCACGGTCGGCTGAACCTGCACCAGCGTGGACGCCACATAGCGCCAATCACCGGCGTTGAAGAGGTGACTCAAGTCAACCTCCGGCAAGTCCGGGGCACCCTGCCGGCGCAGCTGGCGCCAGGCGGGTTCGTCCTCGGGTGTGAGGAAGGTCAGTGCCCGACCTTTGACGCCCATCCGGGCGGTCCGTCCGACGCGGTGGGTCAGCCATTGCGGTGAATCGGGGAGATCGAAATTGATCACCAGGTCCACGTGGCTGATGTCGAGGCCACGCGCCGCCACGTTGGTGGCAACCAGGACGTTGGTCCGCATCGCGCGGAAGCCGTCCATGGTCCGGTCCCGGACGTTCTGCGAGAGGTTTCCCTGTAGGTCGGCGCTGTCGTGTCCCATATTCCGCAGGTCGCGACTGAGCTTGCGAACGCCGTGCTTGGTCCGGCCGAAGACGATCGACGAGCCGCGATGCGATTGGAGAAGGCGGCTCAGCGTTCGGACCTTGTCGACCCGAGCGACCCGGATCAGGCCATGCTCGAGCAGGTCTTCCGCTTCGGAGACCACGACCACGCGAACCGGGTTGTCGAGATGCCGCTCGATCATGCGGCTGACCCACTCGGGCATGGTGGCGGAGGCGAGCACGATCTGGGGCTCATATGTAAGGTTGATGATCCGCTCGACGTCGGGCGCGAACCCGGCATCCAGCATCTCGTCGCCTTCGTCCAGCACCAGGAGTGGACCCGGCTCAGCGAGAGCTTGCGGCGCGTGACCATGTCGAGGATGCGGCCCGGGGTCCCGATGACGACGTCGACCCCCGCCTTGAGGGCCAGTTCCTGCGTGGCGTATCCGACGCCACCGTAGATCAGGCCACACTTGAGATTGGTCGAGAGCGAGCGGAAGACCCGTTCGACCTGGATGGCCAGCTCGCGGGTGGGCGTCACGACCAGGGCTCGGGGGCCCGGTCCGCTGACGGCCATCAGTTTTTCCACCAGGGGGAGCATGAAGGCGAGCGTCTTCCCGGAGCCGGTTGGGGCCTGGATGACGACGTCGCTGCCACGCAGCATGGGGGGAATGGCTTCGGCCTGGACGGCCACGGGGGCGTCGATCGAACTCTTGGCTAAGGCGGTCAGCATGCGGGCACTCACGCCCAGATCGGCAAACGTCGATGTCACGAGGGATACTCCTCGGTCCCCTCTACCTATTGTTTAATGTTAGCCGCGATCTGCCGGACACCGTTCAGTGACGGGGAGGAGAACCCAGAGCGGGCGACCTGATATGTGAGGTCGCAATCGAGTGTACCAGTTTTGGCCAGGCATAGACGTAACGAATACGGACGGTGATGCCCTAGCGACTGGTTGAGCACTCCGAGATCAGCGGGCCGGCCGCAAAGGTCGCGGAGGCACCGACCCGCCTTGATCGCCCTCGGCCTTACAGGCGAGCGTGGGTACACTAGTCGGCGGAAGTGCAGTCCGCCTCCCGCAACAACCGGACCGCGAGGTCGGTTAATGAGCTCGCCCAGAACATGGCGCGCTTCTGGGACGAGCGCGCGAGGGAACAGCCTCAGCACTTCATTCTGAGCGGCGAAATCTCATACGAGAACCCCGACGAGGACGCGTTCTTTGCCTCGGGCGAGCGGGACGTGCGGAACTTTCTGAAGGAGGCCGGCTATCAACCAACTGGGCGCGATCGCCTGCTCGAGATTGGATGCGGTGCCGGCCGGATGACACGCGCATTCGCCGCGCGGTTTGGCAGCGTCCATGCTGTGGACATCTCGTCGGAGATGGTCCACCTCGCCCAGCGAAACCTGGCCGGGTATAAGAACGTTGCGGTTTCGGTCTCGAGCGGCACCGACCTGCATGAATTCGTCGACGCGAGCTTCGATTTCTGTTTTTCCTACATCGTCTTTCAGCACATTCCCGACCCGGCGGTCACCGTTCACTACATTCAGGAAATGGCGCGCGTACTTGTACCCGCGGGCCACGCCTACTTCCAGCTGAATACCCGACGGTTTTCAGTCATTCAGGCACTTCGGAATCAGCTTATGCTTCGAACACGGCTCGATCGACTGCTGAAGAGGCGGACGGCGCGGACCCGCTACGATTCGGCAGCCTGGCGGGGCTCCACCCTTAGCGAACCGGCGGTCCGTGCCGCCATCAGTTCCGCGCAGCTACGGCTTGTCAGCCTGGATGGGGTTGGCCTTCAAGTGACCTGGGTCCACGCCTTAAAGGACGCCATGGCAGGAGGCGGAATGGTACCCCCAGGCGGAATCGAACCGCCGTTGCAGCCTTGAAAGGGCCGCGTCCTAGCCGCTAGACGATGGGGGCGTCGGCGCGGCTCATCCTAGCAATAAGAAGAGCCGGCCTCCGGGCCGGCTCTTCTAGTTTTATGTCTGTCGGTTAAGCGCCGAGTTTCCGCCTGCGCACGAGGACACCGACCCCGAGGAAGACCATACCGGCGAACGCGACCAGCCATGGCGCTGCTGCCGACGGGCCACCGCCGGTATTCGCCAAGGTCCCGGTTTGCGCCGCACTGGTGCTGTGGTTTGCTGCCGGGGCCGCTGTTGGCGCCGCCGTCGGCGTGATTGTGAGCCCGCCTACCCCGCCGACGGGAAGGTACCGTACGAAGCCGCTAACTGGGGGTCCCGCATAGCCAGGACGCGGGGTGAAAGGTCCGGTCCCGCAAAAGCCCAAGTCGAACTGGTAGTAGCCGGGACCCGCAACCGCCATTCCGGTGGAGACCGTTTTCTGCGTGTGCGCCGCGAAGCTCACCGTGAACTCCTTTGACCCGACCAATGTCTCCGAAACATTCGTCGTATTGACCATCGTCTCAAGTTGTGCCTCGGTATAGTTCGTTGCCGGGCTAACCCCAAGCTTATAAACCTCGAGGCGGAAGCAGGCGTCGCGCGCGGAGTCAAAGTCATTTCTCACGTCGAAGCTGATCGTGAACGTATCGCCGTTGGTGTAATAGGCCGGCGGTGAGGTATACCCCGTTAAGTTGTAGAAAAACCAACCTGGATCCACGGCCCGGCCGCCCGGTCCGGGGTCATGAGCAGACGCAACCACCGCCGTCCCGATCGTCAGTGCAGCTACAAGCGCCGAAACAAACGCCGTTCTAAAGAGTCCTCGTCTCGCCGTCATGAATGCCTCCTACCAGCCCGCCATTGTGTTCGAAACCGTTCAGCTATCCGAAAGCGGAACCTTTTCATTATGGCCACAATATCATGTAAACGTCAAGTCTGAGTGTAGGCGCCCTTATTGGCAGCGCGTTCGGCCGGTCGACCTTGGGCGGCCGCTGGCACCAGGAACGGTGTCGTTGCAGACCTGTGGCGCGATCATCGCGGCAGGCGGCTGACGCCTTCGTTGCTCCTGTGTGGGGAGGGGTTTCCGTCGCGCCGTATTCGGTATTGGCCTCTTGCTCCTCCTCGGCGGGGCGCTGACCCTGGGCCCGGCGGCGCAGCGGACGCTGGGGGCCGGAAGTCGCGGTACGTCACTTGCCCGGCAAAGCGGAGTACCGCCCCTGGCGCCTTCTGCTCTGTCTCCGGCCCCTGGCAGTACCTCCCCACAACCCCGCTCGACGGCAACACCGGCACCAACCCCGGCGCCCACGCCGATCGCTCCGATCCACACGCCCATCCCCACTCCAAGGCCAACGCCTCGGCCGGCTCCCCCGCCGCCGCCGGTACCCTGCTCGATCGCTTTCGGGATGTACCAGACGGGCGCTCCGTGGTCATGGGGCCAGTTCAACGCCGTCGAGTCGCAGATCAATCGCCACAGCGCGATCGTGCACTGGTACGCACAGTGGGGAAACCAGAGCGGGGTCTTCAATCCCACGGAACTCAACATGCTGAATGCGGTCCGTCAACACGGCTCAACGCCACTGATCAGCTGGGAGCCATGGGTCGGACCTCCGGCCACGAACAATCCGTTTCCGCTCAAAGGAATTGCTGCGGGGCAATTCGACAGCTATATCGATGGCTGGGCGACTGGCCTCGCTGCCTACGGCCACCCGGTGATGTTGCGTTGGGGTCCGGAGATGCAGGGAAACTGGCTACCCTGGGGCGCCAACATCAATGGCAATACGCCCGCAGACTTCATCGCCGCGTACCGCCACATTCATGACCGCTTCGCGCGGGCGGGCGCGCGGAACGTGCAATGGGTATTTGGCGCCGATGGCGACCCCAACGGCGGGTTCCCCGCTCTCGGACTGTTTTACCCAGGCGACGCCTACGTGGATTGGCTGGGCACCGACATCTACAACGTCGGGACAACTCAGCAGTACGGCACCTGGCAGCCAATGAGCGCCCGCCTGCAGCTTTCCTACAATCGCCTAGCCGCACTGAACCCCACCAAGCCGATCATCCTTGCCGAATTCGGCAGCGTCGAACAGGGCGGCAGTAAAGCTGCTTGGGTTCAGCAAACCGCCGTGGACTTTCCTCGCCTCTTCCCGAGAGTACGCGCTGTTGTCTGGTTTAGCGAAGGCATCTACGCACTGACAACCTCGACAAGCGCGATCGCCGGGGAGCGCGCGGCCTTCGGGGGCGCGCCTTTCTGCCTCACACTGCCCTACTAGAGACGGTTGTCGGGGACTGCTCGAGGGTCTCAAGGGTGATGCCGCCGACTTTGTAGATACGTCGGACGAGTTGTGCGAACACGATTTGCACCGGGCGCAGACCCAGACGATCGGCAAGCCACAAGCCTCCGGTCATCAAATGGCCAGCGGTGTCTGCGGCGACCGGGCTGACACGCCACGCGTGGGTCAGCAGGCCGCTCAGCCAGCCCCCGGTCTCGGTCGGCGAGAGATCGGCCAGCGGCAGGGCATGCTTGCGCGACAAGTGGACAGCTGCCCGGCCAGCACTGTATGCCTGTTTGCGAAAGGCGTCGTAGCCAACGCTGAGTTGGTGATACGAAATGGCCAGTTCTTCGAAGATAAAGGGGATCCCGAGCGCCGACGCCCGCAAGCCGAAGTCGGTATCCTCGCCGCCCCATCCCGTGAAGCTTTCGTCGAAACCACCAAGGCGTCGATAGGTATCCGCGCGCACGGAAAAGTTGCCGGCCCAAAGCATCAGCGGAGCGGCCGGTCGAGCTTCAGTCGTCTTCATGGCCCGAGCCCTCGCGCGCTCGTAGACGAGCGAAGCACCCATCCGGTCGTAGCCAGCCGCCAACGGATACGTTCCCTGGATCAGGGCATCGCCACAGCGCCGCTGCGCCTCGAGATGGCTGGCGATGAGCTCGGGAGCGGGCAGCTGGTCATCGTCAAGGAAGATGATCACGGGGCTACGCGCCAAACGTGCCGCGGCGTTTCGTGCCGCCGACGTACCCGCATTTGCCCGCGCGATCCATTGCAGGCGGTAGGGTATGTGCAGATTGGCAAGCGCGCGCTCCGTTCCATCTGTAGATCCGTCGATCGTGACGATCACCTCGTAACATTTGGGGTCGATCGTTTGCTCGCCGAGACAACGGAGGAGCGCGAGAAGCTTGTCGCGGCGATTGTAGGTCGGGATACAGACCGACGCGGTCAGAACTGCCGGGACCGGCGTTTCATCCATCTCAGCCGACCTCAGGATCCCCGACGCTCGCCCGCCCGCGAAAGCGGCGGAGCCAGAAGAGGCTGATTGCGCCGATGATGATCAGCTGCATTGCCGCCCCAACCGTGAACGCGATGGCGGCGCCAGCTAACCCCGCGCGCGGCACCAGGACGAGTCCGGCCACCACAGCCGCCACCATGCCGGCACCGGTGGCAATCGTGTCAACCGTCGGATGTCCGCGAGCGATCCAGGACCACTCAAGAACGGAATAGAGCGCGTAGAGGCCCATCCCAATCGCCAGAATTGCCAGCGGCTCGGCCGTTTGCGCATAGCGGGATCCGAACAGTAACGAGGACAGCGGACGGCTGAAGATGACGAGGACGGCGACCAGCGGAACCGTGAGCAAGCAGACCATCCGGAGCGCCGTCGCCGCGTATCGCGGGACCGCCCCCAGCCGCATTCGTGCAACTCGAGGTGCCAGCGGGACCGTGATCGCAGTCGAAACAAGCATGAGACCGTTCACGAGCGTCTTTGCCGCGGCGTACTTGCCGGCGGCCGACGGTGACATGAGGCGGTCAACAAGGATCAGGTCAACATTGATCCAGACAGAAAAGAACGCCGTTTGCAGGAAGAGTGGTGCGATGAATCGACGAATTTCGTCTATCCGTTTCCGAGAAAGGCTCGAGCGAACGAAGTGAAGGGCCAGCGGGGCCACGGCCTGCATGGGCAGCAGGGCAATGATGCTCGACAACCCATAAACAACGAGGTATCCGGCGGGACTACGGTACCCCCCGGCCGCGAGCGCGATGATGGTCAGCAACTGGATCAAATTGGCGATCAAGTAGATGGCGACCATCGCGCCATAGCGCTCGAGGCCTCGCTGTGCCTCGCGGTAGATCTGGAAAACGGCGAGACTAAGGAGGTTTGCCGCAACGCCCGCGAGCATCAGTCCCTGAAGACCGGCGGCCATCGAGAGTGGGAGCGCCACCAGAAGACTGAAGCCAAGAACAATCGCCGCGACGACAACCCAGTTCGTGAAATGGGCATCCTGCTCGACGGAATCGCCCTGGCTGCGAGATAGTGATCGGGAGAGGCCTTGCTGCGCGTTTCCGACAAGGATGCCGGCAATATTGACGATCGCGAGCGCGTAGGCAAAAACGCCATAGCCCGCAGGCAGGAGCAGGCGGGCAGCCACAACCGAGAAGATGAGGCCTAAAAACCGCGCCGTCGTGTTACCCGCGAAGACGATCGCCGAGGAGCGAAAGAAACTCTCGTCTGGTCGCAGGCTGCTGATTACCTGGGTAGCCCAGCGCGGGTGCGGGATTGCCAATCTCGCCCAAACCTCCTGCGACCCGCCATCGATGACACTCACCGGCGTCACAGCCGGAGTAGGCCGAACTCGGGCCAGCCCGAGCGCGGTGAGAACGCCGATCACCATCCAGAACTGCTGGGCAATACCCGCGTAGGTGAGGTATTCGCCAGTGGCTCCCATGATCGTCAGAGCAACCACGTAGCCGACGGCGGTGGCGCCGATCGCCCCCATCGTCGGGTCGGGTCCGGCTTGAGTCCGCCAGCCGATGATCGCCGTGGTCAGCAGCATGATCAGGAGCGCCGCGACGCCAATGACGCCGGCTCGGAACGCGAGCCGCAGGTACTCGTTATCAACAAAGGTTGTCAACTGTGCCGGGACGTCACTGGGAATTACCGTGCCGGTCCCGGTCCACACGTGATCCGCAAGGGTGGGCAGGAAGTAATCACCCCAGAACCGAAACCGGGTTGCGAGGCTGGTTGGACTCGACGCCCCGCTGCCGAGGGGACCGAGTTGCTGGTCGATCCGCGCGGAAACCTGGGGCCAGAAGATCGCAAGGCCAAGGAGGACGGCGGCACCAACGGGAAGAAGTTGGCGCGGCACGCGCCGAGCTTGCCAGACAACAACCGGCACCACGATCACAAGGGCGATGACCACTGCCTGCGTCTGGCTCGCCAGGATCCCGACCGCATTTGCGGCCATGACGAGGGTGAGCCAGTGTCGCGGAAAAGCCGAATGATGCCAGGCAGCAAGCGCCAGCGCCAGGATGAGGTTGAGGAGCGCGAATCCACCGAAGGCGCTCCAGTGTTCAAGCAGCGAATCAGGACGGCAAACCCCGAGCTGACAGATGGCTTCGCCAGTGCCGTCCAACGGAAAGGTGTTGGCGATAAATGATCTGACGCCCGGAACATCCGCCAACTGGGCAAGGCCCACGGCGGCAACCACGACACTCGCAGCCATCGCGAGATTCAGGATGGTGAAGAGGCTCCGGCCGGTGAGCCCACTTCTGGAGAAGACGAGATAAATCAGCAGGTATTGGGCCGGGGCAAAAATGACTCGCCAGACGTCGAATCCGGCACTCACGTGCCCTACGATGAGAACCAGCGCGGGCACGATCAAGCCGCAGAGGCAATAGGCGGCAACCGCAATGTCGAGGCCCGTAAAGGGGACCCGGCTCTTGCGGGGAAGGAAGCGCACCAGGCAAGCGAGCCCGACAATCGCGACGACTGCCTCGCTCGTTCGAAAAAGGGGAACGACCGTGTTGCGGCCTAGACCGGCCGTCAACGGTACCGCCAGAGTGAGGACCGCACATCCCATGGCCGGTCGCCACACCGTCAGCCCGAAGAGCACGAGTCCACCAACCCCAAGCAAGCCAATCGCACCGACCACCGCCCCATGGGTGACCAAGGCGACCGTCATGACGATGGCAACCGCAGCGCTTGCACCGACCCAGAGGGGCCGCGGCCGCTCGATGCGCGGTGGCACACGCGGGAAGGTGGCGATCATGCCGAGGTGCCGAGAGCGGCAAGGTAGCGCGGTGCGACAACCTCCCACCGCAGGTTGTCGAGCGCCTTACTGGCACGGATCGTCTGCAACTCCGCAGCAACAGGATCGTTCAGCAGCCGCGCGACCTGACAGGCCAGGCCCTCGCTATCGCCCGGCTTGAAATACGCGACGGCCGCGTCATCAAAATGCTCCTCGATTCCTGGAAGACGGGCACAGACGACTGGCACCCCCAGACCCACGTATTCCAGCAGCTTCATCGGCAGGATCAGCTCGCCAAACCCATCGGCTACGACTGGAACGATACCGATGCTGGCCGAGCTGATCCGCTCCATGGCCTCAGGCCAGGGCAGAAACCCGGTGAAGGTCACCATGTCGTCGATCCGGAGCTCGGCCGCCAGAGCTTGGAGGACCGGGAGATACTCACCCCGCCCCAGGACCTCGAAGGTCAGACCAGGGTAGCCGGCCCGAAGCGCTGGGAGGGCTCGCAATGCGACCTGCACGCCGTAGCGCTCGACCAGGGTAGCGTGCGTGATCAGACTGGGCGGGCCGTCCCTCCTTTTCCGTAGCGCCATGGACAGCGGCTGCGTGTTATAGACGACCGAGATTTTCGCGCCATCCATTCCGCGGTCTACCAGGGTGCGACGGAAGAGCTCGCTGACGACGACGGCATGGTCGACCCAGCTAACGGCCATCCGCTCCAGCAGGCGGGCCAGGCGGATCACCGGGTGTCGGGGGGAAAGGCCCAGGCGTGTCATGGCCAGTTCGGGAAACATGTCGTACATGTAGAAAACGACCCGCGAGCCCCGTAGTCGAGGGAATATCGCCACAAAGGGGAGGAAGTCAGGAGGATTGTCGACCTGGACCGCCTCGTAGCGTCGCACGAGTCCGAGGATGCTGACGAGCGGAAAGGCGAGCAGGAAAAACGCCACATCCTCGAACACGTAGTTGAGCCAGCTGGCTCGACGGTGACGGACAGGCATCGAGAACAGGCGCAGGCCAGGCGGCACCGCCTCGCTCGTGAATGGCTGTATAGGTCGAGCGCAAACCAGGTCAACCTCGACGCCCTCCGCGGCCAGGTGATTCGCGTTCCGGCGTAGGAGTGGCGCATCGGGATAAGGATGGCGGCTCACGAGCAGCACGCGACGAGGACGCGTTTCTGGACCCGTCGCCAGCAAATGGCGTAAGCGTGCGAGTCCCTCAACCCGGGCCCGACGAAGCTCGGCCTGGAGCTCCGCGCTCGCCGCGGCGAGCCGCTTCCTGTCCTCGTAGGCGTTGGCGATAGTCCGCGCCATTGCCGACGGCTCATTGCAAGTGAATAAAGCCGCGTTCCCAAACCGCTCCCGCATGCCCGGAAGGTCGGTGAGGACGAGGGGCTTGCCCAGCCCGACCGCCTCGAAAGCAACGCGGTTCATCACCCCTCGTTCTCCAGTGAATGCCGCCACAACGTCCGCGGCCATCATCTCGCCAAGGAATGACGCGTATGCAAGCCAGCCCGTGAACGTGACGTTGGCGGGCGCGGCGGCTCGAAGGGGGGACGAGACGCGCGCGGGATCGCCTGTGATTCGGACGTCCATTTCCGGCAGCGCCCCGGCAGCCTCGAGGACCGCTTGCACTGGTTCGTCCCAATCGAGGCTTCCCGCGATAAGCGCTCGAGGGCGCGATCCCCGCGGGAACTCTTGCGCGAGGTGCGGATCCGGCAAATCGTCGGGGAGCACCATGACCTCAGCGCCCCAACGACGGACCTCGTCCTCGGCCTCCCGGGTGTGGACCAGGACGACTCGAGAGCGACGCATTAGAAATCGGTGTAGCGGGAGCGCCCAACCCCATTTGGGGGAGTGCAGAGCCAGGGTGTGGCAGTCGATGACCAACGGGCGCCTCCGCAAGCTGCACCAGAGCCAGGCGGTCAGCGGCGCAAAAACCGGCGGCGTGACGACGACAACAACCGATGGATTCGCTGTGGCCAGATAGCGCCAGGTCTCGAGCGCGTCGCGGACGTACCGAAGCGGCAGCAGCGGCCGGAGGCTACGAAGCCGGCCGCCTGCGATGAAGCGTGCCTCGCCCCCCAGTTCCCTGGCCACGGCCTCGGTGCGCGCCTGGAAAGGCGACCAAGCAACCGCGGCCGGTAAGCCGCGGTTCACGACTGCCCGGTCGAGCCCTCGTGAGTGCCCGAGTCCCGACGTGCTACCAGAACGCAGGCTGCAACGACCAGCCCAGCTTGACGAAGCGCGTCCGCCGTGGCGCGCGCCTCGCCGTAGCGGGTTTTCTTGGCCGTGGCGACCAGGATTGCAAGCTTCGCCGTGCTGGCGAGCGCGATGGCGGACGGATCAACCTGGGGCGAGCGCATCGAGAAGACGGTGAAGTCGTATGGCCCGGCGCCGTTCGCCAGAGACCCGACCGCCTGGCGAGCGTCAGGGATGGACGGAAGAGGAACGATTGTGAGGCCCGAACCGTTCGAGGTGGTCATTTGGGGAATCCCGGCGGCATCCGCGTCGGCCCGCACGATCATGACTTTCTGACCTCCGTGCACTGCGGCCTTGCCGATCCCGGTCGCGATGCCGCCTGCCCGGTCCAGCGCCGCCGCGGGCACGACCATCAACATCTTCGACCCGGGGTTGCGGGCCATAACAGACGCCAGCGCGAGGCCGTAGGCGTTTCGCGCCACGGGGCTTGCCCTGCCGTTGAGCTCGGCGCTGGATGGCGCTGAGACGATCAAGGGCACACCGGTTGCATCGGCAAGGCCCTCAGCTGTATAGACACGATCGTCGAAGCGCTCAACCAGCAACGCCGCCAGGACACTGAGACACAACCCCCCGACGAGTGCCGCCAGCAGGTAGCGCAACGGATCTGGGCTTATTGGCGCGGTGGGACTGGCCGCAAGGGCGTTGACGGAGAGCGTCGAGATTCCATGCGATTGCGCAAGGGCAAGGCTTTGGAGTTGTGTGTATATACCGCTGTACTGACCTTGCAGGAGTGAAAGCCTGGCGGCGTGATCCCCAATCGCGGTCGGGGTGTTCGCCGGTTTTTCATTTTGAACCGCCTTAATGGAGGCATCCAATCTTGCAAGTTCACCCTCGAGGTATGTCCGGCTCGAGGCGAAGTGGGATATGACGTCGCTGGAGTTCCGGTCGACCAGCGCATTCGCGACGGCGTTCGCGATCTGAGCCGCTTGATCCGCAGAGCGGCCCGTTGCAGTGATGGCGACAAGCGTTGTGCCATGGACCGTACTCGCGGTAACCTGTTTTGCCAGGCGAGCGGCTGAGACGCCGAAATTGTGCTGCGCTGCCACCTGCTGGAGAAGCGGCCCGCTGGTAGCCTCCACGATGTACAAGCGGGCAAGGGTGTCACTGGCGCTCAACGCCGATGCCGGATCGGAGCCACCTTCCGTACGGGCATCGACGAGCAGGAGCGATTCGGCCTGGTACGTCCGCGGGACTAACGTGATCGCCGCGACGCCCGCCAGTAAACATGCCAGCAGGACAGCTACCAGGACTGGCCATCGGTTGCGAAGGGCGTTGGAAACCGTTTTCACCTGACCTGCCCGATCCATCCTAAGGCTTCCCGGGAAAGTGCCCGAACAGCGCGGGGATGGTGAGCGCGAGGATCTTGACATCGAGCGCGAGCGAGCATTCCCGGACGTAGCGCTGATCCAGGACCATCATTTCGGTCGCGGCTAGACGATCACGCCCGAGGACCTGCCACAATCCGGTCATTCCCGGTCGGACGGCCTGTCGCTGGAAGTACGACTCCTGGTAATACACGAGCTCGTATGGAATCGCCGGCCGCGGCCCAACCAGGCTCATCTCGCCCCGCACGACGTTGAACAACTGCGGCAACTCGTCAAGGCTGGTTCTCCGCAAGATACGGCCGATACGAGTTACGCGCCGATCGTCCCATCGCTTATAGCCGTTTGGTGCTGGCGTGGCGGCGAACCAGGCCTCCGAGGCGAGCCGGTGGCCTTTATCGTCCGAACCTGAATACATCGATCGGAACTTCAACATCGTGAAGGGTTCTCCGCGACGGCCAATGCGCTGTTGTCTAAACAGGATCGGTCGGCCGCTATCGACGAGAATGACGGTTGCGATCGCGGCCATCAGTGGCAGGAAAACCAGCAACATGACACCGCCCAGGACGAGGTCCGTGGCGCGCTTCCAGTGACCAGGGCCGGCGATGTGCACGGGCATTGGGCTAACCGCGGACTGATCTGGGCCTGGCCAGAACGCCCGCAAGCGACGCACTACCCCTACCATTAGTTCTCCCTCTCCGCGACAAAATCCAACCGCTGTTGTACGGAGGGTAGGATAATTGTATCTCTGAGTAAAATTATGTCAACTCGTGTGGAAATCTGTAAATCCCTGCCGCAGATACTGTAACGTTTGCCGTGTTGGCGAGTATCGCAGCTTGCCACGGTCGAGGCAATCGGTTAATGTCTTGAGCACGGAGCGTGGGAGACTGAGCACTGATAGTGACTAGAGAAGACTCGTGGCCCGATCGCGACCCGAATGCCGCAGCAGGCAACGCGGTTCGGGTTGGCGTCATCGGCTGCGGGTACTGGGGGCCGCAGCTCATTCGAAACTTCGCCGAGATGCCAGAGGCAACCCTGGCAGGCGTCGCGGACACGCGGGAAGATCGCCTTGACTATGTGCGTCAGCGCCATCCTGGGGTCCCTGTCTTCACGGATTACCGCGATCTCCTCGCCGCCGACGTTGACGCAGTCGTGGTCGCGACCCCCATCGAAACCCATTTCCCAATCGCTCGTGATGCACTTCGGGCCGGGAAGCACGTCCTGGTCGAAAAGCCACTGGCCTTAAGCGTCATCGATGCGACGGAGTTGATCATGACCGCCCGGGCGGCGAACCGGACCCTGATGTCTGGTCACACGTTCCTTTACAATCCTGCGGTTGTCGAGCTTCGCCGGATTGTCCGGTCGGGAGAGCTCGGGCGCATCTATTATCTCGACGCCGCACGCCTGAGCCTCGGCCTCTTCCAGCGCCACGTCAACGTCATCTGGGATCTCGCTCCCCATGACGTTTCGATCCTTTTTTACGTTCTCGGCAGCGTGCCAGTGGCCGTGAGTGCCCGGGGAAGCTCGTGCGTGCGTCCCAACGTTCACGACGTGGCATACGTCGAGATCCAATTTGAAGGCGGGATAAGCGCGCAGCTGCATGTCAGCTGGCTGGATCCTGCGAAAGTTCGACGCCTTACCGTAGTCGGTGACCGGAAGATGGCTGTGTATAACGACGTCTCTCTGGCGGAGAAAATCCGAATCTACGACAAGGGCGTTGAGCCGCCGCCCACTGATAACTACGGCGAGTTTCAGCTGTCCTACCGAAACGGTCAGATAACCATCCCATTCGTACCATGGCAGGAACCGCTTCGCACCGAATGCGAACACTTCGTCGAATGCGTCCAAACGGGAGCGACGCCCCTGACCGACGGATACCAGGGCTTGGCCGTGGTCGCCGTGCTCGAGGCCGCAAATCGCTCATTGCTGAATGGAGGAGGCCGGGTGCCGGTAGAAATTCCCGGAATCGTCGCGGCCACGACCGAACCCGCAGTTGTCGGCAGCAACGGGCATCAACCCGCGAACGGGAATGGGCACCAGCCAGCTCTCGAGGCGTTCATGCCCATCTCCGGCGGAGATGGGCAGGTCCGTTCCTAGCAGGAGTCGTTAGCGCCGTATTCGTCTCCCAGGGCCGGCCCGCCGGTCTCGGGCTTCTGTTGCAATGGATCCCGTGAAGGTGCCGCGAGTTGCGTTCCGCCGTTCAGCAGCGGTCTTTGGACTGGTATTGCTTGGCCTCGGTCTAGCGAGCTTCGGTGCCGTTTCCCGTCAGTCTCCCGGCGGATCCTCGTCGCTACGGTTCACCTCCATCAGTGGGCTCAACTACGGCATCCCGCTCGGCCGCGGCGGTTCGTGGGTTGGCACCACCTGGCTGCGGTCCGGGACAGGCTACCAGGACCACTGGATCGATGCCTGGCCGCAGATGCAGGCCGACCTCGATTTCGTCGAGCGGCACCACCTCGGTCGAGTAGTCCGGCTCTTCATCGGCCTCGATCAGCTCATGCTATGGAATGACGCCACCGGCTTCTCCGGCTTTCGTGAGCAAAACCTGGCCAACTTCCAGGCAGTGATCTCGTTATTCGCCGCCCACCACCTGCAGATGGTTGCGGTCCTCTACGATCAGGAGGAGACGGCCAGTCCGGGGAATTTTCACTTTCAGGCTTTGGACGGGCAACACGCAGCTATGCGTAATGGGTATTTGGAGGCAAGCCGTCAATTCCTCGCCCGATTCGGTGGTGACTCCACCATCGTGGCGTGGGACCTGTTCAACGAGGCGTACGGCAGCCTTGGGCCCGACGGCGGACATCCGAGGCCGCCGGCTCGAGATCCAGTCAGCCCGAACTATCCGGATGAGGTCGTGCACGCGTTTCTACATGACCTGTATGCCACTGCCAAGAGCGCAGCCCCGCGTGCCTGGTTCACGGTATCGGACGGCAACCTTTACGTTCAGCCCGTCCCCGACCTCAGCCGGTTTGATGACATCCTGGACTTCTACGACGTCCACATCTACGACGACCAGCCTATGTTCGGGGATCTTCGGCGGACTCTGGACAAGCCCTATATGGTCGGAGAAGCGGGAGCATCCCTTAAAGGGGACCACCTGCACGATCAGAGCGTTGAGCCTGCAGTCGTGCAGAACTTCCTCGAGCGCGCCGCCGGCTGGGGCGCGCGCGCCGTCCTGATTCACTCCATTTCGGATCAAAACATCTTCCCGGCAGCGCACGATCGATTGACGCCGGCCGGCACCGTCCTCTCTAACTTCAGCGCCCAGTTCGCAGAAGGGCCGCGTGGCCCATTGTGCTCTCCGCCACCTCAACTGTACTATTTGTGCACAAACCGTGCAAAGCTCCCCGCGTAGTGACGCAGCGATCTGGCCCGGAGCTTGGTGGAACGCGAACCCGGCAAACCTGCTCGCCGTGGCGTCCCCAAGACGGGTAGTGATGCCGCCTCCTGGCGGTCGGACCTCCATGCTGTCCGGACGCCTTCCATCCTTCCGCCGAGCCGGGGTGCTCGTCCGGCGAATCGCTCCGAGGCACGGGCTTTTACGTTCGTCGGCCATCCTGTTCTTTGGAGGGACGGCCGCCCGGCTTATTGGCTTCCTCTTCTCGGTGGCTGCGGCGCGTCTCCTCCTGCCTGGGGACTACGGGCTCTTTGCCTACGGGCTTGCGATCGTCGGCTTTGCGTCCATCCTGATTTCAAGCGCCCCCGCCGGCCTGGCAAGTTTCGTCGCCCGCTACCAGGGTCATCCGCGCGAGCAGGAACTACACTTCAGCAACTGGCTCGCGGTCATCAGCCTCCTGATGGCACTCAGCATCTTACTGATGGTGCCGATTGCCGCGGTGGCACGACTCAGCGCGTCCATGCTCCTCGCCGTGATCGCCAACTTGGTCGGCCTGGCCGTCCTGCAGACATACAAGGAAGCACAAAGAGGCCTCGAGCGGTTCGCCGCAATGACAATTTTTTACTTCCTCGCCAACGTGGTGCAACTGCTCGCGATCTTGGCCGTGGCCGGCTTTGGCTTTCGAAACGCCCCAGTCTTTCTTGCGATCTATGGGCTCTCCAGCATTGCGGCCCTTGCCATCGTCCAGCCAGTGGCACCACTAGCCCTTCGATTCGTCCGCGACACGGTCGAGTGGCAGCGAATGGTGGCCGTCGCTCGGTATATTCAGCCGCTCGTGCTCCAGACTGTCTTTTTCGCCATCTGGTTTGGGGCCGACCTGATCCTGGTGCAACGAATGCTCGGCTCGACTGCAGCGGGAAATTATGCCGCCGCCAAGAGCCTCGCAAATGCCGTGTATCTGGCTCCTTCGGCCGTCTCCGGCGCTGTGATGAGCCGGATCGCCCGCATGCCCGAGATGTCGCTGGGTGGATATCTCGGTCGCGTGCTCGTCTTCGCGACGGTAGTGACCACCCCTCTTCTCGTGATCTTCGTTGCCTTCGGCAGGCCGCTGACAAGCGTGATTTTCGGACACCGGTACAGCCAGGTTGGCACGCCGCTTGCGGTACTGGCTATTGGCATGGCCTTTTATGGCGTGTACCTGGTCCTGGCTGGAAGTTGGAGAGGCCTTGGACGATTGGGCATCGACGCCTCGGCAACTGGTGCCGGGACACTGGTGACGTTGCTAACGGGCCTGGTCCTCGTTCCCCGGGCCGCACTGCTAGGCGCCGCCATTGCCTTTTCATCGGGCGCATTCGTGCAGCTGGCGGTGATCGGTGCATATACCGCTCGACAGATCGGATCGGGCCGAATGTCTCGGCTCGATGACATCATGGAGCGCCGAGGATTGCATGGAGAGGAATGACATGGCGCCGGCCATCCGGACCTCGGCTGGCCGGCTTCGAGCGTCCCTTCTCATTCCGACGTACAACAAGTGCGCGTTCCTTGCGCAAACGCTCGAAAGCCTCCGTTCCCAATCGGTCGGTACCGATCGGTTCGAGGTGATCGTCGCGGTCGACGGGTCGACCGACGACACGGTGGACGTCCTGAACAGGATGGCCACGAGCTATCCGATTCGTTGGGTGTTCCAAAAGAATCAGGGAAGCGCCGCGGCATCGAATGCGGCGGCCCGCCAGGCACGCCATGAAATTCTGATATTCCTCGATGATGATCAGGTCGCATCGCCCGATCTGGTCGCCGCCCACCTCGACGTGCAGGAGCGCCAGGGACCGGCGCTGATCCAGGGCTTCTACCCCCTTGCCCCTGGGTACGATCGACGCGGCGCCTCCATCTTGTATGAACATTGGCTGCTCCGGTCGATGGAGCCAGTGGGATTCCAGCATCCCATGAGTCCCGAGATTTGGAGCGCCAATATCTCCGTGCCCAAGGAGGTCTGGCACCGGGTCGGCGGCTTCGATGAGACTTTCAAAGGCTACGGCGGGGAGGACACCGATTTCGGCATCCGAGTGGCTGCCCTGGGGATTCCGGTCATTTTCGAGCCCCGCGCACTCTCCTACCACCTCCATCAGGTGGGGTATGCCGCTACCCGCCGGCAAGCCTTCAGCGGTGGGAAATCCCTGGTGCACCTAGCGCGCAAACACGCAACGCCGGTTGAAAGCTTGAGCGGGGGAGCGATCGACCGTAGTGTCAATCGAACCGTCGGCAAGGCCTGGCAACGAGCGCCGCGAACAATGGATGTCCTCGGCCGAACGCTAACCGCGGCACTGTGGGCCGCGGATCTGGTGCGCGTCCGGCGGCTGCAGCTTGGAATGGCGCGGGTGCTTCACCGCTATTACAAGGTAGGCGGGATCGTGCTGGAATCAAGTCGGAGTGACGTGCTGGAATCAACTCGTAGTGATAGGAATGCACATGGGGCAGCCTGAGCCGTCCTTGGTGCCCCATGGCCCGCATGCCTTCCTACGAGGGCTTGGGGTCAATGAGCTGCCCGCGCGCACAAGCGCGTTCGATCCAGGGTACGACGCCGGGACCGTCATCAACCACCTGGAGCAAAGCGGCCGCCTGTTGAGCAGGCTCAAGCTGTCCATGGCAACCTGGTTGCTGGCAGACGAAGAGGCGACGCGCGCCAAGATCCGCGCCGCGAAACGAATGCGGGTCCCGCTGGTCACCGGTGGAGGCCCCTTCGAAATCGCAAAGGAGCGGGGGTCTTTGGCCGAATATTTCGCCTTATGCGCCGAGCTCGGCATCGAACGTATTGAGGCCGGCGAGGGCTTCACCCCGCCGATGCCGCCAGAAGACGTCATCAACCTGGCGCAGAAGTTTGGGCTGGAGGTCCAGGTTGAGCTCGGCGAGAAACAAGGCGGCTCGTTCACAGCGGCCGTGGCCAGCAGTCTGATCGACCGCGGCCATCGCTGGTTGGCGGCCGGCGCCGACCAGGTCATCGTCGAGGGCCGCGAGAGCGCGCAGGGGATTGGCTTGTTCGATGAGACGGGTCGACTCAACGAGAATCTCGCCGACCGATTCGTCGAAGCCTGGGGAATGAGCACAACGGTCTTCGAGGCACCCACCAAAAGGAGCCAGTTTGACCTTCTGACACACTTCGGGAGCCAGGTAAATCTCAGCAACGTTCGACTGGAGGAGATCCTCCGGGTGGAGATCTATCGCCGCGGACTCCATGCCGACTCGTTCTATCGTGAGCTGGCACCCAAACCGCTCCCGGACCGAGGACCGAGTCGGTGATCCGTAGCTTCGTCATTGATGCCCTACCTGAGAACGTCGCTCGGTACCGCGATTCGCATGCCATCATCGTCGTGGATGCCTTCCGGGCCACCACAACGATCGTGACCGCCGTCGCAGCAGGCCGCCGCGTCTACCCTGTTTCCTCAGAGGAGGAAGCGGCGCTCGTCGCTGCAACTTTGGAATCGCCTCTGCTGGCAGGCGAACTGGGGGGCGATCAGCCTCTCGGTTTCGAAATGAACAATTCGCCCGTTCGTATTGCCGGTCTCTCTGACCGCCGCCCCCTGGTGCTCCTGTCTTCGGCGGGAACGCGCTCGCTGGCGAATGCGCGGGACGCCGCTGCCGCGTACGCGGCTTGCTTCCGGAATCTGTCCGCCACCGCGGCATACGTCGCGGCTCATCATGACCGCGTCGCAATTATTGGGGCCGGCGCCCGAGGCGAGCCGCGACTTGAAGACCAGATGGCGTGTGCGTGGATCGCACTGAGGCTGGCTCGGATCGGCTTCCGCGCAGAAAACGAGCGCACCAGGCTCGAGGTCGATCGGTGGGCCGAGGCCGAAATCGGTGCTATCGCGCAAAGCGCGAGTGCGGAGTACCTGCGCCGCACCGGTCAGGAACCCGATATCGACTATGTCATCGGGCACGTCGATGACCTCGACCTGGTCGTGATCTTTGATGGACGCGAGGCGAGTGCGGCCGAACCACTCGCCACGGCGGAGGTGCAGTCGTGAAGCACCGGCCGCTGCTGGTCCTTGTCCCTCCCACGTGGATCGGCGGGCTCGGGGTCATGAGGAGCCTGGGCCGACTCGACATCCCGGTCTATGGGCTAGCGCACCAGAAGCGTCTCGTCCCGAATGCATCGCGATACTGCGCAGGAACGTTTCCCGTAGGCGACGAGGGCCGACCAATTGGACCATCGGCCAGGCTGGTGGACGATCTGCTCATTGCCGGTAGCAAGCTGGGCGGGGACGCCATTTTGCTTGCCGGGACCGACGAGTGGGCGGTCTTTATTGCTAAGCACAGTGCGCAGCTGGAAACCCGATTCCAGTTCCCACAGATGCCGGCGGAACTCGTCGCGAGCCTTGCGTCGAAGGAGGGGCTCAGCATGCTTGCTGCTCGCCATGGCCTTGCAAGTCCGCGAATCGCCAAGCCGAGCAGTAAGGAGGAGGCCGCTTCACTGGCGGAGGGTCTTCGGTACCCGGTCATGTTGAAACCGGTGATCAGCCGGCCTGACGTCACCTACAAAGCAATCGCCAAGAATCCAGGAGAACTGCTTCATGCCTACGGGGTCATGGAGGAAACGCCGGACGCTCCGAATGTCATGTTGCAGGAGTTCATTCCCGGCGCAGACGAGGATGTCTGGATGTTCAACGGCTACTTCGACCGCAATTCACGCTGCCTGGCGGCCTTTACGGGGCGCAAGCTGCGTCAGCAGCCACCGCATAGGGGGCATTGTTCCCTCGGTGTCTGCCGCCAGAACGGATCGGTCATCAAAACGACCGTTCGTTTTCTTGGGGCCGTCGGGTATCGCGGCATCGTCGACATCGGATACCGGTTCGACCATCGCGACGGCCAGTACAAGATCCTGGACGTCAATCCTCGCATTGGCGGGGCGTTTCGCCTGTTCGTTGATGCCAATGGCATGGATGTCGTGCGAGCGATGTACCTTGACCTCACGGGTGGAACGGTGCCGACAGTTGTCCCGGTCGATGGAAGGCGGTGGCTACGCGAGGACTCGGAGCTCCTTTCGTTCTGGCAGTATCGGCGTAACAAGGAACTTCGGTTTGTCGATTGGGTTGGTTCACTTCGCGGCGTGAGAGAGACCTCGACCTTTTCCGTGAGCGACCCCCTGCCGTTCGTCGCATCGATGTGGCGACTTCTCGCCGGAACGGTCCGAGGGCGATGGCAGCGCCGCTTCCGAAACCAACCGGGCCTCCGCGGTAGAGAAACGCTCGCGGCGATCCCATCGATGAGGATTGGGAAATGACCCTGGGTGTAGGCGCCGGTGAAGGCGAGGAGGTACACGGCACGCGGAGCTGGCACTCGCAGGTTGGGCAGCAACGTGCCGTCGATGCGCATTTCGAGGCGGCGGCCCCGTACTGGAATCAGGTCTACAGCAGTGTCGACGTTTCGAGCTGGCTCTTCCGCGAGCGCCTGGCGGCGACGCTCACCTGGATTGATGGCCTGAACCTTCCTACCGGCGCGAAGGTCCTCGATGCGGGCTGCGGAGCCGGTCTCGCGACGGTGGCCCTCGCTCGACGCGGTTACACCGTCGACGCCATCGACCCGGCCGAATCGATGGTCGCGTTGACACTCCACAACCTCGACAAGGCTGGGTTCAAGGACATGGCTCGAGTCCGTCGGGGCGATGTCCATGCCCTGGATGCCGAGCCGCGCTCATACGATGTCGTCCTGGGTCTCGGCCTGGTGCCCTGGTTGCACTCGCCGGAACGAGCGTTGTCCGAGATGGCCCGGGTGTTGAAACCTGGCGGTCACCTGATCGCAACCTGCGCGAATCGCCACGCGGTCAGCTACTTGCTTGAGCCAATGCAGAGTCCTCCGCTTGAGCCGTTGCGCAACGCGGTGACGGCCACCTTACGGCGACTCGGCTTACGACAAGTCGCCCCGCACGGCGTGAGGGCCAGATGGCATCGCCGGCGCGAGTTCGATGCATTGATCGCCGGCGCCGAGTTGGAACGGCTCAAGGGACGAACATTCGGATTCGGTCCCTTTTCGATGTTCAGGAAGACGCTGCCCGGCTCGATCGGTACCCAACTTCAGGATCGCCTTCAGCGACTCGCTGACCAAGGAATCCCTGGCATACGCTCAGCCGGCTCCGCCTATATGGTGCTCGCGCGTAAGCCAAACGCTGGTGACTCGCCGGCAATCCATCGGACGGCTGATGTATCCCCCAGTGCGCGGGTCGGCGCACGAACCCGTGTCTGGAACGAGGCTCAGATCCGGGAGGGGGCGGACGTCGGCAGCGATTGCGTGCTCGCAAAGGGTGTGTACATCGACATCGATGTTGTCGTCGGCAATCGAGTCAAACTCGAGAACCGCGTCTCGCTCTTCCAGGGCACCACGCTCGCTGACGGAGTATTTGTTGGGCCTCACTCCTGCCTCCTCAATGACAAGCTGCCGCGGGCGGTGACACCCGATGGGGTCCTCAAGGACAGGGCCCACTGGCACGCCACCGGGGTCGCCGTTGCAGAGGGTGCATCGATCGGCGGTGGATGCACGATCCTTCCCGGCGTTCGCATCGGACGTTTCGCCTTGATTGGAGCGGGCGCCGTTGTGACAAAGGATGTCCCAGAATTCGGGCTTGTTTACGGCAATCCCGCCCGCATTGTCGGCTATGTCTGTGAGTGCGGCGCGCGCCTGTCAGACCACGGCGACTGCCCGGCGTGCGGACGTAAGCATGAGACCAAGTCTGGAGAAAAAGATGACTGACGTTGCCATACCAATGGCACGGCCGCAATTTGGCCCGGAGGAAGAGGCCGCCGTTCTCGAAGTGATGCGATCCGGGACCTTTGCACAAGGCCCGCGCGTAAAGGCCTTCGAGGAGGCCTTTGCGGCGGCAACCGGGGCGGACTTCGCCGTCGCCACCTCCAACGGAACGACGGCACTGTTCTTGGCGTTGCTGGCGGCCGGGGTTGGACCGGGTGATGAGGTCGTCACGACGTCACTGACGTTCATTGCCACAGCGAATGCGATCGCACAAACGGGCGCACGCCCGGTGTTTGCCGATATCGACGACACCTTGAACCTGGATCCGGCTGCAGCCGCGGCAGCAATTACGCCCCGGACCAAGGCGATTGTTCCCGTCCATCTACACGGAAATCCAGCGGACATGGCCGCATTTCAGGCGCTGGCTGACAAACACGGGCTGGCGGTCATCCAGGATGCTTGTCAGGCAGTCGGCGCCACGATCGACGAGGCACCCCTCGGGGCACTGGGCACGGCGGTGTATTCCTTTTATGCCACGAAGAACATCACAACGGGGGAGGGCGGCATGATCACGACCAACGATGCGCGCATCGCAAAGGTATGTGCCAGTCTCCGCCACCAGGCCTATGCCGAAGAGCCGTACGTCCACAACGCCGTTGGCTACAACTTTAGGATGACCGAACTTCAGGCTGCCATCGGCCTGGTCCAAGTTGGCCGCCTAGCCGCCGTCACGCGCCGTCGAAGAGAGACGGCGTCCTTCTACGACGAACGAGTCAGGTCGAATGGATTCCGGCGTCCCGAGATCGGCAGAGGACGCACTCACGTCTATCACCAGTACACGCTGCGGACCGGGGGCGCAAGTGAGCACTCGCGGGATTCCGTCAGGGCAAGTCTCACAAAGGCCGGAATTGGCAGTGGAGTCTATTACCCGCTTCCGGTGCACCGCCAGCCTGCCTACCAGTCATACGCGGGAGCCCCGTGTGAAAAAGCCGAGCAAGCGGCGAGCGATATGTTCTCGATTCCGGTTCATCCACTCCTCAGTGATCAGGACAGGGAGCGGATCGCCACCGTCCTGACCACGTTGTAGCCCGCCAGACCCGGGCGCATCCCATGCCTGCCGCCGCGATCCGCTGGTCGTCCTGCATCGTTGCGAGATGAAGGCACAGCTGCGGTCCGCTATGTGGCGGTTGCCACTGTCATGGCGCAAGCAGGCCGCCAATCTCGTCGGGCGCCTTCCGCTCACGCCGGAGCGGCGGAAACGCCTCTCCATGCTGGCGATCGCCGATTGGACGCTGACGGACGAAGCGGGCTTCCACGCGTTCTTGTGGCGAAACCATCTTGGATACGCGCAGGAGTACAACCGGGCACGGTTCAAGTCGATACAGCGGTCACGGTTGATGTTTTTCGAGGAGATGGCCCAGGTGCTACGGTCGAGCGGCCGCCAACCTGACCACGTGCGCTCAATTCTTGAGGTGGGTGCCTCGGTTGGACACAACCTTCGGTATCTGGAAACCACGGTGTTTCGGAGCGCCAACGTTCTGCATGGGATCGACGTGGATGGGGAAGCGGTGCGCCACGGAAGGCGTCACCTGGCCTCCATCGGATCGCGTGTGCAACTCGAGCGAGGCGATGCCGCGGAATTATTCAAACTGTTAGCTGGTCGGCAGTACGACGTGGTCTACTGCGCGGGCCTACTGCTCTATTTCGGTCCTCCAGCGGCTGACGCGATCGTTCACGCCATGTTGCGGCACTCCGGTTGGCTCGTCGGAGTATCCGACCTCGCAAACCCCACAAAAGACAACCAGGCGCTGCCGGCGTCTGAACGACGGTTATGGAGCCATCCTTCCGCGCCCGGTAGCACGAGCGCGGAGACCTACGGCGTTTACACGCATAACGTCGATGCGATGGCACAGCAAGCGGGAGGGCGAGTCATCTCACGGCACTACGAGCAGGATCCGATCGGGCCGGATGAAACGGTCTATTTTGTCTTCATCCGCCCGGCGGATGCCGACTCCCCTACTCGAGCCAACGCATTTTGAGTTGTTCGTAGCCAAGCGCCGTCAGGGTCTCGGCCATGTAGGCGGCGTTGCGGCTCTGCGACCAGGTGACGACCAGGGCTCGGGTGGCAAGAGAAAGGGCCTCGTAGATTGCGAAGCGACGACCGTCGTACTCGGGACGGACTGCCAGGTAGGCATCGAGGAAGATCCGCCGCGCGTCGCGAGCCTGCGCCGTATCAGACCAATCCTCGGGCGAGGCAGGCCACAGGTGTCCGCAGTACTTTCCGAGGTCGAAGCTCGGCTCGGCCTGCACGAAGTACTCGACGTCGATCATCCCGTAGCGCTCGCCATCGAAGAGGAACTGGTTGTACTTGTAGTCGCCGTGGGACGGCACCGGGGCTTCGGGCGCCAGCTTCTGCGCCCGCGCCGTGATCTGCTTCAGCAGGTCGCGGAGCAGCATGTAGACCCGCGGGGCGGAGAGCTTGAATTCCTCTAGACGCCGGTAGATGCGGTCGATCTCGACATCGACACTGTGCGCCTCGCCGACCTGGATCTTCGAGGCGTGGATATGGCCGATCATCCGGCCGGCCACGGCGCACTGATCCATGAAGATCTGGGAGTGCCGGTCGCCCTTGACCTCCTCCCCGGGCAACTCGGACTGCAGCAGCAACGCCTCCTCCGGATAGTAGGCCAGCGGCTCGGCGAGCACCAGCTCGCCACTCGCACGAGCCGGTAAGTCCCACAGGGCTTTCATGACCTCGTAGGTAGTCGCGCCCCGGCGACTGTGTTGGACCTTGCCATAGATCGTCAGGGGGCGACCTTCGCCGATGTCAGCCTGGTAGCGGAGAATGCAGGAGATTTCCGGCAGGTATCGCACCCGAGTGCTCGAGATCGATTCGATCCGGGCATCAGGACGCATTCGTTGGAAATGCTGGGCCAGAAGTGGCTCGACCAGGGCGGGTGTTGAGACCTTCCCCAGCCGCGGGAAGACGGGGTCGGTCGGGAAGAAGAACAGGAAGAGATTCAGGTCGGGGAACAACCGGGCGTACCCACGCGGGTCGAGTGGGTTGCCGTTCTGGCTCTCGAGCAGCCGTGAGATCCGCGCGCGGTAATCCTCACAATCCACGTCACTGAACAGGGCCTTGGTCCAGAAGAGGGATCGGACTTCGACGCCCCCCGGCAGTTCGAGCTCGACCTCATAGACGTTCCACAGGACTCGGGGGGCTTCGAACCGCCGGCCGCTCTTGTTGCGCACTTTTTTCACCACCGCCGACGGCAGCAGCGGCCCCAGAACGCGCTCGCTAAGGAGCGTCGCCATGGCATCCGGTTCGGTAAGAGCCTTGATGGTGGAGTAACTGACCGGCATCCTGGAGCACGGACAGCTTACGGCATGGTCAGTTACGGAGCCCATAACTGAAAGCCGCCGGGCTGAGCGCCAGCCCGACGGCTTCCAACGGTTGACCGATTGCGACGTTACCGAACGAACCTGGACAGAATCTCGCGACGCTTGATCCACGCAGCCCCGACGAGGGCGAACAGGCCAAGGAGCGCGCCGTCGGCAGCCGGCATCGACCTGGCCGTTGTGACTGCTCCCGCTCCGGTGTTTGCCAGCGTGGCCACCCCAGTACCTGCGATGCCCGTGTTGGTCAAGCCGCCGGTCGTCGTCCCACCGGTGCCGCCGGTCGTCGTCCCACCACCACCGCCGGTCGTCGTCCCACCACCACCGCCGGTCGTCGTCCCACCGCCGCCACCCCCGCCAGTCGTGCCGCCGACCTCGCCACTGGTTTCAGTCTCGCCCGTCGTCTCGGTGGCCGTCTCGGTGCCACCACCGCCGCCGCCGCCAGCCGCCGAGGTGCTTGTCTCAGTGATCGTGCCGCCAACGGTGCCGCCGCTGCCCTGGTTGGCGCTGGTGCTGCTCATGTTGCCGGCCGTTCCGGCCCCCGAGCCGTGACCGCTGCCCTGGGCCGCACTCGTGCTGCTCACCCCGGCTACCGTGCCGGCGACTGAGCCACCGCTGCCCTGGGCCGCGCTGGTGCTGCTCACGTTGCCGGCCGTCCCGGCCCCCGAGCCGTGACCGCTGCCCTGCGCCGCGCTGGTGCTGCTCACGTTCCCGGCCGTCCCGGCACCTGAGCCGCCGCTGCCCTGTGCCGCACTGGTGCTGCTCACGTTGCCGGCCGTCCCGGCGCCCGAGCCGTGGCCGCTGCCCTGGGCCGCGCTGGTGCTGCTCGCGCCGGCCACAGATCCGGCGCCCGAGCCACCACTGCCCGAGGCGTCGTGGTGATGTCCGTTGCCGTTCTCCTCGTGATTCCCGTTGTCCTGATTGGCGCTCGTGCTGCTCGCTCCGGCGGCCGTGCCGGCCGCCGAGCCACCGCTGCCCTGCGCCGCACTGGTGCTGCTGACGTTGCCGGCCGTTCCGGCCCCCGAGCCGTGACCGCTGCCCTGCGCCGCGCTGGTGCTGCTGACGTTGCCAGCGGTCCCGGCGCCCGAGCCGTGGCCGCTGCCCTGTGCCGCGCTGGTGCTGCTCACCCCGGCCACCGTGCCGGCGACTGAGCCACCGCTGCCCTGCGCCGCGCTGGTGCTGCTGACGTTGCCGGCCGTCCCGGCGCCCGAGCCGTGGCCGCTGCCCTGTGCCGCACTGGTGCTGCTCACGTTGCCGGCCGTTCCGGCGCCCGAGCCGTGGCCGCTGCCCTGCGCCGCACTGGTGCTGCTGACGTTGCCGGCCGTTCCGGCGCCCGAGCCGTGACCGCTGCCCTGCGCCGCGCTGGTGCTGCTGACGTTGCCGGCCGTTCCGGCCCCCGAGCCGTGACCGCTGCCCTGCGCCGCGCTGGTGCTGCTGACGTTGCCGGCCGTCCCGGCCCCCGAGCCGTGGCCGCTGCCCTGGGCGGCACTGGTGCTGCTGACGTTACCGGCCGTCCCGGCCCCCGAGCCGTGACCGCTGCCCTGCGCCGCGCTGGTGCTGCTCACGTTACCGGCCGTCCCGGCGCCCGAGCCGTGACCGCTGCCCTGCGCCGCGCTGGTGCTGCTCACGTTGCCCGCGGTCCCGGCGCCCGAGCCGTGGCCGCTACCGGCGGCGGTATGCCCGGAGCCGTTGACATCGGCATCGCCGTCGCCGTGTCCGTGGTTGTTCTTGTCGTCGTGGTTGCCGCCGCCCTTGTTTCCGTCGCCGCCTCCGCCATCACCGCTCATCCCGGGATGGAAGGCGATGACTTCAGACGCCGCGCTCGGCTTGCTCAAGGCGGCGGGATCATTGGCGCGCAGGTTGGCCGGCAACGGCATCGGCCTCGGCTGCGCCTTGAGCGTCTGCACCACCAGTGGGGTCGCCGCCAGGTGATAAGCAGGCGTCCAGGTGATGTTGCCGTAGCTTGCCGATCGCCCGACGATCAGCAAGCCGGCGAAGGCCAAGCCTGACAGCTTAAGCGTCCAGGTCGCCTTCGAGACTAAAACCTCCGAACCATCCGACGCGTAGCGATCCGTTAAGACTGATGCCGAAGTACTCAATTGTTTCCCTCCCAGGACGCGATAATCTCGGCGCTCTCCCTGATGAATCCGGTTGAACCCTTACCTACGGTTGAGCTTCGGTTCTTCTGCAGCGTAGGGCTTGTGCTACTTATTGTCAATAGGCGATACATAAAAGCTTACAGTGCAGATGGTGATATGGGGGAGGGCTGGTGCTGCCTTTAGGGTTCGACGATGAATTCGTCATCGGTCGGCCGTCCCTGCCTGCGCCGGCCCCACGGTAACGGAGAGTCAAATGCAGGCTAGCCCGGAGTTCGTGGCATGTCAAGATCCCTACCGGATCACGTGACGGGGGCCGCGGCTTGGGTATGATATCGGCCATTCGCAAGCCCGGCCTGAGCCTCATCGCCGTCGTGGCCCTGGCCAGTCTTTCAGGCTGTGCAGCTCAGCCGCTTAAGCTTCCCCTTACCTTTCAGAAAAACATCCAGCTCCCCGCGGATACAGGCACGCCCGCCATCGACCTTCTCACCCTCGATTCGGCCGCCGGCCGGCTCTATGTCCCGCACGGCAGCGCGAGCACCCTCGAGATCATCGACGTCCACGCCGGGAAGATCACCGGCGCGGTCCCCAATCTGCCCGGGATCAAGGCCACGGCGCTCAGCTCGGACCCGAATGTGATCTTTACGGCCAACGGCAACGACGGCAGCGTATCGGTGGTCGACGTTAAGCTCCTGAAAATCCTGGCAACCATCAAAGTAGGGACCGGAGCGGACGCCATTGAGTACGACCCCGTCCACGGCCTGGTGATCGTCAGCATCAATGGGGACAGCCTGGCGTTCGTCGATGAAAAAACGCGGACGGTGACCGGCCAGCTCAAGCTGCCAGGGAAGCCCGAGTTGATGGCGATCGACCGCCAGCAGGGCAGGATCTTTCAGGCCATCAACGACAAGGACGAGGTCCTGCTGATCGACCCCGTGACCCGGTCCCTCGTCAAGACCTACAAGGGCTGCGATATCAGGGCCCCGACCGGCCTCGTCTATGACGCCGAGCGACAGCGGCTCTTCGTGGCCAATGGGATCACGCACACGGCAAACGTGATGTCGGTGTTCGACGTCCTATTGGAGAAGTGCCTCGGAACAGTGGACATCGATCATGGGCCGGACCAGGCCGCCTTCAACTCGCATCTCCACCATCTCTACGTGGCCAATAACGGCAGCAACAACGTCTCCGTGATCGACAGCGTCTCCCTCAAGCCGCTTGGTGTGGTGGGGACCGGGACGCAGGCCGCCACCGTTGCGGCCGATCCGCTAACCGACACGGTGTGGGTCGCAGTGGCTCGCGCCGGGATCATCGCCGAATACCATGACCCGTAGCGTCCGGCAACCCTCGAGACCCCTGGACCCTAGAAACCGTCCGGAGCGTCAACCATGCCCCAGGCGTCCATCAGCAGGGCCTGCAGGGTCGCGTAGCTGATGTGGCCGAAACCGTGATCGCCCCACTGGCTCCCCCAGCTGTTGACGAACTTGAACATGCGGTTGCGGCGGTCGAACCCGATCATGCAGATCGCGTGGCCGCCGAGGAACTCGCAGCCCGGCTCCGGCATCGGGATCACTCCGCCTGGGGCGTCCATGAACTGCTCGTGCACCATGACGCCGGCCACGAAGCAATTCGACAATAGGTACGCCTCCATCTCGGCGATCGACGAAATTCGTGCGTAGCTCTTTGCCTTGTACGGCAGCGCGGCCTTGCGTTGCTCTGCGGTCGGCGGCTGGTTGATCCGCTGCGGCGAATACGGCATGCAGGCCAGGCTGCAGATCCCCTGCTCGGTGACGATCTTCATCCCCTCGCGGATCGTCATGCCATGATCCCCGGGCTGGTTGCGCCGCTGGCTGTAGATGAAGAGCGGCGAGAACTGGTGCTGCGGGTCGGTGAGACTCCACCTGTGCTCGAGGCCTTCCTGGAAGCTCTTGTCGTAGTAGCCCGTGGCGCAGGCCACACAGGTCCCGGCCGCTCCCTGGTCGAAGATTGGCGGCAGCGCGTCCGAATGGTCGATCCGCTCCGGAAGCGGCGCCAGCCGAAGGAAGGGGCTTACGGTCAGGTCGCGGTGGTCGTACGGATCCTTGACGCATCCCAGCGCGTAGCGCGGCATGCCTAATGTGACGTGCGAGCAGGAAATTCCCGCTGCCCGGCTACGATTGATCGGTGCCAGAGGTTCGCGACCGGTACGCGCCCAGTCCGACCGGCGCCCTGCACCTCGGGGGGGCCCGAACCGCCCTCTTCAATTTCCTCTTCGCGCGCCAGCAGCAGGGCCAGTTCCTGCTTCGAATCGAGGACACCGACCGGGCCCGCTTCAAGGAGGGCAGCCAGGAACTGATCGAAGAGGGGCTGCAGTGGCTGGGCCTTGAGTGGGCGGAGACCCCTCTGGTCCAGTCGACGCGAAAGCCGATCTACCAGGCAGCGGCCGAGGAACTCCTGGCGTCCGGGGCGGCATATCGATGCTTCTGCAGCCCGGAACGCCTGAACGAGATGCGCGCCGAGCAGCGCGCCCGCAAGGAGCCGGAACGCTATGATCGCCGCTGCCGGGCGATCCCACCTGAGGAAGCCCGCCGCCGGGCCGAGGCTGGCGAGCGCAATGTGATTCGCCAGGCGATTCCCCTGACCGGGACCACGACGCTGCGCGACCTGGTGATGGGCACGGTGACCTTCCAGAATGCCACCCTGGACGATCACGTGCTCCTGAAATCCGACGGGTTTCCCACCTATCACCTGGCCTTCGCCGTCGACGACCATGCCAGCCGAATCAGTCACGTCATCCGAGGGGACGGCTGGCTCCCTTCCGCGCCCAAGCACCTCTTGCTCTTCGAAGCCTTTCACTGGGAGGCCCCGGCGTTCGCTCACCTGCCATTGGTCCTGGGCGCCGACAAGAAGCCGCTGGCCAAGCGACACGGCGCGAAAGACGTCCTCGAGTACCGGGAGGCCGGCTATCTGCCGGAGGCCGTCGTGAACTTCATCGCGTTCCTCGGCTGGTCGCCCGGCACGACCGAGGACATTCTGACCATGGACCAGCTGATCGAGCAGTTCCGGATCGACAAGATCCAGCCAAGCCCGGCGATGGCGAACCTCGAGCGCCTCGACTGGCTCAACGGCCAATTCATCCGCCGGCTTCCGCCCGGGGAGCTCGCCCGGCGGATCGGGGAGCGGATGCCGGGCGTCTCCGTCGACCAGCTCGTCCCGCTCGTGCCGCTGGTCCAGGAACGCCTGCGCACGCTGAACGAGGCGCGCGAAATGCTGCAATTCTTTTTCGAGGAGCCGGCCGCGAGCGAGTCGAGGGCGCTGGTGCCAAAAGGACGTGACGCGACCCAGACCGCGGAGGCCCTGGCCCGCGTGGACGCCGCGATCCAACCGATTGCGGACTGGACCGTCGAGGCCCTCGAGCCGGTGCTCCGTGCGACCGCCGATCGGATCGAATGGCCTGCCCGGGATCTGTTCATGGCGCTGCGAGTCGCGATTACGGGCCGGACCGTAACCCCTCCCCTGATCGAGTCGATGGCCCGGCTGGGCAAGGAAACGGTGCGCCGGCGGCTCAAGCGGGCGGCTGCGGCCGTCGGCGGGACAGACGCCTGATCGGCAGCGGCCAGTAGCGCCAGCGGACACGAGCCAGGATCAGATGTCGGGCCACGGGACCGAAGCGCCACGAGTCTGTGCTGGCCGTAGTGTTGTCCCCATCGAGGAAGACCGTGCCATCAGCGTCGATCGCGAGGATCCGCTTCACCATCGTGATCTCCGGCCGATCCGGATGGCGTGCGACGACCACCTCGCCGACGTGCAGCGGAGTGGCCGCATCGATCCGCATCACGGCGATCAATGCACCATCCCGCAAGAGCGGTCGCATGCTCTCGCCCTTGACGCGCAGCGGGTAGACTGATTTCAGGAGCAGTCGGCTACACCCTTTAAGGAGGATTTGACACCATGATTTTGATGGAATGGATTCGTCCATCGCGCGCCGTCGAGGCGCATTGCGACCTTCCCTGCGGCATCTACGATCCGGAGCAGGCTCGCATCGAAGCGGAGTCGTGTTTCAAGATCGATGAGAAGTACGCGGACTCGAAGGACGAGATTTTCCGGCAGCGGGCGGTCCAGATCAAGGAGCAGCGCGCGGACCTGGCCAAGCATCATCTCGACGTGCTCTGGAGCGACTGGTACAAGCCGGAAAAGCACGACCAGAAGTTCCCCCAGCTCAAGGACACGCTGAAGCAGGCGGTCAGCCAGGGCTCGAAGGTCAAGGCCTCGATGGACAAGGCCGAGGCCCAGAAGTGGCTCGACCTGATCGACCAGGTGGCCAAGATCTGGGAGCAGGCCGGCGGCCCGCAGGAAACCCGGGTCGCACGCGCGACCGCGACGCCGACCCGCGCCTAAGAGCAATCCGGGCACGGGCGCCGCGCGGCGCCCGTGTCACATCGCGCTCACGGGCTCCAGGCAAGGCGCGAATCGGCGTCAAAATAGCTCCCTTTCGTGACCGCGATCGCAGGCCCAGTCGCCCGAATCGATCCCTCGGTGCTGATCGGCAGCAGGTACAGATCGAAGCTTCCGTTGGCGAGCATCAAGAACGCCAGGGCGCTCCCGTCCGGCGCCCAGACGGGCTGGGCCACCATGCCGGCCTGCAGAAGTGTCGCCGTATCGGTCGGATAGGGGTGCGGCTCGGCGGTGTACGCCGCGCCAAGCGGTGCCACGTACAGGTCATCCCCTTCAGGACCGCCCCGGATGAATGCGAGGGATTTTCCATCGGGCGAAAGGGACGGTTCGAAATTGCGCGCCAGTGTTGGTGACACAAAAATCGAGCGGCCAGTCTGCGTCGACATCCAGGTCAATCGAGCCACCGTCTGGAGGGGGAAGCCCTCATAGGCATAGGTCGTGTAGACGAGCTGGTCGATCGCACCCGGCCTGAAGCTCGGGTCGCCGTCGCCGCCGGTATATCCGATCGGAATGACCAGCTGTGTCGACCGGCGGGCGACCACGTCGTATTGCCAGACCCCGAGATCATTCGGCTGCAGGTCCTGCGGGCTCGAGGGCTTCTTGCCGCGATCGGTCAAGTACGCCAGGCGGCGTCCATCCGGCGAAAACGCGGGGGCGAAGGCCCACAGAGCGCCTTCCGGCGCCGCGGCCTCCGTGATCGCTGCCGCGCCGGTACCGTCGCTCGCCGCCACTACGATCGTCGAGCTCTGGCCCTGGATCTTCGCGTACGCCAGCCGGGCCCCATCGAGCGTGACCGCCGGATCCATGACGGTGGCACCGGCCGCGATGGCCGTGATGTGGCTCCCGGAAAATCGGTACAGTGCCCTTCCCCGTGTGGCATAGAGCCGTCCCGGGACGCTAAAGCGCTTCACCGGCACCACCTTCCCAGGATCCTTCGCCAGCGGCGCGCCCCCTGCCGTACAGGCGGAGAGGATCATCAGCAGTCCCACGGTAGCCCCGACCAGCCGGCGAGACGTCATGGCAGCAAATTCCCGCCGAAGATGTCACGCAGGTAGCGATTGACGGCGGGCCAGTCAGCGAGAAGGATCGCCTGGCCATCCGGAGCGCTGGCGTCGTGGACGTAGGCCGTGATGTAGGCCTGGTGAACATCGGCGGCGTGAAGTCCGCGTACGAACAGCGCCAGCTGGCTCAGGCGGAGCAGGTCGAGGTCGGTCTTGACGTGGCCATTGAGGTCACGGGCAAAGTCCGGCAGCGAGGCGATCACGTTCATACCCGCCGTCCGCCGCTGCAGCGCCAGCAGGACCTGCTGCTGCCGGACGGATCGGCCGAAGTCGCTCAGGAGATCGCCGTGCCGCGACCGAACATATTGGAGCGCGAGACGGCCGTCGAGGTGCTGCGGGCCGGCGGCCAGGTAGACGCGTTCCGTGCCATAGCCGCTGCCGTTGTAATCATTCGGATAGTTGTCGTCGAGGACCGGATGCAGCACGTCGACGTCGATGCCGCCGACTCGATCGATAACATGGACCAGGCCACCGAGCCCGATCCAGGCGTAGTAGTGGATGGGAATCTTGAACCGCTGCTCGACCGTCGCCCGGGCGAGCGCGGCTCCGCCCAGCTTGTAGGCGAGATCGATCTTGGCTTCCCCGTGACCCGGAATCGCGACCCAGAGATCCCGGGGCAGCGAGAGCAAGGTGACTTGATGGTGGGTCGCGTCAATCGAGGCCACGATCATGGTCTGCGAGAGCAGGGCATCGGGCTGGAACTTCTGGTCGTTGTCACTCCCGAGCAGCAGGACGTTGATGGGTTGCGCCGACTGGAGCGGCGGCGGCGTCGCCGCCGGCGTCGGCACCCCGACCGCGCTCGCGGGACGGGGTGGCTCCAGCAGGGCCAGCACCGGGGCGAGGTAGATGGCGACCGCGCCGATCAGGGCCAGGATCAAGACCAGAGCCCCGAGCAGCACCCAGCGACGACGCCCCGTGCCTGGCCGGGACGGAGTCGCCTGGGCACCGGATGAGTTCATGCGTCGTCCCCGGCGGGGCAGCAGACTGCCCACGCCAGCCTCCGTGCTAATTAAGGGCGGGCGCCGGGTTCCAGTCAAGTCGCGATTCCGCAACCCTGACCGCAAGACAAAAAGCGTTACTCGATCGTCGCGTCGGAGCCCGAACAGGGGAGGTGGGCCGCGACGTTACGGAGAGTAGAGCCATGCACGAGCTGGGAAACATCCTCTCGCTGCGCTTCACGAACCCCGCGGTCGCCCACGCCTCCCGCACGCCGGCCCAGTTGACCTTTTGCTACCAGTGCCACTGCGCGGTCGACCTCCGTGCCACGACGTCGGCACTGCGGTCGGGCCACTGGGCGAGGATCGGCACCTGTGCCCACTGCGGGACGACGATCACCCGGATTCAAAAAGCCAGCTGACCTTCCCCGTCGCGAGGGGGCCCGCCGCAGCGGGTAACATCCTTGCGTGACCACCCGGCCATCGAGGCCAGCAGCGCGCCGCGCCCGGCGAGCCGCCCCGAATCCCGACGCCGCGGAGGCCCACGCGCCGAGCCAGCAGGGACGGCCCGACAAGTCCTCCTACGCGATGATCCTCGCCTTCGCCGCGGCGATGCGATCGACCTGCCTGAGCCGCCGGGTCGGTTGCGTCATCGTCCGCGACGGCCACGTGATGGCGACCGGCTACAACGGCACGCCCAAGGGGACCTGGCATCCGGAGGAGTTCCCGCGACCATGCCCCTGTGTGGGCGGCGTCAGCGGTGCGGACCTCTCCTTGAAGTACTGTGCCCATGCAGAGGCCAACGCCCTGGCCCAGAGCGCCTATCGGGGGTCTTCGACCGCGGGCGCCGACATTTTCTGTACCAATTTCCCCTGCATCGAATGCGTCAAGCTCCTGATCAGCGCCGGGATCCGCACCATCTTCTACGTCCACGGCTATCCGGATGTCAGCGGGCTTCGCGACCGGTACCTGAGCCAGGCAGGGATCCCGACTCATCCGATTCCGTGGTCGCGGATCCAGCCGCACCTGTCGCAACTGGCCAAGGGCTAGCCTCCGGCGCATCGACCATGAATCCCACCGTCATCGACGGCTGAGGGCGCGGGACCGGCCCAGACGCCGCCGGCAGGAAGGCGGCGCAGACCGCCACGATAACCACCCATAACCGCAGCTCCCCGCCCATACCCACGCAACGGGGGGTGGGGGCGACACCAACCCATCGTCGCGGCCCTGCGCCAGCCATGCCATGGCGGCGTTACAGCGCGGCCGGGGGCCAGGTGGACCTGTCAATGGGTCCAATGGCCTACCGGCCCGAAAGGTCCGCTTTCTAGCATGGTCAGCATGGACTCCGACACAATCCTGGCCCGGTGGCGGACGACCGCCGCGTCGGCCGGAACGCTGTTGCTCGTGAGCGGCGCGTTCGCGATGTATCAGATGACCTCCTTGATGCTGGGCTCCCCGACCAGCCGGCAGTTCACCCTCTCGCTAAGCGCCCCGGGCGTCGACCTCCAGGAGGAAGCAAGCCCGTTCGGGAGCAATCGCGACGCCGTGCTGGGTCAGCTGGCGGCGATCAGCCGTCCCCGGGCGGTCGCTCCCGCGGCTCCGGCGGGCCGCGCGACTCGCGCTACCCCTGCGGTTTCCGTGGCCCACGCGACCGCCCCGGTTCGCGCCGCGACGCCAGCGCCTATGGCGACGCCGGCACCAGCGACAACGTCTCAGAAGCCGGCCCCGACGGCGTCAACCGACCCCGAGGCAATCATCGAGACGGAGACCGGCGCCGTGACAGGAACTAACTATCATGACCCCGATGTCCGTGGTCTTCGACTGGCTCGCGGTCGGAGACCTGGGTCTCGAGGATAGCGGCACCAACCCCGAGCCCGTCCTCGGAGGTGCGGCCGCCCGTCTCGCCTGGCACGCGTCGGCCCTGGGTGCCCACGTTGCGCTGGTCGCGAAGGTCGGCGACGATGATCCCGGGCGGCGCGCCCAGGAGTTGCTGCGCCGGACCAGGGTGGATGTCCGCTGGGTGCGTCGGGCCGCCGGCCTGAGGACGACCGCCTATCACGAAGGAGTCGGCCGGCCACCCGCCTGGCAGGTCGACCGCGGCGCCGATGCCAGCCTGCGCCTCGACGAGCTCCCATCCGCCTCGAGCGCGCCGGCGAAGCTCGTGGTCGTGTCTGGATACAGCCTCTGCGTCGAGCCCGGCCGGTCCACCGCGCTGGGCGCGCTGCGATCGGCCCGAGCCCGCCAGGCCCGGGCCGCCCTGTTCCTCCCGGTAGAGCAGCTCTGGCAGACGAATGCGCGCATGACCCTGCGCCTGGTCGAGCCCGCGATCGCCCTCACCCACACGCTGGCCCTCTCCCAGCGGGACGTTTCGGTACTGTTCGGCGAGCCGCTCGAGCCGCGCGAGGCGTTGCGGCGATTGTCCGAGCTGGGACCGCGACTCATCTACCTGGCGGCCGACGATGGGGCCGCCTGGCTTCGGGACGGCGCCCGTGCCTATCGGTGCGGTCCGCCCGATGGCCATGAGCCACGCGATCGTTATGCCGCTCCGGCGGCATTCTGGGTCGAGCTGGCCCGCGCCACCCCGTCCAGGAAGGCGGCGGACACTGCCGCCGCGTATGCACAGGGCATCCGGCGCCCCGCGGCCCTGCCGGCGCTCAGACCATGACCAACCGGCTCGCTCGCGAGACAAGCCCGTACCTCTTGGAGCATGCCGCGAATCCGGTCGATTGGTACCCGTGGGGACCGGAGGCGCTCGATCGGGCGCGGGCCGAGCAGCGACCCATTCTCCTGAGCATCGGGTACAGCGCCTGTCACTGGTGTCACGTGATGGCGCGGGAGTCGTTTATGGACCCCGAGGTGGCCGAGCAGATGAACCGCTCGTTCATCTGCATCAAGGTCGACCGCGAGGAGCGACCCGACCTCGACCAGGTCTACATGCGGGCGGTCCAGGGGATGACCGGGTCGGGAGGCTGGCCGATGACCGTCTTTCTCCTCCCCGACGGCACCCCGTTCTTCGGCGGGACCTATTTCCCGCCCACCGAACGGTTCGGCATGCCCTCCTTCCGTCGCGTCCTGGCCGCGGTCGTCGAGGCCTTCACGCTTCGTCGCGCCGAGGTGCTGGAGACCGCCGCGCAGATCCGCAACTTTCTCGCACGTCCCACGCCCGCCGCCGCCCCACAGGCGCTGAGCAGCGCCCTGCTTGACGACGCCTATCAGCGGCTCGAGCGCGACTTTGACCGCGCCCACGGCGGGTTCGGCGGCGCGCCGAAGTTTCCGCAGCCGATGCTGATCGACTTTCTCTTGCGCACCAACCGTCGCTCCGGCGACGAGCCTGCGCTCGCGATGGCCGTCGAGACCCTGCATGCGATGGCCGCCGGCGGCATCTACGACCAGCTCGGCGGCGGCTTTCACCGCTATGCCGTCGACGGCCACTGGCTGGTGCCGCACTTCGAAAAAATGCTCTACGACAATGCGCTCCTGGCGCGCGCCTACCTCGACGGCTGGCAGCGAACCGCAGACCCCACCTTCAGGCGCATGGTCCTGGAGACGCTCGATTTCGTCAGCAGGGAGATGACCTCGCCCGACGGCGGCTTCTACGCCAGTCTCGACGCGGACAGCGAGGGAGAGGAAGGCCGGTTCTACCTCTGGACGCCGCAAGACCTTCGCGACGCACTCGGCGAGGTGGAGGCCGCGGCCGTGGGCGCCGCGTTTGACGTCACCGACGGCGGCAACTTCGAGGGACGCAACATCCTCCATCCGGTCACGGCGGAAGCGCCCGCCATCATGGACCGCGCTCGCGGGCGCCTCCTCGAGTTTCGGTCTCGGCGCGTCCGACCGCACCGCGACGAGAAGGTCCTTGCCGGATGGAACGGCCTGATGCTCCGGGCGATCGCGGACGCGGCCCGCGTCCTGGATCGACCCGATCTGGCGCTGCTGGCGACCCGGAATGCCCGGTTCCTCCGCGACCGCCTGACCTCGGGGCGGCGGATGCTTCGCAGCTACAAGGACGGACGGGCGACCCTATCCGGATACCTGGAGGACCAGGCGTCGGTCGCCGATGGCCTGCTGGCCACCTACACGCTGACGCTGGACTCCGACTGGCTTGACTCACTGCGAGCAACGGTCGAGGAAATGATTGCCTCCTTCTGGGATCCGGTTGCGCAGGCCTTCTTCGATACCGCGGCCGACCATGAAACGCTCGTGGTGCGACCGCAGGACACCACCGACAACGCGATCCCGTCCGGGACCTCGATGGCGATCGATGTCCTGCTCCGAGCGGGCACCCTTCTCGGGGAGGACTCCTGGGTCGAGCGCGGCCGCACCGCTCTCGCCCGGTTGGCGCCTACCGCGGCGCGAGCCCCACTGGCGTTCGGGCGCCTGCTCGCGGCGCTCGATTTCGAGCTCGCCAGGCCGATCGAAATCGCGATCGTGGGCGAGAGTCCTGCGGAGGACCGGCGGGGGCTGCTGGCCGTCCTGCACCAGCGCTACCTGCCAAACATTCTGCTGGCCGGAGGCCCAGGCGACGGACGTCCGAATCTCCCGATCCTGCAGGATCGGACCGCGATCGGCGGCCGACCGACGGCCTACCTGTGCGAGCGCTTCGTCTGCCAGGCCCCCACCAGCGAGGCCGCGGTGCTGGCAGCCGCCCTCGACCACATCAGCGCACCGACGACCTGAGCCACGCCTCGTAGTCGGCCGGGGTATTGAGGTTGCGAAAGGATCGCAGCTCCGGGTCGACCGACCGGAGCTCGGCCTCGTCCATGTAGCGCACCCGACAGGCCTCGAAGAGAACGCCAACGCGGCGCTGGCCCGAGGAAAGCAGGTCGTCGATCCGCGGGGCCAGCGTCACGGCATAGACGGCACAGACACCCTGCGGCTCGCCGGCGACGCGTGGCACGACCGCGTCGACGCCGGCCGCGGCGCGCACCATGAATGCGCCGAGGGTCGGCTCGATGTCAGGCAGGTCGCAGCCGACCACCCAGATATAGGGCGCTCGCGCCGCCCGCATGCCGGCGAGGATCCCGGCAAGCGGCCCCGCATCGGGGTACGCGTCCGCAACGGCCATCGCGCCGATGGGCGCCGATTCCGGCTGGCCGCCCGCAACGATGACCTGGTCCACCACCGCACCGACACGTCGGCTGATCCGCTGAATCAGGCTTTCATTTCCCGCCGGCAGCGTCGCCTTCTCCCGGCCCATCCGCCGTCCGCGACCACCCGCCAGGATCACCAGGCTGCACCCTGACCCCACGAAGCCAGCCTAAACCAGACGCCTGGCGTCCGACGCCGTAGCTCACCCAACACATCGCCATTGCGCCTGCACGACCTTGCGCGGCTCGTCACACGATCGTGCCATTCCACTTCAGGGCGGACACCGGGGAACGGCACCCGGCAAAGGAGATGTCGCAATGCCGACCGCAATTCGTGGGTGGCGCAAACCGGTCCTGGCGGGGGCGGTTGTACGCGCCAGTACCCGCCAAGGAGGACTGAATGACATCACGTCTCGTTACGCGTCTCGGATCGGTTGTCGTGGCCATGGTCGTGACCGCAGGCCTGGCATTGAGCACCGCGCCGCTTGAGGCCGCCGCGGCCGGGCGGACTCACCTGGTATGGCGCTGCTCGACCCGCCATCACGTCCGTCACTGCACCCGGGTCCGGGTCGCCTGGCACCCGGTCGTGTGGCATCGCGTCGTCAAGCGGGTGGCGCCCAAGCCGAAGCCTCCGACCCCACAGGTTGCCCCGGTGGTCTTGCTGACCTCGGGCGGCCTTCCCGGTCAGGAGGTCGCACTCGTCAACCGCGATCGCGCCGCAGCCGGGTTGCCGGCCCTGCGAGAAACGCAGGCCCTCGACCTCATTGCCACCTCGCGTGCCCAGGACATGGCGGTACATGGCTACTTCGCGCATTACCGGCCGGGCTCGTCAACCCTCGCGGTGGTCGAGCTGCTTCGCGGCTATGGCGTGCCCTACAGCTGGGCGGGGGAGAACATCATCTGGGAGTCGGGCCAGCCCTCCGCTAACCTCGCGAGCTACTTCAACACCTGGTGGATGAACTCGCCCGAGCACAAGGCGAACATCCTCAGCTCGCACTACGGTCACATCGGCGTCGGGGTCTTTACCAGCGGCAGCCGCGTGTACATGGTGGAAGACTTCACCAACTAACCCACGATCGACACAAAAAAAGACCGGCACGGAGCCGGTCTTTTTGTTTTGTGCTCGACGCCGGGTTAGGGGCTGCTCGAGGCCGAAACGGACGTCGCCGCGCTCGCCGCCGCGGCTCGCGGACGTCCCACCACTGCCGACATTGACATTGGTCACGGAACCAACGCCGAACCAGTGCCCAACCGCGAAGCCGTAGAACAAGATCGCAAGAACCACGATCAAGGCGATCAGGAAGATCGCCACAACCGCCGCGCTAGAGCCGCCATCGCCATCGTCATGCTCGTGTACGACTGCCATGAATTACCTCCCGGTATCCTTTATTGGTAAATTGATACCGTGGCTATCATATCAGTGTCCTATCGGTACGTCAAATAATTGGCACCCCACGTCGCGACCGCGCTGTGAATATGTGGATGCCCTGTGGAAAAGCTCGCTGAGCACGGTCAGGGCCGGCGTGCGTAATCTCTGGTTGTCGCCTGGTCAATCGGCCGGATCACGAGCTGATCGATGTTGACGTGGGGTGGCCGCGTCACCACCCAGACAATACACTCGGCGATATCGGCCGCGACCAACGGCTTGACTCCCTTGTAGGGCTGTGAGGCCCGCTCCCGGTCCCCCTTGAAGCGAACCAGGCTGAATTCGGTTTCGGCCAATCCCGGCTCGATCTCGGTCACCCGGATCGGCTCGCCCAGGAGCTCGAGCCGAAGCGTGCCGGAGATCGCCCGGACGGCATGCTTGCTGGCGGTATACCCGACCCCACCCGGGTAGACCTCGAATCCCGCGACCGAGCCGAGATTGACGATGTGGGCGCGGGGTGCCTTCCGCAGCAGGGGAAGGCAGGCGCGCGTCATGCGGAGCACTCCCAGCACGTTCGTCTCCATCATCTGGACCCAGTCGTCATCGCGACCGTCGGCGACCGGCTCGAGCCCCGCGGCGAGGCCGGCGTTGTTGACCAGGATTTCAATCTCGCCGTACTCGGCGTCGATCGTCCGGACGAACGCGTCGATACTGCTCCGGTCCGCCACGTCCAGGTGAAGAGCCCGTGCCCCGATCTCCGTTGCCAGCGTCTCCAGTCGGTCCATCCGCCGGGCGCCGACCACCAGGGTGAAGCCCGCGGCCACCAGCCCCCGCGCGGTCGCCTCGCCGAAGCCCGAACTGGCTCCGGTGACGACGGCGACGCGTCTCGCCTCCGGCATAGTCGTAATGGTAGGCCGGTCCGCGGCGGTCAGCTCGCCACCCAGGGTGGTGTCGGCGGCTTGAAACGGTATCCTTCGGAGTCAAGGAGGGGAACCCTTGACAGTAGGCAGTTCGCGCCATCGGGCGCTGGGCGTCGCCCTGCCGGTCCTGGCCGCGAGCCTCGCGCTGACCGTCGGAGGCAGCCGGCCGGTGGGGGCCTCCGCCAACATCGCGCTGAAGCCTCCTCCGAAGGCAACGCTGCTTCCGACCCTGATCCCCACCCCGCGGCCCACGCTCAGGCCGACGCCGACGCCCACGCCCCGGCCCACGCCGACGCCCACACCCCGGCCGACGCCGACGCCCACACCCCGGCCGACGCCGACGCCCACGCCCCGGCCGACGCCGACGGCACGCCCGGCACCGACCCCGACGCCAACGCCGGGGCCGTCCACCCCAGCCCCGGCGGCCACGCCGGCTCCCGTACCGCCGGCGTTGATCGCCCCGGCCGCGACCCTGCCCTCGACCGGCACGGACACCACCGCGCCAGCGACGCTCCAGCCAGCGGAACAGGCCGCCGGGGCTGCCCAGGCCGCCGCCAGCCAGGCCGCGCAAGCCGCGGTCGCGGTCCCCGGAGCCGGTCTCGACACGACGCTGCTCCTGCTGGCGATCGCGACCGTCTCGATTCCGCTGTTGATCGTGATGGCGCTGCTGGCGACGGTCTTGACCCGGCGCTGAGCGGGAGTTTCCGCTCCGGGGCTAGCCCTTGACGGAGCCGGCCAGGATTCCGCGAACGAAGTAGCGCTGTAGCGCGAAGAAAACGATCAGGGGCACGATCATCGAGATGAACGCGGCCGCCGTCAAGTACTCGAGGTGCTGGTTTAGGGAGCCGACGAGGTTGGTCAGCGTCACCGTCAGGGGGGCGACTTCTGGCGTGCCGCCGATGTAGATCAAAGCGACCAGGAGGTCGTTCCAGACCCAGAGGAACTGGAAGATGACCAGGGACGCGATCGCCGGTACCGACAGCGGCAGCACCAGGCGGAAGAAGACCGTCACCGGCCCGGCCCCATCGATCTCGGCCGATTCGAAAAGGTCCTGGGGCAGGACCCGGAAAAAATTGGCCAGCAGGTAAATGGCGAAGGGCAGACCGTAGCCGGTGTGGGCAAGCCAGACCGCGAGGAATCCGGCGTTAAGGCCGAACGGAAGGGTATTGCCGGACGTCAGGCCGAAATGGACGGCGAGCGTGAGCAGTGGGATGAATGTCAGCTGCAACGGCACGGCGAGCAGCCCCACCAGCGCCAGAAAGATCCAGTCGCGACCCCAGAACTTCATCCAGGCAAACGCATACGCAGCGAAGGCCGCGATCGCCGTCGGGAGGATCGTGGCGGGAATCGCGATCATGAAGCTGTTAAAGAAGCTGGGGGCGAGCTCGCTGGTGCCCAGCACGTGTCGATAAGTGTCGAGGGTGAAATTGAACGGCGGTGCTAAGGCCGTCCACCAGCCGCTGGTGTTGAACGTGCCACCAGGCCGGAATGAGTTGACCAGGAGCCCGAGCGTGGGCACGATCCAGACCAGGGTCAGCGCCAGCAGGGCTACTTGCACACCAGCGCCCGCGACCCGTGACGAAAGCCGCGCCGACCATCGTGTGCGCTTGCGTTGGGGGGGCGCCACCTTGACAGGGGTCGGCGCCGCCGTCGCGACGCTCATCGCCTGGCCTCGACGGCTCTGAACTGGCGCAGGTTGAAAATCAGGACCGGGACCACCGCCAGCAGGAGCACGACGGCAAGCGCGCTCGCGTTGGCGTGGTTTTGAGCGGCGTACAGTTCCGCGTACATCCGCCTGGCGAGGATGTCGGTGTTGTAGTTTCCGGCGGTCATCACGTAGACAACGTCAAAGGCCTTGAGCGCGAAAATCACCATGGTGGTGCCCACCACCACGATGGTCGGCATCATCAGCGGCAGGATGATCCGGCGGAAAATCGTGAGCTCGGTGGCGCCGTCCACCCGAGCGGCCTCCAGGAGTTCCCCCGGGATGCCCTTCAGCGCCGCCGACAGGATCACCATGGCGAATCCCGTGGCACCCCACACCCCGATGAAGATCAGGGCGAAGTTGTTGTATCGCGTGTCTTGAACCCAGGTCTGTGCCGTTCCATGGAAGATGTTGACCACGATCGCGTTGAGGATTCCCGTCTGCGGGACGTCAGACGGCCGCCAGTAATACACGAACTGCCAGATGATCGACATTGCGACGAAGGAGATGGCCATCGGCATGAAAATCAGGGACTTGACCGGCTTTTCATAACGGACTCGATCGGATAGCACGGCAAGCAGCAGCCCTAAGATCAGCACCAACCCGGTGTAGAGGACCAGCCAGAGAACGTTGTTTCGCAGCGTGATCAGTACCCCGCCGTCGCTTAGCTCCCGGCGAAAGTTGTCCAGGGCGACAAACTTGTCGCCATGGCGGTCGAAGAAACTTCGGATGATGGTGCCCACCATCGGATAGACGAGGATCACGCTGACAAAGAAGATCGCCGGCCCGACCCAGACCCAGGGGCGAACCGACGCCTGGCTCCTCTTCGGAAGCCGCCGAACGAGAATGTCAGCGCCCACGATGTAGCCTGCCAGGGCGAGGGGCACGCCGATGATGACGACCAGCAGTGTGGGCAGGTTGACCGTCAGCAGTGTCTGCCAGTCAACCTGCAGCGTCGGAAGCCGGACTGTCAACAGCGTGATGACATCCATGTCGTTACCTCATCGGGCGCTTGGTCTAGCTACGGTGCCGCATAGGCGGTCTGCTGCACCTTATCCAGGTTGGCCAGGATCGAATCGAGCTTTCCCTGGTTTTGCGCGAATTGGAGGATTCCTGACCAGTAGGCATTCCGCATGTCGCTCGGCATGAGGTCGCCCGCGTCGTAGCGACCAATCTTGGTGCTGACCACGACTTGCGCCAGTGACTTCGCAATCGGATCTGGATAGTCATTAAGGCTGACCTGCTTGTTGATCGCGATCTTGCCGCCGCCCCGCTTGACCCAGATATCCTGCGCCTCGGCCGTGGCCAGGTACTTCAACAGCGCGATGGCTTGGGGTGTGTCCTTGGTCACGACGAAGGCATCGCCGGCGAGCACATGAGCGCCCGCATTGGCGCTGCTTACGTCCGGCAGCGGGAAGACGGCGTAGTCCGTCCCGGCGGTCGGCTTCGGGGTATAGCCGTCGAAGAAGCTGGTGGCGAACGAGCCCTGGTTGAACATGTAGCACTTGGGAGGGCTGGTAAAGAGGCCCTGACCTCCGTCCGGATACGTGGTGGAGATCATGTACTGCGCGCCCCCGTAGACGTTAGCGTCATTGGATCCCAGGATCGTGCCCCACGTCGTCCACGCCTGCTTGATCTCGGGCGACGTCCACGTCTGCTTGCCCTGCCACCACTTGTCGTACACGCTTGCTCCGGACTGACTCAGGACAATCTCCTTGACCCAGTCACTACCGGGCCAGCCCGAGGCGGCTTGACTCTCCATGGCGATACACCATGGCTTTCCGCCGTCCGACTTGATCTTGTTCTGCAGCGTCATCAACTCGTCCCAGGTCTTCGGGACCTGGTAGCCCTTGTCTTTGAAGGCTTTCGGGTCGTACCAGACAAGGCCCTTCAGCCCCGCCCACGCGTAGAGGGTCACGAGCTTGCCGTCAATCTTCCCCAGGTTGATCCAGTCGGTCCCGTAGTTCGCGTTGAGCTGGCTCATATCGAGTTTGCCGTCGAGCGTGACGACCTTCCCCGCCCTGGCCAGCTTGATCAACGTTCCGATGCCGGGGGCCGCCGTGACATCGGGCGGGTTGCCGGCAGCGATTTTGGTCTGCAGGATGGCGTCGAGATCCTTGGTCGCCTCGAACGAAATCTTGATGCCGGTCTGGTCCGTGAACGGCTTCATTACCGCATCGAACGAATCCTTCTCGACACCACTCCAGGTGCCCAAGATGTGGACCGTGCCGCCGATCTTCCCCGATGATGATGTGCCGTTGCCGCACGCGGCGACGCCGATAACCATGATGGCCATCGCGGCCAGAATTCGGGTCAGCCTTCCCATTTGGTTTGCCTCCTCACTGCTCCCGTAAGCGCCGTCCCGACCAATGCACGGGAATTACGCCTCGCTGGCGGGGCTCCTCATCAGCGAGTCTATGGACGGCGTGGGCGTTTGTCAATTGCCGCCGAACTCAGCGGACCCTTCGTCGAGCCGCGGCTCTTAGCCGGTTTTGCGCTTTTTCTCGAGGTCGTTGAGGATCGAGTCAAGCGACCCGGGTTTGCGGATGTACGCGACCACCCCACTGGCGAAGGCGGTCTGGAGCGAGCCCGACTGCAGGAGCGCGACGTCATACTCCGGTGGGCTGGCCGCCGCCAGCAACGCCGCCGCTCGCCTCAAGATTGGATCGGGGTATGCGTCCAGCCCTACCGCCTTGTTGGGAGACACGGCACCGCCGCGTTTGACCATGATTTGCTGCGCCTCGCCGCTCGTCAGGTAGTTGATCAGGTCGCGAGCTTCCGGTGAGTCCGTAAACATCCCGAGAAGGTCTCCGCCGACAACCTGGGCTCCCAGGTACTGGGTGCCGACATCGGGAAATCCGAACGCATTGACCTTGGACACGGGCCGCGAGTTCCGGATGCTCTGAGTGATCAGCTGGGCCTGGTGGTGCAAATAGCATCCGGGCGGGCTCTGGAACATGGGCTCGAAGGCGGTGGCGAAGTTGGTATCGAGCACATAGCTCTTGCCCCCGTAGGCCAGCGAGGCACTGGTGACAATCGCGCCGAACGACTGCCAGGCTCGCTTCATTTCGGGGGACGTCCAGGGTTCCTGGCCCAGGCTCCATTTCTCGTAGGCCGCCGGGCCGGCCTCCCGCAAGAAAAAGTCCTTGATCCAATCCGTACCCGGCCAGCCTGACGCCGCTCCACTTTCAATGCCGATACACCACGGCGTCGTCTGGGTGGTTGAAACGATTCGGTCGGCGTCCGCTGCCAGCTCGCCCCATGTCTTCGGAGGGTTGGTGAAATCCAGACCTGCGCTCGAGATGGCCGACGGATCGTAGAAGATCAGGCCGTTGATCGACGCCTTGACGAAGATTCCGACAAGCTTGCGGTTGACCGTGCCAAGCCTGACCCAGCCGGGACCATACTGGCTGGCCATCCGGTTCATGTCCAGCACGTTGTCGAGATCGACAAGCTTGCCCGCCCTGGCAAGGTCGGCCATCTGGCCCGGGCCGGACAGGCCCGCGAGGTCCGGCGCTTGGCCCGCCTGAAGGCGGGCCGCTAGCAGGCTGTCCAGGTCGCGGCTGGGCTCGTAGTCAACCTTGTTTCCGGTGCGGGTCTCCCACGGTTTGACCATGGCGAGAAAGGCTGCCTGCTCGTCACCGGTCCAGGTGCCGATGACATGCAGATGCTTACCACCGTTGCTGGGTGTCGTCCCGGCGGGGTCGCACGCCGCCATGAAGGCGGTGAGCAGCGCGAGCGCCCACAGACGCGCTGACCTGGAGTCAATCACGATACCGGTCTCACGATACCCGGCAAGTCGCTATTGACCTGTGAAGCGCTTCGGGCATAGACTGGCCGCATGGCAGGGGTCACCTACGAGCACGTATACAAGCGCTACCCCGGAAACGTCGTCATCGACGACATGAACGTCGAGATCAAGGACAAGGAGTTCGTCGTCCTCGTCGGTCCCTCGGGCTCAGGGAAATCCACCGCGCTTCGGATGTTGGCCGGTTTGGAAGAGATCTCCGACGGCAAGGTTTCCATCGGCAACCGGGTCGTCAACGATGTCGCCCCCAAGGACCGGGACATCGCGATGGTCTTCCAGTCCTACGCGCTCTACCCGCACATGACGGTCTACGACAACCTGTCGTTCGGGCTCAAGCTGCGAAAGACGCCCAAGGGCGAGATCGACAAGCGAGTCCGGGAGGCGGCCGGGATCCTGGGCCTGGAGCCGTACCTCGACCGGAAGCCGAAGGCCCTGTCTGGAGGCCAGCGCCAGCGCGTGGCGCTGGGCCGCGCCATCGTGCGGCAACCCCAGGTCTTCCTGATGGATGAGCCGCTGTCGAACCTGGATGCCAAGCTCCGCGTCGCCACGCGCGTGCAGATCCTCAAGCTGCATCAGCGGCTCCAGACCACCTTCATCTATGTCACCCACGACCAGGTCGAAGCCATGACGATGGGCGATCGGATCGTCGTCCTCGACAAGGGCATCGTGCAACAGGTCGACACGCCGGCGTCCCTCTATCATCACCCGATCAACATGTTCGTAGCCGGCTTTATCGGCAGCCCGGCGATGAACTTCCTCCCGGTCAAGGTCGGCGGTAACGGAAAGGCGGCCTTGCAGGGTGAGGGCTTCGAGGTTCCGGTATCCGAGCGCCTCCTTTCGGAGGCCGGCGCGCACCGCGGCCAGGAAGTCATCATGGGGATTCGACCGGAGGACCTCAAGGATGCCCGGTTCCCGGGTCGGGAAGATCTGCCGAAGGTGCACTCCAAGGTCGAGGTCACCGAGAGCATGGGCAGCGAAAACTTCGTCTATCTCAATCTCGGAGGCAAGACGCTGACGTCTCGCATGGACCCGCGCAGCGAAGATTTGCAGGCGGGTCAGACGGCTGAGATCGCTGTCGACACCCAACACATCCACCTGTTCGATCCGAAATCGGAGAAGGCGCTGGTCAGCGGGGGAAAGGCGGTCCAGAGCTAGGCGGCCGCGGCCGCAACCGTCGATAGTCGTCACTCCGTGTGGAGTGGCTTACCTCAGGGAAAGAAAGGGCCGACCCCCTTCCACTCTCAATATATAGCGCACCGGGGGGCTTGCGGCAAGTCCCGGGTCGTGCCGCATAATCGGCGGCCGGAGCCGGAATCCACGGATATGGGGGTAGCGAAATAACGAAGTACGTGTTGGGTTTCCAGGAGATCGACCGGGGGCTGGTCGCGGTCGTTGGCGGCAAGGGTGCGCACCTGGGGGACCTTTTAAGGGTCGAAGGGATCCGCGTGCCAGCTGGCTTTTGTGTGACGACGGAGGCCTTCCAGCGGATCATGGCGGAAGCGCAGTCGATCGACGATCAGCTCGATCGGCTGTCGCGCCTGAAGCCGGGCGACCGGGAGGCGATCCGCCGGCTCAGTGCAGAGATCCGCCGGACCCTCGAGGCGATTGCCATCCCCGGCGATCTGGCGGCCGAAATCGCCGACGCACTCGAGCGGCTCGGCGAGCAAGCTGCCTACGCCGTCCGTTCCAGCGCGACGGCGGAGGACTTGCCAACGGCCTCCTTCGCGGGACAGCAGGACACCTACCTGAACATCCTGGGACCGGCGGCGATCCTCCAGCATGTCAGCCGGTGCTGGGCATCGCTCTTCACCGAGCGAGCCGTGACCTACCGCCTGCGGAACGGCATCGACCAGCGGAAGGTCTACATGGCCGTGGTCGTGCAACAGATGGTCTTCGCACAGGCGGCCGGCATCCTGTTCACGGCCGACCCCGTCACCGCCAACCGCAAGGTCGCCACGGTGGAGGCTAGCTTCGGCCTCGGCGAGGCCCTGGTCTCCGGCCTGGTGAACGCGGACGTCTACAAGGTGCGCGACGGCAACATCATCGCCAGGGCGGTCGCCACCAAGCAGCGCGCCATCTTCGCCTCGCCGGGAGGCGGAACCCAGGAACAGCCAATCGGGCCGGGTCAACAGGAGCGGCCCGCGTTGACAGACGCGCAAGTCATCCAGCTCGCGCAGCTGGGCCGGCGGATTGAAGCGCACTTTGCCTGCCCCCAGGACATCGAATGGTGCCTGGACGATGGCGGCTTCCAGATCGTCCAGAGCCGGCCGATCACCACGCTGTTCCCCATCCCGGAGGTCGGCGACACAGAGAACCACGTCTACCTCTCAGTCGGTCATCAACAGATGATGACCGATGCCATGAAGCCCCTCGGGCTCTCCTTCTGGCAGATGACGACCCCCGCGCCCATGGCTGAGGCCGGCGGCCGCCTGTTCGTCGACGTCACCCAACGGCTGGCCTCGCCGGCGACCCGCGCCGGTCTCCTGGAAGTCGCGGGGAAATCCGATCCCCTGATCAGGGATGCGCTGCAGACCGTCCTCGAACGCGGCGACTTCATTCGGTCGCTCCCTGACGAGGGTTCCCTCGGGCCCCTGTTTGGCGGCCCGCCAGCCCCGATCGAGACCGATCCGGCCATCGTCACCGAGCTGATCGGGCGCAGCGAGGCATCCATCGCTGCCTCGGAACGCGACATCCGGGCAAAGTCCGGCGAGGCGCTGCTCGACTTCATCCGAGAGGACATCCAGGAGCTGAGGCGGATCTTGTTCGATCGGCGGAGCCATCAGGTGTTCATGTCGGCAATGGACGCTTCCTGGTGGCTGAACGAGCAGCTGGAGGCATGGCTGGGCGAAAAGAACGCGGCCGACACGCTCACCATGTCCGTACCCAACAACGTCACGTCGGAGATGGGGCTGGCCCTGCTGGACGTGGCGGATGTGATCCGCCCCCACCCGGAGCTGGTGGTTTTTCTGCAGCACGTCGAGGACGAGGGCTTCCTGGACGAGATGGTCAAGCTCGCGGGCGGCCTGGAAGCGCGAGACGCGATCCGGGCCTTTCTCGACAGGTATGGCATGCGCTGCGTCGGCGAGATCGACATCACGAGGCCACGTTGGAGCGAACGCCCCACCACGCTCCTGCCCATCATCCTCAGCAACGTCAAGAACTTCGAGCCAGGCGCTGGCGGGCGGCGCTTCGAGCAGGGCCGGCAGGAGGCCTGGAAGAAGGAACAGGAGCTCCTGGGGCGCTTGCGCGCGTTGCCGGATGGAGCGCGGAAGGCCGACGAGGTCAAGCGGATGATCGACCGCGTCCGCACCTTCATCGGGTACCGGGAGTATCCGAAGTACGGCATGGTCAGCCGCTACTTCGTCTACAAGCGGGCCCTGATGGACGAGGCCGAACGCCTTGTGCAGGCCCACGTGCTTTCCGAGAAGGAGGACATCTTCTACCTCACGTTCCAGGAGCTGCACGACGTCGTGCGTACGAAGCACGTGGATGACCAGCTCATCCGCCGGCGCAAGGACGCGTTCAGGTCGTACCAAGCGCTCACGCCGCCCCGGGTCCTCACCTCGGATGGCGAGGTCATCGCCGGGACGTACCGACGCGACGATGTGCCGGCCGGCGCGCTGGTCGGCTTACCCGTATCTGCCGGGACCATCGAGGGGCGGGCCCGCGTCGTCCTGGACATGGCGGAGGCCGACCTCGAAGCGGGCGACATCCTGGTCACCGCATTCACGGACCCCAGCTGGACCCCCCTCTTCGTCGCGATCAAGGGCCTGGTGACGGAAGTGGGGGGTCTGATGACCCATGGCGCGGTCATCGCCCGGGAATACGGCTTGCCGGCCGTCGTGGGGGTCGAGCATGCCACCCGACTGATCCAAAATGGGCAGCGGATCCGCGTGCATGGAACGGACGGGTACGTCGAGATCCTGCCCTAGCAGGTCCGGTTACCCCGGGCCTCGAGGATTCGGGCCGTAATGTCTTCGCGCGTGTGGCGTTATTAGGCCATGATGAGGGTCGGAGTGCTAGCCTCACTTGTTTGCCTTCTAGCGGCGTGCACCACGCCCACGGCAACTACCCCCGGTTCAGTGATCAGCTGCCGTTTACCGGCTATTGTCCCGACGTCCGGAGTGTCGACTGAGCCGCCGGGAGGTTGGATTTCCCTTCCGGGCGGCCAATATCAACGAGATGCGAGTAGCCGCACGGCTGCGGCGAATCATTCACCTAGCTACGATTGGCCCCTGCGCCGATGGGTACCGGTCGAGTCCGTCAACGTGGCGCCGGATGGAATGCACTATCTGCTCGATGAGCAACCTGGTGCGTTGGGCACGCTCTATCTGGTGGATGCGCGGACCGGAATCCGGCGTGCCATTTACTCGACGGCCGCCTACCGCAGAGTGATTGCGTACACAAGCCACGGCATTTACCTGACCGATACCGGCATCAGCCCGTCGCCCGGTCTCTGGTTGCTTGATCCGGAGTCGGGCATCGTGCGCCTCATTCCCGGCAGCGAACACGACCCTGCATGGATGCTCGTCGGCGCTGACGCGGCCTGGACGGTTACCGGAGTTCCCGGCATCTCCGGAGAAACCGTGCTTCGTCTCGATCTGACGCGAAAACAGGTTCGAAGTTGGTACCACTCATCGCTACCGGTTGGATTGCTCGCTCTCGATGGTAAGGGCCGCCCGCTGATCAGCCTGTTGGGTGACACACTCAGTGTCGGTCTCCTTCAGGACGTGAATCGGTTTCAGGAGCTCCACCTATCGGGAGGCGCGCAGTCTGCAGGAAGCGCGCTCACCGCGGCGTCGCAGACCTGGCTTCCATTGCAACGGGACGAAGGTGTCGCTTTGGTCACCGGGGGTACGACCGTACAAATGTTTAAGACCCAGACCGGACCATACGCGTTCACCGTCGCCGGCGGCTGCTTCTAACCGCTGGAGTGGGCAAACAGTGAAAATGGCCGGGCCAACTGGTCAGAGTTGGCAACTGTCCTGGCCGAACTGAGCAAGGCCGCTGCCTCATCACTGGACCGTTTCTGTCGCTCCGACCGGTTTTGAAAACACGCTAGAGAGAATCGACAAGCCGGGCGAGGAAAGCCTCGACTGTCAACCCAATGGCGTCGCGCTCGCGCGAATGGAATGAATGGGTCCCCGGAAGCGGGAGACGGGATTCGATCCATTGGCGCATGCTCGTCGGCTCGGTCGGAAGCCCGCGATGTCATCGATGCGCTAATCGACGGATCGGCGCTGACAGGCCGGCGCGGGCGGCGAATCCGGCGAGCGGCGAGGCAATGGCAACGGTCGATACGAACAAGAAGAATCTCAGGTCGAAGTCGCTATGCACCTGGATCGCGGATCCGAACCGAGTGCCGAGGCCGACGCCGTGCGCATTGGCGAGCTCCGCGAGCCCAAGGGCGGCGAAGGTGATGAACGACGGCAGCGGGGCCCACCAGCGGCCGATAAGGAACCCCGATGCGATGAAGATCAACGGCCCGAGAGATTCGGAAGCCGACGACTGAGGCAGAAGAAGTCCCAGCCCGACATAGGTCGGCGGCATCAGAACTCCCAGGATGCGCGCGAAGCTTGTTTTGCTCACGCGGATAAGGTTAGTCATCCGCGCGGCCTACGAGCTCGGCGCGCTGGGAAGCACCGACGAAAGGTTGCCCTTCTACCGCGCCAGAGGCTGGCAACCCTGGCGGGGACCGACGTCGGCGCTCACGATCAGTGGCGTGGTCCGCACCCCTGATGAGGATGGATACGTCCTGGTCTTGACGGCGAGCGCCTCGCTCGACCTCGATGGCGAGCTCACGTGCGACTACAGAAACGGAGACGGATGGTAGATCGTCGGTTGACGCAATCGACGCTTTATGCAACCATTCCGATCGGAAGGAAACCCGGCGGCCGGATGGTGGGCGCCTGCCCATCGCCGGTAGCGAGTGAATCTTTAGTGCGGCCAGGAAAGCTGGCGAAGGGAGGGAACGTGAATCTTCGTCGCCGATGGAGCGTGCTCGCTGGATTTGGCGCATCGGTCTTGGTGCTGGCGACCCTGGGGTCGGTCAGCCCGGCGGCCGCAACCGGGGCGTCGGCTGCCGCGAAGCAGACCCACATCCGGCTTCGGGCGCCGATCGTCCCGATCCAGGACGGGTCGCCGACCCCGTTTGACCTCGTCTTCAACAACATGGACTACAACGGCGGGCCGGTCATGCCGTCGAACACCGACTACGCGGTGTACTGGAGCCCCAATGGCGCGGCCGCCTATCGCGACGGCTACATCAGTGGGCTGGAAACCTGGTTCAAGGACCTCGCGCACGACAGCGGCGGCAACCAGAACACCGACTCGGTGTCGGCCCAATACCAGGACCTGACCGGCGCCTTCGCGAAATATCAGACGACCTTCGGCGGCAGCCTGATCGATACCCAGCCGTATCCGGCCAACCAGTGCCCGGTCACAGCCCCGATGACCAATTGCTTTAGCGACGCGCAGGTGCAGACCGAGCTCGAGCGTTTCGTCGCCGAGCGCGGACTCCCGAAGGACCTGAGCCATGAGTACTTCCTGCTGGCCCCGCAACACGTCGAGTTCTGCTTCAGCAACAACCCGAACGATCCCAGCGGCCTGCCCTTCGGCGGCTGCTCAGCCGGTTCGGTTGGCCTCCCGAGAGTGTTCTGTGCGTATCACGAGAACACGACCATCGAGCCTTTCTTGATCTACGCCAACGATCCCTACGTGCCGGGCATGCGGGGATGCGGCGGCCGCTCGCCTCAGCCCAACGGTTTCTGGGATCAGGAGCTCAGCGGCGGCCTGAGCCACGAGCAGAATGAATCGGTCACCGATCCCGTCCCGAATGATGCATGGACCAACGGCGCAGGCGCGTCCCAGGGCTCGGAGGTGGGCGACCAGTGCGGAGGACAGAACGGCACTCCGCTCGGCACCGCGCCCAATGGAGCGGCCTATAACCAGGTGATCAATGGCCATTTCTACTTCTATCAGGAGGAGTGGAGCAACGAATTCCACACCTGCCTGCAGCGGCTCGGCCCGGTGGGCCAAATGCCGACCGCGACGTTCAAGGTGTTCAAGGGGCACGGCCTCACACTGAACTTCGACGCCACCGGCTCGACCGCTCCGGGCGGCGTCGCCCAGTACGTCTGGCAGTTCAACGCCGTGCTGAACGCGCCAACAATCGAAACCACGTCGCCGAGTATCTCGTACACCTTCCCAACGGCCGGGTCGTACTCGGTCGGATTAACGGTCTTCGCTGCGAACGGCCTGTCGACCGGAACCGGCGGGATCGTGACCACCGGCCAGCATGGCGTCTCCAGCGGCTTCACATTCTCGAAGGCGCATAATCTGGGCGACCGGACGATCACGTTCAGCGCGCTGGCCAATGTCAGCGCCCAGCCGGTGCTGGTCTACTTCTGGGACTTCGGCGATGGGACCGTGGGATCTGGCCAGAATCCAAGCCACGTTTACAAGGCGCACGGTCGGTATACGGTGACGCTGGTGATGTTCAGCGGCGTCGGCTCGGCGTTCCCCGGCCAGGGTGCCGGACCGATCAGTCAGGACACGATTCAGATCGGGTAACCACGCGACATCCGGGGTGGGCTGCGTAGTCCACCCCGGACCGTTCTCGACGGCTCGTATCCTTTGCTCCGGATGATCGAAACGCGGCGGTTGCCTCGTCAGCACATCCCCCTCGAGCTGGTCGACTCGCTGACGATCACGACGCTGGTCGACAACGTCTATGACGTCTGGATGCCGGATGAAGGTCCGGCAAAGCAATCGGGCGTAGGCTCAACCAAAGCTCGTCTGCCTGCGGCGACAATGCTGAATGGCTTCGTCCCCGATCAACTGATCGCCGAGCATGGCTTCTCGCTGTTGCTCGATGTGACTCGGAACGGGCGGTCGCGACGGATTCTGTTCGATACCGGCGTCACGCCAAACGGGCTCATCGAGAACATGCGACGGCTGGAAAGTCGATCCGAAATCGATCGAGGCGATCGTGTGCAGTCACGGCCACTTCTATCACAAGGCTGGACGTCACGGAATCGCTCGGACGCTTGGCCGAAGCAAGCTGCCGGTCCTCATCCATCCCGATTTCTGGAATCGGCGTCGGGCGGTGTTGCCAGGGCGCGATCCGATTGAAATTCCCACCACCAGCCGCAAAAGCGCTGGAGGAAGTCGGGTTCACCATCGTCGAGGAGCGGCAGCCGAGCTTCCTGCTCGATGACTCAGTCCTGATCACCGGGGAGGTCCCTCGGACCATCGGGTATGAGCCGGGTTTTCCGGTGCAGCAGGCCTGGCGAAGCGACCAATGGGAACCGGATTCGTCTCACCGACCTGTCGGCACGAGAGACCTCACAGCGGACGATCGCAGACTGCATCCGTCGAGGCAGCTGGTGGGCGCGCAGGCCTGGAGGCGGGGAGGTGGCCTGACCCGGAAACGCGCGGGGGGAGGGCCAGAGTCAAGCCCCCTTCAGCAGGACGTCAAGCAATCGGCCGAAGGGTCGGGCAATGCACCGACAACGCGTGTTGTTTGGGAGGCGGTCTTGGCCGTCCGCTTTCCGACTAGGACCTGACGGAGGGTTGAAGGCAATCTGTTCCGCTTGATCGACTTGCTCGCGAGCATCAGCGGTTCTATACTCGGGGCCCGCGAGTTGTCCACGACCGACGGAGACGAGGCCGCGTGAAGGCGAAGCAGATCGAGCGAGAGATCGGAACGACGCGCACCAAGGGCGTCATCATTCCGGCCTTTTGCCTACGCGCGAGTCTCGTCCAAAGAGCAAGAGCGCGAAGGCTACTCGATCCCGGTCCAGTTGAAGCGAGTCCGCGAGTACGCGGAGCGCCACGGCTTTGGCATCGTCGCCGAGTACGTTGACGTCGAGACCGCCAAGGAGCCTGGACGCCGTGAGTTCTCGAAGATGGTTGAAGCCGCGCGCCACGACACGACGGTCGGCGCCATGCTCTGCGAGAAGGTCGATCGACTTTGCCGCAATCTCCGCGATTACCTGACTATCGACGAGCTACCAGCGAAAACGCTCTTCTGGCAGCAGGACTTTCCGGACAACGCGGCGGGCAAGCTCTCCTTCGGGATGATGGTGCTCCTCACCAAGCACTACATCGACAACCTCTCGGACGAAGTCAAAAAGGGCATGGCCGAAAAGGTCAGGAAGGCGGCTTTCCGCACCGGGCGCCCCCCGGGTACCGCAACGTCCGCGAAGGCGATCGACAGGTGATCGTCCTGGATCCAATCAAGGCCCCGATGGTCCGTGACGAGGGTCTCGCCACCACCAAACAAGCAAAGCTCATCAGCCTCAGCCAACTGCAATGGCTGCTCAAGAATCCCTTCTGCTACGGCGTCTTTCGCTGGAAAGGACGAACCTGGGCCGGGAGCCATCCGCCGCTGGTGTCGCGCGAGCTATGGGACGCGGTCCAGGCGGCCTTCAGCGCCCACGAGAAGCCCGTCTACCAGAAACACGACTTCGCATACAAGGGCCTGCTGATCTGCGGCTCCTGTGGCCGTCACCTGACCGCCGAGCTGAAGAAGCACCGCTACGTCTACTACCACTGTGCGGGAGAAGAGGCCTGCCGCAAGACCTACATCCGTGAGGAGCACTTGGACGAGCAAGTCCATGCCCTGCTGGCCAGCATTGCCATCCCGGAGAAGGTCAAGGCGTGGCTCCTGCAGGGCATCGCCAAGAGCCGCGAGGAGCAGCGCGCCTACCACCAGACGGTTGTCGAAGAAATCGGGACCCAAATCAAAAGAGCAAGAGCTCCTCATGGATCGCCTCTACGACGATCGCCTTCACCGGCTCATCTCGGAGGTTCTTCCGGCAGCGCTTCGACGGGCTCGAGGAGAAGCGCCGCGAGCTGACCCGCGCCCTGGCCCGCCATCAGCACGCCGACGGCGCCTACATGGAGGTCGGCAGCAAGCTCATCGAACTGATCGCGCAGGCGCCGCAAATAGTCGAGCGGGCCGATCCGGAGCAACGGCGCCAGCTTGTGGGTCTGCTGCCATCGAACCGCGTCTTGAAGGAGAGAACGCTGGAATTTGAATTGCGAAAGCCCTTCGACGCGCTCGTCTCAGCGGCAAACAGTGAAAATGGCTGGGGCGAAAGGATTCGAACCTTTGATTACCTGATCCAGAGTCAGGCGCCTTACCGCTTGGCCACGCCCCAGCGGGGCTGCCACAGTCTATCAAAGGATTTCCGGGTTCTTTCCTTCGCCTCAACCCGTTCGACGAAGGTCACCATACGCGACTTCGATAGGCTACGGGTCGGTCATGGCTCGATCGTCCCGTAGCGGCGTGCTGGCGCTCGACTTCGGCACGTCGTCGGTCCGAGCCGTCGTCTACGACACCCGCGGACGCATGGTGAAACCGACCCTTTGCGACCTCGCCTACAAGGTGGACACCACCGCCCCGGGCCAGGTCAGCTCCGATCCCAACGCCTTGCTCCGACTGGTGCTTCGGACCATCGACACCACGCTCAAGGCGGCGCAGGCCGAAAAGATTCGGATCCTGGCCGCCGGCGCTTCCTGCTACTGGCACAGCCTGATGGGTGTCGATCGCGACGGACGGCCGACCACCGAGCTCTTCACCTGGGCGGACACGCGCAGCGCGGCCGAGACCCGGACCCTCCGCACGCGGTTCGACGAGCGTGCCTACCATTCCCGCACCGGGTGTTACTTCCATGCCAGCTTCTGGCCGGCCAAGCTTCGCTGGCTCAGAGCGACCCGAGCCGCGTCGGTGCGCCGCACGAGCCGATGGATCTCCTTCGGCGAGTACGTCTATCAGCACCTTCTCGGCGAGTCTCGCGTGAGCCTCTCGATCGCGTCAGGCACGGGATTGCTCGACGTGCACCGCTGCGACTGGGACCGAAGTGCGCTTCGCCTCGCGGGGATTTCCGCGCATCGTCTGTCCGAGCTCGCGGAGTGGGACGAATCACCGGGAACGATTCGCGCCGCCTTTCGCCAGCGCTGGCCGTCGCTGGCTGGCGTCCCCTGGTTCCTGCCGCTCGGCGACGGGGTGCTCGCGAACGTAGGCGCCGGTTGTCTGCGACCGGCCTGGTTCTGCGCAACCATCGGGACCTCGAGCGCGCTGCGGGTCATCCTGGAACGTGACCGGCTCACCATCCCCTGGGGCGCATGGGTCTACCGGCTGGATCGGCAGCGGTTTGTGCTCGGCGGCGCGCTGTCCGAAGGTGGCAACGTCATCCGCTGGCTGACCGATGGTCTCGGGCTCCGGCACAAAAAGAAGCTCGAACGTGAGGCGGGGTTGATCGCCCCGGACGGCCACGGCCTGACGATCCTGCCGTTCTGGGCGGGCGAACGAAGCCCGAACTGGCGGGGAGACGCCCGCGCCGCGATCACCGGCCTCTCGCTCGGCACCCGACCGGCCGCATTGCTTCGTGCCTCGATGGAGGCGATCACCTACCAGATCGTTGTGGTTGCCCAGACGCTGCGGCGCGCGGTTCCTCGACCTCGCGCCGTGATCGCGACCGGGGGGCAGCTGATCCATTCCCGTGACTGGACCCAGATGCTCGCCGACGGGTTAAAGCTTCCGGTCGTGATGTCGCCCGAGACGGAGGCCTCCAGCCGCGGGGCCGCGCTCCTGGCCCTGCACGCCCTCGGCCGGCGCCCACGTCTCTGGCAGGAGACGCCACCCCGCGGTCGGAGCTTCCGACCGAACCCCTCCGCCAACGCCATGTACGAAGCCGCGCGGCGACGACAGGAGCGCCTCTACCAGTTGCTCTTACCGCCGGCCGGCCGGCCCGAGCACGCCACCCCGAGCGGTCCCCGCACGCGGCCTAGCGTCGCGGCGGGATCAGACTCCAGAACGAGGGGTCCTCGAAGCCGAGCCGCCAAACGCTGATCCCCTTGAGACCGTATTCATAGACAAGGGGTAGCTTGCGCCGGAGGGTCTCGGTACTCTGGATCCAGAGCTCGTGGTGGGTTCCGTACGCGTCGTAGCCGAAATGCATCTCGTCCTCGACCGGATCCAATGTCGGGGTGGCCCCGTGTGACTGCGCCAGCGTCATCGCGTCTCCATACGAGCTCGAGGTCAGTTGGCCCACCCCGGTCCAATCGTGGTAGTAGGTGGGGAGGCCGAGCGTTGCCTTCTCTGGCGGCACACCCTGCAGCGAATAGTCGAGCGCCTGTCGCATCCATGGTGTGCCGGAAACCGGCCCGGGTGGGGTGACCCCGTTGTGCTCGTCGTAGGTCATGAAGGAGAGGAAATCAGCGGACGCGGCCAGGGCCCGGAAGTCGTAGGCGCCCGACCAGGTGCGGAAATAGTCTCCTAACACACCGGTCGCGATCGCGTCGCCGGGCAGCCGCGGGATGACGGCAATCGACAGATTGAGTCCGGCGGCGTGAAACGCGGTCGCGCAGTCCTTGACCAGGGCGGTCAGAAGGTCACGATCGACCGATCGGATCTGTTCGAAGTCCAGCTGGAAGCCGGCATAGCCGTACCGGCGAGCCTCCGCCACCAGGTTGGCGGCGAGCGTGGCCCGGCGGGCCGGGTCGGCGATGATGGCGTGGCCCACGTCGGGGTCGACGTTGGCGTTGACGACCAGCGGGATGATGGCGATGCCGTTCGCGTGCGCCGCATCGATCAAGTCCTGGTGCGCGTACCCGGTGATGGTTCCGTCCGCGTTGGCGTCGTACCAGCCGGGGCTGAGCACGTCGATCTGCCTGAGGTGGCTCATGAACGAGTCCCGACCATCGGGCGTGTTGACGTAGTACATCTGGACCATGCGGCCCGGCAGCATCGTCGTGATCGTGGGCGGAATCGTCAGCGTGGCACCGGCCGGCGACGTGCTGACTGACCCATCGGCCGCGGTGACCCCAGCGCCGACATGCATCGAGACCTGGTCGGACAGGTGGAACCCGCCTGCAACCGCCTCGACCGTTTGCGAATCGCGCCAGGTGAATGTGGGGTGTCCATCCATCCAAACGTGGGACACCGCGCCACCGCGATCGGCAACCGGGCGAGAGAAGTGGATGGTCGCCGCGACGGTCACGGCCCGATCGATCTGAAGGTCGTGGAGGCGCATGGCAACCGTGGCAGTCAAGGGTGGAACGACGTCAAAGGCGGCGCTGACGCGAAGACTGCCGGCGGTGATGACAAGCTGATGGGCGCTTCCCATCGGCAGCGGGCCCGGCAACGCCAGGCGGAGACCTCGAATCGCCGGCCCGGCGAGGTTAAGCGACACGGGGCGATCGTCCAGCGTCAGCGTCCAGTCGTCTGGCCGAACCGGCCGGTCCACCTCGACCACCAGCTGGGGCCGGATCGATACCGGGATCGAGGCCGGGGCGGGCACCGGCCGCCCGTCGAGATGGAGGGCGCGCAGCCGAACGCCCTGGGCCGGAATCTGGCTGGTCGAGGGGAGGCCAGTCATCAACAGGCTGCCGGCGGTAACGCCACAAAGCCCGAGGAGGCCGCCCAGCCGCATGTCCGCCGGAGTATCGGCGGGAACTGGCCGGACGGCAACCCGATCCTGTGCCACGAACTGGACCTCATCCGTTAGGCCCTAATGGGCCTATCCCGCTATCAGCATCCCGCTTCGGCGGGCCAGGTTCGGGGTACAACGAAGCCATGGATCTCCTCGATGTGCTCCGGCGCCAGGCCGGCCGGTTTCAATGTCCCGAATGCGGCAAAAACCTGGCCGATTGCCGGCTTGACCTGGTCGCCCAGGCGGACGCCCAGTCGCTGGTTCGTGTCACCTGCGCAAACTGCGAGCACGAGCGCTTGATCGCGGTGGCGGTCGCGGCTCCGGCGGAGCCGGCGACGGCCCCGGTCCGGGACGAGCTGACCGATCCCGCCGCCCCGAGCGTCAGCGCGGACGAGATGCTTGACGTTCGCCTTGCCCTGGCGAGCTACGAGGGCGACCTGAAGGGCCTGGTCGGCTGACGGCTGTAACCAGTCGGTGACGATCTAAAACCCACAGCGGGCCTGCTGGACTTCACCTCCCGGGCTCCGTAAGATGGCGCCGTGAAGAGGGGTCTTCCGAAGGTGCTCAGCGCCTGGGCGATCGCGACGGCGATCTGGGCTGGCTCGACCGGACTGGTCGCGTCCGCTGTGCCGGCGGTCCCGCTCGTCCCGACCATCAGCCAGCGATCCACCGCGTGGTCGCGGGAGGCGCTCGGATCCGACCCGGTCGATACCATCGGCTCCTCGGGCTGCGCGCTGACCGCGGTGACCATGGTGGCCTCCGCCTACGGCCATCAAACCACTCCCCTGGCCCTCAACCGTTGGCTGACGGCGCACGGGGGCTACATTCAGAACGACCTGCTTCTGTGGCGGCAGGCGACGGCATCAACGGGCGGATCCGTGCGCTGGCGCTGGCTCCATGTACCCGGGATCGCGCCGCAGCTACGCACCGATGACCAGAACATCGAGGACCTGCCGCCGCCCTCGGTGGTCAAGGCCGAGCTGGACGCCGGCCACCTGGTGGTCGCCGAGGTCCGCCTGCAGGGCGGCATGCATTTCGTCGTCCTCACCGGGCACAGCGGCGATACCTTCTATATCAACGATCCCTGGTACGGGGATCGCACCACGCTGCAGGCGCGGTACGGGAGCTACCGGCAGGCGGTCCACTCGGCCCAGGTCTACACGCAGGGCTGAGGTGGCCGGTCAGGCGGCGGAGGCCAGGCCGCGCTCGTAGCCGCGCTGGTCCAGGCCGGCCGTCCGCTGCGCGAGGAGCGTGCGCAGGTTGCGGAAGGTGTCCTCCCGGAAGAGCGCGCGGTCGAGACGGACCACCTCGGAATCAACCGCAATCTCCAGCCGACCACCCTCTCGGGTCGTAATCTCGGTCATCGCCCGAACCTGCTGCCAGGGGACCAGGCGTGGCTGACGGTTGAACCAGCCCATGCCAACGGGCCGCAGGGCAATCCCGTCACGGGTCACGGTTACCTCCACCCACTCGATGAAGAAGCAGTGGAAGAGCAGTCCGGTACTGCAGGCCAGCCCGCAGCCCATGGCGATGGCGAGCGCCGCGAAGGCCCGATCATGGCTCTGGCTAACCTCGACCAGGGAGAGGACAAATCCGAGGGCGCAGGCCGCGATTGGCACCCCGGGCCAGAGGAGGATCAGTCGATTGAGCGGGCTGTCCGGCCGGAAGCTCATGTGTGCTTCTTAGGTTATTGACGGCCCCTACGCTGAACATTGCGGCGGCTGGGTCGTCACCGGCTTGCGACTCGATCGTTGCCACTCGGAAGGCCGGGCGCCGCGGAGGGCTTGCTAGACCTCGAGATCCTTGACGTCGAGGTCGCGCAACTCGGCCGGGGCTTCCAACCCGTTGTCCAGGAGGATCCGAAGGAGACGCAGCACGTAGCGAGCGCCGTTCAAGTTGACCCCGTGGACCCGTGTCAATGTCTGGATCGCCTGCAGTTTGCGGATGTCTCGCTGGGAAAACCGGCGGCGATTGGTCGAGGTCCGCTTCGGGATGACCAGCCCGAGATGCTCGTACATCATGAGCGTCCGCGGGTGCGTTTGCAGGATTTCCGACGCGACGCTGATCGTATAGATCGGCTTGTCCAGCGACAGGCTGGTGTCGGTTGGCGCGCGGCGGGTCACTCCTTTAGCCAATCCTCGATCCCTTCGGAGAGACTGGTCGGCGTCGTGCGGGCCTTGATGAGATACTCATGAGCGCCGAGGCGCAGGCCACGCGCAACCAGATCCTCCTCATCGTAGTTCGAGAGGATGATAACCGGAATATCGCGGGTGCGGTCTTCCGCCCGCAGCTTGCGGAGGACCTCCAGCCCATCCATCTTGGGCAGCCGGATATCGAGAAAGATGATGTCGGGGTTGAGGTCGCCGGCTTTCTTTAGGCCGTCCTCACCGTCGAGCGCGGTATTGACCCGATAGCCATCGAGCTCGAGCTTGAGGCGGTACATTTCGAGGACCGAGGGATCGTCCTCAACCAGGAGCACGTCGACCAGATCCTCGTCGGCCTGGGTGGCGCGGCCCGCGCCTACGTTCCGGCGCGCTTTACTTTCCATTGGTCTCCCTTGGCGCGATGCAGTATAGATGAAGTCGCGACGGGGTGTATTCGCCTGTTGGAACGGGTTGGCGGGCGAAATTGATACGCACCCAGTGGAGAAACGCCCCTGAAAAATTTAAGGCCCTCCAATTGGAGGGCCCGAAGAGGGGGGCAAAAGAATCTGTGAAAAGAATACTACTGGGGCGATCACTTGTCAACAGCACGGTTGTCAGCTTCCGCGTCGGATGACTGTCAGTTAAAGCCAAGCTCGGCGCATCACATTCGGTTAGACGTCGAGCTGCGACACGTCGATATCACGGAGTTCAGCCGGGCCTTCGACCTGGTGCTGGTGAAGCAATTTGAGCAGCTGCATGATGTAGCGGACACCGGCCAGGTTGACGGAGTGCCGCCGGGTGAGCTTCTGAATCGTCTGCAGCTTCATGATGTCGCGTTGGGAAAAGCGCCGCCGGTTGGTTGACGTCCGTCGCGGGATCACCAGCCCGAGATGCTCGTACATCATCAACGTGCGCGGGTGGGTCTCGAGGACCTCCGACGCGACGCTGATGGTATAGATCGGCTTGTCGAGGGAGATGTGGGTGTCACGTCGGACCTCGCGCTTGACGGCGGTTGCCATACGGCCCTCCAGTGTCTTTTACTCGTGTTGATCGGCCTGATCGGGAATTCGCCCTGAGTATAGGCAGCCGATCCGGAATCGCTCAACGCAGGTCCGGTAAAGACATATGAATCCGACCCCCAAGCAACCCGATGGCAGGGCTAGCGCTTAATATCCCATTCGTGCTATAACGTTTCTTACAGGTGCGCTACTCAGCACCCGAAAACCTAGGAGGTGCGACATGGGCGAATTTGGCGACAAGATGGAAGGCGAGGTCAAGGAAAAGGCAGGACAGGTGTCCGGTGACAAGAAGACCGAGTTGGAAGGCAAGGCGCAGGGCCTGAAAGGCGACATCGAGGGCGCCGGCCGGAAGGCCGACGAGCGGCGCGTCGAAGAGACCGACCGGACCGTCTAAGCGGTAGTGAATGAAGCCGGACCCCCCGTGGGTCCGGCTTTTTTATCGCGTCGGCGGGGGCGACGACTCTGCCGTCGCCGCCTCGGCGGAGGCGGCGGGCGCGTTGGCCGGGGATCGACGACCCGCGTGGTACCGCACCGCCGCAGGCGAGGGGTCCGCTCCACCGGCCCTGCCGGGTGCCGCCCGGACGTGACTCAGGGTGGACTCCCTCAAGATCAGGAAAAGGATGAGGGCGATCGCAAACAGCAGCCACAGCATGCCGAGCAGGACGGCCACCAGGAGGCCGAGGACGAACCCGATCACCGCCACAAAGAAGGCGACGATCGTCGCGATGTGCATGAACTCATCCTGCAGGTGGTGCCGGGGGAAGAGCTGGCGGAGCCGGCCTTCGAAGCCGGGACGAGCCGGCGGACGCCGACCAGCCTGCGGTGAGCTCGCCGCGGCAACGGGCGTCGGCGCGTCGGACGCGCCTGGGTCAACCTGAGGCTTGCCACAGAAGCGGCAGAAGCGGGCCCCTTCCTCGATTTGCTTCCCGCACTCGCGACAGAACACCCTTTTCCCCTTTCCCGGAGCGGCCGGGCTCCCGAGTGGGCCCCATTATACGGGCGGGTTGGATCAACCCCGCGTAACCAAATCGTCCGGCGCGCCGTTCGATCGGATGGATGGAAGGAGATGCCGCGAGGCATGCACCTTGGAGCTCCGCTTACGTTATACTGCTGGAGTCAGGTTTTACTAAACGTCAATGATCAGGTTTCGAGGTCTGAAGTGATAAGCATTCGACACAGCACGAGCCCGTCTGACCGCGAGGCGCCTTCGTCGTTGGCGGAGCGGCGACGCCAGATCCGGCGTCAGCGCCGGTCGCCCAGCCGCAGCCTGGCCAGCAGCGCAGGGTGGGGAGCGGTTATCCTCGTGTCCCTGTGGCTCCTCTTGTCCGGGATTTACGGATTTCTCAGCGTTTAACGTCTCGGCGGCGTAGCCGCCGGCACGTCGACCTGTGGCGGCGGCGCAGCCGGGCGGACCTTCGCCGGATCCTGCTGCTAGCCTTGATCGTCGCGCTGATCCTTCCCGTGATGGGCATTCCGGCCCTCGCGGCGGGCGCGGTCGGCCCCCTCCCCGCCGTCAGCGGGCTCTCCTCGAACAACCTCGAACAGGACACCTTGATCTATGACCGGCACGGGACCCTGCTGGCCGACATCGGAAAAGCGGGCGATCATCGAATCGTGGTTCCCTTGAGCTATATCTCGCCGCTCGTGGTCAAGGCGACACTCGCGACCGAAGACCGCACCTTCTACAAAAATAGCGGGGTCGACCTCCCCGGGATCGTGCGTGCGGCGTACGCCGACTACACGCACCACCACATCAACCAGGGCGGCAGCACGATCAGTCAGCAACTGGTGAAGCAGGTCTACATCGGACCCAATCCGCCTCCAACCATTCAGCGCAAGCTGAAGGAGGCGGTTCTTGCCATCGAGTTGAATCGCCAGTACAGCAAGAACCAGATCCTGGAGATGTACCTCAACACCATCTACTACGGCAGCCAGACCTACGGCATCGAGGCAGCCGCCCGCAGTTATTTCCAGACCAATGCGCACGATCTGTCCCTGGCGCAGGCTGCCATGCTGGCCGGTTTGCCGCAGGCGCCCACGCAGTACAACCCGTTGACGAACTTTGCCTCCGCGAAAAAGCGCCAGGCCCAGGTGCTCGAAGCGATGGTCAGCGAGAAAATGATCACGCCGGCCCAGGCCCAGGCGGCCTACGCCGTCAAGCTCGTGGTCTCGCCGCCGATCAACAAGTTCGAGGCGCCCCACTTCGTCGACTATGTCCTGAAATGGCTCGCTTCGGATCGGCATATCACCTCAGGCGATCGTCGCGGGTACCGCGTGTACACGAGCCTCGATCTCAACCTGCAGCACATGGCGGAAGGCATCATTCGTGAGCAGATCGCCCAAAAAGGAAATTTCTACAACTTCCACGACGCCGCCCTCGTCAGCATGGATCCAAAGACCGGCGAGATTCTCGCCATGGTCGGCGGCGACGACTATAACCGTCCCGGCGGACAGTACAACTTCGCCTATGACGTGCAGCGGCAGCCGGGATCGAGCTTCAAGATCTTCACCTACACCGCGGCGATCGAGAGCCGTAAGTTCAACATGCTCAGTCCCATCGCGGACGACGCGATGGTCTTCCCGATTGGCGGCGACCAACCCGGCCGCTTCCTGCCTGGCTTTGCCCCGTACGCGCCGCTGAACTACGACCTTCGATTCCACGGCACCCTGCCGTTGAAAATGGCGATGGGAAACTCGCTCAACATTCCGGCGCTCAAGACGGAGCTGCGCACCGGGATTCCCGCGGTCGTCGATGTGGCGCACCGGATGGGGATCACCTGCCTCGGCCTTCCCTGCGACGACAAGCGTGACGCCAGCTTCTATGGCCCCAGCCTGACCCTGGGTGGGTATGAGGTCCGCGTGGCGGACATGGCCACGGCCGCGTCGACGCTGGCAGACATGGGCATCCGGCATCGCGAGGCGCCGGTTCTGAGCATCAAGGACGGGCTCGGGAAAGAGGTCTACACCTACGACGCGCAGAAGGCCGAGTTCCGCGCCATCGATCCCAGCGTCGCTTTCATCATCGCCTCGATCATGTCGGACGATCGCAACCGATGTATGTCGTTCGGTTGCCACGGGGATCTGACCCTGCCCGGTCGCCACGTTGGCGCGAAGACCGGTACGACGCAATCGTTCAAGGACAACTGGACCGTCGGATTCACCCCCACACTGGCGACCGCGGTCTGGGTTGGCAATCCGGACAACAAGCCGCTCAGCCACAACTCCACCGGCATCGTGGGCGCCGCCCCGATCTGGCATAAGTTCATGCTGCAGGCGCTGGCGTCGACGCCCGACCAGTGGTACTCGCCGCCCGCCGGCATCCACCAGGTCGGCGACAACTACTTCCTCCCGGGAACGGAAAGCCTGCCGCCCACCCTGGCGCAGCCATGGCCTGTCTGCCACCTGCCTGCCAATTTCAACCCCTACACGCTGACCAGCGCGCAGACCGTAGTCGATGGCGTGCCGTGCATCATGAATGCACCGAAGCCGCCCCCTGCGCCGCCGGCAGCGGTGGCCTCGCCGGCAGCCACGCCGGCGCCAACCCCATCCCCCCCGCCGCACGACTAGGTGTAGTTCCCACGAAGGTTATTGACAAATAGAGAGCCCCGCTGTTCGGTTTGGGTGTGCAACCAACCAGACCGACAGGAGGCTCTCCATGCATGCTAAGGCGAAACTCACGCCGTTTGGACGACTGCTGCTGGTCCAGCGGGTTCAGCTTCAGGGATGGTCGGCGACCCGGGCGGCCGAGACGTTGGGGGTATCGCGGGCGACCGCCTACAAATGGATCGCGCGCTTTGCGGTCGAAGGGGAACGGGGACTGACTGACCGGTCGTCGCGGCCGCGCCAGTGCCGCCAGGCGCTGGCGGCGGAGCAGGTGGCGCGGATCCTGGAGGCGCGCCGACAGCTCAAGCAAGGGCCGCATCGGCTCGCGCCCGTGCTGGGCCTTGGCCGCTCCACCATCTATGGCGTGCTGCGGCGCCACGCGCTCAGTCGCCTTCGAGATACGGACCGGATCACTGCCGTGCCGATCCGGTATGTCCGGGAGCGAGCGGGCGAGCTGCTCCACGTGGACACCAAGAAGCTGGGCCGCATTCCGGACGGAGGCGGTCATCGCATGTTGGGGTGGGCGGCTGGCCGGCCCCATGGCCACTGGGGTCACGCGGGGACCGGCTACAACTACCTGCACGTGGCGATCGATGATGCGACGCGCTACGCGGTGGTCCAGCTGCAACCCGACGAGTCCAAACAGAGTGCCGCCGACTCCCTCTTGGCCGCGGCGGCGGTTTTTGCCGAGCGCGGCGTGCGCATTGAGCGCGTCTTGACCGACAACGGGAGCGCCTACCGCTCGCGACCCTTTGCCGCCGCGATGGCGGCCGTTGGCGCTCGGCACAAAAAGACCCGACCCTATCGGCCCCAGACGAACGGCAAGGCGGAACGCTTCATCAAGACCCTCATCGAGGAATGGGCCTATGCGCGCTTCTACCCCAACAACCAGGCTCGTTTGGACGCGCTTCCCGGGTGGCTAGATTTCTACAATCACCGCAGACCCCATACCGCGCTGAAGGGGCTCACGCCGGCCGCCGCGCTTGTCAACAACGTTGGTGGGAATCACAACTAGGGCGCAGTCCGACCCCTTTTAGGGGATGCCGGTGAGTTAGGCGATGCCCGGTTGGTCGGTCGTCGCGGGTTCCGGCCGGGCCTGCTCCCCGTCCCCGAAGGGCATGCGGGAGGCCAGCTCGCCGGCGCGATCGCGCAGCTCGATGCCTCGTTGCATCAGGTCATCGCGCAGTTCCTCGCCGGTCTTGGGTGCGAGCAGGAGCGCGAGTCCGAAGCCAACCGCGACACCGATCAGCAAACCGGTCATGAACCGCTCGACGCCGGAGTCGTCATCCTGCGTGATCCGCGTCCGGCGCAGCGCCGACACGGCGTCGGTCAACCGGTCGCCGACTTCCATGTCCTTGGCCGTCTTGGAAGCCCGATCGACGGTCTTGGTCGCAAGGTCGAGCAACTCGCTCAACCGGTCAACGGCTTTTTCCACAGTCTGCTCCATCTGGTTTCCCTCCTACGGGCGCTTGGTCCGACTTTCTGTTCCACCAGCCGTTCGCCGTCTCGGGGGCGCCGGTGCCGGTGCCGGCGTTTCGGCGAGGGCTTGCTCCGCCTGGCCGAGGAGGCGCGAAACACGGCGGCGCATGGCGGGCCCCGACTCGGGAGCGTACAGCAGCCCGATCACAGCCCCGGCAATCGCGCCGTGCGTCAAACCTCGTAAATACCCCATGCAACGCCATGGTACCACTTGGTTATGACCGAACTGAACAGTTTCAATGCCCGGGATTCAGGCATTTGCCCGAACTTGGGTTATACTAACTTCCAAAATCACGGGGGGAAAAGTGACAGGCGTGATATCGGGTTTAAGGAGGGGAAATGAGCGAAGTCGTCGATGAGGATGTCAACGTCCTCTTCATCGAGGATGATCCGGCGGTGGCGGAGATGTACAAGCTGAAGCTGGAGCTTGACGGCTACCGCGTCACCGTCGCGAAGTCGGGCGAGGAGGGCCTCGTGCAGGCCAAGAAGTTGGTGCCCGATATTGTCTTCCTGGATATCCGCCTGCCCAAGATGGACGGGTTTGCGGTTCTCGAGAACCTCCGGACTGACGGCGTCACCAAGAACATCCCGGTCATCATCCTCTCGAACTATGGCGAAAAGGAGCTCGTCGACCGCGGGCTCAAGCTCGGCGCGCTCGACTATCTGATCAAGTCGGAGACCACACCCGCCAGCCTGAGCCGGGGCGTCCAGGATTGGGTGAAGGAATAGGTCTTGATCCCCAATCGCGACCCGCGGCTGAGCGGGGCCTTCGACCTCGATAAACCGCTGTACACGATCAGCGTGGCCTCAGAGATCCTCGAGACGCATCCCCGCACCCTGATGATGTACGAGGACCTCGGGCTGATCGAGCCCTACCGGACCGCCACCAACCGGCGGCGGTACTCGCAGCGGAATGTGCGCAAGCTTCAGGTCATCCAGCAGCTGACGCGTGAGAAGGGCGTCAACCTCGCGGGGGTCAAGTACATCCTGATGCTGCTCGAGTCCCTGAAGAATGGCAGCATCAAGCCGCCCGACGACCTGAAGACCGTCTACGACCTCTACGAGGAGATTATTTAGTCAACTGGCGGCGATCGGTGGCGTGTCGTCCGGGCTCACGGCCTGGTCATCCTTATCCAACCAGTCCGTCGCTTCGGCGGCGGCAATCTGCGCCGCGCCACGCAACTCCTTGCGCCGGCCGGTTCCATTGGGCAGGGTGTTGATGACCGGGGCCGCGTCCTCGAGGAGCAGCCGGTCGAGCTCATCGCCATCGAGCGTCTCGACCACCTGCAGATGCTCGGCAATCCGGACCAGCGTCGCACGCCGCTTCTGGCAGATCTCGTAGGCGAGCCGGTACGCGGAATCGGTCAGCGCCTTGATCTCGGCGTCGACATCCGCGGCGGTCAACTCGGAGAAGAACATGTTGTCGCTGTCGCCTTTGCGGTGCAGGGTCACCAGGCCCAGCCGCTCGCTCATGCCAAACTCACAGACCATCTGCCGCGCGATGCTGGTCGCGTGCTCGATGTCCTGCTTGGCACCCGTCGTCACGTCGCCGAAGACGATCTCTTCCGCGGCGCGGCCGCCCATGGCCGCAGCCATCCGGGCCATCAACTCCGACTTGGAGGTGAGGTACCGGTCCTTCAATGGGAGCTGGATGGTCACCCCGAGCGCTTGCCCGCGGGAGATGACGGAGACCTTGTGCACCGGATCGCTTTTCGCGATCGACTTCATGACGAGCGCGTGACCTACCTCGTGGTAGGCGATGATCGCCTTCTCGTCGGGGGTGATGATGCGGCTGCGCTTCTCCGGACCGGCCATGACACGCAGGCTCGCTTCCTCGAGCTCGGCCTTGCCGATCGACGCCTTTGAGGCGCGCGCCGAAAGAATCGCCGCTTCGTTGAGGAGGTTGGCGAGATCGGCGCCGGTAAAGCCGGGCGTCTGGCGCGCAATCACGTCGAGGTCGATGTCTGCGGACAGCGGCTTCTGCTCGGCATAGAGATTGAGGATGGCGCGGCGTCCATTCAGGTCTGGCGCGTCGATCGCGACACGACGATCGAACCGGCCGGAGCGCAGGAGGGCCGGATCCAGGACATCGGGGCGGTTGGTGGCGGCGATGACGACGACCGCGCAGTCCGTATTGAAGCCATCCATCTCGACGAGGAGCTGGTTGAGGGTCTGCTCGCGCTCCTCGTTGGTGCGCATGCCCGAGCCGCCGCGCTTGCGACCGAGCGCATCGATCTCATCGAGAAAGACGATGCAGGGCGAGTTCTTCTTCGCATGTTTGAACAGGTCGCGGACGCGAGCGGCCCCCACACCGACGAACATCTCCACGAAATCGGATCCGCTCAGCGAGAAGAACGGGACCTTGGCCTCGCCGGCCACGGCCCGCGACAGGAGGGTCTTCCCGGTCCCGGGAGGCCCGACGAGCAGGATGCCGCGCGGCATCCGGGCCCCGAGCTGCCCGAAAGTCTCGGGCGCCTTGAGGAACTGCACGACCTCCTCGAGTTCATGCTTGGCCTCGTCGACGCCGACCACCTGGGCAAAGGTGACCCTCTCGGTTTCTCCGTTCCGTGGGTCGCCGAGATGCTTGGTCATGCCGCCCATCGGACTGCCGAGCATGTTCGACCGGCGCAGCATGATGAAGAGGAGCGCCAGCAGTACGAGCAACCCGAGCAGGTTGGGCAACAGCGTCGTCAGTGACAGGTCGTCGGTCGAGATCACGGTGACGCGGACGCCGTGCTGGCGCAGCTGCTGCTCCGTGGCTCCCATCGCGGAGTCCTTCTCGATCGTCCATGAGCGCTGGCCCAACTTGTCCGTCAGGATGATGCGCTGGCCGCTGATGCTGGCCGTGGCGAGCTCGCCATGGTCGGCCCGATCGAGCACCACGCTGATCGGGGTCGAGGGATTGTTGAGCACGGCATTCGCCCCCGAATGCGCGCTGTAGTACGTCACGCCCAGGACCAGGGCGGCCCCAACCGCCAGCGTGGGAATGATGACGCGCTTGCGTCCGAGCCTCGCGGCGAGATCCCAGCGAGTAAAGATGGATTTCATGTGCTGCTCAACCCCTCCTGTTAGTACGCTACGGGCTGGTCGGGTAATGCGATCAATGCTTTCGCCGAGATGGCGGGCCCCACGAATCGCTGCCAGAACGGATAGCCGCTGATCGCCTGTTGCTCGTCGCCAGTCACGCCGTTGGTGGCGTCCGCCAGCCGGTAATAGGACCAGCTGATGCCGCCCTGCGCGCGCGTCTCGTCCATCGAGGTCGTAATCTCAGCGGCGGGCGGCGCGCCCGGTGTCCCGTACTCGGGAGCGGCATCGTAGGCCTGGGCGGTGATGGTCAACGGCCGTTTGTAGGGGTTGACCCCTGGATCCCGGAACTGCTGGAAGATCTGGTCGATGTACGCCCGGGTCCCGTCGGTCCCGCTGTACTGGGGCAATCCGGTGGCACGCCAGTAGGCCATCGGGGCAAAGACCTGGCAGTAGCGGGAGAGGGTCGCGTAGGCGTAGCCGGGGTGATCATAGGGAGTCGGGAGGGTGCTGGCGATCAGCAGGTACTGGTCGCCTAACCCATTGAGCCCGGCAGCGCCATTCCGGATCCCGACGAGGTACTGGCCCACGTTCGGGTCCGATGTGCTGTTGCCTTCGATCGTCAGCGCGAGGCCGTCGAGCTTTTGGCCCTGCTCCTCAAAATTTGCCGCCGCGATCGCATCGGCTGCATCGGATCCCGGGTCGTCCAGCATCGGCTCGATCCAGCCGATCACCTTCAAGCCGCGGGCATGGGCGATCGGGAGAAGGTCCTGGAGCATCGCGGCCGCGTAGAAATGGTGCGGTGAGTCCGCGATCCGCACATAGATATGGCTGAGATCGGCACGAACCGCCGAATCAACCAGGGCAGCCGCGCGGTCGGCGTCAGGGTCGGTCCACTCGCCGTCGAAGATCATGAACCAGGCGCCCTTGCCGGCGATCCCATCCAGGGGCGAGCGAGGCAGCTGCACGAAGGGCCGGGCGGAGGTCGGCGCCTTGACCACGGAGGCCGCCGGCCGGCCGAAGCTCTGCAGCACCCGGGCGGAAACGGCCTGGTCCTGAGCGCGAGCGTCGAGGTAGGCTCGCAGCCCGAAGGGTGGCGTCAGCAACGCGACGAGCACCACGCCCAACACGACCCTGCCTCCAAACGCGCTGAGTTGACGTAAGATTCCCGACATGCTGGTGGAAACGGCACACCTGCCGTTGAAGCCAGAGCCTACCGGCAACTTGCGACCCGTTCAAGCAGCCGTTTGCACGCCTAAGGTGATATGCGAGAGCACAGCCATTGGGGTCCCTTGAGCATCCCGTCACATTGCGTGTGGGAAGGTCACGCACTATCCAAAAGGCGGCTGCATTTCCTGTTTGTCACAAAACCTGATATGTCTGGTATAATTTGTTACAGTTCCCGTCCCTGGAGGGCAGCACGTGGCAATGCCGCATAAGTCCAGCGAAGTCTCCGATATGTTCGACATCGAGCCCCGAACGCTCTTCGTCTACGAGAGCGAAAACCTGATTGCGCCCGAGCGAACGCCGACCCAGCGCCGGCGCTACTCGCGTCGCGACATTGAGCGCATCCGGCTGATCCGCGAACTCACGACAGTCCACGGGATCAACCTGGCCGGCGTCAAGGTGATCTTCTCCTTGATGGAGGCCGCGGTGCAGAGCCGGCTCCAGATCCCTGAAAGCGACTTCCCGGAGCTCGCCGGCGCCCGTCACCTCTGGGCCTGAGGCCCTAGCCGCCCGCTTAGGCGACCTCCCGCTCGAGCGGATCGTCCTTGGCCTGGACTTCGATGGGACGCTCGCCCCGATCGTCGATGATCCCGACCAGGCGAAGCCCGACCGCGACACGCTTGCCCTGCTCGAGCGTCTGGCACCCCGCCTCCTGCGGCTGGTGCTCATCAGCGGCCGCGACAGTGATCTGCTCTGGGAGCGGGTCCCGATTCTCAAGACGCTCCTGATCGGAAACCACGGCCTCGAGGAGCGTCGGGATGGTGCGTCTCGCCTCAGCGCGGAGGCGCAGCCATACGCCAGCAACCTTCTACATGCGGCCGACGCGCTGGCCGGCGTCGCGGCCGCGACCGGCCCCGGGATACACATCGAACGAAAGCGTGCGTCGATCGCCGTCCACTTCCGGCAGTCACCGGACCCGCAGGCAACCGGAGCGCAGCTGCGCGGGTCGCTCACTGCCCTCGCCGGACGGGAGCGCCTGCGACTCTTCGGCGGCCGCTACGTGTGGGAGCTGCGACCCGCGGTCGACGTGAACAAAGGCACAGTGGTTGCCGGACTTGCCGGGTCGCTCCACCCCGCCGGGCTGATCTACGTCGGCGACGACGTCACGGACGCCGATGCCTTCCGGGCCATGCGCGACCTCCCCAACGTCCGAACCCTGGCGGTCGGGGTACGGTCGGCGGAAGTGCCGACCGAGACCTTCAATGATTGCGACCTCGTCGTCCCGGGGGTCGAGGGGGTGAAGACCCTCCTCCGCGACCTACTGGCCATCCGCTAGGCGGCTGAGCGCGGCCTCACGGGTGATGTCGGGTTGCCGGGCGGCGAGCGGTTCCACCAGGTCGCGGATGTCCTGCAGCTGGGCCGAGATCCATCGCGCGACGTCATTTTGCTGGACGACGCTGCGCATTTTTTCCGCGCGCGAGTGGCGCTCCACCGGATCCATCAAGAGCGCGCGGTGCAGCGCCTCCGCTGTGGCATCGACGTCGAAGGGATTGATCGTGATCGCCCACTCCCCCAATTCCTCGTGGGTCCCGGCGTTTTCGGAGAGGACCAGCATGCCGCCACGGCGGTTGACGCTGATGCCTTCTTTCGCCACCAGGTTCATTCCGTCGTAAATCGGATTGACGAACAGCACATCGAACTGCTTGTAGCCGGCGATCGCGCGGTTGAGGTCTTCACGAAGCTCGAGCCGAATGGGCTGCCATTCGGTTGTCGCATGCCGGCTGTTGATCACCCGGGCCGCTTGCAACACCTGTCGGGCATACTCGCGATACTCAGGGACGTTCTGCCGCGTCTTCTGCAGCATCGCCCAGAAGGTCACCCGGCCACGCCATTCGGTGTGAGCCTGCAGCAATCGCTCGTAGGCGAGGAAACCTCGGACGATGTTTTTCGAGAGGTCCATCCGGTCGACGCGATAGATCAGGTGCTCGGTTCGCCAGCGCAGGATCTCACGCTCCGCCCGCTCGACCGCGGCGGTCGATGCGGTGCGCTCGAATTCACGGACGTCGATCGAGATCGGATAGCTGCGAACCCAGACGGTACGCCCGCGGTAGAACGCGGTTTGCTGGCGGAAGTCGACCGGCAACCCCATGTTCTCTTCGCACGTGAGGAGGAAATTTCGAACATCGTGCGAGGTCTGCAAGCCGACAATATCGGCCGCAAGCAGCCCGTCCATGATCTCGTCGCGCATGTACTGCGGCAGGACCTTCCAGTACTGGGGGGTCGGCCAGGGGATATGGACGTAATGCTGGAGGACCGCGTCGGGAAGCTCGCGCCGAACGAGTCGCGGCACGAGATAGAGGTGGTAGTCATGGGACAGCACCAGGGGGCGTTTGCGGCTGCGGCGGGCTTCCCGCACGACCTGGTTCGCGAACATCTGGTTGACCATGCGGTAGCCCTCGTTCCAGGCGCGGTGGGTGCTGTCATCAAGGACCGGCGCCTCGGCGAGGTTCCAGAGGTAGTGCTGGACGAACCAGAGCAGTGGATTCGCGATCGTGTTGTAGTAGAGGTCGTAGACAAGTTTGGGAGGGTTGACCCAGCTGACCTGGTACCGGGCACCGTCGACCGTCTCGAGCAGCATCGGCTCGCCCCCCTGCCCCACCTCCAGCTCCCCCTCGAAGCCGTCACGAACCGAGGCCACCCAGACCGCGCCCGTCGCCTGCGCCAGACCGGAAAGGCCGGTTACCAGGCCACCGCCGCCTCGCATGTATCGCTGGGCGCCATCCTCCTTATCGGGGGCAAGATCCACGGGCGCGCGGTTGGCGGCCACGATCGGATGAAAGTCCTTGAGCAGCCGTCTCGTGTATTGCTCGATCGCCAGCATCCGGTCCATCTTCCCTCATGAGGCCCTCATGTCGGACGAACCCCTTGCGCGGATAGGCAATATGTGATATTGTGGGTATCATCTAAGTGCGGTGCGCGAGCTTTGTTCGCGCAGGGGTGAGAGTTGGGAAAACGGAAACGGGGACCCGCGATTGCGCCGGGTCGGGCAGTATTCACACCAAGTATCGCGAGCGAGATCCTCAGTCTGCACCCGCGCACGCTGATGATCTACGAGAGCGAGAACTTGATCAAACCGCAGCGAACCGCCACCAACCGCCGCCGCTACTCCGAGGATGACATCCGCCGGGTGCGCGTCATCCAGTTCCTGACCCGGCAGAAGGGCGTGAACCTGGCCGGCGTGAAATATGTCCTTCGCCTCTTGGAGTCCCTCGCCCAGCAGGGCTTGGATCTGAATCAGGTGCGCGAGCTGGACACGCTCCAGGAAGTCTCCGGGAACGGGCTCAGCGCCTGACCGGGCCACGCTCCGCCCAACCTCTTGACACAGCTTACGGACTATGTAACAGTACCCATATCAAGTTTTATGCTTGATAGAACCCCGGTATTGCGGAACGCGGAGGGATCGTTTCAATGCTGAGCGACGCTATCGACGAGATCCATCGGGAATTCCAGGCAGCCGCCGACCGCCGCGACCTCGAACTCCGTCGCCGGGCCGACGTCCGCCGCGTCGACGAATTCCTCCTCCGGGTCGAGGACATCATCGAGAAGCGGCGTGGCGAGGTCCCGCCCCTCCTGATGGACCAGATCATTCGCTTCGTGCGGCCGATCAGCCGCAAGTTGCTGCGGGCCCTCAACCGGAACGTCACGCGGGATCCGGTCCGTGTCCTTGACGTGCTCTTCGACGTCCAGCAGCTGCTCCTTCCGCGACTCATGGTGGCCTGACCCGAGCCCGATCCTCACCTCGCGAGACAAAATCAACCCAGAGCGGGCTCAACAACTCCGATAGCGGGAGTCATTGACGGCGAGCGCCCGTCTGCACTAATCTGTGCCGCCGGTCGCTGTGAGGAAATCCTGATGTCCACGTCTGCCGCCCGCCCGCGCACTTTCGGGTCGACACTCCGACGGCGCTGGTGGGTGCTTCCAATCGCGCTGATCCTGGTCATGGCGCGCACTCGCGTACAAGATGCTGAGCGCGCCCCTCACGGTCGCGGCCAGCGTGGGTGATGGCAGCCCGACCGTCGTTCGCGCCGCCACCATCCAGCTGCACTTCAATCAGGACGTGGACGCGGCCTCGGTCGAGTCCGGAATTCGGATCACGCCCCTCACGCTTGTAACGGTGGTGGCACACGACGCTCGGACATTCGAGATCAAGCCCTGGCTGCAGGCTGATACCGCCTACCGGCTGACCATCAGCGGGATCCATAAAACGATGGGCCTCGGGTCGACCGGCTACAGCGTGTCGTTTCGCACGGAGCCCGCGCCAACGGTGACCGGCGCAACCTACAACGAGGCGGCCTTATCGAACGGACAAGCGGCGGTCGCGCCGCGCGGAACGCTGAAGCTGACGTTCTCGCAACCGATGGATCCGACGTCAACATCGATCCAGGTTGACGGGAAAGCCATCGATCCGAAGGCCGTCAGGTGGGATGGGCCAGGCAAGGTCGCAGCCACCGACCTCGTCCTGGCGCATAGCCGGCCTCATGCGGTGCTGGTCCCCCAGACCGCCGCCAACCGACGTCACGACCACGCGATCGCCGATTGGAAACTGGCATTCACGACCATGATCCAGGTGCCGTCGGCTGGTTCCACCGTCCGCATGGGAGCCGGGGGCCCGATCATCATCCAGATCGAAAACAGTACGCAACCGACTGTGCGCCCGCAGACCGGGATGCAGCAGGCGGACATGGTCTATGAGTACATCAGCGAGTTCGGGATCCCTCGTCTGACCGCCGTCTACTGGCACCCCCCGACCGCTCCAATCGGCCCGGTGCGCAGCTGCCGTCTGATCACCGTGCAGCTGGAGCAAATGTACCGGGGAATGATCTGGTGCTCCGGCGCGAACAACTATGTGCTGGGCCAGGTGTGGCAGTGGCCGAACGTCGTTTATGACTACGCCTACATGTACCCTTACATGTACCGGACCGCTGATCGCATCGCGCCTCATAACGTGATCGCCCGGCCTGACTACCTCACCTCATACGTTGTCCATGCGGCCCTGCCCGCCCTGAGCTATGACATCGCCCCATCCCATCCTGATGTCGCGCTCGCGGGCGCGACGCCAGCGACGAGCGTCTACATCGCCCAGCACAACGCCACGTGGCGCTATGATGCCACGTCACGTGAGTACCTCAAGTGGCAAGATGGGGCGCCGTTCACGAACGTCGGCACTGGGCAGGTCCACGCCAAGAACCTGATCGTCCTGCATGTCACGTCTTACAAGGACACGAATCCGGCGAATACGGGTGTGCACCACGACTACAACACCGAGTACTACGAGCTGGCAGGGGAAGGCGCGGCTGACATCTACTCCGACGGGGGCTGTGATCCATGCGACCTGGCGACATCCGGACCGGAACCTGCCGATGGTTTACTACGGCGCCGACGGCAACCCGATCGATCTGAATACGGGGCTGACCTGGGTGCACGTGATAGGGAGTGATCAATGACCTGGACACAAACGCTTCGTGAACGCTGGTGGCTGGCCCCGATCGCGGTCCTCGTGGTCGCGGCGGTGATTGTCATCCGCATCCTGACCGCCCCACTCGAAGTCAGCGCCAACGTCAGCGATGGCGACCAGGCGGTGCCGCGCACGGCCGCGATCGACCTCCGCTTCAACCAGGATATGAACGCGGACTCGGTGCAGCGCAACTTTGTCATCACGCCCAAGGTCATCGTGGCCTTCAAGGCAGTCAGCGCGCGCGAGTTCCAGCTCCGGCCCGCCATGCAGCCGAGCACCGCCTATCACGTCAGCCTCAAAGGCGCCCAGTCCTCGTCGGGTCGAGGCCAGGTGACCAGCGGCTTCAGCTTCAAGACGGAGGCCGCCCCCACCGTCGCGGACGTGAAGGTCGATGACAAGCTGGTCAAAGATGGCCAGCAGGCCCTCCATCCGAGCGCAGCGACCGGGGCGGTCAAGATCGACTTCTCGCAGCCGATGGACAGCGCCAAGACGCCGATCACGCTCAACGGGAAACCCCTTGACGCAAAGCAGGTCACCTGGTCCAGCGACACCAAGAGCGCGACGCTGGATCTCAAGCTGGGGCCCAGCCGTCAGTATCTGCTCGGCATTCCGCAAGCCGCCTTGAACCGCAAGCACGACCCCTTCACCGCCGACTGGAAGTTGAGCTTCACGACGGTGATTCAGGTTCCCTCCCAGGGAGACCCCGGCGCGTATCGGCTCCGGCGCTCCCGTCATCATCCAGGTCGAAAACAGCACGGATGCCCGCCCACAAGCGGGCATGCAGCAGGCCGACATGGTCTACGAGTACATCAGCGAGGGCTCGATTCCCCGCCTCAGTGTCATCTACTGGCGTCCGCTACCCGATCTCGTCGGTCCGGTGCGGAGCTGCCGCTTGATCACCATCCGCCTGGTTCTGATGTACAAGGGCATGATCTATTGCTCGGGCGCAAACGACTACGTCCTGGGCCAGGTGTGGCAGCATCCCAACCTGGTCAACGATTACAGCCGGGGCCAGGGCAACGTCTTCTACCGCGACAACACAACGCGGTTTGCGCCGCACAATGTGATGATGCGCGGAAACAATGTGACCGCCGTTTACCGACCCAACACAACCTGCCGGCGCCGATCTACGACATCGCACCGAAGCACCCCGATGCCGCCGTCAGCGGCGATGCCGCGCCGCGATCTGGTCCACGATCACGGGGCAGTCTGGCAGTACGATGCCGGCATCTAAGGAGTACCTGAAGTCCCAGGACGGCGCCGCCTTCATGAATGTCGGCACGGGCCGAGTGCATGCAAAGACCGTCATCGTCGAGTACGTCAACTTCGTTCCTCGACACGCACGGCGGCAACAGCTTCCATGGCTACTCACACCGAGGCCTATGAGTTGACCGGGGATGGCAAGGCTGATATCTACTCGAATGGCGTGGTGATCCACGGAACCTGGCACCATCCCGGATCCGAACGTACCGGCGGTGTACCTCGATGTCAACGGCAATCCGATCGACCTCAACACTGGACTCACCTGGGTCCACGTTATCGGCTCGACCAAGTGGCATAGCGGCCTCTAGACCCGGGCGGGGAGGGAACCAGCGGGTTTCCTCCCCGATCGCGCTTCGGCACAATGGCGATGTGCCTGGTGGTCATCGCACCGTCCACGTCGTCCCGCACACGCACTGGGACCGCGAATGGTATGCGCCCTTCCAGACGTTTCGGGCACAGCTCGTCGATCTCTGGGATGCCCTGCTCGTCCTGGCCGAAACCGATCCGGACTTTCGCTTCCTGATGGACGGCCAGACCGTCGTCATCGATGACTACCTCACCATCAAGCCTGGGTCGCGGCCCCGGCTCGAGCGCGCGATCCGGGAAGGTCGCATCGAGGTCGGCCCCTGGTACACGCTGCCCGATGGTTTCCTCACCAGTGGTGAAGCCCTGGTTCGGAACCTTCAACGTGGCCTCTCGATCGCCGAGGCCTACGGTGGCTCGCTCGAGGCCGGCTACCTGCCCGACTCGTTCGGCCACCCCGCGCAGATGCCACAGATCTACCGGCAGTTCGGCTTCGACCACGCCGTGGTCTGGCGTGGTGTTCCCCTGGCGGTCGACCGCCTCGCGTTCAACTGGGAAGCGCCCGACGGCAGCGAGATCCTGACCGCGTACATGGGAACCTCCTACTCGCACGGCGTCGACCTGCCCACCGAGCCGGCCGCCCTGGCGCGCCGCATCGAGGCGGCGCTAACCGCCCTCGCCGCGTTTCACCCGACCCTGGACATTCTCCTGATGAACGGCAACGACCACGTGTTGCCGCAACAGCACCTGAGCGGTGCCATCCGCGACGCGAACCGATACCTCGGTGACACGCGGGTCAGGCTGGCCGGGCTGGGCGAGTTCCTGCGGACGCTCACGGCCGGCGACTGGCCGCCGTGGCAGGGCGAGCTGCGATCGTCGGCACGAGCCAACGTACTGATGGGCACCCTTTCCGTCCGAAGCCCGGACAAGCTACGGTACTTCGCATCGACCCAGTTGCTGGAGCGCATCGCCGAACCGCTCGCGGCGCTCAGCGGAGCCGACGTCAGCGGCCTCCTCGACGAGGCGTGGACCTTGATCCTGCAAAACGCGGCCCACGACACAGCCTGCGGGTCGGGCATCGATGCGGTCGCCGCGGAGGCGCGGCTGCGGAGCGATTCGGCCCAACAGATCGCTGCGGCGATTGCGACACGCTGCCTCGACCGCGTGGCGGGCGAGGGGCAGGTCTGGAACCCGAGTGCCTTTCCTCGGCAGGGCCTGATCGCGTTGGTCGTGGCCGAGGCCGGGGTCCCGCCGAATGCCCAGCCGCTGCCCGGGAGTTCCAGCGCCGAAACCATTCGGTTTCGGTTTCCGGCCGAGGAGGTGGGTCGGGTGCACTCCGTGCTCGATGAACGGCGGATCGCCGGCGAGCGAATCAGCCGGGTCGACATCCGCCGCGACGGCAGCCGGGTTCGCCTCGATGTCGAGACCAGATCCACCGGAGTGAGCCTCGACCTGGAGCCGTTTCGACTCGAGATCGAGCGACTGGCGGGCCAACCTGGCATCGAATCGATCGAGATAGAGGTCCATCGCCCAGCCGTCCACCGGGTCCTGGTCGAAACGCCGATCATCGCGGGATGCTCCGTCGCCACGCTAGGCCCGCCGCCGCAGATGATCGGGCCTCCGGTGAGCGCCGTCGCTGACGTTCTCGAAAATGCCCACCTGCGATGCCGCCTGGCCTCGGATGGGACCCTCACGGTCGAGCACAAACCCACGCGCCTGACCTACGCCGGGTTGAACCGTCTCATCGACGAGGGTGACGCCGGGGACGAGTACAACTTCTCGCCACCGATGGCGGATCGCGAGCGCCCGTTCGGCGAGGCAATCGAGGCACCGACGATCCGAGAGGGGGGCCCGCTGCGGGCAACCCTGGCGACGCGATTTACGTACCGAGTCCCGGCTGGACTGGCGCCGAACCGCCGAGGTCCGGTGGACGCGGAGGTCACCCTGGAGGTCGGCCTGGCGGTCAGCCTGGAGCGCGACCTCCCCCGACTCGACATCGCGCTGCAGGTCGAGAATCCGGCCCGCGACCACCGGCTGCGCGCCCATTTCCCCCTTCCGTTTGCGGTCACGGCGTCGCACGCTGACACGGCCTATCACGTCACCCGGCGGCCGGCCGTCGCGCCGCGGCAGGATGCCGGGGCCCCAGAGCTGGAGCTTCCGACGTACCCGATGCGATCCTTCGTCGATGTCAGTGGACCGGAGGGCGGGCTCGCCGTGATCAGCCACGGCCTGCATGAATATGAAGCGGTCCCAGGGCCGCCGGCGCAACTGGCGTTGACGTTGCTCCGCTCGGTGGGATGGCTCTCGCGCGATGACCTGCGCTATCGAACCGGCCACGCTGGGCCGTCGCTGGAGACACCTGGCGCGCAGGTCCTCGGGCCCCACCAGTTTCGCTACAGCCTGTACTTCCATCAAGGCAACTGGGAAGACGCGGCGGTCTGGCGGTCTGCCGAGGTCGCCCTGGTCCCGCTGGTCGTCGGGATCGGCCAGGCGGTCGAGGTCACGCCGCCCTCGATCGAGCTGGAGCCGGACTGCATCCAGATGACCGCTTGTGTGCCACGGCCCGACGGGTACGACCTGCGGCTGTTGAACGCGTCCGAACGTGCCCAGGAGGCAACCGTCCGGTTCAGGCCCGCGCCGGCGGAAATCAGCCAGGTCACGCTGCGGGGACAGGCGCTGAAGGCAATTCCAGTGGGGGGTGGTCTGGTCCGGTTGCGCCTGCGACGTTGGGAGATCGCGACCCTGCGCGTCCGCCGCGCTGCTTCCCCGAGCTAAATGCGCCGCTAGGCGGCGAAGGCTTTTTCCCGGTTCATCCAGTGCGGCATGGCGGTCAGCAGCGCTGGTCCCTCGACCTGCGTCTTGATGACGTACTCGAGTGCACCCAACTGGAGCGCCCGCTTGATCAGGGTCGGCTCGCTGAAGTTCGACATGACGACCACCGGCGTGTTCCGCGTTTCGTCCGATGCGCGCAAGGTCTGCAGCACCAGGATGCCGTTCTGCCGGGGCATCATGACGTCGAGCAGGATCACCTGCGGCTGTAGACGGACGCAGAGGTCGACGCCGGACACGCCGTCGTTCGCGATGTCGACCTGGTAGCCGTTGCCGCGGAAGAGCGTGGCATAGTAATCAGCCGCCGCCTTGTCGTCTTCGATGATCACGAGGACGCCGGCACCCCCCGTGGTTGGTGCGGGTTCGACCGGCGGTTCCGCCGCGACGGGTTCGGGCTCGGCCAGCATCGGCTCGGGCTCCACGACCGCGGCCTCGACCGGGCCTTCTACGACGGCCTCGACCGGTGCCTCGGGCTCTGGGTCCGTTGCACGCTGGCCATAGGGCCACTCGTTGCTCGCCTCGGTTGCCGCAGACCAGTCGGCTGTCGCCGCGGCTTCCGGTTCCGAAGGCGGGACAACCTCGGCGATCGGCTCTGGCTCGCGAGGCGCTTCGGCCTCGACAACTTCGGGCGCTTCCGTGGCGACAGCATCCTCGGTGACCTCGGACGCTTCGGCGGGTGGCACTGGTTCGGCTTCGGGCGTCGGTTCTTCGCCAAACAGCATCGATCGCATCTCCGGACGCGATGAGCGCGGCGCCTCGGCCACGACGATTGGTTCCGGTTCCTGGGCGACGACCTCGTCCTCGGCTGCCTCGGGTTCGGCGGTCTCCGTCAATGGGGCTGCTTCCGGCTCGCTACGCGTTTCCGGTTGATCGAAGAGGCTTGGGGTCTCGACCACCGGCGGCATCGCTGCCATGGGTGCGGGGACGGGAGCGGGCGCAGGTGCAGGCACCGGCACCACGATCGGGATAACCGGCTCGGCCACGCGAGCGACGCCGGCAGCCGGCTGCGGCTCGGGAGTCTTCGGTTGCACGATCTTCTCGAGGTTGTCCAGGACCGACAGGTTGAAGCGACGGCGTTTTGGCTTGCCGCGGCGGCCGTCCTTCGATCCCGACTCCTCCGCTTGCATGGCCGGCGGTGGCGTGGGGACGCCTTGTGCCACGGGCGGTGCGCTGGGCGGAGGCGGAGCGACCGGGGGGGCGGCGGAATTGGACGCCTCGGTAACCTGCCGACGGTCGTCGGGACCCGGAGCGGCGGCTTGAAAGGGCTGCGAGAATTGCGCCGGCGCTGGCGGGGGATAGCCAGCCGGCAGTGGCTGTCCCAGGTTAGCTGAGAAAGGACCGGGAGCCGTTGGCGCATACGGAGACGGCGGCGGACCCATTGGCTGGTTCTGAAACGGCGGCCGGTTGGCCCCGGCGGGATAGGCCCAGGGTGCGGCCGGCGCGGGGGGGGCACCCCATTGGGCCGGCGGCGGCGCGTAGGTTGGCGGTTGCATCGGCGGCGCCACCGGATTCGGCTGCCCATTCCCGGTGTTCGGGTTCCAGCCCTGCGGAACGGGCGGGGAGTAGAGCTGGGGTCCTGACGGTATGCCGGCCTTCTGAAGCGCCGAGCCGAGGTTGCGCGCGTAGGAGCGGCCACCTTTGATCGGCGGAAGCCCGCCCGCCTCGGCAGGCGCCTCTTCCACAACCGGCGGGGCGACGTGGCGGGCCCTCGACGGGGCGTGCGACGCCGTGGCGCGAGCGGCAGCCAGGTCGCGTTCCAGGCGCTCGGTCCGCCAGCGCGCAACCATCAACCAGATGACGAACCAGCCGAGGACGAAGGCCAGCACGACGATGACGGTGTCGCGATGGCCAAAGAGGAGGTGGCTATAGGGGGTGAGAAAGTTCTGCAGGCCGCTCATCGGGCGGCTCCGTGCCCGCGGAATTGGCGACCGACGACAGGAACGCAGACGGGTTGGCTGTCGGCAGGCACGCTAGTAGAACGCCGAGTGGCGGAAAGCCTGTCACCGTTCTTAAGCGGACGTTACCGGACCGTCACCTCGGCCGGCTAGCGCTCGCTGAGCCGGACGTACCCTTCGCGCAGTCTGGGGAGCAATTGGGCCAGGTTTACGGCCCATCCAAGGCCCACGACCTTGTCCGTCAGAAGGTGTGGGTTGTCAGGGTTCCAGTACGCATCGCGGAACCGCTGGATTGTCGGGAAGCGGAAGTCATAGGGCACCCCCGCGATGCGGCCGTGCCATGTTCGCTGGCCCTCGGGCTTGTTCAACTCCTGGGCCACCGCAGCCATGGTCAGAAAGACGACGGCCGCTCGGACGAGACGTCCGGGGCGCAGCATCAGCCGGCCTTCTTTCGCTGGAATCCGAGGTTCGGCAGGTCCTCGCGCAGACCCTCCATGGATTTGGCGTAGATCCAGTGGTCCAGCGCCGCCTTGGAGAAGACGGTCCGATCGCCGACTGTCGTGAATGGGATCACCCGCTTCCTTACGAGATCCTCGATCACGTCGGAGGAAACGCCGAGATAGGTCGCGGCCTGAAGGGTATTCATGACGAAATTGGCCGCCGTAGGATCGTAAATCACGCCTACCTATAATAGGGAGTCGCCGCCGGACCGACGTGGCCCGTTCGTCTAGTTGGCCTAGGACGCTGCCCTCTCAAGGCAGAAATCAGCGGTTCGAATCCGCTACGGGCTACTTAACCGAACACTAACCGAACGCGCCGCCCGCACCCGCCTACAGTAGTGCGCAACCTATGCGGCGTCCCGGAGATCAAGGCAACCAGGCTATGAAGAAACTGGCCCCTCGTCTCGTCGCGGCCATTCTGCTCACCCTGGTCATTGTGTTGGGGGCCGTGCGTGTTCTGGATGCTCTCCAACCGCCGATCAGCGAGGGTCAGGCTCTTGCCGCCGCCCGGGCCCAGCTCTCGTTGACGTCCGTCGCCAGCGGCTTCCAGCTGGTGTCAGCGAGGAGAGTGCCGTCCGGAGATCGCGTCACGGATGACAGTGGCAACGTGATCTCCACCCAGTCGCGGAGCGCGTGCCCGACATTCGGGTTCCCCGCTCCTGGGTGGTTGTGCCCGGCCGGTCCGGTCTGGGTTCTCCACTTCCGTGCTCCGTCTCAGAACGGATTCCTCCACTGGGAGGCCTATGTCGTCGTTGACGCGCAATCCGGCAAGGTCAGCTCGGCCAGCACCAACGGGACAAACCAGTAATGCGCCGGCTGGGCCTAACGAAAGCACCTGTTTGAGCGCCGTGCCCGAGGCTCCCGGGCGATTCATGGGGGCCACAAAGCGACCAGCTGGGGCCGGGGCCGGGGCCGGGGCCGGGGCCGGGGCCGGGGCCGCGCGGGCGGGGCGGTCGCGCCTCCAGGTCACCGTCAACCATTCGATCGTTCGATTAATGTCCGCCAGGGGCTACCAGCAACCCCTGGCAGGGTGATTTTTTCGCGCCCAGCCGCTTCATTTAGGCTCGCGTCGTATCTCCGCCAACCACGCCTGAACCCCGTTGGAGTCGATCGTGACATCGAACAACGCCGGTTTGATCAAGTCGATCGACCAGCCAACCGCGAAGGCGCTCCTCAGCTCCGCCATGGAAATCCGGCGGGGGCCCCAGTCGCCGGGCTGACGATCGCTGAAACACATCATGTAGTACATGCCACCCGGCCGAAGGGCAGAGTGAAGGCTCTTGACAAAGATCGGGCGCTGTTCGTCGTCGAAGACGTGGAAGACCCCACTGTCGGTAACCACGTCGAAAAGCAGCCCCAGTTGCTCGAGGTGAAGCGCGTCCGCCACCTCGAAGGTCGCCCTGATGCCGCGCTCTTTCGCCTTGGCTCGAGCACGCTCGATCGCAAGTTCGGCGATGTCGACTCCCATGGCGTCAGCACCATGCTGCGCCGCAAGCATTACGTGTTCTCCGGTTCCACAGCCGACGTCGAGGGTCCGCCCCATCAGCTTGCCGGCCTGCGCAAGCCGCACGAACTCGGGCTGGGGTCGGCCTATGTCCCAGGGCGGTGATCCCTCGTAGGCACTATTCCACGGATCTCGCTCGGCCACCGAATCAGCTTAGCCGCGGCGAGGAGGGGTTACGCCATCTTGCGCGCGATGTCGAGCCCGCCTCGCCCGTCATTGCCCCACTGTGCCGAGCCACGTTCGATTGTTCGATTAGTGTCCGCCACCGGCTTCCACATACCGGCTCGTCGACCGTTGCAACGAATCATCATGCAATTCGTTGCTCGATCATGCGGTCGGTACCCCGGGCCAAGGTTGGCGCAATCGCATTACTCCTGCTGTTTACCGCAGGTTGCGCCGGACCGCCGGCGTCAGGACGTGGACTTAGGCCAACCAAGCCAGCCACAAGCGAAACGCCGAATACGATCTGGACCGGCTTCTCCCTGGCTTCTGGTGTGACATGTCCCGACATCGGCCTCCTCGGCCTGAGTCGCATGCTTCTGACCTCAATGGACAGCCGCCAGCCCGCTGGGGTCGTGTTATGCGACGCCAAGGACCTCCTCCAGCCGCGAAACCTCCCGAGTATCCAGCTGGGCGATAGTCCAGTGTTCGTAGCTCCGTCGAAGGTTGGATACGAATCGAGTAACGACGCGCCGATACCGGCTTGGGCAACGACCACGATCAAGCTCAACCTCAGCGACGGCCATACCGAGACTATGGCGACGGAGCCCGGGCTCATGACGGTCGGCTGGAGCCATGACCAGACGATGCTCGCGTACTTGAACGACACAGGAGTGTCCCAACGCTACTGGCTACAGCGGATCGGCAAGGCACCGATCGCGCTGACTCCGACTATCCCAACCAACTCTCATCAAGTCGGCGAGGCGGATCAGCTCCGGGTCGCCTTTTCTCCCGATGATCGGTATGTCCTCTTCGTCGACACCTGGGTACATCGGCTGGAAGTCTTCCAGACAGCGGATGGAGCGGTCGTGTATGCAGCGCCTTCCGGCGATTCGGATGGACTCCGCACCATGGCGGTCTGGGCTCACAAGACCGATCGCTTTTATTTCAAAGACGATAGAGGCGTTTACACGTGGGATCCGATCGCCGGTGTCTCCAGCTTCGCTCCGGGACTACGGTGGCGCTGGCCGGTCCTATCTCAAGATGATCGTTACCTCGCATATACCGTTTGGGACAAGAATTGGACGCCTCGCGTCGAAGTTCGCGACCTCGCCGGGGGTGTGGTCGCCACATCTCTTAACTGGCGGGGGACGCTCGGATTCACGCCCAGTGGGACACTACTCGAAGCCGAACAAGAGCCCTGTCCGCCGGACTCCAGGTGTCCAGTCCCATTCTCGCCAACGGGAAAGACGCTGGCGTTACAGCTCGGCTCCATGGTGGAGAGCGCGGTGACCCCGGCCGGTTGGCTTGTTGACGACATCTGGCCGCATCCCTGAGGGAAGAGCACCTCAACCCAGGCTTGCCGTCGTTATCGACGGCTGTTTGACCACGCGTAGGAGACGTTAGGGTCTGCCAGCGCTCCCGACGGATTCGGCGATCGCGTCAATGAGGTAAAGGATAAGGAGATGCCCATGTGTTGCGAAGGGACCCTCGTCCGGGGCGATACCTGTGACGACCTCAAAGCGCAAAGGATCGCGAAACTGCCGAATGTAGGTCACGGTTTCGGCGACCTGCCCGACCAGCGCGACGACAGCGGCCCGGATCTCGCCCACGCCTGCCGCTGAATTACGAGGATGGAGTTCGACAACAAGTGCGCCACCAGCGTCGACCCTGCTGGCTCCAAGGGAGAAGACCGCCTCAGGACGCCGACACGCCTCGGCAAGGTGCGGAAGGAGATGCAGTTCGGGTGACTCGGCTATCCAATCCGGCGACATTGCTAGCCGGCGAAGTTCGTCGAGCTGCCCGATCGCCCTCGATAGGTCGGCTATACCGTAACCACGATCATCACTGTCCCAGCGGGGCTGCATCGATCTGAGGCTAGCAGCTTGCGCCTCCAGCCACGGCGCGTTGCGGACTTAAGCCGCGAGCCGTCAGGACCAATCTTTGAACCTCTTCGAAACCCGAGCCTCTTTCGACAGGTTCGGGTCCGGCTCGGGAAACCTTTCCCTCACGCTAGCCGTTCCATTGGCATGCTTGGGGTTCCGCGGACCGTGGTATTGCTGGGCATCGTCGGGCTGACGCTGGCTGCCGTGCTGATAACAGCGAACGCCGGTGCCATCCGCCTCACGATCTTCCCAACAGCCAGCGACGCCGCCATAGGATCGGTCATCCACGCCGGCTTTGTTGAGTTGCAGACGTCCACTGTCCCCGCGCAGCCCGTTTGCCCCGGGCCGGTTCCCGAGGCTGTCCAGCAGCGGATGCTCGGCGAGTTGCATGCGAACCTTCCGCGCTCCTTCACTGAGCCGGCCCTATCCCGATACATGGCCCTCCTCAGCCGCAACATCTCGGACGCCGGCCCGGTTTGTAGCTTCGGCGGCGGCGTCAGCGCGGTTGACCTGTCGGTGGTCTCCGTCTCTGGAGCGCAGGCCGACGCCCGTGCCCGAGTCACCAGCTGGCATCGGGTAGGTCAGTACCAGGGCGGTGGCCGCATCGTGTATGCACAGCCCAGTAGCCCCGAGGATTGCACCATCCAGCTCCGAAAGGTATCGGACGCCTGGTTGATCAGTGACTTCGTCTGCACCTTCCCATCGGGCTCTGGGCCGTGAAGATGCTCTCTCGCTTCAAAGGCTCGCAAGCCTGCCCTACGGAGATCCGGACAAGGCCGTCAACCGCTGCGCCTGGCGGTACCAGCTGAGCACACGCATGGCCCGGAGGGTGTTCCACCGGCTCGGTCTCCCCTCGCCCTCGTCCATCGCGAAGTGCAGCCGGCCGGGATGGGGATTCTCGAGGGGCCAGCGGTCATCTGCATCGCGCTTGGACTCGACCAGGTCGATCGCCTCGGCCATCCTCTCGTCCGGAATGGCGCCGGCCGCGCGCAGGTAGTCGAGACCTCGGAGCACGTCGTAGTGCCAATAGGTCGGGTAAGAGAACTGTGTCCACGCGGCAGGGCCTTGCGTCTTTCGGTCCTCAACGATCACCTCACCGGTCGACAGCCTGCGAAACATCCGCCGCTCGAGGAGGTACTCCTGGCCGCGCAGGCGGGCAGCGGTCACGTCCGGGACACTCCCCATCGCTCGCTCGTACTCCAGCAGACCCTCCAGCACCTCGATCGTGGTGTGAAATGAGCCCCGCGTCGATCCGTTCTCCTGCTCGCAGTTCCACCCTCCATCGCTCATCTGCTCGCCGAGCAGCCGGCTGACGATGGGCTCGACGTCCTCGCCGAAGTAGGTGCCGATCGCCACGGTTCTGCCGTTGATGCACGGCTCCACCTCGCCGGCGAAATAGGGCTCGCCGTCGTGCTCCCATCTGCAATGCTCGCGGACCAGGCGGACGGCGTGGCGCGCTCCTGCGCTGGCAGGATCGAGACCGAACGCCCGCAACAGCGTCAAGCTCCAGGTAGTGGAGGTCCATTGGGGGAAGAGGGTGCCTTGCCTCTCGGGTGGCAGTGCTTGCCACCAGTTCGCCGCGTCAGTGGAGGTAGACGTGGGGATCCCTCCATCCCACTGGCCATTCGGGCGCTGGAGCGCGAGCAACCGTGCGCCCCAGCCCTCGGTGGCGACGCGGGCACGCTCGGCAGCGACCTGCTCCTCGGGCGCACCAGTAAGGTCACGCATCACCTGCCAGCGGATCGCCGGGTCGGAGTCCAACAGCCACTCGATGACGTCCACGGCGGCTACTTGCGCGCCTGGGGGAGCGTTGCCTTGCCTCGACCGATCGGAGACGCCGACGGGGGAGGCACGACCGGTCCGATGTTGCCGTCGGGCGCCTCGTCGAGGTCGACGATCACCGGAGCGTGGTCGCTGGGCAGGGTTCCCTTGCGCGCCAGGCGGTCGACCCAGGCGGCCCGCACGCGCGCCGCGACCGGCTGGCTGGCCAGGACGAGGTCGATGCGCATCCCCATGTCCTTGTGGAACATCCCGGCCCGGTAGTCCCAGTACGTGAAGATCCGCGCGTCGAGCCAGTGCTCGCGCACGACGTCGTGCAGGCCACGGCCGGTCAGGGCGGCCAGCGCCGCCCGCTCGGCGGGGGTTACGTGGGTCTGGCCCACGTAGGCATTGGGATCGAAGACGTCGGCATCGGTCGGCGCGATGTTCATGTCACCGCACACGACGGTGGACTCGGGATCGGTAATCAGCATCCGATCGAGCGCCGCCAGCCACTCGAGCTTGTAGCGGAAGTGCTCTGAGTCGGGCACCCGGCCGTTTGGCACGTAGACCGAGTGCACTCGCACACCGCCACACGTGGCTGCGATCGCCCGCGACTCCTGGTGGGGAAAGCCGGGCCCCCCAGGAATGCCCGACACGACGTCCTCGAGCCCGACCCGGGAGAGGATCGCCACGCCGTTCCATTGCGCCTCCCCACTGCGGGCGGTCGCGTAGCCACGCGCCGACAGCTCCTGGGCGAGCAGTTTGTCGAAAGCCTGGTCGGCGAGCTTGGTCTCCTGGAGGCACACCACGTCGGGGTGCCGCATATCCAGCCAGGGCAGGAGCCGCGGGACCCTCGGCGTGATCGAGTTGACGTTCCACGTGGCGAGACGCACACCCTTACGGTAGTCCGCGGCCCCCACTGCGCCAAGCTCCTCTCGCTTTCGCCAGAATTAGCTCCAGAAACGCGAAGGGGTGAATTGATGGCAACGCCAACCTACCGAACCGGCAAGATCTGCTACGTCGAGATTCCCGCGACCGACATCCAGGCGTCGGCCACGTTCTACGCAAAGGCCTTTGGCTGGCAGACCCGCACGCGAGGCGATGGGGCGATGGCGTTCGACGACACGGTGAACGAAGTCAGCGGGACCTGGATGACCGGTCGTCCGCCAACCACCGAGGTCGGCCTGGTCGTCTATGTCATGGTCGCTGACGCCAATGCAGCCGTCGACGCGATTCGCGCCGCGGGTGGCCAGATCGTGAAACCAATCGACCCGAAAGGCCGCGAGATCTTCGCGCTGTTCCGTGATCCGGCTGGGAACGTCATGGGTATTTATCAGCAGCCGGGCCTGCGCGAACAAGAGTCAGCGACGCGCTAGCGTCCGCTGCCGCAGGCCGTAAGCGGCGACGGTGCCAATGGCGGTGGCCACCACGAGCACGATGACACCAACGATCAGGCTGATTGGTTGGCCGAAGGCGAGTCCACGCGCGACCGTCGCGATTGCCAGCACGCCCGCTGAGAGCGACACGCCGAGGCAGAGCCAGATCGTCGCCGGCGTCACCCAGGTGGTGCGAAGGGAGAGGCCACCCGGCCGGGACCACATCACAGCCATCACCGTATCGGCGACCGGCAGGAGCCACAACTGAACCCGGTCGATGGGTGGAGGGGTCGAGGGAACTCTGGTCAGCCAGTTCGCCATTCCCGATGCAACGCCGGCCGTGGACGTTAGTGTCGTTTCGATTGACTGGCAGCCACGACCTTCTTAGAATCCGGCCGTCATGCAGGTTCGGTTGCGCGCTGCGTTGTTAGCGCTCGCCACCATGGGTAGCCTTGGTGCTTGCTCGGGCATCGGAGCCCTGACTCCGCAGGCGAGCCTGCTCCCGTCGACCGTCGCAGCCCGCGTCTCCGCAACGCCAAAAGCTGCGCCAACCGCCGTGCCAACGGCGAGCCCGGTCGACGCGACCTACGTCGCCAGCGAACTGGGGGCGATCGAGCCCGCGATCCGATCCGCCGACACGACCGCGGCCGAGTATGTGGCGTTCGGCCAGCGGCAGCAACAGCTGTATCACCTGCTTTCGTCCCATCCTGACTGGCTCCCCACCGTGTTGGGCGCCGTTCCGGCGCCAGCCCGCCAAGCGATTCAGGCGAACGTGATGGCGGCGCAACAGATCGACAACCTGAATGGCTCCCGGACCGGACTGCCGCACTGGCGGATCGTGCCGCCGCCAGCTCCCGACGTCCTGCTCGGCTACTACCGCGAGGCGCAGACAGCGTTCGGCATCCCGTGGCAGTACCTGGCCGCGATCAACCTGATCGAAACCAACATGGGCCGGATCCAGGGCCTGAGCTCTGCCGGCGCGCAGGGGCCGATGCAATTCATGCCCGCCACCTGGGCCGCCTATGGGCGCGGGAACGTCAACGATCCACGCGACGCCATCCTGGCGGCCGGTCGATATCTCCAAGCGGCGGGCGCCGCCCGCAACCTGAGCCGGGCGATCTACGCCTACAACAACAGCGACCTCTACGTGCGCGCCGTGACGCTCTACGCGCAGCAGATGATCGACAATGAGCGGGCCTTTTTCGGCTATTACAACTGGCAGGTCTACGTCGCCACGACCGGTGGCGAGGTGCTTCTGCCCGAGGGCTTCAGCGGCTAGCCGGACGCCTGGCTAGCGAGCGCGAACGCTCTCTTTCACGAACGCCGCCACGCGATCCATCGCCTCGTCCAGCACCGGCAGAAGCCCGTGGCCGACTCCCGGAAACGTGACCAGCCGGGCGTCCGGCAACAGCTTCACCGACTTCTTGAGCAGGCTTAGCTGGGCAAACGGGTCCGACTCACCCGACAGGAGCAACACGGGGCAGCGAATCCGGGGCCAGTGCTCGGTCCGGGGCGTCTCGGCATGCCCGGGACGGTGGAGCGGATAACTGAGGAGAATCAAGGCGGCGTAGTCCGTCTCGACGGCAGCCAGGCTGGCCACCCGACCTCCGTACGAGTGGCCGCCGGCAATGGCGCCGGGCCGCGCGGCGGCCTCAAAGTCTGGCACCGCGCGTTCGGCCTTGGGAACCGCTCGCCCGCCACGCCGGAGACTCACCGCCCTGGCCCGGAGGCCACGGGCCTCCAGGGCGTCGACGTACGGCTGCATGCTCGCCGCGGTCCCGGCCGCGCCGTGCCCGAGGAAGATCGTCGGAAGGGTCGAGGGTCTGGGTGCCACGCGCTAACATTAGCCGCCTATGGCACGGGTCCTCGTGGTCGAAGACGAGCCCAACATTGCCTCGATCATCGTCTTCAAGCTGGGGCGGGAGGGCCACCAGGTGCACTGCGAGCCCGGCGCCGTCGCCGTCGCGCGGGCGGCGGACGCGATGAAGCCGGACCTGGTCCTGCTCGATTCGTCCCTCCCGGACGGTGATGCCTTCGATCTGCTCGCCCTGCTGGTGCCCACGGCCGTCGTCGTGATGATGACCGAATTCCGCGACCAGGCCACCCCCGCCCGGGCGCGCGCCGCCGGGGCGGCGGCCACCGTCGAAAAGCCGTTCAAGCCCACGCAACTGGCACGGTTGGTGGCACAGCTGGCGCCGGCCGGCAGCCTTCGATGATGACGGTGCTCGCGCGCAAGCAGGGGGCCGCCCTCGTGATCCGCGACCGTGCCCTCGGCATCTTCACCGACAAGGGGTTCACCCCGGTCGACTTCAAAGTCGAGCTGGCCATGAAGCTCGCATCGCGGTTGCAGTACACGCCGGTGCTCCCGGCCCAGGACATGGAGGAGGCGGACCTTCTCCGCTTCCTGCAGGACTCGGCGCGCGCCTGACGGGCCGTTAGCAAGTCGTCACCTTGTCGTCTCGCCAGACGGCCATTCCGTTGGCAAGCGTGATGTAGACCGCGCGTTATCCCCTCGCAGTGAGCCTTAACCGTGAGACGGAAAACGTCCTGGCCAGCGGCCGGTCGGCGGAGGCCGTGGGCAATGTTCGCGAGGCCCTGGTCCGCTACGAGGCGGCACTCAAGCTGGCGCCGGACGAGGCCTTTCCCCGCCTTCGGCTGGGTACGCTATGCCACCGGATCCGGGATTACGCCCGAGCGCGCGACGTGCTGACCGAGGCGGCGGCGCTCGCCCCTGACGACGCCGAAGTCGCCTTCCGGCTTGGCCTCACCTGTGATGCGACCGGCAATCGGGAGCAGGCCCGGGCCGCCTACACCCGGACGATGCTCCTCGCCCCCAGCTCCTGGCAGACCTGGTACCTGATCGGCCGCGATCACCGGCACCTCGGTCACACCGATGTCGCTCGGACCGCGTACCTTCGGGCGCTCAACGAGTCACCCGAGGAACCGGAGATCCTCGTTGAGCTTGGGACCCTGCTCTGGGAGAGCGGCAAGCGCGATGAGGCGTTTCCCTACCTGGAGCGGGCCGCCCAGGCCTGTCCCACCGATCCCGGACTGAGCCTGCAGCTGGGGCTGGCTCACCTCGAGCGTGACGATCTGATCGCGGCCCAGCGCTGGCTGACCTGTGCCAAGCACCTGGATCCGTCCGATCGACGGATCGATCTCGGGCTCCAGCAACTCGCGCTGCGAAAGAAGACCGACCGGCGCAAACGCGCGGCCTGACGGCCAACGGCGCCGGATAAGTTAGGTCGTCCGTAAGCCCGCGCTGCTAGCCTGCGGTCAGGTCCAAAAAGCCCCCTCCTCCCCCACCAAAAGGCCGCCCCCCAGCGGCCTTTTGATTTTCTGGGTCGAGCGATCAGGCGCCCTGGCGGGCCTCGGCCTCGGCCCAGCGAGGGGCCGCAAGGTCGCTGGTAAGAATCTGTTCCTGGGCCAGGATGCGGCGGAGGATGGCGACCGACGATGCGTAGGTCGAATCCATGCCGTAGTACGACAGGCCGCGGGCGCCGAGCGTTCGCGCCTGGGTGTAGGGCGTATCCGACGCGTAGTGGAGAACCCCGAAGTCGAAGGGCAGCTTGGTGAAGTTGATGTTGTCTCGCATCGGATAGCGCGATGATTCGGTCGTTTCGTAGAGCGCGTTCAGGTAAGGGCCCGCCTCCATTTCCACCACGGTGTAGCTCTCCCGGTGATAGAAGTCGAGGTAGCCGCGGTTCTGCAGGAACGTACCGCGGACGGTCACCGCCCGCTGGTTGTCGAGGGCCGATCCGTACACGAGGAAGGGTGCCACGCTGCCGAAGCTGAAACAGTTTTCGAGCCAATAGGTGTTCTCGGAGTGTTCGTCATAGACGACGTTGGGGATCATGACGTCGCCGATACTCGCGTTGAGCGTCGCGGCCTTCCCGAGCACATAGACCCCGCGAAGCGTTTCGACGCTCTGCGCGACCTCGCGCAACACGTTGTATGCCCCGAGGCCGAGCGGATAGTTGATGTTGATCACGACGGCGGAACTCTTCTTCATCCCTTTGTCGGTAGGACTCCCGAGGCGGGGGTCGAGGTCGGCCGCATGCAGGCGATCGAGGATGATCACCTGCGCGGCAAGGTCGAGCCCGGCGCGGCTCGGCAGAAAGTAAATGCCACGCTCCTCTTCCTCCCGGGATCGCTGGGACCGGCGCGGCTGCGAGTCAACGGATGGTCCATAAAACACCCGCGCGGCGAAGTAGAGGAAGTTGTCCCAGTTGCCCCGCGTCTGCCCCTGGCGCAGCTTGCGAAGCTCGGGAACCAGTTCGAGGTTGTTGCCCTGCTCGATGTGTTCGACGATCTCCTTCTGGTGCCGCTGCGCGGTGCCGCTGAGCAGATTGACCACGCTGTGGGTGTTACTCGAGATGAAATAGATCGGCCGGTCACGTACCCCCTGCTCCTGGAGCAAGGCCTCGATCGGTTGCCACCAGCGACGCGTCGCCTTGACATAGCCCACCTGGGTTCCGCCAAGCATCCGCACAGTGAAGCTCTTCTCCTCTGCCTTGATCTGGCGGAGCGGGTTGGCGAGATCCCCCCAGATGTCCAGCAGGCGCAGGCTGTCGTCTTCCGAGATGCCGAGCCGCTCGAGGAGCGCGAACTGCGCAGCCGCTGTGTCGATCCCGGTGAGATCCTCGGCGCTGAGCAGTCCATGGAGTTTGTTCCACTCGATCTGCAGCGCCACCAGCTGCGGGATCACGTCATCGACGTCGGACGGGCTCGCGATATACACGGCGAGCGTGCCGTGGCCGTCAAAGAAGTAGCGCCGGCGGCGTCCCGGGGCGCTCTGCATCTCCCAGCTCTCGACATCGACGTTGAGCGCTCGGTTGAACACCTCGGCGGATTGGCCCAACACGATTCGCCGGACATTGAGGATGCTCGGCGGGAGGCGCCGGAGCGCATAGATCAGCGCGCCGGTGTCCGGTTCGAGCTGACCCGCCTTCGGATGCAGGCTCGAGGACATCCCGATATGCGACTGCTCCAGGACCTTGAGCTTGGTCTCGCCCGAACTGCGCAGGAGCGTGGCATACGTCCTCGTATACAGCTCGACCGCATCGCGGCCCGGTCCGCGGTCACTCTCATCGGCTCCGAACGCCATTGCCGGTATTATCCCGCTCGGCGAGAAAAGCCTGCCCGTCACCGTCCGTGACCTATTTACATCTTTTAACGAAATTTACTTGCTGGAGAGCGATGTCAGCCGTACCGTGAGCCCTGACCGACCACCCGCCACCCCAAGTCGGAGGAAAGATTTCATTAATGTACGAAGCCATTCAAACTGAAACGCAACGCACCACCCTTCGAGTAATGGCGACCCGCGCCCAGGACGCGCAGCGCAAGCTTCACCTCTATGCGCTCGACCGGATTCTGTGGGCGCTCGAGGACCTCAACCTCAACGATAGGACGATGGTGCCGGACGCCATCGCCGAGGAACTCCATCGGTACGGTGTTCCGTACACACCTGAGGTCAAGATTCCGGACCTGATCGAGCTGGTCTTCACCGCGCAGGAACGCTACATGAACGTCGAGCCCGAGGAGATCAACCGGGTTCCCACCATCGAGGAACTCGAAGCCTACTTCGAGCAGTCGCGCGTCGCCTGAGCCTTCGATAGCGGAAGGCCGCCCGACCGGTCGGGCGGCCTTTTGTTTGCTCGCGCCGGGCCGCCCTATAATGCGATCACCTTACGAACGGGGAGGTGGGAGCAGCCAGTTTCGAACAAGTAAAGACGCCGACAGGTGGCTCGCCGTCGCGAGCTGAAAAGGGAAGCCGGTGGAAATCCGGCGCGAACCCGTCACTGTAACCGGGGAGTCAGGGATCAGATCCACTGGGGCCACGCGGCCCTGGGAAGGAGTCCCGTCCGACTGCGATCCGGAGCCAGGAGACCTGCCTGTCGCGGACGACGACCCTCTTCGAGGCTGAGAGGGAGGTGCCTGGGTGTCTCACCCACTGGCTACTCCGATCGGCCTCCAGTTGCCATCAATGCTCTGGAGGTTCACATGAAACGAATCGCTCCCGCCGCGCTTCTCGCGCTCTCGTTGCTTGTTCCCACGACGATGACAGTCGGGGCGCAGGCCAGCTACTCGGCCAATGCCCAGCACGCCCTGCAATGGCTGCAATGCACCCAGCAGCAGCCAAACGGCCAGATCGGCAGTGGAGGAAATCCTATCGCGCGGTCGTCTGAGGTCGCCCTCGGCCTGGCCGCCGCCGGGCAGGCCGCGTCGACGATGCGTTCCGGGACGACCTCGCTCGCCGATTACCTGAAGACAGCGGTCACGACGGATGTCGGGACCAACGGTGAGTTGCTGCTTGCGCGGGCCTCGCAATCGGAAGCCGGACCAACCGCAACCGTCGCCGCGCAACTGCAGGCGTCGAAAGCCACCTCCGGATCGACCGCCGGGGAGTACGGCGGTGATATTTACAGCGATGCCCTCGCCATCCTCGGCCTTCGGGCCGCCGGGCAGGCCGTTGGGGCGGACGCCGTTACGTTTCTCAAGAGCCAGCAAAAGGCCGATGGAGGATGGAGCGCGGACAACGCCGACGCCTTCGGGACCGACTCGAACACGACGGCGCTTGTGATCCAGGCGCTCATCAGTAGCGGCGTGCCGACGACGGACTCATCGATCGCGAATGCGTTTGGCTACCTGCAAAGCTCGTTCGGGCAGGGAGGGTTCGGGAACTCACCGGGATCCGGTCCCGATCCCAACTCCGATGAGCTGGCCATCCAGGCCATCCGCGCCGCGAATCGGCAAAGCGACACAGCCTGGGCGACGATGCTGAATCAAGCCCTCGGCTATCTCGCGGGGCAGCAGATCACCACCGGCGCGGATGCCGGCGCGATCGCGAATGCCTTCAGCAAACTCTTTGCCTCGACCTATGCGCCCGCCGCGTTCCTTCTTTCACCGCTCACGAATGTTGGGCTGGCCGAAGGCAAGGTTTCGCTGCTGCCCTGTGCGGCACCGGCGGCCACGACACCCCCCAGCAGCCCAACGCCGGCTGCCGTGCCGATTCTCGCCAGGACGGGTGGGCCGGCGGACGATCGGCCGCTGGCGGCCGGTCTGCTCATCCTGCTCCTGGGCATCGCCATCATGGCGCGGTCATCACGACGCGCACCGCGACGGTAGCCAGGGCTTTCGCGGCCCTCGGCCTGGCGCTGTCCGCGGGCCTGCTCTGGCATGGGCAGGCACATGCGGCCACGCATCGCGCGGCGCTGCTCGTGCAGCATGGGTCCTCGTGGCCCGGAGCCCGGGTGATCTGGAAGTGCGTGGAGTTTGCCCAGGAATCCATCAGCGGCCTGACGCTGCTCGAGCTTTCGGGCGCTAACTCTGGTCAGCCTCCCCAGGTCTACGACTGGGGAGGCGGGACCGATACCGTTTGCCAGGTCGACCATGAGCCACGACAGGTCCCCGACCGTTGCTTCGGGCCGATGTCCGGGCCGAACTGGTCGGACTGGCATCTGACGGCGTCAGGATGGGTCCCTCGCAGCAGCGGTGTCACGGGGTATGCGGTCCACGACGGTGACGTGGAAGGCTGGACCTATTCCACGGCGTTCGGGGCTCGTCCGCCTTCGACGAGTTTCAGCCAGGTCTGTCCGCCGCCCGCCGCGGCGCCCGCCGCGACCACGGGCCGGACATCGCCCGCGGGGATCCGCGCCTCCCCACCGCCTGTGCGGCAAACCGCTCCCCCGGTGTCGCCGACCGTGACCACAAGCCTGGAAGCCCTGGCGCCGTCAATGTCGGCCACGGCCGGGCCAGGGACACTGGCGGCGACGAATGCTCCTCCACCAACACATCCCGGTGGCTTGCCCTTCCTGCTCTTGCTCGGCGGCGCGGTCGCCTTTCTCTCCGCGCTGCTGGCCTGGAATCTCCGGCGGCGGGGCTCGTGAACCTCAATCCGATCGCCTGGTGCACCTGGGCCCTGGCCGCGCTTGGCACCGCCTTCATCAATCGAAATCCATACCTGCAAGTGCTGCTCCTGCTGGTGTTGATCAATGTCTGGCTTCCGTACCGCGAGGGCCGGCGCGGCTACTGGAAGCTCGGGGTTCTGCTGGCAACGGCACCGATCCTCTTCGATGTCGCCCTCAGCCGGTTTGGGCATCACGTGCTCTTCCGGCTACCGCAGGTTCCCGTTATCGGCGGCCCCTGGACGCTGGAGGCGTTCGCCTTCGGCGCCTCGACCGGGATGGCCTTGCTCCTCGTCGTCGCGGTGTTTGGCGTCCTCCAGGCGACGGTTCGCAGTGCCGACCTCGTTTCCCTGCTCCCACCATTTCTCTACCGCGCCGGGACCGTCTTCGCGCTGGCGATTGCCTTTGCGCCGCACACCATCGCATCGCTGCGCTCGATCAGCGAGGCTCGCCGACTCCGGGGACACCATAGTGGTTGGCGGGCGGCGCCCTCGTTGCTCGTTCCCCTACTCCTCACCACGCTGGAGCGCGCCTTGCAGTACGCCGAATCCCTGGACGCCCGAGGGTACGGCAATCGCCGGCGGTCTCGCTATCGCCACCTACGCTGGCGCTCGGCCGATCACGTGACGCTCGTCGCGGCGGCCGGCTCGCTCAGCCTCGTCATCGCCCAGCCGGCGACCCCCTACAACGCCTATCAGGATCTCGTGCCCACCTTCCCCGGCGTCGCCGGCCTGGGGGCCGTTCTCCTGCTGGTTATCCCGGCGCTCTTTGCCGTGGCCGCTCGGAGGGATCATGCCGCTGATCTCGTTTAACGACGTGACCTACCACTACCCGGGCGCCGGCGCTCCGGCGCTCCTGGCGGTGACCGCCCAGGTCGAACCGGGCGAGGTGATCCTCGTCCGCGGTCCCTCCGGAAGCGGTAAATCAACCTTGCTGCGCTGTCTGAATGGACTCGTGCCGCATAGCACCGGCGGCCGCTTCGCCGGCCACGTCATCGTCGATGGGCTCGACACCCGCGATCATCCCCCACGCACCTTCGGAACCCGCGTGGGATTCGTGTTCCAGCATCCCGAGGCACAATTCGTGCTGGAGGATGTCGAGGCCGAGCTCGCCTTTGGCCTCGAGAACCTCGGCCTGCCACGACCCCTGATGCGCAAGCGCATCGAAGAGGTGCTCGACCAGGTCGGGATCGCGGCGCTGCGGCGCCGTCGCATCGCCACGCTTTCTGGTGGCGAGCGTCAGCGAGTCGCGATCGCGGCTGCCTTGACGATGCACCCGCAGGTGATCGCGCTCGACGAGCCGACCTCGCAGCTCGACCCGCAAGCCGCCGAAGACGTCCTGCAGGTGATCGCCCGGCTGGTCGCCGAGCTTGGCATGACCACCCTGATCGCGGAGCACCGCGTCGAGCGCGTCGCGCCGATGGTCGATCGAGTTTGGACCCTGAATCGCGGCAGCCTGGAAGACCTGGCACCGCGCGCGGCGCTCGCCCGTGGCGGTGCGCGGCCGCCGGTCGTCGACCTCGCACTCCGAAGCGGGTGGAACCCGCTGCCGCTTGGACTTCGAGAGGCACGGCCACTCGCCGCGGGTTTGGCGAAAGGCCTGGCGCCCGACCCGGCACCGGCCACGGCCGGTCCCGAGCTGCTGCACGCGGATCGTCTGACGTACGCGTACGGTGGACGAGAAGCCGTCCGCGATGTCTCGCTCCGCCTGCGCCGAGGCGAGATCACGGTGCTGATGGGACGGAACGGGTCGGGCAAGACCACGCTCCTGAAACTGTTTGCCGGTCTGCTCACGCCGGGCCGCGGGCGGGTATCAACCGCGGCCGCGGTCGCCTACGTGCCGCAGGACGCCGATACGCTTCTGTTCGCGCCGACGGTGCGGGAAGAGCTCCGGGGCGTCGACGCCGGCAGCGCGTGGCCGTTCGCGGACTGGCTCGATCGTTACCCGCGGGACTTGAGTAGCGGCGAGCGCCAGCAGCTCGCCGTCGCGGTCGCGACCAGCGCGTCCGAGGTGCTCCTCCTCGATGAACCGACACGCGGTCTCGATCCAACGATCAAGGAGGCGCTCAGCGCCTTCCTGCACAGGCGAGCCGCCGCCGGAGCCAGCGTCCTGACCGCAACCCACGACGTCGAGTGGGCGGCGCGCACCGCCGGCAGGGTCCTGTTGATGGCGGACGGAGAAATCTACGCTGACGGGCCGCCGCGAATCGTCCTGGCCGACTCGCTCGTCTTTTCGACCCAGGTCAACAAGTTGTTGGGCGGCGGCTGGCTCCTCCCCGAGGAGGTCCCGGTGTGATCGCGGCGCTGAAGTCTCGCGCCGACCACTTCGCCCTGCTATTGATTTCCATCGCCGGGCTCATCGTCTTCGTCGCGCCGCTCGAGTCCGGCGCGGCCTCCTTCCAGCCGACCGCCCTGTTCGCCGGACTGCTTGCCATTGCAGCCGTCGTGGTGCTCGGCATTGCGGTCCAGACACACCGCCTCTCGCCCCGAATGCTCGCCGTGCTGGCCGCGCTGGTGGCCATCGACGCGACCCTGCGCCTGGTGCTGGTCGTCGGGCTGCTCGGCTTCTCGCCGATCTTTTTCCTCATCATCGTCACGGGCTACGTCATGGGCCCCGGCTTCGGATTCGCGATGGGCGCGCTGACCCTGCTCCTCTCGGCGGTCCTCACCGCAGGCTTTGGTCCCTGGCTTCCCTACCAGATGCTGGCAAGCGCATGGGTCGGGATGGGCGCCGGCTACGTCGGGCTCCTCCAGGGGACCCGGCGGGGTCGAGCCGCGATCGCCGGCCTTGCGGTCTACGGGTTGCTGTCCGGCTTTGCCTTCGGGCTGCTGCTCGACCTCTGGGAATGGCCGGCGCTTCTCGGCGCGGCCTCCTCGCCGATCAGCTGGGCCCCCAACCTGCCGCTGTCCGCGCTGCTGCGGCGCTTCGGCGCCTTTTACCTTGCCACCTCGTTCGTCTACGACGCCTTTCGAGCGGCGGGCAACCTGCTGCTCCTGGCCCTGCTCGGCCCCGCCGTGACTGCGGCGCTTCGGCGCTTCAAGCTCCGCTTCCTGGTCCTGTGGTCGAGCCCGGGTAAACTCGGTGATGATGTCCGATCTCCAGCCTGAAGGGGTCGTCGAGCCGGAACCGACTGACCCCGACCCGGCCACGGACGCGATCCGGCCGGACCGGCCCCGAATCTGGCCGGAGGAGCCGCGTGCTCCCAAACCCCAGATCAAGCGGCCGCTCGAAGAGTTCCTCGTCGAGTGGGATGACAAGGTCCGCCAGCACGACGGCCGCCAGGTTCAACCAAGCCGCCGCCGCCGGCCGCGCGGCCTCGATCGACTCGTCCCGATCATCAGCCGGCCGGATCGGTCGGACCGTCCGGCGGCCGCGCCCGACCGGCAGGGGCGTCGCGGCGGGCGGCGCGGACGCGGCGGCAATCGCGCCAACCCGGCGGGGAGCGGCGCATCGAATCCGCCGCGGGGAGGACCGCGGGAGGCCCAGCCGCAGCCGCCGCGCCAGCCCGGGCAATCCCAACCGCCTCGTACCGGTCGGCCGCCACGACAGCCGCGACAGCCCGGACAACCCGGGCAAGCCCAACGCCGGCCGCAGGCACGCCCGGACCGGCGACCCAATCCCAATCCGCCGCCGGATGGCGGAACCGGGCCGCGGCCGGAGGGACAGGCTGGGGACCAGATCCGGCGCCGCCGCCGTCGCGGGCGTGGGCGCGGCCCACGGCCGAATGGACCGCCGCCAAACGGTCCGCCGCGCGATGGAGGGCAATCCCCGCCAGGCCCCTGACGTCCGTCGTGCGTATTTGCGCGGAATAGAATGGTGCTCTTGAGCATTTCCCCGGATGGCGATTTCTCGCTCTTTGAGAAGCACATCGATGCGCTGTACCGCAGCGCACTGCGCCTCACGAGGAAGCCGGAGGACGCCGAGGATCTGGTGCAAGAGACCTATCTGCGAGCCTACCGCTACCGACGGAAGTTCCAGCCGGGCACGAACGAGAAGGCCTGGCTGTTCACGATCATGACCAACCTCTTTCGGAACCGGCTGCGGCAACGTCCGGCGCCCGAGGACCCGCTCGATGAGCCGGGGACCGATCACTTCATCTACGATCAGCTTCGGCGCGAAGGGATGCCGGTTCACCTCATGTCACCGGAAGAGATCGTGGTCGATCGTGGCTTCGGCGATGAGGTGAAGCGTGCGCTGGAGGATCTGCCGGTCTCGATGCGGATGGTGGTGATGTTGGTCGATGTCGAAGACTTTTCCTACAAAGAAGCTGCCGCCATTCTCGGGATCAAGATCGGGACCGTGATGTCGCGGTTGCATCGCGGCCGCCGCGCCCTGCAGAAGAAACTCTGGGAGTACGCCGGCAGGCCGAAGGCTCCGTCCGTTGCTGTTGGAGCGAACGCCTGATGACGGGCCCGGACTGCAAGGACCCGATGGATTGCCAGGACACGATGGGCCGGCTCTCGATGTATCTCGACCGGGAGCTGAGCGACGAGGAGGTCGGGCAGGTCAAGGTGCATCTGCAGTCCTGTCCCCCCTGCGAGCAAGTTTTCGATTTCCAGGCTGAGCTGAAGCGACTCGTGCGCAAAGAATGCTGCACCGATGACGCCCCGGCCCGTCTTCGCGCCTGGGTGCGGAAGCTGACTGTCGAGAAATCCGACCCGGTTCGATGATCCTCGACCTCACGCTGGCGTTCCTCGCGGGACTTCTTTCGTTCGCCTCCACCTGCGTGCTTCCCCTCGTCCCGGCCTACGTGACCTACATGGGTGGCCAGGCGATGACGCCTGGCGGACAGGCGACCGTCCGGCAGCAGGCCCGCGTGCTCGGGAACGCCGGCCTCTTCGTGCTGGGTTTCAGCACCGCCTTCGTGGCGCTGGGTGCCTCGTTCGGGTTGCTGGGCGCCGACCTGCAGGCCTTTCGGCCGGTGCTCCTCCAGATCGCCGGCGCGGCGCTGATCCTGATCGGGGTCGCCCTGCTGACGCTGCAGCGGATTCCCGGGCTGATGGGAGAACGGCGCTTCGACATCGCGCACCGACTGCCCCGGGCGCCCTGGGCGTCGTATGTCATCGGCCTCGCCTTCGCGATCGGCTGGACGCCCTGCGTCGGCCCGATCCTGGCCGCGATCCTGTTGCGAGCCGGCAGCAGCGGAACGGCCGCCCAGGGCGCCATCCTGCTGGCCTCCTACTCCCTCGGACTCGGTCTCCCGTTCCTGGTCGCGGCCGGGCTCTCCGGGATGCTGACCCGCCTGCTCGCCCGCGTCCGCGGGGCCTACCCCGCGCTGAACGCCATCGCGGCGGTGTTCTTGATCGCGATGGGCCTGCTCATCTTTTCGAATCGGCTGACGTTGTTCAACAGCTGGTTTCCCCTGGTCAGCATGACCACGCCCTTCGACTCCCACTTCCAGGCGGTCGCGTCGGCGCCGACGCCACCGGCGCAGGGACCGCTCAAGGTGGGGAGCCCGGCGCCGAATTTTTCCCTGAAGGATGTCAACGGCCATTCGGTCTCGCTCGCCGACCTGAAGGGCAAGCCGGTGCTCATCAATTTCTGGGCGACCTGGTGCGGACCATGCCGGGATGAGCTGCCGCTGATCCACGAGGAGTATCTGGCGCACAAAGACCAGGGCTTCCAGGTGGTCGCGATCGACTACGGCAACGAATCATCCGAGACGGTGCGGCGCTTCTGGCAAAGCCTTGGGCTGCAGCCGGCGCCGGTTCTGGATCCAGAGGGCGCGGCCAGCCATGCCTACGGGATCGAACTGAAGCATGGACTTCCCGTGAGCGTGCTGATCGGACGTGACGGGCGGGTCAGCAGTTATGAACCCTTTCCCCTCACCCGCGACTTTCTCGATCCCGCCATTGGCAAAGTCCTCTAACCGGGGAACCTGGTCCGGATCGGGCCTGTGGCGCTACCGCGCCGACCTCGCCATCCGGGGCGAGCCTGTCAGCCTCGGCGAGGGTGGAACCCCGCTGGTGCCGCACGACAGATGGCTCCTGAAACTCGAGGGCCTGTCGCCGACCGGCTCGTTCAAGGACCGCGGTGCCGCCACCGCGATCAGCGCCGCGCGAGCGGCAGGTGCCACCACGGTGGTCGAGGACTCATCGGGCAACGCCGGGACGGCGATCGCGGCCTATGCGGCGGCGGCCGGGCTCAGGGCGCAGGTGTTTTCGCCGGACGACATCATCCCCTCTAAAGCGCGGGCGATTCGTGCCCTCGGTGCCGACCTGGTCACGGTGTCCGGCCCCCGCTCAGCCGTTACCGAGGCCGCCGTGGCGGCGGCGAAAACTGCGTACGACGTGGGCCATGCCCGCGACGACGCCTTTCTCGAGGGAGTCAAGACGATCGCCTATGAACTGTTCGAGGCCCTTGGGCCCGACCTGCAGGATGTCGTGACCCCGGTCGGCCAGGGTACGGTGCTCATTGGGCTGGCGCTCGGGTTCGGCGAGCTCGTGTCATCCGGACGGCTGAACCGCGCGCCCCGCCTGCACGGCGTGCAGTCCGAGGCCTGCGCCCCACTCGTCCGTGGCGCCGCGATCGGACGCCCGGCGCCGGTCGTGCGTCAACCATCGATTGCGGACGGCATTCGAATCCCGGAGCCGACCCGGGCGGAACGGAGCTACGCCGCGGTGCGATACAGCGGCGGTCGATGGATCGCCGTTCCCGAGGCCGCCATCGAGCAGACCTGGCGCGCCGAGGCGGCGCGCGGGCTTCTCATCGAGCCCACCTCGGCCACCGCCCTGGCCGGCGCTCGGGCGCTCAACCTTCCCGCGGGTGCGGTCGTGATTATCACCGGCTCGGGTCTGAAGGCGGTGGACCGCTACTGATCCGCGTGCGATGCCGCGCGAGATCCGCCGGATCGTAGGCGAGCGCCAGGCGCGCCCCCCACAGGTCGACGTGATAGCCGGGGATTCGCCGGCGGCCACGGCGCGGGCCTGAGTCGACGTCGGGCATCGACTTGAGCTCGAGCGCGCGCTCCGGAATCCCCTTGCTTCTCGCCCACACGCGCAATCGATCCGGATCGGCACTGACGACCTTCCCATACCAGCCCGGCCCGAACCGAGCGTGCTCGAGGTAGAGGAGTGGCGCGAGCCAGAGGCCTCCGGCCGCGGCATGGCGAAATCCATCCGCGCGACGCTCGAATTTCTGTGGGGTGTCAGGCGGCACGCACGACAAACCGCGCCGGATCGAAGGCCTCGAGGGCCATCCGAGGGCGCTGAAGGCGCAGCAGGTCGGCGATCACCGTGCCGGTCACCGGCGCCAGCAGGATGCCATTGCGGAAATGCCCGGTGGCGAGCGTCACGCCCTGCCAGCCCGGCACCCGGCCGAGCAGGGGCAGACCGTCGGGCGTCCCCGGGCGCAGCCCGGCCCAGGCATGCGAGAAGGTCGCCGCGGCAAGGCCCGGGACAAGACGCGGAACGACGGCCAGCAGACCGGCCACGCCAGCCGCGGTCGGTCTGGCATCGAAACCCGCCTCTTCCTCGGTGGTGCCGACGTAGGTGAGGCCTTCCGGTTTGCTCACCAGATAGCCGGCGTCCGAGAATACGACCGTTCGAAGCGCGCTGCCGCGCGTCTCGAGCGCCACAATTTGACCGCGAACCGGGCGGACCGGGATGGCCATCCGCAACGCTTCCCCCCATGTCGAGGACCACGCCCCGGTCGCAAGGACGACTTCCCCGGCGGAAATGGTCTCACTCCCGCTGCGGATCCCCACGGCCCGGTCGCCCGTCAGGCACAGGCCATCGACCGGCGTGCGCTCCCGCAGGACCATGCCCCGGTCGACCGCGGCCCGCGTCAAGGCTCGAGCCAGGGCGAGCGGGTTGACCTGGTGATCGTTGGCGTAGTAGAGCGCGGCGCGCACCTCGGGTGTCAATCCGGGCTCGACCTCGAGCGCGCTCGCCGGATCTAGCCAGGCGACCTGGATCCCCGCGCGCTCCTGCCAGGCACGCCGCGCTCGCAGGGCATGCTCCTCCAGCTCGTCCAGGGCAACGCGGAGCAGGGCGGCCGGGCGAAACCCGATGTCCACACCGGTGCGGTCGTACAGTTCAGCATCCAGGGCGGGGTAGAGGCGGACGCTCTCCATCGCCAGGTCGGTGAACGGACCCGGGCCGCCGCTCTCCGAGAGGGGGATGAGCATGCCGGCCGACGCCTGGGTCGCCTGCGCCCCGACGTCGCCACGATCCAGCAGCATGACGCGAGCGCCAGCCTTCGTCAGCGAGTAGCCGATCGAGGCCCCGATCGCTCCGGCGCCAACGATCACGACGTCGGGACTCATGTCCCGATCTTAGCGGCGGGTCTCAGTCGATCAAGCGGCGCAAGCGCAGGTCTTCAGTCGACCGCGCTTCCTGATAGAGGAGGCAGGTCGCCATCTTGCCGATGCACGGCGGGGACGGCCATCGCGCCAGGCCGCGGAACTGGTGGACCTTCCCGTCGACGTGGCAATCGGCCTGAAAGACCTTGATGAAGGCCTTCTGCTTTCGGATGATCTGCTCTAAATACGGACAGCGCATGGCCAAGAAACGTGATACCCAAAGGCTAACATAGAATACCATAGGGACGGCCGCGCCGAATAGGAACCCACGACCGAGACAACGTAGCCGACGTGGCCTTCCTTGTGCCCGGGCGTCAGGCGGCTGGCTTCGACCGGCTACACTCACGATGCGGTGCCGGGTCCGAGACCTGATCCGTAAGCTCCATGCCCGAAACTGGATTCTGGCGATCTCCATCCATGCTGTCCTGGTGGCGCCGACGCCGGCCGCCCGCTTCGCAGCCTCCTGGCCCGGAGCGTCGGCTCGTGTTCGTCCTGGGTGGCGGCGGCAGCCGCGGGGCCTGTACCGTGGGGGCGCTTCGGGCGCTGCTCGAAGCCGGCATCAAGCCGGACGCCGTGGTTGGCTGCAGCTCCGGGGCCTTCAATGCCGTGGCGCTCGCATCCAAGCCCGACCTCGAGACCATCGCGCGGCTGGCCCTCGTCTGGCGGTCGATCCGCAACCGGGACCTCTTCAACCGCAACCCGCTTCGAATGGCGGTCCGCTACATGCGCAGTCACAACAGTTTCTTCGACAGCCGCTACCTCCGCCGCCTCGCGACCATGAACCTTCCGCCAACCTTTGATCAACTGGTGCTGCCCTGCGCGGTAATCGCCACCAACCTGACGCGCGCGCGCAAGGAGATCTTCACCACCGGCAGCGTGCCGGACGCCGTGGCAGCGTCGTCGGCGATTCCCGGCGTCTTCAACCCGTACCGCATCGGCGATGAGGAGTTCGTCGACGGCGCCGTGGCGGAAAACGTGGGGCTGGCTGAGGCGATCCAGCTGGGCGCCACGCATGTCATCGCCATCGACAACAGCACGTCGAATCCCCGGAGGCCTCCCAGCAACAACCTGGCCGGGGTGCTGGCCCAGAGCATCCAGATCATGCTTGCCCAGCGCACCATCGAGGAGTACCAGCGCTACGCGGGCCAGGCACAGATCAGCCTGCTGGTCCCCAACGTCGAGTTTGGAACGGAGGGGACGGACTTCAGCCAGGTCGAGCGATTGATCGACGAATCGTACGCGCGGACGCGCGCCTTCCTCCAGGGCGGTGGGCTGACTGCGGACGGCCAGGTCACACCCGGGATTCATGTCATGCTTCCGCAGCGGCGCTCTACGCTGGTCTCGTTGGCGCAGTGACGGTCGCCGCGGCCAACCCCAGCCACCGGTGGCGGTGGGCGAGGCGAGCATGGCCGGCCGCCGTCCTCCTCACCGCCTGGTTGATCGCCCCGCTTCGGGCTGGCTCCCTCTACCCGGGAATGCCGTGCACCGCCCGCGCCGACACCGTGTTCCGGTTGCTTTCATCGACGGTTCTCTTCATCCCCCTCGCGGCCGTGCTCCTCCTGCTGGCGCGCTGGGCCCGTCGTGCTCGAGCCCGTGGGTTGACGGTCTGGACCCTCGGGCTGACCGCGGTGGGGGTCGGCATCACGGCGGCGTTTCTGGCCTTCGGCGGGATCTCAGTCAACGACGGCGAGCAGAGTCTCGCCTGTCCGGCGGCCGGCCCCGGCTTTCAACCCCTGCACTGCTGGCGGAGTGGGAGCACGCTCGAGATGAACGCGTATGGCCAGCGACCCCTCGACCTGGCCGCGGTCAATTCGCTCACGCAAGCGCTGGCTGCCACCAAGCAGGACGCCGCGTTGTATGAGGCGATCGTCCTTGACACGACGGGTACGGCGATCGCCGCCTACTCCAACGCGCGGCTCTTCGTCTTGCAACGCTCGGATCTCACCGGCTGGCATGACCTGTGCCTGTCGGAACACCAGGCCAAGCAGAAGGAGGTCCAGTCGCATCGGGTTGGTTTCTATCGATACAGTGCCCAGCAATCGCCGCCGGTCAACGCGTTTTTCCTGCAAGACACGGGCAAGAACGGCGAGGTCGGCTACGAGGTGGTCGACCTCTTGCACGGGGGCCGGACCCTCCCCTACGTGCGTCCCGACGACCTCACGGCTGAGGAGTCCGCCTACCTCGACCGGGTCGTGACTGATCTCGCGATCCTGAACCGGGATCTGGATCGCGAAACCCAGAGCTCGCCGGCCGCCGGTTCGCTGCGCACGATGCGCCTGGACTTCGACCGGATCAAGGCGGAGCTCGCTTCACCGACCCCCGCGCGGCTGACCGGGTACCGCGACCAGCGCCTGGCGCGTTTCATTGAGAACTACGAGCTCATCCTGACTGCCGAAGAGAGCGCGGCGCAGGGGCAGAGCGCGCAGAAGATCCACTCCACCGCCTACGAGCAGCACCGCCGCTACTACTATCAGGAGCCACGCGTGACGCGCTTGATCGGCTATCTCTATCTCCAACAGCCGGGCCAGCCCTTCAGCGATGACGACCTCTCAACGGTAAACTGGGCAGTGTTCTAACCGCCTTCAGGAGGGAAAGGGATGAGCGGAGTTCGGGTTCTCGTCGGCACGCATAAGGGCGCCTTCGTCCTCAGTTCGGATGAAAGACGCAAGAACTGGGACGTGAGCGGGCCGCATTTCGGCGGTTGGGAGATCTACCATGCGAAGGGCTCTCCGGCCGACCCGAATCGGCTCTACGCGGCGCAGAACACCGGCTGGTTTGGTCAATTGATCCAGCGGTCTGACGACGGTGGGAAGACGTGGGCTCCCGTTGGCAATAAGTTCGTGTACGAGGGTGAGCCCGGAACCCACCTCTGGTATGACGGCACGTCGCGTCCGTTTGAGTTCAAGCGGATCTGGCACCTCGAACCGTCTCTTGACGATCCCGACACGGTCTACGCGGGCGCGGAAGACGCCGCGCTGTTTCGGACGACCGACGGTGGCCAGACCTGGCACGAGCTCTCGAGCTTGCGACAACATAAGACCGCGCCGTACTGGGCCCCCGGCGCCGGTGGGATGTGTCTACACACGATCATTCTCGACGCAGGCCACCCGGGCCGGATCTTCACCGCGATTTCAGCGGCTGGTGCATTTCGCTCCGACGATGACGGAAAAACATGGCGTCCGATCAACCAGGGGTTGACCTCGCAAGGCATTCCAGATCCCCATGCCGAGGTCGGGCATTGCGTTCACCGTCTCGCGATGCACCCCTCGCGTCCCGATGTCCTCTTCATGCAGAAGCACTGGGACGTGATGCGGAGCGACAACGCCGGCGACTCATGGCAGGAGGTCAGCGGCAATCTGCCAACCGACTTCGGCTTCCCGATCGACGTGCACCCCCACGAGCCCAACACGATCTATGTGGTTCCGATCAAGAGTGATTCCGAGCACGTGCCACCCGACGGGAAACTGCGAGTCTACCGGAGCCGCACCGGTGGCGAGGAATGGGAGCCATTGACCAGGGGCCTACCCCAGAAAGACTGTTACGTCAACGTGCTGCGGGACGCCATGGCCGTCGACTCGCTCGAGTCGGCCGGCGTCTACTTCGGAACGACGGGCGGCCAGGTCTATGCCTCCGCCGATTCCGGCGACAGCTGGATACCGATCGTGCGCGACCTTCCGAAGGTTCTCTCGGTAGAGGTTCAGACCCTGGCGTGATCCGCGTCGTGCTGCCGACCCACCTGCGAAAACTGGCGCAGGTCGATGGGGAGATTCGGGTGGAACCCGCGGGCGCGCCCACGCAGCGATCGGTGCTCGATGCGCTCGAGGCGCGCTATCCGATGTTGCGCGGAACGATCCGGGACCAGGTCACGTTTCATCGGCGGCCCTTCATTCGGTTCTTCGGCTGCGAGGAGGATCTCTCCAATGAATCGCCAGACGCGCCGGTACCCGAGGCCATCGCCAGCGGTGTCGAGCCATACATGGTGGTCGGCGCCATGGCGGGTGGCTAGGGGCAGGGCAGGCTAGACCCGCGCCATGCGCATCGGCGGCGCCTTGGTCTCGTCATAAAGGATCCGCCGCACGGTATCGAGCCAGCGGGGATCGCCGTGGTCGGCGCGCCAGAGCCAGTACTCGCTTCCCCAGAGCAACACGGTGCTGTACCCGGAGTCTGCGAGGTTGTTGAAGATGCTGCGGATCGCCGCTGGGCTGGTGCTCTTGGGATTCGTATAGGTATCCTTCGACGCCTCCCACGGTTCGGCCTGGGCCTCGGTGATCCAGGCTTGCTTTCCCTGCGATACGGTCAGGCCATGGAGCGAAGCCAGCCGGTCCGGCCAGTCACCATCCGCCCGGCTGAGGCGATTCTGTCCGAGGAACCGGTACCCGATCGCGGTGTAGACGTCCAGGCCGAGGATGTCGCCCTTCTCGAGCACGGCAAGGCTGTCGTGCTCCGCACTGTCCGCTTGAAACCCAAGCAGTTCCCGGACGTCGAACGGGTGACGGGCCGAGGCCTGGTCGAAGAGGAGGTTGAAATGGCTGAAGGCGTTGACGATCACCGGTCGATGATGCTCGTCCAGCCGCCGGACGGTGGCGATCTCCCCTGAGAGGAAGCCGGCGTCGATCCATAGCCGATGCGGGCCGGAGCGATTGAATGGCTCGTTCTCGACCTGCCAGGCGATCAGGGCCCGGTTGTCACGGTAGCGGAAGACGGTGTCGGCGATGAATGCCATGCTCGCATCGGCGATCGTGGGATCGGCGGCGGCGTCCCCGCCATCCTTGACGGGAACCGAACTCAGGCCGGACGGGATATAGAACTCCGGCCAGCCCAGCCCTTTCATCCCAACGGTTAACGCGATCGGCTGCTTCGACCGCGCCGCCTCCTGCATGAGCCAGTCGAGCTGGCGGTAGCCGTCCTGGTCGATCTGGTTCCAGTAGGCGCTCAGCCGGATCACCCGGAAGTGCAGCGCCTCGAGGCGACGGAAGGCTGCCTGGTAGTCCATGCCCAGCGCTTCCGCCCGCCGTGGACTGTAACTGATGCCGACCTGGACCGGAGCGGTGTTGGCATGGGCGGTGGCCTTCGCGGGCGAGAACAGGTGCAGCGGGGCAATCGCCAGGAAGGGGACGAGCAGCGCGATCGCCAGCGACGGGACCCGCCGACGCAGGATCATGGAGCGCAGGTTGGGTAAGGTCATGGCGGGGCGCGATGGAACGACATCCGTCCTTCGCTGCAAATGTCACGCCCATCCGCGCTCTTTCTTGCACTTGCAGGGCCGATGTAAAGAGTTCGCTACGATTGGCGAGTGGCAGTCGTCGAAAAGCCGATCGGGCTCTGGCTCGACGGGGCAGAGGTCCCCACCCGGGCCGGCGCGCTCAAGGTCATCAGCCCCTTCAATGGCGAGCTCGTCGCCGAGGTGGGCCAGGCGGGTCCCGCGGACCTCGAGGCGGCCATTGCCTCGGCTCGCCGGACCTTCGACACCGTGATGCGCCGGATGCCGGCGCATGAAAAGGCCCGGATCCTACGGAGGACATCGGACCTGATCGCCGAACGAAAGGAGGACTTCGCGCGGACGATCGCGCTCGAGGCCGGTAAGCCAATCCGAGACGCCCGGGCCGAAGTGATGCGATCGGTCCAGGTTTTCCTTTTCGCCGCTGAACAGATCAAGTCGATGACCGGCGAGGCATTGCCCATGGATGCCGCGCTCAACGGCGAACAGCGCTGGGGCATGGTCATCCGGCAGCCGATCGGGGTCGTGGCCGCCATCAGCCCCTTCAACTTTCCACTGAACCTGGTCAGCCACAAGGTCGCTCCGGCGCTCGCGGGCGGCAACACCGTCGTGCTCAAGCCGGCGAGCAAGACGCCGATCTCGGCCCTGAAGCTGGCCCGCACGCTGACCGATGCGGGACTGCCGAACGGCGCGTTGAACGTGGTCGTCGGCAGTGGCGGGGCGATCGGCGACCCGCTGGTGCGCGATCCGCGCATCAACAAGATCAGCTTCACGGGAAGCATGGAAGTCGGCGAGCAACTCCTCAAGGCGGCCGGCCTGAAACGCGTTACGCTCGAGCTTGGCTCGAATTCCCCCAACATCATCTGCGACGACGCGGACCTCGAACTGGCCGCCACCGCAATCGTGCGCGCGGCCTTCGCCTATGCCGGCCAGGTCTGCATCTCGGCGCAACGGCTCTACGTGCAGCGCCCGGTGCTGGACCGGTTCCTCGAGCGCTTCATTCCGAAAGTGCGGGCCCTCAAGCTCGGCGATCCGCTCGACGAATCGACCGACCTCGGGCCGCTGATCGACGAAAGCGCCATCGAGCGGACAATTGCCTGGGTGAGCGAGGCCCGCCAGAGCGGCGCGACGGTCGCGACCGGTGGGACACGGCGCGACCACTTCGTCGAGCCGACTGTCCTGGTGAACCCCAGGCACGACCTGAAGGTGATCCTGCAAGAGGTCTTTGCGCCGGTGCTCTCCGTGTTGCCCTTCGATGATGACGACGAGGCGATCGAGAAGGCCAACGACTCCATCTATGGACTGCAGGCGGGCGTCTTCACCACGAACATCGATCGCGCCCTACGATTTGGACGTGACCTCGCGGTTGGCGGGGTCTGGATCAACGAGTCATCCATCTACCGTCAGGACAACTACCCGTACGGCGGCATCAAGTCGAGTGGGCTCGGACGCGAGGGCGTGAAATACGCCATCGAGGAGATGACCGAGTTGAAATTCATCGGCATCCAGACCAGGCCGGCACCCGTGGTGGAGAAGCAATCGAAAAAGAGCGAGGGCTGACCGCGGAGAGCCTGCAGGCGAGGTTTCGCGGAAACCGCCCACTGCTGGGAGGCCATCGTGGCAACGCCGATGAGTGTCCCGAGAACACCCTCGCGTCGTTCCGCTCCGCGATTGAGCTCGGCGTCGACGTCATCGAATGCGACGTCCACCTCTCGGACGACCGCCAGCTGGCCGTGATCCATGACCATTTGATCGACCGCACCACGAACGGGACCGGGCTGGTGCGGGACTATACGCTGGCCGAACTGAAGGCGTTCGACGCGGGCAGCTGGAAGGACCCGCGCTTCGCAGGCGAGACGATCCCAAGCCTACCCGAGGTATTGGAGCTGGCGAAGGGCAACGTGGGCGTCGCGATCGAGGTCAAGAATCTGCCCCTCCCATACGAAGGGATCGAGGAGCGCGTCGTCGAGGCGGTTGCGGCCGCCGGCATGATCGAGGAGGTGGTGGTGATTTCCTTCGACCACCGCAGCGTGAAGCGGGTGCGCGAGCTCGAGCCACGCATCATGACCGGCGTGCTGGAGGCGTCACGACCGGTCGACCCGTTACGGGTGATGGCCGACGCCGGCGCGGAGGTCTTCTGCCCGCACTGGGCAGCCATCGACCCCGACACCGCGCATCTCCTGCACGCGGCAGGCAAGCTGATCGGCGTCTGGACGATCGATGACCCGTTTGCGCTGGCGTGGTCCCGCGCCCTCCCGGCGAACGCGATCTACACGAACAAGCCGCGGGAGATTCGGCCCTAGTCCGCTATTTGAAGGCGGGAATGCCCGTGATCTCTTCGCCCACCGAAAGCAGGTGGATCTCGCTCGTGCCCTCGTAGGTCAGGACGGTCTCCAGATTGGCCATGTGGCGCATCACGGGGTACTCGAGACTGATCCCGTTGCCGCCCAGGATGCTGCGCGCGTCTCGCGCGATCGTCAACGCCTCGCGCACATTGTTCAGCTTCGCCATCGAGATCTGGGTCGCGGTTGCCTTGCCCTCGTCCTTCAGCCGGCCGAGCCTGAGCGCGAGGAGCTGCCCCTTGGTGATCTCGGTCAGCATGTTGACCAGCTTCTCCTGGGTAAGCTGGTAGCCCGCGATCGGCTTGTCGAACTGCACGCGCGCCTTCGCGTAATCGAGCGCACTCTGGTAGCAGGCGATGGCCGCACCGAGCACGCCCCAGACGATGCCGAAGCGCGCCTCGTTGAGGCACGACAGCGGGCCCTTGAGCCCCCTCGCGCCCGGCAATTCGTTGGCCGCGGGGATTCGGCAGTCCTCGAGGATCAGCTCCGACGTAACCGAAGCGCGCATCGACAGCTTGTGATGGATCTGCCGCGCCTCGAAGCCCCTGGTTCCTTTCTCCACGAGAAAGCCCCGGATACCGTCCTCTGTTCGCGCCCAGATGATGGCGAGGTCCGCGACATTGCCATTCGTGATCCATCGCTTGGTGCCGTTCAGCACCCAGTCACCCCCGTCACGGCGGGCCCGGGTCGCCATGCCGGCCGGGTTCGAGCCGAACTCCGGCTCGGTGAGGCCGAAGCAGCCGATCACCTCGCCCTTCGCCATTCCAGGTAACCAGCGGGTCTTCTGTTCATCGGATCCGTAGCGGTTGATGGGAAACATGCAGAGCGATCCCTGCACCGAGACGAAGCTCCGCAGCCCGCTGTCGCCCCGCTCCAATTCCTGGCAGGCGAGACCGTACATCACGTTGGACAACCCGGCAGCGCCGTATCCATGAAGATGCATCCCAAAGACCCCCAGTTTGGCCAGCTCGGGAACGAGCTCCGAGGGGAATGTCCCGCGCTCGTAGTGGTCGGCGACGAGCGGCAGGAATCGTTGATCGACGAACCGGCCGATGGTCGAGCGAACGAGCCGCTCCTCCTCATTCAGCATGTCGTCGACGCGATAAAAGTCAACGAGGGGGGGCAAAGCGCCCTCATTGTATAGAGTGGCTGGAACCTCCATGCCCCTGACGATCGGCTATCAAGGCGAGCCCGGCGCGTACTCCGAAGAGGCCCTCCACGCGAACTATCCCACGGCTGAATCAGTCGCGTTGCGCACCCTCCGCCATGTCTTCCACCGGGTGGCGGACCGAACCCTGGACCTGGCGTTGGTCCCCATTGAGAACTCCCAGGCGGGGAGCGTGCTGGAGACCTACGACCTGCTCCTCGAGTACCGCGTGATGGTCGTCGGCGAGGTTGCGCTGCAGGTTGACCACTGCCTGCTTGCGTTACCGGAGAGCGACCGGACCGAGCGCAAGCGGGTTCTGTCGCACCCACAGGCGCTGGCGCAGTGTGAGGCCTTCGTCGTGCGGGAGCGTCTCGACCCCATCCCGGTCTACGACACGGCCGGGGCGGCGCGCATGGTGCAGGCCGAGGGTCGCGCGGACCAGGCAGCCATCGCCAGCCGGCGCGCCGCCGAACTGTACGGACTCGAGATCGTCGCGGAACGGATCCAGACGGTCCAGGAGAATATCACCCGCTTCTTCCTGGTCAGCCGGCGCGGCCCCGGCCGGCCAAAACCCCCTCGGCTGAAGCGCAAGTCGCTCGGCTGGAAGACCTCACTGGTTTGCGCGGTGCGAAACGAGCCCGGTGCCCTCTTCGCCTTGCTCGCCTGTTTCAACGAGGCCGGCGTCAACCTGTCAAAGCTCGAGTCCCGCCCCCGCAAAGATCCACCCTGGGAATATGTTTTCTACCTCGACCTCGACGGGCGGCGGTCCGACAAGCCCGTGGCGGCGTCGATCCGGGCGGCACGCCGGGTCACCACCTTCCTGGAAGTCCTGGGAACCTACCCGCGCGCGCTTCCGGCTCCAGTCCCGCCGCGACGCCGCAAAGTCAAGCCAGATCGGCGCAGCGGTTGATCGTGGACGCCACCTATCATGGGATGAGCGTGCATGGAAAATCCGCTGTCGCTGACGCACTTCTACCTGCGCAACAAGCGCAAAGTTCTTCCCGTCATCGGGATCCTCGCGCTGGCGATCCTGGGCGTCGTGGTCACCGATTCGCTGCTGGCCTCCGCCAAGGAGACCGCCTACGCCACCTACGGTAGTTACCAGAAGCTGATCCTGGTCGCCCCCAAGGCGACCAGGGACCAGGATCTCGCGAACCCGCTGCAAGCGTCGTTGTCGCACCTGCGCGATGTCAAGTCGCAGCTGGATACGCTGGACGGGCCGGGCGGGATCTCGTCCTACTACGACGCCGTCACGGCGTTGCCGGCACAGGTCCGGGCTCAGCTTCCGCTCGTCCAGCAGTTGCAGATCGACGCCAGCAACGCACGCTACTATGCCGCGCGTCTCCGCGGCGACCTGCTGCCGCTGGGCGACGTGATCGTGCGCGTGCAGCGCCTCCAGGCAGAGGAACAGGCCTTTACCCAGCTGGAGCAAAAGCTGATCCAGAACCCATCGGACCCGACTCCACTGTTCGCCTACATCCAGCAACATCAAACCATTCTGCGGTCAATCCTTCCGGACACGGCCCAAATCGGCCGCCTGCACAGTGCCGCCACCGCCGCCTCATCGGATGCGGCCGGGCTGCAGCAATCCCTGCTCAACATGAACCGGGACACCGCCGCCCTGAACAAGGCGGGAGCGGCGATTTCGAACCTTCCGGTGCCGCCGTCGCCAAGCCAGGCGATCGACCAATTCAAGCTGGCGCTCGACGGACTGACCACCAGTCTGGGGTCGTTCGAGGCACCCCAGCCGGGCCTCGATCAACTACAGGCGGCGAGTGCGAAGATCGCCGGCGCGGACTTCGTGCGCCGCGATGCCTACTCCAACCTTGACATCAACCTGCTCGCCGGGAATGCCCAGTTCGATCTGTACGGGGTTGACCGTAGCGGCATGCAACGGTTGCTGAATCTCTACCAGGACCGGTTGGTCGCCGGTCGACTCCCCCAGGCGAACGTCAACGAAATCGCAATCTCGGAAGAAGTGGCCCGGGCCAGGAACGTCGGGGTCGGCGGCAAGGTCGGTAACAACATCGACGAACTGGACAGGCTGCCTGACACCTTTACGGTCGTAGGCATCCTGAGCGGGCCGACCCGGATTGGCGTGATCCCCCTCGAATACATGACCTCGCATTACCTCTTCGAGCGGCGGTACCAGGGGCTCGTGGTCGTGCCGCAAGCGGGTCAGGAGCAGCAGGTGCACGATCAGATGGTGCGGCTGATCGGCACCCAACCGTTTCGGCTTTTTGATTGGGCATACATCAAGGGCAAGATCGACAGCCTGATCGCCAATCTCGACACCATCAACAAGTTCCTGATCATCCTGGTCACGATCGTCCTGTCACTCGTCGTGGGCCTCTTGAACAATCTCTTCTTCCGGCAGCGCATGAACGAGTTCGGCCTGCTCGCCGCCATCGGCTACAGCCGCTGGGGCCTGATCATGCGGGTCGCCTGGGAGTCGCTGGGGGTGACGCTGGCCGCCTGGATCCTTGGCGTCGGGCTCGGTGTCGCCGTGCTCGGCTGGTTCAACAGCATCTTCATCGTTCCCCACGGCCTTTTGATGAATGTCTTCGACTGGAACCTGATGATCACGCATACGCTGCCGATCCCCGTCATGGTGTTTGTCTTCGGGATGGGCACGGTGGCCTGGCAGCTCTTGCGGCTCGATCCCATTTCGATCATCGAGCGGAGAGATTGATGCTACGCGCCCAGGACCTCGTGCTCGAGTACCGGAGCGGCGCAACGGTCGCGCATGCCGTCAACACGGTCTCGCTGGCAATCGAGGCTGGTAGCTTCGTCGGCCTGATCGGGCCGTCCGGGTCGGGCAAGAGCTCCTTGATGTACTTGCTGTCCGGACTGAAGCCCCCAACGCGGGGGCGTGTGACCTTCGAGGGCAGCGAGTATGGAACGATGTCGATCCCGGGTCTGATGCGGCTGCGCCGGCGCCGCTTCGGCTTCGTCTTCCAGCAGCACTTTTTGATCAACTACCTCAGCGCGCTGGAGAACGTGATGGTCGGCGCCGTGAAGCGGGACCACGAGACGGCGGCGTACGCGCAGGAGCTGCTGCGACGCGTGGGGCTGGCCGATAAGCTGCGCAAGCGTCCCTACGAGCTCTCGATCGGTGAGCGGCAGCGGGTCGCGGTCGCCAGGGCCATGGTGCACCGGCCGGCGGTCGTGTTCGCCGACGAGCCGACGGCATCCCTCGATCAGGCGACCGGCCGCGACGTCATCAATCTATTGGCCGAGTACCGCAGCCTCGGCCAGGGCAGCGTGGTGGTCGTCACCCACGACCCGGCGATGCTGACCGGCGCCGACCGCGTCCTGCAGATGCGGGACGGGCAGCTGAATTAGGCGGGGACGCCCGCCAGGCCGAGCGGCTCGGCGTTCGCCTTGAGCGCGTCGATCACGATCTGGATGTGTTCGTCGAGGGGGACGCCCAGGGCCTCTGTGCCGCTGAAGATCTGTTCCCGGTGGACGCCCCGGGCAAAGGCCTTGTCCTTGAACTTCTTCTTGACCGACGTGACATCCACGTCGGCGACTGCCTTGCTCGGCCGGACCAGGGCGACGGCGGCGACGAAGCCGACCAACTCATCGGCCGCGTAGAGAACCTTCTGCATCGGCGTGGTCCTGGGCGCGTCGGCATAGTCGGCGTGGGAGAGGACCGTGTACCAGATCTCCTCCGGCCAGCCGCGCTCCTTGAGGATCGCCGCGCCCTTGACGGCGTGCTGGCCGACCTCCGGGTAACGCTCGAAGTCGAAATCATGGAGAAGTCCCGCGATCCCCCAGCTTTCGGGGTCGCCGCCGTAACGGGGCGCATAGGCCCGCATCGCCGCCTCGACGCCCAACCCGTGCTTGATCAGGTGGGGGACCGTGGTGAACTCGTTCAGCGTCGCCCAGGCCTCGGCGCGCGTGCTCGGCATGGCTTCGGAGTCTACCAAGCGACGGGACGTCCATTCGGCCTATTGACGCTGTTTTGGGCTCGCCCTACGCTCATTTCAGGAGGTTTTGGAATGGCAAGGCACATCCACCACTGGATCGACATGGTGGAAGCGGTGTTGATCATCGGGATCTTGCTCGCGATCGCCTGGCTCACCTGGCAGGCATTCACGCAGGCTTACACCCCGGTCTTCAACCTGTTCAACAAGTTCGGCGGCTAAGGACGCCGGGCTCCAGCCCCAACCCAGTTAGGTGCTTCGGCGGAGTTCGGCGATTTCGCGGCGGCCGAAACTGTAACCCGAAGCATCAAGCCAGGCCTCGATTCGACCGAGTGGGGCAACGGCCTCGCTGCCCCTTCCGCGGCTGATCAGGTAACGGGCAAAGCTGAGGTCCACGTCTACCAGAACGTCGTAGTATTCCGTCGTAACCGCGGAGATCCGGCGGTAGGCCGCTTCGGCTTCATCGTCGCGGCCCTGGGCCGCCCGAAGCTCGGCCAGCGCCCAGTTCGACTCGACAGCTCCACTCGGGTCGCCTGGGAGTGCCGTCTCGAGCGATTGCCGAACGTAGCCTTCGGCCGCAACGAGATCCCGGCTGCGTACGCCGACCACGCCCCGTTTGGCGAACAGCTCGCAGCGGTTCCAGAGTTCTCCGCTCTTCTCGCTTCGTTTGAGAGCGTCATCGAGAACGGCATCAGCCTCGACCAAACCTCCACTTTTGGTCAAGCATTCCGACAACGTGCGCTGAAAGAAGATCGTGGCATAGCCGTCGTACTCGTCCGCCGCGATCGCATCACGCAGCCGCTGCGAAGCCCGCTCGAGATCGTCGGAGAGCATTTCGAGCGATGCCTGAGCAACGACGACATAGGTAGCCGAGCGGACCCCGCCTTGCATCACCAGAGCCGTTGCTCGCGCGATATTTCGACGTGCATTCTGCGGCTGTCCGGCCTTGGCAGCAAACAGCGCGAGCATCGAAAACCAGTATGCCGCTCGGGCTGGTTCGTTGAGGCTGGCCGCCCGCTCAGCCAGTGATTCGCCCTGGCTGAATGTCGACGGCCAATGATTGTTTCCGAGGAGTCCGAGTACGTCCATCCATTGCGTTGTTAACTCGCCAACCGGGTCACCCGCCAGTCGAAACAACCGTGCGGCCTCGGCAATGCGCCCGGCATTTCGCGAGCTGCTTGCATCGCGCCGCTGCTCAATCTGGGCGATGCACAGCTGGGCAGCGGCTGCCAGGTCCCAGCGCTCGATGCCGGCCGCCTGCTGAACCACCTCCGCTGCGATGGCGACGCTCGCGTCGTACCGTCCCAGGTTGGCGTTTTTGTCGGCCTCCAGCAGCTGCAGCCGGAGACCGTCGGCGCCGAGGTCCTCCCCGTATAGGTCGTCGATCGTAGCCCTCGCGCTGGCAATCCGATCCTCGACGGACGCCCACTCATTTCGAGAACGCGCCCGCTCCGCGAGGAAGAGATTCCATCGAAGAGCCATCCGCGCACGTGGGCGAACCGTCTCTACGGGAAGTCGCATTTCGCGGGAGAGAAGGTGGGCCCGCTCCGCGTGATGCGCGATGATCTCGGCGTATTCGTCGGCGCGATCGCCGGTGACGCGTTCGAGGTGTCGAGCGAATCGCTCGTGCAGGTCGCCACGATCCTTCTTGGACAGCGCGTTGTAAGCCATGTCCCGCACGAGCAGGTGTTTGAACCGAAAGCTGCCGCCGTTCGCCTCCACCGCGTCTTCGAGCACCAGGCCGGTCCGCAACAGCTCTTCCAGGGTCGCCATGGCGTCGGCGTCACCACCGAGGGCGGCGATCTGTTCAGCCGTAAAACGCTCGCCCACGACGCTGGCGGCCTTCAGGACCTGCTTCTGGGCATCGGGAAGGGAGTCGAGCCGCGCCGCCAGCAGGGCCTGGATGGATTCGGGAACACGAATCTCTTCAACCCCAGCTTCGGCTCTCCAGCGCTTCTCGACGTGGAGCAATTGACCCTCATCGATCAACATCCGGAGGAATTCCTCGCAAAACAATGGATTCCCTTCCGACCGTTCCAGGAGTCGCTGGTGGAGGGCCGGGGGAATGTCCTCGACTTCGAGGAGCCGGGAGATCAAGGTCGAGGTCTCGGCTGGATTGAGCGGATTCAGCGTGATCAATGAGGTATTGGAACGGCCGGCTCCCCATTGAGGATGCGTTTCAAGGAACTCCGGTCTGGCCACGCAGAGCCATAGCACGGGGACAGTCGTTGAGCGCTGCGTGACGTGCTCGAGGAGCTCCAGGATCGCCGGGTCGGCCCACTGCAGGTCATCGACAACCACAACGACCGGGTTGTCGGCGGCCAGCGCTTCGATATGCCGGCGGATCGCCCACGCGAGCTCGGCGTTGACCCGGGCGGCAGGCACGTCGGGGATGGCCGCATCAGCAGCCTCGACGCCAAGGACCACCGCCAGGCGCCGTTCTATCGCCCGCACCTGTTCTGCGGGTAAGGGCAATGAGGCCAGTCGCTCGAGCAGCTTTCCGATCGCCGTTTCGCGATCATCTTCGAGACTGATGCCGGCGTCGGCGCGAACGATCTCGATGAACGGCCAGTAGGTGATGCCCTTACCGTATGGAAGACAGCGGCCCTGTCGGACGTGCGGGCTGAAATCCGTGGCGATGCGACGGAGGCCCTCATCGATCAGCCGCGACTTGCCGATCCCGGCAGCCCCGAGCAGGGTGAAGAGATGGGCCTGCCGATCCTCGACGACTCGGCTGAAGGTGTTGATCATGTACTCGAGCTCGCGGTCTCGACCGATCAATGGCGCACGCAGACCCGGCACGCCTCGGAACTGACGAGGTACTGCGGTCTTTGCAAGGACGGCGCGGAATGCCCTGAGCGGTTCCGTTTTTCCTTTGGCCACGATTTGCGGGCGACGGTCGTATTCCACGGCGGCCCGCGTCAGCTGCTCGGTCAGCGATCCGGCGAGCACCTCGCCGGCCTCCGCGTTCTGCTGCAGTCGTGCGGCCACGTTCACGGCATCGCCGACGATGAATTGACCGTCATCCTCGGAACGCACAACGGCCTCGCCGCTGTTGATCCCGACCCGGACTTCCAGCTCCGTCGCAAGCTCACGATTCAGTTCGGCCATGGCCCCCTGCATGGCCAGTCCGCAGCGGACGGCCCGCTCAGCATCGTCATCGTGAAGCCGCGGCACGCCGAACACGACCATGACCGCGTCACCGATGAACTTCTCGACCATGCCGCCGTGCGTTTCGGCGACCTCTTTCATGCGCTCGTAATAGCGGGTCATCTGCTGCCGAAGGACTTCCGGATCCGTTTGGGAGCCGAGCTCCGTGGAACCGACTACGTCGGCGAAGAGCACGGTGAGCAGGCGGCGCTCCTCCCGCATGCTCGAATTCTGCCTGAATCCCCTGGTCATCGTAAAAATGGTTTAAGAACTCTTTAGCTGGACGCGCCACGATCTGAATACGGATAGCCTTAAAATCGTCGGCGGGGGTGTAGCTCAGTGGTAGAGCACCTGCCTTTTAAGCAGGGTGTCGAGAGTTCGATCCTCTCCGCCCCTATGCGTTCTATGTACAAGTTCGGCTGATGCGTCCCATGGGCCTTCGGCTGATGCGTCCCACACCTTCGGTTGATCTGTCGCAGCTACTTGGGCTGATGTGTCTCACTTTCCCTCATGACGGAATTGAGCGAGACTGAACAGGACGGGGTCATGATGCTGATGCGGCTGCCTGGCGGAGCGTCCAAGTGGATCCATCCCAGGTCCATGTGTCGTAGAAGGTCGTAAGTGAGTTCTGCGTTTGGACAGCGCCGCCGTAGAGTACGAGCTCCCGATCGGCCGCATCGTACGCGGTCACCGGCGCACTGCGTTTCCCGGGCGACGCCGAGGCGGACACGTGCGACCAACTGCCCCCGTTCCAGGTCCATGTGTCGTTGAAGAAGTCAGAAGCGTTGTCTCCGCCGAAATGGACTACCGTGCTCGTCGCCTCGTCATATGCCATCCCGGCAAACTCGAGCCCCTTGGGGCTGTCTGCAGAGGCGTGGCCCGTCCAGGTGGTCCCGTCGAACGTCCACGTCGTCGTATCAGTCTGACCAGCCTGAGGGCCGACAATGGCGATCATTTGGCCAAAAAGGACGATCTGCCTGCGGGCCGCGTCATAGGCCATTGCTCCGCCGAAGCGTGGTGCTGGCGGAATCCTCGATGGAAGTAGTTGCGTCCACGCCCGGCCATCCCACGACCACGTCTGCAAGTCGCCGGCCGGAGCATCGAGGACCATGACGACGCGGCCGTCCGCGTCATCGTAAGCGAGAAGCGCTCCGACCGTCGGTGGCGGAAGTGTGGACGGATGGACGGCAGCCCAGGTACTGCCGTCCCAAGTCCAGATGTCCTGCATAGGAGCAAGTCCTCCATCGGGACCTGCGACCGTCGACTGACCACCGAACAGCAGGATCGTCTTGGCTGCGGCGTCGTACGCGATACCGGCTGAGGTTCGTGGCGGTGGGCTGATCGCTGGATGGAGCTGGGTCCAGCGGCCGTTCTTCCAAGCCCACGTCTCGGTGGTTCCGCCTTCAATGGCGGTCGGCCCGACGAGGATCACCTCCTGCCGGGCTCTGTCGTAGGCGATGCTGGGCCGCTCAAGCCGCGGTTGTGAACCGCTCGGGGCGATTGAGGGCTTTGATGAGGCCGGCGACGCGGTCGACGAGGGAGCTGCAGATTGGCTGCATGCAACGAGGAAGATTGCCAAGCCCAAAGTGGAGCGGCGCCACATAGCCATTGAAACGGCGGCCGAGCGGTTCGAGTTACGCCCGTGCTTTGACCGGAAACACACCATAACTGCGGTCCTTTGGCGTGGCCGCCTAATTCGGAGCTACGGCGCAGAAGCCCGACTAGCTTTTAAGCAGGGTGTCGAGAGTTCGATCCTCTCCGCCCCTACGTCAAATACGACTCACACGCGAAGTTTTCTGGCTGGCTTCAGTGCGGCGCGTGTTCTCCCACTGCAGCTAGCGCACCTTCCGCCTGGTCGCGATGAAAGTGACCCCACCGATATACAGCGCCATGGCCATCGTGTAGACGACGACAACCACTAAGGCATTGCCCGGTCGCCAAACCCCCGCGGTCAGGGTGAGAGCGAGCGTCAGCAGGCCAACACCGAGAGCAAGTGCCAGTCTTGTCTTCTGCGAGTGTCCGTACAGGCCTATTCGGATGTACAGCCCGAGACGCCCGTAGAACGCTGCGCCGACAAGAAGGGGGATGCCAAATACAAAGAGCCACTTCATACGCCTGTAAGGTAACTCGCTCAGCACAGGTTCGACTCAAGCCAGGCTCAAAGTCACGCACCAAGACTGCGCCGGTTTCAGTTGCCCGCTGCAACTCGAGGCCACAGCGCGCCAGCCCGCCTAGCTTTTAAGCAGGTGTCGAGAGTTCGATCCTCTCCGCCCCTATTCCGAATACGGTTCGCACACCCTAACTGTTTTCCGCGTGGCTACACCCTGGGACGCACTAAACCCGGCCGATCTCCCGACGCATGAAGAACCACATCACTTCCCCAAGCACCGGCACCACCAGGACGAGAACGATTCCCGCCATGAAATAGCCTGGATAGGTTCCCCAGCCCGGATACGGTCCCTGACGGATGCCCCACTCCGAAGGAGGCCTACGCCGGTACCGCCAGTCCAAGTCAAGCAATGCGAGTGGGATGAATAGGAGGTGGGCTACAAGCGCCAGCATTCCCCACAGGCTCATCTTTCAACCCCAGGCTCGGGGCTACGGCGCACAAGCCCCGCTACCTTTTAAGAACCCGGTTTTTGACCCTGGGAGGACTGGATTGTTCGATCCAGGTCGCCCAGACGCTTGTCCACAGTCTTTTCAAGCTCGGGCCGGCCGCTCGAGGTACCGACGAATCTCTTAAAGGCAGCGCTGTCGAGCCTAAGCACTTCGGTCGGCTTCGATGCTCGCACCGTTGCGGTTCGCGGTGCGTCGCGCAAAACTCCGATCTCGCCGAAGAACTCGCCTGGACCAAGTACCGCCACGCGGCTTTCCGCGCCAGCCTCGCTGCGGATAACCTCCACCTCGCCACGCGAGACAACGTACACCTGGTCCGCGAGGTCACCCTGGCGGACCAGCGTCTCGCCCGGCTGCGCCTTCACCCGCCCGAGGTGTGAGGATGCGCCCACGGCCTCTTCCTCAGTCAGGGATGGGAAGGCGCGAACCAGCTCACGGTGAATCCGTGTGGTCAGAAGCGCGCCGACCACCCCTCCGGGGACTGCCCCTGCAATCACACCGGTAGCAATGCCCACCCCGACACCGAGGCCCGAGATGAGCGCGCCTTCGACTCCCCCGACGATCGCGCCGAGGATCCCGCCGACGACAATGCCGCGAACGGCCCCGCCAACGATGTTCGGCTCCCCGACCCGGTCCTGCATGATGGTCCTCCCCTAGCCTCGGCCTGACTCTTCGGCCGTCATAGCATGGGCTCGTCGTCTGTGTCAAGCGATGCCTCACGGATGCAGGATGAAAGAGCCCGGCACCGCGCCCGCGCTGTCAAGATGTTGTCAGTAGCATGGCCTGATGGCCATTCATGGACGGGTCGAGCAGCATCCTGGCCGCCTCAACAGTCGTGCCGGCATGCAAGCGCAGTTCACCTCCAACGGAACCTTGCGTCGGCTCGACGTCGCTGCCCTGAGCGTTCTGCTCTATCCGGCCGATGACCTGGAGGCAGGGCCGGCCAACCTCTACCTGCGGTTGAAACACGGTCCGGTCGTGGAGACCATTCCGATGCTCGGACCGGGCGCGAACGGCACTATGCGATGGACCGATGCCGGGCCGGTCGTGTCCGGCCGCTGGCAGGACCTGGAATATCGCATCGCCTTTCGTCTCGCCGCGGAGGTCACCGCCTGGTTCTGGCACGTCGAGGTCATCAATCGCCGCGCGGATCCGGTCGAGGTCGACATCATCCATACCCAGGACATTGCCCTCGCTGAGTACGGAGCGGTGCGAACGAACGAGTACTACGTCAGCCAGTACCTCGACCTCACCCCCGTGCAGACCGCCGCCGTGGGAACCGCCGTCGCCGTGCGACAGAACATGCCGGGTCCAACCGCACCCTGGGTGCTGATGGGCTGCTTGCGCGAGGGAGTTGGCTGGGGCACCGACGCCCTTCAGCTCGGTCGCCGAGATCGGGGTCGGGATCCCTTTCCCGGCCTTCTCGCCGAGCGGCTGCCCAGCACCCGCCTTCAGCACGAGCACACGCTCGTCATGCTGCAAGATCGGACCGCCCGGCTGCGCCCAGGCGATCGCCTGACCTCGGGCTTTTTCGGGATCCACAAGGCCGACCATCCCAACGCGACGTCCTCGACCGACGCCGTCGAGGCAGCCGTCGCGCTGGGCCAGCCCGAAGCCCGCGCGCCGGAGCCCATCGCAGGCGACGGCGAGCATCCGCTGGTTGGGTCATTGTTCGCGTCCTCTCCCATCCTCGACTGTCGCGACCTGACCGACGAGGAGATCGGCCGGCTGGCAGGGCCGGGTTTGCGCCACGCGGAGCGCGAGGGAGGTGACCTGCTGGCGTTTTTCACAGACGATGGCACCCATATCGTGCTCGCGGCGAAGGAACGTGCGGTCCTGCGACCGCACGGGCACATCATGCGAACCGGCAACCGGCTGGTGCCCGACGAAGGCAGTCTGACCTCGACGGCATGGATGGCCGGCGGCTTCCTCTCGCAGGTGACCCAGGGACATGTCAGCCTCAACCGAATCCTCTCGACGAGGCGCGGCTACCTCGGCCTGCGCCGCGCCAGCGGACTCCGTGTGTTTGTGGAGTCGAACGCCGCATCTTCAGGCTGGGCCCTGCTCGACACACCAAGCGCGTGGGCGCTGACCGCGGATACATGCCGCTGGTGGTACCGGCACGCGGACGGTTTGATCGAAGTGGTCGCGAGCGCCTCGGCCACCGAGCATGAACTGACCCTCGAGATCCGCCTGCTGGAAGGTGCCCCGTGCCGCCTACTCGCGTGCGCCCATGTGGCGCTTGGGGATGACGATGGCCAGGACCCGGATCCGCCTGCGCTCTCCGCCGATGCCCGCGGCGTTACCGTCCGGCCGCGGCCCGGCACGGTGATCGCTGATCGCTTTCCGGGTGGCTCGGTCCGGTTATCCTGGCGGCCGGACGCGATCGACCGGATCCAGCGTGATGAGCCGCTCTTCATGGACGGGCAATCGCGCGACCTACCATGGATCACCCTGCGGACTCCGCCCACCAGCGAGCTGACGCTTACCGTCACCGCTGACCTGGTGCCCGCATCGGATCGTGCCTCACAAATTCTCGTCGAGCCAGCGTGGTCCGATTTCTGGGCCGGGCTGGCTGGATCCGTGCGACTTTTCCCACCCGCCGGCTCGCCGCTTACCGAGGACATTGAGCGGCTCGACACGGTCTTACCCTGGTTCGCTCACGATGCACTGATCCATTACCTCGCCCCTCGCGGCCTGGAGCAATTCACCGGCGGGGCCTGGGGTACCCGAGACGTTTGTCAGGGTCCAGTTTGCCTGCTGCTCGCGCTCGATCAGCGAGCGCCGCTCCGCGACCTTCTCATGCGCGTCTTCCGAGCCCAGAACGCGCGCGGCGACTGGCCGCAATGGTTCGAGTTCTTTCCGCGAGAGGCAACGCCGGGACAGCGCGACGCCCACGGCGATGTCGTGTACTGGCCCCTGCTCGCGCTTGGCGAATACCTCGAGGCCAGCGGTGACGCCAGTCTCCTCGACGAGCGCGTGCCCTACGTCAGCGAACACGGCGCGACCGCCACCGAGCCGATCCTCGACCACGTCCGCCGCGCGCTGGCCCGGATCGCAGCCGCCACCATTCCCGGAACGACCCTTCCGGCATACGGCCACGGAGACTGGAACGACTCGCTGCAGCCTGCCGACCCCACGCTGACCGCCCGGCTCTGCTCCACCTGGACCGTGACGCTGCAGATCGACTGCCTCCGGAGGCTGGCCGCCGCCCTCCGCAGCGTCGGCAAGACGGATCGTGACAACGGTCCGGTGGCGGTAATCGCGGCGGACGCCGGGCGAGCCGCAGCCGAGGCGGCCAGGGGGTTGCAAGCCCTGCTCATTCGGGACGGCATGCTTGCCGGATATGCGCTCTTCCGCGAGGACCGGTCGGTCGAGCACCTGGTGCACCCGTCCGATCAGCGCACGGGCCTGCACTACGGCCTGCTCCACATCATTGCGGCGATCTCGGGGGACCTCCTATCGCCGGAGGACGCCGAGGCACACCTGGCCGTCCTGCATCAATATCTCCTTGCGCCCGACGGGGCTCGATTGTTCGACCGTCCTCCCCGCTACCACGGCGGACCGATGGAGGTCTTCAAGCGGGCCGAGGCGAGTACCTTCTTCGGCCGCGAGATCGGCCTCATGTATACCCACGCGCACCTCCGTTATGCGGAGGCACTAGCCCGCCACGGTGATGCCGAGCGCTTACTCGCTGCCCTGGCGCTCGTGAACCCGATCGGCGTGACGACCCGTGTGCCCGGGGCGCGGCCTCGGCAGTCAACCTCCTACTTCACGTCGTCCGACGCCGTGGTCGCCGATCGGTACGAGGCGGCGCAGCAGTACGATCGCGTGCTCCGGGGCGCGCTGCCCTTCGAGGGTGGCTGGCGCGTCTACTCATCCGGCCCCGGTATCTTCCTGCGGCTCATCGTGGAATGCCTGCTCGGTCTTCGGCGACGCGCGCATGTCCTCGAGGTCGATCCCGTCCTCGCGCCACGCCTCGACGGCCTGCGGGCGCGAGTGCCCCTCGCGGGTGTCCCCATGGACGTCACGTTCCGCGTGGGTGCGCGCGGCTGCGGACCCCTCCGCGTCAGCCTGAATGGCGTCCGGTTGAGGACGCAGACGCTGGCTAACCCCTACCGCCCACCCGGCGTCGGCGTCGATATGACGGAGCTGCGTGCCCTGTTGCGCGCCGAGGGCAATGCGCTCGCGGTGGACGTGTCCTGAGTTGGATCAGCGGCGCCAGGGGCCAGCCACACCAGCCGATACTGTCGATCGCCCGGGTGAGGTCGGGTACCCAGAGCTCCACGTGATGTAGCGGTCCTCTGGGGTTGTTCAGCGCGGCGCCAGTTTGATCGTCGTGGACCGCGCTTCTGGCGTCAGCACACTGTTGAGAATCCGTCCGGCGTAGCGGCGGTACTTCCCGCGATAGGCCGCATCGACGGCGTCGTCGAGGGCGTGGTCGGCGTCCGCGAAGGAGACATCTTTCTCGACACCGCCAGCCCAGATTCGCCCTTCGTGCTGCTCCATGGCACCGCGGAACCAGGCAGCGCTACGTCCCTTGACCGCAGACCGAACGTAGAGGCCGTCGCCGGAGGGGACCACCCAGATGGTCACGGGTTTCCGCAGCGTGCCGTCGCGCCGAAGCGACGCGATCTGGAGCTCTTCCGCCCTGCCAATCCTGGTCAGCTCATCCGCCCTCCACTGGGTCATCGGCGTCCCTCCTTTCCTGCTACCCGGACCAGCGACTTGATCGCACGGCGCTCGTCCATGGCAGCGTACGCCTCCGCGATCCCGTCGAGGTTGGTCGCGAAATCGAAGACGCGGCCGGGATCGATGCGCCCTCCCAGGACGTCGTCGAGCAATTCGGGGATGTATGCGCGAACCGGTGCGGGCCCTCCCTGGACGCCCTTGTTGCCGCGGAACATCACGCCCACTGGCAGTTCGACGCCGTGCGGCACCCCCACAAAGCCCACCATGGAACCCGGCCGTGCGATCGACAACGCCGTATCCATCGCCTGCCCGGTTCCGACGCATTCGAGCGTGGCATCCACGCCCACACCGTCGGTCAGCTCCAGGATTGCGTCGGTCGCCTCCTGATCGCGCCCTTCCACAATGTCGGTGGCACCGAACTCACGCGCCAACCGCTGCCGGGCCGGGTGACGGCTGAGCGCGATGATCCGGCCTGCACCGAGTCGCGCGGCGGCAAGAACGCCGGAGAGTCCGACCGCGCCATCCCCGACGACCGCGACCACGTCACCGGACTTGACCCGTGCGCACACCGCCGCGTGGTGGCCCGTACTCATCACATCGGACAGGGTCAGGAGTGAGGCCATCATCTGGTCAGAATGGCCGGAGCCCGGCACCGGGACGAGCGTCCCGTCCGCGAGCGGAACGCGCACGGCCTCGCCCTGACCTCCGTCACCGTTACCGACCGGCATGAAGCCGCCGTTGATGCAGGCGGTCGTGATCCCGTAGCGGCAGTGTGCGCACGTGCCGTCGCTGAAAGCAAATGGCGCGATCACGAAATCGCCCGTCGAAACGTTGCGCACCTCGGGGCCGACGGCGTCGATAACGCCGATGAATTCGTGGCCGATCGGCCCCGGCTCGAATGGAGTCTCTCCCCGGTAAAGCCACAGATCGGAACCACAGACACATGAGAGGAGGACACGGACGATTGCGTCGGTTGGGTTTCTGATCACGGGATCGGGCCGGTCGCCGACGTCGATGAAACGCGGGCCGCGAAAGACAGCAGCTCGCACGGCTAGGCCGGGTCCCAGGTCCCGCTGTTGCCTCTGGTGATCTGCATTGACCTTTTACTCCTGTTCGTGCTTGGCCGGTTGGGTAGAGTTTATTGACCTCATGGACTTTTACGACGTCATACGGCGGCGACGGATGATTCGGCGGTTCGAGCAGAAGCCGATCCCTGACGAGGTGCTCCGGCGCGTTCTGGAGGTCGCGAGGCACGCGCCATCTGGAGGATTCAGCCAGGGGTTTGACTTTATCGTCCTTGCGAAGGCGGAAGAGCTCGAGTGGTTTTACCGCACGACGGACGATCCAACCGACCCCGATCCATTCCCGGGTAGAGACCCAAATGTAGCGCCCGCCTGCATCATCCTTCCCTTCGCGAACAAGCAGGCCTATCTGAACCGGTACGCACAGGCGGACAAGGCGCAGTTTGGGATGGACAAGGAAGAAAACTGGCCGGTTCCCTCCTGGACGGTCGACGCCTCGATGGCGATCATGCTGATCCTGCTGGGTGCGGTGGAAGAGGGTCTCGGGGCCTGGTACCTCTTCATCTCCCGAGGTGAGGACGACGTCATGCGCGAGCTGGGAGTTCCACCATCCTGCAAGTTGCTCGGCGTCATCGCCCTTGGATATCCTTCACCCGAGGACAAGCCTCGCCCGTCCGTTTTCGCCAAACGGCGGCGCGCCTACGAGGACATGTTTCATGCCGGGCGATGGTAGCGCCGACTAGCGGCGCTCGGTGCCTCGCCGGTAGCGTCGATCTTTCGACCGCGACCTCAGGTCCAGGTCGGCTCGTCCCGCTCCGACACGGAGCCGTCGGAGCCGAAGACCAGGAACCGCTGGAACGACTTCAGGAGCCAGCGGTCGTGCGTCACCGCGATGATCGTGCCCTCGTAGTTCCACAGCGCGTACTCGAGCGCGTCGGCGGAGGCGACGTCCAGGTTGTCGGTCGGTTCGTCGAGGACCAGCATCGTCGAGCCGCGCACCTCCAGGACCAGGATTTGAAGTCGCGCCTGTTGACCGCCTGAGAGCTTCTCGAAGGGCACGTCGGCGGCCCCGTCGAGCTCGTACCGGCGAAGCGTTCCCATCGCGGCCGTCCGGTCGAGCCCTTCGCGAGTCAGGATGGTCAACGGCGCCGCCCGGGCGAGATGGGGCGAGTCGTGGACCTGCGAGAAGTAGCCGACCTTGACCCGCGCGCCCAGCATCCACTCCCCGCTATGGTCGACGGGCAGGCCGCCGAGCAGCCGTGCGAAGTGGCTCTTGCCCGTCCCGTTCTTGCCGATGACGCCGACGCGCTGCCCGAAGAGGATCTCGGCACTGAACGGCTGGACCAGACCGGGAATGCCAAGTTTGGTCAGGCGCAGGGCGATCGTCCCCGTCCGGCCCCCACCCAGCCGAATCGTGACGTTCTGCTCCGGGGGCCGCTCGACCAGTTCCGTCTTTTCAACGAACATGCGCAGCCTGGTCTCCGCCGCCCGAACCTTCGGCCCCCAGACGTCCGACTGCTGCGCCCGGCGGCGGTATTCCTTGAGCGTGGCGATCAGGGCCCCCCGTTGTTCCTGGTAGCGGCGGTGATCGTCTTCGAGGCCGGCGATCCGTTGCCGTCGAGCCTCCTCGTAGGTGCCAAAGGAGGCCGGATGCATCCACGCGCCACGCGCCTCGAGCGTCACCACCTGCGTCGATGTATTGGCCAGGAACTCGCGATCGTGACTCACATAGAGGATGGTCTTCCGGCTGCCGGTCATCGCCTGCTCGAGCCATTCTTTTCCGCGCACGTCAAGAAAGTTATCCGGCTCATCGAGGAGGAGGACATCAGCGTCCGAGCGCAGCAGGGCTTCGAGCAGGACTCGCTTCAGCTCGCCACCCGACAGCGTGTTGGCGAGGCGATCGCCGATTGCCTCGAACGGTTCCCCCATCGCGGCGACCGATGCCGTATTCCATGTGACCTCGAGGTCGTAGCCACCCAGCTCGCCCCAGCGATGGACCGCATCCGCGTAGGCCGTGCCCGATGATTCCGACGGCTCGGTGGCCATTCGTCGCTCGGCGTCGAGCAGGGTCCGGCCGGCGCGCGCCATGGCGATCGGCGCCTGGGCGAGTAACATCTCGCGGACGGTCGCCGGTGATCGCGGATCGTGGAGCATCTGCGGCATGCGGGCCAGGCGGCCGATGACGCGCACCGTCCCCCGGCGGTCCCCATCCGGTTCGGCGATCAGCCGTAACAGGGTCGTCTTCCCGACGCCGTTGGCACCCGTCAGGGCAACCCGCTGGCCGTCGGCAACCTTGAAGGACACCTGCTCGAACAGGCTTCGCCCGCCCGGAAACGCATAGCCGACCTCGATCAGCTCGATGAAACCCATCCCCGATAAGGCTAGGGGAGAAGGCGCTCGGCCTTCGGGTCAGCATTCCGCCGAGATCATTCGAACGAATGATGACAGGGCTCCCCACCGGGCGCAGACTCGTTGTTCCATGATCGTTGACCTCCCCCGCCGCGCCGACGCCGTGGCCCTCCTGCTGCTCGACGAGCCCGCCGATATCGCGGACATCCGCGACGTCCGCCACTGGGTCCGGGTCTACGCAAACCTTCTCGAGCTTGCGGCTGACTTCCCGGCACGGGAAGCGCAATCCGGATCGCTCAGCCGTCGCCTCGACGTCTGGCGAGACCGACTGGACTTCTGGCAGCGGCGAGCACGCGAGATTTCCAGGCCGCGGTAGCTCTTGTCGCAGACGTGCCAGTCATCCGAACGAAGGATGACTTCCCGGCCCGCAAGGGTGCACACTTAGCGCGTGGATCGTAATCTGGGCGCGCCCCTAAACGAGGACATGTCCACCACCTCGATTCGTGTCGCCCAGCATTGGGCCGACGTCTACCATAAACTCGCCAGCTTCGATCACACGATCAACCAGCTGAGGGGTGCGGTCGGGCCCTTGATTGGGGAGCGCCGGTGCGAGGCATCGCGACAGGTACTACCTGCGCTGATCGCTGACGCTGACCGATTCCGCGATCGCTTCGATTTCTGGGAAGCGCGACTCGCCCTGCTTCGCTAGGGCAGCCTCGCGAGCCTAGTCGATCCGCACCGCGACGGCGCCCGACGGCTGCGGGCAGAACGCGGGGTTCATCGCTTCGCACCGCGCGGTCCCGACCATCCGGATGCTGGCCTTCCCCGACTTGAGCGCCTTGAACGTCGCGATGTAGTGGGCCTGGCTGTGGGCAATGCCGGACGGCGTCTCTCGTGTCACGCTGACGCGATTCAGAACAGTCCCATCGGAGCTGTCGGCATTCCAGATGACCGATGAACCCGGGACCGGGAAGGAATCCAGCAGATCGACGGTGACGGTATCGCCAGGGTGGATCGAGTAGGCATGGCCGGCGTCCTGCTGATGAATGGTCAGCGACGTGCTTGGCGCAGCGGCCGCGGCGCCACAGGCACCGAGGGAGAGCACGAGCAGGACGGCCAAAGATAGCTTCACGGCTGCGCGGTTCACGTAGGTTCAGACGAAGACTGGCTGGAAAAGTTCCGAACGGGGCACCAGCTCATTTGGTTCGCGCACGCATCGCCTTCGTGATCGACTTCCACTTGTTCTTGTCCTCGATCTGGAGCCGCTTGTCTTCCCGCCGGCGCATGGCCCTGATCTCCCGCCCGAGCTTCCGGTAGCTCGCCAGGCGTTCGGCCGGCAGGGTCCCGGCCTCGATGGCGGCCTGGACCGCACACCCGGGTTCCGATTCGTGCTGGCAGTCGGTGAAACGGCAGCCGGTCGCAAGCGTCGCGATGTCGTCGAAGGCCTGGTCGATGCCCTCGTCGCCATGCCACAGCTGGAGCTCGCGAAGGCCGGGGGTGTCGATGATCATCCCACCGGACTCGATCGGAATCAGCTGGCGGTGCGTGGTCGTATGCCGGCCCTTGCCGTCCTGGCGGACCTCGGCCGTCACCATGTCCTGGCGCCCGGTGAGCCGGTTGATCAAGGTTGACTTGCCGACGCCTGAAGGGCCCACCAGCACCGCGGTGATACCGAGGCCAAGTTCCGCCCGGACGAGGTCCAGGCCCTCACCGGTAAGACTGCTCGTGATCAAGACGGTGGCACCCGGGGCGATTGCCTCGACCCGGTCGCGAACGGCCACCAGGTCGGGGTTCAGGTCGGCCTTGGTGAGCAGCACCACGGGCAGCGCGCCACTTTCCCACCCGATGGTCAGATAGCGCTCCAGCTTGGCGAGGTTCAGGTCCCCGCTCAGGGCACTCACGACGAAAACGCGGTCGATGTTGGCCGCCATCACCTGCTGCTCGGTCACCTCGCCCGCCACCTTGCGCGAGAACGAAGTCTTTCGCTCCAGCACGGCGTGGATGGAGGCTTTGGCCGCCGGCTCGCGGCGAATCGCCACCCAGTCACCGACCGCCGGTCGTGCTGCCGGAGCCGTATCCTCGTTGCGCAGCTTGCCGGTGGCGCGGCCCGTCACGTCCCCGGTTGCGGTCGCGACCGTCACCGAAACGCCGTAATCCGCGCTGACACGGCCGGGCTCGAGCCCCTGCTCGCGATATTGGGCAAACCGAATCTCAAACCATGACGACCAGCCGAGCTGATCGAGCGCCACTGAATCCATGCCGTAGTCCTCCAGGGAAGTGTTTCCGTTCGGACGCCGCGCGTCCTCCGAGGAGGGAGCCGGTCTTGGTTAGCGGACTGCTCCGGAGGGACGCGACGGCCCGATTGACCCGATCTTTGTCGCGTGCACAATCACCATCGACCTCACCTCCACAGAATTTCTTAGCGCAAGCTTACGCAGGACCTATCGAAAGGTCAATGCCATCACAAAAGTTCGCAAGGAGCGAGAACCACTGGTACAATCGACGTTGTACGCTGTCGCAGGCAGCGATCCACGAGCGGAAGGGCAAGAAGCATGCAGAGAGTTGACGATACCGGCTGCCTCACCCAGCGGTCTCAGCTGGGACGCCTTCGGGAAATGGCCGATGCGGTCGTCCACGAGCGCGTCAAGGAGCTCGGCTCGGAAACGGCAACGCTCGCGACCGTCCTGGTCGTCCTCGGCGCTGGTCAGCAGGAGACAACCTGGGTTGTCGAGAGCCTCGCGAGCAGCGGCGCGCGGCTCGATCGGGGCACGCAGTGGATGGTGGACCCTGACGTCGCGTTGTCGAATTTCGTCCCGACCCAGGCAATCGTGCGAATCCTCAGGGAGACCGGCGCGTCGGCGGCCGCGCTGATCGCGCCCGTCGCCAGGAGCGTTATTGCGATGCAACTGGCCGACGCCGATCACGAGGAGAGTCTCACCGCCCGCGTGATCCGGCAAGCTGACGCGTCCACCGCGCTCGGCAAATGGGATTTCGGCGGCGTGCTCTGGACGGTCCGCCTGCGCCAGATGCTGCTCGCCAGCAGCGCAAGCGGCCGCAGCAAGGCCGCACCCGCCACGCCGCCCGTGCGCCCGGTCAGCGGCCAGACGGCGGCTCCGACGACCCCGGCCGCCGGCCGCCGCGGCGGCCAGATGCGGGAGATGCGGGAGCAGTTGCAGCGCGAACCGGCCGCGGCGCCCTCCTGGCTGCAGTAGCCGGCTAGACGGCGGCGGGCTTCTTCCCGCTGCCGCGCGGGGCGGCGATTGGGAGACCGGCCGCACACAGCGGGCACTCGTCCGGCGCATACGAGGGAAAGTTCACGGTGAGGCAGGCGTAATACGGTACGGTCACGGCCGCCTGGCCGGCCGTGCGGTCGGCGAGGACGCCGATGCCGATCACGGCCCCACCGCTCAGCTCGATGCAGTCGACCATCTCACGGATCGAGCCACCGGTCGTCACGACATCATCGACGATCAGCACGCGCGTCCCGGGCGCCACCTCGAATCCCCGGCGGAGGACGCGGCCCCCGGCACTGCCTCGCTCGGCATAGACCGCATTCACGCCCAGTTGTCGGGCGACCTCGTAGGCGAGGATGATCCCGCCCATGGTGGGCCCGGCCACCAGCTCAGGGCGAAGCGGTTGGAAGTGCTCGGCAATCAGGGCGCAGAGCTGCCCGGTGGCCCTCGGGTCTTCGAGGATCCGGAATTTTTCCAGGTAATCGGCACCATGCCGGCCGCTGGTGTAGACGAAGTGACCGCGGAGGAACGCGCCCGCCAGCTCGAACGCCTCTTTTGGATCAGACATGCGCGGCCACGCGGGGCGCCGCAATCCGCACCGACGAAAGGGAGCGCATCTTCTGGCTCTGCAGGTAGGCGGCAATCCCATCCCGGATCTCCCGGGCGGCCTGGGGCCGGCTGTAGTTGACCGTCCCCAACTGGATGGCGGCCGCGCCCGCCATCAGGAACTCGAGCGCGTCCGACACCGTCGTGATCCCGCCGATGCCGATCACGGGGACCTGGACCGCTGCCGCAACCTGCCAGACGGCCTGCAGCGCCAGTGGCTTGATCGCCGGACCGCTGAGGCCGCCGCTCACGCGCTCCAGGACCGGCCGGCGCCGGCGGCTGTCGAGCGCCATCCCCACGTAGGTGTTGATGGCGGAAACGCTGTCCGCCCCGGCGTCCTCCACCGCGCGCGCAATGGCGACGATGTCGGTGACGTTGGGGGTGAGCTTCACGGCCAGCGGCAGCGGCGTGACCGCGCGGACGGCTGCCGTCAACTCGCCCGCCAGCCGCGCGTCGACACCGAACTGCAGGCCGAGGGCGACATTCGGGCAGGAGATGTTGAGCTCGAAGCCCGCGATGCCGGGCACGCCGCTCAGCCGACGCGCGATCGAGACGTAGTCCTCGATCGACTCACCCGCGACGTTGACGATCACCGGTACGTCCCATCGGGCCCAGCGTGGAGCATAGGCGGTGGCGACATGCTCGACCCCAGGATTCTGCAGCCCGATCGCATTCAGCATCCCGGACGCGGTCTCCGCGATCCTGGTTGGCGGATTGCCCTCGCGCGGCCCGACGGTCGTCCCCTTGGTGACGATGGCGCCGAGAGCTCCTCGGTCGACCAGTGGGGCGTCGAAGCCATACCCGAACGTTCCCGACGCCATCAGGACGGGCGACCGCAACCGTAGACCACGTCCGAGGTCAACGCTGATGTCGGGCTGATCAGCCATGAAACGCGTCCACCATCCGCCCCCAGTCGATCCGGTCCGCGCGGATGCATGGACCGTCGGTGCAGGTCAGCAAATAGCCGCCCCCCTGTTTCGGCGTGACGCAACTAAGACACGTCCCCATCCCGCAGCCCATCGGCGTTTCCAGGGCAACCTGGATCCGTGCCAGCGGCACTTCGAGGCGGTGCGCGACGTCGATCAAACCAGAGAGCATCGGGGTCGGGCCACAGGCAAACAGATCAGCGTCGGCGAGCCGGGCGCTCGGCAGCAGGTCGAGCGCCGTGCCTCGCAGGCCGGCGGTTCCGTCATCCGTCGCCTGGCGGAGCTCGGCGCCATAAAGCCGCGCAGAGGGGAGGAGCTGGCTTGAGGTCCTCGCCCCATGCAGGACAAGGACAGGGCGGCCGAGCGAGACCAGGGCGGCCACCAGCGCCGGGAAGGCGGCGATCCCCAGGCCGCCGGCGACACAGACCGCGGGACGGGTGCTTCCATCGACCGTGAAGCCGACGCCGAGCGGGCCGAGGAGATCAATTCCATCACCGACGCGCCGGGAAGCCAGCCAGCCGCTGCCCTCGCCGACGACATTGAAGATGAAGCCGATCAGTCCGCTGCTCGGGTCGGCCCAGGCGACGCTGTACGGCCGTCGCAGAATGGCGTGGGGCACATCGACCGCCAGCTGAAAGAACTGCCCAGGTTTCGCGCCGGTCGCCGCCTCCGGGTGGTGCAGGACAAGCTCGATGGCGCCGGCCATCGGGGCGGACTGCTGGACCACGCGAGCCAACGCAACGGTTGCGGTCACGCGTGCACCGGCTGCGTCGCGACGTGGCGGACATACTCGCCCAGGACCGCGACACTCCCGCGCGGTTCGCGTCGTGCCGCCCCGAGCGCCTCGGCGAGCGCCCGCGCGGTATCGAGCGAGGTCAGACACGGAATCCGGCGTTCCACCGAGGCCCGGCGGATTTCGTAGCCGTCTCGCAGCGGCACGGTGGCCCCTGGGGCGCCGACACGTCCCGACCCCGAGACCGTGTTGATGACGAGATGCACCTGACCGGATTTGATCACGTCGATCACGTTGGGATGGCCGTCACGCAGCTTGTGCACGGCCGTCACCGGCAGCCCGGCCTCGCGCAGCAGCCGGGCCGTGCCGTCGGTGGCATAGAGCTGGATACCGAGGGCGTGCAGCGCCCGCATGATCGGGATGGCCTCGGCCTTGTCGACATCGGCAATCGAGCAGAGCGCCGCCCCGTCCGGCGGTGGCTCCTGCATCGTCGAGCGGAAGGCTTTATAGAGCGCCGCCGGCAGGTCTCCCGCGATCCCCATTGCCTCGCCGGTTGACTTCATCTCCGGACCGAGGACCGCATCGACCGCGGGCAGCTTCGCCATCGAGAAGACAGGCGCCTTGACCGCGTGGAGCGGCCCGTGGGGATGGAGGCCACCGCGCAGCCCCTGGTCCGGCAGCGATTGACCCAGCGAGGCGCGGGTTGCGATGTTCACCATCGCGATGCCCGTGACCTTGCTGAGGAACGGCACCGTCCGGCTGGCTCGCGGATTCACCTCCAGCACATAGGGGATGCCATCCTGGATCACGAACTGGATGTTCACGAGCCCGACCACCTGCAACAGGCGGGCGATCGTGGTCGTCGTCTCCACCACGCGATCTTGCTCCTGCGCGGTCAGGGTGATCGGCGGAAACACGGCAAAGGAGTCGCCCGAGTGAATCCCCGCGCGCTCGATGTGCTCGAGGATCCCGGGGATCAGCACGGTCGTCCCGTCGGAGATGGCATCGACGTCCAGCTCCCGGCCGAGGAGGTACTTATCGACCAGGATCGGACCCCGGATGCCGAGGACCGGGGCCGCCTCGAGGTAGCGCCGCAGGTCGGCGGGCGTGTGGATGATTTCCATCGCGCGGCCGCCGAGGACATAGGAGGGCCGCACCAGGACCGGATACCCGACCCGATCCGCCACCGCCAACGCCGTCGCCGCATCGGTCGCGGAGCCACCCGGTGACTGGGGGATCCCGCTGCCGCGCAGCAGCGCCTCGCACCGGCGTCGGTCCTCGGCGAGGTCGATGGTCTCGACCGACGAGCCGATGATGCGGATGCCTGCGGCGGCCAGGGCATCGGCCAGGTTGAGACCCGTCTGGCCGCCGAATTGCACGATGACCCCCAGGACGGCCTCGCGCTGGAGCACGTTGCGGACGCCGTCGAGGTCCAGCGGTTCGAAGTAGAGGCGGGTCGAGGCATCGAAGTCGGTGCTCACCGTCTCCGGGTTGCTATTGATGAGCACGCTATCGTAGCCGGCGTCACGCAGGGCCGCCGAGGCATGCACGCTGCAATAGTCGAACTCGATCCCCTGACCAATCCGGATCGGACCAGACCCGATGACGGCGACGGCCGGGTGCGCTGAGGTCTGCACCTCGTCCTCGTCTTCGAAGGTCGAATAGAAGTACGGCGTGACGGCCTCGAACTCCGCAGCGCAGGTGTCCACCTGGCGGTAAACGGGTCCCCGGCTGCGCGGCAGGGCCGCGGCGCCGGCCAATTCGGCGATCCGCGTGTCGGCAAACCCAGCGCGCCTCGCGCGCCACACCAGGTCCGAGTCCAGGGGGCCGGCACCCAGGGCTTCTTCAATCCGGATCATGGCCTGCAACCGGTGCGTGAACCAGATCGCATACCCGGTGGCGCGACTCACCTCATCGGTCGTCGTTCCGTCCCGCAGCGCCTGGAACGCCGCAAAGAGCCGTCGATCGTTCGGCTGGTTCAGCAGATCGGGCCGTCCACGAAGCTCCGTCGCGTCGGGGAGCCGCTGCTCGAGCGCACGGATCGCTTTGCTCATCGCCGCCTCGAAGGTCCGCTCGATTGCCATCACCTCCCCGGTCGACTTCATCTGGGTGCCGAGGGTACGATCCGCGGCCGGGAACTTGTCGAAGGGCCAGCGCGGAATTTTGACGACGCAGTAGTCGAGCGCCGGCTCGAAGGCCGCGCTCGTCTTGCCGGTGACGGCGTTCGGGATCTCATGCAAGTGTCGCCCGACCGCGATCTTCGCCGCAACGCGCGCGATCGGGTAACCGGTCGCTTTCGACGCCAGCGCCGACGACCGGCTGACGCGAGGGTTGACCTCGATCACGAAGTACTGATCGGAGGCGGGGTCGAGCGCGAACTGGACATTGCACCCACCCTCGATGCGGAGCGCGCGGATGATGCGGAGCGAAGCCGAGCGAAGCATCTGGACCTGGCGGTCGGAGAGCGACTGGCTCGGCGCCACGACGATGCTGTCGCCAGTGTGGACGCCCATCGGGTCCAGGTTTTCCATGTTGCAGACCGCGATGCAGGTGTCGTTGGCGTCCCGCATCACCTCGTACTCGATTTCCTTCCACCCGATCAGCGCCCGCTCGACCAGGACCTGGTGGATCGGGCTGGCCGCCAGGCCGTCACGGACGATCGCCTCCAGCTCGATCGGGCTCCCCGCCATCCCGCCACCTGTTCCGCCGAGGGTGTATGCCGGGCGCACGACCAGCGGAAATCCGGTGGCCGCGCCGAAGTCCTGCGCCGCGTCGACCGTGGTGACCGTGAGGCTCTCCGGAACCGGTTCCCCAATTCGCAGCAGCACGCGCTTGAACGCGTCGCGGTCTTCCGCGTCTTTGATCGACGCGAGGGGTGTCCCGAGTAAGCGGACACCATAGTGGTCCAGCACGCCCGCATCCGCCAGCGCCACCGCCAGGTTGAGCCCCGTCTGGCCGCCCAGCGTCGCCAGCAGGCCGTCCGGGCGTTCGCGCTCGATGATCGCGGTGACGGCGTCCACGGTCAGTGGCTCGATGTACACGCGGTCGGCGACACCCTCGTCGGTCATGATCGTGGCCGGGTTGGAGTTGACCAGGATCGTCCGGACGCCCTCCTCCCTGAGTGCCCGGCAGGCCTGTGTCCCCGCGTAGTCGAACTCCGCGGCCTGCCCGATGATGATCGGTCCCGAGCCGATCACCAGCACGGTGGTGGGCCGCGCCGGCCGCGGTGTGGTCAGGACGACCGGGCCGCGCGCGCCTCGGACCAGGTCCAGGAAATCATCGAAGACCTCCTGGTTGTCCTGCGGACCCGGGCAACCCTCAGGATGGAACTGCACCGAACGGACCGGAAGGCGCTCGTGCGCGAGCCCTTCAACCGAGCCATCGTGCAGATTTCGATGACTGACGCGGAGCCCACTGCCGGCCGCGATGGTGGTGGCATCAACCTGGAACTCATGATTCTGTGAGGTCATCGAGACGCGGCCACTTCGCAGGTCGAGCACCGGATGGTTCCCGCCGTGATGCCCGAACCGAAGCCGCGAGGTCCGCGCGCCGGCGGCCTGGGCGATCAACTGGTGCCCGAGGCAGATGCCGAGGACGGGTACCGCCTGGATCAGCCGCGCCGTCATCGCCACCTGGCCCGGGAGCCTGGCGGGGTCACCCGGCCCGTTCGAGAGCACGACGGCGTCCGGCCGCCTGGCCAGGATGCGTTCCGCCTCGGTGTCGTGGGGGACGACCTCGACCTCGAGCCCTCGAGCGCGGAGCGACCGCAGGATATTCCGCTTGACCCCGACGTCCACCAGGACCACCCGCATGCCGGGCCATTGACGCAGGGCTCGATCCGACAGCGCCGGATCAAGCGACTCGTTCACATCGTGGAAGGCCGCCGAGACTTCGCGTACCAGGTCCTGCTCTTCGAGCGGCCTCACCTCCTGCACGCGGTCGTGGAGCAGGGCGAGTTGGCTCGAGGGACCGATGATGGCCCGCTGCGCGCCGGTGCCTCGCAGGTGCCGTGCCAGACGGCGCGTATCGCAGCCGGTCAGCACCGGGATCTCGAACGGGTCGAGCCAATCCGTGAGCGCGCGCTCGGCCTGCCAGTGCTCGTAATCGGGGCTCAGCTCCCGGGTGATCAGCGCGCGCGCCCAGGGCCGGCCCGACTCCTGAAAGGCCGGCGCCGCGCCATAGTTCCCGATCAGCGGATAGGTCATGACGACCATCTGGCCGGCATAGGACGGATCCGAAAGAACCTCCTGGTAGCCGGTCATCGAGGTGTTGATGACGACCTCCCCGACCGCCGCTGTAGCCCGGCCGCCGCGCTCCCCGAAAAGCGTGAACCCATCCTCGAGAACGAGAACCATCGGCTCAGCCAACCAGCGACGCCTCGCGGTGAACGACGCGGCCTCGGCAGATCGTCATGGTCACGCGTCCACGCAGCCGGAGTCCCTCGAAGGGCGTGTTCCGGCCGCGGCTGAGAAATGTCTGCGGATCGACGGTCCAGGGCTCCGCCGGGTCGATGAGAATCCAGTCCTCGGCGGGCGGCAGTCGAAGAATTTCCGCGGGCCGCGCGACCATCGCTCGGTGCAGCACCGCCCAGGGGAGTCGGAGTCCGAGAATGACGCCAGCCGCCGTTTCAAATCCGTGATACCCGTTCGACCCGGCGGCTTTTGCCGCAACGGAATGCGGCGCGTGGTCGGTGGCGATGATGTCGATGACGCCATCGATGAGCGCTTCGACCGTGGCATCGCGGTCGTCCGAGGTGCGCAGCGGCGGGCTGACGTTCGGATCGCCGTTCAGAACATCGGCGGCGGTCAGCGCCAGGTGATGGGGTGTCGCTTCGGCCGTGACCGCAAGCCCGGCCGCTTTCGCCGTCCGCAACCGCTCGACCGCCCTTTTCGTGCTGACGTGCTGGAGGTGCAGACGGGCCCCGGGTGCGTCGACGAGCGCCTCGAGCGCTTGCGCGATCCCCGTGTCCTCGGCCACCGGATCCCTCCCAAGCGCCTCCAGCTGGCCATGCACGAGCACCGGGAGTCCCGATCGGCCGGCTGCCTGCAAGCCGCGGGTCAGCGTGCGGCGATCCAGCGCGTGGCGGCCGTCATCGGAGAGCGCCACCGCGCCCGCCCGCTGCAGCGCGTCCGCATCGGTCAGCGTCCGACCCTCCAGCCGCTCGGTCAGGGCCGCGACGACGCTGACGCGAATCGGCATGGCGGCCGCCCGTTTCAGCAGCGCGCTGACAAGGGCGGGGTGGTCGATCACGGGGTTGGTATTCGCCATCGCCACGACGTGGGTGAATCCGCCGGCGGCTGCGCTCGCGCTGGCCGTGGCGAGCGTCTCACTTTCCAGGAATCCCGGGTCGCGGAGGTGGGCATGGAGGTCGATCCAGCCGGGTGAGAGGATCAGACCGGTCGCATCCCGCTCGGCGTCGGCATCATCCGCCCGGACATCGATCGTCTGCGGTCCCGACAGCCCGCCGGAGCCGAGCAGGCGCACGCCGTGCAACCGGATCACGAGTCGGCCCGCTCGACGAGGCGGACCGCGTCCTCGCCGTCCACCTCGACCAGGTGGACGTCGACCCATTCCTGCCGCGAGGTCGGCACATTCTTGCCGACGTAGTCCGGCCGGATGGGTAACTCCCGATGACCGCGATCCACCAGCACCGCGAGCTGGATCAGGGTCGGGCGGCCCGCAGCAATCACCGCCTCGATCGCCGCCCGGACGGTTCGACCGTTGAAGAGCACGTCGTCAACCAGCAGGATCGGACGATCCTGTACCGACGCGGGCGGAATCATGGGCAGCGCGCTCGCCCTCCGGGGCAGGTCATCGCGGTAACTGCGCACGTCGAGCGTGATCACCGGCGGCCGGACACCCTCGAGCTCTTCCAGCGTCGCGGCGAGTCGCTCGGCCAGCGGCACGCCCCGCGTGACGATGCCGATCAGCGCCAGCCGGTCGAGACCCGGTTGCCGTTCCACGATCTCGTGGGCGATCCGGCGCCAGGCACGCCGGATCCCGTCGCCGTCGAGGATGACGGCTTTGGCGCGAGGCGTCTGCAGCATCATCCGCCCATGGCCCACGCCAGGACCGCCATTCGGACGACCAGGCCGTTTTTAGCCTGCCGGAAGTAGGCGGCCCGTGGGTCATCGTCAACGGCCGGGTCGATCTCGCCAACACGTGGCAGCGGATGCATCAGGATGGCGTGATCCGGCAGGCGTCGCATCAGGGCCGGATCGACAACATAGACGCCGCGATGGCGTTCGTAGGACTCGGGCGAATCGAATCGCTCCGCCTGGATCCGCGTCTGGTAGAGCACGTCCAGCGCCGGCACGACCTCCGCCAGGCGATCGACCTGCGCATAGCGGACGCCGCGGGCGGTCAAGGCGCTGAGCACATCCTGTTCCATGGTCAGCGACCCTGGGGAGACAAGCGTGAGGTCCGTGCCGGGAAACATCGACAGCAGCAGCGCCAGGGAGCGAACCGTCCGACCGTGGCGGAGATCACCGACCAGTCCGACCCGCAGATGATCGAGGCGCCCCAACTCCTTCTTGATCGTGTACAGGTCGAGGAGCGCCTGGGTCGGATGGTGACCGGCCCCGTCGCCGGCGTTGATGATCGGAACGTCGGCGGCGCGAGCGGCCCGATCGGCTGCCCCGATCTCCGGGTGACGCAACACGATGGCATCGGCATAGCCGCTGATGATCCGGATGGTGTCCTCGAGCGACTCGCCCTTGACGGTCGAGGAGCCTTTGGCGGCGTTCTCCGCCGAGATCACCTGCCCGCCGAGACGCAGCATCGCCGATTCAAAGGAGAAGCGGGTCCTGGTGCTGGGCTCGTAGAAAATCGTTGCCAGCACCTGACGCTCGAGGCCGGCCGCCTCGCCGGCCTCGTACGCCGCGGCCTGGGCCAGCAGCTGCTCGGTCAGGGAGCGATCAAGGTCGAAGGGGCCGCGGATGTGGCGGAGCGGGAGTTGCGTCCGGGGAGCCCGGACCGCGGTCAGGGTGTCGCTCACGAGTCTCTCCTTCCAGCCTCACCGGGCTGCTTAAAGGACGACGGGTCCCGGCCAGTGTAGGGGCTCGGGCTCGCGCCTGTCAACGATCATGGACACTGGCCCAGTTATCAGATCTTTCGATCCAACTCATCAGGAAAACGAATTGGACAAATACCATAGTCACTGCTACGCTGGACGTGAGCCTATTGATAGGCGCGGTATCACGACATGTGGAAGCGCGGGCGAGTCGCCCACATGAAACAGGAGGCCGATCTGTGGAAGTCATCGTCTACACGAAGCCCGGCTGCGATAACAGCCGGCGGATCAAGGAGATCCTGGAGGATCGTGGGGTCGCGTTCCAGGAGCACGTGTGCGCCGACGGGAAGGTCGACGGGCGTGAGCTCCGCGACGTCAAAGGCGAGGCCAGGAACGTCCCGCTCACCGTCATCGATGGGGTGGCGATCCCCGGTATGAACCGCGCCCAGATCGAACAAGCGATCGGCTGGGTCGGCTTCTAAGACCGACTGTCAGGGCCGGCCGGGCTGTCTGATCCGTCGGGCGGGTAGGATCTGATCGTGCCCGAAGTCGGCAAGCTCCTGATCGTCGTCGGTGGACTGATCCTGGTCGTGGGCCTCTTCCTCGTCGCGGGCTGGAGGATTCCGTTTCTGGGCCGGCTTCCCGGCGACCTCTCGTTCAGCCGGGGCAACACCCACGTCTACATTCCGCTCGCGTCGGGGATCATTATCAGCGTGATCCTGACGGTCCTGCTGAACCTCTTCTTTCGAAGCCGCTAGGGTTTTGCCGCCGACCGCGCCTGGCGGAGGCGCCCATAGAGTTCCCGCATTTCCGGCGTGACCTGATCCGGGGTACGGATTTCCAGCGTGGCGTAGAGGTCCCCCGGCACGCCGTTCTTGAGCCCTGGCAGGCCCTTCCCTTTCAGGCGAAAGACCCGGCCGGCCTGGCTGTCGGGGGGTATCCGAAGCTGCAACTGGCTACCCGTGAGCGTCGGCACCACGACCTCGTCGCCGAGCACCGCCTGGTCGTCGAGGACCGGGAGGGCGGTGTGCAGATCGCGGCCCTTGGCGGCGAACCGGGGGTGCGCTTGCAGATGCACCTTGAGGTAGAGATCGCCGTGCTCGCCACCTCGCTGGCCCTCACCGCGAACCCGGATGCGTGAGCCCTCGGCAACGCCGGCCGGGATCGTGACCCGGATCTGCCGGCGGCTCGCCCGGACGCCGGTTCCGCCGCAGGTTGGACAGGTCACCGTCTCCATGACGGTTCGACTGCCGACCTGGCGCCGCTCGGACGTATACCCGGAGCCGCCGCAGGTCGGACATGGCTCGGGGACCTCGGTCTGGATCGTGCGCTCGCCACCCTGAGCCGCCTCCTCGAGACTCACCTCGATCGGATGCTCGATGTCCTCGCCGCGCTCGCGGGTTGCGGTTCGCTGCCGGCCGGTGTCGAAGCCGGCGAACCGGCCGCTCTCGCCGGAGAAGAAGGTGTTGAAGAAATCACTGAAATCGCCGAAGCCGCCGGCCTGGGCACCCGGCTGCGACTGGTACTGCCGGGCGTACTCCTGCTCGCGCTCGACACGCTCCCAATCAGCGCCGAGCTGATCGTATTTGGTGCGCTTCTTGGGGTCACTGAGGACCTCGTAGGCCTCGTTGATGAGCTTGAACCGGTCGGTCGCCTTCGGGTCCTTGTTGATGTCCGGGTGGAACTGGCGGGCGAGGCGCCGGTAGGCGGACTTGATCTCCTTCTCGGTGGCGGTCCGTTGGACCCCCAGCGTCTGGTAGTAGTCCTTGTACTGCGGGGTGGCCATGATCTATCCGTAAATGCCCAACCGGCCCGCGATTCAAACCGTCAGGGTGATCAGGCGGCGCTGTGCACGCTGCTGTATTCGCGGCAGTGGGTCAGGAGCTTCTCCACCAATGACGGGTTCTGGCCGAAATGGAGGTGGACGTAGCTTGCCAACAGGTTGGGCATGACGACGCCCTCATAGCCGATCACGTCGCCTTCCGCGTTGGTCATCTGATAGGCGGGCCTTGTGGCCGGGTCCAGGTTCAGGATCCGGCTCCAGTGGAATTCGTGTCCTCGATAGAACTGCCCTTTGGCGGCGAGGAGGCTGTTCTCGAGCGTCATGATCTGGCGATAGCCAAAGCGGTGCACCTCACCGTCCATCTCGACGTCGACGGGGACGATCCCGACCATCCGATGACGCACCCCGGCCTCGGTTTGCAGCGACCGCGATAGGTACATCAGCCCGCCGCATTCGGCGTAGATGGGCATCCCGCTACGGTGCGCGCGCTGGAGCGATTCGGCCATCGAGTGATTGCTGGCCAGTGGCTCGGCGAAGACCTCTGGAAAACCGCCGCCGAGATAGACGCCGGCCACGTCCGGCGGGAGCGCGGCGTCTTCGAGGGGACTGAAGGGAACGACCTCGGCCCCATGCTCCTCCATCAGCTCGAGGTTCTCCGGGTAATAGAAGTTGAAGGCTTCGTCATAGGCGACGGCGATGCGCACCGGCCGGCCGGTTGCGGGCTTGTCCTGGAAGACTTTGTTCGGAACCAGCGGAACCAGCTCCGCCTTGCGCGCAATCCGCAACAGCAGGTCGAGGTCGACCTGTCGCTCGATCACCTCCGCCAGCAGGGCGATCATGCGATCCCATGCCTTGTTCTCCAGGACCGGGAGGAGGCCGAGCTGGCGCTCGGGAATGCCGAGCTCGGGCATCGCCGGCAGCGCGCCGAGCACCGGCAGCTTGGCTCCGTTCCAGATCGCCTCCTCGACACTGCGCCGATGATCGTCCGAGCCGACGTTGTTGAGCAAGACGCCCGCGATCTTGAGCGGGCCCGCGTACGACTTGAAGCCGAGCGCGATCGCCGCCGCGCTTTCGGCCACCTGGGCGACGTCGATGATCAATACGACCGGGGCTCGCGTTGTCAGGGCGACCTCGGCGGTGCTGCCCTCGGTGTTCCCTCCTCTTCCGTCGAAGAGACCCATCATTCCCTCGATGATCACAAGGTCCGCGCCGACCGAACCGTGCGCCAGCACCTGCCGCAGCGCGCCTTCACCGAGCATCCACGAGTCAAGGTTCCGGCAGGGCCTGCCGCTGACGTGGGCGAGGTAGGCGGGGTCGATGAAGTCGGGGCCGACCTTGAAGGCCTGCACGGTAAGTCCGCGAGCCTTGAAGGCGGCAATGAGGCCCGCGGTGATCGTCGTCTTGCCGACACTACTCGCGGTGCCGGCGATCATCAGCCTTGGAGTGCGAACCTCGTCCAGCATCCTGCCTCTGTTACCTGTTGCTAAACAAGGTGCCCTTCCCCAAGCACCAGGCTCTTACCGTAGCACAGGGGTTTGGTTTCGTAAAGCAATCCCGCTGTCAAGCGGAATGACCACAGGCTCGGCCGATGGCCGGAGGTCCTTGAGGTGGAGCCGAACCCGATCAAGGCCGTCCCAGCGCTCGCGATCGAGCCCGTAGATGACATCGATGCGCCGGCCCCTGGGGAGATGCGCGGCGGCGCTTCCCTTGTCGAAGGCGAAGGCCTCGGCGCTGGCCGTTCGGTCTTTCACCTGCAGCCGCAGGTGGCGGGCCCCCGTGCCAAACGTCTCGGCGCGCAGGACCTCGACACCCCTGCTGATGAGCAGGGGTTCGCGATTGCCGACGCCAAAGGGCGCGAGCATCTGGATTTCCTGGTGGAGACTCGGCTTCAGGTCGGCCAGGGATGCGCTCGCCTCGACCTTGATCGGGCGCGAGAACGCCACGCGATCAAGGCGTTGGGCGGCGTAGTCGCGAAGGCATTCCTGCAACGCCGGGAACTGCTCACGACGGACCGTCAGGCCCGCGGCCATCGCATGCCCACCGAATCGATGGAGCAGGGGCGCGCAATGCTGCAAACAGTCCACGAGGTGAAAGCCCTCGATACTGCGCGCCGATCCACGCCACTCGTCGCCGTCCATGTTGAAAATGAAGGTTGGTCGGTAAAACTCCTCGACGAGCCGGCTGGCGGCGAGACCGAGGACCCCGAGAGGCCAGTCCTGGGCCCCCAGCACGATGACGGGCGCGTCGTCGCCGAGCTCGGCGACCTGCGCCTTCGCCTGGCGCACGATCTCGGCGGTCAACTGCTGCCGCTGCGCATTCTGCTCATGCAGGCGGGCAGCCATCGGCTCGGCGGCTTCACGCGAGTCGGCCATCAAGAGATCGAGCGCGAGCACCGCATCCTCCATGCGTCCCGCGGCGTTGATGCGCGGGCCGAGTTGAAAGGCGAGATGCTCGGCGGTGACCGGGCCCTTGATGCCGGCGACCGCCAGCAGCGCGGCACAGCCATGGCCGGGGTCCTCCATCAGTCGCCGCAGCCCGGCGCGGACGATGGCGCGATTCTCCGCATGGAGCGGGACAACGTCCGCGACCGTGCCCAGCGCGACCGCGTCGAGCGATGCGGCCGGGTCGATCCGCCCAGGAAAGGTGCGCTGCTCGAGCGCGACCAGCAACTTATAGGCGACCCCGCAGGCGGCCAGGCCATCGAAGGGATAGCCGCAGTCCGGCTGCTTGGGGTTGATCAGGGCATCGACCGGGGGCCGCTCCACGCCGACTTCATGGTGGTCGGTGACGATCAACTGCATCCCCGCCGGTCGGTCAGCAGCGACCTCGACCGAGTTGGTTCCGCAGTCGCAGGTGATGACGAGTGACACGCCCCGACTGGCGAGCTCCTTCAGCGCCTCGCCGTTGAGCCCGTACCCTTCGGTGAACCGGTTGGGGATATAGGTGATGACCTCGGCGCCAACCGACCGCAGGCCGCGGGCAAGCGTCACACAGGCCGTCACGCCGTCGGCGTCGTAGTCGCCATAGATGGCGATCCGCCGACCCCTTACGACCGCGTCGCCAATCAGGTCGCACGCCTTCGCCATGTCTTTGAGGAGAAAAGGATCGGGGGCCTGGCTCAGGTCGCTGACCAACCAGCGGTCCAGCTGGCGAGGCTGGGTGACGCTCCGCCCATGAAGGATCTGCCGAAAGACCGGCGAATAGGCCTCCAATCCTGGCAGTGCGCGGAGCGGCTCGGGGAGGACCCAGGTGCGACGTTCTTTCTTCAAAGCCGCCCGCATTATGGCAGCGGTTTACGACAGCTGCGTGTCGGAGTTTTCCACAGGCACGGGACGTCCGGTGCATCGGTCTGTCAGGCGACGGCTTCGGTCTCCACGACCACTGGTGGCCGCCGCACCTTGGTCCAGTTGAGGAAGACGATGACGCCGATCAGGAGGGCCGTGCCGAGAAACTGCGGCAGGTAGAGCGGCTGGTTGAAACCATAGGGCGGCGGCGCTGATGCGATGAAGGTCGCCGCCACAGGAAACGCCATCTCGGCGATCGTGGCGAGCGTCGCCGGCGTGCTTGACAGGGCGCGGTAATAGAGGAGGAGGGCGAAGAGGCCCGGAATCAGCGCGATTCCGAGGAACGGCAGCGCATCGGCGGCGTGGTAATGCGTAAAGCCCGACGGACCGCTCTGGACCAGCACGATCACGACCAGCACCGGGAGGGCGAGGGTGAAGCGCAGGGCGGTCGTCGTCGGGAACGTGAGCGTTCCGAGCACGAAGCGGCCGAGCACGGTGCCACTGGCCCACAACGCTGCCGCGCCCAGTGCATAGAGGCCAGCCTCGAGGCGGCCGTGCTGCAGGTCGGAGAAGGGAGCGGCCAAATTCTGCGCGAACACGACCAGGTAGACGCCGATCACGGCGACCCCGGCCGCCGGCCAGAACCAGGGGCGCCGGCGCTCGCCGAGCACGATCCAGGCGAGCAGGATGGCCAGCAGGGGCTGGGTCTGCTGGAGGACGAAGGTTTCCGCATAGTGGCCATACGCAAACGAGGTCGTGAAGAGGACGGTGGCGATGGCCTGCGGGCCAAGGCCGATCAGACCGATCGCCAGCCAACCGCGCGAGGTCAGGCGCCGCATCTCCGGGATGCCCCGCACGAGGAAGACCGTAAGGAACAGGCTGATGAGCGCATCCTCCAGGACGACGATCTGCGTCGGTTTCAGATGCGGGATCAGTTGGGCGCGAAAGTAGGTGTCGGATGCCCACAGCGTGGCCGCCACCGCGACCAGCACCACAGAAAAACGATCCATGAGATTGGTCCGCCGGCTCACCGTCTCCGATTGCCTCGTCGTCGCGGCCATCGACAACTCTCCCTTGGCCGTCGGGGCATCGGCGGGATGGCTGCGCGCCATCCGAAGGCCTTCTTTCATCCCGACTGTACGGTCGGCCCCGGAGTGGGCGCTACGCCGTCACCGGGTCATGCGTCGCACGACGCTCGCGGGCTATACCGCCGATCGGGGAATTTCACCCCTGCCCCGAAGGACCGGAATCAGCATAGCATCGGTCAACAGCCAGCTCAGTGCTTGAAGTGGCGTTCGCCGGTCAGGACCATCGCGATGCCCGCCTTGTCCGCGGCCGCGATCGCCTCGCTATCCTTGACCGAGCCGCCTGGCTGGACGATGGCGCGAACGCCCGCGGCAGCGGCGACTTCGACGCCGTCGGGATAGGGGAAAAAGCCATCGCTGGCGAGCACGGCACCCCTGGCCCGCTCTCCAGCCCGATGCACCGCCAGTTCGACCGCCTCGACGCGGTTCATCTGCCCGGCACCGATGCCAACCGCGATCCGCTCCTGCACCAGCACGATGGCATTCGAGCGTACGTGCTTCACCACCGTCCAGGCGAATTGGAGATCCTTCCAGGTTTCATCGTCGGGCTCGGTGGAGGTCACGATGCGCGCCTCGCCCAGCGCAACCCCGCTCACGTCGCCGGTCTGGATCAGGAAGCCCCCGGTGATCGGCCGGGCATCAAGGGGGATGGCCGACGGGCCGCCGCCCGGCTGCAGGACCCGGAGCTTGGGCTTGGCCCTGAGCGTTTCGAGCGCGTCCTCGGCGAAGGATGGACCGACCACAACCTCGAGAAACGTCGAGGTGAGGCTCCGCGCCGCGGCAGCGTCAACCGGCCGGTTGAAGCCGACGATGCCGCCGAATGCGGAGCGGCGATCGGCCGAAAGCGCGCGGTCGAACCCTTCCGCGGGATCTGCCCCCAGCGCGACGCCGCAGGGGTTGGCGTGTTTGATGATCGCCACCGCCGGCTCGGCGAAGTCGCTTACCAGCGACCAGGCCGCCTGGGCATCCAGCAGATTGTTGTAGGAAAGCTCCAGGCCCTGCCACTGCTTCGCTCCGGCAATGCCTCCACCCTCGATCGTCCGGTAGAGGGCGGCACCCTGGTGTGGGTTCTCGCCATAGCGAAGGTCCCGGACCTTGCGGCCCCCGAGGGTGAAGTCTTGCGGCAACGGCGGAGGCGGGTGAGCGCCACGAAGGTGATCACAGATGGCGGCGTCGTAGGCGGCCGTGTGGCCGAAGGCCACCGCGGCGAGATGGCGACGGAATGCCGGCGTCGCACCCTCGGGCGCCTGGAGGGCCGAAAGGACCGCGGCGTAATCATTCGGCCGCACCACCGGCAGAACATGCTCGTGGTTCTTGGCCGCGGCCCGAAGCAGCGTGACGCCACCGATGTCGATCGACTCGATGGCGGCCAGCCCGGTCGCTCCAGCGGCGACGGCCTCGGTGAACGGATAGAGGTTGACCACCACCAGGTCGATGAGTTGCAACCCACGCTCCGCAAGTTCCTCCAGGTGGCGCGGCTCGTCGCGGCGAGCGAGGATCCCGGCGTGCACATGGGGATGTAACGTCTTGACCCGGCCGTCGAGGAGCTCGGGAAACCCGGTCAGATCCTGCAGGCTGCTGACCGGAATGCCGGCAGCGTGGAGCGCACCTTCGGTCCCACCGGTGGCGAACAGGCGGATTCCGAGTCCGTGTAGTCCGCGAGCAAACTCGACCAATCCGGTCTTGTCGGAAACGCTGAGCAGCGCGTTCACACTGGAAGCGGCAGCACCTGCCCGGCGAGGCGCCGGACGACGACCGGGAGCAGGAGATGTTCTTCCTGGTGGATGCGGTCCCGGAGCGAGTCGACCGTATCGTCGGGGCGAATCGCCACCCGGCACTGGGCCAGGATCGGGCCGGCGTCGACGTCGTCGGTCACGATGTGTACGGTGCAGCCGGTCTCGTTCACCCCACTCGTCAACGCCATGCCAATCGCATCCATCGTGCCGCCAAAGGCCGGCAGCAGCGAGGGATGGATATTGATGATGCGGCCGGCAAACTGGTGCGTGAAGGCCGGCGTCAGGATGGCATCGTAGCCCGCGCACACCACCAGATCGACATCGTGGAAGCGAAGCGTCTTCACCATCTCGAGATCGCGCCCCTTTCGGTCGGGGTACGCGCGCGCGTCGAAGACGGCACGTGTGATCCCTCCCTTCCGGGCGTAGTCGAGCGCCGGACAGTCGCGATTGGCGAGCACAACCACGACGCGAGCCGGGTACGTCGGGTCACGGCCGGCCTGAATCAGGGCTTGCAGGTTGCTGCCCTGGCCGGAGACCAGTACCCCAACCCGAAGGCGGCTCACTCGACGATCTGGACCCGCCGCTGTTCGGACGGCACGATCTCTCCAACCTGAAAGACCTCGCCCTGGAGCGTATCCATGGCCGCGGCCACATTCGCGTCGTCCACGACGACGATCATCCCGAGCCCCATGTTGAAGGTTCGCCACATCTCGTCGTCGGGGATGAAGGGTGCGAGGTAGGAGAAGATCTCGGGCTCCGGCCAGCTGCCGCGATGGATCCGCGCACCGACTCCCTGGGGAAGGATCCGCGGTAGGTTTCCAACGACACCGCCCCCCGTGATGTGCGCGAGACCCTTGACCGTGACGGTCTGGCGGAGGCGCCGCACCGGTTCCAGATAGGAACGGTGGGGCGCGAGCAGCGCATCGAGCACCGTGCCGCCGTCCCCGATCGGCCGGGTCAGGGATTGCTTGGGGATCACGCGCCGCGCCAGGCTGTACCCATTGGTGTGCAGGCCGGTCGAGGGGAGGGCGAGTAACGCATCGCCGGCATGGATGTCGTGGCCGTCGATCAAGGCCTCCCGTTCGCAGACGCCCACCATGAAGCCGGCAATGTCGTAGGTGGCATCGTGGTAGACCCCCGGCATCTCGGCCGTCTCGCCCCCCAGCAGCGCACAGCCGACGCGGCGGCAGGCATTGGCCATGCCGGCGACGACTTCCGCGATGACCGGCGGGTTGAGGCGGCCGGTGGCGACGTAGTCGAGAAAGAAAAGGGGATCGGCACCCGCCGTCAGCACATCGTTGACGCAGTGATTGACCAGGTCTGCGCCGATGGTCCCATGCCGGCCGGCGTCGATCGACAGAAGGACCTTGGTTCCGACGCCGTCCGTGCTGGCAACGAGGATCGGCGCGCGGTAGCGGCTGGTATCGAGGGCGAAGAGGCCGCTGAACGGCCCGATGCCGGCCAGCACCTCCGGTCCCTGGGTCGATGCCGCCAGCGGCCGAATCATTTCGACCGTGCGGTTGCCGGCGTCGATGTCGACGCCCGAATCGCGGTACGTTGTCATGGGATGGCGGCCGCCTCCAGCGCCAGCTTGTCCATCTCCATCTGGACCGGTACAGGGACCGGGTAATCCCCATCGAAACAGGCCATGCAGAAGCCGTTCACATTGGGGACCGCGCGAAAGAGCCCGGCCTTGCTGAGATACCGCAGCGAGTCGGCGCCGATCACGCGCTCCACCTCCGCGACGGTTCGGCCCGAGGCGATCAGCTCCGACCGGCTCGCGATGTCGATGCCCATGAAGCAGGGCCACTGGATCGGCGGGCTGCTCACCCGCATATGGATCTCGCTGGCCCCGGCGTGCCGCAGCTCCTCGACGACCTTTCGGGTGGTGGTGCCGCGCACGATCGAGTCGTCGACAAGCACGATTCGCTTGCCGGCAAGGATCTCGCGAAGCGGATTGAATTTCAGCTTGATGCCGACATTGCGGAGTCGCTGCGTTGGCTGGATGAACGTCCGGGTGATGTAGCGGTTCTTGATCAAGCCCTCGCTGTAGGGAATTCCACTCTGCTCGGCATAGCCAACCGCGGCCGGAGTCGCCGAGTCGGGGATCGAGATGACCATGTCGGCGTCGGCGGGCGCCTCGAGCGCGAGTTGCCGACCCATGTTTCGTCGAGCCTCGTACAGCGAATGGCCCTGGAGCCGTGAATCCGGCCGGGCGAAATAGATGAATTCGAACATGCATGTCGCCTTTCGAACGGACGGCATCACCTGCTCGGCTCGCTGCGCGCCGGCGCTCAGGACAACCGCCTCGCCCGGCTCGATCTCGCGAACCAGCTCGGCGCCGACGGTGTCGAGGGCGCAGGTCTCCGAAGCGATGATGGCGCCGCCCTCGGGAAGCCGTCCGAGGCAGAGCGGCCGGATCCCCAGGGGGTCACGGACGCCGACCAGCGTGTTCGCGGTCAGGACGAGCAGGCAGTAGGCCCCCTGGAGGCGCGGCAGTGCCCGCCGCAAGACGGCGAGCAGGTCCGACCCTGGTGTGCGGACGAGCAACTCCCCGATCACCTCTGTGTCGCTCGAAGTTTTGAAGCGAATGCCCTCGGCCTCCAGGGCACTGCGGAGCGCGGACGAGTTCGTGAGATTCCCGTTATGGCCGATCGCGACCATTCCCAGCTGCGGATGGGTGACCACGATCGGTTGCGCGTTCACCAGTCGATTGGAGCCCGTCGTCGAATACCGCGTGTGACCCAGGGCAAGATGACCGACCAATCCCTGCAGGGAGGCCTCGTCAAATACCTGGGCGACCAGACCCACGTCCTTGTGGACGCGGATCGTCGCGCCATCGCTGACCGCGATCCCCGCGCTCTCCTGGCCGCGATGCTGCAGCGCGTAGAGCCCAAAGTAGGTCAGGTTGGCCACCTCTTCGCCGGGGGCATCGATGCCGAAGAGGCCGCACTCCTCCTTCATACGCTCGTCGGCCATCGGCGAGTCCCGTCTCAAAATGGAGTCTCCCACGCCTCTCGCAGGACCTCGAGGGACAGGCGGATGTCCGGGCCAACCTGAAAGGTCTCGCCACCAATGACCCCAAGGGCCTGGAGTGAAATGCCATGGTGCGCCATGACCTGTTGCAACTCGGGAACCCGGCGGGGTGTGACGCTCACGACGATGCGCCCCTGCGACTCTCCGAAGTAAAGCGCGGCCTGGCTGACGGAACCGACCAGCGCCGGACAGCGCAGACCGCGCGATCCGTAGAGGGCGCTCTCGGCCAGGGCGACGACCAGCCCACCCTCCGAGACATCGTGCGCGCTGCGGAGCACGTCCTGCGCCGTGCATTGCAGGACCGCCGCCTGCAATCGGGATTGCTGATCGAGGTCGACCGCAGGCGGCGTGCCAGTCAGCGGGACCGATTGGACTTCCAGGTAGGCGCTGCCCGCCAGCTCCTCGCGCGTCTCTCCGAGGAGAAACACGAGGTCACCATCCTCCTGGAAGGCGGCCTGGCATCGATGGTCCAGGTCGTCGATGATGCCGACCATGCCGATAACGGGCGTCGGGGGGATGTTGCGGCCGCTGGTCTCGTTGAAGAGGGAAACGTTCCCGCTGACGACGGGCAGCTCGAGCGCGCGGCAGGCGTCGGCCAGGCCACGAATGCTCTCCTGGAGCTGCCAGAAAACCTCGGGCCGCTGCGGGTTGCCAAAATTCAGGCAGTTGGTGACCGCCAGCGGCCTCGCTCCGGTGCAGACTACGTTCCGCGCAGCCTCGGCCACGGCGGCCTGCGTCCCGACGTATGGGTCGAGCGCGACGTACCGGGAATTCCCATCCGCGGTCAGCGCGAGCCCGCGGCGCGTACCCGGGACGCGCAGCAACGCGGCATCGGTTCCGGGTCCGATCACGGTGTTGTCCATGACCTGGTGATCGAACGTCCGGTAGACCGGGCGGCGGCTGCGAAGCGCTGGGCTGGCGAGGAGATCGAGAAGAACCACGTCCGGCTGCGTCAGTGGAGCGATCGTTGGGGCCGGGCCGGGCTCACACGGCTGCGCCGTCGGCGAACGCAGCGGCACCCCGTCGACGAGCGCCTTCAGCGGCAGGTCGGCCAGGCGCATCGTCCCATCACGCACGATCACCCGGTTGCCGTTCGTGATGGTGCCGATGCGGTCGGCATGGAGCTCGAAGTGATCGAAGATCTCGCGGACCGCCGCTTCGCCGTCCGGTCGGACGAGGACCAGCATCCGCTCCTGGGACTCCGACAGCATGACTTCATAGGGGGTCATGCCGCGCTCGCGGCGGCTGACCCTGGCGACATCGATCTCCAGTCCACGATGGCCTCGGTGGGCGAGCTCGCACGCGGCGCTGGTGAGGCCGGCGGCGCCCAGATCCTGGATGGCGGTCACCTGCGGCAGTTCGTTGAGGCGAAGACACGCATCACACAGCAATTTCTCGAGGAATGGATTGCCGACCTGAACGGCGGGCCGTCGGGACATCGATTGCTCGTCCATTTCCACCGACGCGAAGGTGGCTCCATGAATCCCGTCGCGGCCAGTATCCGCACCAACCAGGAGGAGGACGTCGCCTACGCGATCCGCTCGCGCTCGGCGCAACCGGTCATGCGAGACGACGCCGACACACATCGCGTTGACGATCGGGTTGTCCGAGTAGCCGTCGTCGAAGCTCAGGCCGCCGCCGACGGTCGGACACCCAAAACAATTTCCATAGCCGCCGATCCCGGCCACGACGCCCTGGAACAGATGGCGGTTCCGTGCCCGCTCGATTGGACCAAAGAACAGGACATCGAGGATTGCCAGGGGTCGCGCCCCCATCGCAAAGACATCGCGCAGGATCCCGCCGACACCCGTCGCGGCGCCCTGGTACGGCTCGATCGCCGAGGGGTGGTTATGGGATTCGATTTTGAAAACCACCGCGAGCCCGTCGCCGATATCGACGGCGCCGGCGTTCTCGCCCGGGCCCTGGAGGACGTGCGGCGCCTGCGTCGGCAGCTGGCGCAGCAGGGCACGCGACGTCTTGTAGCCGCAGTGCTCGCTCCAGAGCGCGCCGAACATGCCCAGCTCAACCTCGTTCGGTTCCCGTCCGATCGACCGCACGATGGCGGCATACTCCGTTTCGTCGAGCGCGACGCCGGCCAGCTGCGAGCGGCGCAGCGCGACCGCCATCAGGCGGCCACCCGCTTCAGGGCCAGCACCGCCGACTGAAAGATGGCCAGGCCGTCGAGGCCGCCGAGGAGTTTCTCGCAGGCGCGCTCCGGGTGAGGCATCATCCCGAGAACGTTGCCGCGCGCGTTCGTGATGCCGGCGATGTTGTTCAGGGAGCCGTTGGGGTTCGCCCGTTCGGTGACGCGGCCATCGCTCGAGCAGTAGCGGAAGACCACCCGGCCGTTCGCCTCCAGGCTGGCGAGCGTGGCGGCGTCCGCGTAAAAATTGCCTTCGCCGTGTGAGATCGGGATGCGAAGCACCTGACCCGGGCGGGATGCCACAGTAAAGGCGCTCTCGGTTTGCTCGACCCGCAGAGTGACCCACTCGCATCGAAACTCGCAGGACGCATTCCTGAGCAGGGCACCCGGAAGCATCCGGGCCTCCTGGAGCACCTGGAATCCATTGCAGATGCCAAGGACGAGACCGCCGCGATCCGCGAAGGCCGCCACCGCCTCCATCACCGGCGCAAAGCGGGCGATCGCACCGCAGCGCAGATAGTCGCCATAGGAAAAACCTCCGGGCAGGATGACGAGGTCCAGGTCGTCCAACCGATGCTCACGGTGATCGACGAAACGGACCGGGTGCCGCAGAATCTCGCCAACGGCATGAGCGCAGTCCCGGTCACTCCAGGTGCCCGGGAAGACGACGATGCCCGTCCTCAACCGCGCCCTTCTCTCAAGCTCGCCGCTGGGGCGACCGCATCGATCGCGACGTGGTAGTCCTCGATCACGGAGTTGGCCAGCAGGTCGCCGGCCATCGCCTCGACCAGGGTGCGCGCGCGCGATTCGTCCGGTGCATCGAGGGTGAGGACGAGGTACTTTCCGGATCGCACCTCCTGGACCGAATCGAAGCCAAGGGATTGCAGCCCGCGGTGGATCGTCAGGCCCTCGGGGTCGTTGACCACCGGCTTCAGGGTGACGAAGATTTCGGCGCGATAGGTCATGAGCGCGCCGGGGTGGGCGTCGCGGTCAGCCGGCTCATGGCCTCGAGGTACCGGGCACTGGTCCCGCTGACGACGTCATCGGGAAGCGCGGGGGCCGGCGGCTGCTTGTTCCAACCGATCCGCTCGAGGTAATCGCGGACGTACTGCTTGTCGAAGGAGGCCTGGGGTCCACCCGGCCGGAACTGATCGAGATCCCAGAAGCGCGAGGAGTCCGGCGTCAGCACCTCGTCGATCACGATCAACTCGCCATCCAGGTGCCCGAATTCGAATTTCGTGTCGGCCAGGATCAGTCCGCGCTCCAGGGCGCGATCCGCACCGAAGCGGTAGAGGGTGAGGCTGGCCGCCTCGAGCGCCTGGGCCAGGTCACGACCGACCCGGTTCGCCAGCTCGGCCCGAGAGATGTTTTCGTCATGTCCAGTCAAGGCCTTGGTGGCGGGCGTGAAGATCGGTTCCGGCAACCGATCGCTCTCGACCAATCCCGCCGGCAGCCGCTCCCCCGCGATCGAGCCGGAATGCTGGTAGTCCTTCCAGCCCGACCCGGAAATGTAGCCGCGGACAACGCACTCGAACATGACCGGTTGGGCCGTCTTGACTCGCATGCTGCGCGAGACGAGATCCGGCTGGCGCTCGAGCAGTTCGCTCGGAATCGACTGGTCCGGGGCCCGGTGATTCCGGATGAGCTCCGCGGTCTGCGTGAACCACGCATGCGAGAGCTGGGTGAGCACGCGTCCCTTCTCGGGGATCGGCGTGGGGAATACCACGTCAAAGGCGGAGAGGCGGTCGGTCGCGACCATCAGGAGCTCGGAATCGCTGAGGCGGTAGGTATCGCGGACCTTTCCACGGGAGTGCAGGGGGAGGGGCAGGTCGGTGCGGAGGATCGCGGTCACGCCGAGGCTGCCTCGACGCCGGCCGGCTGCAGCCCGACGCGCTCGAAGGTCACGTCGAGGAATCGCAAGTAGTAGGCCGGATCGAAGAGCTCGGCGAGCTCGTCGGGCCTGAGCCGCTCCCGCACTTCCGGCGTCTCGCCAACGAGGGCCCGGAAGTCCGTTCCGCCGTCGAGCGCGCTGAGTGCGGCGCGCTGGACGACGCGGTACGCGTCCTGTCGGGACATTCCTTTCTGTACCAGCGCCAGGAGCACCCGCTGGGAGAAGACGACGCCGCCACTCTTGAAGAGATTGGCCCGCATGCGGGCGCGATCGATGGTCATGCCCTCCACGATGTCGCCCATCAAGCGCAGCATGTAGTCGAGCAGTGTGCAGGCATCCGGAATAATGATCCGCTCGGCCGAGGAATGGCTGATGTCGCGTTCGTGCCAGAGTGCCTGGTCCTCGAGCGCGGTCACCACGTAGCCTCGCACCAGCCGCGCCAGACCGCAAATCCGCTCGCTGAGGATCGGGTTGCGCTTGTGGGGCATCGCGGAGGAGCCTTTTTGCTCCGCCCCGAACGGCTCGCGCACCTCGGCGACCTCGCTGCGCTGCAGGTGACGGATGTCGGTCGCGAATTTCTCGAGGCTCCCCGCCAGGATCCCCAGCGCGGCGATGTAGGCGGCGTGCCGGTCGCGGGCGAGGACCTGGGTCGTGATCGGCGCGACCCGGAGGCCCAGCCGCTGAAGCGACCGCTCTTCGACCCGAGGGTCAACGGTGGCATGCGTGCCGACCGCGCCGGATAGCTTGCCCACTCGAATTTCCTCGCGCGCGGTGACCACCCGCTGGCGCGCGCGGTCGAGCTCGTCCAGCCAGCCCGCCAGCGCGAAGCCGAAGCTGATCGGCTCGGCATGGATGCCGTGTGTGCGCCCCGCCATCAGGGTGTCGCGCTCCTCGATCGCCCGGCGCCGGACAACGGAAGAAAGACGGTCGATGTCCTTGAGCAGGATGTCACTCGCCGCCACCATCTGGAGGGCCAGCGCGGTGTCGAGGACGTCCGAGGAGGTCAGACCCCGATGCAGGTAGCGAGCGTCCTCGCCGACCTCCTCGGCGATCGAGTCGAGAAAGGCGACAACATCGTGGCCAACCCGCTCCTCGAGCCGGGCGATCCGGTCGGGATCGACCTTCGCCCGTCGCAGGGCTGTGACGGCCGTCCGGGGGATTTCACCGATCTCCGCCCAGCCGTCGCAGACCTCGAGCTCGACCTTCAGCCAAAGCTCGTATCTCGCCTGGGAGGAGAAGATTTCGCTCATGTCCGGGTGAGCGTATCGAGGAATCAAACGGCGGCAGGTCTCCTTTGGGGTGGCGGGCCGTCGGTGACTGCCTGATTATAGGGGCTCCAGGGGCCGTAACCCCGCGCACCTATTCGGCCTCTATCAGTGGGAAGGACTGGTAGATTGGGCGCACACGTAACCATTGGGGGGCGCCTCCCGTTCACTCTGCAACGGGCGCCCTTTTGGGTGTCCTGATGCCAGATAGTGTTGAAGAGCGGGAACTTGTCGAACGGGCGAAACGAGACCCCGAAGCGTTCGGGGCGCTCTACGATCGCTATTTCCCGCAAATCTATCGGTTTGCGTATTCCCGTGTTCGCGACCAATCCCTGGCAGAGGACGTGACGTCAGAGGTGTTTTTCAAAGCGCTCAAGAACATCAAGCGATACACCTACGGCGGCCACCCTTTTTCCTCGTGGCTTTACCAGATCACGCTCAACGCCGTCGCCGACCACTACCGGGGTCAGCGAGGCGAGGTTGAGCTCGAAGAGGGCAGCGACATGGCGAGCACGGCGCCCCCGGTGGTCGATGAGGTCGTCCGCCGAGATCGGAGCCGGCGCGTCTGGTCGGCTATCGATCAGCTGCCCAAGCAGCAGCGGGCAGCCATGGTGCTCAAGTTCGGCGAGGACCGGAAGATCGAAGAGATCGCGGTGATCCTGGGCAAGAGTTCCGGCGCGGTGAAGTTGCTGCTGCACCGCGGCGTCGAGCGGCTACGCCGCGAGCTTCCGCCCGAACTCGGGCCCGACCTTGGCCCTGAACTGGTGAGACCATGACGGACGATCCGGAGCTCCGAGAGCTCTTCACCGACCCGGCGGACCAAGAGGTCGTCGACCTGCTCCGCGCGTCGCGGCCTGCCGCACCGCCGCTGGACCCCCATTTCCGCAATTACCTTCGGGCCAAGCTGATCACCGAGGCGCGCAATCGGCTGGGGACGCCGAACCGCCGGCGCTGGTACCAGCTCGGGCCGGTGGGGATGGTGCCGGCGATGGCCGCGGTCGCCTGCGGCTTCCTCGTCGTCCTCGGCATCGAGGTCTACCTGCAGCGCCAGCCCGCGGCCGGGCCCTCGGTTGCGGCGAATATCCAGGCAATCGACCACAAGAAGGACGTGGCCATCGCCGAGCCGATCCAGATCCCCTTCAGCGGCCCGGTCGACAAGGCCGCCGTGGAGGAGAGTGTGGCGATCCAGCCCGCGACCTCGGTCACCAAGCACTGGGAGGGGCAGACGCTGGTCATCACCCCGGCGCATCCCCTGGCGCCGAATACCGCCTACAAGGTCACCCTGCAGCCAAAAGCCTCGGCGGCACCCCAGGCGGTGGCGACCCCCCCGGTGCAACGACCAGTGGTGGTGCACTTCTTGACGGCTCCCGCCGCCGCCCCCGCGATCGTTCCCCCCTCGTTCAAGAGTGGATCGGTCGCCTTTGCCTTCGACAACCGTATCCCAGACTCGAGCAAGCTGTCCGGTCCATCCTGGACCCAGGACGGGCAGCTGCTCGTCACCCGGCCGGCTGACGCCGCGAGCCCGACGGCAAGCGCCTCGACGACGGCGTCACCGACCGCAACCGTCACCGTGTCCCCGAGCGCAACCACCAGCGTCTGGCTGATGAGCACACAGGGGACCCTGCTGCGTGAGGTCGCTCCCGGCGGGAGCTACGCGGCCGTGGCGCCGTCGGGAGGCGTCTTCGCCGACTGGCAGGAACCATCGGCGGACCATTCGATTCTCGAGCTTCGCGATCTCCAGGGAACCGTGCAGTCGTCCAGCCTCGCCACCATCAACGGCCGGCCCGACCGCGCGCCGGTCTGGCTCGGAACCGATCGAATCGCCTACGTGAACGACGGCACGCTCCATGTCGTCGACCTGCACGGCACCACCATCGCCACGCCGGCGCTGAAGGTGACGGGCCCGATGTCGGCGACGCGTAATGGCAAGTCCCTGGCTCTGAAAACCGACAGCGGCTCACTGGTCCTTGATCTCAGCTCGATGACCACAACGACCCTGCCGGTCGGCGCGATCGACTTCGCCTGGTCGCCTGGCGGGCAGCTCGCCTTCACCGTGGCTGCGGCCGGCGCGACGGACATCTATGCCGGCGCTGATGCCAGGTCAGCCCGCCGAATTGCCACCAGCGCGGCCGGCGAAACCTGGTCGAATTTGAACTGGGCCCCTGACTCGACCTCCCTGCTGTTCGCCAGCCGCTCCGGCTCGGGGTCGACCCTGCACTCGGGGTTGCGCTTGATCAACGCGGATGGTACCGCCCTGGTGAGCTTCGGTAGCAGCCAGCTGGAGTACGCCAGCCCAGTCTGGTCACCATCGGGCGGTCTCGTGCTCTTCGCCCGACGTGATGAGGGCGGCGGCCTCTCGCTCTGGACCGCCAAGGCCACGGTTGGCCAGCGGTCGGCCGCTGATACCGCCGAAAGCCAGGCGCTCGCCGAGGTCGATAAGTTCATGCAGGCCCGGATCCGAGGCGACCTCGCCACCGCCCAGGCGCAGCTGGATACGTCGGCGCAGCAGGCGTACACCAGTGGCGCCTCGGCGCTGCTCAGTCCGGGAGCACAGTTCGACCGCTATTACCCGGTCAGCGTCCAGCTCGCTGGAACCAATAAATTCCTGGTGGGGGCGCGCATCTTTATCGCCCGCGGCACCATCGAAATCAGCTTCTTCGAAGAGCAGTTGACCGTGGTCCTCGTCGACCAGCGCTACCTGATCGATGCCGTGACCGCGACGCCGACGGTGCAGCTCGGACACGGTCCGACGGTGGTATCGGTGGAGGTCCGCCGCAGCGAGGCAACCCAGCAGGTGATGGTGCGCTTCGATGCCGACCTCAAGCCCGAATCGGTGTCTGCCAACACCATCCTGGTGAAGGACGCGAAGGGGACCCCGGTGATCGCGCGCGTCAGCTTTAATCCTGATGCCCACCTCGTCACGGTCGAGACCAAGCTTCCGCCAGGCACCTATTCGCTGGTGGTCACGACCGGCGTTGCCGACATCAACGGCTCGCCGGTGGCGCAGACCTACACTGCGCCGCTCGTGATCGGCGGCTCGGGCTAGCCCTCGGCGATCTGAACGCCCGCCGCGATCGCCGCGGCAATGTCGGCGCCGCCATAGAGCGGACCCAGCAGCGACGGCTCGGCGCTCAGGGCCCTGGTGGTCTCGATCAGGGCTGGATGGTCCGGGATGAAGGCGGTCGAGATTCGGCCCGCCTGGAAATCCGGCTCGAGGAGGATCGCCCGGTGGAACGGGATCGTCGTCGATGGGCCGGTGAGGACGAACTCCTGCAATGCGCGCCGGCCGCGCCCGATGGCCGCCTCGCGATCCTCTGCCCAGACGATGAGTTTGGCAAGGAGCGAATCGAAGTGCGGCGACACGTCCTGATGGGGACGGACGCCGGAGTCCACCCGAACCCCCGGGCCGGTCGGCGGCGCGTACCGGAGGATACGCCGAGGCGCCGGCATGAAATTCCGGAGTGGATCTTCAGCGTTGATGCGAAATTCGATCGCGTGCCCACGCGGCGGGTGAAAACCGTCGGGCGGCAGCGACGCTCCGCGGGCGATCTCGATCTGCCAGCGCACCAGGTCGATGCCCAACACCGCCTCGGTGACCGGGTGCTCGACCTGCAGCCGGGTGTTCATCTCGAGGAAATAGAAGTCGTCGCCCCCCACAATGAACTCGATCGTGCCGGCGTTCTGGTAGTTGACCACGGAGGCGGCGCGCACCGCCGCTTCCTTCATCGCCGCTCGTCGAGCCTCGGAGAGTCCCACCGCCGGCGTCTCCTCGAGGAGTTTCTGATGGCGGCGCTGGATCGAGCACTCGCGCTCGCCAAGCGCCAGCGTGGTGCCGCGGCTGTCGGCCAGCACCTGCATCTCGATGTGGCGTGGGTGCTCGAGGTAGCGCTCGAGGTACACGTCGGGGCTGGCGAATGATGTTTGCGCCGCCCGCCGGCACGCCTCAAACGCCGCCGGGAGCTCGCCGCGATCCTGCGCGACGCGCATGCCGATGCCGCCGCCGCCGGCCGCCGCCTTGACCAGCACCGGGTAGCCGATCCGCTCGGCTTCGGCGAGCGCCGCCTTGTCGTCCGCCAGGGCCGCCGAGCCGGGGACCACCGGGACGCCCGCTGCCGCCATCCGGCGACGCGCCTCGACCTTATCGCCCATGGCGCGCATGCTGGCCGGTCCAGGCCCAATGAAGGTGATGCCCGCTTTGCCGCACGTGTCCGCGAAGGCGGCGTTTTCCGACAGGAACCCGTATCCCGGGTGGATGGCGTCGGCGCCGTGCTCGCGCGCCAGCCTGACCAGCTGTTCGGCGTCGAGGTAGGCCTGCCGCGGCGACGCGCCGCTGAGCGCGGCTCGCTCATCCGCGAAATAGACATGCGGCGTCCGCGCGTCCGGTTCGGCGTAGACGGCAACCGTCGGAATGTTCATCTCGCGACAGGTGCGCATCACGCGGAGGGCGATCTCACCCCGGTTGGCGACCAGGACCCTTGAGACCTTAGCCAATTGTCATCAGCACATCGTTCGGGGAGACGATCGACCCTTCCTTGGCCATCACCTCGCGCACCTGCCCGCCGACGGTGGCGACGATATCGTTCTGCATCTTCATCGCCTCGAGGATCACCACCACGTCCCCCAGCTTGACCCGATCGCCGACCTTGACCTTGACCTTCACAACCATCCCTTGCATCGGCGCCTGAATCGCGCCGTTCCCCGAGGGCGCGCTCTTCCCGGACTCCGGGGCGGCGACGGGGTCCGGCGCCGGTGACGCGGAGCGGCCGACTCCTTCGCCGCGGATGCGGACGTGGTAGGGCTCCCCGTCGACCTCGACCGTGAATTCCCGAACGGCCGATCCATCCGTCACGGCGGCCGGCGGTGGCGTTGCGACCGGTGCCGTGGCGACCTCCACCGGTGGGGTTGCCGGCGCCGGAGCCGACTCCACCATGGGAGACGGTCGCAGAATGCCAGGCGCCTCCTGGGGGAAAAGGATGTAGGTGAGCACCTGGTCGGGACCGGTTGGCGTCAGTCCCTGCTTGCGCATTTCGCGGTGCGCTCGGTCCATCCCCGGCTTGAGCAGGTCGGCCGGCCTGATCGTGATCGGCTCGGAGCTGCCGAGCGCCCGCTTGCGCACCTCCGGGTCGATCGGCGCGGGCGAGGCCCCGAATAGGCCCTTGATGTAGTCGCGAAAGGGTTGTTCGATGTGCTGGTAGCGCTTCTCGTCGAGCGTATTGGCGAGCGCCTGGCGGGCCGCAATCTGATTGATCGGCGCCGCCATCGGTGGGTAGCCCATCTCCTCGCGCACGAGGACCAATTCGTGCAGCAATCGTTCATAGCGGTCAATGGCCTTGCGCTCGCGCAGCGTCCGAATCAGCACAGCAAGCAACGGAGCGGGAAGCTGATGGTCAAGCACATGGATGTCGTTTCTGAACGCGATCGGATCCTGGAATTCGGCATAGTCGTCGTGAAGCTCGTCGAAATAACGGTTCGCCTGGCCGATCAGCTGCAGGTCGAGGCCGGTATCAAAGGATCCTTCGCGGAGGGCGGCGACCATCGTTTCGGTCGCGGGTTGGGACGCTCCCCACGCCATCGCCGAGAGCGCGGTGTCGATGCCGGTCGCGCCGGCCTCGATCGCGGCAAAGTAGGTGATCGGGGCCAGGGCAGTGGTCGAATGCGAATGGATGCTGATCGGCAATCCGGTAGTCTCCACCAGCCCCTTGACCAGGGCTCGGGCGGTATCGGGGCCAAGAATCCCGGCCACGTCCTCGACGCCGATCCAGTCACAGCCGAGCGCTTTCAGGCGACGGCCGGCATTGACCATCCAGGCGCCGTCCTGAACCGGGCTCGGACTGTAGACAAGCGCGCCGATCACCCGGGCGCCGGTTTTCTTGGCGGCCTGCACCGGCACTTCCAGGTTGCGCATGTCGTTGAGCGGGTCGAAGAGGCGCACCACCGACACGCCGGCCTGCACCGCCTGCTCGATGAAGGCGCGGACCACGTCATCGGGCTGATGCGCTTGGGAAATCAGGGTCTGGCCGCGAATCAGCATCTGGAGGGGGGTCTTGACGATCGCGGCCCTCAGCGCGCGGAGCCGCTGCCAGGGATCCTCGTGGAGCACACGGATGGAGGCTGAGAACGTCCAGCCGCCCCAGGCGTCCAGCGCGTGATAGCCGATGTCGTCCAGGGTCTTGGCGATCGGCAGGACGTGCTGAAGCTTGAGGCGACCCTGGAGCAGGCTCTGCTGCGCATCGCGCAGGACGGTCTCCGTAATTAAGACCTTCGGCACGGGCACTATTCTATTCGCGCCCTGAACTCGATACCGTAGCCCACCCGGTCGCCGGGCGGGCTACGGCGTCAATTCGAGGAGGTCAGGCGGCCCGAGCGGCAGTCCGGTCGTGCTGGCGTGGCTGATCGCCCTCGCCATCGGCCGGGACGAGGTTGTTCCGCAGGACGGTTTCCAGCTGCCAGCGGATAGCGGCTACCCGCTGCACGAGGGCGCTCGACGAGAGCTCGGACTCGCGCAGACTGCTCAACTGCTCGCGGAGATTCTCAACCTGCTCCTGGCCACGCTCACTGAGCTGGACGGGGCCGGCATACTGGAGGTCGAACTGGCCGGCATAGGCACCCGTGTCGCAATAGCTGCATTTGTAGTTGACGGCATACGCCTCGTTGACCGGCTGATAGTTGGGTACCGGACCGATCACGATAATGGCCTCGATGGCCCCGGCGAACGTCTGGCAGTACTTGCAACTCGCGACCGCCTCGGCGTGATTGACGGCCGTCACGCTTCCGCTGGTCACGTAAGTGATCTTGAGCGATGTCCGAACCAGCGTTGAGTGATCCCGTTGATTGAAAAGGACGACGTAGTTGTTCTGATTCGGCGTGCCCTCATCCGCCGAAACTGCGGCACCGGTGCCTACGGCAAGTGCGCCGGCCATGCCGAGGGCCATGACGACCCGTCGAAACGCTGTCAACCGTCCCATGATCTGAGTTACCTCCCTTCGCTATGGACTGCTACTTGGCGAAACCTGTGGACTCGGACTCGCGCCTGCGCTGGCCGAGGCGCTCGCCGCCGGCGAGGCGCTGGCCTGCGGACTGGCCCCCGGGCTCGGCTGTGGCGAGGCGTTGACGCCCGGCGACGCAGAAGGCGCGGGCACCACGCGCTCGATGACAGCGGGCAGGGTCACGTTCTGCACGCTCGATTGCAGCGTGCCGGTGTCGGTCGGCTGGATCGGGCGATAGTTGTTGCTGTGTGGCCACCAGGCGAGGGCGAGTAACAGTGCGACCGCGGCGGTGGCAAGCGTGAAGCCAGTGCGAGCCAGGGGCTTGCCAGCGGTTCGCGTCCAGCCTGCGGCCAGGAGCCTTCTCACAAGCCCGACCATGGTCAGGGCCAGCCCCGCAAGCGGAAGCACGAGGAGGGTCACCTGGAGAACGCCGAAGACGCCGGTCAGCGCATCGCCATGATTGAAGGCCGCTCCCGTCTTGCCGACCTGGGACCAGAGCGACTGCCACGCTGTTCCCAGGATCGCCGGCAGGTGGAGCATCATCATGCCGTACGCGTAGAGAATGAAGGCCGCCGTCGCGAGCACCCAGAGGGTGACGACGATGCGGACCCAGGGCTTGAGCTCGGTCACTTTCTGGTCCGCCTTCCGTCCCGGGATCAGGCTCAGCAGCGTGGGTTTGATTCGCAAGAAAATGTCCGGGACTCCGGTGAGGTCGCTGATGACGTAATACCCATCCAGCCGCAGGAAGGGCAGAAATTGATGAAGCATTTCGAATTGCTGGAAGAGGATGACGACGAGCAATGGCTCGAAATGGGTGAGCACGTACGCCCCAACCGTCAGCAGCATGAAGATGACGTTGAAGTACACGCCCCCCAGGTCCGTCCGTAGCCGACCTCCCTTGCTCAACCGATAGGAATCGGTGACATCCGTGTAGAAGGCCGGCCAGACCATGTAGAGGCCCGCGCCCATCACGCCGGGTTTCCCGCCGCCATAGCGGAGCCCGGTTGCGTGGCCGCATTCGTGGAGGGCTGCTGAAAGCACGACGAGGCCGAATACCATCAAGAAGAAGACCGGTTCGTTGATCAGATTGCGAACGCTTTGCGCGACGCCGTGGATGAAGAAGAGCCAGACGTCGAGGGCGACCAGGCCAGCCAGGACACCAAGCACGACGATCGGCCAGAACAACGGGTGGAAGACGGTCGTGAAGGCGTTGACGACGCCCTTCGGGATGAGAGCGGCACGAAACTTGAGGGCCAGCATCGGATCGGGTTTCTCGAGCCTGGGGCTCGAGCCATCGGGCGCCGCCAACACGCCGAGCGGTCGAAGCTTCTTGTCAACCAGAAAGGCGACGTTTTCGCCGCTGACGCCACGACCGAACTCCTTGGTAACCGCTTGCGCGATCTGGTCGGCGTCTCGGCGCCCATCGGCAGCGCGGGCGATCAAGAAGAGGAGCTTTGGTAGCTGGATCATCTGCCCGTCGGCACGGCGGGCGATGTAGGGAGGCTCTTTGAACCCGGAGCCCTGGTACTCGCCGATCAGGTCGATCCCCTCCGCGAGCTTAAGGGCGCCGCCCGACGAGGAGGGGCCGGGCGTCGGCGCGGTGGTGGAGGGTCTTGCCTGGTCGCGGCGCTCAGCCGGCTCGATCATCTAGATGTCCTCCAGTCCCGATTGATAAGAAAAGGGCGGCCGTAGCCGCCCTTCCTGTTTTCCCCGTGGCGAACTAGGCCGGCATTGGCGGCAACTTCCCGGGTCCGCTGCCACCGCCGCCGATACCCTGGTTGATGCTGTTTGACTGGTCGGCGAAGGCGCCCGCCGTCGAATGGTCGGAGAGCACGTTCGCAGCGACCGCCGCGTTGACGGGCGCGGCCAGGTTGGCATTGATCAGCGACATGGCCTCCCGGTCGGGCAGCGCCTCGCCGCCCTGCGCCTCGAGTTCCTCCCTGGAGAGGTGCTCGGTGGTCTTCTCGGTGCCCGGGTCGCCGGTTGGCACGATCTTGTCTTTTTGCTCGTCTTTCATTTCCAAGACCTCCTGTTTCCCTAGATACCCTGGCTGATGTCGTTGCTCTGCTGAGCCTCCGCAATCGCCGTCGAGTTGTCGGAGAGGACGTTTGCCGCGACGGCGGCGTTGACCGGCACTGCGACGTTGGCGTTGATCAGGGACATGGCCTCCCGATCGGGAAGCTGTTCGCCACCCTGCGCCTTGAGCTCCTCGTCTGAGAGTTCCTTCTTCTCCGGCTTGTCGGCCGAGTACTCGACCGGCTTGTCTTGCGCTTCGTTGCCCATTCCGTGCATCCCTCCTAGGTGTTCTGGGTGATGTCGTTACTTTGCTGAGCCTCGGCCACCGCGGTCGAGTTGTCGGACAGGACGTTCGCGGCTACTGCCGCGTTGACGGGAGCCGCCAGGTTGAGATCGAGCAGCGACATGGCCTCCCGATCGGGAAGCGCCTCGCCACCCTGCGTCTTGAGCTCCTCGTCCGAGAGCTCGTTCTTCTGCGGCTGATCGGCCGAATACTCGACCGGCTTGTCCTGGTTTTCCGTACCCATGCTGGTTGTCCTCCTAGGTGTTCTGCGTGATGTCGCTGCTCTGCTTCGCGGCGGCAACGGCCGTCGAGTTATCGGAGAGCACGTTGAGGGCCGCGGCCACGTTGACAGGCGCGGCAACATTCGCGTCGACGAGGGACATGGCCTCGCGATCGGGGAGTTCCTCACCGCCCTGCGCCTTGAGCTCTTCCTCGGAAAGTTCAGCGGGCTGGTTGTCGGTTCGGTTCTCCGCACGCTGCGGAATGTCGGTGCCGGGCTCTTTTACGCCGCTCATTGGTCTACCTCCTGTCTCTGGGTTGGCTGTTCATCGATCTGCTGCTCACTGACGATTTGCGTCGTGCCCCCCCGCTGGACGATGCGGTTCGAACTCCGAGTCTTGAGGTGGCTGACGGAGCCTGACTCACCCACATTGCCGCTGACCACGGCGTTGATGGAGCCTGCGACGTTCAGCCCGTCGGCTTGCTGCTGGATTCGCTTTTGAACGACTCTGCGAATACGCATCTTGAGCGCATATCCCCTATGCGGTAGCGCATTTCCTGATAGTAAGACAGTACGATAAACCCCCGCGGGCTGTCAAGGATCCCCGCCAAAGCGGGCCGTGTCGCAGGACTTCTTAGCGGTGTGGCTTTCGGCCGCAGACCAGCAGATTGAGGGTCATGATGATCGAGTCCGCCGAGGCGAGGAATCGGTCGCGGGCCTGCTGTGCGGACTGCAGCTCCGCCGTTGAGACGACGCCCGCATCGACTAGCTGGCTGAGCCGCCCCAGGTCGAGCTGCGACGAAAATCGCGCCAGTCCGAGGTCATCGCTATGGGCGACCACAACGTCCTGCTCGAGGCGTTCGAAGCCGGCGCCCCGCAGGATTCGCCACAGCCTTCGCCCGATGCTGCGGTCCCGACCCGCCTTTGCGTTGGCGGCCCCATATCGCTGCATCAGGAGCTCGAGCTCAGGGATTGCGGGATCAGCAACCCCCCAGATGGCCTGATCGATATCGACCACGGCCAGCGCGCCCCCACGCTTGAGGATGCGAAAGGCCTCGCGAGTAACCGCTTCCGGGTCGTCGAGATGCTGGTAGAGGAATCGGGCCAAAACGAAATCGGTGCTTTCCGACTCGAGCCCGGTGTCGACCGCCGATCGGTGGAGGACGGTGATGCCTGGCGTGCGGCTGGCGCCGGCGATCGCCGCAAAGGTGGGATCCAGCTCCACTCCCGAAATCCGACTGCCAGGGATCAGGGCATGGAGTCGAGCCAGGGTATGGCCGGGACCGCACCCCAGGTCGACGACATTCATTCCGTCGCGGAGCCCGAACGCCGTGAGGACCCGCGCCTCCCGGGTCCAGGTGAGGTCGAGCTGCGCCTCCAGCCGCTGAACTTCACTAACGAGATCCGTATGCTCGCGCGCCGGGTCGTACGACGTCAACCGTCCGGTCAGGGACGTTTGGGTGCGCGCATCGTCTCCCGATGCTTGAGCACCGCCGCGCGCGCCCCGGGATCACTGAGCCCGAGGATGGCAACCGCGAGGTGCGCGGCGTTGCGCGCCCCGGCATCGCCGATGGCGACCGTCGCGACCGGAATGCCGGCCGGCATCTGCGCCATCGAAAGCAGGGCATCGAGACCGCCGAGCGTGCCGCCCGACATCGGGACGCCGATCACAGGCAGGATGCTCCAGGCCGCCGCGACCCCGGGCAAGTGCGCGGCGCCACCGGCAGCGGCGATCAGCACCTTGATGCCCCGACCTTCGGCCTCCTTGGCCCAGGTGCGACACCCCTCCGGATCTCGATGGGCCGACCGAACCACGACTTCGTACGGCACGCCATACGAATCGAGGATCTCACAGCATTTCTGCATGGTCGGCCGGTCCGACTCGCTGCCCATCACGATCCCCACCAGCGGCGTTTCGCTCATCCGGTCGCGACCGCAATCTCGCGCTGCGCCACGTCAGCCCTGAAGGTCATGCCATCGAAATGGATCCGATCGACATTTCGGTAGGCGCGGTCACGGGCCTCGGCGATCGTGTCGCCGAGCGCGACGATCGTCAACACCCGGCCGCCGGCGGTGACGTACCCGGATGGTTCGGCATCGGTGCCGGCGTGAAAGGCATAGGTCTCCGGCTCGAGCCGGCTGAGGCCATCGATGGCGCGGCCCGTCTCGTATCGGCCGGGGTAGCCTTCCGACGCAAGCACGACGCCGACGCTGGCCTTGGTGAACCAGGCCGGGGCCGTCGACCGGAGCTCGCCCCGCGCGGTCGCTTCCATCAGGGGGATGAGGTCGTCGGAAAGGCGCGGCAGGACTACCTCGGCCTCCGGATCGCCGAAGCGCGCGTTGAATTCGAGCACCTGAAGCCCGCCATCGCCGACCATCAGGCCAGCATAAAGGCAGCCGCGGTAGGATGTCCCGCCGGCTCGCAGGGTTTCGACGACCGGCTCGAACACGGTCCGGGTGGCACGCTCGACGTCGGCATCGGTAAAGAAGCTGACGGGCGAGTACCCACCCATGCCGCCGGTGTTTGGTCCCTGGTCTCCGGCAAGAGCCCGCTTGTAGTCGCAGGCCGGCGCCAGTGGGATCACGCGTTGCCCATCCACGAAGGCCATCAGGGAAACCTCGCGCCCTTCGATCTTCTCCTCAAGGAGGATCGAGTCGCCCGCGACCCCGACGGTTTTCTCAACCATCAACTGGTCGATGGCACGCATCGTCTCCTCGACGTCGTTGGGCACGACGGTCCCCTTGCCCTTCGCCAGGCCGTCGGCCTTGACGACGAAGGGCCGGCCTTCGCCCCTGACGAAATCCCTGGCCAGTCCGGCGTCGGTAAAGACCCGGTGGGCGGGGGTGGACACGCCGCTCCGTGCCAGAACATCCTTGGCAAAGGCCTTGCTGCTCTCGATCTTTCCCGCCCCCGCCGTCGGCCCGAATGCCAGCCGTCCCGCGTCCGCCAGGCGATCGGCGAGCGCCGCGGCTACCGCCGCCTCGGGCCCGATGATGGTCAGCCCGACGTCACGCTCGTTGACGAACCGCACGATTCGATCGACATCGGTGGCCGCGATGTCGGTGTTGACGGCAATCGATCCGGTCGCGGCGTTGCCCGGCGCGCAGTAGACCGCGGTGGTAATCGGGCTCTGCAAGGCCTTCCAGGTCAGCGCGTGCTCGCGGGCGCCGCTGCCGACGACAAGAACTTTGATGACGCTATTCCCATTCGATAGTCGAGGGCGGCTTTGAAGAGATGTCGTAGACAACGCGATTGACCCCGGGGACCTCATTGACGATGCGGGTCGAGATCTTCGCCAGCACGTCGTAGGGAACCCGCGCCCAATCGGCAGTCATCCCATCCTCGCTCTGCACGGCTCGGATGGCGACCACGTTGCCATACGTTCGGTAGTCGCCCATGACGCCGACGCTCTGCAGCGGAGTCAGGATCGCAAAGGACTGCCAGAGGGCGCGGTAGAGGCCGGCCGCCTTGATTTCGTCGACGACGATCCAGTCGGCCGCGCGCAGGGTCTCGAGTCGCGGCTGGGTGACCTCGCCGAGGATCCGGACCGCGAGCCCGGGGCCGGGAAAGGGCTGGCGATTCACCATATCGTCCGGCAAGCCGAGCGCGGAGCCGATGGCGCGCACCTCATCCTTGAACAGGTATCGCAGCGGCTCGACGAGCCGGAACCGGAGGTCGGCAGGGAGCCCGCCGACGTTGTGGTGCGTCTTGATTCGGCGTGCGCCGAAGGTATCGTGACTGGTGCTCTCGATGACGTCGGGGTAGAGCGTCCCCTGAGCGAGGAAATCGATCTGGCGGATGGCCGCGGCCTCGCGGTCGAACACCTTGATGAAGGTGGCGCCAACTCGGCGGCGCTTTTCCTCCGGATCGACCACGCCGTGCAACGCCTCGAGGAACTCGGCGGTCGCATCGACCGATTTGAGCTCGACGCCGAGGTGTTTGGCCATTACCTCCTCGACCCGGCGCCGCTCATCACGGCGAAGCAGACCGTTGTCCACAAAGAGACAGGTGAGCTGGCCGGGGAGGGCCCGGTGGATCAACGTCGCGCACACGGCGGAGTCGACGCCGCCCGAGAGCGCGCAGAGGACGTGGCCATCCTTGACGGTCTCACGGATGCTGCGCACCGCCTCCTCGATAAAGGTCGCCGGCTTCCAGGTGCCTTCGCAGCCGGCCACGGCATAGAGGAAGTTATGGAGGATCTCGCGGCCCTGCCGGGTGTGGACCACCTCGGGATGGAACGCGATGCCGAACCGGCCGGCATCGTCGCCGATCGCGGCGAACGGCGAGTTGACGGTGTGCGCGAGGCGGCGGAAACCGGCCGGCGCCTCGAGGATCGTATCCCCGTGACTCATCCAGACCGGCAGATCGGTCGGGAGATCCGCAAACAACCCGCCGTCATCGTCGACCTGCACGTTCACTGGGCCATACTCGCGGCCGCCGCTCGAGGCGACCCGCCCCCCAAGCTGGTGCGCAAGCAGCTGCATGCCGTAGCAGATCCCGAGGACGGGGACCCCGGCAGTCAGCGCCTGCGGGTCGCAGAGGGGCGCGCCCTCCGCGTAGACGCTGGCCGGGCCGCCCGAGAGAATCAGTGCCCGCGGCGAGCGCTCGCGAATCGCCGCCCAGGAAGTCGTCCCCGGGATCAGCTCGCAGTAGACTCCAGCCTCGCGCACGCGACGGGCGATCAACTGGCTGTACTGGGAGCCGAAGTCGAGGACCAAGACCAGCTCCTGCGCCACCGCCACCGCGCTGGTTGCCCCGCTGGAAACGGCTATGTCCCCATCCCGACTTGTTGCGCCTGCTGGAACAGCTTGCCTTCGCTCTGGATGGCCGGCGCGATGACCAGCTCCGTGTGCTGGAAGTCGGCGAGCGTTCGCGCCCCGCAGACCCCCATCGCGGAGCGCAGCGCACCGACCAGGTTCTGGGTTCCATCATCAACGCGGGCCGGACCGACGAGGACCTCGCGGAGCGTGCCGCGCTGGCCGACGCGAATCCGGGTGCCACGCGGAAGATTCGGATCTGGCGTGGCCATCCCCCAGTGGTAGCCACCGCCGGCCGCTTCGACGGTGCCGGCGAAGATCGAGCCGATCATGACCGCGTCGGCCCCCGAGGCAAACGCCTTGGCGACGTCGCCACCGACGCGCATCCCGCCATCTGTGATGACCTGGACTCGACGTCCGGTTTCCTCGAAGTAGGTCTCGCGCGCCGCAGCGACGTCGCTGGTGGCGGTGACCTGCGGAACGCCGACACCGAGCACGCCGCGCGTGGTACACGCGGCGCCCGGCCCGACCCCAACGAGAATGCCCGCGATGCCCGTCTGCATCAGCTCGAGCGCGGTCTCGTAGTCGACACAGTTGCCGGCGAGCACGGGAATCCTGAGGCCCGCGCACAGTTTTTCAAAGGAGAGTTGCTCGTAGGAACGCGAGATATGCCGGGCGGTCAGGACCGTTCCCTGGACCACAAGGCAATCGGCGCCCGCCTCCTGGACCACCGGCGCCCGGCGGCTGGCATGCGCGGGGACGGTGGAAACGGCGATCGGCACCCCGGCACGCTTGATTGCCGTGATGCGCTCGCCGATCAGGTGCTCCCGCACGGGTGCCTGGTACACCTTCTGGAGGAGGCCGTTGATGTGCTCGCGGGGCGCCTCGGCGATTTCCCGCAGGATGCTGGTCGGGTCCGGATATCTGGTCTGCAGACCATCGAGGTTGAGCACCCCGATGCCACCCAGCCGCCCGATCTCCACGGCGAAGCGGACGTCGACGACCCCGTCCATGGCGGCGGCGAGGATGGGGACCGCAAGCCGCAGCGCGCCGAATGCCACGCTGGTGTCAACCTCATCGGGGTTGATCGTCACCCGACCCGGCACCAGGGCGACCTCGTCAAAGCCATAGGCCCGACGGGCTTGTTTGAACCGGCCAAGCTCGAACGTTTGCGCCGGTGGCGAGACCGCCGGCTTGATGGGCGCACGCAGACTCATCTCAGCGCTCCATGCCGGTGGTCGAGCTCAAGGGGTATGCGTGTACCTCAGAACGACTTGGTTTCCCGGCATTATAGCGGAACGGTTTGCGCATGAACCAACAACTTTCATCGGTCGAGCGAGTCCGGATGGCGCTGGCGAACGCCGGCCTCGAGCCGCGCATCGAGGAGTTTCCGGCCTCGACGCGGACCGCCCAGGACGCGGCCACGGCGATCGGCACCTCCGTCGGGCAGATCGTGAAGTCGCTCGTGTTTCTATCGGGGGACACGCCCGTCCTCGCGCTGATGTCTGGCAGCAACCAACTCGATCTCGAGCGTCTCGGGGCATTGACGGGTGCGCCGATTCGAAAGGCCGACGCCGCCGTGGTGCGGCACGCAACGAGCTTCGCGATCGGCGGCGTGCCACCGGTGGGCTTTCCCGAACCGATGCCGACCTTCATCGACCGGGACCTGCTTCAGTACGACACGATCTGGGCGGCGGCCGGCACGCCGCGCCATGTCTTCGCCATCGCGCCGAACGACCTCACCCGCATAACGGGCGGGACTGTCGATCACCTGAAGGTCCGGTGAGGGAAGGCCCGCCCGGGCGAGCCGGCGTTACGGGTAAATGCCTCGAATCGTGGTTGCCTGCGCGACTTTGTCAACGGCGAGCACGTAGGCAGCCGTCCGCATGTTGACCTTTTTCTCGAGGCTGACCTTCAGGACCGCACTGAACGCCCGCAGCATGATGCGCTCCAGGCGCTCATTGATGTCGTGCTCGTCCCAGAAGAACTCCTGGAGGTCCTGGACCCACTCGAAGTAGGAGACCGTGACGCCGCCGGCGTTCGCGAGGATATCCGGAATCACGAACTGGCCGTTGTCATAGAGAATCTCGTCGGCCTCCGGGGAGGTCGGCCCGTTGGCGCCCTCGCAGATGATCTTGGCCTTGATCCGGTGGGCATTGCCGCGATGGATCTGGTTCTCGAGCGCGGCCGGAACCAGCACCGTCACTGGCAGCTCCAGCAGCTCCGCATTGGTGATCGTCTCGCAGACCGCCTGCCGGAGCCGGCCGTTCAGCTCCTTCTCCCGGACGACCTCATCCAGCATGATCCCGCCATCGTTGTAGCAGGCACCGTTGGAATCGCTGACCGCGATCACTTTGCAGCCTTTTTCTGCCAGCAGTTTGGCCGTCGTATATCCGACATTGCCAACCCCCTGGACGGCGACGGTCGCGTCCTCGGGTCGGATCCCGAGATGTTTGAGGGCCGCCATGGTGGTGAGCATGCAGCCACGCCCGGTGGCCTCAGGCCGGCCTTCCGAGCCGCCGATCCCGAGCGGCTTTCCGGTCACGACCGCCGGCACCGAGTGCCCGGCGTGCATGCTGATCGTGTCCATCATCCAGGCCATGATCTGGGCGTTGGTATTGACGTCCGGCGCCGGGATGTCGCGATCGGGACCGATCATCATGCTGATCTCGCTCGTGTAGCGGCGCGTCAGGTTCTCGAGCTCATTTCGACTCAGGCGCTTCGGGTCAAGGACGACGCCCCCCTTGGCGCCCCCGTACGGAATCCCGACGACGGCGCACTTCCAGGTCATCCACATGGCCAGCGCTTTGACTTCCTCGATCGTCACGTCGGGGTGGTACCGAATGCCGCCCTTGGCGGGACCCCGATCGATGTTGTGGTGGACCCGGAAGCCGGTGAACATCTCGATCGAGTGGTCGTCCATCAGGACCGGAAATGTCACGATCAGCTGGCGCTTGCATTCACGCAGAACGCGGGCCATGTTCGGATCGAGACCAAGCACATTGGCGGCGATGTCGAATTGCTGCTGGGCAATCTTCCAGGGATCGGCGTGACCCGGGTCCGCCTCGGCAAACCCCTTGCGCGGAGTCGCCTCTACTGTCTGAGCCATGTTTCCTCCTGCCTCTTTACGATCGAACTCGAAATCGGCATTCATTACACTACACGGCACCGTGACGCCGCGGATGACCGTGCTCGCGAGCCTGTCCGTCGCGACGCTCGTCGTCGCCGCGCTCGCCGCCACCCAGTTCCGCAGCCAGCCGCTGCCGCCATCCAATCGGTTTGCGCGCGATGAGGCCCTGCGGAAGAGCGTCAACGAGCTGGAGACGCAGAATCACTCGCTCAAGGCCCGCGTCCAGGGGCTGCAGGCCGATGTCAAGGCGCGAGAAGACGAGAGCGCCCGGCGTTCCAGCGCCGCCCAGCAGGTTACGGCCCGAGTCGATGATCAAAAAGTCGTGGTCGGCCTGGTCGCCCTGCACGGCCCGGGTCTGACGGTCTCGCTGCACGACGGCACTGACCCAAACAGTGCGGCCGACAAATCGCTCGGATGGGTTATCCATTACCAGGACCTGCAGGACATCGTCAATCTGCTCTGGGCCGGTGGCGCCGAAGCGGTCGCCGTGAACGGCCAGCGCATCGTGCCGACAACCTCCTTCTTCTACGCGGGTGTCAACATCCTGCTGAATAACGCCAGCCGCATCACGGGTCCGTACACGGTGACGGCACTCGGCGATCCGCCCACGCTCGCCCGCGCGCTCAACAACCAGGATCAGGTGGCCGAGCTGAAGAGCCGCAGCCGGATCTATGGCCTGGGGCTTGGCTGGCAGCGGGGAACGCGCCTCACCGTGCCCCGCTACGAGGCAACCTTCCTCTTGAAATATGCGCAACCCATCAGCTGAGCAGACGGCCCGGGCGCAACGGCTGCTCGCGGTCAGCGTGATCGCGCTCGCCCTCGGATTCTTCCTCGTCGTCCAGGTGCGATCGCAGGCGGTGGTCGCCCGGACGCTCGCCGCGCAGGACGACACCAGCGTCGCGCTGCTGATCAACGACCTCAACCGGGCCAATAACCAGCTGATCCAGCAGAGCTCGGCGCTGACCCAGCAGGAAGCCTCGTTGCAGCAGGCACTCGTCGCCGGCGGCACCGATGCCAAGACGATCGAGAAGGAGTTGACCCTGTTGCAGGAAGTCGGTGGTCAGGTCCCGGTCCATGGCCCGGGGATCGAGATCCGTCTCGATGGGGCGGTCATGGACTTCGAGCTGCAGGACACCCTGAACAGCCTGCGCAACGCGGGCGCCGAGGCCTTGTCCCTGAACGGTCAGCGCATCGTCAGCGACACGCCGATCCTCTCGCGCGGCCAGCTCCTCGCGATCAACGGAAACACGGTCCGCTCGCCCTATGTGTTGCGAGCGGTCGGCGATCCGGAAGCGCTTTCAGCCGCCGCGGCGATCGCCGTGACCAGCCTGCAGACCCGCCTCCAGGTGGCGATCACGCGCGAGATCGACCTCGCGATCACCGAGGTGGTCACGCCGCACCCGCTGGTCTATGCGCAACTCGGGCAGTAGGATGACCGGATGACGCGCCTGGTTGAGCTTCGCAGCGACACCTTCACCTTGCCGACCGAGGAGATGCGCGCGGCGATGGCTGCCGCGGACGTGGGCGACGATGTCTGGGACGAAGACCCGACGATCCACCGCCTCCAGGACCAGGCGGCCCGCATGGTCGCCAAAGAGGCGTCGCTGTTCGTCCCGAGCGGCACGATGGGGAACCTCTGCGCGCTCCTGGCCCATACGACATCCGGCGATGAGGTGATCGTCGAGTCGGAGAGCCATATCTTCGTCTCGGAGGTTGCGGGCGCCGCCGTCGTCGGTGGCCTGCAGCTGCGACCGTTGCCCACCAGCGACGGCCGCCTCCGGCCGGATCAGGTGCAGGCCGCCATTCGCACGCCCGACATCCACGAGCCCCGCAGCGCCCTGCTCTGCCTCGAGAACACGCACAACCGGCAGGGCGGCATCTGCCTCACCCCGAAAGACACGCAGGCTGTCGCCGAGGTTGCCCATGCCGCGAACATGAAGGTCCACCTCGACGGCGCGAGGGTGTTCAACGCGGCGGTGGCGCAGGGGATCGATGTTCGTCAGCTCACCGGCCCGGTCGATTCGGTCATGTTCTGCCTCTCGAAGGGACTCAGCGCGCCAGTCGGGTCGATGCTGGCCGGGTCCGCCGCCTTTATCGAGGCGGCGCGGCGGCGACGGAAGCTGCTGGGTGGAGGCATGCGACAGGCCGGCGTCCTGGCCGCGGCCGGTCTTATCGCCCTCGATCACATGGTCGAGCGCCTGCGTGACGATCACGCCAACGCCCGCCACCTGGGCGAGGGGTTACAGGGACTCACCGCGATCGAGGTCGATTGCTCACGGATCCAGAGCAACATGGTGTTCGGGGATTGTCGGCCCCCGCTGACGGCGAGCGAGTTCATTGAGCGCTGCCGGGCCGAAGGGGTGTTGCTTGATCAGGCGAGCCCGCAACGCTGGCGGATGGTCACCCACCGGGGTGTCGCGGCGGACGACATCGACTATGCCATTGATGCGGTCCGCCGGCTGCTGGGCGAGAACCCGCGGGAGCGGCTTCGGGCGACCGGGTAACCTCCCGGCTGACGTCTACAATGCGGGCAGTGGCGGATGCCATCTACTGCTTCCTCGACGGTGAGACCCTGCACGGTGAACTGACCAGGCGGGAGTTGGACTCGCCGGTCGTCGAGACCCGGATCAACAACGTGGGCACCAACAACCGGGGCGCCTTTGTCCCGCTGAGCAGCCTCAAGTACGTCCTCCTCGACTCCCGGGCGCCCAGCGACGCCGTCGACATCGCCCGGTACCAGCGGATCGCGATCCACTTCGTCGACCACGAGGTGCTTCGTGGCTACAGCATGCGCGAGATGCACCCGGCCCGGTATGGGGTCACGCTCTCACTGATCTCCCCGGACCAGAGCGAGGAAAAAGACCTCGCCATCCCCTTCACCGCGCTGAAGGGCATCTTTTTTCTCAAGACCTGGGAGGGCGGCGAATCCCCAATGCTGGAGTCGGACTGGGTCCCTCGCGTGCTCGAAGAGCGTGAGAAAGAACAGGTTCGGCGTCAATATGGCGCCACCGGCAAGCCACGCCGCCCAATGCCGTTACTCGAACGGATCCTTCGACGCCGCAAGATCGCCGACTGAGGTACGCTGCCGATCGCCGTCCCGTACATAGATTGGTATGTTGAAGTCTGAGATGGAGCCCGCCGCCATACCGCCGTTGGCGGGCCCGCCCCGGTCCGCCCTGCGCGACCGCTTCCTGGATCCGCGCACCCTGATCTCGTTTCTCATCCTGGCGGTCGTCCTCTTCGTCGTCCTGACCCATGTCCAGCTCGACTACGGCGCGAGCCTACGCGCCATCGCCCAGGTCAACCTGCTGCTCTACGCGCTGGCCTTCGTTGCCTTCTACCTGTCGTTTGTGGTGCGGACCATCCGCTGGGAGATCCTCCTTCGCAACACCGGCGAGTCCAACCGCTTCGGCGAACTCTTTCACATCATCATCCTGGCCTGGTTTGCAAACTGCGTCCTGCCGGCGAAGATGGGCGACTTCTACCGGGCCTATCTACTCCGCCAGCAGACCGAGGTCTCCGGTTCCAAGGGACTCGGGACCATTTTCAGTGAGCGGGCGCTGGACTTTCTCGTCCTGATGAGCCTGCTCGTGCTCAGCGGGCTGGTCAGCTTCAGGTCGAGCATCCCGTCTCGATTCGTCCCCGCGCTGGTCGTGGGCCTCGCGATTGCGGTGGGCCTGATCCTCGCCTTACTCGTCCTGCGGTTCAGTCACCGGCAGCTTGGCAGCCTGGTGCCCGAACGCTTCCGTGAGCGCGCGGCGCGCTTTCGCCATGGGTTGCTGAGCGCCTTTCACGGCCACGTCCCGTTGCTCCTCGGCCTGACGGTGCTGGTTTGGATGGCGGAGTCCGCCCGCCTGTTCCTGGTCGTTCAGGCTTTCCCCCTGCACCTGTCGCTCAGCATCGCGCAGATCGTCTTCATTGCCCTGGTCGCGTCGCTGCTGACCACGATCCCGGCGCTCCCCGGCGGGCTCGTGCTGGTCGAAGGCGGCATCATCACCGTGCTGATCTTTTTCCACCTGACGCCCTCACAGGCGCTGTCGGTGGCGATCCTGGACCGCATCATCAGTTACTGGAGCCTGATCGCGGTCGGCTTCGTCACCTTCTTGCTCAGCCATCGCCGATGAAAGTACTGATCACCGGTGGTGCCGGCTTCATCGGGTCGCACATCGCCGACCGCCTGGCGGCAGACGGCCACGACCTGGTCATCCTCGATGATCTCTCGACCGGGCACATCGAACACGTCCATCCAAAAGCCCGCTTCTACCAGATGGACCTCGGCTCGCCATGGCTCGACGAGCTCTTTCGAATCGAGCAGCCCGACGCGGTGGTCCATCAGGCCGCCCAGGCGAGCGTGCGGCGATCGGTCGACGACCCAGTCTTCGACGCCCGGGTGAACGTCCTGGGGATCGCCGCGCTCCTCCAGGCCAGCGTCAGGCATAAGGTCCGGCGCTTCCTCTTCGCCTCCACCGGGGGCGCGCTCTACGGCGACGCCACCGTGATCCCGACGCCCGAGGACTCCCCCACGCTACCGGTCTCGCCGTACGGGGCTTCGAAGCTGGCCGGCGAGGTGTACCTGCGGACCTTCCATGCTGTCCATGGCCTGCCCTACGTGGCGCTCCGCTACGCCAACGTCTACGGTCCGCGCCAGGATCCGCACGGCGAAGCCGGGGTGGTGGCCATCTTCACCCGCCGCCTGCTGGCCAACGAGCCGGCGCGGATCACCGGCGACGGCCGGCAGACCCGGGACTTCATCTTTGTCGGAGACATCGCGGAGGCCAATGCGCGGGCGCTGCAATCGTCGGTGATCGGGTCCTTCAACGTGGGCACCGGCAAGGAGACCGACATCAACACGATCTTCACCATCCTCAAGCGACTGACCGGCAGCGAGCAACCTGAGCAGCACGGGCCTGGCCTCGCTGGCGAGCAGCGACGGTCCGTGGTCGATGCGCGCAAGCTCGAAGCCGCCCTCGGCTGGAAGCCCGCGACACCGCTCGACGAAGGCCTCGAGGCTACGGTGCGGTTTTTTCGGTCGAAGCCGGCGCCAGCGCCGCCAGTTCCCGGTCGGCACGATTGAGCTGCTGATCGCCGGCGTCCAGCAGCCGCCGCGCGGCGTCGAGGATCGCCGGATTGGTTGCACTCGAGCTTCCGATCATCCGGCTGGCCCAGTCGTAGGCTTCGCAGGCCTGCCCCAGCACCGACCGAACCGACACACCCGGGTCGGTCCCGACCGAGGGGCGTAGCCGCAGCGTCTGGTAATAGGCGGTCTGGAAGATCTTCCGGCTCTCGGCCGCCACCTCCTCCAGTGACGACGGGTCCCCTGCACCGTCGAGCGCCTCACGCAGGCGGCGCGCCGACCGCGTCACGCTGCGCACCACGTCCGCAAGCACGGTCGCGTAATCCGGGGGCCTGAGTCGCGAAGGCGTCCCCAGGACCCGGTAGGCGCCGAGGAGACCGACGGCCGCGACGATGAGGATCGCCGCGTAGAGCAAGACGATGGGCGACATCGCCGCCGGGAACTACTTGTACCGGAAGATGATCCGGCCGCGCGTCAGGTCGTAAGGGGACAGGTCGACGCGCACGCGGTCGCCGATCAGAATCCGGATGTAGAACTTGCGCATCTTGCCCGAGGTGTAGGCAAGGATCGTCTGGCCGGTCTGGAGCTTGACCTTGAACATGGCGTTCGGCAGCGGCTCCACCACCTCGGCATCCATCTCGATCGTTTCCTCTTTGCCTTCAGGGGTTTCCTTCTGCTCGAGGGTGTCGATGCCGGGCCGTGGCGTGGTTGGGCCGCCTCGTTTCTTGGGATAGCTACGTTTCTTTCGCAAACCGTCGCCATCTTACCCGAGCCGGTGCAGTTCGACACATTGCCCCGTGGTAGGTTTCTCAGGTGCAGATCAAGGCCGAGCTGGCCGGCAACGTCTGGAAGGTCCTGGTCAACGATGGCCAGCGGGTCGCGGCCGACGAGACCCTCGTCATCCTGGAATCGATGAAGATGGAGATTCCCGTGACCGCCCCTAGGGCGGGTGCGGTCACGCGGCTCCACGTCCGCGAAGGGGACACGGTCCAGGAGGGTCAGCTCATCGCTGAGCTGGAGTCGCCCTAGGCGGCTTGCTGCTGGACCGCCGCCGCCGGCGCGAAGAAGGCGATCCCCACGACCGACATCCCCAACTTGCACATCCGGCAGTTCGTGACCGCCACGCTCTCCCGGCTCTCCCAGCGGCGCGTTTCCCGGCGGCCACAGTGGCGGCAGACGAGGTCGAACATCATGTCAGCCATCTCCAACGGACCGTACCATCGGCCCGCCCGATTGCAGGAAACAGTCCCGCCGCGGCCCTGTTAGAAAATGTAAACGGGCTACTTGAGGAGCTGATCGATGGCGGCCTTGATTTCATCGGCTCCGGTCGCTCCTTCGAACCGGGCGCGGATGGTTCCGGTCGAGTCGATCAGGAAGATCCAGGGCTCGCTCTGGAGTCTCCACTGCACGACCGTCGGAGCGACCTGGCGCTTGGCTGGATCAGGTTTGTAGTTGGTGTAGATCTCGATATGGATGAAGGCGAGCTTGTCGCGGTAGGCAGGCTCCAGCGTTTGCACGGCTTTGACCTCGGGCCCGCAGGTCGCGCTCGTACAGTAAGCCGGCGAGGCAAACACCACCAGCGTGGGTTTGTGATCGGCGATCGCCTGGGCAATCGAGATCTGGTGCATGTCATCGGGTGGCGAGCCGGTGTCGATCAGGCTGACATCGGAGACGGTGGCCGCGGTCGGGCTGTTGCTCGCCGGCGCCGGCTGGCCGACACCGGGCACGACCGGTTTGGCGAGGACGGTGATGGGGACCTGCATGACGGCGTGGTCGCCGTTCGGCCGGGTGGCCGTCACGTCGAGGCGCCAGTTTCCCGGTTGGTCGAACGTAAGACGGCCTGCGTAGATCCCGGCGCCCTGAAGGCCCTCGCCCTTGAAGGGAGCAGCCGAGTCGCCCTTGAGGACCGCGCTCCCGGATCCCAGATAGAAGGACCGAACATGCACGGTCGCGTCCGTGATGGGGGTGTTGTGATCGAGGATGCCGATCGGAACGCGCTGATCGCCAACGACAAGCTCAGACGCCACCGCCACCGCCGCCAGGCTACTCGTGGACTGGACCGCGGTCGACGGGCCGGAGCAGGCGCTCAGCAGCGTGATGGACGCCAGCACGAGCGCGGCTCGTTTCACCGTCTGCCCTGGACTCGCTCCACCCAGAGTTGCGGGTGCTGGACCTCGTTGAGGGTGGGGAGCATCGCCTCGCCCTCCCAGACTCGGCTCAACAACTCCTTGCCCCCCGTTTCCTGGACCTCGCGGCAGAAGCGCTCGCCCTGGACGTACTGGCGCATCTTCATCTCCATCCCGGTCAGGCGGAGGAAAGCACGCTCCAGTGGGGTCCGTTGTTCCTGGCGGCGGCGGTAGGCGCCTTCGAGCAGGGCGAAGTGGGGCAACTGGCGGCGGCCGATGTCATTCATGACCAGGTTGCTGTAGCCCTCGAGCAGACTCATGGCGGCTTGCATCTTGTTGATCGCCTTCCATTGCTGGCCGACGCCAAAGGTCAGGGTCCGGATCAGCTCGAGCGCGCTGGGTCGGCGGCCATCGCCGAGGTTGCCGATCAGCACCTGGCCGAGCAGGCCCTCGAGATAGCTCTGGAGCCAGGGATGGGCCCGGAACTCCCAGGCATGCGTCATCTCATGCATCGCGAGCCAGCGACGCAGCTCGTCGACGGGGAGACTGTCCTTGTTCGCCCACGCCTGCACGTTGGGCTCGACCAGGATCAGGGAATTCGTCTCGACGGGTTCGTGGCCGAGCAGGGCCGGGTCGTACTGGCCGAGCACCCGTCGGCTCAGGAGTCCCAGCATCAACCCGAGGTAGCGGCTGATGCTGCGGGAGCCGAGGCTGACCATCACCGAACCAGGGATCATCCGCTGGAGCCGTTCGAGCGGGGCGAACATCTGCCGGAAGATCCGGATGTTGAAGCGAACCCATTGCCGCCGGCCGACCGCGGTGAGACCGGGATAGACCCGGCTGCCCGCCACCGCCGTGCCGGTCCCGAGCGCCGCCGTCAGCATCGGCTCGAGCTCAGCGGCAATCGCGCTGTAGGCGTCCGCCACGCTGCGGTCGATGGCGATCTCCTCGTTCTCGCCACAGCGCCCAAGGGCCACCTCCTCCACCCTGGCCCAGTCGATCAGCTCGGTGGTTTGCTCCCTCGGGCGGACAAGCTCGCGCAGCATCACGGCGCCCACGCCGAGCGCCACCCCCCAGGCCAGGGCGCGGCCGGGGCTTCGACGGGGACCTTGGGAATAGGGCATATGGTGCTTGGGAGGCCGCGGTGGCCCGCCGGATGTCCATTCTAATCGGGCATTCCTGAATTGGCGCTCGACCAGGCCGATTGCTAGCACTCTATGGCCGGGAGTGCTAAAATACGGAGGCTTGCCGGCTACCCTGGCAGACCACGGCTGTACCAAATTACTGAACTCGAAGGAGGACGATCAATGGCGAAGCAACTGGCATACGATGCCGATGCCCGCGCGGCACTGAAGCGCGGCGTCGACAAGGTCGCTGACGCGGTTCGAATTACCATCGGCCCGAAGGGCCGTAACGTCGTACTCGACAAGAAATTCGGCTCCCCGACGATCACGAACGATGGGGTGACGATCGCCAAGGAGATCGAGCTCGAGGACGCCTTCGAGAACATGGGCGCCCAGCTCATCAAGGAAGTCGCCAGCAAGACGAATGACATCGCCGGCGACGGCACCACGACCTCGGTGGTGCTGGCCGCGGCCATCATCGGCGACGGCCTCCGCAACGTGACCGCGGGCGCCAACCCGATGCTGCTGAAGATCGGCATCCAGAAGGCGGTCGACGAAGTGGTCAAGGCCATCAAGGAGCAGTCGATCCAGATCTCCGAGCGCGAGAAGATCGCGCAGGTCGCCACGATCTCGTCGGGCGACCCGCGCATCGGTGAGATGGTCGCCGACGCGATGGAGAAGGTCGGCAAGGATGGCGTCATCACCGTCGAGGAGTCGAAGGGCATCGAGGACGAGCTCAAGCTCGTCGACGGGATGCAGTTCGACAAGGGCTACATCTCCGCCTACATGGTGACCGATGCCACCCGGATGGAGGCCACCCTCGAGGATCCCTACATCCTGATCACCGAAAAGAAGATCTCGGCGGTCGCCGACCTGCTTCCCGTGCTGGAGAAGGTCGTGCAGGGCGGCCGCCCGCTCGTCGTCATTGCCGAGGACGTCGAGGGCGAGGCGCTCGCGACCTTGATCGTCAACAAGCTGCGTGGCACCTTCACCGCGGTGGCCGTGAAGGCCCCCGGATTCGGCGATCGCCGCAAGGCGATGTTGCAGGACCTCGCCATCCTGACCGGCGGCCAGGTGATTTCCGAGGACCTGGGCCTCAAGCTCGATTCGGTCCAGCTGAACCAGCTGGGCAAAGCCCGTCGCGTCAGCGTGACCAAGGACGACACGACGATCGTGGAGGGTCATGGCAAGCAGGACGACATCAAGGGCCGGATCAACCAGATCAAGGCCGAGATCGACAAGAGCACCTCGGATTGGGACAAGGAGAAGCTGCAGGAGCGGCTGGCCAAGCTGGCCGGCGGTGTGGCCGTGATCAAGGTCGGCGCCGCCACCGAGACCGAGCTGAAGGAAAAGAAGCACCGCATGGAGGATGCCGTTTCGGCAACCCGCGCGGCCGTCGAGGAAGGCATCGTGCCGGGCGGCGGTTCGGTACTGGTCCACTCCATCAAGTCGCTCGAGAACCTGCGGAACCTCACGGGTGACGAGGCAACCGGCGTGCAGCTGGTCCGCCGCGCGCTGGAGGAGCCGCTCCGGCAGATCGTGAACAACGCGGGCTGGGAAGGCTCCGTGGTGGTCGAGAAGGTCAAGGGCCTGCCCAAGGGCCAGGGCTTCGACGCCGCCAAGGGCGAGTACACCGATATGGTCAAGGCCGGGATCGTCGACCCGACCAAGGTCACCCGCTCGGCGCTGCAGAACGCGGCCAGCATCGCCGCGATGCTGCTGACGACCGAGGCGCTGATCTCGGACATCCCGGAGAAGAAAGGACAGGCGGCCCCCGCGCCGTCGATGCCCGACTACTAAACCGGACGCCGTGGAAAGAGCCGCCCCGCCGGGCGGCTCTTTTCTTTTCTGCGGGCCACTAGCATGGCGACATGACACCGCCGAGCGGCATCATCACCCTGCTGACCGATTTCGGCGTGGACGACGCCTACGTCGGGGCGATGAAGGGAGCGATCCTCCAGATCCATCCGCGCGCCACGATCGTCGACTTGACGCATGGCGTGCGGCCCTTCGCCGTGCTGCAGGGTGCCTTTCTCCTCGACAGCGCCTGGCGCAGCTTTCCCGTGGGAACCGTCCATGTGGCCGTCGTCGATCCGGGGGTGGGCGGCCCTCGGCGTGCGATCGCATTCCGTGCCGGCGACCATTTGATGGTGGGCCCCGACAACGGCCTCTTCACCTTCCTGAGCGAGCCGGTCAGCGAGCTGGTCGAGCTCCGCGTTCCGCCAGAGGCCGCGCCCACGTTCCATGGTCGGGACGTCTTCGGGCCCAGCGCCGCGCGGATCGCCGCCGGCCAGGCGCTCGAGGTACTGGGGACCGCGTCGACGATGTCGCCGATTCGCCTCGAGGACGCCTGGGCCAGGAAGGTCGGCGAGGCATGGCGGGCCCAGGTGTTGCACTGTGACCACTTCGGCAATGTGATCAGCAACCTGCCGCTTCGCGCGCTGGCACGGCTCACCGCGGTCAACGGGACGCGGGTGCGGACGGTTGAAACCTACGACGAGGCGCAGCCCGGCGAGATGGTCGCCCTGGTCGGCAGCAGCGGGCGGATCGAATTCGCCCTGCGGGAAAGCTCGGCCGCCCAGCGTCTCCATACCGCCCCCGGCGAGACCCTGCTGGTCGCGTGACCTGGCCGGCGATCGACTTTTCCGGCGTGCCCGTCGCGTCGGCCACCCTCATGCGTCGGGTCGACGCGGAGGCACAGCGGCGATTCGGGATCGAGCCGCGCCAGTTGATGGAAGTGGCCGGCTTCCAGGTGGCGCGCTTTTTGGCTGCCCGCGGCGGCGGAGTCGCAGGCCGGCGGATCGCCGTGGTGGCTGGCGCGGGGAACAACGGAGGGGATGCGCTCGTGGCGGCGCGTTTTCTCGCGCACCTGGGCGCCGAGGTGATCGCCTGGATCGTCGAGGCACGTGATCCGGCGAGCCTGGCGGCGGCGCACGGCCGAACACTCCGCGCCCTGGGCATCGAATGCCATTCCACAACGGGCTCGCTCGATCTTTCCGCCGACCTGGTCGTCGATGGGCTGCTGGGGACCGGGGTCCGGCTTCCCCTTCGCGGGCCGGCTTCCGCCCTGGTCAGCTCGATCAATCGCGCTGAGGCGCCGGTCGTCGCGATCGATCTGCCCTCCGGCCTCGACTCCGAGACCGGCGCTGGCGATGCCACCGCGGTTCAGGCGGAGTCGACCGTGACGCTTGGGCTGCCAAAACCAGCGCTGGCCGCGACCCATTCCTCCGGCCGGGTATTCCTGGCCGATATCGGCCTGCCCGCCGCGCTGTTTGGCCGGGATCAGGCCGCGGTCGCCGCCGTCTACCGCGAGGGAAGCCTGCTCGAACTCGTCCGGTCGAGGGGAACGCCAGGTTGACGGGAACAGGCCGCGTGACTAGACTGCAGGCATCCGCCCCACGTCTCACTAATGGATCAAGTACACGTCGAGGCTCCCAGCATGCACGCGCGGACCGGGTCCGTTGAGCGTGACTTCTATTCGGAATTCCCCCTGCTCGTCAACTACGTCGCCCGCTTGATCGATGATCTGGATGAGGCGACCGGGATCGCCTGTGAGGCCTACCGGCAGGCGGCGCAGGTCAAGGGTGGCGCGGTCGTCGAGGGACTATCTCGAACCCTGGTGTTTCGCACGGCCACCGAGCTCAGCCAGAAGGCGCTACGGCCCCAACGGTGGTTTCGCCGGCGCCGCCGCGATGTCATGGTCCTCGCCGATTTTCCGCAACCGGAAGCGCGCCGCGCCCTTCGCCGGGACACGATGCAGCGGGCGCTGACCGCCTTGCCCTTTGAGGCGCGGGCAATCATCCTCCTGCGCGACTACGTCCGACTGCCCTACGACGAGCTCGCGGAGGTCGTCGATATCGCGCCACGGAAGCTCGTGCACGCGGTCGACCGCAGCCGCGCCGAGCTGAAAGAGATCTATGAGTACATCAAGTTCTGAGCGCTGTACCCGGATCTCGCCGAGCGCGGTGCTCGACGACCGGTTACATGGCAAGGACCTGGAGTGGGCGCGCGATCATCTGCGCCGCTGCGAGTCGTGCCGGGAGCGAGTCGAAGACTTCCGAGAGATGATGATGCGGGTCGGCCGACTCCCGAGCGCGCAGATCGGCGCCGTCGCCATGGACGAGGCATTCGCCCGGGCGATCCCCGATCGCGTGCGAGCCGCTGCCGCTGCGGGCCGTGCCTTCGATGCGTTTCCCGTGCCCATCGATACCGCGGCGGAGCCGATCCTCGATCTGCCCCCGCAACCCGTGCGCCCGGAGGTCACGAACGTGCGAGACCTGATGAGCGATCTCGAGCGCGAAATCTTTCGCGATGAGCCGGCCCAGGATCATCCGACGGCGATGCCCCCGGCTGCGTCAGCGGCCGCATCAACGGTGATGCCCCCGGCCGAGGCAGGGGCGGTCACCGAGCCGGAAGCAGTCACCGAGCCGGAGGCGGTCACCGAGCCGCACGCGACCATCGAGCCGATTGATGCCCCGGAGCCCGCTCCCATCGCCCCCGCGCTACCCGGAATCCTGGGTGCCGACCTCCACGAGGTGAGCGTGGATTCTCGGCAGGCTCCGGTGGAGTCTCCCCCGGAAGAGGTGGCGCCGGAGCCATGGCCGTCGCCGCCATTGGCGGCCGCGACCTCGGAGTCCTCCCACGCGCCCGCGAGCGGCCGCTCGGACACCGTCATGCGCGTGGCGGTCGGCCTCGGTGCGGCCGCGTGCGTCCTCCTGGCGGCCTTCCTCTACGACGGAGGCCTCCTCTCCCGCGGCGCGCGCAAAACCGGAGCCGTCGCCCCGCCGGCCGCGGCCACCGTTCGCGTGCAGCCAACGACCAGCAGTGTGCCGCCGGCGTCGGCGAGCGCGGCGCCAACCGCACCACCTGCGCCCGTTCTTTTCCGGCTTGGTGACAGCGCCACCGGCGGGACGGTCTACCGGATCCGACCCGGCACCGCCGTCGCCGGCTACACCCGGCTCGTCTTCGACATCCGAGGCCGCGGCCTTCCCGCCATGGTGATCACCCAGCCCGACGCGTCACACGTCGCCATCACCTTCAGCGGCACCACGGGGGCCGCGGTTCCGGTCAAGGGAATACGAAGCTTCCAGGTGGCGGCGGTCGAACCAGGGGTGGAGCAGGGCGCTGACCTCGTGATCACGGTCGACCTGGCCCGGCCGGTCCGCGTCACCGCCTTCACGCTGCCGGCAGCCGGCGCCTATTCCAACCGGCTCGTCGTCGACCTCCACACGTCGTAGGGCGGCGGGTCAGTTCAGCGCGGCGCGCTCCGTGGCGGACGAGGCATGCGTGAGCAGCTCCTTGACCAGGGTGATCTCCTTGCGAAGGATGCGGAGCTCGAGCCGAAGCCGCTCATCCGTCCGTCGCTCAGCCAGGAGTGCCTGCTTGTCCCCCAGCTGCAGATTCAAGGCGGCCGCGATCAGGTACGAGAGCAGCTCGGGCTCCATCGGCGGCTCGGGCTCCTGCGGCGCCTGGCCCGCCAGGGCGCGCACCAGGTTCGAGTAGCGCCGGAACGCCAGCGCCGTCGCTTCCGTCAGGCGGGCGGTGGCTTCGATGTCGTCGCCAAGCTCGGGAATGATCTGGACCTGCCCACGCAGGTAGGGGCGGTCGGTGGCGGTCTTCACGATCTCGAAGCGTGAGGCGCCGCTGACGAGGAGGTTCATGCGACCGTCATCGAGCCGCTCGATCTTGATGATCTTCGCGAGCGTCCCGATGTCGTGCGGGGTCGCCGGCCCCGTCTCACCGCCGTCGCGAATCGCCACAACGCCGAAGCTGTGACCTTCCTCGAGGCACTCCGCGATCATCTGGCGATAGCGCGGCTCGAAGATGTGCAGCGGCAGCGGCATGTGCGGAAAGAGCACCACATTGAGCGGAAAAAGCGGTAACCACTGGGCCACGAATTTCAGTATATGGACGTCCGGTCGCCCGGGCGACGAGCTTAGCCGCTGACCGCGGCTGGTTGCCTGACGGACTGCGAGAAATTCTTCCGTCGGACGATCATCGTCGTCAGCACGGCGCCCCCCAGCAACACCACGATCGGAACGGCCAGCGCCGGTCGCATGGCATTGAGATAGGCCGTGGCAAAGACATCGTGGGCGACCTGGCCGATCTTCGCAGCGGCCTGCGGGGGGATGTTCGGGGGGAGAGCCACACCGGATTGGCCACGGCCGACTTGCAGCGCACCGTTGCCCGCGTTCGCGAAGCCCTGGACGAAGGCGGACCGGAAGGCGGCGGGGACGTTCCCCGACTGTGCCTGCGCCTGGGTGACCAGCTCCGACGCCAGCCGGTTTTGAAGGATGGCGCCGACGATGGCGCTGCCGAATGCCCCGCCGAGCTGGCGGATGGTGTTCAGGATGCCAGAGGCGGCGCCGGCAAGTCGCGGGTCTACCCGCCGCATCGTCACCGTCGTCATCGGCGCGAAGGTGCAGCCCAGACCGACGCCGGCCACCATCAGCGGTAGGACGTAGCTGAACTGATCCGACGAGAGCGAGGAGAGGGCGATCACCAGTCCCATCCCGATGCCGAACAGGGTCAACCCGAGCATCAGGATGTACTTGCCGCCGTAGCGGTCCGTGAGACGACCGGAAATCGGCGCGACCACCATCGACACCAGCGACATCGGGGCGAAGGTGAGCCCCGCTTTGAGGGCGCTGAACCCGAGCACCGACTGGAGAAAGATCGTGAGCGGCAAAAAGAGTCCCAGCATCCCGAAGGACACGATCGCCGAGAGCGCATTGCCGATTGCGAAGTTCCGTTCCTTGAAGAGCGAGAACGGGACCAGCGGCTCGGGCTGGCCGCGTTCCCAGATCAGGAAGATGGCGAGCAGGATGGCGCTGAGCACGAAGAGCGCGGGGATGCTGATCAGGCCGAAGTGGCCACCGAGCGCATCGAACGCGAGCGTGTCCGTGAACGGTCCCCACTGGTACCGCTGCCCTTCGATCAGGCCGAAGACGAGGGCGGCGAGCCCGCCGGTGGCGAGCAGGACTCCGACCGGGTCGAGGCTGTGAGCCCGCCCGAACTTCACCGCGGGCAGCAGCCAGATGCCGAGCGCGAAGGTGACGATGCCGACCGGGACGTTGATCCAGAAGATTGCGCGCCAGTCGTAGTTGGTAACGAGGAACCCGCCCAGCGTCGGACCGGTCAGCGAAGCAACGCCGGCGACCGCGCCCCAGACCCCGAAGGCGGCGCCGCGCTTCTCCGCGGGAAAGATGTTGGTGATCATGCTCAGCGTCTGTGGCGTGAGGATCGCCCCGCCGATGCCCTGCACGATGCGCGCCGCGATCAGCAGCCCGGAGCTCTGGGCCAGGCTGCAGGCGATCGACGCCAGGGTGAAGACCGCCAGCCCGATCAGGAAGAGCCGCTTGGCGCCGAACATGTCGCCGAGACGGCCGGCCGTGATCAGGAGCACCGCGTAGGCGAGGATGTACGCGTTGAGGACCCAGAGGATGCTGTCCAGGCTGGCGTGGAGCCCGTCGATGATGCTCGGGATCCCGATATTCACGATCGTGAGATCGAGCAGGATCATGAAGAAGCCGAGACAGAGGACCAGCAGCACAAGCCACGGGTTGTGCTTGGTCACGTACGCCGGTTGCGATGACATCCTTGGCAGTCTAAAAAATCAGCGCCCCGAATTGCCGGATCGAACGGTCTTTAGCAGCGGGCGGCGATGAATTGGGAGGCACGGTGCGCCATCGACATGATCGTGATCATCGGGTTGACGCCCGAGGCGCTTGGGAAGGCGCTGCCATCGGCCACGAAGAGGCCCTTGATGGCATGCGTCTCATGGTCGGGCTTGATGACGGACGTCTCCGGATCGTTTCCCATCCGGCAGGAGCCCATCTGGTGAAAGCTGAGGTAGCCCATCTGTCCAACGCCGTAGCCCCTGCGGTCGACCTCGTCCATGAAGCCCTCGAGCCCGCCGTGCTGCCCCGGCCGGTAGGACACGAAGGCAGCCTGGCTGGTAAAGATCTCGAGCGCTCCGGCGGCCTCCATGATTCGGGCGCTGGCCTCGATCCCCTGCCGCACATCCACCAGGTCCTCGCGTGAGAGCCGATAGTCGACCCGGGCAGTGCCATCGGTCGCGGTGACCCGGCCGGAATGATGATCGCGCACCAGGGGGGCGGCGACCGACATGTGCGACAGGGAGCGCATCAGCCGGCGATAGTGCACGGGATCACGCCAGGGGGCCGCCAGCGCCAGGATGGCGGGATGCATCGGGCCTGACTCGATCTTGACGCCGTGATGCCGTCCGTCATTGTTGATGAACTGGTCCGAGTAGATCGCCTGCATGGTCCCTTCCCAGGGCCGGGTCGCCTCCTCGAAGATGCCGGCCACGGCGGTCCCCGGGTGCAGCCGAAGGTAGGCGCCGACCGCCCTGCCGCGCACGCCACTCCGCTGGAGGAGGGCGGGCGTCCCGATCGCGCCGGCCGCAGCCACCACCGCGCGGCTGCGGACGATCAAGGTCCAGGCGGGCTGGTCGGCCTGGCTCACGGTCGCCCGCACGCCGACGGCCTGGCCATCCTCGATCAGGACGCGGTCGACCTTGCAATTGACCACGATGCGGGCCCGATGCTCGTAGGCGTCCTGCAGGTAGGTCTTGAGCGTGGATTGCTTGGCGCCCGACTGGCAGCCAAGTCCGCAATAGCCGCAGCGCGCGTCCTGGGTGCAGCCCTGGACGTTGCGCGGCATGTACCCGACGTGCCAGCCGAGCCGCGTCAGCCCGCGTTCCAGCACGCGCTCACGGGCGCTGACGCGCGAATGATCGAGGTTGACCCCGAGTCGCTCGGTCACGGCGTCCATCGAGGCGGTGTACTCATCGCCGACAAACGCCGGAAGCCCGTAGCGGGTCGACCATTCCTCACGCAGCCAGTCCGGCGAGCGGAAGCTGGTCGCGTAGTTGACCAGCGTCCCGCCGCCCAGGCAGCCACCGGCGACCAGCGCGATCGCGGCGTCGGCGGTGGCGGCAAATCCTCCCTGGAAATAGAGCTTTCGCATCATGGACAGCTCGAGCTGGTCGAAATCGGCTTCGTTGTAGTAGCCACCTTCCTCGAGGACGATCACGTCCTTTCCGGCGGCCGCCAGTTCCGCCGCCACCACGCTGCCGCCCGCGCCCGACCCGACGATCACGGCATCGCAGGTCAGGGTCGTGTCGCCCTCGAGCGTCGTGGTCCGGATTCGCTTCGGGACCGGCGGGGGAGCCGAGACCGGACCCGGGTAGCCGATCTCCGGCCAGACGGGGTTGCTCCCGTCGGCCTCGGTCTCGCCGAGAAAGGCGAGCAGCGACAACCGCTTGAAGATCTGGAAGAGCTGCCGGCGGAAGGTGAGCCGGCTGGTCGACCAGCGCGTCATCAGCCGCGTGCGTTGCTCCCGTGACCAGAGGTAAAAGGGCACCGGCTGGCCGGTGAGCAGAAACGTCCCGGATCGCCGGGCGAGGACGGCGAGGATCAGATCGAGCTTGTCGCGATCGGCTTTTGAGGGAAGTCGGCGGACACTCTCCTCCATCGAGGCCGCGACCCGAAGAGGCGACCCCGGGTGCCCCATGCCGCCGATGAACGTGTCCGCCATCGCCACCAGGACCCGGGACTTCGTTTCCCGGCCGGTCGTGACGGGCGGCGCTTTTACCGCGATTGACATCAGTCCTGCCCCCTCGCCGGTTCCCCGGCGCCACCATGATAGGGGCGAATCGGGGCGTTGACTAGGGGCTTGCGGCGCTTTTCGATGCTGGGCCCGCGGCGCCACGGCCGAAGGCGCGACAATGTCCGGCATGTGTTATTCGAACCAGGCCCGACCCCCGCTTCCTCCGATCATCGGCGGATCGACTGACGATCATGACCTTACCCTGACGGCCCAGGATGGCAACCGCGTCCGGGCCTATGCTGTCCGTGCGGCGGAGCCCACCGGGGCCGGCGTCGTCGTCATCCCGGACCCGCGAGGCGTCCATCCCTTTTATCAGGACCTCGCCCGGCAATTCGCCGGCACCGGGATCGATGCGATCGTGATCGATTACCTGGGTCGGATCTTTCCCGGCGGCGAGCGCCCCGAGAATTTCGATTTCCGGGCGGCCATCCAGCAAACGGCGCCTGACCAGGTCGGGACGGACGTTGCGGCTGCCATCGCGTATTTGAAGTCCAGCGACGGTGGTTCGGTCAAGTCGGTTTTCACCGTCGGCTTCTGTTTCGGCGGCGCGATGTCCTGGCGCCAAGCAGCGTTCCAACCGGATCTCGCCGGCGCGATCGGTTTCTACGGCCGGCCTGCCGCGGCTCGCGACGCGATCCCGCACATGAAAGCCCCGCTTCTCCTCCTGATCGCCGGTAACGACCAGGCGACCACGCCGGAAGAAAACGTGAAGTTCGACCAGGAACTGACCGACGCCCGCGTCCCGCACCAGAAGGTGGTGTACCAGGGCGCCCCTCATTCATTCTTTGATCGCAGCTTCGAGCAGCACCGGGAGGCGTCAGAGGATGCCTGGCGTCAGATGCTGTCCTTCATCAACGAACACGTGGGGGCGGCGGGTCGTCGCTAGCTTAAAACTCGGCCGAGCCGCGGTCTTTCTTGGCTCGATGGCCCTGCTCCCTGCACCGGCGATGCGCGAGGCGGTGGCCGAGATCGAAGCCATTGGGTTCGACACGATCTGGATCGGCGAGGCGTACGGCCGTGAGCCCTTTGCCGCCAGCGCGATCGTTCTCGCCGCCACCAAGCGCATCAAGGTTGGCACCGGCATCGCCAACATCTGGGCCCGCGACGCGACCGCGATGGTCAACGCCGCCCGCACCCTGGCCGAGGCCTGGCCGGATCGCTTCATTCTGGGAATCGGCGTCAGCCACGCGACGCTGGTCAACTCCCGAGGGCACCAGTACGACAAGCCGCTCAGCGCGATGCGGGAGTACCTCGATGCGATGGAGCAGGTGTCGTACCGCGCGCCACTGCCGGCCACGCCCCTGCCAGTCGTGCTTGCCGCGCTCGGCCCGAAGATGCTCGAACTCGCCAGAGAGCGGACCACCGGTGCCCACCCGTACTTCGTACCCGTGGAACACACGACGCGCGCCCGCAAGATCCTCGGTCCGGACCGCGTCCTGGCCCCGGAGCACGCGGTCGTCTTCGCCACGGATCGCGCCACGGCGCGGCGCACCGGGGACACCTACATGCGGACCTACCTGGCATTGCCAAACTACCGGCAGAACCTCGAGCGTCTTGGCTGGAGCGGCGCCGACCTCGACGGATTGGGTAGTGACCGGCTCTTCGACGCCGTGGTCGCCTGGGGGGACGATCGGATGATTGCGGACAAGATCCTCGCCCACATCGACGCTGGCGCCAATCAGGTCGCGGTCAGCGTGCTGACGCCGACGCCCGCCGTCGCACCGACGGACCAGCTTCGGCGCATCGCCCCCCTCCTCCTGGCCAAACCGGACTAGTGCCCCTCGCGTTCCGGATTGCCAACCTGTTCAAGGCCCGGGTGGGCGAGATCTTCGAACCGGAGGGCGCCCCGTAGCGCCCCAGGCAAAAGGACCGCCTGGCCATGCTGGCCGCGAAGAGCGGTAGGCTGGTCGCGGTGAAACCAAGCGGCCGATCCCCTGAACCGCGTGCTGCGACCCGCTGGGCCGAGGCGCTCGGGGCCTGGGCCATTCCGCCGGAGATCCTGGCGAAGGCGACCGCCTCGCCCTGGGGGTTTCCTCCGGGCATCCTCGAGCGACGCGCCGATCGATCCCGCGGACTCGACACGCCGTCGACGCGAATGGCCAGGGAGGCGCTACCGGATCGGGGAAGCGTCCTCGACGTGGGGTGCGGTCCCGGCGCCGCCTCGCTGCCCCTGACCGATCGAGCCTCGGCGCTCACGGGTGTCGACACCGACCCGCAAGCGTTGAAGGAGTTTCGCACGCGGGCGGAGGCCGCGGGCGTGCAGGTCACGACGATCGAAGGTCGCTGGCCGGATGTGGCCGAGCGCGCCCCTGTTGTCGACGTAACCGTGTGCAATCACGTCGCGTACAACGTGCCGGACCTGGCGCGGTTTGCCCTCGGGTTGACCGAGAAGACGCGAGCCAGAGTCGTCCTCGAGCTGACACTCGTCCATCCGCGGGCCCACTTAAACCATCTATGGATGCATTTCCACGGCCTCCCACGCCCGTCCGGCCCGACCGCGGACGATGCCGTGGACGTCCTCGAGGAGGCCGGGCTCGAGATCCACCGCGAGGACTGGACAGCCGCCGAACCAAGTACCTGGTTCCCCTCGATCGAGGAGGCGGTTGCCTGGACGGCACGAGCCCTCTGTCTCAACCACGATCGCCAGGATGAGCTCCGCGCTTTGGTCGAACCCGACCTGCTGCGGACCGACGGCACCGTGGCCGAGCTGCCACGACCGCGGGCGACGGTCTGGTGGCGCGGCGGCGCCGCACCATAACCGGCTGCCGAGCTAGAGGGGGGTGCGCCCGTCCGGCGTAAACGGTTCGCCATGCCCCGGCACGATCAGCTGGGCCAGCTCCAGCACCCGGGCGCGGTTGCGATGGAGCAGTTGAGGATCGGTGGCGTAGGGATCCTCGGCCGGACCATCCGCCGACCACCAGAGGTGCGTGAACGCCACGACGCCCCTCGCAGCGGTGACCAGCGTGGTGATGTCCTGCGGTGTATGACCCGGCGTCTCGATCAGCCGGATCGATGGACTGATGGCGAACCCCTCCGCCGCGCGACTGTCCCAGGTGTCACGCTGGTAGGTCGCCCAGAAGTCGTGGAAGCGCGCTCGAGGAAAAAGGGCCGCGTGGAGCGTGTGGTCAGGATGGTGATGCGAGAAGACCACGTCGGTGATCTCGTCCGGTGAATTGACGAGCGCGCGGAGCGGGTCCAGGATCGAGCCAGGGCCGGGCACCATCCCGGGATCGATGATGACGCGCATCGCGCCATCGCGCACGAAGCTGACGGTGCTGGCGACATGATCGCCGATATAGCCGGTAAACAGGACCTGGAATTCCGCCGGCATTGGCCCGATTCTAGGCGCCGCCGCGCAGTATCATGTGGGTATGTCTGAGACACGGCCGATGGCGGCGCTCGAGGGCGCCGGTCAACGGCTCACCCCACAGCGGCTCGCCATCGCGGAAGCGCTGGCCCGAACCGGCAAGGAAGCCACCGTGCAGGAGCTGTACGAGCAGGTGCGGCGGAAGCACCCCTATATCGGCCGCGCCACGATCTTCCGCTCCGTCGACATGCTGGTCGAGGCCGGCCTGGCCCAGCGGTTGGAACGCCCCGGGCACGTGTCGGCCTACATCTGGTGCCAGCCCGGCCATCACCATCACCTGATCTGCACCACCTGCCGTGCCGTGGAGGAGCTGGACGAAAAAGCCGTCGCGCCGCTGGCCGAGACGATCGCGTCGGAACGGGGGTTCCGGGTCGACCACGCCACGCTCGACTTTTACGGCGAGTGTCGCAGCTGCTCCTCGCGGTCTGGCCGCGGCCGCAAGGTGGCACCCCGGCCGGCCAGGGCGCTGCCGGCCCGCGCCAGACGTAGCTGCCGAACGCGATCGTCGTGATGAAGAAGCCGACCGGGTACGGGACGTAATAGGCGACGACGAGCCCGGCCCAGGTGAACAGGACGGCGAGCAGGGCGGAGAGCAGGAGGCCGCGACCCGGACGCGTGGTGAAGCGCTCCGCAATCGCGGCAGGCGCCACGATCAAGGCAAAGATCAGCAACACGCCCACCGCCTGAACCGCCTCGGAGACCGCCACCGCGAGGATCACCATGAACACAATCGAGAGGCCGAAGATGGGGACACCCTTGGCCTCGGCGACTTCTTCATCGAGCGTCGCGAAAAGCAATGGGCGGTAGACGATGATCAACCCCGAGAGCGTGAGCACTCCCGCGATCAGGGTGACCAGGACCTCTTGAACCGTGATGCCGAAGATCTGCCCGAACAGGATGCCGATGGCAAGCTGCGCCGATCCCTGGTAGAGCGCGGTGAACAACAGCCCCAGGCCCAGCGACCACGCCATGACCAGCCCGATCGTCACGTCGCGGCCTCGGAGTCGCTGGCCGAGCGCGCCCATCACCGCGCCGGCGGACATCGTGAACGCGAGCAGGCCGACGATCGGAGCGAGTCCGAGCACGGCGGCGCCGGTGGCGCCCGCAAAACCGATGTGCGAGAGGCCATGGGCGGCGAAGGACAGCCCGCGGAGGACCACGAAGTACCCGATGATCCCGGCGACGACGGCGACGATCGTTCCCGCCTCGAAGGCGTGCTGCATGAAGCCGTAGCGGAACAGCTCCTGGACGTCGCGCAGCAGGTCCCAGCCAAAGTACGGCGCCACCGCCCCGATCGCAGCCAGCGCCGATTCAGCCATCATGATGAGCGCTCTCGGCTTCAATCCCGACCACGAACATGTGGCCGTGGCTATCGCGGAGGACTTCGACCGGTGCGCTGTAGAGCCGGCTCAGCTGCTCGGAGGTGATGACCGCATCAGGCTTGCCGATGGCCACCCCGCCGTGCGCCACGTAGAGGACGCGGTCGACGATCGGCAGCAGGGGGTTGATGTCGTGGGCGATCAGCAGGACGGTGAGGCCGTTCGCGCGCGCGAGTTCGGCAACCAGCTCGGCGATGACGACCTGGTTGCGAAGGTCAAGACTGGCCAGCGGCTCATCGAGCAGGAGCATCCTGGGCCTGCCGGCGAGCGCCTGGGCGAGGAGCAACCGCTGTTGTTCCCCGCCTGAGAGGCGGCCGATGGGGCGATCGGCATAGGCCTCGCCCTGCACTGACGCAATCGCCATCTCAACCCGCCGGTGTTTGTCTTCGGCGTTGGCGAGGGCGATACCCCAGCGCGTCCCATCGATGCCCAGCTCAACAAAATCGCGTCCGCGTACATGCAGGTCTTTATCGATGTTCCGGCGTTGCGGGACATAGCCAATGTCCGGGTTGCCCCGGTGCGGACGCCGGCCAAGGACCTGGAGCGTGCCGGAGACCGGCTCGAGCAGCCCCAGCAACAGGCGGAAGAGCGTCGACTTCCCGCTGCCATTGGGACCGAGGACGACGATGAATTCACCCGGCTCAGCGGTGAAGCTGGCGTCCTGCCAGACCAGCCGACCGCCATAGGCCGTCGAGACGTGATCGGCGACGATGACGGGGCCGTCTGTGGAGGAGGACGCCATCTCGCTTCTAGTGTGTGAGGGCGTTCTGCAACTGGATGAGTTGGGCATCCTGCCAGTCCTGGAAGCTGGCGCTACCCGGCTGCAGCGTCTCCGACACCCCGACCACCGGAATACTGTTCGCCACGGCGAGCCGCTTCAGGTCGTCGGTGATGTTGGTGGACGTCTGGACGTTGTAGACGAGGATCTTGACCTGCCTGTTTGCGAGTTGGTCGTGAAACGCACCAACCGTCTGGGCCGGCGGATCATTCCCTTCCGCCACCGCCTGCATGAATTCGGGCGGGGATACCAGGTTGAGACCAAGCGCCTGGGCCAGGTAGACGAAGATGCTTTCCGTCGAACCAACCGGGACGCCGGTGAACGACGAGCGGATCTTGGCGATCCGATCGTGGTACGGCTGCAGGGCGGCGCGGAACGCTGCCCGTTGCTGGTCGAAATAGCCGGCATCCGCCGGGTCGATCGCCTTGTAGTCCGCGGTGATCCGGTCGGCAACCTGCTCCACCCAGTCGGGGTTGTACCAGAAGTGGGGGTTGTCCCCTGCCTTCTTGTGGAGCAGTTCCGCCACTGTCATGGTTTTCCGGGTCTGGCTCGGGTTTCGCGGCAAGGAGCTTGCTGCCCCAGTCGTCGTAGCCGGCGCCATTGAGAATGACGTAGTCGGCGGTCGCGAACGCCCGCGCGTCCCTGGTGCTGCTCTCGTACACGTGGGGGTCGGTGTTCGGGTTGGTGACGATACTGGTCACCGAGGCGTGGTTGCCACCCAATTGGGCAGCGATGCTTCCCCAGAAATTCTGGCCCGCGACGATCTGCAGCGTCCGGCCGGAGCCGGCAGATGCCGCAGGAGCGCCACAGGCGGCCAGCAACACGCTGGCGCCGACAAGAGCGACGATCGCCGCGCGTTGCCAGGGTGTGATAGTCACCGTCACTTGATACTGAGTATCACACGACGCCAGGTCTACCGTCAAGCGCGATCGCGGTGAGGCGTCACCGGCTCAGTCGATGACGGCGATCGCTTCGACCTCGATCAGGTAGCCGGGCTGCGCCAGCGCCTGGACGCCGACGAGGGTGGATGCCGGGAGGTCGGCGGTGCCCAGGACGTGCCGTCCGCGCCGCGCCCATGACCGGGAGGAGGTCTGGACGGTAGCCGACGACGTAGGTGGTCAGCTTGGCGACATCGGACGGCCTGGCGCCGGCGCCCTCGAGGGCTGCCTTCAGGTTTGCGTAGACCTGCTTCGCCTGGCCGGCAAGGTCGCCCTCAGCCACGAGATTGCCATCCACGTCCATGGATACCTGGCCGGAGACGAACACGATCCGCTTTCCCGTTGCGACAACGACCTGCGTGAAGACGGCAGGCTTGAAGAGATTCCGGGGCGTGAGATGTTCGAGCGTCACGATCGTTCTCCTTTCGCCATATTGAGCGCGAGCAACGCGAGGAATTCGTGGAGGAGCGTCCCGGCGAGCAGCGAGGTCACCTCGCCGGCGTCGTACTGCGGCTGGACCTCGACCAGGTCGAAGCCGACGAACTGGATGTCGCGCAGACCACGAACCAGGCGCAGGGCGTCACGACTGGTCGGCCCACCGACTTCGGGGGTGCCCGTCCCGGGTGCGAAGCCGGGGTCCACGAAGTCGATATCGAAGGTCAGAAATACCGGCCCGCTGCCAACCCGGTCGCGCACTTCAGGGAGGACGTCATCGACCCCGCGTGCCAGCAGCTCCTCGGTTGGGATCAGGTGCAGTCCAAGCGCGCGGGCGCCGCCGCGGTCCTCCGAACCGTAGAGCGAGCCGCGAATGCCGAGCTGCACGGCGCGCTTCGTATCGATCAGACCTTCCTCGATGGCGCGCTTGCACCAGGTGCCGTGGGTGTAGCGCTCGCCCCAGTAGTTGTCCCAGGTATCGGTGTGTGAGTCGAAGTCGATCAATCCGACCGGGCCGTGGCGTTTGGCAATCGCCCGCAACTCACCCAACGTAATGGCATGATCGCCTCCGATAGCCAGCGGGACGACGCCGGCGTCGAGGATGGGTCGCAGGCCATCGACCATGACCTGGTAGCTGGCCTGGATGTTTCCCGGGACCACCGAGAGGTCGCCGCTGTCGACCACGGAGAGATGATCGAAGATCTCGATCGCCTGCTCGACGTGGTACGGACGCAGCAGCCGGGAGGCTTCCCGAATCGCTGCCGGGCCGAATCGGCCGCCGATCCGGTAGCTCACCCCGGTATCGAAAGGGATTCCGACGATCGCGGCGTCAACGCCATCCATATCCGAGACCTGGGGGAGCCGCATGAAGCTGGCGATCCCGGTGAATCGGGGCGCCTTCATCGCGTCGACCGGCCGGTATTTCAGGCACGAGCCAGCTCCGACTCGATCGCCTTCATGCTCTCTTCGTGGATGACGCCCACCACCTGGTTGCGCAACTCCGTAAACCGCGTGCTGCTGACCATGTCGAAGGTCCGCGGCCGCGGCAGATCGACGGTCAGCGTCGTGCGGATCCGCCCGGGCCGGTTCGTCATGATGTAGATCACGTCCCCGAGGAAGATGGCCTCATCGATGTCATGGGTCACGAACAGTACCGTCTTCCGATAGCGCTGCCAGAGGTCAGTCAGCATCTCCTGCATGATCTGGCGCGTCAAGGCGTCGAGGGCACCAAACGGCTCGTCCATCAGCAACACGTCGGGATCGTTCGCCAGCGCCCGAGCGATCGCCACCCGTTGCTTCATGCCGCCCGACAGGGCCTTCGGATAGGCCTCCGCGAAGCCGTCCAGCTTCATCAGGTGAATCAATTCAGTCGATTGCCGCTTCCGTTCGGGCTTGGGCACGCGCTTGATCTCGAGCCCGAACTCGATGTTGCGCCGGACCGAGAGCCACGGATACAGGGAGTAGGACTGGAACACCATGCCGCGATCTGAACCGGGCGAATAGGCCGGCTTGCCACCGACCAGGACGTCGCCTTCGCTGGGCGAGACCAGGCCGGCGGCGACGCTCAGCAGCGTTGATTTGCCGCAGCCTGACGGGCCGACGATGCAGGCGAACTGTCCATCCGGCACGGTCAGCGAGATCTGCTGCAACGCCCGGACGTCGCCTCGCCGCGTGCGGTAGCGCATGGCGACATCGACAAATCGGATCTCGCTCATGCATGCACCTTTTCCACATAGGGGAACGCCCAGCGATGGACCAGGCCAAAGATCGTGTCGGTGATCAGGCCGAGGATCCCGATCGTGATAATCGCGGCGATGATGCGATCCGATCGCAGAAATCGCTCTGAGATCAGAATGAAGCTACCGATCCCACGCTCGGCCGCCACGATTTCGGCGACGATCAGATAGGTCCAGGCCCAGCCCATCGTGATCCGCAGCGCATCGACGACTTCGGGGAAGGTGGCGGGCAGGAACACTTTGTAGAAGACCTTCAGGCGTGAGGCCCCCAGCGTGTAGGCGACATTGAGCATCTCGTCAGGAACCCGGTGCGCGATGTCCATCACCATCAGGGTGAGTTGGAAGAAGACCCCAATCCAGATGATGATGAGCTTCTCGTTCTCATCGAGTCCGATCAGCAGGATCAGCAATGGGATGAACGCGGAGGCCGGCATGTACCGGATGAAGTTGACCGGCGGCTGAAAGAACGATCGGACGACCTCGAACGAGCCCATCAGCAGACCGAGGGGCACCGCCATGACCGCGGCGATCAGAAAGCCGACGACGATTCGGAAGGTGCTCCACCCGACATCGGACAGAAAGTTCCGATGTTGGAACATATCGATCCAGGCCGTCCAGACCCGCAGGGGGCTCGGGGCAAACAATGAATTGTTGATCTCGAGCGAGGCACGGCTCCAGACCGCAAGGATGACGACAAAACTGCCAATGCCCAGCGTAATGACGGCCGCCCGTGGAATCGCCTGCTTCGGCGTGAGGTAGGTCCGAAGCAAGCCGCGGCGCCGGCGCTTCGCCCTCGCAGGATTCGCCGGCGCCGCCTGGGTCGTGGGGACCCGTTCGCTCACGAGTCCTTACAAGCTGTTGATAAAGCTGGGATCGACCGCGTCGCTGGGATTTACGGCGTTGTCGATCTTGCCCTGGGCCTTCCAGAAATCGGCCGCCGCCTTGACGACGTCGTAGATTGAGCCATGACTGCTGCTGGTGCCGATCACCGTCTTGCCTTTGGCCAGATCAAAGAGCGTCATCGTGGAAAGGTCGGCGGTGACGTCAGCCGGCGTCTCCTGGACCGCAGTCCCGATTATGTTGAGTGCCTCAGTCTTGTTTGCCTGCATCCAGTTGTAGGCGTCGTAGTACGCCTTCATGAACTCTTTGACGGTATCCGGATACTTCTGGACGAAGTCCTTTCGGAATGCGAAGCTGTCCATGATCAGATCCGGGTACTTGGCCGACGACACCAACACGTGACCGTCCGTCCGCGCCTTGGCCTTGCTGAGCCATGGCTCCCAGGTGACAGCAACGTCGATCTTCGACGCGACGAACGCCGCTCCGGCGGCTCCGGATGTCATGTTTTGCTCCTTCACGTCGGACAGGTGCAGGCCGTTCTTCTCCAGGACCTGGGCCAGGAACCACTCCGAAACGGAGCCCTGGTTGACGCCCACCGTCTTGCCCTTGAGATCGGCGACGGTTTGAATCGTGTTCTTGGCCAGGATCCCGTCGCCGCCGACCGAGGCGTCGATGGGAAACACCTCGACGGCCGCGACGCCGTTCGACTGTTGCCGGGCAAACGCGTCGACCGTGGACGCCATGCCTTCCAGCCGTCCCGCTGCCAGCGCGATAAAGCGGTCATTCGGGTCTTCGACGTCCTTGAAGTTGACGTCAAGCCCGTGCTGCTTCCAGATACCCTTGGAATTCGCCAGATAGATGAGGGCATAGCCAGTCCAGGTCGATGAGGCGATATGAATCGTTCCGCTGTATTTGGTGCTACCGCTCGCGTTGTTGCTGCCGCCACAGGCCGAGAGCAGCAGTGCGGCGACCACCGATACGGATAAGAGCAACCGTTTTCCGATCATGGAATCCCCTCCCGACCCTATGCTACCCGAACGTCTGGTCGGCCAGTTGCACCAGGCGCTGCACCCAACCCTCCCGGTGTTGCCGCTGCGCCGTCTCATCTGGCAGGTCGAGATGGCGGAGACGAACCGTAGTGATGTCGCCCGTCTGCGTCAGCGTGATTTCCACGGAGGTCGACCCAGCCGGCATTGATGAACTCCCTTCCATCCCCCAGGTAAGGACGAGCCGCCGCGGCGGGTCGATCTCCCGATATTCGCCGGCCGCCGTCGGGCCGTCGGTCATCTCGATCCGATAGCGACCACCAGGCCTGGCATCGAGGGTAGCCCGGCCACCGATCCAGAGCCCCATCCGAGCCGCATCCGTGAAATACGAGAACACCACCTCCCGCGAAGCTCGCACCCTCTCGACGACTTCCAGTTGGAATCGCGGCTCACCCACGGGTCCGTGTCCTGCCCCTTACCTCGCGTTCCGCCGCCCGCTTGAGCCGCGTCAGGTCTCGCTGCCACATCTGGGTCAGGACGCCCTCGAGTGGGCCGAGCGCCTCGCGGTTGGCCGAATACAGGCGGCGGGTCCCGAGCCGCCGCTCCGTCACGAGACCGGACGCCTTCAGCAGCCGCAGATTCTGGGAGGTCGCCGGCCAGGTGACTTCGAATGCGGCCGCGATGTCACCCGCCGAACGCTCCTCGGTCCAGATCAACTGGAGGATGTCGCGCCGCCTCGGATTGGACAGAACGGCGAGGGCGGTATCGAGCGTCGGCGGGCTGATTCGAGATAGAGATTGCATTTTCAGGCCACCTTATTTAAGCTCATTCTAAATTAAGTCGTGGCTTTAGGAGGGAACGATGAAAACCATCATTCACACCGTCGACATCCAGGCCAACCCGGAGAGGGTCTACAAGGCGATCGCAACTCAAGAGGGATTGTCCAGGTGGTGGACGACGCAGGTCAAGGCCGAGGAGCGTATCCAGAGCGTGGTCGCCTTCACCTTCATGGAGGGGTTCGGCCCGCAGATGAAGATCACGCAGCTCGAGTCGCCTCGCCTGGTGGCCTGGGAATGCGTCGGCGGGCACGAGCCCTGGACCGGCAACACCTTCCGGTTCGAGGTCGTTACCCAGGAGGCAGGCTCACGCCTGCGGTTCCGCCAGGAGTATTCGAAAGAACTGGACGACGATCAATACGGCATCTACAACTTCAACTGGGCGTACTACCTGGAGAGCCTGCGCCTCTACTGCACGACCGGCTCGGGAAAACCGTTCGAGCCTGCCCAGGCGGTTTCCGCGCGGCCGCGCTAGCGCCACCTGCTCGGGCCGCGCTCCATCACGCTGGCTGGCAGCCTGGCGATCCGCCTTCAGGGCGAAGTTTTGCTTCGCTCCACGACGTAAAGCCGATTGCCATCCGGATCGCGAAAGGAGAACATGGGCGGCACGCCCGGACCCAGGCGCATCACTTCAGCATCGGCGTCGACGCCGATGGCCTTAAGCCGCGCGTGTAGGTCATCGGCATCGTCCGTCTGGAAGCGGATCCCGGTGTCCGTGCCGGCGTGAGACGTGGGTCCCTCCGGGGCCAGAGCCAGCGTGGTTGCAGAACCCTGTGGCGCTACCTCGACCCACCGCTGTCCGGGTCCAAATGGCGCATCGAGCCGCTTCTCAAACCCAAGCTTGTTGACGTAGAAGTCGATCGACCGCTCGTGGTCGGTGACGGCAATCGCCACCGTCCGTATCTCCGAAATCGCAGCCTTTGATTTCACGTCCATCTTCCATCCTCCAGGTGGTAATCGGCCTTCTTACCCACTAAGACGGGCACGAGCGCCCAAACTCATCGGCGCCGGGGGCGGGTGAGTCCGCGTCCGGCGCACGACCTTCAGGGCAGCTGACGATTTCTGGATAGCTTATGCGCTTGTGGGATCGCCGTCTCGGCGTTATTCACCCGGAGGTTTGGCTGGCATCAGCTAGCTGCGTGAGGCGCCCGCGAAAGTAGTCTCTTACGAACCGAGCCTATACTCCGGGGCAGTGAGGCGGTTCCCCAATCGCCGGCTCCTGGTCACGTGTGTGCTCGGCGCGTTGCTCGAGCCGCTGGGCCACACCGCCGCGTATTTCCTCCGCTACGGGCCGTTGCAGGCCTGGCAGCTCCAGTCGCAGGGAAGCCACGCCTATTTCCCGGGAGTCTTTTCGCTCAGCACCATCTCGCTCGCGGCCGCCATCGCGCTGGGACTGATGGCAATGATCTCGATCCGTGTGATCCTGGGCAACCGCCACGTCTCGGCGGACGGGCTGCGGAGCACGTTCTTGATCCTGGCGCTCACCCAGTGCGCGCTCTTTGGTGCGCAGGAGTCCGTGGAGGCGTTGGCGGTCCAGATGAGTCCGGATCTACTCACCATTGCGATCCTGGCAATCTGCGTCCAGGTGCCGCTGGCGGCGCTCGCGGCCTGGCTGATCAGCTGGATACGTGGATATCTGCAGCTTGCCCCAGATGCAATCCGCGCCGTACTGGCGCTTCGTCTCGCACCGCGGTCGGCCGGCACGGTGCTGCGATCCGTGCCGCTTCCGGCGCGTCGAGCGGCCCTCCGCGACCAGCGGTGGTACCGACGCCGAGGTCCCCCGCGCTCGATCTGACGTGATGTTGGGCCGTGCCAGTGGGCACGGCATCAGAAATCCACGCGTCAAGGAGAGCATTCATGCGCACACGTTTCACTCCGTTTCGCCTGCTTCCGGCTGCGGGCATCGCCATCGCCCTGGCTGTGGCCGCCATGGTGCCAGCGTTCGCCCACGAGGTGCGAACCGTAGGCGCGTACGAGTTCACCGTCGGCTGGCTGCACGAGCCCGCGTATGCGGACGAGCAGAACGCCGTCCAGTTCCTGCTCAAAGACGCCAGGGGCAATGCCGTCGCCGACCTCGGCGACAGCCTGAAGGTGGAGGTCATCTATCAGAGCCAGAAGATGCCGGCGTTGAGCCTCGTTCCGACGTTCGATCCCGATACCGGCCTCGGCAAGCCGGGTGAGTATCTCGCGAGCTTGGTCCCGACCCGTCCCGGAAACTACACCTTCCACTTCACCGGCTCGATCAAGGGTCAGGCGGTCGACCAGTCGTTTACCTCGAGCCCCAGCACCTTCGACGCGGTCAAAGATCCGACCAGCGTGGAGTTCCCGGCGCAGGATCCGACCCGCGCCCAGATCTCCCAGCGCCTCAACCGTCTCGATCCGCGGCTAACCTCGGTCCAGACCACGGCCAAGAACGACACCGACCTCGTTCGTAACCTGGCGATCGCGGGGATCGTGCTCGGCGCACTCGGCCGATCGGCCTCATCATCACGCTGACACGTGGCCGAGGGTCTGCCGTTCGCTGACGTGCGTCGCCTCGTCCTCGCGCTCCTGATCGCAGCGATTGCGGCGCTGGGCCTCGCGGTTTCCGCCGAGGCCCATGCGCTGCTGCGCTCCTCGACACCGGCCGACGGCGCGGTCCTCGACCACGCGCCGGCGCAGGTCAGTATCACGTTTACCGAACGGCCTGACCCCAGGCTGTCGATCATCCATGTCCTCAACACCGGGGGACAGCGGCTCGAGCGCGACGGCGTGCGTCCGATGGCGGGCGACCCACTGACGCTGACGGTGGCGCTGCCGTCGCTGCCCAACGGCGTGTACACCGTCACCTGGACAACCGTCTCAGCGGTGGACGGTCACTATGCTGCGGGCTCGTTCGCCTTCGGTGTCGGCACGTCGCCTGCTGGCGCGCCAGCTCCAGCTGGCACGGCGGCACCCTCAACGCCGCCGCCGGCCCCGCTCGGCGTGGCGGGCCGGTGGATCTATTACGTCGGTCTCGCCTTGCTGCTGGGCGGCACCTGGATCTCGCTATTCGCCTTTTCGGCACCGTCGAGGCGGCTGCTCGCGATGGCCGGCGCCGGCATGGGTGCGGCGCTGATTGGCCTGGCCGCGGCGGCCGAATCCCAACGGGAAGCGGCCGGCGTTAATTGGGGCGAGTTCTTCTCGACGTCGCTGAGCGGAAACCTGCTCATGCAAGCGGCCCCGGTCGTGCTCGCGGGGCTGGCGCTCGCCATCGCCTCGCGACTGCGCGCACCCAGGGACCGGATCGCTCTGGGCGCCGCAGGGACCCTGGCGTTGGTGTCGATCCTTACCCACGTCCTGACCAGTCACGCGGATGCGAGCCACGTCGCCTGGCTGATGTTGCCAGCCCAATTTGCGCACCTGACCGCGTTCGCGGTATGGATCGGTGGACTCGCGGCGTTGCTGCTGGGCGTCCGCGGCCTGCCGCCGCAGGTCGCCGCCGGCGCGGTGCGGCGGTTCTCTCTCGTGGCGGGCTTTGCCCTCGCGGCGATCGGCGTCACCGGATTGCTGCGTTCCATCGACGAGGTCGGCTCGCTACCTCGCCTGTTCTCGACGCTCTTTGGAGGCCTCGTCATCGTCAAGGTTGCGCTGTTCGTCGTTCTCGCCGGTCTGGGAGCGATCAACCGCTTCCGCAACGTCCCGCGCGTCGAACGGAGCCTATCTGGGCTGCGACGCGTTGCCCGGGTGGAGATCGGCGTGGCCGCAGTGGTCATCCTGGTCGCGGCGGTGCTGACGGCGCTGGCCCCGCCGAGCTATTCGCCGGTCGCGGCTGCGATACCACCGCAGCAGATCAGCGCGGACGGCCAGGATTTCGGTACCACTGTCAGGGTGCACCTGGTGGTGGCGCCCGGCTATCCTGGCTCGAGCCACTTCACCGTGACCATCGGCGACTACGACACCGGCCAAGCGGTCAGCGCCGGCAGGGTGGCGCTCCGCTTCGACTTCCCGGGACGGCCCACGGTTGGAGAATCGACGCTCGAATTAAGGCGGGGCAGCATCGGCACGTACGGCGCGACCGGGACGAACCTCTCTCTGGCAGGTCGGTGGAGCGTCACCGTCGTCATCGAGCGCGGGCAGCAGTCGGTCGAAGTGCCGCTGACGCTGATCACCGCCGTTCCGCCGGAACGCATCTCGGTTCAGCGGACGGCGGGTCTGCCGGATATCTACACCGTCAATTACAGCGGCAACCGCTCGCTGCAGCTATACGTGGATCCGGGAAAAGCCGGCTTCAATGCCGTGCACGCCACGTTCTTCCAGGGCAATATCGAGCTGCCCATGGCGGACGGGACGGTCATCAGCGCGACGCCAGCGGCCGGTCCGACCATCGATCTTCAGGCGTCACGCTTTTCAGACGATAAGGTCGGGCACTTCATCGGCCAGGGACTTCTGACGGCGGGCACCTGGCGGTTCGATACCACGGCAACCTCGACCGACGGCAAGCTCTACCAGGCCAGTTTCACGGAGATACTCAAGTGAAAATCAGGTTTCTCGTCACCCTTGCGGCCGTGGCTCTCTTGACGACCGCCTGCAGCCTTCCATTCGCTAGCGCGTCCCCGACGCCATCGCCGAGCGGAACGCCGCGTCCACGTTCGACGGCGACCGTGACGATCCTCCAGCCGCAGCCGGATAGTGTCGTGACGACGACGACCCTCAACGTCCAGTTTCAGCTGACGGGAGGCCGAATCGTGACCATCACATCCAAGAACCTGACGCCGGATACGGGCCACATCCATCTCTCGATCGACGGCCGCGTGCTCTCGATGAACTACCAGCCTTCGGCCACCGTCTCGCTGCAAGCCTTCACTCCGGGGCCGCATGTCCTCCAGGGCGAATTCGTGGCTGCCGACCACCTTCCCTTCAATCCGCGGGTGATCGCCAAGCTGATCTTTGAGTACGAGCCGGCGACCGGATAGTGCGACCTAGACGCTATACTGGCCGGCGTAATGGGCTCCTTCGTCTTCTTCGGCCTCCGTGTCCGACCGCTCCTTGCGTCGGCGGACACTATCGCAGAACTTCCTCTCCAGCCGGAGGGTTTGCGCCCAGCTCGTTGAGAGCGCTGAAGTCGGCAGCGCTGACCTCGTTCTGGAGATCGGTGCTGGCAACGGCGCTTTAACCGAAGAACTCGCCAGGCGGGCGCTCCAGGTCTTGGCGATTGAAGCCGACCCGCACTGGGCCGCTCAGCTTCGGACACGATTCGCCGGTCACCACAATGTCACCGTGGAAGAGGCTGACATCCTGACGGTCCCGAAGCTTTCTGTGCCGTACAAGGTTGTCAGCAACATCCCGTTCCACGTAACCACCGACATCCTGCACTACCTCCTGGATGACCCCGCTAGGGCTCCTGAGCGGGCGGATTTGGTGGTCGCCTGGAACGTGGCCGTCAAACGATCCTTCGTCGGCCGTAGCAACCTATTGAATTTGTCGTGGCAGCCCTGGTTCGAGTTCCAGGTCACCCGGAGACTGAGCTCCCGTCTCTTCTCGCCTCCGCCCATCGAGGACGCGGCCGTGCTGTCGGTGCGCCGCCGGACCGCGCCGCTCCTTCCCATCGAAGAGCGCGCACCTTATGTGAGGGCACTTCGCGCCTGCTATGCGAGGGCGCCATCGCCGACCCGCGCCGCGCTGTCGGCCATTTGCGGCCGCAAGCAGGTCGCCACGATGGCTCGAGAACTGGGATTCTCACCAACCGGCTCCACCGTCGACCTGGATGTGTGGCAGTGGGCAGCGATATACCGGGCCGGCCAGGCTCATCGCCAATAGGTCTGGCACCATCCGTTTACCGCGCACGGCCTCCTGCCATGCTAGGGACATGACGATCAAGAGATTGGACCACGTCAGCGTCGTCGTCGACGACCTAGCAGGCGCTATCGCTTTCTTCACCGCGCTCGGCATGACGCTCGAAGGCGAGGCGCCGGTCGCGGGCCCGTGGGTGGACCGCGTCAACGGGCTCGAAAGTGTCCAGGTCGACATCGCCATGATGCGGACCCCAGACGGGCATGGGCGGCTTGAGCTGACCAAATTTCGCAATCCAAAACTGATCGAGACCGAACCGGCGATCGCACCGCCGAACACGTTGGGCCTCCGGAGCGTCATGTTTACAGTCGAAAGCGTCGACGACACTGTCGCTCGCCTGGGCGCCAACGGCGCCGAACTGGTCGGCGAGGTGGCCCAGTACGAGGACAAGTACAGACTCTGCTACATGCGAGGCCCTGCGGGCATCATCGTCGCGCTAGCCGAGGAACTGTTCTGAATTCGGAGGCACGGGAAACTACGGTGTTAGCGTCGATTTAGGCGGGCACCTTCGAGGATGAGTGCCTTCAACGCGGACGCGTTGATGGCATCGCCCTCATGGAAATCGATGGCACGTACCGTCTTGCTGTCCAGACGCGTGTTGAACAGCCTCTTCGGATCCCTCAGCTGGGCACCCTTTGGAAACGTCAGCCTCACCGCGTTCTTGAGGGTCTCGCCGATGCAGACGATGCCGTCGTGGGACCAGACGGGCACCCCCTCGGGGCGGGAGGGCTTCTTCCACTTCACTTCTTCGATTACGCCCGGGTCGGCACCCTTGATGAGAGCCCGCAGTTGGCTCAGCCTCGCACCCCTCCAGCCAGCCGTCCTGCGGACTATGTCATCTATCTGCTGGGACGCGGATGCGTCGCTCATTTCGACGCTTTGCTGCGGGTGCTCAGCACCCAGCGGACCGAAGGGCTCAGTTCTTTGTCCTTGCGGTGGATGCAACCTAGCCAACAACACGGCCGCCGCTTCCCCTCCAACAGCTCGGATTGCACTCGCTGGATGTGCTGGCTCCTCGTTACTGCTTTCTTGGGCCAGAGCACCCAGCAGATCCATTCATTGCGGGCAAGAGGGGTGAGGTCTTCCCACGCAGCGAGAACCTTTGGGTTGGCAATCAGGACGCCTCTCAAATCCACCGGGACTGTATGTGCCACTCCGCCGGAGATCGCCCTGGAGCTCATCGATCGCCCATCGTAGCTTAAAGTGATGGCTGATCCCACCAGGACGAAGAGGCGTGCACCGACACGTTGGAGCAGCAGTCCATGGCAGACAAAGTGGTGGTAGAAAAGCTGGCGGTGGAAGCACGCTCACCGGCGGACTATCAGCGCCTCGGACTATCGCCCACCTCGATCGCGCCGTGGGAGGATGGCGCACGCACCGACGACTCGGCCGGTACCTACGAATGGTGGTACTTCGACGCGCACCTCGCGGACGGAGCGAAGCTGGTCGTGACGTTCATGAACAAGGACATCGCAGAGCCGCAGAAGCCGTTGTCGCCGCTGCTTCGGCTGAACCTTGACCTTCCCGACGGGCGACACTTCGAAAAGCTCGTACACTATCCGCCGGGCGAATGGTCGGCGGCGAAGGGCCATGCCGATGTACGCCTCGGCCAGAACCGATTTACTGGTGACCTCCACCGCTATCGGATCCAGGCGACCGCGGAGGAGATCTCGGTCGACGTCACCTTGACGGGCGAGGTTCCCCCGTGGCGCCCGGCGACCGGGTACATGTTGTTCGGCGCGGATCGGTCGTTGGAATTCGCGTGGCTTCCCTCAGTGCCTGAGGGCGCCGTGACCGTCACGTACTCCGTCGCCGGGGAGCAGCACCAGACGACCGGGGTCGGCTACCACGATCACAACTGGGGCAATGTCGGTCTGATGAAGGTGGTCCACGATTGGTACTGGGCTCGCGGCCAGGCCGGACCGTATTCGGTCATCGCGTCCTACATCACCTCCGCTAAGCAATATGGGTTCGAGCCACTTCCGATCTTCATGCTCGCCCGCGACAAGGTCCTCGTCGGCGACGACCCGGCCAAGGTCACCTTCGACCGGGAAGGGATCTACACCGATCAGAAGACCGGCAAGCCCGTCGCGAGGACGACGCGCTACACCTATCAGGACGGCGACGACCGATACGTGGTGTCCTTTACCCGGCGCCACGACCTCACGGCAGATCGGATGGTCGACCACATCAAGGGCATCAAACGCATCGCCGCCCGGCTGGCGCATTTCGACGGCGCGTACCTGCGATTCGTCGGTGACCTGGACATCTCACGGTATCGCGGTGGTGACTTGGTCGAGACCCACAAGGCCGACGCGATCTGGGAACTGATGTACTTCGGCCACGCCCGCGACCAGTAGATTCCCTCGACGGATCGGCCTTTTCAGCCGGCTTACTAGTCTCTGTCCTGGTTGAGGAAGGAGCCGTTGCGTTCGAAGCCCATTTCCCCGAAGTCGGTGGGTGCGGAGGTCCCGCTGCCGCGGGCCGAGAAGCTACGGTCACGGTGAGCAACCGTGAACTCGATTGATGCCGTGGCCTTCCACATCTCGCCCGCCCAGGCCAGCGGACTCGTGGGATCGGTCGAACCGGGGCGGATGGTGCGCGGCACTCCCGACTTCGTGTAGGTCTGCTTGAACGACGCCACCGAAGGCAGCCCCGGTAAGGTCGGCGGATCCGGGTTGTAAAAGGTAAACGTGTCGGTTTCAGGAACGTTTGAAAGGCTTATCGTGGCGGACTTGTCACGAACCTTCAAGGCCTTATCCCGCACCTTAACCAGCCAGAAGAGCCCATAGTGATCAACGCCTGGACTGAAGTCATGTAACGCGGTCCCTGGAAACCCCGAACTGGGGTCATACAGGTCAATTCATATTTCGACGAAGGTGCCGTATGCCCTGCGGCCGTTGGCCGCGATGTATTCGCCCTGGTAGACACGGTTATCCGTGAGCGCGTTGTAGGTCTTGCCATCGCTGCCCACCGCGGTACCGGTGGTGTAACCCATCATCGCCAGACCGCGGAAGTTTGTAATTCCATTGGGCTCGGCGTCAAACCCGTCGAGGCCCAGGGCAGGGTCCCCGGGGACGAACTGGTGGTAGAGGACTCCGCCAAGGGTGTCACCGCCGGGGATGGGAACGGGCCTCGGCACCATCGGGACGACGTCCGACCATCGCGATCCCTCGAAGTCGCCCGAGAAGGCGGCCGTGGGCATCCAGAGACTGGATGAAACCGCGACCCCGGCCGCAGTTGCGCTTGCCCCGAGAAACTCGCGTCGGGACATCCCGTGGTGCCACGCGTGCGAGTGGGCCCTGCGCCCACCGTCGTCCATGTTCCCCTCCTGCTGAGGCCGTTATGACGTGGTTCCAAAATAGTGGAACTCCTCAAGGGGTTTGTCAAGAGGGAATGGATCAGACTGCTTCGGCCACGATCAGGCTGAACGGTCCTGCTAATGGCCGGTGCTCGATGTAGCGCCATCCCGTCGCTTCCAGCCATCCGCGGAAATCGTCCACGCTGTAAACGTCTCCGCCCAGCTGCACGGCGAATTCACCGGCCATCATCGCTGCCGCCACGGGCTGGGTGTGGCTGGCGTCTGTCCAGAAGTCGAGCGCTAGCAGCCGGCTGCCGGTCGCCATGGCCTCCCGAGCGTGTCGAAGCACGGCACGGTTCCGCTCGCCATCGAAATAGTGGACGATGTTGGCCAGGAGCACCACGTCATGATCGCGCGGGTACGCGCCCTGCAGCAGGTCTCCCTCCGCGGCGACCAGCCGATTGGAAAGACCAAGAGCTGCTAGCCGCTCCCTGGTCATGGGAACCACCCGAGGAAGATCAAAGATCGTGCCAGTTATATCCGGGTAGCGATTTGCAATGGCACAGCTGATTGAGCCCGTCCCACCGCCGAGGTCAAGCAACCGTTTGTGACCGGAGAAGTCGTAGGAAGCAGCCAGGGCATGCGCCGGGCCCGCCGTCACCGCCTCCACGCCGGCAAGAAAGACGTCGCGGTTTGCGGCATCGAGTTCGGTGGGAGTGGCCGTATCGGTTCTAAGGCAGCCCTCGAGATGGGACCACGCAGCGTAGCTGATGCGATCCCACATGCGAAGGAACGGACGCAGGTCCGCCAGGGTGCGGCCGGCCAGGAAGGTCGCGGCCACCGGTCCGTTTTGATATGTGTCGCCTTCACGGACGACGAATCCCAACGCCACCATCGCGTCAACGCTGATTCGAAGCGTGCGGCGCGGCACCGAGGTGCGCGCGGCCAGTTCGTCGAGGTTGGCAGGGCCCTGGCCTAGCGCTTCGAAGACACCCAGGTCGTTAGCGGCAAAAAGGTGCTTGGCCGCCATGAACCCCATGGCAGTCTGCATGATCGCGTCGGGCGTTACGGCGGCTGGGGCGGCGCCGGCGTTACGGGTTTCGGCGTCCGGTCGCCGCGCGGTCGTGGTTGTGTTGCTCAAGGTTTCCTCCTGGGCGCCTTCGGCGCGGCTCGTTGGTGGACTGGCGGTTTCTTCCAGTCTTCATGCATTCGCCCCCATCCGCATCGGGGATATCCCCCAGGGTTGCACCCCCAGGTTTCCAGCGCGGGCATGTGTCAGGATGGATTCGGTGTTTCCGTACCTCAGCGAAGTGCCGGCCGCAATCGTGGAAACGCCACTACGGGCCGGCGATTTTGTCGGACTTCGCGGGCTTCTCCAGGCGCGCAGCGCAAACTCTCCCGACCCAGAACTCGATCACGTGCTCGGGTTGATCGAGTACTTCTACTGCGAGTTCGACACTTCGCTGCGCCTCTTGGAGCGGTCCTTTCTCGCATTCCGCAGCGCGGGGCTCAACCGTGCCGCCGCCCTCGTTGCTGTCTCCCTCGGCCGCGTCCAATTCGACGGTGTGGGCGACCAATTGGCGGGGCAGGGCTGGTTGTTGCGCGCCCGCAGCCTGGTTGAAGGGGAGGATCCCTGTATCGAGCAGGGTTGGGTCGCGCTTGGGCTGGTGGGCTGCAGCGTCGCCGACGCGGGGGCGCTCGATGGCGGCGCCCGGTTGGCGATCGACCTCGCTCGGCGCTTCAACGACTGCGACCTGGAGTGCAAGGCGCTCGCCGATGGTGGTCTGGCTTATGTGTCGCTCGGCCGAGTGGCGGAGGGCATGGCGCGCCTCGACGAAGCGATGACGATGCTTCAGAGCGGCGAATGCGCCAATCCCATCGTGGCGTCGCAGGTCGTCTGCGATCTGGTCACCGCCTGCGAGCGCGCCGGTGACCTGTCGCGAGCCGAAAGCTGGATCCGCGCCGCGGAGGCGCGTCACCTCGTCGGCTCTGTCGACCAGCGACCGACTTTCATGTTCACGCACTGCCGCATCGCCTACGGCACCCTGCTTTGCGAGCTCGGCCGCTGGGTGGACGCAGAGACCGCCCTGCGCCTCGGCCTCGCGACCGCGCGCACGTCCGGCTACAACCAGCGCGCCAGCAGCCGCGCGGCCCTCGCCGATCTCTGGATTCGACAGGGCCGCCTTGACGCCGCGGACCGCCTTCTCGAGGGCGAGCACGACCGGGTCGAGGCACTGGCCCCGCTGGCTCGCCTCCACCTCGCCCGTGGTCGGCATGCCCAGGCCGCAGTGGTGAGCCGCCAGGCTCTCCGTCTCCTGGGCGAGGATCGGCTACGCGCCGCACCATTGTTGATGATTCTTGTGGAAGCCGAGCTGCGCGCCGGCGACGACGTCGCTGCAGAGGCCGCTTCGATGCATCTGGCGGCACTCGCCAGGGAGACGCCCGCGCCCATGGTCGCGGCCCAGGCCGCACTCGCAGCCGGTCACGTTGCGCACTTTCGGGGCGATATCGCTGCTGCAGATGCCGCCTATGAGTCCGGCATCGACTTGCTGGGCCACCGCGACTGGCCACTGTTGCGCGCCGCCCTTCACCTCCATCTTGGCGAGGTCCGGGCGGAGAGGGCGCCCGCAGCCGCGGTCGGGGAGGCCAGGGCAGCGCTGTCGATCTACGTCGGCGTCGGATCACCCGATGCCGAACGAGCTGCCAGCCTGTTGCGCCGCCTCGGCGAGCCGGCGCCCGACCAGCCGCCTCCTCCTCCCAGCGCCCTGGACCTGCTGACCCCCCGTGAGCGTGAGGTCTTCGACCTGCTGGCCGAGCACCTGACCAACCCGGAGATAGGCCGGAGGCTCGGCGTCACCCCGAAAACCGTCGAACACCACGTCAGCAATGTGCTGGGCAAGCTCGGCCTCCGGGGCCGCGCCGAAGCGGCTGTCTACGCGATGACCCTGGAACGAAGGGATCGACGCGCTTAGCCGTGCCCCACGATGCCCCGGCAGTCACCGCCCTGCGGCGAATTGCCTTCCTCCTGGAGTTGGCACAGGAGCCGACCTACCGAGTGCGCGCCTTTCGCCGCGCGGCCGACCTGGTTTCAGCGCTCAGCGCGGATGAGCTGGAACGAAGGATCGGTGAGAGTTCGCTCCAGCAGCTGCCCGGCATCGGCGGTGTGACCGCGCTGGCTATCACCGAAGCCCAGCGCGGGGAAGTGCCGGTCTATCTGCGGCGGCTGGAATCCACCCAGGGTCGCGCCGTGGCGGACGACGCCGCCGCATTGCGCGGGGCCCTTCTGGGCGACTGCCACACCCACTCCGACTGGTCCGACGGTGGCAGCAGCATCCTGGAGATGGCTGAGACGGCGCGCTCGCTCGGCCACGAGTATGTGGCCCTGACCGATCATTCCCCGCGCCTCACTGTCGCCAATGGCCTTTCCGCGGAGCGGTTGCGGCAACAGCTTGATGAAGTGGCCTCGCTCAACGTCGGCCTGGCGCCCTTCCGCATCCTGACCGGAATAGAGGTAGACATCAACGAGGACGGCTCCCTCGATCAGGAGGATGCTCTCCTCGAGAGGCTCGACATCGTTGTCGCAAGCGTGCACTCGAAACTGCGCATGCCCCGCGAGCAGATGACCGAACGAATGTTGAAGGCGATCGCGAACCCGCGCACCAACGTGCTCGGCCACTGCACGGGCCGCATCGTGGTAGGCAGAGGGCGGCCAGAGTCGGAGTTCGATGCGGAAGCCGTATTCGCAGCTTGCAAGCGACTCGACGTCGCCGTTGAGATCAACTCGCGGCCTGAACGGCTCGACCCACCCAAACGGCTGCTCCGACTGGCAGTGGAGGCAGGTTGCCGCTTCGCGATCGACACCGACGCTCACGCCCCCGGGCAGCTCGGCTGGCAGATCCGCGGCTGCGAGCGCGCCGCAGCCTGCGGCGTTGCCGCCAGCAGCGTGATCAACACGATGAGCGCTAGAGACCTCGCCGCCTGGGCTGACGGGATGTCGCGGTGATGTCGTTGTTCTGGCGTGCCTCGTATCCATCGCCCGGAACTCGGCTGGCTCGGTGAGCATCTCGTCGACATGGACGTCGTCCGCGGCAGTGGATTTCGAGTCGTCCCGTGGATCCCGCTGGTTGACGCACACGGCATCGACCGGGCGTACAGTCTCGACGGGATTGGCCAGCCAGCCATGGTCCAGATCAAGACCAGCGGGTCCCTCGACAAGGTAGGGCGGTACCACTGGACCGTTCGGGTCGGCTCAGCTCAGAAGTTGGACGGAGTTTCCATGGTGCTGGGGATTGCGAATTCGAAGGGATGGCCAATGGGCGACATCTACTGGTGCCTTGACGCTACTGCCGTGCGAAAGCTGGCGAGCAAAGAGTATGACCGCGCCCTGCGAGCGGAGGTGTACCAGCTCGCTGCCTATCCAACACGCAAAGACAAGTTCGCTTCGTATCGCTTCACTCGCGATGACCTCTGGCGCCAGCTCATTCCCGGTGAGCGGCTTCTACAGGCCGCGCCCCTGCAATTTCCCACGCTGGAAATCGATCAAGGCGGCGTCTACGAGTTCGCCACCATCACCGACCTCATGGTCGGTAATCGGAAAGATCTGCTGCTCTTCCGACCGGCCTACGACATCCATGGCCGCGACCTCCTCGTCCAACTCCTCGGATCGCCGCGTGCCGCCTACCTTCAGATCAAGGGGACGGCAGTTCTCCGGGGTGACGACCAGGTGCGTGTCCGCGTGCGGCGCTCGACCTTCAGGGCAGCTGACGATTTCTGGATAGTGATGCGGTTGTGGAATCGGCGTCTCGGCGCGGTCCACCCCGAGGCCTGGCTGGTTTCATCAAAGGAACTTGAACGCCGGACGGCACACCAGAAAGACATCAATTACCACACGCTCGACGCTCACCTTGATCCGTCGAAGGACCGCTGGGCTGATTGCCGCTATCCGGCGAGCGAGCTGGCCAACGTCCTGCGCACCGCTCTCACCCAGTTTCGCCTGGCTGCGTGAGGCGTTCAAAATCCGACCGGGTTCCTGACCAGGACCACGGTCGTCCGGCCGGGAGTCAACTCCCGCTCCAGGATCAGTGTCCGCGTCCACGCCGTATGGATGCCCAACATTTCGGGTAGCCGAGCGTCCTCATACGGAAGGACATGCTCTCGGATCCGCTGGAATGCAGCGTCCAGGTTGGGCACGATCTTCTGGCTGCCAACCACCAGGATCAGCTTCTCCCCTCCAGCAGCAATGGCGCCGATCTGGCTTCCGGAGACAGCATCCCCGGAACACCGCCGCGGGGGGTCTCCTACCTGCCCTATGCTCGTGCCGTGACAGCTCGTGCGAGTTCCGGGGGAACCGAACCTGTCACTCGCCAACGAATCCTCGTCGAGGCGTCCAACCTATTCGCGCGCCGCGGGTATCACGCGACAACCACGCGCCAGATCGCGGAGGCCGTTGGTATCCGACAACCATCTCTCTTCCATCACTTCAAATCGAAGGCCGCAATTATGGATGCCTTACTGAGCTGGGATCTCGACCAGGTCCTTCCCTACACGTTGGCGCTGGCCGCGGCCGACAGCTCGCCGGCCGTCCGCCTCTACCAGTACCTGGTTCACGACGTCACACATCTCGCCACGGCGCCCTACAACCTGAGCTCGATTTATGCGGAAGATGTCATCGGGAACCCTTCATTTGCGCGCTGGTCGAAGAAACGCGCACGGCTGCATGCAAACGTGGAGAGCATCGTCAGCGCTGGCATTGTTCGCAGGGAGTTCGTTGATTTCCCATCCGCTCTCGTTCGCGAGATAGTGGTCGGGATCATGGTCAGAACTGAGACGCTTTACAGTGGTAGACGCCGACCCGTATCCCAGCTCGCCGATCAGATCGCCACAATCCTTTTGCGAGGCTTGTTGGTGGACCCTTCTACCGTGGACGAGATACGGCGCAGCGCCGATGCGCCTGGCTCGCTGACGGAAATTGCGCCCGCTGACGATAGCGCTTGACAACGGCGCGCCCCGCCCTTAGAGTTTTTACCAGCCTATCGCTTGATAGGGCAGCCAGCTTGGCCGACTAAGGAGGCAGGACAATGGCGCACCTCAACGCGTCCGCGAGATTCATTTTCGGGGCGGCAATCTTCGCCACAGTCGCACTACTGCCCGCGACGTCCATCGTGGCTGCCGGCAATGACGGACCCACGACGGTGAAGACGGATCCAATCGTTGGTGCCTGGAACTGCGACATCCCGGCCGTTCCCGGCTTTGCGCCCGAAGTTACCGACATCAAGAATATTCACGTCGGTGGCACGCAGTCGGAAATCGATAATGCGGCGCCCCCGTCGCAGGAAAGTCCGACAGTGGGCACCTGGATGAAGACCGGACGGCGAACGTACGCGCAAAAGGCCTACCAGCAGATATGGGACGCGAAAGGGAACTTTCTCGGCACCTACCACTACGCAGGGCCGATGACGCTGACGCCTTCCCTGAACGAGCTGAACATTGTCGGCACAGCGACGTTCTATGACCCGAGCGGGATGGTGGTTGCTTCTCAGTCGTTCCCCTTTACGGCCCACTGCCCCCGTCTCTGAGCGCTCGCGGCCGGCCCGGGGGCCACTCGTCCAATTCAGGATTGGCGGGGGCGCGACGGGCTAAGTCGTCCACAGTCGTTCGGCGGCGGCCGACGTTTAAGCCGTCCGCTATACCGTCAAGTCGCGACGTTGGAACGGGGTAACATTCGCGCGCACATGGCGTCGCGTTCTCGGTTGAAGGTTTCCAGCGCCTCATCCAGCAGCGTGCCGATTTCCTGGTTCGACCGGCTTGTGAACCAGGCGAGCATGGCCGCGTCGAGCGGCGCGAAGGCGATCGTTGCCAGGATCTGCGGGCGCAGGCTCCGCTCCTCGTCGACGCCGAGGCGCCGTGCCACGGCAGTGACAACCGCCGAGCGGAGGTGTTCGCGGTTGATCCGTTCTTGCTGACGGAGCGCGGGGGTCTCTCTGACCAGCCGGACCAGGACCAGGGCCCGGTCTTCGTAGGCGATGGTCAGCTGGCGGAAGGCGTGGTGCACGGCGGCGACTGGGTCCTCGTCAGCGGGACGGGCAACGATGTCGGCGGCAAGGCGGACCGCCCACTGGTCGAGAAAGGCAAACACCATGTCTTCCTTGGAGCTGAAGTACCGAAAGAAGGTTCGCCGGGAGACGCCGGCCGCCGCAGCCAGGTCATTGATTGTCACCGACTCGAACCTGCGTTCGACCAGTAGCGGCAACGCCGCTTCGGAGAGCTCGGCGCGGACCGCGCGGCGCTTCCGCTCCGCGATCGGGACCGCCACAGGCATAGTGTACCAGAAGTGTCGCAGGGAGCCCTTGATGGCGCATCTTGACATTTTTGGCACGCTGTGCCATGCTGCCTCCAACATCAAGTAGCTCAGGAGGAACTGCAAATGGCAACGACGGTTTCCGGACGCAAACTCGACCGGCTGTTCGACCCCAAGACCCATCGGCCTCGTTCGGCGGTCAACGCCCGGCGCCAGTTCGACCAAGTGAGCATCTGGCAATTCATCCAGGCCAGAGTGGCGGAGCTGAACCGCCAGTTATCCGGAGAGTACGAGCGGCTCGCAGAGCTGGCGGCCGTGCCCGTCAGGCAACACGATCGAGCAGTGCCATGACCCAGGAGGGGACCTGATTAATCGTCGCTCCCTGCGGAGGGGCAAGGCGCTGGGCACCAAACCAAAACGCCCGCGACCATAGCGCCGAGCCGCGCTACGAACGTAGGATCGGCGGCTCGAATCCGAACACACTACGTGGCGATTTCAATCTAGCGGTGCCCGGTGTCCGACACCTCCGGAGGCCGTGAGGCGAGGCCTGGCTGCGCATGCAAGGGCGCACTGCTAGCATCCTGGGCGTGGGCGAGGACAAGCACCGTGGGGAGCGTCAGGGCTTCGGCTACTGGACTGGCTACACACCCGGAAAGATGAATCCTGATGAAACCCTCAGGCCGCTAAATCGAGATGAGCTTCGAGCCGAGGCAGCGCGCTTTCGTATAGGAGCTCTGCGAGCACGCGAGCGCGGCGATGCAGCGCAAGCTACGCGCCTCGAGGTGGCAGCCAACGACTTCGAGCGCCGAGCCGATCAAGCGCCCGGGGAGTAGCCCAGGATTGAGACGACCGGGTCGAGGACTGCGAGCGCGCTGTCGACCCCGCTGTGGGGCCGGCTCATCCTGATGAAAGCCCAGCCGCGTCCTAGGCATAGGCCCCGTTGCTCTATGACCTAGAGCGACCCTCTACCGTTGCCATAGTCCGTGTTCGACGCCCCCTTGGATGACGATTGCAAACGTACCGCGTTGTCCCTGTCGGTTTGGAGGATAGGCGATCGTCGCGCCACCTTCCTCTGCCGTCGTCACGGCTTGTTGGATGTCGTCGACCTGGAGGTAGGTCCGAATGATCGGCTGCTCATGAGCGGCCAGGGGCTTCCGGATTCCCACGAGAGTTCCGTCAGCTCGAGTCGCGACACGTGCCTGCCCGAGGTCGGGGTCTGGGGAACCAAACGAGAGACCGTGCAGGCTCTGGTAGAGCCCAATCAGGGTGTCTAGATCGTTGCTGACGATCTCCAGATAGTGAAGCTTATCGGCCATCTCCTAATTGTCCGTCAGTTGTCCCGTCAGTCGTTTCTCGGGCCAACGGCGCCAGGGTCGTGCCAGCTGATTCTGACTTCCGCATCAGGGGGCAGCGTGTCGGGCTGCGAACGCGTCCCATAGCGACGTACCACAGTTCACTCATGGGAACAGGTCTCCTAGAGGTCTTTGCTAGATCCTTCCCTTGCTTGCTCCAAGGGAAGGGATAGAAGGACAACCCTTGATCTGTCTGAAGGCCAGTTATCTCCTGGCGCCAACCCGGCCAGCGAGCCCAGAAGTAGAACTTCTCCAGATCGCCTGGGCAGCAGAATTGTAGAAATCCGCTATACCCCATCTCCATTCGCTCGAACTGCAGGCTGTCCGGGCTTGGCCCGCGAAGCTCATGCCGTTTTGTTCCAACTGGCGGGGGCGCGACGTCGTTGGCTGCCGCGATCGCTGGCTGGTCGATGAGGAGCCAGATGCCTCCTGACAAGCTCGTGGCGAAGATCGGGAAACCGGGCGTGAGCCCGGTCTCCATCACCGAAGGCTCCGGAAGAACGCTCGCACATCCTCGACCAACAAGTCGGGCGCCTCCATCGCCGCGAAGTGGCCTCCGCGGTCGAAGTCCGACCAGCGGACGATGTTATTCGCCTGCTCGCCGTACCGCCGGATTGAGATGTCCTCGGCGAAGGCCGCGACAGCAAGGGGTGTTCGCGACGGTGGCCGTCCCCAGTTCGGTGCGGAGTGCATGTTCTCGTAGTACATCCGCGCGGCCGAGCCGGCCGTTCCGGTGATCCAGTACAGCATCACGTTGGTCAGGATGCGGTCGCGCCCGACCGCCTCCTCCATCGGCCCGTGTGTCCAGTCATGGAACTTGTCGACGATCCAGGCCAGCTGGCCAGCGGGCGAGTCATTCAGGCTGTACGCGATAGTCTGCGGCCGGGTCGCCTGCATTTGAAAGTAACCATTGCCGTCGGACATAAAGGCTTTCACCCGTGCCAGGCGAGCCCTCTCAATCTGGGTGAAGGTCGGCAGCTCGGCCGGATCGACATCGCCCCAGGGAATGAAGCCGACGGTGGCCGCGTTCACGTGGATGCCGACGACGTGCTCGGGGTCAACGTGACCCAGTTCGGGCGAGACAATCGCGCCGACGTCCCCGCCCTGCGCACCGTAGCGCCCATAGCCCAGCCGATTCATGAGTGCAGCCCAGGCGCGTGCGACGCGGGCGAAATCCCAACCCCTCTCCCTCGTGGGTCCGGAAAACCCGAACCCGGGCAATGATGGGATGACAAGATGGAAGGCATCGACGGAATCGCCACCGTGGGCGCGCGGGTCGATGAGCGGACCAATCAACTCCAGGAACTCGGCGACCGAGCCGGGCCAGCCATGCGTCAACAGCAGTGGCAACGCATTCGGCTCCGCAGATCGGACGTGAAGGAAATGGATGTTCTGGCCGTCGATGCTGGTCGTGAACTGCGGGTATGCGTTGAGGCGCGCTTCCTGGGCCCTCCAGTCGTACGAACTGCGCCAGTAGTTCGCGAGGTTTTTCATCTCGTCCAGCGGGACGCCGTAGGCCCAGCCGACACTGGCAAGTTCGTCTGGCCACCGGGTTTGCGCGAGTCGCTGGTGCAATGCATCCAGGTCTGCCTTCGGGACACTGATTCGGAACGGCTTGATCGCCGCCTCTTTGGTTGCCTTCGCCTGGGGCTCGGTCATCTTTTGCATTGCGGCTCCTCCGTTATCGATTTGCGTTGAAATTCGCGGTATGACATCATGCTGTCATGGTTGAATATTACCTACATCGACAACATGTTGTCAATGTCTGACGTGCGGCCTCGCCGGACCCCAGAGGGAGACGCCTTTACGCAATTAGTCCTAGAGGTTGCCTGGCTGGGTGGGCTTTTTACGGCAGCGGGTGAAGCCCTCGCCAGGGTAAGCAACCAGACGTTGGCGCGCTGGGTGATCCTCGACTTCATCGAAGACAAGCCCTCGACCGTCGCCGAAATCGGCCGACAGCGCCACATCGCCCGCCAGGCGATACAGCGTGTCGCCGACCTACTCGTGCGCGAGGGACTGGCCCGCTACGAGCCTAACCCCGATCATCGTCGGGCCAAACTGCTGCAGCCCACCGCCCGAGGCCGCGAGACGCTGCGAGCTATCTCGGTCGAGCAAAAGGCCTGGGCGGAGGCACTTGGCGCGCAGATCGGCGCCGGCAAATTACAGACTACGGCTAAGACGATCGAGCAAATCCGTCGAGCCGTGACATCACGAGGGCTGCCCGGCAGTCGGCGGGCGCCGGTGACTCGATATGGCTCCAAGTCCTGAGTTACGCGTGTCCGACGACCACTGATCGGCCGAGGCGCACGGCAGGGTTGCGTGCGGCCAGCGTCCAGTGCAGCCCCCCGTCCGTTGTTCGATAGAGGTCTCCCACACGCCATCCGGCTCCGACCCACGACGGATCCTGGCCTCGCTCCGAGACCGCCGGGCCCGATCCAAGCAAAAGCCAGCCGTGGTTGGCGTCGACAAAGGAAAACCAGCCGGCGTGGTTGCCTTCTCCTGTCCATATCACGTCCGTGGGAACCCCGTACCTGACCGCAATCGGAGCGGCCTGCTGCCAGGTCCGACCACCGTCGGCCGTCCGGAACGTGACGACGTGATCCACACATGCCCTGGGACGAGCTGGCCGTCTCAGCGACCCAGGCGTGCGTTGCATCCAGAAAGAACTCATCGTTCTTGCTCGTTCGGCTGGCGATAGAGGGCGGAGAGACGTCCAGCCAGTGAGCGCCGCCGTCTGTGGTACGCATTGGCCCATACGCCCAACCGGTCGTGGCACTCAGCATCTTTGCTGGACTCGGCGGCGAGGTTGCCCACTGCCGCGGTACAGAGCCGCATGTGCCGACTCCGGACGGTGGCGGATGGATCGTATATGGTCTCGGTGTCGTGACGGGCTGTGATTCGCCGAACAATCGGGCTTCCCGGACGAGGACGGCTAAGGCGACAGCGAATGCGACAACCATCGCAGCTGCCACCAGCTGGAGTGCCCAGGATCGACGTCCATCATTTCCAGGCAGCCTCGCGCGCCCCCGGGGGGTCACCGCAATCCGATCGAAAATGCTTCGCTCCAGATGCGGCGCGGCGGGAGCCGACCGCTCGTAGGTTAAGGCCGTTGACCGGAGGCGTCTCTCGAGCTCGACGGTGTTCACAAGGCAACGACCTCATTCACGGCGCCAGCCTCCAAACGCTGCCGTAGCTTGGCGAGCGCGCGATGCACGATGACGCGGACGCTGACCTGAGGACTGCCCATGATCCGGGCCGTGTCAGCGAATGACTGGTCCTCGAAATATCGGAGGTAAATCGCCTGTCGTTCGCGAAGGCTCAGCGTCTGGAGAGCGGCCAAGATCTCTTCCTCCTCTGACCGCCTGTCCATGCGTTCGAGAGGATCAACCGGCACTGTCGGCGGTATAGATAAGTTCCGAAAGCGGGCGCCCTGTCGGTGGTGGTCGCGAGCCAGGTTTGCAATTACCCGAAAGAGCCAGCGATGGAAGTCGGCTTCAGTCGAAGGAGTATTTGGAGAGGCCCAGCAACGAGCGAAGGCTTCTTGCACGATGTCCTGCGCGGTCTCGAAATCACCCACATTCATCAAGGCGAATCTCAGAGCGCGGTTGCCAAGGCTCCGCACCAGCGGGTCGAACCAGCTGCGGTCGTCCGAACTCACGGCCAAATTCCCCACGCTCTCTTGGACTTGCTGCCGATCCAACGAACGACCAGGACGAAATGTTTCAAAGCAGCTGGCGGTTGGTTGAAACATTCTGCGCCTTCAAATCGTTAAGGCAGCAACTCGGACCCCGTCCGATGTCAACCTCGGAGCTCTGGGAGTACAAGAAGAGATGCGCCGGGTTTGTCGAGCGTGGTCGGCACTGGTGCCGACTATTGCGTTTGTCCTAGCGGCCTGCGGCAGCAGCGGATCAGCCGGCGTTCCGGCCGGTGCATCGGCTAATCCGCGCGCCCAAGCCGCTTTCGCTCTGGGCGGCCCGGACCAGTTGACGTTCGATTCCAAGGGCAACCTGTATGGAGTGGACTGCCAGGACGCGGTGGTCTTTCGGATCAGCACCAGCAACCGCTTCAGCGTCGTTGCGGGAACCGGCACGCAGGGGTTCTCGGGCGATGGCGGCCTGGCCACGAAGGCTCAATTCGCCTGCCCCGCTGGGCTCGCAGTTGCAGAATCGGGGGACCTGTTTGTCAGCGACCATGGCAACAACCGAATCCGGAAGATCGACCACACCGGTACGGTCCGTGAGTTCGCAGGCTCTGGGCCGATACCACCGCTGCTGTCCAACGAGGGCGCTTTCGCAGGAGACGGCGGCCCAGCCAGTCATGCGCTGTTCCGAGCACCGGTCAACCTTGTTCTCGACGCGCAGGGCGACCTGTATGTATCTGACCGCGATAACGGCGCCGTGCGGAAGATCTCCCCCGCTGGCATCGTGACGACTCTGGCCGGCACCGGTGAACGGGGGTTCGCCGGCGACGGCCGGCTCGCGACACTGGCACAGCTCGATCAGCCATATGGCATTGCCTTCGACCGCGCCGAAAACATCTACATTGCCGATTCCGCCAACAATCGCGTGCGCCGCGTCGACCGCAACGGCGTAATCACGACCGTAGCTGGCACAGGCAGCCATGGATATGCTGGTGATGGTGGTCCGGCTACAAGGGCGCTGCTGTCGGACCCCGACGGCCTAGCCGTCGACAGCTTGGGAAACCTCTACGTTGCCCAGCCAGACGAAAGCGTGGTCAGGAGAATCGATCCCCGGGGCATGATCACGACAGTGGCGGGCACGGGTCAGTTCGGCGACACGGGCGATGGCGGCCCGGCAACGATGGCGACGCTCAATCATCCCTACGCGTTGTTATTTGACCGCAGCGGCAACCTCTACATAGGTGACCACGATAACGGCCGGGTGAGGAAGATCGACAAGATGGGGAACATCAGCACGTTCTTCAACGGCCGTGCATAGATTCAACCCGGGCCAATTGGCGGGGGCGCGACGGGAACGATCCGTCCTTCGACATCGCCAAGGATGCCGAACGTCGGTTTTGAAGACCGCGGAGCCCACCTGAGCCCATGCACCCCCGTGCCGGCTGAGCTTACAGAACGGCGTCGATCTTCTGGCGCAGCGTGGCCTTTTGCTGGTAGCCGACGATTCGCTGTACGGCCTTGCCGCCTCGAAACAGGATCAGGGTCGGGATGCTGAGCACTCCGAACTTCGACGCCGTGTTGGGGTTGGCGTCCACATCGAGCTCCGCCAGGGTGACACGTCCCTTGTACTCGGTCGCGAGTTCCTCGACCACGGGCTTCAGCATCTTGCAGGGCGCGCACCAGGTTGCCCAGAAATCGACGAGCACCGGTTGCTGCGACGCGCCAACCGTGGTCTCGAAGTTCTGGTCGGTCACCTGGACGACGTCCTTTCCGATCACGCGTTCCCTCCTTGCTTCTTAAGCGGTCTTCTCTTCTGATTTTGCCGGTGGCGGCGTCGACGGGGCGTCGGCTTTCACGCCGCCACCCTTGCTGCCGCCATCCTTGCCTGCGGTGTCGGACGTCGCGGCCTTGGTCTCGGTCTTTGCCGCTTCCTTGCTCGACTTTCCGTCCTTCTCCGACTTTCCGTCCTTCGCGCCGGCCCCATCGTTAGCCGTCCCGGCCGCGATCCCGCCCGAGCCACGCGAGTCGGTCTTGTAAAAGCCCTGGCCCTTGAAGACGACCCCAACGGGATAGAACACGCGGGTCGCCGGCGCGCCACATTCTGGGCACTCGGTCAGGGGAGCCTCGGTCATCCGCTGGACGATCTCCCAGTGATGACCGCGGCTGCAGCGATATCCGTAGGTCGGCATGACAGTTAAGTTATACCCGGATTTCCGAACGGCGGAACCCGGAGGGGTCGGCCGCTAGTTGATCCAGAGCTTGCTCTTGGGGCGGGGCTCCTCAGAAGCGGCTTCGCTGAAGTCGCCGGGTTGTAACAAGCCGCTCTGCATCATCTCGGCGACCCGGTCGAAGAACGCCTCGTCGGGAGCCACCGTCGACTCGGGCAGTGGGTCCTGGCGCGTCTGGCCGAGGAAGCGCTGGACCGCCTCGCTGATGATCTCGCTGCGACTCTTGGGGGACGCGGCGGTGACCCGGTTCAGGGCGTCCACGAGGTGCTCGGGCATGTAGATCACGACACGCTTGCCGTTCATTTAGTCCCAGCATACTAACCAACCTGTATTCGGGGAGCAAGCCAATTCGGCTCACGAAAATGAAACAAGCCAACGGATCAAATGCATCCTGCCAGCTCTCCCGAGCCGGTCAGGCCGGTGGGATCCGGATCGATGGATCGAGCGGATTGAACACGATCCCGGACAGGGGTTTCGGGTAAAAGTAGGTCGACTTCTGGGGCATCACCCGGCCTGCCCCGGCGACGGCGATGACGTCCGCAACCGCCGGCGGACGCAAGAGGAAGGCCGCCTGGGCGTGCCCGGCCGCCACCTGGTCCAGCACGAAGTCCGGGTCCCGGGAGTAGGTCAGGTAGCGCTCCTCGTCGAGAACCTGTTCCCCGAGGCCGAGATGTTTCTCCAGGATCTCGCGGTGGAGCAGCGAGACGTCGAGTCGTGCCACGGGATCGTCCCCGTCGGCCGGGTCCGCCAGATCGACGGTGGCATGCGTCCCGTCCGGAAGGGCAATCCCAACTCGATGGTGTCCGCCATCCTGCATCGCCAGGAGCAGGCCGGCGCGGTCGTGGTAGCGGCTGACCGGCCGTGACTCGCCAAGCTCGCGCAGGAGGCGATCACCGTCAAAGGCTTCCAGGTCGCGGAGCAGTCGATGCGTGGGAAGAATCATCAGACCGGGTTCCTCGGCATCGACCAGCAACATCAGGACAAAGTTGAAGGCGGCGTCAGTCGGGGCGTCCGGGTGCTCGCTGCGCTGCCGGTTGCGGTAGTTCAGGGCCGTCTCATACCGGTGGTGGCCGTCCGCCATGAAGAGCCGTGAGGCCTGCAGCGCGACGGCGATCTCCCGGAACCGCGTCATCGGCAGGACCCAGATTCGGTGTTCCTCGTTGCCCTCGAGGGCGATCCTCAAGCGAGGCGGCTCCCGCATTATGGGCTCGACCAGGCGCCCAACCGCGTGCGCAGGATCCTGGAAGAGCGCGAAGACCGGGCTGAGGTTAGCCCCGACTGCCCTGGTCAAGGACAGGCGGTCGGCTTTGGCGCGCGCATGCGTGCGCTCGTGTGCCAGGATGCCCGTCCCGAATGGCTCGAGCTCGACGACGGCGAGGATTCCGACCCGCCGATGAGGCCTCCCGTGGACCGGATCGAGGAACTGCTCTTCATAGATGTAGCCGCACGCCTCCGGTTCTCGGCGGAGGATGCCGTCTCGGAGCCAGTCGCGAAAGAAGCCTGCCGCTCGCGAGTACTTGTTGTCCTCCGCGGCGTCGGACGGACGGACCTCGCCCGCGATCAGGCGCACTACGTTGCGCGGATCCTGCCGGTAGTAGCGCTTCTGGTCGTCGGGGGTGATGATGTCGTAGGGCGGTGCGACGACCTGGGCCAGGTCGACGCGGGACGGGTCGTACATCACGCCCTGAAACGGGCGGACCTCGGCCACCGGAGGTTTAGAGCGTGACCGACTGCACGTCGGTCATGCCGGGCACGTCCCGGATGCGTGCCTGGATCGATTCCGGGACCGGCTCATCGACGCTGAGGATCATGACGGCGTCGCCTCGCGGCCGGTCGCGCCCCACCTGCATGCTGGCGATGTTGATGTTGTTTTCGCCCAGGAGTGTGCCAATGGCCCCGATGATGCCTGGCTTGTCCGTATGCCAGCTCATGAGAAACGAACCGGTCGGCACCAGGTCGATGCGGAAGTCGTTGAAGGTCACGATGTGCGGCTCGTTCAGCAGCAGGGTCCCCCCGATGCGGGTCTCGCTCTGCTCGCCGATCGCGTGCAGAGAGATCAGATTGGCGAACTCACTCGGGCGGGGGCTGCGCTGCTCGACGACCTCGATCCCGTGAGCGCTGGCCACCGCCCGAGCGTTCACGGGATTGACCCGCTCGGCGCTGAAGCGGCTGAGGAAGGCGGTCAACACCGCCGCGGTCAGGACCGAGCAGTCATGGGCTGCGATCGCTCCAACGTAATCGATGTGCAGGCGGCGAGCCGGCTGGCGCGCAACCTGCGCGTAGAAGCGACCGATCCCCTCCGCAACCGGCAGAAACGGTCGGAGTGACGCCATCTCCTCGGGGAGCACGACCGGGGCGTTGAGTGCGAAACGGGGCTGGCCCCCTTCGAGCACGGCGATGATCTGGTCGGCGATCTCGATCGCAACGCTGATCTGCGCCTCCTCGGTGGACGCGCCCAGATGCGGCGTGGTGATCACCTGGGGCAGGGCGAACAGGGGATTGTCGCCAGGCGGCTCGGTTTCGAAGACGTCGAGCGCCGCGCCGGCGACGCGTCGGGACTTGAGCGCCTCCAGCAGCGCGGCTTCGTCGACGATGCCCCCGCGCGCGACGTTGAGCAATCGCATCCCGGGCTTGACGGCCGCGAGCGTCCTGGCATTCACCAGGTGACGGGTGGCTGCCGTCAGCGGCACATGCAAGGTCACGACGTCCGCTTCGGCCATCAGCTCGTCAAAGCTCACCAGCCGGACGTTCAGCTGATCGGCCCGGTCACGTGAGACGACCGGGTCTGCGGCGATCACGTGCATGCCGAAGGTTTGCGCGCGGCGCGCGACCTCGACGCCGATGTTGCCCAGTCCCACGACCCCGAGGACCTTGTCCCGCAACTCGGTGCCGAGAAACTTGGACCGCTCCCAACGACCGGCCTTCACCGCCTGGTCTGCCTGCGGAAGATGTCGCGCCAGCGCGAGCATCATGGCCATGGTGTGCTCGGTGGCCGCGATCGTATTGCCAGACGGCGCATTGACGACCAGGATGCCAGCCCGGGTCGCGGTCGGGACATCGATGTTGTCCACCCCGGCGCCGGCCCGACCAATGACTTTCAGATGAATCCCGGCCTCAATAATGTCCGCGCTGACGCGGGTCTCACTGCGGACCACCAGGGCCTCGTACGGGTCGATCCGATCGCGCAGCTCGGCAGGTGTTTGCTTCAGATGGACGTCGACGTCCGCGTGCTGGCGAAGCCGGTCGAGCCCTGCCTCCGAGATCGGGTCGGCTACAAGGACCCGAGGCACGCGATCAGGCGACGAGGCTCGGCCGTGTGCTTTCGAGGGCGCGACGCGCCGCTGCCAGGGCGGCTCCCCGGGACACCGGGTGGCCATGCGCCTCGAGACCCTTTTCGAGCGCTTCAACGGTCGCGACCACATCGGCGTCGTTGACAGCGCCGAGATGACCGATCCGGAAGATCTTTCCGGACAGCTTCCCCTGGCCCTCGCCAACGACCAGCCCGATGTCTCGCCAGGTCTTCAGCACCGCATCCGCCTTCTCCCCCTGGATGGTCTCGGGGAAGAAGATCGCGGTCACCGTCGGCGAAGCCAGGCCGTCGGCGGCAAGCAGGCGCAGGTTGAGCGCGCTGGCGGCAGCCCGGAAGGCCGCGGCGATTCGCTGGTGGCGCGCGAAGATCGCCTGCAGGCCCTCCTCCCGCATCATCTGCAACGACTCGCGCAGTCCGAAGAGGATTCCGACCGCCGGCGTGGTGAAGGTCATTCCCTTCGCCTGCATCTGCTGCGCCCGCTCCCAATCGAAATAGAACCGAGGTGAGCGGGACTCCGCTTGACGTTTCCACGCAGCTTTGCTCACGCTCAGCATCGTCACACCCGGGGGGAGCATCCACCCTTTCTGCGAAGCGGTGATGGCGACGTCGACGTTCCAGGCATCGACCGGCATATCGATCGAGCCGATCGAGCTCACCCCGTCGACAACGAGGAGGCGGCCATGGCGCTTGACGATCTCCGCCAGCGCCCGCATCGGGTTGGTGACTCCGGTTGACGTTTCGTTGTGGGTGATCAGGACGGTCGCAATATCGGGCTCCCGCGAGAGAAGGTCATCGAGATCCTGCGGGTCAGCACCCTCGCCCCATGGCAGGGTGTAGCGGACGACGTCGGCCCCGAACGCCGTGGCCAGGTCGGCGAAACGGTCACCGAAGGCGCCGATGGTGACCGCGAGGATCCGTTCGCCAGGCGAGACGACGTTGGCAACCGCGCTCTCGAGGCCACCGGTTCCCGATGCGGGGAAGATCAACATGTCGTTCTCGGTTTGGAAGGCCCACTTCAGGCCCTGCTCGAGCTCAGGCAGGAGTGCGCGAAACTCGGGGCCACGGTGGTTGATCATGGGCGCCTCCATGGCGCGCTGGACGCGCGTCGGCACGGGGGTCGGGCCAGGAATGCGGAGCTGGGCGTCTGGATTCATGGCGCTTTAGTTTACCGATCGACCTGTTTCGATTTCAGAATCGGCGCGACGCTTGCCGGCGCCGGCGGACCGGGCGATGCCGGTACTGCGGCGTCCGCGGCGGCCGCCGCGTGGCAAACCGCATCAGGATCCAGAGGCCGAGCACGCCCCCGATCAACAGCGCCCATCGCGTGGCGCCGGCGGTTCGCGCCGCGTCAGCACTGGCCGCCGACTGCGCCTGCCGCTGGGCCGCGGACGCAGCCTCCGCGTGGACGATTTGCAAACGGGTCGCTTCGATTTGTGGATCGAAGGCGAGCAGCCCCTGAAAGACACCCTGGGCAATCGCGTCGCGAAAGCCGCCTTGCTGAAGCAGCGACGATTCTCGCGGGTTGGTGAGGTACGCGGGTTCGACCGTGGCGGTTGGGATGTCCGAGTGCACCCAGAGCTCGGGTTTTGGCGCCACGCCATCGTCAGCCACCTGGTAGGTGTGCAGCGACTGCGCCAGGCCGCTATCGACGGCCTGGGCGAAGGCAAGGCTGTCCGGCCGCGGATAGAAGATCGTCTGGCCGCTGATGTTCGGGTCGCCATCGAAGGCATTCACATGCAGGCTGACAAAAAGGCGTGCCCCGGAGGCGTGCACCCGGTTCCATCGCTCCGAGATCTCGACATACTGGTCCCCCGTCCTGGTCAGCACGACGTGGACCCGCTCCCGCTGCAGCAGCGCGCGCAGCCGCGAAGCCAGGTCAAGGGTGATGTCCTTTTCCATCACGCGGCCCTTGACCACCCCCGGGTCCCAGAGCTGGCTCGGATCGCTCGTGACACTCCCGCCATGCCCGGGGTCGATGGCGATGATGTAGGGGGCGGGCGCGGACGGCAGGGGCTCTGAAGCCGTGGCCCGAGCCGTTGACAGGGACGTAAGCAAGACGACCCCGGCCGCTAGCACGGCCGGGAGGCGCGGGGATCGCAAACTAGGCCGAAGTATACGGCAGCTCTTCGGGCATTTCAGCCTAGACTTCTTGCCGTGGCCAACCGCGCTGCGCCTCGCTTTCGCCTTCGAAGCGAATCGGTCTCTCGCCTGGAGGGTTTCAGCGACACAGCGTTTGGCTTTGCCATCACGTTGCTGGTCGTTTCGCTCGCCGTGCCCACGCGCTTCGATGAACTGCTGCAGCAACTGCGCGGCCTACCGGTCTTTGCGGTGACCTTCGCGATGGTCGCCGCGATCTGGTACGCGCAGTACATCTTCTTCCGACGCTATGCATTGAGCGACGCGATGACGGTCTTTCTGACGCTTCTCTTGCTCTTTGTCGTCCTGTTTTATGTTTATCCGCTGAAGTTTCTCTTCGGTGTCGCCTTCGGGACGACCGGGGTCAGCGTTGCCGAAAAGGACCTGCCGTTCCTTTTTCTCATCTACGGCTTGGGCTTCGCGGGTGTCAGCCTCGTTCTAGCGCTGCTGTACCTTCAGGCGTATCGAAAACGCGACGAGCTGGGCCTGAGTGAATGGGAACGGCTGGTGACGCGCGTCTCGATCGCGGACCATCTCGCGACCATGATGGTCGGCTTGCTCTCGGCCGGTCTCGCCCAGGTCATCCCACGTCCGGCGACGGCGACCGTTGCCGGCTTTGCCTACTTCCTCGTCGCGGTGCCGAAGTTTGTCGCCGGATCATTCCTCGGGCGCCGCGGTCGATCCCTGGCGAGAAGAGCGGCGGAACCCCTTACTGCGGAAGCGCCGTCCTGACGCGACCGGTGGCGAGGTCGAAATAGCGGCGAGGCATGGTCATCACGTTCTTACCAAACAGGATCAGCTCGAGGGCGGGCTCGTCGATCCCCTGCTGGCTGTGGATGTCGTCGGGCGGCTCGAGCCAGCTGACGTAGTCACCCTGTCGGAGGAGCCGTTCAAAACGTACCTGCGGGACCGCGCCGTCTCGCGGCTCGTCGTAATGCCGGTATCGGTCGGCGCCACGGACGATGCAGGCGACTCCCCAGGCGCCATGGTCGTGAACCGGCGTTTCGGCCGCGTGGGAGAACTTGCCGAGCACCAGCGTCAGCCCGTCGGCGTCCGACTGGAGGACGGCGGCTGAGGAGTCGCTCTGGTGCATGACGCGAAGACTCGCCTCGGGAGTAAACCCGGGGTCGCGTGCCGCTACTGACAGCAGGTCGCCAACCCGGGTGAGCGCCTCGGCGCTAACGCCGGCGCTGAGGATCGATCGGGCGTCGTCCATGAAGCGACGGATCGGACCAGACGAGGCCATGGCCAAGCCGGCGCGCTAGCGCTGGTCGGCGGTGTATGGCAGCAACGCCACGTGCCGAGCGCGCTTCAGGGCGACCGCGAGCCGGCGCTGGTGCCGGGCGCAGGTCCCGGTGACGCGACGCGGCAGGATCTTGCCCCGCTCGCTGATGAAGCGGCGAAGTCGCGACACTTCCTTGTAATCGATCAGGACGACCTTCTCGACACAGAAGTTGCAGACCTTCTTGTGCGGCTTGCGGTCGCGCTTTTCAGTGGGTGGCGGCATGCGCTAGAACGGGATATCGTCGGGATCGACGTCCCGGGATGGCTCTTCGGTGTGGGCAGTGGCTGCCGCGCCTACCGGCGCTTCCACCGGCTCAGCAGCCGGTGACGAGGCGTGCGCCTGTGACTGCTGGCGGGTCTCGAGGAACTGGACCTCGGTGGCGTTGATCTCGGTCGTCTTCCGCTTCTGTCCATCCTGGCCTTCCCAGGAGCGGGTCTGCAGGCGGCCTTCGATGTAGACGAGGCTGCCCTTGTGGAGGTACTGGCCGCAGATTTCGGCAAGGTTGCGCTTGCCGATATTCCAGGCGACGACGTTGTGGTAATCGGTGTATTCCTTCTTCTCGCCGTCGGTCCCCTGCCCGTAGCGGTTGGTGGCCAGCGAGAACGTCGTCACCGGCGCCCCGCTCGGCGTGTAGCGCATCTCGGGATCACGGGTCAGCCGGCCGATCAACATCACTTTATTCAGGTTCATGACTTGCCCTCATCCTGACGAACCAACAGATGCCGGAAGACGTTGTCCGAGATCTTCAAGAGACGGTCGACCTCCTGAACTCGGGGCTGATCGAGATCGAACTCCGCGACGATGTAATGGCCCTCACGCTGGTCCTTCACGGTATAGGCAAGCCGACGCTTACCCCACGGTGTGACCTTCTTGACCTGGCCTCCATTGGTCTGGATCAGCTGGCTGACCTTCTCGATCTCCTGCTGAACCGCGTCATCGTCAAGCTCTGGCTTGACGAGGTACATCAACTCATACGCCGACAAACAGCAGCCTCCTTCCTATGGATTTGCTCCGAATATGACCTGCCGAGGTGGCACCGGAGCAGGAAAGCGTCGCTAAGTGTAACAAAAGAAAGAGCGGCCGCCCGATGGCGACCGCTACGGAGGGAAACCGCTGGGTCTTAGTTCTTGACCTGACCCGACTGAATTTCGCCCGACCACTTGCCGGTCGGCGTGCCGCGCTCCTCGATGAATTTCTTGAAGCGCTTCAGGTCGTTCTCGACCCGGCCCGGAGCCGCCTGGATCAGCTTGTCGCCAATCTCGCCGACGGCGCCGCCCGGAGGCTCATAGTCCATGCTCAGGGTGACCTTGGTCTGGCCGTTGCTCTTCAGAAACTGCACCCGACCATCGTTCTGGTCGCCGGTGGTGGAGCGCCACGCGATCACTTCATTGGGCCGTTGCTCGATGATCTCGGCCTTCCACTGGCGCTGGGTACCCGCGATCTTGGCCTTCCACTCGAGGTGCTTGTCGTCGAGCTGCTTGACTTCCTCGACGTTCTCCATGAACTGAGGAAAATCCTGGAACTGGGTCCACTGCGCGTAAACCTGGTCCACCGGCTTTTCGACTTCGATCGACTTTTCGACGTGAGCCATACTGCAAAATCCTCCTGGAACTCGCTGGATTGCCGCCCCGTATTTTATACCACGGCTATCAGAAAATGAAACCTCAGCAATAACACATTCTGCTGAGGTTGAGCCGGCTTCGGCTGCTCGCGGTGGATACCGCGGGCGATCATGTCGAGTGGTGGTCGGCGGGGGACTCGAACCCTCGACCTCTTGGATGTGAACCAAGCGCTCTAACCAGCTGAGCTAGCCGACCGGTGCCGACATTTTAGCCGCGCTCCTGCGCCTCCGCCTTGGCCAGCGCCCGTGAGACCGCCTCGGCGGCTTCGAGCGGCAGGTACTGGACAGCCTCGGCGAGCAGGCGTTCCGCATCCTCGGCCGGCAGCTTGCGGCGAACGACCTCCAGCTGCTGGTCGACCAGGTCGGCCATCACCTGCGACATCTCCTGCCGACGGCGGCGACGGAACAGCTCCTGCTGGGCGGGGTAACCGTTGCCGAAGGTGACCGGGAAGCCGAGTCGCTGCAATTCGCGCAGGTCCCGAAAGACCGTTCGGGTGCTGACCTCGAGGCTCTCGGCCAGATCCGTCGCCCGAACCCCGGGTTTCGCGGTCGCGACCGAGAGAATGACCAGGAGGCGGCGCAGGCGGGCGGCGCGGTTCACGATCTGACGCTATCACCGCTCCGTCGGCCCCGCAATCGACGTTTCCAGAGCAGGACCGGCGGGTACAACCGGAAGGTCGAAATACCTCTGGTAAGGTGGACGGAACATGCCAAAAGAGCCAAAAGAGACCAAGGACAGCAAGGCGAAAGCGAGCCGGGAGCCCAAGCACGACCTCGTGCCTGAGCCGGTGAGCGAGAACGGAAGCGCCGCTGCCACCAAGGCTCGGACCGCCATCGACGACGTCATCGCCGCGATCGAGGCCGCCCGCGACAAGGTCATGGCCGACGAGGTCAAGGGCCTGACCAAGCTCGGGATCCCACGCGCCATGGCGTACCAGATGGTCGCCGCGCGCTTCCACCAGAACGTCGTCACCGACGGCGAGGGCGGCGGGCCCGAGTTCGAAAACAGCCACTGGAACGACCGCTAAGGTAACTGCGGGCCGGCCGTGCTGACGGTTGCCGAGGCCCGCGACCGGATCCTCGCCCGGCTCTCCGTCTTGGATGGCGAGGACCTCCCGCTGCTCGAATCGCGAGATCGCGTCCTGGTCGAAGAGGTGCGGGCTATCCGTGACGTCCCACCGTTCACCAACTCCGCGATGGACGGCTATGCCGTCCGCGCCAGCGACGTCCGCGCCGCCTCACCGCATCAGCCGGCCCGGCTACGCCTCCTGGGCGAAATCCGCGCCGGCGCGCCCGCCACCACCCCGCTGCAGGCCAGGACCGCCCTCCGGATCATGACCGGGGCCATGATGCCGCCAGGGGCGGATGCCGTCGTTCGGATCGAGGACACCGCCGAGGCGGACGGTCAGGTCGAGATCCGGGTCGGGGTCGACGTCGGCGTCAACATTCGCGGCAGTGGGACGGATATTGCGAAAGGCACCGTCGTCGCCGCTCCAGGCCGCCTGGTCACCCCCGGCCTGATCGGCGTGCTGGCGTCGGCGGGCCGCTCGTCGGTTCGATGTGTGCGGCAACCTCGGGTGCGGATCCTGTCCACCGGCGATGAGTTACGCGATGCCGGCCAACCGCTCCGCCCAGGTGAGATCACCAACACGAACCGGTACACGCTGCTGGCCTCCATCGAGGCGGCGGGGGCCATCGGCATCGACGCGGGCGCGGCGCGTGACGACCGTCAGGAGATTGCAAGCCGCCTCGATGCCGACGGAGCCGACCTGGTCGTCACGACCGGCGGCGTGTCGATGGGTGCCTACGACCTGGTCCGAAGCCTGCTCGAGGAACGGGACGCGGTCGACTTCTGGCAGGTCGCCCTGCGGCCAGGCAAGCCGCTGGTCTTTGGGGCGGTTCGGGGCATCCCCCTGATCGGGCTGCCGGGAAACCCGGTGTCCTCGCTGGTCGGCTTCGAGCTCTTCGTCAAACCCGCGCTGCGCAAGATGCAGGGTCGATTAGACGTCATGCCAATCCTCATGCCCGCCTCAACGGAGGATCGGCTGACCGCCATCCCGAACCTGGAGCAGTACCTGCGCGGCATTGCCCGACGGGAGAAGGCCGGGTTGGTTGTCAGGCTGACCGGCAACCAGGGTTCGCATGTCCTGCGCTCGATGGCCGAGGCAAACTGTCTCGTTCGCCTCCCGCCCGGCGAGGCCGACGTGCCTCCTGGTGGGGCGGTCGAGATCATTCCCCTGGCGACCCTCGCCTGACCGCGAACCAACCCCCTTAACGAATCGGCCGAATTGGGTTATCGTTCGTCTCAGGGGAGGGACCGATGGCACGAATCGAGCCCGGGAGAATCCGCAACGTCGCCTTGCTTGGACACAGCCACGAGGGCAAGACCAGCCTGGCGGAGGCGATGCTCTATGCCGGCGGCGGGATCGAACGGCTCGGACGGCCCGAGAGCGGGACGACCACGTTCGACTTCGAACCCGAGGAGATCAAGCGCAAGATCTCAATTGGCACGGCCGTCGCCCATCTAACCTGGAAGGACCACAAGATCAACCTCCTCGACACCCCTGGATTCCAGGATTTCGTCGGGGACGTCCATGGAGCGCTGCGCGTGGCCGAAGGCGCCCTGCTGGTGGTCGGAGCCGGCAGTGGTGCCGTGGTGGGAACCGAACTCGCCTGGGCACACCTGCGCGACGCCAGCACGCCCACCCTGGTGGTCGTGAACAAGATGGACAAGGAAAATGCCGACTACTGGAAGGCCGTGGATAGCATGCGCGAGTTTTCGCCTCGCCCGGTCGCCATTCAGGCCCCGATTGGCGAAGAGGCCGCATTCAAGGGCGTGATCGACCTGGTGACCCGCAAGGCATACAGCTTCGATGCCCAGGGCCACGCCAGCGAAATCCCAATGCCCGCGGAGCTGGCCGCAGAGGTCGAGGGACGCCGCTCGCCGCTCGTGGAAGCAGCCGCCGAGACCGATGACGCACTGCTGGAGAAGTACCTCGAGACCGGGGAGTTGACCGACACCGAACTGACGGCGGCGCTGGCGAAAGGCGTGGCCGCTGGGACCGTCGTGCCAGTCCTCTGCGCCGCCTCCGCCAAATCGATCGGGATCGGCACGCTCCTCGACGCCATCGTCGCGCTGCTGCCCTCCCCGGTCAGCGCCGTGCACGCGAATGGCGCGAGTCCGGGGCGGGAGACGACGGAAACCGTCATGTGCGACCCGGCCGGACCACCGGCGGCCCTGGTGTTCAAGACCACGGCCGACCCCTTTGTCGGACGAATCAGCTACGTGAAGGTCGTCTCGGGCGTCCTGAACGCCGCGAACCATGCACTGACGAACACCAGCTAAGGGTGAACCAGAACGGATCGGCTCCCTCGGGTTTCCCAAGGGCAAGGTTCTCGAGCCGGCCACGGAGGTGGTCGCCGGCGACATCGCCGGGATCAGCAAGCTGCATCTGACGTCAACCGGGGAAACCCTCTCCACACGCGAGCATCCGGTCCACCTTCCGCGCATCGAATATCCGGCGTGGACCTACAGCGCGGCGGTCGGCGCCAAGAACAAGGCCGATGAGGAAAAGGTCAACGCGGCGCTGGTCAAGCTGGTCGACGAGGATCCGACCCTGACGCTGGTGCACGAGCCGATCACGAAAGAGTCGATTCTCCAGGGGATGGGGGACGTCCACCTCGACGTGGTCCTGGAAAAAATGAAACGCAAGTACGGCGTCGAAGGGGTGCTGCAGGTGCCCCGTGTTCCCTACCAGGAAACGATCTCCGCGAAAGCGCGGGCGGAGAAGAAGTACAAGAAGCAGTCCGGCGGCGCCGGCATGTACGGCCATTGCGTGATCGAGATCTCCCCGATGCCGCGCGGCAGCGGCTTTGTCTGGGAAGACAAGATCTTCGGCGGCTCGATCCCACAAAACTTCCGCCCATCGGTGGAGAAGGGGGTCAGGGAGGCGATGGACCAGGGGGCGCTGAGCGGGAATCCGCTCGTCGACATCAAGGTCAGCCTGCTCGACGGATCGACCCATCCGGTCGACGGCAAGGACATCGCCTTCAAGATTGCCGGCGCGATGGCGATGCGGCAGGCGGTCGCGGACGCGCGCCCGGTGCTCCTCGAGCCGATCATGGATGTCGAGGTGTTGGTGCCCGAGCGCAACATGGGCGACGTGATCAGCGACCTCAACGGCAAACGGGCCAGGATCGCGGGCATGGAGCCGTCCGGCGACCATCTCGAGCGGGTCAAGGCGCAGGTGCCGCTCTCATCGATGTACCGGTTCCCAATCGACCTGCGCTCGATCACGCAGGGGCGCGGCCAGTACCAGATGACGTTCTCCCACTACGAAGAGGTGCCGGCCCACGCGGCGCAGTCGGTCATCAGCGCCTATCAGAAATTGAAAGGGGCCGACGTCGAGGAGTAGCGGCCTCGGCCTACGACTGGTCGCGCTTGCTGAAGAGCGGGACGACGTTGGAGGGCTTCGGGCGACGTGTCGCGCGGGCGGCGAGCATCAGGTCCTCCTGGGCCTCGAAGAGAACCTCCGAGGTTCGATCGACCGAACGATCGATGCCGAGCTTCTCGGTGTAGCGCCGGTCGAGCTGCCCGAGTAGATGAACGATGCGGCGCCAGATGTCGGCCGGGATGAAATTGATGCGTCGCACCCGGCATTCTTCGATCACGCCGAGGAGCTGATCGGTCTCGCGTAGCTGGTTTCGCGGGGTGGCGGCAGTCCGGCGCTGCCAGGCCCAGAACCGATGCTGCGCGATCTCGAGGACGGTACGTTCGATCATGTCTTAGGCAGCATGATAGCGGAGGATTCCCGCGAGCGGAACGGATTGGATTCGGTGAGTGGAGGACTGATGGAAGACCGTATCAGCGGCCAGGTGGTCTATTCGGGGAAGTTTTTTCAGGTCGACAAGGACGAGGTTCGATTGGCGGGCGGGACGACCACCATCCGGGAGATCGTTCGCCATCCTGGTTCGGTCGCGATCGTACCGCGGCAGGCTGACGGTCGCATCGTCCTGGTCCGGCAGTTTCGCTACGCCACCGGGCGCGAACTCTGGGAGATCCCGGCAGGGACCTGTGACAAGCCGGGCGAGTCGCTCGATCAAACGGCGCAGCGCGAACTGGCGGAGGAGGCAGGCTTCAAGGCCGCGCGGTGGACCCGGTTGGGTCGCGCGTACCTCGTCCCCGGCTGGGCCGATGAGCTGATGACCTGGTACCTCGCCGAGGAGCTCACCCCGACGGAGGCGCACGCCGAGCTGGATGAATCCTTCAAGGTCAACCCGTTCGACCTGCCCTCGCTCCGGGTGCTTCGCGAGAGCGGGGAGTTGGAGGACGCCAAGACCCTCCTCGGCCTTACCTGGGCGGGGGTGCGGCTACTCTAACGGTGCTACGAACGTATGTTTGCTTTTGGCCCCCAACTGTGCTAGGCTGCCAGCATGGGCGAGATGGCGACCCTCATCGGAGCGACCCCCGGGACCCGACGTGTCGGCGAGGCGGCTACCGTGCCGCTGCTCCGCCGCGTGGTCGAGAGCCTGGCCACCATGCACCCTGGCCGCTACACGGTCTACCTGGGCCGTCCTGACCCGGTCGCCGTCCGCGCCGACTGGGAGGCTGAAGCCGTGCTGATGCGCAGCGCCCGTCGCGCGGTGGTGGCAACGCCGCCGACCACGCCCCTGCCGGAGGAGGTGGACCGGCGCGATCCCGGCTTCGGCTGGCTGGCGGATACCTGGTTCAGCGCGGTGGTGGGTGAGGATACCGCCATGGCCCTGATCTGCCGGCCCGATTTCGATCGGCCGGAGGAAACCTGGCTTCTGACCGAAGCGGATGCCGTGCGGCGGCTGATCGGCGCGGTCGAGGGCGAGCTGGCTCGACCGGACCCGCAGCTTCTCGCCGTCTAACCGCGGCCTCGGCGCACCCGCGCCTATCCGCGTTTCCTAGAATTGGGCCTTCGTGAGCCCTGCCGAGGCACCGTGGCCGGTCCTGGTTGCGGGGACGATCACCCGGGACGATGTTCGGACGCCCGCCGGATTCAACGCCGATGGCCTGGGGGGATCGGCGACCTACTGCACCCTGGCCGCTCGCCTCTTCGCACCGGTCCAGGTTGTCGCCACGGCTGGCCCTGACTTCATGCCGACGTTCCAGGCGGCCATGGCGGGGACGGGCGCAGACCTGCGGAGCGTGGCGCTGGCCGAGGTGCCGACCTATCGCTGGCGGGCGGAACACGATTACGAGACCGGCACCACCCGGGCGGAGACCTCCGAACAGGGCGCCTACGTCGCCTTCGAGCCGACGCTCACCGCCGAGCAACGCCTGGCGCCGATCGCCTTCGTCGGCAGCATGGAACCGCGCCATCAATTGCGCGTCATCGAACAGCTCGAGCATCCCCGCCTGATCGCGGGCGACACCATGCGGCTCTACATCCGCGAGCAGCCGCAGGCGCTCGACGCCGTGCTCAAACGGCTCGACTACCTGTTCCTCAATGCTGCGGAAGCGACGGCTCTGGCAGAGGTGGACACCATCGAGGTGGCCTCGGCAGCGTTACGCCGGCGCTATCGGCTCCGAGGCCTGGTGATCAAAGAAGGCCCGCGCGGCGCGACCCTCTACCGGGAGGGGGGCGATCTCCACCTGCCGGCGTTCCCGATCGATCCACCGGTCGATCCCACCGGCGCCGGGGATGCGGTCGCCGGTGGGTTCCTGGGTTACCTCGCCGAGCGCCGGCGCGAGGACGTAAAGACCCTGCGACTCGCGCTCGCGTACGCCATGGTGCTGGCCTCGTTCGCCATCCAGCGCTTCAGTGTGGCCGGCCTGCAATGGCTGACCCGGGCCGAAGTCGAGACCCGCATGCGGGCGATGGCGTGGAAGGCGCCGGCCGTGCCATGAGCTGGCACACCGGCTCGGTGTCGGTGACGATCCTGGAAGGCGACCTGACCCTTCAAGACGCCGATGCGATCGTGAACGCGGCGAACAACGACCTGATGCTGGGTGGGGGCGTCGCCGGCGCGATCGCCCGTCGGGGTGGTCCTTCGATCCAGGATGAGTGCCGGCGCATCGGGACGATCGCCGTCGGTGATGCGGCCTTCACGGGAGGCGGCCGGCTGCGGGCACGCTTTGTGATCCACGCGGCCAGCATGCAGCTGGGCGGCCACACCTCGGCCGAGTCGTTGCGCAGCTCGACGCGCCGCAGCCTGGAGCTGGGTCGCGCGCAGAAGCTTCACTCGATCGCCTTTCCCGCAATCGGAACGGGCATCGCGCACTTTCCCCTCGATGCGTGTGCGCAGATCATGCTCGACGAGGTCGTCGCGCACGCGGCGCAACCGGGATCGCTCACCGACGTGCGCTTCGTCCTCTACGGCGCCGAGGCACGCGCCGCCTTCGAGCGGGAGGCGCACCGGCGCCTAACCGAATAGGCCCGGCAGCAGGAGCGACGTCAGGAAAATCAGGGTTACCCCGGTCAGAAAGACAAAGACCGCCCCCGCCAGGATGTTGGTGGCCCGCCCATTCCTGAACTTCCCAAGGATGCGCTTGTCGTTCGCCAGGATGATCAGGATCGGCAAGAGCAGCGGCAGCATCAGGCCGTTGACGATGTTCGGCACGTTGGTGATCAGCGCCAGGGGGGCTCCCGGGAACATCGCCACGCCGGCGCCCAGCACGATCAGCGTCGTGTAGATCGTCAAAAAGGCCGGCGCCTCGCGAAACGACTTGTCGATGCCTCGCTCCAGGCCGAAGGCCTCCGTGATGGCGTACGTGGTGGTCAGCGGCAACACCGAGGCGGCCATCAACGAGGCGTTCATCAGGCCGATCGCGAAGAGGATCGTCGAGTACTGGCCGGCGAGCGGCGCCAGCGAGAGGGCAATCTTGCTGAAGGCCGAGGGGTCGCTCGGATCGACCCGGATGTGGTGGGAAAAGACGGTGGCCGCGCAGGCCACGATGATGAAGAAGGCCACGATCTGGGTCATGAAGATCCCGATGGCGGTGTCGGCACGCTCGTAGTTCAGATCGGCCGGGTGCAAGCCTTTATCGGCCACATTGGACTGCTGGAAAAACGCCATCCAGGGGGTGATGGTGGTACCGACGACCGAGATGAAGATCAAGATGTAGGCGGTCGACGGGCGGATGGTCGGGACGAAGGTCTGGCGAATCACGTGGCCCCAGTCGGGGTGGGCCAGCGCGGCGGAAATGAGGTACGCGATGTAGATCAGGCTGAGCGTCAACAGGACCCGCTCGACAACCCGGAAGGATCCGCGCAGCACGAGAAACCAGACCAGGACGGCGGCGATCGGGACCGCCACGTAACGGGCGACGTCGCCCGACAGGGGGAAGAGCAGACCGGCCGCGGCCGCGATCCCGGTGAACTCGGCCACCGTCGTCGCGGCATTGGCGACGAAGAGAAACCCCATCACCCAGAGGGTCGGGGCGATCCCGAAGCGCTCGCGGATCAGATCGGAAAGGCCCTTGCCGGTGACCAGACCCATGCGAGCGACCATCTCCATGATCGGCCAGAGACAGATGGCGGTGACGAGGAGGACCCAGAGCATGTCGTAGCCAAACTGCGACCCCGCGAGCGCGTAGCCGGTGATCCCGGTCGCATCGTTGTCGGTGTTGCCGGTGATGACCCCGGGGCCAATCACCGACAGGAGCATCAGGAGTCGGGCACGCCGGCTCCGCAGGAAGCGGGCCGGGTAGCCGCGATCGAATCGAGCCAAGGCTGGCTAAAAGATCCGTCGCCTGCGGTTGCCGATGCGCGCCGGCATGACGCGCTCCATCACGTCGTCAATCGTCACGATGCCCTGGATCCGGTTGTGCTCGTCGACCACGGGGACGGCGAGCAGATTGTATTTCGACGTGACCTCGGCGACCTCGCGCGGACTGGCGTCAAGCCGGACGGAAATGACGTTCTTGATCATGAAGTCGCGGATCAGCTCGGTCGGTTTGGCGACGATCAGATCGCGCAAGGAGAGCACCCCGAGCAGGTGCTCCTCTTCATCCGTGACGAAGACGTAGTAGATCGATTCGGCATCCGGCTCGAGCTCGCGCAGGCGATCGATTGCCTGCGCCGCCGTCAACGTGTGACGGACCGCCACGTACTGGGTCGTCATCAGCCCGCCGGCGGTGTCCTCGCGGTAGGTCAGCAGTTCCTCGACGTCTTCGGCCTCATCCTCCTCCATCTTCTGGAGCAACTGTTGTGCCCGCTCACGCGGCATATCGGCGAGCAGGTCCGCCGCCTCATCGGGCGACATCGCCTCCAGGATGTCGGAGGCGCGCTCCACGTCGAGGCGCTCCAGGATGGAGGCCTGAACCTGGGGCTCGTCGATCTCCTCCAGGGTATCCGCCGCCTTCTCGTCATCGAGGGCGGCGAAGACCGCGTTGCGGTCGTCTGGACTGAGCTCATTCACGATGTCGGCGATGTCCGCGGGATGCAGTTTCGAGAGTTTCGTGTGAGCGATCCGCAGCTTCACGGAGCTCTCGTCACTCTTGACCGGATCGACCGCCTCCCACGAGATCAGTTTCTGGGGCCAATCAAGACCGAGGCCGATCGCGATTCGCCGTCCGACGCCCTCCATGCTGACGCGCCGCGCGAGGCCGCGACCCCCGATATCCACACCAACCACGAGCAGGTTCCCGTCGACCTGCGAGAGCTGTAAGTCGTTGACGCGCACCACCCGGCGGCCATCCATGTCGACAATCTGCTTGTCGAGGATCTGGCGCGAGAGCCACAACTCGGACTCGGCACGAACATGCGGCTGCATGTTTGCCTCCTCAACCTTGAGGCTCAGCTCCTTGTTGTCCCAGGTGCGCACCACCGACCAGTCGACGGAGCGGATCCGGCGGTTTCCCTTGAGGATGACGCCGGTGACTTTCGGGAACGGGTCGGTCATCACGACGACCAGATCGCGGACCCGACCGACTCGGTGCTGTCGAAGATCAACGACTTCCGCGTTGAGGAAGTCGCTGAGAAAGATCATCCCCGGAATTGCTTGAAGAGCAATGACGCGTTGTGACCACCGAAGCCGAATGAGTTCGACAGCGCGAGCGTGATCGGCAGCTCACGGGCCCCTTCCGGGATATAGTCGAGGTCGCACTGGGGGTCGGGATGCTCGAGGTTGATGGTGGGCGGGGCGACGCCCTCCTGAATGGCCTTGACGCAGATCACCCCCTCGACCGCCCCTGCGGCACCCAGCAGGTGCCCGAGCATCGACTTGGTGGAACTGATCGGAACCCGGTAGGCGGCCTCACCGAAAATGTCCTTGACCGCGAGCGTCTCGGCAACGTCGCCCAGCTGGGTCGCCGTGCCGTGCGCGTTGATGTAACTGACGTCGGACGGGTTGACTTTGGCTTTCTCCAGCGTCCGCTTCATCGCCTTCGCCGCGCCGGCGCCAACCGGGTCGGGGGCGGTGATGTGGCTGGCATCGGCGGTGGCCGCGTAGCCGACGATTTCCGCCATGATGGGCGCGCCGCGGCGTTTGGCCGATTCGAGCTCCTCGAGGATGAGCACTCCCGCGCCCTCCCCCATGATGAACCCGTCTCGCTCGAGGTCGAAGGGCCGGCTCGCGGTGCTCGGATCCCCCGGTCGCGTGCTGACGGCGCGGATGGCGCAGAACGCCGCCAGCGCCAGCTTCGTGATGGTGGACTCGCTGGCGCCGGCGATCATGGCGGTCGCGTCGCCGCGCCGGATGGTCTCGAAGGCCTCACCGATCGCATGCGCGCCGGAGGCGCAGGCCGAGGCGATCGAGTAGTTTGGCCCGCGGGCGCCGATCGCGATCGAGATCTGGCCGGCGGCCATGTCCCCGATCATCATCGGGACCGTGAACGGACTGACCCTCGAGGGTCCCCGTTCCAGCAACACCGTGTGCGAGTCCTCGATGTGCTCCAGGCCGCCGATCGCACTGCCGACGAGCACGCCGACAGCGTCGCGATTTTCGTCGGTGATCTGCAGCCCGGATTCATCGAGCGCCTCCCGGGCGGCGACCATGGCGAACTGGACAAAGCGAGACATCCGGCGCGCTTCCTTGCGGTCCAGGCGCGATTCCGGCTTGAAGTCGATGACCTCGCTGGCGACCTGGCTCGGATTGCCGGTGGGATCGAAGGCCTGGACCCGTCGAATGCCGGAACGGCCGGCCTTGACCGCTTCCCAGGTCTCGCGCGTGGTGTGCCCAAGCGAGGTGATGGTGCCGGTCCCGGTGACGACGACGCGGGTGCCGTTTACCATTCCGCCACCCCGCCGGATCCCCAGCGGACGCAGGCCACCGCCCAGACCGGCCCGCTGCCGCAGGAAAGCAGAAGCGCCGTCTGTCCCTGCCGAAGCCGGCCCTGCTTGACCGCGTCGTGCAGCACCGCAAAGGGCGCCGCGGCAAAGGTGTCGGCGTACGCCTCCGGCTCGAGGAGGAAGGACGCCGGAGCGATCCGGCTGGCGCTGGCCCACTCGCGCATCAATGCCGGCGCGGTTTGCTCGGCGATGACCAGGTCAATCTCATTGAGGGCAAGGCCGGCGCGACGAAGGCAGTCAGCCACCGCGTCACTGAGCCCCTGGAGGGTGATGGCCGCGGGGCCATTCCCGTTCGCCTCGCGGGTTGCACGACCGCCCGCCGCCGTCGCGAGCACGCCGGCTGGTCCTTCCGCCTGGCTCAGCACCAGAGCCGACGCCCCGCGGGGATGCCGACCGCCACTCTGTCCCGGAAAGTCCACCAGTTGATTGGCGGACTCGGCCCCGATCACGAGAGCGGCGCGCGCCCCGGCCGCCATGTAGTGGGCGGCGACGTCGAAGGCGGTGACGAGGCTGGCTTCGGCGGCGTACAGGTCGAAGCTCGCCACCATCGGCAGGCCGAGTTCCACCTGCACCAGGCAGGCGGTCGTGGGCCAGAGCACATCGGGCGTGGTGGTGCCGACCACGATGAGGTCGATCTCGGCCTGGTTGATCCCGGAGGCCTGGAGCGCGGCACGAGCCGCGCCGGCAGCGAGGGAGGCCGTGTTGAGACCGCTGGCGGCATGGACCCGATAGGAAACGCCGGTACAGTCGGCGCCCGTGATGCGTTCCGAGTCCACCGCCTCAGCAGGCGGGCGGTAAACGCCGATCCCGGCAATCCCGCCCATGGCAGTACGGGGCTCAGTCGGGGCGCGGCGTGATACCGGCGCAGAAGTCACGCCTTATTCTAAGTACAGGTATGCGGTGTGGTTACGCGCCGCCCGTAACCAATCTCCCAGCCGCGGCATACACTCTTGCGGGCACCACCAGTTCGGGCGCGCTTGTTCGCCTTTCGGTAATGTTATAGCCAAATTCGGGCACCCGAGTGTGCCTAGTCCACTCCTAGGAGGGAGGTAATGGCCGAACTAGATTTCGAGAAGTTCCGCGGGATCATTGCCGAGCAGCTTGGCGTCGACGTCGAAAAGGTGACCCCGGAGGCCTCCTTCACCGAGGACCTGCAGGCCGACTCGCTGGACCTGGTCGAGCTGATCATGGCCTTCGAGGAGGAGTACGGGATGGAGATCTCCGACGATGACGCCCAGAAGCTCAAGACGGTCAGCGAAGCCTGGAACTACGTAAAGGGAAAGGTCTCCGTCGCCTAACCGGCGTTCCAGATGAGTGCCCCGTACGGCGTCCGCCCTGTGGCATTCGTCTTTCCCGGACAAGGTTCGCAATACGTCGGCATGGGGAAGGCCCTCTACGAGGCGTCGGCTACCGCCCGGAAGGTCTTCGACGAGGCCGATCGGGTCCTGGGCTTCTCCCTATCGCGCCTGTGCTTCGAAGGACCGGAGAGCCAGTTGAACGATACGATCAACGCCCAGCCGGCGATCCTGACCGTCAGCATCGCCTGCCTCTACGCCATCAAGGAGCGCTGGCAGGCCATTGGCCAGGTCATCGCGCCGATCTATGTTGCCGGTCATAGCCTCGGTGAGTTCACGGCCCTGGTGGCCGCGGACGTCCTCGACTTCCAGGCCGCCCTGCTCCTGGTTCGCGAGCGTGGCCGCCTGATGAAGGAGAACGGGCTCTCGCGCCCCGGCGGCATGCTGGCGGTCCTGGGGCTCGACCGTGAGGTCCTCGAAGGCGTCGTGCAGGAGGCCTCCAGCCGCGGGGTGATCACACTGGCCAACGCCAACTCGCCTGGACAGATCGTCCTCTCCGGGGAAGGGCCCGCCCTCGAGTACGCATCGGAACTCGCCATCGCCCGGGGCGCCGCCAAGGTGGTGCGGTTGCCGATCACGATTGCCTCGCATTCGCCGCTGATGGCTCGGGCGGCGGCGCAATTCGCCGAGCTGGTGGCACGCCTCCCGCTGCGGCAGCCCCGCATCCCGATCGTCGCGAATATCACGGGCCAGATCCTGACGACCGCCGACGAGGTCCGTAAGGAGCTTGCCGACCATATTTTGAAGCCGGTGCAGTGGACCACGTCCGTGCTGGAGATGGTGACGCTCGGCAGCGCCGAATTCTTCGAGATCGGCCCGGGCCAGGTTCTCTCGGGGCTGATCCGGCGAATCAGCCGCGAGGTTCAGGTCGTCAACCTCAGCGATCGCGAGATCGCCCGCGTACTCACGCCCGCGCCGCCGGCATGAAGCGAGTCGTGGTCACCGGCGTCGGGGCCGTCACTCCGGTGGGACTCGATGCGCCGAGTACCTGGGCCGGCCTGCTCGAAGGGCAGTCGGGAATTGGGCGGATCACCCTTTTCGACGCCAGCGACTACCCCGTGAACATCGCCGGCGAAGCCACCGGGTTCGACGCGACCGGCCGGATCGAAGCCAAGGAGCTGCGGCGGATGGACCGCTACACCCAACTCGGGCTGGTGTCCGCCCTCGAGGCCTTCGAGGACGCCGGGCTGCAGCGCAACGGGACCCACGATGAGATCGGGGTGGTGTACGGCAGTGCGGCCGGCGGGCTCGGCGTGCTGCTCGAGCAGCAACGCATCCTCCAGGAACGCGGGGTCCGCCGCGTCAGCCCCACCTTCATCCAGAACATGCTCACGGACACCTGCTCGGGGCACATTGCGATCGCGCTCGGGCTGCGTGGCCCCAACATGGCGGTGGTCTCCGCCTGCGCCACCGGCAGCGGGGCCGTCGGCGAGGCCTTTGAGACGGTCCGCCGCGGCGATGCCGACGCCATCGTGGCGGGCGGAGCGGAAGCGGCCCTGATCCCGGTCATCTACGCCGGGTTTTGCGCCATGCGCGCGCTGGCCACCCACGACGACCCGACCAAAGCCTCCCGACCCTTCGACCGCGACCGGAACGGCTTTGTCATCTCCGAAGGCGCCGGCGCGGTGGTGCTGGAGGAGTTGGAGCACGCCGAGCGGCGGGATGCGCGGATCTACGCCGAGGTCATCGGCTACGGCTCGAGTAACGACGCGTTCGATATGGCCGCCCCGGCCGAGGGCGATGGCGCCTTGCTGACGATGAGCCGCGCCCTGCGCAAGGCCGACCTCCAGCCCGAAGCCGTCGACTACATCAACGCGCATGGGACCGGCACGCCACTCAACGACAAGTTCGAGACCGACGCGATCCGACGGGTGTTCAAGGACCACGCCAGGAAGCTTGCGGTCAGCAGCACGAAGTCGATGACCGGCCACATGATGGGCGCGTCCGGCGCCGTCGAAGCGGTGGTGTGCGCGCTGACGATCCGGGACCAGGTGATCGCGCCCACGATCAACCTCGACACGCCGGACCCGGCGTGCGATCTCGACTACGTGCCGCACACCGCCCGCAAGGCGAAGGTCGACGTCGCCCTCTCGAATTCCTTCGGGCTGGGGGGCCACAACGCCAGCATCATCCTCCGCCGCTACCAGCCAGGCGCCTGAGGAGGCATTTTTTCGCGCTTTTTCGAATACAAGTTGAATTCGAAGGGTGTGCTATCATCAGCCGCAGTTTTGGGGGGCGCCTTGAGGGCGTCAGAAAGCCAGCACAAAGGAGAGAGCCATGGCCGCCATTTCTGGATACTGCTTGAAGTGCAAGAAGAAGGTCGATATCAAGGACCCGCAGCACATCACGATGAAGAACGGCAAGCCGGCAACCACCGGCACCTGCCCGACGTGCGGGACCAAAATCTACAAGATCGGCAAAGCATAACGCTCAGTCGCTGAATCTGCGCAGCCGGTGAAATGTCACCGGCTTTTTTCGTTTCTAGGGGACCTTGGCGGCGAGTTCGGACTCGATCAGGTCGAGGAGCACCTCGGTGGCGCTGAGCGCCACGTCCACGCCGAGCAGCTTGAAGATCCGGACATTCGCCGGGTTGTTCACCCGGGCGACCGTCTTCGGCACGTGGAACTTGCGCTTGGCCAGCTGGCAGGAGACCAGGTTGTCCTCGTCGTCGCCGGTGACGGCCACCAGGACGTCCGCCCGTTCCATCCCGGTCGTCGCCAGGAAGGCCATCTCGTCGCCGTCGCCGACCATGACGATCTCGCCCAACACGGAGTTGAGGATCTCGGCACGCCGCGGATCCTTTTCGATCAGGGTGACCTCATAACCACGATCGAGGAGGTGCTTGCTCAGGTAGTAGCCGACCTTCCCGCCGCCGATCACAATGACGTACATCCTTACCCCTTCAGCATGGCATGAATGTGGTGGGCGCCCGACTGCGTCGGGCAGATCGTATTCAATCCGAGTTCGCGGTAGACGTTCTCGCGCATCGGGTCGTTGATCCGGGTGATGACCTGTTTGACTTTGAACACCTCCCGGGCGATCTGGGCGGCCATGATGTTGCGATTGTCGCCATTGGTGAGCGAGGCGAACCCGTCGGCGCTTTCGATTCCGGCCTGGCGCAGGACATCCTCATCGATCCCGTTACCGACCAGCATCGTCCCCTTGAAAGCCTTGCCGAGGCGGTCGAAGGAATGGCGGTTGATGTCGACGACGGTGACGTCGTCGCCCCGTTCAGACAGCGTGCTGGCGACCATGGCGCCGACCCGGCTGCAGCCGACGATGATCAGCTTCATACCGAATTCATTCTAGGGTGGCGCCAGAGGAACCTAGTGGCCATGGCCCAGCCGAACGGCCTCGATCTCGGGGAGGCCGGCCGCCCGGATCCTGGATTGGGTGAGCGCGATGTCGTAGGGCACCCGGTAGAACTGGACGCGTTCGGCTTCCAGATCAGCCACGGCGAACGATGCCTGGGGATTGCCGTCCCGCGGCTGGCCCACGCTCCCCGGGTTGACCAGCGCGGAGGGGGGAAGCGGAATCCAGTCCCCTGGGGTTGGGATCTGCTCGCCATCCTCAGTGAAGATCCGGGGCAGGTGGGTGTGGCCGAAGAAGCACCAGCGGCGGCCAAGCTTGATCAGGATCTCGAACGCCTGCAGGTCGTCGAGGATGTATTCCCAGTAATACGGCTTGGTCGGACTGCCGTGGACGGCCCGATGGCGCCCGAGCCGCCCATAACCTGGCAGGGCTCCGAGGTAGCGGAGGCTCTCGGGCGTCAGGACGGTCTGCGTCCATCGAGCCGCCGCGGCCGCGTGCGGGTTGAACAGCTCGAGGCTCTTGGGATCGAACATCGCCTGGTCGTGGTTGCCGCGAACCCCCCGAGCGCCGACGGACCGCAACCGCGCGATGACGCCGTTCGGATCCGGGCCGTAACCGACGATGTCCCCGAGGACCAGGATGCGGTCGACCTCGGGCATGGCGGTGAGGACGGCCTCGAGGGCCTCCAGGTTGCTGTGGATGTCCGACAGGAGCGCAACCCGCACGCCGGCGCTCGCCTCAGCCGTAGACGCGCTGATAAGCGTAGAGAAACAGGATGCGGAGCGTCGCCGCCACCGGGACCGCGATGAAGAGGCCCAGAATGCCGCCGAGGTACCCGCCGATCACGAAGGCCACGATGATCAGCATCGGGCTCAAACTCACGGCGTCGCCGAAGACCTTGGGCGAGACGAAGTTGTAGATCACGTTCGAGACGACGAAGTAGATCACCACGACCAGCACCACCTTGCCGGTCGAGTGAGTGACAAAGGCGGCAATGGCGACCGCCGGGAGCGCCCCAAGGAAGGGTCCGATGAAGGGGATGAACGCCGTGACGCCGGCGACGATGCCGAGGGCCAGCGCGTAGGGGATGCCCGCGATCCACATCGCGACCCCCGTGACCAGGCCGACCAGCGCGCAGATCGCCAGCTGGCCCCGCATATAGGCGGCCAGCATGGAGGAGATCTCGGCGGCGACCTGCTGGGCATCGGTGCGGTAGCCGCGCGGGACGAGATCGGAGAAGAAGCGCCGGATCGCGTGGGCGTCCTTGACGAGAAAGAACGCGATCAGTAACACGAGCAGCGATTGGAAGACCCAGTTGACCAGCATGAAGACGTTCTGAACGACCGACTGGAGTTGGCCGGCGAGGAGGCCGGGGAGGTTACGCACCGAGTCGGCATAGGTGGTCCGCAGGTCGATCGGCACCCCAAGGACGGAGACGACGTGGTGCTTATCGACGAGGTCCTGAAGGGAATTCGCGATCGATGGTCCCTGCGTGACGAGCGCGGTGAACTCCTCCCGCACCAGCGGGATCAGGTACAGAACGGCCGCCACCATGAGTGCCGCGATCACGCCGTAGAGGACCAGCACTGAGAGGGCCCGCGGCACACGGCGGCGCTCGGCCGCATTCACGGCCGGGTCGAGGACGAGGGCCAGGACGACCGCCAGGATGAAGGGCCCGAGGATGCCCCGAATGGCGACGATCAGCACGAGGGCGAGGATGCCGAGGACCCCTAGGAAGATCAGCGCCCGGAAGTCCCGGCTCCGCCAGAGGTCGTCAACCCGCCGGCGCTGAATCATCGCGGCATCATATGGCAGAAACGCAAATTTGACTGGAAGGCATGCGAGGCCGGGGCGCTAGGGGGCGCTCGACCCGTAGGCCGGGCGGGGCCGGGGTGCCGGCTGGCTGCACCGAATGATGAGCCAGGCGATTCCGGCCGCCATCAAGAGGTCGCCGATGCTGACCAGGGAGGCGTGGCCGGCGATGCTCGGGATGGTGAAGATGTCTCCGATGAACCAGAGCCCGGTGGGGTGCTGGAGCCAGACGTGCAGGGGGTCGAGCCCGCTCTTGAGCAGGATGAGCATCGCCGAGTTCGGGTCGACGTCATGAGGCAGGATCACCGGCATCCGACCCCCAAAGGTGGCGATAACGAGCAGGTTCAACCCAAGGCCGACGCCAAAGAGGATCGCCCCCGGGATCTGGCGATTGAACCAGACAACCAGCAGGAGCAGGATGGCCCCGATGATGTTCAGCGGACGGGCGGTGTCGATGGCGAGCTGCGAGTGGGTCGTCCCGAGCAGCGCGACCGCAACCTTGGCGACAAATGCCGCCACGAGGAATTCCGGTCGACTCACTCGAATGTGGCTCAGCCGCCGGATGTCGCCGCCGATGAGGACGGCAACAACGAGGGCACCAGCGATCACCGCGAAGAAGAGGAACAACCCGTCCTAGCCTACGGCAGTGGCTGATAACGGCGACGTCGTCGGCTCCTGCGCGAGGCTCGCTTCCCGAAGATCTTTGAAGGCGAAGCCGAGGGCACCGGCGCAAAGGAGCAGGGTGCCCGCAGCGGCGAAGACCAGTGGTGCGCCGATGCGATCGCTTAGTGGCCCCGAGATCGCCATTCCGATGAGGAGGCCGGCCTGGCCCACTAGAAAACGAGTCGACATCACGCGCCCTCGAACGAAATCGGGCGCCTCGCGTTGGATAACCGAGATGAGTGGGACAAAGTAGATCGTACTGGCCGCACCGCAAACAAACAGGAAAATCAGGGCCGACGGAAGGCTCCGCAAGACGCCGGTTGCCGCGTAGGCAGCCCCGCAACCAGCGACGCCCGCAAGGATCAGGCGCCCCGCCCTGTATCGAATCAAAAGCTGGGGTGCCGCCAGTGCGCCAACAACGGCTCCCGCCCCAATCATCGCCTCGAGCAGGCCGTAACCAAAGGGCCCAGCCTTGAGCGCGCCGTATGCCATGACAACCAACGTGGGAAACGTCATCCCCGCGAAGAGCGCCACCATGCCCGTCAGGGCGATGGTTGATTTGAGGACTCGACTGCTCAACACAAACGTCATTCCGTCGCGCACGTCCGCGAGGATCCGCAGCCGCTTGCTCGTCACGTTTCGCACAGCGTCGGTGACGCCTAACAAGGTCGCCGCTGAAAACAAATAGGTAGCGGCATCGATGAGAAACAGCGGCATCCAACTGATGGCGGCGGCGATGAGGCCGGCAGCGGCGTAGCCGAGTAGCTCCATCGCTCGCTCCGATGAGGTCACCAGGCTATTCGCCTTGACCAGGAACGCGGAAGGAACAAGATTCGGGATCATGGCTTGTTTTGCGGGGTTGAAGACGGTACTGGCCGTCGCGATCAGGAAAACCACCAGGAAAACGCCCGGAAGCCAATTCATCGCGAGGAATGGGATCGTGATGGTCAGGACGGCGCGCATAAGATCGGCAGCGACCATCAAGCGTTGCCGGTTGAAGCGGTCGACAACAGGACCAGCCAGCAGGCCGAACAGGATGGTGGGGACGGCTTTGGCGATCAGGCCGAGGGCAACGACTGAGGCCGACCCCGTGACGATGAACAGCATGATCGCAAGGCCAGTCGTGTTCATCATGTCCCCGAAGTACGAGACAGCCTGCCCGAGCCAGAGACGCCGGAACGGAACGATAGACAGCAGCTCTCCAAATCGCGGTGGGCGAACCGGTGCGGCGGACGGAGCAATCTCGACGGCCCATTTCTCAGCCACGATCTTCTCCATAGCCGAGACCACATCCGGGTCGTACCACGTCCCCGCGAGTTGACGTAACTCTCGGATGGCCTCGCCGGGAGTCTTTACGGTTGGCCGAAAGACCCGGGCTTGCGTGATCGTGTCGAAGGCATCGCAGGCGTTGACGATCCGGGATCCGATCGGGATGCTCGACCCCTTTGAGCCCGTCGGGATAGCCGGCGCCGTCCCAGCGCTCGTGATGGTGCCTCACAATTTGTGCAACGTCTCGCTGCTCAGGATGCTCCGCAAGGATTTGCGCGCCCTCGGTGGGGTGTGTCTTGATGATCTCGTATTCCTCGGGCGTCAGCTTTCCTGGTTTCAGCAGAATGGAATCTGGGATTGCGATTTTGCCAAGATCATGGAGGATGCCTCCGACACGAATGGTGTTGCAGGCGTCCTCGCTCAAATGGAGGAGGCGTGCGACAGCCTCGGACATTTCACCGACCCGCTGTGAGTGGCCATGTGTCTGCCCGTCTCTTTTGTCAACGACACGGCTCTGCATGATGAACGAGTCGCGAAGCCATTGGTCGAGCCGGTTTTGCTTCTGCAGGCTCGTTCGATAGATCGAGCAGCGGCCCGTAAAGGAAGAAGACGACGAGCTTGCCACTTAGGGATGGCCGCTTGGAGGATCGTAAAGATGAGATAGCCGACGATAGGAAGGGCGATGTAGGTGAGCCAGCTGCCAGCGACGGCGTTCCTTGCCGTCCGCCAGAAACCCCCACCCTGAAGCATGGCAAGAAATTGCGCAACTAAAGCGTCGTTCAGCGCAACGATGGTGAAGACGACCAACGGCAGGGCAACGAACCAGGCCGTTTGCTCGTGCTGCAACCCAAATGAGTAGAGGATCAAGCTTGGAATGCCGTAGACCAGACCAAACATTCCGCGCGCGAAGATGAAGCGAGTCCAGGAACAGTCCTGCCTGGAATCCGCTCGTCGACTGTCCCGAGCACGGCCACCCACATAACCGCCCACGGGGGGAGTAGTAGCAAGGCTCCGAAGAGTGGAGCGAGCCCGACGGTTAGAGCCGCTCCATGCCTCGTCTTGAGTGGGGCGATGGATGATAGGAAGGTGAGAACCAGGAGGATCAGCAGGCGCGTGATCAACTCGCCCCCAGAGGCTCTGAGGTCCCCGGGGGCCTGAAGGAGTGTGCTTCCTAACCAGAGCACAATCCCGGCAAAACCGACCGTCAGAGCGTACACAGAGGCGCGTTTAGGCGTGGACATCAAGTTTCTCAGTATCTAATCACATAACTGATGGGCGCCCCGCACCTTGGCAGAAATGGAAAAACCCGGGACAAGCCCGGGTTTTTCCCGTGAGAACGTCGTTAATTTAAACGGTGATGTTGGCGCCGCCAGCGACGATCGCGGCCAACAGACCTGCGAGGATTACGATGACTTTCTTCATTTCTAACTACCCCCACTGAATATGACCCGGGACCCGTTGTTTTGTAGGACGCCCTGAGGTTTGACCAGCGTACTCAGGGTCGGTGGCGGCGTAAATCTATCGCCCGGTCGTCGTTAAGAGCCACTTGGTAGCGAACGCCTGTTTGGCTCAGCGCTCGATCGTCGCGCCAAAGGCGGCCGCTTCGGCCCTGGTCTGAACCCGCAGCTTCCGGTAGAGGTTCCGCAGGTGGGATTTGACCGTCCCCTCGCCGATCCCAAGCCTCTGGGCGATCATCCGGTTGCCCTTCCCCTGACAGACCATCTCGAGGATCTGGCTTTCACGCTCGGTGAGCGGCTCCGAGGGGCGCCGGTGGGGCTGCCGCAGGGTCGACCCCAGTCGCATGATCACCCGGCGTGTCAGGACTTCGTCCAGCTGGAAGCGGCCGGAATGCGCCTCCTGGATGGTCTGCGCCAGGCTGGCCGGGTCGACATCCTTCAGGACGTAACCCGAAGCCCCGGCGGCGACCATGTCGACGATGTCCTCCTCCGCCTCGGACACCGTCAGCGCCAGGACCACCCGGTCCGGGTCGTCGGCCTTGATGATTCGGGTGGCTTCCACTCCGCCCATGTCCGGCATGTTGAGGTCCATCAGGATCACGTCGGGGCGGAGCGTTCGAGCGCGGTCGATCGCCTGCCGGCCGGTGATCGCTTCGCCGACGATCTCAACCTGGGGGAAATTCTTCAGCATGCCGGTGACGCCGGCCCGAAATATCGGCCGATCGTCGACGATCAAAACCCGGACGGCCGGCGTCACAGGAGGTCTGGCGGGCCGATCAGCGTCACGATTGTCCCCTCGTTGACCTGGCTGACGATCTCGAGATTGCCACCCAGCAGTTCAGCCCGCTCGCGCATCCCGACCAGCCCGTAAGAGCCGGCTTTGCGCGGGTCCTCCGCGACCCGCCGGACATCGAAGCCGCGGCCGTCGTCCCTGACCGTCATCACCCAGGGTACGGTCGAAAGGTCGAGCGCGACCCAAACGCTGCGGGCTTGCGAGTGCTTGCGGATGTTGGAGAGGCTTTCCCGCAGGATCTGGAAGATGACCTCTTTGTTCTCCGGGCTGAGGCCGTTCTCCTCGCCCCGAAGGTCGACGCTCGTCTCGACCAGGTTCACCCGGCCGAACTGATCGACCGCCTTGATCGTCGACGCCATCAGGCCCTCGGACCGGATGGTCTTCGGCCGCAGCGACTGGAGGATGTTGCGGGCCCCGGCAAGGATCTCCTCCGTCATCGAGCGGAGTTGGGGCAACAGCTGCGCTGCGTCCTCGGGATCGCGTTCGCGGCGCTGCTCGTAATACTTGAAGAGCGCCACGACGGCGGCCAGGTCCGAGGCGAGGCCGTCGTGGATCTCGCGTGCCAGGTTGAGGCGCTCCTGGAGCACCGCGACCTCCTCCACCTTGATCGCCAGGCTGTGGGCCCGTAGCGCCGCCACCGCCTCGGCCGCGAGGTCCTCGAGGCGAACCGCGTCCCGCCGGTCGAGCCGCCAGGGGGTACGGCGCAGCAGGGCCAGCACCCCGACCGGCCGCTCCAGCGGCGGCGCCAGGGCGATCGCGGCGAAGCCGTGGTACCCAGCGTCGACCCAGGCGGCTTCGTCGGGGGTGAGCGCCTCGGTCGCGAGATCCTCCAGGGTGAAGACCTCGTTGTGATCCAGAGCCCGGCGCAGGAAGGCGCTGCTGACCGTCCCTCCCGCCTCCGGAGCCGCCAGCGATTCGGTGGGCACGCCCGCCCGCAGGATGAAGCGCCGCTGGTCATCCACGGTGTAGACCTGGCTGGCATCGACCTGAAGCAAATCGAGGGCCTGCTGCGCGGCCGCCAGAAGGACGGTTTGAAGGGGCCCGGCCATGTGTTCTGCCACCAGTCGCGCGGCGGGGGCTTGAGCGGCCGCCGGCACCTGTGGCAGGAAGCCCTCGGCCGCCACATCCGGCGGCTCGGTCTCCGCCGTCGGCGCCGGCGGCTCAAAAGTCTCCACCGCCGCCTTTGTGGATTCCTGCACCGGTGGCTCTCCGCGGACGCCGGCCCCGTTTCCGTCTCCAGGACGGCGACCGCCTGGCCGGCTCCAGCTCCGGCTCCGGCTCCGGAGTGGGTTGCGGTTGGGTCCGCGCCATCGAACGCGCGAACAACTCGAAGAAATGCTCGAGCACCTGGTGCTCAGGTGGGGTCAGCTCGCCGTTGAGTGCCGCGGTGAGCTCCGCAGCCGCCTGCTCGGGTGGGTGCTCCCCGGTCGGAGTCAGGATCGTCCCTCCCCGGAGGCGTCGGATCAGGTGACGGAGGCGCTCGGCAGCCGCGCCCTGGTCGGACGCCTGGGCGCCCGGCTGGGCGTGCGCCATCTGCTCCGCGATCTCCGCGAAGTTGACTTCGAGGTAGTGGACGAGAACGTCATGCATGGGGGTTGATCCGCCGTGTATCGATTATCAACTGTTACGAACAGCGAGTTGTCAAGGGTAGTTCGGCTGATGGCGGAAATGTGCTCCAGCCTGTACAAGTTACATAGGAGCCATCGTTATAATGACCGAGTTCGCGGCTGCCCAGGACTTGTGATTTCTATTGACTTCTGAAACGGCGACGGTCCGTCTCTCCTACATCATCAATCACGATGTGATGAGGGCGGCCCTCGAGAACTTTTCAGCCCGTACGGGGATCGCGCTGGCTGCCGACTCGGCAGACGGCTACCAGATCCCACCGGGTCTCCCGCAGAACGATTTCTGCATGCTGATGCAGAATTTCGGCCGCTGCGAGATGGTCCCGAATTCCACCGCGCCTCCGGATCTCAAGGGCCCGCAGTTGCGCTATGACGGCGCGCAGATCGGCCACCTCGTCATCCCGATCTGCGATGGCCACCACCTGCTCGGCCGCCTGGTCAGCGGACCGTTCACGACCACGCCTCCGGACTTTGCGAGCGTGTATGAGCTGGCGCGGTCGCTACCCGTCCACCCCGACAACCTGATGAAGGCGGCCCAGGTGGTCCCGGTCGTCCCCCAGACCAACATCATGGAGGCGGCCAACCTCGTGCACACGCTGGTCCAGCACGTCGTCGCCCAGAATTACAAGCACCAGGACGAGTTGAGCGTCCTGCGGGCCTTCGACGGCATCATGACCAACCTCAGTTACGAGGTCCTGAGCGACATGATCCTCAACCTGGGCACCCGCCTCCTCCGAGGCCAGGCCGCCCTGCTGTTCCTCGTCGGCGACCAGGGCGAGCGCGAGGAAGCCTACACCGGCCCCGAGCCGAACGGGAGCGGCGACCTCCGCAAACTTCTCGTCGAGATGAGCGATTTCGTGGTGCAGTCCAAGCGGCCGCTCTCGGTCCCGGATGCATCCCAGAGCCCCTGGACGCAGTACCTTCTCGGGAAGCATGAGGTCACCGGGTCGATCACGATCACCCCACTCCTCCAGCAGGACCGGATGCGCGGGACGCTCGGCATCTTTGCCAGCGAGCCGAGCCGCGATCCGGAATCAGACCTGCACCTGCTGTCGATGCTGGCCGCCCAGGCGGTGAACAGCCTCGTGATGCTGGAACGGCTGGTGGCGAGCGAGGAGCAGGCGCTCACCGACAGCCTGACCGGGCTCTACAACTACCGGTTCTTCCAGGAGAGCCTGCAGCGAGAACTGAGTCGTGCGTCCCGCAGCAAGTCTCCGCTCTCGTTGATCGTGCTCGACATCGATAACTTCAAGGTCATCAACGACAACTTCGGCCACGGCGTCGGCGACCGCGTCATCCGCCACATCGCCGACTCGATCCAACGACACAGCCGCAAGGCCAACGTCGTCGTCCGCTATGGCGGTGACGAGTTCTGCATCATCGTGGCGGAGGGCGACCTCGACACGGCGCGAGCGGTCGCGGAGCGCGTCCTTACGGAAATCCGGAACAGCCCCTTCGCGGATGAGGCGCACGGCATCCCGCCACAGACACTGACGGTCAGCGCCGGCGTGACGACCTACCGGCCGGAGGAGGACAACGCCTTCTCCTTCTTCAAGCGCGCCGACGAGAACCTCCTGACCGCCAAACGCACCGGCAAAGATCGCGTCGTCGCCGACTAGCGCTTTTTGAAGGGCCGACCCAGAAGCCGCCGCAGCGCCCAGGGAACCGCCGCCGCGATCAACGGTTGTTCCAGGAAGATCGAGAGCTCATGCAGCCTCGGAAAGAGGATCGCCGCGGTTCGCTGCAGGGCGTAGCCGTGCTCGTTGAGCCGGAGGGCCACCGCCTGGAGGGCGGCCGCCTCCTCATAGGCGTAGTGCGAAAGATGCGCTGCCCGCCGTCCCACGGCGCGATAGGCGCGCCAGCTACCGATGCCGGCGTACGTGAGGAACGCGACACCGAGCACGGCGCACGCAACCGCGATGGCGACGGCTAGGACTCCTCGCCCTCCTCGGCCGCACCGACGCCGGCGATCGTGGCGACCGTGTCGCCCTCATCGAGCCGCATGATGATGACGCCCTGCGTTTGGCGCCCCGCGACCCGGATGTTCTCGACCGGCATGCGGATCACCTGACCGCCCTCGGAAATGACGATCAATTGCTCTTCTTTGGGGTCGATCACCACCCGCATTCCGACCAGGGCCCCGGTTCGCTCGGTCACCGCCATCGTGTAGACGCCCTGGCCGCCGCGGCTGTGCGACGGGTACTCGCTCAGCGGCGTCAGCTTGCCGAACCCGCGCTGAGAGACCACGAGCAGGAAGGCGTCCTTGCGGACGATGTCAAAGCCGGCGACCAGCGCGTCCTTGCGAAGCGTGATGGCGCGGACCCCGTGGGTATCGCGGCCCATCGGGCGCGCCTGCTTCTCGTTGAAGCGCACCGCCTTGCCGTCGGTCGTGGCGATGATCAGCTCGTCCGACCCGCTGCTCGACTTGACCCAGTTGAGCTCGTCGCCCTCGTCGAGGTCGATGGCGATCAGGCCGTTCCGTCGGACCTGGCTGTAAAGGCGGGCCGGCGTCTTTTTGATCGTGCCCTGGCGGGTCACCATCACCAGGTAGCGGTCTTCCGCCCAGTCGGTGATGCCGACGACGGCGGTGATCTTGTCCTTCGGATCGATGTCGATCAGGTTGGCGACGGGTAACCCCTTCGCCTGGCGATTGACATCGGGAATCTCGTGGACGCGAAGGCGGAACACCGACCCGTGGTTGGTGAAGAACAGCATGTCCGAGTGGGTCGACGAGATCGCGAGGTGTTCCACGAAGTCGGACTCCACCCTGGCCGCGCCCAGGACGCCCTTGCCACCGCGACGCTGGGGGCGGTAGGTCGTCGCCGGCACCCGCTTGACGTAACCCCGGTGCGTCAGGGTGACCACGACATCTTCCTTGGGGACGAGGTCCTCCTCACCCAGCTCGACCGAACCCTGGAAGTCGAGCTGGGTCCGGCGCGCATCGCCGTACTTCTTCTTCAGCTCGGCGAGGTCGTCCTTGATCAGCATCAAGATCTTCGCCTCGTGCTGCAACAGGTCCTCGAGGTACGCGATCCGCTTGATCACCTCGGTGTACTCCTCCTCGACCTTGTTGCGCTCCAGGCGGGTCAAACGGCCGAGCCGCATGTCGATGATGGCCTTCGCCTGGCGCTCCGAGAGCTTGAAGCGTTCCTGCATCCGTTCCTGCGCCTGCTTCTCGTCCTGCGACTCGCGGATCGTCTTGATCACGGCATCGAGGTTGTCGAGGGCGATCTTGAGGCCCTCGAGGAGATGGGCGCGGTCGCGGGCCTTCTCGAGGTCGAACCGGGTCCGCCGGGTGATGACCTGGCGGCGGTGGTCGATGTGATGCTGGAGCAGCGCCTTGAGGTTCAGAACGACTGGCCGGCCATCCACCAGGGCGAGCGAGATGACGCCGAAGGTGGTCTGGAGCGCGGTGTGTTTGTAGAGATTGTTCAGAACGGTCAGGGCGCGCGCATCCTTCTTCAGCTCGATGACGATCCGCATCCCCTGCCGGTCCGACTCCTCGTTGAGGTCGGCGATGCCTTCGAGCTTGCGCTCGCCGACCAGCTCCGCGATCCGGGAGACCAGCGTGGCCTTGTTGACCATGTAGGGGATCTCGGTGATGATGATCCGCTCCCGCCCGTTCTTGGCCTCCTCGAAGGTGTGACGGGCGCGCACGATCAGCCGGCCGTGCCCGGTCCCGTAGGCCGAGGCGATTCCCTCGCGGCCGATGATGATGCCGCCGGTGGGGAAGTCGGGGCCCTTGACGAACTTCATCAGGTCTTCGGTGGTTGCATCGGGATGGTCGATCAGGTAGATCTCTCCATCGCAGACCTCCGCCAGGTTGTGGGGCGGGATGTTGGTCGTCATCCCCACCGCGATTCCCGAGGAGCCGTTGATCATGAGATTCGGCATGCGGGCCGGGAGCACAAGGGGCTCCTGCCGCGTCGCCGCATAGTTGTCGCCGAAGTCCACCGTGTTCTTCTCGAGGTCGACCAGCAGTTCGGCGGCGATCGGGGCCAGGCGAGCTTCGGTGTACCGATAGGCGGCCGCCGAGTCGCCGTCGATTGAACCGAAGTTTCCCTGCCCGTCAACCAGGGGATAGCGCAGCGAGAAGTCCTGCGCCATCCGGACGAGCGTGTCGTAGACGGAGGCATCGCCGTGCGGGTGATAGTGCTTCAGCACCTCACCGACGATGGCGGCGCACTTCTGGTAGCGCGCCCCCGGGGTCATGCCCTGGTCCTGCATCGCGTAGAGGATCCGGCGGTGGACCGGCTTGAGGCCATCTCGCACATCCGGCAGGGCGCGGCTCACGATGACGCTCATGGCGTAGTCCATGTAGCTGGAGCGCATCTCGGCTTCCAGCTTCAAGGGCAAAACTGTTCCGATGTTCAGTGGTTCCATTAACCGCCTCCGCTCGGCATTCGCCTAGTTATGGTCAAACCGCTTCAGGACGATACAGGCATTCTGCCCGCCGAACCCGAAGGAGTTCGACATCGCCACCTTGATCTCGTGGCGGCGCGACTCGTTCGGGACGTAGTCGAGGTCGCAATCCGGGTCGGGGTGCTCGAGATTGATGGTCGGATGCACCATGTTGTGGTTCATCGACAGGATGCAGGCGATCGCCTCAACCGCGCCGGCGGCCCCGAGGAGATGCCCGATCATCGACTTGGTCGATGAGATCGGGATCTTTCTGGCGCGATCCCCCATCACCCGCTTGATGGCTGCCGTCTCCGACTTGTCGTTGAGCTGGGTCGACGTGCCGTGCGCATTGATGTAGTCGATGTCCGCCGGCCCGATGTGCGCATCCTCGAGCGCGCGCGCCATGGCCCGGGCCGGCCCGTCGCCGTCTTCTTCGGGCATCACGATGTGGAAGGCGTCGTCGGTCACGGCGAACCCGATCAGCTCCGCGTAGATCTCCGCCTGCCGGCCCTGCGCGTGCTCGAGGGTCTCGAGGACCAGCATGCCCGCCCCCTCGCCAGGGACGAAGCCGTCGCGGTGGGCGTCGAATGGCCGGCTCGCCCTGGTCGGGTCCTCCGAGTAGGTGGACAGGACTTTCATCGCGTCGAATGAGGCAAGGCCAAAGCGGCAGAGGTTTGCCTCCGCCCCACCCGCGAGCATGACGTCCGCGTCGCCCCGCTGCAACACGCGGTAGGCATTGCCCAGGGCCTGCGTCGAGGCGGCGCAGGCGGTCGTGTCCGTATTGTTGGGACCCTCGAGGCCGAACTGGATGGCGATCTGACAGGAGGCCATGTTCGGGATCACGCGCGGCACGAAGAAGGGCGAGATCCGCGACGGACCGCGCTCCCCACGCAGCGCAAAGGCTTCGATCTCCTCGGAAATCTCCTTGAAGCCCCCGATGCCCGTCCCGACCTCGCAACCGATTCGGGTCCGGTCTTCTGATTCGAGCTCGAGGCCGGATTGGTCGATGGCCATCCTGGCGGCCGCCACGCCGACCTGGCTGAAGCGGGCCATCCGCTTGGCCTCTTTGAAGTCCATGTATTTCCTGCGGGTCGAAATTCTTGAGCTCGGCGACCACCTTGACCGGCAGGTCCGAGACATCGACGGAGGTGGCGATCCCAAGCCCGGAGCGGCCTTCGATCAAGCTGTCCCAGAAGTCGACCAGCGTGTTGCCGTTGGGCGCGAGGACCCCCATGCCGGTCACCACGACCCGGTGTTCTCGGCGTGCGCCGTTCGTCCCCGCCATGGCGTCATGTTACGAGAGGGGGTACGGATGGGGTTGAGGCGGTCGCCGAAGCGGTCAGCGCCGAGGCGAAGAGGGAGACAACCTGGCGGTCGACCGCATCGCGGGCCACCTTGATCGCATTGTAGATCGCCCGGGCGTCCGAACGGCCATGGGCGATCACGGCCACCCCATTGACCCCGAGCATCAGGGCCCCGCCGAACTCGCGCCAGTCGGCCCGGTCGCGGATCGCCCGGAGCTTGGGACGGAGGAGGAGCCCGCCAAGCGTGGCCACCGGATCCCCCCTGACGCCGTCCCGCATGCTGCGAAAGAGGAACTCTGCCACCCCTTCGGCGGTCTTGATCAGGACGTTGCCGGAAAAGCCGTCGGTCACGATCACATCGGCCTTGCCTGAAAAGAGGTCCTTGCCCTCCACGTTCCCGATGAAATTGATCCCGGGCTGCTTGAGGAGGAGGCGCTCGGCCGCCTGAACCAGCTGGTTGCCCTTACCGGGTTCCTCGCCGTTGCTCAGCAGGGCCACCCGGGGGGACGGGATTCCCATCAGCCGCTCCGCATACACGGTGCCCAGAACCGCGTACTGCTGCAGGTGCTCGGGACGGGCATCGACATTCGCGCCGACGTCAAGGAGGAAGCAGGACCGTCCCTCCGAGGTCGGGATCGGGGAGCCGATCGCCGGCCGGTCGACGCCTTCGATCCGGTGCAGGTTGAAGAGCGCCGCGGCCATCACCGCGCCGCTGTTGCCGGCGCTGACGAAGCCCTTCGCCCGGCCGTCCTCAACCATCTGCATCCCCCGGACGATCGACGAGGCCTTTTTTGCCCGCACCGCCTGGGCCGGGTGCTCGTCCATGGCGATCACCTCGGGGGCGTCTTCGATCTCGGCCCACTTGCCGGCCCCGGAGACGGCCAGGGCAGCGTCGACCCGTTCTTTGACGCCGACAAAGATGACCTCGACGCCGAGGTCGCGCTGCGCCCGGACGCCGCCTTCGACCACCTGCTCGGGAGCAAAGTCACCGCCCATCGCGTCGAGGGCGATCTTCATCGGACTGCCGGCTGGGATGGCTCTAGATGTCCAGGTTGCGCACGGTCTTGGCGTGCGTCTGGATGAAGTGCTTGCGCGGGTCGACGTCGTTGCCCATCAGGACGTCGAAGATCTTGTCGGCCTCGACCGCGTCCTCGACCTCGACCCGCATCAACATCCGGTTCGCCGGGTTCATGGTCGTCTCCCAGAGCTGCTCCGGGTTCATCTCGCCAAGACCCTTGTAGCGCGCCACCTCGGGCTTGCCGGTCATGTTGGCCAGCTTGCGATTCTTCTGCTCCTCGGTATAGGCGTAGCTCACCTCTTTGCCGCGGCTGATCTTGTAGAGAGGCGGCTGCGCAATGTACAGGTACTTCCCCTCGATGACCTGCGGCATGTACCGGAAGAAGAAGGTGAGCAGCAGGGTCCGGATGTGGGAACCATCAACGTCCGCATCCGTCATGATCAGGACCCGGTGATAGCGGAGCTTCGCGATCTCGAACTTCTCGCCGATCCCGGTGCCGAGCGCGGTGATGAGGTTGCGGATCTGTTCGGAGGTGAGGATCTTGTCCTCGCGGGCCTTTTCGACATTGAGGATCTTGCCACGCAGGGGGAGGATCGCCTGGAAGCGGCGGTCCCGCGCGCCTTTGGCCGAGCCACCGGCGGAATCGCCTTCGACCAGGTAGATCTCGCAGAGACTCGGATCGCGCTCCGAGCAGTCGGCCAGCTTGCCGGGCAGGGTGGCTGATTCGAGCAGCGACTTGCGCTGCACCAGCTCGCGCGCGCGCTTGGCCGCATCCCGGGCGCGAGCCGCGACCAAACATTTCTCGATGATGCGGCGGGCGTCCGGCGGGTTCTCTTCGAGATACTGCGTGAAGGCTTCGCTAAAGACGGTTTCCACCTGCCCTCGGACCTCAGAGTTGCCCAGCTTGGTCTTGGTCTGGCCCTCGAACTGCGGCTCGCGGACCTTGACGCTGATGACCGCGGTCAGACCCTCGCGCACGTCGTCGCCAGTCAGGTTCGGGTCCTGATCGCGCACCAGTCCGGCTTTCCGCGCGTACTTGTTCAGGACCGATGTGAGGGCGGATCGGAAACCGGTGATATGACTGCCGCCCTCGACCGTGTTGATGTTGTTGGCGAAGGCCAGCACGTTCTCGGTGAAGGACTGGTTGTATTGCAGCGCCACCTCGACCGTGTTCCCGTCGATCTCGCGCTCCCCGTGCAACGGCCGCAGGTTCACCCATCCCTTGTCGCGATTGAGGTACTTGACGAAGGCGCTGATGCCGCCCTCGAAGTAAAACGTGTAATCGAGATCGATCCGCTCGTCGCGCAAGAGGATCGTGAGGCCCTTGTTGAGGAAGGCGAGTTCGCGCAGCCGGTGGGAGACGACGTCCCAGTGGAAGCCGAGCTCCTCAAAGACCTCGGCATCCGGCCAGAACTGGATGTAGGTGCCGGTGGTATCCGCTTTGCCGGTGACCTTGAGGTTTGCCACCGGGATGCCGCGCCGGTAATCCTGGTCGTGCTGCTTGCCGTGACGCATCACCGTTACATGCAACCGCTCGGAGAGGGCGTTGACGACCGAGAGGCCGACCCCGTGCAGGCCACCCGAGACCTTGTAGCCACCGCCGCCGAACTTCCCGCCGGCGTGCAGCTTGGTCATGACGACCTCGAGCGCCGGCTTCCCCTGCTCTTTCATCATGTCCACCGGGATGCCGCGGCCGTTGTCGGCGACCGAGGCCGACCCATCACGATGCAGGGTCACTTCGATGCGGTTGCAGAACCCGGCAAGGGCCTCGTCGATCGAGTTGTCCACGAGCTCGTTGATGAGGTGGTGGAGCCCCCGGTTATCGGTCGACCCGATGTACATTCCGGGACGCCGTCTGACCGGCTCCAAACCCTCCAGAACCTGGATGGCCTTGGCGTCATAGGCAGACGTCGTTTTTTCCTTAGGATTCAGCAAATCGCGTATTCAAATTGTATCAAACCGGGGCTCAAAATCGACCTATGTCGCCACCTAATCTTTGGGTGCGCCAACCGCGGTCGGACGGTCGGCGGGTGGCCGCCAGCGGAGGTCCAGCTGACGGGCGGCTCGAACCTCGTCGAGCCGGCCGACCGGGGCCTTCAGCGGGGCGGCTTTGACCAGCTCCGGATCATGCTCGATTTCCGACGCGATCTGCCCGATGGCGGCCACGAAGGCGTCGAGCGAGGCTTTTGATTCGGTCTCGGTGGGCTCGATCATGAGCGCCTCGGGAACGATCAGGGGAAAGTACACCGTCGGCGGATGGAAGCCGAGGTCGATCAGGCGTTTGGCGATGTCCTTGGCCGTGACGCCCGCGCTCTTCGCCTTCTTCGCCGTCAGCACGAACTCGTGGAGCGACGGGCCCTCGAACGCGTCCGGAAAGTACGGGCGGAGTCGATGCCGCAGGTAGCTGGCATTGAGGACCGCGTTGTGGGCAACCTCGTTGATGCCGTTGCCGTAGGTGCGGATGTAGGCGTAGGCGCGCAGCAACATGCCGAAGTTGCCATAAAAGCTGCGCACCTTTCCGATCGATTGTGGTCGGTCGTAGTCGAAGCGATATCCGTCGTCATCTCGCTCGACCGTCGGGATGGGGAGGAAGGGCACCAGGTGCGCCCTGACCCCGACCGGGCCAGCCCCCGGACCCCCGCCCCCGTGCGGGGTCGAGAAGGTTTTGTGAAGGTTGAGGTGAACGACGTCGAAGCCCATATCGCCCGGTCGGGCGACGCCGACCAGCGCGTTGAGGTTGGCGCCGTCGTAGTAGAGTTGCGCGCCGTGCTCATGCGAGAGCCGGGCGATTTCCAGGATGTCCTTCTCGAAGAGGCCGACCGTGTTGGGATTGGTCAGCATCACCGCCGAAACGCGCCTCGTCAACTTGGCCTTGAAGTCGTCGAGGTCGACCTGTCCGTCACGCCCTGACTTCACGGTGACGGTCTTGAGCCGCGACAAGGTCGCGCTCGCCGGGTTGGTGCCGTGGGCGCTATCCGGCACGAGGACCTCGTCACGCATCTCGCCACGGCTGCGGTGATACGCCTGGATGAGTCGCAGGCCGGTCCATTCCCCGTGCGCACCTGCAGCCGGTTGAAGGCTCATGCGGTCCATGCCGGTGATCGCGCGCAGCGCCTGCTCCAGCTCCCACATCAGGCGAAGCGCGCCCTGGGCTCGCGCCTGAGGATGGTATGGGTGCAGATCCGCGAAATCCTCGAGCCGCGCCAGTGCCTCGTTGACCGCGGGGTTGTACTTCATCGTGCAGGAACCGAGCGGATACAGACCCTGATGGAGGTTGAAGTTCAGACGCCCCAATCGACCGTAGTGCCGCGCGACCTCCGGCTCACTCAGTGTCCCGATGGCGGGAGCGTGCGCGCGACGCAGGCCGGCGGGGACGAGGTCGGCGAGCGGTCGCCCGGTGATCCCGGTCGCCGGCAGGCGCGGCGCCGGCCGGTCCTCCGCGCCGAGCTCGAACAGCAGCGGTTCGTTCAGGGAAGCGCCTCGACGAAGCGATCCAGGCTGGCCGGATCGTTCAGCTCCGTCACCGAGACCAGCAGCGCTTGGCGAAGATCGGGGAACAAGTTGCCGAGTGGGAGACCGGGTAGGATGCCGTGTTCGAGCATCCGCTGCTGGACCTCTTCGGCCGGGTGTGGGGTGCGCAGGGCGAATTCCCAGAGGTAGGGGCCGGTGAAGGCAAGCCCGTAGCCTGGCTTGTTTGAGGCTCGCTCGGCGAGGTGATGGGCACGCTGGGCGCTGATCTCGGCCAGCGCGGCGAGCCCTTTCCCACCCATGTGGGCCAGATAAACCGTGGCCGCGAGCGCCATCAGGGCATGGTTGGTGGTGATGTTGGAGGTGGCATTCTCCCGCCGAATGTGTTGCTCGCGGGCCTGCAGGGTCAGCACAAACCCCCGGCGGCCCTGGTCGTCCACGGTGGCACCCACCAGACGACCGGGCATGCGTCGCATCAGCGCCTCGCGGCAGGCGATGAATCCAACATACGGCCCGCCGAACGAGAGTGGGATGCCGAGCGGCTGGCCATCCCCAACCGCGAGGTCCGCGCCATAATCTCCCGGCGCGGTCAGGACGCCCAGCGAGAGTGGGTCGACGCAGGCGATCAGCAGCGCACCGGCTTGATGGGCCAGGTCGCTCAGCGCCGGGGCATCTTCGAGGATTCCGAAAAAATTCGGTTGCTGCAGGACGACGGCGGCCGTCGTCTCGGTGATCGCCGCGCCGAGCTTGGCCGCGTCGACGCGACCATCGGCGCCGGCCACCACCCTGAGGATCTCGTAGTCCTGGGCCTCCGAATAGGTCTGCAGGACCTGGGCGTACTCAGGATGGAGCGCGCCGGCGACGACGACGTTCTTCCGTCCGGTGTGCGCCACCGCCATCTTCGCCGCCTCGGCCAGGGCGGTGGCTCCGTCGTACAGCGACGCGTTGGCGACATCGAGCCCGGTCAGGAGCGCGATCATCGTCTGGAATTCATAGGTTGCCTGCAAGGTGCCCTGGCTGGCTTCGGCCTGGTACGGCGTGTAGGTGGTGTAGAAGTCCGGACGGGAGATGACGGCATTGACGATCGCTGGGCTGAACCGTCGTGAAGCGCCGGCTCCGAGGAAACTGTGCGACGGCGCGATCCGAACATTGAGGCGTCCGAGCTCCCGGAAATACTGCACGAGCTCGACCTCCGACAGCGGCGGCGGGAGGTCGATGGACGTCAGCCGCAGCCGCTCTGGGATCTGGCGAAAGAGCTCTTCGACCTTCTTCAGCTCGAGGACCTTCAGCATGTCCGCCCGCTCCCCGGCGGCGTTCGGCAGATAGGACACTAGTGGGACTGGCCCTCGACAAAGGCGGCGTACGCCTTCTCGTCGAGCAGCTTCGGATTGTCCTTGACGGACTTCAGCTTCAGGATCCAGCCCTTTCCGTACGGGTCCTGGTTGATGTACTCGGGGTGTTCCTTGAGTCCGCCGTTGACCTCGGCCACTTCGCCACTCAGCGGGCTGTACAGGTCGGAGGCGGCTTTGACCGACTCGATCACGCCCATCCGTCCGCCGGCTTCCAGTTGCTGCCCGACGGTGGGCAGCTCGAGGTAGATCACATCACCAAGCTGAGACTGCGCGTACTCCGTGATGCCGACGGTCACCACCTCACCGTCAGACCGGATCCACTCATGACTCTCACTGAATCGCATCCCGGTCAGGTCAGCCATACTCTCTCCCCTTCATTTCGCCTGCGGCCGCTTATAGAACGGAAGCGGGACGACCTCGGCCGGTGCATGTTTCCGCGAACGTCGACCCCGAGGCGTGTCCCGATCGTCGCGAGCTCGGGTGGAACGGATGCCATCGCGATGTTGTAGCCGAGCGTAAAGGAAACGTTGCCGGACCCCACGGATCCGACCCGTTCCCCGTCCTCGATCACCGCGTAGCCATGACGCGGGATGCTTCGATCCAGCATCTTGAGTCCGGCAATCGTCCGGTCCGGATGGCCGGCGATGCGCCGCAGCGCTTCGACGCCGATGAAGTCCTTCTCCAGGCTGACGGTCCACTGAAGCCCAGCCTGCAACGGGTTCGTGTGCTCGTCCATGTCGTTGCCGTAGAGCCGCATGCCGGCCTCCAGGCGCAGCGTATCGCGCGCCCCGAGGCCGGCCGGCTTCAGGCCCCGGTCACGACCCTGTTCGAGGAGCGCGATCCAGACGGCCGCGGCGTGCGCCGGGAGCGCAGAAGACCTCGAAACCGTCCTCGCCGGTGTATCCGGTGCGCGACAGCCGCGCGGCGACTGCCGGCGATCGTGCCGTCGACGAAGGCGTAGTACTTGATACCGGTGAGATCCTGTCCGGCCAGGCGACTCGACGATCTCCACCGCGCGCGGTCCCTGGACGCCGATCAACGCGGTCTCCCGGCCGATATTGCTGACCTCGCTGTCGCGTCCGGCATGTCCGCTTGATCCACTCGAAGTCACGGTCCTGGTTCCCGGCGTTGACGACCAGCAGGTAGCCGCCATCCTCCGCATACACCAGGAGGTCGTCGATGATGCCTCCAGCCTCGTTGCAGAGCACCGTGTATTGGGCCCGGCCCGCTTTCAGCCGCGAGACGTCTCTCGCAACCACGCGCTGGACGAGCGTCAGGGCTCCCGATCCGGTGATGCGAATTTCGCCCATATGGGAGAGGTCGAAGATGCCGGCCGCCTGGTCGGACCGCGAGATGCTCATCGCGGATCGAGGTGTACTGCAGCGGCATCGACCAGCCGCCGAAGTCGGTCATCCGCGCGTGCAGGCGTAGGTGCTCGTCGTACAGCGGAGTTCGCTCGGCTGTGGCGGTGGGGCTGGTCACGCTTCTTCGCTATCGAGGTCGTCGAGATCGTCCAGGTACTGGAACAGTTCCTGGTCGTGGAGCCTCGCTGGCGTCGTTGAGCATCTCGAGGATGACGTTGACCCGTGCCTCCTCCCACTGCAGCAATTTCGCCAGCTCGGCCGGGGTCGCCTTCCGCTCCAGGCGCGCCGAGAGCAGGCGCTGCGCCGACTCGAGCAGGCGGCAGGCCGCGACGAAGGCCTCGTCGTTTCGCTGCGCCTCCTCGGTCTGCGCCAGCACGTCGTCCATGGTTGCGTCGATCGCCTGGACGAGACTGGCGTGGAAGCCGCGCTGGGCTGCCTTGTAATGCTCAACCGCGGAAATCAGTCCCACCGTGCCTTCCTGAAACAGATCGCCAAAGGGCACGCCCCGGTCTTTGCGGGCCATCGCCGCATCGAAGACGAGGAACAGGTTGTGCTCGATCAAGGTTCGGTTGGCTCGATCGCGAGCCGGACCACGGGTCTGGAGCAATCGTTCCTCAGCCTCAGCGGACAGGCGTGGATAGCGGGCCACCTGGACGCGGTAGTCCTCCTCATCGTCCTCGAGGTGGTGCCGTAACGGAGACGGTGGCATTGACCTCATTGTAAGGAGGTTCCCGACCGGGACGGGCATGCCGGACAAGGGCTAGCCATCGATGAACTCGCTGCGCAGGAGGTCCATCAGCAGACCGTCGTGCCAGGTGCCGTCGAGGCCTCGTTCGTACTGCCGCATGACCCCCACCGGCTTAAAGCCCACCTTGCGGTAGGCGGCGATCGCCCGCGTATTGTCGGCCGCGGGGTCGATCGTCAGACGGTGATGGCCGCGGCCTTCGAGCAGGTGCCGCGCCAACGTCCGGATGGCATCCGTTCCGAGCCCGCGTCCCTGGTACTCGGGCGCGAGAAAGATGTCGATGCCCGCCGAGCGGTAGGCCGGTTCGTCTTCCTCGTGATACTGGATCATTCCCGCGAGGTCCGAGTCGACCGTGATGGCGAAGTGGTCGGCGTCCTCCTCGGCGAGGTCACGGCCCAGCGCATCCGGCGTGGGCGGAAGGCCCCACCATCGCGACACCTCAGGGGTGGCCAGCATCGCGGCGAGTCTCTGAACGTCGTTTACCTGCACCGGACGCAGTTGGACTCGCGCGCCAGAAAGCACCGACTCGTCTGTCACCGACGTACTCTACCCGGCACCTAGAATCAATCGATGAAGCGCGCGTCGCGCCTCGTTGCGCTCGCCGCCTTTCTCACCCTCAGCTGGACCGCCGTCCCGGCCCGCGCCAGCGAGCCCCACGTGCTGGTTGCCACCCTCGCCGGTGTCGTGAACCCGATCACGGACCACTATCTCGTGACGGCGGTGGACCGGGCGGTGCAGGGCAACGCCACCGCGCTGATCATCGCCATGGATACGCCGGGCGGTCTCGACACGTCGATGCGCGACATCATCAAGAAGATCCTCGGCGCGCCGATTCCCGTCGTTGTTTTCGTCTCGCCCTCGGGCGCGCGGGCCGCCTCGGCCGGTCTGTACATCACCGAGGCAGCCGATCTTGCGGTGATGGCGCCGGGGACCAACATCGGGTCAGCCCACCCGGTGAGCCTCGGTGGCTCGAACCCCGCGCCAGGCCCGAGCGCGTCACCAGCGGCGGCACCGCCCGACGTCGAGAGCATCAAGATCGAGAACGATGCGGCCGCGTACGTCCGCGCGCTCGCGACGCTGCACCATCGGAACGCCGACTGGGCCGAGAAAGCGGTCCGGCAGAGCCTCAATGTGCCGTCCGATGAAGCGGTCAGGCTGGGCGTGGTCGACTTCGAATCGCGCGACCTGGATACCCTGCTGACCGCCCTCGACGGACGCCAGGTGAACAAGGGTGGTCACCCGTACGTCCTCCAGACCGCGCACGCCGGCATCCAGCGCGATGACCTCACCGGATTCGATCGGTTCCTCGAGGCGGCGGCCGACCCGAACCTCATCTATCTCCTCTTCCTGCTGGCCATCATCGGCATCGGGGTCTGGGCAACCCATCCGGCCTTCGTCCTGCCGGGCGTCATCGGCGTCATCGCCGGCGTGCTCGCCGCCCTGTCGCTCTTCAATCTTCCGATCAACACCGCCGGGATCATCCTCATCGCGCTGGCCATGCTGTTGTTCGTGGTCGACCTCAAGGCGGTGACACACGGCGTGCTGACGACCGCCGCGGTCATCGCGATGACACTTGGAGGGCTGATGCTGATCGATACCGGCTTCCTTAGCGAAGGCATCAACATCGCGCTGCTCCTGGTGACTGTCGTCGTGATCGCCGGCATCTTCGGCTTCATCCTGCGAAAGGTGATCGCCGCCCGCCGCATGCCATACGAGGTGGGGGAAGAATCAATGGTGGGACGCCTCGGCGTTGTTCGCGAGCCGCTGACGCCGGCCGGCCTGGTCTTCATCGACGGTGCGCTCTGGAAGGCAACCGCGGAGTCCGGTTCCATTCCAGAGGGCGCCTCGGTCCGGGTCGTTGGCATCGACGGCCTGCGTTTGCAGGTGGCCCTGACCTCGTAACATCGAGGCAGTACAGGAGGAGGGAAGCGATGGGATTCTTTGCGCTAATCGTGCTTGGCGTCATCGTGGTCGTGGTCTTGATCGGCCTGAGCTCCGCGATCCGCATCATCAACGAGTACGAGCGCGGTGTGCTCTTCCGGTTGGGCCGGCTGATGGCGCTCAAGGGACCCGGGCTGCGATTGATCATCCCGTTCGGCATCGACCGGCTGGTAAAGATCGACCTGCGGACGGTCACCCTGGAGGTGCCGCCGCAGGAGGTGATCAGCCTCGACAACGTGACGATCAAGGTCAACGCCGTCATCTATTTCCTGGTCGTCAACCCGAACTTCGCCGTCACGAAGGTGGCCAACTATCATCAACGCCACGTCACAGATAGCGCAAACAACACTGCGGAGCGTGCTCGGCCAGTCGTCGCTGGACGAGTTGCTGGCGAACCGCGAGAAGATCAATGGCCGGCTGCAGCAGATTATCGACGAGCAGACCGAGCCGTGGGGCATCAAGGTGTCAACGGTTGAGATCAAGGATGTCGAGCTGCCCTCGACGATGCAGCGCGCGATGGCCAAGCAGGCGGAGGCTGAGCGCGAGAAGCGAGCGAAGATCATCCACGCGCAGGGCGAATTCGAGGCCGCTCAGAAACTGACCGAGGCGGCTACCGTGATCGCGCGCGAGCCGAGCGCGCTCCAGCTGCGCTACCTGCAGACGCTGACCGAGATCGGCGTGGAACGGAACACGGTCATCGTGTTTCCGATGCCGATCGACATGATGGAACAGATGATGCAGCTGCGGGCCCGGCCGTCCGGGACCGCCCCGGCCCCGGCCCCGGCAAAAAGCTGACCTCGATCGCGCCGCGGCTGGCCGACCTTGGCAGCGCAGCTGTCGACGCTGGCCCTCCTCCTCACCCTGATCGGCCTCTACGTGCTCGCCAATTTCGGCGAGCGATACCGCACCCCACGCATCCTGACCCTGATCATCGGCGGCGTCGCTTTCGGGCCTGGCGCTGGTTGGCGGGATCCTGCTCGGGCTCTTCCAGGCGCCTCCTCTACAGTGCCGGCCAGGCGACGGCCAATCAGTTTCGCGCCTCTGAGGAAATCGCGATTCCGATCGCGGTCGCCGGCCTGCTCGGGCTGCTGCTGCTGGTGCCGCCGGTTCAACGCGCCATCGCGCGACGGCTGCCGCTGCGCGCCGGCTCCCCGGTCGCCTACATCACGCTCGTCATCGGCATCCTGTTCCTGGCCCAGCAACTGGGAAGCCAGCTGGCCGTCAATATCCTGGCCGCGCTGAAGGACAGCCCGCCGTTGACGATCACGGATCTGCTTTTCCAGGACATTCCCCTGCTTCTCCTGGCCTTCTTTGCGGTCGGGCTCTTCGTCAGACGGTCCTTTTCGGAAACGTTGGATCGACTCGGGCTGCGGTCGCCGCCGGCGCGGTACTGGTGGCTGGTCGCGTTGCTGGCGATCCCGGTCTTCATGGGGATCGCCTATGGCATCGAGTGGGTCGCCGGCATCGTAACCCCCGCGACCCAGAAAGAGGTCACCGACGTGAGCACGGTTCTCTTCAGCCGCTTCAACAACCCGGGCGCGATCATCTTTCTCGGCCTGCTGGCGGGAGTCGTCGAAGAGATCGTCTTTCGAGGCGCCCTCGTCCCACGGCTGGGGATTTTCGTCACCGCGTTATTGTTTGCCGCGCTGCATACCCAGTACGGCATCACGTTCGCGTCGTTGGAGGTCTTCGTCCTCGGAGTCGGGCTTGGCTGGCTCCGCCTCCGATCAGGCACGCTGACCTGCATCGTGGCCCACGCCGGTTACGACATCGCCGTTGGCCTGCTCCCGCTGATCTTCAAGTAGCTGCTCGCCGCCTCCCGATCGGTTTTCCTCAGCTGGGGATACTGTGGGAACGTACGTTCGATGCCGGGCGCGACTATAATCGGCCCAACCCTTTTCAGCTCTACGTCCAGGCCAGGGAAAAGTTGCCAAGAATCTACGCCGTCGTCAATCAGAAAGGTGGCGTTGGCAAGACCACCACCGCGATCAATGTAGCGGCCAACCTGCCCGACCTCGGGCTCAGCGTCTTGATCGTGGACATGGATCCACAGGGCAACACCACCAGCGGGCTTGGGATTGCCCGACAAACGCTGACGCAGAGCGTGTACGACGTCCTGATCGACGCCGTCGACATCAACCCGGTCGTCCTGCACACGGGGGTTCCGGGCCTCGATATCCTGCCGTCGCATCGCGCCCTGGCCGGCGCCGAGATCGAGTTGATCAACCTGCCGCGGCGCGAGCGCCGGCTGCGCTACGCGCTCGAGGCCCTGCGGGTGCCCTACGACTACGTCATCATCGACTGCCCACCCTCGCTCGGCCTGCTGACCGTCAACTGCCTGGTGGCCGCCGAGTACATGCTGATCCCGGTGCAGTGCGAGTACTTCGCGCTGGAGGGCCTGGGGGCGCTCACCCACACGAGCCAGCTGATCCAGCGGGAGCTGAACCCGCACCTCAAGCTCGGCGGCATCGTGCTCACCCTTTTCGACCCGCGAACCACGTTAGCGTCGCAGGTCGCCGACCAGATCCGGCACCAGTATCCCGAGAAGACCTTCAAGACGGTCATCCCGCGTAACGTCCGGCTGAGCGAGGCGCCCAGTCACGGGATGCCGATCAGCCAGTACGACCCCACCTCGCGCGGCGGCGTCGCCTACCAGGAGCTCACGAAGGAGTTGATCGCCAGATGAACAAACGGCGAGGCCTCGGCCGGGGCCTGGAAGCGCTCATCCCGTCAGGCGAGTTTGTCGACGACCTGGGCTGACACCGCCACCCGTCGCCGCTTTGCGATGCAGATCCCGATCGGTGAGGTACGCCCGAATCCCGAGCAACCGCGCCGGAGCTTCGCGACCGAGTCGCTGCAAGAGCTTGCCGACTCGATTCGCGTGCACGGGGTTTTGCAGCCGCTGCTGGTGCGCGAGGGCATGGACGGCTTCGAGCTGATTGCCGGCGAGCGGCGCCTGCGGGCGGCCGAGCTCGCTGGGCTCGCCGAGGTGCCGGTCATCGTGCATCCAACCAGCGGCGGCCGCCGCGAGGAGCGGCTCGAGCTGGCCCTGGTGGAGAACCTGCAACGCACCGACCTGAATGCGATCGAGGAGGCGCGCGCGATGCAGCGCCTGCTCCGCGAGTTCGGCCTGACCCAGGAAGCGGTCGCGGAGCGGCTCGGGAAGAGCCGGGTGGCGGTCGCCAACATCGTTCGCCTGCTCGGATTGCCGGAGCAGATCTTGAAGCTGGTGGAGGCCGGCACGCTCAGCGCCGGCCACGCCCGCGCGCTGCTGAGCTTGCCCTCAGCGGGACAGCAACTGGCGGCAGCCGAGCTCGTCATCAAGCACCGCTGGAGCGTCCGGGAGACGGAGGACTGGGTCCGCGCCCGCGTCACGGGTGAATCGCCGCTCAAGGCCCCGACGCCGCCGCCCGACCCCGACACCGCCGCGCTCGAGGATGAGTTCCGGCGCGCGCTCGGGACGAAGGTGATCCTCACCCGGTTGCGCAAAGGCGGCCGGCTGACCATCGAGTTCTACAGCGACGAGGAGTTGGAGGCGCTCCGCCGCCGCTTGAGCTAGAGCCGGGCTGTTCCCCGTGGAACGAGCCGAGGGCGACCTACGCCTCGCGCACCCAGCGGTCGATCGTCCGCTCGTACTCGAAGATCTCGGCCGGCGAAAAGAAGAGCGCGATCTCCGTTTCCGCCCGGGCCGGCGAGTCCGATCCATGGATCAGGTTCATGCCCAGGTCAAGTGCCAGGTCGCCGCGGATCGTTCCCGGAAGCGCCTTCAGGGGATCGGTGGTGCCCATCTGGGCGCGCACCACCGCAACCGCTTCGCGGCCTTCCCAGACCATGGCGACCACCGGACTTGAGGTGATGAAGCTGATCAACCCGGGGAAGAACGGTTTTCCCCGGTGCTCGGCGTAATGGCGCTTGGCGACATCCTCCGAGATGCGCATCAGCTTCAGGCCGATCAGCTTGAGCCCGCGCCTCTCCAGGCGGCGGATGATTTCGCCGACCATGGTCCGCTGGACGCCATCGGGCTTGACCAGGACGAGCGTCCGCTCAGTCATTGACCGTTCGTCAGGGTCGGCTTACTGGTCAGGAATCCGAGCTGGTCGAGCGGCCAGATGCGCACCTCGGCCTTCCCGAGGATCGCATCGAGCTCAACGAACCCGAAGCTCCGAGAGTCGCTCGAATGGTTCCGGTTATCACCCATCACGAAATACTGGCCAGCCGGAACCAGTTTGTCCTGGCCATCGGCGGGCCAGTTGTTGTTGTAGGTCCAGCGTTCAGGCAGGTACGTCTCGTGCAACACCTGCCCATTGATGTAGACCACCGAGTTGCTGATGCGGATCTTGTCGCCCGGCAGGGCGATCACTCGCTTGATGAAGTCGCGACTGTCCTCGTTCGGTGGCTTGAAGACAACGATGTCGCCACGCTGCGGCGGGTGCAACTTGTACGAGATCTTCGAAGCCACCAGCAGATCGTTGTCGTGCAGGGTCGTGCTCATGCTCGAGCCGAGAACGTGCACCGTCTGCACGGCGTACTGGATCACAACGTAGAGGACGAGCGCCAGGAAGACGATCTCGAGGGTGTCTCGAAGGAACGATTTCTGGTGAGGAGCGGGTCCGGCTGCAGGTGGTTGCGCTTGCGGAGACTGGGCCATGCTATATGCAACTTCATTTGGGGCAATTCATTCTAGCCTGCCCCGGTGAGCGCTTCAGGCGATCTGTTTGAGGAACGGCGCTTCGCTGCGGAACGGCCCGATCACGGCGAGCTGGAGGTTCTGGCTGAAGAGCGCGCACGCAACCTCGGTCACTTTCTCGGCGGTGACCATGTCGATCTCGGCCATCGTCTGATCGACGTCCTCGATCTTTCCCATCAACGCCTCCTGGCCGCCATACCAGGTCGCGACGGAGTTCGTGCTCTCCATTTGCAGCAGCAAGCGGCCCTTGTAGAACTCCTTCGCCTTGGTCAACTCCGCCGGCTTGACGGACTCATCGCAGAGGCGTTTGAGCTGACCGACGATGGCGCCGACGGCCCGGGCGGCCTGCCGGGGTTCTGTCCCGGCGTAGATACCGAGGACGCCCGTGTCGTACATGCGGTTCACGTAGGAGTGCACGTCGTAGGCGAGACCCAGCTTTTCGCGCACCTCGAGGAAGAGGCGGGAGCTCATCCCCTCACCGAGAACGCAATTGAGGATGTCGATGACATGCCGGTCCTTGTCCATGTAGGAGGGCGCGTGGACGCCGAAACAAACATGGGCCTGCTCGGTTTTCTTGTTCTTCAAAAGAACGCCCGGCTTCGCGCCATTGGCGACCGAGGGCAGGAACGACGGCGACGCGGCGCCATTCCCGCGCCGCTTCAGATGCGGCTCGATCAGGGCGATCGCCTCCTCATGCGAGAGCGGGCCGGCGATGGTGACCACCAGGTTTCTCAGCATGTAGTGCTCCTCGAGATAACGCAGCAGATCATCGCGGCCAAGTGCACGGACCGAGGTCTCCGTCCCCCCGATATCGCGGCCGAGGGGGTGGTTCGGCCAGCTGATCTGCTCGAACAGGCTGTGGACGTGCTCCTGGGGGCTGTCCTGGTACATCTTCAGCTCCTCGAGGACGACCAGCCGTTCCTTTTCCAGCTCGGCGGCATCGAGCAATGGAGCAAACAGCATGTCACCGAGGACGTCGATCGCCAGCGTCGCCTTGTTCTTCGGCACGCGCGCCCAGTACATCGTCAGCTCTTTATCGGTGGCGGCGTTCAGCACCCCGCCGACCCCCTCGATCGCCTCCGCGATCTCCTTGGCTCCGCCGTAGCGCTGCGACCCCTTGAAGAACATATGTTCGAGAAAGTGCGACACCCCGGCCACCTGGTCCGTCTCATAACGCGACCCAACCTTGAAGAGGACTGCCATGGAAACGGAGGGACGGTCCTTGAGTTCGGCGGAGACGACTCTCGCCCCGCTCGGCAAGGTGGCGAGCCTGTACGGGGGAGGGGTTTGGGGCACGAACTCAGTATATCGTAGGGTTGGCGCGGGTTCGGCTGCGTTTTTCAAGCGAACCTGCGGAAAATATGAGTGTCGCACCGGACCGTAACTTGATCGCATGACTGACCATTTCGAGTTCACCGAGGCCGGGCCGGAGGCTCATTTCGTTGTCGCGGGCGCCGGAGCGGCGAGGGTGACGGCGGCACTGTTCGGCGGCCTGCTGACACCCGGGCAGCTGCTCACTGGTCGCTGGGTGGGTGGCGGCGAGACAGAGGCTGCCGCCTGCTGGCTCCCGCCGGACCGCCTCGAGATCAGGGTGCCGCTGACCGCCGCCCCCCAGCTGCGCGCCGCCCTCGCATCGCTCGCCGGTTCCAGCGTGACGCCCTTTCCCGACCGGGTCCGCAGCCTGATTGCGCGCCTCGAGGCATGGAGCTACGCCGACTCCGATTCGGGCAGCGGTCCGGCGGAGTCCCTGGCCAGCGACCTGCGCCGGCTTGCGACGGAGGCGCCCCCGGCCTTAAACCGTGCCATCAAGCAGGCGCAGGATGCCCTCGACGACGGCCTGCCGGCCGAGGTCATCATCGGAACGCTCGATCGCGCCCTCGTGGAGATCGAGGATCCGGCCCGAAGTCAGGCGTCCGGCTTGGGGCCTTCCGCTTCGGGATAATCCGGGCGCCGCTCGCCGAAGCGCGGCCGTTCCCCGAATCGCGGACGGTCGCCGTATCGCGGTCGATCGCCATAGCCGGCGCCTTCGCGCGTCAGTGGTGGCGCCGCGGCGGGCGCTGGACGTTCGACCGGCCGGCGCGCAGCCGGCACCCCATCCGGGAGGATCGCCACCCGCCGGTTCGGCTCTTCGCCCTGGCTCTCCGTTTTGATCCCCGGCTCTTTCTCCAGGGTGATGTGCACGATGCGACGTTCGTATGCCTGCATCGGGTCCATCATGATCCGCTCCCCGGTCCGGCGAACTCGTTCCGCAAGCCGCAGAGCCATCTCCTTCACCGTCTCCTCGCGGCGGTTGCGATAGTGTTCGACGTCGACCACCAGGCGGCGGCGATCCGTGCGCCCCTCGTTCAGGATCAAGTTGACGACAGTCTGGAAGGCTCGGAGCGTTTCGCCGCGCCAGCCGATCAGCAGCCCCAGGTTGTCGCCGGCGATATCGATCATCACCGGGTCCTCGGCGTGCCGGATGAAGACCTGGGCGGGGATCCCCATCTTGTAGAGCAGTTCGGCGACGACCTGGCGCGCCTTCCGTGCGTAGGTCTCGTGCAACGTCACCCGGACCCTGGCTTCCTCGGGCGTCTGGTCGAGAATCTCGACCTCGACGTTCTCCCGCGCCTCTTCGAGCTCTTCCAGTCCCTTCTCGATCGCCTCGTCGACGGTCTTTCCGGTGGTTTCCACGCTGCTCATGCGGCGGCCCCCCTTCGCAGTACTTGAGGGACCGAGAGCGATCCCCAGCCGGTGATGAAGTATTGCTGACCGATGCTGAAGAGGTTGCTCACCACCCAGTAGAGGGCGAGCGCGGCCGCGAACTGGAGGGAGATGAAGCCGATGAAGACCGGCATGATCATCGTCATGTTCTGCGTCATGGCCGCCTGGGTCGGATCCTGGCCCGCGGTCCCGCCGGGCGGCGTCATCATCTTGGTTTGCACGAAGGTCGTCGCACCCGCCAGGACCGGGAGCAGGATGGCCAGGAAGACCTGGCCCTTCTGCAGCGCCGTGTGGTCGAGCGCGATCGACAGAAAGCTGAAGTTATGGATGGGGAGCGTCTGGTGCGCATCGCGGATGACGTAGAAGAGCGCGATCAGGATCGGTGATTGCACCAGGGCTGGAAGGCAGCCGCTCATCTGGGCGAGCGGGTTGATGTTGTGCTCCTTGTAGAGCGCCATCGTTTCGGCGTTGAGGCGCTGAGGATCCTTTTTGTATTTCTTCTTCAGGGCGGAGAGTTGAGGGGCGATCCGCCGCTGTTCTGCCTGCACCCGGCGTGAGGTGGTCAGTTGGTACTGGAAGACCGGCGAGAGCACCAGCTTGATCATGATCGTGAGGATGATGATGGCGATGCCGAAGGGACCGATCGCCTGCGCCACCGGGTTGTCGCTCAAAAGGGCCAGGATCGTCTTCAGCACGGCGTGAATCGGGACGCCGATCACCGTCCACCAGAGCAGCCAGATCGGATGCCAGAGCTGTCCGATGGTGCTCATGGCACCGGGTCCCAGCCACCCTGGTGAAAGGGATGGCAGCGCCCGATCCGGCGCAGGGCCATCGGCCAGCCACGCAGCCAGCCGTACTTCTGAATCGCCTCGTAGCCGTATTGCGAACAGGTCGGTTGATAGCGGCAGCCGCTGACCAGGCCGAAGAGCGGCCCGAGGGTCACCCGGTAGACGCGGATCAGGCCCAGCGACAGCGTCGTCACTGGCCGAAACCTTTCGACCACAACATCTCTAACTCCTGGCGCAACTGCGCAAATTCGGCATCGACCGCGCGCGTCCTCGCCACTATTACAACGTCACGGCCTTCCCGAGCCGCCGTCACCAGCGGTCGAACCGCCTCGCGCAAGCGCCGTTTGATTCTATTCCGGACGACGGCGTTGCCCAGCTTTCGGCTTACCGCCAGACCGACCCGCGGACGGCCAACCACATTATCGCTTACGAAGAGCGCCAGGTAGGCGGAGGAAGCGCGCCGGCCGGCGCGCAGGGTGCGGTCGAAGTCGGCGGAGGAACGGAGCCGCTGGTGCTGCTTCACCGGAGGACGACCCCGCCGGACGTTCCGGCTTACCGGAAGCGACGGCTCGAGGTCGGGGTCAGGACGTGCCGGCCTTTGCGCCGGCGAGCCTTGATGACCTTCACGCCGCCGGTCGTTGACATCCGGGCGCGGAAGCCGTGGACCTTGACGCGCTGGCGCTTCTTGGGTTGATGCGTTCGCTTCATGAGCCGTCCTACGATACCATGGCGTCCGTTTGCGCAGGGTCAAACCGGCGTACGGAAATTCGTATTGCGCGCCGCGAACCCATTTGCTATGCTTCCGATGCCCTGGAGAGCTACGGCTCTCAACCATCAACAACTTATTCACACAAGGCTGGGGAGACCTCCATACGCTTCTCCACATTTGTGGGAAGTGTGTGCATAAGTTGCGTCATCGCTAGCCGTCCTGGGCCTCGTTTTCGTCCGGCGCGTGTGGCCGCGCAGTTCCGGCTCTGTGCTCTCCAACGAAATCGGTCGTTTCGTGCGTCTGGAGGAGCGGATGGAAGCAGAGCAGATCTGGCAGGCGGCGCAGGAGGAACTTCGGTTCCAACTGAGCAAGCCGAGTTATGAAACCTGGTTGAAGAACGCCTCGCTGGTGGGGCGAGAGCGGAACGATTTCCGAATCGGCGTGCCCACCAAGCTCGCCAAGGACTGGCTCGAGGACCGCTACTCCGCAATGATCAAAGAAACGCTCTCCGCGATCGTCTCCGGCGACGTGACCGTGGCGTTCGAGGTGATCAACGGATCGGTGGACGGCGCTGGCAAAGCACGCCAGCGTCGAGAAACCGCCGTGGCTGTCGCGGAGGAACCGGCTCCGGAGGTCGAGGATCCCGTGCTCGACGAGGCGTCGCTGCTCAATCCGAAATTTCAGTTCCAGCATTTCGTCGTCGGCAACAACTCACGCTTCGCCCATGCGGCCTGCCGCGCGGTCGCGGAGACGCCTGCCAAGGCCTACAACCCACTCTTCCTCTACGGCGGAGTCGGCCTGGGCAAAACCCACCTCATGCACGCCATCGGTCACGCCGTGATCGAGAAGCACCATCGCCGCAAGGTCGCCTACGTGACCAGCGAAAAGTTCATGAATGAAATGATCACCTCGATCCAGCAGGGGCGCATGAACGACTTCCGCACGCGCTACCGGACGGTCGACGTCCTGCTCGTCGACGACATCCAGTTCCTGGCGGGGAAGGATCGGACGCAGGAAGAGTTCTTCCATACCTTCAATTCCTTGCACGAACTCAATCGCCAGATCGTCATCTCCTCCGATCGGCCGCCGAAGGAGATCCCAACGCTCGAGGACCGACTTCGGTCTCGATTTTCCTGGGGCCTGATCGCCGACATCCAGGCCGCCGACTTCGAAACGCGCGTGGCCATTCTGAAGTCGAAGGTCGGTCCATACGCGAGGCTGGTGCCGGAGGATGTGCTCTCCTTCATCGCCCACAAAATCCAGAAGAACATCCGTGAGCTGGAGGGGGCGTTGATCCGGGTCATCGCCCACGCCTCCCTCAACCGGGAGACGATCAATGTCGACATGGCGGCGAAGTTGCTGCAGGACGTCATCCCCTCGAGCGAGACACGGACGCTGTCGGTCGACACCATTTCGCGAGCCGTCGCCAGCTTCTACCACATCAGCCTGGAGGAGATGAAAGGCAAGCGCCGTGACAAGCACATCGTCTTCCCGCGGCAGGTCGCCATGTTCCTGATCCGCGAGGAGACGGCATCGTCGCTTCCCGCCATCGGGCAGGCCTTCGGAGGACGCGACCACACGACGGTTTTGCACTCGTACGAGAAGATCAACACCGAGTCTCGCGAGGACCAGCGCCTCCAGTCAGACCTGAGAAAAATCCGCGAGATGCTCTACTCGCACTGATGGCTGTGGAGAACCGACCGGGTATGGACGTGGACACTGTGGGCGAAACCGCGAACGGTGCATAAGGGCATCGGGAATCCACATTTTGTGCGGCCTATAATTGAAGCCGTTTCGATCGACACAGGGGGCCTTTTCCCTGTTGTGCACCGCGCTACTGCTACGTCTCTTCTCTCAATAAGCGTTTCTCAATGACCCGGGTCGTGTAGACAAGGAGCACCATGAAGGTCACCGTTACCGCCGGAAGCCTCGGTCAGGGCTTGCACGTCGTCTCACGAGCCGTGTCATCACGAACCACCCTTCCCATCCTGAACAACGTGCTCATGCAGACCTCACCGGAGGGCTTACAGCTGACCGCCACCAACCTCGAGATCGGGATCAGGCAGATGATCCCGGCCGAGGTCCAGGAAGAGGGCGGCATCACCGTTCCGGCCCGTCTGTTGACCGATTTCGTCAGCTCGCATCCGAACGAGCCGCTGTCGATGGCGCTGGACAAGAAGACGCAGTCGCTCAGCCTGCGGAGCGCCAAGTTCGACGCGAGCATTCGTGGCATCGACCCGGCCGACTTTCCCCCGGTGCCGTCCGGTGGGGAGGGGCGCAAGGTCAAAATCGACCAGGGACAGCTGCGCGACGCGATCGAGCAGACCGTCATCGCTGCCTCGAGCGACGAGGGGCGCCCGGTGCTGACCGGTGTGTACATCCAGCTCAACGGCGGCAAGGCGACCTTCGCGGCGACCGACGGTCACCGGTTGGCGGTCAAGACCCTGCCGTTCACGGCCGATGGTGGTGAGACCGACAACGTGGTCATCCCCGCGCGTGCGCTCACCGAGCTCAGCCGGATTTTGAAGGTTGGCGGGGACGCGATCGATGTCACCGTCGGACCGCAGAAAAACCAGGTCTACTTCAAGACCGGTGATGTCGAGTTGATGAGCCGCCTGATCGAGGGAACCTATCCGAATTACCAGCAGGTCATCCCATCGCAGAGCACGACCACGATCACCGCAAAAACGCAGGACCTGCTCTACACGACCAAGATGGTCTCGCTATTCTCGAAGGACGCCGCCAACGTCATCAAGTTCAAAACCGAGGGCAAGAAGCTGACCCTGACCGCGAACACCAGCGAGGTCGGGCAGAACATTGCCGACGTCGAGGCGACCATCGACGGCCAGGACCTCCAGGTCGCCTTCAATTCGAAGTACCTGCTCGACGTGCTCGCGGTCCTCGGGACCGACGAGGTCCAGCTTGGATTCACCGGGCCATTGAACCCAGGCATCATCCGGCCGGTCGGGAAGGATGACTACCTGTACATCATCATGCCCGTGCGCGTTGCCATGTAGCTAGCGTCGGGTCTCTTGTTCCTCTCCAACGTCTCTCTCTTCGATTTCCGAAATTACGCTGAGCTCGATCTCGCCCTCGAGCGCTCCGCGACGGTGTTCTTCGGAGGCAACGCGCAGGGGAAGACAAACCTCCTCGAGGCGGTCGCGCTCACCGCGCTCTGCACGGTCTCCACGAACCCAGCAAGCGACGGAGCTCGTCCGCTTCGGGCAGCCCGCGGCCCGCGTGACGTGCTCCGTCCAGACGGAACGAGGCCGGGATGATCTCGACCTCCGCATCGCCGTGACCGCCACGGCCACCGGAACGCGGGCCAGCAAGCGCTTCTCCGTCAACGGCGTCGCCAGGCAGTCGAGTGAGATGGCCGGGTTCCTTCGCGTCGTGCTCTTCTGGCCTGACGACCTGCAACTGGTCAAGGGGAGCGGTGACGGCCGCCGGCGCTTCCTGAACACCTTGCTGTCGCAGATCGACGCCGGCCACGCCCGCGAGTTGACCAGGTACGGCCACCTGCTCGAGCAGCGCAACGCGCTCCTGCGCGCGGTCCGGGAGGGCCGTCAGCCGGCGGGTAACCTCCAGTACTGGACCGAAAGCCTGGCCCAGTCAGGAGCCTTGATCATGGTCGAGCGCCAGCGCCGCCTGCTCGAGCTCCAGCCCGTTGCGGCCGCGTTCCACCGGGAACTGACCGACGATCGGGAGCGCCTCGAGCTCCGCTACCGGCCGTCGGGCGCCCGCATCGGCGAAGCACCGGTCGAATTGGTCGCGGGATCAGCTGCAGCTCGCCATGCAGGAGGCGCGGGATGAGGAGATCGCCCGTGGACAGACAGTTGTCGGACCGCAGCGTGATGATGTCGAGGTGTGGTTGGACGATCACGAGGCCCGGCTTTTCGCCAGCCAGGGCCAGCAGCGCACCGCGGTGCTGAGCCTCAAGCTCGCAGAGCTGCACTACCTTGCCGAAGTCACCGGCGAGCAACCGGTGCTGCTGCTCGATGACGTGATGTCGGAGCTCGATCCCGCCCGGCGCGAGCGGCTGCTGGCCGCCCTGCAGCCCGGGCCACAGGCCCTGATCACCGCGGCCGACCTCAATGACCTTCCGCCCAGCATCCTGGAGCGGGCCGCCGTCTTCCGGGTGGAGGAGGGCAGCATCCATGCGTAGCATCGGCGCGGCCCTCCCGTCGGCGTTGAAATCGCTCGGTATCGTCCGCCGCACCCGGGAAGCGCAGGCCCTCTACCTCTGGCCCAGCGTGGTCGGACCCGACCTGGCGCCCGACACGACGGCGCTCAAGCTGACCGGTGGCACGCTCTGGGTCACCGCCAACAGCACGGCGCTGGCGCACCAACTGCATCTCGAGCGAGGCCTGCTGGTGCAGCGCATCAACGACTCGATCGGCGCGGCGGCGGTCCGTGACGTTCGGATCATCCAGTCGAGCGGCCGCCGGTGATCGGCGCCGGGCCCGGCCTCAACGAGGCACAGCGGACCGCGGTTGCGCACACCAACGGACCGCTCCTGATCGTGGCGGGCGCGGGCACCGGCAAGACCCGCGTGCTGGTGGAGCGCTACCGGCGCCTCCGCCAGGATGGGGTCAGTGCCGAGCGGATCCTGCTCCTGACCTTTACCGACAAGGCGGCCCGCGAGGTCCTCGACCGGGTGGAGCGCGAGGACTACCTGCCGGCGGCCGAGCGGTACGTCCTCACCTATCACGCCTTCGCGCAACGCTTCCTCCAGGAGGAAGGCTGGCTCTGTGGTATCGCCCGTGGCTACCGCATGGTCTCGGAGGTACGCAAATGGGAGCTCATGCGCGATGTCCTCTTCAACCGGCGCCCCGCCCGCCTGTTTCACGCGCAGCGTCCATTCGAACGGATCGGTGACCTGCTCAAGCTGGTCGAGCGGCTCAAGCAGGAGCTGATCTCGCCCGTCGAGTTCACCGGCTGGGCCGAGGGGGTTTCGGAGTCAGACGACCCGGTGGTCCAGGCGCAGGCGCAGGCGGCCCACGTCTACGCGGCCTACCAGGAACGGCTCCTCGCGGAGAACCGCCTCGACTTCGACGACACGATCTTCTACAGCGCCCAACTGCTCGCCGATGAACCAACCGTCGCCCGTCGCCAGGGCGACCGCTTCGAGCAGGTCATGGTCGACGAGTTCCAGGACACCAACTACGCGCAGAGCCGGCTCCTCGAGCTGCTCAGCGCCTCCCATCGCAACCTCTGCGTGGTCGGCGACGACGACCAGAGCATCTATAAGTTTCGCGGTGCCTCGATTGCCAACCTGCGGCGATTCCAGCGGATGTTCCCCGAGGCCACCGTGATCCGGCTGGAGGACAACTATCGGAGCCGGGGGCCCATCCTGCGGGCCGCGGAGCGCCTGATCGCCGACGACGAGAGCCGCCTGCCCAAGCAGCTGCGAGCCACCCGGGGTGAGGGCAGGCCCATCAGCGTCCTGAGCGCCCCCGGGGTGAGCGAGGAGGCCGACGCCGTGGCGGGCTACGTGAAACGCGCGATCGACGACGGTCGGTATCGGCCCAGCGAGATCGCGATCCTTCTGCGCGCCAATGCCCACCTGCACAATTTTGCCCGCGCGTTGCAGCGCCAGGGGGTCGCCTACCAGGTGAGCGGCGGTCGAGGCTTCTATCAGCAGCCGGAGATCAAGGACTGCCTGGCCCTGCTGCGAGCCGTCGACTCGCCTGACGACCCGATCTGCCTGATGCGGCTGTTGACGCTGCCGCGCTATGCGACCGATCCGCTGAAGGCCGGCCGCTGGGCGCGCGAGGCAAGGGAGAGCGGCCGGCGTTTCTTCGATCTGCTCGAAGCCTCAGGCGATGACGGGCCGCGCCGGCTCTGCGAGGAACTCCGCGGCTTCGGCGGGATGGCGCTTCGCGTCGGCGTGGACGACCTCTTCTACGAGGTGATGGAGCAGACCCGGTACCTGGATGTCGATCGGTTTGTCGGTCCGATCGAACGGCTGCAGGTCAGCGCCAACGTCCAGAAGCTCGCCGAGCTGATTGCCTGCTACTGCGACGAGCATGACGACCACCACCTTCGGGCCTATCTCGACCATCTCGTCCTGACCGAATCCGCCCAGGCTGATGAAGAGATCGCGCCGCTCGAGGACACGGTGAACGCGGTCCACCTGATGACGGTCCACCAGGCCAAGGGGCTGGAGTTCGGTCTCGTGATCGTCCCGCACCTGGTCGACGGGCGCTTCCCGTCGAGCCGGCGGAATGAAGGCCTGACGATGCCAGATGCGCTCCTCAAGGAGGAACTCCCCTCGCGGGACCTCCATCTCGCGGAGGAACGACGCCTCGCCTACGTCGCCCTCACCCGCGCCCGCGAGGAACTGGTCTGCACCTATGCCGGGCGCTACGAAGGCGTCAAGGACTGGCGACCGTCGCGCTTCCTGACCCCGATTCGAGGCACCGAGGCACGCGAGCTCGCGGCGACCCAGTTGTTGGCGTCATCGCTCGCCGGCGTCATCGAGGTGGTGCAGCAGGTGGAGTTGCCGCTCACCGAGGCGCCGCCGATCGCGGCGCTCTCCTACACGCAGGTCGACACCTACCAACGCTGTCCGCAGATGTACCAGTACCGCTTTGTGTTCCGGCTCCCGACCCGGCCACGGCCGCAGATGCAGTTCGGGCGGATCCTCCACGAGGCGCTGCGCGACGCCCTCGGGTCGATCGAGCGCGACCGGCCGCTCACCTGGCAGATGGTGGACAGCGCCTACGTCGACGCCTGGACACGCGAACGTTTCTGCGCGCCGCAGCAGGCGCCGTCCCTCCAGGACCTCGGGCGGACCTATCTCCGCAATGCCTTCGAGGCGGGTGACCTGCACAAGCCGCTCCTCCTGGAGCAACCATTCAGCCTGCGGGTGGACGGCCTGCGGCTTACCGGCCGAATCGACCGCGTCGACCGGCGGTCCGATGGCTCGTACGAGGTGATCGATTACAAAACGGGCTCGGCGCGTCGGGCGCCGGAGCTTCAGAAAGACCTGCAGCTGGGGGTGTACGCGCTGGCGGCGCGCGATGTCTTTCGGTTCAATCCGCTGAGCCTCTCCTACTACTACCTCGAGACCAGCGAGCGCGTCACGGTCGAGAAACCGGTGGAACGCCTCGAGGAAGATCGCCAGACCATCCTCAGGGTGGCCGAAGGCATCCGCGCCGAGCAGTTTCCGGCGAAGCCGGACCGGATGAAGTGCTCCGGCTGCGATTTCCGCCTGCTCTGCCCGAGCTCCGCCGTCTAAGCCGAGCGGCGCTCGATCATCGCGGCCATGATCTCGGCGATCTGATAGCTGGCATCCGGATCGCTGGCCTGGCGCGCGCGGTCGGCCTCCGCATCCTGCACGGCCCGCGGCTTGGCGAACCATTCGCTGACGGCCTGAGCCAGGTCCGCCGGGCGTGGAACGTAGCGGCCCAGCTGCCGGTGCAAGACCTCGCGCACATTGCCCTCTTCCTGGCCCGGAAGATACCCGGTCAGCAGCAGCGGGCAACCGGCGGCCAACCCCTCGGCGATCATGCCCGGCCCGGCGCGCGTGGCCAGCAGGTCGGACGCCAGCAGCAGGTCGGGCATGTTGTCAACGAATCCGAAGACGTGGACACCGGCATGGCTCTGCTCGCGGATCCGCCGCGCCAGCGCGGCATTCCGCCCACAGACGGCGAGGACCTGGACATCGTCCCTGGATTGAGCCAGGGCGGCCGCGTATTTCCCGAGGGGCTCGGTGCCGTCCCCGCCGCCCGCGAGCAGCACGGTGGGGGCGTGCGGCCGTAGCCGCAGCGCCTGCCGGGCAGCCACCTTGGTCGGATACCGTTGCATCGCGTCCTTGAAGCGGGGATGGATGGGCAGTCCGGCCCGGGCCAGGCGGCCGGCTGGGACCCCGCGCTTGCGGCAGAGCTCAACGGCGGCCTCCGACGGACAGATGATGCAATCGGCCGGCAGATCGGTCCAGGCCCGGTGAAAATCGATCCAGTCCGTGATGACCGTGACGCGCGGAATCCCGGCCGGGATGACCTCGCTCGCCACGTGGTTGAGCAGCGGGTGGAAGCTTGCGACCAGGACCGGTTCCGGCGCAAGGACCCGCCGGAGCTTTCGGCGCAGGCCCCGGCCGATGGAGTGCTGGAAGAGGCGGACCGTCGGCTCCATGTTGGTGAGGTGGTACGAGGCGGCCCAGAGGAGGGGCAGCCGGCGGGTGATCGGCCCGTAGAGCGCGGTCAGCCGGCCCGCGAGCAGGGCATGGTCGGACATCGGGTCGTAGAGGTCGATCAAAAAGCGGCCGGGGTAGCGCCGTTCGGTGGCGGCGGCGACGGCCTCGGCGGCGGCACGATGTCCGGCTCCCGTGTCCGAGAAGAGGAAGAGGAGCCGGCCGGGCTCCGTCAGAGGAGGCGTTCTGCCGCGCTCATCTGCGCGCGGGTCCCGATCGCGACCAGCAGGTCGTCGCTTTCCAGGACCTGGCTGTCGGGCGGGTTGATGCGCAACTGGCCGCTGCGCTTGCGGATGGCCAGGATGTTGGCTCCCGCCTCGCGCATACCGGACTCGGCGAGTGACCGGCCCAGCAGCCTGGACGCCGACGGGACCAGCATCTCCTCCACGACGAGGTCGATGTTCTCGCCGTTCAGGACGGAATCGAGGACGTCGACGGCAACCGGCCGCACGGCCAGCGCCGCCATCCGATGGGCCCCCATCAAGTAAGGAGACACGACCTGATTGGCGCCCGCGCGGCGCAGCTTCTCGACCGAATCCGGGAACGAGGAGCGGGCCACGATGAAGAGGGCCGGGTTGAGAGCCCGGGCCGTGAGCGTGATGAACACATTCCGCTCGTCGGAGTCCACCGCGGTCACGAGTCCCTTGGCGCGGAGGATGCCGGCCCTGAGCAACGACTCGTCCGAGGTGGCGTCACCTTCGACGTAGAGGATTTCAGCGCTGCGCAGGCGGTCGAGCGAGGCGCTGTTGCTTTCCACCACGACGAAGGGCGTGTCCAGCTGGCGGAACTCCTGGGCCACGCGGGTCCCCATCCGGCCGTATCCGCAGACGATGAAGTGCTCCTTCAGGTCCGTGATCCGGCGCTCCATGCCGCGCATCCTAGCGTACCGAGCGAGCTGCCCATCGACCAGCAGCTCGCCGAAGATTCCCAGGGTGTAGAGCATGGTGCCGACCCCGCTGACGATCACCGTCATGGTGAAGACCCGACCCACGGTGCCGAGCGGATGAACCTCCTGGTAGCCGACCGTCGCCACGGTGGTGACCACCATGTACAGGGCGTCGATGAAGTTCCAGCGCTCGATCACCATGTAGCCGATCACGCCGTAGCAGAAGACGAGCGTGAGGATCAGGAGGGGCAGCTGGAAGCGCCGGAGCGGGTTGACTGGCTTCAGATGAATGGTATGAGCAGGTTTGCTTTCAGGCCAGGGTGGCTAAGATTTCGATAACCGTAGCACAGGCTGCCCGGTGACGGACCGTCGCCGCACTCGAGCAGAGTTGCTGCCGGATCGCGCTGGCCTTGTACCGCTTTGAAGTTGACCGGGCGGCACTGAACCGGCGTTAATGAAGGGACAGCCGCGTAGCAAGGAGAGTTTGTGAAGCCGCTCGCGATCGTCAGTATGCACGCGTCGCCGATCGCCGACCTCGGGTCGGGCGAGAACGGCGGCATGAACGTGTACATCCGCGCCGTCTGCCAGGAGCTGGGCCGGCGGGGGATCCCAACGGAGGTCTTTACCCGGCGCGCCTCGGCCGACGGCCCCGACCGGGTGCGGCTGGGCGCCAACAGCTGGGTCACCCAGATCAAGGCCGGGCCGGCCACCTCGGTCGGCAAGGACCGGCTCTTCGACCTGCTGCCGACCTTCACCGAGGCCGTCCTTTTGGAGCAGCGGCGGCGGAAGCGCGAGTACAGCCTGGTCCACAGTCACTACTGGCTCTCCGGCTGGGCCGGGTCCCGCCTGCGGGACGAGTGGAAGCTCCCCTGGTTCCACACCTTCCACACCCTGGCGCGGGTCAAGAACGAGCAGGCCGCCGAGGGCGCCGTGCTGGAGCCGGATCACCGGATCGCGGTCGAGCAGGGCGTGGTCCGCAACAGCGACCGGCTGATCGCGTCCAGCGTGCAGGAAGCCGACGACCTGGTGCGCCTCTACGGGGCGTCCCGGAACAAGGTCGCGGTGGTGCCGCCCGGCGTTGACCTCCGGCTCTTCGGGCCGAGGCCGAGCGAGACCCTTCGAGCAGAGCTGGGACTGGGCGAGGCCCGGGTGATCATGTTTGCCGGCCGCCTGGAGCGCCTCAAGGGTGCCGAGACGCTGGTCCGGGCCTTCGGCATCCTGGCCAACGACGGGATGGTCGCCGCTCCCCTGGCGCTGGTCATCATCGGCGGCGACAGCCAGAACGGCGCCTCCGAGAGCCGAGCGACCGGAGGCGAGCGCGCCCGCCTCGAGGCGCTCGCGCGCGAGCTTGGCATCGCCTCCCAGGTTCGGTTCGTCGGAGCGGTTGACCAGCCGACGCTGGCGACCTACCTGAACCTGGCCTCGGTCTGTGTCGTCCCCTCCTACAGCGAGTCCTTCGGCCTGGTGGCCCTCGAAGCCGAAGCCTGCGGCACCCCGGTGGTCGCCGCCCGGGTCGGCGGTCTCCCGACGATCGTCAAGGATGGGCTGACCGGCTACACGCTGGTCTCCCGCGATCCCGCCCGCTACGCGGATCGGATCGCGCGGCTCCTCTCCGATGAGGAGCTGCGGCGCTGCTTCAGCCGGCGCAGCCGGCTGGTGGCGACCCAGTTCACCTGGCAGTCGACCGTTGACCGTCTGCTCGTCGAATACGCAGCGCCGCGCCAGCCGGCGCTGGCCCCCGCCGTCGCCGGCTAGGATCCCGGCGGCACCCCGAGTTCGGCGTTGACGGCCGCGTAAGCTTGACATTGATCGTGCTGGAACGCTGGGGTCACCTGGTCTACCGCTTCCGGTGGCTGGTCCTCGCCGCTTCGACCGTGCTGCTCGTGGCGTCGATCCTCTCGCTCAGCCACGGCGGGACCTTGAAGAACAGCGGCGGCAGCAAGACCGAATCGGGACGCGCCCTCACCCTGATGCAGAACGAGCTGCCGCAGAGTGGCGCCGGCTCATCCTTCGAGCTGGTCTTTGGCAGTGATTCCATGCGGGTCAGCGATGCGGCGTTCAAGCAGGCGATGCTGGCGGCGCTCCAACCGCTCCGTGCGGATTCACGGGTCAAGAGCGTTACGACGCCATACGACGGCCTGCCGGACCAGGCCCGGGCGCTGACCTCGTTAGACCAGCATCATGCGTTTGCCGTCGTCTCCCTGAAAGACGACTACGCGACGGCGCGGAGCTTGTACCCGTCGCTGCGTTCGGAGGTCCGCTCCGATCACCTCGTGGTCTACGGCACCGGGAGCGTCGCGATCGGCTACGAGTTCGACAAGTATCTGGCCGCCGACCTGAGCCGGGCCGAGATCATCTCCCTGGCGCTGGTCGTCCCGCTGCTCCTGATCGTCTTCGCCACGGTGATCAGCATGTTGCTGCCGCTGGGGGTCGGAGGCCTGGCCGTCGTCGGCGGGCTGGCCGGCGTCGGGTTACTGTCACGGGTCACCGACGTCTCGACCTACGCCCAGAACATCGTCACCCTGATCGGCCTCGGGGTCGCCATCGACTATTCGCTCTTCATCGTCAACCGGTTTCGCGAGGAGCTCCCCAAGCAGAGCTCCGTCGAGGACGCGCTGGCCGCCGCCATGGCGACCTCCGGGCGAGCCGTCCTGTTCTCCGGCATCACGGTCGCGATTGGCTTGAGCGCGATGCTCTTCTTCCAGGGATCCTTCCTGGCTTCGATGGGGTTCGCCGGCGCCATCGTGGTGGCGATCGCGGTGCTCTATGCGCTGACCTTCCTGGGCGCCCTGCTCGCCATCCTCGGCCACCGCGTGAACTGGGTCCGCCTCCCCCTTCCCCGCCGCCCCGAAGGCCGGGGCTTCTGGCACGCCCTCGCCACCTGGGTGATGCGACGGCCGTTCCTGGTGCTGGTGCCGGTCGTGGCGGTCCTCGCCCTGCTCGCCTCGCCGGTCCTGCAGATCCAGATCGCCAACGGCGACGTCGGGATGCTGCCACCGTCGGCCGAATCGCGGCGCGGCTATGACCTGCTGCAGAAGTTTCCCGGGCAGGGCCAGACCCGCTTCGATGTCGTGATCAATTACCCGGACGGGAACCCGCTCACCCCGGCTCGGATCGGTGCCCTCTACGACCTCAGCCGCCAGGTCGGCCGCATTCCGGGCGTCGAGCAGGTTGAAAGCGCGGTCAACGTCGACCCGGCGACAAGCCGAGCCGAGTACCAGGCGCTCCTGGTCCAAGCGCCGAGCCAGCTCCCAACCCGGGTGGCCGAGGCGGTGCACCAGAGCGTCGGGCAGCATATTGCCGTGCTTTCGGTGGTCACCAAGGAGAAGGCGGAGAGCACCGGCGCGCGCGCCATCGTCCACTCCCTGCGAAGCCTGAGCGCGCCGTCGGGGAGCCAGATGCTGGTCGCCGCCTTCGACATCGACTTCACCGATTTCATCGTGCAGCGGATCCCGCTGGCGGTCGGCTACGTCCTCCTGGTGACCTATCTGGTGCTCTTCCTCCTGACCGGCTCGGTCGTGCTGCCGCTCAAGGCGGTGATCATGAACATCCTCTCGATCGGGGCATCCTTCGGCGCCCTGGTCTGGATTTTCCAACAGGGACACCTCAGCTCGCTGCTGAACTTCACCCCGGCCGCGCTCGACCCGTCGGTGCCCGTCCTCCTCTTCTGTATCGTCTTCGGCCTCTCGATGGACTACGAGGTCCTGCTCATCAGCCGGATCCAGGAGGAATATCGCCGCTCGGGCGATACGACCGCGGCCATCGCCGAGGGGCTCGAGCGGAGTGGACGGCTGATCACGGGCGCCGCCGCCATCATGGTGGCGGTCTTCCTCGCGTTCGGGCTGGCCGACGTCGTCGTCATCAAGTCGATCGGCCTCGGGCTGGCGATCGCGGTCGCGATCGACGCCACCCTGGTGCGGGCGCTGATCGTGCCGGCGCTGATGAGGCTGCTCGGCCGGGCGAACTGGTGGGCGCCGGCCCCCCTCAGGCATCTGTACCGACGGGTCAACCTGGGAGAGCCGGGGGCTGCCGCCGAGGGTCGCAGCGCCGCCTGACCCCCGGCCGACTCTTTTACGGCATCGTCGCCTGATCGGCCACCGGGACCGGCCAACCGCCCCGATATACGGATGTGCTCCCCCTTCGCGTGCCGGTGCCACGGCCATCCACCGGCGGCCACCGCCCGGAAGTCAGGCCGCAGATCGACCGGGGGGCGTGGCTGCTCTTCTTCGCCCAGGGGCTTTCGGGCCTGGGCGCGGGCCCCTTTGTCGCCTTTGGCGCGATTTACCAGCGCCAACTCGGCGCCAGCGCCGTCGAGATCGGGCTGCTGGCCGCGGTCGCGATGGTGGTGGCGACCCTGGTCATGATCCCGGGGACTCGCCTGGCGGAGCACCATAGCCTCCGGAAAACGATCATTGCCGGCTGGATTATCGCGATTCCCGCCCCGCTGTTCTTTGCGATTGCCCCGCACTGGGCCTGGACGGCGGTGGGCATGGTCTTCCTCCAGGCGTCGGTGATCAACGCCCCGGCGATCAGCGTCTACTTGACCATCGGCGTGCCCCGTGACCGCATCGCCCTGGTCATGACCACCGTCATGTCGGCGTACTCGATCGGCCTGATCGCCTCCAGCCTCCTGACCGGCTGGCTGGCCCAGATCGCGCCCCTCTACGCGCTCTTCTGGGCCTCCTTCGGCTTCTACGTCCTGGCCACGGTGTGCATTACATTCCTGCCCCACAAGGCGCAACCGGCCAAGGCCGCCCGGGCGGTCCGCTACCAGGACCTCCTCCGGTATCCCGCCTACATGGTGCTGCTCTCACTGTTCACGCTCGTGACGGCGATCATCTTTCTCCCGTGGACGTACACCGCGCTGTATGCGCGGGACTTCGGCCGTGTCGACAACCTCTGGATCGGGATCCTGATGGGCGGCCTCTATCTTGGCTCGGTGCTGGTCGGACTCAGCCTCGCGCGGCTGCGCCGGTCGCTTGGCTCGGTCACGATCATCGTCCTGTTCGAAGCGGTCTACGTCCTCTCGGCGGTCCTCCTCTTCTCCACCCGCGCGCTTGCGGTCCTCATCCTCGCGTTCTTCCTGCGAGGGGCCTTCTGGTCATTCCGGCATGTCATGACGGCGGTTGTGGGCGAGGTCCTCCCGGACGCGGCGATGGCGAAAGGCTATGGGCTGTTTGCGCTCGTGACCGGCGCGGCCGCCGCGCTTGCCTATCCGGTTGGCGGCTGGATGTACGGCATCCAGGCGGGCATCCCGTTCTGGTCATCGGCCGTGCTGATGGCCGCCGCCATGGTGGCGACCGTGATGGTGCGGGCGTATTTCCATGCGAACTACCTCAGGCCACCGCTGCCGGTCGCGGTGGTGGCGGACGACGCGCTGCCGCTCGCCGCGTAGGGCGCGAGCCTTATCCGCTCGCGGTCCAGTTCGGCGACAGGCCGGTATAGGGGAAGTCGGCCTCCCACTCGGACAGTTGCTGCGGCCGGGATCCATCCCCGTTCATCACGAAGATCTGCGGGAGCTGGTCGATGACCCCGACGTAGGCGACCCGACGGTCGTAGGCGGGCGTTGCGGGCGTCGAGCCGTTGGGCGCCTCCTTGGTCCCCGTCACCTTGACCACGCCGCCCGCCTCGCCCGCGGAAAAGATGTTCACCCGGGAGAGCACGCCGCTCGATCCGGTGCCGGCCGCCGCGATCAGCGTGCTGTTGTCGTTGAGCCAGGCGGCGCCGGTCAGGTCGATGGCGGCCGCCCGGCGATAGGCGTTCGCGCCGCTGGCCGAGAGATCGTAGATCCAGAGGGCCGGCCCGCCACTGGCCAGCCGCCTGAAGGCCAGCCGGGTCCCGTCGAGCGACCACGCCGGGTGGTCGGCGGGATCGTCGAGGCCTGGTGGCCGGAAGCGGGTTCGCAAGTCGACATTCAGGATCCAGACATGATTCGCTCCCAGGGCATCGGTCGCCGCGTAGGCGATCGACTTCCCGTCGGGGCTGAACGTCAGCGGCGTGACGACCCGACCGTCGGCCGGATCCGTCAGGGCCGCGTCCTCCAGCGTGGCGGGCCGGAAGCGGTGCAGGATGCCGTTCGTGAGGTAGACGATGCTGCCGTCGGGCGACCAATAGACATCCGAGGCGTGGATCGCGAGCGTGATGTCCTGCCCGGTCGAGAGGTCCTCGATCCGGATCGCGCCTTCGGTGGCCGCGCGAGGGGCATCGACCACGACCAGTCGCCGGCCATCGGGCGCCCAGTCGAAGGAAAGGATGGCATCGGTGACGACCGCCTGGTCGGCCAGCTTCCAGGCCAGCTTCGGCGTGGACCGGTTGAGGAAGGTGTCCGCGTGCGGGTCGACGACGGCGACGCCGAAGGCGGGTTGGTCACGCTGCCCGATCAGGTAGCCGATCTTCCGGCTGAGGGCGAAGGGGCCCGTCTTGAAGCGGCTCTGCACCCGGCCGAAGATCGCGTTGCCGTGAACGTCGACCGGGCGGTCGACGGAGACCGTGTAGGACTGGTTCGGTTGCAGTAAGGCTTGCGGGATGATCTCGAACTGCGAGGTATCACCGCCGGGCCGGGTCCTGATCAAAAAGGGCGTGTCCGGCGTCAGCTGAACTCCAGCCTGCATGCTGTCGGGCTTCATCGGCCGGCTGAAGGTCAGGACGATGTTTCGGTCCAGACCGATGGCGGTGGCGTTGTCGGGCGGATCTACGGCAGCCAGCGACGGCCGGCCTTCGGTGGAGAAATGCCAGGAGTGATCGAGCGAGTTCGCCTGGCCGCTGGCGTCTGCGTAGCCGCCCTTCAGCCTCACCGTGTAGGTCGTCGAGAGCTCGAGATTGACATGGGCGTGCTGGTACACCAGCGTGTTATTCGTCCAGGCGAAGCCGCAGTCGCGGGGGGTCACCTCGCAACCGGCGAGCTTTGGCTGCAACTCAAAGCGCGATTCGACCGACGGATGATTCATCGCCCGGTCGAACCCGATCTGGATCTGCTGGTTGGTGCCGACTTCGGTTGCGTCGCGTGCCGGCGTGATGGCGACGATCCGCGGCGGGTTGATGGCGCACGCGGCGCTGATCAGCGGCGCGACCAGCGCCAGGAGGACCAGGTTCGCCCGCCGCGCCCTCGAGGGCTGTCGGCTAGCGCTGTTCTTCGACGACCTGACGCATCTCGTTGGCGAGGTTGGTAAGGCGTGCCGGGTCGACGAACATGATCGACGTCTGGGAGATGCGGTCGAGGGTCCGATCGAGCGCATCGAGACTGTGCTCGGTCGAGGCCAGCATCTCTTTGACCTTCTTGGAGCGGTTCTGTAGCGCGTTGTCGGCCATGGAATTGAGCTCGTTCATGAGCGATTGCCAGTCGATCTCCGGCTCCGCGCCCCCGCGCGCGGGCTCGGCGACCGGCGTTTGGTAGGCGGGGGCAGAGGCGGCCGCGCGCGGCGCCGTCGGCGCCTGGACCGCTGCGCCCTGGACGGGCGCCGGGTTCGGCCGGTAAACGGTTGCCGGGATCGAGGGTGCCATCGCCAGCATCTCTTCCAGGCTGACCGATTCCGGCTCCTCGAGGTCGGCGACCGCCTTGACCTCGATCCGCGTTTTGGGGTCGGCGCAGAGCCGGGTGACGATCTCCGGATCCTGGACGAGCTGCGGTTGACCGCGGGTGAAGGCACCGAGCAAGTGCCCGCCGCGGAGGAGGACGATCCCCATCTCCTCGGGGGCGCGTACCAGCAGGCTGCCGTGCAGTTGCTCCTCCTGGAGGTACTGCAGCAGCGCCCGCACATCGACGAAGCGGGCCAGCAGTCCCTGGAGAATGGTGGGGGCGGTGAGCAACTGGTAAATGGCCGTAACGACCTCGGCGGTCAGCTCGATCACGTCCATGCTGCCCTCGCCGCGATCGACGTCGTTCTTGAACAGGGAGAAGGCGTTGCGGCCGGTTGTCACGACGGCGCCGCCGTCGTAGAAGCTTTCGATCAGGCTGCCCTGGTAGAAGAGGATCATGCCGCGCGAGGCCGAGCCGGTCAGCCGGAGGTAACCGGTCAGGCGGTCCGCGCTCAGCGAGCGCAGCAATTTGGGGAAGTCGACGAACGCCGTCTTGAGTGACTCGTAGACGAGCTTGCCAACCGGCAGGGGGTAGAGCTCGGTGGTCGGCGGTCCGTCCTGCGCCGGCTCATGGGGGGCCACGGGCTGGCTGCTACTCACGACCTGGCGCTCCGATGCTGGCGCGGGAGGCGCCGTCGCCGCGGGAACCGGGGTTGCGGCTGGGGCCGCCGGTGGTGGAGCCGTCGCAGCCCGGCCGGGCGCCGGCTGTCCGCCGTTCTGGCTCCCGGGAACGCCACGCCGCTTTGCCTCGGCGAGGATGTCGGCGGTGGGAGCGGTGATGGTTTCTTCGGTCGGCAACTTGGACTTGGGATCGAAGGAGTAGTCGCCCTGCTGCCAGCCCAGCGGGGCAAAGACGGCATCCTCGCCCTGGCTACCATCTCCGAAGGCGTGAAAGAGGTGTCCGAACAGGAAGAACAGCGAAAACGCCTCTCCACCGTGACGGACTTGAAGTGTACCTGTCGCGCGCTGGGCTTGCATGGACTGTAAGAGTGATAAGAGTGGGGTTTCGCTAAGCGTGCCCTTGTAGTCCAGAAGCCTCGGCGCCTGCTCTGTGGAACTCACCTGTCCAAAAGCCTCCACTGCCCCGAGATTTCCCCATGCTAGCACAGGCCAAATAGGATTCCGAAGCTAAGAACGGGGCGCTGGCGTGGGCCATCCCGGGTAAGCTCTACCGAGTGCCGGAACTGAGAACCTGCGCCGACCCCTCGGCGTGGGACGGCTTCGTCTCCCAGGCGCGGGACGGCTCCCTGCTGCAGGCCTGGGCCTGGGGAAGTCTGAAAGCCCGTTACGGATGGCGGGTCACGCGCTATTTCTGGGCGGACGGTGACCGGCCACTGGCCGCGATCTCGGTTTTGCGTCGAGGCTTGCCAGGCGGCCTCGCCCTCGACTACGCGCCCCGCGGCCCCGTACTCGACAACCGGCTCGAGGAGTGGCCCGGATTCTGGCAAGCGCTTCGCGAGCGGTTGGCGGCCGACGGCGGCACCGTTCTCAAGGTCGACCCGGAGTGGACCCTGGATGCGCAGCGCGCGGCGCTCGAGGCGGCCGGTGCACGACCCGGGCGGCATGCGATCCAGCACCAGGCCACCATGCGCGTCGACATCAGCGGCGGCGACGACGCCCTGAAGCGGTTGAAGGAATCCACCCGGCGAAACATTCGGGCCGGGGAGCGGGCGGGCATTCGGGTCGAGGCGTCCGAAGCGAGCGCCGCGATGGATCACTTTTACGGCCTCCTCCAGGAGACCGCCAGCCGCGAGGGCTTCAAGATCCGGTCGCGCGGCTATTACCAGGATCTGCTTGCGCTCTTTCGGGAGCGCGGACAGGTGGCCGTCTACCTGGCGCGCCACGACGAGCACCTCCTCGCGGGGGCGGTGATGCTCTTCTTCGGGCATCGGCTTATCTACCTGTTTGGCGGCACCAGCAGCGAAGGCAAGGATCTCAAGACCGGGTACGTGCTGCACTGGCGCGCCATCCAGGACGCCCAGCAGCGCGGCTGCACCACCTACGACATGTGGGGCGTGCCGGTCGATCCGCAGCCCGGGCACCCCGGCTACGGCTACTACGTGTTCAAGTCGCGTTTCAACGGTGAGTTCGTTCGCTACCTGGGCATCTACGACCTTCCCGTCAACCGAGCGGCGGCCATGACGCTCAGGCTGGCGGAACGATTCGCGCGAGCCGGCCAGCCAGAGTTTGTCTGATCCCTCGCTCGTCGTCACCGACGGCGACGCCATCGGGGCGCAGGAATGGGATCGGCTCCTGCTCGCGCAGCCCGAAGGCAACCTGCTGCAGAGTTGGACCTGGGGCGTGCTGCAGTCACGGTTCGGCTGGAGCATCGAGCGCCTCGCCTTCCACCACGGTCGCGCCGGGGTGTGCTCGCTGCAGCGAAACCCGAGCCTGCTACCCGGCGGGGCCGTCTATTATGTCCCGCGCGGGCCGGCCGTCATCGAAGCGGAGCGGCTGACGGCCCTCGATGAGCTCGAGCGGCGCGCGCGCAGCGGCCGCGGTCTGGCGCTCCGGGTCGAGCCCAATGCCCGGGTGGGCGATGAATGGCCGGCGTTCTTCGAGGGCCGCGGCTTCACCAACGGCCGGCCGGTTCAGCCTGAAGCCACCCGGCTCCTCCCGATCGGTGGGACGCCGGAGGCGCTGCGCGCCGGCTTCAAACCCAAGACGCGCTACAACCTGTCCCTCGCAGAGCGGAAGGGGGTGACGGTCCAGGCGTCGCGCGACGTGACGACCTTCGCCCGGCTGGCCAGCGACACGGCCAAACGACAGGGGATTCATCTCCCCGGTGTTGCGTATTACCAGGCGTGCCTCGACCTGTTCGAGCCGCGCGATGAGATCCGAATCTACCTCGCCTTTCACGAGGGCGACGCCCTCGGCGGCATCATGGTCTTCCGCTTCGGCAAGACCGCGTACTACCTCTTTGGGGGCTCGACCGACCTGAAGCGGGAGCTGATGCCCAATTACCTCCTGCACTGGCAGGCGATGCTCGATTTCCGGGCGCTCGGTTGCGACACGTACGACTGGTGGGGCATCCCGGAGGAGCCGGCCCCGGACCATCCGTGGTTCGGCCTCTACCGGTTCAAGACCGGCTTCGGCGGCGAAACCGTCCGTTACGTGGGCCTCTACGAGCGGGTCCTACGGCCCGCGTCCTATCGTCTCGAGCGCCGCCTGCAGCAGGTGAAGGCGCGCATACGCCCGCCTATACTGCGCTGAATGGCGCGGGAACGGACGCTTTCCGACCAGGCGTTTGAGCAGTTCCCCCAGGCACTGATCGTCGTCGACCGCGAGGCGACGGTGCAATCGATGAACGCCGTCGCGGAGCGGTTGACCGGGTGGCTCCGCGGCGACGCGGTCGGTCGCCCGGCGGCTGACATCCTGGAAATCCGGACCGAAACCGGTGTCAACCTGTGTGCGCCAAACGGCGCCCTTAGGCGCACCCTGCGACTGGGCGCGTCGGTCAACACGCATTTCGCCTATCTGTTCCGGCTGCGGACCAGCGACGACCCGGTCCGCGTCTCCTACTCGGTCTCGGCGCTCCGCTCGCGAGGCAAGACGCCGGACGGAGCCGTGATCGCCATCCATGATGTGACGCCCGAGCTGGAAACGATCGAGGCCAGGGATGCCTTGATGCTGGCCGCCTCGCACGAGCTCAAGACGCCGCTCACGACGCTCAAGGGCCTGAGCGAGCTGCTGCTCGACTTCGAGCTGACCGAGGCGCAGCGGCGTGAGCTTCTCACGGATCTGCATGGCCAGGCGGACCGGATGGACCGGCTGATCGGGGACATCCTCGCGGTCAGCCGGATCGATTCGGGCCGCGTGTCGGTCGACTTTTCGCGCGTCGACGTCGCGCCGGTTGTCAAGCACGTCTGCGAGGAGTTGCGGCCCATGCTCAAGGGACGCAGCCTGACCTGCCGCGTGCCCGAGGATATCCCGCCGGTTTTCGGTGAGGCGCGCAAGCTTCACCAGATTCTCGTCAACCTCGTCAGCAATGCCATAAAATATTCCGAGCCCGGAACCCGGATCAAACTCAGCGTTCGTGGCGACCAGGCGGTTGTGAGGTTCGAGGTTAGAGACCAGGGAGTCGGAATCCGCGAGGAACATCTGGCGCGCCTCTTCGAGAAGTTCTACCGCGCCGATGACCCGGCGGTGCGGCGGGTGTCCGGAACCGGCCTTGGGCTGTACATCGTGCGCAACCTTGTGACGATGCTCGGCGGCCAGGTCCAGGTCCGCAGCGAGCATGGGAAGGGCAGCGTGTTCATCGTGACGGTCCCGCGTGCTGAAACGAGCCCGGCGGGCGCCGCCCGGCAACGCCGCCGGATTGTGCCGGTCACGCGTGTCGCCGCCGGAGCCCGCTGATGCCGCCAGCCAAGAAGATTCTGATCGTCGACGACGAGGCCATGATCCGCAAGGCGATCCACCTTGCCCTGGAGAAAGAGGGGTACGAGGTCGTCGAAGCCGAGACTGGTGGCGAGGCGATGCGCCGGCTCGAGGTGAGCAAGCCGGACCTGATCCTGCTCGACGTCATGCTGCCGGACGTCTCGGGCTTCGACGTATGCCGCGACATCCGCAAAGCGGGCTTGCGCGTGCCCATCATCATTCTCAGTGCCAAGACGGAAGAGATCGACGTCGTGGTCGGTCTCGAGATCGGCGCCGACGATTACATCACCAAGCCGTTCCGCACGCGCGAGCTCCTCGCGCGGATCGCGGCCCACCTGCGAAAGGCGCGACAGGAAGAGGAGGCTGTCAACCAGGGACGGCTGGAGTTCAAGGAGCTGGTCATCGATCTCAATGAGCGCCGCGTCTTCCACGAGTCGGCCGAGGTCATGCTCACGCACACCGAGTTCGATCTGCTCGCGTTTCTCGCCGCCAACGCCGGCAAGGTGCTCTCCCGCGAAAAAATTCTCAACCATGTCTGGGGCTACGAGTATCCAATCGAAACCCGGGTCATCGACGTCCACATCCGCAACCTGCGCCGGAAGATCGAGCAGGATCCCTCGCATCCCTTTTTCATCCTGGCGGTGCCCGGCATCGGCTACCGCTTCACCAGCGCCGGGAGAGTCGCCTAGTCCAGATCGGGCTCGCCGTCAGTTCCAGTGCCAGGACGCAACGATCCGGTCGAAACCGCTGCTACGCAGGTCGGCGAACGTGCTGGCGGCCCCGGTGAACCACACGAAGTAGGTCTTGTTGGCGTGGTCCACCACGACAAATTCGATGCGAGCCTTTGCGATTGAGGAGTCGGAGGTGATGGCCGGTGCGCCATCGAGCGTTGCCTTCGATAGCGGCCCCGGCGCCCCGTTCTGTCCGGCTCCCTGGGTTTCGACTAGCCTCGGCCAGGCTGCTTCGATCTCGCTCATAGGGATATAGCCACCCGGGTACTGGGCGACAAGAAAATGCGCCTGGAGGCCATCCTGAATGGGACCGACGAGCGCGAGCAGGGGTTTCTCACCCGAGGAAAACTTGAAATCGCTGGTCGCGGTCCAGCCGGACGGCGCCTTGACGGAAAAGCTTCCGTCCGTGGCGGAGACCGGACTGAAGTATCGGGCCCCGAGCAACAGAACGAAGATGGCAACAAGAACAACGGCGCCGGCGGCCACCGTGACCTTGCTGCTCAGGCTGCTGAGCAGCCCCGACTCCGCCGGAGCCGCCTCGGCCGGTATCGGAACGGTTGGCCCAGACGCACTGGCCGCGGGTTCCTGGGTGGGCGCGGATGGGACCGCTTCGATGGCTGGAGGAGGGTTCGCCTCGGCCGCGGTCAGGCGGATCCGGCACTTTGGGCAGACCAGATGGGTGGCCGGGTACCAGCTCCAGCAATTCCGGCACACCTTATCGCCCATGGCTGCTGAGGCGATTAACGTGACTGTCGATCGATTCCCGTCACCGGCCGCGCCGTTAGTTCCAGTGCCAGGAGGCGATGATGGGGTCGAAGCCGTCGGAGCGCAGGTGGTCGAACTCCCGCTCCGGAGCGAAGAAGATCACCTCGTAGGTTTGACCCCCATGATCGACGATCGCCCACTCGATCCGATTCGGTCCCTCCGAGCCCTCCGCGGTGATGTCGGGGACGCCATCGAGCATGCTGTTGGAAGGCGGTCCTGGAATACCACCCGATCCACCATTCTTCGGCCAGGTGGACATGATCTCGGCCATTGACAGGTACGGGCCTGGATGAATGCTCACGACGAAACGGGCCGGCAGGCTTTCCTCTGTCGGACCCAGCAACGCCAGCAACGGTTTGACGCCGGTGCTGAAATTGACATCGCTGCGATGCCAGGCCGCCGGTGGCTTCACGGAGAAGCTTCCATCGGCCGCCGTGATCCGGTCGGGCGTGCCGGTCGTGGCGCCCAGGAGCAACCCCGCGATGCTCGCCATGCTGATCCCGATTCCGATGATCAGCAGGAGCTTGCCGAACACGGCGCCGCCGCCTGATCCGCCACGCCCGCCCAGGGGTCGGCCGCATTGCAGGCAGGCGGCGTAGCCCGCCGGATATGACAACCCACAGCGGCGGCAAACCCTTTCGCCCATCCCTCCACGAATAACGGGGCGGCCAATCAGTTCCCATCAGATGTTCCCCTGTCACCGACGGGCAAAGGCTGGGGACGCCGTCAAGACTCAGGAGACCGCGACGTCAGCCGCCGGTCGCAGCTCGCGGTAGACCGCGAGCAGACGCTCGAGGTTGTCCTCGAGGCTGTAGCGCTCTAACGCGCGGGCGCGCGCCCGCCGCCCCAATTCAGCGCGGAAGTCCGGAAATTCCAGCAGCGTCCGGAGCGCGAGGCGAAGCTGGCTCTCCAGGTCGCGCGGGTCCAGAACGATGCCGGCGTTGCGAATCGCCTCGCCATCGGACCCGACGTCGGTCGCCACCGGGGCGACACCGCACGCCATGGCCTCCAGCAACGAGAGTGAGAGTCCTTCGACGGTTGATGGCAGGACAAAGATGTCCATGGCGCGCAGCATCCCGATCCGCTCGGCCTCGTCGATCACCTGCCCGGTGAAGACCACGCGCTCGCCGGCGAACCGGCGGGTGAGACGGCGGCGGTCACTTCCGCTGCCAACCAGCACCAGCTTGACCTCCTCCGGCGGATCGAGGTCCTGGAACGCGCGCAGGAGCGTGTCGACATTCTTCTCCGGGTCGATGCGCCCGAGGTAGCCGATCAGGGTCCCCGCGCCCATCCCCTGTGCAAAGGCGCTTGGGCCGGGCGTGTACTTGGCCACGTCGACCCCATTGGGAATCACCGCGATGTTGGCCTCGGGGACGCCGTAATGCACCAGCAAGGTCTTCTGTTGCTCGGAAAAGATCACGACCCGGTCGTAGCTGGCGAGTGACTGCGAGTAGAAGCGGTAGAGGGCGGTACTGATTCCCTGCCAGAGTGAGAAGCGTGAGTCGTACGGGACATGAAAGGTAGCGACCACCGGCAGACCGAGCTCGTGACAGAGCTCGGGAAGACCGAAGTCGATCAGCGTGGAGAAGCTCAGGCTCACATGCACCAGGTCGACGCGCTCCCGGCGCAGGAGCTCGGTGATGGTCCGCTTGGTCCGTGGCGACGAGATGATGTAGCGATGGCTGCTCGTCAGCGACTTCAAGGCGATCGTGTCGTCGGTCGCGGTTCCGAGATCGCCGTGATGCACGAAGAACACCTTGACCCCACGCGACCGAAGTCCGGCGACCGTCTCGCGGGAATAGGTCAGCAGACCGTCCCCAGAGCGGCCGCTCTGGTGTCCCAGCCAGGCAACGCGTAGCGGCGGCCCTGTCAGGAGTCAACCTCGGCAAGGAGCGTCTGCAGGAATGGCCGGTTCCGCAGCTCGGGATGCGGGATCTTGAGCCCCGGCTCGTCCACCGACCGCTCGTCGTAGCGAAGGATGTCGATGTCGATCTCCCGCGGACCCCAGCGCTGGCGGGGCTGCCGCCCGAGATCCGTCTCGAGACGCTTGATCGTGTCAAGCAGGGGCCGTGGTTCGAGGGCCGTCTCCACCTCGAGCACCTGGTTGAGGAAGCGCGGCTGGGAGACGATCCCAACCGGCTCGGTCTCGGCCACCTCCGAGGCGCGGACCACGGCGATGCCCTCGCGGGCCAACCCGTTGCGTGTCGCCGCCAGGTACGCGGCCCGGTCCCCGAGGTTGCTCCCCAGGGCGAGCCAGGCCCGCGTCATGAGGGCGTTCCTCGCACGATCGCGTCGGCCATCCGTGCCACGCGGACCATCGCCCGGGCGTCGTGCACGCGGACGACGTCGGCGCCGCCGGCGATGCTGAGCGCGACCGCGGCCGCCGTTCCCTCGAGTCGTTCGCCGACGGGCAGGTCGAGGGTCTTGCCAATGAACGACTTGCGGGACGGACCAACGAGGATGGGACAGTCGAGCGCGCGAAACTCGGCCAGCCGTCGGACGATCTCCAGGTTTCCCTCGCGGTCTTTCCCGAAGCCGATCCCCGGATCGATGAGGATCCGCTCGCGGTCGATCCCGGCGCCGGTGCCAAGCGCGATGCTGTCTTCGAGCCCGCGGCGGATCTCGTTGACCAGATCGCCTCCCGGTGACACCCCGTTGTGCATCAGGATCACGGGCACGCCTGCCTCGGCAACCACCGCCGCCATCGCCGGGTCGCGGCGCAGGGCGAAGACGTCGTTGACGATCGTGGCACCGGCTGCAATGGCCTGCCGTGCCACCGCCGCCTTGTACGTATCGACCGAGACCGGCAGCCGGACCGCGCGCGTGATCGCCTCGATCACCGGGAGGACTCGTGCGATCTCTTCCGCCTCCGGGAGCCCCGGCCCTGCCCAGGTTTCCGGCCGTGTGGACTCGGCTCCCACATCGATCAGGTCGGCACCGTCGGACTCCATCTGCAGCGCGCGCTTCAGCGCCGCCTCCACCGAGGTGACCCCATCTCCCGAGAAGGAATCGGGCGTGACGTTGACGATGCCCATCACGTAGGTGCGCGAGCCCCAGTCGAATTCGAACGCGCCGATGCGAAGGGGATCGCGGCGGAGCCTGACCACCAAGGGCTGAGCGTAGCATCACGATCGTGAAGCTGAGCGAGTTGCTTGCGGGCGTCGCCGTCATCGAAGCGCCGCCCGCCGACCCCGACGTGACCGGGGTTTGTTACGACTCGCGGCGGGTGCGCCCGGGCGATTGCTTCGTCGCCATTCCCGGCGAGCACACGGACGGCCATCGCTACGTGGAGACGGCCCTCCGCGACGGCGCCGCGGTTGCCGTGGTGCAGCGACAAACCGGGACCGCCTGGCCGCAGGTGGTGGTCGCCGACACCCGGCGTGCGCTGGCCCTGATCTCGAGCGCGTTCTTCCATCATCCGACGCGGGCCATGGTGGTCATCGGCGTGACGGGGACGGATGGCAAGACCACCACCACCACCATGATCCAGCACATGCTGCTGAGCAGTGGCCGGCGCGCCGGATCGATGAGCACCGTTGACATCCGCCTCGGCACGGAGATCAACGCCAACGACTCACGGCAGACGACGCTCGAGGCCCTCGAGATCCAGGAGCAGCTGGCCAGGATGCGCGATTCAGGCATCCAGGACGTCGTCATCGAAACGAGCTCGCACGGGCTGGCTCTGCAGCGGGTGAGCGGCTGTGACTATGACGTCGCCGTCTTTACCAACATCGCCCATGAGCACCTGGACTTCCACCGGACCATCGAGGCGTATCGCGAGGCGAAGGCATCGTTGATCGATCTCACCGCCCAGAGTGCGCCGAAGGGATTGGCAAAGACCGCGATTCTGAACCGCGACGACCCGAGCTACGGCTACCTCGTCCGCCGGCCGATCGCGCGGCAGATGACCTACGGCGTCCAGCTCGATGCCGACCTCAAGGCGCAGCGGGTGGAGCCGTCGGCCGAGGGCCTCCAGGTCGAGGCGACCACGCCACTCGGCCCGCTGGCGTTCCACCTCGCCGTGAGTGGGCGCTGGAACGCCGCCAACGCGCTCGCGGCCGCGGCCACCGGCATTGCGCTCGGCCTCTCCCTCGACGAGATCCGCAAAGGTCTCGAGACCTACACCGGCGTCAGTGGCCGGATGGAACGGGTCGATCTCGGCCAGCCCTTCGCCGTCATCATCGACTACGCCCACACCCCACAGAGCCTGGAAAAGGTCCTGCGCGAATTGCGGCCGGTGACCAGCGGCAAGCTGATCGCCGTCTTCGGGAGCGCAGGCGATCGCGATCGAGAGAAGCGGCCCTGGATGGGCGAGATCGCGGCCCGTCTCAGCGACTACGCCGTCTTCACCAACGAGGATCCGCGCGAGGAAGACGCCGGGGTGATCCTCGACGAGATCGCTGCCGGCGCCGAAGAGGTCGGCTGGAAGGTCGGCGTCAACTATGCCCGCATCGAAGACCGGCAAAAGGGGATCGCCCATGCGGTCCGCCGCGCGGCACCCGGGGACACCATTCTCTTAGCCGGCAAGGGACATGAGCGAAGCATCCTGGTGGGTCGCGGAAAGCAGCCGTGGGACGAACGCGCGGCCGTCGAAGCCGCGATCAGGGGACTGGGCGCCTAGAACGGAACGCCGGTAGCGCGGCCGGTGTATAGATCGCAGGGTAGTAACTCGGTGGAGGGCCGTCCACTGGAGGAGTCGCAGCTTATCGATCGAGCGCGTGCCGGCGATGTCAACGCCTACGAGCAACTTGTGGAGCGTTATTCAACCGTGTCCTTTCGCACTGCCTATCTGATCGCCCAGTCCGAGGCCGACGCGCAGGACGCCTGCCAGGAGGCATTCGTCAAGGCCTTCCGCGCCCTTGCCCGCTTTCGCCCGGGCGCGAGCTTCCGGCCGTGGATCCTCCAGATCGTCGCCAACGAAGCCCGCAACCAGCGTCGCGGCTCGGGCCGCCGCATCGATCTCTCGTTGCGCGTTGCCGACCAGCTGGGCACGGGTGGTGCGGCCCCATCACCCGAGAGCCTGGCCGTGGCCACGGAGGAGCGTGCGGAGCTCCTCCGTGCCGTTAATACCCTTCGCCATGAGGACCGGCTTGTCATCGCCTGCCGGTATTTCCTCGACCTGTCATCGGACGAGAGCGCGGGAGTCCTGGGTTGGCCGGAAGGCACCGTCAAATCGCGATTGTCGCGGGCGCTCGACCGCCTTCGAGAGCAACTGGGAGGCCGCGATGGCTGACCTGGAGCAGCGCCTCAGCGAACTCGGGCAGGCGATCCAGTTCCCGGAAACGCCAGCGTTCGTGGTCAGCGTCCGCCGGCGGTTGTCGCCGGCCCGCCCACCCTATTTCGATCCGCGCCGTCTCGCGATCGCGGCGGCCATCCTGGTCGTGGCAATCGGGGCGCTGCTGGCGTTTCCAACGACGCGCGACGCAATCGCCGGGTTCTTTGGACTGAAGGGTGTTCTCATCCAGCGCGTTCCCAGCCTCGCGTCCCCTGGCAGCACGCGCGGTGGATCAGCCGGCCAGCGCCTGAACCTCGGCCAGCCCAGCACCTTTGCCGCCGCGCAGGGTGCGCTGCCGTATGCCATTGCCTATCCCCATTCGCTCGGGCCTCCGGATGCCGTCTACCTCGTCCAGCCTGTCGATCGTCATGCAGTGGCGCTCGTCTGGAATCCGAGCCAGGATCTGCCGCAGGCCGGGAAGACGGGCGTTGGCGCGCTGCTGATCGAGTTCCCCGGACGGGTTCAACCCGACTTCTTCATGAAGGAGCTCGGCCCCGATGCGACGCTCGAGCCGGTCAACATCAACGCCAGCCCGGGCTACTGGATCGGCGGGAAGCCGCACGGCTTCTTCTTCCTCGATACGCAGGGCGTGCCCCAGGAGGACACGTTCCGTCTGGCCGGCAACACGGTGCTCTGGGATCAGGGCTCGTTGACGATCCGGATCGAGTCGGGCCTCAGTAAAGCCGCGGCCCTCGCGCTCGCGAACTCGACTGACTAGGCCGTCCCCGGCGGCTGGAACCCCGACGCCTCGGCCGGTGTAGTAGAGGCGGAGGGTAATCATGACGATGATCCGAGGTATGGCGGCCGTTGCGGCCTCCGCGATTGTTCTGACCGGGTGCGCGACCACGTCGAGTGTTTCGACCGCCGCCGCGCAAACGAGCGGGTATGTCCTCTACGCACGGAACGCGCAGCTTGCGAACGCGCCCCTCGACGTCATCGACGCCGCGACCGGCAGGGTCGAACAGTCACTGCCGGTTGGAACGCCCTCGCCAGACTGGTCCCGGCTCTACGCCGTCAAGCACGACAACCGCCGAACGAGTCTTCAGGCCATTGACGTGCACACGGCCCAGGTGGTGTCGCAGGTCTCCTTCGACGGCTGGTTCGATCTTCCAATCGCTGATCCCTCCGGCATGACCGGTGGACTGTCCCCCAATGGCAAATGGCTGGCGCTCCGGAGCGTTGCCCAGACACGCGAGACGAGCTTCATGCTGGTGTCGACCAGTTTCGACCAGCATCCGCGACGAGTCGTGCTCCCTGGCGATTTCGACTTCGACGCGATGAGTAATGATGGCCAGCGGCTCTACCTCATCGAAAGCCTCGCCGCGGTCCAACCGGGCCACTACCGCGTCCGTCGGTACGACGTCGCGCTCGGCGGCCTGCAGCCGCAGGTCATCGTTGATAAACGCGAGATCGCGAGCGCGTCGATGACCGGGACGCGCATCTCGGGTGTCTTCGCTCCCGACGGCGGCTGGCAGTACAGCCTGTACATCAACGAAAAAACCGGAGCCTTTGTCCACGCGCTCAATCTCGACCAAACGTTCGCCTGGTGCATCGATCTGCCGCTGGGCGGAACGCGTGACGAGCAAATGATGTGGTCATTGGCGATAAAGAAGGACGGCAGGGAGTTATTCGCAGTAAACCCGACCCTTGGAAAAGTGGCCCGGATTGACGTCACATCCGACGGACCATCGAACGAGGTTAGCTCTGCGAGCTCGTTCAACCCGACGCCGCTCACCTCCCAAAAGCCTGGCCCCCTCGTGGATGCGGTTGCCAAGGGCGTCCAGATTGGATCGGCGGCGTTGGCGATGAATGACCGGATCCTGGTTGCAACTGGCAGTACCGGCACCGTGTCGATTGATGTGCCAGCTCTAACGCTGGATCGACCGCTGCTGAGCGATCCGGGCATCGAAAGCGTGGTCATGAGCGACGATGGGGCCGCGCTTTATGCCTCGTCGTGGGGCGGGCCAGCCATTCTGGAAGTGGATCCGGCCTCGGGTGTGAAACGCGATGTCCTCCACACCAACACGGCGTGGATCCTCGTCCGTGCCGAGCGTCGATAAGTTTGGATCAATAGTTCCTGGGCCGAGCCTGGCGGGCGCCGAGCACCAGCTTGAAGTCGGTGAACGACCGAACCTTGCCGTCCGCGACGACCACGGCGAATGCGGCGGCAGCCGCAGGCGGGGCGTTGAGGAAGCGCTCCCTGACGCGGGCCATGGTCGCCGCGTCCTCGCCGCCGCGCTCCAGCCAGGGCTCGAAGTCGTGGGCCTTTCGCACCATGCCTTTCTGCTCGATCCGGTAGCCGCCCGCTTCGATCAGCCGCACCCACGCGTCCTCGGTGAGCGTGTGGCGGTGCGTCGGATCCCGCAGGCTCTCGACTTCATGCAGGAAGCGGCCAGTTTCCCCGTGGTCGGGCGCGACGGTGTCAACCAGCACGAAGACGCCACCCGGCTTGAGGACGCGCTCGATTTCCCGCAACGCACCGGGGAGGTCGTCAAAATGATGCGCCGCCAGGCGCGAGGTGACGATGTCGAACGACGCTTCATCGAACGGTAGCGTCTCGGCGGCGGCCTTGACGAACTCGGCGTTGGTCTGGCCGGCGTTGCCGAAGACGCCGCGCGCCGCGTCGAGCATGGCACCGACCGGGTCCGTCAGGACCACCGACTTGACGTGTGGGGCGAGCGCCAAGGCCATGTGGCCGGCTCCGGCGCCGATATCGAGGACCCGGTCAGTCGGCTGCGGGGCGGCGAATTTGACCGCGAGGGGAAGTTCGTCGCCGGACTTATGCTCGCCGGTCGCGTACTGCTCGGCGGCTCGTTCCCACCGCTGTGCCGTCACCGACTCAGAATAGCGAGATGCTGTCCAGGACCTGCCTGACGAGCGGCGACGTGGGGTCACTGGTCAGGAAGTAGAACTCGTAATCACGAGTCGCCGTATGCACGAAGACCGATGCCTGGTAGGGCCAGCCCTGGTCGGCACGCGCCCAGGCCGTCGGGACCTTGCAGGTGTCGAGGGCGACGCGCGAGACCTGCTCGACCACGGTGTAGTTCCAGACCTGGATCGTCGCGTTGTGGTCCTGGACCGGAGCCAGATCCGCCCGGACGGTGGCAGGCACCGGAAGCGCCAGGGTACCGGTGCTGGAGGTCTGGACGGTCAGGAAGGGAAGGTCGTCACCAGCGCGCCCCATCACCATCAGCGACGGGTCGGTCGTCTTTGCGATGAGATCCTGCGGGAGCATCAGCGACCATCCCGTCCCGCTCACGGGATGCAGCGCGGTGGTCGCCGTGAAGTCGGCCCGAACGTATCCGATCTGGCTGCCCACCTTGACGTGGTACCAGGGATCCCCGGCGGCGTCCGTGATGCGGCTATCGGCCACCGCCTGCGTGCCCTGCGACAGGGTTGCGATCCTCGTGCTTGCCGCGGATGGTGCCGATCGGAGGTTGACGCCAAGGGGAATGTTCACCCAGACCGGAGTGGGAAATACCGGCGCGGCGACTGGAGCCGTCGCGGCTGCCGATTTCGGCATGGGCAGCGATGCCGGGCAGCTGGTCGGTGCGGCATGCGGGTCGATGGTCGCGCTGGCGGAGGGTTGAGGCCGGCCCGCCACGGCGTGGGTCTTGAGAAGAGATGTCAGCGGCCCAACCAGCAGGAAGGCCGCGACGGCGCCGATAACCATCAGGGGGATCAGGCGGAGGGCCGGCCTCATGGGAGTGAAACGCCCCCGTCGTCGGCGAAGTTACGCCAGGGGCTTCCGGTTTGGCACGCCGGTACGCCGAGGGTAACCCGATGGCGTCGGCCCGATCTTGTCGATCTCGAGGATGGCGTCCGCGCCGGTTGATCCGCGCCGAAGACGCGGCGAGCCACCGCCGAGCAGCCGGGCCACCCCGCTGAGCGGTTCTGGATCGAATTCGCTGACTTCTGCAAGCAGGTCTCCACCGGTTCTAACGAAGGGAAGGGCCAGCTCCAGCAGAACCGGCGGCTTCGCCACCGCCCGTGAGATCGCCCGATCGAATTGCTCCCGCAACTCGGGCCGGCGGGCGAGTTCCTCCGCCCGACCCGGCAGCACCCGGACATTTGCCAGCTCGAGGGTGATGGCGACCTGCTGCAGGAAGGCGCACTTGCGAGTATTGGCCTCGAGAAGGCTGAATTCGACCTCGGGCAGGCGCAGCGCCAGGGGGATCGCCGGCAGGCCGCCGCCGCTGCCGATGTCCACCGCGCGCTGGATCCCCTCCCACGACACCTCGAGCAGTCGGTAGGCGTCCCGGATGTGGCGCTCGACCTCGGCCCTCGTCCGGGCTCCGGTCAGGTTGACGGTGTGGTTCCAGTCGAGCAGGAGCTGCGCATAGCGCGTCACCGGATCAGGCACCTCTCTACAATAAGTAGGTGCCGATTTACGAGTTCTCATGCCTGACCTGCCGGCATACGTTTGAGGTGCTCGGCACCTTCGCAAGCCGCGACGAGCGGCAGGTCTGCCCCTCCTGCGAGGGCACCAGGACCAGGGCGCTCTTCTCGATGTTCGCGGTCACTGGCGGCGAGTCGGCATCGAAGGCGAGCGGCTCGACGTCGGGTGGTTGCGGCTGCGGCGGCGGTTGCGCCTGCTCCAACTGACGTGGGAACCGCTGGCACGCCCGTGCGCCTTCGGCCGATGCCCCTGGGGGAGCTGCTCGACGAGTCCTTCAAGCTGTACCGCCGCCACTTCGCGGTTATTGCCGGCGTTTCCCTGGCGGTCATTTTGCCCACCCTGGTCGTCACCCTGATCTCAGGCTCCTACCGGGCGAATAACTTCTCCTACTTCCAGCAACTGATCCAGAATTCGAATGATCCCGCCGCGTTGCAGGCCCTCCAGTCTCGTCAGCCGCAGTTCTCGCCGATCTACTTCCTGACCTTTCCCATCGCCCTCCTGCTGCTACCGCTCACGCTGGGGGCCATCTACTATGCGGCCACCTCGCTCGCCGCCGGGCACACGGAAACGGTGGGCTCCGTTCTGCTCGGCACGCTGCGCCGCTATTTCGGCATTCTCGGCACCGCCATCCTGAGCGGCCTCCCCGCGGTGGGGGCCATCCTCGTGGTCGGCATCCTGGTCGTCATCTTCATCGCCCTCAAGGCGAACGCGGTCGCGGTGGCGATCGGAATCCTTGGCGGGCTCGCGGCCTTCGTCTTCATCGTCTGGCTGTTGGTCCGCTGGACCCTGGCCTACGCGGTGCTCCTCGCCGAGCGGGTCAACCCCGCGCGGTCGCTCCAGCGGAGCTTTGCGCTGGTGAGTGGCAACTGGTGGCGTACCGCCGGCATTCTGCTGCTGGTGGGCATCCTCGTTTCGATCATCCAATCCGCGATCGGCGCCCTCTTTACCGGCATCGCCGCGCTCGTGCCCGGCCTCAGTGACGACGTCCGGGCGGCGGCGGTCACCGTGGTTTCCGCCCTGGTCAGTGCGGTCGTCGGCGCGATCTCCCCGATCGCCGTTACGATGCTCTATCTTGATCTTCGGGTGCGTAAAGAAGGCGTCGACCTCGACCAGCTCGCCAGGCAGACCACCCCAGGCACTGCGCCCGCCTAGCGGCCGTCCGGCCCGGGCCGGACTCTGCATCGTCCTCGCTGTCGTCGTGCTCCTGGGGCGCCCCGGTCCGGTTGCGGCTGCCGGCACCGCCGACGATTACGCCAACGCCATCCACCGCGCCCTGACGCTCGTCCAGTTCGCTGAGCGCGGGGATTCGCCGTCGCGAACCCAGGCGATCACCGTGCTGACCGAGGCGACCGGGAATGGACAGCCCGAGATCCTCGCCGACCTGCGGGCAGAGCCGCCGCGCCTGGTCGATGCCGACCAGCGGCTGCAGGCGCTCTACGCGGCGTTGCAGGGACGAGTCGACACGCCGGATCCAGCGCTGGCGTCGCAGGCTCTCGGCCGCACGCTCTCGATGCCCCGCTACTCCAATCTGACAACCGCCCCCTCGATCCCTGAGCTGGTCCTCGGCACCGTGGTCAAGGCGATTGCCTGGCTGCTGAATCGGCTCGGTGTCCAGAACCTGCATCTTCACCTGCCAATCCTCCTCATCCTGGCCCTGGCCCTGTTCATCATCCTGGCGCTGGTGGTGCTGGTGCTCCGCAGCGGCCTGAGCGGCGGCGGCGGTGAGGCCAGGGGCGCGCTCCCGGGGTCCGGTGCAGCGGGCGCCCGCCGACTTCTTCGGCGAGGCGGACCGGCTCGCGGCGGCCGGGGACTATCGGGGAGCGATCAGGATGCTCGCCGGGGGCGTCGCGGTTCGCATCAGCGGGGAACAGGCCTGGGTGCGGAGTCCCCTCACCGTCCGCGAGCTGTTCGCGCGGTCCGATCGTCGCGACACGTTGCAGCCCCTGCTGCGCCTGTTCGAGGAGGCTATCTATGGGCACCGTCCGGCTGATGCGACCATCTATGCCCGCGCGGCGGAAGCCGCTGCCCCCTACCGCCAGGTCGCGGCATGAGGCGTCGCGGCTGGGCCGTGCTCGGTGGGCTCGCCTTGCTGGTGGCCGTTCTTGTCCTGCTCCGCGGCCCATCCGGTTCCGGCGACTCGCCCGAGCACCGGTCCGACAGCGACGGGCCGGGAGGCACGTCCGCGCTGCGCCTCTACGCGCAGGCGCTCGGGCACCCGACCGCGACCGTCGAAGGCGACTTCACGCTGCCCTCGAGCCCGGGCTTGTTGCTGATCTTTACGCCCACCAGCGGGTTCAGTGCCGCCGAGGCCCAACAGGTCAGCAGCTGGCTGACCGCGGGCGGCATTGCCGTCTATGCCGACGAACAGGCTGAGCCACAGCTGGACACGCAGTTTGGCATTCATCGCGGGACGCGGCCGAATCCGTTAGGCGGATCGGCGACGGCCAATGCTCCGGCGCCCATCTTCGGTGGCGTGCAGCACGTTGAAGGTGGCACGCCGACGGACTGGCTGAAACCATCCCCTAGCCAGGTCACCGTGCTGGTCAACGCGACCAACCAGGCGATCGCCATTCGACAAACCGTCGGGCAGGGCCAGCTCCTGGCCATGACCGACCCGCTGATCCTCGCCAATGGGTACCTCGGGAAACCCGACAACGGCCGCTTCGCCGCCGACCTGATCGCGCTTGCCCCGGCCGGGAGCCAGGTGCTCTTCGACGAGTTTCATCATGGCGCGGCCGCCGCGGGGTCACCCCAGACCGCGTGGATGGCCACCCCCTGGGGTGCGGCGCTCGTCTGGGCGGTGATCGTGCTCTTCGCGGGCCTGGCTCTGCGCGGCCGGGCATTTGGTCCCGCCATCTCGCTGCACTCGGTAAGGGATCGGTCCTCCGCCGAATATGCGGCCGCCATCGGCAGCCTGCTCCATCGCACCGGCGCCCGCGCGGTCACCCTGGAGACGCTGCGGACGGCGACCCGACGGGCGATCGCCGAACGGGTTGGCCTTGGAGCCGGCGCGCCCACGTCGGACTTCGAGCATGCCGTGGCCACCCGGGCGCCGTCCGTGAGCCGCGACCTGACGGGGATCGAGGCCGACCTGCCTCGCGCGACCGACAGCGAAGCTTCGGTCCTGGACGCCGCCCGCCGACTGCATGACCTGGCCTATCCACTAGCATCCAACGTCAGCAGAAAGGAGCCCGGATGAAAGCCGCCGACTTTTACCAACGGTTTCGAACGGAAGCGGCCAAAGCGGTCGTCGGTCAGGACGATGCGGTGCGCCTCTGCGCCCTCGCCGTCATGGCGCGAGGCCATGTCCTGCTGGAGGGTGTCCCCGGCGTGGGCAAAACGCTGCTCGCCAAGACGGTGGCCCGGTTGCTGTCGGTGCAGTACGGACGCATCCAATTCACTCCCGACCTGATGCCCGCCGACATCGTGGGAACCGCCATCTACGACCTGCAGTCGCGATCGTTCCGGGTCCGCCAGGGGCCGATCTTTACCAACATCCTGCTTGCCGACGAGATCAACCGCGCCCCGGCCAAGGTCCAGTCCGCCCTGCTCGAGGCAATGGAGGAACACGGGGTCAGCCTCGAGGGCCAGCAGTTGCCGCTGCCGGATCCGTTCCTGGTGCTCGCCACGCAGAATCCGATTGAGTACGAGGGGACCTATCCACTGCCTGAAGCACAACAGGATCGGTTCCTGTTCAAGGCCGTGCTCGGCTACCCCACGCCGGAACAGGAGCTCGAGGTCTTGCGTCGCTGGGATTCGGGGATCGAGCTCAAAGACCCGATAGCCGCCGGGGTTCAGCCCGTGATCGACACCGCCTCGATCATGGAATGTCGCGCGGAGGTGGCCAGGGTCGTGGTCGACGAGAAGCTCCGTCGATACATCATCGAGCTCGCGGTCTCAACGCGACAGTCTCAAGAGCTGGTGCTGGGCGCGAGCCCGCGCGCCGAGGTGCTGCTGCTGCTCGCCTCGAAAGCGGCGGCGGCCTTCGATTCGCGCGACTACGTCACACCCGACGATGTGAAGGGCCTGCTTCGGCCCACCTTCCGACACCGCTTGCTGCTGCGCCCGGAGGCGGAGGTCGGCGGCCAGACCGCTGACAGCCTGCTCGACTCGATCATCGCTCGCGTCACGCCCCCGCGCTGATGTCGCTGGCGCCACAACCGCGTCTTCTCCTCGCGTTGCTTGTTGGCGCCCTCTCAGTGGTGCTCGTGCTGCTGAGTCCGCTTTCCTGGTTGCTCGTGATCGGCTACCACGCCGTGCTGGTCGGGCTGGTCGTCGCCGACGGACGGCGCCTGCCACGCCGGCGCGGGTTCGCGGCAAGCCGCGTCCTGCCGCAACCGTTCTCGCTCGGGGAACGGCAGGCCGTCCAGGTGGTCGTGGGCCACGCCGCCGCGGCAGGACTCCCGGCCGAGGTTGCCGACCACGTCCCCGCCGACCTGCGACCGGACCTGCGGGTCATCCCCACCCGGTTTGATCACGAGGGGTTTCTCACCGTCGAATACCTCGTCCAACCCCCGCATCGCGGGGCCTACCATTTCGGTCCCGTGGACGTGCGCTGCTGGCGCGAGGGTGGCTGGTTGCTGCGGCAGGTCCGGATCCCGGCTGCGGAGGCGGCCGCGGTCTACCCGAGCGTGCTCGCCATCAAGCGATACCAGCTGACGCTGCGCCGCGGCATGCGGTTCATGCAGGGCCTCCGCCGCGCCCGCCCGCCCGGCGCGACGACCGCGTTCGCGGGATTGCGCGACTACCTGCCGGGCGATGAGATCCGGCGCATCAGCTGGAAGGCGACGGCCCGCCGGGACAGCCCGGTGGTCATGGAGGTCGAGGCCGAGCGCGGTCAGCAGGCGGTGATCGCCCTTGACTGCGGCCGGTTGATGACGGCGCCCGCCGGACTCCTGACCAAGCTCGACCATGCCGTCAATGCCGCCTTGCTGCTGGCCTGGGTGGCGCAGAGTCAGGGCGATCGGGTGGGCATGGTCACCTTCGCCGACGAGATTCGGAAATTCGTCGCGCCGCAGCGCGGGCCGGCCCAGGTGAGTCAGCTGAACCGGGTGCTCTACGACGTCAAGGCGGAGTACACCGAACCGGACTTCGGCGAGGCCTTCTCGCAACTCGCCTTTCGCCTGAACCGCCGCACCCTGATCGTGGTGCTCACCGACGTCCTCGACCCGGAAGCCTCGCGCGATCTCGTCGCGCATGCCATCCGGCTCAGCCAGCGTCACCTCGTGATGGTCGTCGCGATGGCCGACCCCGAGGTGCTGGCGGCGCGTGACGCCCCGATCGACCGCGCCGCGCGAAGCTACGAGTGGGCGGCCGCCGAGGAGCTGCTCTCCGCCCGCCGCGAAAGCTTCGAGGCCCTCCGCAAGGGCGGCGTCCTGGGCCTTGACGTCGAGGCCGGCAAGCTGAGCCCGGCGCTGGTCGAGCGCTACCTCGAGCTCAAAGAGCGCGCACTCCTATAGCTTGATCGCCAGCATCCAGCGCCCATCGGTTGATGCTTACGACAACCGGTAGAAGCGCCAGAAGTCGAATTCGATTGGAAGCTCCTCGATGTCCCTGAAGCCTGCCTTCTGGGCGTACGACCGCAAGGTCGCCGGGCGCATGACGGTGCCGGTTGCGGCTGAGGGTCGGGCGTCCATCCCGGCGGGCAAGCAATGGAGGATGCTGAAGCCGTAATAGAGCCGTTCGATGTCGCCCGGATCGACGGTGAACGTCTCGTTGACGCGCTCATCGACCACCAGGACCATGCCGCGGTCTGCCGCGAGGCGCCGCATCGCGTGGAGCGCCTCCACCGGTCGCGCCATGTCATGGATGGTCTCGAAGGCGACGACGAGGTCGTACCTGTCGGTGAGGGCCGGGTCGGCCGCATCGCGGACGGCAAACGTGACGCGATCCGCGACGCCCGAGTCCCTGGCGTTTTGTTGCGCCGCACGCACCGACGACTCGTCCAAATCCAGGCCGTCGACGCGCACGCGCGGGTAGGCACGGGCGATGCTGATGGCCGACCAGCCGAAGCCGCATCCGACGTCGGCGATGCGTGCCGGTGGATCGGCACGCAGCCGGGCGTCGAGCTCCGGGATCGCGGGAAACCACTTGCTACCGAGCAGGTTGATGAAGGCGACGCGATTACCCGCCGCAATGCCTCCGCGGCAGTCCTGGCCGTAAGCCTCGTACGGTACGCCTCCACCCTGGCGAAAGGCTTTCACGAGCGAAGGCAAGGGTGCCAGGGTGCTGATCATCTGCTGCGGGTAGGCGCCCATATAGTTCAGGCTGTCGGCATCCAAAAGGATCTCGGCGTGCGCGGTGGGAATCGAGTAACGACGGACGACGGCCTCGGCGCCGGCGTCCTCAACCTGCAAGACACCGGTCACGGTCTGCTGTTCCAGCCATTCCCGAACATAGCGTTCGACGGTCGCAGTCCGGCTAGCAAGCTCGCTCGAGGTGGCTGGGCCACCGTCGGTGAGGGACCGGTAGAGGCCCAGCTGCAGGCCGAGGTACATCGTGGCCATGTCGAATGTCCCAAGGCATGATGCGGTCAGCCGATTCAAGAAGCTCGACTGCTCAGATAGCGACTCAGCCACGCGAGGTATACCCGATGGGGACCCGTAATTCCTCGACAGGCGGGTCGTTTAGGACTCGAGTGATGACCTGTGGTTCCATACGGTTCTTTGATGGTATCTCCTGTAACTTCCGACCCTCGGCTGCGTTCTGTCAGTAGATCGCCCGGTGGGAGGCCAATCTGGAACCGCAGAGTCGGGAATCGTTCGAAGCGCCGGTGCGCGAATACGAGGATCGGGTCTTCGGCTACGCCCGCACGCTCGTTCAGGACGAGCCACGAGCTGAGCGGATCACCGAGCAGGCCCTTGCCGATGTCCTGACCTCACGCGGGCAGGACATCGAGTCGAGACTGTGTGCGGCGATCCGCAAGCTGGCCGGTGGCAGGACGGCGGGCCCGCTCCTGCAGACGCTTCCGCCACGAGACCAGCGCGTTTCCCGTGACCTGCACCTGCGAATCCTGGATGCGGTCGAAGATCGGCAGTACACCTCGCGGCCGGCCCGCTCCCGTCTCACCGCCCTCGGGCTGGCGGTGCTGATCCTTGCCGCCGCGGGGCTGGTGCAGCTGCAGCGAACCCGGTCGGACGCGCTGGCAGCCGCCGCGCCGACGATTTCGGACCTGGCGCCGCCGGCGGGCGCCCGCGAAGTCGGAGTGGATGGACAGTTTCGGGTTCAGTTCGCCCGCCGCCCGCTTGGCACGCCGACGCTCACGCATCAGCCTTCGGACGGGAACCAGCATGTGACCTTCTGGGACGGAAGCACGCTCCTCATCGAATACAGCGGCCTGCACTTCGGCCAGCGCTATGAGCTCGTGCTGGACGCGCAGTACCAGAGCCACCTTCATGACACCGGACACTTCGTCAAACGCTGGACCTTCGTAGCCGAGGGACCGCCACGACTCGCTCGGCTGGAACCGATCGATGGCGCCGGCACGGTCGCGCGCTACGGCCAGCTGAGTATCGGCTTCAGCCGGCGCCCAAGCAGCGACCCGGTCATCACGCTGCAGCCGCCGGCGACGCTTGCGCCCGGCGTCTGGAGCGGCGCGACATGGTCGGTTCGCTATTCCGATCTCCAGCCGCGGACCCAGTACGCCGCTGACGTCACCGTCGGGTCGACCGATCCGACAGCCCGAATTCACCGAACCTGGACCTTCCTCACGGAAGCCGGCGCGCCGCCTGATGGAGTCCCGGTGGTGTGGTACTCGACCTCCAGCCCGTGGCTGTCGCCGTCCGGCGACCCGACTCGCTTCACCGCCCTCGACTGGAGCGGCGCGATGGTCGGCTCAGTTTACGCGCGTGGGAACACGCACCAGAATGCGGACGGGTCCTGGTTCCAATTGATGGACGGCACGGGCGTCGCGATGGACCGGCAGGGGCGCGCGGTATCAGACCGCCAATACTTCGGCGCGGTCTGGTCGGATGTTCCGGGCCGGTATTGCGAGATCGGCTTTGATCCCGGTGGCGCCAACGCGAATCCGACCCAGTGGCTCGCCGTGGGCAAGGTCGGGGGCGCCGCGCGCCGGGTGGTCACGCTTGGCCCGATTGGACGCCAGAGCGGCTACGCGCTGATCGCTTGCAGCGACCTGGCGGATCGCGCCATCCTCGGCCAGCAGGTGCAGGGCGGATACCTCGACGTGCGCGTGATCGCGCTTTCGACGGGCCGCACCCTGTACAGCCACGCATACACGAACTCGTCACAGATGCTGGTTGGCTCGCGCGACGGCCGCTACGTCGCGGAGAGCAACCTTGGCCCTGGTCCCTCGGCGACGGTCATCCGCCGCCTGAGTGACGGAGGCGTCGTCGCGCGGTTGACCGATCAGCGGGTGATCGCCTTCTCCTGGGATGGATCGTTGGTCGTCACCGCACCGTCCTTTATGGTCCAAACGCCGGGCGAAATCAGGCTGCTGGACTGGCATCGCGGGACGGTGCGCTGGCGTCTGGGCGGCAACCCGGCCGCGACCGGCCAGCTACCGGTGGTGGCGCTGCCGCAACCAAACGGCACCGCGTTCATGGTCGCGGTGGGAAACCCCAACTCGAGCGGCGATGTCGATGGGATCCTGCTCGTCCGGGCGGACGGTCACGCTGAGAAAGTCGTGAACGGGCCGATCTTCCTCGCCGCTTACCCGGGCTGACGCTTGGGACGGCCGGTTCGCAGCAGGTAGGTGTAGAGGAGCACGCCTGAGGTCAGGCCAACCGCGGCCTTCACCGCCGTCGGCGCGGTGGACGGGCTCAGGTTGCCTTCGATGATGCCGGCGATGATCAGGAGCGGCGCGAGCCCGGCGAGGATGATCACCGATTTGCGCGCCGCCAGCACGAGCGCGTCCCGCCGCCGGTAGGCGCCCGGCATGACGAGGGCCCAGCCCATCATCAGGCCCGAGGCGCCGGCCGCCACCACGACCGACAGCTCGATCACGCCGTGCGCGATGACGAAATCCAGCAGGCCGCCACCGATGCCGTAGGCGCTGGTCAGGCCGAGCAGGCCGCCGAGCTGGATCCCATTGGTCATCAAGATGTAGATCGTGGGGAGTCCGAGCAGGACGCCGAAGGCGAAGGCCAGGATCGAGACATTGATGTTGTTCGTCATGATCACGCCGGCCATCAGCGGCCGCTCCGACGCCGGGATCTGCGTCCAGAGCTGGTGATTGTGAACCAGCTGGACAATCTGGGCGGGGACCAGGGCGTAGGCAAGCCGCGGGTCCAGCCGGATCGCGATGAAGGCAATGATCGCCGGCCCAAACAGCAAGGCCGCCGCCGCCAGCATGTATCGACCCGAGGCGCGATAGGTCTGCGGGAGCGTCAGGCCATAGAAGGTCGCGATCCGCTGCCGGAGGTTGCCGCCTGACTGGTAGACGGCGGCATGGCCGCGTGCCACCAGCCCGTTGAGGTATCCGGCCACCGGCGCGTTCGGCCAGTCACGTTTCGCTCGAGCCAGGTCGGCGGTCGCCCGCCGGTAAAGGCCCGCGAGCGCCAGGACCTCGGTCGGACGCAGCCCGCCGAACCGACTGGTCCCGGTCCTGCCGAGGAGTGCCTCCAGCCGTTCCCACTCCGGCCGCCGGCGGGTCACGAAATCGTCGGCGCGCATACAGCAATCATGACGCAGCGCAGGGTTCCGACCTTGCCAGCAGTACACTGCACCCCGTGCGACCCCCGGATCAATCGGACGACCTCGTCATCGCCACCCCGGAACGGGTCGCGTTTGAGTACGAGATCGCCGGGATCGGCAGCCGCTTTCTGGCCCAACTCGTCGACGCCTTGATCCTCCTCGCCATCGGCGTCGTGATCCTCATCGGCGCGATCGCGATCGGCGTCATCCTCAATTCGGCCCAGGTCGCGGTGCTCTTCGGATTGATCCTCGGCTTCATCCTCTTCGCCGGATACTTTCTGATCAGCGAGGCGGTCCTCTCCGGGCAAACACTGGGAAAGCGCGCGGCCCGGCTCCGGGTGGTCGGGGACCAGGGTCAGCCGATCACGGTAGGCCAGGCGGCAACGCGCAACCTGATTCGGATCGTCGACTTCCTGCCCGTCTTCTACGGCGTCGGGATCATTACCCTCTTCGTCAACGCCCGCGGCAAACGCCTCGGGGACTTCGCCGCCGGTACCGTGGTGGTGCGCGACCGTCAGCGGATTAGCTTGCACGATCTGTCGAGCGCACCATCGACCGGGGCGGCCTTTCCGCAGCCAATCAACGCCCAACCCGCACCTGTCTCGATCTGGGCGCAACCGGGCGATGTGCCGACGGGCACCGCGGCAGTGCCGTCGCCGGCCGAGCACGGCGGCCTGGACCAGGCCCTGCGGCGGTTGGTGGTCGCCTACGCGGCCCGCCGGGAGGAGTTGCCGGTGGCGCGTCGGCAGGCGCTCGCGGCGAGCGCCGAGCCGGCCCTGCGGCGTGCCTTGCCCGACGTCGTCGCGACCAACGGGCCGCTGGCGGCGCTCGATCAGCTCGCGGAACGCGAGGGCGTCTCACCGCTTCCGACCGGTCGACCGCAACGCCCGCCAGGCGATGGGCCTGGGGGTGGTCACGGTCGTCCTCTTCTTCATTCCGCTGGTTCCGATCGTGACCGGCATCCTGTCGATCGTTTTCGCGCGGACCGCGTTACGCGAGATTCGCAAGGCACCGGACCGCGTGCAGGGCGAAGAACGCGCCAAGAACGGGCGGTTGCTGGGGATCATCGGGCTCACCATCAGCGGGATGCTCCACCTCCTCGGCCTGCTCGCCCTTCTGTTCCGAACCCCCTAGGAGGCATCAACTAGAGCCGGGTGCGTCCGGCAATCCCGGTTTGGACCGGGTGCCACCACTCGACGCGGGCCTCGCCCAGCTTCCAGCAGAGGAAGACCGTCTCACTCTCACGCTGCCAGAAGAAATCGATCAAGCCCACGCTCGGGTCGCGGAGCACGATCCCCCATTCATCCAATTGCCGGAGATCTCGTTCGAGCGCCCGTGTCTGCTCGCCAACCTGCCGGCTCGGGAGCCCGCCGCCATTGTGGCTGGCCTTCTCCGCAACCACCGCCACCGACGTGTCCGCGGCCAGGGTCCGCTGCGCGTGACGGATCCGCTCAACCACCGGGCGGACCGCTGGTAGCAGGGCGTTGGCTTCCTCCGGCGTGTAAAACCGCTGCGCCATCAACCGGCGCTCATGCCGCGGAGATCGGCGCCATCGTTCGCAGGCGGGCGACCATGCCGGGGAGGCGATCCAGGACCAGGTCGATGTCCTCGTCGGAGGTGTCCTTGCCCACGGACAGCCGGAGGCTCCCCAGCGCACGGTCTCGCGGATAGCCGAGCGCCAGGATGACATGACTGGGCTCCAGCGATCCGGAGGTACAGGCCGAGCCGGACGAGGCGGCGATCCCCTCCATGTCGAGTTGGAGCAGGAGCGATTCCCCCTCGACGCCCTGGAACAGGAAGCTCGCGTGATGGGGAAGCCGCTTGGTCGGATGGCCGGTCAGCTCGGCGCGGGGAATGCGGTCGAGCACGCCCTCGATCAAGCGGTCGCGCAACCTCGTCAGGTGCTCCGTGTTTTTGGCGAGATCCCGATGGGCGATGGTCAGGGCCCTGGCTAACCCCACGATGCCGGCCACGTTTTCCGTGCCCGCCCGCCGGTTCCGCTCGTGCCCGCCGCCGACGATTTGCGGTTGCACCCGGACGCCGGACCTCACGATCAGCGCGCCGACCCCCTTCGGGCCGTGCAGCTTGTGCGCCGACATCGATAGGAGATCGACGCCGAGCCCCTCCACCGAGATTGGGATCTTGCCGGTGGCTTGCACGGCATCGGTGTGAAAGTAGGCAGCACTGTGATTGCGGGTGAGCGCGACCAGTTCCGCGATCGGCTCGATCGTCCCGATCTCGTTATTCGCCATCATGATGCTGACCAGGATGGTGTCCTTTCGAAGGGCGCGTTCCAGATCCATCGGGTCGACCAACCCGGTCCGGTCCACCGGCAGCCGCGTGACCTCGAAGCCTTCGCGCTCGAGCTCGTCGGCCGAGCGGAGGACGGCGTCATGCTCGATGGTCGAGGTGATGACGTGCCGGCCTCGGTCGGCATTGCGCTCGGCGATGCCCCGGAAGGCAAAGTTATCGCCCTCGGTCCCGCCCGAGGTGAAGATGACCTCCTTGGCGGCTACCCCATAGAATGCCGCCACCTCGTCCCGCGCCTGGTCAATGGCCTGGCGCGCTCGCTGGCCCAGGCCGTAGACGCTCGAGGCATTGCCAAACTCTCCGGTGAGGTACGGCATCATCGCCTGGAGGACCTCCGGGTCGAGCGGCGTCGTGGCGGAATGGTCGAGATAGACCATGGTCGTCATTCTAGGTTTGGGTCGGAACCGGGCTAGGAGGTCTGTGGGTGCGTCCGCCGCCAGCGGACCAGCTCCTTCAGCGGCGCGTTGAACGACTGCAGCTCCTGGTGGACGTCGAGCAACTCGTCACCGCTGATCGGTCCCGCCTTTGCCGCACGCGGAAGCCCGTCCGGATGCTTGGCCTTCTTGAGCAGGAGCACCGCGACGAAACTGACGCCACAATTGGCGCAGGTGACCTCGACCGTGCAGTGCCCGTCGCTCTCGTTGAGCAGGTTCACGTCACAGTCGGCGAGCGCCTGGGAACAGGCGAGGCACTTGTAGTACTTCGCGCGCTCTTTGATCAGGGCGATCAGGTTCACTCATCCCACTATAAAGCGGGAGCACCGCCGGACCAAACCGTCAATCTCCAAGCGCATAGATCCGGATCGGGGGCCCGGGTCGCTGAGAGCCGGCGTAGCCGGCGAGCGGCACGTAATAGGTATCGATCGGGTCGAAGACGGCGTCGGTTGGGCAGCCGGACGCTGTTGGATTGAAACTGGCGGCCAGGCGTGCCTTCGACTGGAGCTGCCGTTCGAGCGGGGTCGGCCCGGCGCAGCCGAGATCGGGACGCTTTCGGGCGACGACGACCATCGTGACGCCAGCGGCGCGGAGATCGGCCAGGGTCGCTACCTGCAAGTCGTCCTCGGAGAGATCGCGAATGCGATACCTGGTTTCGAGCCGGTTCTCGAGGAACGACGCCACGTATGGGTCGGTCGCGCCAAGGCTCTGCGCCCGGCTGTCGACCATCGCCTGGTCGTGGGCCGGCCCTGGCTTGTACGGAATCGCAACCAGGGCTCCGCCGGGCACATGGTCGTTCAACCAGGTGTAGGCGAGTGTCCGGGTATCCGGTTCCAGGATCAGCGTGTCGAAGCGAAGGTCGTGGATGAGCGACGGCAGCGCGATGATGGTGACGATCGCCGCGACCGCCAGGGCTCGCACGCGACGCGTTGTGATGGCGTTGACCAGGTCCGCCGCCGCCCGGCCGGCGAGCAGGGTGAGCGCCGGAATCAGTGGATCCGCGTAGCGGAAAAATGCGGAATGGCCGGTGCCGATGACGAGGTAAAAGGGGACGAGGAAGGCCAGGACGATCCAGTCGGCCAGCGTGCGGCGCCAGGCAGCGTAACCGGCGCCGGCCAACACCAAAAGGAAGAGTCCCGGGTCGAGCCCATACCAGAGGGCGAGGATCAGCCGGACAAAGCCGATCTCCGGCACGGTCTCGCTGGCGAGGTGCGAAACGATGTACCCGAGGCCGTGCTGTGTCATGGCTGGATCGACGACCAGGAACGGCGAGGTCAGCACCAGGGTCGTCAGCCCGACCACGCCGATCACGACCAGGCGCTTCGCGGCCGGCCACAGGGTGGAGCCCTCCGTCCGCGCCCGCCATACCTGGCTGGCGAGGGCGGCAAGGAAGACGATCGCCCCGTTGTACTTCAGGCTGGCGGCGACCCCGAGCGCGACACCATTCAGGAGCAGTGGACTCCTCCCGCGGGAGTGAGCGGTGCGGTAGGCGACATACAGTGCGCCGGTGGCCGCGAGGGCGAGGGCTCCGTCGGGCGTGCCGAAATGACTGTCGCGCACCGGGAGAAAGGCGACCGCCAGCGCGACGCCCGCGATCAATCCGGCGCTCCAGCCGTAGGCCCGGCGTCCGAAGTCCACCACCAGGAGCACCGTCAGCGTCCCGAGCACCGCGCTCAGCGCCCGCACCCACAGGTGCGCCGAGGGCTGGTCGGAGACGACACCGGCGAGGCGCAGCGGGGCGAGCCAGGCCGCCGAGAGATTGAAAAACAGGTGAGGCCAGTCGGCGAAGTGGGGGTCGAGCACCCCGTGGAGCAGGCCCATGGCGCGCCCCACGGTCACGTTCTCATCGGGCCGGTAGATCGCCGGCAAGCCGAAGTTCAGCCCGAGAAGGCGAAGAGCAAGGGCGATCAGGGCGAGGGCGACCACGGCCGGTCCCTTGTGACCGGGCCGGCGATCGAGGCTAGCTTTCGGTTGGGTGGGTTGACCCGTAGGCATCGACCGGGACGGGCGTCGGCTGATGCTTGCGGAGCTCGAGCTTTTTGACGGCGTCGATGGCCGCGGTCGTGGCATCGCCCACCGCCGTGGTGATCTGGCGCGTCAGCTGGGAGCGCACGTCGCCGGCCGCGTAGACCCCGGGCACGCTCGTCTGCATGGTGGCGTCGGTCGTCAGGAATCCCAGCGGGTCGTGCTCGACGTGGTCGCGGTGGTCGAAGAACTGGGTGTTCGGGAGGAACCCGACGAAGACGAAGACGCCGGTAACCGGCAGCGGTCGCATGGCTCCCGTCGTGACGTCCTTGATGGTGATCCCCGTGACCTGGCCGTCGTGCCCGGTGACCTCGGTGACGACCGTGTTCATGATGATCTCGACGTTGGGATTTTGGCGGGCCGCTTCGACCAGGATCGCCTGGGCGCGAAAGGTGTCGCGCCGGTGGATGAGGTAGACCTTCTTGCAGTAGCGGGTGAGGAAGACGGCTTCCTCGACCGCGGCGTCGCCGCCGCCGATGACCGCCACCTCCTCGTTTTTGAAGAAGGCGCCATCACAGACGGCGCATTGGGATACCCCGTGGCCCTGGAACTCGTCTTCCCCGGGGATACCAAGCTTTTTCGGCGAGCCGCCGGCGGTCAGGATGACGAAGTCGGCGGTGTACGAACCGTTCTCGGTTTCAACGACTTTCTTGTTGCCATGCGACCGGATGGCCGTCACGCCGGTCGTCTCCAGGGCGACCCCGAACTTGGTCACCTGCTCCGCCATGCGTTGGGCCAGCTCGACGCCCGTGATGTGATCGAATCCCGGGTAGTCCTCGATGGCGTCCGTGTTCAGCAACTGCCCACCGGGCACACCCCGCTCCAGCAGCACGGTCTTGACCCGCGCGCGACCGGCGTACAGGGCGGCGGTCAGGCCCGCCGGCCCGGCGCCGATGATGATGACGTCGTAGTCGCGGTCCTTGTCCATCGGCAATGCGGCTCCATGATAGCTAAGCAATTTCCATTGATCAGTATTCCCGGAAGCCGCGCAGCGTAACCCTGACCGGTATATAACAGCGGGAGCGGATGCGAGAAGAAGACCCGGTCGGAGCCCCGGCGCTGGCGAGTTCCCCCAAAGTCGTGGCGCTTCCCCGGCCCGGCGCGGCTGATCAGGAGCATCTGACCTGGGCCTACCAGACGCACGTCACTGCCATCTACCAGTACGTTTACAGCCGGGTCGGTAACCGCGCCGACGCGGAAGATCTCACCTCGAAGGTATTCATGAAGGCGATCCACGGGATGCGCAGCGACGTGTCGGTTCCGGAGCTGCGGAGCTGGCTGTACCGGGTCGCCCAGACAACCCTGGCCGACCACTGGCGCGAGTACTACGCGGAGGACACCACTGGGATCGACGAGGATATCTCCAGGGGGCCGATGACGCGCGAGAACCTCGAGGCCGCCCAGCGGGTCGATGCCTTGCTTGCCACCCTGCCCGATCAGTACCGGCGGGTGCTCGAGCTCCGCTTTCTCCGCGGCTATTCCGTGCGGGAAACCGCCCACGAACTGAACTTGAGCGAGACGAACGTCAAGGTCTTGCAGTTCCGTGCCCTCAACCGGGCCGGCCGCGAGCGGGGGAGGACGCCGTGAACGACGATCCCGAGCAGCTCGATCAGTACGTCGAGGACATCGTGCAGGACCGCCGGCCGGAGCGCACCCCGCTGGCCGACCAGGATGCACTGGGCGCCCGCCAGACCGCCGCCATGCTGCACGCCGCCAAGCCCGGGGCTGGATTGCCATCGAGCGACTTTCTGGCCAGGATGCAGGGGTCGATCGGTGAATGGGTCAAGGAGCGGTCGCCGGAGAAGCCCGCCGTCGCGCGACACAGCCGGCGTTCGATGCTGCTGGCCGGGGCCAGCGGGCTAGCCGCCGGCGTGGCGGCCGCGGTCGGCGTCGACCAGCTGATGAAGCCGAAACCGCCCGTCGGGGGTCAGCTCCTGGTCGAGAAGGGAAGCTGGCAAACCGTGAAAGCCGTCACCGATCTGCCCGAGGGAACGCCGGTCGCCTTCCGGTCCGGCGCGATCGAAGGTTTTCTGGTACGAACCGGGCAGGAGGTCAAGGGCCTGTCGGCTGTCTGCACGCACATGGGCTGCATCCTGAACTACAGCAAGTTCCGGGATCGCTTCGAATGCCCGTGCCACGGCGCCACCTTCGAAAAGAGCGGGCAGCCCACCGACCAGTACACGAGTCCGCTGCCGCCCCTCCCGACGTTGCAGGTTCGGGTCGCGGCCGGCAAGGTGCAGGTCTACACCGTCTGACCGCCCGGTAACCAAACGGCCCCGCCGGCCGTTGATGCCGACGTACGAGGTGGCGCACCTTCTCGTTTAGACTCGATTTACGGATATGACCGATAGCGCAAAAACGCCCATCCTCGATCGGGTACAAAGCCCGGCGGACCTGCGCGCCCTCAGCGAGGCGGAGATGCAGGCGCTGGCCGAAGAGATCCGCCAGTTCCTGATCGAGACCGTGTCGAAAACCGGCGGCCACCTCGGACCGAACCTGGGTGTGGTGGAACTCACGCTGGCGATTCACCGCGTCTTCAACAGCCCGACGGATCGCATTCTCTTCGACACCGGACATCAGGCCTACGTCCACAAGCTGCTCACCCGGCCCCGGAGCGGGTTCGGGCGGCTTCGAAAGCTGGGCGGCATGAGCGGTTATCCAAACCGGACGGAAAGCGAGCACGACTTCATCGAGAACAGCCACGCCTCAACCGGGCTCAGCTATGCGTCGGGTATGGCCGAGGCGCTGCGACGGCAGGGGGACAGCGGCCATGTCGTCGTGGTCGTCGGTGACGGCGCACTGACGGGCGGGATGGCCTACGAGGCGCTCAACAATATCGGGCACCGCAAGACGCCGGTCATCATCATCCTCAACGACAACGGCCGCTCCTATGCTCCGACGGTTGGCGGCCTGGCCCAACACCTGGCGCAACAGCTGACCGTGCTCAACCCCAGCTACCACCGGACCAAGAATCGGGTTGACCGCATCCTGCGCGCGGTGCCGGCAGGAGGCAAAGCGCTGGAGGCCGGCCGCCGCATCAAGGAAGGGCTCAAGGAGCTGATTTCCCCGCGCAGCCTGTTCGAGTATCTCGGCATCAAGTATTCGGGGCCGATCGACGGTCACAACATCGGCGACATCGAGCGAACGTTGACCCAGGTCAAGCGGCTTGGCGGCCCGGTGGCGGTCCACGTCATCACCACCAAAGGCCGCGGGTACGGCCCCGCCGAGCAGGATGAGATCGACCACTTCCACAGTCCGAGCGCGTTCGACCTGGTGACGGCCAAGCCGCTGAGTCGCAAGGTCTTGTATACCGACGTCTTCGGCGAGGCGCTCGTCGCCGAGGCCGAGAAGGATCCGCGGCTGGTTGCGATCACGGCCGCCATGGGCAGCAGTGCCGGGTTGGGGCCCTTCCTCAACCGGTTTCCGGATCGATTCTTCGACGTCGGGATCGCGGAGCAGCATGCCGTGACCTTTGCCGCCGGGCTCGCCATGGCAAAGCTCCGACCGGTCGTCGTCGTCTACTCGACGTTCCTGCAGCGCGCGCTGGACCAGGTGATGATGGACGTCTGCCTGCACCGCCTCCCGGTGATCTTCGCGCTCGATCGCGCCGGGATCACGGGGGATGACGGGCCGTCGCATCACGGGATCTTCGACCTGACCTTTCTGCGGGCGATGCCCGGTCTGACGCTGGCCGCCGCCAGTGATGCGCAGGAGTTGCGCGACCTGCTGCACACCGCCGTCACCTTGCAGGATTCCGGTCCGTTCGCGATCCGGTTTCCGAAGGGCGCCGTCATCGAGGGCGTCGCGCAAGCGCCGCGCGTGCTCGCAGTCGGCGAGTGGGAGATCCTTCGCCAGGGCGGCGCGGCGCTGCTGCTCGCCACCGGCAAGATGGTGTCGGTCGCGAGGGAGACGGCGACGATCCTCGAGAAGGATGGGGTAGCCATCACCGTGGTCAACGCCCGCTACATCAAGCCGCTCGATCCGCGGCTGGAGACCTGGGCACGGCGCCATCCGACGATCGTGACGCTCGAGGACAACGTGGTCAGCGGCGGCTTCGGATCGGCGGTCGCGGAGGTCCTCGCCCCGCTCGGCATCCCGGTGACCGCGATCGGCGTGCCCGACACCTTTATCCAGCAGGGTTCGCAGGCGGAGCTGTTCACTCAGCTTGGCCTCGACGCTGCCGGCGTCGCCGGTCGCATCCGCCGTGCGATCACCGAATCAGAGCCCGCGGGAGAATCGCTGACCCGATAGCGCCCTCCGCTCCGCTGTAACGGGTCGTCGTAGTTATCTGGGCATGGTCATCAATTGGCGCGCATCGATCGCTTCACTCGCGCTGGCTGGCGCGCTGGCCGCCTGCGGAAGCCAGGCCGCACAAGGCTCTTCCGCAACACCAAGCCCCACCGCGACCGCAGCGTCGACGCCCAGCCCGACGCCGGCAGCGAGCGCGAGCCCCGTGGTGCTCGCGCAGACGGTCGGGAGCAACGGGACGATCCTGGTCGCTGCGTCGAGCATGATGACGGTCTATACCTTCAGCAGCGATTCCCCCGGCGTCAGCGCCTGCAAGGGCGGATGCGCCACCATCTGGCCACCCCTCACGGTGCCCTCCGGGCAGACGCCGACCGGGGGGCCCGGCGTGACCGGAGCGCTGGCGACCATCACCCGTGACGATGGCAGCCTGCAGATTACCTACAAGGGTCTCCCGCTCTACTTCTTCCACAACGACAAGAAATCGGGCGACACGCTCGGCCACTACCCGAGCTGGAACCTGGTTACGCCGTAAGGTCGGCGTCGCCTCCCGGCACGACGCGCAGCCTCGGCGCTTCGGCGGCGGCAGGCGCGGGCTCGGGCGAGGGGATGGCCTCGGGGTCAACCTCGGGGCGCTGGTCGGCGATCGGCATGGTCAGTGTGAAGGTGCTGCCCTTCCCCGGTTTCGAATCCACCAGCAGATCCCCGCCGTGCTGGCGGGCGAGCTCGCGGGAGAGGTACAGGCCGAGTCCAGTCCCCCCGACGTGGCTGGTCTCTCGATTGCGGATGCGCTCGAAGCGGTTGAACAGCCGCGGTAAATCCTCCTCCCCGATCCCGACGCCGTCATCCCGCACCTTGATAACCCCCGCTCCGCCATCCTGCAGGACGGTGCACTGGATCGTGCCGCCCTGCGGCGAGTACTTGATCGCGTTCTCCAGCAAGTTGGTGATGATCGTCACCAGGCGGTCCTCATCACCGACGATCGGCACTGGGTCCGAGGCATTGTCGAGGACGAGGCGGTGCCGGTTGGTGACCAGCGGCTTGATGCCCTCGGTCGCCTCCCTGGCGATCCGACGGAGGTCCAGTCGATCGCGCTTGAGCGCGAGGCGGCCGTCCTCGAGGCGGGCCGCCTCGAGCATCTGGGCCACCAGCATATTCATCTCGAGGGCTTTGGCTTTCAGCACCTCGATGGCGCGTACGCCTGAATCCTTGAGCTGGCCGAGCGAGCCCTGTTCCAGCATGGAGAGGTACCCATTGATCACGCCGAGGGGGCTGCGCAGCTCGTGGGAGGCCAGGTTCAGGAACTGCGACTTGGTCTTCTCCAGCGTGGCCATCCGCTCCGTCACTCGGGCCCGGTCGAGGGCCGCGGTGATGTTCGTCGCGTAGTACCAGAGGCGGTTCATCTCGTCGGTGCCGAAGAACGGCGTGAACGGCCCCGACCTGACCACGAGGGCGCCCGGGCCGGTGTCGAGCGGGAGGCGGATCACGATGGCGTTCGGCCGGTTGGAGCCTTCCCCCGCAACCAGCGTGGGCTGCCCCTTGGGATCGCCATGCGACGCAAGCTGGCGGGCATCGTCCCCGTGCATTCCCTGGATGGCGAGCAGGTCGCCATTCGGCTCGATGACGGCGACCCCGTCGGCCCCCACCAGCCGTCGAGCCCATTCCGCGCCGCGGGTCGCCAGGGTGGCACGGTCCGGGCTGAAGAGCAGCAGGTCCTGGATGGCGCCGCGCAGCTCACCCTCCTCCGCGTCACGCCAGGTCCGGCGCAGCCAGCGCGGGGGCGCGAAGCCGGCGTAGAGCAGCGGGATCGCCAGGAGGGCGACCACCTGGATGATCAGCTGGACCAGCGGCGTCGAGGCGGCCGACCCGCCGATGCCGGCGATGAGAAGCACGGCAACCAGCCCCGCATAGCCGGCGCTGAGTGCCCGGAGCCGGGCCCGTTGGACGGCAGGCCGTCCACGGGAGGCCAACCATAACCGGACGATCGGCTCCAGCACGCATCCGGCCCAAACGAGGATGAGGACAAGGACCGCCGCGCTCTGAAGCCAGGTCGACTGCGTGGTGCCCGGCGGGACCACGATGACCTCGAAAACGGTGGCCGCCACGACGGCAACCAGCGCCCCGAGGCGAAGGCGCCCGGTCAGCGGGACGAAGGTGTCGCGGAAGATGAGGAGCATGTAGCCCGACGCCATGAAGGCCACCAGGGCCAGTGCCGACAGGATGCCGCTGACGCTGTGCCCGGCCAGCGGGGTAACGCGACCGATGAGCGAGGTAACCCCGAGGAGCCCGATGGCGAGGGCAAGGTAGCCGCGGCTCCGCTCCCGGTAGCGGAGCCAGTCGACCAGGATGAGGATGCTGATTCCCACGAACCCGGCGCTGACCGCGTACTGCAGCAGGTTGAGCGCGTCGGTCACTGACACAACTGTACCGCGACGGACTCAGCAATTAACACCATCTGGGAGACTCCGACAGCCTGACGAACCGCTATCACGTTTTATGCGGGTGGAGTGCCACCGTCCAGCCGATATGATCGGAGTGTCCCGGGGGAGGGGAACCCGGCACCTGGAGGTGCGCTCATCGCATCGGACCCGCTCCGTATCGCGCTCGTGGCTCCGCCGTGGTATCCGCTGCCGCCGCGCGGCTACGGAGGCACGGAACTCGTCGTCCACCTGCTCCACACCGAGCTTCGCCGGATGGGCCACGACGTCGTCGTGTTCGGGGCAGAGGGATCCGGGCCGGGGGTCGTGGCGGTGGGGGATGCACGCTGGGTGAGGGACCTGGGTGGCGCCCATGAGTGGCCGCGGCTCGACACCTACCTGGCCCGCGTCTACCGCCGGCTTGCGGGCGAGCGCTTCGATGTCATTCATGAGCACTCCAGCCTGGTCGGGACGCTCCTCGCCCTGCATTCGGGAGTTGCCCCAGTCGTCGTCCACACGATTCACGGGGAGTTGCTGGAGCCCTACTGCGCCTTCTACCGGGAGATCGAGGACCGGGTCCGCCTCTGCGCGATCAGCGCCAGCCAGGCAGCCACCGCGCCGGCGGTCAAGGTGGCGGCCGTCGTCCCCAACGCGGTCGAGATTCCGGCGGCACCACCCGCGCATAGCCGCGAGCGTTACCTGATCGAGGTTGCTCGGATCACGCCCGACAAGGGCCAGCACCTGGCGATCGAGGTCGCCCGCAGGACCGGGCGTAAGCTCATCCTCGCCGGGAAGGTGGAGCGTAGCGGTGAGGGGGAGCGCTACTTCGAGGACGAGGTCGAACCCCACCTCGGCCGGACCGTCGAGTACTACCCGAACGTGGCTGGCGCCGAGAAAGCCCGGCTGATCTCGCGGGCGGCCGCCGGGATCTTCCCGCTGCAGTGGCCCGAGCCGTTCGGGCTCGCGATGGTCGAATGCATGGTCGTCGGGACGCCGATCGTGGCGCTTCGGACGGGATCAGCGCCGGAGTTGATCGAGGACGGCGTGACCGGGTTCCTGGCCGACGACGTCGACGGCCTGGTGGCGGCGGCCAGCCGCCTCGACCAGATCGATCCGGTCCGGTGCGCCGAAGTTGCCCGCGAGCGATTCAGTCCGCGGCACATGGCCGAGCGGTATCTCGCCGTCTACCGGGGCGACACGGTTCGCGAGCGCGTCGTCAGCTCCAGCGAGACGTCGAGGGAGGCCGCGACTGATCGCTAGCCGGCGGCGAGCTGGTCCGAGGCCTTCGACATCCGGTCGATGATCGCCTTCCCCTCACCGGTGGTCTCGTCGAGCCAGCGTGGCTGGGCGTAGCCGTCGATGACGAGCGGCTTGTAATCGACGCGGACGAGCTGGGTGCCATAGAAGGTGTAGCGGCCGACCACGCCCTCGCGCGTCTCCTGCGACCACATCTGGTCGAAGATGAAGTTGCCATGCGCGTACGCGATCAGCCGGTTGTGATAGATCTCGACCGGCTGCACCCAGTGCGGATGATTTCCGACCACGAGGTCGGCGCCCAGGTCGACGGCGAGGTGGCCAATGTCGCGCGGGTTATCCGGCGCGATGCCCGGGCCGACCGTCGGAAGCAGCTCGTATTCCTTGCCCCAGTGAAAGGCGACCACGAGGACGTCGCAGGCTGGCCGGACCAGGTCGATTTCGCGCTTGAGCTCGGCTCGATCGATATGCGTCCCAACGCCGTTGAAGCCGATGAACCCGAATTTGATTCCGCGAATATCGCGAACCACGGATAACCCGTTTCCCGAAACGCCGATGCCGTGCTGGCCCAGCAGCGCGATCGTTTCACTCGTCCCGGCCGGGCCATAGTTGGTCGAGTGATTGTTTGCCAGGTTGGCGACGTTGACGCCGGCATAGTCGAGGCCCGCGATCGAGCGGGCATCGCCGCAGAACGTGAAGCCGCTGCGGGTCGTGGGGCAGCGCTTGAGCAGGGGTGATTCGAGGTTGATGAAGAGCAGGTCGCCCGTCTTCAAGTAATCGGCAGTCTTTAGCCAGGGATAGAGGAAGTCCTTGTGGAGCAGCACCTGGTAGTTGACCTCGCGGGCGGGGATCACATCCCCCGTGGCGATCAGCACCCGAAGTTTGCTCTGATCGACAACCGAGAGGTCGGGCTTCCCAGCGCCGAACACGCTGGCCAGGCTCAAGGGCGGCGGGGTTGGGACCGGCGTGGGCGTAGGAGTCGGCTTGAGCGTGGAAACGGCGCCGACGGGCGAGCCGCTGGCTCCGACGCTCCCGGTGGGCCCGCCCGTGCAGGCACCCAGGATCGGCACGAGCAGAAGGGCAAAGGACCGGGGACGCAAACCGCCGGTAGGATACACGACTTGGACCGGGTCCAACTGGCGAAGCGGTAACAATTTCTGTCAGTCCCTTGCGCTACAAGGATGCTTGTGCTACCTTGCACTTGTGGCTACCGACGGCCTGGTCAGCCAGATGCGCCGGGGAGCACTGGAGTATTGCGTGCTTGCGCTGATGCGAGAGACGCCCCGCTACGCCTTCGACCTGATCGACGCTCTCGGGAAGACCGGCATGCTGACCACGGAGGGGACGCTCTACCCGCTGCTCAGCCGGCTCCGCCGCGATGGGCTGGTGAAGACCGAATGGCGGGAGTCGACGGACGGACCTCCGCGTCGCTACTACGAGCTGACCGCCGAGGGCCGGCGCGCGTTGACGGCTTTCAAGAATGAGTGGACGAGCTTCCGCGCCGCCGTCGACGGAATCCTTCAGGAGGCGAAGAAATCATGACCGCCCCGCATGCCGACCAGTTGATCGACGGCTATCTCGCTCGCCTGTCGACCGCTGCCGCGGATCTTCCCAAAAGCCCGCGTGCCGAGCTGATCGATGACATGCGCGCCCACATCGCGGAGGCCCGCGCTCGCGAGACCGAGCCCGAAAGCGACGCGTCGATCCTCAACATTCTCGACCGGCTCGGTGAGCCATCGGTCGTGGTCAGCGACGCGCGCGAGCGTCTCGGCCTGCGCGAGCCACAGCTGCCATCGGCCCTTCGGCCCGGCGCGCTCGAAATCGCGGCGGTGATCCTCGTGCCGTTCTTCTGGCCGATCGGCGTGCTTCTTCTCTGGATATCGCCGGCCTGGAACTGGCGCGACAAACTGATTGGGACACTGCTGCCCCCGGGCGGCTACATCGGCGTGGGATTGTTAGGCGCCATCGCTTCCCATGGCACCAGCAGCAGCTGCTCCTCGGTCACTGACGCCGCGGGCAAGGTGATCTCCAGTAGCTGCCAGGGTCCGTCCGTCTTGCAGGGCATCGAGGCCGCGGTCCTGACGTTCGTCATCTTATTTCTGCCGCTCGTGACGGCCGGGTACCTTGCGCTTCGGCTGCGGTGGGGACGGCGTATGGCGACGAGCGCGGCTTAGTTCTCCGACTGGTGATTCTGGTTTAAGCCCGACTTGTTGTCGCCGGACCTGGTGTCGCCGGACTTCTGGTCGCGCTCCCGGGCGAGCTCGGCCTTAAGTAACCCGTTGACCGATGCGACCAGGCTATCCATGTCTTTGATGCTGGAGGCGGCCTGCGTCCTCGAAGCCAGCGCCGTCTTTTCAATGTCCACCAGCCGCGCCTCGTTGTCGGAGATGCGCTGGTTGAACGCCTGGCGGCCCCGGCTGTTCAGTCCGGAACCGAGCTGACGAAGGTGCTCCAGGGCGACGTGGTCACGCTGGAAGGCGGCCCGAACGGCGGCGGTGGGATCGACCGCGGCGGTCGCCGCATCGCTGACGTGGTTGGCGGCAACCTGCACCGCCTGCGGCAGCGAGGTGGCCGCCGGCAGGCTGACCGTCTGCACGGTGACGGTCACCCTCGGCGCCGCGACGGTGTGCCCCGGCACGGTCGGGCCCGCCACCGCCGTCACCGTGACGCCCGGCAGCGCATGGCCCGGGTCCTTCGCCGCGTGGGCCGCGATGCCTGTGCTGACGGCGAACGCCATCACCGTCGCGAGCAGCCGGTTCGTCATCTGGGTCACCATTGGATTCCTCGCCCATAGGCTATCGCCGGCTTCTCTGCGCAACATTGCGACTTTCGTAGCGTCACGATTCGATAGCCCCTTGTGTTCCGGCAGCAACCCGCCGCCACAATCAAGTGACAGGACCCTACGGCGTGCCGCGTAGGCGGACCGCCACTCAGCCGATGCGCGTCTGCCAGTCGTCGGTGCTGAGGACCAGGGTCACCGGGCCGTCATTCACCAGCCGCACCGCCATCTGCGCGCCGAAGGAGCCGGCCTCGACCCGGAGGCCGCTGGTCCGCAGCCGGTCGATGAACCGGTCCAGCAGCGGCTGTCCAACCTCGGGCCGTGCCGCCTTGAGAAAGCTGGGCCGATTCTGGCCTCGCGCATCGGCAAAGAGCGTGAACTGCGAGATCACCAGCAGGCTGCCACCCACCTGCGTCGCGCTCAGGTTGAATTTCCCGGCGTCGTCACTGAAGACCCGCAGCTTGAGGATCTTCTCGGCAAGGTAGTCGGCATCCCGCTCGGTGTCCGTGTCCGCGACGCCAACCAGGATGCAGAAGCCGGCGCCGATCGACGACGCGCCGCCCTCCCAGGTCACCGAGGCCTCGGTGACCCGCTGGATCACGACCCGCACGGCTCTGGCGTCGCGATCAGGGCGGAGGATTCCAGCCGGTCAGGTGCGCCTCGGTGCGTTGCGTCAGCCAGCTTTCGATGTCCTGGAAGACCATCTCCTGCTCGACCTCGTTATAGATCTCGTGGTACATGCCGGGATAGAGGCAGAAGGCACGCTCCGGCGCCGTGGCGCGGGCGAAGAACCGCTGGCTGCCGCCGGGATCGATGAGCTGGTCCTGCGAACCGTGCTGCAGCAGGAACGGGAGCCGAAGCTCGCCGGCTCGCGCGATGATCGCCTCGCCCTGGGCGAACGTCGTCCCATAGAGGCCGGCCGTGATCCGGTTGTGGACCAGCGGGTCGCTGGCGTAGGCGGGGCCGACCGCCGGGTCGTGACTGAGGATGGCCGGGTCGACCTCGTTGGAAAGGGCGGCACGCGGCGCGATCCGTGGAAGCACCCCGGCGACGGCGCGCTTCCAGGCGGGCACCTTGGCCTTGACCTTCAACGCCGGCGCGCTGAAGACGGCCCGGTCGATGTGATCGGGATGACGCAACGCATAGGCGATCCCGAGCAGCCCGCCGAAGGAATGGGCGACCAGCACCACCGGGCCGCCGCTCTCGTCGCGCGCGTATTTCACCACCCGGTCGATGTCGTCGATCAAGGCGTCCAGGCTGGGCGTGTGCCCGCGGGGTCCGCCGCTCCGGCCGTGGCCGCGCAGGTCCATCGCGTACACCGTCGCGCCATGCCCGGTGAACCATTCGGCGAACCGCTGGTAACGGCCGCTGTGCTCGCCCAGCCCATGCACGACGACGAAGGTCCACACCCGCGGGACGGCCGGGTCCTGCCAGCGCCGGACGTGCAGGTCGAGCCCGTCGGCGGTCTTGAGGGTGACGGTGGCGTCGGTCATGGCTCGAGGTCTTCGAAATCGCGCTTGATGTGCCGGAACCCGCGATAGATCCGCATCGCCTCCGCCTCGGCTTCCAGGAACGATGGGGCAAAATCACGGATCCCACCCTTGAGGCTGAAGCCCCACATGCCGGGCTTGTCCCGGCGAAAGTACGGGTTCGGCCGGTACGTCGGCGGATAAAACGTGATCGCCTCGCCCTCCAGCTTCTTGATCACGGGCCGCGCGGCGAGCACGTCCTCGATCGGCATCCCCGACGGGAGCCGTCCTTGCCGGATGTCGAGGTTGCGAAGCTTGGCGATCGGGTTCTCCTCGTCTTTCAGCACGGCACGGCCGTGGAAGCGCTGCGAGACGTCGTTGAGGAAGTAGAGCGAGGCGATCGCGTCGGTCTCATCGCCGAGCAACCGGATAAAGCCCGCGCCCGACAGCGCTGGCCCTTCCTCCTCGCTGGCGTGGCGGAAGTACTCCGCCTCGAAGAGCGAGGTGGTCAGGGAGGTTGCCAGCCAGAAGCCATCGCCCCTCCAGGCTCGGCTGCGGGCGAAATCGCGCGTGTCGCGCTCCAGCTCCGGGAGCCGGGCGGGCAGCACGTCGTAGACACGAAAAAAGAGCACGCGACGCATGATTTTGGATCTGGGTGGCGGTCAGGACCGCGGCGGCCCGGCCGTTGTGGGTTCCATTTTAAGTAGTCGCACACTGTGCGGCGCCAGGCGCAAGCGGAGGCCGTCCGTTCGCACGCCGAGGCTGCGTCCGCCGCGTCGATGAGACCAGAGATCGACGATCGTAAAGGCACCCCCGGCACCGGTGACCTCGGCGAACCGGAGGCGGTACGGCCGCGCCTGGTCACTCCAGTTGTAGACCGCCGCGATGAATGTCCCATCGGCGTCGGCCCGCACCCACAGCGGCGGGAGTTCCTGCGGTGAGGCGTACCAGTGGTCGGATGCCTCGCGGTCCGGCGCGCTGAAGAGGTGCACCGGTTCCGCGGCGGGGCCGCCGACCAGGCCCAGGACATTCGGGTTCCGCAGCAGCGCCAGTCGATCGGGCGGCAGCGTCTCGAGGTCGTCGCTCAGCATGAAGATGCCGCCGGAGAGCGCGGCAATCGTGATCATCACGCGCGCCTGGTCGGGCGTGAGCTGCGGCGAGGCGGCCATCACGACGTCGGCGTCGACGATGAAGAGGCTGTGGTCGAAAAAGAGCCGCGCCGCCTGGTTGCGGGCCATGGAGAGGATCAGCGCGAATCCGATGTAGGGCGGCGCCACTTTGCCATCGACCATTTGCGGGGCACCAACGTCGCCGCCGGTGCGGCTGCCGTGGACGAGGCCCACGATCGGGAGCAGGGGCGCGCCGCAGGCGAGGATGAAGGCCTCCTCCGGCTTGCCCGGCGGGTTCACCGCGTCGAAGATCTTCTTCAGGCCGAGCCGGAGCGCCTGCGTCCCGGTCACCTCCGCATCGTGCCGGCGCCCTTCGTAGGCGGCGCCGTACAGGAAGTCCAGCTTGAAATAGGTGAAGCCGTCCTTGCGAAGGCCGCGAAACAGGTCTTCGAGAAACTTGACCGCCTCGGGGTGCGTGGGATCGAGCACGTGGTAGGCACGGTTGAGCCGCGGGTCGACGAGGGGTTGCCCGGCGTCGGTCGTCACCAGCCAGTCGGGATGCGCCTGCGCCAGCTGGGAGTCGGCCGCCACGTGGAACGGCGCGAGCCAGATGCCGCTCTCCAGCCGGTGGCGTCGCACCGAACTGGCCAGCGCCTTCAGCCCCTGCGAGAAGTATTCATTCGCGACCCAGTCGCCCCAACGCTGCCAGCGTGGCATCCAGCCATCGTCGAGCTGGATGATCGGCCGGTGCCCCGAGCCGGTCGTTTTCGCCAGCTCGGGAAATCGCTTCGCGACAAAGGCCGCGTGCCGGGCGATGTCCTCGGCGGTGACCCCCAGCCCGAGGTGGTACCAGCTGCACCAGCCGCGGGGCACCACCGGATAGCTGCAGGCACTGGAGGCCCGGCCGGCGAGCGCGATCGCCTTGCGCAGCGTCGCCGTACCGTCCTCGCCATAGACCAGCAGGACCGGGTCGGAGACGATCCCTTCGCCAGGCGGGACCTCGAGCTGCAAGGCCTCCGGCATGCCGCTGCGCTGTTCCGGCTGCGACAGGGGGGAGCCGTGCTGCTCCGCGACGAAGTTGGGGATGTCGGTGGGCAGCGTGTCGTCAGGGTGCTGATCGCGGTGATAGCGCCAGGTGAAAACCGTGGCGAAGCGCCGAGCTTTCAACACCTGGGCCACGAACATTGCCTGTCCGTCACAAATGGCTGCGGTCCACCAGGAGTAGGCGGGCGGGTTTCGGTCGCCCTCCTTGATCGCCTCGTCCAGCGGATGGATACCGGCGTAGTCCCAGGATTGGTAGCCGTTGATCAGCGCGCTCGCTCGCCACGGCTCCTCACCGACGTGCAGGGCGGAGCCGCCACCATCCACGACCAGGGGTCGCCAGGCGTTGAAGGTGAGCGAGGCCTCGCCGCGATTGTTCAGCTCGCATTCGATGACGACGCCGCCCTCGTGCTGAATCAGCCGGGCGATCGCTACCGCCGGCCCGGCTTGCCAGGTGATCGTCGCCGCGTCCTCATGTGGTTGAGGTGAGGCCGTGCTCGCATGCCAGGTCCCATTGACCTTGACCGCGCAGGCGGCCTTTCGCAGCAGCGTGCGGTCGCCGGCGAGCACGGTAAAGGTTCCGGCGACCTGGTCGGCGAGGGCCTTGAGCTCCAGGGTGATGGCTAGTCGAGCGTGAGGTTCGGCGCCCGCTGACGCCGGACGCGCCCGAACGGTTTGCGACCCTCGAGCGACTGGATGAAGACGTAGATGTGGCGGGCCGCCTGGGTGTCGAGGCCGCCCAGCCAGATGGGATGGACCTTCAACTTGGCAGCGAGAAGATCGCGAACTTCGCGGGCCTCCTCATTACGACGCTCCGTGAGGTCCTGCACCGTCTTTTCCCCTTTGCGTGAGATCGTCCCCACAATCTCTCGCGCGCCACGGTCGGCCGGTCGATAACCGTCAGCGCAATTTCAGCCGCTAATTATATGCGCGTGTCGGCAAAAATCAATGAAGTTTTTTGGCCGACTGAAGCGAAGTCCGAGCCGGGCCGTTACCTTCGCCGCAAGGTTCCGATGTTTCACTGGGCCGAATGACGTTGGGCCAGCAAGGCGCGCCGCTGATTCGTCGCGCTCTGGCGCTTAGCGCCAGCGCGGCCGTTGCGCTCGCCCTGATCACCGTCCAACCGGTCGCCGCGGCCGCCTGGAACCCGTACCCGCAAACGACCACGACTGACCAGGGCATGACCTATCAGGTCAATCCTTCGCACGGCGGTTCGCCGGGAATTCAGACCATGGCTCCGCCACTCCAGCCAGCCTGGACACTCAATCTCGGCGGTCCGGTCTCATATCCGCTCCTTGCCCCGGAGGGAATTTTTGTCACCACGACCAATCCGACAACCAATCACGCGCAGCTCTACGCGATCAACTACCGCACGGGTGCGATCGCCTGGGGCCCGGTTGACCTGGGCGGGTCGTTCTGGGCGAATGCGTCCTACGACAACGGACGTGTCTTCACCATTAACTCGACCGGTCAGATGCAGGCTTTCGATGCCCAGAGTGGCGCCAGCCAGTGGGCCACGCAGCTTCCCGGTCAGACCAGCTTCACCTCACCGCCCTCGGGGTCGATCTTTGGATCAAACTCCGACCTCGTCTACACCAGCGGCGCCGGATCGGGCGGCACCCTGTACGCAATTCACGAGGCCACCGGCGCGATTGCCTGGCAGGCCTCGGTGATGAATGGCGACCACAGCACCCCGGTCGTCACGAACTCGGGCGTCTACGTTTCCTACGCCTGCGCACAAACCTATGACTTCGAACCCCTGACCGGCGCCCTCCTCTGGCACCATGCCACGGGTTGTGAAGGTGGCGGCGGAAAGACCGCCGTCCTCTACAACGGCAAGCTCTACGTCCGTGACGCCGCCCGCGGCAACACGGTCCTCGACGCGGGGACAGGGGCGAACCTCGGCACCTTCAATGCGAGCGTTGCGCCCGCATTCAGTGGTTCGACCGGATTTTTCCTGAATGGTTCAACACTTCAGGCGGTTGACCTCGCGACAAACGCATCGCTCTGGAGTTTCACCGGTGACGCCTCACTGTCGACTGCTCCGATCGTCGTCAATGGCACCGTTTATATCGGGTCTACGCTCGGCAACATCTTCGGGATCGACGCCTCCACCGGGAAACAAACCTGGTCGGCCGCCGTCGGCGCTCCGATCAAGGCACCCGACGAACAAAATGCCTCGGCCCCCCTTGCCGGTCTCGGAACTGGCGGCGGCTACCTGGCCGTGCCGGCCGGCGATACTCTCACGCTGTTCGGCAGCGCCCTCGGGATTGCGCCCGGCAACGTGAACTTTGGCGTCAAGAGCCTGGGCACCAGCACCACGGTCCCGGTCGCGATCAGCGACAACTTTGCCGGCCCGGTCACGATTTCGAGTGTCACGGCGTCGGGTGACTACACGGCAAGCTCCAGTTGCGGCCCGCTCAACAACGGTGGAGGGTGCCAGGTCCTGGTGACGTTTACCCCCAGCGCCTATGGCCCCCGCAACGGCACTTTGACGATCAACGACACCACGCCGGGAAGCCCCCACAGTGTCGCGCTCATCGGCGGCGCCACGCCTGGCCCGATTGACCATCTCGTTATCACGCCCCCAGGCGTGACCATGGCGGCCGGTGGAACGCAGGCCTACGGTGCGGAAGCCTATGACGCCTACGGGCAGGATGCCGGCGATTACACCAACCACGTCACCTTCTCGATCAGCCAGGGTACGTGCACGGCGAACGTCTGCACGAGCACGAAGGCCGGCAGCCAGCAAGTGACGGGACAAGCCGCCGCGGCCTTCGGGACCGCCACCCTCAACGTGACGGCGGCTGCGGCCGACCACATCGCGCTCTCGCCGAGCAGCTGGACGATCCGTGCCGGCGACCAGGAACCGTACTCCGTCCTGTACTTCGACCAGTACGGCAACCAAATCAACTACATGGTTCAGCTCGGGGCAGCCTACTCGATCAGCCCCGATGGTTCCTGCACCTCCGGCTCCTGCACTGCGACGGTCGCCGGTCCGCATACCGTTACCGCCTTGTCCAGTGGTATGACCGCGACGGCCACCCTGACCATCACGCCGGGCCCAGCAGCCAGGCTGGCGATCACGCCCGCATCGGCCACGATCACCGCGGGCGGAGCGGCGACCTTCGCCGCCTCGGCATTCGACCAGTACGGCAACAGCGTCGGTGATGTCACCGCGTCAACGAACTTCAGCGTCGCACCCGATGGCAGCTGCACATCCGCCAGCTGCGGAGCCACCCGAACGGGCACCCATACGGTATCCGGCACCGCTGAGTGGCCCAAGTGGGCCCGGGCCGACGGGTACCGCCTCCCTAACGGTGACGGCCTCTGCCTTCGACCATATGGCACTCACGCCTGCAACCGCGGCGGTCGCGGCCGGCACCGCCCAGGCGTTCAACATGGAGGGCTACGACCAGTACGGGAATGACCTCGGCCCCGCCGGGGCAGCCACCCTGAGCATCACGCCGGATGGATCGTGCGTCGTCGGATCGTGCTCCGCCACCAAGGCGGGCCCTCACACCGTGACGGCAAGCGCATCTGGAGCGACGGCCACGGCTAGCTTGACTGTGAGCGCGGGCCCAACCGCCACCATTCATCTGAATCCTCGGATGCAGACCACCGCAGCGGGCGTCGGTCAGGCGTATGCCCTGTACGGCGATGACCAGTACTTCAATGCCACGTTCTCGAATATCACCAGCGGCTTCGGTCTCACGATCGGGCCGCCGACCACCGCCTGCACCGGCAACCTTTGCAGCGCAACGACGCCGGGCGTCTACACCGTGACCGCGACCTACCTGGGCCTCACCACGACCACCCAGCAAACCGTGACGGTCGGGCCGCTAGATCATCTTGTCCTGACGCCCGCGACAGCGACGATCATTGCCGGAGGCATTCAGACCTATGCGGTCGAGGGCTTCGACCAATACGGGAATGACCTCGGCGGCCAGACCACGACGAGCGCGTTCACGATCACGCCGGATGGCTCGTGCTCCGGCGCGACCTGCACGGCGTCGCTGCCCGGAAGCCACACGGTGACCGCAGCCGATGGGGGCAAGTCAGCGACAGCGACATTGAGCGTGACACCCGCCACGGTCGATCACATCGCTATGTCCCCGGGTAGCGCAACGATTACGGCCGGTGGGTCGCAGGCCTACGCTGCGGAGGCCTTCGACCAGTACGGCAATGACCTGGGACCCGCCGCGGGGACCGGCTATAGCATCGCGCCGGACGGGTTGTGCAACGGCGCGACCTGCACCGCCACCGTGGCAGGCACCCACACCGTAACGGCGAACTCCAGTGGCAAAACCGCGACCGCCTCGCTCACTGTGAACGCCGGCAGCCTGGACCACATCCGCTTGACGCCGGCGACCGCAACGATTACGGCCGGTGGGTCGCAGGCCTACGCTGCGGAGGCCTTCGACCAGTACGGCAATGACCTGGGACCCGCCGCGGGGACCGGCTACAGCATCGGGCCGGACGGCAGCTGCACGAACGCTGCCTGCACCGCCACCGCGGCCGGAGCCCATACCGTGACAGCGACGAGCCAGGGAAAGACCGCGACTGCCAGCCTGACGGTCAACGCAGGGCCGCCGAGCGCCCTCGCCGTATCGCCGACAGGTGTCACGCTCGCGGTCGGCAAGACGGCGGCGTTATCGGCCTCGGCAACTGATGCGTACGGCAATGCAGTGAGCTCGGGCGCCGCGACGTGGTCGCTGAGCACCGGCACACCGGGCACCCTGTCGGCTGCCACCGGGAGCGGAACGACCTTCGTGGCGAGCGCCGCGTCCGCGGGGACCGGCACGGTCACGGCGCACCTCGGAACGCTGACGGCGCAGACGTTGATACGTGTGCTACCCGCGGCGCCGACCGGATTGACTGCAACGGCGCAGTCCGGACACAAGATCACCCTTAGCTGGAAAGCAGCTGCCGGTGACAAGACCTTCGCGCTCTACCGTATGGCGGGGAGTGGTGCCTGGACCCTGATCAAGGCCGGCCTGACCACAACGACCTTTACTGACTCCGGCTTGACTGGCGGGGCGACATACACGTACTACGTGACCGGGCGCGCCGCAGGCCTGGAGAGCGCCGCCTCGAACAAGGTCACCGTCGCCGCGAAGTAAGCGAAACCCGCAGGGCCTAGGATAGCCCTACACATGCCCAGGGCAAAGCAACTGACGGCGCACGTCGACAATCGCCCGGGCATGCTGGGAATCATCGGCTCGGCGCTGGGCGCAAAGAAGGTCAACATCCTGGCCTTCATGGCCATGGCCACGCTCGATGAGAATCACGGAACCATCCGGATGATCGTCGACAAGCCGGCTGCTGCAAAGAAGGTCTTTGCTGAGCACGAGTGGGAAACGAGCGAGGAGGACGTGCTCCATGTCGTCCTCCCCGACAAGCCGGGCAGCCTCGGCGTGGTCGCGCACAAGCTGCGGGAGGCCAGCGTCAACATCGACTACGCCTATCTGGGATCAGGCGGAAGCGCCCGGCGAGTCAGCGCCTACCTCGGCGTGTCGGATATCAAGCTCGCCCTGCGCGCCGTGCGCTAAGCCGCCATTGCGTAAGCCTGTACAAGGCACTCAGCCACAAACCTAGGCAGCCAGCGTCGTGAAGACGATCAGTCGGTGATCATAAGTCCGGTGCACGGTGTCGTACTTGCCGGCGCACGTGATCAGGTTGAGGAGTCGTCCCTTCGATGGCCCGAAGACCTTGAGCGCGGGAAAGCCATTGAGCGGCGCAACCTGCGTGGCCGTGACGCGGAAGGTCAACTCGCCACCCGAACCGTCTGACACGTAGATCATGTCGCCGGGCGTGAGCCGGTGCAGGTCGATGAAGACGGCCTTTCCCGCGACACTATCCAGGTGGCCATCGATGACGGCCTGGCCCGCCGCGCCGGGACGGGCTCCAGTCTGCAGCCATGCGGCGTCCCAGATGTTGCTCGGCACGTCCATCGCACCCTGACGGTTGACCCCGACCGCCTCCACCGTCGTGTCGAGGTTGAGGGCGGGAATGCGAATGCGAGTGGGTGTGATGGGTCCGGTTGCTTGATGCAGGGTTGGACGACTCTCAACGATCGGTTTCTGAATCGAGATCGTCTTTCCGTAGACCTGGATGTCCGATGCCACCGTCGTCGCGGCGTGGAGGCTGAGTGCGCGCGTCGCGGTCAGCGGTTGCGCCGGGGCGCTCAGCATCAGGCTTGTGCCGGCCGCCAGGCCTGCAGCCGCCAGGAAGAGGTGAAGCGACCGCCGGCGGACCGCCAGGAGCACGAGCACCAAGAGGAACAAGCCTCCTGCCAGCAGAAGCGCTGGCCAGGCAGGGCCCTGATGGTTCGCGACCATGGCCATCCCGCTGGGCGGTGGGCCTGGCACGACGGCGGTGGGCTGGCCACTGATCGCGGCGCTGGCGCTGTTATTGGTCGTATTCGGATCGGACTCGTTTTCCGCCGACTTCGTCGCCGTATTGGTAATCGTTCCGGTCGCGGTCACCGTTGCCACCACCACCAGGCTCGCCGACGACCCGTTGGGGATGGGCCCGATGGTCCAGACCCCGCTGCCCGCGGTATAGGTGCCCGCGCTTGGGGTGGCCGTGACCAGGGTCAGGCCCGATGGGAGCAGATCGCTCACCTGGACGCCGGTTGCATTCGACGGGCCGGCGTTGTGGGCCGTGACCGTGAACGTGACGTTCGAGCCAATGGTCACCGACCCACTGCTGGCAGTCTTGAGCACGGCCACGTCGGCGAGCGAGGCGATCGTCGCCGGGTCGGTGGCGGTATCGTTCGCGAGGTTTGTCTCGCCGCCACCGGCGATGGTCACGCTGTCGATGACCGTGCTGGGCGCGGTCTGCAACACGGCGACCGTGAGTCCGATCGGTGGATACGTGCCACCAGCAGCGAGCGCGTCAGAGCGCGTGCAGGTCACGACCTGGCCGGCGATGCTGCACGCCCAGCCGGTTCCGGAGGCCGCGGTCGGCGTCAGGCCAGCCGGAACGGTGTCGGTGACAGTCACCAGTCCGCTGGTGGATGCCGTTCCGACGTTGCTCGCGACCACGCTGTAGCTGCCCGTCGTACCTCGCACGAACGGATCCACATGACTGAGCGAGATGGTCAGATCAGGCCCCAGACCATTGACCGTGGCGCTCGATGAATCGTTGCTGACGTTGGGATCCGGCTCGTTCTCCCCGGTCTTGGTTGCCGTATTGGTGTGAGCGCCGGTGGTCGTCACCGTTGCCGTGATCGTCAGGACTGCCGATCCGCCGTTGGGAAGCGCGCCAATGGTCCACAGCCCGGTACCGCCGCTATAGGTCCCGACGGTGGCGCTCGCCTGAAGGAAGCTCGTGCCGGCAGGAAGCTGGTCCGTGACGACAATAGCGCTGGCATCCGACGGACCCGTGTTCGTCGCGGTAATGGTGAACTGGACGGTCGACCCGACCGTCGCCGTGCCGCTGCTGGCGGTCTTCGCGACACCAATGTCGGCGCTGGATGTCACGGCGGTCGGGTCAGTCGCGGTGTCGTTGGCGGTGTTGACCTCACCCCCACCGCCGATCGTGGCACTGTTCGTCACGCTATTGGTAGCTGTTTGCAAGACGGTGACGTTCACCGAGATCGCCGGATAGGACGTAGCAATCGGAAGCGCATCAGAGCGGGTGCAGGTGACCGTCTGACCCGCGGTGCCGCAGCTCCAGCCGGTTCCCGTTGCGCTGGTCGGGGTAAGCCCGGCGGGCAAGGTATCGGTCACCGTCACGAGTCCGGCCGTCGCTGCCGATCCGCTGTTGCTGGCGACCAGGCTGTAGGTGCCACTCGACCCGCGGACAAACGACCCGACGTGCGACTTCGCGAGGGTCAGGTCCGAGGCTTGTCCGGTAATGGTGACGCTGGCGGTGTCGTTTGCCGAATTAGGGTCGGTCTCCGTTTCCGCGGTCTTGCGCGCGGTGTTGGTCAGCGATCCAGTCGCCGTGACCCTGGCCGTCAGCGTCAAGGTCACGGTCGCGCCGCTCGGCAGCGAGCCGATGTTCCAGACGCCGGTCGCGGGCGTGTAGCTGCCGCTGATCGTTGTGGCCGACACCAACGAGAGGCCGGCCGGCAATTGGTCGGTGACCTGGACGCCCGTGGCGTCGGACGGGCCGTTGTTTAAGGCGGTCACGGTGAAGTCGACGTTCGAGCCCACCATCACGGTCCCGCTGCTCGCGATCTTGGTCACCGCGACATCGGCTCGGGCGACCGTCGTGGTCGGGTCGCTGGCGCTGTCGTTCGCGGTGTTGACTTCGCCGCCCCCCGAGACGGTGGCCGTATTCGTCAAGGACGCCGGCGCCGACTGAGCCACCGCGACCGTCATGGAGATTGCGGGAAAGGACGCGTTGCTGGCAATGGCTGCTGTGCTGGTACAGGTCACCGTTTGCGTGGCAATGCCGCAGGTCCAGCCGCTGCCGCTGGCCGCCGTCGGCGTCAAGCCGGCGGGCAACGTATCGGTCACCGTGGTCGTGCCGCTGGTGGCCGTTCCGCCGACGTTATTCGCGGTTAGCGTGTAGACACCCGTCCCGCCGCGAACCAGCGGGTCGGTGTGGGTCTTGGAAAGCGTGAGATCTGAGGTGCAGGCGGCGCCCGACCCGGCGCCGGGGACCTGGCCGGCGGTAATCGCCGCTTGCGACCCGATGCCTCCAGGGGTGGCCCCGTAGGCGTTTCTATCCGTCGTCGTGGTCCCGTTGGTGCCGCCCGCAACGTTTGTGCTTCCGGCGACGCTGCTCGTGAGGACGAGACCGCCGCCGCCGCCACCACCAGGCCCGTGGTAGTCGGCCGGCCCGCCGGCATCCGCCGCCCAGGCATTCGTGCCGGCACCACCCTGCGCGCTGACGGTCAGCCCGCCGAGTCCGCCGGTCTGCGTCACGACCACGACGGTGCCGCCGGCGCCACCCCCACCGCCGCCGTCGTTGTCGGGCCCAATGCCTGACCCGCCGTTCGCCGTGATGCTGCCAGCGCCGGTCACGCTTCCGGCGCGGATCATCACGATGCCGCCGCCGTTGCCGCCGCTGCTCGCATTCACGATGGCGCCGGAGTTGTTTCGAGAACCCGCGCCACCGCCGGCGCCGGCCGTGACACGCGCCGCGGTGGCGGGAAATGCCGTCCCACCGAAGCCGCCCACGGCGATGTTGGACTTCCACGAGTTGCCACCCATGCCGCCGGCGCCGCCGTTCGCGCCCCCACCGCCACCGGTGTTCTCGTCATTTCCTGACGGATGTGGGTCGGTGCCGCCACCGCCCGCGGTTCCCGGGGCGCCTCGCGCGGTGCTCCCGTTCGGGTAGCCATCGGCCCCGTTGTTCACGGTGGTGCCGGTTCGGGAGTCGTAGAGATACTGCGGCGTTCCGGCGATCCCTTCGCCCTTCTGCCCGTGGAATGGGTTGGCGCTGAGATTCACGTAGTCGGTCCCGGTTCCCCCGGCGGCCGCGCCGGCGAGCTGCCGGCCGAGGCCAGCCCGGAAGCCTTCCTGGTTGACGCTGGCCGTGTTGCCATTGAGGTTGAGGGCCCCGTCCACATCGATCACCAGCACGCCCCCGGTTGAGCCGTTGAAGGGCCCCGCCGTCAGGCCGGCGCCCAGTGTCGCCGCCACATATTGGGGCACCCGGATGACCTGGAAGTCACGCTGACCCTGCGTCGCGGTCGGGGCTGCCTGGGTGTACGCATTGATGAGTCCGCTACTGACGGTCAGGCTGCCGCCGGCGAGTGGCACCGCGCTCGTGGCGACCGCGTATTCGTAGAGCCCGGCACTATTGAGAGAGGTTGATCCGGTCGCCGGATCGCCAGCGACGCCGTTGCCGTAGGCGCCGGTGTTGGTCGAGTCGATGGCGGCATCCTGCATCTGGATCACCAGCACGAGGTCCCCGATCGCGATTGGCGTGACGGAGCCGGTCGCGGTGCCGAGGGTGATGGTCGTCGCCCCGGCAGCGACGGTGGCGGTACCCGGGTAATAGGTGTTGACGACCCCGGTGATCGTGGCCGTCCCAGCCGACCCTGGCGTCGCACAGCCCGGCCCTGCGGCCTGCACCAGGCTCGGAGCCGGGGCGAGCATCAGCGCAGTGGCTGCGGCGAGCAGCACCATCCCGGCGCGCCTGGCGCGGGTAGGCGAGGACATAGTTTCGTGACCAGAACGCTACCTTCGCGTGGAACCATTGGCGTTCATCGCGGTCCCGTCCAAACCGTTACGAGGACGGAACGCCCCCGCGGCAGAGCCTGCTTAGCGGCTGCGGGACCCCACGATGAGCTCGTCCATCCATGGAGGCGCCATGATGTGTACCGGGATTCGGTTCGGGCCGGCGACCAGCAGGAAGTCACCGCGAGCGGCGGTCTCGAGGTAATTGACCTGGCGATCGGTCAGGTTGTAAGCCTTTTGCAGCTTGATCGCCTCCGAGTGCTTCTGTGACCCCAATAAAAGGATGCTGGGGTTGCTGGCCAACACGGCCCCGTCCTTGGTCTCAAAGAAGTCTCCGGGGTTCTGGCTTACCAGGATGAGACTGCCGCCGTACTTCCGGATCCGACGAGCGAGTCGCACCAGAAAACGTCGAATCGGCTCGTGTTCGAGGAGTAGGCCAACCTCGTCGATCAGAAGATGACGGGGACGGCGATCACGACGCAGCATCGCCCACAACCAGTTCGCAACCAGGAGGTAGGCCGGCGCGATCAACTCGTCACTGAGGTTCCGCAGATTGATGCCGACAACGTCGGCCGTCAGGTCGACGTTGGTCTCGGCGCTGAACAAAAGGCCGAGATCGCCCGTGACCCACCGCTGAAGGATCGTGCCAGGACGCGAGCCTGGATGTTTGTCGTTGAGCGCCCGCCAGACGTCGGCAAGGACGGGCGTGGTCGCACTGGCGGCGATTGTCGCCCGGGTAAGCGTCTCGATTTGCGCGCGCTCCACCTCATCGAGGCGCCCACACATCAGCCCGATCAAATCGAGGACATCGCTGATGTGGTCGGCCCGTTCTTCCGGATCCGTACCAAACAGCTTGGGATCGAGCGCATTGATCGCATGACCCGAGCCCGCAGCCAGGTGGAAGTACGTCCCCCCAAGTTCGCGGACCAGGCCGCCATATTCTGCCTCCGGGTCCATCAAAATAGCTCCGATCCCTCGGGTGTGCGCGCTCAGCACAACCGATGCGGCGGCATAGCTCTTGCCGGCCCCCGAGTGCGCGAGGACGGCGATGTTGGCATTGGTGAACCGACGTTCGTCGAAGGGGTCGAAGACGACGAGGCCTCCAGTCTCCTTGTTGTATCCCCAGTAATGCCCGACCGGATCGGCGAGGTCCTCCTGGAGCCAGGGCATCAGGGTCGATACGGCGGTCGTTGGCAGGATCTTTTCTTGGCCCAGGAGATCGATGCCCAGCGGCCAGGACGCGAGCAGTGCCTGCTGCATTTCAAAGAACGGCGGAATCGCCCGAAGCATCATGCGGCGGCAACTTGCCTCGAGTGCGTCGCACCGGGCACGCAGTTCGGCTGCATCACTCGCGCCAACAGTCAGATAGAAGCCCACGGCGAAGGCCTTCTCTTCGTTGCGGACCAGAGCCTGATGCACGCTCAAGGCGTCCGGAAGGGTCCCCAGCGTTGTCCGCGGGATGGCCCCGGACTCCACGCTGGCCAGGTCATCCGCTCGTAGATCCTGGATTCGGCGATGCAAGCGAGACAGGGCTCGATCGGTCTCGAGCGGGAGGATGTGAATCCCGGCATGGAGCTCGCCGCTGAACTGGAGCAATGGAAGCAACCATCCCGGCTCGACCTCTTCTCCCGGGTAGCGGTCCACGACGAACGATGCGTAGTGGCGGCCCGACACCTCGACGGACTGCGGCCGGTGGACGAACGACGTCTGCGCGGCGGCGTGATTGTCACGGCGGTATAGCTCGGCAAACAGCGTTGACAGGCCCTGATCATCCAGAGCTTCAGCCTTCAGGCCGACTTGCCTGAGGTGCTCAACGAGGCCATTTGTGCGCTCTTGGAGTGGGCGGCCGAGGTCGGTCGCGACCCGCTTCGGCTGCTCCGCGGACCGCTCGAACCGGAAGCTCCAGGACCGGAGGAAATCCCGCCGGCTTTCGCCCTGGGCAAGCACGACGAAGACGTCGCGCTCGTACACCGGTGTTTCTGCCAGGTGCGCATTGATAAAGCTCTGGGTCAGGGCGCCAAGGTACTGCCTTCGGTCGGAAAAGCGTTCGGGGGACGGCTCTGCCGTGTCCCGTGCTGCAATCCGGCGGACTCGGAAATAGAGCTGAAGCGGGCCATTCTGACCGTGTAGCAGTTCTCGGAATGCCTGAACCGCGCGCTGTTGCTGCTCCGGCGGTAGCCCCGCGAAGTTCAGCGAGGACGTGCGGACGATCACACGTTTGGCGCCGTTATTGAGATGCACGACGCCATCCTTGATCGCCGCAACCTCAGTTCCGAACGGCGACGCCGACGGCGATTTCATGGTCAATCCGTGCTCAGCGCCAGGAGGAAGGTCGAGGAAGCAATCGCCGACGAATATCGGGCCTCGTCGGTTGGGGCTATGGCCAGCAGGACACTACTTGGCTTGCTTCCGCTGGCGTTGATCGCCGGATCAGTGTGGTCGAACGGCGTGCCCTGATCGGTGCGCATGCCGACCACGAGCACATCGCGGCCAAGCGCTTCGGCCGGTGCGGCGGCCACATCCAGCAGCGACGAATTCTTCAGCTGATTTGGAATCGCGATCACGTCGACCCGGTCGCCGGGCTTCAGCGCACCGCCAACCGCGGTTGCTGGGGTGATCGGAACCCCGACGATCCGAAAACCAGCGGGCACTGGCAATCCTGGCCCGAGAAGGTCAGCGTTTCTCGATGAGGTGAACTGGCGGGCACCGACAACTTGACCTTTGAGGACTGGATAGGCGACGAACTGCCCAACGATCTGGTCGGAAGCCCGCAGCACGTCGTCACCAACAGACGAGGGGTTGACCTGACGCTGGGTCAGGTCTCCGTCCTGGACCCGTGAGCCAACCTTGAGGTCCTGGGCGGCAACCAGGACCGTCACCTGGCGGTTGTTGTCGTAGTAGAAGAACCCAGCGATCCCGGACAACACGACAAACATGACAAGGCAGAGTGTTCGCGTCATGGCCCCTCCTAGCCGCTCTGGGCGGCAAAATCGACAGTAACTGAAAAGCTCGAGTCGATGCCGTAGATCCCGATATGCCCGTCGCTAAATCGCGTCTCGAGGTAGAGCCTGATCGGGACCAGGTAGTCCTGCGGTCCTCCACGAGCTACACGATCGGGCAGATTCCATTGCATCCGCAATCGCGCGGTAGGGTCACCGACTTGACCCGAACGCGTTCCCACCGCCGCGGGTGCATCGGAACCGGGCCCAAGATACTGCCAGCGCACCAGTCGCGAGCGCGCCGTCCCGGCAACAGTGGCTCCGAGGCGGATCGATCCCTCGCGAGTGATCAGCGCGTGGACCCAAAACTCGGTCAGGGCACCGCGTAGAACGTCGACTCGTGGGAAGGAGCTGGCACCGGCAGTCCGCCCATCGAGCGAAGGCGTCACCGTGGCCACTGCCAGCGGCGGAAGGTACGTCTTCACCGGTGCGGTCCGCGCGGTCGCCGAGGTGTCGTTGGCAATCTCTACTGAGAACGGCTCCCGCATGACCTGCACCGACCCGTACCGATCGTAGCGAGCGGCTTGCGCGGTTCCCGTGATCAGTGCCAGAACCCGCGCATCGTAGGTTCCGGCCCGGAGATACGTATGTGGAAGGTGGAGCTGGTTGCCGGGCGTACCGGCGATTAGTGCGCCAGACCCGTCTCCGAAGTCAACGGTGAAGCGACGAACGGACCAGTCCTCGATGGCCATATTCAGGTAGAGGTTCAGATCCTGGGTCAACGTTCCGCTCAGTGCCGCCGTCAACATGGTCGGCGCTCCGGCCAGCGGGTGCGAGGGATTGAGGGACGTCACGAGATCGAGGTCCAGTCGGGCGGCTGCCTCCGGCATGGGCGGCTCCTCGACCGGGGTGACCTGCGGACTCGCGCAGAGCGAGGTCGTCGTACCAAAGTTGAATGGAGGCGAGCCGGGTGGCGGGGCGTTGATTTGCCGATTGGTGGCCCGGTCGAAGACGTAGACCGTCCACAACCACGGACACGTCGGACCGCCAAATGGCTGTCGGACCCAGTTCGCGTAATACGGTGACAGGTGACCGGGTCCGGTTGGGGCCGGATAAGCGGACGTGGAATCCCTAACTTGCGCGTAAACGAAGGCATGCCCGGCGTAACCGGAATTCGTGACGAGGGTGACGGAGAGGGGAGGCCCGTCCAGGCTGTGGCCGTCTGCGGCAGAGACCGTGACCAGCGCTGTGGCAATCGCGAGCGCACCGAGGGCGTGGAGGGTTCGATGCCTCATGGTCTGATCTCGGCACAGGCGGTTACGCTCAGGCGACCGGTTCCGATCTGTCCCACGAATCCGATCAAGCTCACGCGATAGGGCACCTGGACTCGGGCGCAGACCGACGGTCGGTTCAGCCGCGTCCCGGTCAGGGGATTGATACCCGGGACCTCATTGATCACACGAATATCCGCGCGCTGCGTCGCGATCGTTGCTTCCGTGGCCCCAAGCGCTCGAGCCAGGTTTCGCTCCAGATAGGTGCGAGTTGTCTCGAGCGCGGCCGCGCGATCGAGACGAAGCCGGCCAGTCTGTGTGTAATACGACGTATCGACCGACGACGCCCCGCTCAGGGTCGCCGTTTCGACCGCGTATCGCAGGTGGACGCGATGCATTTGCAGCTGGCCGATGTCCACCGTCAGGGACAAGACGAGGAGCAGGGTAGGCATCAGCAGGACCGCGTACAGGATGCTCTGGCCGCGACGCGCTCTCAATGATTGACCTCGCCGCGACCGATGTAGCTGGAACGGAGGTCCACGTTGCGCGCGAACAGAAATGGTATGGCGATCCGCCGGTGGCTGATGAGCTGCACCTCGATCGGCTGACCCCACCGCACCGACGACGGGCTGATCGAAACGGCAACGCTTGCCGGACTCACGCCGGCCGCCTGCAATTCGGTCCGGATCCGCTCCCGGACGACGGCATCGTCCTCGCCGCGCTCGGCTGCAACCCGGGCCCCTATGGCGGCCGCCGATTGCTGACCCATCCAAACGTGGATCAGCCCACCGAGCTCGATGATCCCGAGGAGGACCGGCAACAGCATCAAAGACACCGCGAGTACTGCCTGCAGCGTCTCTTGCCCACGTTGCCGATCCCGTCGTCCCTGGCTCATGACGTCTGCGTGAGCCGCTGCACCATCTCCCCGATCTTGGCGACAAGGCCATGGTTCCAGGCCATAATTCCGACAACCAGCGTGCCCAGGATGATCGCTGCGCCGATCACCCACTCCAAAGTCGACTGCCCACGCTGCCCCTTGTTCATGTCTAGCCCTCCTATCTGATTGCTACCCGTTCCCCGACTCGCGTCGCCGCCGTGTCGATCGGACTCACCCGAAGGCTCGCTGGATGATGCCCCAGAAAAGTGGAACCATGATCAAGATCACAAACTCGGGAAGGTAAACGCCGGCGAGAACGCCGAGAAGTCTGGTGCCGACCCGCGCGGCTTCGGCAGTGGAGCGATTTCGCTGGCTCATCCGAATCAGCAACTCTTGATCACGGAGCGTCTGTTCGAGGCCGGTACCAAGGCGCTTGCTCTGGGCGAGTGCGGTGACGAATAGCGAAATCTCATCGATGCCGGTGCGCTCGCCGATCGCCTGGAGCGCTTCTTCGATGGAGGCGCCGACGCCATAGCGACCGAGTGCTGCCCGAATCTCTCCCTTCAAAATGCCGCGTCCCTGCGAATCGGCTGAGATCAGGTGGAGCGTGCGCTCGAGCGGCAGGCCCGCAACCACAAACGCGCGGATCATGCCGACCACTTCGGGTAGCTCGCGGTGCACGGTGCGCTGACGCTTTCGGCGCCGGGAATTCAGATACTGGCTCGGCGCAATGTAGCCGGCCCACGCGAGGAGCGGCAGGAGCACGGGGGCGCCCGCAAGGATTAGTCCGACGACGGTGCCGGCGATCACGCCAGCGAGCGCACCGGCCAGTTTGAGAACCCGAAACTCGACCCCGTCGACCGATTGGGGATCCAGACCACACTGAGCTAGATAAGCCTCGTCGAGACGAGCCGGCCGAAGGTGCAGACGCGCTCCCCAGATGGCAGCGGCCGGTTGGAGCCACCGCCGGTACCAGCTGTCCAGACCACGCTGTTCTCGACGCCACTCGATTGGGGAGAGGGTCGATGCCCGGATCAAGCCGACGTTGGGGCGATTCGCGACGCGGGCAAAACCGGCCAGGCTGTAGAGACCGGCGAAGGTCGCCACCGCGGCCGACAGAGCTCCAAGGATCATGCCTCAAACCTGGTGATTCGGAAGCTCAGGTAGATGCCGAAGAGCTCCAAAAAGACTGCCGCCGGGATCAGGACATAGCGACCCATCATCGTGTTGTCGAGCGCCTGAAGGAGGTCGGGCGAGAGGAGGCGCAGGTAGACAAACATGCCCGGAACGATGATCGCCAGTAGCCAAATCTGAAGGCGTTGCCCGGCTGTTTTGGCTCGAACCTCGTTAGCCAGTTGGGTGTTGAAGTGCACGGTTCCGGACAGTTCGTAGAAGAGGGTTCGCGCCGCCACGGTTGGCAGCTGGTTGGCGCTGCAAATGATCAGCGTTTCCCAGACCAGGCCGAGGTTTACCGTCGTGACTCGTGTCCGCAGCTCGCGCATGCTGACATGCATGGGCACGTCAAGAAGGAACCGTTGGATGACGAAGTCGAGGTCTTCCCGGATCCAAGGATCCGCGCTCATCTGGCGCGCCAGTCGCAGCGCGTCGAGGTACGTGCTGCCGGCGCCCAGGCTGGTCAGCAAGGACTGGAGAAACCGCGGTGCTTCGGCTTCGCTGCGGCGGGCCCGGCCGTGAACGAGCCAGGCGAGATAGAGGCGCGGAGTGGCGAGCCCGCAGGCGACGCCCAACAGCGCCAGGACGGGAGACTCAAGCCACCCGACGGCGAAGAGCACAGCGGGCACAGCGACCGTCATTGCGAACAACGTCTGGGGCCGGCTCGGAATACGAGCCTGCTCGAGACGGCGGCTTTGCCTGGCAAGCTGGCGTTCGATCAACGACCGGAGCGCGCGCGGTGGCTGGGGACGGCGGAGCAGTCCGAGGCCCAGGCCGATAATCGCGAGCGACAGGCACGCAGACGCTATGAGATCCATCGCATCCCCTGTACCTCCAGCTTGCGCTGCAGTCGGAATCCTGGTCGGTAGCCTGGAACCGCCTCAAAGTCGACGGTCGGCCCATGGGAGCCATTGGTGAGGGAAGTCTTGAAAATCGGCGCGGTCACATAATGACCTTCCGAATCGACGTCGCGTAACTCGGTGACCTCGAGGACGCAACGCTTGCCGTCGCGAAGGCGGCTCACAAAAACCACCAGGTCGAAAACACGGGCGATGTAACGGCGGATCTCGACGGGACTGAGCTGCCCGAAGTCCCGGTTGATCAACAGCTCCAGCCGGGCCAGGGCGTCAACGCAGCTACTCGCGTGAATGGTCGTCGCCGAGCCGTCGTGACCAGTGTTCAGGGCTTCCAGCACGTAATACGCTTCTTTGCTGTGCCGGATCTCTCCGATGATCAGACGATCTGGTCGCATTCGAAGCGCGTTCTGCACCAGGTCGGCAACGTCGAGCCTACGCTCCTGGGCCGCCCCGTCCCAATTCTTTTGAATGGACGCACTCGAGCTTCACCCAATGAGGATTGTCGAGCTCCAACTCCGCCGTGTCTTCGATCGTGATAACGCGTTCGTCTTCGGGAAAGGCGCTCACGATCGAACGGAGCAGCGTGCTCTTGCCCGAGCCTGTCGCGCCGGCAATCAGAATGTTGGCCCGCGCCGCTGCCATCGCTTCGAGAAACGCGCCCATTTGCGGCGAAAGCCCACCGTTGCTGACCCAATTGGAAGCACTCGGGTTGTGCTCGGCCGGAAGGAGGTCAAGGCGGACCCGATTGAATTTGCGGATACAGAGCGTGGGCCCTCCCACGGGTGCGTAGACGGCATTCGCCCTGCTGCCGTCGACCATCCGGGCGTCGACCAGGGGCCGGTCAATGTTGATCTCCCGGCCTACCAGGGCGACGATCTTTTGGATCACCTGTTCGAGTTGTGCCTGATCGCGAAAGGCGCTGGGTACGAATCGAAGCCGGCCAGCTCGCTCGACGTAGATCTCGTCGAAACGGTTCACCAGGATGTCGGTGATCGTGGGATCGCTCATCAACGGTTGGAGCGGGCCGAGCCCCACAATGTCGTCGAACAGCGTGTCGATGAGCTCCTGGGTCGCTTTCCCCTGCGTCTCGACGATGGCTTCGCGGATCCTCTGCTTCAGTAGCTCCGTGCGGTGCGGGACGGTGGAGAATGGATTCAGGACCGCAGGGTCCACATGTATGGTCAGTTGACTGCGCACGAAGTTGCGCAGGTGCTCGGAAGCAAGCGTCCCCGGCTGCGTGATGGTTTCAGCTAGCACGGCGGCGCCGCGTCAGCCAGGTGAACGGATTCATTGCCGTGCGAGCCGCGGCCGGAGGCTCGAGGGCGGGGTAGATAGCCGACGCCAGTTGTAGGATCGCGCGTCGAGTCGCACCGTCGGGCGTCAATGAGAGTGGTTGATGGCGGTTCTCAGCGGAGTCGAAGTCCCGGTCGTACGGGATCCGGCTGACGAGGGTTCCGCCGAGGTCCCCCATCGGCTCCTCGAGGTTGTCGCCATCGCGCATCTTATTCGCGACGTAGTGGAGTTTTTCGCCGAGCCCCAGTCTGCGAAGGGCCTCGACGCCGCGGTACAGGGACTGGATGGCACCCGCCGTCGGCGTGACGACGCAGTAGATCTGGGTCGTCGCCTCGAGGAGGTATGTCTCCAGATCGCCGACCGACGCGCCCAGATCGAGGAGGATGAAGTGGTAGCCCGCTTTCCTCAACCAGCTGAGGATGTGGGCTGCCTGGGGCACTCCCACGAGTTGCGACCGATCGCCAGCCAGGCATTTGGAGGGCCCAAGCAAGACATCGAGGTTGGAGGTCTTGTGCCGGACCACATAGTCGCCCGGCTCCAGGTCCGCGCTGCTGCCAGTGAGGTCCGCGACGTAATCGAGCATGGTCGGTTGGGCGAGCCCGAGTCGGGCGGATACGTTGGCGCTGGATAAATCGAAGTCGACAAGAATGACACGCAAGGGACGTGCTGATTCAGCCGCCGAAGGCCGGTATCGTCCCTTTCGGGCAAGCAAGGTAGCGACTTCCGTGGCGAGCGTGGTTCTGCCCGTGCCACCCTTCGATGAAAAGAACGTGATGATCTGGCTTCCGCCCAGATAAACGGGGACGGCATCGTCGGGTGGCGAAGCTTCGATCGAACCCCGACTCTCCGTGACAGGCGCAACTGGATCGGGGAGCTCGATGACATCGTCGTCGGCGAACTCATCGACTACGGCGTCGTTGACGGGCTGCGGAAGAGGCGCGACAACGCTGAGGCGAGGCGATGGAGTCGTGTCGGCGGTCCCCTTCCTCCGCGGCCGTTCACCGAGCGAGCCGGCTAAATGAAACTCAACCGCCGCCATCGCCCAGTGCCCGAGCGATCGACCAGCTGGTCGTACCCAGGTAAGCGCGGCCCCCAGACCGCCGACCATGATGGCGGTGGCGATCCGGACAGGGGATGGGAGTGGGAGGTGGAGGACGGCGTACGCCGCCAACAGTCCGAAGAGCAACGTCGCCAGGCGTGTGACCGGCAGCCCGAGGACAAACTGATCTTCCCCGTTGAGATCTTGAGGAATCCGAACGCCGCGCATTGAAGCCCCCTTCAACTTTCGTCAATGGCCAGCGCGGGCGTGTTTCGGTACAAGACGTAGGGCGGCGTTTCGTTAGTGCGATTGCGCTGCGTTGTTCTTACGCGCAGCGATCCCTTACCAGTGGCCAGGGAGTGGTGCCCGCACCAGGATTCGAACCCGGGACCAACTGATTAAGAGTCAGCTGCTCTACCAACTGAGCTATACGGGCGCACCGGCTATTCTATCCAGCCTTTCGCACGCCTCGTCCGCTCAGACCCCCCGTCGATCACCCCCTCCCGATATCAGCCCGCGCGACGCTCCTCGCGCGGTTCCAGCACCTGTTCTTTTGAACTCTCCGGGTTGACCATCACGACTTCGAAGAGTTCCTCGAAGTTGACGTTGAAAAATTTCATCAGCGCCTGGCGCAACTTGGGGCCCGGCCGGCGGGCACCCGACTCGAGCGCCGGGATGTAGTTCTGGCTGATGCCGAGGTTATGGGCCAGCTCGCGCTGCGTCAGTCCCTTCTTCTCGCGCATCGCGCGGAGCCCGGTCGCCCTGACCTCAACATTCACGCCGCCTTCCATGGCGCCATCATCACACGGCATGGTATATTTGTCAAGAAAGAACTACGGCCTTGATTCACCTGAGCGCGTTCAGGATACGTCATCCATTGTGATTAGCTAGCCAGGCAATGCCCATAAGTCCGGCTGGCCAGCCAACCGGCCGGCTCATCCTCGAGGGCCTGGAGGGTTTCGCCTATCACGGCAACAACCCGGCGGAGACCAAGCTCGGCCAAACCTTTGTCGTCGATCTCGAGGTCCTGACCGACACGCGGCGGGCGGCTGCGACCGACCGGATCGAAGACACGGTCAACTACCCGACCCTGGAAAAGATCGCACGCCGGATCCTCGAGGGACCTCCGCGGCATTTGCTTGAAACGGTCGCCGAGGAAATTGCTGACGCAATCCTGAAGGAAAACGGCGTCTTCGAGGTCACGGTCCGAGTCACCAAGCGGCCGCCGATCGCACATTTGAACGCCTTTACCGTCGAGATCACCAGGCCGGCTGACTAGACTTCAACCCGTGCCCGCCCGACTGATCGACGGCCGCGCCCATGCGGGCGTGATCCGCGCTGAGCTCAAGACCGCGGTCGAGACCCACCGCGACCAGCGCCCGCCCGGTATCACGGTGATCCAGGTCGGCGACGATCCGGCCTCCACGACGTACGTGCGCGGCAAGCACAAGGCCGCCGAGGAAGCCGGTTTCTTATCCGCGATCCAGCATCTCCACGACGTCAGCCAGGCGGACCTCCACGCGCACATCGACCGACTGGCCGCGGAGCCGCGGGTCGACGGCATCCTGCTCCAGATGCCGCTGCCGAAGGGGCTCGACCCTGACCAGGCGCTGGAGCGAATCCCGCCACATAAAGATGTCGACGGTTTGCATCCTTACAATGCCGGCCGGCTGGCGCAGGGTAATCCCACGTTCGTGCCGGCCACGCCGCTCGGCGTCCTCGAACTCCTTCGCCGCGAGGGCATCGATCCCACGGGCAAGCACGCCGTGGTCGTCGGCCGCTCCCGCCTCGTCGGACGGCCCGTGGCGCTCCTGCTGCTGCAGAACCACGCCACCGTCACGATCGCCCACGCCCAATCGGTCAACCTGCCGGCGACCACGCGGACCGCCGACATCTTGATCACCGCCACCGGGAAGCGCGGCCTGATCACGGCTGAACACGTCCGCCCCGGCGCCGTTGTCATCGACGTTGGCATCACGCGCGACCCCGTGACCAACAAGCTCACCGGCGACGTCGACCGCGCGAGCGTCGAGCCGATCGCGGCTGCGCTGACCCCGGTGCCAGGTGGCGTTGGCCCGATGACGGTCGCCATGCTGCTGGTCAACACCTATCGCGCCTACCGGCAGCACCTCGGCAAGCCGTGACCTACGCGGAATCGCTCACCTACCTGAGCGCGCTCGGGCGTTTCGGCATCAAGCTCGGGCTGGAGCGAACACGCGCGCTGCTCGCCGAGCTGGGTCACCCGGAGCAGCTGTTCCAGGGCGTCCTGGTCGCCGGCACCAACGGCAAGGGTTCCGTCTGCGCCATGCTTGCCGCCATCCTGCAGGAGGCGGGCTACCAGGTCGGGTTCATGCCCAAGCCGCATCTCGTTTCCTACACGGAGCGTATCCAGGTGAACCAGCGGCCGATCGCCGAGGACGACTTCGCCGCGCTGCTGACCTCGTTGCAGCCAACCATCGATCGCGTCGCCGCGGAGCACGGACCACCGACGGAGTTCGAGATCCTGACCGCTGCGGCGCTCTATTACTTCGCCCGCGCCGGCATCGACTTGCTCGTGTGCGAGGTCGGGCTCGGTGGGCGCCTCGACTCCACCAACGTCCTGGATCTGGGCGTCGAGGTCATCACCAACATCGCACTCGACCACACGCAGTACCTTGGCTCGACGCTGGAGGCGATCGCTGGTGAGAAGGCGGGCATCCTGAAGCCGCAGAGCCTGGCCATCACCGGCGCGCAGCCCCCGGCGCTCGGCGTTATCGAGGGGGTTGCGGCGACCCAGAAGATCCCGCTGCTGCGCCTTGGCCGGGAGATCCAGGTCACCGCGACCGACCGCGGCTGGTCCGGGGTGGTGGCGACGATCACGACCCCTGCCGCGACATACAAGGATCTCCGTATCCCGCTGCTCGGCATCTACCAGGCCGACAATGCCGCGCTGGCGGTCGCCGCGATCGATGCGCTGCGCGCCCGCGGCTGGGAGATCTCGAACGGTGAGCTGCGCAACGGGCTGGCGCACGCGCGTTGGCCCGGCCGGCTCGAGATCATCGACCGGGATCCGATCGTGCTGGTCGACGGCGCGCACAACCCGGCGGGGCTGGAGCGGTCGCTGGCCACCGTCCAGGGGCTTTCGAAGGGGAAGCCGATCGTCATCGTCTTCGGCGCCATGAGGGACAAGGACCTGCCCGCCATGCTGCACTTATTGCGCGCGACCAGTGCCCCGGTGATCTTTTCCGGCATCGACTGGCACCGGGCCGCGAAGCCCGAAGACCTGGCGGCGCAGTTCGGCGCGGACGCGGCGATCGCGCAATCGGTCAAGAAGGCCTTGCCGGTGGCCAGGGAACGCGCCGGCCGTGGCGGCCTTGTGTTCGTCTGTGGTTCCCTGTACCTCGTGGGCGAGGCGATTGCCGCTGGGCGTCGGATGGTGACCGCGTGAGAATCGGGGTGATGATCGAAGGCCAGGAGGGCCTGACCTGGGAGCGGTGGTTCGCCGTCGCCGACCAGGTCGAATCGCTCGGGCTGGATTCGCTCTGGCGTTCCGATCATTTCTTCAGCGTCATGGGACGGACGGAGCGTGCCTCGCTCGAGGCCTGGGTCTCGCTCACGGCCCTCGCCCAGCGAACGACCCATATCCGCTTCGGGCCGCTGGTGAGCCCGATGACGTTTCGCCATCCGGCCCTGCTCGCCCGGATGGCGGCCGCGGTCGATGTTCTCTCCAACGGACGGCTGATCCTGGGCGTCGGTGCGGGCTGGAACGACGATGAACACGTCGCTTACGGCATCACCCTTCCGCCGATCAAGGAGCGAATGGATCGGCTGGAGGAAGGCATCAAGGTCATCCGAGCGCTCTGGCAGGGTGGTCCGGTAGATCTCGATGCGCAGTACTACCCACTCCGTGGGGCGACCCTCGCACCGCGCCCGGCGCAGCGGCCCGGCCCTCCCCTCCTGATCGGCGGCGACGGCGAGGTCCGATTACTCGCGATCGTGGCGAAGTACGCCGACGAATGGAACTCGCACGCCGCCACCCCGGAGGCCTACCTGGCCAAGCGGGCGAAGTTGGACGAGCACTGCCGGACCCACGGGCGCGATCCCGATCAGATCCTCCGCTCCTGGATGGCCGGCGTGCTGATCGCCCCGGACCAGCGCGAGGTCGATGAGCGGGCTCGCTGGCTCAAGTCGTTTCTGACATCCCTTGCCGATGTCCCGGATGATCAGGTCGTCTCGACGCTGCGGGCCAGGGCCTGGCTCGTGGGCACGCCCGATGAGGTGGCGACGCGTCTCAAGGACTGGAGCGCCGCCGGCATCCAGCGCGTGATGCTCCAGTACTACGACCTCCACGACGGCGAGGGCCTATCGCTGCTCGCGCAGGTGGCGCGCGCCGTCGCCTGAGGCCTAGCCCCCGGCGGCGGTTTTCATGTCGCGGTTGTAGGCGTCGTTGAGCGGCGCGAAGAGTGCCTTGTCCGCGTTGTCGAGGGCGGTCGAATCGACGTTCGACAGGGCCGCGGAGTCCGCATCGCCGGCCGCGGTCCATTGGGTGACTCCGGCCTGGTCATGCGCTTGGGCCGCGGCCAGCAGGCTCTTGAGGTCGGTGATCACCTTCTGCATGCCGTCAAGCAGTGGCTTGATCTGGGCCGGGACCGCGGGGGGCTTGGCGATCGCCACGGCCTGGTGCAAGCTGGCTTCGGTCGCGTTGACCTGGCTGATCACCGTCGCCACGTTGGCATTTTGATCGAGGTTGCCTAAAGCCACGAATCCCGCAATGGCGTCGAAGAAGGGATGCAGGAATTGGGACTGCTGCTTGTTGTAGCTGATCGCCCTGGTGGCGGTCGCCAGCGCCGAGTCCGCGGCGTCAACCCGCTTCGCGTCGCCGCTCAGAATGCCCTGGAACGGCAGCGTGAGTGCCGAGCCATGCAGGCCTGGCCGGACGTCCGCGAGCGCGGCCTGATCGGCTTTGACGAGGTCCTGGGCCTGCACCATTCGGACGTCGAACTTGGCGAGCGCGGCCTTGATCGCCGCCATGTCCGGGTTGGCCGACTTCAGATCGATCCCCTTGAAGGGATCTTCCGAGAGCACGGTCGAGACCGTGTCCTGGTGCTTGATGGTCGCGTTCAGGGCCGTGTGGGCCTTTCCCGAGGCGGCGGCGGCGCTGATGGCACCCGCCACCACGTAGCCGATGATCAGCAGCACAATCACCGCGATGGCCGCGATCATGGGCCACCGGTTTCGCCGCGGTGGCGCGGGCGGCGCCTGCGCTGGCGCCAGTGGGCCCGCAGCCGTGGGAGGGCCGCTGTCCGCGGGCTCGTCCCCTACCATTGCATTCCCCCTTGGCGGCCCTGCGGCCGAATCCCTTTTCTCACAATATTCTTAAACTCCCGTCCAGTCAATGGACGGTGGCTGATTGCGTCGGTGGCGGTGGATCGGGCTATTCTTCGACAGATGCGGCAGCTGATCACCACCCCGGAAGGGCCGCTCGCCGAGCCCACGGCCCAGGCGCTCGAGGAGGCGCTCGCGGCCGGCACCCAGGGCTTCTGGCTGGATATCGAGAACCCGGGCGAGCCCGACTATGCGGTTCTCCAGGAGATCTTCAAGTTCCACCCCCTGACGCTGGAGGACGTCCGCCACCAGAACCAGCGCCCGAAGCTGGAGGAGTTCGGCGACTACTCCTTCGCCGTGCTGTTCAGTGCCGACTGGCAGGCCGGCGAACTCCGGATCCGCGAGCACCATCTCTACATCTCCAAGCGCTACCTGGTGAGCGTCCACCTCGAGCCGTCGCCCGAGTTGAAACACCTGTATCAGCGCCTCAAGGAGACGCCGGAGCTCACCACGCGCGGGCTCGCGTTCCTCTTCTACCTGGTGGTGGATAAGCTGGTCGACGAGGTCTTCACCGTCATCGACGAGCTCGACGGCGAGACCGACAAGCTCGAGGATGCCATCCTGACGCGAGGCAACCGCGAGGTCCTGGCGCAGATCTACAACCTCAAGCGCGCGGTGGTCGACTTACGTAAGGTGCTCGGGGCGCAGCGCGACCTGTTCCAGCGGCTGACCACCCAATCGATTACCGATCACGAGATGTCGCTCTACTTCCGCGACGTCTACGACCATGTTGTCCGGCAGTACGAGACGGTCGACTCGCTGCGCGACCTGCTCACCAGCGCGATGGACGTCTACCTGTCGACGGTCTCCAACCGGCTCAACGACGTGATGCGGCGGCTGACCGTGATCGCCACCCTCTTCATGCCGCTGACCTTCATCACCGGCTTCTTCGGGATGAACTTCCTCTGGCTCGTCAATCACATCACCACCTTCGGCGCGTTCATGCTTGGCATTGGCCTGATGGTGGGGACGATCATCATCCAATTCCTGTACTTCCGCCGTAGCGGCTGGGTCTGACGACCGACCAGCGGCGACTGATCCAGAGCGCTCCGAACAGGAGCCCGGCCAGGATCAGCCCGGTGGCGAGCCCCGCGAGCACGCGTCCCATCACCAGGTCGCGCGCCACCGTGCCCTGGATGAAGAGGCGTGGCACATACGGGATGGCCCGGACCTGGCCGAGCAAGAAGTCGTGCCAGCTCGGTCCGACGTCGGTGCGGATGAGGTAGTAGAAGTTGGCAAGCAGGAGCACGGTCCAGGTGACGCCCGCTACCAGGCCCACCACGGCAAGGCTCGCGAGCCGTCGCACCCGCAGCCAGTCGAACACCGCGGCGTAGCCAAGGGCGAGCAGCAACGTCTGGTCCGTCAGGCGGCGGCTCCCGAAGGCAAGCCCGCCCCACCAGTCCGAAAGGCTGGCGTTGAGGACCACCTCGCCAATGCCAATGGCGATCAGCGCGATGCCGAACCAGCCGAACCGCCGGGCGACCAGCGGCAAGCCGAGGATGGCCAGCACGACGAACGGGCTCCAGGAAAGCCAGCCGTGATGGGTCGAGAACAGCACGTCCGCCAGATGAGGATGCAGGAAGTCGAAAAAGATGTTCGGCGCCGATGGTGGAAGCCAGCGCCCGTAGACGATCTGGTCATCGATCAACTGCGGCAGCACGGCGACGAGCCCACCAAGCGCGAGCAGCCCGTAGCCCGGAAGCAGGCGCAACGACCAGCGGCGCTGCGAGAGTAGCCAGATGGCCTCCGCGGGAATCAGCGCGAGGAACAGGACTTCCTGGACGTGGGTGATCACCATGATTCCGCCGGCCACACCGAGCAGGCCCCATTGCCACCAGCTGCGACTCCCGGTCGTCCGGTAGAGAAGGAGGGCGAAGACGGTGATCGCGGCAACGCTGAAGGTGTGCGAGTAGGAGGGCTCGAAGAAGATATAGGCGACCAGCGGCGTGGCGAAGGTAACCGCGATGAGCGCCAGGCGGGCCGGCCATCGGCCCAAAACATCGCGCAGCGAACCGGTATATGAGGAAGAGCGCCAGCAGCGCGTAGAAAAGTGAGGCGGCGGTGAAGGCCAGCTGGTAGGGCGCGCTCAGCGCCGGGTCCTCGGTCTGCGGCGTTACCACCAGGAAAAACTCGGTTGCGAGGTAGAAGGGCGCGGCCATGACGGCCGCGCCCACCTGCTTGTAGTCGGCGGTCAACCCGTTCGGGAGCCGGATCTCGAGGTTGGGCGACCAGGCGGGCACGCCTGACGCTCGAGGAAGCGGTCGAACGTCGGCTGCATGTCGAGCGACCGGTTGCCGGCGACCGCCGGCAGGTAGGCGTAGTAGCCGATTCCGTCGCCACGAATCGACGCCTTGAAGCACAGGCCCGCCAGGACCAGGACAACCGGCCACGCACGACGGCGGTTCGGCCGGCGGCACCGCTGCGTCGAGGCGAGGCTGGCGGCCCCAACCATCGCCGAAATCCTATCCGGCCCGACTAAGGAATCTGATGAGACCTCCTCATCAATTTCTCATTCAGGACTGGTTTCATGGCTCGATGCCCGCCGCGCTCCCCGGCTCCTTCAGCCTCGTCATCCCCGCGCACAACGAGTCGGCGAACATGACGTCCGTCGTGACCCGGTGCCTGGCCATTCTGCCTGCCCTGGCGCCCGAGTACGACATCGTGCTGGTGGATGACGGAAGCACCGACGACACGGTGGCCGTGGCAACCACCGCGATGGGGGCCGCAGGCAAACCGCCTGTCCGTGGTCCGCCACCAGCGCAAGTCGGGCTACGGCTTGACGGTCGCCGACGGCCTTCGCGCGGCGCGCGGCCGGGCTCGTCGGCTTCATGGACGGCGATGGCCAGTTCGACCCGGCGGATCTGCTGGCCCTGGCGGCGCAGCTGCCCCATGCCGACCTGGTCACCGGGCGCCGCGAGCGGCGCGCCGATCCCCGCTATCGGCTGCTCATTGCCGGGGTCTTCAACGTCCTGATCAGAACCTTGTACGGGGTTCGCTTCCGCGACGTGGACTGCGGCTTGAAATTGATGCGCCGCGAGGTGCTGGACGCCGCCGCCCCGATGCTCGCCCGATCGGCCCTGCTCAATACCGAGCTCTATTTCAAGGCCGCGCGTAACGGCTTTCGGGTGGTGCAGGTCCCGGTTTCGCACTATCCGCGGGTCGCGGGCGTGCGCTCGGGCGCGCGGCTGGTGCCGATCCTGCGCGCCATCCGCGACCTCGTCTGGCTGCGTTTCAGGCTCGCCCGCTCGTGGCATGCGCCCGGCCTGCCGGAAGCCGCTCCTGGAAGCTGAGGAACGTCCGGCGCAGCCCCTCGTCGAGGGGTATCGTCGGTCTCCATTGCAGCCAGCGGCCGGCGCGCGCCGCATCGAGCGAGGTGGCGCGCACTTCGCCGGGGCGGCCCTCGACGAAGTCGACCGGGCCGCGGTAGCCCGCGACCTCGGCCAACCGGTCGATGACGGTTCGGACGCTCGTCGCCTCGCCGGTGCCGATGTTGCAGGCGCCCTGCAGTCCACCGGCCAGGGCGCGCATGTTGGCGTCGGCGACATCCTGAACGTAGACGAAGTCGCGCGTCTGTTCGCCATCGCCGCGAATCTCGGGCGGCTTCGTGGCGAGGAGGCGCTCGCAGGTGATGGCCACGACGCCGGCCTCGCCCGTGCCGTCCTGGAATGGCCCGTAGACATTGGAATAGCGAAGCGCCAGCGTCCGTATCCCGAAGGTGCGCGAAAACATCCCGAGGTAGCCTTCGCCTGCAAGCTTGGCCGCTCCGTATGGCGACAGGGGTTCGGGCCGGCTCCGCTCCGAGCTGGGAAGACGCCGCGCCCGGCCGTAAATCGCCCCGCCCGACGAGGCGAAGACGAAGCGCCGGCAGCCGGCGTCAGCCGAGGCCTTGAGCACGGCAACCGTGCCGACCACGTTGATCTGCGCGTCGCCGGCTGGATCGCGGACGGACCGCGAGACGCCGCCCTGGGCGGCCAGGTGAACGATTGCGTCGGGACGGAAGCCGACGATTTGCGCGGCCGCGTCCGGGCTGGCGACATCGGCCTGCAGGAATTCAACCGCATCGGGGAGCGGCTCCCCACACGCATGGCGCCGGTCGTCGATGACCAGGACGTGGTCGCCGGCCGCCACCAGCCGGCGCACCGTGTGGAGGCCGATAAAGCCGGCACCACCGGTTACGACGATCCGCCTCGGCTGGCGCGCGTTCATCGGAGCAACCGGTGCGACTGAGATTCTGGCGCGGAGCGCTCGGCGTAGTCGTCACGGTTGGCCTGTTGCTCCTGGTCTTGCGCGCGATCCACCCGACCGAGCTTGCCGAGACGCTGGGTGGTGTCGAGCCCGGCTTGCTGCTGCTCGCGCTGGTCGCGGCGTTCGGGTTTGCCTGGGCGAGGGCCTGGCGTTATCACGTTCTGCTCGGCCGTGAGCGCGGCGCATCCGTCCGCACGCTGCTGCCGATTACGCTCGCCAGCTGGGGCGTGAGCCTGCTCCTGCCCGGACCGACCGGCGATGGCGCGTTCGTCTGGCTCATCCGGTCACGGCTGCGCACGCCGGTGACCCTGGGCGCCGGTGTTGCGATCACCGCCCGCCTGCTTGACGTGGCGAGCCTGATTCTGGTTGCCCTTCTCGTGGCGCCGCTGGCGGGTGGCATCGTCCCTCGCGCCGCGCTGGTCCTGGGGAGCGTGCTCGGAATCCTCGTCGTCGCCGGACTGATCGCGCTTTTCTGGGCTCGGTCGCGGCACGCGATCGTCCGGCGGCTGGTTCGGTTGCCGGTCGCCGGCGGCCTCGTCACCCGCGTCGAGCCGGTACTCCATGAGCTCGGCGAAGGAAGCCCGCCCTGGGCGCTGATCGCAGCGACGGTGGCCGCCCGAGTGGCCACCTCGCTGCAATACTGGGCCCTCTTCGCCGCGATAGGCCAACCACTCTCGTACTGGCAGGTCTGGTTTGCGCTCAGCGTACGGACGCTGCTGCTTGGCATTCCGATCCAGGGGATCGGCGGCCTGGGCACGGGCCAGCTCTGGTGGACCGGAGCCCTGACGCTGCTTGGATGGACGCTGGACGACGCGCTGGCGGCGAGCCTCGCCATCCACCTGCTCGACCTTGCGGTGTCGCTGCCCCAGGGCGCGGTCGGCTGGGCCATGGTCGTGGTTGGGCGGCGCCGCCTGGCGGCGACAGAGCGAGCGCAGGCCTCGGCTCAGCGAGTCTGAGCGACCCGCGACCGAGGTGGCCGCCTGGCGGCACCTCGCCGTTTGGCTTCCGGGCTGACGACCAGCACGGGCCGCAGGGGATCGGGTTCAGCCGGGGTCTGCCAGTCGGCGGTGCCACCATGCCGCCAGTTGACATTGGGCTGCTGCAGCTCCACCGGATCCACCCGGTGCGCATACGCCTCGACGGTTTCGATCACCGACTCGATCAGCGTGTCGCCGAGAAGATGCGGTTGGAGTCCCAGGTCCAGCAGCTTCTGGTGCTTGGCGTTGTAGTAATGCTCCTCACGCTCGACGCGCGGATTCGGAAGATGCACGATCGAGGTCGACAGCCCGCGGCTGGCGCGTGCCTCCTGAACCTTGTCGGCGAGCCCTAGGACCGAGAACTGCTCGGTGAACTGGTTGAAGACGCGATACTCGCCGGCTGCGGCCGCATTGTCCAGTGCGAGTCGCAGGCAGGCGACGGTATCGCGGATGTCGAGGAAGCCGCGTGTCTGCCCGCCTTTGCCGTAGACGGTGAGCGGTGACCCGACGGCGGCCTGGACGCAGAAACGGTTGAGGACCGTGCCCCAGATCGCGTCGTAGTCGAAACGGGTGCTGAGGCCTGGGTGCAACGCCACTTCATCGGTCCGGTTGCCGTAGACCACGCCCTGGTGGAGATCGGTGGCGCGGAGGCCCCAGATCCGGCAGGCGAACTGGATGTTGTGGCTGTCGTGCAGCTTCGAGAGGTGGTAGAAACTCCCCGGCTGCATCGGGAACGGCAGGCGATCCTGGCGACCGTTGTGGGTGATGGTGAGGAAGCCTTCCTCGATGTCGATGTTGGGCGTGCCGTACTCGCCCATGGTGCCGAGCTTGATCAGGTGGGCCTTCGGGGCATGGTCACGAAGCGCAAAGAGCAAGTTCAGCGTGCCGACCAGGTTGTTGACCTGGGTCAGGCTGGCGTGCGGGAGATCGATCATTGAAAAGGGCGCGCTGCGCTGCTCGGCGAAATGGATGACCGCATCCGGCTGGACGTCGAAGATGAGCTGGTTCACCGCCGTCCTGTCGCACAGATCCATCCGGCGCCAGTCGATGGTCTTGCCACTGATGCGTTGCCACAGTGCGACGCGCTTCGGCATGGTTTGAATCGGGACCAGGCTCCGGGTGCCGCATTCGCGGTCCCAACGCCTCCGGATCAGGTTGTCCACGCCAACAACATCGTGGCCGTGCTGAGACAGATGGAGGGAGGTTGCCCACCCGAGGTACCCGTCGGCTCCGAGCACGATGACAGTTTTCTTGTTCACACTCAGCTTCTTCCCAGCCGTGGTCACCAGACTGGGCCCCATCCTAGCGGCGGAAATTAAGAGCAGCGTGAGAGCGAAGCCGCCGGAAGGCGCTAGCTCATCCGTGCGACGCGTCGTCGACGGGCTCGACATGCACCACGGCATCGCTGACCACCGGCAGTTCGCGCCGGATCCGCTCTGAGACGGCGTGGCCGACTTCGTGGGCCTGGGCCAGCGTCAACTGGCCGTCGACGTGCACGGAGACATCGAGCAGGACTTTCGTCCCGGCCTGGCGCGCGCGAAGGGCGTGATAGCCATGCAACTGCGGGTCTGTGTGCAGGATGTCCTCGATTGCCTTGAGCGTCTTCCTGTCGGGCATGGCGTCGAGCAGGACCTGCGTCGTGGCGCGACCCTGCCGGATGGCGGTGCTGCCGATGATGATCGCGACCGCGATCCCGGCGGCCGGGTCGGCCCAGCGGAATCCAAACAGCGCGATCAGCGCCAGTCCGAAGAAGACGGCGATCGACGCCCACAGGTCGGAGGTGAAGTGCAGGGCATCAGCATCCAGGGCGGCGCTGCCGCCGTGCGCCCGCGACACCTGGGCCAGGTAGCGGCTGACGACAATGTCGATCACGACGGCGCCGAGCACGACGACGAAGGAGTACCAGGCCACCCGGACCGGCGACGTAACGATCAGCCGGCGAACCGACTCGATCACGATCGCGATGCAGGTGGCGCCGAGCAGGAACATCTGGATCAGGCTGGAGATGTTTTCCGCCTTCGCGTGCCCGAAGGCGTGCTGCTCATCGGCGGGTTTCTCGGCGGTGCGAATCCCCGCGTAGGCAAAGATGCTGGCGGACAGGTCGAGGAACGAGTGGGCGGCGTCGGCGAGAATCGCGAGGCTGCCCGTCATCAGGCCGACCGTCAGCTTGGCCGCGATCAGCACTAAGTTGACCGCAACTGAATAAAGCGCTGCCGACGCCTTACCGCCCAGCGCGAGGGTCGTCGGATGGGCATGCGCTCGGTCCATACCCCGTAAAACTACCCATTCGCCAGGGACTTGCAACTGCCAAGATTGCGGTGTGGGTACCCGCGGGCACGCTTCACCCGAACCGAGGGCAGCGATCCGTGCCATGCATCCTTATGAATGGGAGCCGCCCAGCGCGAGCATCGCGCGGCAAGCCGGCGTCCCGGAGGACCAGGTGGTGCGCTTCGATACCAACACCTTTCCCTGGCCGGGGTCGCGCTCGAGGATCTTCCGCGGCTCGCGCTGAACGAGTACCCGGACACAAGCTACGGGGCGCTGACCCAGGCGATCGCCGATTACGTCGGACGTTGCCCCTGGACCGCATCACCGTCGGTGCCGGCGCGGATGAGATTCTCGATCTCTGCGCGAAGGCATACATCGACTGCCAGTACCACCGTCGTCATGGCGCGCCCGACTTATCCGATGTTCCGCATCCTCACCGAGATCGCGGGCGGGCCGATCGACGAGGTCCCGATGGTCGACCTTCGGCTCGATCGCGAGGCGTTTATCGCCCGATGCCCGCAAGGCCGTCTCACCTGGCTCTGCAACCCGAACAATCCAACCGGCGAGTTGCTGCCGCTTGACTTCGTCGCCGAGGTCGCGCAGGCGACGCCGGGCGTCCTGGTCGTCGATGAGGCCTACTTCGAAATGTCCGGCGTGACGGCGCTACCCCTGATCGAGTCGATGCCCAACGTGGTCGTCACCCGCACGCTGAGCAAGGCCTTTGGCCTGGCCGGCGTCCGGGTGGGCTATGCGCTGGCCGGCCCGGCCATCAGCGATGCGCTGCGCCGGGTGCGCCCGCCGGGCAGCATCAGCGTGGTGTCCGAGGCGCTGGGCGCGAAGTCGATGCAGGACCTCGATGGCATGCGCACGCGAGTGGCGGCGATCAAGTCTGAACGTGAACGCCTGCGAGCCGACCTGACTGCGCTGAGCCTCGAGGTGCGGGAGTCGGCGGCGAACTTCCTGCTGGTGCACGCCGGACGTAAGGCGGCGCCGGCCCTGCTGCGCTCCGGGCTCGTGGTCCGGACCTTCGGCGCGGCGCATCCCCTTGCCGAGTACATCCGGGTGACGGTTCGCAGGCCCGAGGAAAACCGCCGGCTCGTCGAGGGTCTCGCCGCGCTCGCCTGATCAGGCGGTGCCGGACGCCACGATCGTCATTCCTCGCGCGATCACCCTGTCAAAGTCTGATAGCGAAACTGTCACGCGGTGGGGACCGTCAGGAGGTTGACTCTTTGGGCCCCGGGGCAGAGAATGGCGAGCGCCAGTGACGAATCTGAAGCGAACCTTTCTGCCTGCCCTGGCGCTGGCGGCGGCGGGCATGGCCCTGTTCGGCAACCAGTTAGGGGCGCTCGCCGACACGAGTGGCCAGACCGGGTATGACATCAGCTACCCGCAATGTGGCGGCGCCTACCCGACCGGCGCCTTCGGCATCGTCGGCGTCGATGCCGGCTATCCGTTCGCGCATTACAACCCCTGCCTGCGAGACCAGGTCAGCCACACCCCGAATCCCGCCCTCTACGTCAACACCGGATATGACCCCGTCTACACGCAGGTCGACGCCACCCACACGCTCCCGGCGTGTCTCACGCAGTCAGGCTCAGTCACCGGAACCGACCTGCAGAAAGCCGCCTGGGCGGTCGGCTGCAGCGAGGCGACGCGCTCGATCGACTACGCCACCTCGCAGGGCGTTACCAATCCGAGCAGTTGGTGGCTGGACGTCGAGGACGCCAACAGCTGGTCATCGACCGACCTTAGCTTGAACCAGTACACGCTCCAGGGCGTCGTCGACACCATCCTCCGCCAGTCGCCCGCTGCGGTTGGCATCTATTCGACCGCGTACCAATGGACCACGATCGTCGGCTCGCTGCCAGTCTCGGGCGTGAATGCCAACTGGGTCGCCACCGGCGCCTCCTCGGAGAAGACGGCTCGAAGCTATTGCGGGACCGGTTTCACGGGCGCGCCCGTCTGGTTCGTGCAGTACCTCCACGCCGGCTTCGACACCAACTACGCCTGCTAGGCGGCCAATCTCCTAAAGATCCACGACCGGCAGCTTGAATCGCGCGTGCAATCGCCCCGCGATCAGCGAGCGATGGCAGGCCCTGGCGTCACGCTCGACGCACAACAATGCGGAGACTTGAGGATCAGGGAGCGACTCGAGAAGGGCGGGAAGGTCGACACGGTCGAGCACCTCGCGCAGATAACGCCGGCGGTAATCCTCAGCCAGCTCCACCCGCGACCGCTTGCCCACGCCGAGGCGGTCGTCCTCCCGGTACTGCAGGTGTCGCAGTTCCGTCGTCGGCGCGAGGTCGAGGCGGTGTTCGTACGCGACCCCAGCCGCCTTGAGCGCGGCCTGGAGGCGAAGTGAGTTGGCCCAGGCGTACTGCGGCCCGCGCACGCCACGACGCTGCCGAACATCCACGACCAGCGCAACGCGGTGACGCCGGAGCTTTCTCAGGAAGTCAATCAGGCTCGATTCGTAAACCCCGATGGTCGCGATCGTGCGCACCTGACGCGCTAGCTGACGCTGACGACCGTTGCCTTTCGATCCCCACCGGGGGTCTTGAAGGTCACCGTGTCGCCGGCCTTTCGGTCGACCAGCGCACCCCCCAGTGGCGAGGCCACAGACATCAGGCCCTTGGCCATGTTGCCCTCGGTCGGTCCGACGATCTCGTAGCTCGACTCGCCGAACTCGTCCTTGACCACCACCGTCGAGCCGATGCGGACGACCCCTTTCGCGCCGCCCTCGCCAACGACCTGGGCGCGGCGAAGGGTCGCTTCGACCGTCTGGATCTTGCCGTCGAGCATGCCGAGGTGCTGGCGGGCGTCGTGGTAGGCGAAGTTCTCGCTCAGGTCCCCCTGCGAGCGAGCGGCCGAGACCTCCTCGACCAGGCCCGGGCGGCGCGCCTTCAACTCGCCCAGTTCGGCCTTGAGGGCATCGAAGCCGGCCTGGGTCATCGGGATCGGGGCGCTCCGCTCGTCCGCCATCCCTGCAGTGTACGGACCCGAACCGGCTTATTTAACCGGCGCCGATGCAAAACCGGGGGACACCTTTCTTATGTCTACGCCTAAATGAGCCCGGTACCGTAGCCTTTCTACGGCTCAGCTCGTTTCCGAGTCGCGAGCCGATGGCCACTCACGGTCTTCTTATTACCGACCATGCATGATTCTGACGTCCCGATGTACCAGGCCGTTTCTGCAAGGCGACGCCGCGCCTCTCGTTTGCACCCTGTGCGCCTGACCCTCCTGACGATCGCGGCGCTGGCGCTCTCCGCCATGGCGGGCGGGGTCGCCTACTTTTTCCCGGTCTTCAGTGCCGGGGTCGGCCAGACCGGCCAGCAGGTGGTGATCCCGATCCCTGGGCTGAAGGCCACCGCGACACCGGTCCCGGCGCCCGGGTCCCCCTTCACCGTGCTGCTGCTCGGGTCCGACGACGATTCCAAGTTCAACGCCGACCATGTCCTCACCCAGTCGATGATCCTCGTGCGGGTCAACCCGGCGAGCAAGCAGGTGACCATGATGTCGATCCCGCGTGACCTCTGGGTCCCCCTATCGTCCGGATACAGCGGCAAAATCGATGCGTCATACGCCGGTGACAGGAACCACCCCGGCGGTGCCGCCCCGGCTATCGCGACCGTGCAGCGAAACTTCGGCGTCCACATCGACGACTACGCCTGGATCGGCTTGAAGGGCCTGATCCGTTTGATCGACCAGCTGGGCGGAGTCGACGTCTACGTGTCAAATCCCGTGCTCGACGACTTCTATCCCAACGATATCGACGTGACCTATCTATACGGCTACACCCGCGTGGCGGTGCTGCCGGGAGCCCAGCACCTCGACGGCAGCCATGCGTTGCAGTGGGTCCGGTCCCGTCACGACGACGTCAACGGGGATTTCGGCCGGTCACAGCGGCAGCAGCAGGTCCTGCTCGCCATCCGGGCAAAGGCGACGACGCTCAACGCCGCGAATCTTCCCGACGTCGTGAACGCGATGGCGAACGAGTTCAAGACCAGCATGAGCCTGTCTCGGATTCGGAGCTTGCTGGGCGTGGCCGGCGGATTCGACCCGGCCAACATCAAGCAGATCGTGCTCCTGCCGCCGACCTACACCAGTTACGGCTTCGTCGGCGCGCAATCCGTCGTGTTTCCCAACTGGTCAAAGATCCGCCCGCTGGTCCAGGCGAACTTCCCCTGATGCTGCGTCGCCTCTCCGTCCTGTTGCTCATCCCGCTGATGCTGCTGGTCGGTACCGGTACCTATCTCTACCTCGGATCGCTGAAGAGCAAGGTCCTAAAGCAAGAAGCCAAGGCCCCGCCGGTCGTCAAGCCGAAGTTCAAGCTCCCGGGAACGATGTACCTGGTCCAGGGTGGCGCCCTCTTTACGTTCCGCGACGGCGTCTTCAGGCAAGTGGCCTCTGGCAATTGGGCCCAACCGGCGCTCTCGCCAGACCACACCAAGCTAGTCGCCGTTCAGCGGGGAGCCCAGTCGAGCGACCTGTATCTGCTCGATCTCGACGGGCACATCGTCAAGCAGCTCACCCACGACAACGCCAAAATCATCGATGCCAACCACTGGGCGTTCTACCCCCGCGTCAGCGCTGATTCGTCGTCCGTGCTGTACAGCTACGACAGTCCGAAATACGGCTACCAGGTCGACTTCTCGATCTGGAGCATGCCGCTGAACGGCACCCAGGCACAGGCCCGGCGCCGGACAAACGCGAACGACCATACCGGCGGCGATATCCAGCCCCTCCCATTGAGCGGAACGGCGACGCTCTTCGTCAGGCACTCGAACGATGCCACCGGTGTCCGGTCGCAGATCTGGTACCAGCCACGACCCGGATTCCTGGGATACGCGCTGACAAGCGCTGCGGATGACTGCAGCCAGCCGGCGCTGTCGCCGGACCAGACTCAGCTGGCGATGGTCTGCAGCAGTGGCAAGCAGAGCACGCGTCTCGAGGTGGCACCCTTCAGCGGTACGGCCATCGGGCCCGCGCGCGTCCTCGTCGACGGCGGCCTCAATGCGCAACCGACCTGGTCGCCCGACGGGCACGGCCTGGCGTATTTTGCCCCGGCCGGCTTGGCCGGGCACTTCGAGCTCTGGTGGGTCCCTGTCGGTGCCGTGGTACCCGTCGCAACCCCCAGACCAACCGCGACTGTCAAGGCTACCGCCACCGCGAGCGTTCGAGCCAGTTCCTCGGCGGTGGTGACCACGGCCGCCCCCATCGTTCCCCTGCAGGTCACGCAGGGCCTCGACCTCGCCTCGACTTCCGCGCCCGCCTGGTATTAGTCGGACTTCGGCTTTTCGGCCATCTCCTGGCGCTGGACCTCCCGGGCCTTCTCGAAGCAGGAACGGCAGAGGCGTATTTGCGTGAGCGGGCCGCCCTCGGCGAAGACCCGCCGGCCGCAGTGCTGACAGATGAACTGGCTGCGCTTTGCCATCGCGTTCAGTATGGCGGGCGGGAAATTCTCCGCTAAGCTTGCAGTTGGATCTTCGTGAGGAAGGCACTCGGGCATCCGCTAACCTGGCTCGCTGCGTCGTCCACCCTGGCGGTGGTGATGGTCGCGCTCTTCATCGTCAAGGCGTTATCGCTGCACGCCTCGGCGCAGGCGGCCAACCCCTCGACCGGTGGTTTTCAGGCCGACATCGTCATCCCGCCGAAGTCCAGTCCGGCCCCGGACTTCAGCCTTGTCGACCAGGGTGGCCGGCCGACGTCCGTTTCCGCTCTACGGGGAAACGTTCTGGCCATTACCTTCCTCGATTCCCATTGCAAGCAACTCTGCCCGCTGGAAGCCGATCAGCTGGCCCAGGTCCAGAGGTCGGTCGGGCTCAGCGTTCGACTCTCGTCGCTGGTGATTAGCGTTGCGCCCGCCACCGACACCCCGGCGAGCGAACAGGCCTTCGCCGCCGAGCACAAATGGACCGGCGACTGGCACTGGTTGAGCGGCAGCCCCGAGCAACTGGCCCCGATCTGGAAGGCCTACGGCATTACGGTCCAGCCTTCGCCCGATGACATTCTCCACAGCGTCGCCCTTTACCTGGTCGACAAGCAGGGGTACGAGCGCGCCGCCTTCGCCGCCGGCCTCGAGCCGTCCCGGGTGGCCCAGGACGTGCGTCTGCTTGCCCGACAGTCGAGCTAGCGCTTGCTTGCCCTCGCTTGTTATGGTGTTCACCGAAGGGGAATGTCGGGCCGAGCGAGAAGGCAGGCCAGGTGAACTCGCTGTTGCACGCCGATGCGGCGTCGGACGCGGGCGCGGCGCCGCGTGCCCGCATCCTGGTGATCGATGACGAGCCGCGGATCCTGAATTTCGTTGCCCGCGGCCTGGCCGGCGACGGATACCAGGTTGCGACCGAATCCGACGGCGCGAGTGGTCTCAACGCGGCGCTCGCCGATCCCTACGACCTGGTCGTGCTCGACCTCCTGATGCCCGGCCTTGGCGGCCATGAAGTGCTGCGCCGGCTCGTCGAGCGCAAACCAGGCCAGCCGGTGATCGTTCTCTCCGCCCTCGGCGATGCCGCCTCCAAGGTCAGTGCGCTCGAGCACGGCGCGGACGACTACGTCACCAAGCCGTTCTCGCTGGAGGAACTGCTGGCGCGGGTCAAGGCCCGCCTCCGGCACGCCGACTCGGCCCGGATCGTTCTGAACGCCGGCGGCTTGACGCTGGACCTGATCAAGCGACAGGTGCGGAGCGGCGCCGGGCTCGCGACGCTCCCCGAGCGGGAATTCCTTCTGCTTCGCGAGTTGATGGGCCGGGCCGGCGAGACCCTGAGCAAGGAGTATCTGCTGGCCGCCGTTTGGGGATATCGTTTCGATACCGGATCCAACGTCGTCGACGTCTATGTTCGCCGCCTGCGGGCGAAGCTCGGCGGCAACACCATCAAGACGGTCCGCGGCGAGGGGTACCGGGTTGACGCTGGCTGAGCCCTGGACCTGGCCAACCCGCCGGTTCGCCTGGGTCGATCTCGCCTGGGCCGCCTTTGCGGTGCTGAACCTCGTGGCGATTTTCGTGATCCCCGACTGGGAAACGGTGCCCTTTCACTTCATCTGGGTGAGCCTGACGATCCTGTATGGCTTCCGGGTGTGGGGCATGCGGCCGACCCTCTGGGTCCTCGGCGTCATCATCCTTTGCACGGGCGCCGGCCTGATCCACGACATCCAGATTGGCGCGCAGCCGCTGGACGAGCTGACTGAGGTCCCGCTGATGTCGGCGATGTTCTTCGCGATGGTCTGGCATGCCCGCCGGCGCCTGACGGCGATCGAGGAGATGAAGCGCGTGTCGGAGGCAAACCTGCGGTTGCTCGAGCGGGAGCGGCGCTTCATCCAGAATGCCTCGCACGAGTTGCGCACGCCGATCACGGTGGCGATGGGTCACATCGAGCTGCTTCGCCGGGCGTCCGATCCGGCGGTCATGAGAGAAGATGCGCGGATCGTCAACGAGGAGCTGACGCGCCTGGCGCGACTGGCGGAGCGGCTCCTGTTGCTGGCGGCCGCGGAGGATCCGGACTTCCTTCACAAGCGCCCGGTTGAGGTTGAGCCGCTGCTGGTCGAGGCGCTGCACCGCTGGTCCCCGACCCCGCGCCGCTGGCGGTTAGGCGTGACGGACGAGGCGGTGGTCGATGCAGATGCCGACCGCCTGGCGCTTGCCCTCGACGCGCTGATCGAGAATGCGGTGAAACACACGACCCCGGACGACTGGATCGAGCTCTCCGTCCGCCGGGCTCAGGACGTCGAGATCGCCGTCGCCGATGCCGGCTCGGGCATTGCCGCGACGGACCTCGAGCGGATCTTCGAGCGCTTCGGACGGGCCGATGCGAGCCGGCAACGAGACACCGGCGGCATGGGATTGGGGCTGTCGATCGTCAAGACGATCGTCGAAGCGCACGGCGGAACCCTGCACGTCAGCAGCCAGGTTGGGCGCGGCAGTACCTTCGCGATGGTGCTGGCCGGCGCGAAGCCGGCCGGTGGCTACGGGCTTGCCGAGGCAGAAGCCGACGCCGACGCCGACGCCGACGCGGACGCCGAAGTCGCGGGTGTCGGCGTCACCGAGGGCGCCGCACCGACACTGGGTGGACTGTCAAAGCCAAACCAGTGAAGCCCGGCCAGGCCGTAGAAGAGCACCGCGATGGCGACGAGGAGCACGATGACGGTGACGATCACGACTGCCGGGCCGCGGCCCTCGTCTTCCGTTTCCACGACGCCCACGGATCGGATTGTGGCATCAACCTTGCGGCCGGACAACCGCCCCGGCGTCCCGGAGCGGCTTTCTGACAACTTTGTAATGGCCGGGGCCTAGACCGCGCGGGGGTTCCGCCTCACACTAGTGTCGCTGTCGTTCCGCGTGCCCGTTGGGGAGGAGTAACCGAATGGTCGGCAGGCTGTCGGTCGTCGCGGGAGTCGTGGTCGCCACCGTCATCGCGATCGTTGCCTTCGTCGGACTGTTCATGCTCCCGCGCCCCGGAACGCTCGACGCGAGGTCTGCCAGCATCCACCTCGAGACCGTCGCCGCGGTCGGCCAGGCGAATGAGTGGCCTCGTCCGAACGATCCACATCCCGACTGGGTCGGCTACCTGCCCACGACGATCATCACGGTGCCGGCCAACGCCACCATCAACGTGACGATCGACCAGGAGGACGGGGCCTCGGGACTCAGGAATCCGTTCTGGAGCAAAGTCCAGGGGACCGACGGCGGCAAGCTGCACATCACCTACTTCGACTCGAAGGGCAACCCGCAGGAGGGCGATATGACGTCGATCGACCCGACCGCGGCCGCCCACACCTTCGCCATTCCCGATCTCGGGGTGTTCGTGCCGCTGCTTGGCGTGGACCCGGCCGCGCCAGCCGGCAGCACGAACGTCATCACGTTCTCATTCAAGACCCACGGCCCTGGCGTCTATCACTGGCAATGCTTCGTGCCCTGTGGCGCCAAGACGATTTTCAACAACGGCGGTCCCATGCAGACGCTCGGCTACATGGGCGGCCAATTGATCGTCACCTAGCATGGCCAGCATCCGCATCGAACCCGCCGATCGGCCCCATGCGCTACGTCTTTTCATCATCTGGGCCGTCCTGTCCATCATCGGGGGCATACTCGCGGCGCAAATCCATATCCCTCCCGGCGACCAGTCGATCCAGGGAGCCGATCAGAGCCGGACCATGAGCCTGATGACGATCCTGGCGACGCCGATCTTCATCGGCGTAATCCTGATGATCGTGTACTCGGCCGTCGCCTTCCGGCGGCGTGGGCCCGAACTCGTCGACGGTCCACCCATGCTGGGCAACACACCGATCCAGATCGTCTGGATTGCCGGAAGCGCGATCCTCGTCCTGTTCCTCGCGCTGATCGGGATCACGTCGCTCGCGAACACCAACGTCGCGCAATTCATCGGCCAGCCGGGGCGGTCGATCGGCCAGGCCGGCGGGCAGACCGGCAGTGGCACGGCCGGCGGCACAGGCCCGGAGCTGCAGGTGCAGGTCATCGCGCAGCAGTGGTATTTCACCTACCGCTACGCCGACTACGGTGGGGTCGAGACCACCCACCTCTATTTACCGCTTGATCGCCCGGTGGAGTTGCACGTCACCTCGCTCGACGTTGTGCACTCCTTCTGGGCCTATCAGCTCGGGGTCAAGGCCGACGCCAACCTCGGCGTCGACAACATCATTCACGTCACCCCGCAAAAGGCAGGCAGCTTCCAGGTGCGCTGCTCCGAGCTGTGCGGACTGTGGCACGGGGCGATGGCCGATTCATCGGGCAAGGTGGTCAGTCAAGGTGAGTTCGACAGCTGGATCCAGCAGCAGCAACAGGACTTTTCCGAGATCACCAAGGCGGTGCCCAGCTATGCACCGTTCTACTTCCCGGATCCACTGACGAAAGGGAGCTGAGCATGGTCACCGCCAACCTGATGAGCGAGCGTCGGATGCTGATTCCCAACAATCCCGATCACCGGCATCCTGCTGGCCATCCCGGGCTATTTCTTTGGTGTCTGGCTCGGCACCCTTTTCGGTCTTGTCGACGACCAGAACACCGGTGTCATCCTCGGGTATACGTTCGCGACCGTGGCATTTCTCGTCGGCATGGGTTTCTTGAACTATCCGCTGACCCGCTTGCTGGGTTGGCCGGTGACGCCCATCAGCGAGAGCGAGCCAGACCGAGGCCTCGGCCGGTATTTCCGCTTGAGCCTCGATCACAAAGTGATTGGCTTGCAGTACCTCTTCACCATCCTGATCATGCTGCTGCTGGGCGGGATCGGCGCCATGATGATCCGGAGCAGCCTGCTCGTTCCTGATTCCAGCATCACGCCGCCCGGCCAGTACATCGCTCTGATCGGGCTGCACAGCGTGATGATGATCTTCATCACCAGCGCCGTCATCGTCGGGCCCTTTGGCAATTACCTGGTGCCGCTGATGATCGGTGCCCGGCGGATGGCCTTCCCGCGGCTCGAGGCGCTCTCCTTCTGGCTGGTGCCCCCCGCAGCCGTCATCCTGGCGATGGCGACGTTCTGGGGTGGCTTCCCGACCGGCTGGACCGGCTATCCGCCACTGTCAGAGCAGGCGGGGCAGGGAATGGATAGCTATATCGTCGGCTTCGGCTTGATCGCCCTGGCGCTGGTCGTGTCCGGTGTCAACATGCTCGCGACCATCATTGGGCTGCGTGCTCCCGGGATGACCTGGACCCGCCTACCGATCTTCGTCTGGGGAATCTTCGCGACCTCCATCCTTGGCATGCTGGCGGCCCCCGTGCTCGCAGCCGCGATCGTGATGCTCGCCATGGACCGCTCGGTCGGAACGTCGTTCTTCCTCAGCTCGAACGGTGGCAGCAACTACCTCTGGGAGAACCTCTTCTGGTTCTTCGGCCACCCGGAGGTGTACATCTTCATCCTTCCGGCCTTCGGAATCATCATGGAGATCGTGCCCCACTTCGCGCGCAAGCCGCTCTGGGGTTACCGGACCGCGGTCGTCGGGCTCTTCGGGGTGGCGCTCCTCAGCTGGTTCGTCTGGCAACACCACCTGTTTGTCAGCGGCATTGCGCCCGTGTTGCGGCCCTTCTACATGCTCTCGACGGAGCTGATCTCGATTCCTACCGGGATCATCTTCCTCGTGACGCTCGGCACGATGTGGCGGGCGCGTATCTGGTTCTCCGTCCCGATGCTCTTCTGCATGGGCTTCCTCTTCAACTTTCTGATCGGTGGGATATCAGGCGTGTATCTCTCCGACGTCCCCACGGACGTGACCCTGCATGGCAGCTATTTCTCGATGGCGCATTTCCACTACACCATCATGGGCGGCGAAATCTTCGGACTGATGGCGGCCGTCTACTACTGGCTGCCGAAAATGACGGGCCGCATGATGAGCGAGACGATCGGCAAACTCCATTTCTGGTGGATGTTCGTCGCCTTCAACTCGACCTTCTTCCCGCTCTTCATCATTGGCCTGCTCAACATGCCGCGCCGGGTGGCGCAATACGACCCAGCCCTTCAGGGGCTGAACATCTGGGTCAGCGTCTCCGCGTTCTTCCTGTTTGGCTCGATGGTGCTCTTCGCCGCCAACCTGGTCTATGCGCTGGCCTTCAGTCGGCGGGTGGCCATCGCGAACCCGTGGCATGCCCGGTCGCTGGAATGGCAGGTGCCGACTCCCGTTCCGGCGCACAACTTCGACCGCGTCCCGGTGATCACCGGTGGTCCCTACGACTACGGCATGCCCAACGCCCGACCGGTCGCGGATTTTGGCGGCATTCGAGGCGTGACCAGTGGGGCTTAGATCGGCCGAGGTCCTCCCCGCCGCTGAAATCCGGATCGATGCACGCGTGGTCTCGATTGGCGTCTGGTTGTTCCTGGCGGCCGACGTCTTCTACTTTGCCGCCTGGTGGTTCGCCTATTTTTACCTGCGGGCGCTCAACAACAATCAGGCCTGGATCATCCAGGGCCTCACGCGTCCCAACCGGGCCTATGGATTGACCGTCCTTCTGCTGGCGGTGGGAAGCGCGCTGATCTTCTTGTTCATCACTCGGGGTACTCCCCGGGCGATGCTGGCGCGCGCGCTCGGGCCCGCTGCCCTCATCCTCGGCGCAGCCGCCTGCATCTTTCAGGGTTACGAGATGTGGCACCTGGGCTTCGGGCTGACCCAGGGCGGGTATCCAAGTGTCTTTGCCGGCCTGACCGGTTCCTGGTTGATCGAGCTGCTCTTCGCGGTCGGCTGGCTGGCCACGGTGGCGGCGCAGGCCGGACCGGCCGGCGATACCGTCATTCGACCAGAGTCGGCGGCCAACTTCGGTTGGATCCTCCTCTTCCTCGCCGGCGTCGGCGTCATCAATTACCTGCTGCTCTACCTCGTCGCATGACCACGCGTTTCCCTCCCCCGTTTCGGGGGAGGGTGAGGGTGGGGGCATCGGCGTGACCTGGATGAATCCGCTGACGTGGCCGATCGAGCCACTCCTGCTCCTGGGGATCGAGCTGGCCGCCATCCTGTACCTGCGGGGTGGCTGGCAGCGCGCCCACGTCCCGGATCGGTGGCGAACGCTGGCGTTCTGGTCCGCCCTGGCGGTGATCGTTCTGGCCCTGGACACGCCGCTGGAAAGCCTGGCGCGTCAGCTGTTCTGGGCCCACATGACGCAGCACCTGCTGCTCATCATGGTGGCCGCCCCGCTGCTGGTCGCCGCGGCACCCTGGATGCAAATGTGGCGGGGGCTGCCGCTCGCGGTGCGGCGGCCGCTGGCACGCGCCGTGGTCAAGGCGCCGAGCCTGTCGGCCGTTCGGCGACTCTTCGCACTGGGCCACCAACCCGGTTGGAGCCTTTATCCTGTCGACCGGAGCCCTCTGGTTCTGGCACTGGCCGGCGGCCTACGACCTCACGCTTGCGAACCACACCATCCATCACCTGGAACATGCGCTTTTCCTCGGCTTCGGCATCCTCTTCTGGGCCCAGGTGATCGACCAGGCTCCCTACAAGGCGCGGCTCAGCAATTTCCAGCGGGCGGTCTATGTGTTCCTCGGGACAATCCAGTCCTGGGCGCTGGCGGCCGTGCTCTCCTTCGCGACGGTGCCGTTCTACGCCTATGCGGTGATGCCGGGCCGGCCCGGCGGCATCTCGGCCCTGACGGACCAGGTCCTCGGCGGTGGCATCATGTGGGTCCCGGGCTCGATCACCTACTCGATCGTGTTCATTACCTGCCTCGCGCTCTGGTTTCGCGATGAGGACCGGAAGGCGGCGGCATTCAGCCAGCCCCGGGCCGGTATGGTGGTGAAATGATCGCCGAGGCGCAGGATCTCCTGGTTGCGACGGCGCCCGCCCGCTGGGTTGGTGCGCGGCGCGTCCTGGCCGACTACGTCAGCCTCACCAAGCCCCGGATCATGCTGCTGCTCCTGATCACGGAGTTCACGACCATGATCACGGCCGCGCGCGGCTGGCCCGGCACCTCGCTGACGCTGGCCGCCCTCGCCGGCGGCGCCTGTGCCGCGGGCGGCGCGAGCGCGATCAACTGCTGGTTCGACCGCGACATCGACGCCGTCATGGCGCGGACCTGCACGCGGCCGGTCCCCTCGGGCCGGATCCAACCGCTGCACGCGATTCTGTTCGGGATCGGCCTCTCCGCCGCGGGGTTCGGGCTGCTCGCGAGCGCGACCAACCTGCTGGCCGCCTCCCTGGCGCTCGCCGGTGGACTCTTCTACGTGCTGATCTACACCGCCTGGCTGAAGCGTTCGACCCGGCAGAACATCGTGATCGGCGGGGCCGCCGGCGCCTTCCCGCCGCTGGTGGGATGGGCCGCGGTCACCGGGTCGGTGTCTCCCCTGGCGCTCGCGCTCTTTGCCGTGGTCTTCTTCTGGACGCCGCCACACTTCTGGTCGCTGGCGCTGCTCCTGCGCCGCCAGTATTCGGCGGTGCAGGTCCCCATGCTGCCGGTGGTCGCGGGTGACCGGACGACGCGCCGCGCCATCGTGACCTACTCCATCCTGCTCCTCGCCGTCAGCATGATCCCGTCGATCTGGCTCGGCCCGCTCTACGGCGCCGCGGCGCTCGTGCTCGGTGGCGCCATGCTCTGGATGGCGATCCGGGTGGTCTCGACGCAGGGCGCCGCCTGGGCGGCCCGCCTGTTCCATTTCTCGCTTCTGTACCTGGCGCTGCTCTTCGGGGTTGCGGCGCTGGTCTCGCTCCTGCCCCGCTGAACGCCACCATCGAGACGCGCCGGCCGGCTCGCCTCTCCTGGCCGAAACGGGCCACGGTCGTCGGCCTGCTGGTCCTGCTCGCCGGCCTGCTGTATGTCGTGCTGGTTCAAGCCCAACCCAGGCCGCCCACATCGATCCGAGTTACGGTCGCGTCGGCGACCGCGCATGTTGGGGCACCAGCCCCGGACTTCAGTTCACAGCGGCTCGACGGCACGACGGTCCGCCTCGGCCAGTACCGCGGCAAGCCGATCCTGCTCAACTTCTGGGCGACCTGGTGCGGTCCCTGCCAGGACGAGATGCCGTTGATCCAACGGGCCAGCGACCACTATTCGGCCACGGGACTGACGGTGCTCGCCGTCAATTACCAGCAGACCGACCGTAAATCGATGACCGACTTTCTTAAGAAGCTCGGCGCGAAATTTGCCGCGCTGTATGACCCGAATGGTCGGATCGCCGCCGCTTACGGCGTGACGATCGGATTGCCGGTCAGTGTCTTCATCGACCGCAATGGCGCGGTGTCGTTCGTCCAGCTCGGGCAGATGTCCGATAGCGTGCTCGAGGCCCAGCTGCACAAGATCCTCTAACGATGGTGAGCCTCCTCTGCCTCGTCGTGGCGATCGGCTACCTGATCGGAGGCCGCCGCCGGGTCCGGCTCGTTGGCGGCTGGCGCTGGAACGCGCGTCACTGGCGCACGGCCGCCTTCGGCGCCGGACTGGGGCTGATCGCCGGGCTTAGCGGGCCGCTGGACCCGGTTGCGCGAGAGACCTTCTGGCTCCGTACCGCTCAGCTGATGCTGATCCTGATGGTGGCCGGTCCCTTGCTGGTGCTGGGTGCCCCTCGACCCAGGATCGCGCGATGGTTCCGTCGTCGGATCGGTCGGGTGGAGCCGCGCCCAGTGTGGTCCCTCGTCGCCTTCCTGGTGTTCACCGCGGCGCTCATCGCTGCCTACCTGCCGCCGGTCTATCGCCTGGTGGCCGGGCCTGGGCTGGCCCGCCAGGCCGGCCAGGCGGTGATGGCCGTCGTGGGGTATGCGTTCTGGTCACAGGTCATCGCGCAGCCAGGCGCTGCGTGCGCGCTCTCACACATCGGGCGGATCGCCTACCTGGTGACGTCGTCGGTTCAGGTTCGCGTCCTGGGGCTCGTGCTCGGTTTTGCCCCCGGCTCGCTCTATGGAGTGCCGCTGATCGACCAGCAGCTGGCCGCCGGGATCCTGATCGTCCCCGGCGTGCTCACCGACCTGATCGTCATCACCGTGTGCCTCTCCCTGTGGTTGGCGCAGGACGAGCGGCGCGTGGTGGCTCGCCGGACCCGAACCGCCTAGCGCTGGTCGCCCGGAAGCCGGATGTAGCGGGCGAGCGCCAGGCTGTGCAGGCCGAGCGCGATGAACCCAAGCGCGAGGACGGCGAGCAGCGGGCGGCCATAGGGCTGCGTCAACAGGTAGGCGAAGATCGCGCTGAACCCGCGCGCCTGCTTTGCGTTGTGCTGCAAGGCCGCCAGCAGGATGAACCAGCCCATCAGGATGAAGACGAGGCCTCGGCTGAGGAAGCCGAACTGCCCGAGTGCCCGCGTGATGCGTTCTTTAATCCGCGACATCTGGCGGCGCTTGAGGTCCTTCTGAAACGTTGCGCGGTAAGCCTCGACCAGTTGGCCGATCCCGGCGGCGATCGCCACCAGCCCGGCAACTTCCGCGAGAACAATCCCCGCCGGCGCTGACAGGATACGGCTGGCGAACTGCTGGATTTCATCCGGGTGCTTGCTGTTCCCACCGTGTGTGAGCAGGCCGATGGCGAAGAGCGTGAGGCCGAGGTAGGCGAAGCCGCTGAAGCCGAATGCCACCCGGGTGGCGATCCCGGTGGCATCGTCGCCCCGACCGAGCGGATCATAGATGGCGCGGATGAATCCCCAGAGCGCGTAGGCGGCCAGAAACAGGATGCCTGCGATCAACAGGAAACGTCCGAGCGGGAAACCGGCAATCGCGAGCAGGCTGGTTTCCTGGTCGGCATTCTGGGCGAGACCGGTGAATGCGATGCGGAGCGCGAGAAAGCCCATGAACCCGTAGAGAAAGGCTCGGAGCACGTAGCCCGCGCGCGCCAGCCACTTGTACGCCGGATTTCGCGCCGCCCACTTCGCGGTGCGGTTGGCGGCGCGGGCCTGTTGCCTGACCGGCCTGGACATACGGACTGATCCTAATCGGGAAGATCTGCGTAGGGATGAGTATCACGTATCCCAACAAGCCTTAAGGAGGCATCATTCATGAACTTACGAGTATTAGCGGCAGCAGGCGGTGCGGCGTTCCTGCTCGCGGCGTGCGGGACGGCGACGGCGACAGACTCGGGGAACACGGCGGCAAGCGCGAGTGCGACGCCCTCCGCGAGCATCAAGTCGCTGACCGGCGTCGGCACGACGGTCACGGTTGATCCGAGCACGGCGTCCGTCCTCCAGAAGAACAGCGTTTCCGTCGCACCGGTCTCGCCCGCGACCGCGGACGCCTCGGGCGGCATGGTCAAAGTGACCTTCCCGATCACCGGTGGTAACGTCGACATCTACCCGCAGAACGACACCCCGTTCATTCGCGGCACGGTCAAGCACAGCGGCGGCCTGACCTTCTCCGGTGGTGGCAAGTCCCTGACCGCGACCGACTTCGTCGTCGACCCGGGCGCCTCGACCCTGACCGCGACCGTCGGCGGTAGCCAGGTCATGTTGCTCGAGCTCGATGGCAGCAAGGTCATGGTCGGGAAGGACAGCGCCGGTCACGTCACGCTCGACGGCACCGTGGCCAAGCTGAGCCAGGCGGCCGCGGACGCGCTCAATCAGACCTTCGGTGTTTCGCTCTTCAAGCGCGGGATTCCGCTCGGCACCGTTCACATCGTCGCCGCCTAACGAATCGTCGCATCCAACTGGCCGCTCCAAATGGGGCGGCCAGTTGACTTCTGCGGGGAACACATGAACAAGATTTGCTACGTCGCCGCCCGATGCCCCCGCCCGGGCCAGGTCAAGACCCGCCTGGGCGCGGTCATCGGTCACGAGGCGGCTTCCGCTCTGTACGCCGCCTTCCTTTTAGATCTGGAGGCCAAGCTCGGGCGTGCCTCCTTCCCGGTGTGCTGGTACGTCACGCCCGGTGCCTGGGCCGACCGGCCGCATCGCGAACAGGGCGACGGCGACTGGAACGCTCGCCAGGCGCGGCTCTTCGAGGAAGCCGCCGGGCGCGGTGAGGAACGTGTCGTTCTGATCGCGTCGGATTCGCCGCAGATCGATCTGGCCGTCATTCACGAGGCGTTCAGCGCGCTGGAACACGACGATCTGGTGCTCGGCCCGGTCGAGGACGGCGGGTACTACCTGATCGGGATGCGCGGCTGGCACGACGTCTTCCACGGCGTTGAGATGACCAGCTCGACCGCCCTGAACGACGTGGTCTCACGTGCGGAAGGCTTACGTCTGTCGGTCGCCTTTGTCGACCCGCTCTTCGACGTCGACGTCGCCAATGACCTCGAGCACCTGACCGCGATCGCCCGCGTTCGTGACGATCTTCTACACACGCGGCAGGCCCTGCGGCTGCAGGGGCGCGTGGCCGCTTGAACGTGATGAGCCGGCAAACTCCGGTCATCCGGGGCGCCCTTGCAGGCGCCTTCGCCGGTCTCGTGATGATCCTTACCTGGCTGCTCCTCCGATACCTGGCCGGCGCGCCACTGATCGGCGAGCTCGGGGCGGACCGCTTCCTCCCGCTGCTCCCCGTGTTCACCTTCCTCAAGGTCATCGGCATTTTCGGCGGGACGATGATCTCCAAGGAGATCGCCTACTTCTCGTCATTCCTGGGACAGGTCGTGGTCGGGATGGTCGCCGGAGCCGTCTACGCCGCCGTGGCGGGACGTGGGCGCAACCGAGTCGTCATGCTCGCCGCGGGCGTGGCAGTGGTCTGGATTGCGCTGCTTGCCGTGCTCTTCCCGGTGCTGGAGTCGAACTATCTTGGTCTTCCCTCTGGTCTGGCCAAGCTGACGACCGCGCTCGGCCTCCTGATCGGGCTCGTCGTCTTTGCCCTCGTTCTGGGGGTCAGCGATGCGGCATTGAGCGCGGAGGCAGCGACACAACCGACGTCGTCGGTCGAGGTCAGCCGCCGCCGCTTCGTGCTGGGCGGCTCGACTCTCCTGGTGCTGGTGGCCGCCTCCGGCGGGCTGATCGGCAAGCTCTTCAATCGCGGGGCCTTCGTCTACGACGGAACCCAGACCCAGGCACCCCTCGATCCTGTCACGCCGACCGACAAGTTCTACGTCGTGACCAAGAACCTGATCGACCCCTACGTTGACCAGGCGAGCTGGCGGCTGGAGGTCAGTGGCCTGGTGGAACGGCCGGAGACCTACGACTACCAGGCGCTGACGGCGCTGCCCTCGGTCACCCAGGAGTCAAGCATGGAATGCATCAGCAACGGCGTGGGCTATCACCTGCTGAGCAATGCTCGTTGGAAGGGCGTTCGCCTCTCCGACCTGTTGCAGGCGAGCCGTCCGAAGACTGGCGTTCAGCAGATCGTCCTGCATGCGGCGGACGGCTTCACGCACACCATGCCCAACGAGAAGGCGATGGAACCCTCGACGCTGGTGGTCTATGAGATGAATGGCGAGCCGCTCCGGCAGCGACATGGCGCGCCGGCCCGGATCATCGTGCCCTCCAGCTATGGCGAGATGAACGTCAAATGGCTGACCCGCGTCAGCCTCGTCGACCACACGGAAAAGGGGTACTACGAATCGCAGGGGTGGAACCCCGACCTCGTCCACACGATGTCCCGGATCGATTTTCCGAAAGGAGCCCCGGTCAGTCTTTCGCAGACGGCCACGGTTCGCGTCACCGGCGTGGCCTTTGCCGGCATTCGCGGCATCACCTCGGTCGAGTTGAGCGCCGATGGCGGACAGTCGTGGGGCCCCGTCAGCATCGACTACGCGCCCTCGAAGGTGGCCTGGGTCATGTGGCATGAGGACTGGCGGCCAGCCGGACCGGGCGAGTACCTCCTGATGGTGCGAGCCACTGACGGAGGCGGCGAGCTCCAGGCGACGCAGCGCCAGGGGACGGCCCCGGCGGGCGCCACCGGACTCCACAACGTGAAGGTGCGGATCGTCGCATGACCACCCGCAAGCGCGCCCTCGTCACCGGCGGGGCCGGCCTGATCGGGTCGCACCTTGCCGACCTGCTCCTCCGCGAGGGATGGTCGGTTCGGATCCTCGATAACCTGGAGCCGCAGACCCATCGCAACGGAAAGCCCCCCTGGATCCCCGCGGAAGCCACCTTCGTCCACGGCGATATCCGTGATGCGGGCGTCGTCCGCCAGGCGCTCGACGACATCGACGTCGTCTTTCACGAGGCAGCCTACGGCGGCTACATGCCAGAGATCGCGAAGTACGTCGACGTCAACAGCCTTGGCACCGCCAGGCTGCTGGAAGTCATTCGCGATCAGCGTCTGCCGGTCCGGAAGGTGGTCGTTGCTTCGTCACAGGCGGTGTACCGGGAAGGCGCGGGCTGGTGCGCCGTGCATGGGTTGATGTTTCCGCCATCGCGGCTGCAGCATCGGCTCGCCGCCGGGGATTTCTCGGTCCACTGTCCGGCCTGCGGCCGGCCGATGATTGCCAAGCCGACGCCGGAAAATGCGCCGACCGGCGGCGAGACCGTCTATGCCATCACCAAGCTTGACCAGGAGCGGCTGGCGCTGGCCTGGGGACGGCAGACCGGCGTTCCGACGGTTGCGCTCCGCTACTCGTGTACCTACGGGCCGCGCCAGTCGATTTTCAATCCCTACACCGGCGTGATCGCGATCTTTGCGACGCGCCTGCTGAATGGGCTGCCACCCGTCCTCTACGAGGACGGCGCCCAGACCCGCGACTTCGTCTACGTCAAGGACGTCGCCGCGGCCAACCTGCTGGCGGTGATGACCGACGCGATGGACGGACAGGCGGTCAATATCGGCAGCGGCCGGGCCACCTCGATCGAGCGGCTGGCAAGCTTGCTGGCCGGCGCGCTCGATGTCCCGCTCGAGCCCGTCCGGCGCGGCGAGTTCCGTCCGGGAGAGATGCGACATCTCATCTCGAATATCGGGAGGGCGCGATCGGCCGGGTTCGAACCGCAAACAGACCTTAACGAGGGCATCGACCGGTACCTGCGCTGGGTGAGGACCCAGGGAAGCGTCCGCGAATATTTCGGCGCTGCCGAAGGGATCCTCCGCGAACGTCGGATCCTGCATCCCGTTCAGGCCTCGGCATGATCGGCGAGACCGTCGCGACCTTTGATCAGCTGGCCCGGGAGGGCGTGATCACGGGGTACACGATCGAACCGCCGCCCCTGTATCTCGAAGCATCCTCGCCCACCCTCACCTATGGGATGTACGCGGGCGACGAAATGAGCCGGCGCAACATCCGGGCCGTCCTCGGTGATCTGTCCATCCTGGGGGCGGCGCTGACGGTCCGTCCGGTGTACGGCAATGTGCGGCGGGAGGACGGCCACATCGAGCGCAGCGACCAGCGCCGCATCGGGGCGCGATTCGAGCGGCCCGCGCAGCTCGCCGCCGCCGTTGACCGCATCCAAAGCCGCTACATGGCCGGGGTGAATGCCACCTCGCACCCAGCTTCCTGGCGCTATCCGGACGTTCGCCTGACCGGCATGGGGGACGATCCGCCCGGCACCGTCAGGGCGATTGCCCACACCCTGCCGGTCGGTCGGCGCAGCATCGTGGTGCTGTCGCTATCGCCGCAGCCGCCACTCACGAGGATGACCTCGCATCCCGTTCGCCTGCTGGACCGATGGGGCAGCTACCTCGATGGAAAGCATGATGCCGGCCCCTGGGCGGCGGCGCCCGATGAGTGCCAGACGGTGACCGTGCCGCTGGCCGCCACCGGACGGTAACCGAGCCGAGGCAGCGAAGCGACGGTGGCGCCGTACCCGTAGGCCTGGCTCTGCGAGCTTGGCAGCCTTCCTTTGTCCACCGCGATCCAGGAGGCATGAGCGACCCCGCAGGGAAACTCATCGATGACCGGGCGCTCCGAGAGGTGGGGGACCAGCGAGGTGGCGGCCGCGACCGACGCCGCCGCCGGGATCGCTCGCAATGCGCGGCCGGTGCCGGCATTGCCCGCCAGGTCTGGCACATCGGTGAGCACCATTTGGGGTAAGGGCGACGCAACGAGAAAGACCAGGAGCGCACCCGCGGCGAGCGCGACCGTGCCGACGATCCGAGGGACCGGTTTTACCGCGACCTGTCGCAGTCCGAGCACCGCCGTCGTGACCAGTAACGGCACAGCCGTGATGCCGTAGTGGAGGGCGAGGCCCGACTGATCCGGATCAGCGGACAACAGCGCGGGCACCAGCGGGATCAGCGCGATCAGCAGCAGCCAGGGCCGAAGCAATGGCAGCAGCCCGAGACCGAGCAGGGCGATTGCCAGCGCCGGCAGCGCGCCACCGGTCACGAGGTGGCCGACGACGACATCGGGCCGGGTCACCGTGTGCAGGATCACCTCTCCGGGCGAGGACCCGAGATACGCGTAGCGCGCGATCAGGTCGCCGGCAAGCCCATGGCGGTAGGCGGGCATGATGGCTAATAGGACGATCGCACCCCAGCCCAGCGCGAACGCCGAAAGCAGGAGGCCGATGCGTTCGTGAAACAGCAGGGCCGCGATCAGCCCGAGGGCAATCGCGACCAGCGCGCCATCTTCTTTGCCGAGCAGCGGGACGGCGGCGGCGGCGAGAAACAGAAGGCGGCGCTCTTCGCGCAGGGCAAGCAGCGCCAGGAAGACGAAGGGCACCCCGAGCGCCTCGGTATGAAAGTCGAAGGCAACCGTGCGTGAGACGCCAAGCTGCAGGAAATAGGCGACGACGGCAAGCCAGGCGAGCCGCCGATCGAGCCAGCCGCGCGCCAGCGCGAACAGCGGGACGATCGCCAGGCCCAGCGCCATCGACTGCCCGAGCAGCAGCCAGAGCGGCGTGGCATGGATCACGTACAGGGGCACAAAGAGCAGGAGCGCCGGCTCGAAATGCTCGCCGAAGAATGAGTATTCGAGAAAGCTGGAGGTCAGGCCGTGGCCGTGAGCGGCGTTCCAGACCACCTGGTCGAAGAAGCCGAGGTCATAGGCCGTGCTGTGAAAGCTCGCGTAGCGCAACCAGGCCAGGAGGAAATAGAGCAGGCTCGCCGCCACGCCGGCAAACCAGGCCGGCCACTCGTCGATCCGGTTGGCGAGCAGGCTGCCGATGATCTCGACCCCCGCTTCGAGGCTTCCCCGAAGACTTCCGCCGACTTTCGATTGCCCGGCGATGCGAGCCTGGTAGCCGACCTCGACCTCGACGATTCGAGCGCCGCGGCGAGCGGCCCGCGCCAGCATCTCGGCCAGGAATGCGAAGCGTGATGGTGGCATCTGAAGCGACGCGAGCGTCGATGCCCGGACCGCGCGAAAGGGCCCGAGATCCGTCAGCCTGACGCCGTACAGGACATGCAACAGCGTCACCGCCAGCCAGTTGCCGAAGGCCTGGTGTGCCGGCATGCTGCCGGCCGTGGCCCTGGCGCGTCGCGAGCCGCAGACGATGTCAGCCGCATTCTCGGCGATCGGCTGCAGCAGCGATGGGATCTCTTCGGGCGCCATGCTGCCGTCCCCGTCGAGCAGGACGATGAGGTCCGGACCAGCCGCGGCTCGGATGCCGGCAAGGCACGCATGCCCGTAGCCGCGGACCGTTTCCGCCACGACGCGCGCGCCCGCCGCCGTCGCCATCTCCGCCGTGCCGTCGGTGCTGTTGTTGTCGACGACGATCACCTCGGCGTCGAGCGTCGCCCGGACGCGGCGGACGACGTCAGCGATCGCGCCCGCCTCGTCACGCGCGGGAATGATGACCGAGCAGCGGAGCGGGGACATCGCCGTCAGCGAGCGCGAGGGGCGCCTTTGCGGCGTCCGGAACGGTCGGGACGATTTGATTCCAGGATCGGTGGCAACGGCCGCGCGGACTGCTCCATCACCGCCCAGGGATCCTCACGGGTGTCCAGCCAGTCCCAGATATTGCGAACCGTGAGGCCGTCGGGCCGCAGGCTTTCGCGCTCGACCTCCGGCCACGCGATCGGCACCGCGATCGGCGCACCACGCTTGGCACGGACCGCATAGGCGGCGACCGCGGTCTGGGCGTAGGCGTTGCGGTTGACGTCGAGGAAGAGACGGCCCTCCCGCTTCTGCTTGAGAAACTCGGTGGTCAGGTGGTCCGGATCCGCGGCGGCCAGCCGCTGGGCCGTGGCGTCGGCAAACAGGTGCACGTCCTCGAAGCTCGGTCCGACGACGAGCGGAGCGATGACATGGAGACCACGCGAGCCGGTGACTTTGACGAATGGGACGAGGCCTAGCTCCTCCAGCAACACCTTCACCCGGAGTGCGGTGCGGCGCGTCAGGCTGAAGTCGTCATCAGCCGGGTCGAGGTCGAACATCAGTTGGTCTGGTTGCGTCGGGGATGCCACGCGTGAGAGCCAGACATGTGCCGTGACCATGTTGTAGTTGGCGAGGTACACCAGGGTCGCGGCATTGTCGATCACCGCATGGGTGATCGTGCCCCCTTTGTGCAGATCAACCGTGGTTCGATGAATCCACGCCGGGAACGTTTCGGGGATGCGCTTTTGCTGGATCGCGAAGCGGCCGATGCCGTCCGGGAAGCGATTCATGTGCAGCGGCCGCTCGCGCACGTGTGGCAGCATCCGGTCGGCGATCCGCTCGTAGTACGCAACGAGCTCGCCCTTGGTGATCCCGTCGTCGGGAAAGACGATCTTCTCTGGATGCGTGATCGTGAGCGGGTGGCCGTCTATCGTCGGCATGGCTTGCACTCTAAGAGTTCGATGAAGGATCGAGCATCGCCGTATTCGGCTTGGGCAGTACCATCGGTCTTCGTCTAGATTGATGCAGCGCATCCAACCGTGTCCCTGGATCCCGTGTCCCTGAATCCCCCGGTCCCCAGCGTCCGACCAGCCCCACCGGGGTGTGCCGTGCGCATTCACAGCCTCAGTCATGTCTACGGTCGCGGGGCGCAGGCCGTCACGGCGCTGTCAGACGTCGAGTTGGAGATTCCAGCCGGCGGTCACGTCGCATTGATGGGCCCGTCGGGCGCGGGCAAGAGCACGCTGCTCTCGCTCGTCGGCGGCCTCGACCGCCCCCAACGGGGCGAACTCCTGGTGGGCGAGACCGACCTTGCCCACCTCGACGGCGATGCGCTGGCCGCCTATCGCCGGACGACCGTCGGCTTCGTCTTTCAACACTTCGGGCTGCTCGAGCTGCTCTCCGCCAAGGAGAACGTCGAATTGTCCCTCGCCCTCGCCGGGGTCGACGCGGCGCACCGTGGCCGGCGCGCCGGCGAGCTGCTCGACTCCGTCGGGTTGTCCGATCGGATACGGCATCGCCCCTCCGCGCTCAGTGGCGGGGAGCGCCAGCGGGTGGCGATCGCGCGGGCCCTCGCCAATAACCCCCGGCTGATCCTGGCTGACGAACCGACCGGGAATCTCGATGCGCAGACGGCGGAGCTCGTGCTCGATCTGCTGCAGCGTGTCCATCGAGACCAAGGCTGCACCCTGGTCGTCGTGACCCACAACGAGGCGGTCGCCGAGCGCGCGGACCGTCGCTTCCTCGTCAATGCCGGGCGGCTTGCGGCATGAGCTGGCGCGACTCGCTTCGGCTCGCGGTTCGCAGCCTTATCCGCCGGCCGGCGCGCACGTCGCTGACCGTCCTGGCGGTCACGCTCGGGACCGGGCTGTTGATGGCGCTGGGGACCATCGCGGGAACGGCCGATACGCGGGTGATCAGCCAGCTCAGCAAGGGTGGCCCGGCCGCCGCCATCAAGGTGGCCGCCGCCGCACCCGACCCGACCCAGTTGGCCAGTGACAACCTGCGGACCGGGAAGGCGAAAGACCTGACCCAGGACGCGGTGGATGCGATCCAGCGCGCCCCGCACGTCGCCTCCGTCGTCCCGATCCTCGCAACCCGGGTGCTCGCCATCCCGCCACCGCGGGGCTTGGCGGCCGTGCCCCAGACCCAACCCCCGGATCCAATCTTCGAGACCATGGTCGGCGCCGACCTCTCGCGCGTGCACCAGTTGCCCATCACCATGCTCGCCGGACGATTGCCGGCCGCGGCTTCCCTGACCGAGGTGGCGGTCACGCAGGGATATCTCGACCGGTTGCACCTGGATGTCAACAAGCCCGCGGTCGTCCTCGGCAGCGAGATCGAGTTCGCCGACCCGCAGTTCAACTCGCAGGATCCAGTCCCGTATCGCGGGCGCTGGTTTAGGGCGACCGTGGTTGGCGTCGTCGCCCAGGACGTGGGCGACGGCCAGTTTCTCGTTCCGATCCAGCAAACAGAGGTGGCCAGGACCTGGGCGCTCCAGGGTCAGGGTGACGGCGGCGATCTTCCCCTCCCGACCTCGGCCTACACCGGCCTCCTGGTGGTCGCGTCCAGCCTGGATGAGGTGCATGCCGTGCGCGGCGAGATCACCGTGCTCGGCTACGCGACCAGCGCCCCCGAGCACCTCGTCGCCTCGGTCCAGAAGTACCTGCATGTGGTCGACATCGTGCTGGGCGGCATTGGGACGATCGCCCTCGTAATCGCCTGCCTCGGCATCGCCAATGCGCTGCTCGCCGCGGTCCGCGAGCGACGCCGGGAGATCGGCGTTCTCAAGGCGATCGGCGCGCGCGACCGCGACGTGCTGCGCTGGTTCCTGCTCGAAGCCCTGTCCGTCGGGGCCATCGGAGGCATACTCGGGACGATCCTGGGCGTAACGGTCGCCGAGATCGTCGGCCTGATCGTGAACGGGTATCTCGTTGCCCAGGGCCTCGAAGGCGTGCAGCTCGAGGATTTCTCGATCGCCTTTTACCTGGCCGGCGTCGGCGGGACGATCGCCCTGGCACTGATCGCCGGCGTGATCCCGGCTCTGCAGGCGGCGCGCCTCCCGGCGCGCGATGCGGTCGGTGGCGCATGAAGAGGGCGATCGCCGGTCGGGGGCTGGTCGCGAGCCTGCTGGTCGCGGTGCTCGGCGCCTGCGGACCCGCCGCGGGCGGGAGCGGATCGACGCCGGCGACGGGAGCAGCGAAAAGTTCGGGCGCGGCGGTCGTGTACGTGGCCGTTGGGGCGAGCGAGACGGTCGGCACCGGCACGGAGCAGGGCGTTCGGCAGGCATGGCCGCAGCTGATCTTTAACGACGCTCTTCCTCGCTCGTCCGTCTACTACAACGATGGCATCCCGGGGGCGACCACGGCGGTTGCGCTCCAAACGGAATTGCCGCAGGCGCTCGCCGTCCACCCGACGCTCGTGACGGTCTGGCTCAACGTCAACGATCTCCTGGCCGGGGTTACCCCGGCGGTCTACGAAGGTCAGCTCGAGACGCTGGTGCAGGCGCTGCGCCAGCGTGGGACGGCGCGAGTCCTCGTCGCCAACACCCCGTACCTCGATCACCTCCCGGCCGTCGTCAAATGCCTCTCAACGAACCCGCCGCCAACCGCGCAGTGTCCGACGGGAACCGGGACGACGACGGCTGATCAACTCAACACGCGCGTCGATCAGTACAACGCCGCGATCGCACGCGTCGTCCACAACGAGGGTGCGACCCTTGTCGATCTGCATGCCCAGGGCGAGGTCGCCGACCAGCACCCCGAATGGATCAGCGGCGACGGGTTCCACCCGAGCGAGCTCGGCTACGTGGCGATCGCGGCTCGGTTCGAGGCGGCGCTCCGCGAATAACCGTCTAGCCGGACAGCTGGCGGGGCTTGCGGCTGTCGTTGGCCGCCAGCGTGGGGGCAAGCCGCACGGTGATCTCGGAAATATCCCGCCAGCAACGTTGCCGTTCGAGCTTCACGAGTCCGAGGCGAAAGAGAAGTCGCCGAAATCGCCTACGCATCTCACCAGTCACTACGGGTTCCAACGGCGATCGGATGAATAAGCAACAATTTGGGCGAATGATCTGGCAGCCGTGACCAATTCGTATCAGGTAGGTAGTGGCTAGCAATCCCGCCGGCAAGTCGCCGTCACCCCGTGTGACGCCCATGTGGCGAAACCGTCGCTTCTGGGTGATCTTGCTGGTCGGCCTCGCCCTGAACTGGCTCCTGATGTTCGCGCTGTCCGGCGGCCCGACGCGGATCACCGTGCCGTACACGACGTTCGTGCAGCAGGTTGAGGCCGGAAACGTCAAGAGCCTCAACGCGCGTGACAACGCGCTGTCGGGACAGTTCAAGAAGCCGGTCGCGTCCGGGTCGACCAGTGGCACGCTCTTCCAAACGCAGCGTCCTGTCTTTGCCCAGGCTGACCTCGAGGCGATTCTGGCGCGGCAAAACGTCCCGGTCACCGCCGATCCGCCGGGATCGGGCCAGTCGCCACTGCTGGGGATTCTGCTCGGCTTCGGACCCGTCCTCCTGCTCGTCGGCGCGTTCCTTTACATCAGCCGTCGCGCCGCCGCCATGGGCGGGGCCGGCGGCGGCATCCTGGGCGCGTTTGGCAAGAGCAAGGCCAAGCTCTATACCTCGGAGGCGCAGGCCAGGATCACGTTCGCCGATGTGGCGGGGATCGATGAGGCCAAGGCCGACCTGGCCGAGGTCGTCGACTTCCTGAAGACGCCCGCAAAGTACGAGCGTCTCGGCGCGACGATTCCGCGCGGCGTGCTACTGATCGGACCCCCAGGAACCGGCAAGACGTTGCTGGCCCGAGCGGTAGCGGGCGAAGCCGACCGGCCCTTCTTCAGCCTCTCGGCATCGGAATTCGTCGAAGCGATCGTCGGCGTCGGCGCCTCGCGCGTGCGCGACCTGTTCGCGCAGGCGAAGGCGGCCGCGCCCAGCATCATCTTCATTGATGAGCTCGACGCGATTGGCCGATCGCGGAGCGCCGGCTCCAACCTGGGTGGTAACGACGAGCGCGAGCAAACGCTCAACCAGATCCTGACCGAGATGGACGGATTCACCCCGACACAGCAGGTGGTCGTGCTGGCCGCCACGAACCGCGCCGAAATTCTGGACGCTGCGCTGTTGCGGCCCGGGCGCTTCGATCGCCGGGTTACCGTTTCGCCTCCTGACCGCGCCGGTCGCGAAGCCATTCTCCGCATCCACGCCCGCAGAGTCCCGCTCGGCCCTGATGCCAATCTCGGTGAGATCGCCGGGGCAACGTCTGGATTCGTCGGCGCCGAACTTCGCAACGTCATTAACGAAGCGGCCTTGATCGCCGCCCGAAAAGGCCGAGAGGCCGTGACGCAGGATGACTTCACCGAGGCGATCGAGCGCTCCGTCCTTGGCCTGCGCCGGCCCATCATTCTCGGTCGGGACGAGCGCCGCCTGATCGCCTATCACGAGTCCGGCCACGCCCTGATGGGTCTGCTGATCCCGGGTGCGGACCCGGTCAAAAAGGTCACAATCGTGCCCCGCGGCATGTCGCTGGGCGTCACATACAGCCAGCCGATCGACGACCGCTACAACTATCCCGAGAGTTACCTTCGGGGCCGGATCGTCGGCGCCCTCGGCGGCCGCGCCGCGGAGGAAGTGGCCTACGGGACGATCACGACCGGGGCAGAGTCGGATTTGCAGCAGGTGCACCAGATTGCGCGCTCCATGGTGGTTCGCTGGGGCATGTCGCCCAGGCTGGGCCCGATCAACATCAGCCCGATGCCGGACGGCAGCAACGGTCCCGAGCAGTTCAGCGATGAGACGGCCAGGCTGCTCGACGAGGAAGTCCGCCGGATCGTTGACGAGTGCCATCAGCAGGCGGTTCAGCTCATGACGGCCAACCGGCGCAAGCTGGACGGCCTGGCCGAAGCCCTGCTGGTGCACGACACGCTCTCGGAGGACGAGATTCTCGCCGCGGCCGGCATGCCGCGCCGCGAACGCGTCGGGCCCGAGATCGCTCCTCCCCTCACCCCGCGGGCCGGGCCGGAGCTCACCGAGGTCCCCGTGACATCGGGGCCCGCCAGGCCGCCGGTGGCGGCCTCGACGGCGAACCATTCGCAATCGTAAGCGGGGTTCGAATCTAGAATTCGAAGCGGCGCAGTCGGGATCGATCAGAGGGAGATGCGTGGCATGAGTCGAGTCGTGAACCGAATCCTTGACCAGCAGAAATGGCTGGACCCTCTGGCCGAGGCGCTCCAGCGTGTGATCCGCGGCCTCTATAAGGGCCTCGGCGCTCCCGGAGCGACGTTCAAGACGTTGCTCCACGGCACCTGGCTCGGCCATCCACTCCATCCGGTGATCACCGATATCCCGCTGGGCGCCTGGACGCTCGCGATCCTGTTCGACGTCATCTGGCTGGTCAAGGGCACGCACGGGTGGGTTTCGGCGGCCGACGTCACGATCTTCATCGGCCTGCTGGCCGGCGTGGGGGCCGCCGTGACCGGCTACACAGACTGGAATGAAACCTACGACCGCGAACGGCGGGTCGGCCTGGCCCACGGACTCCTGAACACGACGGCCATCGTGTTGTACTTTCTGTCGCTGATCATCCGGCTGTCAGGCCATGGTCGCGGCGTGGCGATCGTCGTCGCGCTGCTCGGCTATGCGTTCGTGATCGCGGCGGCGTACCTGGGCGGAGATCTGGTCTTCGGCATCGGGACCGGTGTCAACCACCACGCCTTTCAGCACCAGCCCAGCGACTACACGCCAGTGCTTCCTGAAGCGAACCTGGCCGAGGGCAAGCTCGTAAAGGCCATGGCCGGCGAGACACCGGTGCTGCTTTACAAAACGGCCGGGAAGATCTGCGCCATCGGTGAGACCTGCGGACACGCCGGTGGCCCGCTCTCCAAGGGCAAGTTGGAGGGCAACCAGGTCATCTGTCCCTGGCACGCCTCGCGCTTCGATGTCTGCACCGGGGTCGTCCAGGGCGGTCCGGCTACCATCAGCCAGGTGCGCTACGAGACTCGCGTGCAGAGCGGCCAGATCGAAGTCCGCATCTCACCCGAGACGGCGCAGCCGAACTGATGCGAAGCACGACCGGGCTTCCAGTCTGAAGCCGCTCACGCGTCTCTTCGATGCCACCCCGCCGCCCGAGATACTCCCAGCGGAGCTCGCCGCGCTCTATGGCGGGCAGCTTGCGCTCGAACCACCCTGCCTTTACGCGAACTTCGTCAGCTCGATCGACGGGATCGTCGCCATTGAGAAGGGAAAGGCGCCATCCGGCGGGATTATCAGCCGCCGCAACGAGGCCGACCGGTTCGTGATGGGGCTCCTCCGCGCCTTCGCCGACGTGATCCTGGTCGGCGCAGGTACGGTACGGGCGGAGGGAGGCACGGCGCTCTGGACGCCGCAGTACATCTATCCGGCCGCGGCCGGCGGCTATCAGGCGCTTCGCCAGAAGCTTGGCCGCGCACCCGACCCGGCACTGGCGATCGTCACGGCCCGCGGTGAGCTCGATCCCTCGACGAAGGCGATCCAGCAGGGGGCGCTGGTGCTCACGACAACAGAGGCCGAGCCGGCGTTGCGCCGTCGCCTGCCCAGCACCAATCGCGTCATCGCCGTTTCGCCAGGACCGCGGCTTGATCCGAGGCAAGTCATCGCGACGCTGTCGTCCGAGGGTCATCGTTCGATCCTGACCGAGGGCGGACCGAGTTTGTTTGGCGAGTTGGTGGAGGCGGGGCGTGTTCACGAACTCTTCCTGACGGTGTCGCCGACGCTCGCAGGCCAGGCCGAGAATCAGTCGTTCGGTCTGATCCATGGGGTCGACTTCACCAAACGTCTCAAGTGGATCGCATTGCAGAGCGTTCGCCAGCACGAGTCATACCTGTTCTTGCGCTATCGACTGAAGGAGGCGGCTTAACATGGCGGACCTGGCCGTTATTTGCGGCGCGACGGGTGGTCTCGGCACCGCGATCGTCGATGTCTTCGCCCGGCGGGGCGACCAGGTGATCGCCGTGGCGCGCTCCCGCGGCGAGGTCTCGAAGCTCCAGGACAAGTACCCCGGAACGGTTCGCGGTGATACGGCCGACCTGACGTCGCGCCTGGAGGTCGACGAGCTCTGGGGGCGGATCGATGCCATCGGGCAGCCCCGCTGGCTGGTGAACGCGACGGGAGGCTTCAAGGCTGGCAAGGTCGTCGACACCAATCCGGATGACTACACGTTCATGATGAATCTGAACCTGGGTTCCGCGTGGTGGTCCTGCCGGGCGGGTGCGCGCCGCATGCTCGCCGCCGGCCATGGTGGCGCCATCGTGAATGTCTCGTCCCGATCGGGCGTCAGCGCTGAAGGCGGTGCGGCCGCGTACGCGATTGCCAAGGCGGGCGTGCTCAAGCTGACCGAGGTGCTGGCAACAGAGCTCAAGGGCAGCGGTGTCCGCGTCAACGCGGTGATCCCCTCGATCATCGACACGCCGGCGAATCGCAAATCGCTGCCCGAGAAGTTACTCGAAAAGGCCGTCCCGCCGGCGGAGATCGCGCAGGCAATCGCCTTCCTCTGCAGCGACGCGGCCGCGGCGATCACCGGGGTCGCCGTGCCTGTCTACGGCAGGGGCTGAGCCGAGAGCAGCTCGCCTGGTCTGGGCCGCCGCGAGGCGACGGAATCAGGCCGAGCGCGAGTGCTGCGCGACACGCCGGACCGGTGGTCTTGTCACCCACCGGCCGCCGGATCGTTGCAGCGTCCATCCCTCTTCGTGGAGCATCCGGTGGTGCCGGCCGCAGACCAGCGCGAGATTTTCAAGTTTCGTCTCGCCGCCGCGCGACCAGAACACCAGGTGATGCCCATCGCACCAGCCCGCCGGCCGGTGGCATCCATGGAAGACGCATTCTCGATCCCGAGCGACCAGCGCCCGTCGCGTTGACGCTGGGATCTGCCGGTGCGCGTGGCTGGTTTCACTTTCGAATTCGGCCCTCGCCACCAGCCAGCTGACCACCGAATCGCACGCATGCCGCTCGACCGTCTCCCGGGCCACTGGCCCAACGCCGTCCATGCGCGCCGGCGCGGCACCCGGCACGCCGGCCATTGTCTCGACGCTGGCGGTGATCACCAGATGCGGCCGCTGCCCACCGGTGCTGCCCAGCTTGCCGCCGCTGAGCGCTGTCCGGGCCAGGTCGACCATCGCGTCGGCTCGGCGCTGCTCGGCCTTGCGTTCGTCATTCCGGGACGGCGGTGGCATCAGCCGGTCCAGGGCCGTCTTCAGCGTCGCCCCGCCTTCGGCGTCCAGCAGCCCATCGAGGCGGACCAGTCCGTCTCGAGGCTCGCTCAGGTGAAGATAGCGGCGACTGAAGGCCCGGTTGGTCTCGCGCAGGGCCGCCTCGGCGTCCGACCGGTGCTCAAACTCCTTCGCCACGTCGCAGAACTGGCCTGGACCCTGCTGCTTCGCCGCCGCCAGCAAGGCCGGCTCCGCCTCCTGCATCGCCACGGCGCCGACCCGCTCCGCCGTCCGGCTCAGGATCGCGACGTGCTCGTAGCCCAGGTCGCCGCGCTGAAAGGCCTTCGCGGTTTCCGGCAGCTGCTCCAGCTGGCGCGCGATCGCGACCCGCTGCATCGCCGCGCCGCCCGAGAGCTTGCCGTGCGACTGCAACCATGACACCAGGTCGAGCGCGCCCTCGGCGGCCCAGGCACGCGACTTCTCGAACCGTCCGAGCGCCTCGGCCGAATTTGCCTCCGATCGGTCGCGAAGCTCCTGGAGCTCGAGCGCGATCGGCCCGCAGGCCTCGGCCGGCTGCCGGGCGATCCAGGCCGGGAGGTGCTCGTACTCGCGCCGGATCCGGTCCAGCGGGCTCTCGTCGGCGGCCACGCTTGCATCCTGAGGCATGGTCGCGACAGCTGTCTGTCACAGCCCGCCGAGAACTACAGGGTCAGTGACCGACCTGCTGGCAGCGCGGGCAGAAGTACGTCAGCCGCGCCTGTTCGCCCTGGGCGCGGATCCGGATCGGGGTCGCGCAGCGCGGGCACGGCCGTCCGCCGCGGGCATGAACCGCGCGCCTGTCGTTGAAGCCGCGACCCGCCAGGCTCCGGCGCATCAGGTCGCGGGCCGTTTCGTAGAGACGGCGCAGCGCGGCATCGTCCAGCGTCGAGGGTGCGGCCCAGGGATCGAGTCGGTGCGCCCAGAGCGCCTCGCATTTGTAGATGTTGCCCAAGCCGGCGCAGACCCGCTGGTCGAGCAACAACTCGCCAAGCGTGGCGTTGGCCGACCGCCGGGCGCGGCGGATCACCTCGTCGAGCGCGAAGGGCTCGACCAGCACGTCGGGTCCAAGGTGCTCGACCGTTCGCCGCGGGTCGCGGACCAGCTCCACCACTGGCGCCGCAAAGCACACCGCGACGACATCATCGAAGGCCAGCATCGCCGTAACGCGATGGGCGGGCTGCCGCCAGCGCTCGCCCGGCCGGTAGAGGTGCCACGAGCCGGTCATCCGCATGTGCGAGTGCAAGGCGATGTCGCCGTCGAACCGCATGATCAGATGCTTGCCGGTTGGTTCCACGCTGAGCACGTGACGTCCCTCCAACCGCTGGATGCGCACCGGGCGCGCCTCGGTGACGACCTTGCCCTCGATCCGGCGGCGCAGCGCGGCCGCCGTCCGCCAGATGGTGTCGCCTTCAGGCATGGACGGGCCGGCGCTCGGGCCAGAGCACGAGGCCCTTCGGTGTCGTGCCAAAGCCCGCCTCGCGCAGGAGTTCTTGCAGCGGCGACTCCTTGACCGGCGCGCTGTCGATCGATTGGATCTCGAGCTTGTCGACGCGGGTCGCCACCGCCGCCAGGGCCTGGAGATGCGAAAGGTGGACATTGCCAACGGTCAGCAGCGACCGGCCACCGCGCTCGAGATAGAGCCGCAACTCGCCGCCGTCCAGCACAACGTAGGCGCCTGCCGCTCGGGCCATTCGGGTCTCGATGCGCCGGCCACGGAATCGCCGTCCCATAGGGACTCGCCGGATCTGTCGCGGCGAACGCGACGACCTTACTTCTTCATCCCGCGCGGCGCGCAGCCGGTCGACGGCGCCGGGCAGGGCGAATTGCAGGCCGCCAAGGCCATCGATGAAGTAGCCGCGCCGGATCTTGCCGGCCTCTTCCATGGCTCGCAGCACCGGATAGAGCGCCGCAAAACCGCCGGTGACGCCCTCGCCGAGCGCGGCCTCGCGGGTCAGGACGCCGTAGCGCTGCAGCAAGGTCCCCGCCATGGCATGCAGGTGCTCGGTGGGCGATACCGTCGGATGCAGGAGGTCGCTGACCAGCGACCACCGGCCTGCGGCGCCGGGCGGCCCCAGCCGCATCAGCGGCCGTCGTGGATTCCGCCGCACCCGCGGTCCGAGCATCCGCAGCGGCAGGAAGGTGTCATTGGTCACCTCGCCGGACCAGACCATGTCCCAGAGCGCGTCAAGGACCGCTTCCTCGTCGCCCTGGCCGGCCGCGTAGTAGAGATCGCGGAAGAAGGACGCACCCCGATTTTGCAGATGCGTGCGCAGTCGAGCCTGGACCTCGCCCTCGGCCGGCACCGGCTCACCGATCAGGCGCGGCGCATCGGCTCGGAGGTAGAGGGCAATGCGACCATCGTGCGGGCCGAGCGAGCCGCGACCCATCCAGACGACTTCGCCCATGGAGATCAGCTGATCGAGCAGCTGCGGGCGATACTCACGCATCCTGGCAGGCAACGCGTCGCGCTCCAGGACCGAAGCCGGGATGGCGTGGCCCTGCAGCTGGAAGACGATCTCCGCTAACCGCTCGATCCCTGCTGCCTGCGTTCCAATGCCGTGCCATGCCGGGAGGAACCGACCGAGCGCCTCGACCGGGACCGGTTCGACCTCGCGACGCAGCGCCGCCAGCGACTTCCGCCGCAGCGTGCGCAGGACGTCGGGATGGCAATACTCGCGACCCGCATGACCCGGTCGAAACTCCCCGGCGAGCAGGTCCCCGCGTCCGGCGAGGCGCTGCAGGGTCTCATCGACTTCACGCGTGGACAGACCCCAGCGGGTGGCCGGATCGTTACCGTGTGAACGGCACGTGAGTCCGAGCCCAGCGCACAAGAAGCGAGGCCAGGGGATCCTCGGTGCGGCCGAGGAAGACCTCCGGGAGTCCAACCGGTAGCGTGACGCCGAGCACGTCGCGATAGCGACCGGCATCCTCGGCCGCGATCCATCGTTCGCCGCCGGCGATCCGGACGCGCACGGCACGCCGCTGTCGTTCGAGCTCTTCCAGCCACGGCGCCGTGATGCCTCGGGCCGCGGCTTCGTCGACACCAAGATCCCCAAGCCGGCGCAACTGGTCGGCCGCCTCGTCCGGGTCGCGAGGCCACCGCGCCTCGACTAAACCCTGCAGCTCCAACTCGAGGACCTCGATGGCGCGCGGGTCCAGAAGTTCACGAAGCTCCTCGGTGCCGAGCAGTTCGGCCAGCAGCTCGCGATCCAACGTCAGCGCCTGGGCGCGCCGTTCTCCGAGCGGCGCGTCGCCTTCGTACATGAACTGCGCCACGTAGTCGAAGATCAACGACGAGGCGAAGGGGGAGGCGCGATCGGTGTCGACGACAACAGTCCGGACCTCGCGTGACCGGATGGCGGCCATCAGCTCGCGCAGCGCGTCCATGTCGAAGACATCGCTCAGGCATTCGCGGTAGGTCTCGATCAAGATCGGGAAGTCCGGGTGGTTGCCCGCGACCTGGAGCAGGTCGTGGCTGCGTTGTCGCTGCTGCCAGAGTGGCGTCCGCTCACCGGGCCGCCGCCGCGGCAGCAAGAGGGCGCGGGCCGCGTTCTCGCGAAATCGCGAGGCGAAGAGCGCCGACCCATGCAGCTCCGCCGTGACCAGCTCGCGAATCTCCTCCGGGTCGAACAGGATGGTCGCGATATCCGGGGCCACATCGGCTTCCGGCAGACGCAGGGCGAACCCGTCGTCCGTGTAGATCGACTGGACATCGATGTCGTGCTGCTGCTGCATGCGGGCTTTCGCGGCCAGCGCCCAGGGGGCGTGCACCCGCGCACCGAATGGCGTCAACACCGAGAGGCGCCAGTCGCCCAACTGATCGCGGAATCGCTCGACCACGATGGTGCGGTCATCCGGGACGGTGCCGGTCGCCTGCGCCTGGTCCGACAGGTAATCCATCAGGTTGCCGGCCGCACGCTCGTCGAACTTCGAGCGCTCACGGAGGCGATCGATCGCATCCTCGTGATCGAGCGCAAGCAGCTCGCGCGTCATCTCGCCCAGGGCCCTGCCGACCTCGATCGGGCGCCCCAAGGCATCGCCGTGCCAGAACGAGATCCGTCCCGGTTCGCCGGGCGCCGGCGTGACCATCACCTGCGAGTTCGTGATGTCGGCGACCCGCCAGGTGGTCGCCCCGAGGACGAACGTTTCGCCGGGGCGCATCTCGTAGACCATTTCCTCGTCGAGCTCGCCGACTCGCTTGCCGTCGGCGAGCAGATTCACGGAGTACAGGCCGCGGTCGGGGATCGTGCCCCCACTGACGACGGCAAGCCGTTGCGCGCCCGCCCGGCCGCGAAGCGTTCCCTCGAGCCGGTCCCAGACGATGCGCGGTCGCAGCTCGGCGAACTCATCAGACGGATAGCGGCCGCTGAGCATATCGAGCGTCGCCTCGAGCGCGCGGGGCCCCAGGTCGCTGAAGGGATAGGCGCGACGCACCAGCTCGGAGACGGCGGTGACCGACCATTCGTCGAGCGCGCACATGGCGACAATCTGCTGCGCGAGGACGTCGAGCGGATTACGCGGCACGCGCGTCGTCTCGATCTCGCCGGCCAGCATGCGCTCAACGACAACGGCGGTCTCCAACAGGTCGCCGCGGTACTTGGGGAAGATCGTGCCTTTCGACGGTTCGCCGACCGAGTGACCGGCGCGGCCGATGCGCTGGATGCCGCTCGCGACGCTGGTTGGCGACTCCACCTGGATGACGAGGTCGACGGCCCCCATGTCGATGCCGAGCTCCAGGCTCGAGGTCGCTACCAGCGCCGGGAGGCGCCCCGCTTTGAGCGCGTCTTCGATTAGCATCCGCTGTTCCTTGGCGATCGAGCCATGGTGAGCGCGCACCAGCTCTTCTCCCGCCAGCTCATTGAGATGGGCGGCCAATCGTTCTGCCAGGCGGCGCGAGTTGACGAAGACGATGGTCGAGCGGTGCAACTCGGATCAGCTCCAGGATGCGCGGGTGGATCGCCGGCCAGATGCTGCGTCTCTGCGCGTGAACGCTCGTCGCCTTCCTCGGCGCCGATCACCGCCGCGGGACCGCTGTACACATCAGCGCCCCGCTCCAGGTTGGCCATGTCGTCCACCGGCACCTCGACCGTGATCTCCAGCGGTTTGATCTTGCCTGCGTCCACGATCGTCACCGGGCGCTGGCTTCCGCCAAGGAACCGCGCCGTCTCCTCGAGCGGGCGCTGGGTGGCCGACAGGCCGATCCGCTGCGGCTCGACCTTCGTGATCGCTGAGAGCCGTTCCAGGCTGAGCGCGAGATGGGCGCCTCGCTTGGTCTGCGCCATCGAGTGGATCTCGTCCACGATCACCCAGCGCACGGATGGCAGGATCTGGCGCGCGGCGCTGGTCAGCAGCAGGAACAAGGATTCCGGCGTCGTGATCAGGATGTCCGGGGGCCGCCGCTCGATCTGACGCCGCTCGCGCTGAGGCGTATCGCCGGTCCGGATGGCGACCGAGATCGGCGCCATGGGGACGCCGAGCCGTTCGGCGTTGAGAGAGATGCCCCGAAGGGGCGCCTGGAGGTTGCGCTCGATATCAACGGTCAGCGCCTTGAGTGGCGAAACGTAGAGCACCCGGCATCGCTCGGCTTCCGGTGGGACCGGTTCCGAAGCGAGGCGGTCGAGACACCAGAAGAAGGCCGCCAGCGTCTTGCCGCTCCCGGTCGGCGCCGCCATCAGGGTATGGGCCCCAGCCGCGACCGACCGCCAGCCCTCGGTTTGCACCAGGGTCGGAGCTTCGAAGGCGCCCAAAAACCAGCCGCGGGCGGCAGGCGAAAACAGGTCGACGGCGGGGGGCATTGGTTCAGTTTAGATCCGCGTGCGACCTCACCGAGCGTGAGATTACCGCGTTGACATTGCCATAAAACCTGCTACTATGAATGTAGCGTTTGAGCCTTACGCGATGGATCCTCGGCTCATCAAGGAGAACTAATGGCTGAATACAACGATCGCGAAGTCATTCGACAGGAGACCACGACCGGTCAACCGGTGACCCCCGTGACTCCGGTCACGCCTGTCGCACCGGTCGGCGCTGTCCGGACCTCGCGGACGGATATCTATCGAAGTGGCGCCGGCAACGAGCGCGTCGCCCAGGTCATCTGGTGGGTCGTCGGACTGATCGACACCCTGATCGCGATTCGCTTCCTGCTCAAGATGTTCGGCGCCAGCACCGCCTCGGCGTTTGTCGGCTTCATGTACGCGTTGACCGATCCGTTGGTCGCGCCCTTCCACGGCATCTTCAACACGGCGTCACAGGGCCGCTCGGTCTTCGAGCCAGAGTCCGTCGTCGCGATCATCATCTACACGCTGATCGGCTGGGGCATCGTCTCGCTGATCCGCCTGATGCAACAACCGGAACAGGACCACGACCGTCGTCGACTAAATTCGATCACGGCAATAGGGGGCCGTTTCGGCGGCCCTCTATTTTTTTGCCGCTCGTCCTTTTGCCAGCTCGGCGAGCGTCGTGACGGTCTTCCAGTTCCGCGCGGTCCCGCGCAGGCGAAGCCGGTTCTCGAAAAACGTGCTCGTCATCTTGCTCCGGCCATAGCCGTTGGGGTATCGGGCGTAGATCTCGCGCCCGACAACCGAGAACTCGTCCGGCGCGACCAGCGTTGGATCGAGGCGTGTCAGCGAGGCGGCCTCCGGCTTGGTGGCGAGGAAGATGACATAGAGCGTCGCCGGGTCGGCGCCGGGCAGGAACGGATTCGTTCGAACAATCGTGGCGAGCTCAGCGCCGCTGCGTACGATGACGGTGACCTGCATGCCGAAACTTTTCTTGATGCGATTCTCGATGCCCTCGGCAATCGTCGCGGCAGAACCCTTCTGGCTGATGAAGACGACGTTGCCACTCTGGATGTAGGTGGTGACGTCGGAGTGCCCCAGGCCGCTGACGAGCTGCCGGAGGGCGTCCATTCTGATCATCGCGTTCCCGCCGACGTTGATGCCGCGTAACATCGCCACGAACGTCGCCATTTCAGTAGCCGTAACGGCCTGGCTAGCCCGCTTTGGAAACGGCCTCGCCGAGGATTGCGATGCCCTCGTCGAGCTGCGCGTCATCGACCAGGATAGACGGTAGGAAGCGGATCACGGTGCCGCCGGCGGGGAGCACAAGGACCCCACGCTCCTGCATCGCTTTGATCACCGGTGTGGCCGGCTTCTTTAGCTCCACAGCCAGCATCATTCCGCGACCGCGGACGTCGCGAACCTGTGGCGACCCGAGCGCGCGAACCCGGTCTTGAAAGCGACGGCCCTTCTCCGCGGCGTGGGCGTGAAGCCGCTTGTCATCGAGGACCTGGAGCGTCGCGGTGGCGGCGGCACAGACCAGCGGGTTGCCCGCGAAGGTACTTCCGTGGCTTCCCTTCGGGATGCGCTCGCTGACCGCCTCGGTCGTGACGGTCACGCCGATCGGCAAGCCATTGGCAATCGATTTCGAAAGACACAGGATGTCCGGCACAATCCCTTCCGCCGTGAAGGCGAATGGGCTTCCGGTCCGGAATCCGGTCTGGATCTCGTCGCAGATCAGCAGCGTCCCGTTGGCCGCGCAGCGTTCGCTAATCGCGCGCAGGTAGCCGTCGCGCGGCACGCGGATGCCGCCCTCACCCTGGATCGGTTCGATGATGACGGCGGCGGTCGAGGCGTCGATCGCCTGCTCCATTGCCGCGAGGTCGTCGAAGGGGACGTGCCGAACCCCCTCCAGCATTGGCGCAAATGGATCCCGGTACTTGGCGTCCGATGTGGCAGCGAGCGCGCCGAAGGTCCGGCCGTGGTAGGCGCGATGGGTGGCGATGATGCCGGTTCGGCCGCTGGCCACGCGCGCGTACTTGAGCGCCGCCTCGACCGCCTCGGCTCCGGAGTTGCCGAATGAAATCCGGTTCAGGTTCGGCGGCAGGAAAGCGGCGAGCGCCTGGAGGAACGCGTCGCGCGCCGGAGTCCCGAAGCTCTGGTGGGCGTTCGTCAGCAGACGGGCCTGGGTATCGATGGCGGCGGTGACGGCGGGGTGCGAGTGCCCCAGCAGGTTGACGCCGTAGTTCGTCATCAGGTCCAGGTAGCGGCGGCCTGCGTGATCCCAGAGATAGCAACCCTCGCCGCGAACCAGCGAGATGCCGCGATCCGCGTGCAGGGGAATCGACCGGAGGGTGGCGCGGCCGGCGGCGGCTACGGTGTGATCCATGTCCCAGCTCCTTCGAATGCCCGCGTTAGCGGATGCTCGCCACGCCCATCCAGGAGGCCGACCGCCTGGATGCCGCGCCGGATCGCCTGCGCCGCGGCCAGCAGCTTGACCCGGGCGCGTCCTTTCCCATACTGGCTGACCGCATCGACCTCGTCGAGGCGGACGACCGGAATGACGGACCCCTCGTCGGCGACGTCGCGCATGAAGCCGGGGGTGTCGGCGAAGATCAGCAGGCGCTCGGCCCCGATGGCGACGGCGATCTCCATCGCCAGCCGGTCGCCATCGACGTTGATCGCGACCCCATCGCGGCTGATCGCGGGGGGCGTGATCACCGGCAGGTAGCCCTGGTCCAGCAAGAGTCGCAGGAGCCTGGGATCGATCTGCTCGATGCTGCCACTGTGATCGCCGTGCAGGATCTTCACCTTGTCGTGTTCTTTGATCCGTAAGTCCGGCTTACGCCGGCCGATCGCGACGCCGCCGTCCATGGCGGTGAGGCCGACGGCATTGGCGCCGAGCGCACGGAGCCGCTCGACGATGCGTTTGTTCTGCTTGCCGGCGTAGGCCATCAGGAAATGATCCATCGTCGCCGCGTCGGTGAAGCGGCTGACCTCGCCGCGCTCGGAGGTGACCATCCGCGGCGGGTGCCCGAGCCTGGTGGAGAGTTCGTTCAGCTCCTTGTTGGCGCCGTGGACCAGGATGAGCGGCTCCTGGCAGGCGGCGACGTCGCGCAGCAGCGGGTCGAGATCGGTCAGGCTGCCGCCGAGCTTGATCACCAGCACGGCTAGATTGGATACATGCCGGGAAACTCGAGGCCGGCGCGCTCGTCCCAGCCACAATGAACGTTCAGCGCCTGGACCGCCTGCCCGGCCGCGCCTTTCATCAGGTTGTCGATCGCGCTCATCACCACGACCCGTCGCGAGTGGGGATCACGCTCGAACCCCACGTCGCAAAAGTTCGTTCCGGAGAGGATCTTGGGGTTCGGAACGCGGTGAATCCCCTGGCCCTCCTTGACGATTCGCATGAAGGGCTCGCTGGCATAGGCCGGGCGATAGATCTTCCAGAGATCCTTGTCGGAGAGGTCGTCGTTGAGGAAGACGTGCGCGGTGACCAGGATCCCGCGGACCGCCTCGACGGCGGTCCCCGAGAAGGCGATGGCGGGTCCGTTGCCCTCCGAACCAGCGAGCTCCTGGATGATCTCGGCGGTATGACGGTGCGCGGTCGGCGCGAACGAGCGGATTTCGCCGCTCCGGTGCGGATGGTGGGAGGCCGGCCCCGGTTCTGCGCCGCCCGCCGACGACCCGGACTTGCCCTCGATCACGATCGGCATGGCCGGGTCGATCACGCCGGCCCGGGCCAGCGGGTACAAGCCGAGGATGCTGGCCGTCGCCAGGCACCCGCCGGTCGAGAGGTGCGACGCCTGGCGGATCTGCTCGCGATGGAGCTCCGGCAGCGCGTAAATGAAATCAGCAAGGAGGCGCGGCTGCGGGTGCTGCCAGCCATACCAGACGGGGTACTGCGCGGCATCGTGGAGCCGGAAGTCGGCCGAGAGATCGATGATGATCGGCGCCAGCGGCATGTACGTGTCGATTTCTTTGCTCGCCTGCCCGTGGGGGAGCGCAAGGAAGAGGACATCGACCGGCTTCAGTGCCGCGCGAGGCTCGAAGCGCAGGTCCGTCTGCTTCCGCAGGTTGGGGTGGGTGCTGTGGACGAATTTCCCGCCGAGTCGTTCCGAGGTCACCTGCTGGATCTCGACCTTTGGGTGGAACAGGAGTAACCGGAGCAGTTCGCCGCCGGCGTAGCCGGCGCCGCCGACGATCGACGCCTTCATGCCGGAGCCAGGTTCGCAAGAACCGCTGCCAGCACGGCGATCCCACGCTCGAACTCGTCGCGGTCGATCGCCTCCTGCGGCGTGTGGTCGAGGCTGGAATCGCCTGGCCCATACGCCAGCGCCGGGCATTTCCACAGCGGCAGCAGGATATTCATATCCGATGTGCCAGTCTTGTTCTTGAACCGGGGCGTTCCTCCGGCCGACCGGATGCCCGCAAGGAACGCGCGCACCAGTGGCGTGTTCTTCTCGGCGCGGACCGCGGCGTCCGCATGGTCGATCTCGATCTCGGCTTCGCCCTGCCACTCAGTTAGGGCCGCCCTGAAGGCGTCGACGTCGAACTGCAGCGGGAGTCGCATCCCGATCGTCGCTGCCGCAACATCGCGAAGTCCGTCGTGCGCGGCGTGCATCTCGATGACGCGCACGTCGACCCGGTCGAAGATGCCGCGGTCCTTGCTGGAGCGTGCGGCATCGTCTTGAAGCCGGCGGATGAAGGCGATGGCACGATCCGCGGCGCTGCCGGTGGGGCCGGCGCCGTGGGCCACGGACTGGGTCAGCCGGTAGCGGATCCAGAGGCTGCCCTTGTAGCCGAGTGTCACGGCGTCCCACCCGCTTGGCTCCAGGACGACGAGGTGATCTGGGGCGGGACGTGAAAGCAGGTGGCGGGCGCCGCGTGAGCTCCCCTCCTCCTCGACCGCGGCGATGATCGTCGTGCGATGCGTGGGGCCGACCGGATGACGCGCGGCGGCCGTGATCGCCGCGGCCAGCGGTCCCTTGGCATCGACGGCGCCTCGCCCGAAGAGCCGGCCGTTCTCCTCCCGAACCGGGATCGCCCCCGGGACGGTGTCCATGTGGCCAAGGAACAGGATTTCCGAAGGACCGGTCCCGCGCTCGGCGATGACGTTGCCGGCGCCGTCCCGACTCACCGTGAACCCGAGCGGCGGCAGACGATCGAGAAGCCAGGCGCCGAGCTCATGTTCCTGCGTTGAGACGCTCGGAATGCGGACGATGTCGGTCAGCAGGGCGAAGCCATCGAGCTGTTGGGCCGTGGCTTCGGTGGACAGGCTCCGCATCATACGGCGACGGGTTCGCGAGTCGCCACGCGGAGCACGTAGTCGACGATGAGACCGGGAATGTCGACGCCGGTGGTCTCGATGCTATTGCGATATTCCATGGTGTAGTTGACCTCGCTGACCTGCAGGCCATCCGGGTGCTCGAGCAGGTCGATGGCGACGACGCCGCCACCGACCGCGGCAGCCGCGGCCCGCGACAGGCGGTCGATCTCGGGCGTGATCGGACAGTTGCGCGCGTTGCCGCCGCGGGCGGTGTTGGTGATCCAGTGTTGCGACTCGCGGTAGATGGCGCAGACCGTCTGATCACCGATGACGAAGCTTCGGATGTCGCGAGCCGGTTTGCGCACGTACTCCTGAATGTAGAAGATCGCGTGTTGGTAGGAGCCGAGCGTCTCTTTGTGCTCGAGCAGCGCCTCGGCCGCTTCGCGGTCTGAAATCTTGGCGAGGAGCCGTCCCCATGACCCGATCGCGGGTTTCAGTACAACCGGATATCCGATCGTCTCGATCGCTTCGATCGCCGACTCGGGCGTGAACGCGATCATCGTCCGGGGGCTTGGGATCCCGGCGGCAATCAGGGCCGTCGTGGTGTTGATCTTGTCGCCGCAGGTCATCGCCACCTCGTAGGTATTGACCGTCTTGACGCCCCACTGGTTCAGGATGCGCAAGGCGTAGAGCGCCCGCGAGTGATGCAGGCAGCGCTCGAGGACGACGTCGTACTCGAGGTTCGGCCGGCCCAGGTCGAAGATCAGCTCGCGGTCATCAATTCGATCGAAGGCGAGCCCGCGTCCAGTGAAGGCCTCGAAGAGGAGCTTCTCCTCGGCCCGGATGCGCGAGCACAGGACACCGATGCGCGGATTACTCGCCCCAGTCCTCCTCTTCTTCCGGCGCGAGCCGCAGCTCCGCCGGGTCCTGGGCGACGACTTCGAGCTCCGCCCCGCATTCGGGGCAGGGCACGATCTCGCCCTTCTCAACGCCCGCCGCGAGGCTGACATCGCCCTCGCACTCAGGGCACTTGGCTGTCAATCCGGTCGTCATACGTGTACCTCCTCACGCTGCTGGATGCCTGCCCAACCCTTCGACTTGATCAGATCGATCAAGGTCCCAGCCTCCATGATGGCAAACGCGACCGGGCCAGGGGTATCGCCCTGGAAGGTCGTGGCGCCGGCCTGAATCACACCCGATCGCACGTCAACCGCGATGGTGTCGCCGTCCCGGACCGCGTCGTACATGGCGTCGCAGGTGATCACCGGGAGCCCGATGTTGATCGCGTTGCGATAGAAGATCCGGGCGAAGGTGCGGGCGATCACGACCTGGACGCCGGCGGCCTTGATCGCCATTGGCGCATGCTCGCGCGAGCTGCCGCACCCGAAGTTCCGGCCGCCGACGATCACGTCACCGGCCTGCACGGTCGCGCTGAAGTCCGGCCGCGCTTCGATGAAGCAGGCCTTTCCCAGGGCCGCCGCGTCCGTCGTCACGTTGAAGCGCCCGGGGATGATCGCGTCGGTCGAGATCGCGTCACCAAACTTGAAAACTCGTCCCATCTCAGTTCACCAACCTCCCAAAGCCTGTCAGCGTGGGCAAAGACTTGCGTGGGTCCGCGATGGCCCCGGCAAGGGCGGAGGCCGCGGCGACCGCCGGATTCGCCAGATAGATCTCAGCCTGCGGGCTCCCCATCCGGCCGGAGTAATTGCGATTGCTGGTCGAGAGGGCGCGTTCGCCGGGGCCGAGCACCCCGTGCTGGCGCCCGAGGCACGGGCCGCAGCCGGCGTTCATCACCAGCGCGCCCGCCTCCATGAAGGTCTGGACGTAGCCGCGCGCAAGCGCTTCCATGTAAACGGCCTTCGATGCCGGCACCACGATCGTGCGCGTACGGGGGTGCAGCTGCTTGCCTTGCCAGGCTTCGGCAACGATGGCGAGGTCCTCGATCCGGCCGTTCGTGCAGCTCCCGACGAAGACCTCGTCGAGTTCCGTGCCTTCGACCGCACTCAGGTCCTGGACGTTGTCGATCGAGGGCGGGCAGGCAATCTGTGGCTCGAGGCGCTCGGCGTCGACATCGACGACGCTTCGGTAGACGGGATTGATGGGATGCAGGTCGTAGACCTCGGCATCATGCAGGTAGCGTCGCGTCTGTTCGTCGGGCTCACAGAGGCCGGCCTTGCCGCCGAAGTCGACCGTCAGGTTGGCGAGCGTCAGCCGTTCGTCGATGCGCATCGCCTCGACGGCGTCGCCGCCCCACTCCACCGCCAGGTAGTTCGCGCCCTCGGCACCCAGCCGGCGGATCACCTGCAGGGCGAGGTCCTTCGGATAGATGCCGGCCGGCAGCCGTCCGTGGAGATTGATGCGGATCGTCTCGGGCACCCGGAACCAGGTCTTGCCGGTGGCGAACGTGACCGCGATATCGGTGGATCCGAATCCGGCGGCGAAGCACCCGAGCGCGCCGTAGGTCGTGCTGTGCGAGTCAGCGCCGACCACGATGCCGCCGGGGCGGATGAAGCCCTTTTCAACCATCAACTGGTGGCAGATCCCTTCCTGGAAGACATGGGTGACGCCATACTCGTCGGCGAAGTCGCGGACAAGCTTGTGCAGGCCGGCCGCCGCTACCGTATTCGCCGGCAGGATGTGATCGAAGACGAGGATGACGCGCTCCGGATCCCAGAGTGGAACCTCGAGCTTGCGGAAGGCCTCGATCGCCAGCGGGCCCGTGACGTCGTGCGCCATCGCGTAGTCGACCGGCGCCACCACGATCTCACCGGCGTGGACCGGGCGATCGAGCCGACGGGAAAAGATCTCTTCAGTCAGGGTTCCCATGGTTTCTCCTTGTTATGCCGGGACGAAGGCCCGGAGCAAGTCGTCCAATTCGTCATTGCTCAGCGGGCCCGTGTCTGCCCGTCGCTTGACCTCCTGGGTGAGCGCGCGCACCGCCGGCTCGGTGAGCGAAAGACCCAGCGTGGTGGCGCGGTGCCGGATTGCGTTGTGGCCGGTGAGCCGGTGGCCGACCATGACGGTCCGCTCCCGGCCGAACCGGGCCGGGTCGAAGATCTCGTAGGATGACGGATCCTTGAGCACGGCGTTGGTGTGCATGCCCGCCTTGTGGTTGAAGGCCGTCTCCCCCGTGATCGCGGCGTTGAAGGGGACCGCGATGCCGACCATCTCGGCGACCATCTGGTCGAGGGCGGGCAGTTCCTCGAGCCGGTACTGGGCGACCAGGTCCGGCTGGACGCTGAGCAGGCGCGCGATCATGCCACTGAGCGGCACGATGCCGTTGCGCTCGCCGATCCCGAGCGCGGTGGTATCGATGTGGGTGGCCCCCGCCTCGAGGGCCGCGTAGGCGTTGGCGATGGCGCAGCCGGTGTCGTTGTGCGCGTGAAACTCGATGTCGCAGTCAACCGCCTTGCGGACCATCGAGACCAACTCATACACCTGGTTCGGGGTCGCAATCCCGACGGTATCGGCCAGCCCGACGCGCTGCGGATGCAGCTGGTCGATCGCCTGGTAGACACGAAGCAGGTCCCGGGGTTCGGAGCGGAATGAGTCCTCACTGCTGAAGCGCACCTCGAGACCCTGCCCCTGCACATACCGAACAACCTGCGTGCCGATCTCGATGATCTGGTCGACGGTCTTCCCATGTGAAAACGTCCGCATCGCGGAGGAGGTGCCGAACAGCACGTCGATCCCGTCGACGCCGGTGGCGGCGGCCTGCCTTGCGTCGTCGAGATGGCAGCGGACGTGCGTCAGAACCTTCGCCTTGAGCGGCAGCGCCGCGATCGTGCGCAGATCGGCGTCCGACTGCGGCGAGGCGCACGGCGACGTCAGCTCGAGGTACTCGACCCCGAAGCGGTCGAGCTGCTGCGCGATCGCGATCTTCTGCGCGGGGGAGAAATGGGCGGAGGCGAATTGCTCACCCTCGCGCAGGGTCGAGTCAATGATCCGGAACGCCTTGATGGTCATGGCACCTCCGAGAAGACAAGAGCCTTCGTCCACCGGGACGAGAGGCTCGCTCTCGTGGTACCACCCGAATTCGCCGATGCCTTGCGACACCAGCCTTCTCGAGTCCGCAGCAATCGCGCCTGAAGACTCCGGCCCGATCACGGGGGCCATCCGGCTCGGCCTACTGAGGACCGCACTCTCTTGCTCCCGCTTGCGGGGAGGGTTGGGGAGGGGGTTCTGTTCGACCGGCGGCTCCGAGGCCTTTTTCGGCGGTGCCCTGGACCCTCCTTCTCAGCTCCCGGAGGTTCTCTGTAGGCCTGGCTTTCGCGTACTCGCCCTCATCAGCGCCTTTCCGTATTGACTTGTTGCCGCGAACCATACGCCGTCGTTGCCGCGAATGTCAAGCGACGATCGTCCTGGCGCCGACCTGTTGGACGTAGTCGATGACGTGGTTGGCGACGTCGATACCGGTTGCCTCGATGAAGCCGTGGAACTCAGGCGTGTAGTTGAGCTCGTTGACGAGCAGCCCGCGCTCGTGCTCGAGGATGTCGACGGAGAGGAAGCCCCCGCCGACCGCGGCCGCGGCCTTGCGGCAGAGCTTGTCGAGCTCGTCGGTCACCTCGCAGGGAGACGCTTTCCCGGTCCGCGCTGTGTTCGTGATCCAGTGCTCGGACGTTCGGTAGATGGCACCGATCGTCCGGTCGCCCACCACGATCGCCCGGATGTCGCGCTGCGGCTTGTCGACGAATTCCTGGATGTAGAAGATGCCGTGCTGGTAGGAGCCGAGCGTTTCCTTGTGCTCGAGGACGGCCTCGGCGGCATCTCGGTCGTTGATCTTGGCGAGCAGCCGGCCCCACGACCCGACCATCGGTTTGAGCACGACCGGGTATCCCATCTGTTCGATCGCCGTGAGCGCCGCCTCACGGGTGAAGGTCACGACGGTCTTCGGCACCGGTAACCCGGCCCGGGCCAGGGCCGCCGTGGTCAGGATCTTGTCGCCACAGATACGGGCAACCCGGCCGCGGTTGACGGTGGGCACCCCGATCGCGTTCAGCAGGGTCATCGCATACAGCGACCGGCCATGATGGATCGACCGGTCGAGGACGACGTCGGGGAATCCATCCCGGCGGCCGATGGGGAACTGGACCAGGTCCTCGTCGACGCGCTCGAACGGAATGCTGCGCCGGCGGAGCGCTTCGAACAGCGTCTTCTCCTCGACGCGAACGCGGGAACAGAGGATGCCGATCATGTGGATTGCGTAATTATACGGAACGCGGTATAGTTATGCAGCGGCATCATTCAACACGCAGGAGGTTCCTCATGCTGGCAGTCAAGAGCAAGTTACTGGAAAAGATCGACGCGACCCCGGTGAAAACGGCAAAAAAGGTGGCGCTCGCGTATTCCGGCGGCCTCGACTCGTCGCTCTGCGCCGTCCTCGCGAAAGAGAAGTACCACGTCGAGGAGTTGTTTCCCATCACGGTCGACGTCGGCCAGGGCCAGGATGAGATGGACGCCGCGATCCAGAAGGCCAAGGTGCTTGGGCTGACCCCGATCGTGATCGACGCCAAGCAGGAGTTTGCCCAGCTCTGGTTGTCGAAAGCCATCCAGGCCAACTCGAACTACGAGGGCTACCCGGTGTCGACCTCGATGACCCGCCAGTTGATCGCCGCCAAGATCGCCGCCAAGGCCCTCGAGCTCGGCTGCGACGCCATCATGGAGGGCAGCAGCGGCAAGGGTAACGACCAGTACCGCATGCACAACGTGTTCAAGCTCTTCGCGCCGGCGCTCAGCGTCATCGTGCCCGTGCGCGACTTCGACCTGACCCGCGGCGAGGAGGAAGAGCTCTCCAAGGAGCTCGAGATTCCCATCACCGAGGTGATGCAGGGCGGCGACGACAAGACGATGTGGTGCCGCAGCCTCGCCTCGGGCGCGATCGGCCTCAACCAGCCGATCCCGGAGAATGCCTGGCTCTGGTGGAAGTCGCCGGCCAATGTCGCCACAACGCCCACGCAGGTTTCCATCACCTTCGAGCAGGGGGTCCCGGTCGCCCTCGATGGGGTGCCGAAGTCCCTGCCCGAGATCGTGTCGACGCTCAATGCGGTGGCCGGGAGCCACGGCATCGGCAAGATCGACATCTTTGAAGACGGGATCATGGGTCTCAAGTCGCGCGAGCTCTACGAGGCCCCGGGGGCGGCCGTGATCCTCAAGCTGCACCATGACCTGGAGCAGTTCTGCCTGACCAAGGAAGAGCTGGATTACAAGGCGGGCGTCGACCAGAAGTGGGCCTACCTCGTCTACCACGGGTCCTGGTACAGCCCGCTGAAGGACGCCCTCGATGCCTTCGTCGCGACCACCCAGACGCAGGTCAGCGGGACCGTGACGGCGACCCTCTTCCATGGATCGATCGACATCACGTCGCGCCAGAGCGACCAGTCGCTGTTCTTCCCCGAGATCCGGGGCCTGCAGAGCCGCTCCTTCAATCAGCAGTTGTGCGGGCCGGCGGCCCAGATTGCCGGCTTGCCGTGGGAGATCCTGGCGAAGCGGAAGAGCAAGGGAAAGAACTGAGCCATCAGCCATGGGGGGGACGGTTCGGCGACGAACCGGACCCCCTGATCGACCGCTTCACGAGTTCGCTGGCGGTTGACCGGCGGCTGCTGCAGGAGGACATTGCGGGCAGCCGTGCCTACGCGAAGGCGCTGGTTGGCGCGGGGGTTCTGACCACGGATGAGCAGGCACGCATCGATCAGGCGCTGAAGGAAATCGGGAACGAAGAGGCACCCGTCGACGGGGCGGAAGACATTCACATGGCGGTCGAGGCCAAGCTGACGCGGAAGTTGGGTTCGCTGGGCGGCAAGCTCCACACCGGCCGAAGCCGCAACGACCAGGTGGCGACCGATCTCCGGCTCTATGCGAGGTCCGCGTCGGCCGAGCTCCAGGATGCGGTCAGGGCACTCCGGGCCGCCCTCATCGATCGGGCGGGCGAGCAAATCGATACCGTCATGCCCGGCTACACCCACACCCAGCGGGCGCAGCCGGTGCTGCTCTCGCATCACCTGCTCGCGTACGTCGAAATGCTCGGCCGCGATCTGGGCCGCCTGGCCGACGCCGGTGGGCGGACCGATGTGTCACCGCTGGGCGCGGGCGCGCTGGCGGGCAGCGGCTTCCCGCTCGACCGCGCCGCGCTGGCCACGGAGCTGGGGTTTCGCGAGGCGAGCGCGAACTCGATCGATGCGGTCGCCGACCGCGACTTCGTCGTGGAGCTCCTGGCGGCGTGCAGCCTGGTGATGGCGCATCTGTCCCGGCTCTGCGCTGAGATCGTGCTCTGGACCAGCGCCGAGTTTTCCTTTGCCTCGCTCCCGGACGGGCTCGCCAGCGGCAGCTCGATGATGCCGAACAAGAAGAATCCCTGCGCCGCCGAGCTGGTGCGCGCCAAGCATGGCCGCGTCACCGGTGACCTCGTGGCCATGCTGATGATGCTCAAGGGGCTCCCGCTCGCCTACAACCGCGACCTGCAGGAGGACAAGGAGGCGCTCTTCGATGGCGTCGACACCACCCTCAACTGCCTGCGCGTCACGGCCCAGCTCGTCCGGGGCCTTCGCTTCGACGCGGCGGTGATGCGCGAGGCTGCCATCGGCGGCTACACGCTGGCGACCGAGCTGGCCGACTATCTGTCACGCAAGGGCCTGCCATTTCGCGAGGCCCACCGGGTCGTGGGCGGTCTGGTGGCGTCCGCATTGGCGGCGCACAAAGGCCTGGAAGCGCTCACGCTGACCGAGCTGCAAACTGCCTCGCCGCTATTCGACGCCGAGGTCCTGCCGCATCTGACGCTGGAGGGGGCGCTTGCCTCGCGAAGCGTCAGCGGAGGCACCGCGCCGGCGCGCGTCCGGGAGGCGCTGGCGCATGTCCAAGCGTAAGCGGCACGAGGCGATCCTCTCGCTGATCAGCCGGCACCATATCGCCACCCAGGAGGATCTGGTTGAGCGGCTGGCGCGGGTCGGCATCCAGACGACGCAGGCAACCGTCTCGCGCGATATTGCCGAGCTCGGTCTGGTTCGGCTCGGGGGCGCTGAGACGCACTACGTGAAGCCGGACGAAGGCCTCGGGGCGGCCTCGCCGGCCGGGCGCGAGGACCATTTGCGCCGCTTGCTCCGCGACCTGCCGTTGACCGTACGCCGCGGGCAGGGGATGGCGATTCTGACCACGACCCCGGGCTCCGCGAACTCGCTCGCCTCAGCGATCGACGCCGCCGCCTGGCCGGAGGTGCTCGGCACCATCGCCGGCGATGACACCATTTTCGCGGCGCTCTCGCTGCAGCCGCGCGCCTACGGCGGGCTGGCGCAACGCCTCGCCCGGCTGGGCGCCTTCGTGCAGGCGGAGGACTGAGGTGGCCGAGCGGATTGTGCTCGCCTATTCGGGCGGGCTGGATACGACGGTTGCGGTGCACTGGCTGACCCAAACGCGTGGCTTCGAGGTGATCGCGCTGACGGCCGACCTCGGGAGCCAGCCGGACCTTGCGGCGATCCGCGAGCGTGCGCTGGCCGCGGGCGCGGTTGCCGCCTATGTCGTCGACGCGCGGCGTGCCTTTGTCGAGCGGTTTTGCTGGCCGGCGCTCCAGGCGGGTGCCCTTTACCAGGGCCAATATCCGCTGGCCACCGCCCTGGGCCGGCCCCTGATCGCGCAGCTGATGGTCGAGGTGGCTGCCCGTCAGGGCGCCGGATGGATCGCCCATGGATCGACCGGCAAGGGCAACGACCAGGTGCGCTTCGAGATCGCGACCGGCGCGCTCGCCCCGCATTTGAAGGTGCTCGCCCCACTTCGTGACGGCATGACGATGACTCGCGAAGAAGAGATCGCCTACTCCCGGACGCACAACCTGCCGATCGCGGTCAAGGAAGAGTCGCCCTACAGCATCGATGAGAACCTGTGGGGACGCTCGATCGAGGCCGGGGTCCTCGAGGACGCGGGCCTGGCGCCTCCGGAGGACGCGTTCCTGTGGACCGCGTCGGTGGATGAAGCCCCCGTTCGGGCGCAGCGGATCGAGCTCGCCTTCGAAGCCGGCATCCCGGTGCAGCTGGACGGGCGTCGCCTGGACCCGGTGCGGCTGATCGGCGAGCTGAACGAGATCGGCGGCCGCCATGGGGTCGGCCGGATCGACATGATCGAGGACCGCTTCGTCGGGATCAAATCACGCGAGGTCTATGAGGCCCCGGCTGCCGTGATGCTTCATCATGCCCATCGCGCGCTCGAGGAGCTGGTCCTTGATGCCGAGTCGGCACGCTTCAAGGCCGGTGTCGCCCAGGAGTACGCGCGCCTCGTCTACCAGGGCAAGTGGTTCACCAGCCACCGGCGTGACCTGGATACCTACGTCAGGAGCACGCAGTCCGCCGTGACCGGCACCGTCGCCGTCAAGCTCCATAAAGGCAGTGCGCAGGTCGTGGGTCGGTCGTCCGACTACTCGCTCTACCGGCCGCGGCTTGCCACGTACTCCGCAGGTGACCAGTTCGACCACCAGGCAGCCGTCGGCTTCATCAAGCTGGTCTCCCTGCCGGTGCGGACGCAGGCCGCAGTCCAGGGAACGGCGGTCATCGATCCCTTACTGCAGGATGACGGCCATGTTGTTGAAGTCGGCCCAGGAGGCCTCGAAGGCAGCCTTGCCGTACCAGTACTGGCTTCCACTCTTCCAGGGGTCGTTGACCCGGACCTGCGTGGCTGACACGCCGCTGAGCGTGACCACGTGTTCGATCAGCGAGTACTTGATCGATCGGCCATCCCAGGCGGTCCATACGCCGGTATAGCCGGCCGCGCGAGCGTTCTCCCAGCCCGTCTCGACCCAGACGAGCACCGGATGTCCGCTCGCGACCGCGGCATAGACCTGGGCCGCGGTGAGGGTCTCTCCTCCGGTCGACGAGGGCGCCCCGTGTGATCGCGCAATCGCCAGGATGAGCGGGTAATAGACGCCGTATCCGGTGGGTCCGAGGTCGCTGCCATTCACGTCGCCGACGAAATTCGTGTACGGGTCACCCCACTGGACGACCTTCTTCGTGCCGGGGACGAGGACCGGCTTCCGCAAATCCGGATTCTGGCCGGCAAACAGCGCCTGCTGCGTATAGGTATGGCCCATGGCAGCGAGGCCCATCTGCAGGGCGGCAGTCTCGCAATCAAGGTTCATCACCTGTTTGTAAACCGGCATCGGGAAGGTGACCAAGCCTGGCGGGTTGGTGGCCGCCGGCGGTGCCGTCGGGGCTGGCGTCGCTGTAGGGGTTGGGCTCGGGCTCGGAGTTGGTGGGGGCTGCTCGATCACAAAGAGCGGCGAGGCGGAGGGCCGGACGGAAACCGGCTCGTACCGTGGCGCGGCCACGACCGTCGCCGCGCCGGCGGCGAGCAGCACGATGGTAACGAGGAAGAGTGCAGCTGAGCGCATGGTTCAGGGAAGCTGGTGGCCACCCTCCGTGGGTGGCAGCGGAACATAGTCCCGCGCGCCAGTCTGAGGATTGTACCGGACCTTCATCAATTGGCCGGTCGTTGGATCGGTGAAGCGCTCCTCGGTGTCCTGCCAGTCGCCCCCCGGGCTGACCGGCGGGCGGTAGCGACCGCGTTCGAACAGGATCGCGCCGAGGACCACCGCCCCGTTGACAACAAAGTAGAGGACCACTCCGAAGCCGGCCCCGAGGGCGATCAGGATGATGCCGATGACGACGGCCACCACGCCGTAGGCGAGGGTCACCCGCCGTAACATCGCTTACCCCTTGGCGGGCTCGGGGCGAATCGGCTCGATGACCGCAGCGGTCCCATAGGCGACGATCTCGGACATCACCTTGCCGATCTCCGACGAGTCGTACTGCATCCGGATCACGGCGTTGGCGCCCATCGCCGTGGCGTTCTTGACCAGGCGATCGACGGCGTGGCGCCGCGCATCCTCGAGCAATTCCGTGTACTCGGTGATCTCGCCGCCCCCTAGCGACCGAAGCCCGGCCATGATGTCGCCGCCGAGACCGCGGCTCCGGACCACCAGGCCGAAGACCTGTCCTTTGACCTCGACAACGCGATAGCCGGCGACCTCTTCCGTGGTCACGACGATCATGCCTTCATCCTCCTGAACTGGACAGCCTGACTATAGCCAGCCGTTCTCCTCGGCGAGCCTGGCGGCTTCGGCACGAGTGGTTGTGTCGTCGCGCTGCTCAGGAGTTCTGTATGACAGCCGTCATCCCGGCCGCGGGGCGCTCGACGAATACGAACTGGTCCTTCCGGCCGCCCTTGTGATATTGATACTTCCGCTATCACTATTTCTTGGAGGGCCGTAATCATGTTTAGAAAAGCGCTTGTCCCACTCGCGGCCGTGCTCACTGTCCTGCTCCTGGCCGGGTGTGGCACGGCGTCACCGCTACGAACCTGCGGATCTCTGCCGGCTACGCCGACAACGCCCCGCGCACCAACGGCGCGGCCAGCTCCCCGGTCTTCCCCAGCCCGTGGAAGGGTGGAAACAATATCAACTTCTACGGCACGGGCAGTCAGTATGACGCTGGGGCGATCCGTATCGAGAACCCGACCGGGGACGAGGTGACAGTCGACCAGGTGCTGGTGGACGTCGGCTCGAAGCACTACGACCTCTGGGGCACCGGCCTCAGGGTGCCGGCGAACGGCAGCTTGATTCTGACGCAGACCAAGCAGGGCACGGGCAGTCCGGCGGAGCCGAACTTCGACAGTTCGGAGCCCAACGGCGCGCAAACCGCCGGCAACGGGACCAACGCCGGTGCCGCGGCGCAGGGCACGAGCCAGGTCGCCGTGATCCACATAAAGGTCGCCGGCAAGACCAACGACATCAGCGACACGGGCAAGATCCTCACGTCCGGCGGATTGGACAAGGGCGACCTCGCGGGCGGGCCCAACGAGTCCCACCAGTGGCAACAGATCGGCATCGTAGCCGCCGGGTCGGCGGGCGGTGGCCTTTCCCCACTCGTGCTCTTTGCGCCGCTGGCGGCCATGCTGCTCGCGCTCTTCAGCTTCATCCCGAAGTTGATCGGGGCCTTGATCCTGCTGGCCATCGGGTGGTGGCTCGCCAGGCTGGCCGCCCGTCTCGTGGTTGGCCTCCTGGACCGGCTCGGGTTCGGCGCCGCGGCCGAACGTACCGGGATGTTCGGCCTTCTGGGCCGACCGGCGGCGACGACGCGCCGCACCGGGACCCGCCCCTCCTGGTTGATTGGTGAGATCGTGATGTGGTTTGTCTTCCTGATCTTCGTCGAGCTGGCGGCGGAGGCGCTCGGTCTTGCCGCGGTCTCAACTCTGCTGCATCGGGTCATCCTCTGGATCCCGAACCTGGTCGTGGCGTTGCTGATCGTCTTCATCGCGGCCCTGGCCGCGCAGTTCGTCGGGCGCCTGGTTCGTGGGACCGCTGGGCGCAACGCCGGTTTCCTGGGCTCGCTCGTCGAGTACGGGATCATCGCGCTGGCCGCGGTGGTCGCCTTGAATCAGCTCGGGATTGGCGCGGTCTTCGTCGACATCCTCTTTGCCGCCGTCATCGCTGCCCTGGCGCTGGCCGCTGGCCTTGCCTTTGGCCTCGGCGGGCGCGACGTGGCCTCTCGGGTCTGGCGCAACTCGTACCGCGGCATGACCGAGGCTCCCTCTCCACCGCGCCCACCAAGCACCGTGTCGACCGTCAAGTCAGGTACCCCGATCGAATCCGGCCGCCCGCATTAATTAGGAGGAGGAATTTCCTATGCAACTCGATACCGTCATTCCGAGCGTTACCAACTGGGGAGACGCCCTGCTCGTGTCGATTACGGGCGCGCTGATCGCGCTCCTCTCGTTCATCCCCGCGCTCATTGGCGCGGTGATCATCCTGATCATCGGCTGGGTGCTGTCCGGCATCCTGGCCCGGGTCGTCGAGACCGTCCTTAACAAGGTCGGTTTCGAGCACGCCGCGGAGCGGACCGGCATCACGAGTGTCATCAGTCGGAGTGGCGCCGGCACCATGCGGGCGTCGCACGTGATCGCCGAGCTCGTCAAGTGGTTCGTGCGCCTGATCTTCATCGAGGTCGCGGCGCAGGCGCTCCATCTCACCGAGGTGACCACCCTGGTCAACAGCATCGTGCTCTTCATTCCGAACCTGGTCGTGGCGCTGATCATCGTCCTGGTCGGGGTTTTGGCTGCCCAGTTCATTGGGCGGCTACTCCGCGGCAGCCTGGCGCAGGCCAAGTTCTCGAACGCGAACCTGTTCGGCACCATCGCCGAATACGGGATCATTGGACTGGCTGTCGTGACGGCCCTGAGCCAGATCGGAGTCGCGACGATCATCGTCACGATCCTCTTTGCCGGCATCGTCGGCGCGCTCGCTTTGGCGGGCGGCCTCGCGTTTGGGCTCGGCGGTCGCGACACCGCCGCTGAGATCTGGGAATCCTCCTACCAGCAGACCCAGCAGGCGGCCCAGCAGCTCGCCCGTTCCTCTGACGGATCGAATGACGGTGGACGCGGAATGGGCGGGTCGGGCGGCGGCAGCCTTCGGGTCCCCGTCGCCTCGACGACGACCCCGCAGGCGCGACCAGCCACATCCTCGATGACCGCAGCGTCGGGCCCGGAATGGCGCACCGTTGTCAGCGTCAAGTTGCGCGAGGCGCGTGAGGCGCTTCCGGAAACGCCGGAAGGCCAGCGGATCAGCCGCGCCATCGACGACATGATCACCCGGATGGAGCGCCCATCCGTCGGCCAGCGGATCGAGGTCCGTCCGCAGGCCACGCTGTAACCGAGCAGTAACCGCGAAAGGGCTGGTCAGTAGCGACCAGCCCTTTCAGTTCCCGGGACATGGCCAGATGCTGGGCCACGTGACGCAGTTCCTGCAGAATGCTCCGCCGTCGATGCAGCAGGCGCGTCCTCCAGCAGGTCTGCTCGGTCCGGGCGGCCTCTTGAGCGACCCCATCGCCCGCACTGACCGGCATCGCCGGGCTGGCCGCCAAACAGTTGATGGGCCACGGGGCGGCCTTCCGAGGCTAGCCGACGGCCAGCCGCGAAATAGAAAGGAGAGCAAGTCCGCGTGTTCCGTTGACGCGCCGATAAAAATCATCTATAGCTAGCCTGTGCTG
>CAWCIV010000003.1:0-256862 GCA_963795805.1 uncultured Chloroflexia bacterium | reverse complement strand
CTGGCGCAGGTGGAGGGGTTCCTGGAGGTCGCTCGGCGTGGCAACGTCAGCCGGGCGGCGGAAGCCATGTTCCTCACCCAGCCCACCCTGACCGCGCGGCTGCACGCGCTCGAGAAGGAACTCGGCGAGCCGCTCTTTGCGCGCACCCGGCGGGGGATGCGGTTGACCGATGCCGGACGCGCCTTCCTGCCCTATGCCGAGCGCGCGATCCGGGCCGTCCGCGACGGCCGCCAGGCGCTCGCCGACGCCCGATCGGTTTCTGCCGGCCGGCTTGTCCTCGGCGCGGCGCCGGCGGTCAGCACCTACGTGCTTCCGGCGCTCCTGCAGCGGTTTGCCGCGACCTATCCACGGGTCGAGGTGGCCGTCCGCACCGGCCACTCAGAAGATGTCCTCCAGATGCTGCTCCGCGAGGAGGTTCAGCTCGCCATGGTCCGCGCGCTTCGGCACCGGGACATCGAATCCATCCCGCTTTACGATGAGGAACTGGTCCTCGTGGTGCCGCCCGGCCATGCGTTTGCCGACCGCAACCGCGTCGGGATCGCCGATCTTTCGTCCGAGCGGCTGATCCTCTTCGACCGCACCTCGAGCTACTACGAGCTCACCCAGACGTTCTTCCTCAGCCTCGGCGTCACCCCGCGGGAGGTGATGGAGCTCGACAACATCGAGGCGGCTAAGAAGATGGTCGAGCGCCGCCTGGGCGTCGCCCTCCTGCCGCGCACCGCCGTCTCCGGCGAGATCGCCGCCAAGACACTCAGCCTGGTCACGGTCACCGACGCCCCGCATGTCGCGCAGCAGATCGTGGCCATCCGCCGCCGCGATCAGGGCCGTCCCTCCGGCCCGGTGGCCGCCTTCCTGGCCCTGCTAAAAGACGCCGACCTGCGACCGACCTAGACGCTAAACCACGCGGTCTTCCGGCAGCGCCTCCACGAATTCGCGGCCGAGCCGTGCGGCATCGTAGGCCTTCCCGACCAGGTGGTGATATGGAACGCCGGAGAAGAAGTGGTGACTCCTGGTCGGAAAGTCCTCGCCCGCCGCGAACTCCTTGCGTTGCAGGGCGATGTAGCCGTCCTGCTGCTCGCTGGACATCGCCTGGAGCAGGACACTGAGGCCATGGCCTTCCGCATGCTGCGCGCCGAGCGTGATGAAGATGAATTTCACGCCCATCTCCCCCAACTCCACAAAGCTGATCGGGTCAGGGTCCTTGAACCATTTGAAGGACGATGACCAGTTGAAGGCGAAGCGCGCCTCCGGGAAGCGCTTGCGGATCTGCTCGGTAAAGTGCTCGACCGGTCCGCGTTCGGAGGTCGGGAACTCGCACCAGAGCAGGTCCGGGTATCCGCTGTCGAGGTAGCGCAGCCCGCGTTCGACCGCGAGCTCCATGTGGCGCAAGGACTCCGGGGCGTCGACCGCGCTCAGCCCGTCGGTCCGGGCGATCAGGACGAAGTCCTTGTTGCCGAGGTCGTCGGCGACATTGCGTGCCATCCGCAGCTTCCCGATCATCTCGTTGACCGCAATCAGCGCTTTGCCGCCGATATGGCCGCAGCGTTTGGGGAGCACCTGGTCCTCGATGTGCGCCGCCGCCACCCCGCCGGTCACGTAGAGCTCAGTGGTGCGCTGCACATTGAAGATGTTGCCGTAGCCGCCGTCCATGTCCACGATGACGGGCGGGATGTCCAGGTGTCGGGGCGGGACGCCTTTCTCCGGGTCGCCCACCGCCATCGTCAGCTGGAACTTGCGCAACGCGCTGACGGTCCGGCGGGCGGCATCCGCGATCTCGACGCTGGAATAGAGGTCCATGTCGGTGGTCCCAAGGTGGCCGATCGCGAACGAGTAGCCACTGAAGTAGACCGCCTTGAATCGGTGGTACATCACCAGCTGGGCCCCCATCGGGTCGTAGACCCCGGGTCCGAAGAGAAAGGGTTCGCGATCCAGCAACTGCCGCATCCGGGTGCTGGGATGGATGGCGCGCGAGGCGGGCACCTGGAACCCCTCCGGAAGGAGGGGGTTGGGCGTCAGGTCAGGGCGGGCCGGGCCGTTCTCTTCGCTCACCGGCTCTCTAGTCGTTGCCGTGGTCGCGGTCGCAGCGATCGGGGCAGCCGCACTCGGCGGTCTCGGCGGCGCACAGCCCCGATTCGGAAACGGCGGCATCGGCGACTCGATCGGTGGAGAGCCCTTCGAAATTAACCATGTAGAGACGATATCAACTAACCAGTCATCGAGTCCAATCGTTTCCAGCGATTGGTTCTATAGGCCGGCTCTATGACACCCGCAGGCTGGCGGTCAGCAGCAGAAGCGCCCCGACGGCTGCCGCGAGCAGTCCGGCGACGATCCGAGCGTCCTTGGCCGCCGAGGTGATCAGGCTCACGAGGCGTGCGAATCGCCGTGTCCGGACTGGCGGTGGTCCAAAAGACAGATCCATGACGATCCCTCCTTCCTTGCGGCTGCGACCGACCGGTTCCCCTGCGCCAACGCTAGCAGAAGCTGAGCGGTTTCCTCAAGCGGGGCGCAGGTTCCAGTGCTCGATCACGGGCTCGTCGTGCTCGTGGCCGAGGACGCCCCAGGCCGCGGTCCCCAGCGCGTAGAAGCGCCCGGCCGCGGGAGGCTGCCCGAGCCAACGGGCTGCCAGCACGCGGAGGACGTGCCCGTGCGCGAAGAGGAGCACGTCGCCACCCGCCGACCGGGCTTCCGCCAGGACCCGGTCGACCCGATCGCCAACCTGGGCGGGCGACTCCCCGCCGGGACCTCCATCGCGCCATAACGACCAGTCGGGACGCTTGGCTCGGATCCGGGCGGACGTCAGTCCGTCGTAGCTCCCGTAATCCCACTCCTTCAGGTCCGGCCTTGGCTTCGCCTGCCCGCCAAAGCCCGCCAGGCGGCAGGTCTCCTCGGCCCGCTGGAGCGGGCTGGTCAGCACCAGCGTGAATCGTCGGGTGTCGAGCTGCGGACGGAGCGCGGCCGCCTGTTTGCGGCCGGCCTCCGTCAGGGGGATGTCCGTCACGCCGGTGTGCCGACCGTCGCGACTCCACTCGGTTTCGCCGTGCCGAACCAGGACGATCTGCCAGCCGGCCACCAGCTCAGCCGGTTCTGAACTGGACGTGGGAAATGCCACCGCTGACGTCGATGTTGAGGCGGTCGGCGGCGCTGTTGTATCCCGGGCTCTGGTGCTGCAGGCTCCCCACCGCGCCCGACCGGCTGCCATTGATATCGACCGAGGACAACCCACCGCTGACCGAAAGCTGCCACTCGACCGATGGCGCCTGCACGATGAGGTCGGTCGCGCCCCCGCTCACATTCACCGCCAGGGTTCCCTTTGGCCGGGGCAGGCTGAGATCCAGGCGGGTCGCCCCACCGGAGATCTCCAGCTTGGAGAGTGAGAGGCTCGACAGGCGTAACGTCATGGCGCTCGCCCCGCCACTGACCTGGACACTCCAGGGAATGCGGTTCGTGAGCGTCACCACGATGTGACGGTCGCCGCGCGCGCCGAAGAGGTGGAAGGTGGACGGGCCGCCCCCACTGATCTGCAGCGTCGAAGCCCCCCGGTCGACCGTGACGTCCGGCGCCTGCTCCCCGCCTGGGTAGTCGACCTGCGCCTTGAAGAGCTGACCGTCGAGCGCGGCGGACTCAACGTCGACGGTGGCGCCGCCGTAGCTGAGGTCGAGGGTTGCGGACGTCATCCCCGAGAGCGGCTCGGACGACTCCAGGTGCTGGGTGCCGCCGGCGGCGGCCGGCGCGAGGATGGCAAGCGTGAGTGCCGCCGCGACCAGGACCGCCGCGACCGCCAGACCGGCCAGGCGTGCCTGCGGGCGCGGAAGCGTGTGATTGAGGACCAGCTGGATCCCGAGGAAAACCAGGATCAGGGGCCACAGGTCACCAAGGCGCTGCAGGGTGCCGGCCGAGAGAACCCCGGTGTTGGCGAGGAGCACGACCACGCCGATGGCAATCAGCAGGAGGGGAAAAACGAGGTCCCGGGTACGCCGGGTCATGTCAGCGCGCTCGGCGGAAGAGGACGAGGAGCCCGATGGCGATCAGGACCACCGGCCAGAAGATGTCCCATCGGAAGGCATTGAGGTAGCCGAGGTTGGCCAGCAGAAAATAGGCTCCGAGGCCGATCAGGATGATGCCGAACCAGAGCCCACTCGGGCGCCCACCACCGTGTCCCCCGCCCCAATGTGAGCCCGGCGTGGGGGGTGGGGCCGGCGTGCCAGGCGGTGTCGCCTCGGGCGGAGTCCCGGGCGTGGTCGACGCCGCATGAGCACCGAAGATGCCACCGCGGAATTCGCGGCGCACCTCATCATTCATCTGGCGAAACCGATCCCCGATCGTTCGGGGCGCCGTGGTGGTGACGCCGGACGGCTCCATCAGGAACCAGAGGATGAAGTAGAGGACGATGGCCGCCCCGGCTGACGCAACCGTCAGGATGGCGAAGACGACGCGAACCAGCGTGTAATCGAGGTGGAAGTAATCACCGAGTCCGGAGCACACGCCGGCGATGATCCGATCCGAGCCGCGCCGGAGGGCTCCCCCCACCGTTTCGCCCATCGTGGCTGAATTATCGCAGGTCCCCGGAGATGAAAAAAGGGCGCGCCACCGGGCGCGCCCCTGGCGAAAATGCGCCGAGTTAGACCGAGCGCCGGCCGACGAGCAGGTTGTAGATCACGCCGATCACGGCCAGAACGAGCAGCAAGAAGATCAGGCTGCCGCCGAGGTGCAGCGCGAATCCGAGCAACCACAGGACGAAGAGAACGACGACGATTGTCCAGATCAAGCTAACCATGAGACCTCCTATTGGTATATATGGCGCTATCGTTCTACGTGATAGCGTCAGTGTTATATTATGACAAAACGGATCGGGGTGTCAAGGGCCCGGACCCGGGCCTTTTGGCCGCTGTCAACAGCCCGGTGCGCCCGGGTGGCCGCAGCAGCCGCCCCTGACCAGGGCCCGCCGCCGGTTCCTGACGAAGTCGCGCAGTTTGGCTGCGAGTGGCAGCGGCTGGCGCAGGTTGGCCAGGAATTCGGACGGGGAGCCCCGCGACTTCATGGGCTGAGATCTCGCAGCCGGAACACGGCGGCTGCCCCGGCAGTGCCGGCGACGGCCACCGCCAGCAGGGTGGCGATCGCCACCCCGTTGACGTGGCCCAAGTTGAGCGCGTCCTGGGGCGCGTAATAGTTGAAGAGGCTGAACCGGGCCAGCCCGTGCAGGGCCTCCCAGCTCTGGGCGGCGAAGTTCACGACATAGAACACCAGCGTGAGCGCCGCGGCGGCCCCGGCCGCCTTTGCCCGCTCCGAGGCCAGGGTCGAGAACAGGAAGCCGTAGCCGGCGATCGCCAGCGAGAACGCGAGGCCCAGCGCCCCGACGGCCAGGTACGAGGCGGACGAGACGGCGAGATGCTGGCTGAGGGCGCCGAGCCAGATCCCGGCGACGGTGCCGAGCACGATCACGCCACTGGCCAGCAGCAGCGCGACGACCTTGCTGAGGAGGAACTGGATGCGTCCCAACGGGTAGGCGAGGATCAACTCGAGCGTCCCCTGCTCCAGCTCTTTGGCGACGGCGCCGCTGGTGAACGCGATCGTAAAGGCGGCGATGATCACCACCCAGATGAAGCTGAGGTACTCCGCGCCGACGAACCCGCCGAAACTGGTGAGGTCGCTGCCCCCGATATTGAAGGCGCGGAGGAGCGCTTTCGGGACAACCGTCAGGTACTGGGTGATGAATCCCCGGTGCTGCACCACGAAGCGTTGAAACAGGATCACGATCAGGAAGCTGTAGAACGCGGCGCCCAGCGCATACGAGAGGATGGTCTGCGTTTGGAGCTTGAGGACCTTTGTGGTCAGGGTCAGGCTCACGCGCTCGCCCGTTCCGCCGGCCGGTCCTGATAGTAGTGAAGGAAGATATCTTCCAGGCTCGGCTCCCGGATGGCCAGGTCCTGGACGTCGTAACGAGCCAGGGTCCGGATCAGCGGGTTGAGGTCGCCGCGGACCGAGATCCGGATCCGCCGATCGCTGCGCTCCAGCATCACGAGGCCGTCCGACTCGAAGGTGCGCGGATCGATCGGCTGGCGAAACGTGATGGTCATCTCCCGGACCCGGTTGGCTTTGAGCGCCTCGACCTGCTCGACCATCACCAGTTTCCCGTCGCGGATGATGGCGACACGATCGCAAACCCGCTCGACCTCGCTCAGGTTGTGCGAGGAGAGGAACACGGTGCGGCCGGCAGCCCGTTCCTCGCGCAGCAACTGCAGAAAGACCATCTCCATCAGCGGATCCAGTCCCGAGCTTGGCTCGTCGAGAATCAAGAGCGGGGCTTCGTGCATCAGCGCCTGGACCAGGCCGACCTTCTGTCGGTTGCCCTTGGACAGGTGCCGGATCTGATGTCCGAGATCGAGCTCCAGCCGCTCGGCCAATCCCTCGATCCGTCCCCGCTTGACGCCGCCGTGCAGGCGCGCCATGAAGGCAAGCAACTCCCTCCCGCTGAGCTGCTCGTACAGGCGCAGGTCGCCCGGGATGAAGGCGACGTCGCGGTGCACGCGTCCGGGCCGGGCCCAGCAGTCGCGGCCGAAGATCTTCGCGGCACCGCTGGTCGGTTTAAGGAGCCCGATCAACACGCGGATCGTGGTCGTTTTGCCGGCCCCATTCGGGCCGAGAAAGCCGAAGACTTCGCCTCGCTCGACCGTCAGGTCGATGTTCTGGATGCCGCGCTGCTTCCCGTAGCTCTTTGTCAGACGGTCGATCAGGATCGGGAGCGGCTGCGGCATCAGGTCCGGCTGCCGGCCATGATGCGCCCGCTTTCCAGATCTTTGACGATCTCCCCACCCTGGACAACCATGCGGATTCGGCCCGGGTCCGCGATGATGCCGGGGTCGGCCAGCGGATCGCCGTCGAGGACGATCAGGTCGGCCCGCTTCCCTGGCTCGAGCGTTCCCACCTCCTGTTCGATGCGCATCAGCTGCGCGTTCGTCCTGGTGGCGGCGATGATCGCGGCCATGGCGCCCATCACCCGAGCCTGGCAGGCGATCTCCCGGCCCTTCTCTCCCTGCATGTCCGCCAGGACGTCTGAGCCGGAAGCGATCCGCAGGCCTTTCTCGAAGGCGAGGCCGAGCGCATCGTAGGCGCCGGTCAGGCCCTGGCGGATCTTCCGGACCATGTCCGGCGTCCAGCCCTGGTCGGCCTCGCGAGCGGAGAGCAGCTCATAGGTGATGATCGTCGGCACGAGGAACGCCTCGTCGGCGGCCAGCATCCGATCGGCCGTCTCTTCGTCGAGAAAGTTCGCATGCTCGATCGACCGGACGCCCGCTTCGAGACAGTTCTGGATCGCGCGTGGTCCGTAGGCGTGCGCCAGGACGTAGGTGCCCACGCCTTCCGCGGCATCGACGGCCGCCGACAGCTCCTCGACCGAATACTGGACGTGATCGAGCTCATCCGACGGCGAGGCGGCGCCGCCACTCGCCATCACCTTGACCTGGTCCGCGCCACGCCGTAAGACCTCGCGGGCCGCGCGCCGGACCTCGGCGGGGCCGTCCGCGATGATGCTCTCCGAGGTCAGGCCGGGGACCGTCGGGAAGGTGATTCGCGAGGTGCGGGCGCGGTGGTCCCCATGGCCGCCCGTCTGTGAAATGAAGGCGCCGGAGATGAAGATCCGCGGACCGCGAATCAACCCGAGACGGACGGCCTCCTTGAATCCCCAATCGAGACCGCCGGCGTCGCGGACGGTGGTGAATCCCGCATCGAGGGTCGCCTCGATCTCGCGGGCGATGCGCAGGGCGATTACGGCCGGCGGCAGGGCCGCCTCGGCCAGCGGATCGAGGTCGGTGATGGCGAGGTGCACGTGCGCATCGAGCAGCCCGGGCATCATGACCCGGCCCTGGCAGTCGACGACCTGCGCATCCCGTGGTCGACCGGTCGCACTGGTCGACTGGATCCGGTCGATGCGACCGTTTTCGACAACAAGCCGGGTCCCGGGCTGCGGGTCGCGCCCGGTGCAGTCGAGGAGCGTCACGTCTTCGAAGACGACCGTCACGGGCACTAGTCTATCGGCGGCGCTCAGCCACTGGCCGACATCAGGAAGAGGTCGGTGCCATAGGCGAGCAGGAAGCCGAACAGCAGTCCCCAGGCCATCAAGGCGGGGGCATTGAAGCGGCGACCGACATGGAACATCTCGTTGATGACGTAGAGCAGCGCGCCCGCGGCCAGGGCCAGAAAGAGCACATAGACGGCCCGTGAGGTAACGACGTAGCCGATCATGGTGCCGAGGAAGGTCGGGCCGCCACCGATCAACCCGGCGGCGCCCAAAAATCCCCAGGAGGGTCTGGTCGCGTCGGCCGTCAGGGGGGCCGCGATCCCGAACCCTTCGGTGATGTTGTGCAGCGCGAATCCGAAGACCAGTACCAGGGCAAAGGCGACCGCGCCCGTTGCGGCGGACTGGCCGATGGCCAGCCCCTCCGACAGGTTGTGCAGGCCAAGCCCGGTCGCGATCATCAGGGCGAGCGTCCGCGGCGTGGCGGCCGGCGCGTTCTTGACCCGGCCGAACAGCCGGGCATTCGTATAGATGAGGGCGAGCAGCCCAATCGCCAACCCGGCGGCAAAGATCAGGACCAGGACGATGAAGCTCCGGTCACCCGCCCGCAAGGCGGCCTCCACCGGCGCAGACGCATGACTGAGGATGTCCCAGAGCAGGAAGATGAGCACGCCGGTGGCGACCGCGTTCAAGAATCCCTGGGTAGCCCGGGAGATGCCGCGAAGCCGCCCGACCGGCAATCCGATGAAGATGGTCATGCCCGCGACCAGTCCGAGGAGCACGACGGTCCCGTGGCTCATTTCGTAGAGTTAGTAGGTGCCAAGCTCACAGTTAGCTAACGCTAACATGCGATCGCCGTCGGAGGTCGTCTCCCATTACCTGGAAGCGATCTACTACATCCGTGCCGAGGGCGAGGTCGTCCGGAGCGCGCGCCTGGCGGATTGGCTCTCCGTCAGCCGGCCGACGGTGACGATCGCGCTCCGCCGGATGGTCCGCGACGGCATGGTCCGGCTGACTGCCGCCAAGGAGATCCAGCTGACGCGACGCGGACTCAAGGCGGCGGAAGCCATCGTGCGCCGGCACCGGATCATGGAGCGCTGGCTCAACGACCAGCTCGGGCTCGATTGGGTGACCGCCGACCTCGAGGCGGAGCGTCTGGAGCACGCCATCTCCGAGGTCGTGGAGAAAAAGCTCTACGAGGCGCTCGGCCGGCCCACGACCTGCCCCCACGGCAACCCGATCCCGGGCCACTCGGCGATGCGCGCCGACGAGCGGCGCCTCTCGACGCTCAAGCCAGGTGAGGTGGCAACGGTGTCGCGGATTTCAGAGGTGGCGCAGCGCGAGGCACCCCCGCTGCTGCAATACCTTCACGAGCGAGGCCTGCACCCCGGAAGGCGGATCAAGGTGGTGGCCGTCGACGAGGTCGGCCGGACGATGCAGCTTCGGGCGGCTCGCCTGCTGACGCTCAGCTATGAGACCGCCACGAAGCTGTCCGTCGTCAAGACGCGCTAGGCGGTCGCGCGAACGGCGGTTGGCTCGGACATCTCGGGCAATTCCACACGCCTGGCCATGGGTGCGACGCTGCTGTGCGGAAGCACGAGCCAGGCACCGAAGACGACGACGCTACTGATGATGGCCATAATCGTCGTGGGGTCCATCGTTAATTCCTCCCTGCTAACGATTCTTGTAAGGCGTACGCCGGTTCACCGTGCTGCGAGAGATCGAGACCGAGGACTTCCTCGTCCTCTTCGACGCGGAGCGGAACGAAGATGTTGATGACTTTCAGGATCACGAAGGTGCCGACAATCGCCCAGACCCAGGAGGCGCCCACGGCCAGGAGCTGAACGAGCACCTGCTTCGGGTTGCCGTAAAAGAGGCCGTTCGCCGCGCCCGAGTTGATGGCGACGGTCGCGAACAGTCCGGTCGCGATGGCGCCCCAGGTGCCGCCGATCCCGTGGACGGCCCAGACGTCGAGGGCGTCGTCGACATGGATCCGCTCGCGCAACTGGATTGCCAGGTAGCACACGATCCCTGCGCCGAAGCCGATCACGATGGCGCCCATGACGTTGACGAAGCCAGAGGCCGGCGTGATCGCCACCAGGCCGGCGACCGCGCCGGCGGCAGCCCCGAGCATGCTCGGCTGCCGCTTGTGCCACCAGGAGACGGTCAGCCAGGTGAGCGCGGCCATCGCGGTCGCGGTATTCGTGACGACGAACGCGCTGGTCGCCAGCGCGCCGGCGCTGAGCGCACTGCCGGCATTGAAACCGAACCAGCCGAACCACAGGAGGCTGGCACCGAGGATGACCATCGTGGCGTCATGCGGCTCGGATTTGGCTTTCCCGAACCCGAGCCGGCGGCCCAGGACGAGCGCCGCGACCAGGGCTGAGACGCCAGAGCTGATGTGGACGACGGTGCCGCCCGCGAAGTCCAGGGCTCCGAGGTTGTGCAGCCAGCCACCGGCGCCCCAGACCCAGTGCGCGATCGGGTCGTAGACGAAGGTCGCCCAGAGCAGCGAGAAGAGGACGAAGGCCTTGAAGCGTTTACGTTCGGCGAAGGCGCCCGTGATCAGGGCGGGGGTAATGACGGCGAACATCATCTGGAAGACCATGAAGGCCTGGTGGGGGATGGTCGGGGCGTAATCCGCGTTGGGGGTGAAGCCGACGTTGTTCAGCCCGGCCCACTCGAGCCCGCCGATGATGTGGAACTTGTCGGGCCCGAAGGCGAGGCTGTAGCCGAAGAGGACCCACTGGATGCTGATGAGACAAAGGATGAAAAAGCTATGCCCGATGGTGGAGAGGACGTTCTTGCGGCGGACCAGCCCGCCATAGAAGAATCCCAGTGCTGGCGTCATCAACATCACGAGCGCGGCGGACGCAAGAACCCAGGCGGTATCGCCAGCATTGATTTTCATGCCGGCCATTGTCCGGAAATTTCGGCCCGCTGAAAATGGACGAGTGACACGGAAGTGTACGGCGCACTTCGTGCGCCGTACACAAAGCGGCGGTTTTTAGCGGGCGATCCTCAGGCGGCCACGACGGGAGCGGCTTCGGTCCCGGGCTCCTGCTTACGGCCACGCAGCGGCACGTCCTTGAGGAAGACCGAGCCGACCAGCGCCAGAACGAGAACGGCCGCCCCGAGCAGGAAGATTTCGTGCAGCGAGTTCGCCAGCCCGACCCGGATCGCGTGCAGCACCTGGTCGAAAAGCGGAACGAGTTGCGGAGGGAGGGCGGCCCGCGCCTGGTTGATCTTGGTGGCGTCGAACAAGGTCTGGGCGCTGCTGCTAGCCCCCTTGGGCACGAAATTGCCGGCGGCGGGCGGAAGGCCCGCCAGCTGGGTCTGGATGTTGGCCTCCAGCCGGGACACGAGGAGCGACCCGAGGACCGCGGTCCCGATCGTACCGCCCATGTTGCGCCAGAACTGGATCTGGCTGGTCGCGACGCCCAGGAACTCGCGGGAAACGGCGCTCTGGACCGCATTGATGTAGAGCGGGAAGGTCGTGCCAAGGCCGGCGCCCACGATCACGATGTCGCGAACGACCTCAAGCCGGCTGGTCCCGGTGGTGACCTGCGACAGCAGCCACATGCCGACCATCATCACCGCGATTCCGGCGGTACCAAGGAACCGGTAACGCTTGATGCGAACCATCAGCTGCCCGCTGACCACGCTGGCAACGACCAGGCCGAGCATCATCGGGGTCAGAAGCTGGCCGGAGTTGGTCGCGCTGATGCCGAGCACGCCCTGGTAAATGAGGGGGACGAAGATGATCGAGCCGAACATCGCGAAGCCGGTCAGCGCGCCGACGATGACTGAGACCGAGAAGGTACGGTCGGTAAACATCCGGAAGGGAACGATCGGATGCTCGCCACGCTGCTCGACGACAAAGAAGAGGCCGAGCATGACGGCCGCGATCCCGAGCAGGCCCAGCACCTCGACCGAGGTCCAGGCATGGTCGCGGGTGATCGTCAGAGCGGTCAGCAGGGGTGCGACGCCGGCGACGAGCAGCGCCGCGCCGGCGAAGTCGATATCGCGCCAGGAGGCCCTGGTGCGGACAAAGGGCATCGTGCTGGCCACGGTCAGGACGGCGAGGATGCCGACCGGCACGTTGACGTAGAAGACCCAGCGCCAGCCGAGGTTGTCGGTCAGGTATCCGCCGACCGTTGGGCCGAGTACCGAGGAAAGACCGAACACGGCGCCGAACAGCCCCTGGACCCGGGCGCGAACCGCCGGCGGGTAGAGGTCGCCGATGACGGTGAACACGGTGGCGAAGAGGATCCCGCCAAAGACGCCCTGGATGCCTCGGAAGGCCACCAGTTCCAGCATGTTCTGCGAGAGGCCGCAGAGTGCGGAGGCGCCCACGAAGCCGATCATCCCGACAAGCAGGAACGGCTTGCGGCCGAAGAGGTCGCCGAGCTTGCCCGCGATCGGCACCATGACGGTCGAGGCCACCAGGTAGACGGTGGTGACCAGCGTGTAGTACGCGAGGCCGTTCAGATCCGCGACGATCCGCGGCATGGCCGTGCCGACGATGGTCTGGTCCAGGGCGGCGAGGAGGAGGGCGAGCATGGTCCCGATCGTGACCAGGACCAGGCGCCCTCGGCTCAGACCCTCACCCATGTAGCGGCGCTCCGCGGGCGCGGCGCTTCCATTTGGCTTCGCATGTCCGTTGGGTTGCGGACGCGTCGTGGCGTCGACCTTCAACTGGAGGGATTGCAGCTGCTCGCGCAGGTCATCGACGCGCTTGACGGCGGCATCGCGTTCGCCCGTCGGGTATTGGTTCGGGTTCTTGGCGATGTGACGCTTGATCACCTCCGCCTGGTCCAGCTCCTGCTGGGCTTGCTCGTACTGTTCTGAGACCGATGCGCTCATACCTTGCTCCTCTTCTCAGCGGCAAACTTGCCGCCAGCCAATTTTTCGACGAGACGTAAACACAGATGGCGCAGCTGCGCCAGTTCTTCGGAGGAGAAGTCGGCAACCATCGCCACCTGGCCATCGCGGGCCTGCTGCCAGAGGTCTTCGACCGTCTTGAGGCCAGTCGCGGTCAGGCGGGCCTGAATCGATCGCCGGTCGGCGCTGTCGGGCACACGCTCGACCAGGCCATCCTTCTCCAGATGGTCGATCAGCCCGGTCACGTTGCGCGGGCTGACGTCCAGGTGCTCGGCGATCTCGCCAAGCGGCAGCTGGTGCTGCTCGGCACGGCCGAGCTGGAAGAGAACGAAGAGCCGTCCCTCGCTCAGGCCGTGGCGTTCGGCAAAGCGGCCCATCTGATGGCGCATCGCCTTGCCGGCCATCCGCATGGCAGCGACGGCCTCTGACGCCTCGCTATTGGACTGGCCGACGGGGTCCCTGGCAAGCATCTCGCGGACCCGGCGGTCGAAGAGCCGGCCGTCCGGGCCGGTGCACAGGTGGCTTCCGAAGTCGAGGTGAGCGCCGGGTTGGGGGTTCTGCATAGTGAAGTGGTTCATTGTTACCCACTACACGATACCTGTCAAACCTGAACTCGTGGTTGGTGCCAGGTGCGCTTGTCGTGACAGAAATGAACGGACGTGGGGTTGGCCGCCCGGAGCTTCGCCAGGGAGCGCTCGAAGGCCGGCGGGTCCTCCCGTTTCAGGCCTTCAGCAACGGCAGGAGCTCGAAGTTCCCGCCCAGCAGGTCTGAGGCCGGCGCCTTCAGGTAGTTCTGCAGCACCGAGGCATAAACCGACCGGAAGTCGGTCGTGAACTTCAGGTTGCCGTGGTCGAGGGTGGTCAGGCTCGGCTGCTCGCCGTAGAGCCCGCCTTTCACCGGCGCGCCCAGGAGGAACATCGGCGCCGCCGTGCCGTGGTCGGTGCCGGCGCTGCCGTTCTCATTGACGCGGCGGCCGAACTCCGACCAGGTCATCACCAGCACCCGGTCACCGAATCCGTGACCCTGCAGGTCCTGCATGAAAGCCGCCAGCGCCTGGTCCAGGTCGAGCAGGAGCTTGTCGTGGACCGGCTTCTCGCGTGCGTGGTTGTCGAAGCCTCCGAGTGTCACGTGGGCCACCCGAACGCCAAGCCCCGAGACGATCGTCTCGGCGACCAGCTTGAGCGAGCTGGCAATCGGGCTCTTCGCCGGGTACGTCGCCTTGGCTTGATAGGTCGCGTCCGTCGCGCGGAGCGTCTTCGAGGTCTGCAGCGCTTCCTGGAGCGTGGTATCGAACAAGGCGCCGTAGGGCGCGGGCCCGGCGTTCTTGAAGGCGCCGTAAAACTTCATCAACGGGTTCTCGACGTCAACCATCGTGCCGTGCTCGTTGACCGGCTGGATCCGAAAGTTGCTCAAGGACTGGAGCGCGAGGACAGGTGACTTGGAGCGCAACTCGGGCGCGACCAGGGTCCCGGCGCTCACGCCCTCGAGCGCGTGATTCGGGTTTTCGCCAACCTGGTCCAGGTAGTTGAGGTACCGACCTAACCACCCATCGCCAAAGCCGCCCTGGACGCTGGCGGTCTCCCAGATCGACATCGATGCGAAGTGCGAGAGGTTCGGCGACGGATAGCCGACGCCCTGGACGATCGCCAGCTGGCCTGCGTCCCAGCTGGCCTTGAGTCCCTTCAAATTGGGGTGCAGTCCGAGCTGGGCGTTGAGCGTCAGCACCCCGGTGTCCTGCCGGAGCGTCGGCCTGGCGTCGTGGTAGGCGCCGTCCTGGTACGGGATCACGGTGTTCAGGCCGTCATTGCCCCCCGCGAGCTGGACGAGGACGAGCACGCGATCGCTCGGCGCTGAATTCGGGGAGTCGGCTGCCGCGGCGGCGATGCCGTTGGCGAAGATCGTGGGCACCGCTGATCCGGCGAAAACCGGCAACAGGCCTTGCTTGAGGAGTTCGCGGCGATTAAACATGGTGGTTCATCTCCATTCAGCTCAACTGGAATTCCGGCGTCGCGAGCACCATGAACAGCAGCCCGGCATGGTCGTCCGGGTGCGCGGTGGCAAATGCCTGCAACTGGTCGTGGGTGCCTGGCGTGACGTTGGAGTCCACCAGCGAATCCAGCAAGGCGTCGAGCGATTGCGCCTTGAGCGCCGGACGGACGCGCGCCGTGGCTGCGTTCGCGAAGTTGATCCGGTTGAGCAGCGTCGAGCTGTTGATCCACGACGTGCCCGACGGCCAGCCCGCCACATTGGGTGGATAGAAGAGGATCTGGCCCATGGCCGCCATGGCTCCGGCGGCCGCGGTATAACCCTTCTGGTCGGCGGTGGTCGCCTTGAGCGTCTGGGCGACGAGCTCGGCCGGGCTCTTGATCGAGGCGCGGTAGGCCTTGTCCGAGTAGAAAGCGTCCATCGCGAAGATCTCTTTGACGACGGCTCCGACGTTGTATCGCTTCGCCTGAAAGACGTCGGCCAGGTGGTGGACCACGTCGGCCTCGGGATTCGGATACGCAAAGAAGCTGAAGAGCCGGCTCGACAGATGCTCGGCGGTGGCCCGCAGCGGCACCAGCATGTCGACGATGTTGTCGCCGGTGAAGTTGCCCGTCTTGCCCATGAACGTCTTCGCGGTCGCGTCGTGTAGCCGGGCGACGAACAGCGAGTCCGTGGCGTAACGGTTCTGCTTTCCGCCGACCAGGGTCCATCCGGTGAATGCCCGGGCGGACTCGCGAACATCCGTCTCCGTGTAGTGGCCGATGCCGGTCGTAAACAGCTCCATCAGCTCGCGCGCGTAGTTCTCGTTCGGCTTCCCCTTTCGGTTCGTCTCCGTGTCGAGGTAGACCATCATCGCCGGGTCTCGCGACACCGCCTTCAGGAGGTCATCGAAATTGCCCAGGGCCTTCGAGCGGAAGAGGTCGTTCTGCGTCAGCATCTGGGCCGTCCCCGACTTGTCGAGCCCACTCGTCAGGAGCCCGTGCCAGAAGAGTGTCATCTTCTCCTCGAGGGGTCGAGCGGTTAGCGCCATCCGTTGCAACCACCAGGCCTGGATCGACGCGGCGGTCGGTCCGTTTGCGGTAGACAGGTTGATGACGGGCAGCGTCGCCTCGAGAGCCGCGTTCGACGTCGGCTGGTAGTTGAGCAAGGCGGCCGTTGTCGCCGCGGTCCCAAGTTTCGCGTAGCGATCCAGCTCGGCGGTCGTGGCGCCAAAGCCGCCACGCCGCAGCAGATGCGCGATGCGGACGCGCTCGCTCTTGAGCGCGCCGGGGTAGGGATGCGTCAGGTCGCGGACCTGGTTCAGGACGGCGTTGAGGTCGTTACCCCGCCAGAGCGCGGCGACGCCGGCCGCGGCCGCCGCGGTGGCGCTCGCAGCCAACACCGTCCGGCGCGAGACTGGCCGCTGCCAGATCGGCCGCCGGGCGGTGGGCGACCCGGTCAGGGTTGTGTCGTCCATGGTTTGAGGGTAGGGGCGGCTCGTAAAAATAGGCTGAGACGCCGCTGAGAGCCGTCCCGAATACAACGGCCGCCGGCTGAGGGGCTTGCTTTGTGGCTAGTAGCCGGGTTGGGAGCCGCTCGACGTGGTCGAGCCGCCGGAGTTCGAGCCGCTACCGCCGCATGCGGCCAGCGTCCCGGCCAGCGCCATGCCGGCGAGCAGCACCACGAGCCACCGCTTGATCACAACCATAGGTACCAGCTCAGGTTACGGGCTGACGATTTGCACTCCGGGCCCTGGCCTCCCTATGCTGCATACGGAGTCAGCACGGAGCGGGGAGGGTGAGCCATCCAGGAACCTGAATCGAGGTTGGGGCCGATCAGCCGGATCGGGGTTACGCCGCAGCCGGTCTCTCGCGAGTCGGTCGAAAAGGCGCCTCGGACACGGACGGCCGATCGCGTGGTGGCCTCGGTCTGCCCCTACTGTGCGGTCGGCTGCAGCCAGCTGATCTACGTCAAGGACGACAAGATCATCGACATCGAGGGGAATCCCGAGTCACCGATCAACGAGGGGACGCTGTGCCCCAAGGGGGCTTCGACCTACCAGTACGTCGTCAATCCGAACCGGGTGCAGACGGTGCGCTATCGCGCGCCCTATTCCGATCACTGGGAGGATCGGCCACTCGAGTGGGCGATGGACCGCGTCGCCCAGTTGATCAAGCAGACCCGCGACGAGACCTTCGTGGAGCGGACCGAGGATGGGAAGCTCGTCAATCACACGACCGCCATCGCGACCCTTGGCGGTGCGACCATGGACAACGAAGAGAACTATCTGATCAAAAAGTTGTTCGGCGGCGGATTGGGCGTGGTCTCGATCGAAAACCAGGCCCGAATATGACATAGCTCGACGGTCCCCGGTCTGGGGACAAGCTTCGGCCGAGGCGGTGCTACCACGTTTCAGCAGGACCTGGCGAATGCCGACGCGATTCTGATCATGGGATCGAACATGGCCGAAGCGCATCCAGTCGGCTTTCGCTGGCCGATGAAGGCGAAGGAAAAGGGCGCCCCAATCATCCATGTCGATCCTCGCTTCACGCGGACCTCGGCGGCGGCCAGCCTCTACGTGCCGATCAGGCCGGGCACGGATATCGCCTTCCTTGGCGGGCTCATCAACTACGTCCTGACCCACGACAAGTGGTTCAAGGAATACGTGACCGCGTACACCAACGCCTCCACCATCGTTGACGAGCGCTACGTGGATGCCGAGGACAACGACGGGATGTTCTCCGGCTTTGACGCCAAAAACAATCGCTACGACACCGCCACCTGGACGTACGCCGGTCCACCGACCGAGAACGAGGACGACGCTTCCCACTCCGGACATGGTCAGGAAGGGACGAGTCCGGCAAAGCACGCGCCCTACCGCGACGAAACCCTGCAGGATCCGCGCTGCGTCTTTCAGATCCTCAAGCGGCATTTCGCGCGCTACACGCCGGAGCTGGTCGAGCAGATCTGTGGGACACCCAGGGCCTTGCTCATCGAGGTGGCCGAGATCCTGGCAAAGAACTCCGGGCGCGAGAAAACCGCGGCGATTTGCTACGCGGTGGGCTGGACTCAGCAGTCATTCGGGCCGCAGATCATTCGGGCCGCGGGCATTCTTCAACTCCTGCTCGGCAACATGGGACGGCCCGGCGGCGGGATCATGGCGCTGCGCGGCCACGCCTCAATCCAGGGGTCGACCGACGTGCCGACCCTGTTCGACCTCCTGCCCGGCTACCTGCCGCAACCCGCCAGTTTCAAGGGTGATGACTCCCTGGACCAGTACATGCGCGAATCCCAAATTCGCGGTGGGTACTGGTCCAATCTGCCCAAGTTCATGGTCTCCCTGCTGAAGGCGTGGTATGGCGACGCGGCCTCGAAGGCGAACGAGTTCGGCTACCAGTGGATCCCGAAGATCACCGGCGATCACTCGCATATCACCACGACGGCCGAGATGGCTGATGGCAGGGTTCGGGGATTCATCGTGTTCGGCCAGAACCCCGCCGCGGGGAGTCCCAACGCGCGCCTCCAACGCAAGGCCCTGCGTGAGCTCGACTGGCTCGTCACCATCGACCTTTACGAGACGGAGACCGCCGCCTTCTGGTACGCCGCTCCGGAGGGCGTCGATCCGAAGACAATCAAGACCGAGGTTTTCCTGATGCCGACGGCGGCTCCGGCAGAAAAGGACGGCACCTTCACGAATACGCAGCGCCTGCTCCAGTGGCACGACAAGGCCGTCGACCCGAGGGGCGACACGCGGTCCGATCTCTGGTTTGTCTATCACCTCGGTCGACGCCTCAAGACGCTCTACAAGGATTCGACCGCGGCAAAAGACCAGGGCTTGCTGAGCCTGACCTGGGATTACCTCCCGGAGAAGGCCGATCCGCGCTGGCGCATCCGGGACGAGCCGTCCGCCGAGCGCGTCCTCAAGGAGATCAACGGCTTCACCGTCAGCGATCGGAAGCAGCTCTCCGGATTTCCCGCGCTCAAGGACGACGGATCGACGGCCTGCGGCGTCTGGATCTACTCGGGCGTGTTTCCGGGCGAGGGGCAGAACATGGCGCGCCGCCGGAACAAGGGCGACGGCTGGGTGAGCCCCGAGTGGGGCTTTTCCTGGCCTGGGAACCGCCGGATGCTCTACAACCGCGCCTCGGCAGACCCGCAGGGGCGGCCGTGGTCCGAGCGCAAGAAGTACGTCTGGTGGGACGCGGCGCAAAAGAGGTGGACCGGCCTCGATGTCCCTGATTTTCCGGAAGAAAAGGCCCCTGAAACGCCGGCAGATGTGGATGGCTCCGGGACGGACGCGCACTCAGGATCGGACCCGTTCACCCTGAAGGCCGACGGGCGTGGCTGGCTCTTTGCGCCAAGCGGGCTCAAGGACGGCCCGTTGCCGACGTACTATGAGCCGCTCGAGTCCCCCCTGACCAATTCGCTGTACGACCAGCAGAGCAGTCCGGTTGCCAAGCGGATGGCCCGAAAGGACAACCGGCTCAGTCCGCCGGGCGACCCCCGGTTCCCGTTTGCCGTCACGACCTACCGCGTCACCGAGCAATATCTCTCGGGAGTCATGTCACGCTGGAATGGATGGCTCGCCGAACTGATGCCCGAGATGTTCGCCGAGATCAGTCCGGAGCTTGCGGCGCTGCGTGGCCTGAGGAATAAAGATTGGATGACTATCTCGACCCCACGCGGCGAGATCGAGTGTCGGGCACTGGTCACCAGGAGGATGCGCCCGCTGCACCATGGCGATGCGGTCATCCATACCGTCGGCCTCCCCATCCACTGGGGCTACAAAGGCCTGGTGAAGGGGGCGATGGCGAACGATCTGGTTGCTCTCTCCGAGGAGCCGAACGTCTACATCCAGGAGGACAAAGCCTTCACCTGCAACATTCGCAAGGGACGCCTGTGATGGATCAATACCGGCGCCTGATGAATCTGGAGGAACCGCCGCCGCCGCGGAAAACCGTGGGCTTCTTCACCGACACGAGCCTGTGCATCGGTTGCAAGGCGTGCGAGGTCGCCTGCAAACAATGGAACCAGCTGCCTGCAGACGGCTTCGTGATGACCGGGAACAGTTACGACAACACGGGGGCGCTCGGGGCCACGACCTGGCGGCACGTGGAATTCATCGAGCAGGCGAAGGCGAACAGCAGCCGGCAGGAGCAGCGCTGGCTGATGATGTCCGACGTTTGCAAACACTGCGCGAACGCCGCGTGCCTCGAGGCGTGTCCGACCGGGTCGCTCGTCCGAACCGAGTTCGGCACCGTCTACGTCCAGCAGGACATCTGCAATGGCTGTGGCTTCTGCGTTCCTGCCTGCCCATTCGGGGTGATCGACCGCGCCCCGAAGGATGGTCACTTCGAGGCCGGCACGGCGCACAAGTGCACGCTCTGCTACGACCGCCTCAAGGACGACATGACGCCGGCCTGCGCCAAATCCTGTCCCACGGCGTCGATCCAGTTCGGCGACGTCGCGGAGTTACAGGCGCGCGCCCGGGCGCGGTTGGGCGAGTTGCAGGCGCGAGGGGAGACGAAGGCGCGGCTCTACGGCATGCCGGAGGGCAAAGAGGCGGCTGAGGTCGGGCCGCTGCATGCGTTCTTCCTCCTGCTCGACGAACCCGCGGCCTACAACCTGCCGGAGGTCCCTCGCCTGCCGCGCAAGACGCTCGCGGAACGGTACGGCTGGAGCGCCGCGGTCGGCGTGGGCCTCGCCCTGGTTTCCGCGCTGGTGTTCGGCCGCGGATCGCGGTGAGCGAGCCCAGCTCGAAGCCGGGCTACTATGACTACCCGGTCGTCAAGCGTCCGGTATGGACGTGGGAAGTCCCCGTCTATTTCTGGCTGGGCGGCATCGGGAGCGGCGCCTTCATCACCACCTCGCTGATCCAGCGGTTCGGCTCGCGCGACGACGCCCGCAGCACCGCCGACGGCTTTTACCTGGCCGCCGCCGCGCTGCTTCCCTGCACCCCATTGTTGATCAAGGACCTGGGCCGCCCGGATCGGTTCCATCACATGCTTCGCGTCTTCAAGCCGCTCTCACCGATGAACCTCGGCGCCTGGACGCTCGCCGCCTTCACCCCCGTGGCCTTGATGCGGGCCGGCGCGCGGGCGGCGGACGAGGGACGGCTCCCGATCGCCGCCCGCGGCCTGATGACGCTCGCGCCTCGCCCCTTGCTCGAGCTCGGCGGAAGCCTGCTCGGCCTGGTGCTGGCCGGATACACCGGTGTGCTGCTGGCCGCCACCAACATCCCACTCTGGGCGAAGAGCAAATTGCTCGGCGGCCTTTTTACCGCGTCGGCTTTTTCCAGCGGGACAGCGGCGGTCAGCCTGGTCGCCGCCCACCGCGGAGGGTCCGCCGCAACGCTGCACCGGCTTGCGTTGGTCGAGACGGCGGCATCGGGCGCCGAGCTGGCGCTGCTCGCGGGATACGTGGCGCAGTCCGGTCGCGCCGCGCGCGCCCTGACGTCACCGCGACTGGCGGCGCCCTTCTGGCTCGGCGCCGTTGGCGCCGGCATGGCGCTGCCGCTCCTGCTGCACCGGCTGGCCCGCCGTCAGCCCGGCCAGCGCGCTCGCGCGCTCGCCACGGTCGCCTCGCTCGCCGCGGTGGGTGGCGCACTGGCGCTTCGCTGGAGCGTGTTCGAGGCGGGGAAGGACTCCTCCCACGACCAGGCGGCGTCGTTTGACCTCTCCAGCTAGCCGGAACCGGTCAGGCCCGGACCCGCCTCAGGCAGAGGCGGAAGCGCGACCCGCTGCTGTCCGTGCTGGGCACGGTCACCTCACCGCCCATGGCCCGCATCAGCCCGCGCACGATGGTGAGCCCGAGCCCCATGCCCGTCACCGATCCGGCGGACTGACTGCGGTAGAAGGGATCGAAGATGCGCGGAAGGTCGCCCGCCGGGATCCCGTTGCCGTGGTCCACGACGGTGACGAGGACCTCGTCGGCCGTGACATCGATCTGGCTGCTCACCGCCGCAGTGTCGCTCGAGTACTTGATGGCGTTATCGATCAGGTTGGTCAGGACCTGGCGCAGGCGTTGTCGGTCCGCCAGCGCCAGCGCCGGCCCGGCCCCCGTGGCGTCGAAGCGGCGCTTGCTGAAGCGAAGCCGGTATTCCGACTGGACCTCCTCGAGGAGCTGAGCGACATCAACCGGTTCTACCTGGACGGCGAAATTTGCCATGTCGATTCGCGCCGCCGTACTGAGGTCGTCGATCAGCCGGATGAGCAGCTGGGCTTGCGTTTCCAATCGCCGCAAAATCGTCAGCCGCTTCGCTTCGGGAAGGCGCGGGTCGGCAGCCAGCTCGGCGAAACCGCGAACCGCCGCGACCGGCGTCCGCAGATCGTGGGCGATCGAGGCCATCGCCGCGCGCCGACGCGTGTTGATCTGATCCATCTCGGCGGCGTGTTCGCCGGCCTCAAGCCGTAGGCGGGCATTCTCGAGGAGAGCCCCGGCGATCGTCCCCAGCTGCGCCAGCAGCGCCTCCTCGAGGTCCGTGAAGGCGGGTCGATCCACCCGGTTGGCGACGAGCAGCTCGCCGACAACATTCCCTTTGCTGAAGAGTGGGACGCCCAGGAACGCCTCGACGGGAGGATGGTGGACCGGAATCCCGACGGCCCCGGGAAATTGGCGTACGTCGGCAATCCGGACGATCGATCGCGTCTGCAGCGGCCTGGCGAGGATGCCGACCAGGTCCGGATGGGTGCGGTCGAGCGGAAAGAGCTCGCGTGGGGCGTTGTAGGTGAAGCCGGTCGCCCGAAAGGTCTCCCGATCTGGCTCGACCAGGACCAGCGCCGAGAAGTCCGCCGCGACCAGCACCTTGGCGAGGTCGGTCAAGGACTGCGCCACCGCGAGCACGTCGGCCTCGGCGACGATCGCCGCCGTCGTCTCCGCGAGTTGATGGAGCTGACGGATCAGCGCTTGCCCGGTCTCGTCGAGTTGCGGGTTGGGCTGCTCCTGGATGAGGATCGCGCGCCAATCGGCGAGCCCACCGTCGCCGTCAAGGGGGATCGTTCGGCAGCGCACCGGGATCACCCGGCCGAGCTGGGAGCGGACCGCGCCCGCGGCCTGCTCGACCTCCTCGAGCTCGGCACGGGTCCGTGCGAAGGCATCGGCGTCCGCGAACAGGCTGGCGAAGGGCTGCCCGACCAACCGGTCCTCGGCGTACCCGAATGATCGCTCGCCCGCGGGGTTCCAGCGGCGGATCCGCCAGCTGCCGTCGAGCACCGCGACGGCATCGCTGATGTAAGAGAAGAGGGCCCCGATTTTGCCAGGGTTCATGACGCCCTCGGCGTCGCGCCCGATCACCGGGAAATTATAGGATCGCTCCGTCAAATTGTGACACTCGTTGTGCAGCAACCCCGGTCGCTCGCCTTCGGGTCGAGGCCTACTTGTTGAGTTCGGATGCGGCCTGCTGGACCTGCGGCGTCGGGCTGGCGCCGAGCTGCGTCGTGAACTTCCAGCTCCGGCTGAAGGGGACCCCGTTGATGGTGCCGGTGATCGACATCGTGTAGGTCGTCCCCGGCTGGAGTGGGGTGCTGGCCAGGTAGGCAAAGGAGTTTTCCGTGGTGGTGGTGGCCGGATCGCCGGGCATCAGGGATACCCCGGCGATGTCACCGCCCGATGGCCCGCGGAACTGGAAGCTGTTGATCTTGACCCTGGCGTTCCGATCAAAGGTGGCGGTCACTGGATAGCCGATCGGGTAGGCGGCGTTGGGTGCCGGATCGGGGATTTCATTGCCGTTGAAGGCGACCGGGACATTGGTCTGGTTCGGCGCCGGATAGAGGACCACCTGGCCGGTCGAGGTCTCGCGATAGGACATGTCCATCACCTGGGCCGTCAGCGGGCCAAGGTAGGCGTCGCCGTAGCCCAATTCGAGCAGGTCGGCGCGAAGAATCGGGAAGCGGTGGTAGACGGAGTCGATCCAATCGGAGACGGCTCCCGCCGGGTCGCTGCGATGGGTGATCACCTCGGCCATCGACCGCGTTGGATAGCCGAAGTGCTGCGCGCGCGTGAGGACGTTGTCGCCGACATAGCCCTGGCCGTCCGACTGCTCCTTGTGGATTCCCAGGTCGCGGATGCTCGGGCTCGCGGCATTGAAGAAGGTGTAGTACGCATGAGCCAGGGCGGATTGGTGAATGATGGGCGAGCTGCCCACTGGAGGAAGGCCGGCCAGACTCCGATATCGGTTCACCGTCGCGAGCGCGACCGCCTCGCGGTTGGCGGCCGCCTTATCGAGGTCCACGGAGGTGGTGGCTGGAGCCGGGCTCGCGGCGGGCGCCACCAGGTGCTGGGCGGCATCCAGCGCGGCCGTCTCGTTCTTCGACAGGTAGCGAAGGACCGCAACGAGGTAGGCACCCGCTTCCTGGTCAGTCGGTTGGGCCGCCAGGGCGGCTCGCTCGTCGGCCGCCGCACTCGTCGGATCGTGATCGAGCGCGACCGCAATCTGTCCGAGAATCTTCAGGTCCAGCGCATTGCGCGGCTGCAGCTGGAGCGCCGCTCGATACGCCGTTTTGGCCACGGCGTAGTCCTGGGCAAAGAGGGCCACGTCGCCCAGCTGTTCGCGAAGGCCGGCATCGTCAGGCGACAGGCTGGCGGCCCGTTGCAGGTACCCGGTCGCCGACGGGAGATCCTGGCGCGCGATCGAGAAGCGGGCCAGCTCGAGGAAACGCTCCACCCAACCGGGCTGATCGCCCTGGGCGAGCTTGAGGTGGATGAGTGACTGCGGGTAGTCCTTCTTGTCGCGGTAGTAGTTGGCCAGGTTGCGCTCAACCTCGGCGCGGTCATAGTCGGTTCCGCGCTTGGCGAGGTCGGCGCCTTTTTGCAGCTGGGCCAGCGCCTCCGGATATTTGCCGACGTCCGCCAGGGCCTCGCCGTAAAAGGCATGCGCGAGCGCGGAGTTGGGGGACGCCTTGATCGCCGCCGCTCCGGCGGTCGTCGCGGCCGTCAGGTTGTTGTTCCAGTCCTGCACCCGGGTGAGGATGGTCTCCACGTATCCATCGTTCGGGGCCTGCTTCTGCGCGGCCAGCGCCTGGTCGAGGGCTTGCGGCTGCTTCGTCTGGTAGTTCAGGACGAGCGCGTAGTCGGCCAGCAGTCGCGCATCATGGGGGTGGGTCTTGAGCGAATTCTGGAGCTGGGCCGACGCTTGGGCGTACTTGTTGTGGAACATGAGGTCGAGCGCCGCGTCCGGGTTCGTGCCGGTTGGCTTGGGGACGCCTGGGTCGCACGCCACCAGGAGGGCAGCGAGAACGAGGACCGCAACGCGCCGCCTCACGATGAGCCAGTGTACCGGGGCGTCCTAAGAAGTCATTAACGCCGGTGCGTCACAAAATCGTCACCTGCTCGTAGGCGCCGGCCAGAGGGACCGCACCTAGACTCACGCAGTGACCGAGCGGGCTCGCAAGCTTGACGCGGGCCGTCTGCGCGTGCTGTCCGGGGGGACGCTGACGCCGGCACCCTCCTACCGCCTGCTGACCCAGGTCAGTGCCGCGCTCAGCACGTCGCTCGACCTGGATCGGACGCTCAAGGAAATCCTCGAGCGGATGAACGAGTTGGTCGCCTTTGACGCCGCCACGATCTTCCTCCTGGATGACTCCCGAACCGAGCTTCATGTCAAGGCCGCGCTCGGCGTCCCGGTCTCCCTGGCTGAGGTCAAGACCTTCCAGGTCGGGGAAGGGGTCGTCGGGTGGGTCGTCCGGCACGGCAAGACGGCCCTGATCCCGGATTCGACGAAAGACGCTCGCTACAAGACCACCGGTCCTGAGCGACGCGCGAAGACGGTGCTGGCCGCGCCGCTTCGCGCCCAGGACACGCTGTTGGGCGCGCTGGTCCTTGTCCGCGATGCGGCCGAGCCGTTTGGCCCTGAGCACCAGCGACTGGTGGAGGCGATTGCCAGCCAGGCGGCGGTGGCCATCGACCACGCCCGCCTGTACGAGACCGAGCGAGGCTCGAGGCGGCGCGCTGAAGCCCTCCTGGTCACCGCGCAAGCATGCAGCGAGGCGCTCGCGCTGCCGGAATTGCTCCAAACCGCCGTTAAAGAGGTGGCCTTCACCATGCGTGCCACCGCCGCCGCCATCATCCTGCCCGACGAAGAGGGCCGAACCATCGAGGCGGCCTTTGATGCCGCGTCCCCAGCCGGCGCCGCGCTCGAGACGCTCCCCGGTCGCCCGCTAGCGGATGTCAGCCTGCTGCTGGCGCTGCAGGAGGCTTCGGCCCCGGTCGTCGCCACCGCGGCCCAGCGGGCCGGCCTCGAGACCTGGTGGTCCGGCGCGGAGGTTTCGGCGGTCGCCGGCGTCCCGATCCGCTGGCAGAACCGCCTGGTGGCGGGGCTGTTGCTCGGCTATGGCAATGCCGAACGGTTGACCCCCGCCGAGTTGGAACTCCTCGACGAGATTGGCCGCCAGGTCGCGCTCGGCATCGAGCGGTTACGGCTCCAGAGCCGGGTCCAGGAGCAGCAAAACGAAATGGCGATCGTCGCCGAGCGCAACCGCATCGCTCGCGACATGCATGACGGGCTGGTTCAGTACGTCTACGCGCTCGGGCTTCGGCTCGAGCACGCGCGCGACCTGCTGGTTTCCGACCCCAGCGCGGTCACGCCCCTGCTGACCGGCGCCATCGAGCAGACCAACCACGTGCTGGGCGAGATGCGCACCTTCATCTACCAGCTGCGGCCGATCATCATGAAAGAAAAGGAGATCGGCCAGTGGGTGGTCGACCTCTGCCGCCAGTTCCAGCAGGCCACCGGCATCCCGGTCAGGGCCGAGGTCGGCGAGTCGGCCGGGCAGGAACTGTCGCCGGAGATCTCGATCGCGCTCTTCCGCATCATCCAGGAAGCGCTCGCCAACATCTACAAGCACGCCAGGGCGAAGAACGCCAGTGTGACGCTGGAATTCGGCGCCGAGAGCGTTCGCCTCGTCATCGAGGACGACGGCGCCGGGTTCACACCGGAGGAGCGGCCGGCACCGGGCATCGAGCGCGGCCGCGGCCTGGCCAACATCGAGGAGCGGGTGCGCGATCTCGGTGCCCGAGTTCAGCTCGACGCTGCCCCCGGACGGGGCACACGCCTGGAGGCGGACTTCCCGTATGGCCGATGACTGAGGCAACCGTCCGCCTGCTGATCGCCGACGATCACGAGATGATCCGGCTCGGCCTGCGCTCCATCCTCGAGTCGGACCCACGGATTCGCGTGGTCGGCGAGGCCGGCTCACCGCAGGACGCCGTCTACCAGGCGGCCTTGCTGCGGCCGGACGTCGTCTTGCTCGACGTGCGGATGCCGGGCGGGAGCGGCATCGAGGCATGCCGGGAGATCCTGGGCCGGAACCTGGGGAGCCGCGTGATCATGCTGACGTCGTTTGCCGACGAGGACGCGGTCTACGAGTCGATCATGGCCGGCGCCTCGGGGTATCTCCTGAAGGAGATCAACAAGGGCGCCCTGATCGACGCCGTCATCTCGGTATCGGAGGGCCGTTCCCTCCTCGACCCGGAGGTCACAAGGAAGGTGTTGGAGCGGATCCGCAAGATGGCGGCCAGCACCGACGAGGTGGCCAAGGCGGCCCTGTCCGAGCAAGAGAAGCGGGTCCTCCGCCTCGCCGCCCACGGAAAAACCAACAAGCAGATCGCGGCCGACCTCTTCCTGTCCGACAAGACGGTCAAACATCACATCTCGAACATCCTGAGCAAGCTGAACCTGAGCTCACGGGCACAGGCCGCGGTCTGGGCGACCCAGCACGGGTTGCTGGACGAGTTCCCCGAGCGCAAGGCGAGCTGACCGTGCGGGTGCCGGTTTCACCCGTGGTCCACGTTTCAGTTGCGGAGAGGCTTGCGCCGACTATCCGCCGTTTGGCCCAAAGTTCGGCCGGTCGGCGGATAGGGAAGGGGGCCGGCGCAGGCTACGCTCCTCGATGCGCCGGGCGAGTCATGCATTGCCCGAGTTCCAGGAGGCCAGGATGTTGCTCGTCGACAAGCTGAACAAGGGCCGGTTGCCGGAAAAGCCGGAGAACGGCGGCGAAGGGACGCCCGCGCCGCCCCCGCCGCCCCTGGGTGTCAAGGCGCCCTCCATCGCATCCCGGATCCCGAACGTGGAGCGCATCAAGAAGACCATCCACGAGCAATTGATCGCCTCGATGGGGTTCAACTCCGATAACCACAAGCGCGAGGACGTCCTCCAGCGGATCGGCGAGCTGGTCGATCAGTTCTGTGAGGAAACCAAGCTCAAGCTGACCAAGTTCGACCGCGACGAGCTGTGCGAGCTGATCATTGATGACGTCCTCGGACTCGGTCCGCTGGAGAGCCTGCTCTCAGACCCCGAGGTCAGCGAGATCATGGTCAATGGTCCAAAAACGATCTTCATCGAGCGTCGCGGCCGCATCACGCAATCGCAGCTGGAGTTCGAGAGCGAATCCCAACTTCGCAAGGTCATCGATCGAATCGTCGCGCGGATCGGCCGCCGGGTCGACGAATCGTCGCCGATGGTCGATGCCCGGTTGCGCGATGGCTCGCGCGTGAACATCGTCATCCCGCCGCTGGCGGTGCAGGGGTCGAGCATCACGATCCGAAAGTTTTCTCGCGTTCCGCTCAAGATCCAGGACCTGATTGGTTTTGGAACCTTGAACAAGGAAATGGCCGACTTCATCCGCGCGTGCGTGCGTTCGCGAATCAGCATGGTCGTGAGTGGTGGGACCGGCTCCGGCAAGACGACCACGCTCAACGTCCTCTCGAACTTCATTCCCGAAACGGAACGCGTCGTCACGGTCGAGGACACCGCCGAGCTGCAGTTGCGCCAGCGAAACCTGGTCACCCTGGAGGCTCGCAGCGCCAACGTCGAAGGCCGCGGGCTCGTCAGCATCCGGGACCTGGTGATCAACGCGCTGCGCATGCGTCCCGACCGGATCGTCGTTGGAGAGTGCCGCGCCGCGGAGACGCTCGACATGTTGCAAGCGATGAACACCGGCCATGACGGCAGCATGACGAGCGTGCATGCCAACAGCCCCCGGGACGCGGTTGGCCGCATCGAAACCATGGTGATCATGGGCGGCTCCGACCTCCCATTCCAGGCGATCCGGGAGCAGATCGTGGGTGGCATCACGCTGTTCGTTCAGCAGGCACGCCTCCGAGACGGCCGGCGCCTGATTACCCACATCTCCGAGATCACCGGGATCAGCGGCAACCAGATCCAGTTGCAGGATATCTGCGTCTTCGATCAGACCGGTATCGACCAGGACGGCAACGTCCTCGGCGCCTTCCGCTGGACCGGGGTCATCCCCAAGCTTCTGCCTCGCCTCAAAGCCAACGGCGAGGACTTCGACACATCCGTGTTCGGCGCGCCCGGCCTGCAGGTCATCGACGGGACGAATCCGGCCGCTGACGGCGGCACTGTCCACCGGGCGATGGCGGACTAGCGGTGGCTCGCTGGTTCTCCCGGCCCCCGCAGCCGGAGGCGTCGCCCGACCCCTCGTCAGACGTTGCGGCATCGAATCCGACCGATGCCGCGGTCTCGCCGTCGCCAGCGGAGCTGGATGATGCCCGTGCGGTTGCAGCCCGGCTGCGGCAGGACCTCGCCGACCTGCTCAAAGCGCAACGCCAGCAGGGCCGCGTGCTCGAGCGCAACCAGAAACAGCTGGAGCAGGCGGAGCAGGAGGTCGGCCGGCAGCACGATCTCGTCGCCGCCCAGCTGAAGGAGATGGCGGCCCTGCGGGCGGAATTGTCCGCGAAGGCCGGCCGGACCCGCGACCTCGAGGCTGTCGTCGAGAAGCATGCCACCCTCCAGGTCGCGTACGACACGCTCGACCGCGAACGCCAGGACTTGACGGTTCGCTTATCAGAGGTAACCCGCAGCCGGTCAAATCTCAACGCCGAGCGCGACCGCCTGATGGCGCAACTGGCCTCGGCCCACGCAACGCTGGCCGCCCGGGACGCTGAGGTCGCTTCCCTCACCAACGAGCAGGAGACAACCAAAGGCGAACTGGTCGAGGCGCGGAAGTCCGTCACCGACCTGCGCGCCGACGTCGCCCGCCAGAAGGCCGACCTCGAGCGGGTCGCGGAGTTCGAGGCCGCTCACACCCACCTCCAGCTCGAGAACGAGACCCTGGTGGCGCGCTGGGACGTTGCCCGAACGCAGCTCGCGGAAGCCGAGCAAGCGCTCACCACCGCCCAGGCCACCATCAAGGCGGCGCAGCGCCTCTCGTCCTCGGTCGAATGGCGTGGCGCCCTCGACAGCGTCCTCGATGCCGCCTCAGAACTGGTGCGGTTTGAGCGCGGGACGCTCGCCCTGGTTGACGAAGTCCAGGAAGAGCTCAAGGTGGAGGCGGCCCGGAACAGCCCAATCGCGGTCAGCGAGATGTCTCGCTTCAAGGTCGGCGAAGGTATTGCCGGATGGGCGTTGTCCCATCGGGAGCCGGTTCTCGTACGCGACAGTCGCTCGGACGCGCGCTTCAAGGCCTCCGACCCCAAGCACCAGCCGCGATCCTTCATCGCCGTGCCGCTGCTGGCCGACAACGAAGGCCTTGGTGTCCTCACGCTGGCGCGCTCCGCCAGCGACCCCTTCACGGATCTGGATCTCCGCAACCTGGCCCGCGTTGCCACCGATGCGTCCAACGCGCTGATCAACGCGCGCCTCGTCGACCTCCTCAAGCAGCGCGAAGACCGGCTCACGACGCTGGTTCGCAAGGCGCGTGAGCTGACGGCGGCCGATGACATCAAGGCCGTGGTTGAGTTTGCCCTCTCCAGCGCGCGCGAGCTCGGCGGCGGCCGCGGAGCGCTGCTCGCCGTGCGGAATCCCAAGAGCCTCGAGCTCGAGATTCTCGGCAGTCACGGATTGCCGGAAACGATCGCCGAGCAGCGCATCGCCTGGGGTGCCCCCGCGGCGGCCGACGTGATGCGGACGGGCAAACCCTGGGTGTCGCCGATGCGAGAGATGCTGCCCCCGGCCCTGGTGGAAAGCGTCGAACGCGCGGGACTCAAGGTGCTGGTCTCGGTGCTGTGCGGTCGGACGGCGACGCCGAAGCCGGTCGACGAAAGCGCGTTGCTGACCCGGGCCGATATGCAGTCGTCGTCAGATGAGACGAGCGGCGTGCTCAATGTCTACCGTGACACGCTGGACCCGATCCGCCCGGCCGACCTCGACCAGCTCAAGGCGTTTGCCGAGCAGGTGGCGGTGGCCATCCAGAACGTCCGCCGCGCCGACCGCGTCAAGGAACAGCTGCAGGCTTCCGCGTCGCAGAACACCCGGATGATGGGGCGGGAGCGCTACATCAACCAGCTGCTCTTCCGCATCCAGCAGCTCGAAACCGAGCTGGGCCGCTACAAAGCAGCCTGACCGCTACCCCTCGGCTCTGGCTAGCCGAGACGGCGCTTGCGCTTGGAGGCCAGGTTCAGTCGCCCGAGGATAAAGGCGTCGATCACCCGATGTGAGGCGACGACCCCGTCGCCGACACGGCGCGAGCCCTTGCGGCGATCGGTCTTCAGATCGATCAGGTACTGCTCCTGCTGGGCCCAGACCAGCTCGATCAGACGGCTGAAGGTAACGCCGGGCTCCACCGCGATGCCCTCTTTTTCGATCCGTTCACGGACCGGGACCGGGAGCTCCTTGGCTTCCGCGAGGTTGAGCCGCTCGAGGGCCTCCAGCAGGTCGTCAAGCCGGCGCAGATGATACCGCCGCTCCGCTTCGTTCCCGTACGCGTGTGGTGTTGCGTCCAAGCCGTGCTCCTTGAGGCGTTCTACGCCCGTATAACTCCGGACCCGGGGATAACTTCGATTCCGCGTTGCGCGAGCGCGTCGATGACGCGGTTGACCCCGATCGAGTCACTGGGGATGTGACCGGTGATGATCAGGTTTGTATTCGGGCGCTGCAGGTGCTCGAGCTCCCGCAGATCCCGGTCGTCCAGGTGCATCGCGAGGATGGTGTTAATGCCGTGCTCATAATACGTGCGATAGATGCCAGCGCCACCATTGGTGCCGGCCGCCATCTGAACGATCCAGCGGCCCACCCGGTTCGAGGCGGCCCCCAGCCAGATTTCGGGCTTCACCAGGGAGGCTGCCATTTCCGGGATCGTCGCCAGCGCGGCCACCAGCTCGCCGACCGTGGTCCCGGCGTTTTGCGTCGTTGCTCGGACGAAATCGATCAGGAAGCGCCGGGCCAGGATGTCAGCGGCGAGGTGGATATTCATCAGGGGCATCGGAAGGCGCCGGGCCGCATCGACTACGCGGTCGTAATTGGCGCTGTGGAGGGCGCGCGCAATGGGTTGCTGGCGGGCCAGCATCAGTTGGTTCGCGAGTGCTTGCGGGATCCCTTCGGCCACCATCTGTGACGCATGCCGCTCGATCACGGCGGTGATGCCCAGGCGGGCGCTCGAGCCGACGGGATGATGGGCGATCACGCCATCCAGTCCCAGCGTGTGCGCGAGCAGCAGCTCGCCCACGTCCACATCGATCCCGACCAGGACCCGCCGTACCTCGCCGTCGACGTACACCTGCGAGTCGGGTGGGGTCGCATCGCAGCCCGCCAGTTGGTTCGCGAGGGCCATGATCTCGCTCAGGCGCACGGTTGCGATTATGCTGGTTTCCGCATGGAGGGCGGTTTTGCACCGACATTCAAGGAGGCGGTGGGCCGCTGGCGGCGGCGCCACCGGCACCCACCGCCGAACGAGACCTGGTTTGCGGTTCACTACCGTGTCGGTTGGCTGGTCGAGCGGCTGAACACGCTGGAAAGTATTCATCTCCTTCGCCAGGGTCTGGATGTGCGCTCCCTGAGCGCCGAGCGACCGGCGCGCAAGCGCAAGGGCGAGGGGGAGGGGGAGGGCGACAGTCCGGCGGATGGGCACGAGGCGGCCGCTGGCGGGGACGGCGAAGATCCGGCGGGCGATGAGCCGGACGAGCTGGAAAAGCCGGTGACCGAAGCGGTCACGCCCACGGTCGAAGGCGGATAATCGCCTCATGCCGCGGCACATCCGACCACGGTGGATCAGCGCCCTTCTCGGCGGCATCGTCCTGCCCTTCGATCCGATGCTGGGCATGGTGATGCTGGTGATCGGCCTCTGGCAGCCGAAGCGCAAGCCCGCGCCTGATCCGCCAAAGCCGTGAAGGTCTACCTCGGTCGTGCCGTCAGCGGCCAGCTCGGGCCGCGCAGCCTGGAGGCCATTCAGCTGGCGCACCGCGCCCTGACCGGCTCGGGAGTGGGCATCCTCTGCGAGCGCGTCGCCGACCCCGATTACCGACCGGGCCTCGATCGCCCGGAATTGATCGCGGAGATGATGCGACGCGAGCTGCTGGAAGCGGATGCCGGTTGCATGGAGATGACCGGGCCGAGCACGGGGGTCGGCTTCGAGGCCGGCTGGCTGGCCGGCCGCGGCCGTCCGGTGTTGATCCTCTACGACGCCGACGAACCGGCGTCATCCTCGATCGTGCGCTTTCCGCCCTTCGACCATTGCATCACCTTTGGCTACCACGACCTGATGGAGATCCAGTCGGCGGTCGAGGACTTCGTCCAAACGATCGCCACCTCCGTCGCCTACCGCGCGAACGCATAGGCCGGCCGGCCGGCCGGCGATTCGTAGACTGGATCGATGGGGTTTCGCGCCTGCGTCCTGACCGTCAGCACCAAGGGGTCGCGCGGCGAACGCATCGACGAGAGCGGCGAGAAAGTGAGTGAGATGCTTGCGCGGCTGCCGGCTGAAATCGTCGCCCGCGCCGTCGTCGGCGACGACGTCGGCGAGATTCGCGCCCAGGTGGACGCCTGGATCAAGGCGGCCGACCCGCACCTGATCGTGCTCACGGGCGGGACTGGGTTGGGGCCGCATGATGTGACGCCCCAGGCGCTCGAGCCGGTCCTCGACTACGTGATCCCCGGCATCGGCGAGGCGATGCGCGCCGCGGGTCTGAGAAAGACGCCGCACGCGATGCTGTCCCGCTCCCTGGCCGGCGTGGCCGGCCGGACGGTCATCCTCGCGCTCCCGGGCAGCCCGCGTGGCGTCGCGGACAGTCTCGAGGCGGTGCTGGAGGCGCTCCCCCACGCCGTGCGCACCCTTCGCGGCGAGGTCTCGGACGCGCCGGCCGCTCACCGGCCGAGCTAGTGGGCCAGATTCGGGTCGGGATCTCGAGCTGGACCGAGCCCACCCTGATCAAGGCTGGTACCTTCTATCCGCCGGAGGCGACCACCGCCGAGGAACGGCTCCGCTTTTATGCCTCGAAGTTTCCGATCGTCGAGGTGGACAGCACCTTCTACGCCATCCCCAACGAGAAGACCGCCCAGCTCTGGGTCGAGCGAACCCCCGCCGATTTCGTGTTCCACGCCAAGGCGTTCGCGCTCCTCACGCAGCATCCGACTCCACCCGCCCGGCTTCCCAAGGCCATTCGTGGAAACGTCTCGGACGCAAAAGCCAACATCTATCTGAAAGACCTCGCGCCCAAGGACCAGGAGAATGTCTGGGACCGATTCCGCGAAGGATTGCAACCGCTGCACGATGCGAACAAGCTGGGCGCGATCCTATTCCAGTTCCCGAAGTGGTTTCTGCCATCGCCGCAGTCGTATCGCTTCATGGAAGATCTCCGCGAGTGGCTCCCGGATTTTAGGATCGCCATCGAATTCCGCCAGGTGTTGTGGATGAAGGAGGTTCGGCGCGATCGCGTGCTGCGCTTCCTCAAAGATCACGGCTTCACCTACGTCGCGGTCGATGAACCGCAGGGCTTTCCATCCAGCGTGCCGCCCGTGGTCGCAACGACCGCACCGCTGGCCATGGTCCGCTTCCACGGCCGCAACCGGGAAACCTGGGAGAAGAAGGGCATCAGCACGGCGGAGAAATTCCGCTACCTCTATTCGATGGAGGAGCTCAAGCCCTGGGTCCCAAGCCTCCGAGCGATGGCGAAGGAGTCACAGGACGTTCACGCGGTGATGAACAACTGTTATGCGGATTACGCCGTTCGCAATGCCGAGGACCTGACCAGGCTCCTCGAGTCCGGCCCCTAGCGCTCGAAGGGAATCCGGCCCCGGCTCAGTTGAACCTGTAGCGCGCAGGCGCCAGCATGCAGGCCTATCAGTCGCCGCCCTGTCCCTACTGCGGTATCACCTGGAATCCGCCGGGTGCGCAGACTTGTGCCAACTGCCGAAACACCCTCCCGCCGGCCGGGTACGCCCCTCCCGGCTACGCGCCTCCCGGCTACGCGCCTCCCGGCTACGCGCCTCCCGGCTACGCGCCTCCCGCCTACGCGCCCCAGGGCCAGGCCCAACCAGGGCAGTACCAGCCTGCTGGGCCGGGTTATCCGGGCGCCCCGGGCTTCGGGCCTGCCGGCTACCCGCAGAACCCCTATGGGCAAGCGCCGCCGTACGGCCAGTTCGCCCCGCCCGGCCAGGTCCCCGGCCAGGCACCCACGGCTGCCGGCTCGACGCTCCAGCTCTTGGGCCGCAGCGTGACGCTGCCGTTCGCCATCCCGACGGGGGTGCTTTCCCTGCAGCGTCCCATCCTCTACGCGGTTGCCGGCGTTGCGCTGCTGCTGGTCGCCGTGCTGGGCGTGCTGCCTGCCGTCGCCACGCAGCAGATCAGCCAGGCGCAACAGGCGCTGCACTCGACCGTTTCCCATCAAGCCCAGGTCGACGCGGCGTTCGCCGCCTTCTTTGCTCCGAACCCGGCAACCGTCGATCCCAATACTGAGAGGGTGGCCACCCTAAAGCAGGCGAAGTCGGTAAGGGCTGGGCTTGCCAGCGTGCAGGCAGACGAGTCGGCGCTGCGCTCAATCGACCAGGGCCTCTCATGGCTGCAGCGGGTTACCCCGTCAAAGGCGGCCAGCATCACGGCCGAGCGTAAGCGACTGAGCACGGCACTCACCGCGCTCGGACGCGCGGATCAGGCCCTGACCGCCGCCGTCAATGAGGTCAATGTGGCGCTTCCCTACCTCGACGCCGTGATCGACTACAGCAAAATGGCCACCGCCCTGGCCAAGCACGACCTGGTGGGCGCCGGCGCGCTCTATCCCGATGCTCAGCAAAAAATGGACACGGCGATGGCCCTCGATCATGCCGCCGGACTCCCGGCCGCCATCGCCAAGCAGCTCAGCAGCTTCAACGATGCCCTGACCAACACGGAGTCCCTGGTCCAGGCGCTCCAGGCCAAGGACGCCGCCGCCGTCAAGAGGGCCACCGACGCGATCCAGGTCGCCCTCAAGGCCATGAGCACCCCGGGCGAGACGGTTCCCGCCGATTACGAGACCAAGACGTTCGGGCCGATGCAGACGACTTATGACGCGGCGATGAAAGCGCTCAAGGCTTAGTCCGGCCGGGTCAGCGCGCCGCTCTTTCCTCCCTGCTTTAGCACCAGCTCCAAACCCTCGATCGTCATCCAGCGGTCAACGCTCTTGGCCATGTCGATGATGGTGAGGGCGGCGACCGCCGCCGCGGTCAGCGCCTCCATCTCGGCGCCCGTGCGGGCCTCACAACGCACCGTCGACTCGACCCGAACGGCCGGTTCCGCTTCATCGGCGACGCAGGACACGTCGACGAAGGTCAGCGACAGCGGATGGCACATCGGGATCAGCTCGCTGCAGCGCTTGGCAGCCTGGATCCCGGCGATCCGTGCCGTACTGAACACATCGCCCTTGGGCAGGTTGCCGGCGACGATGGCTTTAATGGCCGCGTCGCTCATGCGAACCCGCGCCCTCGCCCTCGCCTCGCGCTGGGTGATCGGCTTTGCCGAGATATCGACCATCCGGGCTTCACCCGTCGGATCGATGTGCGTCAGGTGATCCGCGCTCACGCGTGACCACCTCGAAGGCTGTCGAGGTCGTCGCGCCGGACATCCTTCTGGTGTGGCCGGGCTACCATACCCCGCGCGATGGCGCGTTCGCCGAAGCGGGCCCGCAAGCTATCGAGCTGGGCATCGAGCAGCGCCTTCCGCGACCCATGTGTCTCGAGCAGGTTGAGCTGGGTCGCACCCGCTTCGAGGTTGCTGACTCCGGCGCCGATCAGCCGCACGGCGCGGGTGCGGTCCAGCTGCGACTCGAACAGGTCGGTGAGCGCCTTCGACAGGTCGTCGTCCCGATCGGAGGCCGTCGGCAGGGTCGCCTGGCGGGACTGGGTATCGAACGGTTGATATCGAATCTTGAGCACCACCGTCCGGGCCGACAGTCCGTGCGCCCGGAGGCTCTGGGAAACATCCTGCAGCAGGCCGAGGACCATCTCGCGAAGCCGGACCGGATCGCGCAGGTCGCGATCGAAGGTGACCTCGCGCGAGATGCTCTTCGGGTCGCCGGGCGCGAGCACCGGACTCGGATCGACCCCGCGGGCGTGGGCGCCGAGCTGGCGTCCGTACTGACCGAAGAGCTCGCCGAGCAGTGGGTCGGGGAGCGCGGCCAGGGCGCCGATGGTTCGCACGCCCACCCGGGCCAGCCTGGCGACGGTCGACGGCCCGCAACCCGGCAAGCGCGGGAGAGGAAGCCCCTTGAGGAAGGCGGCCTCGTCCCCGGGGGGAACGATCACCAGCCCGCGTGGCTTGCGCAGGTCCGAGGCAACCTTGGCCACCAGCTTCGAGGTGGCCACGCCGATGCTGATATCGAGCCCGCATTCGCGCTTGACCTCGTCCCGGAGCCGTGCAGCCACCGCGGCCGGCGGTCCCATCAGGGCCTCCTGACCGGTGAGATCGAGGTAGGCCTCGTCGAGCGACATCGGCTCGATGATCGGCGCGTAGTGATCCAGGATGTCGAAGACCGACCGCGATGCCTTGCGGTAGGCCTTGAAGTCGCAGGGAACAAAAACGGCCGTTGGGCACAATCGCCGGGCGCGACTCAGCGGCATCGCCGAACGAACCCCGAAAGGGCGCGCCTCGTAGGACGCCGCCGCGACGACGCCGCGTTCCCCCGGCTCGCCAGTGCCACCGACGACCACCGGCTTGCCGCGCAATTCGGGCCGGCGCAGCTGCTCGACCGAGGCGTAAAACGCGTCCAGGTCCACGTGCATCACGACGCGCGTCGCGCCCATCCTGCCCATGTTAGCCAGCGTGACGCGCCGGCAGGGGCGGCGACGCGGTCGAGCAGCCGGGCCACGTCGCGCGATACGCCGTGGACGGCGCGCAGACTGACGTCGCCGCCCCTGCCGTAACAGGTCTGTAACGCACTGGTGAATCGCGGGTCACACGGCTGAGACGGCGATATGATGCGCGCGCTGGCTAGGCCCGCCGGCGCTTCTGATTCCGTCCCATCGAATCGGATCCCACCCCCAACCCCTCCTTCCGGCGGGCCCCGTCTCCCTTCCCGTACGCCCGCAAGGACGGTATGGGGTTGGCGTTGCGTGGCCTATGGGTCGCGTGATCACGGTCGTGGTCGCCATCGCATCGTGCCTCCTCATCTGGCAGAGTGGCGCGCTCAGTTCGATCCTCCCGCAGCAGCAGGCCACGGTCAACACGATCGATCCCGGTCCGGCCATCAGTCGCAGTGGCGACGCGATGCGTAACCTCAAGAGCCTGCATCTGTCGATGCGCGGCACGCTGCTCCTGAACGGCATCGCCGGAGTCCAGATCACCGGCTCGGGCGACCTGACCTACCCGCACAACGAAACACTCTCGATGCAACTCGTCGTTCCGGGGCGGGCCGGCCAAACGGATGCGATCGTCGCGGAGAACGACCGGATCGAAAGTGGCCGCCACTTCGTCCAGTTTCCTGCCCAGGGGCCGGCCTGGAAAGACGTCACGAGCGACCAGAAGGGCCAGGTCGCTCCGGGCATGGACCCGATGAACAACTTCAGCTTTGTCCACGCCTTCCGGGCATCGGACGACCTGGGCGACATCACGATGGACAACATCACGGTCCACCACTTCTCACTGAACGTCGATCCTGGAACGTACGTTGACGACCTGAAAAGCGATGAGAACAGCGGCCTTACGCCCGAGGAACAGGCCCTGTTGTCGACGGCCGGGGTCCAGGTCGAGGTCTGGATCTCACCCAGCGACAACTACATCCACCAGATGCGGGTCAACATGACGACCAGCCAGTTCAGCTGGGACGTGACCTACCACTTCTCGAAGTTCGTTACCGGCGGCGGCCCGACCGGCGTCTAGCCCCATCGAGCCGTTGCGAGCGAGCTAGACCGTGACCTTCTCCCGCTCGCGCGCCGGATCCTTGTCTGAGGGGCGCGCGGCGTACTCGCGCAGATCATCCTCGTTGAGGTGCCCGGCCGCGATCAACAGTTCGACGTAGGTGACGCCAAGATGGGGGGCGGCCCGGCGGAGCACCCAGGGTGGCGGGTTCTCCTTGTTCTTGTTGACCGCTTGATAGAAGTAGATCTGGTTCAGATCACAGCGAACCGCAAGGCGGTGCAGGGAAATGTTCTGCTCGCGACATTTGCGCTTCAGGTACTCGCGGAAGTCCACCCGGCCCCTACCTCCTGCCCAGACCGCGACTCACTCGGGCGACGTCTACCCATTATAGGTTCCGGGGCGCTCCTGACCCCAGGAGCAACCGGTCGACGATCGCGGGGAGCTCTCCCAGCCGTTCGATGACATAGTCGGCAACGCCGGGATCCTCCTCCTGCCGCCACTCGCGGAGCAGAATCGCCCGCATCCCCAGCGACTGGGGCCCACGAACGTCCTCCCTGACCCGGTCCCCCACGAAGAGGCTCTCATCTCCCTCCACACCGAGCCGGCCCAGGGCGTCCTGGTAGATGGCCGGGTGCGGCTTCCGGACGCCCACCGCGGAGGAGAAGGTCAGCGCCCCAAAGTATTGCGCCAATGCAAGCGCCTCCATCTGGCGGACCATCAACTGGGGACGGTAGGCGGCATTCGAGACGACGCCGAGGCGCAACCCCGTCGCGCGGAGGTGCTCCAGCGTCGCCACCACGTCGGGGCCGGGGTGGACGCTGTTGAGCCAGCCGGCCTGCTCGATCTCCATCACCTGTTCGATCAGCGCTGGATCGAGCTCGAGGCCCAGCGCCCGCAAGGCCTGGTCGTAGAGGGAGGCGATTTCGACCTCTTCGGGACGCCCGAGGGCATAGTCGCGCTGGATCTCGTTGTCGACCACCCTGGAGATCCGGTCGATCAAGACGTCGGCCGCCGGCACCTTGCGCTTCAACGTGGTCGCCAGGAGTTTGTTGACCTTCTCGTAGGCCGTCAGCAACAACGAGTGGGGACGCTCGTCAAAATGGATCAGGGTATGGCCGTAGTCGAAGAGCACCGCCCGGAGCGGGCGGGGCCCAGGGCTCATGCCGCCAGCGCCCGCAGCGTATTCAGATTCTCCAGACCTTCGAGCAACTCCTCGCCCGGGGTCTCGAGCACGAAGGCGCAATGCGCGAACGGCTCGTAGGTCAAAAGCGCCCGAAACCCTTCGAGACCGACGTTTCCCCGGCCGATATGCGTGTGCCGGTCTGCCTTGCCGCCGAGGGTCACCGTCGTGTCGTTGCAATGGCAGGCACGGATCCGCTGCGCCGGGATGATCGCCGTCAGCTGGGCCAGCGTCCGGTTCATCGCCTCGGCGCTTGCGATGTCGTAGCCGGAGGCGTAGACGTGCGCCGTATCGAAACAGACGCCCAACCGTTCGGCGTGCTGGGGCAAGCGACCGAGGATCTGCGCGAGGTCGTCGAAGGTTGCGCCGACGTAGGCGCCTCCGCCGGCGGAGGTCTCGAGCAGGCACGTTGTCGGGCTCTGCGCGGTTGTGGTCAGGACCTCGTCGAGGGCGGCCACGACGCGGTCGATCCCCGCCTGGGCGCCGTCGCCCATGTGACTGCCCACGTGGGTGACGACATAGGTACAGCCGTAGCCTTCGGCGCGCACCAGTTCCGCGGCAAGCGCCGTTCGAGACTTCTTCTGGAAGTCAGGGTTCGGTCCGGCGAGGTTGATCAGGTACATCGCATGCGTCATCGCCGGCCGGACGTCAAGCTCCTCGAGTGAGCGTTTGAAGGCCGCCGTGGCCTTCTGATCGACCGGGGCGGAGCGCCACGCACTCGGGTTGTCGGTGAAGATCTGGACGGACTGCAACTCCAGGGCCTTGATCATCTCGATGGCCTTGTCGAGGCCGCGTCCGGTCCTCATGTGCATGCCGATTCGCCGTCCGGTGCCCACCAAAACGCATCGTAAACTGTCGTCGTGTTCCGTCTGCGGGTGTTTTCCGTCCCGCCGTACGACAACAACATCTATATCCTGAGCGACCCGCGGGCGAAGGAGGCATTGCTCATCGATGCCGCGAACGACGCGCCGCGCATCATGCGCGAGCTCGAGGGCCTGCGGCTCAGTCACATCCTGACCACCCACGGGCATCCAGACCATGTCCAGGCCCTCGAGTCAGTCCGAGCGGAGACGAAGGCGCGCTTCACCTGTCACGACGGGGACGTCCCAATGATGCCGATCGCGCCGGATCTTCGGGCACAGGACGGCCAGGGATTCCAGTTCGGTGAGTACGAGCTGCGGACCCTGCACACGCCCGGCCACACGCCGGGCAGCCTCTGTTTCTTGATCGACGACCATCTCTTCAGCGGTGACACGCTCTTTCCGGGTGGGCCGGGCAACACGAAAAGCTCCGGCGCGAGCTTCCCGACCATCATCGACAGCATTCGCGGCAAGCTCTTCACGCTGCCCGACGAGACCCGCGTGCTGCCCGGCCACGGTAAGCCGACCACCATCGGCACCGAGCGGCCGAAGCTCAACGAGTGGATCGCGCGCGGCTGGTGAGGCCGCTGGCGCAACCCGCGCGCCCGGCGACGGATTTCGTGCCCCGCGATCCGGTCGCGATTCGCCGTGTACGTGGCCTGCGAGCCCAGGCGACGTCGATCCGAATCGACGCGGAGGACGATCGGGGGGTCCGGGTACCGATCGAGATCAAGGCGGTGTCCGACCGCGTGCTGCGCGTGCACATCGGCCCTGGGGCGCAGCGGCCGTCACGCCTGGTCACGGCGGCCGGGTCGACCCGGCCGGTTACGGTCAAGGAGGATTCGCGCGGCTGGTCGATCGCGACCGCCGAAGCGGTCCTGACGATCGATCGCGACCCGTATCGTCTGCGGCTCACCGATGCAACCGGCGTGGAGCGCTTCGTCGAGGAACCGAACGACCGGGACATCCGTGGCAATTTCCACCATCCGCCGTCGGGCGGGGCGAGGGGTCTCAAGTGGCTCACGGCGCGGTTGCGACCTGGCGAGGCGCTCTTCGGACTCGGTGAGCACTTCGGCGCCCTCGATCGGCGCGGCCAGGCCTTTTCGTCCTGGACCGTCGACGCCTTTGGAGTGCGCAGCGACCGCGCGTACAAGAACGTCCCGCTCCTGCTGAGCACACAGGGATATGCCGTGTTCGTCGACATGACGGCGCCGCTCTTCTACGAGCTGGGCCAGGCGTCGGTCGCGGCCTGGCAGGTCACCGCCAGGGCCGACCACCTGCGTGCCTACCTATTCGTCGGCGATGACATCGCATCGATGATCGGCGACTACCACGCGCTGACCGGCGCGCCGGCGGTTCCGCCGCCGTGGTCGTTCGGCCTCTGGATGAGTCGATGGGGGTATCGAAATCGCGATGAGGTGATGGCCGTCGCCCACCGGATGCGCGCGGAGCAGGTCCCCTGCGACGTGATCCACATCGACCCCTACTGGATGCGGTACCACGAAGGGCATCACGGCGATCTCACCTGGGACGAGGACGCATTCCCCGACCCCGCGGGCATGATCGCCGAACTCAAGGCGATGGGCTTTAAGCTCAGCCTCTGGGAGAGCCCGTATGTCCCGCTCGACTCGACGATGTTTGCCGAGGGCCTAGGTAAGGGATACCTGCTCAAAACCGCGCAAGGCGAGGCGGCGCTCGTGCACGGGTTCGCGAAGCCGAGCGCAGCGGTCGACTTCACGAATCCCGCGGCGGTCGATTGGTTCAAGGCGAAGAACCGGAGTCTGCTGGAATCGGGCGTCGCCGTGATGAAGACCGACTTCGCCGAGGACATGCCGGCCGACGCCATCGCCCACGATCGATCTCCGGCGCAGGACCTGCACAACCTCTATCCGCTGCTCTACCAGCGAGCGGTCTTCGAGGTCACGAAAGAGGTCCACGGCTATGGGCTCGTCTGGGGACGCTCCGGATACGCCGGCTCGCAACGCTATCCGGTGCAGTGGGGCGGCGACCCGGGGTGCACGTTCGAGGACATGGCCGCCAGCCTGCGAGGCGCGCTGAGCTGGATCCTCTCCGGCATGGCCTTCAGCAGCTTTGACATGGGTGGGTTCTTCGGCATCCCGACGCTGACCGATCCGCCCAGCCCGGAGCTCTACGTGCGCTGGTCGCAGATGGGCCTGCTGTTCTCGCATGCGCGGGCGCATGGGCACACCGCACCGCGCGAGCCCTGGGCCTTCGGCGAGCCGGCGCTGACGATTTTCCGCCGCTACGCCGAGCTTCGGTATCAGTTGCTCCCTTACATCTATAGCGCGGCGCGCAAGGCCGCCTTCGGCCCGCCCCTCGCCCGTCCGCTCGTGTACGACCACCCCCGCGACCGGACCACCTATCACGTGGACGATGAGTACTTGTTCGGCCCCGACCTGCTGGTGGCGCCGATGTTCCAGCCCCGTGGCACTCGGGACGTCTACCTCCCGGTGGGAGACTGGTACGACTACTGGACCGACGACCGGATCGCGGGCGGTCGCTTCATCGAGGTCGCGGCGGAGCTCGACACCCTGCCGCTGTTCGTCAGGGCGGGCGCGGTGCTGCCGATGGGCCCGCACGCTCCAGTACTCGGACCAGCAGGCCTGGGACCCGCTCGTCTTCCATCTCTATCCCGGTCCGCAGGGGACGCACGCCTTCGAGCTCGAGGACGACCGCCGCCGTCGCTCCTATCGCCTGACCGTCCGGCCGGGCGAGGTCAGGCTCGACAGCGAGGGGACGGCCGACGGCGGCACCGTGCGCGTCCACGGGCCGGGCCACCAGCCTGTCGAGGGACAGCTCGGGACCTCGATCAGTCTGCCTTCGGCCTGACGAACACCTCCGAGGCCGGCACGACTTTTTCCGTCCGCGTGTTCGGGATGTGGATCCGGACGCCCGGATGGGCCGCGGTGCCGAAATCCCAGCCATCGACGAACCGGGCGCGGATTTCCGCCACCGAGTGGACGGCGAGGGTCGTGGCGCCGTTGGTCATCCACGCCGTCGGCTCGCGCGCATTGGCGTACCCGAGACCGATCTCCGTCCCGCTGTCGCGGAAGAAGCGCAGCCCGGAGAGCGGCGCGTCAGGCGAGACGAGGTCGTTGTCGCTCTCCGCCACCTGTTGCAGCGTCGCCATCTGGCCCTCGGCGACGGTCGTGCGGACCTGCATCCTCGTCCGCAGATGGCGCGCACGCTCGCGCCTCTTCTGCTCGCTGACGACCTGCTGGATCTGGGCGCGCAGGTGGCCAAGCGCCGCTTCCAGAGGCGCCATCTCCATCATGATCGCCTTGACCCGCGCCTCCAGCTCCGCGTCGGTCAGCTGGTCCATGGTCCCGTGGTCGGCCATTGCCGATAATTATTCAATGACTGGCGGCATCCTTCACGAGGGCTACCTGGAAGACCGAGCGCGCCGCCGTCTCGGCTCGCTCACCGTCTATTGCGGGCCGACGCATTCCGGAAAGACGAAGAAGCTGGACGCCGAGGCCGAGCGGGCGCAGCGCCAGGGCCGCCGGATGCAACGCCTCTCCGGGGCGGCCGACGCCGGCCGCCTGCTGGAGCAGCTCGATCCGCAGACGGAGCTGGTGACCATCGACGATGGGCAGCGCTACGGTTCGAGCCTGCTGGAGGTGACGGAAGAGCTCGCCACCAGGCATCGCGTCGATGTGGTCCTCGCCGGCTGGGAGCTCGACTACAGCGGAGAGCCACAGGGGCCGATGCCCGCCCTGATCTGTGCCGCCGACGTCGCGGTCAAGCTGGACGACGGAGTCTGTGCCTCGCCCGGATGCCGCAACCTCGCCAGCCGGACCCAGCGATTCCAGGCGTCCACGGATCGACCGGAGCGCTTTCTCCCCGTGTGCCGGCGGCACCATACGGCCGAGGCCCGGGCCGCCGACTTCCAGGAGGGCTGGTTCGACGAGCCATCAGGAAGTCTCGACGTGATCAGCGGCTGCATGTTCAGTGGCAAGACCCAGGAGATGATCCGGCGGCTCGACCAGGAGCGCTTCGCGGGGGCAACCATCCAGGCCTTCAAACCGGCCATGGATGATCGCTATGCGATCGAAGCCGTCGCCTCGCACCGCGAGGTGCGATTCCCGGCGATCGCCGTGCCGGACGTTGCCGCGATCGAGGCGCAGCTGCGCGACGACACCCGCGTGATCGGAATCGACGAGGCGCAGTTTTTCGGAACGGAGATCGTTCCGCTCGCCAACAGCCTCGCCGACCGCGGCCTTCATGTCATCATCGCGGGCCTCGACCTGGACTTCCTCGGCCGGGCCTTTGGGCCGATGCCCCTCCTCAGCGCCCATGCCGACCGGCTCACCAAGCTGCAGGCGTCCTGCCAGTACCCTGGTTGCGGCTCCCACATGGCGACACGTACGCAACGCCTCGTGGACGGTCTGCCCGCTCCTTCCGATTCGCCGCTCGTCGTTATCGGCGGTGCCGGTCGCTACGAGGCACGCTGCCGGCATCACCATCGCATCGGGGTAACGGCCATTGAGGCGACTCCGGTCGCGACCGCGGACGAATTAGCCGAGTTCTAGCCGTCTCAGGCGGCCGGCGCTGAGTAGGAGTCCAAGCGACGCGGCAGCGACGGCCCCGCCCGCGGAAAAGACAAGCGCCGCCAGCCAGGTCGTCGCGAGCGGAGCGCCGGTTGTGCTGGCGAGCGCGATCGCCACCACCATCAGCAGCGCGCTGGCTCCGATCACCGTGGAAAATCCGACCAACCCCAACAGGCCGGCCACCGGGTGCATCATCCGGCGGACATCGGTCCAATCGAAACGGGCGAAGATGCCGCCGATGCCGACCATCAGCGCCGTGATTGCGGTGGCCTGCACGACGACCAGCGCCGTGGCGGTCAGGGCCCACAACCAACCCGGATGGACGACGGTTTCCGTCACCGCCGCCGCGAGCGTCACGACGACGACCGTCGGCAGGGCCGTCGACCAGCACTTGGCCTGCAGGATCCGGAGGATGCTGTTCGGCGACGCGGCATAGATCCAGATGCTCTTGCCCTCGAGGCTGACGGCCGTGAGCCCGAGGCCGCTGCTCAACGAGAGCAGCAGGACCCAGGAGGGCACGAGCGCGAGCATCGCGGCGACCGGTCCCTGTCCCAGCGATTGCACGGAGGCGAGCAGCCGTGTCGATCGGAAACCGAAGAGGATGAAGAGGAAGATCACCGGCATCGCGAATCGGGCCAGCTGAGCGATGTCGCGGGTCCGCATCCGCCAGTCCTTGACCACGATCGCGGAAATGACCGGGTCGAGGAATGGAACGCTCCGTCGGTGGCGCGCCGATGCCACGACCGGAGCCCGCCGGCGCCGCGGTGGCACGGCGGCGATCCAGCCGGCGAGGTAAAGCCGCCCACTCAGGCGAGTCCCGATTGCGAAGAGGCCCACCGAGAGGGCGAGCAGGAGGAGTCCCCAGCCGGCCGCGGCGAGCCAGTCGCCGGTGACGAGGGCCGCCGCGCTCCGCCCGGCCCATCCGGGGGGAAGCCATGGAGTCGTACCCAGCGGCAGATCCGGTAAGGCGGGAGGCGTCCCACGGCGCCCGCGCAACCCGGGGTCGCGCAGCGCCGGATTGAAGAGAAAGTTCACGAGGTTGATGCCGAGGGCGAGCGCCAGGCTCAGGATCGTCACGATCTCCTTGCCTCGTCCGGGCGGAATGAAGCGCACCAGCAAGAGCGTGACGAGGGAGATGATCACGACCGGAAACACCGGATAAAGAAGGAAGATCCCGCTAAACCCCAGCAGGATGCCCGGGTTGCGATTGGAGACCGTGAGCACGACCAATGCCGGCGCGGTGAAGAGCAGGCTCAGCAGCAGTAAGCGCAGAAGTTGGACCACCATCCGCGCAGCGAGAACGCTCTCCACTCCCCGCGGCGAGGTGAGGAGCAGATCGAGGTCAGGATTCAGCAGCAGGGCATTGAGGCTGAAGAGCAGGCTGGAAAAGGTGAGGATCCCGGTATAGGCGAAGAAGGCGAGGCTGAACAGCCGCGCGAGGTCGAGGTTGAAGCTGACCCGATGGGACGCGGCGACCGCGAGCGCGGTGACCGCGCCTTCCCATCCCCAGAGCACGAGCAGGACCAGGGCGCCAGCCCCGACCGCAATCAGGCGACCGGGCTTGCCGCTCTTCACCGTCTGGTTGATGAACATCCTCAGCTGGGTGCGCCACAGCAGCAGGCCCAGGCGGAGCCCGCCCGCAAGGTCGCGCATCAATCCTCGAGCCCGCGGAGGACGGCGCTGACGTCCTCGTCCGGTGAGCCGGTCAGCTCGAGAAAAATTTGCTCCAGCGTCTGTCCATCCGAGCCGGCCTGACGGCGCAGCTCATCGAGGCTTCCGATCGCAACCAGCCGGCCGCGGTTGATGATGGCCAGGCGCGTACACATGCGCTCCGCGATCTCGAGGATGTGGGTGGAGACGAAGACCGTTTTGCCCTCGCGGCAAACGTCCTGCAGGATGTCCTTCATCTGCCGCGCGCTCTGCGGGTCGAGGCCGACGGTGGGTTCGTCGAGAAAGAGCACCTGCGGGTCGTGCAAGAGGGCGGCGGCCAATGAGACCTTCTGCCGCATCCCGCGGGAGAAGCCGGAAAGGAAATCACGGTCTCGATCGCTCAGCCCGAAGAGGTGCAACAGCGCGTCGATGCGGCGGTCGCGCCGGCGCCGCTCCACGTGATAGAGATCACCCGAGAACTCGAGGAATTCCCGAGCGCTCAGCTTGTCGTAGAGCGTGGCGGCGTCCGGGACGTAGCCGATCCGGGCCTTAGCCTGTTCCGGCTGGGCAAGGATGTCGTAGCCGGCCACCCTGGCGGTTCCCGAGGTCGGCCGGAGCAGGCCGACCAGCATCTTGATGGTGGTGGTCTTGCCCGCGCCGTTGGGTCCGAGGAAGCCGAACAGCTCGCCTCCGGCGACTTCCAGGTCGAGCTCCTCGACGGCCGTCAGCGCCCCGTACCGCTTGGTCAGCAGCCGGGTGGAGAGCACCGTCCCAGTCTACTGACGAGTTCGCCGGACCTGGCCTGAACGGCGGCCCCGCTCTGAGTTCGGCCCGAATACGGCACCGGGTGGCCCTGGCGACAGGTTTTGGGCCGTTACATCGTTGTTGCTGACGAGGATCATCCGTGCCATAACGGGCACCAGAACCGAAGATGGAGGACCAACCACTCGAGGGAGAACTTGCCCCGCTGATCGGCAGCGCCGAGTTCTCGCGCATGGTCGATCGGTTCCAGGCCTCGACCGGCCTCAAATTGCAGGTCTTCGAGCTCGACGCCCACCCCCTGACCCCGGTCGAGGACTACCCGCGCTACTGCCGGTTGCTGCAGGAGCGCAAGGCGTGCCCCCTCTATTTCGACCACGGCTTCCTCAAAAAAGGGGAGGAGAGCATCGCGGTCTGTCATTCGGGCATCGGCCACCTGGTGGCACCCATCCGCAACGAGAAGCAGGAACAGATCGGCGCCGCGATCAGCCCGGCGGTGAAATTCGCCCCCAACTCGGTCGAAGAGCTGGCCGAGCTGGCTTTCCGCCTCAAGATCTTCCCCGACGACCTGATCCAGGCGGCCGACGCGGTGCCGGAGCACGACGCGGAAAAACTGCTGGGGGCCGGGGAGCTGGTCGGGGTCGGCCTCAACCTGCTGGCGGAGATGCAGGCCAATGAGCGGGTCAGTCACGCGCTACGTCGGCTGCAATCCCAGATCGCCGAGTCGAATGCCCAGATGCTCTGCCAGCACCTGGTCGAGGCCGTCATCTACCTCACCCGGGCCGACTATGCGCTGGTTCTCCTGATGGACGACAACGGGTCCGACCTGGCCTCCGGCTACGAGCAGCCAAATCCAGATCAGCTCATCGGCCAGAAGCGGCGGCTCCTGGAAGGGATCGCCGAGTGGGTCAAGCATGCGGATCGCCCGGTCACCGTCCCCGATATCGGCAAGAGCGCCTGGTCGCGCTACCTGACTGACGAGGCGGTGACGGTGGGAAGCCTGGTCGGCCTGCCGATCCCGGTCAACGACGGCGCCACGACCTTCGGCGCCATCGTGGTGGGCTACGATCGCGCTCGCGACGACCTCGAGGAACCGATGGCCGCCCTGTCGAGCCTGCTTGCGGAGGGCCTCTATGCCATCGTCATGGGGCGCAAGCTGATCCAGGCCGAGCAGTCGGCGCTGCTCGACAGCCAGTCGGGCGCGTACAGCAGCCGGTTCCTCGACGAACTGCTCGAGCGCGAAATCAGCCGCGCCGCGCGCTTCAACCACAACCTCGCGATCGCCCTGTTGGAGATCGACGGCTACGAGGTCCTCCGGGGCAAGTACGGTGAAGCCGGGCTGGGACGGATCCTCCGAGAGTTCGTCGCCGTCATCCGGGCCAAGACCCGGCGGGTGAACACCGTGGCGCGAGTCCAGGACGGCCGCTTCTGCCTGCTCATCCCGGAAGGGGATCGGTCGATCGCGGTGCGGCTCGCCGATCAGCTTCGGTCCGCGCTCGAGGAGCATCCGTTTGCGGCGAGCAAGGCTGGCGAGATCGTGCGGATCGCCGTCAATACCGGGGTTGGGTTCACCGAAGCCGGAAAAGACGACCGCGCCGCCCTGCTCGCCCAGGCAACGCAGGGATTGGAACAATCCCGAAACGAGCGTCGCATCAGCGGCTTCAAGGTCTGACCGGATCTCGGTTGCCAACCCGATAGCATCAGCGTCGCGCGTGAGCCAGCATAGGAGGTGCCATGCGGGTCATCATCGCCGGTGGAACCGGCCTGGTCGGTCGGCACCTGTCGGCCAGCCTGGTCAACGACGGCCACGAGGTGGTCACCCTCACCCGCGCGCCGGGTAAGGCGGAGCCGCAGGCCGGCGTCCGGCTCGTGCAATGGGATGCTCGCACGGTAGAAGGCGGATGGGCCGGCCAGCTCCGAGGGGCCGGTGGGGTCGTCAACCTCGCGGGGGTGAGTCTCGGATCCGGGCGATGGACAACGCGCCGGATGGCTGAGATCCTCTCCAGCCGGCTCGAGGCGACGCGGGCGATCGTGGACGCCCTGGCGCGGACGCCCGCGGGGGAGCGACCCCGTGTCCTGGTGAGCGCCTCCGGCATCGACTATTACGGCGATCGGGGCGACGAGGCGATCACCGAGGACAGCCTCCCGGGCCGATCCTTCCTGGCCGGCGTCTGCGAGCAATGGGAGGCAGCCGCGTGCACCGCCGAGCCGCTTGGGATCCGGGTGGTCTTGATGCGCACCGCGCTCGCGTTCGGCCGCACGGCCCCCGCCTTCCGGCTGATGGTGCTCCCGTTCCGCCTCTTCGCCGGCGGCCCCCTGGGCAGCGGTCGCCAGTGGTTTACCTGGATCCACATCGACGACCTGGTTGGGCTTTACCGTTTTGGGCTCGAGCACGACGCGGTGAGCGGCCCCCTCAACGCCGTCGCCCCGGACATCCGGCCACAGCGGCAGGTGGCGGTCGAGATCGGACGCGCGATGCACCGACCGTCGATCATGCCGACGCCCGCCGCCCTGCTCGGCCTGGCCCTCGGGGATCAGTCCCAACTGTTGCTCCACGGCCGCCGCGCCACCCCCTCAAAGGCGCTCCAGCTCGGCTACCAGTTCCGATACCCGGCCCTGCCTGCCGCCCTCCGCCAGGCCCTCTAGCCCATCCCCAGCGGCCGATCGGGCCCGCGCGTCCTGTAGTTTCGTGTTGACAAACACACAGGTTTGTGTCATCCTGTGCGGTGTCACCGGAAACCGGCCCTCTTGAGGAAGCACCGATGCCCGTACCCTGGAAGGCGATCCTGATCGGCGGCGAGGTCACCGTGCTGGCGGCGTTCACCGGGGTGGGCCTGCACCTCGCCCTCCAACCGCATCGCCCCAGCCTCGTCCCGCCGCCACCCCTCGTGCTGCCCTCGGCCGGGGCGATCCTGCCAAAGATCGACCCGCCGGTCCAGGTCGTCCCATCGCCGCGGCCGAAGCCCGCGGTGTCAGCGCCGACAGACTTGACCTCGGACTGGCTGAAACGACTTGGCCATGAAGACCGACACCTGGTGACGGCCCAGTGGGACGTCGTCGAGAAAGTGATCGGCGGCATCGAGCGCTACCTTCGGGAGCGCGCCCTCCCCGAAATGCAAGGAAAACGCTGATGGATCAGCTGAAGCACCTGATCGAGGTATGGACCGGCTATGCGCAGGGCCTGACGGGCAGCATCGGCGCCTTTGCCTTCGTGATTGCGTTCATCTGGAAGATGATCGCCATCGAGCCGCGGAGCGTGATGGAGGCGAAGCGCTGGATCGGCCGGATCGTCTTCGGCACCATCGGGGTGGAGATGGCGGGGTTGCTCGTCCACGTCCTGGTGGACTCCGTCAACCGGTAGTGCCAGCCGGGTGCGCCATCCCCTCACGTGCTAGAGATCTTTTCGGGGCTGGTCTCCGGCTTCTTTTCGACCCTGATCAACGACGTCTCCGCATCGGTGTCGGGCACGGTCGAGACCTACCTGCTCAGCACCAACGACGTCTCGACCTTTTCGGCGCATCGGTTGACGGACGACCCGGCGATCCAGGCGATGTTCCACTTCACCCTCGCCCTGGGGGACCTCCTGATGGTGCTTGTCTTCACCTACGCCTTTTTTCGCAGCCAATGGGAGCGAAGCTTCCGCGCGCATTACACGCTGAAGGTCATCCTGCCGAGGGCGATGGCCGCGATCGCGATCGGGCACTTCGCCCTGCTCTTCGGCCAGATGGCGATCGACCTGAACAACACGCTGATCCATGCCGTTTGGACGCAACCCTTACCTTCAGGGTCTACGCGCTTCCCCTGGACATTTGCGCTGACGACCGGCTTTGGCCTTCCCCTCTTCCAGATCATCGTGCGGTTGGCGATCGTCGTCATGCTGCTGATCGTCGCGCTGACCTACGTGGTGCGGTTCGCCTTGCTGTCACTCCTGCTCGTCATCGCGCCCCTGGCGGCGCTCTGCATGATCCTGCCGGAGACGAAGCGCTACGCCCAGTCATGGCTTCGTCTCTTTCTGCTCACCGTCTTCATGCAGTTCGCCCAGGTTCTTGTCCTTCGCTTCGCTGGCCTGTTCGCCAGCGAGCTCAGCGGTAGTCCGATTCAGGCCCTGTACGGGTTGGCCGTCCTCTACCTGGTGATCAAGGTGCCCGGCCTGATGAACGCCTCCTCTCACCTCGAGTCGAAGACCGAACACGTGGCGGAGGGCATCGTCAAAAAGGCGGTCAAAGGGGCGATGGCCGTGAGTGCCCGAGGATGACGCCCATTCTTGCCGGCCGGATCGGCCTGCTGGCCTGGTCCTGGCGCCGGCCGCTGCTGGCGCTTGGTGTCGCGGGCCTGGCGTTGCCATTGCTGATGGCCGCCATCGTCGTCCAGGCGCAGGCCGGACACCCGACCGGACTTACGGCGCCGGTCCGCACGGCGACCCTGACGCAGGCCTTTGGCTGCACGCCGCTCGAGATCGAGCCGTGGTCAGCGGAGTGCCCGAGTCACCATTTCCACAGTGGCGTGGACCTGGCCGCGCCGATGGATGCCCCGGTGTATGCCGCCCATGCGGGCACCGTCACGGTCGCGCGGCAACGCGGCGGATACGGTCTCTACCTGGTCGTCAACCGGGATGGCCGATTGAGCACCCTGTATGGCCACCTGGACCTACCGCTGGTTCGGACCGGTGAGCAGGTTGTCGCGGGGCAGTTGATCGCGCTCATGGGATCGAGTGGTAACAGCACCGGGCCACACCTGCACTTCGAGGTGCGGCTGGCCGGCGTGCCGGTCGATCCGGTGCCACTCCTGCCGGCGCTCGGGCAAGGAGGTGGTCGTTAGAGGCTTCCACCGTCGGCGTCCGCCCCAGCATCAATTTGAGAGGGAGCAACCATGGTCAACCGCGTCACCCTTGTCGGTCGTCTTACGCGCGATCCCGAGATCGTCACGAGTCCCAAAGGTCTTGCCATTGCCAAGCTGCGACTCGCCACCACCACCCATGGAAAGGATGATGCCGGTGCGCGCATCGAAGATGTCCAGTATCACTCGTTGGTCGCCTTCGGGCGGCTGGCCGAAATCTGCCAGGAATACCTGACGCGAGGCAAGTTGATCTACGCGGAAGGAAAGCTGCGAAGCCACGAGTGGGACGGCAAGGACGGCCTGCGGCGCTACACGACAGAAGTGATCGTGGACGTCATGCAGATGTTGAGTCCGAAAACTGATGCGCCATCTGAACCGGCCCAGCCGCTCGCTGAAGCCGTGAGCGCCTAGGGCCGATCATGATCGGAGGTGCGACGCTCTACGACGACTACGACCCGGATGCGTTCGACGAGACCAGCGAGGAACTGGCCTACCGTCTGCCGAGCAATTACCGTTCGCCGGACATCGACCTCGACGATCCGATGACGCGCTGAGCGCGCCGCCGACGCCCGGGGGCGCCCTCTCGGCGCCTCCAACTCTTAACCTTTCAGGCGATGGCTCTCGGTGTCGGGATGGTCGGACCGCCGAATGTTGGAAAATCCACGCTCTTCAACGCGCTGACGCGTGCCGGCGTGGGGGTGGCTTCCTATGCCTTCAGCACCATCGAGCCCAACACCGCCATGGTGGAGGTGCCCGACGCGCGACTGGATGTCCTCGCGGAAATGTACCACCCGAAAAAGGTGACGCCGACGGTGATGAAGTTCGTCGACGTGGCCGGCCTGGTGGCGGGCGCCAGCCGCGGCGAGGGGATGGGCAACCAGTTCCTCTCCAACATCCGCGAGCTCGACGCACTGGCGATGGTGGTGCGCTGCTTTCGGGATCCGAACGTGCAACACGTCACGGACCGCCTCGACCCACAGGCCGACATCGCGATGGTCAACCTCGAACTTGCCCTGGCGGACCTCGAGGTTGTCAACAAGCGGCGCGAGAAGATCGGGACGAGCGCCCGGCTCAAGCCGGGGGCCAAGGAGCAGGAGGAACTCCAGATGCTCGATCGGATCGCGGCGCACCTCAACGAGGGTGGGCCCATTCGCACCATGACCTTCGAGGCAGAAGAGGCGAAGCTGTTGCGCAGTTATGCCTTTCTCACCGCCAAGCCGGTGATCTACGTCGCGAACATTGGCGAGGACCAGATCGGAAGGGACACGCCCGAACTGCGCGACGTGATCGAGGCCGCCGAGGCGGAGCATGCAAGCTGGATCGCGCTCTCGGCCAGGCTCGAGTCCGACGTCCGCGAACTGTCGCAGGACGAGGCCGCGGCCTTCCTGGCTGACGCGGGACTGAAGGAGCCCGCGCTCAACACCTTCATCGCGGCCGCGTACAAGCTGCTCAACCTGCTGACCTTCCTGACTGCCGGCGAGCCTGAGGTACGCGCCTGGACGGTTCGACAGGGAGCCAGGGCCCCCGAGGCAGCCGGCGTCATCCACAGCGATTTCGAGCGAGGCTTCATCAAGGCGGAGATCGTCTCGTACGAAGACCTGGTCGGGGCCGGCTCATACCCGGCCGCCAGGGAGCGCGGCAAGGTCCGGCTCGAGGGCCGCGACTATCTGATGAAGGACGGCGACGTCTGCCTCTTCCGCTTCAACGTTTGAGCCCGGACAAACAACAAGGACCAGATGAGGAGGGGCATTGCAGCGGCGATGGCAGGACGGCTGCAGGAATCTGGCCCTTGTTGGCTCGCGGCTTGGGGTACCCTATATCTTGTACCCGCGAGGATTTTTACCACAGCCCGTTGGATGTGTCAAGCGCTTATCCACTTTCGCGGTAAACTCGACAGCGCGTATTCGGCGCATGGCTAAGAAGAACAAGCGAGCCCAGCAAAAAAAGCCCCAGCGCGGCAACCGGCCACCAGTCCGGACGCGTGCCGCGTCCTCGGCGGTGCCCCCGGTCCCCGCGGATCTGCCCGCCTCCGAGCCCGTCGCGGTCTCACGGCCCGTTCCAGCGGCCCGTCCCCTTCCGCGTCCGACCCGGGGCCGCCTCCAGCCCGCCGCCCTGCCTGCGCAGGACGCCTCGATCCCCCTGGAGCGCGTTCCCTACTTCCGCTCCGACCTGCGGCGCATTGCGATCACGGCGGGCTTGATGTTCGTCCTGCTGATCGCGGGCTCGATCGTGCTGCGGAACCTGCTGCTGGCCTGATCGCGCGCGTCGAATCGGTGGGGCTCATCTGATTCTTGGCCGATACTAGGTTGATGGAAACGCGGCGGGCTCTGCCGAGCGTCCACCAGGTACTCGAGGACCCGCAGGCTGCACGCCTGCTGCGCGACCACGGGCGGCCGCTCGTCCTCTTCGCCATCCAGACCGTTCTGACGCGTGAGCGCACTGCCGGTGTGGTCGACGAGATACCCCACCGCTGGAGCCAGATCGACGCCACCATCCGGCAGTTGCGTGAGCCCCGACTACGCCCCTGCATCAACGCCACCGGTGTCATCCTGCACACCAACCTCGGTCGCGCGCCCCTGGCCGCGCTCGCGGCCGATGCCGCCGCCCTGATCGCGCGTGGCTATTCCACGCTCGAGATGGATGTCGAGACGGGCAAGCGGGGCCTGCGTCACGACCTCGTCAGCCCGATGCTCAGCCACCTGACCGGCGCCGAAGCCGCGGCCGTCGTCAACAACTGCGCGGCCGCCACGCTGCTGATGCTGGCGGCCCTGGCCAAAGGCCGGGAGGTGATCATCTCGCGTGGTGAGCTGGTCGAGATCGGCGGCGCGTTCCGGATGCCGGAGATCATGCGCCTCTCGGGTGCCCGGATGGTCGAGGTCGGCACCACGAACCGGACGCGCCTGAGCGATTACGAGGCGGCGATCACGCCACGGACCGCCGCCATCCTGAAGGTCCACGCCAGCAACTTCCAGGTGACGGGGTTTACGGAAGCCGCCGACCTCGCGGGGCTTGCCGAGCTTGCTCACCGGCATGGCGTGCTCCTGCTCGAGGACCTCGGCAGTGGTGCCCTCCTCGACTCCGGCGCCTTCGGCTTGACCGCGGAGCCGCGGATTCAGCAGAGCATCGCGGCCGGCGTTGACGCGGTCGCATGCAGCGCGGACAAGATGCTGGGAGGCCCACAGGCCGGGCTTCTGCTCGGACGAGCCGCGATCGTGGATCGCATGCTCAGACACCCGCTGGCTCGTGCGGTGCGGGTCGACAAGATGACGCTCGCCGCGCTCGCGATTACGCTCGACCTTTACCTGCAGGACCCCTTGACGTCGGTGCCTGTCTGGCGGATGATCGCGACCACCCCCGCGTCGCTCGAGGCGAGAGCGGCGCACTGGAAAGACCGTCTTAAGCGGCTCGGGATCTCGGTCGAGCTGAAGGCCGGCGCGTCGACCGTGGGAGGAGGCTCCCTCCCGGGCGAGCGACTGGCGACCACGCTGGTGGCCCTGAACGCGCCGAAGTCGCGCGCCAACGCGGTGCTCGCGCGGCTGCGTGAGCGGCCGGTGCCCGTGGTCGGACGCGTGGAGGCCGGCCAGGTCGTGCTCGATCCGCGGACGGTCCTCCCTGGCGAGGATGATGCCTTGCTGGAGGCGGTGCGCGCCGCCCTTACGTGACACAGGCGCGGGCGCACGATTCGGCCGGCTCGTTTGTCGTCGGGACTGCCGGTCACATCGACCATGGGAAATCGACCCTCGTCAAAGCCCTGACCCAGATCGACCCCGACCGGCTCGAAGAGGAAAAGCGTCGCGGCATGACGATCGACCTCGGCTTTGCCTACCTGGACCTCCCGAGTGGCCGGCATGTCGGCATCGTCGACGTCCCGGGGCATCAGCGCTTTCTCAAGAACATGCTCGCGGGCGTGCACGGCATGGACGCCGTCCTCCTTGTCGTCGCGGCCGACGAAGGGCCGATGCCGCAGACGCGCGAGCACCTGGCGATCATCGACCTGCTCGGCATCGAACACGGCGTTGTGGTCTTGAGCAAGGCCGACCTCGTCGACGCGGAATGGATACGGCTCGTCTCCGAGGACGTGAAGTCCATGCTCTCCCGGTCGGGCCTGCGGTTCGCCCCGATCGTTCCCGTGTCGAGCACCGCCGGCATCGGTCTGGAAGAACTGCGACTCGCCCTCGACCGTGAGCTCGAGCGCACGCTGACGCGTCCTGACCTGGGCCGTCCGCGCCTTCCGATTGATCGCGCCTTTGGCATGGCCGGCTTTGGCACGGTGGTCACCGGGACGCTGGTCGGCGGCATCCTTCGACAGGGTGACGAGGTGGCGATTCTGCCTGGTGAGCGCCGAGCGCGGATCCGCGGCCTGCAGCAGCACAATCGTGCGGTGGCCGAGGCCCGGCCCGGCAGTCGCACTGCGGTCAACCTGGCCGGGATCGATCGAGCCCAGGTCCGGCGTGGTGATGTACTCGCGGTGCCGCGCACCATGAGCGCAAGCCGGCGGTTCGATGCGCGTCTCACCGTGCTCGTCGACGCCGCGCAGGTGGTTCGCCACCGGGCTCGGCTCCTCCTGTATCACGAAACTGCCGAGATCCCAATCGAGGTCAGCCTGTTGGATGCGGACGAACTCGGACCGGGTGAGCAGGGATGGGCGCAGCTGTACGCGGCCAGCCCCACGGTTGCGCTGGCGGGCGATCGGTTCATCATTCGGGTGCCGTCTCCACCGACGACGGTGGCCGGAGGCGTCATCGTCGACGCCTCTCCCAGGCGGCACCGCCGGCGGGACCCGGCGGTGCTCGAGGAGCTCCGCCGGAGGGAGGGAGGGGACCCAGCCACCCGTGTCGTCCTCGAGCTGGTCAAGCACCCGCGGGGAATCGATGAAGCGGCGCTGGCCCGCACGCTGGCCTTCTCCGCCTCGCAGTTGGAGGCCGCGCTCGAACCGTTGCTCGCCGCCCGGGCGGTCCACCGGCTGGGCTCCACGGTGATGGCGGCGGAGCACTACCGGCGCCTGGAGGCGACGGCCATCGATGTGCTGGCGACCTTTCACCACGCCGAGCCGCTGCGTCGGGGGATGCCCAAAGAAGCGCTTCGAGGCCGGAGCGGACTGCCGGCTGGCCCCTTTGCCGCCCTGATCAGCGCGCTGGCCGCCGACGGCGTCGTGGTGGAGGGCGGCGCCGAGGTGGCCCTCGCCAGCCACGACCCCCGGCCTTCGGCCCACGAGGCGGCGTCGATCGAAGCCCTCGAGGCCGTCCTCAGGTCCCAGCCGTTTGCTCCACCACTGCTGGCCGAGCTGATGCAGCGCTTTGCCCTGACGCCTGCGCTCGTCCAGTACCTGATTGGCGAGGGGACGCTCGTGCGGATCAGTGATGAGGTGGTCTTCGGTCGTGCCGCCGTGGACGAGGCCGTGGTGCGGTTGCGGGCGTATCTTGCGGCGAATCGAACCCTGACGGTGGCCGCCGCCCGCGATCTCCTCGCCTCGAGCCGCCGCTACGTCCTGCCCCTGCTCGAATGGCTGGACGCCCAGAAGATTACGCGGCGCGTCGGAGATGACCGTATTCTGAGGGATTGAATGCCGGGAACCGGTCGCCGCGCCTGCGCCGTCTTGCTCATCCTGGCGGCACTGACGGCGTGTGGCGAGGCACCGCCGACCGCGGCGTCGTTGCTCAGCGGAACCAGCAACCGGATGACTGCGCTGAAGGGGTTTCATTTCAAGATGCAGGTCGGCGGCTACACCGGCAGTGCGGTGCCGGTGCAGACGGCTGAGGGCGACGCCCATCCACCCGATCTTCACGCCACGGTCGACCTGCGCGAGGGAGGATTCCTTGTCGAGGTCGAGGTCATCTTCAACGGGGACGCGATCTACTTGAAATCGATCACCGGAGGATGGCAGCGGCTCACGCCGGCACAGGTGGCGCAATTCTTCGATGCGCGGAGTCTCTTCGATCGCCAGGTCGGGCTGTTTGCGGCCATCCGCGACACCCAGGCACCGACCGTCGCCGCCATCGAAAAAGTGGACGGCCACGATACCTATCCCGTCAAGGGCACCGTATCGGCGGCCCGGGTGCACCAGATCCTTACCCTCGTCCACGACCAGGGGTCGTACAGCGTCACCTACTGGATCGAGAGCCCGCGAAACGATCTCTGGCGGGCACGGGTTTCCGGCAATCTATTCGACGCAACCAGGTCCGCCTCGATCACCTTCGACTTTTCCAACCATGATCACCCCGTTTCAGTCACTCCGCCCCCGGTCGGTTAACCGACCCGTCTTGCTGGCCCTCACCGGGGCCGGCCTGTTCATCGCGTCCCTCGACGCCTACGTCGTGGTCACGGCGATCCTGCCGATGCTGACCTCGGTCCACATTCCGATCAACCACCTGGAACGCGCGACCCCGATCATCACCGGCTTTCTTCTTGGCTACCTGGCGGTCATGCCGCTCGCGGGTGGCCTCAGCGATCGATTCGGCAGGCTCCGCGTGTTCATCGTCTGCCTCGTCCTCTTCGCCATCGGGTCGCTGGTGACCGCGACCGCCGGGAATCTGTCCCAGCTCGTGACCGGCCGGTTGCTCCAGGGCGCGGGGGGCGGGGCGCTGGTGCCGATCGTGCTCGCGCTGGCCGCCGACCTCTATCCAAGCGGCGCCCGAAGCCCGGTGTTGGGCGGCGTCAGCGCCCTCCAGGAGATCGGCAGCGTGCTCGGACCGCTCTGGGGCGGATTGATCGCGGCATCGCTTGGATGGAACTGGATCTTCTGGTTCAACCTTCCATTGGCGCTGCTGCTCATCTGGGCGCTGTGGCCCGACGTCACCGCGATGCGCGAGGCGCGCCGCCCGACCCGTGTGGATTGGCTCGGGGCGGCGCTTGCCGCCGCGGCGCTGGCGCTCCTCACGCTTGCCCTGTATGCCGCCGATCCGGAGAAGAGCCCGGTGGGGTCGAACTTCTTATGGGAGGCTCCGCTCGCCATCGTTCTCTTCGTCCTCTTTGCCTGGCATGAACGGCGGACCGCGCACCCGTTGCTCGAGGTCCGCTACTTCCGGGATTCATCCTTCAGCGGCGGCGCCATCACCAACGCGATCGCCGGCGCCGGCCTGATGGTGGCGCTGGTCTATATCCCGGTGCTCGCTGAATCGCCAATCGTCTTCTCCATGAATCCGCGCCAGGCGGCGCTGTTGCTCTTCCGTCTCATGCTGGGGATTCCGATCGGGGCACTGCTTGGCGGCTGGCTGGCGCACCGCCTGCGAAGCTACCGGGTGGTCGCGGCGGCCGGCATGCTGGTCGCGGCCGCCGGGTTCCTGCTGCTCGCCGGCTGGTCCGAGCGATCGCTCGACGCCCATCTGTTGGGCCTCCCCCTCCGGCTTGCTGATGCCGAGTTGTTTTTGACGGGCCTCGGCCTGGGGCTCGAGATCGCGCCCGTCAGTGCCGCCGTGCTCGACGCGGTGGGCGAGGCGCAGCGCGGCGCCGGTGCGTCCGTGCTGATCGTGATGCGGCTGATCGGCATGCTGGTCGGGTTTTCCCTGGTTGCGGGGTACGGCCTCTACGAGTTCCACCAGGCGACGGCGCACCTGCTTCCGCCGATCCCGACGCTGCTTCCCGATTTTGCGGTCCGCTACGCGACCTACGTGCTTCACCTGCGGCAGGCGCTGCTCGGCGAGTACCACTTGATCTTCCAGGCAACCGCGATTGCGTTGGGGGTTGGCGCGCTCATCGCGGCCGTCACGCTGCGCCCGGTTCGACGCCCGAGGTGGCGCTGAGATGTACATCGGGATCGACCTCGGCGGCACGCAGTTGCGGATCGCGGTGGGCGACGCTCGGGGGCGCCTGCGAACGATTCTCCGCCGCCCGACCGAGGCCCACCGTGGCCGTCAGCACGTGATCGACCGGATTGTTGCTTCGGTTCTCGACGTTCTTGTCGCAGACGGCATCAGGGCTTCCGCGGTCAAGGCCCTGGGCCTCAGCATGCCGGGGCCGGTCGACCCGGCCGCAGGCCTTGTCATCAGCCCGCCAAATCTTCCAGGTTTCGTGAATGTCCCCCTGAATCGGATCCTGACCAACAAGACCGGGATTCCGAGCTTTCTCCATCACGACGCGCACCTTGCGGCCCTCGGGGAGTCGATCTACGGCGCGGCGCGGGGAGCGACCAATGTGATTTATGTGACGGTCTCCACCGGGATCGGCGCCGGCTTGATCCTCAACGGTCAACTCTATGCCGGCGCGCACGGAATTGCTGGCGAGGTCGGCCATATCGTGGTGCAAGCGGGCGGCCCGCTCTGCACCTGTGGCAATCGCGGCTGCGTGGAAGCGATCGCGAGCGGCACGGGGATCGCGCGGGCGGCGCGAGAACGCGCGCCGCTGCAGCCGGCCAGTGCGCTGCATTTGCTCGAGTCGCCAAGCGCGGCCGACGTCGCGCGCGCCGCCCGCGGCGGGGATCCGCTCGCCCTGGCCATCCTCGAGGCGGCCGGTGAGGCCCTGGGTATCGGGATGGGGACGCTGGTGAACCTCTTCAATCCCGAGATCATCGTGCTCGGCGGCAGCGTCCTCAACGCCGGGACCGCGCTGTTGCGCCCGATGCGGCGGACGATGCAGGCGTCATCCTGGAGAGCCTCGCGCAGGGGACTCCGCGTCGTTCCTCCGGCCCTGAAAGGCGACGAAGGGCTGGTTGGCGCCCTCGAGTACGCCCGGTTGCGGGTGAGTCATGCCCGCGCGCGTTGACCCGCCGGCGCTCCCTGGCCTCGAGCCGGTCTTCCGAGTCCTGGAGAGCGAATCCGGGCGGATGCAGGCGCGCGCCCTGGTCGTCGGGGGATACGTGCGGGACCGCCTGCTCGGCGGGAGCCGTGAGGCGGCGATCAGGGAGCTTGACGTGCTGGTTGAAGGCGGACTGGGAATCGCCCTCGCCGAGGCCGTCGCCGCTCGCGTCGCGAGCCATCCGCCTGTCGTCTTCCAGCGCTTTGGAACCGCCCACGTCGACGCCGGCGAGTACGCCATCGAGTTCGTGTCGACGCGGACCGAACACTACGAGCGAGATAGTCGCAAACCGAGCGTAACCCCGGGCTCGCTGCGAGACGACGTGATGCGCCGCGACTTCACCATCAACACGCTTTTGATGGAGTGGGATGGCCGGGTGCTCGACCTCACCGGTCGCGGGCTAGACGACCTGGCGAAGCGCCGCATCGTCACGCCGCTCGAGCCATCGGTGACGTTCGACGAGGATCCACTTCGCATGCTCCGGGCGGCCCGGTTTGCGGCGACGCTCGGTTTCGACATCGCGCCCGAGGTCGCCGAGGCGATTCGGCGGCATGCCGGTCGACTGCAACCGCCGACCGTGTCGATGGAGCGGATCCGCGACGAGTTTTCGAAATTGCTGCTGGCGGACGAGGTTCGCCGTGGCCTGCAGATCCTCGATGACAGCACGCTGCTCCGGTATGTCGTGCCCGAGCTCGAGCCGGGCAAGGGCATGGCCCAGGGCGGCTGGCACAGTCATGACGTCCTCGGCCACGGGCTGCTGGCCGCCTCCCTGACGCCGCGCGACCTGACCACCAGGCTGGCCGGGCTGCTGCATGACGTCGGCAAGCCGGCGACACACGAGCTGCGCGAGGGGAAGCCGACATTTATCGGGCATCAGGACGTGGGCGCGATGATGGCAGCGGCCGCCCTCAAGCGTCTTCGATACCCCGGCGATCAGATCGATGTGGTCAGCCAGCTCGTACGGCTGCACATGCGGCCGATCCAGTACGACCCGGACGGGTGGGAGGACAAGGCGGTCCGCCGGCTGGTGCGAGACGCGGGGCCCCAGCTCGTTCGACTGCTGGACCTGGCGCGGGCCGACATGAGGGCCAGTCATTACCCCGACCTGAGGAAGATCGATCACCTGGAGGCCCGCATTCGGCGGCTCGACGCGGAGGCGATCAATGCCATCTCATCGCCGCTGAGCGGCGATGACTTGATGGCCCGCACGGGCCGGCCCGCCGGACCGTGGATCAAGCGCGTGAAGCTCGCCCTCGAGGACGCGATCCTCGACGGCATGTTGCAGCCGGACGCGACCTCCGCCTGGCAATACCTCGAGGACCATCCCGAGCTGCTCCGACCGTGACCCCGATCCGGCGAACCAAAGCCGGGTGCCGGCGCCCGCCTGGGCTCTGGTAAAATCGCAAAGCCACGGCCGCCCATGCGGCCACCGTCACCACCACAGGGGAAGCATGCTGCTCAGTCTTCGGTTTCTGCGACGGATGGCCCGCGAGCTTCCCAAATACGGAAAGCTCACGTACTGCCTGTATCGTGATCCTCGCGTGCCGCAGCGGAACAAGCTCGTGCTGGCGGCCGCGCTGGCGCTGATCATGAACCCGGCCGTGGATATTCCGCTCCGGTTTCCGGTCTTTGGAGAGATGGATGCGATGGCCCTATCCGTCCTGGCGATTCGCATGTTCGTGGACCGCGCGCCCAAGGACGTGGTCTCAGAACACCAGGAGCGAATTGCGAGCGGGACGAGCGTCTTCGACCAGGACCTGCGCAATGGCCAGGATGGCGTGCGCGCCCGCCTCACCGACCTGCGTGAGCGCGGCCGGATGGCGCTGCGGCGCGGGAGGCCGGCAATTTGAAGGTCGTTCTGACCGAGGACGTGAAAGGGACCGGCAAGGCCGGCGAGACCAAGGACGTCGCCGATGGCTACGCGCGGCACTACCTGCTGCCGCGCAAGCTGGCGCAAGCCGCCACGAAGGGTTCGGTCGACCGGATCGATCGGCAGCGGGCGACGGCGATCCAGCGGGAGCAGCGTGAGCTGGAGGAGGCGCGCGCGCTGGCCGCCCGGCTCGGGACTGCCCAGGTGACGCTCAAGCTCCGCAGTGGAAAGGACGGCAAGCTGTTTGGCGCCGTGAAGAACGCCGACGTCGCGTCGGGCCTCAAGCAGCAGCATGGGATCACCCTGGACCGCCGGAAGATCGAGTTTCCGGAGCCGGTCAAGGGCATGGGCCCCGCCACGGCCCAGGTCCGCCTTCATCGCGAGGTGATGGCGAGCATTCCCCTGATGGTCACCTCTGATTGAGAGTTGACCTAAGGAATCCGCCGGCTCCCTCGGCGCCGGCACCAGCCGGCGGACGGGTCCCGCCGCAGAACCTCGAAGCGGAAGCCTCAGTGCTGGGTTCACTGATGCTGGACCGCAACGCGGTCGTGAGGGTCGCCGACTTCCTGCGTCCGGAGGATTTCTACCTCGACAACCACGCCCAGGTATTCCGAGCGGCCTTGAATCTCTACGATCGGGCCGATCCCATCGACCTGCTCACGCTCGCGGCGGAGTTGGAGAAGATGCGGGTGCTGGAACGGATCGGCGGGCAGGCCTTTCTCGCCGAGCTGGAGAGCGGCGTGCCCACGGCGGCCAACGTCGAGTACTACGGCCACCTGGTCGAGGAGGCTGCCACCAAGCGAAAGCTGATCGGCGCGGGCGCGCGCATCACGGCGCTCGGGTTCGACGAGGCGACCCCGGCCGCCACCGCCCTGGATGCCGCCGAGGGCGTCATCTTCAACATCGCCGAAGGCCGGATTACCCAGGACTTCGTCGCCCTCAAGGACATCCTGAAGACGACCTGGGACCAGATCGAGGCGATCCACAAGGACCAGAGCATCGTGTCCGGAGTTCCCAGCGGCTTCACCGACCTCGACGCCAAGACCGGTGGCTTTCAGAAGTCCGACCTGATCGTGATCGCAGCCAGGCCGGGCGTGGGCAAAACCAGCCTGACGCTCAATATCGCGCAGCATGCCTCGATCCAATACAAGATCCCGGTCGCGATCTTCTCGCTCGAGATGTCAGAGCAACAGCTGGTGACCCGCCTGCTCTGCAGCGAGGCGTCCGTCGACTCGTACCGGCTTCGCACCGGCCTGCTGAAAGACGCCGAATGGCCACGCATCGCCCAGGCCATGGGAGCGCTCTCCGAGGCCCAGATCTACATCGATGACTCGCCCAACATCTCGGTGATGGAGATGCGCACCAAGGCCCGCCGGCTCAAGTCGGCTAACAATCTCGGACTGATCATCGTCGACTATCTCCAGCTGATGCAGGGCCGCAACCAGGAGAACCGAGTCCAGGAAATTTCGGACATCTCGCGATCACTGAAAGGGCTCGCCCGCGAGCTGCAGATCCCGGTGATCGCCTGCTCGCAACTGAGCCGTGAACCCGAGAAGCGGACCGACCACCGTCCGCAGCTCGCCGACCTCCGGGAGAGCGGATCGATCGAGCAGGACTCCGATGTCGTGCTCTTCATCTATCGCGAGCGCTTCTACAACGACAATGTGGCCGAGGACAAGCGCAACATCGCGGAGATCATCGTTGCCAAGCACCGCAACGGCCCGACCGGCAAACTCGAGCTGATGTTCATCGACGAGCAGACCAAGTTCGTCAACGTCGAACGCCGGCGATAGCATGGTCACGATCCTCGTCGGCGGCCAGTGGGGGGATGAGGGGAAGGGAAAGATCATCGACTTGCTGTCCGAGCAGGCCGACATGGTCATCCGATCCCAGGGCGGAAACAACGCGGGCCATACCGTGGTCAATGCTGGCCAGGAATTCCGTTTTCACCTGATTCCTTCGGGAATCCTGTATCCGGAGACCACCTGCGTGATCGGCAATGGCGTGGTCCTTGACCCCCGCGTTCTGCTCGAGGAGATCGACCAGGTGCAATCACGCGGAATCACGGTGGATCGGCTCGTGATCTCGGATCGCGCGCACCTGATCATGCCCTGGCATCCAATCCTGGACAAGCTCGAGGAGGAGCAGCGGGGGGACGACCGGCTGGGCACCACCTGGCGTGGCATCGGTCCGGCCTATGCCGACAAGATCCGCCGGATCGGGTTTCGGGCGGGCGACCTCCTGAAGCCGCGGTTTCTCGAGAAGAAGCTCGACTTCGTGCTGAGCAAGATCAAGAACCCGATTTTGCAACAGCTGTACCAGGTCGACCCGCTTGATGGCGGGGCCATCCTGCGGGAGTACACCGCCTACGGGGAGCGGTTATCGAGACATATTCAGGACATCTTCCCGCTCGTCCAGGACGCCCTGACCCGCGCCGACCGGATCCTGCTCGAGGGCGCGCAGGGAAGCATGCTGGACCTCGACTTTGGCACCTACCCGTACGTGACCTCGTCCTCGCCGACGGCCGGCGGCGCGCTCACCGGGTCGGGCATCCCGCCCACCGCGGTCGATCTCACGATGGGCGTCTTCAAGGCCTACACGACGCGGGTCGGGTACGGGCCGCTGCCCACCGAGCTCCTCGACGGCCTGGGTGAGCGGATGCGCGCCGTTGGCGTGGAGTATGGAACCACCACCGGGCGCGCTCGACGGGTGGGGTGGTTCGACGCGGCCGTGGCTCGGTACAGCGTGGCGCTCAACGGGATCGGTTCGATCGCGCTGACCAAGCTCGATGTCCTCGACGGCTTCGATCCCATCCGGATCTGCACTGGCTACCGAAGCAAAGGCGAGCTGTTGGCGTATCCGATGTCGAACATCAGCCATCTCAAGCACTGTGAGCCCGTCTACGAGGAGCTCCCAGGCTGGCGCGCGGCAACGACCGAGATCCGCCGGCCGGGTGATCTCCCGGCCGCCGCTCGACGCTACATCGATCGGCTGGGCGAGCTCAGCGGCGCCCCGGTTGAGATCGTGTCTGTGGGTCCAGCCCGGGATCAAACGATCTGGATGAGCGACCGGGTCCGCCGTCTAGCGGATGTGCGCCATCGCGAACACGAGGCCAGCCGCCGCTAGGTACCAGAGGACGGAGACGGCGGTCAGCGCCCGCTTGGTGTTACCGGCCAGCGAGGCGGCCGACCAGGTCAGCCAGAGCCCGACCGGGTTCACGAGGATGAGCGAGAGTCCGAGCAGCAGCCGGTTTGCCCCAGCGTTTCTCAGGGTCCCTCGAGAGGCGGCGCTGCGCATCTGGCGCACGAGATCGTCCTGGTTTGTCGCCGTATCGAAGCCCCTTAGAGGGCGCGCAGCTCGGGCGAAGGCCGTGCCGGAGGGAGCCATCGCCATCATGGGCTGACGGACTTCCTGCCGCCGGGCGGGTTCTGGGGATGGCCGGGGCTCGTTGTTCCCGGACGCCAGCGGCATGGTCCGAAACCGGCCGCTCCCGCCGCTGCGTTGGGAGGCGCCGATCAGCAGTCCTCGGACGCGAAGGTAGACCGTGACCGCGGCGCTCATCACGAGCAGGCTTTGCCAGGCGGCCTCCTGACCCTGGCCATAGGCGCGAAGCAGCATCGTCAAGGCGCCGGCCGCGAGGCCGAAGACAAACGTGAACCGCTCTGGCATCGCCACGCGGCGGCGGTCGGCGGCGATGTAACCGACGAGGAAGAGGGCCGGGCCGGAGCTGAGCTGAAACGCGATGTCGCTCCCGAGGATGGCGGCCGGAACGGCGATGCCGGTAAGAAATCCGACGATGATTCCGAGCGAGACCTTTTTCGCGTACCAGAGGTAGGTGAGGCCGACCAGGATCGCGACGGCGGACGTCGCCCCGACGGGACCGGGAACGTTGCCGACGTACACCTTCACCGGGTCGATGGTGTTGAGGTGCGCGGCGGAGTGGTACCAGAGCGTCAGTGGATCGCCGAGCCGTCGCCCGTCGAAGGGATTGACGAAGTAGGTTCCGATCTGTCGCTCCACGATGAAGAGCAACCCGAACACGATCAGACCGGGGTGCAGCATCACGCGCTGGAGCTGCGGCCAGATCACGGTGTCGAGCAGCACAAAGAGCGTCACGGCGGCGGCCGCGAGCCACAGCGGTGTGTGCGGCGAAAGGAAGCAGGCGATCAGGAAACTTGCCACCAGCGGATGGGTCGCCTTGTGCCCGACCCAGGCCGGGAGGTTAAGCGTGAGGCGTGCCAGTTGCAGAGCGAGAAGACTGACCACACCGGTCAGGAAGGAGGTGGCGAAAATCAAGATGGCGTCCTGGCGAAAAAAGATCAGCCCGGCCAGCACCAGCGGGGTGAGGGCAAGGGCATACGCCAGGTCGTAACTGAGCTGCTCCGGCTGCACCAACAGCAGTTGCGGAATGGCCTGCAACACCTGCCGAAGCTGTCGCACGATCCGCATTGTAGTCGAGGTTTGGCGGGAATACGACCGATCTTGGACGTTGCGTCCAAAAAACCAAGAATTGGCTCCGGATCGTCTGCTATCCTTACACGGTTTTCGGACCCCACGTGAGACGTTTTCTGCACCACGTTCCACTCGCGCTCATCCTGGTGGCCGCCGGCTCATGGCTGAGCGCTGGGATTACGTCCGCGGCCGATGCCCGTTGGACCCCGACCGGTGCCCAGGTCGCGGGCCAGCCGGATAAGCCGGTCTGGTCGGTCGCGGTTTCGCGCCTGCATCCGTCCACCATCCTGGCCGCGACCGAGGGGCGGGGTGTGCTCCGCAGTTCCGATTCTGGAGCGACCTGGGGCACGACGACCCCCGCCGTCGACGGCGCCTGGGTCGTCCGGTTTGATCCGGTGCAGCCGGCAACGGTGTACGCCGGCACGCAAACCGGGGGGGTTCTCAAGTCCGTTGACGAAGGCAAAACCTGGACCGCGCAGGCGGTTGGGCTTCCCCCCGACGTGCGGTCGATCGACGTGCTGGCCGGGACGATCGTCGTCGGTACCTCCGTGGGCGTTTACGACTCGATCGACGGGGCCGCGACCTGGCACCCGCTCGGGCTCACCGGGGTCGATGTGTCCGCGGTGGCGATGCTCGCCAAGCCGAACGGCTTCACAGTCTTCGCGGGTGCGGATAACGGCAATGCCGGCGCCGGGTTCCTCTTGCAGAGTGAGGACCTCACCGGTAGCTGGCGCGTCGTGAAGGGCACGGTGCCGTCGGACGCGACGGTCGCCACCATCGCGGTGGCGTCGGCGCCGTCGGGCGGCTCACAACCGCCCGTGATCGCGGGCACGTCTGCGGGCATGTTCCGCAGCGACGACCGCGGCGTCACGTGGAATCCGATCAATGGACTTCCGCCTGGCGACATCAACCTCGTGGTCTTCAATCCCGCCAATCCGGACCAGATTTACGCCGGGAGCGATGCTGACCAGGGCAACGGCGGCGTGTTCCGTTCGCTCGACCGCGGCGCGAGTTGGAGTGCGCTGGGAGCGGGATTGCCGGCACGTCCGAGGATCACCGCCCTCGCGCTGCAAGGTGGGGACCCGCCGATCGTGCTGGCGGCTTCATGGAATCCGACGACCGGCCTGGCCGGCACCTATCGCATCCCGGACTCCGCGGCTTCGGTCGCGGGATCGAATCCCTCCGCCGCGCCGTCCGCGACCAACCGATCCAGCGCGGCGCCTCGGGCGACCGCGCCGAGCGTGGTCGTGCCGCGGAGCACCACCGCACCGGCCTACGGGTCTTATGCCGTGGCGCTGGCCGTGCTGGCCGCGATCGGCCTCTTCATCGTGGTCCGGCGCTGGCGTCTGCGCCGGGAGGATCGCCGCACCTACGCGCCCTGAGCCAGCGGGAGCCGGATCGTGAACGTGGCTCCGGCGCCCGGGGCGCTGGTCGCCTCGATCTGCCCGCCGTGCGCGTCCACGATCGATTTCGCGATCGCCAGACCGAGGCCTGACCCACCGCTGCTTCGCTCGCGGGCTTTGGTCCCACGATAGAAGCGTTCGAAGACATGGGGCAGGTCCTCAGGCGGAATCCCGGGGCCCTTGTCCTGCACCCGGATGACCGCCGTGCCGGACTCTTTTGAGACAGTCCAGCACTGCTCGGCGCCCGGCGCATATTTCACCGCGTTCTGTGCCAGGTTGGCGACGACTTGCTTGAGGGCATCCGAATCGCCCTCGATCGTGAGCCCGGGTTCGAAGGCGCGCGATTCCCGCGCGCCCCGGTCGGCGAGATTGAGCTCGTCAAGCGTTTCCGCGAGCCACTGGTCGACGGCCAGCACCCGCCGGTTGTCGGCCGGTCGCGATTCGAATCGGGTGAGCGTCAGCAGGTCATTGATCAGCCGCGTCATGCGTGAGGTCTCCTGCCGCATGGCCGCCAGGGAGGTCTGAAGGAGCGGGGCCTCCACCACCGGCCGCCGGCCGAGGATATCGAGGTATCCGGCGATCGAGGTTAGGGGGGTGCGCAGCTCATGCGAGGCATCACCCACGAACTGTCGCATCTGTTCCTCGGAATGCCGCCGGACCTCGAATGCCTGGTCGATCCCTGCCGCCATCTGGTTGAAGGCGGCGGCCAGCGCCCCAACCTCGTCGTGACTGGCGGGGACGGAGACCCGTTGCTTGTAGTCGCCGGCGGCCAGTGCGGCGGCGCTCGCGGACATGAGGCCGAGCGGCCGCAGGGCCCGACGGACGATAAGCGGGCTCAGAAGTAGGGCCAGCACCAGCACGGTCAGGGACCCGATGATGGCGGCCTCGCGATCGAGTCGCAGCGTCTGCTCGATGTCGTCGGTCGAGATCGCCAGCTGCGCCAGCCCGACCGGTTTTAAGCCGTTTCTGATTACGTTCAACACGGCCAGGTAGGGGGTGCCGTCGAGGGCGGTGGCGACGTAGTAGGGCTGCGGCTTGCTTCGCACCGCCGCCAGGTAGTCACCCGTTCGGAGGGTCGGGCTGTTGCCGCTTCCAAGTGTGGCGGGGGCGTCGGCGATCCGGCCGCCGTTGAGATCGAAGATGGCGGCTGATATCCGTCGCGAGCGAAGCTCGGTGGCAAACTGCTGCGAGAGCAGGACCCGGATGGGGCTCACGCCGGCCGGGCGCGTCGCCACCTGCTTGCGGAACGCCTGGAGCACCGCCGCGTACTCACTGGTCAGCACCTCGGCATTGCTGCGAAACAGCACTTCGCGCGCCGCGAAGTACTGGCCAACACCGCCGAGGAGCAGCAGGATCGAGAGCAGGCCAACGATGACGGCGGTCAGGCGCCAGCGGAGCGATCGAAAGCGCATCCGGAGCCGGCGCATCATGGCTTGATCCGGTAGCCCACTCCCCTGACGGTTTGGATCAATTCATGCTTGTCGTCGCCGAGCTTCTGCCGCAGGTACCGGATATACACCTCGACGTTATTGGCATCGCCGAAGAAGTTGTAACCCCACACCTGGTCGAGGATTCGTTCGCGCTCCAGCACCTGGTTCGGGTGCATCATCAACAAGCGGAGCAGGTCGAACTCGCGTGCCGACAACTCGATGGGCTGGCCCGCGCGCTGCACCGCCCTGGTGCCCTCGTCCATGGTCACGTCCTGGACCTGCAGCTGTGGTCCGGCCCCCGGATTTCGCCGCCGCATGACCGCCCGGATGCGGGCCAGGAGTTCACCGAAGTCGAAGGGTTTGACCAGGTAGTCGTCCGCGCCGACCTCGAGGCCCTTGATGCGGTCCTGGACCTCGTCCCGAGCGGACAAAATGATGATGCCCATGTCCTTGTTCCCGCGCACGGCTTCGGCGACGGCAAGCCCGTCCATGCGCGGCATCATCACGTCGAGGACCACCACGTGCGGCTTGAACTCGCTGATCATCCGAAGGGCGGCGACGCCGTCGGGCGCCACGCGCACCTGGAAACCTTCGTACTGGAGCCCAAGCTGGATGAAGTCCACGATGCTCTTTTCGTCATCCACGACGAGGATGCGCGGCGCGCGGACCGTGGTCTCGGCGGCGACGGGTTCGGCCATGCTGGCCCCAATATAACGACGCCCACGCGCGAATCCCAGCGATCCACGGGATTCTCAGCGCTCGTTAAGGAAGCACTTCCGTAAGCTTGCCCGGATGCAGCCGCCCACCCAGCCCGGGAGGCGCTCCTGGCTGATTCCGTCGATCGTGGGCGCCTACCTGGGTGCCGTGACGCTCTTCATGGTCTTCGTCCTGCACCTCTCGGTGTCGCCGGAACGCTTTCTCATCCTGATGCTGATCGCGGCGCTGGTCCTCGGTCGCGCCAGGGTGTTCCTCGCTGACTGGATCCCGTTCCTCGTGCTCTTCCTCTCCTACGAGTATCTGCGTGGCCTGAGCGGACAGGTGGGCATGCCGGTGCACGACGTCACCGACCTCGAGCTCCTCCTCTTTAAGGGCCAGATCCCAACGCTGCTCCTGCAGCACGCTCTCTACCACGCGGGCCGGGTCCAGTGGTACGACATCGCGACCACGATGTTCTATTTCCTGCACTTCGCGTTCCCTCTCGGGGTCGGCTACCTGCTCTGGATCGTCGAGCGCCGATCCTTCCTGCGCTTCTCGCGAACGCTGATCGCGATGTCCTTTAGCGCCTTCTTCTTTTACCTGTTGGTGCCGGTCGCACCTCCATGGATCGCGGTGTCCGGTGTGGCCAAGATCATCGACCACACGCTGCCCAGCTTCACCGATCTCCCCGGGGTGGCCACGCCCGCCACCATCTACCACTTCTTCTACGCGAACAAGTACGCAGCCATGCCGTCGATGCATGCCGCCTATCCGTTCCTCGGTTCGCTCGTTGCCGCCCGCGTCTTCGGCTGGCGCGCGCTGCCGCTCTTCGCCTATACCGCCTGCGTCTGGTTCAGCATCGTCTACCTGGGCGAGCACTACGTGGTCGACATCATCGGCGGCGTGATCTTCGCGCTGGCAGCCTACTTCGGCGAAGACGCCGTCACCCGCTGGTGGCACGCGCGGCACGCGAAGCCCGTCTAGCTACGCCAGATCTTCTTCATGATCGCTCTGGCCAGCTTGTCGGGGTCGTGGTGTGTCGAGATCCGGGAGTTGACGACGTCGACGAGGACCGCGTGGATGCTTCGCTGCGCCACCGTCGCCTGGTCGTAGATCACCCGCTTGATCCCCGCCGCCTGGGCGGACGCCGGCAGCGGGAAGTTGTTGTTGCTGTTGATCACGACGAAATCGAAGATGTTCGTGCCGAGGTGGCTCTCGATCGCCTTCAGGTGATCGCTGACGCGGAAGAAGTCCGTCTCGCCGGGTTGGGTCGCGACGTTGCAGATGAAGACCTTGATCGCCGGCGACGCCTTGAGGGCCTCGGCCATGCCGTCGACCACCAGGTTGGGGAGGATGCTGGTATAGAGGCTGCCCGGCCCGACCGTGATCAGCTCGGCGTTCAGGATCGCCTCCTCGGCCTCGGGGTTGATGGTGGGCTCGGGGTCGAGAAAAACACGCTTGATGGCGGTCGCGGTCGCCACCACGGCACCGCCCTCTGCCTCACCGTCGCCCAAGCCAGCGCCGTCGCCCGGATGTCCGTTCGGATGCGGAATGCTCGACTCGCCGACGCGCGTCTCCCCGTCCGTCATCTCGGCGATCAGGGTGACGTCGCGCAGCGTCGACGGGACGATCTGTCCCCGGACAGCAAGGACGCGGCCGGACTCCCGGATGGCATGCTCGAAGTCGCCCGTGATCTCGGCCATCGCCATGATGAAGAGGTTGCCGAAGGAGTGGCCATTGAGGCTCCCCTCGGTGAAGCGGTGCTGGAAGAGTGTCGTCATCAGGGGCTCCACGTCCGCGAGGGCGGTGATGCACTGGCGGAAGTCCCCAGGGGGCAGGATCCGGTATTCCTTGCGCAGCCGGCCCGAGCTGCCGCCGTCATCCGCCACGGTCACGATCGCGGTCAGGTTCCCGGTGTACTTCTTCAGGCCGCGGAGCAGGGTGGAGAGGCCGGTTCCCCCGCCGAGAGCCACGACGCGCGGGCCCTTCTGGAGGAAGCGATAGTTGTAGATGATCTCCGAAAGCGCCCGGTTGCGGCCGGGCAGGAAGGGGCCCAGCACGGACTGGGTCAGCTTGTAAAGGGCATACAGGATGATTGCCAGTCCGAGTGCGGCAAAGAGCGCGAACCTGACGTACCGGTCGAGGAATTGGAGGGTCAGGTAGAAAAAGACGGGCGGTAGCCGAAGGCCGGAGCGGTACACATTGGCCAGCGCATAGCCGATACCCAGGCTGACCAGCACCATCCCCAGCATCAGGAGGACGAGCCATCGCTTGACGTGGAGGCCGGGGGTGAACCAGCGCACCACCCGGGGGGTCATTCTGATACGGGGCACCGGCGACCAAAGCTTAGCACAGCATTTTTTGAACTCCTGACCGTCCCATTTGGTTACATCCATTTGGCGGATTGCCGCCCAGCGGAGGCGGGCATATAATCGGTTCAGGGTCAGAAGACGGAGTTCGGACCCAGTTCACGCCGGCCTGGGCACCAGGCTAAAGGAGGTCGTCGCTCGATGGCGATCAAAGCAGAGGGTGTGGCCCGCGCGGGCGAGGCCCGGCGCAAGGAGCAATCCCAGTACTGGGTCTACCTCGACGGCGAGGTCAAGCGTTACCAGGACGCCCGGCTCGGCCTGATGACCCACGCGCTGCATTACGGGACGGGGGTCTTCGAGGGCATCCGCGGCTACTGGAGCCCCGAACACGAACAGCTGTTCATCCTCAAGCTCCGGGAGCATTACGCGCGCATGGAACGCTCCGTCAAGGTGCTAAAGCTCAAGATCCCGATTCCCGTAGACGAGCTCTGCGAGGTGAGCATCGAGCTCGTCCGAAAGAACAACTTCCGACAGGACATCTACATCCGCCCCTTTGCCTTCAAGAGCTCCGAGGAGATCGGGGTTCGGCTCCACAACCTGAAGAACTCGTTCGCGATCTACGTCACCCCGTACGGCAATTACGTCGACATCGAGCGCGGGATCCGCTGCATGGTCTCGAGCTGGCGCCGGATCGACGACAACGCGGCGCCGCCCCGGTCCAAGATCACCGGGATCTACGTCAACTCGGCGCTGGCCAAGACGGAGGCGATGGAGAATGGCTACGACGAGGCGATCATGCTCACCCACGACGGCCACGTCTGCGAGGGGAGTGCAGAAAACATCTTCATCGTCCGGGACGGCAGGGTCATCACCCCGCCGACCTCGGACAACATCCTGGAAGGCCTGACGCGGCTCGGGATGATCGAGCTCCTCCGGAAGGAACTGGACATGGAGGTCGTCGAGCAATCGATGGATCGCTCGGAACTGTACATCGCGGACGAGATCTTCCTCTGCGGCACCGGCGCACAGATCTCCCCGGTGATCGAGGTTGACCATCGTCCGATCGGCGAGGGGACGGTGGGGCCCGTCGCCAGCCGGATCCAGAAGCTCTACTTCGAGATCGTCCGGGGCCGAAATACCAAGTACAAGCACTGGCTGACGCCCGTCTACTAGGAGCGCTGCCCGCAGCCGGGCGCTGATGCGGGTCGTCATCGCCCCGAACGCGTTCAAGGGCAGCTTGAGCGCGCTGGAGGCGGCGCAGGCGATGGCCGAGGGCGTCAGGGCCGTGTACCCCTCGGCCGAGCTGGTCATGATCCCGATCGCCGACGGGGGCGATGGAACGGTCGAGGCCCTGGTAGCCGCGGCCGGTGGGTCGCTCCAGCACCGGCGGGTGCGAGGCCCACTCGGCGAGCCGGTTGAGGCGGAGTACGGAATCATCGATGACGGCGCCACGGCCGTGATCGAAATGGCGCGGGCTGCCGGGCTGGCCCTGGTGCCGGTCGGCCGTCGCGATCCCGCCAGGGCGACCACGTTCGGCGTCGGGCAACTGCTCCAGGATGCGCACGACGCCGGCATTCGGCGCTTCATCGTCGGCATCGGGGGCAGCGCGACCAACGACGGGGGCGCCGGGATGGCGCAAGCGCTCGGCTATCACCTGCTCGACGATCGTGGCCTCGAGCTGCCCCCTGGCGGCCTTGCCCTCGAGCGCCTGGCCCGGATTCACGTCGGCGGCGTACACAGCGATTGGCGTGCGGCGCAGGTGAGCGTGGCGACGGATGTCACCAACCCCCTGACCGGACCGAATGGAGCGAGCGCGATCTACGGTCCGCAAAAGGGGGCCACGCCGGAACTGGTCCAACGGCTCGACGTTGCGCTCTCGCGCCTGGCGGCGATCCTCCGTCGGGATCTCCGGGCCGACGTCGAGTCACTGCCGGGCGCCGGGGCCGCCGGTGGGCTTGGCGCCGGCCTGGTCGCGTTCGTGCAGGCACGGCTGCGACCGGGTGCCGAGATGGTGATGGAGGCGCTCCACCTCGACGATCGGCTTTCCGGGGCCGCCCTCGTCCTCACCGGCGAGGGCCGCCTCGACTCCCAGACCGCGCGCTTTGGGAAGGGTCCGGCTGCGCTGGCGCGGCATGCGCGGGCGGCGGGCCTACCCGTGATCGCGATCGGAGGCCAGGTTGCCGACGAGGCGGAACTGCGCCCGCTGTTCGACGCCGTTGAGGCGTCGACCCCGAGCGGCATGCCCCTGGAGCAGGCGCTGGCGGACGCGCGCCCCTTGCTGGCCGCAGCCACCGCCAGGGCGATTCGGCGATCGGGACCTGAGCCGGGCTAGTGCTTGCGGTAGCCGCCCTGAAGCCGGCCGTCCATGAAGGAGATCTTGGGGTGACGAACCTTCGAGGTCAACCGGCGCGTGCCCACCTCGCTGTTGAGCGGGACGACGACGTCGTTGCGCTGGAGGTGCGGCGGGTTGGGGTAGAGCGTGGCGCAGGCGACGCACTGGTCGAGGTGTTGGGCCACCATCTTGCGCTGCTCGCGCCGCAGCGTCCCGGGCGGGAAATTGTCCAGGAGGTAGGCGATCGTGGGGCAGCGTGACTCCTCGGTCTGGGCTTTCCCCTCCATGAAGAGGTATTCCTCCTTGAACCGGCGGCGGGCCCGATGGAGAAGCGTCTCGACCGCGCTCTCGGAGACATTCATCTTGCGGGCGATGTTGGCGTAACTCAGGCCCTGCAGCTCGCGAAGGGTCAACACCAGGCGGTACTTGTCCGGGAGGCGGCGGGCGACCGACCAGACGGCATCGCGGAGCTCGCTGATCTCGAGCGCCACCTCGGGGCTCTTGCGGGCGTCCCCGTCGGGGACCTGCAGGACGGCTTCCTCGTTCTCCTCGTCGTCGATCTCCTGGGCCTCGGGGAACTTCTTCCGGCGGCGCAGCTCGTCGTAGCAGAGGTTGGTCGCGATCCGGTGGATCCAGGCGGAGAAGTTGAAGCTGTCGTTGATGCGGTGGATGGTACGAAGGATCTGGAAGAAGGTTTCCTGGGTCAGGTCTTCTGCGAGCTGGCGGTCGCGCAGCAACCGGAAGGTTAGACCGTAGATGGCCTTGTGATAGCGCTTGAAGAGGGTGTCGAAGGCGGCGACATCGCCCGCCAGGTAGTCCTTGATGAGGTCGAGATCCGAGGGGCCTTTGGCAACTCGCGTCGTAATCTTGTTCCACCCCGGACTCGGCAAAATCGCTCCCTGCCACCGAGTCGCGGGCGCCATCATAGCACCCGTTCTTGCGGCGATTCCACCACTCCGTGGGGTAATTTCCAGCTTTGTCACACGCCCGCGATTTTTCCGCAAGTCCGGCGGAACTTGCCCGTTATAATGCCGCTGACGTCAATTTGAAGAGGGGTACCTGATGGCAACTCCCGGCCCTCGGAAAGACGCGACGATCACGATCCGCTTCCTCGATGACGAGATCATGGAGGGGAAGGCGCCGGTGATCAACCTGGACCACCCGAATATCGACCTGGAGTTTCCCGACTCGAGCAACAACGAGCGGGCGCTGATCCCGCTCCCCTCGATCAAGCGGATTACCATCTCGGCGGCCGCCCCAACCGCGGCTGAGCGGGAGCGGGGTGGGAAGAAGGTGGCAATTCGCTTCCAGGACGGCGAGGTGCTGAAAGGCTACCTCGACGGTGACCTGCAGCATGCCCGCCATGGCGTTACCATGCGGCTCCTGAACGTCGAGCGCGATCATATCGAGACGCTGGGCGTGCCCTACACCGCGGTCAAGGCACTCTTCTATCTCAAGTCCTGGGACGCTCGTCCGGCGGAATTCGACGGTGTCGACGAGCTCCATCTCAACAAGCGGCTTTCGTCCCCTCTCGTTGACCTGGTCTCCGATATGGGCCAGTTGGAAAAGCTCCGGCAGCGTGGAGCCATCACCGAGAGTGAATTCCAGCGAAAGCGCCGCAAGATCCTCGATACGATCTAGGCTCGCGCGGGTCGCGATCTGCCTGTTGCCACTGGTCAGTGGCTGCAGCAACGTGCCGGGGATGCAGGGCATTGCCGTGGCAACGGCCCGTCCGGTCACGGTCTCCGATTATCGACCCGAGCCGGCTCGGCGCGAGGGCGGCAGCGTCGTGATCGGCGACTGGGAGAGCCCGACCAACTTTGCGCCCCTGTTCAACGATGAAGTCCCGGCCGCGGAGATCGACTCGCTGCTCTACGCGGGGCTGACCCGACGGGACGCCTCGCTCCGGCCCGTCGCGGACCTCGCGGTGCGGGTCCCCACGCTTGAAAACGGCGGCGTGACCTGGGACGCCGCCAGCCAGAAAATGGATGTCACCTACGAGTTGCGTCCCGGCCTGCGCTGGTCAGACGGCCAGCCGCTGACCTCGTCGGACGTCGCCTACACCTGGAACACGATCGTCAATCCACACACGGTCGGGGTGCTCTCGCAGGAGGGATACAACGCCATCTCGCGGATCGACGTCCACGATTCGCTGCGCCTCACCCTGCACTTCGACCGGATCTATCCCGCGTACCTTGATCTCTTTCCGGCGGTCTTGCCCGAGCACCGGCTGGCCGGCATTCCCGTCGACCGCCTGGCGCAGGACGGATTCTGGACTCGTCCGGACGTCGTCAGCGGCCCGTACGAGATCGCCGAGCTGGTGGCCGACGACCACATCAACTTCGTTCGGAACGATGCGTGGTCGCAGGGCCGGGCCGGCCGTCGCCCGCACCTCGACAGCATCCTGTTCCGGATATACCCGGAGGTCGGCCAACTGCTCGACGCGGCACGGGCGGGCAAGGTTGGCCTGGCGCTCGAGATTCCTGACGACCAGCTCGCGTCCCTGGGCACGGTTGGCCCCATGACCCTGAGCCGTCAGTCGGCCCTCGCCTACGAGCAGGTCACCTTCAACCAGGCCGACCCGAACCCACTGACGGGCCAGTCACCGCCGTGGAAAAACGACCCGGTGCTGCTGCACGCGCTGCGCGGCTCGGTCGATCGAGGCGCCCTGGTACGCGTCCTGTTCCACGATCAGGCCCAGCTCGCCCAGTCCCCGATCTCGAGCCTCCTGCGCGACTTTCACGACGCGGATTCCGTGCTTTCGTACGACCCGTCCTCGGCAGCCCGAGCTCTCGACGGCGACGGGTGGCAGGTCAGTGCGGACGGCATTCGCGTCAAGAATGGCCGCCGCCTGCGCTTCACCCTGGTCAGCGCCTTCGGCAATTCCCTGAGCACGGCGGTCCGCGACGCGCTGATCGCTCAGTGGCGAAAGATTGGCGCGGAGGTCGTCCCCACCGACGCCCATCCGAGCGACCTGTTCAGTGGCTACGCCCAGGACGGGGTTCTGGATCGCGGCCGGTTCGAGGCCGGGGTTTGGACCTGGAGCACCGGAGCGGATCCCGATGGCGTCTACCCACTCCAGCATTCCTCGCAGATTCCAACCGCCGCCAACCTCGGCAAGGGGTCGAATTTCGGCCGCTTCAACAGCCCGGACATCGATCGAAGCCTCGATCGGGGTCGCCGGACGCTCTCACTCGCGGACCGGGTTCAGGACTATGGCGCCTTCGAACGGGCCTACACCCGGCTGGGCGCCGAGGTGCCCCTCTTCGAGCGAGTCCAGGTCGTGCTCCGGACGCCTCACCTTCACAACCTCGTGCCCAACTCGAGTTCGGCGACGACCTTGTGGAATGCCGCCGATTGGTGGCTGGACTGAGCCCGTGGGACGCGAACCGGCCGTGGCGTCGCCCCGGGCCCTGTTAGATAAGGTTAGAAAACGCCCGGTTTCGTTGACCCGGCTCGATGCGCGCCCGTAGAATACCGCCCGATACGACCGCGCCCGCACGTTGGCGGCGCTGCGTCCGGACAGCGCCTTCCCCTGACCAGTCCGCAACCCGGAAGGAGGTCTTCATGACCGGAACCGACCCGGGACGGCACAGGTGGGTGGTGATGGCGACGGTCGCGGGGCTGATCGCGGCCTGTACGCCGACGGCGGCCACCACCACGTCGACACCCAGGCCGGGGGGGACGGTAACGGTCGGGTCCTGGCAGGAGCAAGACAGCTTCCTCAGCTGCAACATCACTGCGACCGCCTCTCATGCCTGCGCCTACATCAATCCGTCCATGGAGGGGCTCCTGACCGTGAAGGCCAACCAGGACGTGCCCTCCAACCCGAAGCTGACCGACTACTGGGTCCCGCAACTCGCCATTGAGGTCCCCAGCCTCGAGAACGGGGACGTCAAAGTCAGTGGCGATCGAATGGACGTAACCTGGAAATTGCGCACCGGAGTCAAGTGGCAAGACGGCGTCGCGTTCAGCTCGAAGGACGTGAAATCAACCTTCGATTTCTGGTGGCTGCGCTACCGGGACAAGAACCCGACCCCGGTCGTCTCGACCAGTGGCTGGGACCAGGTGGACAGCGTCGACACGCCGGACACCCATACCGCGGTGGTGCACTTCAAGAGCGTCTATGCCGCGTACCTCACGCTAGGCACCGGGCCCTACGGCATCCTTCCCGACCACCTGCTCCGGCAGGTGTGGGCGCAGACAGGCGACATCACGCATGACAAGGTCACCGTCAGCATTCCCGGCGGCTACAGCGGAACCGACACGCTCGACAAGGTGATGGTCGGGACCGGCCCCTTCATCTTCAAGGAGTGGGTGAGCGGTGACCATCTCACCCTGGTCAGGAACCCCCATTGGTGGGGTCCGCACGCGCCGTACCTCGAACAGATCCGCGTGAAGTTCGAGGCTGATGCCAACGCGGAAGTCAATGACCTCCGCACCAACACCATCGACATGGGGCTCGACCTGCGCCCATCACTTCTCCCACCGCTCTTACGCCTTCCCGACGTCACCACGGTGACCATCCAGGACAGCGCCGCTGAGCATCTCGATATCAACTTGCACAACACGTTTTTGAGCGATATCACGCTGCGGAAGGCGATCCTACTGGCGATCGACCGCCAGAAAATCGTCGATACCCTGTTGCTGGGACGGACGGTTGTCCCACCCGATGCCTGGATGTGCATTCAGACCGGGGCCTGGTGCCTCGACCCGTCAGCCAGACACACGCAATACAGCGTCACAGCGGCGAACAAGTTGCTGGACGACGCCGGCTACAAGATGCAGACGCAGGGAAGCTGCCGTGGGTTCCGGACGGACCCGCAGGGCCGCTGCGTTCAATTGCACCTGGTCACGACAACGCTCCCCCTCCGAGAGGAACAAGAGGTCGTGGTGGCGGGGGACCTGGCCGCCATCGGTGTCCAGGTGATCAAGCCATTTGCGAACGTGCCGTCGACGCGGATGTTCGGGTCGTGCACCAGCGGAGGCGTGATCTACAGTCACAACTTCGACCTGGCGATGTACACCAACAACTACAGCTATCCAGCCGAGCCTGACTCGCTCGCCTACACCGCGTACCACAGCTCGCAGATCCCAACCGACGCCAACGGCTGCGTCGGTCAGAACACGACGTTCATCAGTGACCCGCAGCTGGACCAGGCCCTCGACCAGGCTCGCCTGTCCGTCAAGGTCTCCGATCGGAAGGACAAGTACGTCGCGGCACAAAAACGGCTGGCCGAGGTCCTTCCCGAGATTCCCCTGTACCAGGCGGTCGACGTCGAAGCCTTCAACAAGAAGCTCGGCGGCTACAAGGGCAACGAGTTCTGGTGGATGAATCAGACCGCCGAGTGGTACATCAACTCGTAAGCTGATCCGATGAAGGAGCTCGCGGAGGCTGCGCTCAATGCCGCTCAGCTGAAGGGCGCCGGCTATGCGGATGTCCGCATCAGTCATCGTGTGCAGCAGGACCTCACGGTCAAGAACGGGGAGCTGGCCGCCGTCTCCGACGACGCCAGCGAAGGCTTCGGCGTCCGCGTGCTGGTCGACGGCGCCTGGGGATTCGCGGGCAGCTCGCGCCTCGAACGGTCGGAAGTCGAGGTTGCCGTCGAACGCGCGATTCGGATCGCGCGGGCAAGCGCACGGGTGGCTGCCGGCCGGGTCGAGCTGGGGGACCCCGTGACGTCGCGCGGCCGGTACCGCACGCCGATCGAACGCGATCCCTTCAGCGTCCCGCTGAGCGAAAAGGTCGACCTGTTGCTCCGGGCGGATGCGGCCATGGGCCAGACCGACGGCGTCACGGTGCGCGAGGGGTCGATGGAATTCATCCGCGAGACGAAGGTGTTCGCCTCGAGCGAGGGCGCCTTTACGGAGCAGGAGCTCTACGAGAGCGGCGCCGGCATCGAGGCAACCGCGACCACGCCGGACGATGTGCAGAACCGCTCCTATCCGAACTCGTTCGGGCGCCACCAGGGGGCGGGCGGCTACGAGTACATCCAGGCGCTGGAGCTGGACCGCCACGCGGGCCGGATCGGGGAGGAGGCCGTGGCGCTGCTTTCCGCGCCGCAGTGTCCGAGCGGGGTCAAGACCCTGATCCTCGACGCCAGCCAGACCGCCCTCCAGATCCACGAATCCTGCGGTCATCCGACCGAGCTGGATCGGGTCTTCGGTATGGAGGCCGCCTACGCCGGCACCAGCTTCATGACGCCGGAGAAACTGAATCACCTTCGCTACGGCTCACCCCTGGTGACCATTACCGCCGATGCCCTGACGCCCACCGGGCTGGGGACATTCGGCTGGGATGACGAGGGCGTGCCGGCGCAGCGCAGCCTGCTGATCGACAAGGGCCTCTTCGTCGGCTACTTGACGTCACGAGAGACCGCACGGGTGCTCGATCAGCGCAGCAACGGCACCATGCGCGCGGATGGGTGGAATCGGATTCCCTTGATCCGGATGACCAACGTCAACCTGCAGCCTGGCGACAGCTCGCTCGCGCAGATGATCGCGGAGACCCGGGACGGCGTCTACATGGAGACGAACCGGAGCTGGAGCATCGACGATAAGCGCCTGAACTTCCAGTTCGGGACGCAGCTGGCCTACGAGATCGTCGATGGTAAGCGTGGCCGGATGCTCAAGAATGCCACCTACGCCGGGATCACGCCGGAGTTCTGGAACGCCTGCGACGCGGTGGCCGGCCGCGGTGAGTGGAGCGTCTTCGGACTCGCCAATTGCGGCAAGGGGCAGCCGCCCCAGGTCGCTCACGTCGCCCACGGCGCGGCGCCCGCCCGTTTTCAAAACGTTCGCGTGGGGATCTTGCAGTGAAAAGTGTCGAGAGCGTTGGGTTGACGAACCATGACGAGCTCACCCGATTCACGGACCAGCTGCTCGAGCGCTCATCCGCCCAGCAGACCGAGGTCATGATCACCGAGTGGGACAGTGCCCTGACGCGCTTCGCCAACAACGGAATTCACCAGAACGTGGCCGAGCGCAACGTGAGCGTCCGGGTGCGGGTGGTGAAGGATAGCCGCACGGGCGTCGCGTCGCTGAACCAGCTCGGCGATGCTGCGGCGGCGGAGGTGCTCGACCGTGCCCTGCGGATCGCCGCGCTGCAGCCGCCTGGCGAGGTTGTGCCGATGCCGGGTCCCGCGCCGGCGCCGGATGTCCTGGCCTGGTCCGAGGCGACCGCGGGCGCCACGCCCGAAGAGCGCGCGGACTTCGTCGACGCCGTGTGCCGCCAGTCCGCCAGGGCCGGCCTGAAGGCATTCGGCGCCTACAGCACGGCCGCCGCGCAACTCATGATCGCCAACTCCCTCGGCGTTCGTCACCATCACCGATCAACCCAGGCCACCGTCAACTCCGTGGTCATGGGGGAGGCGGGATCGGGCTACGCGGATTGCTCCGCGGTTGACGTCAACGACCTCGATCGCGACGCGCTGGCCGCCGAGGTCATCGACAAAGCGCGCCGCAACCAGGACGCCAGGCCGGTCGAGCCGGGTGTTTACGAGGTTGTGCTCGAGGAGTACGCGGTGGCGGAGATGCTCGAGTTTCTGAGCCTGATGGGATTCAGCGCGCTGGCGGCCCAGGAGGAGCGGAGCTTCATGCGTCTCGGCGAACGGATCACCGGTGAGGCGGTAGCCATCTGGGATGACGGCCTCGACCGCTCCGGCCTGCCCGCTCCCTTCGACTTCGAGGGTGTGCCCAAGCAACGGGTAGACCTGATCAAGAATGGCGTCGCCACCGGGCTCGTATACGACCAGCTGACCGGAACGCGAGCCGGACGGCCGTCCACCGGCCACGGACTACCGGCGCCCAACACGGAAGGCCCATTCGCCGTCAACCTGTTCATGGCTCCTGGCGAAGCGCGCAAGGAGGAGATGGCCAGCGGGATCAAACGCGGGATCTGGGTCACGCGTTTCTGGTACGTCCGCGTCGTGCAGCCGAAGGCTTCGGTCATTACCGGCATGACCCGCGAGGGGACCTTCCTGATCGAGAACGGCAGAGTGACACGCCCGATCAAGGACCTCCGCTTCACCGAAAGCATTCTCAAGGGCCTCGACGGAACGGTGGCGCTGAGCAACTCGACGAAGCTACAGGCCAGCGAGTACTTCGGGGCGTCCAGGGTCCCGGCCGTCCATCTCAACGCCTTCACGTTCACCAGTTGAGGCCGCCACTCGTCGGCTTGCCCACGCTGGCGATCCCGGCCGGGCCCAAGCCGGCCCGATTCGGGATCAACCAGAGCTACGTCCGCGCGCTGGTCGCCGCCGGGTGCGCCCCGATCCTGATCCCGCTGCAGCTCGAGCCTGAACGGTTGCGCGCAATCTTCGACCGGCTCGACGGCATCGTCTTTCCGGGGGGTGCGGACGTGGCGCCCTCCGAATACGGGGAGGAGGCGATCGGCGAGCTGAACGTGGTCGAGGCCGCGCGTGACCGCACCGAGCTGCAACTGGCTCGCTGGGCATTCGAGGCGGACCTGCCGACCCTGGGCATCTGCCGGGGTCAACAGCTCCTCAACGTTGCGCTCGGCGGGAGCCTCTTCCAGGATCTCCGGGCGCAGGGGACGACGGTCGTGGAGCACTCCGATGCCGATGGCCGTGCACGGGCCGCGTTGGTCCACCGCGTCCGGCTCGATCCGGACTCGCGCCTGGCTCAATTGATCGACGAGACGAGCCTCGAGGTCAACAGCCTGCATCACCAGGCCGTGAAGCAGGTGGCGCCGCCGCTCCGTGTCAGCGGGAGGGCCGAGGACGGCGTCATCGAGGCGCTCGAGGCGGCCGACCGCCGGTTCCTGATCGCCGTGCAGTGGCACCCCGAGGAGCTGGCGGACCTCCCCTGGGTGCAGCGGCTTTTTCGCTCCTTCGCGCAGGCCGCCGCGGCCTGACCTAGCCGATCAGGCCGCCTGCGGCATCGCGGCGGTTTTGGGCTCCAGCGCCTTCTCGAGTACTTCCCGTACGTCTTTGACCAGGTGGATCGTCATCGCGCTGCGCACGCTCTCGGGCAGATCGTCGAGGTCTGCCTCGTTACGGAACGGGAGGATCACCTCGGTGAGGCCTGCCTGGTGCGCCGCCAGCAGCTTCTGCTTGACGCCGCCGATGGGCAGGACCTTTCCCTGCAGCGTGACCTCGCCGGTCATGCCGACCGTGGCTCGCACCGGCCGCTGGGTCAGCAGGCTGACCAGGGCGGTCACCATCGTGACACCTGCCGATGGTCCATCCTTGGGCACGGCCCCCGCCGGCACGTGAACGTGGATCGCCTTCTCCTCGAAGCCTGGCGCAATGCCGAGCTCTCGGCTGTGGGAGCGAACGTACGAAAGGCCGATCTGCGCCGATTCCTTCATCACCTCGCCCAGCTGTCCGGTCAGCGTCAGGCCCTTGGCCCCGTCCATCGACGCGGCTTCCACGAAGAGCACCTCGCCACCGCTGCCCGTGACCGCGAGTCCCGTTGCGACCCCGGCCACGTCGGTGCGCTCCGCAACCTCTGAGTGGAATCGCGCGCGACCGAGGTAGCGGCGAACATCGTCCGGACCGACCGCGATCGGCGCCGTCGCGGCACCGGACTCGAGCTGCGTCGCGACCTTCCGCAGGAGGCGTCCAAGCTCCCGTTCGAGGTTCCGAACCCCCGCCTCCCTGGTGTGGTCGGCGATAACGCGCCGGAGGGCCTCCTCGGTCACCGAGACCTCATCAACGGTCAGCCCATTCCGTTCCAGTTGGCGTCGGAGCAGGTGATCGCGGGCGATCGCCAGCTTCTCCTCCTCGGTGTAGCCATCGAGGCGGATGATCTCCATCCGGTCGAGCAGAGGCGCCGGGATCGTGTCGGCCACGTTGGCGGTCGGGATGAACAGCACTTCCGAGAGGTCGAGATCGACCTCGAGGTAGTGATCGCGGAAGGAATGATTCTGCGCCGGGTCGAGTACCTCGAGCAGCGCCGACGCGGGATCTCCACGCCAGTCCTGCCCGACCTTGTCGATCTCGTCGAGCATGATGACCGGGTTCTTGACTCCCGCTTCCTTGAGGGCGCGGGCGATTCGGCCGGGAAGAGCGCCGACATACGTCCGCCGGTGGCCACGAATCTCCGCCTCGTCGTGGATGCCGCCGAGCGAGATCCGTGTGAACTTGCGGCCGAGCGCCTGGGCAACCGATTCCCCGAGCGAGGTCTTGCCCACGCCCGGAGGGCCGACCAGCGTGATGATGGCGCCCGAGCCTCGCCCGCCGATGACATCGAGGCCGCGGCTGTCGCGGCGCTTGCGCACGGCGAGAAACTCGATGATGCGGTCCTTGACGTCGTCCAAGCCGGTGTGATCCTGGTCGAGCACCCGCCTCGCTTCCGTGACGTCGAACTGGTCGACGGTGCGCTTGCTCCAGGGAAGCTCGACCATCCAGTCGAGGTAATTGCGGATCCAGCCCTGTTCCGGGCTCTGTTCGCTGGTGCGCTCCAGCCGGTCAAGCTCGCGCTCGACCTCTTTCCGTACCGCCTCCGGCATCCCGGCGGCCTCGATCCTGGTGCGGTACTCGGCGGCGATGTCGGCGTCGCCCTCACCCAACTCCTTCTTGATGGCCTCGAGCTGCTGGCGGAGGAGAAATTCGCGCTGCCGCTTCTCCATCCCCTCGTTGACCTCGCTGCGGATCTTGTCCTTGAGAGACGCCTCCGCGAGGATCTCGCGGGTCCAGCCGATCAGCTGCCGCAAGCGCGTCTCGACGTCCAGGGTCTCCAGTACCTCGACCTTGCGCTCCAGGGAGAGGTCAGGCGAGTAGCCGGACATGTCCGCGAGCTGGCCCGGGCGGTCGATGGCGCGGATCATTTGGATCGCGTCGCCGGCGCCACGGAGCTCGAGCAGATTTTCGATCAGCGCCTTGTATTCGCGGGCGAGGATTTGGGCCTGCTCGGTAAGCGGGTTGATGTCCACGGCGGCCTGGGCCTGCACTCGAAGGGCGGGTCCGGTCCCAGCGGCAGCGCTGCCCACGGTGGCGCGGTGGAGACCCTGGAGGATCGCGACCTCGATACCGTTCGGCAGCATGCGCGCGTCTTCGACGCGAGCCACGGTGCCGAGGCTGGCATAACGGCCGTCGATTCGCGGAACCAGCAGCACGAGCTTGCCTTCCGCCCGGGCGGCGCGAACCGCCGCCTGGGCGTCCTCTCGCTCGAGCGGGATGGTCACCATCATGTTCGGCAGGACGACCCCGTTGTTCAGGGGGAGCAGGGGGATCAGGTCAATCTTTACGTCGGTCATGGGTTCTCCTTCTCTACGCCTCTCCGGTGCTAACCGGATGGGTACATCGTTTATGCCCAAATCGCCCGTCTCCAAACGGGGCGGGCCGTCTAGCGCGGGGGAGCCAGCGGCAGCTCGAAAACCAGCTCCAGTCCGTCGATCTCATCGACCTGTTCGCCGACCTGGCGAAAGCCGAGCCGCTCCGCGATCTTGAGCGAGGGCTCGTTGCCGGGACCGATACTGAGGTAGACCGACGGGCAGCCCTGGCCGGCCGCCCATTCCACCAGGGCGCGAACACCCTCGGTGGCATAGCCCTGGCGGCGCCAGGGTGGAAAGACCGTGTAGCCGATCTCGGCGCGACCGAGGGTCTCTGGTGGCCCGTGAAAGCCGATCGACCCGATGACCGTCCCCGTGGTCCGCAGAATCATCAGGCGCACCATCCAGGCGCGCCGCTCGGGCAATTCCTCCAGCCGCTCCTTCTGCAGCGTCAGAAAATAGCGGTCCGCGTCGACTCCGAAATCCTCAGGGATCGTCAGGCCCACCACCCGCTCGGCGGTCCGGCGGTCCCCGGCAAGCAGTGCCGCGACGGCCTCGAGCGGAAGCAAGACCAGCCGCAGTCGTGGCGTCAGGATGGGAGCGTCGTAGCCCGATGAGTCAGCCGGGCCGCGCGCGGCAAGGCCCGCTGTCAGGGAGGCGTAAACCTCGTCCGGCGAGCGGTCCGCGCCGATCTCCAGCAATCGCCCGGTGCGCCGGTAATAGTCGATCAGCGGAGCGGTCTGCTCGAGGTAGACCTCGATCCGGTGCCGCACGACCTCGGGGCGGTCATCGGGTCGATGGCGATGGCCGAGCCGTTCGAGCAGCGTAGCTGCCGGGATCGAGAGGTAGATCGCCACATCGATCGGGTGGTGCAGGGCTTCCAGCATGGCATCCAGCGCCTCGGCCTGGGCGGCGGTCCGCGGAAAGCCGTCGAGGATGAAGCCGTTCACCGTGTCGGGGTCGCTGAGTCGGTGGCGGATGATGTCGATCACGAGCTCATCGGGGACGAGTTCGCCGCGGTCGAGGTAGCGGCGGAGCTGACCGTGGTGCGCGCTGTCAGCCTGTTCCTGCGCCCGAAGGATATCCCCGGTGGAAATGGCGGGGATGCCCATGTCGGCGGAGAGCCTCGCGGCCTGGGTGCCTTTCCCGGATCCGGGTGGCCCAAGCATGACCAGGTGTGTCGGCACACCCGGCATCATGGGCAGGGAAAGCCGATCGATTCGGCGTAGGCGCCCGCCGCCTCCTCCTTCGTGATATATCCAACGTTCGTCATCTGGGCCAGCACCGCAAAATGGCGCGCCCGTGCCGCGCACGGGTTGCGGTATAGATCGTAGAACGAGGGGGACTGCGGGAGTCCAGCGAGCATCGATGCCCGCGCCAGATCAAGCTGTGCCGGCTTCATGTGGAAGTAGACGGCCGCCGCCTCACCGATGCCGTAGGCGCCGTGACCGAAGTAGACGGAGTTGAGGTACGACTCGAGGATCTGATGCTTGCTGAACCGGGCCTCCGCCTTGAGCGCCAGGATGAGATCCTCCGGCTTGCGCCAGCCGTCGTCCTGCTGGTTCATATAGAGGTTCTTGATCAACTGCTGGCTCAGCGTGCTGCCGCCTTCGAGCGCGCGCCGATGATAAAGGTCGGCAAAGAGGGCTCGCGCCAGGCCCTGCGAGTCGACTCCGCGATGCTGGTAGAAGCGCTCGTCCTCGATCGCGATCAGCGCTTCGCTCAGCCGGTCGGGCACGTCCGCCAGCGCCACCCGGGTTCCGCCATGCTCGCGCAGGACGGCGTCGACGCGTACCGGCAGGTCGCCGACTGACGGGGTCAGGAGGAGTCCGACGGCGGTACCGATGCCAAGCACGGCCGGGATTCCGAGCGCGAGCACGACGACGATGCCGGTCAGCCGGCGACGGCGCCCGCCCCGGGCCTCACGCATGCCGCTGAATTGTAAGTTTTGAGGGGTAGAATCCTCTTATGGCAGAAGCGATCACCCCGGCGAGCGATCGCCGCGGAACCTGGAAAGTCAAGGCGGGGCTGGCGGAGATGCTCAAGGGCGGCGTCATCATGGACGTGGTCACGGCTGACCAGGCCAGGATCGCCGAGGATGCGGGCGCGGTGGCGGTGATGGCCCTCGAACGGGTCCCGGCGGACATCCGCCGCGAAGGCGGCGTGGCGCGGATGAGCGATCCCGGCCTGATCACCGCCATCATCGAGGCCGTGACCATTCCGGTCATGGCGAAGTGTCGGATCGGTCACTTCGTCGAGGCCCAGGTCCTGCAGTCGCTCGGTGTCGATTACATCGACGAGAGTGAGGTCCTGACGCCGGCGGACGAGGAGCACCACATCAACAAGCATGCGTTCACGATTCCCTTCGTCTGCGGCTGCCGCGACCTCGGGGAGGCCCTGCGGCGGATCGCCGAAGGGGCCGCCATGATTCGGACCAAGGGCGAGGCGGGGACCGGCAATGTCGTTGAGGCGGTGCGGCACATGCGGGCCGTGAGCGGGACGATCCGCCGGCTGAACGGGATGGGCCCGGAGGAACTGGTGATGGAAGCCAAACGGCTCGGGGCGCCCTTCGATCTGCTGGAAGAGACCAGCCGGCTGGGACGCCTCCCGGTCGTGAATTTCGCCGCCGGCGGCATCGCGACGCCTGCCGACGCCGCGCTCATGATGCAACTTGGCTGCGATGGCATCTTCGTTGGCTCGGGGATTTTCAAGGCGGAGAATCCGTCCGCGCGGGCCAAGGCAATCGTGGCGGCGACCACGTACTACGACCGGCCGGACATCCTCGCCGATGCATCGAAGAGCCTGGGCAAAGCCATGCACGGGCTGGAAATCGGGGCCATCCCCGAGGAGGAACTGCTCGCCGGCAGAGGCTGGTGAGCATGACGCGCCGGCCGGCGCGCGTCGGCGTCCTCGCGCTCCAGGGAGACTTCCGCGAACACCTGGCGGCGCTGCGGGCCTGCGAGGTTGAGGGGGTGCCGGTGCGGCTGGCCGCGGACCTCGATCCCATCGACGCCCTGATCCTTCCCGGCGGCGAGAGCACCACGATGGTTCGTCTGATGGAACCGGCCTTGCGAATGGCGATCCAGCAACGCGCCGCCGCCGGGATGCCGGTGATGGGCACCTGCGCGGGCATGATCCTGATGGCCCGGGAGATCCAGGATGGGCGTCAGGACCAGGAGCCGCTTCGACTGATGGATATCGGCGTCCGCCGGAATGCCTACGGTCGTCAGATCGACAGCTTCGAGGCCGAGATCGAATCGGAGGCTATCGGCGGAGCTGGACCCGCGGTGTTCATTCGCGCCCCGCAGGTCACCGAGCAATCCTCCGAGGTCGTGACCCTGGCAAGCCACGCTGGACAGACGGTCGCGCTGCGGCAAGGTCGGCGGCTGGCCCTGGCCTTTCATCCCGAGCTGACCGCCGACCGGCGCTGGCATCAGTATTTCCTGGCCCTGCAGGATGGCGCCCGATGAGCCTCCAGGTCCGGCCCGCGCAGCTGCGCGACCTCGCCGGGATCGAGGCACTCTATCGCCAGCAGGCGCGCGAGGCGGAACGCTCGCCCGTCCGCCGTCAATTCGCCTCGTCGCGTCTGTGGTTCCTCCTCAACAACACGTTTGCCTCGATCCTGCCGATCACCTCACCGGCGGACCACGTCTATGTCATGGAGGACGACAAGAAAGTGGTCCAGGGTTTCGTCCAGGCGGAGAACGCAACGCTCGGACCGCACGCCTGGCAGATTCTGAACCTGTGCCTCAACCCGGCGCTCGACCGATTCCAGGATGGAACGGCGCTCCTCGACCACCTCTTCAACGAAGGGCTGAGCCGGGGTATCAGCAAGTTCATCGTGCGGGTCCCCGTCGACGATCCGGTCGCCGATCTGTTCCGCTCACGGGGATTCACCGCCTACGCTACGGAGCACGCCCTCTTGAAAGAGAGCCTGGCGCTGCGACCCGTGGTGTCGCTCGCCGGCTGGCGCCCGATGCGGCGGGAGGACGAGCTCGGCCTCTACCTTCTTTATGTGGCGACGACGCCGAAGACCGTGGCCGCCGTGGAGGCGTCGAATTTTGCCGAATGGCGACGGACGTTCCAGCCGGCAGCCAAGAGCTCGAGGATTCCCAGGCGCGCCGGCCAGCCTCGGTTCGTCGTCGAGCGGGTGCAGGTGGTCGGCTGGATGAGCCTGGTCCCGGGAGGGGGTGGCCGGCCGCATACGCTCGGGTTGATGGCCGCCTCGCAACCGTCGGAGCTGTGGCCGGCGGTGCTCGATCGCGGCCTCGCCTACGTCGCCCAGCACCGCCCCGGGCCGGTCTGGTGCAGCCTTCGGCATTACGATGAGGCCGGGATCGCGCTCTTGACGAGCGAGGGCTTCGAGGTGATCGCCTCGCAGACACTCATGGTCCGCGAACTCCCGTTGAAAGTTTCGGAGCGCGTCCGGGTAAGAATCAAGGACAAGCGGCTGGTGCCGCAGTATGGATGAGGTTGAGGTGCAAGAACCAGGACGATCGCTGAACGGCCTGACCGATGCGGATCCCGCCGAACTCGATCTCCTGTTCCAGGCGCTACCGCCGCACATCAATCGGGCGGTCAAGCGCCTCGATCATCAGCGACTGCTGCTCGAGGTGGTGCTCGACCTCGGCCGGGAGCCCGAGGCCCGCTTCCCGGATGCCGAGGAGCTCCTCGACGAGACGCCGGTGACGTCCGAGGACCTCGAGTTCGTCTCCACGAGGGTCGGCTCGTTCGGCGACGACAATCGCGCCGGCATCGAGCGGACGCTGCATCGGATCTCCGCCATCCGGAACCGCTCCGGCGCCATCGTCGGGCTCACCTGCCGGGTCGGTCGGGCGATCACCGGCACGATCGACATCATCAAGGACATGGTCATCGGCGGCAAGAGCATCCTGTTGTTGGGGCGTCCGGGCATCGGAAAGACCACCATGCTCCGCGAGTGCGCGCGCGTGCTGGCCGACGAGATGAAGAAGCGCGTCGTGATCGTCGACACCTCGAACGAGATCGGGGGCGATGGCGACATCCCGCATCCCGGAATCGGGCGGTCCCGGCGGATGCAGGTGCGAACGCCCTCCCTGCAGCACGCGGTCATGATCGAGGCCGTCGAGAACCACATGCCGCAGGTGATCGTGATCGACGAGATCGGGACCGAGCTGGAGGCCGCGGCGGCACGGACGATCGCGGAGCGCGGGGTCCAGCTGGTGGCCACCGCCCACGGCAGCTCGCTGGAGAACCTGCTCGTGAACCCGACCCTCAATGACCTGCTGGGAGGGATCCAGACCGTCACGCTGTCGGACGAAGAGGCGCGCCGACGCGGCACGCAGAAGTCGGTCCTCGAGCGGAAGGCGCCACCGACGTTCGACGTGCTCGTGGAGATCCATGATCGGGACCGGCTCGCGATTCACCAGCCCCTCGGTGATGTGGTCGACGCGGCTCTGCGAGGCACGCTGCGGCCACCGCAGATGCGCATCCGGGGCACGGACGGCGCCATCTTGGCCCGGATCGCCGAAACGGTTCCCATGCGCGCGGCAGCCGTGCGCGAACCGATCGAGGCTCCGCGGACGCGCGGGTTGCACGAAACGGTTTCGGTGTTTCCCTACGGGGTGAGCCGGAACTACCTTGAGCAGGCGATCAGCGACCTGCACGTGCCGATCCGTGTGCAAAACCATATCGAGGATGCCGACCTGATCGTGACGCTCAAGAATTACTACCGGCGCAAGGACTCACCGCTTCGCGAAGCCGAGGCCGACGGCATCCCGATCCAGGTCCTGAAGAGCAATACGATCACGCAGATCAGGAACGCGCTGAGCAAGGTGTACCAACTCGACACGCCGGACCCGACCGAGTCGGCCCTGCAGGAAACGATCGAAGGGATCAACCGCGCCAAGGCGACCAACGCCATGGTCGAACTCTCGCCGCAGACGGCTTACGTCCGCCGGCTCCAGCATCAGCTGGTCGAGCGCCACGAGCTGACCGCCCGGAGCACGGGGAAGGAGCCGAATCGCCGCCTCCGCATCTACACGAGCGCAGACTGAAGCCGCTATAGTTCCTGCCAAACGATGAGTGCCGCGGTGAAGCCGAGCGGATTCTTCATCACGTTCGAAGGTCCCGAGGGGGGCGGCAAGTCTACCCAGGTTCATCGCCTGGCTGGCCGGCTGGCCGACGACGGCTACGCGGTATGGACGACCCGGGAACCGGGCGGAACCCGCGTGGGAGAGACCATTCGCCCGCTGTTGCTGGGAAAGGAAGCGCCGACGCTGACCGCCTGGACCGAGGCCCTCCTCTTCACGGCAGCTCGGGCGCAATTGGTGGAGGACGTCATCCGGCCGCGGCTCGAGCGGGGGGAGGTCGTGATCTGCGACCGCTTCAGCGATTCAACCCTTGCCTACCAGGGATACGGTCGCGGCCTCGACCTCGTGGCGCTGCGTCGACTCCAGGCCGAGGTGACGGACGGGCTCCAGCCCGGCCTCACGCTGCTGCTGCAGATTCCCGTGGAGGCGGGCCTGGCGCGGATCCCGTCGGCTAACCAGGACCGGCTGGATCGCGAGACGGTGGCCTTCCACGAGCGAGTGGCCGCGGGCTACCGGCAGATGGCAGCGGACGAGCCGCAGCGCTGGCGGGAGGTCGACGCGTCAGCGTCGCCCGACCAGGTTGCCGCCTCCGTCCTCGAGCACGTCACGCGCGCCCTCGTCCAGGCGCGGGTCGAGCCCGCGGCGCGCCGGTCGGCATGAAGCTCTTGATCGCCGTCGTCCACAGCGAGGACGCGTCCTCGACCATGGATGCCCTCAACGACCGAGGAATCTCCGTGACCCGATTCGCCAGCTCCGGCGGCTTTCTTCAGCACAAGAACGTGACGCTGTTCTCTGGGATCGAGGATGACCGGATCGAGGAAGTGCTCCAACTGATCAAGGAAAACTGCCGCACCCGAAGCGAGTACATGAACCCGATGCCTCCTCTTGTGGAGCCGGGCGACTTCTTCGTCCCCTATCCGGTCGAGGTGCAGGTCGGCGGCGCGACGGTCTTCATCGTCAACGTCGATCGCTTCGAGAAGCTGTAAGCGAGGGCCGCGCGATCCCCGCGAGCGGCGCTACGAGGCTTTCGAGCGGCGCATGTACCAGATCGCGATCCCGATGATGATGACGAGGAGAACGATCCCGGCGATGATCTTGTTCGTGGTGATGGCCGTCGAAATCAGGGACACGATCGCGAAGAGATCGATCGAAATATTCATCGGCCAAGTCTAATGGTTCATGGGTTCGGGACGCTGCTCAACACGGGTGCGATTTTGCTCGGCGGCGCGGTCGGCCTGACGCTGTCGCGGCGCATCACGGGCAGCCTGCAGCAGACCATGCGGACGGCCATCGGCCTGTTCACCGCGGTGATCGGGATCCAGATGGCGATGAAGACCCACAATGCCCTCATCCTCTTGCTCAGCCTGCTGGGAGGCGTGGTCGTCGGGGAGATCCTGCGTCTCGACGATCACGTGAGCGCGTTTGGCCGCCTGATCGAGCACCGGCTCGCACGGGAAGGTGAGCCCGGGCGCCTGAGCCTTGGCTTCGTGACGGCGAGCCTGCTGTTCTGCGTCGGCCCGCTGGCCATTCTCGGCAGCTTCCTCGACGGCACTCGCGGCGATATCACGCTCCTGCTGATCAAGTCGACGCTCGACGGGTTCAGCTCGATCGTCCTTGCCGCCGCGCTCGGTTGGGGGGTGCTGCTCTCCGCGGTTTCCGTGCTGGTGGTTCAGGGAACGCTCACGATCGTGGCCGCCCTGGCAAATGCCGGCTTGAGCGACGCCCAGGTCGCGGAATTGACCGCCGTGGGTGGGATCGCCGTGCTTGCCATCGCGCTCGGCCTGCTGGAGCTGAAAACCATCAAGGTGGTCAACCTCTTGCCCGCCCTGGTCCTGGCTCCGATCCTCGTTCCGGTCCTCGACCCGCTCCTGGCTAAGTTGCCCTAGCCGCGGCTCCTTCTCCGGCGGATACACTGATCGAGCCCATGACCAAGACCCAACCGGGCGGGGAGAAACGCGTCGACTGGTTTGCCGCCGGCCTCGGGCTGGTGCTGGCGGTGGTGCTGCAGCTGGTTGGTGGGACGGTCTTCTTCGGCAGCCATCGTGGCCAGCTGGTCGCCCAGGGAGCTCTGACCTTTGCCGCCATCTTCACCGGCGGGCTGCTCGCCGGCTACCTCGGGCCCCCCGGAGGGGCAGCCTGGAACGGGATGGTGGTGGCGGTGAGCTTCATCGTCGTCGCGGAGCTGGCCGGCGCGGTTGGACCGATCGGTCCGCTGGGGTCGGCCGGCCCGGACACCGTCGGGCTGGTGGTGGACGATGTGCTGGTCCTGGCGGGCGGGACGCTCGGAGGGCTGACGGCCCGCCTGGCGCGCCACCTGATCGCACGGTAACGAAATGACCCATACGCGCGTTCGCTCATCAACCAGGACCAACTAGAAGGAAGGCCATCCATGGAGACACAGAACGGGTCGGTCGAAGCACTCGGCACGCGGATCATCGAGAACGTGGGTCGGGTACTGGTGGGGAAGGATGCGGAGATCGAGCTCTGCGTCATCGCGCTGTTGAGCCGGGGTCACCTGCTGATCGAGGATGTGCCGGGGGTCGGGAAGACGATGCTGGCCAAGTCGCTGGCACGATCGCTTGGCTGCGCCTTCGAGCGCCTGCAGTTCACCCCGGACCTCCTGCCCTCCGACGTGACCGGCGTCAACATCTACAGTCCGAACACGCAGCAGTTCGAATTCCGCCAGGGGCCGATCTTTGCCCAGGTGCTGCTCGCCGACGAGATCAACCGGGCGACGCCCAAGACGCAATCGGCGCTGCTGGAAGCGATGGAAGAGCGGCAGGTCACGGTCGATGGGACGACCTATGCGCTCCCGCTGCCATTCCTCGTGCTCGCCACCCAGAACCCGGTCGAATTTGCGGGAACCTTCCCGCTGCCGGAGGCCCAGGTCGATCGCTTCTTGATGCGCGTCAACGTCGGCTATCTCGACGTCGCCCACGAGGTTCAGGTGCTGGATCGCTTCGAGCGCGGCTCGCCGATGGAGCAGCTCGAGCCGGTGACCTCGGCACCGGAAGTGCTCGAGTCGCAGAAGGCGGTGCAGGCCATCTTCGTTGATCCCACGCTCAAGGAGTACATCGCCCGGGTCACGCACCGGACACGCTCCCATCCCGATGTCGGCTTGGGCGCCAGCTCCCGCGGGTCGCTTGGGCTCTTCCGTTCCTCCCAGGCGCGGGCCGCCCTCGAAGGTCGGGACTTTGTCACGCCTGATGATGTCAAGGCGCTGGCGCAACCGGTGCTCAGCCACCGCATGATCCTGAAACCGAATGCCGAGCTTCGAGGACTGACCGCGGCGAAGATCCTGAGCCAGATCCTCGAGTCCGAGCCCGTCCCGCCGCCGAATGTCGTCTCTCGCTTCGGGCGGCGGGTGGCGAGCTAGGGCGATCGTGCGGCTGCCGCGCCTTCCGCTCGTCACGGCGCTGGCGCTGCTGTTTTTCTTTGCCTACATCACGGGGGTACGCCTTGCCTACAGCCTGTTCTACGCGCTCGTGCTCCTCTTCGTGGTCAGCTACTTGTGGAGTCGCCTCTGCCAGGACAACCTGCGGGTGGAGCGAGTCGGCCCGGAAGGGCAGTTTCAGGTCGGCGACGACTTCGAGGAACACTTCACCGTCCGAAACCAGTCATGGGTGCCGGTTCCCCTGATCGAATTGACCGACTATTCGAACCTGCCTGGATACAACCCGGGTCGGGTCTTCAGCCTCAAGGGCCGCCGGGCGCGGCGCTGGACCTCGCGCGGCCAATTCCGGCAACGGGGACTCTTTACCTTCGGCCCCGTCGAAATGCGCTTCGGTGACCCCTTCGGCCTCTTCCCTCGCACCGTGCGGGTCCCAGGAAGCCGATCCGTCGTCGTCTACCCGGTGATCCGCCCGGTCGGAGCGCTCGACGCCCTCGCCCCCAGCACCGTTGGCGACGAACAGCTCCGGGGCCGGGTCCTTGACGTGCCGCCCAACGCGACCAGCATCCGGGAGTACGTCCCGACCGACAGCGTCAAGCGCATCCACTGGGCCTCGTCGGCGCGCCTCGGCCGGCTGATGAGCCGCAGCTTCGAGACGCGCGAGGGTGGCGACGCGTGGATCGTGCTGGACCTGCAGGCGGGCATTCATGCTGGCATCGCCCCGGACTCCACCCTCGAGTACGCGATGAGCCTCTGCGCCTCCATGACCGATGCCGGTCTTCGCCGTGGCGGCGCGATCGGGCTTGTGTGTAACGACCGCCGCCTGAGCGTCATCGAGGCGGCCCGCGGCGACCAGCAGCGCAAGAAGCTCTTCGAGCACTACACGCTGGCGCAGGCGGATGGGTCGGTGCCGCTGGCCACGCTCCTGACCTCGCAGCGGGAACATTGGCGACATCGTGGTGGCCTGATCGTGGTCACGGCGTCGTCCGACGAGCGCTGGGTGGAGGCGTTGCTCGACCTGGGCGTTCGCGGCCATCGCAGCCTCGTCGTCTACCTGGACCCCCAGGGTTTCGGGGGCACACAGGCGAGCCTGACGGCCGCCGGGCGCTGGCGGCAGGCGCTGAACTGGTGGGTGATCAAGGGGCCGGAGGACTTCGAACCGGCCGTGGAGCGCAGGGTTGCCGCTGTTTAGCCCGGCGCTCCTGGTCGCGCTTGCCGTGGCGGCGATCGCGGCCGCGTGGACCCTCCACCTGATCGAGACCGGCTACGACGAAGGCCGTCTGAAGATCCGGCTCTTCCGCCGCGTGAGTGTCGCCTTCGGAATCCGGGACACCTGGCTGCTGCTCGGCCTTGCCACCGTCATGGGCTGGGCGGTCGCCGCCGCGCTCGAGTCGGCAGCCTGGGTCAGCTCGTCCGAGGGCCACCTGGTACCGGCTATCGCGATTGGAACCGTCATCGGCTGGGCGCTCGCCATCAGCCCGCTCTCGCGCCTCGGGTTCATCACCGCCGGCGTCGCTACGCTCCTGGTGCCCTTCGCGGTCATCGCTCCCACGCCGCTGACGAGCGGCGGTCTCGCTCCGGCCGCCCTCTCGAAATGGGTGATCGATCTGCCGGGTCAGCCCTCGATCGCGCTCTTGCTGGGCTTGATCGCCCTGATGCTGCTCTGCGGACTCTGGAGTAGCTGGTGGATTTTCCGCCGCCGGCTCGGTCTGGTGGCGCTGCTGCCAACGGGGAGCCTGCTCGCGGTCGAGATCATCAACGACACCAACCCGCTGCTCTGGGTCTTCAGCATTGCCTGGGTTGCGGCGGCCACCTCGATCCTCCTGCGGCTGAACTTCGTCACCTTGAAGGAGCGCTGGCGTATCCGGCGCCTGCCGCGCGCCTCCGACACGGGATGGACGTTCGGCGAGGTGGGTGTCGAGGCGATCGGTGCCCTGCTGCTCGCCGCCTTTCTCTTGATTCCCCCGCTCAGCAGCGCCGACATCAGTGGCTTCCTGGTCCCCGGCACGCTCAGCACCGACTCGCTTCACCCCTTTGGGCTCGGCTCCGGCGGCCCTGGCGGACACGCCACGATCGGGTCGATCGGCTACAGCGAGACGGTCCGCCCCGGGTCTCAGCTCAAGGCGAAGTCGCAAACGGTCATGGTCGTCTCCGGCGATAACGCCACCTACTATCCGTACTGGCGGGGTATCGCGCTGGGGGGCTGGGACGGGATCACCTGGTATCAATTGCCGAGCACGCCGGACATCCCGATCCGCGACGTCGCGCGGATCGCGGCGCGGCAGGTGATTCCGAGGGACGATCTGCCGCAGGATCCCGGCCGGCTCCAGACGTCACGCGATACCTTTCGCGTGTTGGTCCCACTCAACCAGACAGCCAACGCGGTCTTCAGCGCCGGCGAGATCATCAGCGTCGAGAACCAGCCCACCACCGTTCGAGGGATCGTCACGTCCACCGGCGCCGGCACGATCTTCGACACGGTGGATCGGATCCGTTTCAGCACCCCCCTCCAGCCGCCCTATACCTACGTGGTGACGGAGGCGACGCCCAAGGTCGACGCGACCACGCTGCGCAATGCCGGCACCGACTACCCCGCCTGGCTGGCGCCGTACCAGTCGCTTTACTACGGGGGCCGCACCGCGCAGGGGTACGCCGTCACGCGCGACGCCGAGATCGCCAACCTGGCGCAAACGATCGTCCGTGCCGCCGGCGCGACCAATGCCTATGACCAGGCGAAGGCGATCGAATCGTGGTTCCTCAGCAAGGGGCGATTCACGTACACGCTGACTCCGCCGACCGCCCCGGCCGGCGTCAGGCCTCTGGACTACTTCCTCTTCACATCAAAGAAGGGCTTCTGCCAGGACTTCTCCACCGCCATGAACGTCATGCTCCGGACGCTTGGTATTCCCAGCCGGCAGATCAGCGGCTTCGGCCAGGGGACCTTCGACGAGAAAACGCGGCGGTATCTGGTCAACTCGCTCGATGCGCACAGCTGGGTCGAGGCCTTCTTTCCCGGGTACGGATGGATCCCGTTCGAGGCCACGCCGGATGGCGTCAACCTCCCGGTTACCCGGCCAAATACGGCCGCCGAGCTCAATGCCCCGCCGGTTACCGCGGTGGTTCCCTCCTCCCGGCCGCGGCCAAACCCGGCGGATGTCACGCCGACCGGAAATAGCCCCGGCACCAGCGGCCTGACCAGCATCTGGGAGCCGCTGGCGGTCGCCGCCGCGTTGCTCGTGGTGCTGGTCCTGCTCTTGCTGGCCGCGGCCCTTCGCTGGCTGATGGGGGGTGTGCGCGACATGCCGCGAATCTGGCGCCGGCTGCAGTTCCTGGCCGATCGCCTCCATGTGCCCCGCCAGGACGGCGACACCGCCGTGGAGTTCGCCAGCCGATTGGCCCGCTCGGTTCCACCGCTCGAGCGCGAGGTCCACTCCCTGGGCACGCTCTATACGCGCGCCAGTTTCCGCCGAGGCGGCCTTGACGCCGCCGAGGCGCAGCAGGCTCGTGAGGCATGGCTTCGCGTCCGTCAGCGCTACGCCGGACTGGTGGCGCGCGCCTGGCGGGACGCCCTCCTCAACGGCCAGGTGGTCAGGGCAGGGGAAGATGAAGCGTCAAGAAATCGTGGGCGGCGACGGCGCCGTCAAGCGACGCCTCGCGACCGAGATGCGTGAGGATGAAGCGGACCGACGGGTGTCGCTGTTGGAGGCCCTTCACCTCGACGCGGGAGAGATGCATCGGGCCCGGCGTGTCGTAGGTCATCTCCACCACGGCGTGATCGGACGCCGCCAGTAAGGCCTCCAGCCCCGCCGAGATCTCCGCGTCGCCGCTGTAGCCGAGCCGGACTCCGTCTCGCGTCAGGACGTAGCCAAGGCAACTGAAGCGGCTGGTGTGGGTCATCTGGTAGGCGGTACCCTGGTACCCCTCGACCTCGAAGCGTTCGCCGGCCACCACCTCACGCACGTCGATCTGCCGCAGGTCGATCGCCCGCTGCAGCATTTCCGGTCCCCAGGCCAACTCCACCAACTGCATCACGTGCGCCTGCGTGCCGGTCGGGCCGATGATCGCGAGCGGCGGTGGCGCTTCCTCGAGCAGGATCCGGCCCAGGATCAGCCAGGCCAGGCCGAAGGTGTGATCCGCGTGGAAGTGGGTGAGAATGACGGCTCGCGGCTGGGCGATCGACACGCCGGCGCGAGGCAGGTGCACCGACAATGGCGCGCCGGCGTCGAGGAGGAGGGTCCGGTCGACCAGGAGCGCCACGTTGTAGGCGTGGGCGGCGACTGCAGCCCCCGTGCCAAGGAACGTCAGCTCCACTCCGTGACGGTATCAAAGGCCCCGGTAGCATTGACGGGTGATCGAGCGAGTTCGGCTAACCCAGTGGTCGCATGGAGCCGGTTGAGCCTGCAAGATTGGTCCTGAGGACCTGGCCCAGGTTCTGAGCCACTTGCCCGTTCGACTTCGGAATCCCGACGTCCTCGTCGGCACCGAGACCGGTGATGACGCGGCGGTCTACCGCGTGCGGCCCGACCTTGCCCTGGTGGCGACGACGGACTTCTTCACGCCGGTCGTGGACGACGCCTACACGTTTGGCGCCATCGCCGCGGCAAACGCGCTCAGCGATGTCTACGCAATGGGTGGTGTCCCGCTCTTCGCGATCAACCTGGTCGCATTTCCAATCAAGGAGCTGCCCCGGTCGGTGCTCGCCGACATCCTGCGTGGCGGTGCCGACAAAGTACAGGAGGCCGGTATCGACATCCTCGGCGGGCATAGCATCGACGACCACGAGCCGAAATACGGACTCGCCGTCACCGGCACAGTTCATCCCGACCGCATCGTGCGCAACCGCGGTGGCCTCCCCGGCGACGCGCTCATCCTGACCAAACCGCTGGGGACCGGTGTCATCACAACGGCAATCAAGCACGAGGTCGCCTCGCCGCGGGCACAGGAGGCCGCCATCGCCGGGATGCTGCGGCTCAACCGGCAGGCTGCGGTCGCGATGCTGGCGGTGGAGGTCCATGCGGCGACCGATATCACCGGCTTTGGCCTGCTCGGCCACCTCCATTACCTGGCCCTGGCGTCCGGGCTGGCGGCGAGCATTGATGCCCAGGCGGTGCCCTTGCTGCCCGACGCCGAAATGCTGGCCGACGCCGGCGAGGTCCCCGGTGGCACCCGCGCCAATGAACGCTTCCTCGCGCCGAAGGTGACCTTCGACGAACGCGTCCCCGGCCCGCGCCGGACCGTCCTGTCCGATGCCCAGACCTCGGGCGGGTTGCTCATCGCCGTGCCGGAGGTGGCGGTGCCCGGCTTGCTAGCCGAGCTGCGAGCCCAGGGCGAGGTCGGGGTGCGGATCGGCTCCCTGGAGCCGGGTCAGGCCGGCGCGATCGCGGTGAGCTGAGTAGGCAGCGCTCGTCCTCAGCCGAAGCTGACCTGTTACCGGATTTCCACGATCCGACCAGCTCTGCGCATATGCATCGCAGGAGACTGAGCGTATTAACAGGTGTTCACCATGGCAGCCATCGACTCGGCCACGCTGCGCCGTGCGCCTCATCCCACCTCCCATAATGAGCCCCGATGCGGGTGTTCTCTAAGGCGGCGGCCGACGACGATCGGCCGCTGGTCGAGCGGGCCCGGCGGGGCGACCAGGACGCTGCTCGCGCACTCTTCGAGCGCTACTTTGATCGCATCTACAACTATGTGTACGCGCGCCTTGGTCGCGCGGAAGACGCGGAGGACCTCGCCATCGACACCATGACCCGCAGCCTGACGCGGCTCGATCTTTTCCAGGACCAGGGGGTCGCGTTCTCATCCTGGGTCTACCGGATCGCCCACAACGCGACCATCGATCACTACCGCCGCCAGGGAAAGGTGTCGCTCGTGCCGCTCGACAATGCCACCCTCCCCCAGTCGGCCGATCCGTCGGACCTTGCCGTCGAGCGGCTCTCAAATGAGGATCTGCGCGTCGCGATCCGGGATCTGACCGAAGAGCAGCAACAGGTGCTCCTCCTGCGGTACTTCCAGGATCTGACGGCTGCCCAGGTCGCCGACATCATGGGCAAGTCGGTCGGCGCCGTTCAGGCGCTGCAGCACCGTGCGCTTGCCACGCTCGAGCGGGCGCTTCAGGGGAGGCCCGTCAATGATCGCTGAGAACGAGCGGTTGGAACGGCTGGCCGAGCGGCTCCGGGCGGTGGATCCGATGGTCCCGTCGCCCGCCGCCAAGATTCGAGCCTGGAACCTGGTCAGCGCCGAAGTTCAGAAGCCGGCCACAGGGCGCCTGCGAGCGCGCTCCACCGGCCGCCTGGTGCTGGCGGGACTGGCGGCGGCGGCCTTGCTGGTCGCCGGCACCGTCGCGGCCGCAGCCGACAGCCTGCCGGATTCCGTAATCTACCCCGTCAAGGGGACGATCGAGGCGATCCAGGCGCGGTTCGCGTTCAGCCCCCAGGACCAGTTCAACTACCACCTGTCGCTCGCGCACACCCGGCTTCGGGAAGCGGAGGCGATGTTCGCCCGCCACCGGGTCGATCTCGCCGACCAGGCCCTCGCCGGGCTCCAGCAGCAGCTCTCCGGTGCATCGGGTGCGGTGCGCGAAATCCGAACGACCGACCCGGCAGCTGCGGACAGCCTCCAGCGGGAGCTGGCGAAGGCGGTGGCGACCCATGACAACCAGCTCGCCGGGCTCCAGGGCCAGGTGACGAACCCGAATGCCCTCGACGCCATCACGAACGCCCGAAACCAGGCGCAGCTTGCTGTTGCGGATGCGCAGACGCCTGCCGGGCACGAGGTGGGTAAGGAGACCAAGTCGCCGTCGGCAAAGCCGAACGGAAATGGAACACCGGGCGGCCCGTCGAACACGCCCAAAGCCAGCCACAAGCCCTAACCGGCCGGCAGCGCGGCCACTACGATGACGCGATGTCCCGTCACGCCCGGGCCTTTACCGGAGGAACTGTCGCGATGCTCGTGCTGGTGGTCGACCAGGCGAGCAAAGCCTGGGCCACCGCGTCGCTTCCGCCGGCCCGCCAGGTCACGGTCGTGCCTGGATGGCTCTGGTTCCGGCTGCTAACGAACACGGGAGCCACCTTCAGCCTGCTGCGCGGCTACAACCTGTTCTTCGTCCTCGCCACGGGACTGGTCCTGCTCGCGGTCGGCGTGATCCTCGCGCGCGCGTACGCCGGCTCCCTACCGAGTGTGATTGGCCTCGGCGCGGTCGCCGGTGGCGCCAGCGGGAACCTGCTCGACCGGATCCGAATGGGTGGGGTGATCGACTTCATCCAGGTGCCGGTATGGCCGGCTGATTTCAACCTCGCGGACCTTGGGATCCGCCTGGGCGTCGTGCTCTTTCTGATCGGTTTGTTCGTCGAGCGGCGCCGCTCGCTCCGTCGACGCTGACCGGGCCGCTCTCTTTTAAGTCAGATGTGTCGCGTACGCGCCGGGCTCTCCACCGGGGCGGCCCAGAACTCTTCGCCGGGGACGGCATCGACTCGGACCAGGAAGTCTCGACAGCCCATTTGAAAGCCGTTCGCCTCGACCGCCTCGGTATCCTTCCGGGACAGGAGGACGACGGGGACCTCGCGCAATGCCTCGTCCTTCCGAAGCGCGCCGAGGTCCGTCGCCCGATTCCGTTCACCGGGGCCGAGATCGACGAAGACGAGATCGGGGATCCGGTTCTTGATCTTTTCCAGTCCGTCGTGGAAATTGGAGGACAGGGTGACCCAGTAGCCGTCAAGCTCGAGCTTCAGACGGTACAGTTCCGCCAGGACCCGATCGTCGCCGATGAACACCACCTCGAGCGGGTCCTCCGGAGACTGATCGCGCTGTCCGGCTTTGGTTAGCGTCGAGGCCATACGTCACCCCCACCTCGCAGGGACACCTACAGAATGGGCGTGTCTGGCCGCGCTGTCATCCTTCATTCAGATGAAATTTACGCGGGCGGTCAGGGCGGCGGTTTGGAGCCCGAGCTGCGTTTCGGGGCGGCCTCGGCCAGTCGCTGTGCCACGACCCAGGCCGCGACCTGGGCGCGGGAACGAAAACCCAGCTTGGCCAGGATATGCGCCGCGTGGGATGAGACCGTTGCGGAACTAACGCTCAAACGGTTGGCGATCGCGGCGTTCGTAAATCCGAGTGCCATCAACCCGGCAATCTCGTATTCGCGGTCGGTGAGCTCCTCCTGGGGCGCCCGGATGGGCCGTTCCGGTGCGACGCCGAAAATCCGAAGCACCCCGGAGGCGGCCTCGCGTCGGAGGTTCTGTGCCTGGCGGTTCTCGGCCGTCGGGTGACTTCGTCGTGGGCTGGGCTCGGTAACACGCATGACGACGTTCAGCAGGTGCGTCACCTGCCCGTCCCAGCCGCTCAGCGGATAGATCTCCCAATCCCACCGCCTCGGTTCGCCCTGCTCGGCGGGCTGCGCCACGCCGAGCTCGGCAAAGTCGAACCGCTTCAGGTGTTGCGCCTTGGAACTCTCACAAACCTCCTGCATGACGCGTAGCGCTCCCTCGCGCTCGGCGCTCGGAAATAGCTCGGCGATCGACTTGCCTTCGACCGGCAGCTTCTCAGGCGGGAGCCACCGTTCCCAGACGCCGTTGGCATAGATCACGCGAAAGCCGTCATCACAGTCCGTGACGTGGAAGCCGATCGGCAAGGAGTCGAGGAGCCGGCCCAGGATGATCAGAGCGTCCGATTCCGGTGACGCTCGCAGAACCGATGCGAGTTTGGTCAGCGTCGAGCGCGACTTCCGCACGGGACTATGCCCCCCTGGGATACCGTGGACTCCCGAAGACCATCTTGCACGCTCCGCCTCGGATTTGCAACCGAAGCTCACGGCTTGACATCCCTGCGGGGAGACAGGTTACGCTACCGCCAGGAGGGGCCACTGGTAGTGGAAAATCCGTCGGCAAGGCGCTCCGCCGGTCTAATGCAGGCCGCGGCTCAGACGACCCACGTTCGCGAGATGGCTGCCAACCTGCTGCTCTCACGGGCCATGCATGCGCTGGATGGCGCGTGCGGACTCGTCACCTTTCTCGACACCGACGGACGCTGGAACCGGGACAGCTTTGCCCTTCCGGGGCGGCCCGACCGGCTGGCGGAGCTGGGACCGGTGCTGCAGGCGCTGGTGGAGTGGACCCTGTACAGCGAAGTCCCGGTGGTCGTCTCCGACCTGAGCCAGAGTCGCTGGTCCCGATACCTGCTGCGCGATATCACGCCTCCATCGGGTTCGATCGCTGCCACGCCACTCGCCCAGCGGGGGACGATCTGGGGGGCGGCGGCAATCTACCGGCCAGCGAGCGCCGGCGATGCCAGGGAGCTGCTCCGTCAGCTCGCCGAGCTGGCAACGGAGCCACTCAGCTCCCTGGCCGCCGCCCGTCCCGAGGGCATCGTCAGCTAAGCTCGCGCGTGAATCGCTCCGTATCATGGGGCGATGCGCGCCGCTGAATCAGCCCGCCGGGTGAAGCTGCTCCGCCAGCGACTCACCGAGCTGGCCCTGGACGGCATCGTCATCACGACGCCCGCCAACCTTCGCTATCTTTCGGGCTTCAGCGGCAGTCTTGGCTATCTCCTGATCGGCATCGAGGTCGCGGAGATCCTGGGAGACAGCCGCTACTGGCTGCAGATGGAGGACGAGGCGCCGGCCTTCACGCTGGCTCGTTCCGGCCCCTCAGTTGGACTCTGGGGGCTGGTTTCGGAGCGGATCAAGGCGCACGGCCTGCAGCGGGTTGCTTTCGAGTCACAGGATCTGTCGGTGGACATGCACACGCGACTGCGCGAGAGTCTTCCGGCTACGATCGCCCTCGAGGCGACGGTGGGCCTTGTGGAGGAGCTCCGAATGCGCAAGACGCCGGACGAGGTGGAGCAGCTCCGGCGCGTCGGCGCGATTGCGGGCCGGGCCTTTGATCGGGTTCGCGCGGAATTGCGTCCGGGGCTGCGCGAGCGAGACGTCGCGTTTCTCTTAGAGCAAACCTTTCGCGAGCTTGGGGCCGACGGCCCGTCCTTCGAGACGATCGTTGCCGCCGGCGAGCGGGGTGCCCTTCCCCACGGCCGCGCCTCAGATCGGGTGCTGGAGCGCAACGACCTGGTCGTCATCGACTTTGGGGCACTGGCGGGCGGCTACAACAGCGACACGACGCGCACGGTGGTGATCGGCGAGCCGAGTGCCGAGCAGCGCCGAATCATCGACGCCGTGCGGGAGGCGCAGACCGCCTCGCTTTCCATGATGCGCCCCGGCATCTCCGCCGATGCTGTCGATCGCAAGGCGCGTGAGGTCGCGACCAGCCTCGCCGGGCGGAACGCGTTCGGCCACGGTCTCGGCCACGGGATCGGCTTGATGGTGCATGAGCGGCCGTACCTGTCACCGAGTGACAAGACGCGGCTCGAACCCGGCATGGTCATCACGAACGAGCCCGGCGTCTACGTTCCCGGCTGGGGCGGGGTGCGGCTCGAGGAGATGGTCTTGATCACAGACAACGAACCGGAGGTGATCAGCCCGGCAAGCCGCGAGGTCGCGGCCGGATGACGCCGCTCCGGGCACTGCGCGAGAAGCTGGAGATCTCCGCCTTCTCCGATGAGCTATTCGGCGAGAACTGCTACGTGGTCCGCCGGCGGGATACGTCGTCCGCGGTGGTCATCGATCCGGGGCTGCAGGTCCACAAGGTGCTCGACCAGGTGGAGACGAACGGATTGCGCGTCGAGCACATCCTGCTCTCGCACGGCCACATTGACCATGTCGCCGGAGTGCCGGTGCTGCACCAGGCCACGGGGGCTCGCGTGGCAATGCATGCAGGGGACCGGACGATTCTGGACTGGGAGCAGTTTGCCCACCTGCCGTTCCTGCCGGCCGCCTTTCGGCCTTTCTCCGTGGATCTCGAGCTCACCGACGACTCGACCCTGGCCCTGCAGGACGTCAGTCTACGGATCCTGCACACGCCCGGCCACACGGAGGGCTCGGTCTGCTTCCTCTTTGGACTCGACTGCTTTGCCGGCGACACCCTATTTCAACGCAGCATCGGACGCACCGACCTTCCCGGTGGCAGCAGCGACAAGATCGTCGTCTCGATCCGGACCGTCCTGTACGCGCTGCCTGCGAAGACCGTCGTCCATCCTGGGCACGGCGCGAGGACGACGATCGAGGAGGAGATGCTCCTCAATCCATTCGTCCCCGCCAGGACGTAGGGCGCCTGATGGACCGCGCCGTCGCCTGAGTCAGCTGCCGTACAGGAATCGAAAAAATACGGCGGCCACCAGGATCAACGCAATGCCGCCACCCAGGAGGAGGACGAAGGCCGCCACGGCGAAGCCCACCAGGCGCCCAAAGGCGAGCCGCAGCGCCTCTTCCGGCGACAGCTCCGGTTCCATCTCGGTCATCGCTTCGGCCGTTCCTGCGTCTCGTCCCGTTCCACCGGCCTCGCGCTGAACGGTCCGTGGGGCGGACCGAGGTCGACCTCGGTCCACTGATCGACCCGGGCAAGCCCGGCGTCGAGGAGGACGCGGAGGTGCTGCTGGCTGGCCCGACGGTCGAAGACGCCGATCTTATCGGCGCGCAATCGGCGCGTGCGGCTTACCGGGTCATCAACCCACCAGACCGCGCTCAGGTCGAGGACGTGCCCGGTTCGCTCGCGGTAACTGAGGGTGAGGGTTGCCTCGCCCCCGATCCGGCGCTCGAAGTGGAGTTCCCAGGCCGCCTTGCCGCGTCGGTATCGGTCGATCTGCAGGTCGTTTACGCGCGCGAAGGCTTCGACGGTCGGCGCGACGGCCCGAAAGGCCTCGATGATCTCGTCCGGGACCAGCGGCAATCGCGTCGGAGCTCGCACGGGGCCATTGTAGAGTTGCTAGACGGCCAGATGGAAATGGACGACGGCATCGAGCGGATCCTCGCCAGGGCCAGGACGATCGCCGTGGTTGGATTGAGCCCCGACCCACAGCGACCCAGTCACGGCGTGGCGCGCTATCTGCAGCGCGTGGGCTATCGCATCATTCCGGTCAATCCCCTGGTCGATCGCGTGCTCGGCGAGGCGGCCTATGCGTCGCTCCGCGACGTCCCGGAGCGAGTCGACGTGGTCGATGTGTTTCGTCGGTCGGAGTTCGTGGCCGCGATTGTCGACGATGCGATCACCATCCGCGCGGGCGCGGTCTGGCTCCAGGACGGGGTTCGAGATGACGCCAGTGCGGCGCGTGCGCGCTCGGCCGGGCTGGACGTGGTGATGGACGACTGCATGATGCGCCGCCACGCGGAGGTCAGGCGCCCCTAACCTTCCGACGCGGTCAGAACACCCGACCGCCTAACGGGACGTCCTCGGTCGGCTCCAGCAGCACGACCGCTCCGGTGGCATCCGGGACGCCAAGCACGAGAACCTCCGAGCGCACCGGCCCGATCTGGCGTGGGGGAAAGTTGGTGACCGCGATCACCAACTTGCCGCGCAGGTGCGCGGGCTGGTAGTGCGCCGTCAACTGGGCGCTGGACCGCCGTGTTCCCAGCGCGCCGAAGTCGATCAGCAACCTGTAGGCGGGCTTGCGGGCTTCAGGAAAGGGCTCCGCCTCGAGGATCCGGCCGACTCGCATGTCGACCCGCTCGAAGTCGGCGATGGTGATCTGTTCCACCTCGCTTCCCAAGGCCCTTAGTGTAGTGTCCAATCGCAGAGGCATGCCGCTGAGTCCTGCTGAGATGCGCGACCTGTTTCCGATCGCCCAGCGCTACGCGTATCTCGATCACGCGGCGATCGCGCCGCTTGCCATTCCGGTGCGGTCGGCCATGACGGTCTTTCTCGATCGCCTGACAGAGGAGCCCTTCGACCTTGCCCACTGGCAACGACTGCGGACCCAGGTGCGGGCGCGAATCGGCGAGCTGCTCTCGGTCGGACCGGAGCGGATCACGTTCACGAAAAACACGACGACGGGCCTGGGACTCGCCGCGGCTGGACTCGCCTGGGAGGATGGCGACAACATCGTCGGCGTTGATCGCGAGTTCCCCGCGAACATCTATCCGTGGATGGGCCTGAAGACGCGGGGCGTCGAGCTGCGGCTACACCGTCCACTGAACGGCCGCGTCGATGTCAAGGCCCTGGTCGGCCTGTGCGATGGGAGGACTCGGATGGTGGCGATCAGCGCGGTGCAGTTCTGGAGTGGATACCGCGCCGACCTCGCGGCGCTGAGGAATGCCCTGCCGCCTGACGTCCTTCTCGTCGTCGATGCCATCCAGGCCACGGGCGCCTTGAAAATCGACCTGGCGGCGACCGACGTGGACCTCCTCTGTGCGGGGGCACAGAAGTGGCTGCTTGGACCAACCGGGATCGGGTTCGCGTGCGTTTCGGCGCGGATGCTCGACCGCATGCGTCCGGTCACGATCGGGACGGACAGTGTCGTCGATGAGGCGGGATATTTCAAGTACGACCTGACCTTCAAACCGGATGCTCGACGCTATGAGGAGGCGGCGCCCAACTATCCGGGCATCCTCGGCTTTGGGGCCGCCGTCAACCTCCTGCTTCGCGCCGACCCGATTAAGGTCGAGGCGACGGTGCTCCGGCTGGCGGACCGGTTACGGGAGGAGTTGCCACGTCGCGGCTACGTCCTGGTCTTCAAGCCACAGCCCCGCGAGCGGTCAGGCATCGTGTCCTTCCGCCATCCGCGGATGGTACCCGCGGAGGTGCAGACCCGGCTGCGGGAGGCTGGCATCATCATCTCCCTCCGTGCCGACTTCCTGCGCGCCTCAGCCCATTTCTACAACAGCGATGACGACATCAGCCGGCTCCTCGACGCCCTCCCGCAGTGACCCGCTGGCAGCTGATCAAGCGCGAGCTTGGCCGGGAAACCCAGCAGATCGGGACAGTCGTGCGCTTGATCATCATCGAGCGTGCCGTCATCGGGAGCCTCGTCTTTCTCCTTGGCCTCGCGCTCCTGACCGGAAGTCAACAGATCAGCCGCATCGTCCGCCAGTGGGTCGCGGAGCTGAACATCAACCCGGAGCGCCGGCTGATCCCGCGGGCGCTGGTCACGGTGCTCCGACCGTTCGGCGTGCTGCCGACCCGCACCGTCGTCATCCTGGGGATCGGTGCCATTCTGTTCGCCATCCTGGAGATCACCGAGGCGGTTGGCCTTGCCCGCCGCCGCCGTTGGGCCGAGTACCTGACCGTGATCGCCGGCTGCATTGGGATTCCCTTCGAGGTCAACGAGGTCATCAACAAACAGACCGTGGTACGGATCGGCGCGCTCGCGATCAACGTCGCGATCGTCCTCTACCTTGCCTGGCAGAAGCACCTCTTCGGGTTGCGCGGCGGCGTGGAGACGGAAACCGCGACGAGCTAGCGACGCTTCGCGGCGACCGGTCCCGTCAGCGGGATCCCGACGCCGGCGACGCCAAGCGGCCCGGCATGCCGGGTGAGCATCCCGACGAGAAATCCGAGCACGCGGTCAGCCGACGGCCCGTCGGAAATCGAGGCCAGCAGGGCCGGCTCCGGCGCGCGAAACGCGCCGAGCGACCCCGCGCGGGCCGCCCGGGTGAAGGATGCGGTCCCAGCCGGCACGAACGTAACCTTGATCTTGGTGTACCGGTCGCCCGCGTGGATCAGGGTGAACGGCGCTTTCGCCTTCACCTGCCAGGCCCGAATCTCCTCGTTCTTCAGGCGCCGTTGCAACGTCGCGATGAGCTTCTTGCCGCCCGGGTCGTTGTCCGCGTAGATCGCGACGTGCATTGCCGACATGATACCGGCTCCGTCAGGTCTTGCCCAGGCTTTCGAAAAAGCGTCGCATGGCCGCGCGCACCGGTTGATCCGTGATCATCGGGTCGGCCGCCGGCTGCCCGCGGAGGGCGCGGAGTTCGGCCCGATTTTGCTGCCAGACGACCCACACCCGCTGCACCGCCGTGAAGTTGGTCCCAACAGCCAGGATCCAGAGCGCGATCGTGAGGGCAGAGGGCCATGGCTGGAACTGCAGCGGCTCGAGGATGAGGCCGGCCACGATGATCACGACGCGCTCGGGCCGGGCGAGGATCCCGACGTCGCAGGTGAAGCCCAGGCTCTGGGCCCGCGCGCGGACGTAGCTGACCAGAAATGACCCGGCGAGCGCGATCAGGACGATCACCGAGTCGAGGGTGTCATGACGGTTCATGAAGTAGATCAGGATGCCGAGGTAGACCACGCCCTCGGAGTATCGATCCACGGTGGAGTCCAGAAAGGCGCCGTAACGGTACACTTTTCCGGCCGCCCGCGCCAACGCCCCGTCGAGGATGTCGAAGAGGCCGGCAAACAGCAGGACGAAGCCGCCGATGACCAGGTGGCCTCCGGCTACGAGCAGTGCCCCCGCGGCCGTGATCGCCAGCCCGAAGAGGGTGAGCATGTTCGGGGTGATCGGTGACTCGCGGAACACCCCGATGCCCCGCTCCGCCCACCGGCGGACCCAGGCCTGAAATTTTTGGGTGAACATCAGCCGGAGCTCAGGCTTGGTTCCAGCCGGGCCTTGCGTACCGGCTTGAACTGGCTTCGGGCCTGCCGATAAACATCGGACACCTGGTCGACGACGCGCTCCCAGTCGTACTGCTGCACCGTCTGCTGGCCCGCGAGGGCCAGGTCCTGGCGCAGCTGCGGGCCGTTGATGAGAGTTTCCAGCGCGTACGCCAGCTGGCGCTTGCTCTTCCGGTCGACGAGCAGCGCCTCGCGGCCATGCGTCACCACCCCGCGGAACCCATCGATATTGGTTGCCACGATTGGCCTCCCAGCCGCCATCGCCTCGAGCAGGACGATGCCGAAGCTCTCGTCGCCGGTGGCCGGGGAACAGAAGATGTCGCAGCTCGCGTAGTAGCGAGCGAGCTGGTCCGCCTCAACATAGCCGGCCATGACGACATCGGGCAGTTGCTTGCGGGCGAGAAAATTGCCGTACCAGCGGCGTAGCGGGCCGTCCCCGGCGATGATCAGCCGGAGGTTCGGATACAAGGGCTTCAACTGCTCATAGGCGCGGAGCAGGTAGCCGAGCCCCTTTCGATACTCGAGGCGTCCGACGAACAGAATGTTCATCATGCCGTCGGTGAACTCGGGCAAACGAGAGGCATCCTGGAACCGCCTGACATCAATACCGTTCGGCACGATGTGATAGTTGCCAGGGAAATATCGCTCGACGAAGTCGCGCGCGGGATTTGACACGGCGATCCGCGCGTGCAGCCGCCGCACCTGTCGCTTCAGCAGGGGCTTGCCATAGTAGTAGCCCAGGTTGGAGCGGGCAAAGGCGTGGAAGGTCCCGACGTTGCAAGTCTCGGAAAACCGAAGAGCGGTCACCGGCAGAACGGGCATCAGTGGCTCGTGATAGTGGATCACGTCGAAGCCGCTGTCGCGCACGTAGTGCTTGATGCGGTTCATCAGGTGAAAGCTCACCGTGATTCGAGCGACCGAGCCGTGGGTGGGAATCGGGAACGGACGTCCGACGCGGATGAAGTCCGCCTCCTGGTCGTCCGCGCTGGCCGAGCACGGTGCAAACACCGTGACCTCATGACCTCGACGGCGCAGGCCGGCCGCCAGGTGACGCACATGCTCCGTCACGCCGCCAGGGTGGGCGTAGTCGTAGGCGGAAACGAGCGCGACCTTCATTTCGGTTGCTTCCCTCGAGAGATTATCCGCCAGCGACAGCGCGTACCGCCGAACGTCCCATGCGAGCCCAGTTGCGGCCGATGCGCCGGAACTTGAGTTGAGCGATCCGGCGATGGGTCACGAAATCCCAGTACTCGCCACCGGCGCGGGTCTGGCTGGCGAGGAGAGCCGTCCGCACGTCCTTCGCGGTCTTGCCTGGGAAGGTCGTGTAGCCCGTCCCGATGCCCTCCAGGTGGTGGCTATCCGAGCAGCCGACCTCGGGGAGGTGGAACCGCTCTTCATTGAGACGGTTGATCTTGGCGGCGCAGGTGCGGCCCGCCACGGACGGGTTGAAGGTCTCGACCGCGTCGAAGTAGATCTCGGGCGAGGGATTGTGCATGATCCCGTCGAAGGTCCGATACCCAATGCTGCGCGTCAGCATCGAGAAGGGATGCACGGCGATCGCCAGCCCGCCCTGCTCGTGAATCCGGCCGATCGTCTGGTCGAGCGGCCGCCACATCGGGATCGGCTTGTCGATGAAGAGGGCAAGCAGATGTCCGTGCAGCGTCGTGATCTCCGAGCCGCTGATGATCTCGAACGGGTACTCGTTGGCCAGTTCGAGCGCCTGGTAGCTGCCCGTGAGTCGGTCGTGGTCGGTGATGGCGACGACATCGAGGTCGGTGTTATCGCGGACATAGTCCAGCACCTCGCGCACCGTCGCGGTGCCGTCGTTGAGCGACGTGTGCATGTGGAAATCGGCTTTACCCAACAGATCCTCCTTGATCGCCGACCGCAGCCTGCGCGGGCGACGTTGGCATCGTCACCGGGCCCGCCGCGGCGTCGGTCCAGATCGGCTCCAGCACGTGCCACTGGTCTGGATACATCTTTATATATCCTTCGAACGTTCGAAGGATAGCTTCCATGGCACTTCGGACGTCTCCTCTGTGATCTTCACTCTTTGTGAGGAACAGGGGCGCGCCGCCGACGGCGACGTAGCCGTCCTCCCGATCCCGCACGCAGAAGGCCGGCAGGATCGGCGCCCCGGTTTTCAGTGCGATCTCGACCGGGCCGGTGGGAAAGCGTGCCTCCTGGCCAAAGAATGTGAAGAGCTGCCCGGTGTTCAGGATGTCGCGATCCATGGCCAGGACGACCATCCGCCCATCCTTGAGCATCCGGATGATGTCCCGGGCGCCGGTCTGGCTCAGGGGGATGACCTTGATGCCCATCCGGGACCGGGTTTTGAAGACATGCGCAAAGAGCCGGCGCGGCTCGATCTGCTCGACCATGACGCCGATCTGGCCGAAGGAGGCGGCCCAGCTGGCTGCCGCCAGCTCCCACGACCCCATATGGGGCGCGACGACGATCACGCCCTTGCCCCGCGCCATGGCCAGGTCCAGGTTCTCGACACCGATCGGCGTCAGGAGTCTGCCGAGGCGGCCGCGGTCCATTCGGGGGATCTTGAAGAAGTCGATCCAGGCCTTGGTGTAGTTGAGCCAGTTTTGCCACGCCAGCTTGCGGATCTGGGGTGCCGGGAGGTCTGGGCAGACGTGGCGCAGGTTCGACTCCAGCGCCTTGCGCTGCCGGGCCAGCAGCGGGAAGGCGAGCGTGCTGATGACGACGCCGAGGGCGTAGGCCAACCGGCGGGGGATGCGCGCGATCGCCCCTTCGATCACGCGGAAGCCGAGATAGGTGATCACGACGATTCCAGCGCCGGCTGGGCCGGTGTCCCGGGCGACTCGGTCCGCGTCTCCTGGCGCCACACGGGCATGAAGACCAGCCACTGATCGGGTTCGCGCCGGATGATGCGCTCGAAGAAGCGCACGATCCGTTCGGTCGTGACCTGGATGTCGTGCGCGGTGTCGCCCGTCCGGCTGACCTCGATCGGAGGCTCGATCTCCGCCACGTAGCGATTGTCTCGCTGGCGGCGTCCCCAGGCGGGGATGATCGGCACGCCGGCCTTGAGCGCGATCGCCGCGGGGCCTGAGGGGAAGAGCGTCGGGCGGTTGAAGAAGCTCACGCGAATCCCGCGGTCGCCGCGGTGCAGGTCGCTGGCCAGCGCCACCAACTCGTTTCGGGCGAGCGCCTTCATGATCTGCCGCAGGCTACTCGCGCCGACCGGGATCATCTTCATCCCGATCCGCGCTCGAGAGGCGACCACGACTTCGCTCAGGGGTCCGAGTGGGAGTTCGTCGGTCACCGCGTTGACCGGGTAGCCGTACACGGCCGAGGCGGCCGCCAGGATGTCCCAGTTGGAGATGTGGGCAGTGACGACGATCGCGCCCTTCCCTCCGGCGAGCGCGGCGTCGATGTGCTCCCGCCCCTGCGGACGGACCATGCCGCGGATCTGCTCCGGGCTCAGCGAGTCCATCAGGATGAAGTCGGCGAACATCTTGAAGTAATTCCCAAAGGCATGCCGCGCCGTCCGCCGCACGAGTGGGTCGTCGGTGGGCAGGCCCAGCACCTGGGCGAAATTCTCGAAGGCGACCCGCCGGCGGCGTGGCATGACGCAGAACACGCAGCGGCCGGTCAGTGCCGCCAGCGGGTACCGAACCCGTGGCGGCATTGCGCCGATGACCCAATTCCCCAGCCTGAAAAGGCGAGGGAGAATCATCGCCGGCGAGCGATCTCCCTGGTAGCGCGGGCGGGGGCGGCGGCCCTTAAGCCCTTCTCGTCACCGGTCGAGGTCCCGGCGATGAACGCCTCCGTCTTCTGGTGGGCGACGGAATCGGTGAACTGTTCCGGCGGCGACTTCATGAAGTAGGAGGAGGGGGCATCGAGCGCGCCGCCAATCTTCCGGTCGAGGCCGAGCTTGCAGCAGCGAACGGCGTCGATCACGACCCCAGCCGAGTTGGGCGAATCCCACACCTCGAGCTTGAGCTCGACATTGAGCGGCACATCGCCGAAGGAGCGACCTTCCAGCCGGATGTAGGCCCACTTGCGGTCGCCCAGCCAGGGCACGTAGTCGGAGGGCCCGATGTGGATGTTGTCTTTCCCGATGTCGGTCGCCATCTGCGACTTGACGCTGTTGGTCTTCGAGATCTTCTTCGAGACGAGTCGCTCCCGCTCCAGCATGTTGAGGAAGTCGGTGTTGCCGCCGAAGTTCAGCTGGTAGGTCCGCTCCAGCTTGACGCCGCGATCTTCGAAGAGGCGGGTCAGCACTCGGTGGACGATGGTCGCGCCGACCTGCGACTTGATGTCGTCGCCGATGATCGGGATGCCGCGCTTCTCGAAGCGGTCCCGCCAGTACGGTTCCCGAGCCAGGAAGACCGGCATGCAGTTGACGAAGGCACAACCGGCCTCGAGCACCTGCTCCGCATACCACTTCACCGCTTCCTCGCTGCCGACGGGCAGGTAGTTCACGACCACATCGGTCTTGGTCTCGCGCAGGATGCCGACGATGTCGGCGGTCGGCCCGGGGGCCTTGGTGATGATCTCGGAGAGGTACTTGCCGAGTCCGTCGTGGGTCATGCCGCGCTCAACCTTGACGCCGAGCCGGGGGACGTCGGCGAATTTGACCGTGTTGTTGTGACCCGAGAAGATGGCCTCCGAGAGGTCCTTGCCGACCTTCTCCTTGTCGATGTCGAAGGCGGCCGAGAATTCGATGTCCCGGATGTGATAGCCGCCGAGGTCCACGTGCATGATCCCGGGGATCGCGGTCCCTGGCTTGGCGTTGCGGTAGTACTCGATCCCCTGGACCAGGGACGAGGCGCAGTTGCCGACGCCCAGGATTGCGACCCGTACCTTGCGGCGGGACCGCGCGTCGTTGCGCGCCGCTACCGTCCGCAACGCCCCATGCGTGCTCCGGACGGAGCCGTTTACCTTCGATCCGTTCCTGTGTGTGCCGTTCGTCTTTGCCATCGCTTCCTACACCTCGCTCCTTTGATTCAGCGGCCGACCCGGGGTCGGGGCGCGATCCTTGTCGACAGTTCTCGGTGGAAGGTATTGAGGCCTTCCCGGTTCAATGAGCAATACACAAGCCGACCGGCGCGCCGCGCGCGGACCAGCTGGCCGCGGCGAAGCATGCGCAGGTGCCAGCTCAACCCGGGCTGGCTCAGCTCCAGGGCGTCGGCGAGCTCCTGCACGCTGATCTCGGGTATACCCGCGAGGTACTCCAAAATCTTCAGCCGCGTGACACTCGCGAGCGCCTGGTAGTGCGAGCGCAACTCGCGTAGCGACGGTTGTGAGAGCAGTGCAGCAGAGGCCATATAAAGAAAACTTTATGAATCATAGCATGCCGTCGGGTTGCCGCGTGGCAAGGCAAACCCGGGCCGCAGCCGCTGATGGAACGCTTTGCTAGCGGATCAGCAGGTGGCGGGGCAGGTGCGGGCGAACTCGCACTCGCTCTTGTAGCGGCACTCGTTGATGCCGTCGAGGGCGCGGGCGACAACCGCCTGCAACTCGGGAATCCGGCCTAGTTTCTCTTTGTCTTCCGCACTCATACGGGTATTGCTCTGACGTTGGCTGAGACCTTTGCTGCGACGCGGATGCGATGATGCGCCAAGAGATGACAGTGACGCTGTCCGAAAACGTCTCCAGAATAGGAGTGCCCATCGCCGCGGGTCAAGGAAAGACTTGTTAAGGTGAATCGATGGCCGCCACCAGGACACGTCGCGGAGCAGCGAAGGTGGAAACAGTCGTGGGTCTGCCCCGGATCGCGGGCCACGAACGAGCGTCCGGTATCCTGCAGGCCCAGCGCGCCGCCGGACGCCTCGCTCACGCCTACTGCCTGACCGGGGATGCAGGCATCGGCAAGACTGCGCTGGCAACGGCCGTAGCGGAAGAGCTCCTGCTCGGGCCTGGTCAACCGCCGCGACTGGAGGTTCATCCTGACTACTGGTCCGACGATCGCGCCGAGGCGATCAGCATCGACGAGATCCGCTTTCACCCGGAGAAGGGTGCCCAGGCGCACGAGCAGTCGCTCCAGCAGTTTTTGAGCCTGAAGCCATTCATCGCGCCGATGCGTGTCGCCCTGCTGGCCAATGCCGAGCGGATGACCGAAGCGGCGCAGAACTGTCTCCTGAAGACGCTCGAAGAGCCGCCACCCAATACCGTGCTGATCCTCACCACCGCCTATCCGGATCATTTGCTCCCCACCTGTCTGTCGCGCTGCCAGGTGATCGCGCTCTCGCCAGTGGGGCGGTCGGCGCTTGCGAGCTTCCTTCAAAGTCGCGGCTGCGAAGAAGGAAAGGCCCAGGTGCTGGCCGGATTGGCGCACGGCCGGCCGGGATGGGCGCTCCAGGCACACGGGGACGCGACCTGGGTCGCGGGGATGGATCGCTGGGCGGAAGAGCTCGCCGGCCTCGCCTTCGAGGACGCCGATGGGGTGCTGAGTTACGCGGCGCGGTTTGGCCAGGGCCCCCAGGCCGAGATGCGTCTCAAGGCATCGGAGGCGTTGCGCGCCTTTACCGGATTTCTGCGGGATGCCATGCTCTTTTCGGCCGGGATCGGTGGGTCGATGCCGCCGGCGCGCGGCGCGCTGCTGGAAACCTGGACCGGCCGGGTTCCCCCCGGGCACCTGCGTGCCTCGCTGGCGGGCGCCCAGCGCACCCAACTCCTGATCGATCAGAACGTCAACCCCCGACTGGCCATGGAAGTCATGTTGCTCGACCTGCGGGTGCGGCGACCCGCATGAGCAATGTCTTCGTCACACTCCCACTGCCCTCGCCGGGCATCGACCTCCTCCGGGAGCGGTTCCAGGTCACCATGGTCGAGGCCGAGGGAATGCCCGAGGAGAAGCTCGCCGAGCAGATCCAGAAAGCGGACCCGGTCGGTATCGTCGGGATGGTCGGCGTGCCGATCACGGATCGGATCATGGCCTCGGCGCCGCACCTTCGGGTCGTGGCCAACTATGCGGTCGGATACAACAACGTGGACGTGGCCGCGGCAACGCGCCGGGGTGTGATGGTCACGAACACGCCTGGTGTGCTGACCGAGGCGACGGCCGATCTCGCCTGGGCGCTGCTCCTTGGGGTTGCTCGGCGCGTAGTCGAGTCGGATCGCTTCCTCCGGGATGGCAAGTACAAGGGCTGGAAGGCGGACCTGTTGCTCGGGACGGACGTCTACTCCCGGGTGCTCGGGGTGATCGGTTTCGGCCGCATCGGGCAGGCGGTCGCCCGCCGCGGGCTCGGGTTCGGGATGTCGATCCTGTACAGTGACGCCCGCCGAGCCAAGCCAGAGGTCGAGGGTGAGCTACGGGCGCAGTACGTCCCGCTCGACGAGCTGCTGCGCAAGGCCGACTACGTCACCATCCATGCCGACCTCAATGCCGAGACCCGCCATATGATCGGCGAGCGTGAGTTGAAGTTGATGGGAAAAGACCATTACCTGATCAACGCGGCGCGCGGTCCGATCGTCGATGAGAAGGCCCTGGTCCGGGCGCTCAAGGAAGGTTGGATCAAGGGCGCCGGGATCGACGTCTACGAGAACGAGCCGCGAGTCGAACCCGGACTGACGGATTGCTGGAATGCTGTCCTGTTGCCGCACCTGGGAAGCGCCACCGTGACCGCGCGTGCCGCGATGGCGGAAACCGCGGCCAGGAACCTGATCGCCGCGGTCGAGGGTCAACCGCCGCCCAACCTCGTCAATCCCGACGCCCTGGCCGCGAAGCGCTAGGTGCCGATCCGGCTGGTGGCCGTCGATCTCGATGGCACCCTCGTCAACGACAGGTTGGTGATTCACCCCCGGGACGTCGCCGCGGTCAAGGCGGCGACCGCCGCCGGGATCCACGTGGTGATCGCCACCGGCCGGATGTTCCGCTCCTCCCTGCCGTACGCTCAGACGCTCGGCCTCACCGGCCCGATCATCAATTACCAGGGCGCCGTCGTCCGGGAGATTGGCACCGGCGAGATCCTCTTTCGGTGCGAGCTCTCGGTCGGGATGCAGCAGCGCGTGCTCGCCTTCACCGAGCCGCGCGACTGGCACGTCAACGCGTACATCGAGGAACAGGTTTACACCGAGCGCGCCCGCCCCGAGGCGGACCTCTACGCGCGCATCGCCGGCGTCCCCTACGAAACCGTCGGCCGTCTGTCGTCGTGGGTCAGCCGGGAGTCCACCAAGATGGTGCTGGTCGACCTGGATCAGGACGGGGTGCCAGGCCGGATGGCCGAGCTTGCCCAGTGGATGGGGTCGGTCGCGCGCGTCACCCGCTCGCTCGCGTGGTTCGTCGAAGTGATCAACCCGCAAGTCTCAAAGGCCCGGGCCCTCGCGATTGTCGCCGAGCGCCTGGGCGTGGCCCAGGCTGATGTCTGCGCCATCGGGGACAACAGGAACGACGAGGAGATGATCGCCTGGGCCGGGCTGGGTGTCGCGATGGGCGACGCGCCGCCGGAGGTGAAGGCGATCGCTGGGCAGGTTACGCGGACCGTCAATGAGGGCGGCGTTGCCGATGTCCTCGAGGGGTTCCTCCTCGGCAGGGAAGCCACGCGGGCGTAGGCGACGCCTCGCCGCATCCTTATATACTGGGAAACTCCGCGGCCCCGTGGTGTAGCGGTCCAACATGCCTCCCTGTCACGGAGGAGATCGGCGGTTCGAATCCGCTCGGGGTCGCCAGACAGATCCGCCGCATGTGGGCACGTGGTGGAGCAAGGTCACCCCGAGGCCGTCGTTATTGGGAGATGGCGAGCCTACCCGACGACAGGGCGGAAGCGGCTTGCACCAAGTGCTGGACCTGGTATCGCGCCGGAACAGCGGTCTGCCCTCGGTGCCGGCTGCCGCTTCAGGCTCCAGTGGCCGCCTCGACCTCTCCAGCGGACGCGGCTCAGCCCCAAGTTTTGGCGGACCCAACCAACGAGCCCTTCGGATCAACGCGCAGGCGCGCGCGCGGGCGCGCCATCGTGGGACTTGCCTACACATTTATCGAGGATCTCATCCTGGCGGCGGTCTTCTACTTCAACGTTGCCAACACAGTGGAGCAGTATGTAGCCGCCGTGCTCTGTTTCTTCGCAGCCGTATTGATCCTGAAGGTCTTTCGTACGTTGCCGGCTCAGTGGTTACTGGTCGTCGCGCTGCACGGATTCAATTGCATCCTGATCTTCGGGATGTTCAGCGTGCAGCCCCAGCCACTTCGACTCCGGGACGCTATCTTCATCTATGCGCTGACCATCTTCCCCCTCTTCCTCACGGTCACCCGGATCCGGCACCTCGCCATAGTCTGGCCGGACCAGAAAGAGGCTGTAGATCGAGTGGCCCGATCGCCGCTGAACTGGGTGATCCTGGCTGGAGTTGCCTTTGTAGCGGCTACGTTGATCGCGGTTGGGTCACGCTGAAGTCTGGCCTGGGCCTGGGGCTGCCAGTCACACTGGCGCGTACAGGCTGCCCTTAGCCGAAGTGCACTTTTGGGTTGAGCGAGGCAACGTCTGCTTCCGTGAGGCTGGTGTGACAAGGGAAGCGCGTCGACCTGAGCAGAGCCTTATTGAGGGAACCGTTCAGATTCGGGAGGTTCTTGCGGATCTCGGCCGGCAAATCGACCGGCTCGATGCCCGGACTCCCGGGAGGATCGAGCGGCGCCGGGGAGTCATGTCGGGAAAGCCGGTGATTGCGGGCACTCGAATTCCAACCGCCTCAATATGGCGCCAAGTCAAGGAAGGACTCGACGCCGATGAAGTGCGAAAAGGCTATCCGGGCCTAACCAGGAAGGACATCGCCGCGGCAGTAGCCTTTGAAGAGAGAGCGCGAGCCGCCCGACGAACGGCATAGCTTGAGCGGGTCTTGGGAGATTGTCCCCGGAAGCAAGAAATAGGCGTCGCGCACGAAAGGCCGCCCCACGGGCGCGGCTCAAGTTTCTTGTTGATCACAATGTGCGAGCCGAAGTCGGCGACCTTCTCGAAGGATCTGGCTTCCATACGCGGCGCACCTATCAGGAACGCCTGGGGCAGTTGGACGATCCGGAAGCCGCCGCGTATGCTGCGGCGGAAAACCTGATCGTGGTCACCCACGATGGAACGTCTACAGCAGGCTTCGCCGCTCCTCACAGCGGGCGGTCCTGCTCCGCGTAAAAGAATCGCGCGCCCGCCGTCGTCTAAGGGAGACATTGCCTACCCTGATCAGCGCGCTGAAGACAGGTCGGTGCGGGGGTTCGGGTGCTTGAGGCAGAGGTTGTCGTCGATACGTTTGAGTGAACAGGTAGTGCTCGCTCGGACACGTTGAGCGGATCTCTTTAGCCGGCGGCCAAGGAGAGCTAGAGAGCCGCGCGCCTATTGTGTAGATTTAGAGGAGGAAAGTGTAACTTTACGGGTGGAAATGCCGGGTTTCCAACCAATCAGTGTAGATTTATGGGTATAATCTACACTAAATTGGCTCGAGTGAGCCCTTGAAGGAGTAGATTTGACCGAAGATTCTCCACTCCGAACTGTGCGTATTAGCGAGGTCGCCCGCGACCTCGGTGTTTCCCCCACCTATGTCCGCAAGCTCGCCGATGCCGGAGTGATCCCGCACAAGGTGACGCAAGGCGGACATCGTTTGTTCGACTTAGCCGAGGCTCGAGCGGCTTTCCGACGACGCCGCGATTTGCGAGTCGAGCTCGAGCTTCCACTGGCCGGACTTGAAGAGGACAAGGTTTGGGACCGCTTGGAAACCCAAGCGCCCCCGCGGCATGCCACCGAGCAGGCGGTACGGATCGCCCGCTACGCATTTACTGAACTGGTCAACAACGCAATCGACCATTCCGGCGGCACCAAGGTGAGTATCCGCTGGGAGGCTCGAGCCGACAAACTGCGGGCGGAGATCGGAGACGACGGTATTGGAGCATTTGAGCGCATACGGATTGCCAGGGCTCTCCCGGACCATCGATCTGCACTCGCTGAGCTGTCTAAGGGTAAGGTCACTACCCAACCCGACCGGCATACCGGCGAGGGACTGTTCTTCACATCTCGCGCTGCTGACTACTTAGACCTTCAGGCAAACCGGCTCCGCTGGACCGTGGACAACCGTCGAGGCGACTTCGCCCTCGGCAGTAGCGGGTACGCACCCGGGACCCTCGCAATATTTGAGGTCGATGCCGCCACGACGCGGGCGCTAGAGGATGTCTTCAGGCCCTTCACTAACGAAGAGCTTGGGTTCAGCCGCTCGTACGTCAGGGTCAAACTGTTTGAGCATGGATCGTCATTCGTTAGTCGGTCAGAAGCAAAGCGTCTCCTTGCCGGGCTTGAGCGTTTCGCTGAAGTAGAACTTGACTTCGATAAGGTGGAATCAGTGGGCCAAGGCTTCGCCGATGAGGTGTTTCGCGTCTGGGCTAAGCAGCATCCAGAGGTGCGCCTTGTACCCAGCAAGATGAATGACGGTGTCGCATTGATGATCGGTCGTGCCACGGCGATGCGCGATGAGCGGACGCAGACGTAGATGCCGAAGCGCTCACTTGAGGAGGTGCACGATCGTCGTCTGAGTGTCGGCCGGATCCGGCGTCGGATCCCCGTAGATCTCCCAGGAATGCCCAGCAGACACCCTTTGGTTCGCCGCCATCCACTTGTCGATCGCGTCGTACGCCTCGTTCATGCGATCGTACGGCCCACGATGCACGACTACCGCAGCCTCGCCCCCTGGCGTCTCGGTCGCATAAACCTCGCCCGCGGTTTCAAAGGTACGCGTGACTTCGACGCCGAAGTCGCAGAGTAGTGGCGCTCCCGGCTGCTTCGAGTGGTGGTAGAGGAAGATGTTGTGGCCGTCGGTCCATAGGCCCGGCTGGCTGCGAATAAAGTCCCAGACCTTGCCCACGGCAGGCCCCCACGCCGAGCCAACCTCGCCCGGTGGGACCTCGCATCGCACCGCGGCCAACTTGCGGGGACGAACGGTCTGTACCTCTACGGACACCGGCATTCCTCCATGGTAAACAGCATTCTTGTTGGAATCGCTTCAGCTTCGCCTCGATTATTGTTCGACGTCGTGGAAGGCTCGTCGGAGCCAAAGTTCGGCGTTGGCATTCAATTGAGTTCGAAACCTGTCCGGCCAGGTCGCCAGCTAGCGTTCGACTAGATTGAACGCCATGGCTACAAAAGGAGCGACGCGCACCGCGCGCGTCAACGGCGTCGAGCTCGGATACCAGATCCATGGAACCGGAAAGCCGGTGGTTCTATTGCATGGCGGCTTTGGATCGGTTGAGATGTTCGGCCCCAATATCGAGCTGCTGGCTGCCAGCCATCAAGTAATCGGCGTCGACCTGCAGTCGCACGGCCGCTCGCCGGCCACCGACCGACCAATGCGGTTCGAGACGATGGCCGACGACATTGCGGCGCTGATCGATGAGCTTGGCCTTGAGCGACCCGCGATCATGGGTTTCTCGCTCGGAGGAGCCGTTGCGCTGCGCACCGGCATCCAGCATCCGGATGTCGTCGACCGCCTGGTGCTTGTTTCGACCGTCTTCAAACGCCGGGGCTGGTATCCGGAGATGACGGCGGGCATGGATGCGATGGGACCGCAAACGGCTGAACCGCTCAAGCAGAGCCCGATGTATCAGGCCTATTCTCAGGTCGCCCCGAACCCGGATGATTGGCCGAAGCTGGTCACCCAGCTCACGACGGCGATGAAGATGGACTACGACTGGTCGGCGGACGTGGCCCGGCTTCGCATGCCAGTGATGATCGTCATCGGCGATGCTGACGGCTTGCCCCCATCGCACGCCGTGGAGTTCTTCGGTCTGCTGGGCGGCGGAAAACGAGACGCAAACTGGGACCGCTCGGGAATGACGCAGCATCGGCTCGCGATTCTTCCTGGCCTGACCCATTACGACATCAACATGAGTCCGGAACTGGCGCGCGCGGTGACTCCGTTTCTCGACGGCACGTAGGGCTCAGCAGGAGCAGGCCGATGGCCTGTTTCTCGCCCAGAATGCGCAAGGCGCCATTGTCGACCGTGGGCGAGTTCTCCGCGCTCAAGCGTTTGGCCAAAGGTGGTGGTATTTGCGCCACCGAGTCCGCTCGGGGTCGCCAGACTTCAAACGTAGCTGGATCCCAGCTGGTGGACGGATCTACCTGGCCGTCATTCTTGGCCCGCAGAGCCGGCAAATAGTCGGCCGTCAGACTTCGGTTTGCGTCGACGGGAGGGGGGTCGCACTGGCCCGGGTTGCTCGGCCACTTTGACGAGCGCGGCCGCCACGATGCGACGTTCCACAGTCGACAGGTGCGAAATAAAGTAGCGCGTGATGCCCTGGGCGTAGACGGGCCATGCCCGCCGGATCGCGTCGCGACCGGCCGGCGTAAGCACGGCGGTCATTCCTCTACGATCGCCGTCCAGCCGTTTGCGCTCGATCAAGCCCGCCGACTCGAGCCGGTCGACCAAACGTGTCGAGTTGCTGCGTGTCAAAAGCAGCCTCTCGGCCACATCCATCATCCGCAGCCGGTGGGCGGGCGCCAATTGGACTGCCACCAATAGGTCATACCACTCCAGCGGGATGAGGCCGCGCTGCTGGAGGTCGGATTCGATCCGAGCGACGGCTCTGGCCTGGGCGGTTAGGAACGTGCGCCAGACCGCAATTTCTGGGGTGGACAGCCGATTGGCCACTGGCCAAAGCGTACCAGAAAGTTGCAATTCGCAACGATCTCTGCCTAGACTGAGGGAGCTTATTGCAAATTGCAACTATGGGAGATGATCAACATGACGGAATCAAGCCCGACCCGCCTTGTCGACAGCAGGTTAGTGCCGGCGGTGGGCACCTGGGAATTCGACCCGGGACACACAATCGTCAGCTTTGAGGGCCGCCACTTGATGGTGAGCCGGATTCGCGGCACGTTTCAGCGGTTCTCCGGGCGGATCCACGTCGCGGAAACCCCCGAACAGTCGTACGCCGAACTGGAGATCGACGCCGCCAGCGTCGAATCGGGATTCAAGGATCGCGACGACCATCTGCGGGGCGCTGATTGGTTTGACGTGGGACGGTACCCGACCATCCGTTTCAAGAGCAGCGATGTGCACCACGTCGCACATGGCCGGTGGCGCGGCGCCGGCCTGCTCACCATTCGTGGCGTGACGCGGCCCATCGGGATGGACATCGAGTTCGACGGTGGAGCCACGGATCCGTGGGGCAACCAGAAGATCGGCGCAATGGTGACGGCCACCGTCGACCGCGAGGAGTTTGGGCTCACGTGGAACATGCCGCTCAAGGCCGGGGGGTTGCTCGTCGGCAATGAGATAAAGCTGACGGTGGCGGTCGAGGCGGTTCGGCAGTATTCACGAAAGTCGCGCGCGGCGAGTCCGGCAGAGGTTGATGTAGCATGATGGTCCGCCTGGTGGATGACAGATGCAGTTCGAAAACTCTTCTCGTGGGCATCGGCTTCTGATTCCTATTACGGGCCTCGTGCTCGCTGGTCAATCCGACGTTCTACCTGACCCCTTCGTTGACCGTCCGGCGAACGTCCGTTAAGCGGCGGTTAGGCGCTAAACGGGGAGCTGGCCCTCGATACGGGTTCCCTTGCCGGGCTCGCTTTCCACCTGCAGCGTTCCGCCAAGCGCTTCCAGCCTGTCCCGCATGTTCTGGAGCCCGGAGCTGGCGACCGTCGTAGCCGGGTCGAAGCCCTTGCCGTTATCCGAAACGGAAAAGGCCAGCGTCGAGCTCTCCACACGGGCGCGCACTTCGACCCTCGTCGCGCTCGCGTACTTGGCGACATTCTGCAGCGCTTCGAGACAGCAGAAGTAGACCGCGCCCTCGGCCTCACGCGAAAGCCGCTGAACGCGGTCGACGTCGAGCTCGACGGCAAACGGGAGGCGGCGCGCATGTGATTTGAGCGCGGCCGGCAGACCCTCCGATGCGAGCAGCGGTGGATAGATGCCGCGGGCAAGTTCCCGGAGATTGACAAGCGCCTCGTCAGCATCGTTCTTGAGCTGCGCCAGGACCGGTCGGGCCCGGCTGTTGGGCTCGCTGAGTGATTCCGCGACGCCAAGCTTCACCTTGAGCGCCACGAGATGCTGCTGGGCGCCGTCGTGGATGTTGCGCTCGAGGCGACGCCGTTCCTCGTCCTGCGCGCTGACGAGGCGCTGGCGTGAGGCGCGCAGGTCCTCGAGGCGCGCCAGGAGCTCTCGGTTGAGCCCGACGTTCTTGAGCACGAGGCCGGCTTGGCCGGCCAGGTCGGTAACCAGCTTCTGTTCGACGGCGTTCAAGGTCTCGCCACGTTTCATCGAGACCGCGAGGGCGCCCAGCAGTTCGCCTTGATGGGTGACCGGGGCGACCCGGTCGCGCTCCATCGGCGGCAAGTTGCCGTTCGTCACCGAAAGCTCCGGCGGCGCCGAGCCGTTGAGCGGCGGCGACGACGACGCCAGTAGCAACCGGGGGCCTGCCCTCACCCAGACCTCGGCCCGTTCCGCACCGGTGCCCTGGGCGAGGATGCGAGACATACGGTCGAGGATGTCTTCGTGGGAGAAAGTTTCGGAAAGGTGCTCGCTGAACTGGGAAAGTGTTTCATAGGGCGTCGCTCGCTTTCCATAGACAAGCCGGTTGGCCAGCCCCTGGGCGCGGTGTCGCAATGGCTGGAAGGCGAGCGCAATGACCGCGGTGGTCACGATCGAGAGCAGGAATTGCCGGCTGTTTCCGACCAGGGCCCCAATACCAACCACCACGAGCACGTAGGCGGCCGTGATGACAGCAGCCAGGCCGCCGTACACGAGCGCCTTGTTGATGATGAGATCGATGTCGTATAGGCGGTTGCGCAGCACAGCAATCCCGATCGCGATCGGAAGGAGGGCCGCCCCAATCGGAAGCAGTGGAGCGTCTGACAAGGGCACCACCACCACCTGGAGGAACACCAGGAGAAGCAGGAGGACCACCGCAGCCAGGAGCCACTTGAGCTGCTGGCGTTCTTGCTTGGCTCCGCGTCGATAACGAACGATCAGGGAAACGATGCCGACACTGCAGAGGAGAAAGAAGTAAACCGTAAAAACCGGTGAGTTAAAGATGCCGACGAGGCCCGACAGGGCTTTGACGCCGAGCGGGTTCGGCAATGGATCCGTGGCACGGGGATCGAGGGACGCGACGATGACCACCAAAAGAGTGATGCCGAGCAAGGCAATGGGGGCCAACCACCGGCGGCTCAGCAGCCGTCCGTCCGGGAAGAAGAGTGGGAGCAGGACTAGAAGTTCTCCAAACAGCAGGAACCATGTGATCTGACTGAGCCAGTAGAGCCAGTAAGCGCCGGACAGGCCGAGGTTTAGGGCGACGGCGTAGGCCGCGTAGATGCCCGGAAGAGGCAGGGTCGCCCCGGTGAAGGCGACACCGATCATCAGCCATCCCACCGGGTTGTGAGGCCGCCGCACCGCGATCAGCCAACCGACCGTACACATCGCGAGCAGCGCAATAGCTCCTGTCAGTGTGCTGGTGGTCGGTGCCAGCGTTGGCGGTACCCGGCGCATATCTAAAAGGAAGTGCGCCGCGACCTGGGCGACGGCCAATCCGAAAATCAAAATCCAGAGAAACGAGGCCAGATAGCGAAGTCTCATACCGGATCCATGCGGGCAATGGGGAGCTTTCCGGCCACCCGGGTACCGATGGTCTTCCCGCGCTTCTTGATCACGGCCAGCGCCGCCAGCGGTGGTCGGGCGGGTCGTCGGACGAAAGCGCCGTCACCGAGGACTCGATACGCATGATCTACCCTGCTCCTGCTGGCGAGTTAGTCATCCCGAGCGTACGTCCTGACCAGCGCGCCGTCGAGCAAGCCTGCCCCGCGGCGATCAGTGGGCCAGCACCCCGGTCCGCTTCGTGGCTGCCACCTGTCAAGCGAATGTGTGACTGAGAACACCAGCTTTGCCACGCCAATACCTCCTTTCGGTGTGCGCCCTGCGCCCTGACGTCGGTCCGCTATCGCCGACTTGGTTTAGCGACACGCTGCCTACCGCTCGGGGGTCCAGGAGCCAAAGACAACCCATTTCCTGAGTCCACACCGTCGTCGCCCGGCAGTGGCGCGGTCAGGTAGCGCTGGAGTGTCGGGGCATAGCAGGCAACGAGGGTATCGGTGTCCGCGCTCGCGATTGGCTCGAGCCGGAGGACCCGACGAGCCCATGCAAGCCCCAGCATCTGGGAGCCGATCAGGGCCGCGCGCAGTCGCGGCTGAGGCATGCCAATCGATACGACCAGTCGCTCCAGTAGTTCCCTGGTAAAGAACTCCCTCACCATCCGCCCGGCTTCCTCATGGCTGGCGGCTGAGCGCATCACGCCCACCAGGGGGCCGGCGTTACCTGGCGTGCCTTGCTCCCAGGTGCCGATGATAAAACGCAAGAGACGTTCGCCCAGCCCATCGATTCCACCCGCCACCATCTCGGCGACGGCTTGTGCGGGATTATCAGGTAACTGGAGGGCGGCGACGAAGAGCCGATCCTTGGAATCGAAATAGTGGTAAAGGAGAGCGAGGTCGACGCCCGCACGCGCCGCAATCCCACGCATCGTGGCACCGTCGTAGCCCTGCCCCGTGAACTCGATGAGGGCAGCGGCGAGGATGGCCTGCCGATTTGCCGGCTTGCCGACGGCCCGCCCAGGGCGAACCTTCGCGCGACGCGCCAGGTGAGCGGGTCGGGTCACCCGTTCAGTCTAGAGTAGAATATCATCAACGGTTGACATATGGCGCTGCCAGACCTATTATATCAACAAGCGATGAATGGCCAGCCTCGCGAATTTAGCAACCACCAGGAGGAACACAGATGAAGATCAAGGTGACCACTCTGTTCGTGGACGATCAGGAGAAAGCGCTGCGTTTCTACACCAACGTGCTGGGCTTCGTGAAGAAAACGGACGTCTCGCAAGGAGGCTATCGCTGGCTGACGGTGGCCTCACCAGAGGAGCCGGACGGCACCGAGCTGCAGCTCGAGCTCAACACCAATCCCGCCGCCAAGGCTTTTCAGCAGGCCAAGTATCAACAGGGGCAGCCCGCGGCGATGTTCTATGCAGATGACGTGCAGGCCGAGTACGACCGTGTGAAGGGCCTTGGTGCGAACTTCACCATGCCGCCCACGAAGGTGACCGGCTCAACCATCGCCATGGTCGACGACACTTGCGGCAACCTGATCCAGATTGTCGCGCTCGACCGCGTGGCAGCATCCCGCGCGCGCTAGTCCGGTCAGCCAGGCGAGCCTAGCCTCGAGCTAGGCTCGCTTACCCGACTATTTGCTTTTAAGCTCCGCCATCTGCGCCCGCGCAAGGCTGACGAGCTCAGTGTTCGTGTTGGCATGGCCGTTCAGCCCCCATCCGCCATCGGGTGCTTCCGTCAGCAATACCCATGTGCGCCCCGCGAGTGTGGGGTCGCCGGCAGCCGCCGCGACGATCTCGGTGAGCTTCCGTACGACCGCCAGTTGCTTGTCGCGATCGAGGGCGCCAGAATTCGTCAGCACTTGAACGCGGACGTAGTTCGTGTCACCGTCTACATTCGCAAGCGAGTTGTCGGGCAGATCATGAATAAAGGCGGCGGTGTTCTCGCGGAACATCGGGATGTCGGGGACCCTCTCGATTGTCATGACCGCGGTGGCCAGGTCCACGGCCAGCTGGTGTTTGTTGGAAAACGTACCGGCCACGGCGTACGCGTCAATCATGGGCATGACTGGTTCCTCCCGGGATTATGATGGCCGTCATAGCGGCGCAGGGAGCCTAGCATGCACTATGTCGGGCGTCATAGTCAAGCAGGAGGTGTAGTTGGCCGGAGACAGTAAGGCAAAGATGGTCCGTAGCGCCGCCGCGCTGATCGGCACGCGTGGGTTGAGTGCGACGTCGTTTTCAGATGTTCTGACACACAGCGGCGCGCCTCGCGGTTCGATCTACTTCAACTTTCCAGACGGCAAGCGCCAACTTGCCGAAGCCGCGATTGGCTGGACTTCTGACCGGGTGCTCGGCCATCTTCGCGCCTGTCCCGCAACGACGCCTTCCGAACTGCTGGCCTGCTTTATCGACCTTTGGCGCCAGTCGGTCCTCGCCTCTCGTGGGTCTTCTGGTTGTGCAGTGGCCGGCGTCGCCGTTGACATCGGCGCCTTCGACGACGACCTGATGGAGATTGTGCGCGGCACCTTTCGTTCCTGGGTTGCCGAACTCGCCGCAAAGTTGACCAGGCTCGGCGTGCCCTCGGGACGCGCTCGGTCGATAGCCGCCGCCGTCGTCGCTGGCATGGAGGGCGCCCTCATCTTGTGTCGTTCGGAGGGCAATAGCCGGCCGCTCGAGGCTGTTGCCGGCGAATTGATGCGTCTGCTGCCGGCGACGCCTCGGGCGAGGCGACCGAAATAGGTTGGGGCTGGCGCTGCGTCGTCAGAGCTCAGCCTGCCGGATCCGTTCCCGACCTCGGCGCCAGGCGAAAAGGAGGCTGGGACCGAGCCCAAGGAACCCGGCCGTGATAGCCGCGTGGACGATCACCGGGAGGAGCAGGGATGGCGGCGACGGCTGCCACAGATAAAGCAACCCGAGGGCGAAACCGGCCACGGTCGCGCCGGCCACGGGGCGCCATCCCCAGCGGCCGAGCAAATGGTAGCCGCCGAAGACGAGGGTCGTCGCGCTAAGGGCGAGGACCGGGATCTGCCACCACCGCATCAGCATGCCTTGCATGAATCCTCGAAAGAACCACTCTTCGACGATGGCGTTCGGAACGACGTAATAGAAGGTTTGGAGCAGCAGGTCGGCGCGGTCGGGGACGAACCATCGTCCGGCGCGACGCGAGAGGTAGTCGGAGAAGGCGGCTGCGATCGCGAAGCCGGCCAGTCCGCACGGGATGGCAAGCGCCAGATCGCGGAGCAGGTGGCTCGCGGTCAGCCCCAGCGCGGCGGGCGAGGTTCGGCTGACCCACAGGTATAGGAGGGGGATGGCGGTGAGCGGCAGGAGGCGGACCGGGATGTCCCACCACATCCATCGCCAGCTATCGCGGACAGTCGTCCGGTAGAGCGTCCGGCCGGCCATCGCTCCAGTCTAGAAGGCGCTACTGCTGACCTTGACACCGAGCGATGGTTTTCGTTACATCATTGGTATCACCATATTGGCAAGGAGGCGTTCGTGAGCTTTCACCGATTCGTCCACGCGTTCCGATCACTAACGGTGGCTGCCGTTGCACTCAGCGCGCTGCTGCTGAGCACCTCGACGGCGTTTGGGTCAACGGTGCGGCCACCGGTGATCAATGGGAAGCACGTGTTCTGGGGGCTTGGCGTCGCCACGGCGGCGTCACCAAACAATCTCGTCTATCATGGCGGCCGGATCGAGACGCCGCCCGCGACCTACGCGGTTTTCTGGGGACCCGCGTGGCAGAACGGCTTCTCCGTCCAGGCTCAGGGTTTCAGCTATACGCAGGCGACCGCCATGACGTACGTAACCGACCTGCTGGGCAAGTACGGTGGGACGCCGTACGGTGGGATCCAAACGCAGTACTGCCAGAACATCGCAATCGGCAGCACCTCGTGCGCCGGGAATACCGGGGCGCAGTACATCACAAATCCGGCCGGGCAACTGAAGGGCACCTGGATCGATCCATCGCCGGTTCCCGCCGTTATCGGAACAACCAGCCTGGTCACAAACTCGGTCGATGATGCGGTGGCCGCCGAAGCCACCAAGGCGGCGCAGCATTTCGGTAATGACGTCAATGCGACCTACATCGTCTTTACGGAGCCCGGCCATCAGGCGACGGCGTACGGATCGGTCTACTGCGCCTACCACAGTGAAACCAGCCATCCCGCGGGTGCACGTGGCGTGCGGTACTCGTTCATGCCCTACGTTCCCGAGCAGGGCGCGGGCTGTGGACAGAACTACGTCAATAAAACGAACGACGCCTACGGGCACGGCTACTACGACGGGTACAGCGTGGTCACCATGCACGAGGTCGAGGAGGCCGTTACCGATCCGGACAACGACAACGGCAACCAGGACGGCTGGAACGACGCGTCCGGCTCGGAGAACGGTGACAAGTGCGCCTGGACCAACTTGCAGAATGTCACCATGAACGGCCAGTTCTTCGCCCTTCAGCCGCTCTGGAGTAACCAGGCGAACGGCGGCCAGGGCGGGTGCACGTTTTCCTGATAGAGGACGAGGCCTAACCGGTTCTGACCCTTCTTGAGGGGAGGGTCAGAACCTTGGGCTGAATCAGCGCTTTAGGGCCCGCCGGCTCGAGCATCCGCAATGGCTTGGCCGCAGCTTTGCGGGGACGGCGTCGGGATGTGGACCGCCTCGATCGACCACCCGTACTCAGCGACCCGCCCCACGGTTTCGAACCACCCCGGATGATCCGCCGTGAAGGCGACGTAATCTCCCCGGTTGTCTGGCATGACGAAGATCGACGTGTTGGTGCTCGACAGCCAGCACTGAAGGAGCAGCGCGGTGGTCACGGGATGATCGGCGTAGTGGTAGCCGACCGGTAGGTAATAGAACGGGTCGTACAACTGGCTGATGAAGTGCGAGCCATCGAGCCCGCCGTAGTGGACGAGCGCATAGGTGACGGCGGGTTGGTCGGGAGGAGGCAGGTTGAGGGCACCACTGCGGTAGGCGGGCTGACTGACGATGCCGGCGATGTAACGTCCGGAGGCGACGTTTAAGTTCCAGACCGACTCGGTGGTCGCATACGCGCGCTGGATTGGGATCCAGGTCAGCTGCGTCCCGAGCAACAGGGCCGCCGCCACGAGCAAGGCGATCGGCCGACCGCTGCGTCCCAGGTAGCGGGGCATGATCACAAAGAGGCCGACCGCCACCAGCAACGCGGCGAAGTCGTACGGGAAGGCGAGGATCCACATCATCCAGCGCCACGGGTACCACTCGGTGATGAATGCTGTCAGGCCGAACAGCCCGAGGACCAGCGCGCATGATCCGAAGCCATAGAGCAAGAGCAGATACGCGCGAGGCCGGCGCCAGAGCGTCCAGAGGAGGCCGGCGGTCGCAAGCAACCACAGGGCGACAAACCAGGGCCTCGCCGATAGCTGGCTCGCGATCATCGGCTTCATCCATTTGCCGCCCGCATTGGCCAGGAAGTTCCAGTAGAAGGGATAGATTGGATTACCGGTCCGGGCGTTGAGGAACACCATCTGGGCGGCCATGACGCCGCCAAACCCGACGAGCAGCGACAGCCACCGCCGGACGGTCCCCGGTCGTACGAAGGATGCCACGATGAGCGCTGGTGACGACAGCCACGCCTCGGGTCGGGCCGCCGTGGCGAGCGCCCAGACGATCCCAGCCCGGAAGGAACGGTCCGGCAGGAGCCAGATGCCGAGGAGGGACAGGCTGACCGCCATCGGCTCGAGCATGCCGGACGCATCGTTGAAGACGCTCGTGGGGGCGAAGGCGGCAAACGCGGTCGCGGCGACCGCGACCGAGAGGTTCCAGTAACGCCGGCAGAGATGAAAGATCAGCACCACGCCCAGCGATCCAAACGCAAGACTCTGGATCCGTGCAAGCACGATGTCGGTCGAACCGGTGACAAAGAAGAGGATGACGAGCACGACCGGATGGAGCGTCCCCCAGAAATACTCCACCCCCTTGAGGTCCCAGAATCGCAGGCCCTGGCTCAGCCCGATCTCTTTCGTGAGATACGCGATCTGCCAGTGCTGGTAGACATCGGTGTAGAGGCCGTCGCCGGCGTTCTCCGGATTCGAGATCCCAAAGAGGTAGATGAGGCGAGGCGTCAGGGCAACGAGCAGCAATCCGAGGCTCAACCAGCTCCACAACGCGATCGGTGTGCCAGCCGGCCTGGCACCGCGATCGTGCCCGCGATCGTCCTCCTCTTCGGTCGCGAGGACCCGGGCCAGGCTCACGCGGCCGGCTCAAGTGCAAGTGCAAGGTCGGAAGCGGGTAGCAACCAACGAAAAACGATGAGCCAGAAAGTAAAGAGCCAGGCAACCAGGAGCAGCGTACCGCCGTAGTCATGGAAGAGGATGGCCGGCATGTAACCGGCTGCCGAGGCCAGCACCCCGACGGTTGCGATACGCGCGATATTGACGAGCACCGTGCCCAGGATGCCGAAGAGAATGACCTCGACTCGAGACGTCCATCCCATCGGACCCCGCAGGCCGACGAGAAGGCTAACGCCGAGCAGGATCAGGCTCTGCCATCCCACGCAGTTCCACGAGATGAAGAGCGTCACTGGCGCGCCGCTCGCATTCCAAACGACCAGCTGATTACCGGCTGAACCGGCATGAATCCCGAACGCTCCGAGAAGCGCGACGGTGAGCCCCACCTCGGCGGGGACGATCACCTGCAGAGGCGCCCCGATTCCCAGCCGGATCCCGATCGTGGTCAGGAACTCGTCAAAGGTCGACACGAACGGCAAGACAATGAGCAGGCCGGCGCTCAGAGCCAGCAGCAGGGCAAACAGCCGCGTCGGGCGCTCCTGCGTCATCGGGCCCTCACGGCGGCGGCGCGCTTCGGCCGCCTGATCAGCCAGGCGGCGGCCAGCGGAACGAGGCCGACCAGCCCGGCAAGGGGAAGGACGTGCTCCGGCACGACAATCGAGGGCGTCGTGACGGACGTCGCCTGACGGCTCCCGTCGAAGAGGAGGCTGATCCCGCCATGGCTGACGCTGATCACCGTGATCCGCGCGCACAGGTAGGAGTTGGCCGGAAGGATTGCTTGAGGAACATTGGTTGAAATCGACTCGCCGTTACCGTTCCCCAGGTCCGCAGGCGCGGTGACGATGGGGGAAATCGCCGCGCAGGTGGAGCTGGCGCTGTATCCGAAGGTCAGGACGGCCGTGGCGGACCCGTCTGGATCCTGGCTCGATGCCGTGTAGGTGAACGCGTATGTGCCCGCGGGGATGACCTGACCGGTGTAGGCGAAAGTGGTGGCCCAGGTTCGGGTCGCACCAGCCCTATCCATCGAGAAGCTCGCGCCTGCCCCCTGCGGCGGGGTGTTATCGATCGTGAAGAGGCCGGAGGGATTATGGAGGTAGAAACTGTTGGACGCGTAAACCGCTGGCGCCGTAACAGCGCCGAGGCCAAGGATGGTCAAGATGAGGATCGGAACGACCATGCAAACGATTCGGACTGCCCGGCGGGCCCGAGCGGCATTGAAGAACAGCGAATACCCTTGCTGGGGCTTGCGCTGCTGAGGACGCAACCACCGTTCCAGGCTCTCCTTTTGCTCGAGGGGCACGACCCGATCGGTCACCCGCCCGGTCTTGGGCGTCCGGAACCAGGGACCTTCGTGGCGCTCGAAGAGGCCCTTGACCGAGGCCCAGGCCTGGAAGGGCACCAGTAGAAAGGACAGCGCCATGGCGCCAAGGACGCCGTTGTAGTCCTTGCGCGGCGCCCCCTCCAGCAGGAGGCCGCCCAGGTTCATGAGCGGTAGCGAGAGAAAGTTGGAGAAAAGGAGCGACCAGCCGAGCATGGCGGTCCAGTCGGGGATGTGCACGCGCAACACAAGCTCGGAACCAAGCCATGCCGCCGAGCCAAGCAAGAAGAGCGCGGACTGCAGGTAGTACAGGCCGTAGTAGACGAACTCGACCTTTTCGATGAGACTCAGGTGCGGCGACCGGAGGATGGTGAAAAAGTGCTTGTTGACGTTGTAGCTGTGACCCTCGGCCCAGCGCATCCGCTGGCGGGCGAGCCGGCCAAACGTGGCGACGCATTCCGCCGGAGTCTCCGCATATGGTGTGTAGGCGACTTTGTAGCCTTTGGCGTAAAGCCGCAAGGTGAGCTCCCAGTCTTCGGTGAGACTGCGGCCCCAGCCGAGCTCCTTCAAGAGTCCGGCACGGATCATGTAGGCCGTGCCCGCGATCATTTTCATGGAGCTCAGCACCTGCTGATAGGGACGCTCCACCATGTAGCTGCCCGCGTATTCCGTCCGCACGGCCGCGGTCAACCAGCTCTCGTTCTTGTTCAGAACATGCCACTGATAGCTCTGCACTGCGCCGATTTGCGGAATCGGACGCGGGGCCTGGTTGTCGTAGCTGTAGAAGTGAGACAGTAGATCGTTCAGGACATTTGGAAACGGCACGGCGTCGGCATCAAAGATGGCTACGTACTCCGTTCGCGGATCCATCGCGGCCAGCGCGTAGGTGAGGGCGCCCCCCTTGTATCCATCCCTGGTGTCTCGGTGGATGATCTTGAACCGCTTGACCTGCTTCCAGGGCTCCAGGACGTCCATCGATCCATCCGTCGAGTCGTCGACGAGGATGACTTCGAAGTTCGAGTAATTCATACGGGCGCAGGCCTCGAGCAAGCGACCGATCACGCGCTTTTCGTTGTAGGTGGCGATGTGGATGGAGACAAATGGCTCGTGTCCGAGCTGCGGCGGTCCATTGCGGTCTCCGCCGGGCTCCCCGTTGCTGAGCAAATGGCGACGCAGGATCCGGGAGAGGCCGTTGGACCGGTCTTTTTGCTGGCCGGTGCCCCTATCGTTCCGCCCGGGTCCGAAGAAGGCCAGGAGGAGGATGGTCGCCGTGGCCAGGTAGTACTTGAGCGAGTAGACGAAGAAGAAGGTGCCCAAACCGAGGGCGACCAGGGCCAGTTCCAGCCCAAGCCAGCTCAGCAGGCTCGCGTTGCCCGAAATAGCCAGCTCCATGCCCGCCGACGTGCCCCGGACGATGGCGAAGATCGGGAGCGCCGCGATCAGAAGGGTCACGAAGACCAGCGTCCCGATGAGTACGCTCCAGGCGCGTTCGCGCCGCGGCCGAGCAGCCCGAGCCTGGGTGCTGTCCGGGTGCGAGTCTGGCTGCGGACGTACTGGTGAGAGGCTCATCCACGGTTCAGGCTATTTCCGCGCACTTACGAGCTTCCTAGCGCCGGTCCCCGAATTGCAACCATCTTGTTACCGGGCGGTCACGGGCTGGACCGAGGTCGGTTAGGGTAAGGGCAAGGGCATGACAACGCAGTTCGTCGGTGCCGCCGGGAAGTTCGGTGCGGCCTACGATCGGCGGGCGCCGGACTACGCGACCGCGATCGAGCCGACCTTCCGGCCTGCCTACCGCCGGATCGTCGACCTGGCACGCATTGCCCCGGGCCTGCGGGTTCTCGACGTGGCAACCGGCACGGGCGGTGTTGCGCGGGAAGCCGCTGCGGCCGGCGGGCAGGTAACGGGGATCGACGTGTCCGAGCGCATGCTCGAGATCGCCCGAAAAACGTCGCCAACCGAAATCACGTTTGCGCTTGCCGACGCCGGCAAGATCCCATTCGAGGATGGATCATTCGATCGCGTGACGTGCGGCTTCGGCCTCTCGCACATGCCTCATGCCAGCAACGTGCTGTTGGAGGTGCGACGCGTCCTGGGAGCAACTGGAGGCCTGGTGGCAGCGTGCTGGGGCTCCGAACGTTCCAATCTCTCGCGGGATGCGGTGCAAGCCGCGCTCGAGCAATACCTTCCGGGATGGACCGACCCGTTCGGCCAGATCATGAACGAGGGACTCTGGGCAGAACCTGAGCAAGGTCTGCGCCTGCTGCAGGTGGCTGGTTTCGATTCCGTGACCGTGGTAACCGAGCAGATCGGGGGCATGTTCGCCAACCCTTTGGAGGCGCTTCGGCGAGCGGTGGCCGGCCCAACTCGTGGGGCGATGGTCGACGCGGTCCCAGCCTCGCTGCGGCAGCGGTTTCAGGCCGACGCCCTTGCCGCGATTGAAGCCACGGGCGATCTTTCGTGGTGGGAGTTGGTCAACTATTACGTCGCCAGGCCCCGCTCCTAGCTGAGTCGAATGCAATTCCCGGACGGCCTGGTCTGCTTCGTCAAGGCGGAGTGTCCCACCTGCCAGACCGTCCACCCAGTGCTACGGCAGCTGCGCGAGGCCGGTCTACCGCTGACCGTCGTCACGCAGGATGATCCCGGGTTCCCGGCCGGCGTGGCGCCGGTGGACGATACCGCGCTCGAGCTCTCGTACCGGCACGGGATCGAAATCGTTCCCACGCTACTCCGTGTCGAAGCCGGCAAAACGGTCGAGAGGCTGGAGGGGTGGGATCGGCGCGAATGGGAGCGGATCACCGGGCACGAGGATCTGGGCAAGGGGCTGCCGGACTTTCGACCCGGTTGCGGATCGCGCACCCTCGACCCCGGAATGCCCGAAACGCTTGCGCTCCGCTACGACGGGTCACGGACGACGTCGCGGCGGATCGCGCTTGGTCTCATGGAAGACGAGGTCGAGGCGATGTATGCCCGCGGCTGGTCAGATGGCCTGCCGCTGGTCGCGCCCACCCCGCGGCGCGTCCGCCGCATGCTCGAAGGAACCGGACGGGCGCCAGAGGAAATCGTCGCCGTCGTACCTCCGGACCTGGTCGAGTGCACCGTCGAGAAAGTCGCGATCAATGCGGTCATGGCTGGATGCCGTCCCGAATACCTTCCAGTCGTGCTTGCCGCCGTCGAGGCCGCCTGCACCGACGAGTTCAACATCCATGGCGTGCTCGCAACCACCTACTTCGTCGGCCCCGTTGTCATCGTCAATGGACCGATTGCGCCGGAAATCGGCATGAACTCCGGCGTGAATGCGCTCGGACAGGGAAACCGCGCGAACGCGACGATCGGCAGAGCGCTCCAGCTCGTGATCCGCAACATCGGCGGTGGGCGACCAGGTGAGATCGACCGGGCGACGCTGGGCAACCCGGGTAAATACACCTTTTGCTTCGCCGAGGCGGAGCAGACATCGCCCTGGGAACCGCTCGCGGTCGAACGCGGTCTCCCGGCTGGACGCTCCGCGGTGACCGTGTTCGCGGGCGCCGGCGTCCAGCCCGTCTTCGACCAAATGGCGCGCACGCCCGATGCCCTGGCCCGCTCCCTGGCAGCGTGTCTGCGCGTAGTCGGGCATCCCAAATGGGGTCTCGCATGGAACGCGCTCTGCGTCATCTCGCCGGAACACGGCCGGGTGTTCCGCGAGGCCGGCTGGTCGAAGCGGAGGTTGCGTGATGAGCTCGATGCCATGCTTACGTTCCCCCGCGCCGAGATGGTGAAGGGCGCCGGCGGCATGGCGGAAGGGATGCCGGAGTCAGTCGCGACGACCGACGTCCGGAAGTTCGATGACGGTGCGCTGCTGTTCGTCCACGCCGGCGGCACAGCCGGACTGTTTTCCGCCATCATTGCAGGATGGATCAGCGGTCCGGCCGGAAGCCAGCCGGTGACTCGAGCGGTGCAGCGATGATCGAACTGCTCGATCCCACGAGCGAGCGCCTGGCGGGTCATCGCCCATCAGCACCCAGACCCGAATCTCTCGAGGAAGTCACGATCGGGCTCCTCGACATTGCGAAAGTTCGCGGCGACGTCTTTCTCGACCGGATCGCCGAGTTGATCAGCGCTCGTGGCCTTCGGGTCGTGCGCTTTCGCAAGCCCACCTACACCAAACCGGCTCCCGCCAACTTGCGTGGCGAGATCAGGCGCCGGTGCCACGCAGTGATCGAAGCCCTGGCCGATTGAGGGTCATGCGCGTCGTGCAGTGTGCACGACATCACCGAGCTGGAGGCATCCGGCATCCCGGCGGTCCTCGCCGCATCGTCAGAGTTCGAGTCAGCGGTTCAGGCACAGGCCAGAGCGCTCGGCTTCCGGCCGGCGGTCGTCTACGTCCCGCATCCCATCCAGGACCGGACCGATGTCGAGCTGCGCGCGCTGGCCGACGACGCCGTCGAAGGCCTCCTCGCGGGTCTAATCGCCCGTTAGGGCGCGGGTCGAAGATCCGAGGGAGCGGCCCTCATAAGGCTCCAGAGCGGCGCGAAGAAATCAGTGGCGGACGCCGGCAAATTGACGGTCGGCTCGGCTTCGAGGATAGTCCGAACTAGCGCCGTCGTCGCAGGGTCCAGCTCAGCGTTGCGGACGATGGTCGGGTGTTCGACCCCTCCGGCCCGGGCGATCGACAGGAGGAAGAGCACGGTCGCGGCCGCGACCCATCGATGATCCTCGGAGGGCCCGATGATGCGAAGGGGTTTTGGGGATGGCATCGCGTCCATCCCTTTACGCGACCGGCGGTGCCAGGTTGCAACCGCCCACGGGTCGGGCGCCAGATAGCGCACGGTGCCAATGCCCACGAATGCCGCGGCCGCCGTGCACATGGAGCACGGCTCCTGCGACGACCAGAGTATGCACCCGGACAGGTCGCGCTCGGTCGACACGGCGGCCAGCACATTCATCTCGGCGTGTGCGATGGGCGTTAATTTGAGGATCTCGCTTCCGCCCCCCGGATCATAGGCGCGATTTCGACCCTCCGCCACCGTCGCCCCTGATTCATCGACGAGAACCGCGCCACAGGCGAGACCACCGCCAATCAGCGAGGCGTACGCGAGTTCGATGCACCGAATGACGGCCGGGTCGGCCGCGGCCCACTCGTGCTCAAACTCGGCGTCCCGACCTACTTCTGACGTTCGAGAACCACAACCGGGATCACGCGGCTGGTTTTCTTTTGGTACTCGAGGAAGGCGGGCCAGATCTTGGCCTGTTCCGCGTACAGCCGATCGTGCTCAGGCCCGCTCGCCTGCACCCGAGCGTGGGCCTTGAACGTCTCGGTAGCGCCGGCACTGGCGACCTCTACCTCGACGTCCGGGTCGACCTGGATGTTTGTGAACCACAGCGGATGCGTCGGCGCGCCGCCCTTGGAGGCAATGACGACGTAGCTTTTGCCTTCGCGCCGGTAGACAAGCGGCGTCGTGATCTGCTCGCCGCTCTTGGCTCCTTTGGCGGTCAGCAGCAGAACGTGGTCGCCAAATGGCCCGACGCCGAGGCCTTTCTTCGCGTGGAATTCGTCGATCATCTTCTGGTTGTGGGGAGTCGCTTTCATGCTGACAAATTTACGGTAACCGGGGGACGTAGAAGACTTTCGGGGGTTTACGGGTCCGCGACGAGGTGTTATGTTGCCGCATAAGGAGGGAGGGTTTGAGCGCACCCCTGCGCCCAGTTTCGGTCGGCCCAGTAAGCTCAGCCGCCCTTACTTTTCGTAGAGGGAGGAGACATGAGCGCGACCTACCGACCGGCCCAACTTCAACGGAATGCCGTGGGGTTGGCCCCGACCCTTTTTCAGTCGATTACCCATATGGCGCCCGCCGCGGCCGTCGCCTTCTCGATCATCGTCGGCGCACCCTACGCCGGGGGGAGTCTGCCCCTGTCGGTCCTGCTGGCCTTGCTGGCCTGCCTGTTCGTCGCGGTGAGTATTGGCCAGCTCGCCCGCCATCTGCCGTCAGCCGGCGGGCTCTATACCTACAGCTCCCGTGGTCTTCATCCCTACGTCGGCTTCCTTGTTGCGTGGGGCTTCATGATGGCGGAGCCGATCGTGGCGCCGCTCCTCTATTTGATCTTCGGGAACGAGCTGGCGGCGAACCTTAACTCGCATTTCGGCTGGCCGCTCTGGCTCTGGGCGCCCTTCGCCGTGCTTGCCGGTTTGATCGTCTGGGCCCTGACCTACCGCGGCATCCGCCTCTCAACGCGGACCGGCGTCGCGCTGGGCATGTTCGAGATCGTCGTCTTCGTGGCACTTGCCCTGACGCTGATCGTGGCGGCCGGCGGCAACAATACGCTGGCGGTCTTCGCTCCGAACACCGGTAACGCGAAGGGCTGGGGCTCAGTCTTCCCGGGCATGATTTACGCCATCCTGGCCTTCATCGGTTTCGAAGCGGCAGCGCCGCTGGCCGAGGAAGCTCGCGAACCACGGAGGACGATTCCTCGGGCGGTCATCCTGTCGGCCCTGCTGATCGGACTCTTCTATCTCCTCTGTTACTACGCCGCCACCGTCTACTTCGGTCCCAACAAGATGGCCGATTCCAAGAACGGCTTCTTTTCCTTCAACAGCGGTGACCCCTGGTCCGGATTGGCTCAGGCCGTCTGGGGGCCGGGGCTCGTCATCGTCATCCTGGCCGTCCTCAACAGCGCGATTGCCAACTCCAATGCTGGCGCCAACGCGGCCACCCGCGTGGGCTATTCGCTGGCGCGCATCGGGTTGCTGCCTCGGGTCCTGGCGCGAATCCATCCCAGGTTCCAGACCCCATACTGGGCGGTCAATGCCCAGGCGGCGGGGGGTATCGTGCTGGCGCTGGCGCTCGGACTCCTCGCCGGCTCGCCGCTGCTGGCTTTTGCCCTGCTCGGGACCATTGCGGGGATCATCGTGGTGGTGATTTACATCCTCACGAATCTGAGTAACCTGGTCTTTTACTTGCGAGAGCGTCGCGATGAGTTCAACATTCTCTGGAACGGCGTCGTACCAATCGTCGGAAGCCTGATCTTCCTCCCCGCCCTGGCGGCGGCTCTTGGCATCGACTTTGCCAATCTTGGAATCGTCGCCCTGAGCCCGCCATCGAACCTGGCGCCGATCGTGATCGGCGTCTGGATGCTGGCCGGTGTCGTCGCCCTGATCTACTTTGCCGTCCGCAATCCCAGCCGCATCGCCGATACGGGGCGCGTCTTCCTCGACGAGCCTGAAACGGCGGCGCCGGCAGCGGTCGGGCGCCCCGTTACCGCAGATCGGTAGCCGGAGCGCAGGCAGGGGCTCAGGCGGGCCCCTGCCTGCGGCGCCTTACCGGCTTCGCGGCCCGCCGGATGGTGCCGGCTCGCTCGCTGACGCCCTCGATCAATCCCCGATTGGCGGCGGCACGCAGCAAGAAGCAAACCCACATCCGAAATGGACGGTAGGCGTCCGTAAGCCGGTCGACATCCGGTCGGGTCGGCGAATCACCGAGGCCGTGAAGATGGCCCAGGGCGGCGATCGAGAGCGGCTCGTCCGGAAACACGTCGATGACGCCGCAACCGCGCAGGTAGATCCCGGACGACCAGAAGGGCCCGATGCCCGGGATGTCGCGGACGGACGCCGGTCCTGCCTCATCGCCAAGCTCCCGTAGGCGATCCGCATCCAGCTTGCCGTCGAGGGCCGCGCGGGCCACACCCTTCAACCGCTCGACCTTCTCGCCGCTGAGCCCCGGAACGGATTTGATGCCGGCCAATTGCTCCGGCGTGGGGAAACACCCGACCTGCTCGCCGGCAACCCGGAGTTTTGCGCCATGCTCGGCAATCAGCCCGGCCTTGACGCGGGCCGCCTGCCGCATCGAAATCCGTTGCGACATCACGCCCCAGGCAGCCGTCTCGTATGGGGAGGTGAAGTTCAGCGGACGGAGCCCGGGGAGCGCGGCCATCAACCGGCCGACCTTTGGATCGCGCCTGCCGACCATGGGGTAGTCCGTGCCATCGTGGTCCAGGGAGAAGATCCGCGCCACCTGGCGCTCGACTCGCCGCAGGTCATCCGACCCGGTCACCTCAGCCAGCAATTGGCCGTCGCGGAAGCGAAGCGCCACGCCGACAGGCGTGAACGATGAGTCGAGGGGAAAGGTCATCCGTACCAATTCGCTCGACCCCTGCCAGTGCTGCGTCATCGGGGAGAAGTTCCCCATGACATCCATCGCCGCCGTCCAGCTGAAGGGTCCCCTCGGCGTGATCGCGATCGCGGTTTCGACCATGTTGCGTGTCCTCCGTGCGGTGTTCTGCCTGCTCGCGCGTATCATCCGCCTTTAATATGACAAGGTATGTCAGGTTTTAGCTGCGATCCTCTCGGCGATGCGGGCTGATCGGCTGCTCTCGACCTTGCTGCTCCTCCAGGCGCACGGCCGGATGAGCGCGGGAACGATCGCGGAGCGCCTCGAGGTGTCGGAGCGCACCGTCTACCGGGACATCGATGCGCTGAGCGCGGCCGGCATCCCGGTCTATACGGAGCGCGGTCGCCAGGGCGGCTGCGCGCTGCTGCCTGGTTACCGAACCGACGTCAGCGGCCTCAGTGCTTCCGAGGCGCGTGCCCTCTTCGTCTTCGCCGGAGGCGGCACGCTGAAGGACCTGGGACTCGATCAGGACCTGAAACAGGCGCTGCGAAAGCTGATGGCGTCCCTCCCGCAGGCGCAGCGTTCCGGCGCCATCCGCGCCCAGGAACGAATTGTCGTCGAGCCGCGCGGATGGATGCGCCCGGCCGAAGCCGTGCCCCATCTCGCCGCCGTCCAGGAGGCGGTCTGGGGCGAGCGCCGGCTCGACATCGGCTATCGGAGCAGCGGCGCCTCCGCGGCTCGCAGGCTGCGAGTGGACCCTTATGGGCTGGTGGCCAAGGCGGGGATCTGGTACCTGATTGCCGCCGATCGCGGAGAGCCGCGCCTCTATCGCGTGTCGCGCATTGAGTCGGTGACGTCGATCGACGAACCGGCGCGGCGGCCTTCGGAGCTCGACCTCGATGGGCTCTGGCAGCGGCTTCGCCGCCGAGTCGAAGAGCGCGGGCCTGGCATCAGTGTGAGGCTCCAGGTTCGGCTGGAGCAGACCGACCGTGTGCTACGCATCTGCGCTCCCCAGCTTGTCGCGCCGGCGACCCGGGAGGCGGTCGACGACGTCAGCGGCTGGGCGACGTACCAGATGCAGTTCGTGGCCGAGGGAGCTGCCCGAGGCGTGCTCCTCGGGTTTGGCACGGACGTCGAGGTGCTGTCGCCCCCGGCCCTGCGAAGGCACTTTGCGGAGACGGCCGCCGCCATCCTCCGCCTCTACCGCGACGGCCAGGCGTAGGCCTCAGGGCCGCCTCTCGGCCCGGATCCAGAACCACGACGCGCCGAGGGACGTCAGCGCCGTGAAGGCCAGCATGACGACAAACAGCAGGATGACGACCTGCCCGAGCGCGTCCTCGCGCTGCTCGACGATGCGGAGGGAGCGACCGGCAAGAACGTAGCCATCTCGGTACGCGACGATGACGGCGGCCTCACGGACCGCCGGGCGTGGTGCCCAGGTGATCTCGCTGCGACCGCCATTGGCGACGGCGTCGAAGGCCCCCGCCGGCGGTTGTGGGGTTTGTCCATCCAGGATGGCCGACGACGCCAGTGGCCGACGGTCCTTGCCGAACACGATCGTGAAGGGCGCCAGGGAGCGAGCCAGGTCGACTGCCGGCGCGGAGACCACCGACGCCGGGCTCGCCCCGCCGTCAAGCCGGGCGGCGGCATCTTCCACCATCTGGATCTGCGGGTCGTTGGCGCCCATGCGCAGGTCTTGCTGCACCGCGGCGAAGACGAGTGCCATCACGATCGAGGCCGCGACCGTCACCGGCGCGAAGACGAGGAGCGCTCGGGCGATGAGACGGCGTTCGGTCACGGGTCTACAACGCGCCCGTCCCCCCGATTGTTTCGTGAAAAGAAAAGGCCGCCCACCGAAGTGGGCGGCCTCCCGATTTCGAGGAGACTAGGCGGCGCGAACGCGATTCGCGCGCGGACCCTTCTGGCTCTGCTCGACGTCGAAACTGACCGTCTCGCCGCCGCGCAAGCTGTCGAAGTTCAGCGTCGTGTCGACGCCGCTCCGGTGAAAAAAGTACTCCTTACCATCTTCCGCCGCGATGAACCCGAAGCCGCGATCCGGCACGATCTTCTTGATGGTTCCCTTACTCATCGTCCACTCCTGTTTCTCGAACAAGTGACCGAACGCTTCGGCCTGTTCGAGAAAAGAACGGACGGCCGGCGAGCACCACCCGAACACCAGGTGACGGCTTGTACTCTATCAGATTTGACGGCTGCGCTCCAGCTTCGCGTTTGCACGGCCCAAACACCCGCGGTGGAGCGGGCAGATCACGCAGCGTGGCTTTCGGGCAAGGCAAACCATCGCGCCCATATCCATCAGGGCCTGGTTGATCAGGTAGCCCTTCCCCTGCGGGATCACCGCGGCTGCCAGGTCCCAGAGTTTTCGCCGAGGGAAGCCGCCGGCCGACGGAAGGCCGAAATAGCGACCCAGCAGCCTGGCTACGTTGGTGTCGACGATGGGCGCGTCGAGCTGGTGCGCGAAGGACATGATCGCACCCGCCGTGTAGCGCCCGACGCCGGGCAGCTGCCGGAGCTCCGCGACCGTTCGGGGGAAATAGCCGGCGCGCTCCTCGCTGACGATCAGGGCGGCGGCGTGCAACCAACCGCCCCGAACCTTATATCCGAGAGGGTCGGTGATCGCTTTGACCTCGCTCAGGGGCGCTCCGGCGAGTGACGCGGCGGTCGGATAGCGGGCAAGCAACCGTTCGTAGACGGGGACGACTCGCGAGATCTGCGTCTGGTGCGAGAGGATCTCTGAGACCAGGATGGCATAGGGATCTCGGGTCCGGCGCCAGGGAAGATCGCGACCGTGGCGAGCGTACCAGGCGAGCAGTCGCCGCTGGAACGAACGCCGTCGGCCCGCCGAAACGTGCTCAGACTTCGACAGCCTGACGCGATCCCAGGGGCATTGCCGGCTCGATCAAACCTCGGCGCGAACCTTCTCCGAGAAATGGCAGGCGGCGAACCGATTCGGCGCCTTTTGTTCCAGGGGCGGCTCCTTGTCGGCGCAGACTCCGGGCACCCGCGCGATCGGACAGCGCGTATGGAATCGACACCCCGACGGAGGTTTGAGCGGGGAAGGGATTTCACCCGACAGCTTGACCAGGCGCCGCTCCGACTCGATGTCGGGATCTGGGACTGGAATCGCAGACAGCAGCGCCTTGGTGTACGGATGCTCCTGGGAGTAGTAGAGCGCTTCGCTGGGCGCGATCTCGACGATCTTGCCCAGGTACATCACCATCACCCGGTTACTGATGTGCCGCACCACGGAAAGGTCGTGCGCGATAAAGAGATAGGTGAGCCGGAACTCCTTCTGCAGGTCCTCGAGCAGGTTGATGATCTGGGCCTGGATGGAGACGTCGAGCGCCGAGACGGGCTCGTCGCAGACGATGAGCTTCGGGTTGAGGGCGAGCGCGCGGGCGATGCCGATACGCTGCCGTTGACCGCCGCTGAACTCGTGCGGATACCGGTTGTTGAAGTACGGATTCAAGCCGACGACGCGGAGCAATTCCTGTACGCGCGCATCCTTCTGCCTGCCGCGGACCAGGCCAAAGTTGAGCAGCGGCTCGGCGATGATGTCGCCGACGGTCATGCGCGGGTCAAGGGAGGCGAACGGATCCTGAAAGATCATCTGCAGATTCTGGCGCTGCTGCCGCAGCTTTTCGCCACCCAGGCGAGTGAGATCCACGCCATCGAACACGACCTGGCCCGATGTCGCCGGAATAAGCTGCGTCAGCAGGCGCCCCAGGGTCGACTTGCCGCACCCCGACTCACCGACCAGCCCCAAGGTCTCGCCCGGCTGGATCTCGAAGCTGACGCTGTCCACGGCCTTGACGGTGCCGGCGACCCCAGCACGAAAGTGCTTGACCAGGTCGGTGACCCGAAGCAAAGGCTCCCCGACGTTGAGGGCCCTGGAGTCGCTGGCCAGCGCGGCGCTACTCATACCGCCGGGTCGGCCAGTGTCGATGCGTCCACCTCTCGCGCATCAGACACGCGTGCCGCCAGGTCCTTCGGGGGGCGGACGCCACTGGCGGCGCCCGGCCTCGTATCGGTGATGTCGCGCGCACCCATTTCTTTGTTGGCGCGATCCATGGTTACCCAGCATGCCGCCTGCTGGGCCGGACCCACCCGCTCGAGCTTGGGCTCGTGCGTGAAACACTTCTCGATCCGGAAGGGACAGCGCGGGCTGAACTTGCAACCCGGCGGCAATTCGATCAAGTCGGGCGGTAGCCCCTCGATGGAGCGAAGGCGTTCCTTCCGGTCGGCGTCGATCCGTGGGATGGAACGGAGCAGGGACCACGTGTAGGGGTGCTGCGGCGATTTGAAGATCTGCCCGACGGGGCCTTCCTCCACGATCTCTCCGGCGTACATGACCATGACGCGCTTGCAGACCCCTGCCACGACCCCGAGGTTGTGTGTGATCAGGATGATCGAGGTCCCAGTTTCCTCGTTCAGGTCGCGCAACAACTCAAGGATCTGCGCCTGAACGGTCACGTCCAGCGCGGTGGTCGGCTCGTCGGCGATCAGGATCTCGGGCCGGTTCGAGAGGCCCATGGCGATCATCGCCCGCTGCCGCATCCCACCGCTGAACTGATGCGGGTAATCCTTGACTCGACTGGCGGCGTCCGGCACGCGCACCTGCTTGAGCAGGTCGATCCCACGCTGCTCCACCTCTTTGGCGGCAATCTTGTCGTGCGCCGTCATCGCCTCGTCGATCTGGAAGCCGACTCGGAGCACGGGGTTGAGCGAGCTGAGTGGGTCCTGGAAGATCATCGCGATGTCCCGCCCGCGGATGTCTCGCAGCTCGTCGGCAGGCAGCGTGACCAGGTCCTGCTCCCGGAAGAGAATCTTGCCGCCTACGATCGCTCCCGGCCGTTGCACCAGCCGGAGGATGGACATCGCGGTGACACTCTTGCCACACCCCGACTCCCCGACCAGCCCCAGGGTTTCCCCCGGTGCGAGGTCGAAACTGACGTTGCGAACCGCTTTGACTTCGCCGTCGTCGGTGAAGAATGAGGTGCTTAGATTCTGAACTTGAAGTACTGGACTAGTCATCAGCGCTTCTGCCGTGGATCGAAGGCGTCTCGCAATCCATCTCCGAAGAAGTTAAAGGCTAGCAGGGTGATCGACAGGGCCAGGGCAGGCCACAAAAGGATGTAAGGATCGAAACCACCCTGGAGTGAGGGAAGTCCCTCATTCGCCATGCCGCCCCAGTCGGCCCGTGGCGGCGGAACGCCGAAGCCAAGAAAGCTAAGGAAGGCGGCGGTGAGGATAGCCACCGGGATGATGAATGTTGCCTGGACGATGATCGGCCCGAGCGCATTCGGCAGGATGTGACCGAAGATGATCTTGCCGGCGCGCGCCCCCCCGGCCCGGGCGGCCTCAATGAACTCGCGCTCACGGAGGCTCAGCGCCTGGCCGCGCGTGAGGCGCGCCATGTCCATCCAGACGGTCGCCGAGATGGCGATGATGATGTTGACGAGGCCGGCGCCGAGCAGGACATACAGGGCGACGGCGACGAGCAACGGTGGGACGCCGTAAAAGACGTTGATCAGCAGGCTGAAGGCGGCATCGACCGGACCACGGAAGTATCCAGCGACAAGCCCGACAACGACGCCGACCACCAGGACGATGACTGCCGTCGCCAGCCCGACCGCCAGCGAGACCTGGGTCCCCACCATCAACCGGCTCAGTGAGTCCCGTCCGAGATCGTCGCATCCGAGTGGGTGCGGGCCCGAGGGGAGTTCGTAGGTCGCGCAGGTCGCGATCGCGTTCGGCTTGTAGGGCGTCCAGACGAACGAAACCAGGCAGACGATCACAACCAGGAGCAAATAGATGGCGGCGCCCAGCGCCAACCGATTGCGGCGCAGGCGGCGGAGGCCGTCGCGCCAGAGGCTGATCTGTTCGCCGGCGACCGTGCCGCCCGCGTACTCGAGGTCGGTCGGGTTCTGAATCGCGGTGGCCATCAGTAGCGGACCCTCGGGTCGATCACCGTGTAAATCAAGTCGACGGCCAGGTTGGCGAGGCCGATGAGGACGGCGTACATCGTGAAGACGCCGACCGTGACGTTGTAGTCATGCTGGAAGATACTCTGGACGAACTCCTTGCCCAGCCCCGGGATGCCGAAGATGTTCTCGATCACGAGGCTCCCGACGATGATGCTAATCACCGTGGGGCCCAGGATGCTGGTCACGGGCACCAGCGCGTTCCGTAGGGCGTGGCGCAGGACGACGATCCGGTCAACCAGACCCTTGGCGCGCGCGGTGCGGATGTAGTCCTGTTGCAACACGTCCAGCATGGCGGCCCGGGTGATTCGTGTGATCTGCCCCGAGGTGTAGAAGCCCAGGGCGATCGCGGGCAGGGAAAGCTCGGCGAGCGTCCCATAGGTTCCCGTCCAGGGCTCCGGGTAGTAGATGGCCCCGTGGGTCACGTTGTTGAGCCATTGGCCGAAGATCAAGATGCCGAGCGAAGCGATGACGAAGCTCGGCACGCTGTAGCCGACCACCGCGATCGAGGTCAGGAGGTAATCGACCCAGCTGTTCTGGCGGACGGCGGCGAGGACTCCAAAGGTGACGCCCAGGCCGATCGTGATGATCAGGGCTGCCCCGCCCAGCATGGCGCTGACGCTGAGCTCGCGGAGGACCAGGGGTGTGATCGGAAGCCCGCGGATATAGAGCGATACGCCCAGGCTTCCGTGGAGGATGATGCCCGTCAGCCAGTTCCAGTACTGGACGGGGATCGGCTGGTCGAGGCCGTACTCGTGTAGCAGAATCGCCAGCGCCTGACCATGCACCCGGTCGCTGACGAAAGCGTTGCCGGGGAGCAGGTGCACGACATAGAAAACGCCGAATGACACCATCAGCACGGTGAAGATGATCAGGAGTAAACGCTGTCCGATGTAGACCAGGGTCCCTCGCGTCAGCATTGCCTCTCCCTCGTCAGCGTAGTGCGAATAGGGGCGCCCCGCTCGGCAGGGCGCCCCTATTCAGTCGTTGCTGGTCAGCCTCGTCAGTGCGACTGGATCGAGATCTCGTTCCAGTAGAAATCGGCCTGGGTGTTGGAACCTGCTCCCTTCACGTAGGAGCGGATGGCAAAGTTGGCGACGGAGTAGTAGAGCGGAATGTAGACGTAGTCCTGCGCCAGGATCTGGGCCAGCTGCTTGTACTGGGCAAGCGCCTGGTCAATCGGTTGCTGGTCAGCCTGCTTCAGGATGCTGTCGAAGGTTGGATCGTCGAACCCGCTGGTGTTGGCACCCGCAGCGGTCGCCAGGTAGCCCCACAGGTTGTCGTACCAGTCCTGTGGGTGGTTGTAGTCGAATTGCCAGCCGTCACGCGACATCACGTACTTGCCGGAGAGCCGGTTGGAGATGTACTGCGACGCGTCGCTGCTCGGATCGAGCGTGACGTGGATGCCGAGGTTTGTCTGCCACTCACTCTGCAGGAACGCGGCCACCGGGTCGTTGAGACCGCCGGCATTGTAGGAATACTTCAGGTTGGCGGTGAGCTTGCCGGTCGGGTCGTACTGCTTGAGGAGCGACATGGCCTGGGTTGGATCGTATTTCGCCACCGGGTCGGCGCCGTCACCCAGATAGCCGGTCAGGCCCTTCGTGATCAACCCGCCAGTCGCGGCGGCGCACTGCGTGTTATGGCACACCGTCGTTGCCAGGGCCTTGTTGTCGACGGCAAGGGCGAAGGCCTGTCGTAAGCCCTTCGCGGCAGCCCCCATCCCGACAAAGGGCCCGCCCGTCGCGGGGTACCCGACGTTGAAGCTGAGCCATGTCGTGCGGCCCTTCGGCTGCGTGAGAAGTTGGTTGGCGAATTGCGAGTTGCCCTTGATCCCCTGGATCAGCGGGTAGGTCAGGTTGCTGCTGTTCCCGCCGTAGCCGATCAGGTCAAAGTGACCCTGCTCCCAGGCGGTGACGTCGCCCGCGATCGCCGAGGGGTCGTGAATGGCGATGTCGACCTCGGTCAGCGTCGGCTTCGGCGAGCCCCACCAGTTCGACACGCTCTTGAAGGTCAGCGACTGCTTGGGGGTGGAAGCCGACAGGTAGTACGGGCCGGTTCCGACCATGCCGCCTTCCTGCCCGGGGGTGACCACCTTCGACCACCAGGTCTCAGGGTCGGTCTGAATCGACTTCTCGTTGACGATGGAGCCCGTGCTCCCCTGCAGCGTCCAGGCGGTGAGGCACCAGCCACAGGCGTGTGCAAGCTGGATCTTGACAGTGCTCGCATCCGGAGCGGTAAGTCCGCTCAGCTGCAAGGAATTGGAAGCCAGCTTGTTTTCAATGTTTTGCCTGAAGCTGGTCACACCGGCGCTGTTCTTGCTGGACGGCGGCGCCCCGGCCGCCTTCTGCAAGGCGTCATAACCGGCGATGGCGCTCAGGTTGGAGGCGTAAGCGCCCTGCAGGGCGACGGCCCGGCTCCAGGAGTAGAGCACGTCCTTCGAAGAGAAGGCATCGCCGTTGTTGAACTTGACGTTTGACTTCAGGTGGACGGTGTAGGTCAAGCCGTCTGAGGAAATTCCACTGTTTGACGTGGTGGGTACCTCGGTCGCGAGGTCGGGGACGATGGCGAGCTTGTCATCGAAACGCCAGAGGTTGCTGAAGACGTTCTGCATGATCTCGGTGTCGACTTCGGCGTCAGCCGTCCCCGGGTCAAATGTCCCGGCACTCTGATACACGGGGAATTTCAGTACCTGGCTCGAGGCCAGGCCGTTGTTGTTGGTGGTCGTGGTGCCGGTGCCGCACGCCGCAACGAGGAGTCCGATGGTTCCCAGCACCGCCGCGCCGCGAAGGGCCCGAAAACGTACGTTCAAATGTTCCATACCGGTAGCTTGTCCTCCCATTTCCCGATTAGGCGCCCACGGGCTTCCGCGGACACACGCTAGCAGATACCAGTACACCTCAATTGTTAGAGGCCTGTTAGACCCACCGGCCGGTCGTGCGGTCGGGTCTAAACGCCTCCCATGACCACGCTTTTCTGTTCGGTATAGAAGTCGAGGACCTCGGTGCCGTGTTCCTTGCCGAACCCGCTGTGTTTGGTTCCGCCAAACGGCAATTCGTCGTACGCCACGAGATTGACCTGGTTGACCCAGGTGTAGCCGACGTCGAGCCGGTCAATCGCTTGCTGCGCTTTCTTGATGTCGCGGGTGAAGACGGAGGACCCCAGTCCGAACTCGGAGCGGTTCGCTTTCTCGATCGCCTCGTCGAAACTGCTTACCCTGGCTATCGGGAGCAGGGGGCCGAAGGTCTCCTCGGTCCAGATGCGAGCGTCCTCCGGGACGTCGGTGACGACGGTCGGCTCGAAGAAGAAGCCTCGATCGAACGCCTCGCCCGTCATGCGGTGGCCGCCGGCCAGTAACCGTCCGCCGCGATCGAGGGCGTCCTGCAGTTGCTGTTCGATCGTTTCGCGGCCGCCGGCCGTATGCATCGGGCCCATCTGAGAGGCGGGGTCGGTGCCAGGCAGGACCTTCAGTTTCTTGGCGCGCGCGGTCACCTTCTCGATGACCTGATCCGCGATCGACTCGTGCACGTAAACGCGCTTCACCGCCAGGCAGGCCTGGCCACAGTTGAAAAAGCGTCCGATGGCGATGGCCTTGCTGGCCATCTCGATATCGGCGTCATCGCAGATGATCGCGGGGTCGCTGCCACCGAGCTCGAGGGTGACATGCTTCAGATCCGAGGCAGCTTCCGCCATCACCTGTTTGCCGGTCTGTGTCTCGCCGGTGAATCCGATCTTGCGGACTTTCGGATTTTTAATCAATTCCTGCCCGACGACGGCGCCCGGTCCGACGATCACATTCAGGACCCCGGCCGGCAAGCCACCCTCGTTGAGCAGTTCGACCAGACGAATGGTTGACAGGGGAGTGGTGCTCGCGGGCTTGGCGACGACCGTGTTCCCTGCAGCGAGTGCCGGCGCAATCTTGTTCGCCAGCAGCGTGAGCGGGAAGTTGAAGGGGATGATGGCACCGACAACACCGAGCGGCCGGCGGATCACCAGTCCATAGGCTCCTGGAGCGGACAGCGGAATGTGATGGCCGCGGATCGCCCCGCTGGCCATGATGCTGGCATAGAACTCGATGTTCTCGACGAAGCGCTCCGCCTCCATCTTCGAATCGCGAAGTGGTTTCCCCTGCTCGCGTGTCAGGAGCATGGCCACCTCGTCGAGGTGCTGGCGGACAAGCGCCGCCCCCTTGAGCAGGATGTGCGTGCGTTTCGACGGCAGCAGGTCTGCCCAGCCGCGGAAGGCGGCGTGCGCGGAATCGATCGCCTGGCGCGTCTCCTCGACGCCGGCCTGCGGGACCCGATCGACCAACTCCCCGGTCGCGGGATCGTGGATCTCCAGGGTGGCGCCGGAGCGCGCCGATGCAGGCTTCCCGTCGATGACCATCGTGCTCATACCGCTGCCTCTCCTCCTGGCTCGTGATCGAACTAGACTCAGGGTACACAAAGGAGGGATGGATGCAGAACTCGACGATGGCCGCCGGGGCGGTGTCCGTCAGCAGGGAATCCGATGGCGTCGCGCTGATCCACTTGCACCGACCGCCCGCCAACAGCTACGACAAGGCGTTCGCGGATGATCTCAATGCCGCGATCGACGACGTGCGCTTCGACGAGGCGGTCAATGCGGTGGTCCTCATGTCGGACCTCCCCAAGTTTTTCAGCGCCGGGGCCGACATCAATATGTTCCGGACCGTCACAGAGAAGGCCCGCGCCATGACCATCCTTCATATGCACGAGATCCTGCTCAAGATGGAGCGGACCCCGAAGGTCTTCATCGCCGCGATCGGTGGCCATTGCCTCGGCGGTGGGCTGGAGATCTCGCTGGCGACCGATTTCCGCTTCGCGGCCGAGGGCGACTACCGAATCGGGGTTCCCGAGGTCACGCTTGGCGTCCTGCCGGGCAATGGCGGCACGCAGCGATTGCCGCGCCTGATCGGCGCACAGAAGGCGATGGAGCTGCTGATGACGGGCAAGCCGGTCGATCCGAAAACCGCGCACGCGCTGGGGATCGTCGATCGCCTGCTCCCGGCCGACCGCCTGCTCCCGGAGGCGATCGAATTCGCCACCTCGCTGGCCAACGGTCCGACGATGGCGATCGGCGAGATCAAGGTCGCCGCCAAGCAAGGAGCCGAGATGTCCCTCGACGGCGCCCTGACACTCGAGCGCGGCGGCATCTTCCGGTTGTTCCAGACGGCGGACGCCAAAGAGGGGATGGACGCCTTCGCCGAGAAGCGGAAGCCAACCTGGCAAGGAAAGTAGTCAGCGGACCTTGACGGGGGACGCGCCCCAGGCCTACCTTAAAACGGTCTTCGGTTCCCTGTCAGCCCTTGGGAAGGAGGGGCAACATCCGACTGAGAAAGCTCGCGCCGGCCCTCGCGATCTGCCTGGCCTCGATCCTTCCTCCAATGTCCACGCATGCGGCCGGCAGCGTCCCTGGCCTCAACTCCTGCCCGACCTACGGGGATGTGCGCATCTGTTCGGGCGAGGTGTTGAGCTGGGACTTAACGCCCCTTGACGTCGACCTGACGCTGCCGGCGGCGAACTCCGGCGACCGCCATCCCTTGATCGTGATGCTCCACGGCTTTGCCAATAACAAGCATGAATGGGAATCGCGAACGGACCAGGGGAACAACGGGGACAAATGGCACTGGAACAACCACTGGTTTGCCCAGCATGGGTTCTACGTGCTCACCTACACCGCGCGAGGCTTCGAAGATCCGGGGCCGAGCGATTCCTCGTATCAGCCGAATACCCCCGGGGGTACCTCGTACACCGGACCTGGCACGAACGGCACCATCCACCTTAAGAGCCGCGACTTCGAGATCAAGGACACCCAGTGGTTGGCAGCCCTGACGGCTGCCGCCTATCCCGATCTGGACCGCAACCAGGTTGCCGTCACCGGGGGATCGTACGGCGGTGGTGAGACATGGGTGCAGGCAAGTCACCCGGTCTGGAACGCCAATAGCTTCGTCGCGGTCGATCCCGGGTTGCCGGTCCTGCACCTGCAGGTCGCCGTCCCCAAGTATCCCTGGACCGATCTCGGCTATAGCCTCGCCCCCAGTGGCCACAAGGGTCCATTCCAGCACAGCATCTATACGTCGTCGACGGGCTGGCCCACCTCGGATACCGGCCAGGGCAATCCGCTCGGCGTGATCAAGTACAGCTACGCGTCAGGCTTTCTCGCCGAGGGTATCTTGGCCGGGTTCTTCGAAACGACACCTGAGGACATTCCCGCCTGGTATGGCGATGCGGTCGTGGGGGGTGACCCATATGACCTCGGGTCTCCCGGGACCGATCGGCCGCCCACCATCGCCGACCTGCGGCGTGGTCTCACCGAGATCCGGAGCTCCTATTACCAGGACGAGTCCTGGGCGAGGCAGGTCGAGAACCGCGAAGTCGCCATCTACTCGGTTTCGGGATGGACCGACGATCTATTTCCGCCCGTCGAGTCGTTCCGTCAATTCAAATATCTGAAGTCCCTCGACCCGCTCTGGCCAGTCGAGCTTGCCGTGGCAGACGTCGGGCATCCTCGGGCCCAGAATCCGGACTGGGAATGGCAACGGATCAACGGCCAGGCATGGGACTTCCTCCGGCAGCAGATCCGTGGCAGTCACCGGCAGCAGACGCATGTCATGAGCCTGCCCACGATCTGTCCGAGCCCGGCAGCGACTTCACTCAAGGCTGAAGGCGGCGACGGCGAGACCGGCCAGGACAACGGCCAAACGCAGGTGACCGCCAGTACGCCGGAAGGCCTGGCCCGCGGTCGCCTTGTGATCGACTACAAAACGCCGGGCAGCCTGGCCAACCGGAAGGGAACGTTTCCCGATCTGATCGATGCGGACAACACGCAAACCGATCCGGCGTTCGGCTCCGCGCTGCTGCACCTGCCCAACTGCCGGCAATCGGTTGCACCGACGACGGCGCCTGCTGCGCGCTATACGGCGTACTCCGATCCATTGGCGAGCGCCCGAACGTATGTCGGGCTCGGTTACGTCCGGCTCACGTATACGCTGCTCGCCCCGACGACGACTGCCACTCTGAACGCCCGCGTCTGGGACGTTGCGCGTGATGGCCGCGCCTTGCTCGTCTCGCGCGGCACCTACCGCATCGACGGGAACCTCACGCATAGCGGGTACGACCGGCTGCCAACCGGGAGTCTTGATTTGCCCCTGTTCGGGAATCAGTGGACCTTGCCGGCCGGACACCAGGTCCGTCTCGACCTGACCCAGGTCGACTACCCGACCTTCTTGCCGAGTAACTCGATGACCGCGGTGATCACCTTCCCGTCTGCGCGGCTGGTGCTTCCAACGCGCGAAGGGTCGGGCTCCTCGGAGGCTACGGCGACCGAAGAGCGCTGAGAAAGTCGAGCAGGCGAGGCCACGCCTTGGCCCGGGCCAGATCGTTGGCCAGGAGCGACGCCCCGTCGAGTGTTCCCATTCGGCCGGCGAGCGTGTAGGGCACCAGGTTGCCGACACCGTGCCCCGCCTGTGGATAGCTGAGCAGCGTATACGGATATCCCTTGTGGGCGGCGTCCAGCTCGGCGCCGATGGCGCGCGCATAGGGGCATGACGACCAGACCCGGTCGGCGCCGCCGCATGCCATAAAGACCGGACCCTTGATGTTCGCGACCGGGATCAGGGCCGACGGCGAATCCGTCGGGTGCGGCTCGTTGAGCTGGCTTGTGAATGGAATCGGCTTGCCTGCCAGGGTCCAGGCGGCGCTGGTTGCGGCATCGCTCGGCACGAGCGCGATCACGCCATTGACCTGCTCGGGAAAGTTTGCCCCAAGCAGCAGGGCCGCCTCGCTCCCGCGGTCGATGCCGTAAACGAGGACGTGGCTTGAATCGACGCCGGGCTGCTGCCGGATCCAGGCGAGCGCCCTGCTGAAGTACTCGAGTGGGATATTGCCCAGCGTGGACGGCAACCCGGGGGCCTGGAAATAGGCGACGGCCAGGCTCGGATAGCCATGGGCGGCGAGCATCCTCGCGGTCAGCGCGCTGAAATAAAGGCCACCCTCCGAGCCGCCCAGGACGATCACACTCGGCAGGAAGCTCGTCATGCCGCGCTGGCTGTAGTACTCGCCGTAGAAACCCTCCTGCTCGGGCCTGGTGTCGATCACCGTGAGCCCGGTGTGGGTCAGCTCGCGAATGACGCTCCGGTCCGCGCTGGCCGATCCGGCCGTCACGGTCAAGGTCGCGGTCTGGGTCGGCGCCGGAGGCAGGTAGAAGGCGAGCGCGCTGCTCGAGTCGGCATGGAGGCTGGAAAAGAGGCCCATCGGCTCGACGCCCGAGTAGTCGCCCGAGGTGGGGGCCTGCGCGGCCAGGCGAATCTGCCCCGCGCTGTCAGCGGTGAAACGGGCCGAGGATGACCAGCGGGCGCCCAGCCGGTCCACCGTCGAGAGGGCGACGCTTGCCTGGGCACCCGCGTCGACGCCGGAGACCGTGATTTGCAGGGGCTGGTCGATCAGGGCGGTGGCGCGGTCGACCTGCAGGCTCAGCGCGGCGGCCGGTTTCGACTGGCAGGCCGGCACCGCCAGGAGGCCGAGGACAGCCAGGGAGCCGATGGCCCGCTGCCAGCGACCTCTCACCTGAGCCAGGTACGCACCATCGGTGGCATCAGCGTGAGCACCGCCAGCGTTGCCAAGGCCAGATCGAAGGCGCACCAGAGCCCGAAATCGCGCACGGTCGGAACGGGACTCAGCCCGAGAGTGGCAAAGCCGGCAAGCAACGCCAGCGCCGAGGCGAGGATGGCCGGTGAGACCCGGATGGAGGCCGTCCGGGCAGCGTCAGGCGGCTCGACGCCGAGGGCGCGTTCGTGGCGGTAGCGGCCTAACCAGAGCACGCCGAACTCGGTCGCGAACGCGACAACCACGCCGGCGAGCAGGATCGTGATCGGGCTCGAACGGTGGTCGAAGGCCGCGCCGCTCAACGCCAGCAACGCCGTGGCGGTCCCGGCCGCGACCAGGGTCGGCAGCACCGCGAGGAGCGCGGGGAGTGGCCGGCGATAGGCGAGGAGCAACACCACGAGGATGAGGATGATGGCCAGCAGGGTCAATTTCAACTGATCCGCCTGTAACTGTTGAAGCGCGTCCACGGCCAGGACGGCCAGCCCGGCCGGGAAGGCGCGATAGCCGGATGGCGGTGCCGCCGCCTGGCGCAGGTTTGACACCAGCGCCGTGTCCCGGTCGACCGACGTCACGCGGGTGAGGCCGAAGATGGAGAGGGCAAGGCCGTGCTGCCGGTCGACCACGGCGCCACTGAAGTAGGACGGGATGCGGTCCAGGATCAACGTGGTCCGTGTCGCGTCTGGCAGCGTCCCCTGGTTGAACCCGGATAGAAAGGTCGGGAGACTTTCCAGGGCTTTGAGATCTCCCGAAGACCGGAGGACCTCGTCCCTGGTTGTCTGCGCGAGCCAGGCCGCGGCATCGGCGCCGGCCGGGTCATTTCCCTGCAGGACGAGATCGATTTCTCCGGCCAGCCCCACCCGCTGCTGGACGTACTGCGCCCGAACCAGGGCAGGGTCGCCCGCCGGAATCAACTGAGCCGGGTCGGTCTCGATCCGCACGGCCGGAAGCGCCGCCCACCCGACCAGCCCGACCACGGTGATCGCCGCGGCGGCCGCAATCGGCAGTTGCCCGAGCTTGTGGACGCGCGAGCCTGCGGCGGCCCCGATCGGGCTTCGCTCGACGGCGCCAGGCCACCGGCGCGCCAACAGGACGAGCGCCGGCAAGCCGACCAGGTAGTTGCTGGCAAAGGCCATGGCAACACCGAGGGCCATGAAGAGGCCGAACTGTCGGACGAGGGGGATTGCCGAGATGACAAAGGCGAGCATTCCCGCCACGGTCGCAACCGCGGCGAGCGCCGTCACGGGAAGGATGCGCCGCGCGGCGGCCGCCACCCGGTCCTCGACCGTTCCGGTTGCGCCGGTCGCCTCGGTGACGCGATTGACCGACTGGATGAAGTAATCGGTGGCCAGGCCGAGCACGACGGGAAGCACGGCGAGCGTCGCGGGCGTGATGGGAAGTCCAACGAGCCCGGCGATCCCGGCAGTCCAGAGGGTGGCCAGGCCAGAGACCACCAGGGTGAGCGCCATCGGCCAGCGCAGGACGGCCAGGGCGACCGCCAGCATCGCCAGCAGCGCGAGCGGCAGCAGGAGCTTCAGGGAGTTGAAGATGGAGTCGGCGACTGAGAGTGTCAGCGCAGGCGAGCCCGAGGCGGTGAACCGCAGGTCATGCAATTCCTTGAGGTCGCCGCTGCCTGAAGCGGTGTTCGCGATCTGGACCACCTGGCGAACCTGCGCCAGTGACGCATTGCGGTCGAGGCGGACCGTCAGAACGGCGTGGCGGAGATCGGGAAGTGCCCAGGTCCAGAAGGGTCGAACCTGCTGGCCGTTCGGCTCCAGCAGCACGCCGTTGAGGAAGGTCGGGTTGTTCACGGCCGGCACCCCGAGCGATGGGAACGCCTGCGCATAGCGCTGTGCGCAGGCGGAGACCGCCTGCTGGAAGGCCTGCTGACCGGCCTGGTCCTGGTCCGCCTGCGACTTTCCCGCCGCGATCGCCCTGGCACGGGCCGCGGTCTCGGCCGACTTGCCCTCCTGGGCGCACACGTTGAGGAGGACGCTCGTGGTGCTGATGGCGAGCGTGTTGACCAGCGTGCCCGGACCGTAGACACGCTTGACGCCGGCGGCGTTGTGAAGTTTGCCCTCCAGGTGGGACAACCCGACCATGTGGTCGGGGGTGATCAGGGCGGTGTTGCCGCTGGGCTCGGCGAGGATGACGATAGGGTCGGCCCCGAAGGCGTCCGCGAACAGGGCCTGGTCCTTGAAGAATGCCGATCCGTGGTCGACGAGCAGGTCGGCTCGAGCATCCGGCTTGAGCCGCACCACCCCCACAGCGCTGGCCAGGCTGACCAGCAGCCCTACTGCGAGGAGGATGAGGGGTCGACGAGCAACCAGGTCGAAGGGCGAGGCCGCCAGGGCTCGCCTACTTCCCAAGGAAGAGGGCGACCAGGTCCTGATCGGTAAGGGGCGGGGCCATTGATGTCGTTGAGCCGCCGGCGCAGCAGGGCGCCGGGGCAGGGCCCGGCCCACTTGCCGCCGGCACCACCTCGACCCGCACGTAATGGCCGTTCGCGTCCGCGCCACCGAAGGCGGACCTGGTTTCGAGGACCGCCTGCATCAGGTTGGGGAGCGCCGGGTTCACGCCCACAATGATGGCATCGAGCTCGGCGGCCACCGTCCGCAGCTGGGTCACGGTCGCCGGGCCCTTCGACAGGACGTGCGCCAGGTTGGCGCCGTTCCCCTGCATCGCGGTATCGAGCTCCTGCATGACCGCCGAGGTGTGATCGATGCCGCTCCCGAGGGAATCCTCGACCTGGACGAGCCCGCTCAGGACCAGGTCGGTATCGGCGATCTGTTTGTCGATCGGCGCATTCTGGAGGTCACGATCGAGCTGCTCACTCGAAGCGATCAGTGCCGCCAGGTCGTCGGCGCGATTATGCAGGACCGTCGTCGTCGCCCTGACGTCTCCCGATGACTGCCCGGCCGCCTGGAACGCGGCATTCAGCTGAGCTCCCCGACCGTCCGCCGCCCGCCCGAGCTCGACGAAGATCGTCTTGAGGTTGGCTCGCACGTCAGGCTGGAGCGAGTTGAGCACCTGGTCGAAGTCGGTTCCCACCGTGGTGCGCGAGAGCGGGATCGTGGCGCCCTCGGCAAGCGTCCCGTTACTGCCGCCATCGAGTGCCACGTACTTGGGACCGAGCAGCCCATGCGGGCGAATCGCGGCGGCGGTGTTCGCATGCAATTGGCCCGCGTAGCGCTGGTCCAGGGATAGCTGCAGCAGGGCATGGCCGTTGCGGTAGTCGACGCGGTCCACGGCGCCGATCTTTGCGCCACTCAGCTCCACCCAGGCCCCGGGATTGATCTCTCCGTAGGCGCCGGCCTGCACCTGCAGATGGAACGGGTGATTCCACGGGGTCGAGAACGGGATGAATACGGCGACGGCGAAGGTAAGCGCGCCCAGGGCGACAACCAACCCGAGGATCCGCGGCCGGCCCGGTTTCTGGCGGCTCATCCGGCCCCCAGCAAGAGCCTGAGCCAGTCAGGCACCAGGCCGAGCGGTGGCAGCGTCGCGCCGGGCAGGCCCGGAAGAGACGGGCACGCAACCGGCGAGGGCGAGGGCAGCTTTGGCGGTTTTGGCGCGGGCGGGAGGCAGGAGGGCGTCGGGACGGGTGGCGCCGAGATCGATGGACAGGGGAGGGCTGGGATGGACGGCGTTGAAAGCTTCGGCGGGCTCGGCGTCGGAAGGCAGAGCGGCAGGCTCGGGAGGGCTGGTAGCGCGGGAAGCACGACGTTGGATTGCGCGGATGAGGGACCGGTCTGGCAGGTAGCCCCGGGCGTCCCGCAATCAGGTTGCAGCACGAAGAGTTGGCGCAGGACGTTCCCCTGGCCGTCGCTGCCAGGTTGCGAGACCGCGCTGACGCTTTCCGGGGTCAGCGCGTTGGTGTTCTCGTTGATCGCGGCAAGGCTGCCGTGGAGGTCGGTATAGATGATGGCGATAGCCCCGTTGAGCTGGCCGAGCAGCGGATCAAGCGTCACAACCGTGGTGTGCAGATTGGCCTCGTTTCCCGCCAGCGTGGCATTGAAATCGCCCATGACGTTGCCCAGGTGCGTGATCAGGGCGGCGAGGGCCGCGTCGTTCTGGGCCAGTGTGCCGGTCACGTCGCTCGAGCTCGCGACGAAATCACCAAGCTGCTGGTGGCTCGCTGCGAGCCGGTTGCTGACGACCGCAAGGTTGGCGATGATCCGATCCAGGTCGGCATTGTGCTGGTGGAACGTCTGCAGGGGCGCCAGCGACTCCTGCGAGAGACCGTGAAGCTGGGTCAGGAGGTCATTGATCACCTGCTGCTGGCCGGCGAGTCCGCCACCGCTTTGCTGGATCAGTACCTGCAGGCGGGCTCGCGTCTGCGGGTCCAGCGCACTCAGGAACTGGTCGAAGTCCACCGGGCTCAGCGTGCTGTCGGTCGAGATCTGCCCGCCGCTCGCGATCTCATGGCCGCCATTGACGGGTGTGATCTCCACGTATTTCTGGGCGAGCAGCGTCGAGTAGCGAATGCGGGCCGTCGTGAATTGGTGCAGTGGCGCGTAATGCCGTGAGACGCGCATGGTAACCAGGGCACGGCGGCCCTGGACCGCCACGTCGGTGACCTGGCCGACGGTGTGCCCGGCAATCACCACGTCGGCGCCACGATTGACGCCGTTCGCGTCGGTGAAGGCCGCCGCGACGGCGTAGTCCTGGCCCGGCGGGAAGAGGCTGAGGTTGAAGGGCAGGCCGAAGCTGGCGTTGATCGCCACCGCGAGCAGGACCACGATCAGAACCGCCGCCGCCGCGGCGAAGCCGACCTTACGGGGGTTTCCCCGATAGAACCGCATCAGTGCCCTCCCGAGCACGCCATGTGGGTCGGGTCGGAGGGCGCCGACGCCCCGACGTACGGATGGACCCGAAGCATGTTGCCGTTCGCGTCCCGGTATGCATCTGCGTTCGCCATGTAGCCGATCGTGGTCACGATGTCACTCATGCAGGGGTCCAGGATGGAGAGCGCGGTCGCCGAGTGGGTGGAGAGGGCCTGGAGTTCGTCGAGCAGAGCGGGCATCGCCCGCAACATCTTGTTCAGATCTCCCTCATGACCTTTCAGCCCAATCGCCAGTTGCGCCAGGGCCCGATCGGCGGAGACCAGCTCGGCTTTCAGCTGCGCCTCGTGGGCGGCCGTGACGTCCAGCAAGCTCGCTCCATTGGTGAGGTCTCGCCGAAATGCCTGGTCCTCGCTCGCCATCATTTGCGCGATACGATCGAATTCGACGTCCAGCTCGCTGAGTTGTTGGTCTTGCGTGGAAATCTTGCCCGTCACGGCGGCGGTGTCCTGCATGATCGCCGGCAGGGCGGCGAGGAACACGTTGAGATCGCTCCCGCGGCTATTCAGGGCCGCGCCACCCTCGCGCGTCAGGGTCTGGATCCGCGCGCGCGTCTGTGGATCGAACAGGTCCATCACCTGATCGAGGTCAACGGGGGAGGCCGTGTCCTGGACCGGCAGGGACCCGCCTGACCGAATGCTGGTGCCCGAGGTTCCTGGCGTGAGCTCGACGAACATGTTGCCGAGGAGGCCCTTCGGCCGGATCGTCGCCCGGGTGCCGGCGCGCAACGGGGCCGCCGCCTGGTCCAGCTGCATCACGACTTGCGCCCCGCCGGGACCGGAGGACCCGTCGGGCGCGATGCCGACCGAGACCACACGCCCAACCCGCGCCCCGTTGATGACGACATCGTTCTCCTGGGTGAGGCCTTCGGCGCTGACGAAGTAGGCCGTGACGGTGTACGGATGATTCGTAAAGACGGTGTTGAGCAGCCCCGCCAGCAATGCGCCGCCGGCCAGCAGGACGAGGAGGAGCTTCATCGGTGCGCCGGCCCCAGGGTCTGCAACAGCAGGTCGGTGAGGTCCTTCGGCGCGACGGGCTGGCCCGGCCTCGAGCTGGTGCCCGCCGACGGCGGGCTTGCCTGCGGGTTGCCGAAGATGCGCAGGCAGTTCGTCCTGACAGGGGCGCCGCACGTTTTTGAAAAGGCTGAGATCCACTCCCGGGCGAGCGTCAACGACTCCGAGTCCGTGAGATTGAGTTGATCGTTCGGATAACTGACCTGGGCCAGGAGCATCTCGGGCAGCAGTTGGTCGACCTGCGGATTGGTGAGAGCGAGCATCTGGCGGCCGGCTGCGATGGTCGGCGGGCTCTTCGCCAGCGAGGCGCGGTCGGCGGCGGTCACGCCTGCGAATGCCTGGTCAAGGGAGCCGAAGACGGCGGCACCGTGCTGGACGGTGCCCGCCAGCGCCTGATCACGTGAGGCGATCGCGCTCATCACCGTGTCGCCACTGTTGATAACCCGCCCGAGCTGATCCTGCTCATCGGCGAGCGCTTGCATGATCGTGTTGAGGTTGGTCAGGATGCGGTCCAGTTCCTTCTGCCGGTTCTCGCCCACGCGCGCGAGCGGACGCAAGTTGGCAATCGTGGCGTCCAGTGGTGCGAGGGCCTGGCTGATGTCCTGCTGCCGCTGGTCCACCGCGATGCCAAGCTCCTTGAACGACGCCGACATCGCCTGACGCGTTGGGGCATCCATGGCGTTCAGGATGTCGTCGATCTCGACGGCCTGGCCGGTCAGCGATTTCGGGATGGTTGCGCCGCTGGCCAGGTAGCTGTTACTGCCGCCGGGTCGGACCAGCTCAACGAATTTCTCGCCCAGCAAGGTCTTCGGGCGGATAACGGCCCGAGTTCCGTCGCGCAGCTGGATTCCCGGCTGCAGCCGCATCGTGACGAGCGCCCCGCCATCACTGGTATCGCCGATGCTCGTGACCGACCCCACGTGCACACCGGAGACGCGGACCTCCCCTTGCGGGACGAGGCCGTTGGCGGTTGCGAACTCGGCGCGCAGGTTGAAATCGTTGTTCCATGGTCCGCTGAGGCCCATGTTCACAGCGATGAATCCGAGTCCGCCGAGGCACACGGATGCAAAGGCGATCACGAGCACGACGCTGACGAGGGTTCGCTTTGCCATCAGGGTGAGACGAAACAGGCTCCAGCGCAATAGACCCGCCACATGTGGACCGTCTTTCCATTGTCCGGGCCAGCTTCTTTGGCGACGCCGACCCCGCTCATCACCGACGCGAGTTCGTTGAAGAGCTGGAAAATGCCGGGGGTGTCGCTCTGCACGACGCCGAAGACCGTCTTCGCGTCCACCAGGTAATGGTTCGCGCGATCGATGGTCGTGGGGGCTTCGGCGAGCGCTCCGTGCAGCTGCTGGGCGGCGCCGCCAGAAAGCGCCTGGTCAAGGATGGCCATCACCCGGTCCTGCTCCACGATCGTTCCCTGCAGGTTCTGCTCGCGTGAGGCCAGCGTGGCCATCAGGTGGTCCCAATCGGTGATCATGGCGCGAAAGTCGGCGTGCCACGCCGCCAGGGTGTCCATGATCTTGCGAAGGTCGGCGATCAGCGCGTCGAGATGGTCCGAGTTGCGGGCCAGGGTGTGGGCCAGCGCCTGGAGGTCGGTTGCAACCGAGGCGAGGTCGGCCGCCGCCGCGTTCATATCCTGGCCCCGACCGGCGGTGGCCTGCCCGAGCGTGTTGATCACCAGGGTGAGCTGGTCTCGCACGGTCGGGTCGAGCGCATTCAGAACCTGGTCGATCTCGACCGGCGTGAGGGTGTGGTCCAGTGAAATCGTTCCCCCGTCGGCGATCGCCGCCTGGGAGGACGTCCCGCGGTTGAGCTCGACGTAGGTTTCTCCCAGCAGGTTCTTCTGCCGCACGACGGCGCGGGCATCTGCGTAGAGCGGGGCGAAGTCTCGATGGAGGAGGAGCGTGACCGCGGTCGCGTTCGCCGCCGGGTTGAGCGACTCGACCTTTCCGACGCGGAGACCCGACATCGTCACGTCATCCCCGGCGACCAGCTCGGCGCCCGTGTGGAAGGTGGCGGTGATGCGGTAGCCACCGAGCGCGAACTCGCCCCCCATCTGCGTCGCGAGGTAGCCGACGACGAGCAGACACAGCAGCGCATAGGCCAGGAACACCGGGAGATTCGAGCGGCTCCTCACTTCTGGCCTCCGAGCAGGATGCCGAGGACCGCACTGAACGAGTCGGGGACGTTGCCGTTGCTGGGGCCCAGGGTGCACGGTGTGGGAGCGCTGCACGCATCCGCATTGACGCTGATGCGGGTGGCGTAGCCCGTGCCGTCATTGGCACGCCCGCCGAAGACGTTGCTGCTGTACTTCATCCCGGCATCGAATACCTGGAGGTTGTTGCCCTTGAGGATCTGATCCATGCCGCTGCCGAGGTCAGCGCTCAGCCCGTTGAGAAGATCGACGGTCCGCGGCGCCTGCTGGAAGATATGGTTCAGCTGCGTCCCCGTCCCGCTCAGCGCGCTGTCCGTTCGCCCCAGCGCGGCATTGGCCTGGGTCAGCGTCTGCTTGATCTGAGCGTCCTGCAGCGACAGGGAGTGCAGCAGGGTTTCTGAATTCTGGATCAGGGTGCCCAGCTGTAGCCGACGGTCACTCTTTGCCAGCTCGGCCGTCACCTGGTCGAGGCCCTGGATCACCTGCTGGAGGTCGGCATCGCGGGCGGCCAGCGTGTCGGTGATGGCGGCGAGGTGGTCCATGTCCTGGCGTCCGTTTGCGAGCGTCTGGTTGGTGTTGAGGCCCTGGCCGGCAAGCCCTCCGCCCAGGGAGACGATCAGGGTGCGAAGCTTTTCGCGCGTCGGTTGATCGAGGGTGTTGACGACATCCTGGAGGTCGACCGAGCGGGCGACCTGCTCCTGCGGAAGCCGCGAGCCGGATGCCAGCGTGTCTCTTAAGCCGGGTTCGAGCGCGACGTACTTTTCACCGAGGAGGCTCTTCGGGCGCACCGTGACGCGTGCGTCACTGTGGACGGGCGCGTAGGCCGGGTCGAGCGCGATCGTGACCAGCGTCACCGCGCCATCGAGCGTGATGTCGCGCACGCTGCCCGCGTGGGCGCCGGCGATCAGCACGTCGCTTCCCGGATACAGGCCCTCGGCGGTGTCGAGGGGAACGGTCAGCCGGTACTCGGTGAGCCCGTCGACGATCCGGGAGGAGGCGATCGCCAGCACCACGAGCCCGGTGAGGACGAGTGCCACCCGGTGCTTACCTAGCCAGGCGCTTATGGCGGCCATCTATTCCATGCCAAGCGGTCCCTCGACCGCTCCCTTGATGAACTGCTGGGTGAACGGATTCTGCGAGTGCAGCAGCTCTTCCTTCGACCCCTGTTCGACGACCTTCCCGCCATACAGCAGGACGATGTGGTCGCCGATGTTGAAGCAGGACTTGATGTCGTGGCTGATGACGACCCCGGTCGAGTTGTACTTCCGCTGGATCTCCTTGATGAGCTCGCAGAGCAGGGCGGTTCGGACCGGGTCGAGTCCGGAATCCGGCTCGTCGAACAGCAGGATCTCCGGCTCCAGCACCAGCGCGCGCGCGAAGCCCGCCCGTTTGCGCATCCCGCCGGAGAGCTCATTCGGCATCTTGTCGACGGACTCCTTGAGGCCGACCTCTTCCAACCGGCTCATCACGATCTCCTTGATCTGCGATTCCGACTTCCGCGTGTGCTGGCGGAGCGGGAAGGCCACGTTGTCGTAGAGGGTCATCGAGCTGAACAGGGCGCCGTCCTGGAAAAGCATGCCGACGTTCCGACGGAGCTCCAACAACTCGTCCTCACTCAGCTGCGGCACGCTTTTTCCGGCGACCCGCACGTCGCCCTTGTCGGGCGAGAGCAAGCCGACGACATGTCGCAGGAGCACGCTCTTGCCGGTGCCGGACGGCCCCATCACGACCGAGATCTTGCCGGCTGGGATCTGGCAGGTCACACCCTCGAGGACCTGGTTGCCTTCGAACGCCTTGTAGACCTCGTCGATCTCGATCATGTTTGCCCCGTTCTTGCCGGCGCCGTTGCTTGCCACGCTCACCCCGGGATCGGCAGATTGGAATTCTGCCCCCAGAAGATTTGGGTGAGGATGGCATTGACGACGACGATCATGACCAGGCTGACGGCCATGGTCTTGGCCACGGCGCGGCCGATACCGACCGCGCCCCCCTTGACGTGGTAGCCGTAGTAGACGCCGACGCAGATGATGAGAAAAGCGAAGACGATCGCCTTGACGACCGAGTCGACGAAGTCGGTCAGGTTGGTGAAGCGCCAGAAGTACGAGAAATACACGCCGTTCGAGACGATGCCGATCTGGAATCGCTGCACCACCCAGCTGGCGAAGAAGCTGGTGGCGAGCGCCAGCACGTACATCAGCGGCAGCACCATCAGGGCAGCCAGCATGCGGGTCGTCACGAGGAAGGGCACCGACGGGACGCCCATCGTCTCGAGCGCATCGATCTCCTCGTTGATCCGCATCGTGCCGAGCTCGGCAACCAGGCCGCAGCCGACCTTTGCACCGATCGCGAAACCGAAGAAGAGCGGGGTGATCTCCCGCATATCGCACAGGGCGTTGAAAATCCCCACCAGGCTTTCGGCGCCGCCAAGTTGACGCAGGTTGTAAAAACCCTCGACCGAGCACTCGGACCCGCTGAAGTACGTCATGACGAGCGCCACCGGCGTCGACCCGATCGCGAGGAACGCCGCATACCACCAGATCTCTTTCCGGAAGCGCGCCGAGCGCAGGACGGATGGGACGTATCCAAGCGCACGAATCGCGAAGAGCACGATCTCGCCCAGCACATCGAAGGCGCCGAGCCCCGGCACCCAGAAGTGCTTCGGGATCGGCGCGATCTGCTCTGTGGGGCTCGCCGCGGTGGTTGCCATCAGATCACCGCAGCACGTTCTGGTTGTGGAAGAGGGCCAGCACCGTCGGCGTGTAGAGGTATTCGAACGCCTGGATGCCGACGAAGCACCAGACGACCCCGGAATGGACCGCCCGCGCCACGCCCTCGGCGCCGCCGCGCGCGCTGATTCCTTTGTAGATGCAGATCGAGGCGACGAGCGCGCCGAAGAGGATGCATTTGAGCTCGCCTCCGAAGAGGTCGACCAGCGTCCCCTGGGTGAAAAAGCTGGAGAGGAACGCACCGGGATTGACGCCGACCACCGCGACCGCGATGAAGAAGCCCGACAGGGTCGTGAAGAGCATCATCGGGACGTTGTAGAGGGCAGTCATGGCCATCAGGGCCAACGCCCGGGGCACCACGATGAAGAGCACGTTCGAGAGGCCCATGACGCTCAGCGCTTCCAGCTCCTGGCGTACCTGTCGTGCGCCGAGGTCGGCGACGATCGCCGTGCCGCTGACGGCGGCGATCATGAGACCGGTGGCCACCGGGGAGAACTCGCGGATGTTGGCCATCACCGTGAAGCCGCCGAGGCGGTACTCGGCGCTGGCGGCCTTGAAAAAGTGGCCGGCCTCGAGCGACACGATGATCCCCCAGCCGACGCCCGTCAGCAGGAGGGGGATGAAGTTGGCGGTCAGGATGAAGCGGCACTGGTCGAAAAACTCTTTCCAGTAAAAGGGGCGGCGGGCCGAGCCGCGTAGCGCGGCCCAGAAGAGAAGGCTGAGCTCACCGAGGTTGGTAATCGACCGCTGGGCGCGACCGATCACCGACAAACCCCCCTCGAGCGCGCCCCGTGCCACCCGGCGGGTGGCCGCTCACCCATCCCGAGATCATTGTATACACGCTCGTACACATTTCCTTAACCCTGTGATCACAACTTCATAATGGCGGCGATGACCATCCACTACCTGGCGCTGGGCGACTCGTACACGATCGGGACGGGGACCAGCACGGCTGGGCGGAACTTCCCCAGCCACCTCGCCCGCAAGCTGGAAGAGGTGACTGGCGCGCGCGTCCAGCTGAGGAACCCCGCCGTGAACGGCTATTCGACTGCCGACCTGATCCAACACGAGTTGCCCGAGCTCGAGCGGTTTCGGCCCGACCTGGTGACGATCTTGATCGGAGCCAACGATCTCGTGCAGGGCCTCGACGAGACGTCCTACCGCTCGCGCGTCGGGCAGATCTACGACGCCGTCCAGGCGCTCCGCCTCCCTCCTGGCCGGGTGGTGGCCCTCTCCATCCCCGATTTTTCGATCGTGCCGCAAGCGCCGACCTATGGGGACCCGCCCCAGATCCGGGCACGAATCGACCGCTTCAACCAGGTGGCCGCCGAGCTGGCAGGCGCTCACGGCTTCGACTACATCGATCTCACCGAGCTGAGCCGCTCGGGATTGAAGCGGCCGGGCTGGATCGCGGCCGACGGCCTGCATCCCGGAGACGCGCAGCACGAGGCCTGGAGCCAGCTGATCTGGCAGCGGGTCGCCAGTCTGTGGACAGTTCCGGCGCGCGAATGACGTCACATTTCGCGACTCCGCGGTGCGTATCTGCTGGATGCTCCATGCAGAAGCCTGGCGCCCGGCCGTCCCCGGCACGCCGCTGACGTCCACCGGCCAGCGGACCCCGGACGCCTTCGAGCGCCTCTTCCTCGAGGAGTATTCGAAGGTCGTGGCGATCGCATACCGGGTGCTCGCCGATCGGCACGCGGCCGAAGACGTGGCCCAGGAGGTCTTTCTCCAGTTCCACCGCAGCCAGGCCGCCGCCTCGGATCGTGCCGCCGGCTGGCTGCATGCCGCGGCCGTTCATGCGGCCCTGAACGTCATTCGCGGGGAACGGCGTCGCGTCAAACGGGACACCGCCCACGCGGTTGCCGAGAGCGTCGCCCGCATCGACAATCCGGAGCATCTCGTCCTGGAGGCAGAAGCGCGGCGCGAGGTCCGTCAGTCGCTCAGCCGGCTGCCGGAGAAGGCGGCGGCGATCCTGGCGCTCCGCTACAGCGGGTTGAGTTACGCCGAGGTGGCGGTGGCGCTCCGCATGAAGGTTGGAAATGTCGGAACCGTGCTGCGCCGGGCGGAAGAAGCCTTGCGCAAGGAGGTCAAGCGTGCGACATCTGAGTGAAGGGGCGCTGCGGCGAATGTATGACGAGCCGCTGGCGATGACGGCTGCCGACCAGGCGCACTACGAGGGCTGTTCCGTCTGCAAGGCGGGGTTCGAGCGCACCGCCAACGACGCGCGCGCAACCGGCGTGCTGCTCGCACTGCCTACGTTCGAAAGCCAGCCCCGGCAGGCGCTGGCCCAGCTGCGGGTGCGGATCCGGCAAGACGAGACGACGCATCCGATCCGCTGGCACGAGCGCTGGCTCGCTGGTGCCCCCGTCCGCCGGCGGTTCGCCGGCCCGGTGGGCGCGGTCCTGGTGGCCGGGGCCCTGTTGGTGGCGTTCACGGCCACCGGTGTCCTGCCGAGTCTCGTCAAGGTCTTCGAGCCGCGCACCGTTTCGCCCGTCCCCGTTTCGCCTGGCGCGCTGACCAGCACGACCAAGATCCTGGACTACGGGACGGTGAGCTGGAATCCGGCCCCCCCGAAAGCCGAGCAGGTCGCTGACGCGGCGACCGCGTCATCCCGATCGGGCTTGCCGGTCCTGCTCCCCGCCACCGTGCCCCAGGGCGTCGCGGGGCCGGTCAGCTACGGCGTCATTTCACATGCTGTCGGCTCGCTGACCTTTGACTCGGCCCGCCTGCGGGCGTCGGCCGCCAGCCAGGGCGTCAAGGTGGGGTCGATGCCGGCCGCCATCGACCACAGCACCATCTACGTCAGTGCCGGCCCGGCCCTCGTCGAGTTGTGGGGCGCCTCGGCGAACGGTGGGACCGTCAGCGGCGCGCCCACGTTGGTGATCGCGCAGACGCGTATTCCCACGGTCGAGTCCAACGGGGCCTCGTCCAAGCAGCTCGAGGATTACCTCCTCTCGCAGCCCGGGGTGCCGCCCGAGTTCGCCGCCCAGATCCGCGCCATCAAAGACCCGTCGACCACGCTCCCGGTACCGATCCCGGCCGGGTTCGCGACCACGAAGTCGATCAGCATCAACGGGGTGTCCGGGCTCCTGATCGATGCCGGCCTGGCCTCAGGCGTGGTCTGGCAGAAGGGTAACGTTATCTACGCGGTCGGCGGTCAGCTGACACCCGACCAGGTTATTGCCCTTGCTAGTTCCCTCCACTGATCGTCCCGACCTGAGCGCTGAGGCGGCCGATGCCGCCTCCCTTGCGATCCATACCCAGGACCTGGCCAAGCGCTACGGCAAGACCGCCGCGCTGAGCGGGCTGACGATGAGCGTCCGGCGCTCGGAGGTGTTCGGCTTCCTCGGGCCCAACGGTGCCGGCAAGACCACCGCGGTCAAGCTCCTGATCGGCCTGGCGCTGCCCTCGGCGGGCCAGGGCTGGGTCCTGGGCGCCCCGATCGGCGACCTGCGAACCCGGCAGCGCCTCGGATATCTTCCGGAGTTGTTCCGGTACCAGGGGTGGATGAAGGCGAGGGAGGTGCTGGCGCTTCATTGCGAGCTTTCCGGCATGCCGCGGTCGGACTGGAAGCGGGAAATCGACAGCGTGCTGAAGCTGGTTGGGTTGACCGACCGCGCGGACGATCGAGTCGAGGGATTTTCCAAGGGAATGCAGCAACGGCTGGGGCTTGGGGTCGCCCTGCTCGGCCGTCCTGAGCTGGTCCTCCTCGACGAGCCGACCTCGGCGCTCGATCCGGTCGGACGCCATGATGTCCGCGAGATCATCCGCGAGCTAAAAGCCCGCGGCACGGCCGTCTTCCTCAATTCCCACCTGCTGTCTGAGGTCGAGCAGATTTGCGACCGGCTTGCGGTCGTGGACCACGGCCGGGTGATCGCGACCGGGACCATGGCCGAGATCCTGGGCCGCGACAGCGCGGTGCGGGTTCGAGTCACTGGGCTCGACGCGAGCCAGCGGGCGTCGTTGACCGGTTTCGGGCGGATCGACGACGAAGGCGAGTGGCTGACCTTCCGCGGGCTCAAGCCGGAGCGGGTGCCAGACCTCGTCACGACGATCGTCGGGCAGGGCGGCCGCGTTTACGCCGTCGAGCCACGCCATGAGACGCTCGAGGACCGGTTCCTCCAGTTGCTCAAAGAGGAAGAAGGCCGCTGATGCCTCCGATCGTCACGATCGGCCGCCTGACGATCCTGGAGGCCTCGCGCCGTCGGCTCCTCCTTGCCCTCGGCGTCCTGACGGTGCTGGTCATCGCGCTGACCAGTTGGGGCTTCAGCCGCCTGCCCTCGACCAGGGGCGTCACCCCGGCCGAGGTTCGGCTCGCGGCGTCCCAGTTGACCATCCTGGTGGCGTTCATGTTCAGTGGTGTTCTCGCGCTCGGCTCGACGCTGGTGGCAGCCCCGACGATCGCGAGCGATATCGAGTCCGGGATCGCGCTTGCCATCCTGCCCCGGCCGATCCGCCGGAGCGAACTCCTGATGGGCAAGTGGCTGGGGCTGGCGGCGCTGGTGACGCTCTACGCGGCCGGCAGCGGCCTGCTCGAACTGCTCGGCATCTGGCTGGCAACCGGCTATGCACCGCCACACCCCATCCTGACCCTCCTCTTCGTTGCCGGTGAGGGGATCGTCCTGATGAGCCTGGCCCTGCTCCTCAGCACCCGCCTGTCCCCGATGACCGGCGGCGTCATTGCGCTCGTCCTCTTCTTTGTCGCCTGGATCGGCGGCATCGCGTTGGCGATCGGCCAGGCCCTCGCCAACGACACCATCATCAATATCGGGCTGGGGAGCCGGCTGTTGATCCCGACCGACGGGCTGTGGCACGGGGCCATTTTCAACCTCGAGCCGGCCGACGTCCTGGCGCTGGCCAAGGCGGCAGGCCGGGCCCGGGCCGGCAATCCGTTCCTTGCGGAGAACCCGCTCCCGCTCGCCTATCTCGCCTGGTGCGTGGCCTGGGTGCTCGGCGTCCTCGGCCTCGCCAACTGGAGCTTCGCGAAGAGGGACCTCTAGCTCGTCCCGTCCCCATTGACTTCGCCTAAGGGCGACCGTACATTTAGGGCGCAATTTTTGGCGTTCCCCTAAACCAGGGGAGGGAGGGAAGAATGGGAGTCGCGACCTATACGCCTCCGGCGAACCGCGTCGGAGAGGAGTTGGTTCATCCAGACGGTCGGCACGAGCTGGTCGACGATGCAGCGATCCGCAATAGTCCCCTTTACAACCAGGACCTGGCGCCTGTCCCGATCAAGCGGCGGACCTGGACGACCTACAACTACATGGCGCTCTGGATCGGGATGTCGCACAACATCCCGACGTATCTGCTGGCTTCGGGGCTGGTGCTCCTCGGCATGGCCTGGTACCAGGCGATCCTGACGATCGCGCTGGCGAACATCATCGTCCTGATCCCGATGCTGGCGAATAGTCACGCTGGCACCAAGTACGGCATTCCGTACCCCGTCTTTGCCCGCGCGTCGTTTGGTGTCTTCGGCGCCAACGTCGCCGCCTTGCTCCGGGCCGGAGTGGCATGCGGCTGGTTCGGAATCCAGACCTGGATCGGCGGCGGCGCGCTCTATGCCCTGACCGGCAAGCTCATTGGAGCCGGCTGGACGAACTCGACCGTCATCGCCGGCCAGCATTGGACGCTCTGGCTGAGCTTTGCCATCTTCTGGGCGCTCAACATCTTGATCATCCTGCGCGGCATGGATGCCGTTCGGCGCTTCGAAAACTGGGCCGCACCCTTCGTCCTCGTCGTCGCCCTCGGGCTGCTGGCCTGGATGGTGACGAAGGCCGGCGGCTTCGGGCCAATCCTCAGTGACCCCGGCAAGGTGGGATGGGGCGGCAATTTCTGGTTCGTACTCTTCCCGCCGTCGCTGATCGGCATGATCGCATTCTGGTCGACGCTCTCGCTGAACATGCCCGACTTCACCCGTTTCGGCAAGAGCCAGCGGTCCCAGGCCCTCGGCCAGATCCTCGGGCTCCCCACCACCATGACGCTCTTCCCGCTGGCGGCGGTGCTGATCACGGCCGCCACGCAAAAGGTCTATGGCGGTGCGGGCATCTGGAACCCCGTCGATCTCGTTGCGAAGTTCGACAACCCGCTGGTCGTCATCTTCGGGCTCGTCACGCTGGCGGTCGCCACCCTGTCGGTCAACGTGGCGGCGAACATCGTCAGCCCGTCGTATGACTTCTCGAACGTGGTTCCCAGGCTGATCAGCTTCCGCACCGGCGGGCTGATCACCGGTGTCCTCGGCATTCTCATCCAGCCCTGGAACCTGCTGTCGAACCCGAACGTGTACATCTTCACCTGGCTTGGCTTCTACGGCGGCGCCCTGGGGGCGATCGCGGGGGTGCTGATCGCGGACTACTGGTTCGTGCGGAGTACCAACCTACGGCTGGCCGACCTCTATACGGTCAAGGGCGAATACCGGTATACCGGCGGCTTCAACTGGCGAGGCCTGGTCAGCCTGGTGGTCGGCGGCGTCCTGGCGGTCGGCGGCGCCTACTCGACACCTGGCAACGGGCCCTTCCCGCAAGGCGGGATCATCGGTCCGCTTTACAGCTGGTTCCCCTTCCACGTGTACGACTACAGCTGGGTTGTGGGCCTGGTGGCGGCGTTCCTCTGCTACCTGGCGCTCTCAGCGCTCTTCCCGGCGGGGGCCGCGCGGCGGCGTCCGACAGCGGCGGCGGCGACGACCTAAGCTCGACGGCAATCGCGCTGGAGCCCCGACGTCGCGGCCGGGGCTCCAACCTTTGATAGATCCATGGCACAAATCAGCTTCGGCGTCTGCTTTGCTCCTGATCCGCCCCCGAGCCGCTGGGTGGATCTAACCCGGCTTGCCGAAGCGAACGGGTTTGAGTACGCCTGGCTTTTCGACTCGCACGTGCTCTGGCAGGAGGTCTACCCGATCTTCACGTTGATGGCGGCGGCGACCCGGCACATCAAGATCGGCCCCTGTGTCACGAATCCCGGCACGCGGGACCCGAGCGTGACCGCCAGCGCGCTCGCCACCCTGAACGGGATCTCCGGCGGCCGCATGGTGATGGGGATCGGGCGTGGCGACAGCGCGCGTCGCGTGCTCGGGCAGAAGCCGGTCACGGTGGAGCAGATGGAGGCGGACTGCCGCCTGATTCGCGACCTGGCCGCCGGCCGCGAGGTGAGCTACGACGACGGGGTCAAGATCCAGATCAAGTGGGCGGTGCATGAGCTGCCGATCTGGGTTGCGGGGTACGGTCCCAAGGCGCTCCGGGCGGCCGGCCGCGTCGCCGACGGGGTCATCATCCAGCTCGCCGACCCGGCCATCATCCGGTGGTGTCTCCAATTCGTGCGTGAGGGCGCCGAGGCGGCGGGCCGCCGCTTCGAGGACATCGAGGTGCAGGCCGCGGCGCCGGCCTTCATCTCCGATGACCTCAACGCCGCCCGCGAGCAGGTTCGATGGTTCCCGGCCCTGGTCTCGAATCACGTGGTGGATCTGCTGAAGCGGTACGACGCGCAGGACCTGCCGAAGGCTCTCACCGACTACATCGCCGCGCGCGACCACTATGACTACTCGGAGCACGCCAAGCGCGGGGCTGCGCATGCGGACTTCGTCCCGGACGAGGTCATCGATCGTTTCTGTGTGATCGGGACGGTTGAGCAGAGCCGCCGGCGCATCGAGGAACTGATCGACGCGGGCGTCACCCAATTCAACCTCTACTTGATGGTCGACAAACCGGAAGACGTGATCAAAACCTACGGCGACGAAATCATTCCCAGGTTTGCGTAACGAGGAGGCGAGCACCCAATGGCGACGGTCCGAGCGGCGCTGATTCAGGCACACGCGAACATGCCCAAAGAAGACGCGATCCGAAAGCATGAGGCGTTGATCGGCCAGGCGGCCGAGAAGGGGGCGAAGATCGTCTGCCTGCAGGAGATCTTCTACGGGCCTTATTTCCCGGCGGAGCAGAATACCAAGTGGTACGACACCGCGGAACCTGACGATGGCCCGACCGTCAAGCGGATGCAGGAGCTGGCGAAGCGCCTTCGGATCGTCATCGTGGTGCCTTTCTACGAGGAGGCGCAGACCGGCGTCTACTACAACACGGCGGTGGTCATCGAGAATGACGGACGCGTCATCGGCAAGTACCGGAAGACGCACATCCCGCACGTGGGTCCGTGCTTTTGGGAGAAGTTCTACTTCAAGCCGGGCAACCTGGGCTACCCGGTGTGGGACACGTCAGTGGGCCGGGTGGGCATCCTGATCTGTTACGACCGGCATTTTCCGGAGCCTGCCCGGCTGCTCGGCCTCAAGGGCGCAGAACTGGTGTTCAATCCCTCGGCGACCGTGAAATCGCTCTCTCGCTATCTCTGGGAGCTCGAGCAGCCGGCCCACGCGGTCGCCAATGGGTTCTGGATCGGGGCAATCAACCGCGTTGGCGTGGAGAAGCCGCTCAACGAGGCGCAGTTCTACGGCTCGAGCTACTTCTGCGACCCACGCGGCCGCATCGTGGGTAAGGCGTCGGAGACCGAGGACGAGGTCCTCGTTTGCGATCTCGACCTCGACATGATTCGCGAGGTGCGCAACACCTGGCAATTCCTCCGCGATCGGCGGCCGGAGACCTATGGCGATCTGGCGGAGCAGCTGCCATGAGGACCTTGATCAAGAACGGCACAGTCGTGACCGCCACCGAGACGGTCAAGACCGACGTACTCATCGAGGATGAGAAGGTGGCTGCGATCGGCGGAGGCCTCAATGCTCGGGCCGAGCAGGTGATCGACGCTACGGACCGGTATGTGATGCCGGGCGCGCTCGATGTGCACACCCACATGGAGTTGCCCTTTGGCGGCACCTTCGCCTCCGATGACTTCGCGACCGGCACCGCGGCCGCCGCCTGGGGCGGGACCACGACGATCGTCGACTTCGCGGTGCAGAGCTATGGCCAGACGCTTCGCCAGGGGCTCGACCAATGGCACAAGAAGGCCGAGGGCAAGGCGCATATCGATTACGGCTTTCACATGATCGTCCGGGAGATCAACGACGGCATCCTCAAGGAGATGGACACGCTGGTCCGCGAAGGGGTTCCGTCCTTCAAGCTCTTCATGGCCTATCCGGGCGTGTTCCAGCTCGACGACGGCTCGATCTTCAGGGCGATGAGCCGCACCTCGGAGAACGGCGGCCTGATCATGATGCACGCCGAAAATGGCGGGGCGATCGACGTCCTGGTCAAGCGATTTCTTGCCGAAGGTAAAGGCGATCCGATTAACCACGGCCTCACGAGGCCCGCCACCATGGAGGGCGAGGCGACCGGCCGGGCGATCGCGCTGGCGCGTCTGGCGGACGTCGCCGTCTACATCGTCCATCTAAGCGCCAGGGAGGCGCTCGATGCGGTTCGCGCGGCTCGGGACGACGGCGCCCCGGCCTTTGCCGAGACCTGTCCCCAGTACCTCTACCTCAGCCTCGAGGACCTCGGCCGGCCCGGCTTCGAGGGGGCCAAGTATGTTTGCTCGCCGCCGCTTCGGCCCAGGGTGCCGCACCAGGAAGAGCTCTGGAAAGGTCTGATCCAGGACGATTTACAGCTGGTTGCGACCGACCATTGTCCATTCGACTACAAGGAGCAGAAGGAGCTGGGGCGGGGCGACTTCTCGAAGATCCCGAACGGTTTGCCGGGAGTGGAAGACCGCTTCACCCTGATCTATCACGGCGGAGTGTCGGCCGGTCGGATCACGATCAATCGATTCGTCGAGCTGGTCGCGACGGCGCCCGCCCGCATGTTCGGCCTCTTCCCTCGCAAGGGAACGATTGCTCCAGGCAGCGACGCCGACATCGTCGTTTTCAATCCAACCATCGAGCGGACGCTTTCGGCGAAGACGCATCACATGAACGTGGACTACAGTTGCTACGAGGGTATGAGGGTGAAGGGTTTGCCGGAGATCGTGATGCAGCGTGGCAACATCCTCGTTCGCGATGGCAAATTCCACGGCAAACCAGGCGCCGGGCAATTTCTCCGACGCCGTCCGTTTCACGGCACTCCGGTGAACGAGGCGACCCCGGTCGGAGCCACCGCATGATCGCCTTAAAGCCCGTCGGCAGCTTCATCGGCGGACAGTTCCGCGAGTCGCGCGCGACCAGGGCCGACGCGATCCCGAACCCGGCCACGGGCCACACGATTGCGAACCTGCCCTATTCCAGCAAGGACGAGATCAACGAAGCCGTCGCTGCGGCCGTGCGCGCCTTTCCCGCATGGAGCGAGACGCCGGTTCCTGAGCGCGCCCAGGTCATGTTCCGGTTCAAGGCGCTCTTCGACGCGCACCTCGATGAGCTGGCCGCGATCGTGACGAAAGAAAACGGCAAGACCCTGGATGAGGCGCGCGGCGAGGTTAAGCGTGCGGTCGAGGTGATCGATTTCGCCTGCGGCGCGCCCACCCTGATGATGGGCACCAACCTCGACCAGATCGCGAAGGGTATTGACGAGGAGCTGGTCCGCTTCCCGGTCGGCGTCGTGGCCGGCATCACGCCCTTCAATTTCCCGAACATGGTGCCCCTCTGGATGATCCCGGTGGCCCTTGTGACCGGCAATACGTTCGTGTTGAAACCCTCGCAACTGACGCCGCTCTCGGCCATGCGGATCGCCGAGCTCCTGCAGGAGGCCGGCCTGCCTCCGGGCGTCTTCAACGTCGTTCACGGTGCGAATGACGCCGTCAACCAACTGCTGACCCACCCCGACATTGCCGCCATCTCCTTTGTCGGATCCGCGACGGTGGCCGCCTACATCTACGCCACCGCGGCGGCCAACGGCAAGCGGGTTCAGGCCCTCGGCGGGGCGAAGAACCACATCCTGGTGATGGACGACGCTGACCCGGCGATCTCCGCGCCCCACGTGATCTCCTCGGCCTTCGGCAACGCCGGCCAGCGCTGCCTGGCGGGCAGTGTGGCCGTCGGCGTCGGCAAGGTTGGGGACGCCCTGGTCAGGCAACTTGTCGATGATGCCGCCAGGCTCAAGGTGGGCCCCGGGACCGACTCGCAAACGACCATGGGCCCGGTGATCCGCGGCGAACGCAAGACGAAGCTGATCGAGTACATCGATGGGGCCCGGGCGGAGGGCGCGGACATGGTGTCCGACGGACGCCACATCGACCGGCAGGAGGGCTTCTTTCTCGGCCCCACCATCTTCGATCACGTGACGCCCGCGATGAAGATCTGGAAGGAGGAGCTGTTCGGGCCCGTGCTCTCGGTGGTTCGCGCAGCCGACATCGACGAAGCCTTGAACCTGCTCAATGCGAGCACCTACGGCAACATGGCCTCGATCTTCACCGGTTCCGGCAAATACGCGCGCGAGTTCAAGCGCCGGGCGCAGGCGGGGATGCTTGGGGTCAACATCGGGGTCGCCGCACCGATGGCCTTCTTACCCTTCACCGGCTGGAAGAACTCATTCTTCGGCGACCTGCACGCCACCGGCCAGGACAGCATCCGGTTCTACACGCGGCACAAGGTCATCACGACTCGGTGGCTGTAACGGCCGGCGACCGACCACGCGTCCTCAGCGGCGAGGAAATCGTCGCGCTCTGCCGCCAATACACGTTGTATGAATGGACCGCGCAGGCGACGGTCGATCCCCTGTCGGTCGACCACGCGAAGGGCGTGTATTTCTTCACCACGGATGGCAAACGCTACATCGACTTCAACAGTCAGTTGATGAGCGTCAACGCCGGCCACGGCGACCGGCGCATCGTCGACGCAATTAAGAGCCAGGCGGAAAAGCTCAGTTATGCCAACCCGTTCATGGCCCACGAGCCGCGCGCACGGTTGGGCAAGAAGCTGGCCGAGCTGATGCCCGGAGATCTCGCCAAGGTCTTCTTTACGCTGGGTGGGGCCGAGGCGAACGAGAACGCGATCAAGATCGCCCGTACTTTGACCGGACGACACAAGATCATCGCCCGGTACAGGTCCTATCACGGGGCGACGGCCGGGGCGATGGCGTTGACCGGAGATCCGCGCCGATGGGCCAACGATCTTGGAACATCCGGCGTGGTGCATGTTCTCGACCCCTATCACGGGCCGCAGCGCGAGATCGATTCCGCCGAGGTCTCGCTGCGCTACCTGGAGGAGACCATCCAGCTCGAGGGGCCAAACACGATCGCGGCCTTCTTCCTCGAGACCGTCACCGGGACGAACGGCATCCTCGTGCCCCCCAAGGGCTACCTGCAGGGGGTGCGCGAGCTCTGCGATCGGTACGGGATCCTGATGGTGTGCGACGAGATCATGTCAGGCTTTGGCCGGACGGGTGAATGGTTCGCCGTCGATCACTGGAGCGTCGTGCCGGACATGATGACGATGGCCAAGGGCCTCACCAGCAGCGCCGTTCCGCTCGGAGCGGTGGGCATGCGCCCGAGGATCGCCGAATACTTCGACAAGAACGTGTTCTACGGCGGCCTGACGTACAACAGCCATCCGCTGGCCTGCGCCGCCGCGCTCGGCGCCATCCAGGCCTACGAGGAAGACGACATGATCGGCAACGCGCGTCGTATGGGCGAGGTCATGGCCCGCCACCACGAGACGCTAAAAGCGAAGCACCCGAGCGTTGGCCTGACCCGGTCGATCGGACTGTTCGGCATCCTCGAGCTGGTCAAGGATCGGAAGACGATGGAGCCGCTTGCGCCCTTCAACGGAACGTCAGAGCCGATGAAGGCCGTCGGCAAGTACCTGCGCGACCATGGGCTCTATACCTTCGTGCGCTGGCAGACTGTCATGACGAACCCCCCGCTCTGCATCAACGAGGAGGAACTCGCGGAGGGCTTCGCCATCATCGACAAAGCGCTCGACATCGCTGACGAGGCCGTCGCGTAGCTCCGACCCGCGGCAACGTCCTCCTATGGCATCGCGTCTCATGACGATCGTTCGGGACGACCCGGTCGATCCCGATCCGGGATTCGCGGACCTCTACGCCCGGCTGCCCGACGCCGTCGATCTCTCGCCCTGGCTCGAGCTTGCCAGGGCCGCCGCCCCGCCGGTGCTGTATCTCGGGATCGGCGCCGGCCGGCTGGCGGTGCCGTTGTCTGCGGCCGGCGTTTCCCTGGTCGGGGTCGACGCCCACCCGCGGATGCTCGCCCATCTCACCACACGGTTACCGCGGACCGAGCTGATCCAGTCTCGGCTCGAAGATCTGCAGCTTGGGCGCCGGTTCGACCTGGTCATCGTGCCCTCCAACATCCTCTATACCGTCGCCCGGCTTCGCGGAGCCGCGGCCCACGTCGCAGCGGGCGGCCGGCTGGCGTTCGAGCTCGCCAATCCGCACTGGCTCCGAGCCGGAGGCGGCGCAGGCATCAGGGTCCGGCACTTCGACGGAAACGACGCCCACATCGAGATCGACTACGACGTCGCCGGCCTGACCCACACCCAGATCGCCGACATCAGCCTGGTCTGGCCGGAAGAGGTCGATGGGTGGCTCTCGGCGGCGGGGATGGAGCTGCATCGTATGTTCGGACAAGCGAACGAGTCGCTCACCTCCAGCCCGACCTACTACGTGGTTGCCCGGCCTTCCGGCTCGATTAGAGTTAACCGGCGATGACGGAGGGTGACGAGCAGCGTCGGGCCGGCCGGATCCTGAAGCGCGGCGCGGGCAAGCAGACCGAGGACCGGCAATTCCTCGAGCGCGGCACCGTCGCACCAGAGTTTCTCGAATCCGATCCCTGGCGTGTCCTGCGCATCCAGGCCGAGTTCGTCGAAGGGTTCGATGCGCTGGCGGCGATCGGCCCGGCGGTCACCGTGTTTGGATCGGCGCGGGTCCGGGAGGCGGACCCGATGTACGGCGCGGCACGAGCGCTTGCCGCCGAGCTGGCGCGCCGCGGATTTTCGATCATCACCGGTGGCGGGCCTGGAATCATGGAAGCCGCCAACCGCGGGGCGCGGGAGGGTGGCGGTCTCTCGATCGGCTGCAACATCGAGCTTCCGTTCGAGCAGAGTCTCAATGCCTACATCGATCTCGGGATCGAGTTCCGCTACTTCTTTGTCCGCAAGACGATGTTCGTCAAGTATGCGGAGGCGTTCGTCATCTTTCCCGGCGGATTCGGCACCCTCGATGAGCTCTTCGAGTCGCTGACGCTGATCCAGACCGGCAAGGTCGTCCACTTTCCGGTCATCCTGTTCTCGTCGGCGTACTGGCAGGGGTTGACGGGCTGGATCCGGGAGCGGGTACTGGCGGAGGGTAAGATCTCACGAGACGACCTCGACCTGATGGTCGTGACTGACGACATCGGGCATGCGGCTGACGTGGTCCAGCGATTCCACGATGACAAGCTCGAGGAAGCCGAGGCAAAGGACCGCTCGGGCCAACAAAAGAGCGACGCGCAGTGACGCTGTCGGCGCTCGAGCTGTCCTTTCTCGAGGATGGCGGGCAGCCGGCGGAGCAGGTCGCGGATGAGCTTGCAACCTTTATCGATGGCGCGCAGCACGGCCTCGACATCGCGATCTACGACCTCAACCTCACCGGCGTCCCCGCGGACAGGCTGCGTGCGGCCATCCACGCCGCCGTTGGGCGCAATGTGACCATGCGGTTGGTTTACAACGCGGACTTTCCGAACCCGATCCCGGTTCCCCCGCCCTCGGAGCCGGATACGGCGCTGATCGAGAGCTTCGGAATCCCGACGCGGGCGGTGGCGGGGATCCCCGCCTTGATGCATCACAAGTACGTTGTCCGGGATGCCGAGACGGACGATGCCACGGTCTGGACCGGGTCGATGAACTGGACCAACGATTCGTGGACCCGCGAAGAGAATATCGTGCTGCGGCTACCGTCGCGGCCGCTCGCTGCCCAGTATTTGCGGAACTTCACGGAGCTCTGGACGACGGGCCGCGTCGACAGCTCGGGCAAGTACGACCTGCCGGCGACGCGGGTGCCCAACCGCCCGGACGGTGTGCCGGCCCAGGTCTTCTTCTCGCCCGGGCGCGGGCCACGGATGGTGCACACGATCGCGGAGCGGCTGGCGCACGCCACGCGGCGCATTCGCCTCTGCTCGCCGGTGATCACGGCGGGCCCGATCCTCGGGACGCTGGCGGAGCTCGCCGGCCGGCCACACGTCGATTTCAAAGGAGTCTACGACCGGACTCAGATGCGGGAGGTCATCGCCCAATGGACCGTCGATCAGCATGCCGGCTGGAAGGCCCCGGCGTTCACGACGGTCGTCTCGGCGCTCCCCTTCGCCTCCAAGGTCACGACGCCCTACGGTCCGGGCACCGTCCACGACTATATGCACGCCAAGATCACGGTGGTGGATGACACGGTCTTTACCGGCAGTTACAACCTCTCGCACAGTGGCGAGGAGAACGCCGAGAACCTGCTCCAGCTTGTCAGCGCCCCGCTCGCCGACCAGTGCGCCACCTTCATCGACAAGATCTACGCCCGGTACGCCGCTGGCGCAAAATAGCCTCATGGCTCACCGTCGTCGGGTCGCGCTGGCGCTTGGGCTGGGGCTCGGAGCGCTCAGCTTTCTTCCGCCGGTGATCGCGGTCGCCGATGAGCGACTCTTCTTGCACGTTCTCCAGGAGATGCTGCTGCTTGCGGCGGTGGCTCCGCTGATCACCTACGGCGCAAGCCCCTTGCTTGGCCGCCATCTCGCCTTCCGTTGGCAGCCGCTGATCGGGATCCTCGCGCTCAATGCCGTCCTTTTCGCCGCCCAGCTCCCAGCGCTCGTGAACCTGGTTGGCCGGTATCAGCTGGTTCACGCCGCCGTCCAGGCGGTCTTCATCCTCGGGGCGTTCCTTTTCTGGCTGCCGATTCTCAGGCCCGGAACCGATCGCGGCGGTCTCAGCCCGATCGCCAAGGTCGGCTACCTGATGGTGGCCAGTGTGCCACCGACGATCCCCGGCATCACGCTCGCGTTTTCGCATCATCTCTTCTACTCGGCCTACGGGTCGATCGAGGATCAGCAGTTCGCGGGACTCCTCCTCTTCGCCACCGCGAAGTGTGCGCTGGTAACCGGCACCTTCGTCATCCTCTGGCGTCTCCTCACGCCGGACGCGGACCCGCCCGATGACGGTACTGACCGCAGGACCGGCCCCGACGTTCCGGCGCCGGCACCCGCCTGGTTTGCGCGCCTCGGTGAGCGACTGCCGAGCGAGCCCGCTCGCGAGCGCATGCCGGTCTCAGTCCGCTAGATCAGCGGCCAGGGATAGGCCCAGCGCGAGAGCGGCTCAGGGTAGCGTCCCTGGTCGGCCAGCCGCCTGGCGCGCAGGATGAGCGCGCGAAGCTCGGCGGGGGCGATCAGCTGCTGGAGGCCCTTGACCCAATGCTCGCCGGCGAGCAACTCGGACACCAGCCGTGCGGCATCGGACCGGAGCCGGGCGGGGACTTCCTCGCCGGCAAACTCCCAGATCACGGTCCGGAGTTTGGGCAATGGATGAAAGGTCAAGCCGTTGTCGACGCCCCAGATGTGGCCGGCTCCGTCCAGGAGGCAGTGACCACTCTTGCGGTCCGCGTTGTTGACGATGAGGTCGAAGGCGGCCATGGTTCGGAAGTCGTCGGCGCGCTGCGGCATCAACGTGAAGTAATGCTCGGCCGGGTCGGCGACGATGAACTGCTGAAGCGACCCGGGCCCCAGCGGCCCGTTGGCTCGATAAATCGTGAGCGGAACGATCTGCCAGCCAAGGGCTGCGCTGACGAGGTGGGCTGCCACCTCGCGCTTCCCGAGCGTGCCGTCGGGGAAGTCGTCCAGCGGACTCTCTCCCCGGGCCGGCTTGTACACGGCCAGCGTCTCGCCGCCCGACTTGCCCCGGACCTCGGCCAGGTACGTGTAGTTGGAACAGTCCGGCATCAGGCCGCGAGGCTTGATCTGCCCCTCGCGCAGCAGCTGAGGATGGCGCTCGCCTTCGAGGGACGCGGCGGCCTCGGGCATGGCTCGGTTAGTGGTGCCCGTTCAACCGTGGACATACACCGCCGTCGTGATCGATCGGGCCGCCGCACATCGGGCAAGGCGGCCGGCCGGCTGCGATCAACTCGGAGGTGTGCCTGGCCAGCGCCTGCATCTGGCTGACGGTTGCCTGGAAATGGCCGGTGGCAGGATCCTCACCTTCCTCGACCAGTTCGACCAGGGAAATCTCGAACTCGTTACGCGCCTCGTCGTAGGCGAGCGTGATCAGGCCCACGCGCCAGGCCGGGCGGACCGGCTCGTCCAGCGTCATGTCAGGCATCGGGCCGGCCGGCGCCAGGGCGACGCTGGCGAACACTTCCTCCAACCGCGCGGCGAGTACTCGAAGCTGCTCCTTTTCGATGGCCAGGCTGATCACCGCGCTGCCGGCGCGCAATTGCAGAAAGAAGGCGCGCTGCCCGGGCTCGCCGACGGCGCCCGCCGTGACCTTTGACACGGTCGCGTAATCGAAACTCGCCGATGCCATCCGGTCTATTGTCGCAGCGGCCACGCTTCGTAGCCCGTCCAGAAGGGAATGCGGGCCACCGGGGAAGTGGCCCGCGATAGGAGGGGAGGGGTCTAGTGCGCGTACGCCCCGATCAGGGTCAGCGTCACGATTCCGATCACGCTGGCGATCCCGATCAACGTCACGGCCGGGCGATCGAATAGATGCCGGCCACGGCGGCGATCGAGGAGAGGAAGCAAGAAGAGGGCACCACCGGCGACCAGAGGAAGCACCGCGGTCGCGAGCGCTTCCAGCGGCCCGGGAACATACTTCAGGAGCTGGAATGGCGCAAGGAAGTACCACGCCGGTCGCGGGATGAAGCTCGCGTTGCCGGGATTGGCATTGCCGCTGTCCGGGACCGCGAAGAGCAGTGCGAGGCCGACCACGACCAGGAGGACCAGCAGGGATGTGATCGCATCCATCAGGACATGGCGCGGGTAAAAGCTGTCGCCCATCTGGACCGGCGCGGGGTCGGGCTCGGTCAGTGCGACCTTCGAGGCGCGCATGGCGCCGGGGCCGTCGCCCAGCACCGCCGGCCGCCCGGGCCGTCTGGCAGCGGCTCGTCGGGGTGGCGGGGCAATCCCGTTTCGGAGGACGAGAAAAAGGTGTCCGGCGATCAGCGCCGTCACGATCGCGGGGAGAAAGAGGACGTGGATGGCATAGAAGTGCGTCAGGGTGGCCGCGCCGATGTCTGCACCGCCGCGAAGCAGCGCCGCCAGGGCGTTGCCCAGTAGGGGAACCGAGGCGACGATGTTGACGCCGACCTGGGTGGCGAAGAACGCCGTGTTGTCCCAGGGCAGGAGGTAGCCGGTGAACGCGAAGACCAGGACCAAGCCGAAAATGACCACGCCGATCATCCAGTTCAGCTCGCGCGGGAACTTGTAGGCGCCCATGAAGAAGACGCGAAGCAGGTGAACGACGACCAGGACGACCATGGCACTCGCTCCCCAGTAATGGAGGCCGAGGACGAAGCCGCCGAGCGGGACCTGGTGCTGGATGTAGGCGGTGCTGGCGTGAGCGTCCGAGATCGACGGCGCGTAGTTGAGGGCGAGGAACATGCCCGTGACCACCATCAGGATGAACAGCGTGAGGCTGGCGCTGCCGAACGTATGCAGCCATGAGATGCCGGAAGGGATGCGGCGATCCAGGACGTAGCGCAGCACCGGACCGAGGCCCGTCCGCTCATCAACGTAGCGAGCCAGCCGGGCTCTCATAGCTCGACGAAGACGTCTTCGCCCCGCTGCTGAACCGGAAGCCGATTAAGTGGTCGCTCTGCCGGCCCATGCAGCACGGTGCCGTCTGCGGCGAACTGACTCCCATGGCACGGACACTTGAACCGCGTTTCGCCGGGGACCCAGTGGACGGTGCAACCGAGATGGGTGCAGCGCGCGCTGAGCGCCTCGATCGGCTGCCCCTTCGCCTGCCGGAGGTAGACCACGCCCTGTTGCCGGCTCTGCCGCCAGGCGTCGCGTGCCACGTAGCTGATTGGCACCGCGACCGGCTCTCGACCGAGCTGCGCGACCCGTCCGACCTTGACCAGCGTCTTCATCGTGCCGCCCGTCGCCGAGGCGATGCCCAACCCGATTGCCGGCAGACCGATGATCGCGGCGATGGCGAGCCCGACGGCCTTCGCCGCCCGATCCATGAATGCTCGTCGCGTCACGTTTTTCATCTCGGTCATTGCTATCTCTACCCAGTCTGCGTGCCGCCAGGGGGCTGCGGGCATCAGGCGACCACCTGAATGGAAGGCGGCATCGACTGATTCGAAAATCAGCCGCCGGACGCCAATTCATCCGTGCCTACAATGAATTGTGAGAGGCTCTCTCGACCCCCGCTCCTGGCACCGGAACCTGACAACGTTTCAGAAAGTCGCGGTGGCAAATAGCGCGATCATCGCGGTCGGTGCGCTCAGCGGCCCACTGATCGCCCTCAATTTCTCCGGCCGGTCGCGACTGCCGTTCCTGCTCATCCTGCTGGCGATCGGCCTCATCGCCATCCTGGTGGTCAACTTCCTGATCCTTCGGTTGGCGTTTCGGCCGCTTCGAGAACTGGAGTCCATGATGGTCGCGGTCCGGCCCGACGTGCATGAGCCGCGCGTACATTCGAGCTACGCGGACCCCGACGTGCGGCGAATCGCCACCGTCTTCAACTCGATGCTGGACCGGCTCGAACACGAACGTCACCTGAGCGCCGAGCGGGTGCTGCAGGCGCAGGAGCGAGAGCGTGAACGAGTCGCCAGAGAGCTCCACGACCAGACCGGCCAGGCGTTGACGCACGAGATCATCAGCCTCGACCTGCTGCTGGAGCGGACCACGGATCCGGGCGTCCGCGAGCGGCTGGAGGCCGTCAAGCGCACGCTGGAGGAAACGCTGGAAGAGGTCCACCGCATGTCGCAGGACCTGCGGCCGTCGGTGCTCGACGACCTTGGCCTCGTGCCGGCGCTCCGCACGCTGGCACGCCAGCGCTCGGGTTCGCAGGTCCTCCTGCACGTCGACGGCCTCAAGGATCGGTTGCCGGCGCCGATCGAGACCGCGCTCTACCGAATCGCCCAGGAGGCGCTGACGAACGCCAACAAGTACGCGCGAGCCTCCCGAATCGACATCGACCTCCAGAGCCTCGACGGAAGCGGCGTCCGCTTGCGGGTCCGCGACGACGGCATCGGGTTCGACCCCTCGAGCGTCCCGGACACCGAGCAGCGAGGGCGGGCCGGGCTGGGTCTGTTCGGCATGCGGGAGCGCGCCACCCTGTTGCGGGGCACGCTCGAGGTCCACTCGGCACCCTCCCGCGGGACCGAGGTCGTGGCAGAGTTACCCCTGGAGGGACATCATGCAGGTTGAGCGGCGACCGATCCGCGTCATGCTGGTCGAAGACCACAACCTCGTCCGCGCCGGCATTCGCGCCGTGATCGACGGGCAGAGCGACATCCAGGTCATGGCCGAGGCGACCGATGGCCGCGAGGCGATCCGCCTCGCGCGAGCCAATTGTCCCGACGTGGCGGTGGTCGATGTGGCGATGCCGGGGATGTCCGGAATCGAGGTGACGCGCGAGATCCGGCGCATGTGCCCGCAGACCCAGGTCCTGATCCTGACCGCCCATGACAACGAGGAATACTTCTTTCAGACCCTGAAGGCCGGCGCAGTGGGCTACGTGCTGAAGAAGGCGGCGGCCTCAGACCTGATCGCGGCGATCGAGGCGGCCAGCAAGGGTGAGCCCTACCTCTATCCGTCGGTCGCGAGGCTGTTGGTTTCCGATTACTTGCAGCGGGCGCCGGAGCGGGAGACGTTTGAGCCGCTGAGCGATCGGGAGCGCGAGGTCCTTCGCCTGGTCGCCGAAGGCAAGACGAACCGGCAGATCGCCGACGGCTTGTTTCTCAGCATCAAGACCGTCCAGACGCACCGGGATCACATCATGAAGAAGCTGCGAATGCACGACCGCACGGAGCTGGTCAAGTACGCGATTCGCAAAGGATTGATCGAAGCGGACAGTTAGGCGGTCGTCTCGAGCTCCTCGGTCAATCAGTCCAAGTCGGCAGGCCAGCGGTTGCCACTGGTAGTTCGACGTAGCGTCCCAGGTCGGTGACTTCGGCCATGAGCCCCGTTCGGACGGCCCTGCTGAGCGGCTCGGCGGTGTCGAGCCGTACCTGTGCCTGCGAACCGGCCCGATGAAGCTGCCACGCGGCGATGACGCGCCCATCGACGATCACGGCCGGATGAATCCATCCACCGCCGCGCTGCAGGCGACGTTGCAGCACAGGACTCACCGCGAGGTCGCGCCGGCGGTACCCCAACAGATAGGTATCGAACGCGGGCAACAGCCGGACGTTCGGGCGGCGCTCCCCGTCGGGGAGCGGCAGCCGCGCGGTGGGCATCAGGGCGGGTTGGCCGGCGACGGTCACCTCGGTCAGCGGAGCCCGAGCCCCTGCCGTCGCCAGGCGCGCTTCGCCGATCGACAGACCGGACCAGGCGGCCAGATCCTCGACGCCCGCCGGGCCGTAGGCGCTGAAGTAGCGGCGGGCCAGCTCGGCCAGAGCGGCGTCGCGCGAGATCGCCGGTTCGGCCGGTAGCCAGTCGTCGAGCAAGACGTAGGTCGTCTCCCCGTCCGGCCGGTTGGGTCCGACGCAGAGCACCCCCTGGAGCGCGGCCAGCCTGATCAGATGAATGAGCGCCTGGGACTTCGGATCGATCCGGACCCCGCGGCGACGGAGGCCGGCGAGCAGCTCTGTCCTGGTGAGCGGCCCGGTGCCCGCGAGGATGCGCTGGAGGGCACGGACACCGGATGCCCTGGTGGCCTCGCCAAGTCCGAGTTGGGCCTGACGCCCGGCGCCGGCGCGCGCGAAGCCGGGGCCAAGCAGGGTCAGCATCCAGCGAAGGTCATGGGCGGCCACGAGGTGCAAGCTGCCACGCATCAGCCAGGAACGGACGATCGACCGCTCCTCGGTGAGGGCCCGCTCGAGGTCGACCGCGCGGACGCCGGGGAGTCGGGCGCGCAGGCCCAGCCAGGTGGCCGGGAGTAGCTGGGCCTGCAGGCCTGCGACCAGGTCGAGCACGTCCGCGGGCCTCGACGCGTCGGCACCACCGGCCGCAAGCCGTTGGGACCGCGCCCGCGCCAGCAGCGCGCGAGCGACGGGAATCGCCGGCTTAGCCGCCGGCCTGACTCGTCCCGACCCCAGGTGCCGTCATCGCCCTGGGATCGAGCAGGCGATCGAGCTCCGCCGGCGAGAGTCCGCTCCGCTCCCGCGCCACCGCTCGAACCGTCCGTCCGCTGGCCAGGGCCTCTTTGGCAATGCGGGCCGCGGCATCGTACCCGATCGCCGGCGCGAGCGCCGTTGCCAGCATCAGGCCCTCCTCAACCATCCGCGGTCCCCGGTCGGTGGCGCTGATGCCGGCGATACACCGGCTGGCGAGGTTCTGCGAGGCGGCCGCCAGCAGACCGATTGATTCGAGCAGGCAGAAAGCGGCCACCGGCATCATCAGGTTGAGCTCGAAGATGCTCCCCGCCTGGGCGGCCACGCTGATCGTCTGGTCGTTGCCGAGGACCTTCGCCACCACCATCGTCAGCGACTCGATGATCACCGGGTTGACCTTGCCCGGCATGATCGAGCTGCCTGGTTGCACCTCAGGGAGCGTGATTTCCCCAAGACCGGCACGCGGTCCCGAGGCGAACCAGCGGAGGTCGTTGGCGATCTTCCAGAGGCTGACCGCAGTGGTACGCAGCGTCCCCGCGGCTGAGAGCACCGCATCGAGGGTCGCCTGCGCCTGGAAGTGGTTGTCGGTCTCGTGTACCAGGATGCCGGTGCGGCGACTCAGGTGCGAGCAGACGCGCTGGGCGAAGTCGGGATGGGCGTTGATGCCTGTGCCGACCGCCGTGCCCCCGAGCGGCAGCTCGGCAAGCTCGTCGGCGCCCCAGCGGACTCGTTGCATCGAGCGCTGCACCTGGCCGGCATAGCCCTGGAACTCCTGGCCGAGCCTGATCGGCGTGGCGTCTTGCAGGTGGGTCCGGCCGGTCTTGACCACGGGCATGAACTCGGTGGCCTTCTGCGCAAGCGTCGCCAGCAGGACATCGAGAGCCGGCAACAACTCCTCGTGGATGGCAACAAGAGCCGCCAGCTGCGTCGCCGACGGGATGACATCGTTGCTCGACTGGCATTTGTTGACGTGGTCGTTCGGATGAACCGGCGTTCGCGAGCCGAGCGGTTGGCCGAGGATCTCATTGGCGCGGTTCGCGATCACCTCGTTCGCATTCGTGTTGGTCGACGTGCCGGAGCCGGTTTGGAAGACATCGACGACGAAGTCCTTGTCGAACTTCCCTTCCTCGACCTCCTCGGCGGCGCGCTGAATCGGGTTGGCCACCGCGGTCTCCAGCAGTCCGAGCTCGACGTTGACCAAAGCGGCCGTGCCCTTGATCTGGGCCAGCGCGCGAATGAACCGGCGGGGCAGGCGCAGGCCGCTGATGCGGAAGTTCTGACGAGCTCGCTCGGTGCTGGCTCCGTAGTAGGCGCCGTGCGGGACCTCGACCTCGCCCATCGAATCGCGCTCGGATCGCGTTTCCGTGGGGGTCATCAGCTTGATCGTAGCAACCGCCGCCGATCTCGTAATCTGTAGCGATGCCGGCTCGCATCGCGTCGATTCAATTGTGTCCGGGGCACCGCGAGCCGATGCGGCCGGTCCCCTGGGCCATGCTGACCGCCGGGGTCGGCCTCGATGGCGACAAGCACGCGAGCGCGGCGTCCAAGCGGCAGGTGCTGCTCGCGGACAAGGAAGCGCTCGACAGCCTGGACCTCCCGCCCGGCACGATCAAGGAAAACGTCACCGTCGAGGGTCTCGACGTGATGGCACTCTCGGTCGGGACGCGATTGGGACTGGGGGCCGCCGTCGTGCTCGAGATCACCTCGGTCTGTGATCCGTGCTTTCGGATGGATGAGATTCGCGCCGGCCTGAAGGGAGAGCTCGAGGGTAGACGTGGCATGAACAGCCGCGTCATCACCGGCGGCCGGATTGCGGTTGGAGACGCGATCGCGATCCTGCAGGCCCGGGACCTGGCCTCCTAGCGCCTTGATCCGCGCCGTCGACCTGCACGTCCACCTGCCGACGGCGGACTGGTTGGAAGGCAGCATGGGACCCTATCGCGAGAGTGCCGCCAGCTATTTCCGTAGCGAGGTGCACGTCCGCACTGTGGACGAGCTGGCGGTCGAGTATGCGCAAGAGCAGCTCTTCGGCATCCTCCTCGCCTGGGACGCGGAGACCGCCACCCGGCGGCCGCCCGTGCCGAACGACGTCGTCGCCGCCATCGTGAGGCGTCATCCGCGCCGTTTCGCTTTCTTCGCCTCCGTGGACCCCTGGAAACCTGACGCGATTCCCGAACTGGAGCGGGCGGTGACCGAGCTGGGCGCCATCGGCGCGAAGTTCCACCCCTCCCTCCAGGATTTCTATCCGAGTGACGAGCGCCATTTCCCCCTCTGGCAGAAAGCGGCGGAGCTGGGCATCCCCTGCTTGTTCCACACCGGCACGAGTGGGATCGGCGGCGGCCAGCCGGGCGGCCAGGGGATCAAGCTGGACCCGGCCAGGCCGATCCACCTCGATAGCGTCGCGGCCCGCTACCCGGAGCTGCCAATCATCGCCGCCCACTTCGGCTGGCCCTGGCACCTGGAGCTGATCGCGATGGCCCTGCACAAGACCAACATCTACATCGAGCTCTCCGGCTGGTCGCCACGTTATTACCCGCCGGAGCTGGTCCGAGAAATCGGCGGACGCCTGCAGGACCGCACCCTCTTCGGCAGTGACTACCCTTTTCTAAAGCCGGTGCGAGTCCTGGAGGAGCTCGACGCGTTGGGTCTTAAGCCCGAGGCGAAGGTGAAGATCGTGCGCGAGAACGCGGCCCGCCTGCTCCAGTTGCAGTTGTAGCGCGCACGGCGGCGAAGCGTGCGAGCGTCGCCCGCCGGGCCTGCTGATGGTCGACGATGGGTGGCGGGTAGTCGCGGCCGATGCGACATCCCCAGCGCCGCTCGTCGGAGGCGCGCATCGTCCAGGGCTGGTGGATCTGCGTCACCGGCACGGCCGCCAGCTCCGGACACCAGCGGCGAACGTAGTCGCCAGTCGGATCAAACCGCTGGCCCTGAAGTACCGGGTTCAAGACGCGAAAGAAGGGCTGGGGGTCTGCGCCGCTCCCCGCGACCCATTGCCAGCCGCCGTTATTGCTGGCGAGGTCGCCGTCCAGCAAGCGTTCCATGAATACCCGCTCGCCGAGCTGCCAGTTGAGGCCGAGGTCCTTGGTCAAGAACGATGCGACGATCAACCGCGCCCGATTTGGCAGCCAGCCCTCCGACGCGAGCTGGCGCATCCCTGCATCGACGATGGGGTAGCCCGTCTGCCCATCGCGCCAGGCTGCGAACGCGGCTGGATCGTCGTTCCATGCGAGGCTTGCCATTCGCGGGTCCATCGGTTCACCCTCCAGTCGCGGGATCGCCGCCAGCAGTTGGCGGTAGAAGTCCCGCCAGGCAAGCTGCCGAATCCATGCCTCGCTCCCCAGTCCCGGGTGCCGGCCGGCGACCGCGAGACACTCGCGAATCGACACCATCCCAAATCGAAGAAAGGCAGAGACCCGCGAGGTCGTCGCACGGTCGAGGCGGTCGCGGGCCTCCGAGTAGGCTGCCAGCGCTTGCCGGGCGAATCGGTCGAGGACGCCGCGGCCAGCAGCATGACCGGCAGCCGGTGTGCTCGGCAGCCGCGCGCCGCTCCTCACGACCGGTCGGGGCAGCTGCTCGCCCTCGGTCGGGCCTGGTGCCACGAATTGTCCCCGGTGCGCGGGCGCGGCCGGCGCTGGCACCTGGCCAGTCAGCCAGGCTCGGTAGAAGGGCGTGAAAACGCGAAATGGGCGGGGCCCGGGGAGGTCGCCGAGCTCGGCGATCACGTCGTCTCGATACTGGTGCACGGCGAAACCTTCGGCGGTAAGGGCGGCGGTCACCCGCGCGTCCCGGCGGCTGGCGTACGGCTCGTAGTCACGGTTGAAGAAGAGTGCGGCCACGTGATGCCGCCGCGCCAGCTCCCGCAGGACGGCCGCGGGCTCGCCGGTCGACAGCAGCAAGCGAGAGCCGTGCTCGCGGAGTTCACCGTCGAGCGCTTTCAGCCCGGCATAAAGAAACGCGAGGCGCGGCACGCCGGTGTCCGGCCGCTGAAGGATCTCGGGATCGATCACGAACACGGGGAGGACCTCGCCGGCAGCGGTGGCGGCGTTGAGCGCCACGTTGTCGACCAGCCGGAGATCTCGCCGGAACCAGTGCATGACGACCGCCACGCGTCCACCCTAGCGGCCGCGTCGCCCCGGCGCCGAAACGAATCGACCGATTCCGGATAATGCTCGCATGCAGCCCGGCTACGCCCGCTACGTGCTGGGCGTCATGGTCGGGATCAACTTCCTCAATTACCTGGACCGCTACATCCTTCCGGTCGTCGCCAGCCGGATCCAGGACGAGTTCCACCTCAGCGATGCCGCGATCGGCGGCCTCGGAACGGCATTCCTGCTCGTGTATGCGGTGGCCGCGCTGCCCTTTGGTCTCTGGGCCGACCGGGGGGTTCGGCGGACCGTGGTCGCGGTCGGCGTCACCATCTGGAGCCTGGCGACGCTCTTTTCGGGCCTGGCTCGCAGCTACGCGCAGCTTTTTGTCGCCCGGGCGCTCCTCGGCATTGGCGAGGCAAGCTACTACCCCGCGGGCACCTCGCTGCTGGGAGACTATTTCCGAAAAGCCGAGCGCGGACGGGCGATGTCGATCTGGGGTGCCGGCACCGCGGTCGGGATCGCGACCGGTTTTGCCGGCGGCGGCATCATCGCCAGCCGGTTCGGCTGGCGCGCGGCATTCTTCTTCACGGCGCTCCCGGGCCTGATCTTCGCTTTCCTCGCCTTTCGTATCCGAGAACCGCTGCGCGGGGCGGCAGAGGAACGCGGTGGGACGACCGGCCCGGCCGAGCGGGTCACCCTGCGACGCTTCTTCGGCCTGCTATCGATTCCGAGCCTGCGCGCGACGATCGCGGCCGAGACGCTCCTCTTCTTCGTGCTGGGTGGAGCCGCCTTCTGGCTCCCCGAATACCTTCATCGCCGCTTCGGCCTTGGCACGGCGGGGGCCGGCACGCTCGCCGGGGGTGTCCTCGTGCTGGGCGGCCTGATCGGGACCCTCAGCGGTGGGATGCTTGCCGACCGCTGGTCCCGACGCCGTGGCGTCGTGGCAAACCTGCCTGTCGGGGCCGCCGGCTTCGCCCTGGGCGCGATCTTCGTGACCCTGGCGCTGCTCGCACCCAGCCTTCCGGTCTTCACCCCGCTGTTCCTCCTGGGCGTGATCGCCCTCTACCTGTACAGCGGGCCCTTTACCGCGATCAAGCAAAATGTGGTGCTTCCCACCGTGCGTGCGAGCGCCGTCACGCTCTCCTTGTTGATCGAGCACCTCCTGGGTGACTCGTACTCGCCCTTGGCGATCGGGAAGCTGTCCGACGCCGTGCACAGTCTGCAGCTCGCTCTGCTCATCCTGCTGCCGCCGTTGCTTCTGCTCGCTGCTCTTGCCGCGGTGAGCGGCATCAGGTGGGAGGCCCCCGACGGGGACGCGATGGAGGCTCGGTGGGCTTCATCCAGTGCGGGCCCGGAGGGCGCCGCGCTCGTCTAGCCGGCGCTTGCCTCGAGCGCCAGGTCGGCGAAGAGGTCGTCCTCCGAGAGGCCCTCGGGGGCGCCGACCAGTGAAAAGACCTCCTCGCCGGCCAACCCCTCGATCAGGGTTCGAAGGGGCTCCCACTCCTGTGCCTGGGTGGCGTGAGCTGTGAACGCCTTGATCCGGGCGTCCTCGAACCCGTCGGTCCGGATGCGCGTCGTGATGCGGGCTGGCTCGGGCAACTTGAGGGCCCTGACCGCCGCCGGGGTCGCCGATTGAAAGTAGAGCTTGGTCGGGTACCAGGGCGTCAGGCCGAGCGCGGTTGCTTCGAGTTCGAACGAGGTCGGCTCGCCCGCCCTGGTGCAGGCCTGCACGACGAGCCGGCTGACCACTTTGTGATCGGGGTGGCCGTAGACGCCCTCCGGGCCGAAGGTCACGACCACCTGCGGGCGATAGGTTCGCAGGCAACGGACGATGTCGCCCAGGCACCGGTCGTGGGTCGCTTCCACCTCCTCGACCTTTTCGAGCGCGCCATCCGGATAGTCGAAGACCTCCAGGAAGGTGACCCCGAGCGCGACCGCGGCCTGGCGGAGCTCCAACTCCCGAACGTCCGTCAGCCGGCGCAGATCGCCGGCGCCCCGTCCGCTCCAGAGTCCCGCGCCTCCGCGCGTCAGGGTCACCAGCGACACGGTTGCGCCCTCGGCCGCGTATCGAGCGATGGTGCAGGCGGAGGCGAAGCATTCATCGTCGGGATGCGGCATCACAACCAGCAGGCGCTGCCCGGTACGGCGATTCATTGGCGAAGGCACATGGACATTGTGACGGCCGCGCTGCGCTTCGAACGGTGCCCGCATAATGGGGAGGATGCCACGGTCAGGCCACTCAGGTCGCGCCCGGCGCGAGGTGTCCGCGGGTGGGGTTGTCTTCCAGATCATGGCCGACGGTCCTCGGTTCGTTCTCATCAAGGCAAACGGCCGCTGGTCCTTTCCGAAAGGGTCGATTGAGGAGGGAGAAACCCCGGCGGCCACAGCCCTGAGGGAGATCTCCGAGGAGACCGGCCTGCCACGGGAGGCGCTCCGGATCGCGCAGCCCCTGAATTCCGTCGAATACGCCTTTCGCTGGCAAGGTGAACTGATCCGCAAAACCGTGCACAACTTTCTGGTGAGCTTCAGCGGGGATGCGCCCTTTCGACCGCAGCTTTCCGAGGTCGAGGACGCTCGCTGGTTCGACGCCACCGAGGGGCGTCGGGTTCTCAGCTTCAAGAACACGCTCGAGACGCTAGACGCGGCGATTGCGGCAATTGCGGCGATCGACCTTTCGGCGCTCGCCTCGTGAACGTCCTGACCCTGGTGCACCAGCGACTGGCACTTGCCGGCCTCCTGCTGACCCTCATCATCGGTATCTGGGGCCTGTTCACGTTCTTTCGGAAGCGGCCTGCCACCAGCGGCTACCGTTCGACCCTGGTCATGACCGAAATCCTCTTCCTTGCCCAGGGGCTGCTCGGCGCCATCCTCTATACAGCCGGGACGAAGCGTCCCCACGACGGGCTGCACCTTCTCTATGGGGTGCTGCTGGTGATCGCGCTGCCGATCGGCGCCAGCTATACCTCCGGTCGCGAGCCACGCCGCGAGCCGCTCGTCTATGGGCTCGTGGGTCTCTTCATGGTCGGCCTGACGATTCGCGGGATCACGACCGGAGCCCCGTAAAAAATGGAGAAGGGGCTTTCGCCCCCTCTCCATTTGCCGTTTAGCGGCTCTTCCGGGTCGCCTTCTTGGCCTTCTTAACGGCCTTCTTCGTGGTTGCCATGCGTCACCTCCTTATCGCGTGAGCGGCAAACCGCTTTGCACACATCGCGTGGTGTGCTCTACGAGATAACGACCAGTCCAAAACGATCTTGCAGATCGCCGGGGTCCGGTCAGAAAAGTCGGAGTTGATCGACCCCGCCCAGGGCCTTGGCCCGGATTCCGCGGCGCCGCAAATGCATCGCGAGCTCTTCGTCAAATCCCAGGACCGTGTAGGTCATCGCGGCGCCCACCTGTTCGGCATAGCGGCACAGTTCTTCGAAGTCGGCGTGGTCTGACAGGGGAAACACCGCATCGACATCGAGGCGCGTTTTGAGGCTCCGATCCATTGCCCAACCGGTGAGTGCGGCGGTTTTGAACGGTCCTCCAGCGTGCGGAAGCCAGTGACGACCCACTGACGGTGGTGCGACGATCACCGTTCGCCCCGCGACAACCTCGCCGAGCTGCCGGTACGACGGAAAGGCGCAACCCAGTTCGCGGTAGACGTCGGTCACCGAAAAAAGGCTCGGGTGCAGCATCAGGTCGAAGCCTCCGAGCGTGAGCGCCGAGAGGATTTCCTGCCCTTTGCCCAGCGAGTAGCCCAGCAAGACCGGGGTAGCACCGGCATCGAGCGTTGAACGACACCAGGCAACGACGGATGCCAGGACCTCGGCTGTATCCGGAAAACGGTAGTGCGGCTTGCCAAAGGTGCTTTCGATCACGAGCACGTCAGCGGGGATCGCCGTGGCCGCGTCGCTCGTGAAGCCGGCGCGAGTCTTGAGATCTCCGGTGTAAAGGACGCGGCCGAAATCGGTTTCCACCAGGGTCTGGGCCGAGCCCAGCACGTGGCCGGCCGGGTAGAAGGTCAGCCGGCAGGTATCGAGATCCCGGGTTTGCCCATAGGCGATGGGCTCGATCGCCGGCACGGTGAGACGGGCGCGATGGGTGACGAGGCGCCTCGTGGCCGGAGTCGCGAAGGCGATGGGGTGCGCCGCCACGTGGTCGCTGTGCGCGTGGCTGATGACCGCCCGAGGCTTCGGTCGCCTGGGATCCAGCCAGAGGCGCTGCTCGGGCAGGTAAACGCCGCTTTCCCAGAGGATCGGGTGGCTGATCAACCGATCAAGCCGGGCTATTCCTGGGCGGCGGCGCGGCTCTCGAAGAGTTCGTCGCGGAGGGCGCAGTACGTGCAGAACCGCTGGCCGGGTGGACCGGCGAAGACGCTCGTGCGGCCGCAGGTCGGGCAGGTTTCCTTCGGCTCCGGTTCCCGAACCGGGACCTCGACCACGCCGATCTCGACGGGCGGGGCTTCGGCAACCGCCACGGCGACGGCGGCTTCGCTCGCGGTGGAGGGAGAGTTCGCCTCAGGTGGCGCGTCCGGCGCTGGTGCGATCCCTGGGGCGGCCTCAGCCTCGACCTGTTGCTTGAACAGCCGGGTCAGCCAGCGGAGCACTCGCGGCTACGGTAGAACACTGGCGCGGCCCTGTCAAATACGGGTCTAGCCGAGTAGCCCGAGCTGAACCGGTGGCGGTGGGGGTTGCGCCTTGAACCGGCGGCGGTCCACCACCTGGTAGCGCCGCTTCAGCCGAGCGACCGCATCCGCCACCGGAGCCTTCGCCGCGGCCGGCGCGTACGCGCCTGGGTAGAGCTCCCGGTAGCGCGGGACCAGGTGTGGATATTCCCGCTGCAGGAACTCCAGGAAGTGCTCCTTGGTGCCCGGCTTGAGGTAGACGATATTCGCCCAGACAAAACACGCGCCCGCATCCGCGGCCGCCGCTACCGTCGCCTCGAGCTGGGCCGGCGAATCGCTCAACCCCGGCAGGATGGGCGCCATCCCGACACCCGCCTCGATCCCGGCGTCGACCAGGGCCTTCATCACCCGGAGCCGCTTGCGGGGCGGCGGGGTGCCCGGTTCGGTTTTCGCCCAGACCGAGTCGTCGATGGTCGGGACACTGAAGCAGACGGTCGTGCTGGCACGCTGGGCGAGCTCGACCAGGACATCGATGTCGCGGATCACCATGGTGCCCTTCGTGATCAGCCCGACCGGCGTCCGGAAGTCGCGGAGCGCCTCGAGGCAATGGCGAGTCAAGCAGGTTGAGCCTTCGATCGGCTGATAAGGATCGGTCGCCGTCCCGAAGGCGACCTTTTCCCGCTTCCAGCGCGGGCTGCCGAGCTCCCGGCGGAGCAGGTCGGCGACGTTGACCTTGATGCCGATGCGGGAGGAGAACCCCTCACCCGGATCGCGATCCGCGAGCTTGGCGTGGGCGCGGGCAAAGCAATAGACGCAGCTGTGGAAGCATCCCTGGTAAGGGTTGAGCGACCAGTCGAACCCCATGTGCTGCACCCGGTTCAAGGCCGACTTCGCGACGATCTCGAAATACTCGGTCCGGGGCATCCCAACAGCATAGAACATTTGTTCGATTGGATTACCAGACCGTTGCCCCGGGTAAAAACGCAATGGTCGGCGCCAGCGAGCGGCCGGCCAGGGAGGACAAAAGTGATTCTGTTCGCATGGCGGCTCTACCGGCTCAAGAAGGTCTTGCAGTTGCTCCAGGCGATCCGGCGTCGCGACGTCGATCACCTGCTGGGTCGGACCTGGCGCGGTCGGCTGCTCTATCGCCCCCTCTACCGGCGTTTCGGCGGCTCGCGCTTCAGCCGATAAAGGATCGTGCGGCGGAGGCCGCCAAAATCCATTGCGCATAATGGAGGCGGCCTCCGATGAACATCCTCGTCTGCGTCAAACAGATCCCGGACCAAAACGTCCCCGGCAAGCTCGATCCGGCGACCCACCGTCTCGTCCGCGAGGGCGTCGACCTGGTGCTCGATCCGGGCGATGAGCATGCCGTCGAGGCCGGCCTTCAGATCGTCGAGCAAGCCGGCGGTGAAGTCACGGTGATCTCGATGGGTCCGCCGAAAGCCCTCGACGCGATTCGAAAGGCGCTCTCGATGGGCGGCACCAAAGGCATCCTGATCACGGATCCGGCGCTGGAGAACTCGGATGCGCTCAGCACCGCCCGGGCGCTTGCCGGGGCGATCAAGGGCCAGTCCTACGACCTGATCCTTTGCGGAACGGAAAGTACCGATGGGTACTCGGGCGCCGTGCCCGGCCAGCTCGCCGAGCTGCTCTCGATGCCCCTGGTGAGCTTCGCGAAAAAGATCGAGGTCACTGAAGGAAAGATCGTGATCGACCGGCAGACGGACGACGGTTATGACGTGGTGGAGTCGTCCCTGCCGGCGGTCGTCACGGTCACGGGTGGCATCAACGAGGCGCGCTATCCGTCGCTGCGCGGGATCATGCAAGCCAAGAACAAAGAGGTCAAGCAGGTCTCGATCGAAGACCTGGGCCTAACGGGTCAGGCTGGCAAGGGCGCGCTGACCCAGGAGGTCGTGCAGGTGACGCCGGCCGAAGCCCGCAAGGCGGGCCAGGTGATCGAGGACAAGGGCGAGGGCGCCAAACGGGTGGCGGACTATCTCGCCGAATTGAAGGTCATCTGATGATCGGTCGGGGTTGCGGGGTTCCCGCATGATCTGGGTGTACGCGGAGACGGTCGACGGCGTTCCTCGCTCCGTCGTGCTCGAGCTGCTGACGAAGGCCCGCGACCTGGGCGACGTCGAGGCGATTGCCGTCGGTCCAGGCGCGTCGAAGGCGGCCGAGGTTCTGGGCGCGCACGGGGCAAAAAAGGTCTATGTTCACGAGGATCCCGCCTTTCGAGACGTCCTGGCGTCCCCAACGGTTGATCTTTTGGCGGCCTTGATCGCCAAACACAATCCGGAGGCGGTCCTTTTCGGGATGACGTACGACGGGCGAGATATCGCGTCCCGCCTGAGTGCGAAGCTCGGCGCCGCCCTGATCGCGAACGCCACCGGGCTCGAGCGCACGGATGGCGCGTTGGCGGTGATTGCCCCGGTCTTCGGCGGCAGCCTGCTGGTGACGACGGTCGCGAAAGCCGCGCCGCCCGTCCTGGTGCTCGTCCGGCCCAAGGCATTCACGGTCGAACGCGCGACCGGCGGAGGCGCGGAGGTGCAGACCTTGAAGGACCCGGTCGACACGGCGAAACCCGCGGCGCGGATTCTCCGCCGCTTAAAAGAGCAGGCAGCCGGTCCGCGTCTGGAGGATGCCCCGGTGATCGTCAGTGGCGGTCGAGGGCTCGGGGCGCCGGAACACTTCGCGATGCTCGACGAGCTGGCGGCCGAGCTCGGCGCGGCAGTGGGCGCGAGCCGCGCCGTGGTCGACGCGGGATGGAAGCCCTACGCGATGCAGATCGGGCAGACCGGCAAGACCGTCAAGCCGACCGTCTACATCGCGGTGGGGATCTCGGGCGCGATGCAGCACACCGTCGGCATGAAGGGCGCCAGGACGATCATCGCGATCAACAAGGACCCCGAGGCGCCCATCTTCAAGCTGGCTGACCTTGGCATCATTGGCGATGTGCACAAGGTCATTCCGCAATTGATCGAGGAAGTCAGGGCCCGAAAGCGGAAATGAGCGGCGGCCCCCTCAGCCTTCTGGCGGTCAAACCGCATCCGGATGACGAAGCCATCACGATGGGTGGCACGCTCGCCCGCTACAGTGCCGAAGGAGTTCAGACGACGCTCGTGACGGCGACGCGAGGCGAGGTCGGCGAGATCCTCGACAAGGATCTCGATCCGATCGAGGCGGCTCCCCGGCTGGCGAGCATCCGCGAGGCGGAGCTGCGCGAGGCATGCAGGATCATGGGAGTCAAGGAGCTCGTCTTCCTCGACTACGAGGACTCGGGGATGGCCGGGCTGCCACGAAACCGCGAACCAGGGACCTTCTGGCAAGCGGACGAAGAGGAAGCCATCGGGCGGCTGATCCAGGTGATCCGACGGGTACGGCCGCAGGTGATCGCGACCGAAAACGAGTTCGGCGGCTACGGGCATCCCGACCACATCAAGACGCATCGGGTCGCCGCCATGGCATTTTTCTACGCCAGCGACGTCAAGCGCTTTCCCGGCGGGGAGCCGTTCCGGCCGAGCAAGCTCTACTACACCGCCTTTCCAAAGTCCGTCGGCAGGCAGATGGCCGAGGCGATGCGAAAGGCCGGGGTCGAGAACCGATGGGGCGACGACGGCGAGCCGCCGCCGTTTGCGGTCGACGATGACCGGGTGACCACCTGGCTCGACGTCAGGCCGTACATCGAGATCAAGGTTCGAGCGATGCAGGCGCACAAGACCCAGATCCCGCCGGACAGCTGGTTCATGAAGATTCGGCATGTGCTCGGCCCCGACGCCTGGTCGCGTGAGGCGTATGAGCGGGTGCGCTCGAGTGTCGACGCGCCCGTGCCGGAGGATGACCTCTTCGCCGGACTTCGGTGATGGTCGCGGCCGATGCGATCGACCGGGCGGCGCATCTGCTGGAACGCGCCAGTTCGGCGATCGCCTTCACCGGCGCGGGCGTTTCGGTGGAGAGCGGCATCCCGCATTTTCGGGGCGAGGGCGGGCTCTGGACCAAGTTCGACCCGTACATCGTGGCCCACATCGAGACCTTTCGGCGTGATCCGGCCCAGTACTGGACCTACAGCCTGAACCATCGACGAGCGGATGCCGAACCGAACCCTGCCCACCGCGCCCTGGCGGACTTGCAGCGTGATGGCCGGCTTGGCCCGATCATCACGCAGAACACGGACGGACTACACCAGAAGGCGGGGACCCGTGACGTGATCGAGCTGCACGGGTCGTCGATGGCCGTGGTCTGCCTCGACTGCGACGCGCGGTTCCCCCGCGCCGAGGTCGATTCGATCAACCGTCGGAGCTGTCCACCGCCCTGTCCCTCCTGTGGCGGTCGATTCCTGAAGCCCACGGTGGTCCTGTTCGGGGAGCCGCTTCCGGTGGAGGCGCTCGATCATGCGCGTGACGTGGCGCGGCGGACCGATCTCGTGCTCGTGATTGGTAGCTCCATGCAGGTGTACCCAGCCGCTGGAATTCCGCGCCTGGCTCTTCAGCGTGGCGCGGACCTCTGCATCGTCAACGCCGAACCGACCCCACTCGACGAGGTGGCGCGGGTCGTGATTCATGGAAAGGCCGGCGAGGTGCTTCCAGAGATCGCCCGGCGTGTGGCGATCAGTTCTCGTCGGTCGCGCTGACCGGGAAGGTCTGCCCGCAGCTCGGACACACGATCAGCGTCTCCGCGGCTGGGGCGCTGAAGAGCGCCTCGCAGCTCGGGCAGGCGTACTCGCGCTGTGGATTTTCACGGCTCTCCCGCTGCTCGGCGATCTCGCCCGCCACCTCGCCCAGGTCGACGGCGGGACTGGCACACTCCGCACAGCGGTAGAGGGGTGCGTCGATCACCGCGTAGTCGAGGTAGCGGCCCCGGGTGTCGACGTAGACGGACGCATTCCAGAGCTCGAACCGGTCGCCCGCACAGCGATTGGGGCAGGCGAGGAACATCAGCGCGTCGCCGCCTCAAGGGACTTGAGCCGCTCCGCCGCACGCCGGAGGGTCTCCATCTTCTTGGGGAAGGAGAATCGGATCTGCTGGCGCCCCCGCGCCGGGTCGAGGTAAAAACTGCTACCGGGCACCGTCGCCAGCCCGATCTCACGGACCATCCGGTGCGCGAGGGAAATGTCCGTTTCGTTGAAGGCCCCGATATCGGTCATCACGTAGTAGGCACCGTCAGGTGGATAGCTCTTGAAGCCGGAGCCGTCGAGGATCTCGAGCGTGAAGTCCCGACGCTCCCGGTAGGCATTGAGCAGGTCGACGTAGTACTGGTCGGGGAAGGCCAGCGCCGTCGCCGCCGCGACCTGGAGCGGGTGCGGCGCGCCCACGGTCACGAAGTCGTGGACCTTCCTGATGGCATTGGTCATCGCCGGTGGTGCGATCGCATAGGCGAGCCGCCAGCCGGTCACGCTGTACGTTTTGGACAATCCGCTGATCGTGACCGTCCGGTCGCGCATGCCGTCCAGCGTCGCGATGCTGATGTGCTCGCCGCGGTAGACCAGGTGCTCGTAGATCTCGTCGGTGATCGCGAGCACGTCGAACTCCCGGCAGAGATCGGCGATGAATGCGAGCTCCTGGCGCGTGTAGACCTTGCCGGTGGGGTTGTGCGGAGTGTTGATCACGATCGCGCGGGTCCGCGCCGTGAACGCCGTCCGCAATTGGTCCTGGTCGAAGTGCCAGTCCGGCGGGGTCAGCGGCACGACCACCGGAGTGGCGCCGGCGAGGATGCAATCGGGGCCGTAATTCTCATAGAAGGGCTCGAAGATGATGACCTCGTCTCCCGGGTCGACGAGAGCGAGGATGGTGGACAGCATCGCCTCGGTCACGCCGCAGCAGACCGTGATCTCGGTCTCCGGATCGACCGCGACCGAGCGAAAGTGCCGGGTCTTCAAGGCGATCGCATCGCGCATCGCCTTGGCGCCCCAGGTCGTCGCGTATTGATTGAAGTCGTCGCGGATGGCGTCGATCGCTGCTTCTTTCAGTGCCGCCGGGGCGGCGAAGTCTGGAAAACCCTGGGCGAGATTGACGCAATCGGCGCCGTGCTGAGCCACGCACAGCCTGGTCATTTCCCGGATCACCGATTCTCCGAACCGCGTGGACTTCTGCGAGACGAATTCGCGCACGTCACTAGAATGCCAGAGTGCCGACAAGCTCGCCGCAGGCCGAGGAGGTCGCGGCGTTCCGTCGCCAGTTCCCCATCTTCGATCAGAAGATTTACCTGAGCAGCTGCTCGCAGGGCGCCCTGTCGCGCCCGGTCGAGGCGGCGCTGCAGGCGTTCATGGAGTCATGGCACACGCACGGCAACCCGTGGGAGATCTGGGTTTCCGAGATGGAAAAGCTGCGAGCACAGTTCGCCCGGCTGATCCATGCCCGGCCGTCGGAGGTGGCCGTGACCTTCTCGGTGTCGACCGCGCTCAACTCACTGGCGAGCGCCATGGACTACCGGGACCGACGCGGCGTGGTGACGACCGATTTCGACTTCCCGACAATGGGCCACATCTGGATGGCGCAGGAGCGGCGAGGCGCGAAGGTCAGCTTCGCCAAAGCCGAGGGGCGCCGGCTGCCGCTCACCTCCTTCGAGGCGGCGGTCGATGGCGAGACTGCCCTCGTGGCGACCACCCATGTCTGCTACAAGAATGGCTACAAGACCAACCCGAGTGCGCTGGCGGAGCTCGCGCACGAGCGCGGCGCGCTGCTGCTGATCGACGCCTACCAGAGCATGGGGACTCAGCCGATGGACGTCAGGGCGATGGATCTCGACTTCCTGACCACCGGTGCCCTGAAATACCTGCTCGGCTCGCCCGGGGTCGCCTTCCTCTACGTTCGCGAGGAGCTGATCGAGCGCTTGACGCCCTCGGATTCCGGCTGGTTCGGCCAGGAGAACGTCTTTGCCTACGACGTGCACCACCTCGAGTACGCCGGAAGCGCCCGCCGCTTCGAGACCGGGTCGCCCCCGATCCCGAACGTTTATGCCTCGCTCGCCGCATTGCGGCTGATCGAGGAGGTCGGGCTGGCGCGCATCCAGGCGCACGTCCAGGACCTGGCCGGACGGCTGATCGGGGCGATCCAGCAGCGCGGCCTTGACCTGCGGACGCCGGCGGAGCCTGCCGATCGAGGCCCCCTCGTGATGATCGGCTCGACCGACGCGCCGAAGCTGGTCGAGGTACTGGCCAGGGAAGGCATCCTCTGTTCCACCCGAGATGGGGCGCTGCGAGTGTCTCTCCACTACTACAACACGGCCGCCGACGTCGAGGCCGTGGTCGAGGCGCTGGACCGTCATCGCGGCCTGCTTCAGCTCGCCGGCAATTAGAAAGGCTTAACGGCGGTTGCTCTCCGTCAGGTAACCGTGTATAAAGAGCGAATAATTTAGGTTGTAAACGAAACCGGATTAGGAGGTCGTGAAGAGGATGGGAAAGCCAAGGTTGCTTGCCGTCGTCGCGCTGGCAAGCCTCGGTCTGGCGGCGTGCGGCGGAACGACGGGTGGTGGCTCCACCCCGCAAAACAAGCCGGACAAGGTGCAGATCGCGGCGGAAGGTCCGTTTACCGGCGACCAGGCGTCCATCGGCGCCGGCGCGCTCCAGGCGATCAAGCTCGCGGTCAAGGATTTCAACAACGCCGGTGGCGTCAACGGCACAAAGGTGGATCTGCTGGTCTGGGACGACCAGCACAACGCGCAGACCGCCCAAACGCTTCAGGCGCAGGGCATTTCCGATCCGACGGTGCTCGGCATTGTCGGCCCAATGAACTCGGGCGTGGTGCTGGGCTCGGTCCAGGGCCTGCAGGCTGCGACCCCGCCACTGCCGTTCGTGAGTGAGTCCGCCTCGAATGTGAAGGTCACCGACTCGGGCTGGAGCGTCGCCCATCGCGTCAACGCGCGCGACGACGCGCAGGGGCCTGCCGACGGCAAATTCATGATCGACCAGGGCGCGAAGAAGATCTATGTCATCGACGCGACATCCGATTACTCAAAGGGACTGGCCGATCAGACCGAGACCTACCTCAAGGCCCACAACATCACGACGCAGCGGGATAGCATCAAGGCCCTCCAGCCGGACTTCAGTACGGTGATCACCAAGATCAAGGCGTTCAACGCCGACTGGGTCTACATGGCGGATGAAGGCCCGGATACCGCACCCTTTGTTTCCCAGCTGAAGTCAGCCGGCCTGACCATCGGGCAGAATATCCAGTTCCTCGGGACTGACGGCGAGGAAGACTCCTCGATCATCACCAAGTCGCAGGGCGCCTATACCGGCGCCTACGCGACCAATATCACGGCCGATCCGGCCGGGCTGTCGTCATCGAGCGCGTCGGCCTACGTCGCTGAGTTCAAGAGCGAGTACGGCGCGGACTCGGTCGGGAAGGCCGGCCCCTTCTATGGCTCTGCCTATGAGGCGGCTCAGGCCCTGCTCCAGGCGATCAAGAACTCGCCCGTGAACAACGGCAGAATCTCCCGCAACGACGTCATCACCCACCTGGGGAGCGATACCTTCAAGACGATCTTCGGGGATGTCAAATTCAATTCGAAGGGTGATGTCGCGGGCGGCGGCATCTACGTCTACCAGGCGAAGGGCAACGCCATGGTGGTGCTCAAGTCGGTCTCCGGCTAACGCAAAAGGAGTAAGAAAAAAGGGGGCGGGCGGTCCCGCCCCCTTTTGCCGCCGTGGACTACTTCCTGCAGAACTTCCCGCAGCAGCTGGTCAACGGGCTCGAGCTCGGCAGCCTGTACGCGCTGGTCGCGCTCGGCTACACGCTGATCTATGGAATCCTCGAGCTCTTGAACTTCGCCCATGGCGACGTCTTCATGATCGGGGCCTTCCTGGCTGCGGGTGTCGCCGCTCTGCTCGTGCACAACCAGGTCGCCGCCGTCCCTGCCGGCCTCGTGGTGGTTTTGATGATCCTCGTCGCGATGGGCGGGGCAGGCCTGCTTGGCGTGGGCATCGAGCGTTCAGCCTACCGGCCGCTGCGCAACGCCAACCGGCTTGCGCCGCTGATCACGGCGATCGGCGTGTCCCTGTTGCTCGAGAGCGTCGTCCAGGTCTGGATCAGCCCGGCGCCGGTGCTCGTCCCCAGTAACGCGCTCGTGCCGCAGACGATGGTCCGCGGGGCGGACGCCGAAACCTCTCTGGCCGGGCTGCTGCTGTTTGTGGTGGCGCTGGCGCTGATGATCGGGCTCGACCTGTTTGTCTTCCGAACGCGTTTCGGGAGCGCCATGCGGGCGACGGCGCAGGACCGGGAGGCGGCAACCTTCATGGGGATCGATGTCGACCGGGTCATCACGGTCACGTTCTTCATCGCCTCGGCGCTCGCGGGGCTGGGTGGCGTTCTCTACGGACTCCGTTACGCCTCGATCGATTTCTTCATGGGATACCTGCTTGGCATCAAGGCCTTTACGGCCGCCGTTATCGGCGGCATCGGGAACCTCCGTGGCGCCATGATCGGAGGCCTGCTGCTCGGCGTGCTCGAAAGCATGGCGGGAGGGTTCATCAGCACCCAGTTCCAGGACACCTTCGTGTTCTTGACCCTGATCGTGGTCCTCCTGGTCCGGCCCCAGGGTCTATTCGGGCAGCCATTGGGCGACCGCGCATGAGCGCCCGGCCGTTGCCGATCGACGAGGGCGAATCGACGCATCGCCTGAAAGAACTCTGGGAGGCGGGCCCGGCCGCCTGGAACCGTGCGCTGACGCGGGCGCCGGTCCTGATCGCGTTCTTCATCGTGGCACTGGCGACGCCGCTCGTGCTCCAGTACATCGAGGACAATTCCCGCTGGATTGGGGCGCAGTACTGGACGCTAATCCTTGCGACCTGCGCCATGTACGCCTGCCTGGCGGTCGCCCTCAACCTCGTCGTGGGCTACGCGGGCCTCTTGAACCTCGGCTTCATTGCTTTCTTCGGGATCGGCTCGTATGCGTATGCCCTGGTCGCCAGTGACCAGCTCCACCAGCGGTACCCGCTCTGGGCCGCCCTGCTCGTCGTGATCGTGGTCACGATGGCGTTCGCGCTCCTCGTTGGGGTGCCAGCGCTCCGACTGCGCGGTGACTACCTCGCGATTGTCACGCTGGGGTTCGGGCTGATCATGCGTGATTTGATCCTCGATCTGGATCGCCCACCCGTGCTGGTTGGGCATCAGTTCGGGCCGGACGGGTTGAACATCACGGGCGGGACGAATGGTATCCACGGTGTGCTGCCGTTCAACCTGCCAACGAGCCTCCCGCTCATCGGACCGGTGCCGCACTATCGGATGTATTACTGGGTCTTCGTACTCTTCCTCGCCGTCTGCGTCTACTGCATGTTGCGCTGGCGGAGCACCCGCACTGGTCGCGCCTGGGTTGCGATCCGCGAGGACGAGCTGGCGGCGCGCGCGATGGGGGTCAACACGTTCCGCTACCGACTGTTGGCGTTCACGACGAGCGCGGTGATGGCCGGCATCGTCGGCATGATCGACGCGGCCTCGATCTTCAACGCCTTCCCAAGCCCGAACTTCGACGTCCAGACGACCGTGATGGTCTTCATCATGGTCATCCTCGGCGGCCTTGGCAGCATCCCCGGCGCGATCCTCGGCGCGATCGCCTTTACGGTGCCGCCCTTCCTGCTCCAGCAATTCGTCCTCTACAAGTACCTGATCATCAGCATCGTGCTGATCACGGTCATGGTGTTCAGGCCCGAGGGCCTGCTCGGCACGGTATCGATCCGGCCTCGGCGCGCCATGGGCGGCACGCTCGAGCTCTTTGTCGATGAGCCGGCGGACTCGGCGGCAGCTCTGACCCAGGGTAAGGTGGCCGACCTGGAGACGACCACGGGAGCCATCGTGGCGGAACCCGAGCCGTCGCCGGACCCATGACGGCGTCGTCCCCGGTTCTCCAAATCGAGCGCTTGAGCTGCCGCTTTGGCGGGCTTACGGCCGTCGACGGCCTCAGCCTGGAGATCCGCGAGGGCGAGATAGTCAGCCTGGTTGGCCCCAATGGTGCGGGGAAGACCACGGTCTTCAATCTCATCTCCGGCATCATCAAACCGACGACCGGGTCGATCCGGCTGCTGGGTCGCGAGCTGGTGGGCCAGCCATCGCACCGGATCACGCGCTTCGGTATTGCTCGAACGTTTCAGAACATCAGGGTCTTCCCGCAGCTCACCGTGCGCGAGAACATCCTCCTCGGCACGCATCACTGGACTCGAAGCGGGATGCTCGGCGCCATCACGTTCTGGCCCCCCTCCCGTCGAGCCGAACGAGCGGCGCATGCGGAGGTCGACAAGGCTATCACCCTGTTTTCGGAGCGACTCGCGCCGCGGCTCGACGATCCAGCCTTCAGCCTCTCCTACGCGAACCGGCGCCGCACCGAGATGGCGCGGGCGCTGGCCGCACGCCCCAGGCTGCTGCTGCTCGACGAACCGGCCGCAGGGATGAACCCCTACGAACGGGTCGAGATCGCCAGGCTGATCCGGTCGATGCGTGACCAGGGGCTGACAATTCTCCTGATCGAGCACCACATGCCGCTCGTGATGGAGATCTCGGATCGGGTGGTGGTGATGGACCACGGGGTCAGGATCGCCGAAGGCCTGCCAAAGGAGGTCCACGCCAATCCCAAAGTCATCGAAGCCTACCTTGGACGGCGCGCAGCCACCGCCTGAGCCGCGCCCCGTGACGGGCAATGACGTCGTCCTGAAGTTGCAGGATGTCGAGGTTCGCTATGGACCGATCCCGGCGCTCCGCGCGGTGTCGATGGAGATCCGCCGGGGCGAGATCGTGTGCCTCCTCGGAGGGAACGCGTCTGGAAAGTCGACCACGATGAAGGCGGTCATCGGGTCGGTGCGATGCACGCACGGTGCCATCGTCTATGAGGGACAGGACATCACGGACTGGAACACCTCCCGACGAGTCGCCCACGGCATCGCGATCGTCCCGGAAGCCCGTCGCATCTTCCCGCGGCTGACCGTGATCGAGAACCTGATGATGGGGGCCTTCACTCGGCACGATCGCGTCGAGATCGATGCCGACCTGGAGCGTGTTCTCGAGATGTTCCCGCGGCTCCGCGAGCGACGGAGCCAGCGTGGCGGCACCATGTCAGGCGGCGAGCAGCAGATGCTGGCCATGGCTCGAGCCCTGATGTCGCGTCCGCGATTCCTCTGTATGGACGAGCCCTCGATGGGGTTGGCCCCGGTCCTCGTCGAACAGCAGTTCGAGACCATCCAGCGCCTCAATGCGACCGGGATCACAGTGTTCGTCGTCGAGCAGAACGCGAGCATGGCGCTCGCCATCGCCGACCGAGGTTATGTCCTGCAAAGTGGCCGGGTGGTGCTCGCGGACACGGCGGCGCGCCTGCTCGAAAACCCGCAGATGCAGCGGGCCTACCTGGGCATGTAGCGCCAGCGCGTCAGGCGGTCGGCGTCGGGAGCTTGGCCTCCGGCGAGCCTGCCGGCGAGAACGTGCCCAGGACCTTCAGATCTTCGTCAGCGGTGTTCTCCAGGGTGTGGCGGACGCCGATCGGGAAGAAGACGACCGAACCGGGGCGCAACTCGCCCGCCGGTTCCTCGCCGACCCAGAGCCGGCCGTGACCTTCGAGGATGTAGACCGCCTCCTCGTGGGGATGCGCGTGCAGCGGAGCCCGGCCGGTGGGAATCACGCCGGTGAACTGGGTCATCTGGCGGCAGCCCACCTCGGGGCTGACCAGCACGCGAAAGCTTCGCTCGCCCATCAGCGTCGGGGTGACCCGCTCCTCATCCATCATGGTGGGGCGGACGCGACGCTCGTCGATCTCGGCCGACCTGAGCGCCCCCTCCAGATCCAGCCTCGGCATGGTGGCGCGAATCGCCCCGCTGTCGATCGGCGGCGCCATCGCGCCGACGATGATCAGGGGCGCGACACCGGTGTTCTCGTAGCTGTGCTCGGCCCCTGCGGGAATGAAGACGGCCTTGCCCGGGCTGACGGCGTGCATGGCGGTCTCGACCGTGATGGTGCCAATGCCCTCGAGCACGTAGAGGACCTCCTCGCTGCCGTCGTGCGCATGGCTGGCGACGTCGCCCGGTCTAACCTGGAGCCGGTACGCCATGACGTGTTCGGCGCCAAGCCGCTGGTCAACCAGCCATTGCATCGTCCCCCCTGAAAATTCGCGCGGCAAAATCTCGTCCTGGTGAAGGAGGCGCGCCGCGTGCTGGATTGACATGGCGACCCTGCCGATGATACACGCGGAAATCCCGCGACCCTGATGGGTCATTGCCTTACCATCTCGATGGGAGAGGATGGAGTACCGGCAATTCGGCCAAACCGACCTGCGCGTTTCGGTCCTGGGTCTGGGTTGCGGTGGGTTCGGTGGGGTGGGATCGGCTCCCGAGCTCTTCGGCAAGGGGGAAGATCAGGCGGCAGCCTTCGCCATCATGGACCGCGCTGTCGAGGCCGGTATCAACTACTTCGACACCGCCGACAGCTACGGCGGCGGCGCGTCGGAACGGATGATCGGCGCCTGGCTCAACGAGCGGAAGATCCGTGACCAGCTCGTGCTCTCGACGAAAGTCTTCTACGCCGTTGCCGAGGGTCCCAACGACCAGAGCCTCTCCCGGCGGCACATCGTCCAAGCCATCGAGGGGAGTCTCCGGCGCCTGCAAACGGATCACGTCGATCTGTACGTGACGATGGAACCCGATCCGGAAACGCCCGAAGACGAGACGCTGCAGGCCATGGACGACCTGGTCAAAGCCGGCAAGGTCCGATTCATCGGCGCCAGCAATGCATCGGCATCCCAGCTGCGGAGCTCGCTGAGGCTGAGTGACCGGCTCGGCGTGGTCCGCTACCAATCGGTGCAGAATGGCTATAACCTGCTGGATCGCGAGATGGAACGCGAGGTGCTGCCGCTGGCCGCGAGCGAGTCGCTGGCCGTCACGCCGTTCAGCCCGACATCGGGCGGTCTATTGACGGGCAAATACCGCTTCGGCGAGGCGCCGCCGAGCGACTCGCGCCTGGCGCTGCGCCCGGAACCATACCGCGGCCTGGTCACCGAGCGGACGTTTCGGTCGATCGCGGAGCTCCGCGCTGCCGCCGAGGAACGCGGGCTCGACACCGGTGCCCTGGCGCTGGCCTGGGTCCTGAGCCATCCGGCGGTCACCGCCGCGCTGATTGGGCCGCGCCGCCCGGAACAGTTTGCGCCATGGCTGCAGGCGGTAGACGTCCATCTGAGTGCGCAGGAACGCGAGGCGGTCGGCTCGCTGATGACGGTGGCCGCCTGATGGAGGTGCTGGTGCTCTCGGCTGACGACGTGGCGCGCCTGCTGCCGATGCGCGAGTGCATCCGGGTGATGCGGGACGCGCTCGCCACCCTCGCCAACGGCAAGGCGTTGGTGCCGCTCCGAATGGTGATGCGGATGCCGGATGCCAGCGGATTCCTGGGCCTGATGCCCGGTTTCATCGCTCCGGATCAGGGGCGCGACGGCTCGCTGGGCATGAAGGCGGTCTCGGTCTTTCCGGGAAACGCGTCGCGGGGGATCGATACGCACCAGGGCGCCGTGCTTCTCTTCGAGGTGGATACCGGCCGGCTTGCTGCCCTGATGGATGGGGCAACCATCACTGCAATCCGGACGGCAGCCGTCTCCGGCGTCGCCACCGATCTCCTGGCGCGTCCGGACGCGGGTGAGCTCGCCATCCTTGGCGCAGGGGTCCAGGCGCGAACGCATATCGAGGCGATTGCCGCGGTCCGCCCCATCCGCCAGGTGCGGGTCTGGAGCCGTCACCCGGCGCGTGTGACCCGGCTGATCGAGGATATGCGGGGTATATCCGACGCGGCCATCACGGCGGCCGCAACGCCGGAGGCCGCCCTCCGTGGGGCGGATATCGTGGCGACGGTGACGGCAAGCCCCGAACCGGTGCTGGAGCGGGCCTGGGTGACCGAGGGCGTTCATATCAACGCGGTCGGGTCATCAATCCCGACCGCGCGCGAGATCGACTCCGCCACGATGGCAGCGGCAATGGTGTTCGTTGACCGCAAGGAGTCGGCCCTCAACGAAGCCGGCGATGTCCTGATTCCGATGCGCGAAGGCGCCTTTGCCGCGGACCATATCCAGGCCGAACTCGGGGATCTGATCGTCGGCAAACATCCCGGTCGCCGCTCCGCACGCGAGCTGACGCTCTTCAAGTCACTGGGCATCGCTGTCGAAGATGTCGCGGCCGCCGCGTACGTCGTTCGTCGGGCGAAGGCAGCCGGGGTCGGCCAGACGGTCACGATGTGAAAGCGACCGGACTCGACCTGGCGTCGATCCGTCGCGCCGCGCCGGTTGTGGCGCAGGCGGCCATCCGGACGCCGCTGGTGCGGCTCAATGTCTGGGACGGCCCCGCCGAGATCTTTCTCAAGCTGGAGAACCTGCAACCGATCGGCTCCTTCAAGATCCGAGGCGCCGCCAATGCGATGAGCTCGGCCATAAGAGAGGAGCTGCGAAAGGGGGTGCTGGTCGCGAGCGCCGGAAATATGGCGCAGGGGGCCGCCTGGAACGCCCGCCGGCTGGGCATTCCCTGCACGGTGATTGCCCCCGACTACGCGCCCGAGGCCAAGGTCCGGGCGATCGAGCGCCTCGGCGGGCGCGTCATCAAGGTCCCGTTCGACCGGTGGTGGCAGACATTCACCGATCGCGGCTATCCCGGCATCGACGCGGTGTTTATTCATTCGTTTGATGACGATCGGGTGATGGCCGGCAACGGAACGATCGGCCTCGAGTTGGTAGAAGACCTGCCGAACGTTGACACCGTGCTGATCCCATGGGGAGGAGGCGGGCTCGCGGTCGGGATCGCGACGGCGCTTCGCGCGCTGAAACCTACGGTGCGGATTTACGCGGTCGAGGCGGACACGGGCGCACCCCTGGCTGCTTCGCTAAAGGCCGGCGCGGTGGCGACGGTCGACTACCAGCCGTCCTTCGTCGACGGGATCGGGAGCAAGACCGTTTTTCCGAACATGCTGGCGCTGGCGCAGGAGTTGCTTGACGGCTCGCTCACCGCCGGGCTCGACGAGGTCGCCGCCGCGCTTCGCCTGATGGCCGAACGCAATCGGGTCATCGCCGAGGGCGCCGGTGCGGTGGCGCTGGCGGTCGCGCTCTCCGGCAAGGCGGGATCGGGGCGCATCGCATGTATCGTGTCAGGCGGCAACATCGACCTGGTCAAGCTAGCTGCCATCCTGGGCGAGCAAGGGTGACGGACCTGGCCGGTCGGGTCGCTGTCGTCACCGGCGGCGGACGGGGCATCGGTCGCGCCACCGCGATGGCGCTGGCCGAGGCGGGCGCGAACGTGGCCGTGGTGGCTCGATCGAGGAATGAACTCGAGGCGACGGCCGATGCGGTTCGGCGGCTCGGGCGGAGGGGCCAGGTCTTTGTGTGCGATGTGACGCAACGCCAGGACGTGGAGGCGACGTTGGCGCGTGTCCGAGCGGAGCTGGGCGACCCGCTGATCCTGGTCAACAATGCCGGCATCGCCAGTGGCGCGAAGCTTGCTGACACCACCGATGAGCTGTGGGAGCGCACGATGCAGGTGAACGCAACCGGCGCGTTCTATTGGACGCGCGCGGTCATGCCGCTGATGCTCAAGGCGGGTTGGGGCCGCGTCGTAAACGTGGCCTCGGTCGCGGCCAAAGCGGCCGCTCCCTACATGGTGGCGTACGCCGTGTCCAAGCACGCCCTGCTCGGACTGACCCGCGCCGTCGCCTCGGAGGTCGCCGCTACGGGCATCACCGTCAACGCCATCTGCCCGGGTTATGTCGACACGCCGATGACGCAAGGCTCGATCGACAACATCAATGCGAGAACCGGTCGATCGCCGCTTGATGCGCGAAAGATCCTGGAGGGATTCAGCCCCCAGGGTCGGTTGATGACCGCCGAGGAGGTCGCCGGGCTCGCGGCCTTCCTCTGCACCGAGGTCGCGCGGGGCATTACCGGCCAGGGCATCATCCTCGACGGTGGGAGCGTGCAAGGGTGACCGAGCGCGAGGCGCTGGCCGTGGAGGCGACCACCGTGGCCCTGCAGCTTGCCGAGATGGGCCGCACAGGCCCCGAGGGTCGGGTCAACCGGCCGCTCCTCCGCGCGCTTGCTGAGGCGGGACTCCTGCCCAGGTTGTTTCCGCGCCGAGCCGGCGGTAGCCGCGACCGCGACGTCCTGGCGGTCGACCTCTGTGCGGTTCGCGAGGCACTCGCGGCCGTCTCGACCGAAGTCGAGAACGCCGTCGCGATCCAGACGCTGGGAGGCTACCCGATCGTCCTGTCCGGCGCGGACGAAGCCGTCAGCCGGTGGGTAACCCCGCTCGCCCGAGGCGAGGCCGTCGCCGCGTTCGCGTTGACCGAGCCAGGGGCCGGATCGGACGCCGGTGGGCTCGAGTTGAAGGCGGAACGGGATGGATGGGGTTTCCGACTGACGGGCACGAAGACGTTCATCTCGAATGCTCCGGACGCCGACGTCTACACCCTGTTCGCGCGCACGACCGCGGGCGCCGGGACGCGAGGCATTACCGCCTTCATCGTCAACGGCGACGCCCCGGGACTGCACGGCACGCCGCTCCAGCTCCTATCGGCGCATCCGATCGGAAGGCTTGAACTCGATGGCGTGTTCGTTCCGCAGGACCAGGTCCTGAGCGAGGTCGACCAGGGCTTCAAACTCGCGATGCGAACGCTCGACCTGTTTCGGCCGAGTGTCGGCGCGTCGGTGGTCGGGATGGGCAAGGCGGCGCTCGACGCGGCGATCGCGCATGCGGAGACGCGCTCCGCCTTCGGGCGCCCGATCCGTGAGTTCCAGGCCGTATCGCATCAGATCGCCGAGATGGCCACGCGGCTCGAGGCGGCGCGCTCGCTGGTCTATACCGCGGCGGCGGCCTACGATGCCGGGCAGCCGGACGTTGGCCGTCGGTCGGCGATGGCCAAGCTGTTCGCGACCGAGACCGCCCAGCAGGTTGTCGACATGGCGATCCAGGTGCACGGCGCCGTCGCGCTGGAGCGTGGCCACCTGCTCGAGCACCTATACCGGGAGGTGCGGGCGCCCAGGATCTACGAGGGAACGTCCGAGATCCAGCGGGAGATCATCGCCCGCGATCTGTTTCGCAAGCCACAAAAGCGTGAGGGGTCAGGCCAGCGTTCGTAACGCCTGGTTATCACCACTCAACATCGAGTTATTGACAGACACCTGTCGCAGGGGTGCCTCAGGATGAAAGCATGGCCGCGCCAGGTGTTCAGCAAGGACCGCCCATCGAGGAGACGCGAGCCCTGGCCAGGCGATGGACCGATTGGGTCCGGGCCACGCCGGCCGCCGACCTCGGTGAGGGCCTGATCGGCATCCGGGAAACCGGGATCGACTCCCTGGAGGCGGTCTTCGCCGAAGGCGTGCGCCGCTTCGACCAGTCCGGGGAGTATGCCGCCGACGGCGCGATCGGGATCGTGGCCTGGCTGCGCTGGAAGTGCAAGCTCTCGAAGGGCGCCGCCTATGAACGGGTCATCATCGGCCGCCAGCTGGAGCAGCTTCCGGCGACAAAGAAGGCCTTTGCGACCGGCGACCTCGGCTACCAGCATGTCGCGGTGATGGCGCGAACGGCGGAACACCTGGGGACCGCCGCCGTTCGGAAGGAAGAGGCCGCCCTGGTGCAGACGGCCCAAACCATGGACCCGGGCCAGTTCAACAATCACGCCAAGCAATTCGAGCACCGCGTGGATGCGGACGTCGCGCTCATGGAGACGAACCGGGCCCACGCGCGCCGCTATTTTCATGTGAGCGAGCCGATCAACGGCCTGGTCCGGCTCGACGGACTGCTTGACGGCGAAGGTGGTGCGATTCTGCGCACCGCTCTGCATCGCCTGATGCCGCCGTCGAAAGACGACGACCGCAATCCCGGTCAGCGATGCGCTGATGCCCTGATCGAGCTGTGCTACCGCCCCGGCGCCAAATCGTCCGATGGCGCCGGCCCGCGGCCGCAGTTGGTCGTCGTGGCCAGCCTCGACACCCTGGCCGGCACGGCCGGCTCGCCGGCCGGTGAGCTCGAACGGGGCGCGCCCGTTCCCGCGGAGACGATCCGCCGCATTGCGTGCGACACGGCCCTGACCCGGATCACCGGCCGGGGCGAGCTTGACGCCGAGGTCAGCCGCGCGACCCGGACGATTCCGCCGGCGACGCGCCGGGCTTTGGCAGCCCGCGATCATGGCTGCGTCGCCGACGGTTGTGGCCGGCCACCGGACTGGACCGACGCGCATCACCTCAAGCACTGGATCCACGGCGGTGAAACGACGATGTCGAACCTCGTGCTGCTATGTCGGCGACATCACCGGATGGTCCATGAAGAAGGCTGGTCGTTACGGCGCGCAGATAATGGCCGCTGGAGGCTCGCCCGACCGGTCACCGCTCACGCCCGATCGGCCTGAGTCAGGGTTCGTCTTAGGCGCGTTCGGCCTCAGTCAAGGGTTCGTCAGGCGGCCACGGCGATGCACATGAGCTCGACTTTGGCGGCCACGTCGAAGAGGCGCTGCACCTCGAGCAAGGCCATCGCGGGATAGTGGCGGCCAAAATGCCGGCGGTACGCCTCGCCGATCTCGCGCCGGGCCTGCCGGTACTCGTCGATGCTTGTGACGAAGATCTGCATGCTCACCAGATGCTGAGGATGCGCTCCGGCGGCCTCGAGGGCGGTCACGACGTTAGCCGCCGCCCGGTCGAATTGGCTGGCCATCGTGTCTCCCACGATGCGCCCATCCGATCCGGCGGCCGTTTGGCCGGCGAGATAAACCGTCCGCCCAGACTGCGCGAGGACGGCGTGCGAAAACCCTGATGGCGCCGGAAGCGTTTCCGGATTTATCAGTTGATGCGGACTTTCTAGCGACCGGTCCATTTTGGATCCCGCCCCTGGTGAAAGGCCGCGTAGAACTCGGCATGGTCGCTGCTCTTCATCAGCAACGCCTGCGTCATGGTGTCCAGCTCCAGTGAGGCATGGAGATTCATGTCCTGCTCCCGAGAGATCAGGAGCTTCGTCGCGGCGTAGGCGAGCGCCGGCCCGTCGGCGAATCGACGCGCCAGCGCTGCCGCGCGGGCGCCGAGTTCTGCGTCGCTGACGACCTCGTTGGCGAGCCCAATCGCCAGCGCCCGGTCGGCATCGACGCGATCGCCAAGCAGCAATAGCTCCGTGGCGCGTCCCAGGCCGATCAGCCGCGGCAGGAGGTAGGCGACGCCCATGTCGCCGCCTGAGAGGCCCACTTTCGTGAACAGGAAGGCAAAGCTGGCCGACCTGGCGAGGATCCGAAGATCGGCGGCCAGGGCGAGCACCGCCCCGGCGCCGGCGGCGATCCCGTTGACCGCGGCGATCACGGGGAATGGCGCTTCCCGGATGCGCTGGGTGACGGTGCCGGTCATGCGCGTGAATGCCAGCAAATCGCGCGGGTCCATGGACTGCAGCGCGCCGATGATTGCGTTGACGTCGCCTCCCGAGCAGAAACCGCGGCCGGTACCCGTCACCATCAGCACCCGGATGTCATCGCGCTGGCTCAGCTCGGTGAGCAGGTCGCGCAGATCGGCATAGACCTCGAACGTCAGGGCGTTGAGCTTCTCGGGCCTGGTAAACGTGATCGTGGCGCAGCCCCGGTCGATGGCGAGGTCAAAATACCTCCACGATGGCGCCGGCACGGCGGAGCCGCGGAACGAGCCCATTGGCGAAAACTTATCATCTCCCCGACATGAGAATTGGCGTCGGGCTGCCAACCTCGACCGCCGGAACAAGTCGCGACTTGATTCTCGACTGGGCACGCCGAGCCGACCAGGCCTCGTTTTCCAGCCTCGGCGTCGTCGACCGCATCGCGTACCAGAACCACGAGCCGCTCACCGCGCTGGCGGCGGCGGCCGCCGTGACGGAACGGATTCGGCTGGCCACCATGGTCGTGATCGGTCCGCTGCGCAACACGGTCCTGCTGGCGAAGCAGGCCGCCACGGTCAACGTCCTGTCGAACAACCGCCTGACGCTCGGGCTCGCCGTGGGCGCTCGCCTGGAGGACTACGACGTCGCCGGGGTCGACGCGCGCAAACGCGGTGCTCGATTCACCGAACAGCTGGAGCTCCTTCGCGATACGTGGGAACAGGGCCGCGTCGGCCCAAGCTCGCCGGGACGCGGCCCCGAGATCCTGGTTGGCGGCTCCGGCGGCGAAGCCCTCGCTCGCATGGCTCGCTACGGCGACGGCTACATGCACGGCGGCGGTCCGGCCCGAGCCTTCGCGAGCGGCGCGTCGAAGGCCCAGGCCGCATGGCGCGACCTGGGACGTCCGGGAAAGCCGGCCCTCTGGGGCATGGGGTACTACGCCCTGGGCGACGAGGCGGCCGTGCACGGCGCCGAGTACCTGCGGCACTATTACGCGTTCACCGGGCCGTTTGCCGAAAAGATCGCCGCCGGCAATCTGACCTCACCAGGAGCGATCGTCGACTTCGTCCGCGGCTACGAGGACGCCGGCTGCGACGAGCTGGTGCTCTTTCCAACGGTTTCGGCCATCGAGCAACTCGACCGGCTGGCCGAGGTGGTCCGCCAGCCCAGGTGAGGTACGTGGTACTGGGAGGCGGCCCTGCCGGTCTGTATTTCGCGTTGCTTGCGAAAAAGGCGGACCCGGCGGCCGACGTCCAGGTGATGGAGCGCAACCCGCCGGATGCGACCTTCGGCTGGGGCGTCGTCTTCTCCGAGGAGACGCTCGGGTCGCTGCGCGACGCCGACCACGACAGTTACGAAGAGATCACGGCCAGCTTCGCGCGCTGGAACGCCATCGACATTTTCTTTCACGACACGCGGGAGCGCTCCCGGGGCCACGTCTTTACCGGCATTTCGCGCAAGGTCCTGCTCGGCATTCTGCAGCGGCGCTGCCGGGACCTGGGGGTCAGGCTCGAGTTTCGGCGTGAGGTCCGCGACCTGACTGAGTTGGATGGCGCGGACCTGATTGTTGGCGCGGACGGCGTCAACGGCCTGGCCCGGCGCAGCCACGAGGCCGTGTTTTCACCACAGCTGACACCACATGCGACCAAGTACGCGTGGTTCGGCGCCGATCTTGCGCTCGACGCCTTCACGTTCATCTTTCGGCGAAACGAGCACGGCCTCTTCCAGGTCCACGCCTACCCGTTCGATGCCCGGACCAGCACCTTCATCGTCGAGTGCCCCTTGAAGACATGGCAGGACGCAGGCTTCGACGGCGCCACCGAGACGGACAGCATCGCCTACTGCTCGAACCTGTTTAGGCCCGAGTTGCAGGGGCGCCGATTGCTGTCGAACCGGTCCGCCTGGCTCACGTTCCTCACATTGCGGTCGGCGTCCTGGCATCACGGCAACGTCGTGCTGGTCGGCGATGCCGCCCACACGGCGCACTTTTCGATCGGCTCGGGCACCAAGCTGGCGATGGAGGACAGCATCGCGCTGGTCGATGCGCTCCGCCGGCACCACAACCTCGAGACGGCGCTCACCGACTATGAGCTGGAGCGCCAGCCGGTCGTCGAGCGCTTCCAGGAGGCGGCGCTGGAGAGCTCCCTCTACTTCGAGCATGTCGCTCGCTACGAGGGGTTCGAACCGAAGATGTTCGCCTTCAACCTGCTGACCAGAAGCCGCCGGATCACCTACACCAGCTTGAGCCAGCGCGATCCCGGCTTTGTCCGCTCCGTTGACGCCCAGTTTGCGGCCCTGGGGACTGGCGTTGCCGCCCTGGGGACTGGCGTTGCCGCCCTGGGGACTGGGGTGGCCGACAGTCCACCGAGGCTCAGTCCGCCCCCGATGTTTGTCGGGATCACCCTCGGCGGGCTGCGCATTCCCAACCGCGTCGTGGGACGGGTTCCCGGCGGCGCCCTCCTCACCAGCGAATTCACCGCTGTCAGCCTTGACGGACGGGTGACGCCCGAAACGGCCGGGATCTTTACGGGAGAGCAAGTGGAAACCCTGGCCTCGCAGGTGGAACGCGTGCACGCGGAGCCGGGGGCCCGATTGGCGCTACAGCTGGGCCATGCCGGCCGGCGCGGGTCGACGCGCCCTGCCCGGGAGGGCGTCGACCGCCCGCTGCGCTGGGGTGGATGGCCGCTGCTGGCCGCCTCGCCGATTCCGTATACGGCTCGATCGCGCGTCCCGTGCGAAATGACCGAACCGGACATGCAGCGGGTGGTGGAGGCGTTCGCGAGCGCGGCCGGGCGGGCCGCTGAGTGCCTCGTCGATGTCCTGGAGCTCAATTTTGCCCAGGGATACCTGCTTGCCGGCTTCATCTCCCCGCTCACCAACCATCGCACGGATACCTACGGCGGCCCGCTCCAGAACCGCATGCGCTTCCCGCTCCGCGTTCTCGACGCCGTCCGGCAGGTCTGGCGCGGTCCCCTGATCGTCCAGATCACGGCCAATGATTGGGCCGAGGGGGGTACCACGCTCGACGACGCGGTTGCCATTGCGGCTCTCCTCAAGGCACATGACTGCGACCTCGTGCATCCGGTGCTGGGCCAGACGGTGTGCGAGGCCCGGCCCGACTACAGTCGGCTCTTCGGCGTGCCGGCCGCCGATCGGATCCGCAACGAGGCGGGCATCCCGACGATCGCCTCCGGAAACATCACCACGGTCGACGAGGTGAACACGATCCTGGCGGCCGGCCGCGCCGATCTCTGCTGCCTGGACAGTTAGTCCGGGTTCGCCACCTGCCAGTCGGATTTCAAGACTTCGGTCAGGATCTCGTCGCGCCAGCGCCCGTCGCGAAACCAATGCTCGTGATACCGGCCGACCTCACGGTAGCCGGCCTTGTGTTGCGCCCTGAGACTGGCCTCGTTGCCCTCGATGACGCTCGAATGCAGTTTGCGCAGCGGCAACTGCGTGAAGGCAAATCGCGTCCGCAGCGCCATGACCTCGGTGGCGATGCCCTTGCCCCAGGCGGACTTGTCGCCGATCACCGTTCCGGTGCCGGCGCGCTGCTGTGGCCAGTTGATCTTGTGGATGCCGGTCACGCCGATGAGGCGGTTGCTCATCTCGATCGCCCAGATGATGTCGTCGGCCCCCTTGGCCATCTTCTCGAGCCACTCTTTTTCTCCATCCAACGATGGCGGGAATTGCAACTTCATGAACCGCGTGATTTCCACGTCTTCGAACCACGTGACCATCATCACAGCATCCTCGGCGCGGGGCGGCCGGAGCGTCACGAGCCTGCCCTTGATGATCGGCCCGAACATCAGGCGCCTATGTCGTAAATATTGCCCGGGTCGAGGTCGAGGCCGTTGACCACCTGCCAGAGCGCGGCGATCGCCTTGAGCGCGTTGCGGCGCTCGAACGGGGCGAGATCCGGGCTCTCCTTCAGGAGTCGCTTGAGGCTTTCATAGCACTCGACCAGCGTGGCTTCCGACGGCGTCAGCTCGACGCCCATGGTGTTCTTCAAGCCGTCGTCCTCCGTTCGTCCGCGGTCCCGATCACGATCCGGTCGTCCTGGAGTCGCTTTGCCTTGAGCTCGAATCGTGGGAGGGTCCCGCGCTCGACCTGCTTGACGCCGATCCGCAGACCCTCGTGCGCCTGCGAAAGCGACTTGCGTAATTCGTGCAGGACCTGCTCATGGTGCTTGCCATCGTGGCCGTCGATCTCGACGAGGATTTCGATCTCGTCCTGGCGGCCGTCGGCCGTGTACAGGTGAATTCGGAACTCGTCGATCTCCTTGTATTCGCGGACGATCGCCTCGACGGCGCGCGGGTAGACGTTGGTCCCGCGAACGAGCTTCATATCATCCACGCGGCCGCGGATGCCGCCGTCGTAGATATCGAAGGTCCGGCCACAGGAGCAGCTGTTGGCCGGCACCCTCACCACCAGATCCCGGGTCCGGTATCGCAAGACCGGGATGAATCCGCGCCCGAACGATGTGATCAGCCGCTCGCCGAGTTCGCCGTATCCCACGGGCTCACCCGTTTCGGGATTCACGACTTCTTCGATGAAGTGGTCTTCGATGATGTGCGTGCCTCCGGGCTGCCGTTCGCACTCGAAGATCATGATCGTTCCGACCTCTGTCATGCCCGCCGTGTCGGCCGCCTTCGCGCCCCACTCCGACTCGATCAGTCGCTTGGTCGCGGGAATCGAGCCGGCCGGCTCGCCGGAAAGGATCAGCCGCTTGACGGAGCCCCCCGCCAGGTCGACCCCCATGGTGCGCGCCTCCTGGGCCATCCGGAGCGCGTAGGTCGGCGTCGAGCAGACAACCGTCGCCTTCATCGCCAGGATTTGTTTGACGCGCGCCTCGGTCGTCATGTTGCCGCCGGGCAGTACCAGGCAACCGATTTTTTCGCTGGCGTAGTGGGCGCCCCAGAAGCCCACGAACGTTCCGTAACTGAAGGCAAAAAAGATCACGTCGTGTGGCCGCACGCCGAAGCCCCAGAAGCCGTAGCACCACATCTCCGCGATCCATTCCCAGTCCTTCATGCTGTCGAGGACCTGGAGCGGAATCCGGCCGGTGGTGCCCGACGTCAGGTGGTATCGGATGGCGGCGTCCTGCGGCGCGGCGAGTAGCGGGCCGTAGGGCGGCTGTTCCAGCTGGGCCTGCATCCATTCATCACGGGTCATCATCGGGATGCGCCGCAAGTCCTCCAGGCTCTGAATCGAGTCCGGGCTCACTCCGGCCGTCTTGAGGCGTTTCGCCTGCCAGGGAACCCGTTGCTCGGCCCATGCAACCAGGTTTTTCAGCTTGCGGACCTGCAGCGCCTCGATCTCGGCGCGGGGCATGGTCTCGTGCCGCGGATTCCAGTACGGTGATTCGTTCACGCGAATAATTATCTACTTGTGCTTGCTCTAAGCTGGCAACGTGCCGGACGGCGAACAACCAGTGCAGGAGGGCAGGGTTCCCTACCGGCTTGGCGGCATGGGCTACCAGGACGAGTCCGGCCGGCGGCTGCACTACGGGTCATACCTCAAGATCCCGGAGCTGCTCGAGCTTCAGGCCGGGCTGACCGATGCCCATGACGAGCTGCTCTTCATCATCGCGCACCAGGCGTACGAGCTCTGGTTCAAATCGCTCATCCATGAGTTGGTCGCCGTCCGCGATGCGATCGACCGAGACGATCTTCGCCGAGCCCGCCACTATCTCAAGCGGGTGGCCGTCATCGAGGGGTTGCTCGTCGAACAGGTGGGGGTACTGGAAACGATGGCACCCCAGGACTTCCTGATGTTCCGATCGGAGCTGGCCCCTGCCAGCGGCTTCCAATCGACCCAATTCAGGGAGATCGAGTTTCTCTCCGGGCTGAAGGATCCCGGTTATCTGAAGACACTCCAGAGCCTGCCCGACGATCAGGCGCGCCTGCAGCGACGCATCGATGAGCCATCGCTCCAGGATGCCTACCTGGCCCTGCTCCAGCGCCACGGGCTCAGCGTCGCTGCGGTCTACCGTGATCCCGACCGCCAGCCGGAGATCTTCGACCTGTCCGAGGGACTGCTCGACCATGACGAGGGGTTCAGCCTCTGGCGGTCCCGGCACGTCCATATGGTCGAGCGGCAGATAGGCGACAAGCCCGGCACGGGAGGCTCCACCGGCGTCCGTTACCTGCAGACGACGTTGAAGAAGCGCTTCTTCCCGGAGCTCTGGCAGGTTCGGTCGCAACTGTGAGCGGGCTCAGCGGCTGTTGGCGACCATCCGGCTGAACCAGGTGAGCCCGAGCGGGACGAACAGCGCCAGGAGCGAGGTGAGGACCGCCAGGCCATCCGGCAGATGGGTCGGATTGCTCATGCCGATGTAGGTGAAGATCGCCGCGCCAATCGCGCTCGCGATCACGACGATGGTGGCGAGGATCGTGGCCCAGTCCCGATGTCGGAGGTAGATGGCTACGGACTTGCGGCCGGCGAGGCGGAGCAGCCAGGAGGCGGTCAGGCCATTGAGCACGAGCGAGCTGATCAGGGCACAGGCCGCGATCGCGATTCGGAACTGGACCAGGTTGCGCATCACGAAGGCCGAGGCGTTGACAACCAGGATGCCGATGGGTGTCACGACGCCGATCGCGACCAGCACGAGCCGGCTCGAGAGATAGCCGCGAAGCAGGCGGTCGCCCTGGCGGTTGGTCATCAGGTCACCGTGAGCCGGGTTCCGTACTCGGGTTGCTGCCAGGTCCGCGCGCGCAGCACATCGCGCAAGACGTCGACCGCGTCGTAGACGTCGACGTAGCGCGTGTAGAGGGGCGCGAAACCAAATCGCATCAGGTCGGGGGTGCGGAAGTCGCCGATGACGCCCCGATCGATCAGGGCGCGCATCACGCGATAGCCCTCCTGGTGGCGCAGGGACACCTGGGAGCCGCGCAACGTCGCGTCACGAGATGAGGCGACGCTGACGTCGAGGTCGCGGCAGGTGTCGTCGACCAGCTTGATGAAGAGATCCCCCAGCGCCATCGACTTCCGGCGCATCTCGGCCTGGTCGACGCGCAACCAGAGATCGATCGCCACCTCCAGCGCCGTCATGCTGAGGATGGGTGGCGATCCCGCGAGCTGGCGGCGGATGCCCTCGGCCGGCTCGTAATCGGGAGCGAAGGCGAAGGGCGTCGCGTGGCCCATCCAGCCGGCCAGCGGCGACCGCATCGCCTGCTGCAACGCGCGTGAGACAAACAGGTACGCGGGGGCGCCCGGGCCTCCGTTCAGGTACTTGTAGCCGCACCCCACGGCCAGGTCGGCGCCCGCTGCGGTAAGGTCGACCGGCACGGCACCGGCGCTATGGGAAAGATCCCAGAGCGTCAGCACCCCGTGGCGGCGTGCCGCGGCGCTGAGCCGGCGCATGTCCTGGATCTCGCCGGTCGCATAGTCGACGTGGGTGAGCATCAGCACGGCCACGCTGCCGTCGATCGCCTGTTCGATCTCCGCGCGTTTGACAGCTCGGACGACGTGGTTACCTTCGAGCAGCTCCGTGAGCCCCTGGGCGATATAGAGGTCGGTGGGAAAGTTCTCGCTGTCCGTCACGATGAAATGGCGGCCCGGCTGAAGCCGCAGGGCGCCGGCCAGCAGCTTGAAGAGATTTACGGACGTGCTGTCCGCCGCGATGACTTCACCCGCCTGCGCGCCGATCAGCCGCGCGATCTTGTCGCCGATGCGGCTCGGCGCCTCGATCCAGTGGGCGGCGTTCCAGCTGCGGATCAGGCCCTCGCCCCACTCCTGCGCGATCACCTCCGTCAGCCGGGGAAGCGTCGCCCTGGGCAGGGCGCCGAGCGAATTGCCATCGAGGTACACCACCCCCTCGGGCAGGGCGAACTCGGACCGGAACGCCGCCAGCGGATCCTGCTGATCGAACCCCGAACAGGTGCGGCGGTCCACGGAGCGAATTATGGCCCGCTCAGAAGTGGCTCGGGCACCAGGGCACCCGGTCGGCCGCGAACATGGCGTCGGCGCGGACCAACGCACCCGACCGACGTTCCTCGATGCGGCCGGCCTGGGCGAGCGAGCGGAAATGGTTCCCGCCGAGGTACACGGCGGCCAGGTCGGCGACATCGAGGGCAAGATCGGGATCGGCCCGGGTGGGCCGGCACTCGGCGCCCGTCGGGCCTGCCGTGAGCTGAAATCGCCCCGCGTTCCAGCCGCAGACACGGTCGCGGACCTCGAGCGTCAGGCTGTCCTCGGCCGCATAGCGCCGCCCCTGCAAGGCCGAGGCCACATCCACGAGCCGTAGCCAGATCCCGTCCTCCACCGTCAGCCTGGGCTGGCGCGAGTCCGCCAGCAGAAATCGCAGCGGCTCCTCAATCGGGCGCATCGGCGCCGAGACTTTCACGACCAGGTCGACGTCGAGGACGTAGCGCCAGAGCGCTGCGTAACTCTCCGGTGTGGTCGCGATCAAGAATTCGATGTGCACCGCTCCGATCGGGCCGGTCGCGTCCCAACCCATTTTTATCCGATACACGACGAATCCGCGGGGCATGCCATCGGCCTCGTAGAGCACCCGGTACTTCGGGCTTCGCTCTCGCCCGGAGCTTTCCAGGTCGGCCAGCTGCATCCGCCACCAGCGGCGGTCGAGGCTCAGCATGCCGGGTTGGTCGCGTTGAGCTTCTTCCCAGACGTTGGTGAAGGCGTCAACGGCCGCTGGCTCGTCCAGCATCCTGAGCCGGCCGCCGGTCGGGGGTGGTTTCACGAACGTCCCGCGGGACCGGTCGATCTCCAGTTCGGCCTGGTAGGTGGCGAGACCATAGCCGAAGCGCCCGTAGATCGGCGCTTCCGAGGCGTAGAGCGCGGCGAGCGGTTCCCCGCGCTCGTGCATGTCATCCAGCTGGCGTCGCATCATCGCGGTCAAGAGTCCGCGCCGTCGATGCGTGCTGAGGACCCCGACACGGGTGACGCCGCCGCACGCGAGGCTGCCCCCGGGGACCGTCATCCGATACGAAAAGATGCCTGCGGTGGCGACGACCTCGGCGCCGTCGAAGAAGGCCAGGGTCCGGTCGAACTCCGTCGTGTCCCTGGTGACTGCCAGTTCTTCATCGGTCGGAAGCGCCATCCCGAAGGCGCGACGCAAGAGGGCGGCGTACGCGCGTTGCTCCTCCGGTCGGACCGGCCGCAGCTCCAGGGCGGGGGACGCGCCTATCGCTGAACCAGGGCGAGCGCGCGACACGGACTGCCCGAGCCTTTGACCAATTTGAGTGGCGCCACCACCAGCACCGCACCGCTGGGCGGCAGCTTATCGAGGTTGGCCAGCTGGGTCAGGCCGTATTTGTTGGCCCCGAGCAGGAACTGATGACAGGGAAACGGAGGATCGAACGAATGCGCGGCACCGGCGTCGGTCCCGACCGTCTCGACCCCGACACCAACGAGCGGGCTCTCATTGGCCAGCCACTTTGCCAGCTCGATGTCGATGCCCGGTGTATGAGGTCCGGTTTCATTCGCGTTAAGGAAGGCCTTCTGATCCTGCGCCCGCGAATCCCAGCCGGTCCGGTAGAGGAGCCAGCCGCCTTTGGGCAGCGGCCCGTGCTCCCGCTCGAATGCCGTGATATCGGCGCGGGTCAGGAGGTAGTCGGGGTTGGCCTTCGCTTCTCTGGACCGGTCGATTACGACGGCGGGGCCGATCAGGCGCCCGACCGGCACCTGGGAGACGTCGTCCTTGTCTTTGCCCGTCACCCAGTGAATGGGCGCATCGAAGTGCGTCCCCGCGTGCTCACCACCCTCGAACCAGTTCCAGTACCAGGCCGGGCCCTTGTCGTCATACCGGCTGATCTCGTGGGTCTTCCAGTTCGGCGTATTGGCAAAGGGGGGAGGGAGCTGGATCATCGGCGTCTGTGCCGAAAGTGGCTGAGTCAGGTCGATCACCTCGATCGATCCCGACAGCAGGGCCTGTGCGAACGACGCGAGCGTGTCGACCTTGCTACTCAACGATTCACTCCTCCCTTGATTTCAGCGCTGGAATATTGGTCGGTTGGGTGCGGCCGACGCGGGTTTCGCGCTTCAGGTCCTGTTTCTTTTTTAAGGGCTGCTGCAGCGCCCGGGGAAACTCGAAGCGGTTTTCGAGCATATGCACGTCCATGAGGAAGCTTGCGGGCATCTCCGCTTCGACCTTGGCCACAATGCAGCTGAGCGCATCGCCCTGGATCGCGTCGAGCGCCGCCTCCTCGAACTCGTCGAGTTCCCGGACCAGCTGAGAGCTCGGGAAGCCTGCGGCGCTGGCGACCGCTGCCAGGTCGGTGCCGGTCGAGGTGGCCGTCGTGAACCAGCGGTAGCCTCCGGGTGCGCCGCCGCCGACGGACAGCAGCGTTTCGTTATCGAAGACCAAATGCACCAGATTGTTCGGGTTCGACCGTGCCATCGTCGTCAGGCCGCCGAGGTTCATCAGGACGGACCCGTCACCGTCGATGACCACGACCTTGCGATTGGGTTGGGCCAGGGCGATCCCCAGGCCGACGGAGGACGCCAGGCCCATCGCGTGCTCGAGGTAGAAAAAGTTTGCGCGATGGCCGAGCGAGTAGAGTTCGGCGGCGACCGCCCCCATGATCGTGACCACGGCGCACTCTTCCAGCGCCGGGTAGATGGCCTTCAGGCACTCGAGGCGCTTCAGCGGGGCTCCTCCCACATCAGGTCGCGATTCAACAGCAGGGCGACCGGTGACAGCGAGCTTTGCGCCAGCGTCATCGCCTTGGTCAGCTTCGGCTGCACTTCCTCCGGGCTCCGGAGGTCCTCGTGGGCGATCCGCAGGGCGTCGAGCACCGGGCGCGTGTGCTTGCCCCCCTCCGTCTGCCAGGGATCCTTCTCCCCGAAGCTGCCGCGGTCGGTGATCAGCATCAGCAGGGGAACCTTGTACAGGAGCGAGATGCCGACGATCCCGTTGATCGCCTGCAGGAAGCCATGATTTTGCAGCAGCATCGCCGACTTGACCCCGGCGAAGTGGGCTCCCGCGGAAACACCCACCCCTTCCTCCTCTTTAGCCAGCCTCACGAGCGTCATCTCCGGGTCCTCGTCGGCCATCCGGATGAGATGGACCAACCAGGTCTCCGGCAGGGCACTGACCAGCTTGACGCCCGTCGCCTTCATGGCGTCGTAGACGACTTTCGAGTTGGCGACGGATACCGGCATGCTTCCATGCGATTCTAGTCGGCGTGCACCGCGCCTAGAATGGGCCGAGTGCAGGTCCTCGACACCATCCTTGAGGCCGTCGGGCACACGCCGCTGGTGCGGCTGCACCGGGTCATCGCCGGATTGCGACCCGCGATCTATGCCAAGGTCGAGACGCTGAATCCCGGCGGCAGTGTCAAGGATCGCATCGGCCTACGCATGATCGAGGATGCGGAGCGCAGCGGCCGGCTCAAGCCGGGGGGCACCATCGTCGAACCCACCTCGGGGAACACCGGACACGCGCTCGCGATCGCGGCGGCGCTGAAGGGCTACCGCATGATCTTCGTGATGGCAGACAAACAGTCGCCGGAAAAGATCGCCCTGCTGCGCGCCTACGGCGCCGAGGTGGTCGTCTGTCCGACCGCCGTCCCTCGCGATTCGCCCGAGAGCTACTATTCCGTCGCCGAGCGTCTCAGCCACGAGATCCCCGGCGCGTTTCAACCGAACCAGTACTTCAACCAGGCCAACCCCCGCGCCCACTACGAGACGACCGGGCCCGAAATCTGGGAACAGACCGACGGGCAGATCGACGTCTTCGTCGCGGGTCTCGGCACCGGTGGCACGATGACGGGCACGGCTCGCTACCTGAAGGAGCGAAAGCCGTCGGTGATGACGGTGGGGGCCGACCCGGACGGATCCCTCTACTCGGGTGATACCGCCAGGCCCTACAAGGTCGAGGGAATCGGTGAGGACTTCATCCCGGGCACCATCGATCTGAACTTGATCGACCGCATCGTGCGGGTCAGCGACCGGGACTCGTTTCTGTACGCGCGGCGCATCACCCGCGAGGAGGGGATCCTGGTTGGCGGTTCGGCAGGGACGGCGATGGCGGCGGCCGTCGAGGTCGCCAAAGAGCTGGATGAGAAGTCCGTCATGGTGGTGATCCTGCCCGACACCGGCCGCAACAACCTGAGCAAGATCTACTCCGATGAGTGGATGCGGCAAAACGGGTACCTCGAACGGTTCCCAAGCCAGCTCGTCCGTGACGTCGTTGCCGCGCGCGAGCGAGAGGTCCCCAAGCTGGTAACCGTGTCGTCGCACGAGAAGGTTGGACGCGCCATCGATCTCCTCCAGGAATTCGGCATTTCCCAGATGCCCGTGATCGAAGACGGTAGCCAGCCGGGACGAAAGGTGGTCGGCAGCATCCAGGAGCGCTCGCTGCTCGATCGTGTCTATCGCGACCCGGGACTGATCGAAACGACCGTCGGGGCCGTCATGGATGGGCCATTCGCGACCATCGCAGCCGGGGGGCATATCGACGACGCCTTCAACGCCCTCCTGGCCGGTGCCTCGGCCCTTGTCGTCATGGACGGCGAACAAGCGGTTGGCATGATCACGCGCCTGGACCTGCTGGAGTTCATGGCGCACACGCGGGCCGCCCATTGACCGACCGCGAGCCCGGATTTTCGACCCGGGCGATCCACGCCGGCCAGGAGCCGGACGAGCAGACGGGCGCCGTCGTCGTGCCGATCTATCAGACCTCGACCTACGCCCAACCGGCCGTCGGCCAGCACAAGGGGTACGAGTACTCGCGCACCGGAAATCCAACCCGGACCGCCCTGGAACGTTGTATGGCCTCGCTCGAGAGTGGCCGGCACGGACTCGCCTTCGCCTCCGGGATGGCGGCCGAGTCGGCCATCATGCAGTTGCTCAAACCCGGGGACCACACGATCGCGATGGACGACCTGTATGGAGGCACCTATCGCCTCTTTCGCCAGATCCTGGAGCCGATGGGGCTGACCTTCTCCTATGCCGACCTGACCGACACGCAGGCGCTCGAGGCCGCCTTCACCGATCGAACCCGGATGGTGTGGGTTGAATCGCCCACCAACCCGCTGCTGAAACTGGTCGACATCGCCGCGATCAGCCGGCTGGCACACGAGCGCGACGCGCTGGTGGTGGTGGACAACACCTTCATGAGCCCCTACCTGCAGCAACCGCTCCGGCTGGGCGCCGACATCGTGGTGCACAGTGCGACCAAATTCCTCGGTGGCCATAGCGACGTGATCGCCGGCGTACTGGTGGTGCAGCGCGACGACCTCCGCGACCGGCTCGCCTATATCCAGAATGCCGTGGGGGCCGTCCCCGGCCCGCTCGACGCCTGGCTCGTGCTCCGCGGACTGAAGACCCTCGCGGTGCGCATGCGGGAGCATGACCGCAATGCCCGGCTGATTGCTGAGTTTCTCCAGGAACACGATCGGGTGGAGCGTGTCTTCTACCCGGGTTTGCCGACCCATCCACAGCACGACCTGGCGAAGCGGCAGATGTCGGGCTTCGGTGGGATGATCGCCTTCGAGGTCCGTGGCGGCCTCCCGGAGGCCCGCCGAATGGTCGAGCGGACCCGGATCTTCACGCTGGCCGAGAGTCTCGGTGGCGTCGAGGCGCTGATCGAGCTGCCGGCGGCGATGACGCATGCCTCCATCCCGGCCGAAACCCGGCGTGAGCGGGGCGTGGCCGACGGGCTGGTCCGGATCTCGGTGGGGATCGAAGACGTGGCAGATCTGATCTCAGACCTTGACCGCGCCCTGTCCGAGGCGTGAAGCTCAGCAATAGGCTTCGCCAAGGCGATAGCCAGTAAAGGAGGCGTCTGATGAAAGTCGTGGTCAACTTCGCGAACATCCTGGTAGCCATCATCCTGCTGCTGCTCGGCCTGTCGGTTTTCACGCGGCACCGCATTGCGTCCTACGTGGTCGGGGGGTTCATCATGGTGCTGGCGGCGCTGAGCATCCTGGCCTTCCTCAAGATTCTCAACGTGTCCGGCGGGCCGATCACGATCGGCTGACGCTTTCCGGGCGTGACACTCGGGTAACGCCGGGTTCGCGCCGTGCGGGCGCGGGTAGACTCCAAGCGTGGATGTCGTGAAGATCACGCCCCGTGGTTACTGCCATGGGGTGGTGGAAGCGATCCGGGCGGCGAAACAAACCGCCAAGGCGCGTCCGGGGGAGAAGATCCGGATGCTTGGCTACCTCGTCCACAACGTCCACGTGACGGACGAGCTGCAGCAAAACGGCATCGAGCTGGTCGACCGGGACAATCGGCTCGAGGGGCTGGACGAGATCGACTCGGGTACGGTCATCTTTACCGCCCATGGCGTCTCGCCCGCGGTGAAGGCGCGAGCACAGGAACGCGGCCTCAACATGGTCGATGCCACCTGTTCGGACGTCGTCGTCACGCATGACCTGGTCAAGGACCTTGTGGAGCGCGGCTATGACGTCGTCTACGTCGGGCGGCGTGGGCATCCCGAGCCCGAAGGCGTGGTGGGAGAAGCCCCAGGCAAGGTGCACCTCGTGCAGGACCCGCAGGACGTCGACGCGCTCGACCTGAAAAACGACAAGATCGCGGTCACCTGCCAGACGACCTTGAGCATCTGGGACACGGCGGCGATGATCACCCGGGTCCGGGAACGATACCCGACGGCGGAAGCCTACAACGAGATCTGCCGGGCCACCCAGGACCGGCAGGAGGCAGCGGTCGAGGCCGCCAAGGACTGTGACCTGGTGATCGTGGTCGGGAGCGAGCGAAGCTCCAACTCCAAGCGGCTGGTGCAGGTGGTCCAGGAACTGGCCCACAAGCCGGCGTACCTCGTGGACACCGCGGCCGACATCCGGCCGGAATGGCTGGAGGGGAAGGCGCGTGTCGGGGTCACCTCGGGGGCCTCCACGCCCACCCAGTTGACGCGGCAGGTCATCGAATACCTCGAAGCGCTGTAGACTTCGCGCGTCTTTCGCGTTTGACCCTCCAGCACCTCAAAGGGGGCGACAGCCATGCGCTTGTACCCAGACCTCTACGGCCGCCGCTTCGCGTGGATGTTCGCAGACCTGTTCGTGGTGGCCTGGATCTACGTCTGGGTCCAGGCCGGCTTCTTTGTGCAGCGGCTCGTGCTGCAGCTCGACGCGCTGGCCCAGGGCGTGATCAAGGCCGGCACGACCTTCGACAACTGGATCCGCTCCTTCGACCAGGCGGTCCCGGCCGGCGTGCCATATCTGTCCGATTTCCTCCACCGGACCGCCGCGGCGCTGAAGACCCATTCGGGTGACTCCCTGATCTCGGCGGGCCAGGCCGGCTCGCACGCCGTCCATCTCCTCGCCCTGATCCTCGCCATCGTGGTCGCCTCCATCCCGATCATCTTGCTCCTGATGATCTTCCTGCCCAAACGGGTGCGGCTGATCTACGACATGCAGGGTGTCCATGTCACGCTCCGGCGAGCCCTGGCCCAACCCGAGCTGACCCAGCAGATGCTCGAGATCCTGGCCGGACGGGCGATCTATACGCTGCCGTATCATCGGCTGCTCGCCTACTCGCGCAATCCGGCCGAAGACTGGTACCTCCGTCGCTTCGAGCCTCTCGCCCGAGCCGAGTTGGAGCAGCATGGCCTCTCCGTCGAGCGCTATTTCGGCACCCGGCCGGCCCTGGACGCGTAGCAAGAAACCCGCGCTGCGGCCGGTTGCTCTAGCGGACCGCGTAAGGCGGCCCGTTACCTATGGCCATTCAGCCGGCACCGCCCACCGTCCAACCCGAATTCGTGCCGGTCGCGCCGGCCCGGATCGAGGATTCTGGACTCCCTGTGGCCCGCCTGGCCGAGTTACTCCTCAAACACCTGTATTTCAAGTCCCCGATGTCGGCCAAGGACTGGGCGGCGGCCGCCTGCCTGCCGTACACGACCGTGACGCCGGCGATCCAGAGCCTGGTCGAGCAGGGATGGTGCCAGACGATCGGTCGCATGGCCGGCCCGACGATGAGCCAGGATTTTGGCGAATCGCTCGGCTACCTGATTACCGACCCCGGCCGGATCCGGGCGCGCGACGTACTGGCTCGGGACCACTATGTCGGGCCGGCGCCGGTCCCCTTCGCCCAGTACGAGATGTCAGTCCGGGCCCAGGTGAGCCAGGCAGACGTCACGGCGGCCTGGTTGACGCGCGCGCTGCAGCACCTGACGCTGAGCCCGGATCTCCTCGTGCAGCTCGGCCCGCCCGTGAACGCGCGCGCGCCGCTGTTTCTCTACGGGGCGCCCGGCAACGGCAAGACGACGATCGCCGAGGCCTGCGCCGACCTGCTGGGCGAGCCGATTTTCGTGCCCTATGCGATCGATATCGAGGGCCAGATCATGCGGCTCTTCGATCCACTCCATCACCAGCGCGTCAACCGGGCCCTGAACCCGAACATCGACAGCCGCTGGGTTCTGATCAAGCGGCCCTTCGTCAAGGCAGGCGGTGAGCTGACGACCTCGCAGCTGGCGCCCTCGTTCGACCCACTGATGCGCTTCTACGAAGCGCCGATCCACCTCAAAGCCAACGGCGGCATCTTTCTCCTGGACGACTTCGGCCGCCAGGATTCGTCGCCGCGAGCCCTGCTCAACCGCCTGATCGTGGCGTTGGAGCGCCGCATCGATTACCTGACACTGGCCGGTGCCGGGATGGCGGTTGGCGCACCGTTCGAGGCCATGGTCGTCTTCAGCACGAACCTCGAGCCGGCCTCCCTGGTGGATGAGGCGTTCCTCCGCCGGGTCCGCTACAAGATCCATGTTCCGGACCCGACGCCGCTCGAGTTTCGCCAGATCTTCGAGCGATCCTGCAAGGAGTATGAGATCGTCTTCAACGAGGCGGGCTATAACTATGTCCTCGACCGCTATTACAAGCCGTTCAAACGACCGTTCCGGGGCTGCCAGCCGCGCGACATCCTCAATCAGCTCGACGAGGTGGCATACTTCCTCGGCCGTCCGCCGCGTCTCGAGCCGGACCTGATCGATCTCGCCTGTCGCTCGTATTTCGTGCAGGCTTAACGCGCGCCGTCTCGGTTCTGATTCCAGAACTCGACCTGCCAGCGCCATTCCTTGCGATCGTCGGCGTGCCACCAGGTTTTGAGGATCCCCGCCTCGCCGCCCGGCAAGAGCACGAGGCGTCCGATATCGGCCGAGGTGGGCCACACGTCTTCCAGCGTGATCTGGGATCCGGTGCGCACGAGGTAGCTCATCGGCCCGGGCTCTTTTCGGACGAGGTTCTCGCCTTTAGCCAGGACGCGGCCGTCGGCGTCGCGGACGGTCACCTGGAGGGTTTGCGGCGCGGCATGGACGAGGATTCGATCTCGCGCATCCCTGGCGAGGACGCGGCATCGGGCAAACGAGAGCCCGGTGGCACCCGGCCCCGGGAGCCAGAGGTCCCAGAATTCCAGCGCGTCCGCCATGTGACTAATTTATTCCACCCGTGTCACGCGATCCCTGGCCAGGACGCAGAACCGCCCGGGAAATTCCCGGGCGGTTCCGCAGGAGGCGAGGCGGTCGTTGTCAGTAGGCTTCCGTGCGCACCTGCTTGATCAGTCGGTCCTGTGCTTCGAAGATGATGTCCTGGATGTCGAGGGCACTCGCCCCGGCCTGGTCGATCCGGTAGGCGAGCTGGATATCAACCGCTTCGACGATCTGGCGCAATCGCGCCTGCATCTCGATTGGCACTTCCATCATGTCGGTCTCGAGAAGCCGTTCCACCTGCTCGAGCGCCTGGTAGAGCGAGTAGCGCAGCGTCCGTCGCGCCGACTCCTCGCGGCGCAATTGATTGAACCACTGGTCCTGCTGGTTGATCATGCGAAGCGTGTTTCTGAGCACGGTTCTCCCCTGGTCCACATCCGAGCGGCTGCGCCCTTTAGCGCACGCCCGACGTCTGCCGCCGCCGGTGACATCCCCTTCGCGGAGCCTTGGTTCGCTACTCCTCCCCTAAATATGGGGCTTCTGACGCGATGTGGGTACTAAATGTAGGTTTGGCGCATTGTAGCGCTGGCTCCCCACTCTGTCAAGCCGGCTCTACATCCCCGCCGCTCGGTCGACCCATTCCCATGAACCGCGCCGTTCCGATCAGGTGAGGAAAACAAAAAATAGCGGCATCACTTTCCCGAGTCCAGACGGAACATTTGTTGGTCCCGGTTTTTCCACCGCGAGCTAACAGGCGGTGCATAACTCCTGTGGAAAATCGGTGCAGGCATCGCCCCCGCTAGGCTTGGCGGCCTTCGTACTTTTCGAGCGTGGCGAGGAGCGTGCGGTGCAGGTCGATCCCGAGATCGTTGGCCAGAAGGATGGTCACGAATAATACGTCACCGAGCTCATCAGCAATGCTGCCGGGCCCATCCTTAGCCGCACGCGGCTTGTCCCCGTAACGAAAATTCAGCTCGCGACCGAGCTCACCGACCTCTTCCGCGAGTCGGGCATATTGTGAAAGCGGCGTCCAGTACCGGCCGTGCTCTTTGATCCAGCGGTCCAGCCTCTCCTGGAGGTCTCGGAGGCTCTCCGGCTGGGTCGATGGGTCCATCATCAGAGGGCCGGCAATCGCTGGCGCAGCGTGAGGGCCTCGTAAAACAGGTCGCCGGTCTTGAGTAGCCGCTCCCCGAGTGACGTGATCGTCCATCGGTCGGGGCGAAGCTTCGGATCGTCCAGTTCGTCCCAGCTGATGGGCGTTGAAACCGGCGCGTGGAGGGCCGGCCTGACCGAGTACGGGCCCGCGAGCGTCTTGTTGATCACGTTCTGCGTGTAGTCGATCCGGATCTTGCCGGTTCGACGCTTGACCTCCCAGATCTCCGTGACCTTGTCGGGCATGATCTCGGCGATCGTGTGCGAAAGCGTCTCGACAAACCCACGGCTCTCGTCGAGCGTGTAGCGGCGTTCGATCGGAACGTAGATATGCAGGCCGCTCTGGCCGGTCGTCTTTACCAGTGCCCGGAGCTTGAGGTGATCGAGGGCGGTCTTGACGACTTTGGCCACCGCGATGACGTCCTTGAAGGTGGCGCCATCCGCGGGATCCAGATCAATGACCGACCAGTCTGGGTACTCTGGCTTGTCCCGGCGCGAATACCAGGGATGAAGGTCGATGACCGCATGATTGGCCAGCCAGGCGAGGGTGGCCACTTCCTCGATCAGGATCCAGTTCTTGAGGCTTTTCTGGTCCTCGTAGCGGAAGGTCGGAATCCAGTTGGGAGCGTAGCCCGGCTTGTCCTTGACCCAGTAGCTTTTCCCGTGAATGCCATTCGGGTGCGGGTTCATGGAGAGCGGTCGCTGCGAGTAGTACGGGATCAGGACCGGGGCGACCTCGCTGTAGTAACGGACCAGGTCCCGTTTCGATAATTTGTCCTCGGGAAAGAGCAGCTTGTCGAGGTTCGTGAGGTGGACGACGCGCCCGCCAATCTCCCAGTCGCCCTCCTTTCCGATCGCGTCGAGCGCCTCGAGCTCGGTGGCCGTCGCCCCAGGGACGTTGGTGCCGAGCTTCTTTGAGATCTGGGCCGCGGCCCGGCTCAAGGGGGTACCGGGCAGGTCCGGTTGCGGCCGCGCCCGCCCACCGCGGACGACAGGACCCGCCGCCCGTCTCGCCGGCTTTTCCACGGTGACCGTCTTCGAGGCCACGTGCACCGGTGCCTCGAGCGTGGCTTCCGCCCGGGCGCTCTCCTTCTCCGCGTCGCGCACCACCTCGCGCCGAACGCTAGCGGGGTCGACGTCGTCCCGCAGGCGCAGGAAGACGGGCATTCGCATCACACCGTCTCGGGTCCACTCGGTGAACCTCACCTCGGCGACCAGCTCCGGCTTGACCCAGGTGGGCTTCTCGTTCGTGTGGGGCGGCTTGCCGCTAAAGGGTGCGTTCCTGGTGATCAGCGGCTTCATTCGTTTGGAGAGTGCGGCCAGCGTCTTTTCGTCGAAGCCGCCTCCGGTGTGCCCGGCGTAGACGAGGTTGCCTTGATCGTCGCAGACGCCCACCAGGATGGCGCCGAAGTGCTTGCGGCTGTTACGCGGCGCGGTGAACCCGCCGATGACGACATCTTGCGTGAGGGCGGTCTTGATCTTGAGCCAGGCACTGCTGCGAACCCCCGGCTGGTAGGGGCTGTCGCGAAGCTTGGCCACGACACCCTCCAGGTGGTTTGCTTCGGCGGCTCGGTAGAACGCCGTGCCGTCACCCAGCACGTGGTCGGAGTACTTGAGCACGCCCGCGTCGCGCACCACGTCCCGCAATAAGCGCTTCCGGTCTTCAAGCGGAACCCGTAGGAGCCGCTGGCCGTCGAAGTAGAGGATGTCGAAGACGATGTACTGCATCGGGCCCGAGTCCCTGCCCCGGTTTTGGAGCAGCTGGAACGAGGGCCGACCGTTCTCGTCGAGGACGACGACCTCGCCGTCGAGGATCGCTTGCTTCGCGTTCACCAGCCGGCTGATGGCCTGCAGCTGCGGGTATTCGGCGTCCACGATGCGGCCGGCACGCGTCTGGAGGGACACCTTCTGGTTGTCGATGAAGCTCACCAGCCGGATGCCATCCCACTTCACCTCATAAAGCCAGCGGTCGTCGTCGAAGGGCTCATCGACGAGTTGCGCCTTCATCGGGTCGAGACTCTTCGGCATCGGCCCCTTTTCCGCATTGGCAAGGTTGATCAGTCCGCCCTGGCCTTCCTCGCGTCGGCTCGACCAAACGGCATCCTTGCCCTGCTCAATCTCTTCCTTTGTGCGCCCGGTCTTGACCGAGGTGTCGAATTTCTCGATGTCAAAGGTCGGATCGGCCGCTTCGTCCTTCTTCTTGATCAGCAACCAGTCCTTCTCGGATCGAGTGCGGACCACGGTATAGCGGCCGGTCAACCGAACCCCGTGCAGCCGGAACTTCACCTCGCCACGCCGCAAGGACTCGGCGGGCGTCGACTCCTCCAGCTCGAAGGTGCCCCAGTCCCAGACCATCACCGTGCCGCCGCCGTACTCGCCCTTCGGGATGGTGCCCTCGAAGTCGTAGTAGCTGACTGGATGATCTTCGACGTGCGCCGCGAGGCGGCGTTCCGCCGGGTTCAGGGTCGGGCCCTTGGGGATCGCCCAGCTGACGAGCACGCCTTCCATCTCGAGGCGAAAGTCATAGTGCAACCGAGTCGCCCAGTGCTTTTGCACCACGAAGCGATTCTGTCCGCTGGGATCCGGCGCACCGCGCGGTTCGGCCGTCTTGGTGAAGTCGCGCTTGCGCTGATATTCCGCCAGCGATCGTGGCATCGAATTCAGTTTGGCAGCTTTACGTCAGGTCAAGTGGCGGGTAGCGAGAACCGGTACTCGACGATCGGCCCCTCGACGCCCAGTTGATAGAGAAGCGTGTTCAGGTCACCGTGATGCTGGCGCTCGTGAAGCAGGGCGTGGACAAAAATGTCGGCGGGACTATAGATCATCGTCTCGCCATCCACGTTCATGGGTCGAGGTGTCGCGAGGTCATGTTGCCCGAGCCCATCGAGGTAGGTCCGGGCGTGATCCCGAACGCGCCGTCGATAGGACTCGAGCTGGTCCCAGGACGTCACAGCTTCCACGGCTCGATCGCTTGTGCCGGATGGGTCGCCCAGCCAGCGAACGTAGGCCCAGTTGATGTGCCTGAGCGCATCGGCTAGAGCCGGCCAACCCGACCCAGGCGCCGGCCGCAATAGGAATTCGTCGCCAAGCGGCCGAATGACGTCCTCGTAGGCGCGCCAGCAGTAGTCGGTGAAGGCAAACAACTCTTGAATGGCAATGCGGTCCACAACAAGATTTGACCAGACCGTGGTTCGCGAACCGAATCGGCCGGTCCTACCGTTTGCCAGAATGTCCGGATGGGGACTGGGCTACCGGACGATCTGCTGCGGATCGATGCGAAGACCGAGCGAGCCCTGATCGATCACCGCCGCCACCTCCATGCCGAGCCCGAGTTGGCCTTCGCCGAACATCAGACGGCGACCTACATCACGATGGCGCTCAAGGGGATGGGGGCGGTCGATGACGTCCGCTCCCTCGCGGGCACCGGCGTCGTCGGTGATATCAACGGCAGGCTCACCGGTCGCGCCGTGCTGGTGCGTGCCGACATGGATGCGCTCCCGATCATCGAGGCCGGGGACCTGCCCTTCCGTTCGCGGCGGGTCGGCGTGATGCATGCGTGCGGGCACGACGTCCACATGGCGATCGCGCTCGAGCTGGCGGCTCTCTTCTCTGCGAATGCCGATCGGTTGCCCGGCACTGTCCGCTTCGCGTTTCAGCCGGCAGAAGAGGGCGCGGGCGGCGCCAAGGTGATGATCGACGGCGGCCTGCTGGATGGGATCGACCGCGTCATCGGGTTGCACGTGTGGGCTGGGCTGCCGACCGGGCAGGTCTCGGTCCGCGGCGACGCCATGATGGCCAGTGCCGATTTCTTCACCCTGACGGTGCGCGGCAAGGGTGGGCATGGCGCAATGCCGGAGGCGGCGGTCGATGCGGTCGTGATCGCGGCCGAGATCGTGAGCGCCCTTCAGACGCTCGCCAGCCGCGAGACCTCGCCCCGGGCGCCGGTGGTCGTGACCCTGGGCAGCATCCACGGCGGCAGCGCCCACAACATTATTGCCGGCGAGGTTGTCATCCAGGGGACGCTGCGGACCTTTGATCCGGGCCTTCGACAACGGCTCCTCCGCCGGATCGCCGAGCTTGCCGCCGGGATCGCGCAGTCCATGCGCGGGTCGTGCGGCTTCCAGCAGGACAGCGCAACGCCCCCCACGGTCAATGATCCGGCGGTCGCCGAGCTGGTTGCCGAGGCGGCGAGAGGGGTGCTCGGGGCTGCGGCGGTCGTCCCCTTCGAGCCGCTCATGGTGGGAGAGGACTTTGCCTACTTCCTGGAGGCGCGGCCAGGGTGCTTCTTTCTCCTGGGCGGGGCACCGCAGGGCCCGCCCGTGGTGCATCACACGGCCGAGTTCCGGGTGGACGAGCGTTGCCTTGAGATCGGGCTTCGGGTGATGACAGCGGCGGTCTGGCGGCTGCTCCTGGCCGACTAGAACCGCGGGCGGCGCAGGCTCGGCCGGATGCTGTAGCCGATCAGCACGATGCTGAGGGCCAGCGCCGCCAGCATGCTGCCCCAGTTCAGGGGGAACCCGGCGACCGCCGCCAGCAGGCCGAGGGCGGAACCCAACAGCGTGACCATGCCGAGCAGGCGGATGAACCGGTTGAAGCGGCTCCGGTACGGCAAAACAATCCGTGGCTTGGGGTCGACCAGGTCGGTCGTCGAGCGCTGCGCGATGTTCTCTGCCAACTCCGCCGGTATAACGGTGGGCCGAGGCGTCTTCCGTCACGTCGCCGTTACAGTCGTCTGTCGGGAGCATGACGTCCCCGCGTCCGAAGGGCGCGGCGCGCCACCTATAATTTGCGCTTGATGCCTACGGCCATCCGCGAGGCGCGCACGGTTGAGCAGGCGATGTCGGCGCAATTTGCGTTTTGCTTCCCGAATACGGGCCTGGCGCAGGCGGCGCGGATGATGGCGCAGAACCGGCAGTTGGAGTTGCCTGTCATCGTCGACCAGCGGAGCCTCGGCTACGTGTCCTACCTCGATATCCTGCAGCGCTACGTGAAAACGCGGCTTGGCGTCAAGGTTGCCGACGTCATCCGAACCCCGCTGCCGGAGGTGCGCCCCGATACCCCGCTGGACGAGGCGGTCACCCTCCTCCGAGAAACCGGCCGCCACCTTGTTCTCGTCACGACCGAGGCCGGAATGCCCGTGGGCGCCCTGACACTCCGGGATCTGAGCCGTGCGATGGGTTCCCGCTGATGCCGACTCTCAGCAAGCTGCTGCACCCCATCGGCCCGACCTGTTCCGCCGACGAGGACGCGGCAGCCGCCCTGGCGCAGCTCATCGCCTCCGGGGCGGACGCGCTGCTCGTGCTGCGCACCGGGAATCCGGTTGGCCTGTTCTCACACCGAGAGGCACTGGCCCTCTACGGAGACGGTGCCGGTCCGGTTGAGAAATTCATGCGCCGGCCCTTGCCGGGGCGGAACCTGGCCGACTCGATGGAGTCGGGTGCCGACATCATGGTCCGCGAAGACACGCCGGCACTGCTCCTGAGCCAGGACGAGGGCCCGCTCTTCAATAAGACGTCGCGGACGGTCGGCACGGTGAGCGCCATCGACATCCTCGCCGAGATCGGGAAGACCACCACCGACACGGCCTCCAACAAGGTCTTTACCGGTCGCAAGGACCTCGGCCTGAACGTGCCCGTGTCGCCCTGCCAGCGCGCCTGCCCCATCCACCAGGACATCGCGACGTACGTCGACTATGTCTCGCAGGGCCGCTACCTCGACTCGTGGCTCGTCATCCACGAGACCAACCCGTTCCCGTCGATGCTGGGGCGCCTCTGCAACCACCCGTGCGAAACCGACTGCAAGCGCGGCTGGGTCCAGGGGCCAGAGAACGCGGTGTCGATCAAGTCGTTGAAACGGTTTGCCACGGATTACGCATGGGCTCGCGGGATGAAGATCGACTACCGGCGGGCGCCCGAGAACGGCAAGCGGATTGCGGTGGTCGGCTCCGGGCCGGCCGGGCTCACCGCCGCCCAGGACTTGCGCCTGATGGGCTACGCCGTGGACCTGTACGAGCGCGAGAAGAAGCTTGGCGGCCTCCTCTCCGCGAGCATCCCGCACTTTCGATTCGAGATGGGCCAGTTGCTCTGGGAGATCGAGATGATCGTCGACACCGGGGTCAACGTGCTACTCGAGAAGAACGTCGGCAAGGACATCAAGGTCCAGCAATTACTCGACGACTACGATGCGGTCTTCCTGTCGGTCGGCATGATGACCGGCCGCATCCTCCCGGTGCCAGGCTCGGACCTTCCCGAGGTCATCTCGGCGATGGAGTTCCTTCGGATCCGCTCCTACGACATCATCCCTGAGAAATTCCCCCGAGGCGATGACGTGGTGGTCATCGGCGGCGGCGCCGTCGCCACGGATGCCGCCCAGACGTCGATCAAGAGCGGCGCGCGCAAGGCCTGGATGGTTTCGATCGAGCCGGCGGACCGGCTGCCAGCCTTCGGCAACGAGCTCGTCGAGGCTCGCGAGATCGGACTTCAGCTCCACACCGGGGTGATCGTCAATGCGATCAAGGCCGACGAGCGCGGTCACGTCAGCGGTGTGGAGTTCATCCGCGTCGACGAAAAGAAGCTCGAGTTCGATCCGGAAAGCGGCAAGTTGTTGATCAACACCGTGCAAAAGATCCCCGGCAGCGAGCACGTCATCCCCTGCCGCTACGCGATCTTCGCCTCCGGACAGATCATGGATTTCCCCCAGGACCAGGGCGTCCCGCTGACGCCGCGCAAATTGATGGAGGCGGACACGGGTGGGCACACGAAGGTGACCAAGCTCTTCGCCGGTGGCGACTGCGTCGAGGGGCCGTCCTTCATCGTGAATGCGGTGGCCTGGGGCCATCGGGTCTCCCGGTCGATCAACGAATTCCTCGGCGCCGCCGTCCCGCGGGACGCGATCCCTTTGACGGTGCTCGAGACGACCGATGACCATCGGGAAGCTGACTACTACCCCAGGGAGGAACCGCCCATCCTGCCCGCCGACAAGCGGATGGACATGAGCCCGGTCGAGCTGTCGTGGAACGACGAGCAGGCGATCACGGCGGCGTTGCGATGCTTCCAGTGCGATACCGTCCACCATGTCGACGAGTCGACCTGCATCCTGTGCGGCGCCTGCGATGACGTCTGCCCGGAGAAGGCGCTCGACGTCATCGTCGTCGGAGAGAATCGGGACACGTCGAGCGGAGGGTCTGTCGAAATCTGCAACACCGTCCTCGGCGAGGAGTTTGGCGGGAAGGCCGGGAAAATCCTGGTGAACTACGACCGTTGCACGAACTGCCGGATCTGTGAAGATCACTGTCCCGTGAACTGCATCACATTCCAGCGTGTCCGGTTCCGCGACGACACCATGCAGATGATTCCGCTGACGCCCGTCAAGACCCCGGTCCGGGCGGGCGCCTGATGGCCCGCTTGACCGTCAGCGACCGCGTCGCGACCCAGGCCGATAGGACCAACCGGCCGCCGTTGATGGCGTGGCGACTCACGCCGCTGGTGTTCTATCTGCTCGGATTTCTCCTCGTCCGCGGCGACATCGCCAGGCTGCCCGGGTCGGTCGCGGATCTTTCGCTCCATCTGTACTTCGCGGCGATGCTCTTCTACGTCGGGGCGATGTTCTTCTACTTCGCGTATTTCGCCTATCGGCGCGACGGCCTGCGCTGGCTTGGACTGGTCCTCGTCGTCCCCGGCGCGGCCGTGCACCTGGGCGCCATCATCAGCCGCGGCTTCGCGGACTCGCACTATCCCCTGGCGAACATGTACGAGTACAGCTCGATGTGCGCGCTCGTCGCGGTCACGGTCTTCGTCCTGATGACCGTGCGCTACCCGGTTGCCTCACTTGGCGGCGGACTCGCGCTCTTCGTGGTCGTGGCGCTGATGGGTGTCGGCTACGGGCTCTACCAGTCGCCCGAACCACTGGTTCCGGCGCTGCAGAGCTACTGGCTGAAGATCCACGTGAGCAGCATGATGGCCTCATCGGGGGTCCTGGTCTCGAGCTTTGTCTTCGCCGGACTGTACCTCGTCAAGGATCGAAGCGCGAGCGTCAAGTCCTGGCTCCACGGGTCCGCGATCGCCGCCCGGCTTCCATCGCTGGAGACGCTCGACCGGTTGACCTTCCGTGCGATCCTGCTCGGCTTTCCGATCTGGACCTTCGGCACGATGGCCGGGGCCATCTGGGGTGAGCATGCATGGGGCCGCTGGTGGGGATGGGACCCGAAGGAGACCTGGGCTGCCATCACCTGGATGGTCTACGCCATCTATCTGCACGCGCACGGGCTGCGGGCCTGGCGTGGACGTCGCACCGCCTTGATCGCGACGGCAGGCTTCATCTCGATCATGGTGACCCTGTACGCCGTCAATCTGTGGATTGTCGGCCTCCACAGCTACGCCAAGGGCGCCGGCTAGGACGACCCTGACAACGCCCCTGATCGAGCCATCCCTCGTCGACGGCGTGATCAAGCGCGCCCTGCGCTCCGGCGCCGACTTCGTCGAACTGTTCGTCGAGCGCAAGCGCAACCAGGCGATCAGCGTCGAGGAGGGCAAGGTCCAACGGGTCAATTCCGGGAACGACCATGGAGCGGGGCTTCGCATCATTCATGGTGGAACGGTCAGCTACATCTACACCGAGGACCTTTCCGAAGGCGGGTTGCTCAAGACAGCCGACCTTGCGGCGGCGATCGGCCGGCGCGGCGGCGGCACCCTGTCCTTGACGCAGGTGACGGGCACCCCGCATAAGCCTCAACCCATCGAGGTCCAACCGGATTCGGTCGGACCGGAGGCGAAGATCGAGCTCCTGATGGAGGCCGATCACGCGGCCCGCGACGTGCACGGAGACATCAAGCAGGTTGGGGTGGGCTACGGCCAGAGCGCCCAGGAGGTCCTCATCGCCAATTCCGAGGGCATCCGGCACGGCGACTCGCGCACGCGGATCCGGTTGATGGTCCACGCCGTCGCCGAACGGAATGGGGAGATCCAGACCGCGATGGAGGCCCCGGGATCTCAACGGGGCTTCGAGTTTTTCGACGAGACCTCCCCCGCCGTCTACGCACGGGCGGCAGCGGAGCGCGCGATTGCGCTGCTCGATGCGGGCCCGTCCCCGGCCGGCACGATGGCGGTCGTGATCGGCAACGAGTTCGGTGGCGTGCTCTTCCATGAGGCCTGCGGCCATGGGCTGGAAGCCGACTTCGTCGGTAAGGGCTCCACGGTGTTCGGCGGCAAGATCGGGCAGCCGGTGGCGAGCCCGATCGTCACCGCCATCGACGACGGCACGTTGCCCAGCCGGTGGGGGACCCTGGCGGTCGACGACGAAGGGGTCCCGACCCGGCGAAACGTCCTGATCCAGGATGGCGTTTTGGTGAGCTACATGTACGACCGGCTGCGCGCGGGTCAGCAACATCACACGCCGACTGGCAATGGCCGTCGCCAGTCGTACCAACACCTCCCGATCCCCAGGATGACGAACACCTTTATCGCCGCCGGGGCGCATTCGGTCGATGACATCATTGCCGCCACCCCGCGTGGGCTCTACGCCAAGAAGCTCGGCGCCGGCCAGGTGGACGTGACCAGCGGCGACTTCGTCTTCGCGGTGACGGAGGGCTATCTCATCGAGGGCGGCAGGGTCGGCCGCGCGGTCCGCGGGGCGACGATCGTCGGCAACGGTCCACGGGCGCTGCACAAGATCGATATGGTCGGCAACGACCTGAAGCTGGCTCCCGGCACCTGTGGCAAAGAAGGTCAGGGCGTTCCCGTGTCGGTGGGCCAGCCCACCATCCGCATCAGCGAGTTGACCGTCGGCGGCACCGGGGTGGTCGCCACCGGCGCGATGCGCCCGTGAATCCGGCGGCGGAGCGGGTGTTGGACCGGGCGCGGCGGCAGGGCGCCGAGGAGGCCGAGGTCTATGTTTCGCGAGGGACCGAGTTCACCGTCAAGGTCTACAAGCAGGAGATCGAGTCCCTCGTGTCCGCCGAGAGTCGCGGCATCGGCCTGCGCACGCTCCGGGAACACCGCGTGGGGTTTTCCTACACCTCCGACACCGATGACGGGGCGCTCGATGCGCTGGTCGACGAGGCATTGGAGAACGGCCGCTACAACCACCCGGACGAGGCCAACGTGCTCCCGGACACGCAGCCGGTCGAAGCGCTGAACGGGCTCTTTTCACCCGGCGCTGAGTCGGGTCGATCCGCAGCGCAAGATCGACTTTGCCCTGGAGATGGAGCGCCGCGCGATCTCCCTCGACCCTCGGGTCAAGCGGGTCAGCGAGGCGGTCTACAGCGATGGGGCGGGGCAGGTCGAGATCTACAACAGCCGCGGGTTGGGCGTCGATTATCAACGCAGCGTGGCATACGGTGTGCTGGAGACGATCGCCGAGGCGGGCACCGAGATGCAGTCGGGCTTCGCCTTCACGCACGGCCGAGACATGGATGCGCTCGACCTCGACGCCGTCGCGCACGAGGCGGTGGAGAACGCGGCCGGCCTGCTGGGCGCCTCGCGGGTGCCGACCGCCAGGGTGCCGGTCGTCCTGCACCCGCATGCCGCCGCCATGATCCTTGGCATCCTTTCGAGCGCCTTCTCTGCCGACGCCGTGCTGAAGGGCCGCTCGCTACTGGCCGGCCGCGTCGGGCAACCGGTGGCGAGTGAGTTGGTCACGATCACCGACGATGCCCGGCTTCCCGACGGGCTGGCCAGCCGGCCGTTCGACGGGGAAGGCGTGCCATCCCGCCGGACGGAGTTGATCCAGCAAGGGACGCTCCGCGGGTATCTGCATAACACCTATACGGCGCGCCGCAGTGGCGATCGGTCCACGGCCAGCGCGGTGCGGTCCTACAAGAGTGTGCCGGAGGTAGGCGTCACCAACCTGGTGCTGACGCCGGGCGACATCGAGCGCGATGCCCTGCTCGGCAGGGTACGCGATGGTCTCCATGTCTCGCAGCTCCATGGGCTGAACACCGTCAATCCGGTCTCGGGCGAGTTTTCGCTGGGCCTGACCGGCCATTGGATCGAGAACGGCCAGCTGACCAGGCCGGTGCGCGAGCTGACCGTCGCGGGCAACGTCATCGACCTGCTGAAACGGGTTTCGGCCGTGGCCAACGACCTGCGCTTCATCTTCGCGGGCGGCTTCGTTGGCAGCCCGACCATCCTGATCGACGAGCTGCCCGTCGGCGGCCTCTAGCGTCAGCGAGGAAGGGCGGCGGGCTCGGTCCTCACCAGGCCCAGCACGGCGAGAAGCCCGGCCGACACATCGTCTCTCCCAATCGCCATGCGGCCTTCGCGCGACGCCCGGGCCATGGCGATCACCTGGCCGCTGAAGGTCAGGTAGCTGGTCAGCATGCTGCCGCGGACGGCGCGGATCTTTCCCTCGCCGACCTCGGCTTCGACAGCGCCGATCAGGCGCCCGGCCCGCCGGAGCAGCGGGTAGGCATTGTCCTGCGTCAACTTGATCCGCCGCAAACGGTGAAAGAACGCGACATCCGGTTCCTCGGGCGTTGGACCCGTCAGAAAACTGACATCGTTTCGCAGCAGCCGGAGCATCGCTGAATAGGCCACGTCGAGTCGGGCCGCGCCGGTGCGCTCCTGTGTGTGACCGTAGTGCCAGAGGATCACCGCATCCGCGAACGAAAAGAAGACGTTCCGGTACAGCGTGTCGCCGCTGAGCGTCGAGGCGAGCGCGTTGCGAAGCCCGGCCTTTGCGTTTTTGAGGGCCGGCCGCTCGAAGAGGTCGTCGACCAGGCCGGCCCATTGGGGCCGAGACGCGGTCGAGGCGGTCGCCATCACCGTGAACGCCGGAACCGAGACGAGTTGCTCGATCGAGGCCGCCAGGGGTGTCGCGTCCCGACCGCCGATCTCGAGGAGCGATGCGCGAGCCTCCGCCACGGCAGCGTCGACCAGCGTCGGGCTCACGACGCCTGCTCCATCACGGGCCAGCGGATTCGCGACCCCAGCTTCTCCAGGTAGCGGGCGTCGATCGTCACCCTGGGCGCCACATAGTCGTCGCCGTTGAAGCCGTGATAGTCGGTCCCGACGGTCATCAACAGGTTGTGCTGCCTGGCCAGCTCCTCGTAGCGCAGGACTTGCTCCGGGTTGTGCCGCCTCGTGTACACCTCGAGGCCATCGACCAGCGGCAACACAGCCTTCATCAGGTCCTGGTCCGGGACCGACCCGGGATGGGCGTGAACGGCCAGGCCGCCGGCGGCGTGGATCGTCTCGATCGCCTCCTCCGGCGACGGGATCGGTGCGTAGAAGTCCGGCGGCATGTGATCCACCGCCGCCCGCACACTATCCCAGGCGTCCTTCTCGGTCATCAGGCCATGCTGGAGAATGACTTTGAGGACCGCACCTGGCATCACCATGGCCTTATGCCGGTACACGTCGAGGCCGAGTTCCCGCCCGATCCCCTGGGCTTCCAGCACGGCGATCCAGGCCTCAGTCTGCAGGCGAAGCACGGCCTGGGTGCGGCGGATCATGGCCAGCAGGTGCCGGTTCTCCATGTCGACGCCGTGGCCGAGAATGTGCCGCATCTGGTTCGGCGGATAGGTGGTGACCTCCAGCGCCGGGAGGAAGCCGAGCCCACGGCGGTGAGCCACCTGGGCGGCCCGGGTGACTCCGAAGAAGGAGTCGTGGTCGGTCAGGGCCATCACTTGGACGCCCTGGTCGGCCGCCAGCTGCGCGACCTCGTCGGGGTCGCGCCAGCCGTCACTCACCGTGGAATGCATGTGGAGATCGGCCAACACGGACCTAGTTTAGCCGCGCCTCATCGAGATCAGGTCGAAGCCGTATTTTGCCCGGTGACGGATTTTCGCGAAAGCCTCGTTGGGTATGAGTAAGAGCAGGCAGCAACCGGTTTCTGTAACAAAAATGGGTGGTAACAACGATGCTTGGGGAACTCGAACTGACGCGGTTGATCGACGATAACGAATATCCGGCGCGGGTGGTTCAAACCGGGATCCTGTGGGTCGAGCTCGAGATCACGGACCTGAAGACGAGCGTCGTGCGCCGCGAGCGGATGTCAAAATCAGCCTTCGCGGACCTCATCCTGGACTGGCGGGAGCGCCGGACGCGCAGCACGCGGCCGATCGGTCCGGCCCTGCGCAAGATCGGAATCGCCGCCTAGGGGAGCAGGATCAGCTTCCGCCCCGGCGACGATGCCTGGCGGTGCCAGGCCTGCGGGGTCTCCTCCAGAGGAAGCGTCTCGTACGCGACAACCAGCCGCCCGGCGGCCGCATGCCTCGCCATGGTTTGAAAGGCGCGCGCCTTGACCTCCCAGGGAACGGCGAAGTTCGTATGGCCCAGGATCGTCAATTGCTGTCCGCGAACGGCCGAAGAAGGAAGACTGATCTCGGCGCCGGCGGCCTGACCGAGCTGCACCAGCCGCCCGCCGGCCCGGAGCGCCTTCAGGGCAGCGAGGCCTGGGGAACCCCAGAGCGGGTCGATGACCAGGTCGACCGCTCCGCCGGCGGCATCCTTGAACCGATCGGTCAGGCCGTCATCGCCCGGGAGTTGCACGGTCGCGTCCGCTCCCAGTTCGCGCGCACGGCGAAGTCCATCGGCGGATCGGGCCGCAGCCACGACCCGGCCCGCGCCGAGAAGTTTGGCCGCCTGCACGGCGATCATGCCGAGGGCGCCACTCGCCCCGAGCACCAGGACGCTTTCTCCTTTGGCGAGTCCACCGCGCCATTCCAGCCCGAGCCAGGCCGCCAGGGCGGGGATGCCCAGGCAGGCGGCCACCACGTCGGTCACCCCTTCCGGTAGCTCGGCGAGATGGGCCGGGCTTGTCAGGCTCTGCTCGGCCATTGATCCGTGCACACCGTCTACCTCGAAGTAGACGCGGGTGCCCGCTGGCGTCCCAGCGCCGGCAAGCACGCGGCCGACCCCCTCGCGTCCCGGCACGTAGGGGATCGGAGGCGTGGTGCCGTAGAAGCGCCGATTGGCGATCGACAGATCGACCGGATTGATCGGCGCCGCCAGGTACCTCGAGCAGGGCGGCATTCGCGCCCGCAGCAGGGGCCGGCATCTCCCGAACGACGGGTGGATTCCCGTACTGCTCGATCACCGCGGCGCGCATCAGGTCTTAGTTCCGGCGGCCGAAGATCCGCAGCAAGATCAGGAAGATATTGATGAAGTCGAGGTAGAGGCTGAGCGCCAGGAGCAGGGCGTTGTTGTCGCCGGCGCGTTGCGCCTTGACCCGCCAGAAGTCGTAGAAGGTGAGGCCGATGAAGATGACACCGAGGCCCAGGCTGATGGCGAGCGTGCTGATCGGCAGGCGGAAGAACAGCGTCGCCACGCTCACCACGATGCCGACGAGCAGCGCACCCAGCAGCCACCGACCCCATGAGGCGAGGTTGAGACTGGTCAGGTAAACGACGGCGGCGGCGACGAGAAAGATTCCGACCGTTCCCAGCAACGCCTGGCCGACGGCATCGGGACTCTGGTTCAGGTAGTAGCTGATCACGGGGGCAATGAACAGCCCCTCGACGACCGAGAAGACGCCAAACAACCCGCCGGCCAGCACCTGGTTTTTCGACCGGGCCGTAGCCTGAACGGCGAAGATCAGCCCGAGTGCCAGGATCAGGAAGATCCACGGGTTGATGCCGACCCCGACGCCCGTTGAAGTAGAGGTAGACACCCCCAGCGGTGAGCGCCAGGGAGAGGGCGAGCCAGCTGATGACACGGCTGAGCAGCGAGCGCTCGACCTGGACCTGACTTTGCAGCAGTTGGTGCGGCAGCATCACTCTCGACGCTAGCACAGCGGTTGACCGCGGCGCGTTTCCTATACTCATACGTCGCGTGACACGCTTCTCTCGACATCTCTGCGCGGATCATCACTCCGTCTCAAAAGCCGCCCTACCACCGTCGAAGACCGATTTCCACTCTCTCGGCCTTCGGGACCTGCTCGATGCCCGCGATCAGTTTCACGTCCATCTCGCGCACAAACCCAATGTCTTCTCTACCGCCATCGGCCGCTACTACATCCGCAATTCGGATATCGACGCGGCTCAGTCTTCGGCGCACGCTGCGCGCAAGCGCCTCTCGCAAGCCGAACCGCGCACGCTCCTGAATTCCGCGATTCAGGAGTGGTCCTGGCCCTGCATCCTCGTTTTCGTCCATCGCTGGCAAACGCTTGACGAGCTCCACTCGCAACCCGAGAATGTCATTCCACCTTTCGTCTACATGCCCGATGGCCGTATCGTCCCAATCTGCGTGATTCTCGCAGAATCGGCGAAGCTTCCGACGCGCGCCATCGACCCCTCGCGCCTCGGTTCGACCTCTCTCGGTATTGGTTCGCCCATTTATGTGGACGCGCAGAGGATGCGCCGCATGGGAACGGTGGCCTGCATGGTTTCCGACGGCAGCGACTTCTACGTCCTCACCAATGCTCACCTCGCCGGCCAAGCGGGCCGCCCCGTGCACGCGCTGCTGCGCGGCGTTCCCGAGGTCGTCGGAACCACGCTCGGCACCCACCGCCTGACCGAAAAGAAGTTCTCCGAGGTCTACCCGTCGCTTCCCTGCCGTGACGAGGTGGTCAATATCGATGCCGGCATCGTCCGCCTGGACGACGTTCTGCGTTGGGATTCCGACGCGCTTACCCAGCCGATCGGCGAGGTCGCCGACTTCAGCGCGAGCACCGCTTCGCTCTCCTGGATCGGACAGCCGGTTGTCGCGCACGGCGCTGCGAGCGGTGAAATGCACGGCGAGATCAAGGCGATTTTCTACCGCTACAAATCGATCGGAGGACGGGATTATATCGCCGATCTCGTGATCGGCTCCCGCACCGGCGACGCCGATCCGCTCATGACACAGCCCGGCGACTCCGGCTCGCTCTGGTGCCTCGATGGCGTCGCTGTTCCGAATACCCGCTCGCCGCTCGCGCTCGAGTGGGGCGGCCAGCGGATCTCGAGCGACTCGGCGGCCGGCCAATACCTGCAGTTTTCGCTCGCGACGTCGATGGCCGTCATCCTCCGCGAGCTCAGCCTCGACGTCATCCATGACCCGACTGCCGAGCGCACCCAGTATTGGGGACCCGTCGGTCACTACAAGATCGGCCAGCAGGCGTGCTTCCTCGTCAAGGACCAAGCGCTGGGGCAGTTCTTCCAGGCCAACATCAACAACCTCAGCTTCAGCTCCGACCAGGATCTTCTGGCCGCAAGCCTCCAAGCTTCGAAGTTCGTTCCGCTGAGCGATGTGCCGGACGTCGTTTGGAAAACCAACATCAACAAGGTCAAGCCCGCCGTGGCCCGGGCCATGGAGAACTGGAACCACTATGCCGATATCGATCTCCCCGGCAAGGACGGCCAAACCCTGCTTGAGAAGTACCTTGCGTCCGAGGAGAGCTTGAACTGGCAGGAGTGGAGTGACTTCTACAAGGATGCACCGCTCCCCAGCGCTGCGACAAGCGAGACAAGAGCCGAAGGTGCTCTTCCCCTTCGCATCTGGCAGATCTTTGCCCAACTGGTCGGCTATGCCAGGGCGAACGATGAACGAGCTTTCTGACCGCCGCCGGCTGTCTCGCCCATTACGTCGGCGACGCCTGCCAGCCTCTCCACGGCTCGCAGCACGCCGATGGATTGAACGGTGCTTCAACCGGCGTCCACTCCACCTACGAAGACAACATGGTAAATGCTTATCACGCTCAGATCGCCGCGGGCTTCGCTGAAGCTGCCGACAATCTGTCTTTCAAGCCCCGGACGATTTCGAGCCCGCGCGATGCGGCCTGCGCAACCATGGATCTGATGAGTTTCTGTCACGACACCCTGCCACCCGAAACGATCTGCCAGATCTATAACGATGCCCGTCCCGGAAGTCACAAGAGCGCCACCAAGGACAAAGCCGTGCTGAAGGCCCTTTGGGATAACTGCGGGGAACCGACCATCGTCGTGATCGCCGCCGGAGCCGTTACCCTGGCCGCGCTCTGGGAAGCCGCCTGGCAGCTCGGAAAGTCCCACGGCGACGCACCCTGGCTCTCAACGGCCTACGACGGCGCCGCCGATCTGCAGCCGATCTACGAAGACACGGCCTTCCTCCGTTCGCTTCACCTGGCCTACCTCGGACAGGCCGACCTGCCCGGCTCCAACGCGCCCACGAACCCTCTACCGCCGCCGGCGAAGCATCCGCCGTCCGCAGCCGACGATCGCGGTCATAAACCGCGCCGACCGACCCGCGCGGCGACCTGAGCCGCTAAACCTGCGAGAGGAGGCCGCGGAAACGGCGCACTCTCCAAAGAGCGAGACCTTGCGGCGGGAGTTGGCCGAAGCGCAGCTCAACGGCGAGAGCGAACGGTCGCTCCCGCCGGCGATCTCAGGGTAGCCTTTGGCGGTCGGATCGGGGCGATTTACGCAGGTGCAGGTGAGGCATGCGCTGTGAGGATTGGAGCCCGTCTCGACCGCGGCGACTCCCCCAGCGCGGCCAAGGTGAGGCGATGCAAGTTCTCGCGGTGCAGGCTGAAGTGCCCGAGCTTCTTCTTCACGATGTCTACCCTCTTTTTGAGCGACGAGGCTCCCCTTCCTGAAGAGCCCGACCCGCCGACGAACTCTACCGCACGGGGTTTTGGCGCGCCACCTGATGGCTGACAGATTGGCCGCGGCCAGTCGAGAGAATTAGTTAGGCTTCCCAGCGCTGAGTGGTGGCATGTCCCCTCGCATAGCTGAGACTCTCGGAACTACCCACATCCGTTCCAGTGGTCCTTGAAGGGTCCC
>CAWCIV010000002.1:0-271733 GCA_963795805.1 uncultured Chloroflexia bacterium | reverse complement strand
GCTCTCGCCGGCGGGTTGCTCCTGCTCTCGGCCTGCGGGACCCCACCGACGCCAACCGCCAGGGCGACGCCCACGCCGACCCCCACCCGGCCCGGGCCCGCGATGGTCCAGATCGAAAACTCGCCCCTCGCCCGGCCCCTCTCAGGCCTGCAGCAGGCCAACCTCGTGTACGAGTACCTGGCGGAGGGCGGCATTACGCGGATGACCGCCATCTATTTCCAACCGGCCGGCAGCCAGCGCATCGAGCCGGTCCGGAGCGCGCGCCCGGTCACGCTGCGCCTGCAGCGCGCCTACCACGGGGTCATCTTCTTTTCCGGAGCCAACACCAAGGTCCTGCAGGCGATCCAGCAGCAAAATATTCCGGCGGTGACGGAGGGGACGGACGGCGGCGTGTATTTTGCGCGCGACCCCTCGCGGCGCGCCCCGCATAACCTGATCACGAGTGGCGACCGCCTGGCCCAGGGCCTCAGCCGGTATGCGCCGCGCGTCACCTACCAGCTGCCCGCCCCCGGCGTGCCGGCGGCAAGCCCGGCGGCCCCGGCCGCCACCCATATCCAGTTCGACCAGACCTCGTTCCATCGGGTCATCTACGCCTACGCTGCCGGCGATGGGGCCTACGCCTATTCGACCGTGGACGGCCCATTGCTGGACCGGAATACCGGGCAGGCGATCAAGCCGGTGAACGTGATCGTCTTACAGGTCGCGCATCACGATGCCGGCTTCACCGATGTCCTGGGGGCGCCCGCCGTCGATTTCGACCTGCTGGGCACCGGCCCGGCCGACATCTTCAGTCAGGGTCACCACTACACCGCCACCTGGAACCTGGCGGATCCAGTCCAGCCCGTGAAGTTCCTTTCCGCCGACGGCAAGGTCATGCACCTGCCCGACGGCCTGACCTGGGTCCACCTGGTCGATCCCGGAACTGCGATCTCCGCCAGCTGATCAGCCGCGGAGCGCCGCGATCAGCACCCCCGGCAGCCGTCCCCAGTTGCCCGTCGCCTCCAGCGCGCTGAGCCGCCGGCCCAGCGTCCGAGCCGTGCGGTGGGTGGGGAAATGGATCGGCTTTGGCGCGTTCACAATCGGCTGCTCGAGCACCGTCTTTTCGACGCCTTCCAGCATTGCGGCGTTGTGCACGACCCCAAGTCCGCTCTGGATGTCCGCGAGTGATGAGCCCGGGTGGCCACCCCACGGCGCCCCGACGGCGAAACCATAAGCGCCCCAGATATTGATCCCGACCGTCCCATAACGCAGCGCCGCGACCGCCCGATCGAGTCCGGCGCGCAGCCTCGGATCGGCCAGCATTTTCGGTGGGACGACGACCGTCGCGACCAGGGTGCCCCACAGCCGCGCGTTCGCAAACCGGACCGCCTGGTCGAGAAACTCGAGCGGATCGGCGCTCTCGAATGACGTTTGCGAAAGGATGGAGCAAAACGGCTCCGTGCGGAAGGCTGGATCGCCCTCATCGTCCGGGTCCAGGTCCCGCATGATCGTCCACGGCAGCGCCCCCGGCGCGGGTTCGCCAATGATGTCGAGGTGTCGATCGCCGCTGGTCAACGCCCGGTACCGTGTCTGCGCGCCGGGATAGTAGGCATAGCGCGGCGGGATCGATCGGAGGACCCCTTCGATGGCCTCGATGAGCGCCGCGCGCCCGGTCGCTCCACCGCCGGTGATCAGCATTTTGTTGGCGTTGCAGTTGAAGGAGGCATTGTTCGCGACCCCGGCGGCGATGTTCTCCGCCTGCCAGGCGAGTTGTGCCGGCGTGTAGGAGCCCGGGACGACGATGACGGGTGAGATGTTGCCCAGCTCCGAGGTGATCGGCTTGGTGAGCAGGGGAGTTCGCTGCGCCTTGCGAGCCTCTCGGGCCGGGCCCGGAGGTCCCCACACGAGCGCATCGTGGGTGCGGTCCGATCCGGTCAGGTGGATCTCATCCACCGCGGGGTGGTGGGCGAGGTATTCGCCCTCCTCCACGCCTCCGTAGGCGATCGCCAGATATCCGGCAGCGATCGGGCCGGCAAAGGCCTGTTCGAGGAACGGTCCCAGATAGGCATTGACCGGGTTCAACTTGACGAGGCAGACCTTTCCCTCGTTGAACATCTTGGTCGTCACGTCGAGGGGCGTGATGGCATTCACGTTGCCCGCCCCGAGCACGAGGACGACGACGCCGGCGTGACCCGGCCGCCGGTAGAAGCCGGCGCGATCCGTCGCGCGAGCCCCGGGCAGCAGGTGGGCTCTGGCCCGAACGCCCCGAAACAAGACGGCATCGAGCGCACCCGCTGGGAAGATCGAGGTGCGCTCACAACCGTCGACGGTCTCGTCGATCTCGCCGACTCGGGTCGTGCCAGAGCGGGCCAACGAGGCCATGGAGGCGCGGAGCAATCGCATGTTGTGCAGCGTGATGACCGGGCCCAGGGTCCACTCCTCTCCCTCAAGCGGGCTGCCCAGGGGAATGCGCTTCGCCTCGCAGGCGGCGCGCACCGCATCCGGTGCGACCCGGGCGAAACCGGCCGACATCGCTTGGAGCAATCCGCGCCGTGCATCGACGGATAGGGCGGCAAAGCGTGGCGCCGCCTCCCGCAGCCGGCTCGCCATTTGATCCAGGGTGCTTCGCGTGCTCTGCACGGGGGTGGCGACGGCCATCCATCGAGTCTAAGCGCCGGTAGACTCAGCGCATCGTGATCGCCGGCATTCTCCTGGCCGCGGGCGAGTCCAGGCGGTTCGGCCGACCCAAACTGCTCGAACGCTGGAACGGAGAGCCATTGGTTGTCCGGGCCGCACGCTCGCTGCTACGCAGCGGGCTCAACCCGGTGCTCGTCGTGATCCCGGCAGTGCCGGGGATCGGCGCCAGCCTCGATGGCGTTGGCGTCGAGACGATCGCCAATGCGGAGCCCAGCCGCGGCATCGGGCATTCCGTCAGCCTCGGGATCCGGGCACTCCCGGAGGTAGCGACCGCGGCCCTGATCGGCGTCGCTGACCAGCCACTCATCGATGAGCCCGTGATTCGCAAACTCTGCCAGGCATTCATCCCCGGCCGGATCGTGGTGCCTCGATACGGTGCGCACGGTGGGAACCCTCGAATCTTCGATCGGCGGTTCTTCCCCGAGCTTGCCGCCCTGGATGGCGAGATGGGTGGCCAGGCGGTGGCGGCCGCTCACCCTGAGATCATCGTGGAGTGCCCGTTCGCGGAACGCGTTGGTTGGGACGTGGACGGCCCCGAGGATTTGACGTGGCTGCTCAGCCAAGAGCCGAGCGGAGGCCTCTGACCGCGGTTGTCAGGGCCCAGAACACCGCGCTGAGGAGGAGGGCGTCGGTCCGCCAGCCGTACAGGTTGCCGGCCGCCGCCACCGTGTTAACCGTCGAATGGACCGTGCTCATCGGGAATCTCCTGAGCACAGGATCGCTCCCACGCGTGAGAAGGGCATCCGGAAATCGTGAGAGGAAGCTGAGAATCGTGGCCGATGCGGCAGGCCATGGCGCGTCATCGTCGAGCGCTTGATCGGGGAGGCGACTGGGGGGCCTTAGCTGGCTCGGATCTCCTGCGCTGAGACCTCCGTCGCGGAGTCATCCAGGACCTGCACGAATCGCTCGATCAGGTCGACGTCCCACTGGGTGCCGGCGCCAGCCTGTAATGTTCGCACCGCGTCAGCCCTGGTCACCCGCCGGCGATAGGGGCGTTCCGTGGTCAAGGCGGCGAACGTATCGGCGATCGCGATGACGCGAGCGAAGAGCGGGATCTCAGTGCCCGACAGCCCGTCGGGATAGCCGCGGCCATCGACGCGCTCGTGATGATGGCGAACAGCGGGCGTCAGGCGATCGGCGTGGGGCAGCGCCACCAAGAGTTGTTCGCCGACGACCGGGTGTTGTTTGACCTGGCGGAACTCGTCGGCATCGAGCGAGCCGGGTTTGGCGAGGATCCCCGCCGGCACGCTGAGCGTGCCGATGTCGTGGAGCAGCGCGGCTTTGTAGAGCAGCGTGAGCTCGTCCTCCGGAAGGCCAAGCGCCGTGCCAAGACGCATCGACCAGTGCGCCACCCGCTCCGACGTCCCCGCCATCCACTTGTCGCGACCGTCGGCCGCTCGCGCCAGGGAGACGATCACGCCCTCCAGCTCCTGGAGGCGGCGGTTGATGCGGCCAATGCGGAGCTGCGCGTTCACGAGTCCGATTACCATGCCCTTGTCCACGGGTTTGACCGCGTAATCGTCGGCCCCCGCCTGGAGGGCCCGCTCGCGCTGGACCTCGTCCACGTCGTCCCCAAGCATGATGACCGGAATTTCGCCGGTGGCCGGCGCGGCTTTGATCGCCCGGCAGAGGTCGAGGCCGTCCAGGTCCGGCAATCTGAAGGCACACAGGACCAGCTGACAGGCCTGGGCCGATAGCAGGCGCAGCGCGGACGTCCCGTCGTGCGCGACGACGACCCGGTGCCCGGCCGCCTTGAGATAGGCCTCGAGCAGCGGCATCTCGGCCTCATCGACCACCAGGACGGTGCCGGCCTCCCTGGTCTTCGCCACCGAGACCGTCACTCCCGCACCTGTTTCAGGAGTGCCGCCAGGCTGGCGAAGTCACGCTCGGCCGCCATGCGCATGAAGGCAAAGGCCAGATCGACCCGGCCCCGCTGGCGCAGGACATCGGCGTACATCGCGCAAACCTCCCCCAGCTTTCCGGCGGCGCGCCGGTTGGCCAGCAGCGTCAGCGCCGCGCGGAACTGGCGGTCGGCAACGGCCGGCCGCCCGAGGCTCTCGGCCGCCTGCGCCTCGACCGCCGCGGCGTACGCGCGGTGCAGGTGATCGCCTGATCGATGCGCCGCCTGCTTGCTCTTTTTAGCCAGTGCCAACGCCTGGACCGGGTCCCCGCTCGCGAGGATGTAGCGGGCGAGCTCGCCCCCGGCCACGCCGATCGCGAAGTCGTCGCCCAGGGCCTCGGCCCGTTGGAGACATCGCTCCTGCAGCTCGCGGGCCTCCCGGAGGCGGCCCGCCGCGTAGTGGACGTCACCCAGGTTGCCGAGGATCCGGTTGGCCGTCTGCTCCTGGCCGATGCGGTTGTAGAGCGATAAGGCTCGATTGCTGTGGTCGATGGCGCGATCGAGATCGCCCATCGCGCGCGCCGAGACGCCGAGGGACATGTGTGCGGTCGCGATCCGTTTGAGGCTTTCGGCATCAGTGGCCGCGGCCAGCGCCTCCCGGAAGTACCGATCCGCCTCAGGCAACTGGCCCAGGCCGTAGCACTCGCGGCCGAGGTTATGGAGAACCCGTGATCGTAAGCCGGGATCGGCATGCTTGCAGCCATCGAGCCAGTGGAGCGCCCTCAGGTTCGCCTCGATGGCGGCGTTGAACTGCTCGAGCTCTTGGAGCACCGTTGCAATTTCCACGTAGATCCCCGCGCTGAGCTCAGGGTCGTCGGGGGGTGCCGCCGCGGCCGCCGTCTGGTGCTCGACGAGGGCGTCCGCGAGCCGCCCCAGGGTGTCGAGGGCGGTGCCCTTGATCCGATAGAGGTCGGCGCGCTCGTTCGCCGTCGACGCCAGGGCCAGGCCTTCCTCGACCAGCTCGAGAGCATGGGTTGGCTCCTTCGCTCTGACGGCCAGCTCTGCACTCTTGCGAAGATAGGTGACCTCATGGGGTGACCGATCTGCGGTGAAGTGTCCGAGCGGTAAGCCAAGCCGGTCGGCAATCACGCGAAGTTTCGCCAGCGAAGGCGTCGCCCGGTTTCGTTCCACCTGGCTGATGAAGCCCTTGGTGACAACCCCCCTCGCCAGCTGCTCCTGGGTGAGACCGCGTGCCAGGCGCGCCTGGCGTAAACGCTCGCCGACCGGGTTCATTTCCGTCTTGAAAGTATAGCGCTGCTAAACCGGTTACGGAAAAGTATATTGACAACAAATTCAACCGGGTGTTAAATTCCGGCCCAGCGGTCGGGGCACCCGGTGATCCCCAAGGAGGGTGCCCAATGTACCGTGTTGCTGCCGTATTCGCCGTCGTCGCCGCCGTCGTGCTTTCCGCCGCTGACATGCTCGGCGGCGGCCACTAGAGCGGTTTCGGTTTCGGGGGACTTGGAGGGGCGCTTGCCAGGGCAGGCGTCCCTTACTTTTCCCGGGGTGGCCCCGCCTGGCCTAGGGCGACGCGGAGGCGGAAGGGCTGGGCGACGCGCCCGGCGACGCGGCGGGTTGGAGCGCGGCCAGCTGGTTCAGGAGGGCGCCGACCGTCTTGATCTCGGTCGCGTAGCCGGTGAAGTCGCCGGCCTGCAGGTCCTTTTGCGCCGTGTCGTAGTGCTGTTTCGCCTGAGCGATCAACTGGGCCGCGGTACCGCTGACCGCGGGTCCGGTGGGCGTGCCGGGAGTCGACGTCGGTGTGGCGACGCCGAGGAGCGACGCCAGGGCCTGGTCGAGCGTGTTCTCCATCGCGACGTTCTGGCCGGTGGCGACGATGACCTTTTTCAACTGCGGCTTCTGGACGCTGGCGGCCTCCAGGTAAACCGGCTCGATGTACAGCAGCGAGGACTCAATTGGCAGGACGAGCAGGTTGCCCCGGATCACGCTCGATCCTGCTGCATTGAGCAGGGCGAACTGCGACTTGATTGCCGGGGCCTGGTCAATGTTTGATTCCACCTGCTGGGGACCGATCACCAGGCTGTCCTTGGGAAAACGGAAGTCGAACAAGGTGCCGTAGCCGGGCTGGTCGGACCGGGCCGCCAGGTAGGCGATCATGTTGGTCTTGCCGTTAGGGGTATAGGGGAGGATCGTGACGAACTCCTCCTTGGGCTCACCGGGCAGGCGCATGATGACGTAGAAGGGCCGAAGCGTCGATGGGGTTGACGCCTGGTTCAGGCTTTCCTTGGCAATCTGCCACTGGTCCTCGCGCGTGTAGAACGTGTTGGGATCATCGACGTGGTATGTCGAAAATACCTCGGCCTGGACGTTGAACAGGTCGCGCGGGTACCTGATGTGGGCCTGAAGTCCGGCGGGCATCGCGCTGAAGGGTTTGAGCAACCCGGGGAAGATGGATGCGTACGTGTTGATGATCGCGTCGTGCTGATCGATCTGGTAGAAGGTCGTGCTTCCGTCGTACGCGTCCACCACGGCCTTGACGGAGTTCCGAACGTAATTGATGTTCGCGAGAGCGCCGGTGTCGTCGGGGGACACACGGCTGTAGGGGTAGTGATCGCTGGTGGTGAATCCGTCCAGGATCCAATAGAGCTTGCCGTCGACGACCGTGATGTACGGGTCCTGGTCGAACTGCAGGAAGGGCGCGAGGGTCGCGACGCGATCCTTGACCGCCCGGTTGAAGAGGACCTGGCTCTGCGAGGTGAGCTGGTTGCTGATGAGCAGGTTGACGTCGCCGAAGCGGACGGCGAAGGCCAGCTTGCGGAGCGACGAGGAGAGAGGCACGCCGGTCTTGCCCTGCCAGTGGGTCAGGTGGGTTGTCTCCGCTAGATAGTCCAGCTCGGCCTGGGTCGAGTCGACCAGGACATAATCGCTGGCGTGCCGGCCAAAGTAGATCGCGCCCTGGGTGACCACGGGTTGCCCGGCCGGTGGGATGTTCTTGAGCGTCAGGACGGGATCACCCTCGGGCGTGGCCTGGTTCGCGCGCGCCGCGACAACCCCGTAGCCATGCGTGTACTGCAGCCTGAGGTTGACCCAATTCTGGGCGGCGGCGGTCAATCCGGTTGTATCCAGCTCTCGCGCGGCGAGCAGCACCTGAAGGTACTGGGTGCCAAGTTGATAGCGGTCGACGGCGACATCGGAGATGGTGTAGTAGGTCCGCAGGCTCTGCAGGTTTTCGAGCGCCAACGGGAGGGCGAGCTGCGGGTCCCAGAGGCGTGCGTTCTGCACGGTTTGCGGGTTTCGGGCGACGGCGTCGGCGGTGATCGTGTCATGTGGTGTGAACGGCCGGTCCGCGATGGCGGCAATGCCATAGGCCTGACGCGTAAAGGCGATCTCGTTCTTGATGTACGGTGTCTCACGAGATTGCTCACTGGGAGCCACCTGGAACCGTTGCACGACCCCGGGGAAGAGGACCAGCAGGATGAACGCCGCGCCAAGCCAGAGTGGAATCGCCAGCGCGAGCGGGGCAAGGGAGTCTCGACCAGCGTTGATCAGGAGTGCGATGGCGATCAAGCCCATCAGCACCACCATGATCCAGTAGGCGGGGATGCGCGCGGAGACGTCCGTGTATCCGGCTCCGTAGACGAAATCGCGCTTGCTCAGCAGGAGCTCGTACAGATTCAGCCGGTAATGCACGGCGAGCAGCGCCATGAAGGCGGCGCCGAGCACGGAGAGGTGGCGGACGGCGCGAGGTGGCAACGTCAACGTCTGGAGGCCCGCCCGCGAGGCGTAGAGGCCGCCCACCACCAGGGTCATAAGAATGACCACGGCGAGGAACCATCCCCACAGGAATCGATAGAAGGGAAGCGTGAAGACGTAGAAGCCGACGTCTTTGTGCCAGATGGGATCGGTGATGCCAAATGACTTCTGATTCAGAAACGTCAGGGTGGTCTGCCACTGGCCTGACCCGATCCGTCCGAAGAGCAGGCCGAGCAGAAAGACGACCAGCAGGGCAAGGATTGTCGCCGGAGCCGTCAGCAGGCGCTGGCGGATGCCGATCGACGAGAGTCGCCTGCCCGAGTTGAGCGCGACGAGGATGTTGGCGGCGCCGATGAGCCAGAACACGATGGCGAAAAGGAAGAAGGTGACGATCTGAGCCGTAAAGCGCGTCCCGAAGACGCCGCCATAGCCGAGCGCGCGAAACCAGAGGTAATCCGTGTAGAAGGTTGCGAACGGTTTGAGCAGGAAAAGCAGCAGGAGGGCGATGGCCGCCACCACGATCCAGAAGACGGAGCGGCGCGAGACCCGGATCTGGGGAAAGCTGGGTTCCGTCGGGAGCCGGCGGAGTGACGGTCCGCCACCATCGAAGAAGCCGCCCGGGGGAACGCGCCTAGACACGGGTAAAAGCGTCCCGTCCTGGGTAGCGTGCGGCCTTGCCCACCTCTTCTTCGATCCGCAGGAGCTGATTGTACTTCGCGACGCGTTCCGATCGCGAAGGAGCGCCCGCTTTGATCTGGCCGGCGCTCATTCCCACCGCCAGGTCGGCGATGAACGTGTCCTCGGTCTCTCCGGACCGGTGGGAGACGACGGTCGCGTAATGCGCGCGGCGTGCCGCCTGCATCGTTTCGATGGTTTCGGTCAGGGTCCCGATCTGGTTGACCTTGACCAGGATGCTGTTGGCCACCCCGGTTTCGATCCCGCGCTGGAGGCGCACAACGTTGGTGACGAAGATATCGTCGCCGACCAGCTGCAGGCGCTCCCCCAGGCGCTTCGTCAGTGCCGCCCAGCCCTCCCAGTCGTCCTCCGCCAGGCCGTCTTCCAACGAGATCACCGGATACTGACGCGCCCAACGCTCCCAGAGATCGATCAGCTCCGTCGTGGAGAGGGAACGGCCCTCCCCGGCGAGACGGTATCGACCGTTTTCGTAGAGCTCCGAGGCGGCCGGATCGAGGGCGATGAAGACCTCTTCGCCGGGGCGATGGCCGCTGCGCTCGATGGCCTCGACGAGCAGCGTCATGGCCTCCTCGTTCGCCGCAAGCTCGGGCGCGAATCCGCCCTCATCTCCCTGGCCGGTGTTGAGGCCGCGTTCGTGCAGGAGCGCCCGAAGCGCGTGAAAGACCTCGGCCCCCCACTGGAGGCCCTCACGGAAGGTCGCGGCACCCGCCGGGACCACCATGAACTCCTGGAAGTCGACCTTCGTTTGGGCGTGCTTGCCCCCGTTGAGGATGTTCATCATGGGGACGGGCAACACCGCCTCCCGGGCGGCCCCGAGTCGGCGATAGAGGGTCTCCTGCTGGGCAGCGGCGGCCGCGCGGGCGGTCGCCATCGAGACCCCGAGGATGGCGTTCGCCCCCAACCGTGATTTGTTGGCGGTTCCGTCGAGTCCGATCAGGGTTTCGTCGATCGCGCGCTGGTCCTGTGCGTCATGGCCGAGCAGGGCGGAGGCGATCTCGCCGTTGACGTGGTGGACTGCCTTGAGCACCCCCTTGCCGCCGAAACGGCGCGGGTCGCCGTCACGAAGCTCGACCGCCTCGTGCGCGCCGGTCGAGGCCCCCGAGGGGACCGCGGCCCGGCCCAGGCTCGACGCCAGCCGCACCTCGACCTCGACGGTCGGATTGCCCCGGGAATCGAGGATCTCGCGGGCGTGCATGCTGGTGATCCGGCTGTCCGTCATGACTCCTGCAGGTCCGACTCCGCGCCGGCCGGCTCCTCCGCCATCTCGTCGACGGCCTGGTCGAAATCGCTCGCCCATCTCGTCGTCGCCCATCTGCTCGCCCATGTTGCGGGCCCAGCGGGCCATGCTACTCGGATCGTTCTCATCGACATCGCCCATCGCGCCGTCGTCGACCCGGTCGAGCCGGGCGTCTTCAGAGAGCACCTGGGCGGTTGCGGATATCAGGCGGGTAAGATGGCGGCCGCCGCATTCGGGGCAGGCCGGGGCGGCTACGACAGCGCTCAGGCTGGGGAAAAAGATGGAGGGGCGCCGCCCGCAGTCCGGGCAGCGGTATTCGTAAATCGGCATGCGTTCGGCTTAAACTTAGCGCATGGCAGAACAACGACCGTCAGACGGAACCGAGCGCGTTCGTGAGGTGGTTCGCGATGGGTTCACCATCATGGTGGGCGCGGCGAGTTGGGCGTTCGAGCAGGGTGACCGGTTGGTCGGCACATGGATGGACCAGGGGCATATCAGCCGCGAGGAAGGCCGCCGCCGCTTCGACGAGCTCGCGGGCAAGACCAAACAGGCAGGCGAGGACCTGGGCCGGCGTGTCCAGGACAGCGTCAAGAACGCGCGCTCCTCGATGCCGCTCGCGACCCGCGATCAAGTGGCGATCCTGGAAAAGCGCATCGAGGAGCTCACGCGCCAAATCGACTCGATGAAGGCGGGGGCTGGCAGCTCCTCGACCCCGACCGTCCGGGAGCCGCGACCGCCGGCCAGCTAGTCGCCGCCGCCGCCGCCGCCTCCTCCGTCGCCACCGCCACCGCCACCGCCACCGCCACCTCGGCCTCCGCCGTTGCCCTCGCCTCCGTATGCCGGAGGCGGTGGCTGCGTCGCCTGCGCCACCTGTTCAGTTCCGGGAAGGAGGTAGGCGGTGTAGCCACCCACGTCGACGGTGTGCAGTCCGGGCGGGAACCGCGTACCAGGCGTCCGGCTGGCCGTTGAGCGCCGCAAGCATGAAGGCGTGGAAGATCGGCGCGGCGCCCACGATCCCGGAAACGTTCCGCATCGCCGTGTGGTCGGCATTCCCGACCCAGACCGCGACCGCCAGGTTCGGCGTGTACCCGACGGTCAGGTTGTCGCGGAAATCGTTGGTGGTCCCGGTTTTGGCCGCGACGTGATGACCCGGGATCACCAGGTCGCTGTTGGCACCGAATTCAAGCTGCCGGTTGCGGTCGTCGGCCAGCATCTGGCTCATGATGAAGCTCACCTGGGGTGAGAGCACGGGCCTGGCGTTCGATCCCGAATCATACGTGTAGAGCGTTGCGCCGGTGTGGGACGTGATCTTGACGATGCCCTGCGGGTGCCGGTAGGAGCCCTGCGCGGCCAGGGTGCTGGCGCCAGCGGCCATTTCGAGCAACGGAACCTCGTAGCCGCCCAGGGTGAGGCTCGGCTGATAGGAGGCCGAGCGGCTTGTTGAGCGATTGGAGTCCCATGCCACGCGCGACGTCCACCACGTGCGGGACCCCAGTCCCAATCTCGACCTTGACGGCGGGGATGTTCAGCGAGTTGCCGAGGGCGTGGGGGAGTGGTTGCCACCCGTGGTACAACCCGTCGTAGTTGTGCGGCGTGTAAGCGCTGCCGTCGGGCATCCTGACGGTGGTCGGCTCGTCGAGGATCCACGACGCCATCGTGAACTTGCCCGATTCGATGGCCGCGGCATAGGTGAAGATCTTGAAGGCGGATCCCGGCTGCCGGGGGATGACCGTCATGTTGTACTCGCCGCCCGGAACGTCCAGGCCGGCCGACCCGACCATCGCGAGGACGGTGCCGGTTCGCGGATCCAGCGCCACCAGTCCACCATCGGTCACGTGATGCGCTTGGAGGCTCACCACCTGGCGGCGGACCTGTTGCTCGGCGATGGACTGAAGGTTCCAATCGAGCGTGGTGATCACGGTCAGGCCGCCCTTTTGCAGCAACTCGTTGCCGTAGGTTTTCTCCAACTGCGCTGAGACCCAGTGGACGAAGTGCGGTGCCTTGACGTCGGGCGCGCTCGAGATCGGCTGGAGGGACAATTTCTGCGCAAACGCGGCCGCCGCCTGCGCCCGGGTCAGATCCTTCGCCCGGACCATCGCGTCGAGGACGACGCGCTGGCGGGCCTTGGCGCCGGCGAGATTTGTGTAGGGATCGAGGTCGGAGGGCGCCTGCGGAAGGCCGGCCAGGAACGACGATTCCGCTACCGAGAGCTGTGAACCGTGCTTGCCGAAGTATGTGTTGGCGGCGGCCTCCACCCCGTAGGACTGATTACCGAAATAAATCCGGTTGAGGTAAGCGTTCAGGATCTCCTGCTTCGAGTACTGGTGCTCGACCTCGATGGCGAGGATCGCCTCATCGAGCTTGCGTAGCACCGACCGGTCGTCCGACAGGTAGATGTTCTTGACCAGCTGCTGGGTAATCGTGCTCCCGCCCTGATCGAAACGCAGATGCAGGAGATCCTGGAGGCCGGCCTGGCCGGTGCGAAGGATGTTCAAGGCGCCGTGCTGGTAGAAGCTGCGATCCTCGACGGCGATCATGGCCTGCTGCATGCTCGGCGCGATCTGCGCGAGGGGGACGATGTGCCGGCGCTCCGAACCCTGGTGGATGTCGGCGAGGAGCACCGTCCCAGTCCGGTCATAGATCCGGGTCGACAGGGGCAGGCGGGCGGTGCTCAGGTTGGAAGTGCTGGGGAGGCCTGCCCAGACGTAGAGCAGACCGGGCAGGGCAACGAGGAGGACGGCGGCGAAGACGGCGCAGGCCACCATCCATGGTTGAACCCGACGGCCCCGCGCGCCCGGGACGCGCTCCACAGCGTGTCCGCAGGAGGCGCAAAAGCGGCTGTCTGTGGCCATCGGGCTGCCACAGGCGGCGCAATACGATCCAGCGTGCTGTCCCACTTTCTTCCTAGAACGCAGACCCGGCGCCTGACTATCCGAGTTCAGGCGATCTGACTTATGGGTTAAATTATAGCGTCGTGCTCAGGCTGTGAGGACCGTCGCGCCGAGGATCGTCGACAGGTGCGCCAGGGCAAAGCGCTGGACCTCGTCGCCGTCGTGACCCGGGGCGTCGAAGGTTGCCACCGCCTCGGCCGGCACGAAAACCCGGTAGTCCCGGTTCCGCAAGCCGGCGACGGTATGCAAGACGCAGATGTCGGTGCAGACGCCCACGACGGTCACGCGGTCCGGATTCAAGGCCCGGAGGACCGCGTCGAGGTCCGTCTGAAAGAAGCCGGAATAGCGCCGTTTGCGAATCAACCGCCCGGATTTCAGGTAGGGACGCAGCTCGTCGACCACCTCCGACTCGGCGGTGCCGCGGACGCAGTGCACGGGAAAGACCTCGAACTCGCGATCGTCGGGGTCGTGCGTGTCGGCCAGGAAGATCAACTGGTCCCCAGCGCCGAGCCGATCCTCGATGGCGGCGCGGATGCGCGGAATCGCGCTCAGGCACCGGGGAGAGGCAAGATTCCCCGTCTTGCAGAAACCGTTGAGGACGTCCACCACGATGGTGACGCCCGCCATCAGCGCACCGCTTCGAGCCGTGGATTGGGACGGTAGCGGCGACCAACCTTCCCGCAGGGACGGCCCTCCACCATCACGACGTCCCCGGTGAAGTCGTAACTCCCCTGGAAGAAGGCGCTGCCCACTCCATAGGCGTCGACCGGCACGCCGTCACGCTCGAAGCGTTCGATCTTGGCGACGTTGAAGCCCCCACTGGCCACGATTTTCACGTGCTCGAAACCCTCGCGGTCGAGCGCCTTGCGGACCAGCCAGCATAGCTGGGCGTTGACGCCCCGCGGATCGAAGTCACCCATGATCTGCTGGACGCTGACATCGACGAGCGTCTCGGAGGTGTCGAGCCGAACGCCCCACAACCGGTTGCCCAGCGCGCGGGCCACCTCCAACGAGGTGCGGACGCAGTCGTTCTCGAAGTCGGCCAGCACCACGAGATTGGTGGATGGATCCGTGTACTCGGCGAACTGCGTTGCTGCCAGGACGGTGTCACCGCCATAGGCGGCGATCAGCGCATGGGGAACGGTTCCGATCGCCCGGCCGCCCCACCAGGATGCCTGGGCATCGGTCGAGACGCCGATTGCCCCGGAAATGTGTGCGGCGTATCCATCACCAGTTTGTACGAGGTGATGATCGTGGCGGGCCGGCATGAAGATGATCTGCTTGCCGTTGGCCGCGTCGACGACGTCGCGCACATTCGTGGCGATCTTCGTGCGCCGCGTCAGCACGCCGAGGTAGACGGTTTCGAGCCGCGCGAAAAGTGAGTAGTCGCCTTCGATCGTCATCGCGGTCTCCCAGGGAGCGATCGGATCGCCGTCGTAGAGCGCGTGGACCTGGAGTGCCGAGAAATCTTCGGCGCAGAGCTTGAGGATCGCGATTGCCTCGTCCATCCCGCCGATGATCGCGTGGTTCTTCTGGAACACCTGCATCAGGACCTGCGGATGGCGCCGGTCCGCGCGCAGCACGTCGACGGTGCGATTGAAATAGACGTCGCTGTAGTACCCCTCGCGAATGCGTTCGACCGGGAGGCGGAAGACGCCCGGGTCGAGGCGCTCGCGGTTGAGGCCAATGCCGGGTCGGTCCGTCCGCGCGTGTGTGGCCAGGCTGAGCCCGATGTTATCGAATCAGGCGCCGGCGCCGATCAACCGGTAGCGCCGGTAGCGCGCCTCCAGCAATCGATCGAGGTCGATCGCTTCCACCTCGGCCAGGTGGCGGCGAAGCGCCTCGGCGGCCGCGTCGGCCGCGAGCCCGTAGTCGGTCTGCGCGCCCCCGGGCGGCTCCGGGATCACCTCGTCGACGAGGCCGAGCACCTGCAAATCGGGCGCCGTGAGCTTGAGCGCTTCGGCCGCTTCCATCTTGCGACCGATGTCCCGCCACAGGATCGAGGCACAGGCCTCAGGCATGGCCACGCTGTAAATCGAGTGCTCCATCATGAGCAGCCGGTCGCCGACGCCGATACCGAGCGCCCCTCCGCTGCCGCCTTCGCCGAGGACCAGCGTGACGATGGGGACCCGCGCGCCGGCGAACGCCACCAGGTTCTCGGCGATCGCCCAGGCGATTCCTCGTTCCTCCGCGCCAGCGCCGGGAAAGGCACCCGAGGTGTCGACCAGGGCGACCACCGGAAACTCGAACTTTTCCGCCTGGCGGATCAAGCGCAGCGCCTTGCGGTAGCCTTCCGGGTTCGCCATCCCGAAGTTTCGCATCGCCCGCTCGGCAGTGGTGCGCCCTTTCTGCTGCGCGATCACCATCACGGTGCGGCCGTCGAAGGCGGCCGGTCCGCCGATGATGGCGTGGTCGTCGCCATAGAGCCGGTCGCCGTGCAACTCGAAAAAGTTGCCGAACATGGCGTGGATGTAATCCAGGGCATAGGGTCGATCCGGGTGACGGGCCAGTTCGACCTGGGACCAGGTCGCCGCTGCGGAGGAGCCGTTATTGCTCATGGGCGCAGCGTCGACGCCGTCGCCGCCGCCCGCGCCTGGCCCTTGAGCTCGAAGTCGGAGTGATATCCGCTCCGGGTGTAGAGATCGAGCAACTGCCGGAGGGCAGCGGGCAGCTCGGGGCGGGGGACCACGAGATCGATCATCCCGTGCAGCCAGAGAAACTCGGCCGTCTGAAATCCGTCGGGCAGCGTTTCATAGGTGGCCTGCTGGATGACGCGCGCGCCGGCAAACCCAATCATCGCCCCCGGCTCGGCGAGGATCACGTCGGCGAGCGTGGCGAAACTGGCCGTCACGCCGCCCATCGTCGGGTCCGTCAGGAGCGAAAAGTACGGCACCCCTGCCGCGGCCAGCCGGCCGAGGGCCGCGGCCGTTTTGGCCAACTGCATCAGGGCGAGCATGCCCTCCTGCATCCGAGCGCCCCCGGAGGCGGAGACGATCAGCAGCGGCAGCCCTTTGGTCGTCGCCCGCTCGATCCCGTTCGTGATTTTCTCCCCGGTCGCGGCGCCCATGCTCCCACCCATAAAGGCGAAGTCCAGGCAAACCATGACAATCGGGTGGCCGGCCAAAACTCGCTTCGCCCCAGGTGACGGCCTCGTTGGCCCCGGTCTTGAGGCGACTCTGCTCGATCCGCGTTGCGTATGGCTGGGAATCCCTGAAGCCAAGGACGTCACGGGCCGTTATTTCGGCGTCCTCCTCGACAAACGAGCCGGGTTCGACCAACATGGCGATTCGTTCCTGGGCACGAAGGCGGAAATGGTAGCCACATCGGTAGCACACGCCAAGCGCGGCGGTGAGCCGGCCGGCTCGAGTGCGGTATCGCAGCGAGCGCAGGTGAGGCGGTCAACTTCCTCGCCAACACCGGCACGCGGCGACGGAAGCGCGACGTACCGAGTCTTGGCGCGAAACACCCTTAGGCCGCGACCCCAGCGGCCGCGCCTTCCCATTCGATCACGCACGCGCCCCAGGTCAGGCCCGCCCCGAAGCCCACGAGCACGAGATGATCGCCCTCGGCCAGCCGGCCCGCCGCCACGGCGTCCTTGAGCGCAAGGGGAATCGACGCGGTCGAGGTATTGCCGTACTGCGCGATGTTGTTGGCCATGACGCTGCTCGCCACGCCGAGCTTCTTTCCAGCCGCCTCGATGATGCGGGCGTTCGCCTGATGCGGCACGATCAGCTTGACGGCCTCGAGCGGGACATCGGCTTTTGCCAGCGCTTCGAGGGTCGCCTGCGCCAGGATCTCGGTCGCAAAGCGGAACACCTTGCGGCCGTCCATTCGGATCTCGGGCCGGCCCGGGCCCTCAGCGCCGTCCGCCCCGGGCGCCACATAGATCAGGTCGCCCCCGGTGCCGTCCGAGCCGAGCAGGCACGATTTGATCCCCGCTCCATTCCGACCCGGGCCGAGGACGACCGCACCGGCGCCATCGCCGAAGACCACGCAGGTCCCGCGGTCCTTGAAATTCATGATCTTGGTCAGCGTCTCTGTGCCGATCACGAGGGCCTGGCGCGCCTCGCCGCCGCTGACGAACCGATCGGCAACGCTCATCCCCACGAGGAACCCGGTGCAGGCGGCCTGGACGTCGAAGGCGGGACCGTGCGCTCCCAGGCGTTCCTGCACTCGCGAGGCGACGGACGGAAAGGTCGAGTCGGGCGTCGAGGTGCTACAGACGATCAGGTCGGTGTCCTCAGGGCGCAGACCGGCAGCCTCGAGCGCGTCCAACGCCGCCCCGATGGCCAGATCCGTCGAGGTTTCGTCGACGGCCGCGATGTGGCGCTCGACGATCCCGGTCCGATCGCGGATCCACGTATCCGACGTCGCGACCATCTTTTCCAGGTCGGCGTTGGTCAGGATCCCGGCCGGGACGTAGGTGCCGACCGACTTGATGCTGGTGCGCATACCTCTCCCCGCCGAAGAATCTGACCAGTATATACCGCGATTCCGGCCATGGTTACGGCCTGCGGCGATCTTGAAACGCCCTCGTCGGCCCTCTCTTATGTCGCCAGCACGCTGACCCGGTACTCGCGATCCCGAGGGCCGTCGAACTCGGCAAAGAAGATGCCCTGCCAGCGACCGAGGGACAGGCGGCCGTCCTCGACGGTGATCGTCTGTGAGGTGCCGACCAGTGTCGCCTTGATATGCGCCGCGGCGTTGCCTTCGGCGTGCCGGTAACCGGCCTCCCAGGGCACCATCCGATCGAGGGTCGCGAGGATGTCGGCGAGGGCGTCGGGGTCGGCGTTCTCATTGATGAAGACGGCCGCCGTCGTGTGCGGCACATAAACGACGCAGATACCGTGCGAAATGCCACTGGCGGTGACGACCGCCGCGACATCCTTCGTGATGTTCAGGGCTTGCGCGCGGGCGCCGGTCTCGATCGTGAGCGTCCGACTTCGTGCCGCGGCCATGCCCACGGGATGGTAACAAGCCGCCCGTTTCGGTCGAGTTCGGCCGGCGGGCATCCGATAATGGTCCGAATGTCTCGGGATCTCCCCATCGGTAACGGCTCCCTGTTGATCAACTTCGACCGCAACTATCAGCTGCGCGACATCTACTATCCGTGGGTCGGCCAGGAGAATCACACGAACGGGGAGCAATGCCGCTTCGGGATCTGGGTCGATGGCGGCTTTGCCTGGCTGGACGACCAGGCCTGGGCTCGCGATCTCGTCTACCAGACCGACAGCAACGTCACCAACGTAACCCTTCGGCACCCTGGCCTCCAGGTCAGCCTCACCTTCAATGACACGGTCGATCTCGGACGCGACCTGCTGATCCGTCGTGTCCGGGTGGCCAACGACGGCGCGGAGCGGGAGATCCGGCTCTTCTTTCATTACGACTGGCACATCTACGGGACCGAGGTCGGCGACACCGTCATGTACTACCCGGCGGTCAAGGGCCTGGTCGCCTACAAGGGTCGGCGCTACTTCGCCGCCTGCGGCCAGGTGGGCGATCGGATCGGACTCGACGCGTACGCCTGCGGAAAAAAGGATGTTGGCGGCGCCCAGGGGACCTGGATCGACGCGGATGACGGGGTGCTCGGCAACAATCCCATCGAGCAGGGTTCTGTCGATATGACCCTGGCGCTCCACCTGGGGCGGGTCCCGGCGGGCCAGTCGTCCACTGCCTATCACTGGCTGATCGCGGCCAAGGATCTGAACGGCCTGCAGGCGGTGGCGGACGTCGTCGTGCTTCGAACGCCGGAAGCGTTCCTGGAGCGGACGCGGTGCTACTGGCTCGCCTGGGTAAACAAAGAGGAGCGGGAGTTCGCCGACCTGTCGCCCGCGGTCGCGGAGTTGTACCGCCGGAGCCTCCTCGTTGTCCGCACCCAGGTCGACAACGGTGGGGCCATCCTGGCCGCGAACGACTCCGAAATCATCAAGTTCGCCCGCGACACCTACAGCTACATGTGGCCACGCGACGGCGCGATGGCCGCCTACGCGATGGACCAGGCAGGCTACCTCGACGTGCCACGCAAGTTCTTCGAGCTCTGCGCCCGGATCGTCACGGCGGATGGCTACTTCCGCCACAAGTACACGCCTGCAGGCGAGCCCGGCAGTAGCTGGCATCCGTGGGTCGATGCCGCGGGGCGGCCGCAATACCCGATCCAGGAGGATGAGACGGGGATCGTTCTTTACGCCCTCTGGCAGCACTACGACGGGCACCGGGACTTCGAGTTCTTCAAGACCTATTACCGCCCGCTGATCATCCTCGCGGGCGACTTCCTGGCGAGGTACATCGATCCCGTGACCGGCCTACCGCAACCGAGCTATGACCTGTGGGAGGAGCGCCGTGGCGTGATGAGCTTTACCGTCGGGGCCGTCTGGGCGGGACTGCAGGCGGCCGGGAATTTCGCAGCGCTCTACGGCGAGACCGCGCTTGCCGACAAATACCGTCGGGTTGCCGATGCCATGAAGGCCGCCACGACCACCTGGCTCTTCGACACCGAGCTCAACCGCTTCCTCCGCCGTATCTATGTCCGGCCCGACGGAACCACCGCAAAGGACTTGACGATCGACTCGAGCGTCTACGGGCTCTTCTACTTCGGCATGCTCCCGGCGGACGACCCCCAGGTCGTCAGCACCATGGAGGCGGTCTATGACCGTCTCTGGTGTAAGACCGAAATCGGTGGTATCGCCCGCTACGAGAACGATTACTACTACCAGGTCAGCCATGACATCCGGAACGTCCCCGGCAACCCCTGGTTCATCTGCACGATGTGGTACGCGCAGTGGCTCGTCGCGAGGGCGACCGGCCTTACCGAGCTTCGCCGAGCCCGCGAGATCCTGGATTGGGTCGCGAACTCCGCGATGCGCAGCGGGGTCCTCTCCGAGCAGTTGGACCCCTACAGCAAGGCGCCGCTCTCGGTTTCGCCGCTGACCTGGAGCCACGCCACCGTCGTCTCCCTGGTGCACGAGTACGTCAGCAAGTCCGCGGCGCTGAGCAACCCGGCGGACGCGCCCCGCGCCCGAATTCCAGCATAGGGCCCTGACCCGATGTCTACCGATCGCCGGCTTTGCTATTCTCGTCACCGTGCGCGGCGTGATCGAGGCGATGAAGGCCGACTTCGGCTGTCTGCTCGTCGCCGTGCTGTTCATCGTCATCATGGCGTCGACCGTGATTTTCGCGACCATCTTCACTCCACCCGCTCATAATCCTTTCGTGTAATGGCTGCTGGACTCCGGCGCCTGGTCACGGACTCCCGCCAGATGACCCGGCGAAGCTTTTTCGCCATGGTTGGTTGGCTGGCCTTCGCCGGCGCGAGCCTTGTTGCGCTGGTCCAGAGCGTCCGCTACCTGCAGCCAAATGCGTTGTACGAGGATCCCGCGGCCTTCAAGGCCGACGCACCCGGCACCTATGCGGTGGGCTCGACCACGGTGCTGATCGACAAGCGCGTGGTCATCAACCGGGACCCGGACGGCTTCTACGCCGTCAGCCTGATCTGCACACACCTGGGGTGCACGCCGCGCTACTTTCCCGATGTGACCAGCGACCTGGTCGCCGCGGGTACCCAGATTTCGAAGGATCCCGGGACCGGCCAGACCGCGAGCAAATCCGACCCGGTCCTCCCGGGCTTCAAGTGTCCCTGCCATGGGAGCCGTTACTTCCGGGACGCCGTCAACTTTTTCGGCCCGGCGCCGCGTCCGATGGACCGGGTGCACATGGAAGTCGCCCGGGACGGGAAGTTGTTCATCGACCGGTCGATCATCGTCGATCGGAACTTCCGCTTGAAGGTTTGATCGGGGAGGGTTCATGAAGGTCATTCGAGCCGCGGTCGACGAAGTCTATTCGGTCATCGAGCAGATGGTCGGCGCCGTCTTTCGCCACGGCCTGCCGCTGACCGACAAGATTGCGGCCCGCACGGCACTGACGAACTTCGTCCTCCATATCCACCCGGTTCGGGTCCGGCGATCGTGGATCCGGATGTCCTACACGCTCTGTCTCGGCGGCCTCTCCTTCTTCCTCTTTATCGTGCTCACTGTGACCGGCCTCTACCTGATGTTCTATTACGTGCCCTCGACCAACCATGCGTACCAGGACATGCGTGATCTCCAGTTCGTCGTGACGTTCGGAGGCTTGATCCGGAACATGCACCGCTGGGCGGCGCACCTCATGGTGATCACCGTCTGGCTCCACATGGCCCGCGTCTTCTTGACCGGCGCCTACAAGAAACCGCGCGAGTTCAACTGGGGCGTCGGGACGTTTCTCCTTCTGATCACGCTCCTGCTGAGCTTCACCGGGTACCTTTTGCCCTGGGATCAGCTCTCGATCTGGGCGGTTACGGTGGGGACGAACATGGCGAAGTACGCCCCGATCGCCGGGCCCTACACGCGCTTCCTGCTCCTCGGTGGCAAGACCGTGGGTGACAGTGCCTTGCTGCGCTTTTATGTTCTCCACGTGGTCGGGTTACCCCTCGCGGCCTTCCTGCTGATGGTTATCCATTTCTGGCGTGTCCGCAAAGACGGGTTCAGCGGAGGACTCTGACCCTGGCCACCGACGCACGCGAACGGATCGACGCACGGGAGCGAGCCGAGGCTCGGCGCAGGCAGCGGGCCTCCGACGTCCCGGTCGCGATCCGGGACGACAGCGACGACGAGATGATCGTCTCATTCCCCGAGTTCGTCTTCAAGGAATTCATCGCCGCCGTGGCGATGACGGTCTTCCTCCTGGTCGTCTCGATCGTCCTCCAGGCGCCGCTGCTGGGCAAGGCGAATCCGGGCATGACGCCAAACCCCTCCAAGGCCCCGTGGTACTTCCTCGGGCTCCAGGAACTGCTCTCGCGGTTTCCGCCGCTGATGGCGGGCGTCGCGTTCCCCACCTTCGTGATCGTGCTGATGATCCTCGTACCCTTCCTCGACCGCAATCCGAGCCGGCGTCCCGCCGAGCGGAAGGTGGCGATCATCCTCTTTGCCCTCTACATCACGATCGTGGTCGCGCTGGTCGTCATCGGCACCTTCTTCCGCGGCCACGAGTTCGTCTGGGACTGGGGATGGGTGCTGGGCAATCCCCAGTGTGAGCCGGGGGCGGCGTGCTAGGGCGCGCGTTCCTGGTGGTCAGCGGCTTGTTCCTCGCCCTGCTGGCGTTCGCCTTTTACCAGGACTTCAGCCGGCCCTGGGTGCCGATCCAGCAGAAATACGCGCAGCAATACGGCGCCGACTTTCCGATCCAGGTCCAGCAGATCTTTCCCAAGGTCCAGGTCAACAACCAGTTCGTCGTCGAGCGCTGTATCACCTGCCACGTTCCGGACATCGCCAAGCTCGGACCGCAGGAGGCCGCCAAGCGGCTCGGCCCCAATCATCCATCGGTGATCAACGATGCCGTCTTCGCCAAGTACGGCCAGGACACGTTGGTCTGCCGCCCGGCCGCCGCGGCGACGCCCACGCCGAGCGCCTCGCCCAGCGTCTCCCCGAAGGCCGGGGCGAGTGCGTCGCCGAAGGCTTCGCCATCCGTCAGTGCCTCGGCCACCCCCGCCGCCTCCACGGCAGGGGCCGCGGCGGCCGCAACCTGCTTGAATCCAAAGGCCCAGCCGTACTACGTCCTTGACGCCAACGGCAAGGTCGTGACCGATCCCCAGACCAGCAAACCCGTCGTCGCCCAACTGACCGGCTTCATCCCCAGCGCTTACAAGGGCCTGGGCATCGATGAGACCGGCTGCATCGTCTGCCACAACGGCAATCGGCAGGCGACCACCCAGGCTGGGGCGCACACCAACCTGGTGTCCAACCCGTTCGGCGTCTATGACACCGCTCCGGCCCTGTACGAGAACAGCTGCGCGCAGTGTCATGGCGCGACCGGGGAAGGTGGGAAGGGGCCGCCTCTGAACGACAAGGACCGCCTTGGCTTCTTCAACGACGATTACTATCACCGCTGCATCTACTTCGGCAACCAGGGTGAGGAGCACAAGGGAACGATTATGCCGGCGTGGGGCGTGCAGAAGCTGCTCCCGCAGCCCGTCAGTCAGAACATCGACCTGCTGGTGCACTGGATCCGGATGTGGCAGCAGTACGCGAGTCTCCCATGAGAAGGCAGCAGCTCAAGGACCTGATCGGCACGGCGATCGCCTTCGTTATCCTGGTCGGCTTCACGGCCCTCGTGATCATCGCGGAGAATCTCCTCGATGTCACCAAGGCCCACAAGGCGGGTGGCTGAGTGTTAGGCGTGGTTTACCTGCTGAACCTGACCCGCGATCCCGGCGTTGGCGATTTCTTCTTCGTGCTCGTCTGGGCAATTGCCAGCCTGCTGATCGTTGCCTATTACTGTTATCGGATGTTCCAGCGTTAGCCCGGCGTGGTCCAGCCGCATCCGGCCCCGGTCCTGATTCGAAGCCGACGCGCCAGCGTCAGACTGGCGACCTGGCTTTCAATCATTCCAGGCCTCGGCCAGGTGTACAACCGGCAATTCAAGAAGGCGGCGTTCTTCCTGGTCGGCGTGGTGGGCCTCCTGTATCTCACGCTCAGCATCCCCGGCGCCACGGACCAGCTGATCGTCTGGTGGAAACCACGCGGCAGCACGATGGTGGTGCTCTCGCTGCTGGTTAAGATGCTGTCGCTCATGGTGTTCATCACCACCTTCCTCCTCATGCTCACCCTGTGGTACGACGCGATGCATGACGCTCGGGCCACGGCCCAGGAAATCAACGGCACCCGGCCGCCGGGTGGTCGCTGGTGGCTCTTTCACCGATGATGCCCGCGGTCGACGTCAGCCCGCTCAATTGCGCTGGCCCCAACGCCTGCGAGATCATCGGTATCTACACCGGCATTTTCTGGATTGCGATGGCGGTGCTGGTCATCGTCGGCGGTCTCCTCATCTACGCGGCGCTCCGGTTTCGGCGGCGCGACGAGGTCGAGCCCCGGCAGGTCCACGGCAACACCAGGCTGGAAATCGTTTGGACCCTGATCCCGGTCGTGATCGTGTCCTTCCTTTTCATTCGGACCACCCTGCGGATGGACTACCTGCGCAACGGACCCACGCCGGCGATGACGGTCAAGGTGGTTGGCGTCCAGTTTGCCTGGCAGTACACCTACCCGGACAGCCGCGTGAAGTCCGACACGCTCGTCATCCCAACCGGCGAGCCGATCCAGCTACAGGTCACCAGCCGGGACGTGCTCCACTCCTTCTGGGCGCCCCGTCTCGGTGGGCAGATCTACGCGATCCCGGGTCAAACAAACCACGGCTGGCTTCAGGCCGATCGACCCGGCTTGTACTACGGTGAATGCAACGAGCTGTGCGGCGTCGGCCACTATGCGATGCAGGTGAAGGTCCAGGCGATGACACCGGCCGCCTATCAGACCTGGTACGCGCAGCGTCAGCAGCAGGCGAGCGGTGGGGGCGCGCCGCCCCCGGGCGGTGGACCCGCGACCGCGACCAAGGTCACCGGCGCGACCGCCATCAAGACGGTCGGCGAGACGGACGATTTCAAGTTCGTGCCGACCTCGTCAACCGTCAAGGTTGGCGATGTCGTCCAGTGGGTGAATTCGGGATCTGCCGCGCACAACGTCACGTTCGACAATGGGCAGGTCCCCAGCTCGGACACCATGAATGGGGGGGACAAGTTCGAGCTCAAGTTCGGTCAGCCGGGCACGTATCACTATGTCTGCACCTTCCACACCGCCTTCAACATGAGCGGCACGATCACCGTCACGCCATGACGAGTACCAGCGCAAGGAGTTCCTGATGGCAAGCATCGCGTTACCTCGCCAGACCGTGGCCCGGCGAAGCGGCGTCATCGAATGGCTGACGACCGTCGACCACAAGAAGATCGGCATCATGTACCTCTACACGACCTTTTTCTTCTTCCTGGTTGGCGGGGTCATGGCGCTCCTGATGCGGACCCAGCTGGCCGTCGGCAACAACCATTTCCTGACAGCCACGCTTTACAACCAGATCATGACGCTGCACGGGACGACCATGATCTTCCTGTGGATCATCCCGGTCTTCTCGGGATTCGCCAACTATTTCGTGCCGCTCCAGATCGGCGCCCGCGACATGGCCTTCCCACGCATCAACGCCTTCTCCTTCTGGATGATCCCGCTCGGCGGCCTCGTCATGTACAGCGGACTGCTGACGCAGACCGGGGCGGCCGCCGCCGGCTGGACCGGCTACGTCCCACTGACGGAGAAGGCCTATGCGATCGGCCTCGGCCAGGACCTGTGGATCCTTGGCCTTCATATCCTCGGCATCTCATCGATCATGGGCGCGGTCAACTTCCTCGTGACGATCCACAACATGCGCGCCCCCGGGATGACCTGGTTCCGGTTGCCGCTCTTCGTCTGGTCGGTCGAGGTCACCGCCGCCCTGACCCTGCTGGCGAGCCCCTTCCTCGCCGGGGTGCTCGCGATGGTGCTGATGGACCGGCAGCTCGGCACCCACTTCTTCAACCACGGCTCCGACCCGTTGCTGTACCAGTTCATCTTCTGGTTCTACTCGCACCCGGCCGTCTATATCATGATCCTCCCGGCATTCGGGATCGTCTCCGAGATCATCCCGGTGTTCAGTCGAAAACCGATCTTCGGCTACCGCGCGATGGCCTTCTCGATGGCCGCCATCGGCGTGCTCGGGTTCATGGTCTTCGCCCACCATATGTTCACGACCGGCATGCCGCTCGCCCTCCAGGAATTCTTTATGGGGACGACCGCGATGATCGGCGTGCCCTCGGGGGTCAAGGTGCTCAACTGGCTTGCGACACTCTGGGGAGGATCGATCAAATACACCACGGCCATGCTGTTTTCCGTCGGCTTCGTTTTGATGTTCCTGATGGGCGGCGTCGACGGCGTCTTCATGGCGTCCCTGGCCGTGGACTACCAGGTCCACGCCACCTACTGGGTGGTCTCCCACATCCATTACGTGCTCTTCGGTGGCAGCGTATTCGGCGTCTTCGCCGCCTTCTACTACTGGTTTCCCAAACTCACCGGCCGATATCTCAACGAAAGGCTGGGGAAGATCCAGTTCTGGGTGCAGTTGGTCGGCTTCAACGTGACGTTCATGCCGCAGCACTTCCTCGGGCTCCAGGGGATGCCGCGGCGCATTGCGATCTGGCAGAGCAATCGGACCGACTGGGCGACATGGAACCTGGTTTCCACCATCGGCGCCTTCATGATCGCCAGCGCGATCCTGATCTTCCTGATCAATTTCGCGATCAGCGTCCGGGCCGGGCGCCGCGCTCCGGCCGATCCCTGGGAGGGCAACACGCTGGAATGGGCGACGGCCTCACCGCCGCCGGCGTACAACTTCGACACCGTGCCACCCGTTCGCAGCGCCAGGCCGCTCCGGGATGTGCGCCGCGGCGTGACCGCGGCCGCCGAGCACGCCTGATCTCGACTCGGTGAAAGGGTTTCGCGCGCTCGCCATCGCCGCCGCCGCGGTGACCTATGCGCTCGTCGTCCTCGGTGGCGTCGTCCGCGTCTCGGGCTCCGGGCTGGGGTGCCCCGACTGGCCGCTCTGCCACGGGCGTCCCTACCCCCCGCTCGAGTTGCACGCGATCATCGAGTACTCGCACCGGACGACCGCGTCGCTCGCCAGCACCCTGGTCGTCCTGACCGCAATTGTGGCGTGGCTGGCGTGGCGACGGCGGCGTGACATCATCGGCGCCGCGTCGCTCGCCTTTCTCCTGTTGGTGGTCCAGGTGCTGCTTGGCGCCATCACGGTCCGGCTCGAGCTGCCGCCGATCATCGTTCTGGCGCACCTGGCCACCGCCATGGCGTTGCTTGGCGCGCTCTGCGTCACGGCAACGGGCGCGATGGTCGGGCCGATCGCCGCCTCATCCGACCGGCTCGCGGGCCTGTGGGCGCGCACCGCGGCGGCCGGGACCTTCGTGCTGATCCTGAGTGGCTCGCTGGTGGTCGGCACCGGGGCGAGCGGCGCCTGCGGCGCCTGGCCTTTGTGCGGCGGTGGCTTCAGTTTCGCCTTCGATCGGCTGCCCGCCGTCCAGCTGTTGCATCGTGGACTGGCGGCCGTCATCGGCGCCGTCATCATCCTGGCGCTGGTCGCCGTGCTCCGGCGGCACCGGCGAAACCCCGCGGTTCGGACCACGGTCGCGCTGACGCTGACCGCGCTGGCCCTGCAGCTGGCGGTTGGCGCGGCGGTCGTCCTGCTCCACCTCCCGGCTGCCCTTCGCGGCCTGCATCTCGCGCTCGCCACCGCCGTCTGGGCGGGCACAGTCGTGCTGGCCGTGCTTGCCGGTCGCCTCCCGATCGAGGCGCGGATCGACCCTCACCCGGCCAGGAACGAGGCGCCGCGCCGCCCAGCCCGCGACGTCGTGCTCGACTACGTCAGCCTGGCGAAACCGCGCATCATCGTCCTGCTGTTGATCACCGCCCTGGGCGGCATGATGATCGCGAGCCGGGGCTGGCCGTCGACCGGGCTCGTCGTGCTGACGCTGCTCGGCGGCGCGCTGGCGGCCGCAGGCGCGGGGGCCATCAACTGCTGGATCGACCGGGATATCGACGCCGAGATGTACCGGACCCGGCGGCGTCCAATCCCTGACGGGCGGATCGCTCCGGCGCACGCGCTGACCTTTGGCATCACGCTCGGCCTGGTGGCGTTCCTTACCCTCGCCTTTGGGGTGAACGTGCTGGCGGCCACCCTGGCGGTCAGCGGCCTCCTTTTCTACGTCTTTGTCTACACGCTCTGGCTGAAGCGGTCGACCGCGCAGAACATCGTGATCGGTGGCGCCGCCGGGGCGGTGCCGCCACTGGTCGGCTGGGCCGCCGTGACCCATTCGATCGACCTGACGGCGCTCTACCTGTTCGCGATCATCTTCCTGTGGACGCCCCCGCACTTCTGGGCGCTGGCACTCCGCATTCAGAAGGACTATGCGCGGGTTGGCGTGCCGATGTTGCCGGTGGTCAGGGGAGAGGCAGAGGCGACGTGGCAGATCCTCCTGTACTCGCTGCTGCTGGTCGCGGTCACCTTGATGCTCGCCGTCACCGGGGCGCTCGGCCTGATCTACCTCGCCGGGGCCGTCCTCCTCGGCAGCGCCTTCGTCGCGCTCGCCGTCCTCACCCTCCGCGACCGCCGATGGTCGCGCCCGCTTTTCGACTATTCGATTGCCTACCTGGCGCTGTTGTTTGGGGTGATGGTGGCCGACCGGATGATTGGTAAACTTGGCTGAGCAGGTGACCGATGCATAGGGACGAGGCGAGAAAGAATGTGCGGCTGGGGATCCTGCTCTTCGTCACCGCCGTCATCATGTTCGGGCTCTCCTTTGTCTGGGCCCTGCTCTACAACAGCTTCGTCTGATGGCGGTTGACGAGAGCGGCCACAGCGCGGCCGAGGGGCACGATGCCTTCCACCTACCGCCGCCAAGCATCTGGCCGGCGGTGCTCGCCGTGGGTCTCTCCCTGCTGCTGCTCGGCCTGGTGCTGAACCTGGCGCTGCTGATCATCGGCGCGGTGATCACGGTAGCCGCGCTGGCGCTCTGGGTGCGGGATGCGCGGCGCGAATTCGCGGACCTGCCCGAGTAGGGCAAGGACCTGATTCCCGTCGGATTCCGGCTTACCGACTGGCGGTGCCCGTGGACCGACCCCTACACTCTGGTGGTCAGCCCGTCTTAGCAAGGAGGCAATCGTGAGCGTGTGGAAGTTGGCAATCGTCGCGGTCGGCAGCGCCATGGCACTGGCGGCTTGCGGCGGCGGTAGCGGCACGGCGGACAATGGGGGCGGCAGCCCCTGCACCGCGAAAGGCGCGGGGAGCGGCACGGCGGCCCAGACCGTCAAGATCAACTCGGATCCGAACACCGTCGGGGCGTTTGTCCCGGCGACCATCACGGTGAAGAAGGGTGACAGCGTCCAGTGGGACTGGGTCGACAGCGGCGCCCAGCACAGCGTGACCTCCGATGACAACACGACCTTCGACTCCTGCCTGCAGGGAGCCGGCTCGAAGTTCGTCGTCACCTTCAATACGGCTGGCGACGTCAAGTATCACTGCAGCATTCACTCGCAGATGGTGGGCGACGTCAAGGTAAACTGACGCGCCCCACGACACGGGCGGTGCCACACGGCGCCGCCCGTTTTCTATAGTCGGGGCGATGAGGCGCTCAGCCGCCGCGCTGGCCCTGCTGCTGTTGACCGCCTGCGGCGCTGCCGTCACCGCACCCGCCGCCGCCTCCCCGGACGATGCCGCGATCGCTCAGGATTTCCAGCGTCATCGATCGAACGTGGAAGTGACGGCAGACGGGACCGTGGTCCAGATCTTTGCCGATCGCCGTAGCAGCACCGGAGTCCACGAGCAGTTCATCGTTCGTCTCACGGGCGTCGACCTGACGGTCGAGGTCGAGCACAACATCTCGATCGGGGCGCGGGTCCCCGTGGTCGAGGGCGACCACGTGGCCGTCCATGGCGAGTACATCTGGAATAGCAAGGGCGGCCTGATCCACTTTACCCACCATGACCCGCAGGGCACCCATGAGGGTGGCTTCATCACGGACAACGGGAAAACCTACGATTGAGCCGGGACCAGGTGAACCTCCCCGGCATAGAGGTGGTGCTGGGTTCCGTCCTCGCGCCGAACGGTCAGCGAGCCATCCGCGCCGATCGCCTCGGCGACCGCCAGGCAGCGCTGGTTTCGTTCCAGATAGGTGATGGGCCGGCCCAGCATTGAGCTCCGCTCCGCAAAGCCAGGAACGATCCACGCCGGTCCCTCCGTCCGTGCCCGCACCAGGGCGCGATCGAGCTGATCGAGGATGGCCGTGAGCAGGTGTTCGCGGGCGACCGCGCGGCCACGACTGACGGCAACCGAGGTCGCCCCCGCCGGCAGCTCGGCCTGCTGGCTGTTGACGTTCATCCCCACGCCGAGCACCACGTCGTTGCTGCCGCCGCGCTCCAACAGGATCCCGGCCAGCTTCCGCTGCTCGACCAGCAGATCGTTCGGCCACTTGAGATCGGCCCGGAGGCCGGTGGCGATGAAGAGGCCCTCCGCGACCGCAAGGGCGGCGAGCAGGGGAAGCAAGCTCATCAGCGGGGCAGGCGGCCGCAGCACAGTGGAAAAGAGCAGATCGTATCCAGCGGGGGCTACCCAGGCTCGCCCAACTCGGCCACGACCAGCCTCCTGCCAGTCCGTGACGAGGGTCCAGCCTTCCGCCGCCCCCCCCAGCGCAGCCCCGCGGGCCAGGTCCTGGGTCGAGGTGACGGTCGGCTGGTAGTGGATCGACCAGGGGATCCGGCCTTGCTCCGGGAGGGCAACGAGTTCGGGATCGAATTGCCGGCCGGGCTCCAGGTCACCCATGGAGTTCTTGACCAATTCGATTATTGACCGTACAGTAATCGTTCGGGAAGCCATGGCGCGCACAGTCGGAACCGGACGCATGATCCAGGAGACTTCCGTCCAGATTTCCGCGCTCAGGGAGCGTTGGCACCTGGAGAGGGAGCAACGCTATGCGCGCCGGAACCGGATCCGGTATATCGATCGCCTGCTGGATGAGCTCGAGATGCTCAACATCGCCGAGGAAACCCAGCTGCCGGCTGACCTCGCTGTCCGGGTGCAGCAACTGGCGGCGGAAATGGAGCATCCACTCGGTAACCGAGCGCCGGAGGACCTCACCATCGCCGAGTCGATGGATGCCCTCTACGACCTGCAGGATGGGCTGATGCTGACCCTCGACGGTGTCGACGAGGAAGACGAGCCCTAGATTCCTCGGGATCGCCTACGACCGAGCGGGCTGATGGCCTCCCGGCTTGGGATGCGCGTCGCCTTTGCCCTGGCCGGTGGTTCCCCCGCCATGCGAATCGTCGCCCCTGGCGGGTGAAGGGCTGCTCTTGACCGGCGGAGTTGTGGGGCGTGCTGCGGCCGCGCCCACGATCGGGTGCGCGCTCCTGGCCGGGGCGGCGGCGGTCGGAGCCGGTGTCGGCCTGAGGATCGCGATAAGTCCGGAGGTCGGCAATGCGAGGTCGAGGATCCTTGTGATCATGGCCGTCTGACGCGGTGTATTTGCCGCAATGATCCCGGCCGCGTCGGTGGCTGAGCCCAGGTCATGGACAGCCCGGCTCTGCTGCGCTTCGTAATCGAGCAGCAGATTCTTGATGATGGTGTCGGTCGATCCGCGTCCCTCGACATGGAGGGCCGCATCGTTGAGCCAGCCAAGGACGGCACCGATCGGCGCTTTGACGTGGACGCCGGTGACGAAGGCATAGCTGCCGGAGAGAAAGGGATCGATGACCGCGACCGGGTGCGGTCCGGGGTCCGTGCGCTGCTCCTGGAGGAGGGTATAGGCATTCAGCAGGTCCTCGTTCGCCTGGGCAAGTTCCTGCAAACCGCGCTTGTGTGGATCGCGTTCGGCGACCCGGGTCAGGCCGTCCCACCACGACTGGACGATATAGAAGGCGCTATCGACACGGGTGCCCTGGGGCTGGTTCCAGAGCGCGTCAACCTGCGAGGTGGCGGTCGAGTCGGCCAGGGCGCCCGGCGCGGTCAGCAGGAGCAACGCTCCCGCGAGGGCGACGGCCCATGGTCGCCGCGGTGAGCGCCAGGTTACGGTCACCATACCGGTCTCCGAATTGATTCTGCCCCAGCGCAGCCGCCACGGGGCGACCGAGGTGTCGCAACCTGTTAACGCTCTTGCGCTCCGCGCCGGGTGCTAACGCTGGAGATTCTCGACGACGAGCGCGATCCCCTGACCAACGCCGATGCACATCGTCGCTACGCCATAGCGAGCCCGTCGCCGGGTCAGTTCGTGCACGAGGGTGGCGGTGATCCGGGCGCCACTTGCTCCCAGGGGGTGCCCGAGTGCGATCGCCCCCCCGTTGGGATTGACGCGCTCAGGATCCAGCTCGAGATCGCGGATGCAGGCCAGCGCCTGCGAGGCGAAGGCCTCGTTCAGCTCGACGAGGTCGATATCGGCAACCTGCAGCCCGGCGCGGGCGAGGGCCTTCTTGACGGCCGGGATCGGCCCAAGGCCCATCACAGAAGGGTCCACCCCCGCGCTGGCGGCCGCGAGGATCCGTGCCAGCGGACGGAGCCCGAGCCGCGCTGCCCGCGTTTCCGACATCAGCACGGTGCAGGCCGCCCCGTCGTTGAGTGGCGACGAGTTGCCCGCCGTGACCGACCCCCCCGCTTCGAAGGCGGGCTTCAGGCTGCCGAGCTTGTCCAACGTGGTATCCGGGCGGGGACCCTCGTCGATCTCCAGACGGGAGCCGTCGCTGCGTGGGACGCCGACGATCTCGTTCTTGAAGCGGCAGGCGCGCTGGGCGGCCACCGCCTGTTCGTGGCTTCGCAGCGCGAAGCGGTCCTGGGCCTCGCGGGTGATCCCGTACTGCCTGGCCACCTTTTCGGCCGTCTGGCCGAGACTGATCGGCGGGTAGGCCGCCGCCAGGCGAGGGTTGGTCATGCGCCAGCCGATGGTGCTGTCGTGCAACGTCTGCGGGCCGCGGGCAAACTCGTGCTGGGATTTTTCGAGGATGTAGGGGGCGCGCGTCATGCTCTCGACGCCGCCGGCGAGAAACACGTCGCCGTTGCCCGTCTCCAGCTCGCGGGTTGCCGACACGATTGCCTGCAGTCCCGAGCCACAGAGGCGATTCATGGTCGCAGCCGGAATCTCGACCGGCAGGCCGGCGAGCAGGACGGCCATCCGCGCGACGTTCCGGTTATCCTCACCGGCCTGGTTCGCATCACCGAAGTACACGTCCTCGATGCTGTCCGGGTCGAGCCCGGTTCGCGCGACCGCTTCCTTGATAACGAGCGCGGCCAGGTCATCGGGGCGAACATCGCGGAGACCCCCGCCGTAGCGCCCAATCGGCGTGCGCAGCGCGTCGATGATGACCGCCCGCTCCATCGAATTCATCGTACGCCATAAAATCAGCCTGTCCGATGAGCGATCTGGCGCGTCAGTACGACGCCGTAAACCTGATGGCGGACCCGCTGCACGGGTATATCAAGATCACCAAGCGGGTCCACCCGGACAGCGCGGCCGAGCAGGATCTGCTCGACGATCCCTGGCTCCAGCGGACGCGTCGGATCCATCAGCTGCAATCAGCCTGGTGGGTATTTCCGGGTGGCGAGCATTCGCGCTTCCAGCATGCCCTCGGGGCGATGCACCTCAGCGGCGAATGGGCGCGTCAGCTCTACCCGAACCTGAAGCTGGTCGCCACCGATGTGCCGTCGCCCTCTTGCGTCGAGGAAACGCTTCGGGTCGCCGGCCTGCTCCATGACATCGGGCATGGGCCATTCGGTCATTTCTTCGATCAGAACTACCTGGACCGCTTCGGGATCGACCACGAGGTAATCGGCCGGGCCCTGATCGAGACCACGCTGGCACCCATCATCGGCGCATTGGATTCAGGGCCAAACGGGCCCTTCGAGCCCGGCGAGCGGATCGATCCGCGATGGATTGCCGAACTGATCGCCGAACCCGAGCTGCCCGGGCCGGCCGCGCCCCGCTGGGTGCGATTGCTGAAGCCGGTCCTGAACGGGATGTACACGGCCGACAACCTGGACTACGTCCCCCGCGACGCCTACATGTGCGGCGTCAAGGTCGGGCCGGTCGACGTGCAGCGGTTGATCCATTACTCGTTCATCGACGAGCAGGGCATGTTGCTGCATCAGCACGGGGCCCAGGCGCTCCTGATGTTTCTGAATGCGCGCCTCTATCTTTACAACAACATCTACTATCACCGGACGGTGCGCCGGATCGACCTGCACATGCGGGAGATCTTTTCCGAGACGATCGACGAGCTCCTGCCGGGCAACCCGCTCGACCACCTTGATGCCTACCGGGAACTGACCGATTGGTCGCTGATCGACACCGTTGACCACTGGCAGCATGAGGAAGGACGGCGCCGCGAGCTGTCGCTCGAGTGGGCCCGAATCGTTCGGCGCGAACTGAAGTGGCGTCTGATCTTCGAGGACTACTACGAGTTCACGAACCCTCCGGCTGCTTTCATGGATCCGAAGCCCGGGGACTATGTCGCCCGGATCAGGGAGGCTTTGCCGGCATCGCTGAAGCACGTCTCGATCGAGGTCGACCTCGCGTCGGTCGATCCACGCGCCCAGAATCCCCTGGCCGATCCGTTTCCGGTCAACATCTACAATCCCGTGAGCCGCGCGGTGGAACGGAGCGCCGTGGCGGACCTTTTCCGACGCCTCCCGATCCGGACCACGCTGCTGCGGGTCTTCACCGACGAGACCGCCCAGCTCCAGGCTCTACGCCGCGCCGTTGAGCGCGCGCTCTACCGGCCTGACGCCAGCCTGGCCGAGGCGGTGCCCTGATGGCGATCCGACCGGACGAAGCGATCAAGCCGCTGACGGTCCTGGAGCTGAACGGGCGAATCCACGACCTGCTCGCGGCGCGCTTTCAGAGCGTCTTCGTCAAGGGTGAGGTCAGCGGTGTGTCACCACGAAGCGGGCATATCTGGTTCACGCTGAAAGACGCCTCCGCCGCGATCGGCGCGGTCGTCTTCAGTGGGACGGCGCGACGGATGCCGTTCCTCCCGGAGAATGGGCAGGAACTCGTCGTTACCGGTCAGGTCGATTACCACGCGCTCTCGGGGCGCGTCAACCTGGTCGTGACCAAGCTCGACTACGACGGGGCGGGCAAGTTGCGCGAAGCGATCGAGGTGTTGAAGCGCCGCCTGCAGGCCGAAGGGGTGTTCGCGCTCGACCGAAAACGCCCGCTCCCATTCCTGCCGCGATGCGTGGCGCTCGTCACCTCACCCAGCGGGGCCGTTATTCACGACCTGCAGCAGACGATCTGGGAGCGCTTTCCGAACGTCCCGCTGGTCGTCTACGCCGCGCTCGTCCAGGGCGTGGCCTCGCAGCGGAGCCTGGTGGCGGCGCTGCGCCAATGTGATCGCGACGGCGTCGCCGACGTCTGTATCGTTGCCCGTGGGGGCGGAAGCTTTGAAGAGTTGATGGCGTTCAATCAGGAACCGGTCGTGCGCGCCATCCAGGCGATGCGCATTCCGGTCATCACCGCGCTTGGCCACACCTCGGATCGAACGCTGGCCGACCTGGCCGCAGACAAGGAGGCGCGGACACCGACCGCGGCCGCGGAGCTCGTGGTCCCGAAGAAGTCGGACCTCTTGCGCCAGCTTGGGGACCGGGGCCAGCGCCTGCAACGAGCGGGGCGGACCGTCCTGATCGGGCCCGGCCACCAGCTCGAGGCCCGGCGTCGCACGCTCGAACGGCTGACGCGGGACACGGCCGAGCGCCGTCGCGAAAAACTGGCGAACCTGGTCCGCTTGCTTCGATCAGCGCAACCCCGCGGAGGTGTTGCGTGGACGCGAGCGGGCGCTCAGGGAATGCCATCGGCGCCTGGCGCACGCCATCGAGTTGACGAGCCGCCGGATCGCTACCGGCCGGGGGCTCGCGGAGGGCGGGCGTGCGCAGCTGTCGACGACGATCGCCCGCGCCCTGCGGGATTACCACCGAGGCCTCGAGAACCGCGCGGCGCGGCTCCTCGCGCTCGGTCCGGAACAGACCCTGGGTCGGGGCTACAGCATCTGCCTGGACGGCGTTGACGGCCGGATCATCCGCGCCGCGGCGGAGACGGAGCAGGGCCAGCCGGTTAAGGTCGTGCTTGCCGCGGGCCGGCTTGATTGCCGGGTGGAGGAGGTGACCCCGTGACGGCCGTGGATCCGCAACTCACCTACGAGCAGGCGCTGGCGCAGCTGGATCAGACGTTGCGGGCGCTCGAGGAAGGAAGTCTGAGCCTCGAAGCGGCGATCGAGGCGGTTGCGCGCGGTCGCGAGTACCTGCAGCTGTGCGAGCGCAAGCTGGACGAGGCTCGTCAGCGGATCGAAAGCCTGCCGGTGCGGGATGAAGGCGGGCGGGGACGAGGAGGCCCCGCATCCAGCCAGCGTTGCCGAATTACGCGCGCGCCGCGACGCGGCACCCGGGACACCGCAGGGCGAGATCCCGTTCTAAGCCGGGCGCAAGCTCAGCTTTCGGGCTCGTCGCTCCGCCGCTCGTGCTCGACCTCGGGCCGGGCCGGTCCGGGCTGCTGGCCCTGTTTGAAGACGCCCCACTCCTGAAGTGAGCGACGCAGCATCTCGGGGGTGGTCTTGTAGGCCGCGGCCAGTTGCTCGAGGTCGTCGCCGCGCAGCGTAACCACGGCCGTGTTGAAGTCGTGCCGCTGCTGCTGGAGGCGGGCGACGTGACGGGCCAGGATCGAGCCCTGACGCTCCGGCAGGCCCTGCAGCTGATTGAGGTCGATGGCCAGCTTGGGGGGAAGCGCCGGCTCCGCCATTGGCTCCATCTCCTCCGGCAGCAACTGGTTGACGGGGACGCTGTAGAGCGTCGCAATCTGGGCCAGGCGCGTCACGGAGATATTGCGGTCGCCGCGCTCGTAGGCCGCCAGCAGCGAGCCCTTGAGACGCTTGTTCGAGAGCACCTCGACCTGCTGCAGGGTGAGACCACGTTGCTTCCGGAGGCTCCGCAGCCTGGCTCCGACCTTTCGTGAATAACCGTCCATGTATCCCCCTTGACTGTGTGTGATCAGTCTATCGCAGAACGCGACCTAATAAAACACGGCGTCGATGAAGCCCGCCGGACAGTGGCGGGGGGCTCGCCTGACGGCGACGCCACCATCCGTGCCTGCCATTATGGCTGACCGATTTTGTCCGTGTCAAGTGCTACTTACGCGCATTCGCGCCTGCGATTACAGCCTGCCCGGCCTCATACGCCGCCCGAAACCGTGCCGCCGCTTGCCGCGTATCACCTTCAGCCTCCAGCGCGCGGGCGTAGTCGTAAGCCACCCGAGCGCGCAACTCTGGACTGTCCACGCCCTCGGCGACGGCTAGCGCGCGTTCGAAATGTCGGTGCGCGATCTCGTGGCGCCCCTGGGCGTGATGAACGCGGGCCGCCACTCGGTGTGCGGCGACCGAGGCGATCGGATCACTGGAGCGACTGGCCAGATCGATCACCTCATCGACGAGGGCGGCCGCACGATCGAGGGCGTTCTGTTCAAGGGCGGCCTCCGCCATCCCCGCGACCAGCATCGGTAAGAGCTCGCGCTCGCCGAGGCGGCGGAGCAGCGCCGCGCCCTCCATAAAGATCCCTTCGGCCTCGGCGGCACGTCCCTGCCGGAGCAGCATGTCCGCCATGCTGAGCCGCAACTGGCCGGTCATCCGGACATCCTGCAGTGTCTCGAAAATCCGCAGGCTCTTCTGCGCATAGGAGAGCGCCCGTGGATATTGTCCCGTCTGCTGGAAGGACATGGCCAGGCCTTCGTAGATGCCGGCCAGCGCCGGGAGGTCGAGGACTTGCTCGGCCGCGGCGATCGCCTCGGAATACGACGCAATCGCCTCTTCGGGCTGCCCCGCGACATAGTGCAGGTTGGCGCGGTGCCCGAGGATGCGGGCCTTGAGGACCGGGTCGGTCAGCGCGGCCCGCTGGTAGAGATCGAGGGCCTGGTCGAAACATTTTCCAGCCTCATGCGGGCGGCGCATCGCGTAGTAAGCGCGGCCCTGCCAGTCGTGAAGCTCGGCGAGGAGGGCCGGCGCGTCCGCGTGTTCCGCCGCCGCAACGGCCTCCGTGAGGACCGGCATAGCGTCGGAGGCCGCCCCCCGTCGGATCAGGGCACCGGCCAGGATCATCTGCGCCCGCGTTCGGACCTGCTGCGGGATCTCACGGCTGAGGACGGTGGTCATCAGGGATTCGGCGCGGCTCGTGTCGCCCTGATGGAGGCGTAGCTCGGCCTCCGCCAGGCTCAGTTCGACGGCGGCCGCCGAAACTTCCGGCCCCTCGAGGAAATAGTCGATGGGTTGCTGGAGGCGCCGCGCGATGATTTGGAGCGAATGGGTCGACGGCTGCGCGCGACCCAACTCGACCTGGTTGAGGAAGGCCCGGCTGAAGTCGGCGCCGGCCACGGCCGCCAGGCTCAAGCCCATCTCCTGACGGGCTTTCCGGATTCGTAAGCCCAGCGAGCTGGGCGGAGGGGGGTCCGGACGGAGACGCCCCCTCCCACCCTTGGTAAGCACGGATTACAGTCTAGCGCTGCGCGGTTGACATGAAAAGCCCCTCGTTAGGGGTTCGGCCAGGCAGCTTCGGCGCAGGCGACGATTGCGGAGGCGATGGCGAGAAGAGTCCACGGGTTGAAAAGACGCCGCACGGTTGCACCTCCAGGGAGGGGCCAGGGTCCAGGACGAGCCGCTCCGAATTCAGCTTAGGAAGGCACCGGACGCGGTGGGGTGACATTCCGTAACGGAATTCGTAAGGTCGGTCGCGGTCCGCTGACCCCCGAGAGGCCTCCTTATAATCGAGGTCCGTTCTCCGATGTCCCCGTAGCTCAGCCTGGATAGAGCACTGGCCTCCGAAGCCAGGAGCACAGGTTCAAATCCTGTCGGGGACACCACCCACTCAGGGTGGCACAACTTATTAGTTTATTTGTATAAACTTGGCCCTCCTGGCGGCGTAGGACCTTGATGCTTCGGCACATGGCATGTGACAAACCCGGCAAGAGCGCCCGATGATCCCGCGTTCCTTTGTTGAACTATGGTCGATCCGATCGAGTCGGGCCCAGCCGGGCGCGTCCTCTACTGGTGGGGCCTGCAAGCAGCTCTCTTCGTCGGCCTGGCCGTCGCGCTTGGCTTGATCGCCCTGGGAGCGGTCCTGGTCGAGACCTCCCTGGGTGCCGAGGCCGAAGCAACCGCCTACCGCGCAGCAGCGCCCTGCATGGCCGTTGCGACGACCGGATGCTACCTGACCAGACAGGGCACGATTACGAGCTCGGACGTCACGCGTTCGAACAACGGCGACCGGACCAACCTCGAGATCCTGCTACTCGGGCGAACCTGGTCAACCTGGGTCGCGACCTCTTGGGCTGCGGAAGACGCCCTCCAACCCGGCCGATCGGTGATGGTGCAGCTCTACAACGACAAGATCACGCTCGTCTCCGTCGGGGCCTTCAACTTGACGGCGCGAGACAATCCGGTCCGAGTCGCCGGGGACGAGCGACTTGGGGGACTCCTTTTCGTCATGATCGGCCTGGTATTCGGCAGCGTTTGCGCCGTCACGTTGTGGCGGTGGCACCGGCGCCCACCGCTGTGGCTGTCGTTGCTGTCCCCACGCGGATTGGACACCGCGACCCTCATCGGGGCGATGGCGAGGAATCCCGGCTTCATCAAAATCCAGAGGGCAAGCGCCCCGCTTCGCGACGTGTCCAGGCCCTATACGGTGCGCCCGCAACCATCGCCCTCGACCGGCCGATCATGGTGGATGGCGCCGCTGGCGCTCGCCTTCGGTGTTCCGACGATCGCATTGCGTTTTCGGGCGCCCTGGATGGTGCTTGTTGCCACGCTTGGCTTCGGCCTGATTTCGGCGGCATTCCTGGTTGTCCTTCACACGATGTACGTGCGAAACCGACGCGTCGTCGTCGACGAAATAACGCTTACGCGTTTTGACATGTGGGGCCGTGCGCGAGAGGTCGCCCGCTCCGAGGTTGCTAGCATCCGCATGCCGATTCTCAACTCGTTCGTAGCCGCATCTTCCGAGCCGCGTGTCGTGATCCTTGACCAGAACAGCCAGCCGCTACTGAGTCTGCCGCGCTACTTTCTGAGCTCTGCCCAAGCTGCGGAGTTGGCCGCCGCCGTTGAAGCGTCATTCGATCCGTCGACGCGGCTTCTGTCGCGCAAAGCCATGGATCGTTTGTACCCGGGTTCCTTGACCTGGTACGAGCAGCACATCATCCTGGCGAGCATCGTCCTCCTCGCATTAGTCGGAGCGGCAGGGGCTGGTTTTATCTGGGCGATCGACGGCTTCACTTGGAGGTAGACGACCAGCGGGAAGAACGCGTAATGGGCTCGACTTCCGAATACCAAACCTTCATCTCGGCTGGGAGGTGGAGTTCATAACTTGTACGGTTGGGGACACCACTCAAAACAAGTTTTTGAACCGGGCTGAGCGAATTCGAAAAGCAGGATTATTAAGAGCCCAGCCGCACAGCCGAGAGTTCCCGTCGACGGGCACCCTGGAGAACAGGAGTTTTGCGAACTGCCGGCGCTGCTGGACCGTTCGGCACCGGTCCCAGATCACGCCAAGGTTGGAGAGGATCCCGAGTCCCGTCGTGACTTCGCGCTCCTCCTGGTCAAACCCGGCCGTGACGTGGTTTAGTCGCTCGCGGACCTCACGCTGACTTCGATCCAACGAATGCGATCGGAGATGCCCACGGGATTTGGTTCGGGAACTTTGACAACTCAGCCGTCTGGCTGTATCGGGGGCGGTCGACTTGAGTCGATTGCACTTCACGGCCAACCACTAGGCAGCAGTACTTCGATCATGGACATAGCAGGTCCCTGCGTCTGACCCAGACGTCCACGCACTAATGAGGATCGCCGGAGCGTTGGACGGCACCAGGCGGCAGCTCAGTTCGTAAAGCGTGTAAGGCGGTGCGTCGAGACCTCAGTGGTTCGGACCATAGCTGCTCGTGCTGGCCACACAGTCGGCTGACCGCGGGGCACGGCGCTCTCTAGGCCGCCGGCGTAATCTCCTGCGGGCTTTCGCCGTTGTATTGGCGTGAAACGCCTGCTCAGCTTGGTCGCCATTACATTGGCGGCATGTCAGGCCCAGGGCACTATTGGCCCGGTGCCGTCGTCAGGTGGAAGCCCATCGCCGTACGAAGACCGGGTCTACGTCCAGGACCGCAGCGGCCAGCGAATGCTGGAATTTGACTGGTCGGGCAAGGTGGTCGGCAGTGTGGCGGCAGGTGGTTTCATCAATCCGTCGAGTGACGGTTCGAAGTTCATCCGTTCCGGCGATCAACAGCTGATCGAGGATTGGCAAGGGCGTTCCATCGGCTCGCTCAATCCTGACCTCGATAGCTACGGCTTCCCGGCCTGGGCTGAAGACAGCCTCCATCTCTGCGGCATCGCCTTTCCCTCTGCCGGGTCCGCCACTAGTCAGGGATCCCTTTGGGTTCTCGAACCGGGACAGAAGGTGCGGATCGTGGGGCCGGTAGGCATCGGAGGCTCGGGGACCGCGGTCCAATCATGCTCGATTTCCACCAATCGCGTAGTGGTTGCCGCGGGTGCGTCCCCGCATTGGCCGCCAGGGGCCACCCGTTACCTGATCACGACCGAAGTCGCCGTGGTGGATCTGTCGACGGGTGCAGTCGAATATCACCATGTCTATCCGCAAGGCAACATGGGCGGTCAGCGGGCGTTAGGGCCACGCGGCGATTGGGTGCTGGTCACGCCTTCGCCGGACGGCCGGTACCTTGCCGAGACCGGCGTGTTCAGCGATACGACCAATATTCGCGACATCAGCACCGATCGCGTCGTAGCTACCTTTCCAGGCAACGTGGCTGGGTTCTCGTCGGATGATTCGCGGGTGGTCGTGGGCGTTGGGGTCGGGCCGCTTGCGGAAGTTCGAGTCATGACGTGGCAGGATCAGCACCTAATCTGGCGTGCTCCGGGGGCGTCGCCAGGCGTCTTAGCCCGCCCGAATTCGAGCGACCTGCTTATCGGCATTTCCAACCCAAGCGGGAATTCGGACCTCGTTGTCGTGAAACAAACGGGCGCTACCACGATTGCCCGGAACGCCGTGCTGTCATGGATGTGCCCGTGTCACCCTGGGGCCTGAGCAGCCGTGGTCTTCAGCGGGGAGAAAGTGTCGTTTCGCAGGGGCACCTCGCCTCAGCGAGAGGACTGAGGCCGGTGCTCCAAGCAGACCAATCCGTGAAGCAAAGGGCGCCGTCGAACTAGGGGCGTCCGCTGGGCATCCGCCGACCGTCCGCTCAGCGTCCGGTGGAGGTCGACTGCCGGATACCAAGCCCTCATCTCGGCGGGCAAGTGGAGTTCATAACTTCTACGGTTGGGGACACCATCCATTCAGGATGTCATAACTTATTAGTTTATTTGTATAAACTACGGGATCGGGATCCATTACAGCAAACGGTGTAACGAACGCCAGCGCTGTCCGTTGTGAGGGTCAAGAACATGAAAGGGGGCCGGATCTGGACACCGCCGATCGCAGCTGGTTCGAGCCGCTAGCCCGGACGCTGGAACGGCCGGCGTACCACTTCGCCGTGATGCTGGTACAGAATCGGGCGACCGCCGAGGAGCTAGTACAGGAAGCCTTCGGCAGGGTATGGGCATCGCCCCACACCCCCTCGGCCGAGCCAGACTTTCGTCGCTGGCTGTACCGCGCCATCACGAACCTCGCCAGGGATTATCACCGGCGCCGCCTGGTTGAGGCAACGCTCATGTTCTGGAACCGGCCGGCGATCGACCCGATCGACGAGGTCGTCCACCGGGCCGAAGACCGTGAGTTGCTTCGCGCCGTGCTCGGCCTGCCCTTCAAAGACCGCCACGCGATCTACCTTCATTACTTCGACGGTCTGACGTTTGCCGAGGTCGGCGAGGTCCTCGGCGTCAGCGAAATCGCGGCCAGGGTGCGCGTTCACCGCGCGCTGCAAAGACTCCGCGGCCGGCTGGGCCCGGATTCTGTCGCCAGGGAGATGCCCGCATGAGCGCTCAAGACCTCGAGCTGCACGAGCGCCTGCGCCGGCTGGCACCCGCCTTCAAGGACGGAATCGAACCGCCGGCGACGCTCCAGGCCAACGTGATTGCGAAACGGCGCCGTGTCAACCGCCAACTATGGCCGACGCTCGCGGGGGTCGCTCTCGTGCTGGTCGCGGCCTCGGCGATCGGGGTGTCCGTCGTTATCCGCGGGCTCCACCCGAAAAACGACGTTACGTCTCATCCGTCACCCACACCCGTGTCGACGCTCGCGCCGACACCGATGTCCCAGCTGCTCAAGGTGCCCGCGACCACGCCGGTGATCCTGTTCCGTGATCCAGTCGACAACCAGCAGCTCGACGGCATTACTTGGGGCGGCTCGGCCAGAGGCCGCGTCGCGACCAATCCTGACATCGAAAGGGGCTTCGTGCAAAATCCTGCCGGGACGTTGTATGGATTCACCGGTTATATCCGGGACCGCACCGGTGCGGTCGTCGCCTCGCCAGCCGTCAACACCAAGGGGTTCCCCGGGACGTGGGCCGATGATGGCCAGCACTACTGCAGCATGGTCTCGAAGTCCGCGTTGCCGCCAGCTGGCGGGGAGCCCGCGACCTTACAGGTGACCGCCGTCGGCCAGGCGCCCCGGAATGTCGTCCAGGTGGCTCATATGTACGATCAGGCCTCGTCCGGCGTGGTCGCCTGCTCGGTCGTCAAAGACAGAGCTGTTGTCGCCCAGGGGACGAGTATCGGGACCGCTGTCCAATTCTGGGTGGTTCAACTCTCGACCGGTCGGGTTCTCTGGACGCGCCCCAGTGGCGACATACGCGCCTCAAGCGACGGCCAGTACATCGCGGAGATTACCTACAACCAGGCGACCGGGAGTTCGACGACGACGATATTCAGCACGACGGGCGCCGTTTTGGGCCATGTCGCGGGACGCGTGGAGGCGTTCTCATGGGACGGTTCGCTGGCGGTGCAGATGGAGGCCTCTGGCGGACCGGTATCGGTCATCAACTGGCGAACCGGAGCCGTTGTCTGGAGCGGCCCGGCCGGTGCCGGTTACTACGATGCAATGCCCGAGCCCGGAGGACAGCGGATTGCGGTCTGGCTGCTCGATCCTCAGCACCCTCAGGCGGGCGGATTTCCGCCGCGGAACCTTTACATTGTCGGCGCCGATGGCAAAGCGGTCAAATTGCTAACGGACGTCATGTAGGAGAGGCGCGAGTCCAGCAAAGGCTCAACAGAACAAGCACCGCGTATCCCAGACCGACACGCCCGTGCCGGCATCACCGTCAGTCGATACCCACAACCTGGAAGATGACCACGTGACTTCCCTTGTGACCATCGACCGTGATACGCGTAGCAGCCCGGTCTGGGATGCAATCTCCCACTGCAATGCGGACTCCGAGTCGTCACCCATCCCAAAGCCGATCGCATCTGGGCCATCGATCTGCCCTAGGGGTCGCGCTCGAAGGACTAACGGAACTTTTCGTCCGAATCGACGTCTTTGTAGCGTGGAGAAAGGGCGCGCGCTCGGCCTGCTCCTCGTGACCCTTAGTCTGACTGCGTGCCGAGCGTCCACCGATCAGCCTTCGCAGCTGATCACGAATCCTTCTCCGCTTGCCCATCTGACTTATAAGTGCACGGTCCTCCCGATGTCGGTGAACGCGACGTTAACCGATCTCATTTACGTGACTCCATATGACGCCTCGGCCAATTCGACGTGCGCAGTCGATTGGGGTGGCCGGCTGCAGCGAGAGTTACCCCGCCCGCGGCCCGAGCGCCAATCTCCTGATGGTTCGCGGCTTCTCGTCTTTGATTTTCCAATCAGTCCTTCGTTCAACGGCCAGAATGAACCATTCATCACCCTCGCATCGGACAATGCCGTCCTTGCTCGCTACACAACGATTTGGGGGCGCGAGGCACTGTGGGCGGACGATAATCGGCACCTTTGCTACATCCGGGACTCGGTGCGCGAAGACCTACCTGCTGGCCAAGGCCTGTTAATTGAGGATATTCCTGGAACGGAATCGCGAACGATCGGCGTCGTCGGGGCCATCACCCGGATATTGCCGCCCGTGCTAGCTGGCTCTAACCACGGACCGGCGCCCGTCCCGATTGTCAAGGGACCCCACATCCTCGCCTGCAGCGCGAAAGCCAACCGCGCAGTGATCTTGGACGAGGTGAACGGCGTCATCAAGGTGCTTCAGCTCTTAGATGGACAGCAGTTAAGTACCCACGCATACGGACGGAGCTTCACAGCGCCGACCGATCCGAAAGATGCGATCTGGCTGGTTGCATCAAGAGACGGCCGGTACGTCGCCGAGCAGTTCGCGGCCGATGGCACGGCTACTCCCCATTCCATTACGGTCCGTGACTTGCTGACTCAACAGGTGGTCGCTACCTTTGAGAGCGCCCAGGTCACGGCCTTCTCTTGGGACGGCTCGAGGGTTTTAACCGAGAAGGCGGGGAACAGTGCGATCGTTGATTGGCGATCCCAGCGAATTATCCGGCAACTCGCTGGCTTCCCGAGCGGCGGGTTTGCACGCCCCGATAGCCAGAACATGGTGGTATGCGTCCCTAGTACGCGCCACGCCTTTGGTTGCGACCTCTACATCGTTGGGGATACGGGTGACGCCTTCGAAATCGCACGGTCCGTGGAAGTCCCATTCGGTCTCTAGCACGTTTATGTCAAAGACATCTCGTCCCGTCGAGTTGAAACCAGTTGGCAGATTCTGGCTTATACCTTGACGCCCGAGAATGGGGCAAAGACCATGTTCTTCGGAAACAATTACGTCAGGCAATGAGGCATCCTTCCGTCGTAGCTGCGTTCGTCTCTCTTGTTTTGGTCGGGTGCTCGCAGCAGTTGGTAACCACCAGGCCAACGGCAAGCCTTAGTCGGACGCCGGTTTCTAACCTGACGCCGTTGCCCACGCCGATGGACTATAGGCAGGTCTGCGAGCTTGAGGCTTCGGTTTGCAGCTGTGCGCCTCAACTGCAGGACGCTACCTGCTCACAATCATTTCCGACTAGTGTTATTCGCCCGCTTCGCCTACCGCAGGTCACGTCCAGCGAAGTTTGTCCGACCACGTCGGACCATCGTGTGAGCACGGAAGCTTTTGCTGGCGTGGCCCTTGGTACCGGACCTGTGGAACCCCTAATCGCGGCGACCTCCCTCGTGGCAGAGCGGGCAGACGGCTGGTACGGGACTAAGACCTTGTGGTTCACGCTTCCCAGCTATGCCGGCGCAGTCTTGGTTCGTGGCGCAAGGATCGATGGGCAAGGGCCGGTCGGATTTGGCGAGCAGCCTTTGATCGGGCACTTGATCATTCCGCCTGGATCCACAATCAATGAAGGCTCGGACGGATATAGGCAAGCACCGGGCGGCACTTTCGTGAAGGCTCCTGGTTGCTACGCGTGGCAGGTGGATGGAACCGATTTCTCGTATGTGCTTATCTTCAAGGCGGTGACCGGTTAGCCTTGGCCCGCGGCCGGGCAACCAAGGCGGGGGCAGTTATGAACCGATTGCAGTCAACGGGCAGGGTAGGAGTCAAGATAGTGCCGCAACGACTCGCCGGTCTTGATGGTATCCCGTAGCGCTTGTTTCTCGGTTTCAAGAATTGGCAGGTCGTCTGCCTCGTTCAGGATGCGGTCTCTCCAAAGGTCAATCATGGTCCGAAGACTCATGACGATTTGAGAATCAACAGGGAGAGATGCCGGTGGTGGTGGTACGCCGGTCGCGATCAGCCTCTTTAGGTTCGAGTACAACGCGATCTCCGCCACAAGGTCCTCCTTCAGCCGGTCTCTGAATGGAAATCGGTCCGCCTCAGCCAAGACGCCACTCGCACTCCTAATTCGGTCGTCGAGCACGCTGTCGAAAAATTCTGACGCTTTCATGAACCCTCGCCCTTTGTGTAATGGACCCGATTGTGCCGTCGGAATTGAGACTCTAGCTCACGGACCTTTAGGACAAAACGCTGGACATCGGGAGCACCCAAAGATGTCGGGCTGTCACCGAAGCAAGGCCTGGGGTTTCTTGATCCGGCTTCGGGAAGGCGGGCTCTCCCGAGGCAAGGCCGCGCTCTGGGCAGGGAACCCGTCCTTGCACCGCACCCGGGACAAGAGCCTATCCAGCTGGACCCGGCGGAGCCAGTTCTGCCCAGAGGCGGTTAATGGAAGCTGGCCGATAGCAGGGTCCGTATATCACCTGCTTACCGTTGCCGAGGATGACTACCATGTTGCCGCCTCGGTCACACAGCCACTGAAACAGGGGCGCCGGCAGGGGATCCGGGATGAACCGCTCCGCTGGGGAAAGGGGGCGGACACCCCCGGCCGTCGTCGCAACGCGTCTGAAGGCCAGCGGTGGGCCCTCGGGCGCTGGAATAAGGTCCACTTCCGTAACCCCGCCGTTCTCAGCGATCGGTACTGGCGGGTGAATCACCGGGGTGAGGGGACCAAAGCCGATGATTCCCAAAGCGAGGAACGTCATGGCCAGGAGAGCAATCGATACGGACACGCGACTCTTCATCGGCCCCGAGCGTCCGTTGTCATCCCTTATATAGACGATCTACCGCTCGAAAAGGTTCCGAGCCCGCCCGCGGAGCGTTGGAGGATCGCAGCTTGACTCTAACGAGCTCGGCGGCTCTAGGTAGGCGTCCGCCGACCGTCCGGTGGACCGACCGCCGATACCAAGCGCTCATCTCGGGCGGCAGGCGGAGTTCATAACTTGTACGGTTGGGGACACCACCCCCTCCGGGTGTCAGGGATCGGCTGTTTCCCAGAAAAACTTCGGCCTCTACAACGAATCAGGCTCCGGAACATCACCTCCGGGCAAGCTTGATGAAGATATTTCACAAGCTCGGCGTCACGCCTTGCACCCAGCCGGCCCAGGTGCGGTTACTGGAACTGGTCCCGGATGGCTTTGACCGATATCGGGCGGGCTCGGACGACCCTCGTTTGGCCGAAGCTCGTGACGATGGCGGTATCGCCGCCCGGCAGCCAGTTTGTTAGAAGAAGCTGGTGCTGAAGCCCGGGACGATCGGGCCGCTCAGAATCCGCCGTCCGTGCTGTCCGGTGACCAACCAGATGTCGACGCCCTGATTGCTCGGGGTGCTCCCTCTATAGATGGCCACTGCCAAGTCGGAGCCGTTGGGGCGGCCCAGGACCGATACCACTACCGGCTTGCCCTGCGGCCAATCGGCCGGGTAGGGCGTTGACCAGGTCGCGACATTCGTGCGCCACAGGATCGCGGCGACGGTTCGACTCGTGTCGCTGATGGTGAGCGCCACCGAGCCGTCCCACGAAAACCCGATGATGCTCAGGCTCGCGAACTGGGCCAGCAACTGGCCATCGGTCAGGCTGCGGATGACCGTCCCGCCCCCCGGCTCGCCCGTATTGCCTGACACGCTTCGATCCTCAACCAGGAACATGCCGTCGCGGGAGGCCATTACTCGAGCCATCTCCTGCGCGGGATAGCTGTGCTGGAAGACCCGGGCGCCGGTCGACAACTTGAAGACCGAGACGTCGGTGACCCACGCGAACGCGCGCTGCGCCACCACCACTCGGTCGACGCTGGGGCTGCAGGCGAGGATCTCTGGTCCAGCATTGCCGGTTACCGTGCCATATGTCGCGATGGCGCGTGCGCCTCCGGTCGGGTCCTTGAGCCAGATCTTCTGCGCTCCCTCCTGCCCATAGGTGGTTCCCGCCGCTACGAAGGTGCACCAGTGATTGCTGTCGTCCGCCCAGACGGGGCCGGGTCCCTTTGTTAGGTCCGTGTGCCCGACCAGGTTGCCCGTCACGTCGTAGACCTCGCCTCCCAGATCCGATAACTTCGATCCGTCCGGTGTCTGGTTGTAGGCGCTGAGGGCAAGCTGCCCGGCGTGCTTCCCGTTCCAATCGAGCGCCACCATCTGGCCTGAGGACGGGCTGTACCAGATCAGCGGCTGCCCCCTCGACGGGGGAGAGGACGGAGGCGGAGTTGCCGTGGTATGGGGTGGGTTGCCCGTCGGCCGACCACCGCAGGCAGCGATCAGGATCACCATCGTCCCCACGGCCGCCCGACAAACATAGCGATTCATCGTCCACTCCCGTCTGGCTTATGCACTGGTATCACGTTTGATAACAGTCTCAACGTCGAACACCCCCACAAGGTTTCGCTCGGAACGATGCATCTGCTATTGGCACGCGAACGCGAAGTTGATTGGGAAGGTCCGGCATACCGTGCTGAGCGGCGGAACGTGAGCGGAGGCTGAAGGTGAGGATGGCGTTCGGCGTGCGTCCGCGGACCGTCCGCTCAGCGTCCGCTAAAACGCCAGGTGTTCATCTCGGTGGGCAGGTGGAGTTCATAACTGTACGGTGGGGGACACCACTCAAAACATGTTTTGAACCGGGCTGAGCGAAATGTCGGCTGCGGATTAATAAGAAGCCATCGGTAGAGATGGCCGGTCCGGTGTCCTGGCTAACGACCCCCATCGTTATAGGATCGATCAACGACATCGACAGCCGCATGCAGCGGCGACGCCCGCGGCTCCTTGCCCGCAACACTAACGACCTCTTGGCCCCAGGCCACGATCACGTCTTCCACAACCTCGCCACTCGCCAGCTTCATCTTTTCGACCTGGCCTCGGGGAGCGACCACCGTCTGGATGCCTCGGCCTGGTATGCGACCTTCTCGTGGCCAATGGTGATTTGGGCACAGGCGACCGGGGATCTGAGGTTTCATGCTGCCTCGGCCATCACCGGCAAGCTCATTTCCTTGCCCGCCGAGCTGAGCTCGGTACGGGATGTCCATTTCGTCGTCGGTGCTCCCGGCAAGCTCGCCTGGAGCGGCGGGCCGTTGGTCAGGGATCTATGGTTCTGGCAACCGGGATCGCAGCCGCGGATCCTCTTACGGGCCTCGGACTACGCCGATGTCTGGTCGATCGGCTCGACCTTGATTGGGGCGGTTGGCTCGTCGGCGGATTACCTGGTGGATCTGCGGAGCGGCGCCACGACTGAGGTGCCGAACCGCGTGCTCGGACCCGTGCTGAACGGCGATGCTCTCGCCATCACCCGTGCGATGAGCGGGGTAACGGAAATGAGCGTACCGATGACAGTCAGCGTCCTATCCAGCTCTGCCCTTCCGCAGCTAGCAGGTTGCTAACCGGGTCAACGAACCGTCACCGTGCCGCCCACATACGAGCCTGGTTGGCGGGTTAGCTGCCCACTCGTCAGGTTGACGTTATGGCCCACCCAGCTGGATGAGGCCAGAGTCAGGTTGCCGTTTTGGACGCTGAGGTCGTTCTGGACGGTCCCGTTGACCCGCACGTTGCCGCCGGAGACGACAACGTCGTGCCCGGCCGTTCCATTGATGGTCAAGGTGCCGCCTGAAACGTGGATGTCACCCGTCACCGTTCCGTTGATGATCACCGACTGGCCCGACACCGTGAGGTTGCCGTTGTATGTCGTGCCGGTTGGGACGACATAGGTATTCGATGGAGTCGGCGTGGGAGTTGGAGCAGGCGTTGGGGACGGGGTTGGAGTTGGCGCAGGAGTCGGTGTTGGCGCAGGAGTCGGTGTTGGCGTGGGAGCCGGTGTCGGTGTGGGCGTCGGAGTCGGTGTCGGTGTGGGCGTCGGAGTCGGCGTGGGGCCAGGAGTCGCCGTCGGCACCGATGAAGGAGTAGGCGTTGGCATGGGCGACGCGGTGGGAGTCGCCGAAATTGATGGGCTCGGGGTTGTGCTCGGTGTGGGCGTCGCACCGGCGGAGGGAGCGGAGGATGGTGCGGCGGAGGCCCCGGTCCCAGCTGACGGCACCGCGGTCGGAGAGCCAGTCGGCGAGGCACCCGGCGTCACGAACGGTCGCGGGGTTGGACTCGTCGCGGTTGACGAGGGTGCGGATGGGCTCGCGGTCGGCGTTGGCCCCATCGCCAGGAGCGCACCGCCCGTCGGGCCTCCATACCATGACCCGTGCCCAGGTGTCTCAGCGCCGAGCGCATCGCGAAACGCGTCCGCGGAGACCCTGGCGGTGAGCGGAGCCAGGGCCTGGTCGGCCAGCGGGTCGGCATGGTAGTCGGCGAGCGTCAATCCGTCGACACTGGTCGTAAGGGAATGAAGTCCTGAAATATTCGCGCCTGCGAGCCCTGCCACCCACATCAAAGCGAGCAACAGCGCCACCAACGCGGCTTGACGCAGCCGAGTTTTCAGCTTCACGCCGCCTTCTCCAGCCATGTGAGGTCGGTCGTCTGGCGGGTGGGCAAGCTCTTATCGAGGAGCAGGGCCGAGATCTGGGTTGACCGCCACAGAAATGCTTCGACCACTCGCGGATCGAGTTGGGTTCCGCCGAGCTTACGAATCTCCTGGAGCGCCTTCTCGAAGGGGAAGCCCTGGCGATACGGTCGATCCGACGTCATCGCATCGAGGGTGTCGGCCAGGCTCAGGATCCTGACGTACGGGATGATTGCATCCTCGCGGAGCCCAGCCGGATAGCCGCCGCCGTCCCAGCGTTCGTGATGATGCAACACGCCGGCGAGGCTGGGCCTGAGGAACTTGAGACCCGAGAGCATCTTGTAGCCAGTGAAGGGATGCTGTTTCATCGCGTCCCACTCCTCTGCGGTCAAGCCGCCGGCCTTTCGCAGAATTCGGTCCTCAACGCCGATTTTTCCGATGTCATGCAACAGCGCGGAGCGGCGCAGCGCCTTGCGGTCTTCAACGGGGAGCCCCATGGCCTCGCCAATCTCCTGGCTGATGGCCGCGACCCGGGTGGAGTGGCCGAACGTGTAAGGGTCGCGGGCATCGATGGCGCGGGCGAGTGTCTCGATGCTGGCGAAGTAACTCTCCTCGAGTTCATGCGTCTTCTCCTCCAGGTTGGCGGCCATCACGTTGAAGGACTGCGCCAGGACGCCGATCTCGTCGTTGGTCGTGACCTGGGAGCGGTGGCTCAAGTCGCCGGCGGACACGGCCGTGGTCGAGGCCACCAGCTGTTCGACCGGACGCGTGATGCGACGTGCGAGCATGCTGCCAAACAGCAACGTCATCAGGGCCGCCGTCCCGAACACCGCCAGCATCAGGAGGCGGATCTGGGATATCGAAGCCTGCAGCGGGTCGGACTTCTCCGCGACCGCAAGGTAGCCGATGGTGCTGGCTCGTAGTTTCCAGGTGGCGACCAGGAACTCGAACCGATGGCCGGCCAGGGTCTGGCTAATTCGGAGCGGGTTCGTCGACAGCGAGTGCAGAGTAGTGGTGGAAAGGGCCGGCACTCCCGGCAGTGACGACAGGAGCACACTGCCCGATTGGTCGTAAAAGACAAGGTCGCTGGCGCGGGAGTCGCGGATTCGGTCGGCGACTTCGGTCATCGATTCGCCGAGGAGGACGGCCCCGACCAGTTTGTTCGCGTCCGTCCGAGCCGGGCCAATCCAGTAGAGCATCGTGCCCGACGGATCGGGTTGGGTGAAAACGTACTTGTCCCCCTTTGGGTCCACCTGCCCGGCGAGGACGGCCGCCACGTCAGGCTGCGTGCCCAGAGCTGCGGCTGTCCCAGCTCCAGACGGTGTCAGGTTGAGCAACTCGTGGCCCCTGGCATCGAGCACTCGGATCGTCAGCTGGTCTGGAAAGGCGTTGGCCTGGAGAGGGCGGAGGAGGCTGGTCAGCGAGGTTGCATCGCCCTTTGCAATCGCGGCGGCGACGCCCTGCGTATCAACGGCCGCACGGAGCTGGGCCAACCGCTCGGCTTCGAGGACGGCAAGATGGTCGTTGCTCAGCAGGCTCGCCCGTAGCAGCGATCCTTCAAACTGCGCAACCGTCGCGCCCGTTGCCTTGGAGGTGATGACAAGCGTGCCGGCCATGCCGACGAACGCAAGCAGCACAAAGAAGGGAAGGACGATCTTCTGACGAAGCGTCCCGCGTTTGCGCATAGCCCCTGGTCATCATTTCGTGGAAGAGTTTCGGAAACCGTTCCAAACGGGTGACAACCGTTCGGGCTCAGGCCATTCGAACGGGCATGATACGCAACATCTACCAGCCGGTAACGCTAGCGAGCTCGGATCGCTGCAAAGGACCGTCGCAACGAAGGAGCGGCCGACTGGCCGCTCCTGGTCTCCGTAATCACGGAACGACGATCCACACTTCGTAGGCCGCCCCCGTGAGGGCATCACCCAATTGCAGCCGGTAGCGTCCAGGGCCGGATACGTAGCCGTTGAACTCAATCTTGACCGGACTCGAGAGCGTGATCCCAGAGGTCGAGTTCTGCGTCTCATGTCCGGCCGCGTCGAAAAGCCTTGGCAGCAAGTAGTCGCTGGTCAATTGCGTCTCGGTCTGGGTGCCGTGGTTGGTCAGGCGAGGGTCATCGATCAGGGCGCCGGTCACGGTCCACTCGATGTGCACTGCCGTCGAGGTGACCCGTACCGACGTGAACGTATAGACCGCGTTGGCGGTCCGGACCGGCGAAGGCAACGCCAAGCAGATGGACCGGTTCGGCAACCAATGTGGCGTGCAGCGTCCAGTCTCCGGCGAGCTCGTCTTGACCCGTTGCGAGCCACAGTTTCCGCAAGGTGGTGATATGCAGGGTCAGCCGAGCACCGACCTTGGACGCGGGCCAGGCCAGCGGCTGAAATTGCATGTAATTCTCGTAGCCGTTGCCGATTCGCTCCGTGTAGCTGTGGCCGAACTGATCGGTCAGCGTATACCCGAGATCGGGCGTCTCGCCGTGATTACCCACGCCAAACTCTCCGGGGCTCGGATGGGCGGTCTTGCCATACGTCAGCCTCCTGCCATCGATTTCCACGACCAGCACGGTCCGCAGGCCGTCCGCATAACCGGCAACCAGGCGCACCGTGTGTCCGGAAGATGTCGAGCTGTTGTTGACGACCGTCACGTTTTGCGGGACCAAGCCGTAGTACTGGAGGGCCTTCGCGTAGATCCCGCCAACCAACGGCACTTGGGCGAGAGCCTGGCCATAGCGAGGTGCGTAGTAGGCGGCGCCGAGATTAGCGACTCCGAAGAGCAACAGAGCAATCGTCAGCGCCGCAGCGGGGCGAAGCAGCCGGCGAGACCTGCCGACATGCTCAGTGCGGGTGGTTCGGCGCGCGCCTCGCTCTGAAGTCCAGTGTGCGGTCGAGGCCGGAGGGGAGACCACCGCGTAGACATGGCGAAGCTTTTGTTCGAACTCAGTCATTTCGTCGATCATGGGGGTCCTCCAGTTTTGATCTAAGTTTCTTGAGGGCTCGGAATGTGGCCACTTTCGCGGCCTGCTCCGATATCCGCAGTACGTCGGCGACTTCGCGATAGGACAGATCAGCAGCGACTCGAAGGCCAATGAGTTCGCGGTCGCGGCGACTCAACGTTCCGACCGCCGCGTTCACACGGCGAAGTTGCGCCCGATCGTGCGCGAGCTCTTCAACATCCATTGGCCGATCACGGGATTGCTGCAATTGCCGAAAGAGGAGGTGCCAGCGGCCGTTCTGGCGATGGCGGTCGATGCAACCATTCCGGGCGATGCTCACGAGCCAGGTTCGGATCGATGCAGGGTCGGGACGTACTCGCTCGTACGCGGCGAAGGCCTTGATGAAGGCGTCCTGGGTAAGGTCGGCGGCAGCATCAGCATCTCCCACCTGAGATAGACAGAACCGGTACACGCTCGCCGCGTGGCTGGCGTAGACCTCGTCAAAAGGCGGTAGGCCGCCCATCCTTTGCCGGTCGTCTTGTGGGTCGACGAGCACCAGTGGGCCGGTCATACCTCTACAAACGTCCGGGCCGCCATTTGGGAACACGCCCGGGCCACGCCGAGCAGCGACCTGCTTGACAGTCCGGCGATCAGGTTGGCGCTTATGCGCCGTCAATCACCGTAAGGCTGGGCGGAGATTGCTGGCGTGCGGCTGCGTCACTTGCACATGTTCGGAATATCGACCTTGATGGCTTTATCGGCCTCGACCGCGATGCCGACGAATGGTCGCACATTGCCAGGCGGTGGGAATTGGGCCTGAAGTACATAGCTACCGGCCGGTAGCGCGAAGAGATAGCCCTGATTCACCGTTACCTGCTGCCGGGTCACCTCGGCTTGCGAAATGAGCGGCCCACTCTTCTGGAGAACATCCACTCCCCTGAGGACGAGCACCATCCCGGCGGCGTAGTGGGGACCGCTGGGGAAGGGGATACCAGCGCAGGGGATGATGCCACCGGTAAGCAACCCCATGTTCGTGTGGGGTTGCGGGTAGCATCGGGTCTGACCCGCAGCGCAGGGGATCGGACTGAAATCGCCAGTCGAAAGGCCGATCGCTGCGGCCAGGTCAGGCTCGAAGGAGGGCGTCGTCAACGACCAGAGGTTGCGGCCGTCACTCAGTCGAACCGTGCGGCAACCGCGAACATCGACCACGGCCGACCAGGGCGCTCCTCCCGTGAAGCGCAGCGTGTAGCTGGTCCCGAAGTCTGCGGGACAGCTCTGCGTGCCGGAGGGGCCGGCCGGGAGCGCCAGAATATCGTTCGCGAGCCTCCGAACGGTCAGGGGGTTGGTGATGGTTCGGTCGAGTTGCGGCATGACAAACAATCCGGGGTCACGCGTGATCCGCACGCTGGTCGCCGCTGCGGATATGGAGGCAATCGCCGAGGGGCCATCGGTGCTGGTGGTAGAGGGCCCGTTGCAGGCGCTCAGTAAGGTGGCGCCCATCAGCCCAACAAGCGGGGCCAACCGTATTCGACCCATCATCAGGTAAGACGGGAAATGGCCCGAAAGGTTCCGATGCCGAGCTAGCCCGGCGAGGCGCCGGCGAGCTTCGGCCCTATGGGGTGGGACCTTCCATAAGCGCGGCGTGATCGGCGACCCACTGGCGAAACGATCGCGGCGGGGATCCGAGGATGTTGAACACCGTAGAGGTGATGAACGCCGGCCTTCCAATCGTTGCGCCCCACGCGGCGAGCAGCATGTCCACGGCTGGGCGTGGCCAGCTTCCCTCCGTCTCTTTTCGAAACTCGTCCGGCGACAGCTCCTCAAATTTGATCCGACGCCCCAAGACGTCACCGATGATGCGCACCTGCTCTGCCTGACTCAGTGACTCGGGGCCCGTGAGGACGTAGTCACCCCCAGCATGTCCGTCCTGATACAGGGTCCGCGCCGCGACAGCCGCCACGTCGCGGTCATCGACGGGTGCCGTCTCGGCAGCGCCGTAAGGCCACCGGACGACACCGTTGGCGCGAATCGCGGGCGCCCACCAGGCAACGCGTTCGACGCGAACATCCCCGGCCGGATGATCGTCGACTCGAGCCCGGCGGCCGCGATAAGCCGCTCAATCTCGGCGTAGAGCACCGCCATTGGATTCGGTTGCTGGAAGAAGGGGTGCGGGGTTTGGTGGGGTGCCGAGAGAAACACGACACGCCGCGCGTAGGTTGCGAGACGCTCGACAACTGCCGGAGCAGTCGTCGGCGGGGCGGTCCAGACGAGGAAGACGATGCTGACACCTCGCAGTCCTGCGTCAAGCGATTCGGGCACGGTGAGGTCGCCGGTGGCGATTTCGACTTTCGCTGGCAGCGTCGCTGCCGCCTCGGAGCGATGCGTCAGGGCGCGGACCGGCACGCCCGCGTCTAGTAGTAGGTCGACTACGGCGCGCCCAACCCGGCCGGTTGCTCCGGTGACGAGCACTGGAGGCACTCCCGTCCGTGTCACGGGGAGCTGGACGTTGTCGGTGGTGGGCGCACGGACTGAATCATGCCTGGTTAAGCCCTAGGCTGCCTCGCCGGCCCGCTTGTAAATAAGGATGACGACGCCATCTCCGACGGTCTTCGATTCCGCAAGGCGCAGGACCTTCATGTCGCTCGTCTCGCCGAAGAGGCGCTTGCCGCTCCCGAGAATGACCGGAAAGACCATCAGGACCAACTCGTCGACGAGGTCATGTGCGATTAGCGTCTGGACCAGCCGTGCGCTGCCGCTGACCAGGATATCTCCACGCAACCTTTGCTTGAGCTTGGCGACCTCCTCCACGGGTCATCATGCCTTGATGGCCAAGCCGAGGCAAAGCCCTCACAGGTGACCCGGCCCAGCAGCTGCGCCTCGGCGTTGAGTGTCTCGTCAATCTTGACTTGTTGCCCGCCTCTCCGCGCGAGAACTTGAAGGCCCAGGCACCGTGTTTCGATTGCTCGCTTCCGCCCGGATCCTCCATCACGCCGTCCAGTCAGACGAACTCGGTGACGACGATGCTTCCCATCGTGGTTCTCCTTCTGCGCCCCGCGCAGAGAATTGGTTCTTAGCCACCTGCGGCAGCGAACAGCTGCCACTCGTCCGGTACGCCTTTGAGGGTGTGCGTCCCGGCGTCCCGGAATGTCAGACCGGAGCCGACAACGAGATCACGGACGGTGCGCGATACGAGCACCTCGCCAGCGCCGGCGACCGCGGCGATCCGAGCGCCGATGTGGATGGCGAGCCCCGCGATGGTGTCACCGGCTAGCTCGACCTCACCCGTATGAAGGCCGGCACGAAGTTCGAGGCCGAGTGGGCGGATTGCGCCGGCAAGCGCCAGCGCGCAACGGACGGCGCGCGCCGGCCCGTCGAAAAGTGCGAAGACTCCATCACCAGTCGTACGCATTTCGCGACCTCCGTAGCGGCTAAGTTGCTCGCGAATTCGCACGTGATGGGCTTCGAGAAGGTCCGACCAGGCCGCATCACCGAGCGCCGATGCGCGTGCGGTCGAGCCAACGATATCGGTGAACATGATTGTTGCCAGCACCCGCGTCGGCTCCGGCCGCGTTCGGACCCCGGTGAGGAACTCCTCGATCTCGCCAAGGATCGCCTCGGAGTCCCCAATCCATGGAAGATGATCCAGACCCGGAAGCTCGACGAATGACGATTCCGGGATTTGATCGGCGAGGTAACGGCCCGCCTCGACCGGGATAACGCGGTCGTGGGATCGGTGCAGTACCAGGGTTGGAACGGAGATCGTTGGCAGGATCGGTCGCACGTCGATCTGCGCATTCATGCGGGTCAGGGCAAGAGCCGCGCCAGGACTCGCTCCCATGCGTAGGTAGCGGGCCCAGTTCTCGAGGAAACGGGCGTCGCCCAGCTTGCTCGGCGCCCTGGTCTCGATCCCAACCGGCCCACCCCAGTCGCGCCCTATCTCCTCGAGGAACGCCTCCTGTTGCTGGGTCGTGGCGCCGTGCGGATAATCGGCCGCCCATTGCCGCCGGGCATAGCCGCCAAAAAGAATGATGGCCGTGGTTCGAGCCGGATAGGTCGCCGCGAACATGACGCACATCGGCGCCCCCTCAGAGACGCCGAGCAGTGCCGCTCGCTCGGAACCGATCGCATCGCAGACGGACTTCACATCGTCCATCCGCGTCTCAAGTGTGGGCAGCTCCGATTCGGGGACCCGGTCGGACAGGCCGGTGCCGCGTTTATCAAAAAGGATCAGCCGCGAAAAGGAGGCGAGCCGCTCAAAGAATCGTGCCATGGTCGGCTCATCCCAAGCGGCCTCGACGTGAGAGATCCAACCTGGCACCCACACCAGATCCCGGGGTCCCTCGCCGATCACCTGATATGCGATCGAAACGCCGTCGGAGGCCGTGGCATACCGTGTCTTCGGGGTGATCAACGCCATGAGTCTCTTGGAGGGGCAACGACAAAGGCGGTTTCGTACGTCGAGGACTCCGTGGCGGCGAAGCCGAGGAGCCGCTCACCTTCCTGACCTAGTGCCTCACGATCCGCCTTCTTTAGCGGCCGGTAGGACGAGACCGTCAACCGGGCACGTTCCTTTACTTCTTTGAGGCGCCAGATGCCCGCGACCTGGCCGTCGAGCAGAAACATCCCGCCGCCAATGGCGTACCGATACTCGAAGGCGATGACACGCGTCCGATCGGCATGACCGAGCACGACGTTGTCGTACTCGGGCAGAAATCTTGGCGGCGCCGGCGTATCGGCGTCAGGGAGGGGTCCGTCGGGAACGTCGAACAACTCACGGCCGCTCTCGTCGCGAAAGGTCCGCAGGTCGGGTCGCAGTCGCTCGAAGGCCGGACGCAGAGCGGTCAACCCAGACCATGACGCCATGTCGGAGATCGAGGCGGGCCCGAAGGCTGTGAGGTAGCGGATGATGAGCCGCTCCAGCGGCTCCGGCCGTACAACGGAGCGACCCAACCACAGGTCGACCGTGGTCCAGGTGGGTTGCGCGCTCTTACCCCAGACGCCTCGTGGTGGGACCTGGACCACAGGGAGGAGGTGGCGGATGGCGTAGGCAAGCGAGGTCGCGTCCCGATCCGGCCAGCGCTGATGAAGCAGGTGAGCGAGTTGGGCGAGCGTGCGCGGCTCGTGTCGCATCAGCCGGGTCGCCTCGGTCGTCACAGCCCCTATCTCCATCCCGACCAGGTGCCGACCGAACGAGGATCCCTGCAGCTGGCGCGCCAGCAAGGGCTGGAACAACGGCCACAGCCTGAGGCAATCGCGGGCGGTCACCAGGTGAAGCGTGTTCCGAAGGATTCCAAGCCGGACAGCACGGCGCTTCGTGATTAAGGCCGCCAGCTCCATCGGCTCGAAGCCCTCGAGTCGCGTCCAGAGGCCAACGTAGGGGGAGTTCGGCATCTGCGCCTGCATCGCGATCAGGTACTCGATCTCCTCGGCCGCTGATCCCTGGCGACGCTCCAGCAGATGCTGGCGCTCGAGGAGGGCCCGATTCAAGGCACGCCCGCTGAGCACCGGTTCTGCGTGTCGCTTCATCTCGCCAATCGATGCGACCGGGGTTAGAACCGATGCAGGATCGGGATCCGCGGCGCGATCACGTAATTGAGCTGGATCAGGACGATGAGCGCGATGCTGACCCAGGTCGGAAAGAAGAGGCTCAGCGCCGTCGCGAATGCATAGAGGGCCTGCGCGATCAGGATCCGCCCTCGCATCAAGTGGCCGGCCGCAGCGATGTCCGTCTCTCGGAAGAGACGCGCGTGCATGCCGTACTGGAGTCCGGCAAGCAGCATGACGCCTAGCAGTACGATGTTGAGCCAGTACTCGAGGAGCGCGACTCGCAGCCCCGGGTAGCGCGTCAGCAGGCCGGTCGAGAAGGGGACCAGGGTCACGAAAAGCAGAAACGTCAGTTGCAACCAGGTGTAATGGCGATTGCTTTTGGCCAGCAGGCCCAACTGAGAGCCCTGTCCCACCCAGAAGATCCCGAGCGTCATGAAACTCATCGTGTAAACAAGGATGCTCGGCCCCAGCTTGACCAGTTCCTGCCAGAGGGCGCTGTCGCTACTACCAGAGATGGTCGGGACGAAGAGGCCGAGCACCAGCAGGGTCATACCCACGGCAAAGATGCCATCGGAGATTCCCGCGAGGCGGCCGATGTCTGTTCCCGCAAGTTGGTTGAGGCGGCTGATCGGCCTCATTTCGCTCACGCTGGTAAGGATGCCAGACGCGTCCTGCGGGGATATCGATTCATGAGAGGGTCACAGTGCCCTAGCGGTTCGCGCGCGAGCGAACGATCCGGGGAAGAATTCCGTGGCGCCACAGGCGCGGTCCCCCGATCGACCAGGAAAGGGCGGCCACGACCAGCAACGGGACCACCCACGATCCGTTGGAGAGGACGTAGCCGAAAATCCCGCCGAGCAGGATGAGGACGAATCCGCCGCTCCAGAACATGACGTAAGCGAGGCTGAGGGGCAGCTCACGCCGGCGCTCGAGATCGTAGAACCGTCGGACCGTTGGGCTTAACTGTCGTTTGCGGATCACATAGACCAGCCAGGCGCCGAGGAACAGGATGATGAGCCCGACGCCGAGGGCAATGGGATTGGCATGAGCCAAGAACCCAAGGCGGAGTCCCTGGATGACCAGAATCGCGATGACGCCAATGCCAATGTAAGACTGGGTCTGTGTGAACAGGTTGCGCCGCACCACATCGGCTTTCGGATTCAGCTTGGCCGCGTTTTCGAAGGCTTCGACCGCCTCCTTCTGGCGGCGCTGCCCCTGTAACGCCACGCCCAGGTTGTTCATCACAACCCAGCTCAAGGGATTGATCCGGAGCGCCTCCCGGCAGTGCTCCTCGGCGTCCTTCCAACGCCTCCGCTGGAGCGCGATCCGGCCCAGGAGATAGTGGCCGTCGAGCGACGCGGGCTCGAGTGCCCGCACCCGCTCAGCGGCCTGCACGGCTTCCTTGAACTGGCCGTTTTCGAGCTGGGCTTCGCCCAATTCGAGTAGGGCGTCGGCCTCAATCGGGCTGAGCCGAACCGCCTCCCGAGCTGCATCCAGAGCGAGCCTCGGGTTATGCAGCTTGCGGAGGGCGAAGCTATGCAGCCGGTGGGCGAGCGAGAGCTCGGGATCCAGCGCGATGGCGTCTTCCACGGTGCGGCATGCCTCTTCGTCGCGGTCCATGTCGAGAAAGCAGGCCGCGAGGACACAGCGCGGATACGGCGTCCTCGGGGTCGGCGGCGATCGCCCGTTGCAGGAGCGGGATGGCGTCGGCCTGGCGCCCGAGGTCAATCAGGGCATGAGCTCGCGCGATGTAGGAATCCCCGGACGAGGGAGGCATTGAGGCGATGAGTTTAACGTGGAAACCGTGCCGTCCCCATCGCCCCGCACGCTGCTCGCGCTCCACCGGCAGGTTTGGAGTTGCACCCGCTGCGTCGAAGCGGGATTTCTCGATCACGCCGGTCCCGTCCTCAGCGGCTATCCGGATAACCGCATCATGCTTGTCGGCCAGGCGCCGGGCATCGTCGAAGAAGAACGTCGCCTCCCGTTCCAGGGGCGATCGGGCAAGGTGCTGATGCGGTGGCTGGTGCGAGCGGGCTTCCAGTCTGAGGAGGAGATCCGTCGCCGCGTGTACATGACGTCGATCACGAAATGCTTCCCCGGGAAGGGGATCGGTGGCGGTGACCGTCGCCCGAGCCGCGCGGAAGTTGAGCTCTGCCGTCCCCACCTCGACCGGCAACTCGCCCTGATCGATCCCAGCCTGATCCTCCTGGTCGGCGGGCTCGCGCATGAGCGCTTTCTGCCGGGGCGGCCACTCCAGGAGCTGGTCGGGTCGGCCTTCGATGCGTCGGGCCAGATGGTGGGCCCTCGCGCCAGGCCCCGTCCGCTGCTCGTGCCGCTGCCTCATCCTTCCGGGGCCAGCCGCTGGCTCAACGATGCCGTCCAACGTCGCCTTGCTGGACCGCGCCCTGCGACGGCTGCGTCCGCTGGTGCGTGAATACCTTGACGCCTTAGAGGCTGACGCATAAACTTCCGACCAATGCGGCGAGACCCTGAACGCGACGCCGTCGAGCCGGAGGAAGCACCCTCGACGCCGCTTCGACGGCAGGAGGCGCCTCCAGCCGGTGGAAAGTCCGCGGACGACATCCTGGCCTCGATCTTCGCGCCGACACCCGAAGCGAGCCCGCTCGAACAGCTCGAGCAGACGTTGCGGCACCCCAAGAAGCTCATCTACATCGCGATGTCCAACCGGAATTTCTATTGGAGGATGCACGTCTCGAAGGCCGTCCTGGACGAGGGCCATGTGCCGATCAATCCCTTCATGTTGTTCGACTACTACCTCCTCCACACGGTTTCCAAGCAATTGGTCCGGGAGGCGATCAACAACCTGCTGTCGCGCTGCGACGAAGTCTGGGTCTTTGGGACCATGAGCCTCGGCGTCAAGGTGCAGGTCGGCATCGCCAAGCGCTTGAAGAAGCCGCTGCGCTTCTACGACCTCGCCGACCTTCCCGAGCGTGTCTTTCGGATCTCGGAAAAACTGGCGCAGGAAGAAGGCCGGGACTAGACGCGAGTGATCAGCTCCCGCTCGAGCGCCTGCCGTGCCTTGATCACGAGGTGCCGGAGGGTGGGGCGCTCCACGACCGCCCACTCGATCTGGCGAAGTCCGCTATAGAGTCCTTTCACCGCCTTCACGGCATCGCCGAGCTCGACCCCGGGCGGCGGCTGCAGCGTCGAGAGCGGCTCGCTGCTGCACCAGTCGTAGACGAAGTTCACGTAGTCACCCGAAAGGGGTCGCAGGTTTTCCTCGCCGCGGTCGCGCTCGCGGGCTGAGAACCGGAAGTAGATCACCCGCAGCCGCTTCTGGGCCAGTGCGACCGCGCTGGTCGGCATGCGCTGGCGTGGTTGCGGGCGGTCGCGGTTACGGTCTTCCGCGGTGACCATCACCACCGAAGCCGCCAGCTCCGCCGGGGTCAACTCCTCCAGCCATCCGTCGGCGATCGCCTCCGTGATGATCAGGCTGTTTTCGCCGTAGATGCGCGAGGCCAGATGCCCCTTGTCGGTGGGTACCGAGTCCTTGAGGAAGCCGAGCTCCTCCAGGATCGCGCGCAGAGCCGCCATGCGCCGCCGATACTCCCCCTGGCTTCGCTCCGCGTCCTGCGTGGATGCCTGCAAGCGCGCCCGCAACTCTCTGACCTCGTCGTGGTGCGCCTGATGTTCGGCCCGGAAGGGACACTGGCGACAGGGTAGGCGGTTCATGGTCGCCTGCCAGTGGACGACCTCGTCCTTGAGCTGCGCCAGTGTCCGCCCTCCCGGGTCCCGGGTCGGGGCTCCCCGCCCGCGGCCACGACTTCGGCCCTTGTGCCAGTGATCGCGTCGAAGTCGGCGCATCTGCACACGCAGCGCGGCGATCTCATCGTTGGCACGGGCAAACTCGGTGAAGGTCTCGTCGGTGCAGCAGGGCTCCCCCTCGACGGTGAAGCGCCCGCCGGCGACGTCGGCCACGCGCTGCCGCAGGTTGGCCAGCCGATCCTCGAGGTCGCGCCTGGCGAGCCCTTTCTGGTACTGACCGAACGACCGCTCCATCAGCAGGTCCACCGCCTCCGGTGGGTGATAGCGGAGGAGGTTGAGGGCCATGTTGTAGGTCGGCGCGAACTTGCTCTCCACGGTCATCTCCTGTCCCGTGGCGGCCTCGTAGATGGTGCCGATATCGATATCCGGCTCCTTGAGGACGATGCCGTGGCCGATCGGATCGATCCCGCGCCGGCCCGCCCGGCCCATCAACTGCGTCAGCTCGCCGGAGGTGAGGGCGGCAAAGTTCTGGCCGTCGAACTTCGTGAAGGAGGAGACCACCACGGCGCGGGCCGGCATGTGGATGCCCAGCGAGAGGGTCTCGGTCGCAAAGACCACCTTGATCAGTCCCTGCGCGAACAGGTCTTCGACGATCTCCTTCAGATAGGGGAGCAGGCCGGCATGATGCATGGCCAGGCCACGCCGGAGCGTGTCGGCGTCCAGCATGGACGCGTAGAGCTCGGCCTCGTCCCGATCGCGGACCTGCTCGAGCCTGCGGCTCACGGTCCGGTCGATGACCGCTTTCTCATCCTCGGTTGTCAGATCCATCCCGTGACTCGCGCAGCGGCCCAGCGCCTCGCGACAGCCGCGCCGCGAAAAGATGAAATAGATGGCTGGCAGGAATTCGCGCCTCCGGAGCCGCTCGACGACCGGGAGCAGATCGTTCTCCGGCGCGCGCCGCAGTTGCGACAGGCGCAAGTCCGTCGATGACTCATTCTGGGCGCGCAGCCGGGTTTCGCGGGGGATGGCGCCGCGCTCATCCAGCAACGGATAGAACTCGTTCCGCATCGACAGCCAGAGCCGCAGTTCGACCGGCCGCTTGCGAACGCTCACGGTGGCGATCTCGCCCCGCTGGCGGCTCATCCAGTCGGCGATCTCCTGGTAGTTGCTGATGGTGGCCGACAGGCCGATGAACTTGATCTGGGCCGGCGCCTGGATGATGATCTCTTCCCAAACGGCGCCACGTGGAAAGTCGTCGATGTAGTGGACCTCGTCGAGGATGACGTACTGGACGTTGGCCAGCCGCTCCGGCTCTTCGTAAATCAGGTTGCGCAGGATTTCGGTGGTCATCACCACGACCGGCGCTCCCGGGTTGATGGTGTTCTCTCCGGTGACCAGCCCGACCGCCCCTTCCCCGTGCCGCCGCGTGTAATCGCGAAACTTCTGATTCGAGAGCGCTTTCAACGGCGTCGTATAGATGGCGCGCGTGTTGCTTGCCAGCGCGCGATAGATGGCGTAATCGGCGATGACGGTTTTGCCGGAGCTGGTCGGGGCCGAGACGAGGACGCCCTGGTGGCGATCCAGCTTTTCGATGGCCTCGACCTGGAACGGGTCAAGCGGCCAGGGAAGGGTCGCCTGGAATGCCGGGAGGAAGGAGCTGATCAGCGCTTGCGAAGCGGACCGACGAGCTGGGCGGTTGCCGACCGATCCCGGTCCTTTATCCATCGCAGGCGAGTTTCCTCCACCTCATCGGTATAGCGCTGGCGGCAGCGCCGCATCGCCTTGGCGACCGCGTTTCGGACGATCGGCTCGGGTCCCCTGGCAAGCCGTTCGAGGATGCTCTTGGCGGCCGGCCAGTGGAAGGAGCCGATCGCGCTCGAGAATGCCATCGCCACGTTCCACCGCACCATCGGGTCGCGATCCTTCGACCATTCGCGCAGGCACTTCAGCGTCTGCTTCGGGTCGACGCGGAGAAGGGCGTCCCCGATCGCAAACGGCCCGAGGTTGCGACGCACGTAGGGCTCGGTGTCGCGGAGCAGTGGTTCGAGCATGCTCAGCAGAGCGCCCACCCGCTCCGGCTTGTCCCGCCGGGCGGCGTACTTGGCCGCGATAACGACGGCGCGCCGAAGGTTCTCCGAGCGCGACGACCGCAGGATCTCGAGGTGCTCGCGGATACGATCGAAGTCGCGGTCGAGCAGCGTGCCGAGGAGGCCACCGGCGGCCTCCCGCACCTCCCAGTGCGGGTCGTCGGCGAGCGCTCGGGCGGTACGAAGCACCCCGGTCGGGTCGTCCTGGTAACGGCTGGGGAGCAGGAGGCACGCCACCTGTCGTCCGGTTGGAGAGGGCGATGCGGCGAGCAGGTCGATCCACCGGCTGATCCGACCGCTCTGCTCGGCCAGCGCGGTGGCGAGCCGCTCGCCAACCTGCTGGCGGAGCGCGGACGGACTTCCAGGGCGTCCGTGGTGCAGCTGGCCGTCGAGCGCGGCAACGACGCCATTCGGGTCATCCCGGGCAAGGGCCGCCAGGATGGCGGCGAGTGGGCCCTGCTCCACCGTTCCGAGGTCGTCGAGCTCGGTCCGTATCGCCGGCGTCACGTGTTCAGTAGAAAGGCAAGTTCACAGGTCCCCACGACCACAAGGTAAGGATACGGATTGGGTGGCCGCGAGCCTACGGCCCGGCAAAACTCTCCTATAGTGGCGGCATGCAATCGGCCGTTCGGAGCCACGAGCCCGGGCCCGACGACCTTCCGGCGCTCCCGCAAACGGTCCCGGCGCTCTTCCAGCAAACGGCAAAACGCCGCGCCGACGCCCCCGCCCTGTTCTTCAAAGCCGGGGAACGCTGGGTCCCGATCAGCTGGACCGAGTATGCCCGGGCGGTCGCCAGGCTGGCCAACGCCCTGCTCAGCGAAGGTCTGCAGCCGGGGGAGCGCGTCGCAATCTGGTCGGCCAATCGGCCACAATGGCAGATCGCGGACCTCGCCATCATGCATGCCGGCGCGGTCACCGTTGCCGTTTACCAGACCCTGGCCGACGACCAGGTGAAGTACCTGCTCCACCATTCGTCGTCAAAGGTCCTGATCGTCGAAGAGCGGCAGCTCTTCGACCAGGTCGCGGCGATGCGGTCTGCCTTGCCGGAGCTACGACGCGTGATCTTGATCGAGGGTCAGACGCCGGAGATCGAAGGCTGGGCAATCACATGGGAAGACGCCCTCAAGCGCGGCGACGAGTTCGGTCGCGGCCGGCCCGGGCTCCTGACCAGCCGGTGGCAGGCGGTCCAACCGGACGATATGGCCAGCCTGATCTACACCTCGGGCACCACCGGGACGCCAAAGGCTGCGGTGCTCACCCACCGCAACTTGACCTGGACCTCAGATTCGACGATGCGCTGTCTTCCCGGCGACGCGACCGACCGGACACTGTCCTACCTGCCGCTTGCCCACGTCCTCGAGCGGGTTGTCAGCCACATGCGCCAGCTCTGCACCGGCTGCGAGGTCTACTTTTGCCCGAGCGTCGACCAGGTCATGGTGATGGTGCGCGAGGTGCATCCTACGTACTTCACGTCAGTCCCGCGCCTGTGGGAAAAGATCTATGCCGGCATTCGCGACAAGATGGACAAAGTTACCGGGCCGCGCCGGGTCCTCCGGGACTGGGCCCTGATGACCGCCGCCCGGCGAGCCGCCGCCTACGACCGCGGGCGCCCGCCTGCGCCCCTGGTGCAGGCGCAGTGGAACCTCGCGGATCGTATCGTGTTCAGCAAAATTCGTCAGGCGATCGGCCTCGATCAGGTCAAGCTGTGCATCAGCGGCTCGGCCCCGGTCTCGCCGGACATGCTTCGCTTCTTCTACGGCCTGGGGATTGAGATCCTCGAGGGCTACGGCCTGACCGAGACAACCGCGCCCGCCACGGTCAACCGGCCGGGTAAGGCGCGCTTCGGTACGGTCGGACCAGCGCTCCCGGGCGTGGAGATCGGCATCGCGTCGGATGGGGAAGTCCTGGTCAAAGGAAACAACGTGTTCGCCGGCTACCTCGATGATGACAAGGCGACGAAGGAGGCGCTCGTCGATGGCTGGCTGCGGACGGGGGATGTTGGTGAGGTCGATGCCGACGGATTCTTGAAGATCACCGACCGCAAGAAGGATCTCTTCAAGACCTCAGGGGGGAAGTACGTCGCGCCGGCGGCGATGGAGAATAACCTGCGTGGGCAGCGGGGCATCGGCCAGGCCGTCGTGCTCGGGGACGGCCGGCCGTTCGTCGCCGCCCTGTTCACGCTCGATCAGGAATCAGGAGGGGCCAAGCGTGGGCGGGACGACCCGGAGGTCAAGCGGCACATCGACGAGGCGGTCGCCGCCGTGAATCACGGGCTTTCCCACCCCGAGCAGATCAAGAAATGGGCGATCCTCGACACCGATTTCGTCGTAGGCGACGAACTGACGCCGACAATGAAGGTCAAACGGAAGCGGATCAACGAGAAATACCGCACCGAGATCGAAGCGCTGTACGGAGACAAGAAGGCGCCTGCCGCTGACGCGCATCCTGGCTAGGGCCCGGCTGCTCGACCGCGACGCCGACCCGCGACGTTACCGAATTCGCAGGTAGGGATTTCCCACGCGTTCGGCCCCTATCGTGGTGTTGGGGCCGTGGCCGGGATAGACGACGGTGTTGTCCGGCAGCGTGAGCAGCTGGCCGTGGAGGCTCAGCAACATCTGTTGAGGGTTCGCTCCTGGCAGATCGAGCCGGCCGATCTTGCCGGCCATCAGGGTATCGCCAGTGAAGAGATGGTTGCCGACCCTGAAGCTGAGGCCGCCCGGCGAGTGGCCCGGGGTGGCGAGCACCTCCAGTTCGAAGCGGCCGAAGGGCAGGCGCTCGCCCGCCGTCAGGTACTGGTCGGCTGACTTCAGGTTGGCGGTGGCGTCCGCCAGGTGCATCGCCGTCGCCGCCCCGGTCGTCGCCTTGATCGCCTCCTTCGCCCCGGTGTGCCCCGGATGGGCGTGGGTGAAACAGATCCAGCGGACCGTCTTGCCGGCGAGCTGACCTTCGATCTTCGCGGCGTCGTCGCCGGGATCGATGACCACGGCCTCCTGCGTGTCGCCGCAGGCGACGACGTAGCAGTTGGTGTCCTTTTCGCCGACGTGCACCTTCTGAATCGCAAGCCGGGCCATCCCACTAGATTAGTTGGACGAAAACGGCCCCTCGATTGCTACGCTGGGGGTATGCAAGAGGCGAGGCAGGTCGTCAAGTACACGTTCTTGAAGCTCGACCCGACGGTTCTCGCCTGGGAGGAGGCCGATCGCGCAACCGCTGCGGAGGAGTTCGCGGCACTGCTGGATGACCGGGCCGATGAAGGCACCCTATCGACCTTCAGCACGGTCGGGTTGCGCGGCGATTGCGATCTCCTCATCTGGCACGCGGCCGACAGCATGGATGCGATTCAGCAGCAGGAGGCAGGCTGGCGCGCCACCCGGCTGGGACCGCAGCTGCGGATGGCGCACTCCTTCCTCGCGATGATGAAGCCATCCCCCTACCTCGGCCGGCATCGCCACCCCGACCAGGAGGGACTGCGAACGCGGCTGAAGCCCACTGGAAGCCGCTACCTCTTCGTCTATCCGATGGTCAAGAAGCGAGCCTGGTACCGGCTGCCCTATGAGAGCCGCAAGGCGATGATGGTCGAGCACTTCGGCATCGGGCATCGCTACCCGCAGGTGAAGATCAACACCGGGTACTCCTTCGGCCTCGACGACCAGGAGTTCGTGGTGGCGTTCGAATGCGACGAGCCGTCGGTCTTCCTCGACCTGGTGATGGAACTGCGCGAGTCGCAGGCCAGTCGCTACACCGAACGGGAGACACCCATCTTCACCTGCGTGCGGATGAGCCCGTCGTCGGCGCTGAACCTCGCCCTCGGGTTGGGCGCGCTGACCACCGACGCGACGCGTGCGAGTCAGATCAGCCTGATCACAGGCGGATGACGCCCGGCGAGTCAATCGATCTGGCCCGCCCGGAGCTGGCGACCGGACCCGGGCCGTTACTCGTTCGAGCGGCGCGGCGCGAGCGTGTGGAGCGACGTCCCGTCTGGTTCATGCGCCAGGCCGGGCGCTCGCTTCCCGAGTACCGAAAGATCCGCGAGACGGCCGACCTATTCACGATTTGCCAGGACCCCGCGCTCTGTGCCGAAGTAACCCGCCAGCCGGTCGAGCGCCTCGGCGTCGACGGCGCCGTCCTCTTTGCCGACATCATGCTGCCGGTCGCCTTCTCGCTGGGGGTGAAGCTCCAACTGGTCGATGGCGTCGGCCCGGTGATCGAGGAGCCGATTCGCAACCGGACCGCGGTCGAGCGGTTGCTCAACCTGGCGCCGGAGGAGTCGGTTCCGTTCGTGCTGGAAACGATCCGGTTGCTGCGGCGGTCGCTTCCCGCGGACGTGGCCGTGATCGGGTTTGCCGGCGCGCCCTTTACACTGGCCGGCTACCTGATCGAGGGCAAGCCGTCGCGCGACTTCCTTCTGACCAAGGCGATGATGTACGGCGAGCCGGAGCTCTGGGAGGCCTTGATGCGCCGCCTCAGCCGCCTCGTCCTCGCCTACTTGCAGGCCCAGGTCGAGGCGGGCGCCCAGGTGATTCAGCTCTTCGACAGCTGGGTCGGCGCGCTCGCGCCGGGTGATTACCGGCGCTTCGTGCAACCGTACGTGGCACCGATCTTCGACGGCCTGCGCGACTCGGGCGCCCCGACGATCCACTTCGGCACCGGAACCGCGGCTCTGCTGCCGGCGATGCGTGAGGCAGGCGGCGACGTGATCGGGCTCGACTGGCGGGTGGACCTGGCCGAAGCCTGGGCACGCGTCGGCTACGATCGGGGCATCCAGGGGAATCTCGATCCCGCCGCGATGCTCGCGCCCTGGCCGGTGGTGAAGGAAAAGGCCCTCGAGATCATCCGGCTGGCCGGCGCGCGACCCGGCCATATCTTCAACCTCGGGCACGGCGTTTTACCGAGCACGCCAGTCGGCCATCTCCAGCGGCTGGTCGAGCTGGTTCACACGACTTCGTAAAATCTCCCTCGCATGATTTTTCTCTCCAGGATGATCACGATCACGCGCGGACACCGCGGCCTGCTCGGGATCGCGATCGCCGGGTCGATCCTCGCCACGGCCCTGAGCGTGGTTCCGGCGCTCATCATCCGGCAGGTGCTGGTGACGGTCGGCCAGCGGGGCGCGTCCAGCGCGACGATCGTCTGGCTCGGGCTGGCGATGGTGGCGGCCACCGCCGCGATCGCCGTCGCCCGCTACTTCGAAGGCGGCTTTGGGCACAACGCGGCCTTCAAGATTTTGCACGACGTGCGCATGCGTTGCTACGAGCAGATGCTGCGGCTCTCCATGGGTTTTCATACGAAGCAGCAATCCGGCGCGATGGCGGCCAAGATCATCGGGGACGTCGAGACGATCGAGTTCTTCACCGCCCATGCCGGGATCCAGCTGATCAGCGCCGCCCTCGTGCCGGTGTTCATCGGCATCCTGATGCTCGCCGTGAACTGGCGCCTCGGCCTGATCGCGCTGGCGCCGCTGCTGATCATTCTTGCCGTCCTCACCCTCTTTCGTGAGGCCGCCAACGCCGCCTTCAAGCGATCGCGCGATGAGCTCGGCCGCATGAACGGGCTGATGGTCGACCATATCCAGGGCGTGGGCGTGCTCAAGGCCTTCGCGGCCGCTGCCCCGGCACGACGCGCCATCGACGATCGCAGCCGGCGCCTGGCCGAGGCGGAAACGAGAGCCAACCTGCTGCACACCTGGTATTTCGCGGGGGTCGAGTGGCTGGCTGCCGTCCCGGTCGCCCTGGTGCTCCTCGCCGGCGGCCTGCTGGTCCTCTCGGGTCAACTGAGTGCCCCGAACCTCATCCTGTTCGTGTTCCTGACGACCTACCTGTACCGGCCGATCACCGACCTCAATCGCCAGCTGGAGGGCCTGCGCACCGCGCAGGCCGCGACCGAGCGGATTTACGAGATCCTGACGGCGCCGATCGAGGTGGCGGACGCCCCGAACGCTCGGATACCCGTCGCGCCGGCATACGATGTCCGGCTCGACTCGGTGACGTTCGCCTATGAGCCGGGCCGTCCCGTTCTGCACAACGTGTCGATCGAGCTCCGCGAGGGGCAGGTCCTGGCCCTGGTTGGACCCAGCGGCGCGGGCAAAACAACGGTCGCGAACCTGATCGCGCGCTTCTGGGATCCGCAGGAGGGCGCGGTACGCCTCGGTGGCGTGGACGTCCGTGAGCTTCCGCTCGATTACGTGCATCGCAGCGTCGGCCTTGTGCTCCAGGACGTCTTCCTCTTCAACGATACCGTGGCCGCGAACATCAAGATCAGCGATCCCGATGCGGACGACGCCCGTCTCGAGGCGGCCGCGCGCGCTGCCTATGCGCACGAATTCATCACCGAGCTGCCGAACGGCTACGACACCATCATCGGCGAGCGAGGGGTCCGGCTCTCGGGTGGACAGAAGCAACGGATCTCGATCGCGCGCGCCCTGCTCCGTGACGCCCCGATCCTGATCCTGGACGAGGCGACCTCCTCGGTCGATCCGGAAGCCGAGCACCTGATCCAGCTCGCGCTTGCCCGACTGGTCGCCGACCGGACGGTGCTGGTCATCGCCCACCGGCTCTCGACCATCCGGCAGGCGTCCGAGATTGTCGTGCTGGAACGGGGCAAGGTCGTTCAGCGAGGCCGCCACGATGAGTTGGTCGAGGCGCCGGGCCTGTACGCCAACCTGTACCGGGCGCAGCAGGTGGCGCGTCGCTGGGATGTCGCGGGCAGCCAGCGGGGCGACGAGGCGCTAGCGCAAGCCGTCGAGTAGGACCTGGCGGAGCGCCTCGAGGCGCTCGAACTCCTCCATGCTGAGCTTGGCGGTGTTCTTGAGGGTGTGAGGGTACTTGATCTTTTGCACGGCGTCGATCAACTCCCGGACCTGGTCCTCGGTCAGGTTGTAGCCAAACGTCGGCGTCGGTTCCTGAAGGATGGGCAGCTGGTGGATCGGCGCCGGCGTCCGCTCCGGGTCCGTCTCGGCCAGAAGCTCCGGTGCTCGAGAGGTATCGCGGAAGAGCTCAGCTGACCCGGTGAGGGAGACTCGTTTAAACACGAGTGGCAACGGGCTGCTTTACCTCCACCTCGGGGGCTGGCGCCCGCTTAACCACTGCCTTGGCGAGGGCCCGGTAGGCATTGGCGCCTTCGGAGCTTCCCGCGTACTGGAGGATCGACATGCCGGCGAGTGGCGTTTCGGCGAATCGAATGCTGTCTTTGATGACGACGTCGAAGACGACGTCGCCGTACCGTTCGCGCACGAGTTCGAGCACCTCCTGCGAGTGGAGGGTGCGCGACTTGTGGATGGTCGCCAGGATTCCGCTGATCCGAAGCTTGGGATTCAGTTTGCCGCGAACCCGCTCGATCGTGTTCTGGAGCAACTGCATGCCCTTCATCCCAAAGTACTCGCACTGCAGCGGGATGACGACTTCGTCGGCCGCCACCAGCGCGTTGACGCAGAGGAGCCCGAGCGACGGCGGGCAGTCGATGACCATGAAGTCGTACTCATCCTGGCCGGGCGCCAGCTTCTCCTTGAGGAAGGTCTCGCGGCCCATTTCCGAGACCAGCTGGATCTCGGCGCCAGAGAGCTCGATGTTGGCCGGGATGAAGTCGACCCCCAGGTTGCTGTGCTTTACGACGTGACCGAGGGTGACCTGCGGGTCGAGCAAGAGGTGATAGAGGGTGAGCTCGATCTGATCCGGCTGCTTGAACCCCATGTTGATCGTGAGGTGTCCCTGGGGATCGAGGTCTATACAGAGGACGCGCTTCCCGAGCTCAGCGAGTGCGCATCCCAAGTTCACCGCGGTTGTTGTTTTACCAACCCCGCCTTTCTGGTTGGCAATTGCGATGACTCTGCTCAAACGAGTGCTAGACCTCTGTGTACCGTGGTTGCGGCTATTTAACGTCAATACGGGACGTGACGTCAAGAAGCAGCTTACGCGAACACTGAGGCACGCAACCAACAGCGAACCCGTCGGCCAGCAGATAAACTGATCTTGGCGTGATCTTTTACCCGCTCGCGGCCACGGCGATCAGTGCGGCGTTTGCGATCACGCTCTGGAGGCAGTATCGGACCAAGCCGCGGCCCTACCTGGCGGCGTGGTCGGTGGCGCTCGCGCTCTATGCCGTCGCCGCCTTCACCGAGGTCCTTGGCGCGGCCGGGGGCTGGACGGCCGACCTGTACCGGTTGTACTACTACTTTGGTGGCATCACGGTGGTCGGTGTGCTAGCACTGGGCACCATTTTTCTCCTCGCCCCCCGATTCGGACGGCCCGCCCTGCTGGCGGTGGTGATCCTCGCGGGGATCGGGTTGGCGGGCATCGTCGGCGCCGGGTTGCAGGCGAGCCTGCTGCAAACGCACGAGGTCCCATCGGTCGACACCATCCGGCTCGAGCATGGCCTCTTCAACGCGGTGGCGCTCCTGACGGCGGCCTTGCTCAACATCGCCGGCAGCCTGGTGCTGATCGGAGGCGCGCTCTGGTCGGCCTTTGCGGCCTGGCGGCGCGGAGCGGCGGGATCGCGACTGCTGGCGAACGTCCTGATCGCCGGTGGCGCCTTCATCGTGGCGGGGGCTTCGACCCTGACCCGCTTCCACATCTACGAGCTTTTCTATGTCGGGCAGGCGCTGGGCGTCCTCGTGATGTTCGGCGGCTTCCTGGCGGCGCAACGAGCGCCCCGGCACGCCGGCGCGCTCAGGGCGGCCCCCTCCCGCTGAACGGCCTCGACCTCGTCCTCGTCGCGGTGGCCTTGATTGCGGTCGCCATCGGTTGGACCCAGGGCTTTCTCCGCCCGGTGTTCGCCGAGCTGTCCTTCGCGCTGGCGGTGGCCCTGATCGTGCTTTTTCATGGGCCGCTGCTCGACCTCGTCCAGCCCCACCTCGACGTGCCGGCATACCTGATCGTCGTCATCGGGACCATCCTCCTGGCATTCCTGATCAACGTGCCGGCCTCCCGGCTGGCCGGGCGCGTGCGTAGCACTCGCCTTGGACCCCTCGACCGGTTCCTCGGCGTCGGGCTGCAAGTGCTGAGCGCGCTGGTCGTCGTCTCGCTCCTGTTGATCACCTCCGAGCACGCCGACCGGGCGGTCCGCCCCCTGCTGGCTTCGGGCCCGCCCCGGCCGATCACCGTGGCCCAGATCGACGCCTTCGGGGCCGGCGTCAAGCGTGACGCGGTGCTGAGCACGCTGGCCCGGCCCGATCAGGTGGCAGCCGATCGCGCCTACGCCGCCACCGGCCGGCTGACCCTGGATCTGCTGGAGCAGCAGCATCCCTGGCTGCGGGCCTACCTTGGAGTCCGGCCGGCGATCCTGAGCTCCCAACTCGCCCCGGTGGTCGTGCGGTATGGCGGCCGGCTTCCCTGGCTGGCCGGCTAATTCACCGGAACCCGGGTACTATACGGACGCCAGATCAAGGAGGCCGAATGAGACTCGTCAAGGAACGCGACACAGGCGATGGCCAGGACGCCTGGCTGGCTCGAGAACGTGCCCATCTCGCGCAGGTGCTTTACCGCTATACCCCGCTCGTCATCGACCATGCCAAGGGGTCCTACGTCTACACCGTCGACGGCCAGCGCTACCTCGACTTTGCCTGTGGGATCGCGGTGACCAACCTCGGTCATGGGCATCCGGACGTCCTCAAGGCGGCGCACGCCCAACTGGATAAGCTCGTCCATGTCTCGGTCGTCGCCCACCACGAAGCCAACATCCTGCTGGCGGAACGCCTCGCGGCCGTCGCCCCCGGCAATCTCGACAAGGTGTTCTTCGCCAACAGTGGCGCGGAGGCCGTCGAAGGTGCGATCAAGCTGGCCCGGTACGTCACGGGGCGGTCGGCGATCGTCGCCTTCCAGGGGGCCTTTCACGGTCGCACCTACGGCGCCCTCTCGCTGACCGCCTCGAAGAGTTACTACCGGGAGCGCTATGAGCCGTTTCTCCCCGGTGTCTACCACGTTCCCTATCCCTATGCGTACCGCAACCCGTCGGGCCCGGGGGATGAGGCGACGCTCAAGTACGTCTTCGACTTCATCGATGAGATGCTCGACACGCGGGTGCCGCCGAAGAATATCGCCGCGTTCATCGTCGAGCCCGTGCTCGGCGAGGGAGGTTACGTGGTACCGCCCGCCGGCTTCATGCCCCGCCTGCGCAGGCTCTGCGACGAACACGGAATCATGCTGATCGCGGACGAGGTCCAGACCGGTTACGGCCGGACGGGCAAGATGTTCGCCTGCGAGCACACCGACGTGGTGCCCGACATCATGACCCTGGCCAAAAGCATCGCCTCAGGGCTGCCACTGAGCGCCATCGTCGCCAGCAGCCGGCTGATGGACCGATGGGAACCCGCCGCGCACGGGTCCACCTTCGGCGGGAACCCGGTGGCCTGCGCTGCCGGGGTGGCGACACTCGATGTCTTCGAACGGGAGCAGATCCTGGCCAATGTGACGGCTCGGGGCGCCGACCTGATCGCACGGTTCAAGGCGCTCCAGGCGACCACGCCGTCGATCGGCGACGTGCGCGGGCTGGGGCTGATGGTTGGCGTGGAACTGATCAAAAAGGATGGGGCACCCGACAAAGAGCTGGTGGCCCGGATCCGGAAAGTATGCCTGGAATCCGGCCTGATCCTGCTCAGTTGCGGGCCACACGACAATATCTTGCGGTTGATCCCGCCGCTCAACATTTCACAGGCGGAACTCGACGAAGGATGGGACATCATGAATGGCGCGTTTCAGGAGGTGGCAGCGTGAGTCAGACGATGGCAACCGAGCGCGGAAAGCGCACCGAGGCCAAGACCTACAAGAACTTCATCGGCGGTCGATGGGTCGATTCGAAAAGCGGGCGGACGTTCAACTCGTCGAACCCTGCGCACAAGGACGAGGTGCTCGGCGTGATGCAGGCGTCCAATCCCGACGACGTCAACCTCGCGATCGAGGCGGCGCAGAAAGCCTTTCCCTCGTGGCGACGGACACCGGGGCCGACGCGGGGCGAGATCGTGCTCAAGGCTGGTCTCCTGCTGGAGGAGCGCAAGGAGGAGCTTGCCCGGTTGATGACGCAGGAGATGGGCAAGGTGCTGAAGGAAGCGCGCGGTGATGTCCAGGAGGCCATCGACATGGCCAAGTACGCGGCCTCGTTCGGTCGCCTCCCACACGGCGAAACGGTGCCCTCGGAGTTGCGCAACAAGTGGGCCATGACCGTCCGGGCACCGCTCGGCATCGTGGCCTGCATCACACCCTGGAACTTCCCCATGGCGATCCCGTCATGGAAGATCCTGCCGGCCATCATGGCCGGCAATGCCGTCGTGTTCAAACCGGCTTCGGACACACCGATCGTCGCCACCAAGCTGGTCGAGATCCTCGAGGAAGCGGGCTTGCCCGGCGGGGTCCTCAACCTGGTCACCGGCAGCGGTCGCGAAGTCGGAGATCCGCTCGTCAAAGACCCACGCGTGAATGCCATCTCGTTCACCGGGTCGACGGAGGCGGGCCGCACGATCGCCGAAAGTGCCGGCAAGAATCTGAAGCGACTCGGCCTCGAGCTGGGTGGGAAGAATTGCATCGTCGTCCTCGACGATGCGGACGTCCCACTCGCGGTCGACGGGGCGCTCTGGGCCGCGTTCGGGACCTCGGGGCAGCGGTGCACCGCGGCGTCGCGGCTGATCGTCGACAAGAAAGTCGAAGCGGATTTCACCGATCTGCTCCAGGAGCGGGCCGCCAAGATGAAGGTCGGCGATGGCCTGCTCCCCGACACCGACATGGGCCCGGTCATCAATGAGGCCGCCGTCAAGAAAGTGCACGAGTACACCGGGATCGGCAAGAGTGACAAGGCGCGGCTGGTGCATGGCGGCGAATTCGCTGGATCGGACGGCTGGTTTTACCGGCCCACCATCTTCGCCGACGGTCGCAAGGACATGCGGATGGCGCAGGAAGAGATCTTCGGTCCGTCGACCCTGGTGATGCCGGTCAACGGCCTCGAGGAGGCGCTCGAGGTCGCGAACTCAACCCAGTACGGGCTGTCCATGTCGATCTACACCAACGATCTGCGCAAGGCGTTCCACGCTATGGACGAGATGCAGTCGGGCATCGTCTACATCAATGCGCCGACCATCGGGGCCGAGATCCAGTTGCCGTTCGGCGGCGTGAAGAACACCGGCAACGGCCATCGTGAGGCTGGAACCGTGGCGCTCGATGAGTTCACCGAGTGGAAGACGATCTATGTCGACTACAGTGGCCGGCTGCAGCGGGCCCAGATCGACACCGGGGAATAGATCCGTCGAAATTCCATCCAGCGCGATTCGCGTCATCGACATTGCGCAGCGGCGAGTCCGGTACCTCGACCAGGGGACCGGGCATCCGTTGCTGCTGTGTCACGGTTTCATCGGCTCGCTCGAGAATTTCCACACCTGGGCGCCGGCCTTCGCCGGTCACCGCCGCATCCTGATCCCGGATCTGCCCGGGTGTGGCGAAACAGCGGCCGGCGACCCGCCGCACACCGTTGCCGGGCATGCCGAGTTTCTGCACGCCTTCGTCGAGCGGCTCGGAATCGAGAACCATGACGTCGGTGGCATCTGCCTCGGAGCGACCGTGGCGTTGGAGTATGCCTCACGTTTCCCTGATCGGATCACCCGACTGGTCCTGCACACGCCGATCTACTCGCCGACCACGCTGCGGTCGGCCTTCAAACGTCAGGTGACGATCCTGACCTCGGGGCCGATCTTCTTCGGCGTCGACCGCCTCCGGCGCAACCGTCTGGTCTCCGACCTCTACAAACGGTTCGTGGTCGAAGGGCCCGGGGTTGACCCCTACGACGCCCAGGTGAACTTTCAGAATCAACAGCGCGCCGATGGGCGGGCCGCCCGGCAGTGGCTCCGCGACGGGATCGGGCGCGACTACCGACCGTTTCTGTCGAGCTGGCGAAAGCCGGTGCTGGTCGTGGTCGCGGCCGACGATCGCACGGTCGACGTCGAGGCGATCCGCACCCTCGCGTCGCTGATGCCCCAGGCCGAGATCCGCGTCATTCCCGCCGCCGGACATGGATGGACGCCGGCCCTGATCGCCGCCCAGGTCGAGGCGATCAGCGCGTTTTTGGCGGCATGACCACGCGCCTCTTCAACACCGAAGGGCTTTCGCCCTGGGGCGGCCTCAAACGACCGGCGCCCGGCGTCGCGGCGGACTTCAGGATCCTCGGCGTTCCGATCGAGGCCGGTTCGACCTACCGCCCCGGGCAGGCGGTGGCGCCGTCGCACCTCCGCCGGCTGTCCGCCGTGCTGGCGCCGGTCAGCGAGCGGGCCCGGCTTTTCGATCAGGTCACGGTCCTGGACGACGGCGACCTGTCCCTCGAGCCGGGCGATATGGGGGTCAATGTCGCGATGGTTGCCGCCGCCATCGGTGAGACCCCCACCGGCACGCTGCCGATCGTGCTCGGAGGGGATCACACGACGGTCAGTCCGACCCTGATCGCGCAGCAGCGCCGGCACAACGGCCGGCTGAGCATCCTCTATATCGATGCCCACCCGGATCTCAACGACACCTCGCGACACTCGCGCTGGTCCAACGGCTGTGCGCTGCGGCGTGGCCTCGAGATGGGCGAGATCGATCCACGAAAGGTGACGCTCCTGGGTTGCCGCGACTATGACTGGGAGGAGGTCGAATACATCAAGCGGATGGGAATCATGCTCGTGACGAGTGCGGACGCGCATCGGCTGGGCGACGGCGCCCTGCGCGACCGGATTCGCGAGACCATCGGCTCCGATGCCCTCCACATCTCCCTCGACATCGACTCGCTGGATCCTGCCTACGCCCCGGGGACGGGCATTCCCTCGGCCGGTGGGCTGACCTCCCGCCAGCTGCTCGACTTTCTTCTATCAACTCGAGGGCGTGCCCCTGGCAGGCCTCGATGTTGACGAGGTTGCCCCCCCGCTCGACCTCGGGGACGTGACGAGCCTGGCGGCGCTGAAGTTTATCTTCGAGTTCATGGCCATGGTCAAGGTCGCCCCGCAGGGCTGAGGTGACTCGTCGCGCGGACGTGGTGATCGTCGGCGCGGGCGTGATCGGCTGCAGCCTGGCCTTCTACCTCGCACGCGCCGGGCGCCGCGTCGTCGTCGTGGAGCGGGGCTCGATCGGCCAGGGTTCGACCGCCGCCTGTGCCGGCGGGGTCCGCGCCCAGTTCTCGACGGAGATCAACATCCGGATCGGCATCCAGGCCAAGCGGGTGCTCGCGCGCTTCGAGCAGGAGGTGGGGACCTCTGCCGACTTCCGGCCGGTGGGGTACCTGTTCCTTCTGACGACAGCAGAGGAACGGAAGCGTTTCGCGGAGAACGCCCGGCTCCAGCGACGGCTGGGCGTCGAGGACGTGGTCGAGCTGTCCCCGCGGCAGGTCGAGGGGATCGTGCCGGGATTGCAGGTAAATGACCTGAGTGGCGCGACCTTCTGCCCCAGCGATGGGCTGGCAGGGCCGAACGAGGTCACCGCCGGCTATGCCGGCGCCGCCCGCCGGCTGGGCGCGGTCATCCTCGAGGACACCGCGGTCACCGGCTTTCCGCGCCGAGGTGGCCGGGTCGAGGGCGTCGAGACAGCCACGGAGGCGATTCCGGCCGCCGAGGTCGTCATCTGCGCTGGCCCCTGGGCATCGAGGGTCGGCGCCCTGGCCGGCGTGACCTTGCCCATCACCGCCTCGCGGCGCCACGTCTTCACCACCGCGCCGTTCAGCGGCATCAGCCGCCGGACCCCAATGACGATCGATTTTCATACGTCGTTTTACTTCCATCCGGAAGGGGAGGGCGTGCTCTTTGGCATGGGTGACGCGGACCAGCCGGACTCGGACAGCCCGGCAATCGACCCGTCCGTGCTCGACCGCCTCCTGCCAGTGGCGGCGCCCCGCTGGCCGCCGCTCCTCGAGGCCCGCGTCAACAACACGTGGGCGGGACTCTACGAGAACACGCCCGACGCCCAGCCGCTGGTCGGCCCGGTCCGGGATGGGCTCTGGGTGGCAGCCGGATTCTCCGGCCACGGATTCATGATGGGACCGGTGATCGGCGACTGGCTGGCGCAATGGATGACGGCCGGGTCGGCGCCGGTCGACCTCGCGGCCTTCCGGCCGGATCGATTCACAACTGGCCGGTTAGAGCCCGAGCGGAATGTCGTGTAGGAATCGGTGAGCGCGGCCACCGGCAGCGAGAAGCCGTGGCGCCTCTTCGTCGCGGCGCTGCTGTCGGACTCGAATCGCGTGGCCCTGGGCGCGCCGCTCGCCCAGCTGGCACCATTGGCGCCGCTGGTCACGGCGAGCCGGCCCGACGCGATCCATCTGACGCTGCATTTCGTCGGCCCGGTGGAAGCCAACCGGATCGAGGTGCTGAGCCATGGCCTTCAGGACGCGGTGGCGTCCTTCAACCGGTTCGAGGTCGAGGTGGCGAGCGTGGGCGCCTTCCCCTCGCTCAGTCGCCCGCGTGTGCTCTGGGCTGGGATCGGCGGACCCGAACGGGAGCGACTCAGTGCTCTCCAGGTTGCGACCGGCAACGCGCTTCGGAGCGCCGGCCTGGTGGTCGACGAGCGGGCCTACGCGCCGCACCTGACCCTCGGCCGCTTGCGCACGATGGCGCGGGCGCACGATCGGGTGGCAATCGGGCGCTGGGCCGACGAATGGAAAGCGGCTGCCTTCGGGGTCCTCCGCATCGACGCGATCCACCTGATGCGAAGCGACCTCTCTCAGCGACCGCCGCGATACAGCAGTCTCAAGAGCTTCCCCCTACAATAGGGTTCCGCGATGCGCCCATAGCTCAGCCTGGATAGAGCACCGGGCTACGGACCCGGGAGCGGGGGTTCAAATCCTCCTGGGCGCATTTCTCTTCGCCGGTGCCGGCTTTAAGATTGACCGGCATGCCCCGCCCGGCGCGAACCGACGTCGTCCAAGCCGATGGGCGGCATGTCTACCTCTATGATCGCTTCGCCCCGGCGCCCGCCGGTTACGAAGCCCCAGCCCTGGGTGACGGCGCCTACGAGCGGCGCTGGAACCCGTTGCGGCAGGAGTGGGTCCTGGTCGCGGCCTCCCGACAATCCCGGACGTTTCTGCCGGCGCGGGACGCCTGTCCACTCGACCCCTCCACGCCCGGTCACTCCACCGAGATCCCGGCCGAGCAATTCGACGCCGCGGTTTTCGAGAACCGGTTTCCAGCGATGGTCACGGCGTCCGGGGGCGGCGTCTGCGAGGTGGTCGTCTATACCGGCGTACACGAGGGGTCCTTCGCCAGCCTCCCGCCGGACGCGCTGGAGCGCTTGATGGAGGTTTGGACCGACAGGTACCGGGCACTGGAGAAGCGCGACGACGTCCGCTACGTGTACATCTTCGAGAACCGCGGGGAGCAGGTGGGCGTGACGCTGCATCACCCGCATGGCCAGATCTACGGCTATCCGTTCATCCCCCCGGTCGCCACCGTAGAACTCCGTGGCCGGTCCACGCGATGTCGCCAGTGTGCGGTCGTGAAGAAGGAGCTTGCCGAGGGGAAGCGGGTCCTGATCGAGGAACGCGGTCTGGTCGCGTTTGTTCCGGCGTTTGCCCGCTGGCCCTACGAAGTCCACGTGGCCGCCCTGGCGCATCGTCCGTCGTTACCCGACCTCACGCCAGCCTCACGGCGCGTCCTGGTGCATGTCATGCAGCGAATCGCCCGGGCGTACGACCGGCTCTTCGACGTCCCGATGCCCTACATGATGGTGATCCATCAGCAGCCGACCGATGGCCATACCTACCCGCAGGCGCACCTCCACGTCGAGTTCTATCCGACGCTACGCGACAGTGGCAGGTTGAAGTACCTGGCCGGCTCCGAGTCGGGCGCCGGCGTCTTCATCAATGACACGCTGGCCGAAGCCTCGGCGGCGCGGCTGCGCGCGTTGATCGAGAGTCCCGCTTAGTTCTTCTCTCCGAGCCCGGTCAACATGCGCTCGAGCCGGCGCGCGACGTCGGCCAGTTCGGCGGCGATCATTCGCAGCTCCCGATCCGCCTCCGGCGCCAGCTCGCCCGAACGTCCCAGCAATGCGAGCCGATTGGCGGCGCCCATCACGGTGTTCTTCAGCCGCCGCAGCTGTTCGAGGGACTCGGTCACGCGCGCGCCAGGGAGACGGCCAGCTGCGCGGCGAGCGCCGCGTTGTGTTCGAGCAGCGCGACGTTGGCCTCGATCACCCGCGGGCCGAGCCGAGCCTGAAGTCGTTTGAGCTCCGCCGGCGTCCGCGCGCCGCCTCGGGCTTCGTCAACCGTCTCGTCTTTGTCCATCAGCTCGTCGGCGGAGATCGCGAACTGGCGCGGCAATGGCTGGCAGACCACGATGCCGGCGCCGCCGAGCTCCCAGTGTGTGCCCAGCAGGGACACCAGCTCTGGGATTGCATCGACCCGCGACGACAATCGAAGACCGGAGGATTCGCTCAAGAATCCGGCCATGACGTCGGACCGCCAGCCGACCACTGGCACGCCGACGGTCTCCAGGTATTCGAGCGTCGCTTCCCGATCGAGGGTGGACTTCGGCCCGGCACAGACAACGCAAACCGATTTCCGGCTGAGCTCGGTGAGGTCCGCCGAAACGTCTGTCCCGGTCCCTGGGTGGACGCCGCCGATGCCGCCGGTGCTGACGACCGAAATGCCTGCGAGAGCCGCGGCCCAAATCGTGGCCGCGACCGTGGTGCCGCCGAATCCCGGTTTCCGAAGGCTCGATGCGAGGTTCCATGGCGAGACCTTGACGGCGTCCGTCCGTTCGGCCAGCGTGGCGCACTCGTCCAGGGTCAATCCCACCAGCAACCGTCCTTCATAGACGGCGACGACCGCCGGCATCGCGCCCGCCGCCTGGCAGGTGTGCCACTGGCGTCGGACCGCTTCCAGCGCGGCGTCGCGCGGCAGGCCGTGCGTGATCACGGCGGACTCGAGGGCGACCACGCCGCGATGATCGGCGATGGCCTCTCGAACATCAGACGCGAGCGTTACTGGCACGTCGCTATATTCTGAGCGCAGCGCGGGCGTAGCCGAATTGGTACAGGCGCACGGCTTAGGACCGTGTGGCGTAAGCCATAAGGGTTCGAGTCCCTTCGCCCGCATTTCGTCGATCCATCTGCGCGGCGGGACGGCGCTGTCAGTCTGCGCGCCGGCCACGGCGTATCGCGCAACGTGGCCGGCTGCTCGACCGCAGCGCCGCCCCGTCGCACAGCCAGACGCTGATCCACCCATGCGAGATGAACTGGTAGCTTATTGACCCGTGGCTGATGTGAAGGTGGAGACGGAAAAGAAGCCTGGATCGCAGGTTGTCCTGACGATCGAGGTTCCCGAGGACCAGGTCAAGCAGTCGATCGACGTCGCCTATTCGCGGCTCGCACCACGGGTCCGGATCGCCGGCTTTCGCCCCGGAAAAGCCCCACGGCCGATGATCGAGCGAGAACTTGGTTGGGCGACCCTCCGCCAGGAGGCGCTCGACATCCTGCTACCGGTTGCCTATAACGCGGCCGTCGCGGAGGCGAAGATCGACCCGATCGACAACCCGCACGTCGACATCCAGCAGTTCGACCGCGGACAACCGATGAAGTTTTCCGCGACGGTCAGCGTCAAGCCCGAGGTGGACTTGAAGGACTACACGGATATCCGCGTGCCGCGACCACAGACGGAAATCGGTGACCCCGACGTCGACGAGGCGATCGAGCGCCTCCGAGGCCGCTTTGCCGAACTCCACGACGCTGACCGGCCGGTGCATGCCGGCGACTTCCTGACGGTCGACCTGCACGTCGTCCAATCCGGGGCGGTGCTGGTGGGTGAGAGCCAGACGGACGCGCAGCTCGAAGTCGACGCGGAGCGACTGCTGCCGGGCCTCGCCGCCGGGCTCGAGGGCCAGACGGTCGGCGAGACGCGGGATATCGCCATGACCCTCCCCGCCGACTACCCGAAGAAGGATCTTGCGGGGTCCAACGTCGTCTTCCGCGTGACCGTCAAGTCGATCAAGGAGCGGATCCTGCCCGCGGTCGACGACGAGCTCGCCCGCCAGGTCGGTCGGGGAGAGACCCTGGCCGGCCTTCGAGAGGAGGTCCGCACCGAGCTGCAGGACGCCGCCACGCATGAGGATGAGCAACGTTTCGAAAACGACGTGCTGAAGGCGCTCGACGAGCGCCTCTCGGTCGAGGTCCCCGATGCCCTGATCGACCAGGAGATCGACCGGCGCCTCCGCGAGCTCGAGCTCCGCCTCCAGGAGCAGGGGATCAAGGTCGATCGCTACCTGGAGTACACGAAAACGACGCCCGAGGCCCTGCGGGCCGAGCAACGGCCAGCGGCGGTCCAGAAGGTCCGGCTCGAGTTGGCCCTGGCGACCGTCGCCGACCGGGCGGGGATTACCGTGCCGGAGGGGGAAATCGACGCCGCCCTGACCACCGCCCTCTCGGAGGAGCAGATGGCGACCCGTCGGGCGCGCGACCTCCGAACCGCTGACCCGGTGCGCGCCTACTTCCGCCACCAGCTCCTGATGCGCAAGACCATCGACTATCTCGGAACCGTGGCGGCCGCGGATTCTTCGGATACAATTGGGCCCTCGGAAGCGGGAGAGGCCGAGGCCAGGGCGGAACCGGCGTCGAAAGGGCAGCGCCGCCAGACAGGAAAGAAGTAAGGCTGATCGACCGTCGTATTCAAAAGTGAGTACGCGGAAGACTGGATTGTAAGAATTGGACCCTATAATGGCGACACAGGAGAGCCACCCATGAATTTCGAACGGCTCAGCCGTCGACCCGAAGCCCTCATCCCAATGGTCATCGAGACGACCAACCGGGGCGAGCGCGCCTTCGACATCTATTCGCGGCTGCTCAAGGACCGGATCATCTTCATCGGGACCCCGATCGATGACCAGGTCGCCAACGTGGTCATGGCCCAGCTCCTCTTCCTTGCCTCGGAAGATCCTGACAAGGACATCAACATCTACATCAACAGCCCGGGCGGTGTCGTCACGGCCGGCCTGGCCATCTACGACACGATGCGTTACGTCAGCCCGCGCGTCTCGACCGTCTGCATGGGACTGGCCGCCAGCATGGCCACGGTGCTCCTCGCCGGGGGGACCAAGGGCATGCGCTTCGCCCTGCCGAACACCCGGATCCTGATCCACCAGCCGTCGGGCGGCTTCCAGGGTCAGGCCTCGGACATCCAGATCCACGCGCAGGAGATTCTGCGCATCCGGAAGACGCTGAACGACATCCTCTCCAGCCACACCGGTCAGCCGATCGAGAAGATCGAGCGGGACACCGAACGGGACTTTTTCATGAGTGCCGAGGAAGCCAAGCAGTACGGCATCATCGACGACATCATCGTCAGCACCGGCCGCGATGCGGATGGGTCGGTCGCCAAGGACGGACGGCTCGAGCTGAGCTCGGCGGGCGTGGGAATGCGTCCCCAGCCGCAACCGGATCCTGAGCGTGAAGGTCCCAAGACCTCTCGATGAACGAACGGGAAGACCGCCGCCGCCACACGCGCTGCTCCTTCTGTGGGAAGGATCAATCGCAGGTCCGCAAGCTGGTGGCCGGCCCCGGCGTCTACATCTGCGACCAGTGCATCGACCTCTGCCAGGAGGTCCTCGAGGAAGACACCAAGACCACCTCCCAGAAGCGGACCAAGGGCGGCCTGATTCCGAATCCGAAGACGATTTGCTCCGCGCTCGACCAGTACGTCGTCGGGCAGGATCACGCCAAGCGTGTCCTGTCGGTCGCCGTCTACAACCACTACAAGCGGATTGCCCACAGCAAGATGGCGGGCGATGTGGAACTGCAGAAGTCCAACGTGCTGCTGGTCGGGCCGACCGGCTGTGGTAAGACCCTGCTGGCGCAAACGCTGGCCAAGATCATCGACGTGCCGTTCTCGATCGCCGACGCCACCTCGCTGACCGAGGCCGGCTACGTCGGTGAGGATGTCGAGAATATCCTCCTCCGCCTGATCCAGGCGGCCGACTTCGATATCGCCCGCGCTGAGCGCGGCATCATCTACATCGACGAGATCGACAAGATCGCGCGCAAATCTGACAACCCCTCGATCACACGCGACGTCTCCGGCGAGGGTGTCCAGCAGGCATTGCTGAAAATCCTCGAGGGGACGATCGCGAACGTGCCCCCGCAGGGCGGCCGCAAGCATCCCCACCAGGACTTTATTCAGATCAACACGACCAACATCCTGTTCATCTGCGGTGGAGCCTTCGACGGTCTCGAGCGGCTGATCGAGCATCGCATCGGTCACAAGCAGATCGGCTTTGGCTCTGAGGTCCACTCGAACCGGACCAAGGAGACGACCCGGATGCTCAAGCAACTTCAGCCGATGGACCTGCTGAAGTACGGGTTGATCCCGGAGTTTGTCGGCCGGCTTCCGATCACGGTGACGCTCGACTACCTCGACGAGGCGGATATCATCCGGATCCTGACCGAGCCGAAGAACGCCTTCGTCAAGCAGTACCAGAAATTCTTCGCGCTGGATGATGTGCAACTGGTTTTCGAGCCGCCGGCCCTGACGGCGATCGCCAAAAAGGCCCTCCAGCGAGGCACCGGTGCCCGTGGACTCAAGAGCATCATCGAAGATATCCTGCTGAACTCCATGTTCGAAGTTCCGTCACGCCCGGAGGTCAAGCGATGCGTCATCACGGAAAAATCGGTGAACTTCAGCACGGAGCCCGAGATGTACTCGGAGGAAGAGCTCGAGGAGATCGCGCCCGAGCAAACCGCCTGACGCTCGCCGGACATCGGGCCACGCGCCGGTGACCGACCGCCAGGCGCTGCTGCAGCTTCCGCTTCTCCCGCTGAAAAACGTCGTCCTTTTCCCCCACATGATCGTGCCGCTCTACGTGGGTCGTGAGCGTTCGATCGACGCGCTGGAAGACGCGATGACGAACGGGAAAAAGATCTTCCTCTGCACGCAGCGTCGGGCAGATTGCGAAGAGCCGGGAGAGGCGGACCTGTATCGCGTGGGAGTGTTGGGCGACGTCGTTCAGCTGCTCAAATTGCCCGACAACACGATCAAGGTCCTGATCGAGGGGTCATCACGGGCCGTCATCGATCGCTTCCTGAGCACGGAGCCGCATCTGCGGGTTGAGGTAGCGCGGCTCGATGAAGACTTCCAGCCGTCCCCCGAACTCGGGGCGCTCATGCGAGGGCTCGTCGATCTGTTCGACCGTTACGTCGAGCTCGACAAGAAGGTTCCCCCGGAGGTCAACCTGACCGTCCGGGGCGTCGAGGATGCGGGTCGCCTGGCCGACATCGTGACAGCGAATCTCAACATTGGCGTGACCGACAAACAGGATGTCCTGGAAACGTTCCAGATGAACGAGCGGCTGGAGAAGCTATCCAGTGTGCTCCAACGGGAGATCGAGATCCTGGACATGGACCGAAACATCCGCTCCCGGGTCCGCCAGCAAATCGACCGACGGCAGAAGGAGTTCTACCTCAAAGAGCAGATGCGCGTCATCCAGGAGGAGCTCGGCGGCGAGGAGACACAGCTCAGCGAACTCGATGAGCTTCGCGAGAAGTTGCGGGCGCTCGAGCTGACGGAAGCGGTCCAGGACCGGCTCCTCAAGGACGTCGACCGGCTCGAGCGGATGCCACCGGGATCGCCGGAAATCTCGGTGCTGCACAACTACCTGGACCTCGTGGTGTCAATGCCCTGGCACACCGTCAGCGAGGATGTGACGGACCTCCGCACGGCCGAGCGGGTGCTCGATGAGGATCACCACGGCCTGAAGAAGATCAAGGAGCGAATCCTCGAATTTCTCGCTGTGCGGCAGCTGACGAAGTCCCCGAAAGGCCCGATTCTCTGTTTCATCGGACCACCCGGGGTGGGCAAGACGAGCCTCGGCAAGTCGATCGCGCGCGCCCTCGGCCGCAAGTTCGTCCGCGTCTCGCTGGGTGGCGTGTCCGATGAGGCTGAGATTCGCGGTCATCGGCGCACCTACGTCGGCTCGATGCCGGGCCGAATTATCAAATCGCTTCGGGAGGCCGGGACCCGCAACCCCGTCTTCCTCCTCGATGAGATCGACAAGATGTCCTCCGACTTCCGTGGCGATCCCTCGGCGGCGATGCTCGAGGTCCTCGACCCCGAGCAGAACCGGAATTTTTCCGACCACTACCTCGAGATCCCCTTCGACCTGTCGGACATCCTCTTCATCACGACCGCCAATACCTTCTTTTCGATCCCGCGTCCGCTGCTCGACCGCATGGAAGTGATCAACCTCTCGGGATATACGGCGGAGGAAAAGCTGGTGATCGCGCGGGAATACCTCGTGCCGAGGCAGGTCGCCGACCACGGGCTATCCGGCAAAAACATCGAATTCACCCGACCCGCGCTCGCGAAGATCATCAGCCGCTACACGAGCGAGGCAGGCGTCCGGAATCTCGAGCGATCGATCGCGACCGTCTGCCGGAAGGTGGCTCGCGAGGTCGTCAAGGGGAAGACGCGGCGCATGACCGTCGCCCCCAACCGCCTGGATGATCTGCTGGGTCCGCCTCGCTACAAGCCGGACGAGGGCCACAAGGAACACCTGGTCGGCGTCGCGAACGGCCTCGCCTGGACGGAGGTCGGTGGCGTGCTCTTGACGATCGAGGTGATCACGATGCCGGGCAAGGGCAACCTCAACCTCACGGGCCAGATGGGCGACGTCATGCAGGAGTCCGCGCGCGCGGCCCTTTCCTATGCGCGCTCGAACGCCGATGCGCTCGGTATCCCACCCGACTTCCGCGAGAAGCTTGACCTGCATATCCACATCCCGAAGGGAGCAATCCCCAAGGATGGGCCATCGGCGGGGATCTCGATGGCGCTGGCGATCATCTCTGCCCTCTGCCAGCGGCCGATCCGGTCGGACGTGGCGCTGACCGGCGAGATCACCTTGCGCGGCCGCGTGCTCCCGATTGGCGGCCTCAAGGAGAAGGTGCTGGCGGCGCACCGGCTGGGCATCAAGACGATCATCCTTCCCGAGGACAACCGGGCTGACATCGTCGACATCCCGGCTGAGGTGCGAAAACAGCTGACCCTGCAATTCGTCAAGAGCATGGACGAGGTCATCGCTACGGCGCTGCTCCCGAAGTCCACCGTCAGCGCGCCCTCCGAGGCGACCGACCCGGTCGGCCTGGAGGAGGCCGCGGCCGCGAACGCCGACGCGCCGGCCGGCCAGGACTGAGCTTCACGGCATCCGGCGCGGCTGAACCGTAAACTGGTGCCCTTGATGGACACCCGGTACGACCCCCGGGCGGTCGAGCAGCGGTGGTATGCAACCTGGGAGCAGGCGGGCTACTTCAAGCCGCGCGAAAGTCTCACCGGGAAGACCTTCACGATCTCGATGCCGCCGCCGAATATCACCGGCGACCTGCACATGGGGCACGCGATGTACACCCTGCAGGACGTCCTGGTCCGTTGGCATCGGATGCTCGGCGACTGCGTGCTCTGGGTTCCGGGGACCGATCACGCGGCGATCGCGACGCAGAACGTACTCGAGAAGCAACTGGCGAAACAACACGCCTCGAAGGAGGCGATTGGCCGGGAGGCCTGGGACCGCCTGGTCGCGGACTGGTATCAGAAAACCGGCGACACCATCCTGCGGCAGATGCGGCGGCTGGGTTTTTCCGCCGACTGGTCGCGCAACCGGTTCACGATGGATCCCGAGTACGTGGCCTCGGTCAATGCCGCCTTCGTCCGGTTCTGGAAAGCCGGCCTGATCTATCGCGGTCCACGCATCGTCAACTGGTGCCCGCGATGACCAGAGCGCCATCTCGGACCTGGAGGTCGTGTTCGTCGAGACGGATGACCATCTCTATTACCTCGACTACCCGATCGAAGGCGGCGGCGTGATCTCGGTGGCCACGTCGCGCCCGGAAACGATGGTGGGCGACACCGGGGTCGCCGTCAATTCGAAGGATGCCCGCTACCGCGACCTCGTCGGCAGGATGGTGACGCTCCCTGTCGTGCATCGACAGGTTCCGATCGTGGCTGACGATGCGGTCGACATGGCGTTCGGCACCGGCGCGGTCAAGGTGACGCCCGGGCACGACCTGACCGACTACGAGATTGGCGAGCGGCAGAAGCTCGAGGTCCGCAACATCTTGCACCTGGATGGCCGCATGGACATCCCGGAGGTTTCAGAGCTCGACGGCCTCAAGGTGCCGCAAGCGCGAGAACGGATCGTCGAGATGCTGCGAGCCGAAGGCGCGCTCAATCGGGTCGAACCGTACCACCACTCGGTCGGCCACTGCGACCGCTGCAACGCCGTGATCGAGCCGCTGGTCTCATCCCAGTGGTGGGTCCGGATGAAACCCCTGGCGGAGCCGGCGATCGCGGTCGCCGAGAGGGATGAGGTGCGCTTCCATCCGGGCCGCTGGAAGGAGCAATACCTCCGCTGGATGCGCAACATTCGAGACTGGTGTATCTCCCGCCAGCTCTGGCTTGGCCACCGCATCCCGGTATGGACCTGCGCCAACGGTCACGCGGTCGCCTACGAGCAGGCGCCGAAGGCCTGTGAAGCAATGCGGGGACCGGACGCTGACCCAGGATCCCGACGTCCTCGACACCTGGTTCTCCTCATCGCTGTGGCCGTTTGCGACACTCGGCTGGCCACAGGAGACGGAGGACCTCGCCCGCTTCTATCCCACCCAGGTGCTGGATACGGCGCGCGACATCCTGTACCTCTGGGTGGCGCGGATGATCTTCACCAGCCTGTATTTCCTGGACAAGGAGCCGTTTTCGGACGTCATCATCCATGGGACGGTGCTGGCCCCGGACGGGCGCCGGATGAGCAAATCGCTGGGGACCGGTGTCGATCCGCTCCAGATGATCGATCGCTATGGCGCCGATGCGACGAGGGCCTGGTGCGCCTACTTTGGGACGAGTGGGCAGGATATCCGGTTCTCCGAGGAAAAGATCAAGTCCTATCAACTGTTCGCCAACAAGCTCTGGAATGCGACGCGCTTGCTGCTCTCCGGGATTGCCGAAGGCGCCATGCCGATCCCGATTGCTGAGGGCAGCCTCGAGCCGGCGGACGGCTGGATCCTGGGGCGGCTGAGCGCCGTGACCCGGCTCGTCAGCGAGTCGTTCAGCCGATTTGAATTCGGTCCCGCAATCGACGGCCTCTACGAGTTCGCCTGGCACGAGTTTGCCGACGATTACCTCGAACTGATCAAGCCGCGCCTGCAGGCGGGCACGGCATCGGCGACCACCGCCCGCGCCGTCGCGATCCATGTCCTCGAGACGACGCTTCGCCTGCTGCACCCGATCATGCCGTTTGTGACCGAGGAGCTCTGGCAGCGAATCCCTCACGTGGGCGAGACGATCGTCCTGGCTCCATGGCCGCTCGTGGACGAGCGCCTGGAGGATCGCGTGCTGCTGGACGAAATGGCCCATCTGCTCGACGTGGTCCGGGCGGTCCGCAGTGTCCGGCACGCTGCCGACCCGGCGATGCGGCGTCAGCCCGCCCAGATCCAATCGAACCGCTCCTTGCTGGCGGATCCGGTGGGACGCCAGTACCTCGCCACGCTGGCTCAACTCGATCTCAACGGGACGCTTCCAGCCGACGCGCCGCGGCGGACGGTGGTCGTCGGTGATACCACCGTCACCCTCGGCCTGCCGGCGGACCGGGGGCTCGAGGCGAAACGGCTGGGTGCCGAATTGCGAAAGAAACGGGACGAGATCGAGTTAATCGAGGGGAAGCTGCGAAATCCGGACTTTACCGGGCGGGCGCCGGCCTCGGTCGTTGACCGCGAACGAGTCCGCCTGGCCCAGGCCAAGGAGGCCGCCGAGCGGCTTCAGAAGCTCTTGGGCGAAACGCCCGGATAGGGTAAGGTAATCGGCAGTTAATCTGGAACGTGAGGAGGCAATTTGCCTGATCTGAAGCCGCTGCGACCGCTCCTCTACATCGTCGTCTTCTACCTGCTGGCCTTCTGGCTGAGTCTTTCCTACTGGGCCTTCCGCGATGCGCGCGAGCGTTCCAACAGCGTCGCCTTTCACGTCTTCGCGACCGGCCTCTCCCTGCTCTTGCCGATCTTTGGCCTCTTCATCTACATGATCATCCGGCCCCCGCTGACGATGGCCGAGCGGCGGGCGCTCGAGCTCGAGACCCAGGCGCTGTCCGAGCCGGGCGGTCCGGTGCGGGAGCTGCGCCCGTGTCCCAGCTGCGGCGAACCGATCGATTCGCAATACGTGCTCTGCCCGCACTGCAAGACGCAGTTCAGTAAACTCTGCCCACGGTGCAACAAGCAGCTGAAGCTGGGATGGAGCGTCTGTCCATATTGCGCCGAGGAAGTGCCGCTGCAAGGCCCGGCCGCGACGCCCCGCATCGCGCGATAAGGCGCGCTTCCGGCACGCGCGTTAGGGGTTAGCCATGCCGCTGGGGGCGCAGGCCCTCCTGCCGTTTCTTGCCCTGCTCGCGGCCTCCACCGCCGTCTCGATCCGGCGCGGGCGCCGCGCGAACGGATGGATCGCCGTCGCCGGCGCGGTCGTCGCGGCCGCGATCACCCTCATCCAGCTCCTGCGGCTCGCGCCCGGTGAACGCGTTGACGTTCCCTATCTGACCACCTTTCCATACGCGGACCTGGCAATTCGGCTCGACGCGCTGTCGCTCGCCTTCGCCACCATCACATTGACCACCGCCGCCCTTTTAATGCTGGCGCGGGTGACGATGCCCGGCGACCGGCGGGACCCGTGGCTTTCCTACCTGCTCACGAGCGTGGCGGTCCTGGCCGTGATCATGGCGCAAAACCTGCTGCTCACCTACATCCTCCTGCAGGTCCTGACGCTGGCATGGAGCGGCACGCTTGATGAGTCCGCTCCGCGGCGACGCCGGCTTCGCCTCGCGATCGTCACCGCGGATATCGGGCTGTTGCTCGCCGCCGCGGGCGCGATCCAATCGGTCGGAACCTCGGCGTTTTCCGGGGTGCCTTCCGATACCTTCGGCCCGGCGGCGTTTCTGCTCGCGCTCCTGCCCGTCCTCACTCGCCTGGCTGCGCTGGCCTGGGCCGGCGGCGGGTCGCTCGCGCCGGTGGCCTTCGAGCCGGCGGTGGCATGGGCGGCCCCCGCTGCGTATATGCTCGTCCGGCTGCTCGCGCTCATGGGGGGTCGCCTGCCGGGCCGGCCGCTGGAGGTGCTCGTCTTTGCCGGGGGGCTGACGATCGCGGCCGTGGCCGCGCTCTGGATCATCGTCGCCCGTCCGACGCCGCTCCCACCGCGGACCCTCCTGATCGGCCAGGGCGGCCTGGCGCTCGCCCTGATCGCCAGCCCATCGCCGCTCTTACTGGTGGCGAGCATCTGGCTCTGGCTCCTGCTGATCCCGCTTGCCGGTCTCTGCTCGCTGCGATTGCGACCCGGTCACCTGGCGGGCGCCGGCATGCTGGTCTCGCTGGCGATCGTTCCTGGGAGCGGAGCGTTCATTGCGATCTGGATCGGCGTGGCAGGGCTTCGCGTCGGTGGCCACCTGGTCGCGCTGGTCCTGGTCGCGATCGTGGTCGTCGCGACCGCCGTCGCCGCGCTCACCCGGCTGCAACCCGTCTCCCGCCCATGGATCGACGTCCCGGCCGGCTGGGCGGCCGGGCTGCTGCTACTGGCAGCGTTTCCGATCTCGCTGCTCGGTCCGCTGGTGCTTCCCGCGGCGCAGACGGTTCGCGCCATTCCCGGCGGCACCGTCCTGCTCAGCCCCGCGGGCTTCAGCGTGGCGGGGATGACCTGGCCGGCGCTGCTCGCCACCCTGGGGATGACCGTCCTGATCGGCCTGGTCGTCCTTACCGGTCGCATGCGGACGCCACGGCAGGGGCCGGTGCCCCGACTGGCCCTGGCTCGGCTTCGCGGCGTCAACGCACCGACCTTCTCCACGCGATGGGCCACGCGAACGGCCTGGTCGGGGTTCATCGCCGTCGTTCTATTCGCCATTCTGCGTCCATGATCGTCGCCGTGCCGATCGCCGTTTTTCTGGTCGGGACGGTCGTTGCCTACCTGCGAGACGGCTGGCCGCGAGTTGCCGCGACCGTAGCGCTGTTGCTCGCGACGGCGGGGTCGCTGGCCCTGGTAACGGATGCCGGGGTCAGTGCGAGCTGGCTGATCGGCCCGTTGCTGGCGACGCTGCTCGTCTCGCGCGGGCAACCGGCGGGCCGGCTGAGCTTCGAAGCGCTGACCCGTCGGGCGATCACGCTGACAACGGCCGGTCTGGTGGCGGTCTTTGTCGCCACCAAGTTCCCCATCGGGGAAAATCCCGGGCTGCTCACCGTGGTGCCCTGGTTACTCGGCGCGATCGGCGCGGCCTGGTTGGTCAGTCCGGTCGATGCGCGCGAGCGGACCGAGGGGCAGGTCCTGCTCGTCAGTGCCGGTGCGGCCCTGCTGATCGCCGCGTCGCCTGCCGGCGCCTTCACCGCCGCGGCGTCCGGTTTGATGGCGCTGGTTCCGGCGATCGCCGCCCGCTTCGACCTCCCGCCGCGCAGTCATGGGATCGCGGCTGCGATCTTGCTGCCGGCGGGTGCGGCGCTCGTGGCTGTCGCCCTCCTGGTCGGGACCCTGCCGCATCCCGGCTTCAGGGATTTGACATTCTCGCTGGACGGCCCAGCGCTCCCGGCGGCCGCCCTGCTGCTCGTCATTGGCGCGCTCGCGGCCCCCCAGGCGCGCGGCTGGCTGGTGCTCCCGGCCCTGGTTGCCGTGCTGGCGGCCGCGCCGAGCCTGCGCTGGGCCGCGCTCGCCGCGGTGGTCGCCGGCCAGGTCGATGCCGACACCCGCGCGCTGCGGGCGGCCTGGCTGGCGCTCCTCGCTCTTGCCTCGAGCACGCTGTTCGCGCTGCTCACGACGCAGCCCTGGAGTCCTCGCGCACAAATCGTTGGCCTGGCCGCCGCCCTGGTCCTGATCGCGGTTGGTTTTTCCGGCCGCGGGTCCCTGCTGGTGCTGGCGACGGCGGCCCTGCTGATCGTCGAGGACACGGTGAAGGCGAACGCGGCGCTGATGGGGCGCTTTCAATGGGTGGCGGCGGCGGGAGCCGCCTTGCTGGTTGTCCGGGCGTTGCTCGCCAGGCGTGACCCGGCGGCAGCCGGCTCACGGTTTGATGAGCAGGTCACGCTCGGCCTCCTCCTGGTCGCGATGGGGGCTCATGATCCACTCGGCCTCGGCTCGCTGGCCGCACTCTTGCTGCTGGTTGACCTGGCGCTCGTCCGACAGGGACCCGCGGCGTTCGGCGCACTCGACCGCTCGCACTCCATGCGATGGTTCGTCGATCTCAGCACGTCGGGCTGGCCGCCCACCGTCCGGTTTGCCGGGGTCACGCTGGCCGTGATCGCCGCGCTCCAGACCTCGCTGAGCTGGGGACTCCTCGGCGCCGCCCTGCTGATCGCCGTCAAGCTCGGTCCGGTGATCGAGCCGGTTGCCTTCGCGGAGGCGAGACCACGGCCATCCGTCCGCGCCCTCGTGGCACCGGCGGTGGCGCTCGCCTGCGGCATCGCCCCCGCCCTGTTGCTGCGCATCTTGCGTGTTTGAGACGGCCCGCCGGACTTCGGGTCGCCGGGCGCCGCTCATCCTCGCCTCGTCGTCGCCGCGCCGCATCGAGCTGCTGACCGCCGCCGGCCTGCACTTCGGCGTCGTGCCGCCTGGCATCGATGAGCGACCGCCTCGCCCGCTAGCCCCTCTCGGTGTCGCTCGCTGGGCCGCCTTCGCGAAAGCTCAGGCCGTCGCCATGCGATTTCCGGAGGCGGTGGTCATCGGCGCCGACACGGTCGTCGCGCTCGGGGGGCGGACCTACGGCAAGCCGCAGAGCCCGGCGGAGGGCCGCGCCGTGCTCCGCGCGCTCTCCGGCCGCACCCACCTGGTGTACACAGCGGTCACCGTGATCGATGGTCGTCGCCATCGCGCCCGGCACGGATTCTCACGAACGAGCGTCACTATGCGTGACCTTTCACCGAGCGCGATTCGCGCCTACGTGCGCCGCGGCGAGGCGCAGGATAAAGCGGGTGCCTACGCTATACAGGGCGAAGGTCAGCGGCTCGTCGCTGCGGTTCGCGGGCCCTACGACAATGTCGTCGGAATGCCGATGCACCTCGTCGAGCGCTTGCTGCAGGAGTGCGGCATCACGATTCCGGCAAACAACTCGGATGAAGGACAGCAGGACGCCAGAGACCCCCGGACGCGGACGCCGCGCGACGCTGATCGTCGCCCTGGCCGCCCTCCTGCTCGCCACGCCGCTCGCGGGCTGCGGGCCAGCCGCGAGCTCGCGGCTGACGATCACGCAAAGCACCGACGTCGCGAGCGGTCCTGACCACAAAGGGCACCTGGCCCCCGGGGCGTTCGCCGGCATCACGATCTCGATCCGAAACATCGGCAGCGGGCCGGCGCGCGGCTTGACGGTGACCGACGTGCTCCCCGCGGGGTTTCACTATTACGAATTCACCACGCTGGGCGGTAACGCCATTCGCACGTCCCTCACTGAGCCCGGGCCCAAAGGAAATCCCCTGTGGGGGACCTGGACCATTCCCGCCGGCAACGGGACCACGGTGAGCGCGCTCGTGTTGAGCTTCAAGGTGCAGGTGGCGACCAGTCCCGGCGACTATCGCAACCGCGTCAGCATCGCGACCTCGAGCCCGGTCGAGCTCGACCAGGGGAACCCGGTCGCGGTTGTGGTCGAGCCACGGCCTGCCCTCAGCCTGACCACGGCAGCCACCACCGCCCAGGTGCTCACCGGCGCGATGGCCACCTACGTCGTCTCGGTTGCGAATACCGGCTCGGCCACCGCCAAAGGCGTGGCGGTCTCGGTGAGCCTGCCACCCGGCTTCCTTTACCAGGCGACTTCCGGCTACGAGGGCAATAGCTCGCGGATTCAGGCGGTGGATCCGCCGTCGGGCAGCCTCTTACCGGTATGGGCCTCCTGGGATGTGCCCGGCGCGGCCAACGGGGCGCCCGGCCTCCTGCGCCTGACATTCCAGGCCCGCGTGCTCCCCGCCGTCAAACCCGGGCTCTACAGCCTGACCAGTGCGGTCACGGGAACCAACGAGATTCCCGCACAAACGATCGGGAACAGCGCCCCGGTGGCGGTGGGGAAGGGCACCACCATCCCGATCACCATGACGGTGGCGCCGAGCGGGCCATTCGCGACCCAGAACGGCACCGTCACCTATGTCGTCACGGTCGAAAACACCAGCAATGACGCCGCCCAGGCGGTCACCGTCACCGACACGCTGCCCCAGGGCTTCACCTTCCAGTCGACGAATGCGATCGCGATCAACGGCCGCGGGACCACATCGAGGCTTCAGCCACATGCCGGCAGCCCCACGCCACAGTGGGGACCGTTCACGATCCCGGCCGGAGGATTCAACGGCGCCAGCCTGGTGATCACGTTCACCGTCAAGCTGGCCGGCGCCACGCTTGGTCCGCATCCGAACGTCGTGTCGGGGAACAGCAGCAACGCCCAGATCACCGGGGCCTCCGATCAGTCGCCGGTCGTCGTCACGGCCGGCTAGGCCCCACTGCCATCGGGTCTCATGCCGCCCTTATCGTGATTACGGGAGAATAAGACCCGGATGTCAAAGACTCAGCGCGAATTGAAGGCGATGCGCCAGGCGCAGCGGGAAGAGGCCGCCGCGCGCCAGCGAGCCCGGGATCGCCGGAACCTGATGATCATCGCCGGTGGCGTCGTGGTGCTGGCCCTGGCGATCATCGTCGTCGCCCGCATCCTCAGTCAATCTGCCGCGACCGCGCTCAACAATCACATCAAATTCCAGGCCGTGACCACGCTGGTCGGGCAGCAGGTCCAGGACGAGGGGAGGAATCACATCGACCCCTCCACGACCGCGACCTATGCCTCCTATCCGCCCAGTTCGGGCCCGCACTACAACGCCCAGGGAATTGCCCCGGTGCCCTGGCAGACGATCAGCACGCTGGCGGAGGGCCAGTACATCCACAACCTCGAGCACGGGGGCATCGTGGTCCTCTACAACTGCCCCAGCGGAAGCGACTGCACCACGCTGCGAAACCAGCTCGAAAACTACGTCAACAATCTGGTGCCGGTCGAGCCTCAGTTCAACGAGATGAAGATCGTTCTGTCGCCGTACAGCCGCGGCATGCAGAAAAAGATCGCCCTGGTCGCCTGGGACTACATCCAATTCCTGGACAGCTATGACCAGAATGCGATCACCCGCTTCTACGAGAGCCACGTCGACAAGGGCCCGGAGCCGATCCCGTGATAAACTACACAGTCGCGCCCGGGGGCGCGAGATCCATGTTTGCCATCGTCGCCACCAGCGGAAAGCAGTTCAGGGTCTCGGAAGGTGACCGCATCCTGGTGGATCGGGTGCCGGAAGAGGTCGGGGCGAGCGTGCGCCTTGACGCCGTGTTGCTGCTCGGTGGCGATGCCAATCCGGTCGTCGGCACGCCCCTGGTCGAAGGCGCCCTGGTGGACGCGACCGTCGTCGCCCATCGCTCCGGCGAGAAGCTGATCGTCTTCAAATTCGAGGCCCGCAAGCGACACCGGCGCAAGATCGGCCACCGCCAGCAGCTGTCCGAGCTCCAGATCGGGACCATCCACGCTCCCAGCGGCTCGCGCGAGGGTGGGACGAAAAGCCGGACCGCGACCTCCGCAGGAAAACCGAAAAAGGCCGCCGAGCCTCAAACAGGAGCATGACGCATGGCACATAAGAAAGGTGGAGGAAGTTCGCGCAACGGACGGGACAGCATTGGGCAGCGGCTCGGGTTGAAGACCGGGGCCGGGCAGTCGGTGAACGCGGGGACTATCCTGCTCCGCCAGCGTGGGACCGCCATCTTTCCGGGCGTCAATGTCGGGATGGGTCGCGACCACACGCTCTTCGCGCTGATCGACGGGGTCGTTCGCTTCGAGCGCACCGGCCACGGCCGCAAGAAAGTCTCCGTCCTCGCCGAAGCCGGCTAGTCGACGTCCCGGCAGCCGGAGACGGCCGCCCACGAATGTTCACCGACCACGCCAGGATTTATGTCAAGGGTGGCGATGGGGGAGCCGGCGCGCTCAGCTTCCGGCATGAGAAGTACGTTCCCCGCGGTGGCCCTGACGGCGGGAACGGCGGTCGTGGCGGCCACGTCATCCTCGAAGTCTCCCGCCAGCTGAACACGCTCCAGGATTATCGCTACAAGCATCACTTCGTCGCGCCGAATGGCGGCCGTGGCGGGGGCAGCCGGCGGCACGGGAAGGACGGCGCCGACTTGATTCTGGAGGTGCCTCCCGGAACCGTGGTGAAAGACGAGGCCGGCGCCACGCTGGCCGACCTGGTGGCTCCCGGGCAACGGCTTCAGGTCGCGACGGCGGGCCGCGGGGGACGTGGGAACGCCACCTTCAAGAGCGCGACGCGGCAAACGCCGCGGTTCGCGGAGCTCGGCGAGCCGGGACAGGCTCGCTGGCTCGGTCTGGAACTGAAGCTGATCGCCGATGTCGGCCTCCTGGGCCTGCCGAATGCCGGGAAGTCGACCCTGCTGGCCGCATCGAGCGCCGCGCGTCCGAAGGTCGGCGATTACCCGTTCACGACGCTGGAACCCATGCTGGGCGTGGTCGAGCTGGGCGATGACGCCACCTTCGTGATGGCGGATCTTCCGGGCCTGATCGAGGGGGCGCACAGCGGCGCCGGCCTCGGTCTCCAATTTCTCAGGCACGTGGAACGGACCCGGGTCGTCATCCATCTCCTTGATGCATCCGCCGGGGACCGGGACAAACTGTGGGCCGATTACCAGCAGGTGCGCGCCGAGGTGAAGGCTTACAACGCGGCTCTCGCCCGGCGGCCGCAGCTGATCGCCCTGAACAAGATGGACGTCGTCAGTGACCCATCCGAGGTGCTCGCGCTTCGCCAGCGCCTGGTGAAGCTGCGCCGTCCATCGTTCCCCATCTCGGCCGCCACCGGCGAGGGCGTCAAGGACCTGCTCTGGGCTGCCTATCGTTCGCTGCAGCGCCGGACTAAGGACTCAACCGGCGGACCGATCCCGGCGCTCAAGGTCTACCGGGGGCCGGTCAATGCCGAACCGTTCACCATCGAGCCCGACGTCGGTGGTTTCCGCGTCTCCGGAAACCAGCTCGAACGGCTGCTGGCGATGACGGATCTGACCAACCCGGACGCCCTCGCCCATTTCCAGCGAACGCTCGACCGCTGGGGATTGAACGACGCGCTGGCGCGTCACGGCGCCCGGGGTGGCGAGGCAATCCGCATTCGCGACGTGGAGTTCCTCTACGACCCCGAGCGCTGACCCGACCCCCGTTACCGGGATCCTCGGTGGCACCTTCGATCCGGTCCACCGCGGCCACCTCGCTGCCGCGGCCCAGCTTCGGCTGGTCGCCGGACTGTCCGAGGTCTGGCTGATGCCCAACGCCCGGCCGCCGCACCGGGCGACGGCCCCGCTCGCCTCGCCGCGGGACCGCCTGCGCATGGTCGAGCTCGCCGCGCGCCCGGTCGACGGCATCGAGGCCTCCTCGCTCGAAGTCGACCGGGGCGGCATTTCGTACACGATCGACACGGTCCGTCAGTTGCGGGCGTTGGCGCCCGACCGGACGTTCACGCTGCTCCTCGGCTTCGATGCCGCGTTGCAGATCCGGAGCTGGCACGAGTCCGACGCCCTGCTTGCCGAGGCCCGCTTCGTCATCTTCAGCCGTCCGCGGGTGGAGCTCGGGCCGAGTGACCTCGAGGGGCTTGGATTCGCGCCGGCCCGAACCCGCGTGGTGCTGATCGAGACGCCGGCCATCTCAGCCAGAACCGTCCGCGCGCGGCTGAGCACCGGCCAGCCGGTCGAGGACCTGCTCAGCCCCGAGGTCCTCGCGTACATCCGAGAGCACGGCCTCTACCCTCGCCCCGGCCGGATGGGATAATCGAGACGAATGGCGACCCCGCTGCAACTCAGCCGGCTGATCGCGAATGCCGCTGCGGAGAAGAAGGCGCGGGGGGTGGTCCGGCTCGATTTGCGGCAGAAGACCTCCATTGCGGACTACTTCGTCATCTGTGAAGGCGACACCGATCGCCAGGTCCGCGCCATCACGGATTCGATCCTGGCGGCATGCAAGGCGGCCGGGCTTCGCCCGCTCCGGATGGCCGGCTACGAGGAGGGGTCCTGGGTCGTGCTCGACTTCGCCAGCGTCATCGTCCACATCTTCCTGCCGGGGGAACGCTCCTACTACGATCTCGAATCGCTCTGGCGCGGTGGCGTCGAGAAGGCCGCGCCCAGGGCGAACGGCAACGGCGCCGGGCGAAGCCGGGTAAAGAAAGCCGTTCGGCCCTAGCGAGCCCGGCGCGCCCAGGTTGTGCATGGCGTCCAAAGAGGCACGTCCGGCTGTGGGATAATTACCGAGCATCCGGTCCCTTGGGTCGGAATGCACGAAAATGCAGGCCCTCACCGCCGGTGCCCCCACCCAGCCTCATGTAACCGTCGACGACGTGTGGCACGGCGCCCTACCAGCCGCCACCACGCTGATCGCGGGCGGCTCCAGTTTGCGGCGCGAGGTCGGATGGTGTACGACGCTCCGCACCCGGCCGCCGGCGTTCGAGCCGCTCCGCGGGGGCGAGCTGCTCCTGATCGATCCTTCGACGCTCAGGGCGTTCGACCCGCAGCTGAGCCTGCCTCGCCTCTTGACGTCGGTGGGGGGCCAGGGGGTGGCGGGGGTCGCCGTGCGGGGCGCGGTCCCGGACGACGCCCGCCGGGTTGCCGAGGACACCGGGCTTCCCCTCCTCGCCCTGCCGGCCGTCCCGCCGCTGGATGAGGTGGAGCAGCGGGTGCTGCGCTACATCATCGACCGCCGGGCCGAGCTACACGAGCGCGCCCAGGACCTCCATCGGCAGCTGAGCGAGCTGGCGCTGGCAGGGCGGGGTCTTCGCCCGCTGCTGCACCGGCTCAGCGAGCTCACCGGCGTCGGCGTGCTGCTCGAGCGCGAGTCCGCCCTCGACTACGTTCCCAATGGTCCGGCACGCGAGCTTCCGGCGGCGGTGGCGGCGGTGATCGCGCGCGACCGTCCGGCGCTGGACACGTGGTTGCGGGACGTGCCCCTTTCGGCCTTCGATCCCCCCGTCTCGTCCCGTCCCCTGCCCGACGGGCAGTCGCGCCTGGTGGCGCCGATCCTGGTGCAGGGGAGCATCGCGGGCTTCGTCTCGCTGCTCGGATCGGACGGGGAGCTCGGCGAGCTCCACCGGCTGGCGGTCGGCCGTGCCGCCCACGCCTGCGCGATCGAGTTGGTCCGCGTCCGGGCGGCCCGCGACGCCCGCGACGAGGTCGAAGAAGAATTGCTCGATGTGCTGACGGCCGCCCGGCCCGGCTCCCAGGAGGCCGCTCGCGAGCGGGCGAAGCGCAAGGGGTTCGATGTCGACGCGCCTTACCTGGTGCTGGCGGCCGAAGCGGGCCAGGGCGGTCAGGCTCACGCCATCCGCCTCGCCTGGGAACGGCAGCTTGGCACCATGCGGTTGAACGCGCTGGTGCGTGACCGGGGCGACCTGATCCTGGCGCTGATCAGCCTGGCCGGCAAGCGGCCTCCCGGATCCCCGCCCGCTGGTCGACCAGTTCCACCGCACCGCGCGAGGCGACCGCCGGCGGGCCGGTTGCGGTCGGGTATGGGGCGGTGCGTTCGGGGATGGCGGGCGTCTCAGCCGCGGCCCGTGAGGCGGAACAGGCGCTCCAGATGGGACGCCGCCTGAGCGGCCCCCAGGCGGCCACCGCCTTCAGTGATCTCGGCCTCTACCGCTTCCTGTTCGGGATGCAGGCCCAGCCTGAGCTGCGCAGCTTTCGCGACGACATCCTGGCACCGCTTCAGCAGGCAGACCGGGGTGGGGTGCTGGTCGCCACGCTGCGGGCCTACCTGGCGGCCAACGGCAGTCCGACCGATGCCGCCGACCACCTCCACCTGCACCGGAACACCGTGCTCTACCGGCTTGGCCGGATCGAGACGATCCTGAGCAGGGACCTGCGAGATGCCGACGTTCGCCTGACGCTGCACCTGGCGGTCAAGATCGACGAGGTGCTCGATCCGGCGCAGCGGCGGCCCCGACCCGGGGAGCGTCCGGTCTCTACCGGGGCGTGATGCGGATCACGTCGGGTCCCCCGGGCGCGGCCGGGGGCTGGGGCTGTGGGACTCTCCAGCTCGGGCATCGGCACCTCCGATCCGAGGCTCGCCAGTACCGCCTGGGCAATCGCCGCGTGGCCCGCATCGCCTGGGTGAAACCAGTCAGCACGACCGAGATAGACGGGAGCGCCGTCTGCGGCATGCAGGCTGCTGTCGCCGTAGAATCCCGAAAGGCTGACGAAGTTGCCGCCGTGTCGCTCACAGATGCCGGAAATGATGTCGTCGATACGAGCGGTGACGGCAGCCAGCTGCCGATGCAGAGCAGCCGCGTACCAGGCACCGCCAGAGCGGTCGACGATCGTCTCGTACTGGCTGGTGAAATCGGCCACCGGTGTCTGGAAACCGACGTCGTTGGTCCCGAGCTCGATGGTGACGAGCGCAGGGTGCCGCTGGTCGATCGCCGCCAGTTGAGGGATGCGCCCAGGCGGCCTTCGCCCCGCTCCTCGCCATCAGGTTGAGGTTCATCCCGAGCTGCGCCGCGACCAGCGCGGGAAAGACCTTATCCGCGGTGGTGGCGTAGCGCCCGGCGCTGATGCTGTCGCCGAGCGCCACGTAGGATTTCCCGCGAAAGGCCTGATCGGCCGGAGTTGCCTGCGTGCCGAGGACCTCGCTGGCCGTCGTTGCCGCCGCCGACGTCTTCACGGCCGGCTGGCCAAGCGCAAGGAGGGCAAGGAGAACCCAGATGATATAGCTCATTGATCGCCGGTTGGGCATGCGCATTGGACGCTGGCCCCTTCCAAATCTATTCTCTCACGGCCGGCCATGCTGGCTTAGCCGAGGGCCGATTCGAGCGTCGTCACCATGTCGGCGAGCGCCCGGACTGCCCAGTTGGGCCGCTCGGTCATGGAGAACAGGTGGAGGCGGGCCTCGGCCAGGTGTTCGGACGCCTGCCGGCGGCAAACCTGCTGCGCCCCGGACTGGGCGATGATGGCGCGGGCGGTCTCCAGCTCCTCGGCGCTGAACCTGGCACGCGTCAGCAGGGAGCGGAGCACCCGACGGTTACCGGCCGGGCCGTTGCGCAGGGCATGCAGGGTGGGCAGCGTCTTCTTCCCATTCTTCAGGTCGCTCCCGACGCGCTTACCGGTCTGTTGGGTCGAGCCGAAGACACCGAGGATGTCGTCGATCACCTGAAAGGCCAGGCCGAGGTGGTGACCGAAATGTCCCGCCCGATCGAGGCTCGCCTCGCCCGCGCCGGCGGCAACCCCGCCAAGGCGCGCCGCGCACTCGAACAGCGCGCCGGTCTTGAGAGAGATCATCTCCAGGTACTCGTCGACGGAGACGTCGATGCGCTGCTCGAACTGGAGATCAAGCACCTGGCCGCGGCAAAGGGCGAGCATCGCCTCGGAGAGCAGCGACAGCGCAGGCCGAGTTCGATCGGCGTGCCGCGCCGGCAGCAGGTCGACCACCGACCGCGTCACGAGGGCCTCCAGCGCCGCCCCGGCATTGATCGCCTGGCCGGTTCCCCAGACCTTCCAGACCGCGGGGCGCCCGCGACGCAACTCGTCGCCGTCCTGGACATCGTCGAGCACGAGGGAGAAGTTGTGCACCAGCTCGACCGCGACCCCGGCCCAGAGCGCCTCCGCGTAGCGCCGCCCAAACGCCTCGCAGGTCAGCAGCGCGATGTTGGCCCGCAGCCGCTTTCCCGGCCGGTGGCCGGTCCGGCGCAGCCCCAGGTGATACTGGACCATCTCCGTCAGCAGCGCACTCTGACTCGATCCCGCCTGTTGGGAGAGGCGGCCCAGCTCGCGGTCGAGTGCATCGTTCATCGCCTGGAGGCGATCGGTTCGGTTGGCGAAGACTTTGGTCTTGGTCATCGGACCTCGTGCAGGGCCACAGCGCGGAGGGCGGCGAGATCCTGCGCCCCGGCGCAGAACATCGCAACCCGAAGTTGCCAGGCAAAGCCGTCCAGCACCAGCCGAACGGCCGCCTCGCTCTCGGTGGCGGCGGCAAGAACCACGTGGGCGAAGCCGGTGAGCTCGGCGCCAAGCGCGACCGCTTTGGCCGCATCGAGACCGTGTCGCAGGCCACCGCTCGCAATCACGGGCGTGGCCGGCGCCGCCTGGCGGACGGCGCGGATGGCATCGCAGGTTGGGATGCCCCACTCGGCAAAGGCGAGCGCCAGCTCGACCTCCTCGGGCCGCTCTCGGCGCATCGCCTCGACACGGGCGAAGCTCGTCCCGCCCATCCCGGCGACGTCGATGGCGGCCACGCCGGCGTCGGCCAGCAGCCTCGCGGTCTCACCCGAAATTCCGCAACCAACTTCTTTGACGATCACCGGGACCGGGAGCTCCGTGCAGAGCTCGGCAATCTTCTCCAGCAGGCCGCGGAAGTTATGATCGCCCTCTGGTTGGAGGGCCTCCTGGAGCGGATTCAGGTGGAGGATGAGCGCATCGGCGCCGATCATCTCGATCGCCTCGAGGCACTGCTCCTTGCGCATGCCGTAGTTCAGCTGCACCGCGCCAAGGTTGGCGAAGAGGAGCACATCCGGTGCCACGCTGCGCACCTGGTAGGTCGAGCGGAGGTCCTTGTGCGTGATGCCCGCGCGCTGAGAGCCAACGCCGAACGCGATCCCCATCGCCTGTGCGACCAGCGCGAGTCGCCGGTTGATGTCGCCTGCCGCGTGGGCGCCGCCGGTCATGCTGGAGATCAGGAACGGGAGATGCAGCGGGTGACCGAGAAAGCTAGCGCGCAGGTCGATGGCGTCGAGGTCGAGGTCGGGGAGGGCTTGATGGGTGAAGGCCAGTCGGTCGAAGCCGGCGCCGCGGGTCGACTGGACCGATGCCTCGAGCGAGAGGCGCAGGTGCTGAAGCTTCCGCTCCGAGATCCGCGAAAGGGGGTGACCGTTGGCGTCGAGGGCCATGGGCGCGGGCGCCCTCAGCCCGCTGCCGCGGCGTCCGGGCCGTGGTCCTGCTGGTGGCCTTCCTCTTCGAGGATGCCCGGATGGTCAGCCTCGCGCCGACGCATCATCTGGACGAAGTAGTCCACGATGATGGGGTCGAACTGGGTGCCTTTCCCGGCCTCGAGTTGGGCCATCGCGAACTCCGGCGTGCGCCGCTGGCGATAGGGTCGGGTCGAGGTCATGGCGTGATACGCATCGCAGACGGAGACGATGCGCGCGTGCAGGGGGATGTTCTGGCCCGCGAGGCCGTCGGGATAGCCGCTCCCGTCGTACCACTCGTGGTGATGCAGGACGACGTTGAGAATCTGGCGGAAGGCCTTGATCGGCTGCAGGATGCGTGCGCCCAGGATGGGGTGCATGCGCATGATCAGCTTCTCGTCCTCATCCAGCTTGCCTTCCTTGAGCAGCACCTTGTCGACCACACCGATCTTGCCCACGTCGTGGAGGATGGCGGCGAGGCGAAGCTGGTTCTTGTGGGCCGCGGAGAGTTGCAGCATGTCGCCCAGGTCTTCGGCGAGCTTGGCGACCGACTGGGAGTGGCCGCTGGTGTACGGGTCCTTGGCGTCGATCGAGGCCGCCAGCGCGTTGAGCGCCTCCAGCGTCGACTCGCTGTTGGGGGAGAGCATGCCCTCGGCCAGCTCCTCGAGATGGCTGGAGTTGGCGATTTGGCCAAGGCGCTTCTCGAGGTTGGCGACCATGCCGGGGCCGACCGTGTCGGCGCTGGCCAGCTGGGCGACGACCTCGCTGAGCACGGAGTCGAGCGCGGCGACGCTCTCCAGTTCGCAGGCGCCGCAGATGCAGTTGCGCCCGCGCTTCTTGGCCATGTACATGGCCAGGTCGGCGCGGTTCAGCAGCTCGTCGCGGTTCTTGGCATCGACCGGGTAAGTCGCCCAACCGACCGAGGCGGTCAGCGGGGCAAAGATGGTTTTGGGGTTGTACATGAACACCTTGGCCAGGGTGTCGCAGATCTCCTGCGCTCGGATGGGGGCGGTCTGGATGTCGACGCCGGGCAGGATCGCAACGAACTCCTCGCCGCCGTACCGGGTGACCGTGTCCTCTCGGCGCATCGTCGAGGAGATCGTGCGGGCGGCCGCCTTCAGCGCGACGTCGCCCGCGGCGTGGCCGAAGCTGTCGTTGTAGACCTTGAAGCGGTCGAGGTCGATCATCATCACGGTGATCGAGCCACCGGCGTCGCGCGTTCGCTCCAGCTCCTCGTCGAAGCGGGTGTGAAAGTAGCGGTGGTTCGGCAGCCCGGTGACCGAGTCCGTGACCGACAGCTTCTGGGCCTGGTCGAGCGTATGCGCGTTGCGCATCGCGATGCCGGCGCGTTCGGCGAAGGTGAGCATGATGTCCTGTTCGGTTTCGCGTAGCGGTTGCTCGCGGCCCTGGAAGCCGAAGATCAGATCGGCGATCGCGCGCGCGCCGTGGAAAACCGGCACGCGAACCCACATCCCGGCGGGCAACGGCTTGTGATCCGAGGGAACGAGCGCGTTGGGGTCGGGCACGGGGATGACCTGCTCAGTGGTGGCGGTCTGGAGGTTGAGGCGCACCGCGCTCATATCCGTGCCTTCGTGCGCGGCCTTCAGCTCGGGACTCCAGTCGATATAGAGCATGGAGGCGGGCGGGACGGACTCGTCCTGGCCGATCAGAGACGGCATCTGGACCTGCAGCAGGACCACGTCGGCGCTGAGCAGCCCCCGGCCCTTCTCGGCGGTGAGCTGGCAGGTTTGCTCGAACTCCAGGTCGCGGTTGAGTTCGACCGTGACCTCGGAGAGCGCCGCATGCGCCCGGTCGAGCTCCGTCTGCAGGGCCTGCTCGGCCCGCCGAACGCGGTCACCGACGAAGCCGACGAAGATGCCGGTGATGGCCACGAACCCGGTGCGCATCGCCAGGGCGGTCAAGTCCGCCGCGATCAGCGGGGTGCCCTTGACGCTGTCGAACCATAAGACCACCGTGCTGTAGCTCAGGATGATGGTGAGGACCGCGGTGATCGCGGCAACCCCACCGAAGCGCACGGCCGAGGTCACCGTCACCACGAAATAGGCCAGGAAGAACGGCGATTCGAGCCCGTTGGTCACGGTGGTCACCGCGACGCCGCCGGTCACGAGCAGGACGTCGCCGACGGTCGAGATATAGCCGCGCTCCAGCCAGGCGGGCTTGCGCGGCACGATGAACACCTGGAAGAGCAGGTTGTACACGGCGCCCACGCCGATCAACGCCATCAGGGGAATGGTCTGGCCCTTGAGGTTGAGGAACGGCAGCGCGCCGGTGGCGAGCAGGATGGCCAGCCAGCGGATCGTGATGATGCGCTTCTCCATCTCGACCGCCGAGGAATCGGCGCTCGTTCGGCTTGCCGGGCGCAGCGCGCTTCGACGAGCTTGAGGTTGATGGAGGTGCCCATGGTCAGGTCAGCTCGCCTTCAGGCTCCGGTCCGACCGACCGGGCCGGATTGCGCGGCACTTCGTAGAAGTCCAGCAGCACCTGGGTGCTGTCGATCAGGTGGGTGAGGAACTGCTGGGTGACGCCCGTGCGCCGCTCGCTTGGCGACCGCCTTCTGCAGCATCTCGAACTCCTCGTCCATCAGGCGGCGGGCGGCGGCGCGCGCGGCATTCGAGCGTGCCGTCGGGCTGGCCGGCCAGCATCAGGTCGACCGAGTTGAATCGGCCCTGGGCCGCCTCGCGCTCGTGCGTACGAAGGTCGTTGGCCAGCCGAACCACCCGGGAGGCCTGGCAGATGTGGCCGAAGATCCGGTTCTTCAGCTCCTGCGAGACGTCCTGGTAGGAGAAGGCGAGGATGCTGACCTGCACGATCGGGAAGGAGCTGCTGTACATGCCATTGGCGAGGTAGGCGTCGAGCGTGACGCGCTCCTTGTGTTTCAGCCAGTGGTTCTCCTGCAGCATCGTCCAGATCGATTTCTCCCAGACCAGCCGGCGCATCGCCGTCCACTCTTCGGGGACCTCATCTTCCAGGAACTGCTCCTCGACCTTGCGCGACACCGTCGCGTTGACGAGCGGCATCTGGCTCAGGTCGCGGTTGTGCCAGATCAGGAAGTTCTGGCAGACACGGCGGTAGTCGCCCAGGTCGTACTCCGGGTGCTCCTCTTCGAGGAAGTCATCGATGTAGACGATGTAGGCCATCGTCCGGGCCAGCGTCAGTGCCTGCTCGAAGGTGGACCCGGGGTGCAGGAGGACCGCGGCCCGGCAGACCTCGCCCAGCATGTCGTCGCCCCGCGGATTGTCGTCGACCAGGTGCCGGACGACCCGGACCTCGTCGGCCTGCCGCAACAGGTTGTCTTTGAGCTTGGCGATCCGCCGATCTAACATACCGACCTCCGAGCCAGCAGAATCCGCGCCGACAGTACCGCCGACTCGAATGACCTCATCCGGCGCGTACAGGGTCTTGCCGACCCACATAGGGATGACGAGTTCACCCTCCGTTTCATTCAGGTATTGCTCCGCCCGGCTCAAGTTGGCGTCGAAGTCGGCCCGAACCGACTCCGGGGCGGTGAGCAGCGCCTGGACGGCGTAGGCGGTCTCCTCGGGCGTCCCCTGGTCGAACCAGCCCCACGACCCGTCGTCGCGCTGGCTGTTCTTGAACCAGGTGTAGGCGGGCAAACAGACGTCCGGCGCGGCTTCGGCCAGCGCGAACGTGGCATGGGCGGTGGCGTAGAGGGGCGAGACGTGCCATTTGTCGAGCCAGTGGTTCTGGTCGACCCGCGCGTCGCGCAGGAACTTCACGACCTTCTGCTCGATCACCTGCTGGCGAGGGAAGGGGGCGCAGGCGCGGAGCACTTCGAGCACGTGAGCATTGGCGGTAACAGACGCGTCACGTTCGAGGGGGAACGTGAAGAAGAAATTGATGCCTTCGAAGGGCCGCAGCGGCCCCATCGAGATCGGATACCCGTACCGGTGCAGAACGCTGAGCGTGAGCGCGGTGTCGTCCGAGTCGGGCCGCAGCCCCTCGCTGGCGACGCCCACGCCGTCGTCGGTGAGGGCCTGGGCGAGGTAGGCCACGTGGGACCCCGCGTCGGTCGGCATGAAGCCGGCCCGAGCGAGGTTGTAGAGGACCCAGGCGCGTTCGAAGACCTCGAATGGGGTGACGGTTGGCACGCTGCCGTCGCCGCGGGCGCTGATCAGCGCGTCGAGGTACGCCGTCGCCCTGGCGTCGCTGCTGTGCAGGAGGAAGTACGCGGTCGCTGAGGGCGAGTTCGCGAAGGACCCGTTCCGGCAGAGGCGTCCGCGGGCCGCCTGCGCATCGATCCGGCTGCCGAGGTATTCGAGGCTGTGGAGGAGGGGCGTGTCGACCGTGTAGATCAGCCGGGGCGGGATGTGTCCGATCTTGGCATCCCGCTGGGCGATCACGCCGCGAAACCGTTCAAACGGTAGGGGCAACTCGCGGGACGTGGCCTCGTCGAGGAGGGCCGGCAGAAGCAACTCGAAGCCGGCGGTGTCGGGGCCGGTCTGCCAGTTGGCGGTGTCTTCGTAGACGAAGCGGAGGGCGGCCAGCCGGGCGCGATGCGCGGCGCCGTCCTGCAGCGAGGCTGGCAGGTCGGCCAGCGCGACCAGGGCGCTGAGGGTGGAGACCAACTTCTCCTTGGGCATCGGGAGGCGGGTCCCAAAGCTGCCATCGGGGTTCTGGCCGCGCAGCAGGGAGGCGAGGCTCTTCGGGTAGGCGAGGGTCTCGGCCTGTTCCGGGTGACGGAGCCGCGCCACGAACGCCGTGTCGTAGGCGGCGGCCGAGATGGCGCCCCGGTCGAGGGATGCAAGGATTTCCCGGCTGGCGGCCGGGAATGGGAGGTGGGACCCGCGTTGACGCGGCTCCGGCGCCTGGACGTGACGATCGGCGAGTTCCGTTTCTGGCTCCCTTTCGAGAGCGCCGTTTCCCAGCGCTCAGGCGGAGGCTACCGCCGGCCTGTTGCGGCAAACGTTTCGGCCTCGCGTTGGGGCCGGTTTTCACGGCGGTTCGGACCCTCCCGGTGACGAATCCGCGTGACCGGGTCACAGGCCGATGACCGGGGAAAGCGGGTTCTCACGCTGACGTTGTCCGATACGGGCCGGGTCACGGCGAAAAGAGGGGACGTGTTTTCAGTAAGGGCGACGTCGGGAGGCTTGGATCGAACCGCGACCACCATGGTGTTGATCTCGGCCGCCTATACGGCTGCCAACCTGCTCGCGGCGACCTTCTTATCCATCTTTCTGTGGAAGGCCAGCCATGACCTGGCGCGCGTAGCCCTCTTCACCTGGATCAGCGCCGTCACCATCCCGATCGCCTTCCTGGCCAACGGCCTGCTCTTCAGGCGGGCCGGCGCCGGCACGGCGATCCGCATCGGGCTCGGCTGTCTTGTCGTCGTGTACGTCGCCGTGCTCGGGCTCGGCAACCACAGCGTCAACTGGATCGTCCCGCTCGGCCTGCTCCGCGGGCTGGGCGAGGGCTGGTACTGGGCAGGCTTTCACCTCACGACCTATGACTCGACAACCGAAGGCAACCGCGACCGCTATTTCGGCGCCATGGGCGCGGTCAACTGCTTCCTCAGCGGCGGCCTACCACCGTTGGCCGGCGCAGCCATCGTGCTGGGTGCGAACTGGGGAGGCATGGAGCGCGGCTACCAGGTGGTCTTCGGACTGGCGGCCGCCCTGATGATCGGCGCGATGCTGCTTGCCGGGCGGCTGAAGTGCGGATACCGGCCCGCCTTCTCGATCCACACCATGGCGACGCTGCACCTTCGGAACCGGCCGTGGCTGAACGTGATGGGCGCGCGGCTCGCCGACGGCTTTTCCGGCATGCTCAGCGGTGTCGTCCTGACGGTGCTCGCCTACCTGGTGCTCGACAACGAGCAGCAGCTGGGCAACTTCAACGGCACCATGGGGATCCTGGGCGTCGGAACCAGCCTCGTCCTGGCCGCCTACATGCGTCCGCGCCACCGAATCGCGTGCGCCTTGATCGGCGCCTCCTTGCTGGTCGCCTCGACGCTCGTCCTGCCGCTCTATCTGTCCGCGTGGGCGCTGGTGGCGTTCGGGCTGTTGCGTGCCCTGGGTGGCCCGCTGCACGGCAACGGGCTTGCGCCGCTCGCGCTGCAGGTGATCGATCGGGACCCGCAGGCGCGGTCACTTCGCTATGAGTACATCGTCCACCAGGAGCTGTGCCTCGCCGTCGGCCGCGTCCTCAGCATCGGGTTCTTTCTCCTGCTCGCCGCCCCCATTGACCAGCTGCTGCTCGCCCGGATCGTGATCGTCGTGTCGGGCGCCGCGCCGATGGTCATCTGGGCGGCCTTTGCGCGAATCGCGCAGCCGGAGGCGAAGGAAGCGATCGATGCCAGCGAGGTCGATCCTCGAGCCTTGCCAGCCGCCGCCTGAGAGCGACAGCGGGAACGTCACCACGAAGTTGTGGAGCGAAAGAGACTCGAACTCTCGACCTCTGCAATGCGAGTGCAGCGCTCTGCCAGCTGAGCTATCGCCCCGGAGCGGAATTATAAGCCCGCGTGCTCTCACCGCTTGCTTAGATTTGCCCGGTAATCTGAGTTCCAATGGCTGATTGGTTGCCATCCGCCTGCCGTTTCCCCTACAGATGTTTCCTTTCGCGCGCGGGCGCATAGACTAGGACCATGGCGCTCCGTCCGGATCAGACCAACCCGCCCAAGCCGAACCCCAATGCGACCCCGTCCAAGGGACCGAACAACCGTCTCCGGCTGTCGCTGCTGGTCGCAGGGCTGGCGATTTATGTCTTCTTTTTGGCTTCGCCCTTGATCAGCCGCCTGGGTGGCCCCCCGCGGGTCGACATTCCCTACTCCGAGCTGCAGGCCCAGGTCTTAAAGGGCAACGTCAAGGACATCACCATCCAGGGGCAGGATGCCAGCGGAGACTTCAATTCCAGTTTCAGCTATAACAGCATCGCCGGGACGCAGTTCCACGCGACGGTCCCGGACGGCGTCAGCCAGGTCGACCCGGCCTTCTGGCAGGCGCTGAGTCAAAACCACGTCACGACCACGGTCAAGACCGATACCGGCGGCCTGGGCAACCTGCTGATCAGCTTCCTTCCAATCCTCGTGCTGGTCGGTCTCTGGGTCTGGTTCATCCGGCGCAGTGGACAGGCCACCCAGGGGATCTTTTCCTTTGGTAAGAGCCGCGCGCGCCTTCAGGACCCGGCGACCCCCAAGACGACATTCCACGACGTCGCCGGTGTCGAGCAGGCGCAATTCGAGCTCCAGGAGATCGTCGAATTCCTCCGCGACCCTCAGAAATTTCAAAAGCTCGGTGGCCACATGCCCAAGGGCGTCCTGTTGATCGGCCCCCCCGGTACCGGCAAGACGCTGCTGGCGCGCGCGGTGGCCGGTGAAGCGGGCGTCCCGTTCTTCAGCATCTCGGCGTCGGAGTTTGTCGAGATGTTCGTTGGCGTCGGCGCCTCCCGTGTCCGCAGCCTGTTCGAGGACGCCAAGAAGCACAGCCCGGCCGTGATCTTCGTCGACGAGCTCGACGCAGTCGGCCGCCAGCGCGGCGCCGGTCTCGGTGGCGGCAATGATGAACGCGAGCAGACCCTGAACCAGCTGCTCGTCGAGATGGATGGCTTCGACCAGCGCGAGGCCGTCGTTGTGCTGGCCGCCTCCAACCGAGCCGACGTTCTCGATCCAGCCCTGCTTCGGCCAGGTCGCTTCGACCGTCGCGTCGTGGTCGATCGTCCCGACCGCCGCGGGCGCGCCGCCATTCTGAAAGTCCACACCCGGGGCGTCCCGGTGGACCCTGACGTCGATCTCGATATCATTGCCCGCTCGACACCCGGTCTGGTTGGCGCGGACCTGGCGAACCTGGTGAACGAGGCGGCCCTGCATGCCTCGCGCACCAACCGGACGACCGTGACCATGCATGACTTCGAGGACTCATTCGACCGGGTCGTGCTCGGCTCGGAACGAAAGATCTATTTGAGTGAAGCCGAGCGTCGAGTCATCGCCTACCACGAGTCCGGCCATGCGCTGGTCGCCTGGTACCAACCCCAGTCTGATCCGGTGCACAAGATCACGATCGTCCCCCGCGGGATGGCGCTTGGCGTGACGCAGTCGATCCCGACGGATGACCGGCACAACCTGTCCGAAGAGTATCTCGAGAGCCGCATCGCGATGGCGCTCGGTGGCCGCGCGGCGGAGCAGATTGCCCTGGGAAGTATCACGACCGGCGCCCAGAACGACCTCGAGACCGCCACCGAGCTGGCGCGCCGGATGGTCGTCAGCTGGGGGATGAGCAAAAAGATGGGACTGTTTTCCTTCGATGACTCGCAGAGTGCCGTGTTCCTCGGCCGGGAGCTAGCCGGCAGCCCCCACGTCAGCCAGCGGACCGCCGCGATCATCGACGAAGAGGTGACCCGCCTGCTCAACGAGGGCTATCAGGCTGCCGAGTCGATCCTGACCACGAACCGATCCAAACTCGACATGCTGGCTGAGGCCCTTCTCAAAGAAGAGGTCCTTGATGAGGACCAGATTGCCCGGCTGATCGGGCCCCGCGCGCTGGAGGGTGGGGCGGCCGCGGCGCCGCATGCCTGGCGCCGAGCCGTCACGGACGCCGGCACCCAGGTCTGACGCCGTGACTGACGCGGAGCAGCCAGGCGCGCTTCGCCGGATCCCGTTGGTTCCCCTTCGCGATGATGTCGTGTTCCCCAGGCTGATCGTGCCGCTCTCCGTCGGTCGCCGCACCTCGATCGCCGCCATCACCTCCGCCATGGAGAAAGACAAGCAAGTCCTGCTGGTCGCTCAGAAGGATCCGCAGACGGACGAGACGGGTGAAGCCGATCTGTTCGGAATGGGAACGATTGCCGACATCAATGGGATGCGCCAGACGCCGGCCGGGGTGCAGATGCTGGTTGCCGGATCACAGCGCGCTCGTATCGTCCGGTTCATCCAGTTCACCCCCTACATCGAAGTCGAGGTCGAAGCGGTGCTGGACGAAGTCGGCGCGGGCCTCGAGCTCGAAGCGCATATGCGCTCGGTCAAAAGCCTCTATCAAAAGTACGTGGAGTCGGGTGCCACGGTCGCGCCGGAGGTTGCGACCACCGTCGCCAAAACCGATGATCCCGTTTACCTGGCTGACCTCGTGTCGGCCGCCCCGGATCAGACGCTGGAGCAGAAACAGCACATGCTGGAGATGCCCAATGTGCTCGAACGCTTGCGACTCCTGTCGCTGTTTCTGAGCAAGCAGGTCGAGATCCTCGAGCTGAAGGCCAAGATCCAGAACGAGGTCCAGAGCACGATCGGCAAGCTCCAGCGTGACCAGATCCTCCGCGAGCAGCTGAAGGCGATCCGGAAAGAGCTGGGCGAGGAGGAGGAGGGCGCGGACCTCCAGCAGCTCAGAGAGAAGGTCGAGTCGGCCGGGATGCCCGACGAGGTCAAAGAGCGGGCCCTCAAGGAGATCGATCGGATGCAGAGCATTCCGGCCGCATCGCCGGAGGTGGGCATCATCCGCACCTACGTCGATTGGTTGGTGGCGCTGCCCTGGGGTCCTTCGCCGGCCGAGACCTGGGACATCGCGGTCGCGGCGACGGTCCTCGATGAGGATCACTATGGCGTCGAGAAGATCAAGGAACGCGTCCTCGAATACATGGCGGTGCGTCAGCGCTCGCAGACGCTGCGATCACCGATCCTGTGCTTTGTCGGTCCGCCCGGGGTTGGAAAGACGAGCCTTGGGAAGTCGATCGCCCGCGCGCTCGGCCGTAAATTCGTCCGCCTGTCGCTGGGCGGAATCCATGACGAGGCGGAGATCCGCGGGCACCGGCGCACCTACATCGGCGCGATGCCCGGGCGCGTGCTGCAACAGATGAAAGTCGCAGGCTCAAAAAACCCGGTCTTCATGCTCGACGAAATCGATAAAGTCGGCGCGGACTGGCGTGGGGATCCGTCCTCGGCGCTGCTCGAGGTCCTCGATCCCGAACAGAACAAAGACTTCTCGGATCACTATCTGGAAGTCCCGTACGACCTCTCGCAGGTGCTCTTCATCACGACGGCAAACGTCGTTGACACGATCATTCCGCCCCTGCGCGATCGCATGGAGATCATCCGGCTTCCCGGTTACACCGAGGACGAGAAAACTGCATATCGCGACGCGCTTCCTGATCCCTCGCCAGCTGCGCGAGCACGGCCTGACGGAGGACAACCTGGAGATCAGCGCCCCGGCGCTCAAGCTCCTGATCCGCGAATACACCCACGAAGCGGGCGTGCGAAACCTTGATCGGGAGATCGCGAATATTTGTCGCAAGATCCCGCGCCGCATCGCCGAAGGTCAGGTAGAAAAAGTGACGGTCACGCCCGAGGACCTCGTCGGCTTTCTCGGACCGTCGCGGTTCGAGTTCGGCATCGCCGAGCTGGAGGATCAGATCGGCGCCGCCACCGGCGTCGCCGTCAGCGAATACGGCGGCGACGTGATGACCGTCGAGGCGATCGCGATGCAGGGCCGCGGTGAGTTCTCGCTAACGGGTCAGATCGGCAAGGTCATGGAAGAGTCGGCCCGCGCCGCGGTCAGCTACGCCAGGGCGCATGCCCTCGAACTTGGCATCAAGCCCGGCTTCTTCGACGATCATTTCATCCATATTCACGTGCCGGCCGGCGCCATCCCGAAAGACGGGCCCTCGGCGGGCATCACCATGGCGACGGCGATCGTATCCGTGCTGACGGACCGGCCGGTCCGCCGCGATGTGGCCATGACGGGCGAGATCACCCTCCGCGGGAGAGTGCTACCCATCGGGGGACTCAAGGAGAAACTTCTCGCCGCGCATCGCGCCGGGATAACGACCTTTATCTTGCCGGAGAAGAATCGAAAAGATCTGCACGAAGTGCCCGACGAGGTCAAGCAGTCGATGGACCTCGTGATGGTCAAGCATGTCGGTGAAGTCTTCGAAAAGGCGCTCCTGCCCGCGACACCCCGGACCGCTGGTCCCGGGCTGGGATTCCGGCGGCCGCTCGGCGACAGCCAACCCGGGACCGTGAATTAGCAATCACGTGTCCCCTACGCTGGTTGCGGCGCTCGCGCTGCTGATGGCGGGCTGCACGCTACAGCCGAACGTCGCGTCAGTCGCGCCCAATGCGCGAGTCGGGAACGTCGCGCCGGCACTGAGCGGTAGCAAGCTCGACAGCGGGACGCTTACCGTCGATTTTCAGCAGCACAAGACCGTCCTGGTCTTCTGGGCTGCCTGGTGCGGGCCCTGCCGCCACGAGCAACCCGGGCTGAACGCGCTGGCCGCCGAGATGGCGCCATCCGGCGTTCAGTTCGTCGGCGTTGACATGCTGGACCACGACCGGGCCCTGGCGCGAGCCTTTACGGCCGAATTCAAGGTTCCGTTCCCAAGCCTGTATGACGACGCCGGCAATTCCGCGGCCCGATACGAGGTGGACGCGCCGCCGTCGTTCGTCCTGGTCAACGGCAAGGGTATCGTCGTCGGCCGGTACCCAGGAGAGGCCTCCACGGCGCAGCTCCGGGCGCTAATCACCCAAAAGCTGCTCAGCTAATTTACTTCGTTCTGCGCTGCCAACGGGTGGCTTTCAGCATCTTCTTGTGCTTGTGCTTCCGCATTTTCTTGCGGCGCTTCTTGATAACCGAACCCAAACTAGTCCTTTCGCGTCGTGCGCGCCAACCCGTTGCCGTCCATGCCGCGGCATATTCTACGGGATAGCCGAGTTTACAATGGTGAGGGAGGCGTGTTCGCCGCTTCCAGGCAAGGAGTGTATCCATGAGTGAAGCCGTTATCGTCGACGCCGTCCGCACCGCGATCGGCCGCCGTGGCGGCAAGCTCGGTCCCGTCCGGCCAGACGATCTGCTGGCGCTGACGCTCCGTGAGGTCGTGAATCGCGCCGGCGTCGATCCCGCCCAGGTTGACGATGTCATCGTGGGTTGCGTCACGCAGACAGGCGAGCAGGGCATGAATATCGGCCGCGCCGCCGTGCTGATCGCCGGCTTCCCGGTCGAAGTACCCGGGACGACGGTCAACAGGTTTTGCGGCTCGGGACAACAGGCGGTGAACTTCGCAGCCCAGGGCGTCCTGTCAGGCTCCCAGGACATCGTCATCGGAGCGGGCGTCGAGAACATGACCCGCGTCCCGATGGGCTCGGATGCCTCTGGGCCCGGCGAGGGACCGGTCAGCCCCAAGCTGATGGACCTGTTCGAGATCATCCCGCAGGGGAACTCAGCCGAGATGATCGCCAAAAAGTGGGGCTTTTCTCGGGAACAGCTCGACGAGTTCGCCTTTCAGAGTCACGTCAAGGCCGGGCAGGCGATCCAGGAAGGTCGCTTCAAGCGCGAGATCTTCCCGGTTGAGGTCAAGCAGAACGGCTCCAGCTACCAGTTCGATGTGGACGAGGGTGTTCGTATTCCGCCGTCACGGGAGAAGATGGCGCAGCTGAAGCCTGCCTTCCAGGCAGACGGTGGCGTGGTGACCGCCGGCAACTCGAGCCAGATCAGCGATGGCGCCGCGGCGGTGCTCGTGATGAGCGCGGAGAAGGCAAAGGCGCTTGGCCTCAAGCCCCGCGCACGGATCGTGGCCCAGGCGATCGTGGGTTCGGAGCCGACGATCATGCTGACCGGCCCGATCCCGGCAACGGCGAAGGTGCTCAAGAAGGCCGGGCTGCAGATCAAAGATATCGATCTGTTCGAGGTGAACGAGGCGTTTGCCCCCGTTGTCCTCGCCTGGCAACACGAGACCGGCGCGGACATGGAGAAGGTCAATTACAACGGTGGCGCGATTGCCCTCGGTCATCCCCTCGGGGCGAGTGGGGCGCGGCTGCTGACGACCATGTTGCACGAGCTCGAGCGCCAGGATGCCCGCTACGGCCTGAGCACGATGTGTATCGGGTACGGCATGGGGATCGCGACGATCATCGAACGGCTGAACTGACTTAGCTTTCCCGGCGGTCAGGAAAACCGATCGGCTGGCTCTGGCGACGGCGTTCGACGACCCCCGACAGCACGAACAGAAAGATCACCTGGACGAGGAAGTAGAGCGCCACCAGCAGGTCGATGATGGCGGTCAAGCCTCCGCCCGACTGCCTGACATCGGCGACGGCCAGCCCGAAGAAGAGGTACGAGCACAGGTAGCTCAGCATGGCGATCGAATAGATCGCGCGCTTCCAGACCTTGCGGTTAGCCATCAGCGCGATTGAGGCTGCCGCGCTCCGGTTCGGGGCTGACGATCAGTTGTCCTGGCCGTTGCACTTGTATTTATGCCCCCTTAAGATGGCCGGCGACCCGTCCGGACAAGTCGGTGATCCAACGATCGTCGTGTCGGTCAGATGATTCAATTCGAACGTCACGTCGTTGAACGTGCTCTTGAGTTGATTTCCTGCCAGGATGATTACGGCGACGCCAATCGTTGCCAGCAGGACCATGAGAAAGGCGTATTCGACCAGGGCCTGGCCCCGTTCGTGCCGTCTGCGCCGCCGGGATGATTGCATATCTACGAAAGACGGTAGCACCGGTTGTCGCTCGGATCATCCGTCCTTCGGACTATTAGAGCGCTTCGTATCTTGCATTGGCCGTTACGGTACCTGCTCGAATCCCCTTCGAATCGTCTGGTAGCTGGCGTCGAGATGCTCGTTCATGACCTTGACGTCGCTGAGGACCGGCATGAAGTTCGTATCGCCACTCCAGCGCGGGACGAGGTGTTGGTGGATGTGGTCGGCAACCCCGGCGCCCGCCACCTTGCCCTGGTTGACCCCAACATTGAAGCCCTCGGGTTTGAGGCTCGCCGTGAGCGCCCGAAGCGCCCGCTGGGTCAGCAGGGTCAGATCGATGACGCTCTCCCTCGGAAGGTCCTGGAGTCTGGCGAGGTGCGCCCGGGGCGCGACCATCAGGTGGCCGTTGTTGTACGGATACCGGTTCAGGAGCGCTAGCGACGACGCCGTCCGGGCCAGGATGTGCAATTCGGCGTCGCGCTCGGGCGGCGCGGCCGCCGCCTCGCAGAGGAAGCAACCCGAGGGTTTCGGCCCGGTGATGAACTCACCGCGCCATGGCGCCCACATCTGTCGCATGCCCACCCATCATCATATGGCGGAGCTCCCGGGATTTTGTCGAGACACTGATACAAAAGCGTGTATACTAGAGGGACCTTGATGGGCCGGACGAACTGTCCCGGGGCAGTTGCTACACTTGACGCTCGACCCGCGCATGTGGGGCCGTGGCGCAGCTGGGAGCGCGATTGCATGGCATGCAATAGGTCACGAGTTCGAATCTCGTCGGCTCCACCATTCCATCACTGACATGGCCAGAACTATTGCCCCCGTCTACGATCCGCAGCTGATCGAGCCCAAGTGGCGTGCCGCGTGGCAGCAGGCTGGGCTCTTCCGCGTTACCGAGGATGCGGGCAAGCCGAAGTTCTACAACCTCGTCATGTTTCCTTACCCGTCGGGTCCGTTGCATATGGGCCACTTCCGAAATTACGTGATCGGTGATGCCATCGCCCGCTACAAGGTGATGCGTGGCTTCAATGTGCTGAATCCATTCGGTTGGGATGCGTTCGGGCTGCCGGCGGAGAACGCAGCGATTAAGAGCGGCATCCCACCACGGGTCTCGACCGAAGCCAACATCGCGATCTCGAAGCACGAGCTCGACATCATGGGCGTGATGTACGCCTGGGATCGCGAGGTCACCACCTGCAATGACGACTACTACCGCTGGACCCAGTGGCTCTTCCTCAAGTTCTATGAGATGGGGCTCGCCTACAAGCGCAAAGCAGCCGTGAATTGGTGTCCGAAAGACAACACGGTGCTGGCCAACGAACAGATCGTCAATGGCGTCTGTTGGCGCTGCGGCACCAAGCCCACGAAGAAAGAGCTCGAGCAATGGTTCTTGAAGATCACGGCATATGCCCAGCGGTTGCTCGACGACCTCGCCAAGCTCGACCGCTGGCCGGACCGCGTTCGTGTCATGCAGGCGAACTGGATCGGCCGGAGCGAAGGCGCGGATCTGGAGTTTCCGGTCGAGGGCGAGGAACCGCTGCGCGTCTTCACCACCCGCCCCGACACGGTCTACGGCGTCACGTTCATGGTGATCGCGCCCGAACACCCGCTGGCCGAGCGGGTCGTGACTGACGAGCACCGATCGCAAGTCGACGCCTACCTGGAGCGAACCAAGGCCGAGACCGAGATCGAGCGCCTCTCGACCGAGCATGAAAAGACCGGTGTCTTCACCGGCGCCTTTGCGGTCAACCCCTTCAACGGCGATCGGGTTCCGATCTGGGTCGCCGACTACGTCCTCGCAACCTACGGCACGGGCGCCATCATGGGCGTGCCTGGCAACGACAGCCGGGACTTCGAATTTGCTCGGAAATTCGGGATCCCGATCCGCGAGGTGGTCAGCCCAACGCCCGAGCCGCAGGGCCATCCCGCCAGTCCGATGGAGCTGAGCTTGGCCGACGGCTATATGGTCGACTCCGGACCCTATACCGGCCAGCGGAGCAGCGAGGCGATCGACGCCATCATCGCCGAGGCCGAGCGACGCCAGATCGGCAAGCGGACGATCACCTACCGGTTGCGCGACTGGTTGATCTCACGCCAGCGCTACTGGGGTGTCCCGATCCCCATCATCTATTGCCCGGATGATGGCCTCGTTCCGGTCCCGCATGAACAGCTCCCGGTCGTGCTACCCGCCAACGTCGAGTTTCGGTCGGACGGCCAGAATCCGCTCGCGCACACCAGCGAGTTCGTCAACGCCACCTGTCCGCGCTGCGGCAAGCCGGCGCGGCGCGAGACGGACACCATGGACACCTTCGTGGACTCGTCCTGGTATTTCCTCCGCTACACGAGTCCACACGACCAGTCGCAGCCATTCGACAAGGCGAAGGCCGACTTCTGGATGCCAGTCGATCAGTACATCGGCGGCATCGAGCACGCCATCCTCCACCTGCTTTACTCGCGGTTTTTCATGAAAGTCCTGTTCGACGCCGGCCTGGTCTCGGTCGACGAACCGTTCGCGGCCCTCTTTTCGCAGGGAATGATCCAGCGCAACGGCGCGGTCATGGCAAAGTCGAAGGGAAACGGGATCGCCCCGGATGACATGGTCGCCCGCTACGGCGCCGACACAGCCCGCGTCTACGAGCTTTTCATCGGCCCGCCCGAGTTCGACGCCGAATGGAACGACCGAGGCGTGGATGGGGTCGCGCGCTTTCTCAACCGGGTGTGGCGCCTCCTGGTGGGCGAGGAGGACGAGGGCAGCGCGACGGTGGGGGCGGGGGTCGCCCAGGCGGCGCTGACTCGGAAGCTGCACGAAACGATCGACAAGGTCACGCGTGACGTCGACTCGTTCCGGTTCAACACCGCCGTTGCGGCGCTGATGGAGCTGTCCAACCTGATGCAGGACTACATCCAGGGCGGCGGCCCGCGCGACGAGGTGTGGGAGGGCATCTGCCGCGACCTCGCCCGGCTGCTGGCCCCCTTCGCGCCCCACCTGGCCGAAGAACTCTGGCACCGCCTCGGCGGGGAGGCCCTCTGTGCCTTCAGTGCGTGGCCTGTGGCTGACCCGGCGCAGCTGCAGCGCGCGATGGTCACGGTGGTCGTGCAGGTCGATGGCCGACTCCGGGATCGCATCGAGCTGCCGGCCGGCTCGGCCGAGAGCGACGCCCGGGCGCGCGCGCTGCAAAGCGCCAACGTTGCCCGTGCCCTGGAAGGGCGAGCCGTCAGCCACGCCGTCTTCGTCGCCGATCGCCTGATCAATCTCGTCACCGCCTAGGGAGCGGCGCAGATCCGAGCCACCCTGATCATGCGCCCAGGGGTTTAGCGTTCGCAACATGACCGATTTGTGGTGGCGCACCAGCGGGGCGTTGCGAGCCGGGCTCTACCGGCATAGCTGGATGCTGGCGCTGCTGCTTGCCGGCGGCATCGTCCTGACCGGTGCCTATCTGCTCTGGCCTCGCGGCGCGAGCGCGGGCCCCCTCGCGGCGGCCGCGATTTCGGCGGGCGACCTGGAAACGGCGCAGGACCGCACCGTCATCGTGTACGTCAACGGCGCGGTCCTGAATCCGGGTCTCTATACGCTGTCATCCGGGCTTCGGGTCGTGGACGCGATCGTTGCCGCCGGTGGCATCTCCAGCGCCGCCGATCCGAGTTGCCTGCCAAACCTGGCCGCGCACCTCAAGGATGCCAGGCAGATTGCCGTGCCGTTCGCCGGCCATTGCGCGAAGGCGGCAAAGAAGGCAAAGCTCGATATCAACACCGCCACCCGCGAGCAGCTGCTCGGCGTCCCGGGCATGCTCCCGGATATCGCGGATGCGATCATCGGCTTCAGGCAGTCGAACGGCGGCTTCCAGTCCCTGACCGAGCTGAAGAGTGGGCTGGGCCTTGACACCGCGCTCTACAAACAGCTCGCCAAATCCCTGACCATCCCGTGAGACGGCTGCCCTGGTGGACGTTCGGGCTGCTTCTGCTCGCCTGGAGCGCGGGCATCATGGCCGTCGTCGTGCTGAGGCCGGTGATGCTGGCGCTCGCGGTCGCTGCTGCTGGTGGCCGCCATCGCGGTCTCGGTCGCGCGGCCAGCGCTGATGCTGGTCGTGTTCGTCACCTCGCTGGCGTTCGTGCTCGGCGCCGGCCGTGCCCAGGTGGCGCCGACGGTCGCGTTGCCTCCCGGGCTTTCGAGCGCTCCGCAGTCGGTAGCGGGCATGGTGGATGACGACCCGCAGCCGCGACACAACGCAACCCGGATCAGCGTTCGGGTCGATCGCATCCTCGGGGTGTCCCTCGCCGCGGCGCAAAACCTCCGTATCCAGGCGATGGTCTATGGCGGCGTGCCGATCCACTACGGGGACCTCGTGCTGCTGGCGGGGCCGCTCGAGCCGCCGCCGCGCTTCGACCAGTTCGATTACCGGGCCTACCTGGCCGAACAGGGCATCGCCGGCGTCATGCCGTCCGCCCGACTGGTGCGGAACATGGCGCATTCGGGCGACCCGTTTCACACGGCGCTCTTCGCCGCCAGGCATGCCGTGATCGGCTCGGTCGACCGCGCCTTGCCCGAACCGCAGGCTGCCCTGTTGCTCGGCGTCGTCTTCGGGTATCGGGCTGCGCTCCCTCCGGCACTCGAGCAGGCCATGATCGCCAGCGGGCTGATTCATATCGTCGTGATTTCCGGCCTCAAGGTCTCGCTGCTCGCGCGCATCATCACCGGCTCGGTCGGACGGGTTCTTCCTCGCGCCGCCCCCGTCATCGCCCTCACCGTGATCGTCATCTATGCCCTGCTCGCCGGCGCGTCGGCCGCCGCGCTGCGGGCCGCCGCCATGGGCGCGCTGGTCGTGATTGCCGGCCGGTTCCGGCGCGACACGCACGTCTACCTTTCCCTGGCGCTGACGGCCGCGATCATGCTCGCCCTCAAGCCCGACCTCGCCCGTGACGTGAGCTTCCTGCTGTCCTTCAGTGGGACGGTCGGGATCGCCACCTTCACCGATGGCATCGCGGCGCGCCTCGGTTGGATTCCCGCGGTGCTGCGGGACCCATTTGCGGCGACCATCGCTGCCGAGGCGGCAACCTGGCCGTTGATGCTCGCGAACTTCCACCAGTTGTCAATCGTGGCCCCGCTGGCCAACGCGCTGGTGCTTCCGCTGCTGCCCTTGATGATGGTGATCGGTGGCGGAGGGGCCATCCTTGGCGCCATCCTCGCTCCGGCCGGCTGGCCCGCGTTGCAACTCGCCGGGGGCGTGGCGGCCTGGTTCCGGGGGGTCATTCAGGCTTGCGGGTCGCTGCCGGCCGCCGCCATCGTGATGCCGTACTTCCCGGCCCGCTGGCTGGCAGCCGCCGGCATCCTCAATGGCGGCGCCCTGGCCGGCATCAGGCTGCGAATCTTCCTCTGGCAGCGCAAGGTCTGGGCGGTGCTCGGGATCACAACGCTGCTGGCCGCGGCGCTGCTGCTGATCAGCCCCGACGGCCGCGTGCATGTCTATGCCCTCGACGTCGGAACCGGATCGGCAGTGCTGGTCCGCAGCGGAGGAGGTGAGCAGGTCCTGATCGATGGTGGACCCGACGGCGACAAGTTCGCCCAGTCGATCGGCCGCGCGCTCCCGCCGACCGCCCGCGAGCTACGCGCCTGGATCATCACGGGTGGCCGGCGTCTCCACGTGGGCGCGGCGGCCGCCATCCTGGCCCGCTTCCGAATCGCGGAGATCATCGTGGCCGATCCCGATCCGTGGACGCCGACCCTTCGGAATGTGATCCAGCAAGCCACCGCGGCCGGCATTCCCATCACCAGCGGCGCGCCAACGCTCAGCCTGGCCGGCGTCCGGCTCAGCCCGCTCGGTGATGGGCGCAGCTGGGCCATCCAGGCGGCGGATGCCGCTCTCGCCGTGATCCCGCCGGACAGTCCGTGGCACGCCTTTTCGGCGACGCTCCCGGCGGCGATCTTCACGGCCGGCGGCCCACCGGATTGGGACGTGAGCGCGCCGCCGTGTCTCGCCGTCATCCAGGTGGCCAGCCCCAGTCGAGATGGGCTTCCGGCGCGGCCGCTGCTCAACAGCCTGAAGTCCTGCCAGGTCCTTTTGGCCGGCCTTCGCGGGATCGTCGAGCTGGTTCCGGGAGCGGGGGCCTTTACGCCGGTCGGGACCGGGTGAATGCGGCGACCGGACCTATGCCCGGCCGCCGCCGCTCTCCGTGTGTTCTCGTTACCGGCTGATCAGTTGTTCTGGTTGTTGTCGCCGCCGCCGCCGCCGTCACCATGTTCGTCGCCGTCGTGCGCCAGCGCCAGCTTCCAGACGGTCCCGCCGTTCGGGCAGAAGTTTGCAATGCCGCCGTGCGGACAGACGCTGTCGGCGCTGAAATACAGGTTGCCGTCAGGCCCAACCGTGTCCATGTTGGGGAAATTGAGCCCCGCGGCGATCACCGAGGACGTGTGATTCTCCGGGTTGAACTGCACGATGTCGCCCGTGAACGGCTGGGGAAAATCGGGCGTGGTCCACATGTTCACGAAGTACACGTTTTCGCCGTCGGTCGTGCAGCCGGTAACGTGCTTGAGCATCGGGTTGGCGACCTGGGTTGCTGAGCGCCCATGCACAAAAAACAGGTTGCCCGCCAGGGTGGCGACCCAGAGGCTCTCGCCGCTCTTGACGACGCAGGTGGGCACTTCGTCGCTCGGAAAACCGGCGTAGCGCTGTGGGAAGTAATGAAGGATGGTGATCCGTCCGCCATTGCTGACGAAGTCGAGTGTGTTCGACCCCGCGTCCGCGACATACGCGCCGCCGTTGGCGGCCAGCACGCCATATGGATTCGCGTCGTGCTCCTGTCCAGGGATATTCGCGGTGTAGTTGTAGTCATAGGCGCCGACGCCGGCCACCTTGCGCCAGGAGCCGTTGCCCTTCACGGCCAGGAGGGCGCCGGCCTGCTGCCGTGCGGCCGCCAGATCCGCCTCGCAGGCCGAATCCTCCTCCGCACACTGGTAGTTCGCGAAGGCCTGCGGGAACACGCCCATGATCGCCAGGAGCGTCCCTCCCCGCGCCGAGAGCCCGCTCACGCCCAGGGTGTCAGGCGGCTGTCCCGGCGCGTGGAACTCGGCCACCGAAAAGAGATGATCGACGAGGGGAGTGTGCGACCCCGTCGTGGTGTTGACCCACGAGATCCGGCTGGTACGGCCGAAGCAGGTGAGTGGGTTCGACTCCGATGCCGGAATACAGCGTGGTCCGCCGGTGCCGGCCTCGCCGACCACCAGCTTTCCGTGGAAGAACGCCACGCCGCGTGGGCTGTCGAAGCCCGAAGCCACCGGCACCGGCGCCGGGGCCGCCTGCGCCAGCGCGGGGCTGGGCAAGAGCGCCCCCACCGCCAGGGCCACCACGCCAAAGACGGACCTTTTCCTGATCCCCATCGATTGCCTCCTCGTGAGCGCCCGATTCAGGCGCTCGAAACATCAACCCGACTTTCCCACGGGTCAGCCTATAAGAAGTCTCTAATTAATGCAACAGGCAGTTACGCCAGCCACTCGGTGCGGCCTGTTCCCGGGTGCCCTTCCCGACTGGCTCGTGCGGGCACAAGAAACGCGGCCGGATCGCTCCGGCCGCGTCCCACAGGTCGACGAATTCGAACTTACCGAACCGTTTCGCGCGCCTCCACCTTGTTGGGTGCCGGCGAGCCCTGGACATGCAAGAGGTTCTCGACTCCGTTCACGCCGCGGACCTTGAGCACCGCCTTCTCAATCGAGGCGATCTCATAGGCGTTGTCCACCTGGCCGCGAATCGTGACGACCCCGGATTCGACATCCAGGTTCAGCCGGCCCTTGGGCAGGCTCGAGTCGCGGAAGATCTCGCTCTCGACTCGGTCGCGAAGCGTCAGGTCGTCGACGGGCGTGCTCCCCGACCGGAGGTGGATCATCTTTTGCGAGAAGCCGTTGGCATTGGAGCTGGCGCGGTTTCCGATCTGGCTCAGGTTGCCGCCGAGGCGGCGAACCGTCGCCGAGATCTGGGACGCCGCCTGCGCACGGCGTGTCGCGCCACGCTCCGGATCGAGGAAGTAGAAGAGCGCCGCACCGGCGATGGCCCCGGCGACGATCGACACGAGGCTCGGCCGGTTTTGCTGCCCGGGCAGGCGCTTCTTCGCCTGCTTGATCGCGTTGCTCGACTCGAACGAGAGACGCGGGAGTTTCAGGTCGCCCAGCTTCAGGTCTGGGATCTTCACATCCGCGATCTTGTCCGGCAATTTGACGGTCGGCAGCTTGACGTCCGGCATCTTGATTTCAGGCGTTTGTACTTTAGGCACCCTTGGTGACCCCCTTGCTTACTTGCTCGCCAAGCCGATCGCTGCCGGCTTGCACGATATTTCCGTGGCTGAGAACGCCGACCAGCGAGCCTTTTTCGACCACGGCCAGCCGGCGGATCTCCTCGTTCTCCATCTTGCGCCCGGCTTCCGCCAGGTCATCGTCCGGCGCGACGGTGGTCACGCCCTTGCTCATCACGTGCTCCGCGGTCTCGTTGCGCAGGTCGTGGCCTTCCGCGACACAGCGAACCACGATATCCCGGTCCGTCACCACGCCGATGAGCTTGCTACCCTCGACGATCGGAAGGAACCCGGCGTCCTGGTCCTTCATCTTGCGAGCGACGTCGATCAGTCGGTCGCCCTTCGACCCCGAGACGATGGTTTTGGCCATCGCGTCCCTTACCTTCACGTGCTCCACCTCCTGGAACTGCTTCAAGGATTATTTGTAAGTCCTCGAGTATACTATAAATTGATATTTGCGCTAACAAGTACCCAGGAGGAGATTGATATGGCTGAGCCTGAAGCGTCGTCGATCGCCGGCGGCCCCACGCCCGACCCGCCGCTCGAGCCGGAGGATCTGACAGAGAAAGTGGCGAACGACACCGAGGACAAGCCGCTACCCCAGAAGGCCAAGGGCGTCCTGACGGAGCTCGACCGAGAGGTCTCGGGCGAGTACGAGGCCAAGCAGGAGCGCGAGGCCAAGCAGGAGCGCGAGGCCAAGCCGTAAGCGCGGGTCGGCAGCCCGGTCAGGAAATCCGGCGCCGACCTCAGGCGAATAGCGACTTCAGCTCGGCGGCGGCCTCCGCCTTGAGTTGCGCCAGGGTGCAGGACTTCGGCGGCTTGTCCGGCCGCCAGCGGACGAAGCCGACCCCATGGCGAAACCGATCGTTCTCCAGCCGGTCGAAGGCCACCTCGCAGACCAGTTCCGGTCGCAGTGGTTCCCAGCCCAGGTCGCGGTCCCCCGACCAGCGGCTCGGGCCGCCGGGGGCACGCCCGCCCTCGAAGCTGGTCCCGCCCCGCAGCGGCTCCAGCATCGGGACCAGCTCACGGCGTTGCGCATCGTCGAAGCCGGACGTATGCCCGATGTACTCCAGCGTCTTGCCGCGATAGACCCCGAGCAACAGGGAGCCGACCCGCTTGCCGTCGTTGCCCCACCGGAAGCCTCCCACGACACAGTCCGCCGTCCGCTGCTCCTTCACCTTGATCATCGCCCGCTTGTCCGGGTGATAGACATCATCGAGCCGCTTGGCGACGATGCCGTCGAGCCCGGTGCCGCGGTACTCCTTGAGCCAGTTCAGCGCCACCTCGCGATCGGTCGTCGCAGGGCTGAGAAAAATCGACCCCGGGCGCGGTCCCAGCAGCTTCTCGAGCCGGCGGCGGCGCTCCCGGAGGGGGACCTCGAGCAGGCTCTCGTCCCCGTCGGCCAGCAGGTCAAACGCGATGTAGGAGGCCGGCTGCGTCTCGGAGAGCATCTTGACGCGCGACGCGGCCGGGTGGATCCGGTTCGTCATCGCATCGAAATCCGTGCCCGCCCCGGTGAAGACCACGATCTCGCCGTCGAGGACGATGCGTTTCGGCTTGATCGATTGAATCGCCGGGACGAGTTCAGGAAAGTAGCGGGTCAGGACCTTCTGGTTGCGGCTGTGCACGATCACCTCGTCGCCGTCCCTGAAGGCGACCGCGCGGAAGCCATCCCACTTCGGCTCGTATTGCCAGAGGTCGCCCCTGGGAAGCTCCGACTGGACCTTCGCTTCCATGGGACTGAACGGTGGCATGACGCCCAGGGGCATGACCCATATACTAAATTCATGCCCCTGCTGACCAAACCTGCCGTCGTGCTGAAGGACACCTTCGGGCGCGTGGCCGACGACCTGCGGATCTCGGTGACGGACCGCTGCAACTTCCGCTGCATCTATTGCATGCCGGCGGCGGGTCTCCCCTGGATCGCGCGCGACGAGGTCCTGTCCTTCGAGGAGATTACCCGGGTCACACGCATCCTCGTCCGGGATTGCGGCGTCAGGACGATCCGCCTCACCGGCGGCGAACCGCTGGTCCGCAAGGGCATCGAAGACCTCACCGGGATGATCGCGGCCCTCGATGACGGGCTCGACATCGCGATGACGACGAACGGCATCCTGCTCAAGGAGAAAGCGAAGGCGCTGAAGGAGGCGGGCCTCTCGCGGCTGAATATCAGCCTCGACACGCTCCAGCGGGAACGGTTTCGTAATCTGGCGCGGCGCGACGCGCTCGACCGGGTGCTGGCGGGGATTCGTGCGGCGAGCGAGGCGGGCTTCACCCGCATCAAGCTCAATGTCGTCGTCATGCGAGGCCAGAACGATGACGAGGTCCTCGATTTCGCGCGACTGGCCCGGCGCGACGGCTACGAAGTCCGATTCATCGAGTTCATGCCGCTCGATGCCGACGGGATCTGGACGCCCGAGACGGTGGTGGCGAGTCGCGAGATCATCGAGACCATCGATCGCGAGTTTCCCATCGAGCCGGTGTCCAACGAGCGGCCGGCTCCGGCAAACCGGTTTCGTTTCAGCGACGGCGCGCCGGGCGGCATCGGTGTGATCCCTTCGGTGAGCGACGCCTTCTGCAAGGTCTGCAACCGGATCCGTCTCACCGCTGAAGGCCATCTGCGGACGTGCCTGTTTTCCCTGCGTGAACACGATGTCAGGGCGTTGCTGCGGGCCGGTGCGTCAGACGAAGCGATTCGCGAGTTCGTTCGGGCCGCGGTCTGGCAAAAAGAAGAGGGGCACAAAATCGGCCAGGCTGATTTCGTGCGGCCGGGCAAGACGATGAGCCAGATTGGCGGCTAACCGCAAAGCCCGCTGATCCGCGATCCAGGATGCCGGGTGAAATTCATCACCATCCCGTTCGGACTCTGGTAGCGGGCGCTGGTGGGGGAGATCAGCGTCATGATGCCGTTGTCGAAGGGGTTGCCATAACCGGGCGGCGGATTGCCGTTGCCGTCTGACGCCGTCCCGGCCGGATCCCAGTAGCTGCCGTCGAAGTCGACCGCCACCGGGTAGTCCAGGCCGCAATGGGTGTAGAGCTGGAAGCGATAGCGCACGCCGGGCGTGACGTGCGCCGAGTGCGGAACGAACCGATACTGGCCGTTGCCGACGGCCTGCGCTGGAATCGAGGCCGTGGCCGGCGGCAGGTCGCGCACCACCGATGATCGGCCCTCCACCACGAGCGCGGCCGCCAGCAGCATCGCGAGGACCACGACGGCGATCAGCAGCGCCCGGGTTGGAATCTGCATGCGGGCGACCGAGACCACGCGCCAGAAATCTCGCCGTGGGGTCGCCATCGCTTAGACCTTAGACGAGCCGACCTACAATTTGTTCCAGTGAAAATCGCCGTTGGGACTGACGAACGGTCGCGCGTGACCGACGTCGTCGCCGAGTACCTCCAGAACAAAGGCATCGAGGTCGAACGCTTCGGACCGCTGGGCGGCAACGCGATGGATTGGGCCGACGTCGGCCGCGCGGTCGGCGAACGGGTGGCAGCGGGTATCGTCGACCAGGGCGTGCTGTTCTGCTGGACAGGCACCGGCGTCTCGATCGCCGCCAACAAAGTCGCGGGCATCCGCGCGGCGCTCTGCCACGATGCGGAGACGGCCCGCGGCGCGCGCAAATGGAACGATGCCAACGTGCTGGTGATGAGCCTCCGCTCGACCTCCGACTCAGTCGCGCGCGAGATCTGTGATGCCTGGCTCGAGGCCCAGCCGGATCCCGCCGAGCAGCCGATCATCAGCAAGCTCCGGGCTATCGAGACGCGAGGATGATCACGCTGATCCACGGCGCGGAAGGCTACCTCGTTGATCGGGCGGCCCGCAGCCTGCTCGACCCGTTGCGGGCGGGCCTGACACTCGAATTCAACTATGAAGATCTGCAGGCGGACACCCTCACGGCGGACGCCTTCGGAGAGAAAGCCTCGACGCTGCCGTTTCTCGATGCCGTGCGGGTGCTCGTGCTGCGCGACTGGGGCCTGCTGGCGGGGAAACGCGACAAGGGGTCGGGCGCCGAGCGCGCCGCCGGTTACCTGAGCCTGGTGACCGACTCGACCCACCTCGTGTTGATTGCGCACGCGCCGATCGCGCCCGGCAACGCCATCTTCAAGGCGATCGGCGTGATGGAACGGGATAAACGCGCCCGGATCCAGAAGTTCGAACCGCCCCGGCGCCCCGACCGGGCCGGGTGGGTTCGCAAGCTCGCCGAGGAGCGCGGCCTCACGATCACGCCGGCGGCGGTACGCCTGCTGCTGGAACGGGCGCAGCCGGATCTCCGCTTACTCGACCAGGAGATCGCCAAGCTTGCCCTCTACTCGTCCCCGGCGACCCGCATCGACGAAGAGGCGGTCCGCGCGCTCGTCAGCGACACGCGGGAAGAAGAGATCTTTGCCCTGACTGATGCGCTGTCGACCGGCCGGCCCGGTGAGGTGGCCGGGGTCTTACAGTCGCTGCTCGACGCCGGGCGTGAGCCCACCTGGCTGCTCTACACGCTGGTCAGTCACTGGCGCCGGCTGATGCAGGCGCGCGCGGTCCGCGATCGCGGCGGCAGTGTGGCCGACCTGCAGGCGCGCCTGACCGATCATCCCTTTGTCGTCGAGAAGGCATTCCGCCATGCGGCGGATTACACCGCTGCCGAGCTCGACCGCGGGTTCCACCAGTTGCTCCTGATCGAGGAGCAGATCAAGCTGGGCGAGCTGGACGCTCGGCTCGCGGTCGAGGGCTTCGTCCTGCAACAGGTGCTGAGCACGCTCGAGCTAAGAAGAAAGGCCACTCCCGCAAGGGAGTGGCCTTTCCGCGCGACTGTTAGGCGGCTGATCCGGACGGCGGACGACGCGGCCGACACCGCCCGGTAAGGTCAGCGAGCGCCAGGCCCAGGGCAGCAGTAGCATCGACGAACAGACGGGCGATGCGTCTTCGCCTGGCCGGTCAACGGCAGTACGGGCGGGGCCGCGCCGACCGTCGCGGTCGCGGTCATGCGAGAGCGTCTGCCCTTCCTCGTCCGTGACGCTGATCGTCAGCGTCCGATTGCCGGCCGCTGGCGTAGGTGTGGGTCCCGCTGACGTTGAAGGCGCCGGCGGCCGTCTGCGTCACCGTGCCCGGCTGACGCTGGTTGTCACCCCAGTTGATGCGTGGCGGTGAAATCGGCCGCCTTGGCCTGGGCTCCGGCGGCATCCGTGAAGCTGGCCACGACCGGGCTCGACGACTGGCGCGCCGGGCCGACGACGCTTTTGGCGGCGCTCGCGCGGTGAGGGCGGCGTCCGCCATGGTGCTTTAATCGTCCTTGTCGACCGTCCGTGGGCCACCGTCGTCGTGCAGTGTCACTTTGACGGTGTAGGACGGTCGGCGGCGTGTTGGCGTCATAGACGTGGCTGCCGGCTACCAGCACGTTGGCGTCGCTCGAATCGGGCCATTCGATCGTCTGTCCGCAGCCGACATTGTCCCGTCGCCCCAGTCGATCGTAGCGGTGAGGCCCGGGATCGACCCTGGACTCTGCGCATCGATAGGCGGGATTGCTATCCCAGAAGGCGGCGCTGACGCCCTGACCGGTCGCGCCTTCGGTGGCGGTGACGCTGGCGCCGGCACGACTGCTCAGGGACCGAGTCGCTGACGTCGGCCGTGTCGGTCGTGCCGGGGTTGGCGCTCGTGTGCCTCGGTCGTTGTCGGTTACCGTCACCTTAGACGGTGTAGGTCCCGGAATCCTTGTAGGTGTAGGCGCCGCTGGACTCCCAGGTACCGGTTGAGAACGACGAGCAGGCAGACGCCCGCCGTCGGGACCTCCGTCCGTTGCCGCAGCCAGTCGATCGTCGCGCGTATATCGAGCGTCGCCGCCGCTCGCAGGTCGAATAGCGCGTCGTAGGACTGGTGGTGCAGGCTCGGATTCCCTGCAGTCGATAAACTTTCGCCACCAGTTGACTGGTCAGGCTGCTCGCCCTCGTTGATCTCGCCGATCGGCGTCACCGTTGCCCGGCACACCGTTATCGTTCTCACAGCTGCGCCGGCGCCCACCGTGCTCACCAGCGCCGAACCCCGATGCCGCCATGGCCGAGCCGCGCTCAAACGCAACACGCACGAACGAGACCCATTGTGCCGCCCCATGCCGTCCCTCTCTCTGCGCGCACGACATATGGGTGCGCGTTCAAACTACCGCGCACCACTGTAGCCGTGTGACACGCCTAGTCAAGTCTTAGCTTCTGGACGAGCGCCTGGTACGACGGAGCGTGGCGGTTTGTGTACGAAAAGTGAGCCAACTTAGGACGATCGGATCGGCCGTCACGATCCAGCGTTTCGTATCGACGTTAAATGGCCAGCAGGTGATGATCGTCAGCCGGGTATCCGAGGTTGGCGCGAGGACGCTGACCGCGGTGGGGGCGACGATCTGGTGGCCGGTGACCCGGTAGACCTGGGTCTCGCCGGCCGACGACTACCTGGACGATGTCCCCCGGTGCCAGGTCGTACAGCCGGCCGAAGATGTTGCCCTGGATATCGTCGTGGCCGTAGAGCACGGCGTTGCCGGTCCCGAATCGGTGCGGAAGCGCATGTAATGCGTGACCGCATAGCCCGGTGCGATCAGCATCACCCCTTTGGCGTCGGTGCCGCGATCGTAGACCGGCGCATTGCGGATGCTGATGCGTGGGATCGAGATGCGGGCCGTCGCCGCGCGTACTCGGGGTGCGGGCGGCCGCGATCGGCCACGGCATTGCGCTGGGCGGCCTGTGTCGATTGAACCGCCGGTGGTTGGCTCGGGCTGCCGGTCGGCGCTGACGGTCGGGCCGGCTGGGGACTCGAGGGCTTTACCGACGCGGCGACGCCGCCAGTCGATGCAGTCGTGCGTGGCTGTCGTAAGACCACGACCCCGGAGATCGTGACGAGCAGCAGAAGAACGCTGACCTGAATCGCGAGTGCGCGGCCCCCTCCTCATCCCGCCCTATTCTGCACCAGTCGGGTGCAGCCTCGCGCGGCAAACGATAGGGGAGACTGGCCTCTTAGGCTTTGGCCTTCGCCGGCTTGGCGGCCTTTGCCGTGGTCTTTCCGGGAGTGGACACCCTGGAGGCGCCCCTCGCCGAGCTCGCACCCTTCGCGCCGGTCTTCGCCGCCGCCGGCTTGTCGGCGCTGAGCTTTGCCAGCGCACTCATCAGGCGGCCCTTGCGGCGGGCGGCGTTGTTGCGATGGAGGATCCCCTTTTCGGCGGCCTTGTCGAGCGCGCTGATGGCCCGGCGCACGTCCTCGCTCGTCAGGCTGACCGCGCTCGAGTCGGCGGGTCGCCTGGCACGCGCCACCAGCGTCTTCGCCGCCGACCGCGTCGAGCGATTGCGGTCACGCTTGCGGATCGAGGCGCGGACGCGCTTCTTGGCCGACTGGGTATTCGCCATGCGAGCGCTGATTATACAGGCGCCAACTAGAATGCGTCAGGATGTCGAGCGAGCGGCGGCGCATCGCGTCCGCCGCGACCCTGATCCTGGTCGCCTACGGACTGAGCCGAATCCTTGGCGCGGTCCGCGAGCTGGTGATCGCCAATACCTTCGGGACCAAGCACGTGCTGGACGACTACCGGGTCGCCTTCGGCGTGCCGGACCTCCTCTTCAACTTGCTGCTGGCCGGGGCGATCAGCTCGGCCTTCATTCCGGTGCTCTCCGAGTTCCTGGCACTTAACGACCGTCAGCGCGCGCGGGAGGTCGCCCAACGGGTGCTCAATGCCGGGCTGCTGATCCTCACCGGCGGGGCGGCGCTGCTCTTCGTGGTCGCGCCGTTCTACGTATCGCTGATCGCCTTCGGCTACAGCCTACCAGGACCACGAGCTGATCGTCAGCCTGACCCGCATCCTTCTCTTGCAGCCGATCTTTCTCGGTGCCGGTGGGCTGGTGATCGGCATCCTCACCTCCTATCGGCGGTTTCTCGCCCAGGCGCTGGCGCCCCTCTTCTACAACGGCGCCATCATCGTGGCGGCCGCCGCCTTCGCGCCGCACTTCGGGGTCACCGCGCTGGCCATCGGGGTGGTCGCCGGCGCCATGCTGCACGTCGGCGTCCAATTGCCGGCACTCTGGCGAACGGGCTGGCGCCCGACGCTGGCCGTTCGGCTGGAACGATCCGGGCGTCAGGAAAGTCGGCCGGCTGATGTTTCCGATCGCGCTCGGCCTGGCCGCGGCGCAGGTCAACGTCTTCGTCGATACCATCCTCGGCACCTCGCTGCCACAGGGACGGGTCGCGGCGCTCCGCTACGCGGATACCACCGCGCAGCTGCCGCTGGGGACCTTCTCGCAGGCGCTCGCGTTCGTGCTCTTCCCGTTCCTGGCCCGCGACGCTGCGATCGGGGCGCTCGAGTCGATCCGCCATCGCACCGCGCTCGCCTTGCGGCTGAACGTCTTCGTGCTCGTGCCGGCGTCGGTCGGGCTGGCGCTGCTGAGCACTCCCATCATCGTCGTGCTCTTCGAGCGCGGGCCGTTCGGCGAGGACTCGGTCCGGCAGACGGCCTACGCCCTGGTCTTCTTCAGCCTCGGCCTCGCGGCGCAGGCGGCGACGGCGCTCCTGGTGCGTGTCTTCTATGCGCTGCAGGACGTGATGACGCCGTTAAAGATTTCGCTGACCGTCATCGTCGTCAACCTCGGCACGAACGTCATCCTGGTCCATCTGCTGGCCCAGGGCGGCCTGGCCCTTGGCACCTCCATCGCCGCGACGCTCAACGCAATCCTGCTCGGGGTGGCCTTACGGCGGCGGTTGGGCGGCCTCGAGGGTGCGCAGATCCTCGCCACCGCGCGCCGGGCGTTGATCGGTGTCGTGCCGATGGGCGCCGTCGTCTACCTTGCGGTGCTGATCCTGGTCGGCTCATCCCTGCACAACGGCATTCGCCAGGTCGCGGCGCTCGTGGTCGCGGTCGTCCTCGGCGCCATCACCTACGTGGGTGTGGAGCGGCTGCTGCGGAGCGAGGAGCTTTCGGTGGTGCTGTCGGTCATCCGGCGCGACCGATCCCGCGTCTAAACTGACTGGGCCAGTGGGGCTGATCCTTCCCGCCTATGCCAAGCTGAACCTGACGCTTGACGTCACCGGGCGACGCGCCAACGGCTACCACGAGATCGACTCCGTGATGCAGACGATCTCCTTGCATGACGTGATCAGCGTGGAGCGAACCGACTGCCGGGTCTTTGACGTCGTCGGGCCGGCGATCAGTGGGGAAAACCTCGTCCTCAAGGCCGCCCGCGAGCTCGAAGGCCATGTCGGACGCGCGCTGCCCTTCACCATCCGGCTCTTCAAGCGGATTCCGATGTTCGCGGGATTGGGGGGTGGGAGTGCCGATGCCGCCGCCTTCCTGCTGGCCGCGGTGCAGCTGTACCAGCTGCCGATCAAACAGGACGCCCTGGTCGAGCTCGCCACCGCCGTCGGACAGGACGTGCCGTTCTTTCTCTCGGGAGGGACGGCGCGCGCCACCGGGCTCGGCTCGACGGTCGAGTCGCTGCCCGAGCCTGCCGGCATCCTGGCGATTCGTCGTCGTGTGTCCGCCGGTCGAGGTCCCCACCCGGGCGGTCTACGAGGCGGTCGACGGTGGCGCACCGACCGCGCACCGGACACCGGCCCTGGTCGAACGCCTGCGCTCGGCGGACGGGATCGACCCGGACGCCTTTGGGAATGACCTCGAAGCCACGGCGCGTCGGCTCTTTCCCGCGCTCGATCGGGCGATTGAGCCCCTGGTCGCGAGCCTGCCGGGGCTGCGCATGTCGGGCAGCGGCGCGGCCTTCTTTGCCGCCTTTCCAGGCGACGAGGCGGCCCGCGCCGGCCTTCACGCCGTGCAGCAGACCGGGGCGACGGCCTGGTTGTGCCGGCCGGTGCCGGCCTGGCGCTGATGGCCGGGACCCTCGGCGCGCGCGGACGGGCCGCGCTCTGGGCGGGCAAGGCGACCGCGGCCTTGAGCCGCGGGCTTCGTCAGGGCGGCGGGACCACGCTGCCGGGCGACGTCGCTCGTTGGATCGATCCGCGCATTCTGACCCGGCTGGTCCGTGGACTCCCCAATGGAAGCGTCGTCGTCACCGGGACCAATGGCAAGACCACCACGGCGGCGCTGCTGCGGCACATCCTGGAGGCGAACGGGCAGCAGCCGGTGGCGAACCAGGCCGGCGCCAACCTGATCTTCGGGGTCACCGCGGCGGTGATCAATCGAACCGCATTCAATGGGCGGACCCCGGCGAGCGTCGGGCTGTTCGAAATCGATGAAGCGGCCCTGCCGCGGCTCGTCGACCGAGGTGTCCCCGCGCGCGATCGTCGTCACCAACCTCTTCCGTGACCAGCTCGACCGATACGGCGAGTTGGAGACGACCGCCGGGCACATCCGCCGCGCGCTGATGCAGGGGCCGGAAGGGACGACGGCGGTCCTCAACAGCGACGACCCGATGGTGGCCGCGCTCGGCGACGACCTCCCTCGTGTGGTCTACGCCGGCCTCGATGATGCGTCGCTGCTTCGGCCGGAGCTCAGTCACGGCGCCGATGCCAAGTTCTGTCCGCGATGCGGCAGTGCGTTCATCTTCGAGGGCGTGTATTTCGGCCACGTGGGCCGCTACCGCTGCCCGCGCGGCGACTTCACGCGTCCGGCGCCCGAGGTCCGTGCCACCTCCGTCCGCATCATCGGCATGGAGCGGATGCAACTCCAGGTTACGGACGGGACAGAGACGGTGGCGGTGGAGGTCCCGCTTTCGGGGCTGTACAACGCCTACAACGTCGTGATGGCGATGGCCGCGGCCCGCGCCATGGGGGTGTCCCTGGCCGGGAGTGGCGCCGCCCTCCGAGATTTCACGCCGGCCTTCGGCAGGATGGAGAAGGCCGTGGTCAACGGGCGCGATGCCATCCTCTTATTGGCCAAGAACCCGACCGGCTTCAACGAGGTCCTTCGAACCTCGATCGAATTCGGGCACGCCCAGTCATTCCTGATCGCGCTCAACGACCGCATCGCGGACGGCCAGGACGTCTCCTGGATCTGGGACGTCGACTTCGAGCAGCTCACAGGAGCTGCCCGCCATGTCGTCGTCAGCGGCGACCGGGCGCTCGACCTTCGGGTGCGGCTGAAATATGCCGAGGTCGCGGCGGACCGCATCGAGGTGGTCACCGGCTGGGCGGCGGCGCTGAAGCGTGCAGCGGAGGCGACGCCCGCTCGGGGAGACGCTCTTTGTCTTGCCGACCTATACGGCGATGCTCGAGCTACGTGCCGTGCTCACCCACGATGGGGCGCTCAAGCCCTACTGGCAGGCCTCCCGGACGGAAGCGAAGCCAGAGGGCGCCAACCGCGCCGGCTAAGACCAGCGCCACGGTGCCAGCCAGGTGGGCGACCAGCGCCGCCGCGGTGAAGGTCGACGCGTGCCCGGCGCCGAAGGCTCCGAGGACCAGCACGAAAAGGCCCTCGAAGGTGCCAACCGAGGCGGGCGTCACGCTGATCGCTTGCGTGATGGTGAAGAGCGTGAGGGCGAGGAAGAGCGTGCTCAGGCTGAGCAGGGGAGTGATCGACCGCACGTAGGCAACCAGCCCGAGGATGGGGACGATCCACACGGCCAGGCTGACCAGGCCGGTGAGCGCGAAGCGGCGCGGCGAGCGAAGCAAGTTGAATCCCTTCAAGACCGACGAGACGAGCCCGGTCACCCGCGGCTGGAAGCGGGCGGGCAAGATCCGCGCGCAGGTGGCGACGATCCGCAACGTGGCGTCGGCGTGTCCGGTTGCGAAGTACGCCGTGAATCCAAACAGCAGGGAGAGCGCGGAGAGGACGGCCAGGCCGCTCCAGACCCCAAGGCTCGCCGAAGGTCCGCCGGTGAGGACGGCCGTGGCAACGGCGAGCACCAGCAGGGTCAGCACGTCCAGCACGCGCTCGAGGACGACCGTGGCGCCGGCCTCGCCGAGCCCGACGTGCGCTCGCTGGGAGATCATCGCGATCCGCAGCAGCTCGCCCAGCTTGAAGGGCGAGACCGCGTTGAGGCCAAAGCCCACTGCGGTCACGGCCGTGGCATCGGCCAGCCGGGTCCCGGGGGATGAGGCCTGCAGGATCAGCTGCCAGCGCCAGCTACGGATCAGGATGAAGCCGAAGGACGAGGCCATACCGAGCAGCAGGAGCGGCGGAGATGCGTGCACCATCGCGGCCCCCACCTGCGCCGGGTGCACGAGTTGCAGGAGACCGTAAAGGATGAGCAGACCGAACACGAGCAACCCGGCCGTCTGGAGCCAACGCGTGCGGTTCACGAGCGGCGTCCGGCCAGGCGCGCGACGGTGATCATGGCCCGGACGATTTCCTGCTGGGAGATCTTCGACTGGCCATGCACGCGATCGGTGAAGGTGATCGGCACCTCCGTGATGACGAGGCCCGCCCGCTCGCACCGGGTCAGCAGCTCGACCAGGGCGGAGTATCCGGACGAGCGGAGCGGTTGGGTCACGATGAACTGCATCGCGCGCAGCCCGTAGCAGCGAAACCCGCCGGTGCAATCGTGGGTGTGGAGCCTGAGCGCCTGGCGCGCGACCAGGTTGGCGCCTTCGCTCAGGACCCGGCGGCCCGGGCCCCACCCCCGGATGCCGCCGCCCTTCACGTATCGCGAGCCGACGGCGACATGGGCGCCGCCCTGGGTCACGGCCTCGACCAGCGCGGGCAACCGCTCCGGCGGGTGGGAAAAATCGGAATCCATGGTCACGACGTCCGTGTAGCCGTGTTGCATCCCGTAGGCGAAGCCCGCCATGTAGGCGGTGCCGAGGCCGAGCTTGCCCGGTCGCGCCATGATCGTCAGCTGCGCGTCCTTCAACATCCGCTCGCGGACCAGGTCACCGGTGCCGTCCGGGGATGCGTCGTCGATCACCAGCACGTCGGCCTCCGGGAGCGCCGCGTGGACCTGTTCGACGAGCGCCAGGACGTTGCCCGCCTCGTTGTACGTGGGAATACAGACGAGCAGGCGGCTCACCCGCCGTACCATACCCAATGTGGCGCAGCCATCGTTGCGAATCGCCCATCTCTACGCCGAGGAGATGAACATTTATGGTGACCGCGGCAACATCCTGACGCTGACCAAACGCGCCCAGTGGCGCGGCATCGAGGTGCGTGGTCGAGACCATCGGCCGCGGCCCGGTCGCCGACCTGTGCGCGGTTCGATTTGATCTTCTGGGGAGGCGGCCAGGACCGAGACCAGGAGCTGGTCTTCAACGACGCCGCCGAGTTCAAGACCGAGCCGGTCCGGCAGGCGGTCGCCGCGGGGCGCCGTCGTGCTCGCGGTCTGTGGCGGCTACCAGCTGCTCGGCCGCTCCTACGTGCACCGCGGCATGGCAAGACGCTTCCCGGGCTCAACCTTGTCGATCTGCATACCGTGCCCGGCCCGCGCCGGAACATCGGCAACATCGTGATCGATGCCGGGCAGCTTGGCCTCGACCCGACACACGCTGGTCGGCTTCGAGAACCACAGCGGCAAGACCTACCTGGGAGCCGGGCTTGCAGCCGCTCGGCACGGGTGCTGCGCGGCGCCGGCAACAACGGCGAGGACGGCGGGGAAGGGGTGGTCTCTGGGTAACGTCTTCGGCACCTACCTGCACGGCTCGCTGCTGCCGAAGAACCCGCACTTCGCCGACCTCCTGATTGCCCGGGCCATGGGGCGTCATGGACCGGTCACGCTGGCCCCGCTGCGACTCAGCCGAGGACTGGCCGCGCATGACGCCGTGAGCGAGCGACTCGTCCGATGCTGGCTCACCCGGCAAGGACGCGTTCGTAGATCGCGACCGTTTGCTCCGCCGCCTTGCGCCAGCTGTATTCCCCGGCTCGGGCCAGACCCCGCTTCGACGCCCGTCGGCCGGCTTTCGTCCCAATGCGTCAGCATCCCCTGGGCGAACGACGCCGGATCCACGGGATCACAGAAGACCGCCACGCCCTCCGCGATTTCGCGCAAGACTGGAATGTCGCTGCAGACGATCGGCACGCCGCAGGCCATGGCCTCCATGACCGGCAGGCCGAAGCCCTCGGCGCGCGAGGGCAGGACAACCGCCGCGGCGGCACGGTACAGCTCGGGGACGGCGTCGTCGGCAGCCGGCCCGGTAAAACCACGGAGCCGGCGGGCAGGCCAGCCGCGGCGGCAGGCACCTCGGGATGCCGGGGATCATCCCCGGCGATCACCAGCTGGCAGTCGGGCCGTCTCGCGCGGATCCGCTAAGGCCTCGATCAGCAGAGGGACATTCTTATAGGTCTTCCATTGCCCAAGATAGAGCATGTAGGGCGGCGTGATCCCGAGTACTGCAGCCACGAGGCCTCGGCCGCGGGGTTCCGCACGGGCTGAAGCGTTCGTCGGCGGCCTCGGCGATCGGCTGGATCCCGGCGCGCCCTGGGGAACATGCCGGCCAACCTCGTCTGTCGTCGCCTGGGATGGGGTGATGATCGCCCGGGCACCAGAGACGGCATTGGCGATCAGCAGGTGGTTGGCGGTGCGCGGAATCACGCCCGAGTGGATGTCGGGAAAGCGAAAGGAGAAGAGGTCGTGGATGGTGGTGACGAAGCGGCCCGGGAAGGCGATCGGCAGGTTGTAGTGGGGAAAGTGCACCAGCGCCAGCTTGGCCTGCGCCAGCTTAGCGGGAGTGCCGACTGCTCCGCCATCCGGTAGGGGTGGGCGCTGCAGGGAATCAGGCCGCCACGTCCGGCCGTGAGCGCGCGAACGATCGCCACGTCCGGGCGGCGGGCGACGACCACCAGCCGATCACCAAGGATCTCCGCGAGCGCGGGAAGCAATCCCGCGATATAGCGGCCGATGCCCAGGGCGCCGATCAGCCGAGCATCAAAGCCGATTCTCAAGCTACCGATTCTAGTGATCGGTAACATACGGACATTCCCCCGATCACCGACGGTTCGGCCTTCTATCGGTTCACGCTCCCCCTGGTGGCCGTCACCTGCGCGCTGTTGCCCGCCTACACGATTCGCTGGCACTATGGCCCGCTGCCGACCACCCTGCTCGAAACCAGCATCCTGCTCACGGTGGGGGTCTTTGCGCTGGAATCCTGGCGTCAGCGCAGCTGGCCTTCGTGGCGAAGTGCCTTCACCTTGCCGGCGGGCCTGTTCATCCTGGCCGGAGCGATCTCGGTGCTGGCCTCGCCCGACCGGCGGGCCGGGCTTGGCCTCTATCGCGCCTACTTCCTGGAGCCGATCGCATTCTTCTACGTGGCCAGCGCTGTGATCCGCAGCTGGCGGCAGGCCCGCCTGATGCTGGCCGGGCTCGCGGTGTCGGGCGTCATGGTGTCGGTCCCCAACGCGTTCGTCGTCCTGCAGGCGCTGCGGCACCACACCCTGAACGTCGCCGTGGCGCCGCCGGTGGTCATCTACCAGACCGCCAACGCGGTCGCGCTCTTCGTTGTGCCGCTGATTGCGGTGGCGGCCTCGCTACTGCTCTACGCCGAGGATCGCCTCAGCCGGCTGGGCAGCGCGGTCTTCCTGGTCATCGGCCTGATCGCCTGTCTCCTGAGCTTTTCACGGGGTGGATACCTGGCGCTGCTGGCGATCGCGATCCTGCTCGCGCTCAGCCACAAAAAGCGGATCTGGCTGGCGACGGGGACGGTGATCGCCGCGGCCGCGGCCGCGCTGCTCCCCCCGGTCGCCAACCGTCTCAGCCACGAGTTCAACCTCGCCGACCCCAACAACTCCTTCGTCGAGCGCACGCGCCTGTGGGGCGCGACCTGGCGCATGCTGCGGGATCATCCGGTGGTCGGCGGCGGCCTGGCGGGCTTCAAACAATCGGTGGCGCCATACCGCAACGGCATCTATACCGAGGACCTGATCTATCCCCATAACATCGTGCTGAATTTCTGGACGGAGACGGGGCTGCTTGGCCTCGCCGCCTTCGCCTGGCTGTTCGTCCAGGCGGTCCGGACCGCGTGGAGCGGCTGGCGTGATGGATCTCCCCCGTGGTGCGCACTCCAGCTGGGCGTCCTGCTCGCCCTCGTGGGAATCCTTGTCCACGGCCTCGTCGATGTCCCGTACCTGAAGAATGATTTGAGCCTGGAGTTCTGGGCGCTCCTGGCACTCAGCTGGGCCGGCCGCCGCGGGATGGTGCAGGCCGAAGCGACCTGATGCGATCGCGGAATGCCTGGCTGCCCAGGATCCGGATGGCCATCGACGCAATCGCCGTCTTCGCCGCGGTCATCCTGGCCTACGACTACCGCTTTCACGTTGACCGGATTCCGATCCCTGGGACCGAGCCGCCGGCCTTCGGCCCATATTTGGTCGCTGCCCCCGTGGTGGTCGTGGTTTTCCTGGTCACCTTTGCCTTTAACGGCGTCTATCGCATCCGGCGCGGGCGCCCGCTGCTCGACGAGACCTTCGCGGTCTTCGGCGCCAGCATCCTGGCGGGCTCGGTCACCCTGGCGCTCATGTCCCTCTATCGCGGCTTCTCCTTTGCCAGGCTCGTGCTCCTCTACACCGTGGTGGCGGCGCTGATCCTGATGGTGCTCGGCCGGGTAATCCTCCGCCAGGTGCTCATCCGTCAGCAACGCCAGGGCGTCGGGACCGAGCGCGTCCTGGTGGTCGGCACGGGGGCGGGCAGTGACCTGCTGATCCATCGCATGATGATGTTTCCCCAATACGGCTACACCGTGTGCGGCGTGCTCGACGATCGGATGGATCCCGGCACGAGCTTCGCGGGCACGTTGGTCGTCGGCCGCGTCTCGGAGTTGCCCGCCCAGGTCGCCGCCCAACGCATCGACCAGGTCTTCCTGGCGATTCCGGGGGCGACGCACGGCCAGCTCCTGCACCTGATCAAGACCTGTGAGGACCTCAATGTCGACTTCCGCATGCTGCCCGATCTCTTCGAGATCATCACGACCCGAATGGAGGCCGATGTCGTCGACGGCATCCCGCTGGTCGGCATTCGTCGGAGCCAGGTGGAGGGCCTTGGACTCCTCGCGAAGCGCGCCTTCGACCTGGTCGCCGGGTCCATCCTTCTTGTTGTCCTGAGCCCGCTGTGGGGGCTGCTTGCGCTTCTGATCAGGACGGGATCAAAGGGACCGGTCCTCTATCGCCAGGAGCGCGTTGGCCAGGGTGGACGGCTCTTTACCCTCCTGAAGTTCCGATCGATGGTGCACGGAGCGGAGGAGGAAACCGGCCCCATCTTCGCCACGCCCGAGGATACCCGCCGCACGGCGATCGGTCGCTGGATGCGGCGCTTCAGCCTGGACGAGATCCCCCAGCTGATCAACATCCTGCGCGGGGAGATGAGTCTCGTCGGTCCCCGGCCGGAGCGGCCCTTCTTCGTCGAGCGCTTCGGGGCTGAGATTCCCCGCTACCTCGAGCGCCACCAGGTCCGCCCGGGCGTCACCGGCTGGGCCCAGCTCAATGACCTCCGGGGCGATACTTCGATCGGCGACCGGACCATCTATGACCTCTATTACATCGAGAACTGGTCCCTCGTCTTCGACCTGAAGATCCTGATTCTCACGGTCGCCCGGATCTTTTCCCACCACCACGCCTACTAGCCGGGCCCCGGGGCGGGGCGATCTGACAAGCAGGCGGCGCGGCGGTACGTTATAGGTATATGGCCGAGCTAGCGCCGACCCACACCGACCCCATCCGACTACTCGGCCGTGATCCGGGACAGCCAGACCGCCGTCATGGCGAGTGCCGAGCGCATCACCGTGGTGGGGCGCTGGGTGGTGCTCGCGGCCGCCGTCATTCTCAACCATTTCGGGAACCGGAACCCAGCCGACTCGGTCTTCATTGTCGACCTGGTCCTCTTCAGCTGGGGCCTGGTCAACCTGGTCGTTTCGGTGTTGCTGGTGCGGGGCTTCCGGCCCGGGCGGTGGTTCAGCTTCCTGACCACCGGGGTGGACCTCCTGGTCGCCACCAGCATCCTCTATTTTTCTGGTGGGTACGGCGCCCACACGGACTTCTCCCTCCTCTTCTACCTCCTGATCATCGCGTCGGCCGTGCGCCTGGGCCTGCCGGGCGCGCTCGCCACCGCGGCCGTGGTGGCGATGCTCTACGTTGTCATCGGCGGCATGACCAGCTTCGCGACGGTCTCACCGCCACCCGGGTTCGTCATCGGCCGTGTCTTCCTCTTCCTCTTCGTCGCGCTGGTCGCCGGGCTCCTCGTGGGTGACGTGCGCACCCGCCTCGATCGTGCGCTGCGGACGGCGATCGAGCGGGCCACCCAACTCGACGAGACCCGTCGCCGCGAGTCGCTGGAAAAGGAGCGTGCGCAGCGATTGCAGGAGATCGACAAGGTCCGGACGGATTTCATCGCGATGGTGGCCCATGAGCTGCAGACGCCGCTCGCCAGCATCAAGACCCAGGCAGACACCCTGTTGACCCAGCAGCATCGCCTCGACCAGGAGACCAGGATCGCGCTCGTCGACGGCATCCACCGCAGCGCGGCCAGCCTGGCTGACCTGGTGCAGGACTTTGCGGCGGTCAACCGGATCGAGAACAACCAGTTCAGTTACCACTTCGAGCCGCTCGACCTGGGGCCATTCGTCAAGGACGTCGTGGATCACTTCTCGGCGGATCCGAAGCGTTACCCGATGCGCGTCCGCCTCGAACCGGGCCTGACGGTCCGCGCCGACCGGCGCCGGCTGGAACAGGCGCTTCTCAATCTCCTGAACAACGCGGTCAAGTACTCACCGCGGGGTGGCAACATCGCGGTGATCGCCGCCCCCGACAAAGAGGGCCATGCCAAGGTCTCCGTGCATGACGAAGGCCTCGGCATCCGCGACGAGGACCTGCCAAAACTCTTCAGCAAATTCGGTCGGCTCTTCGACAAGCGAGCGATCAATATCGGGGGCTCGGGGCTGGGGCTCTTCATCACGAAGGAGATCATCACGGCGCACGGCGGGCACATGCTGGTCGAAAGCGAGTGGGGCAAGGGCTCGACGTTTTCCTTCGTGCTCCCGCTGCTGAACGCGCAAGCCTGAGGTCAAACCGACCCTATACTGGGTCGGACTGTGCCAATGGGGCGTCGCCAAGTGGTAAGGCAGCGGACTTTGGATCCGCCATTCGTAGGTTCGAATCCTACCGCCCCAGCCATTTTCACTATTTGCCGCTGTGACGAGTGCGTCGAAGGGTTTTCGCAATTCAAATTCCAGCGTTCTGCCCTTGAGGACGCGGTTCGATGTCAGCAAGCCCACGAGCTCACGCCGTTGCTCCGGATCGGCCCGCTCGAATATTTGGGGAGCCTGCGCGATCAGTTCGATGAGCTTGCTGCCGACCTCCATGTAGGCGCCTTCAGCGTGCTGATGGCGGGCCAGGTCGCGGGTTAGCTCGCGGCGCTTCTCCTCGAGCACGTCGAACCGCTGCCGGAAGAAGTCTTCGGCGATCAGCCGATGAAGGCGATCGTCGTAGAGGCGATCCATGAGGAGCTCTTGCTCTTTGATTTCGGTCCGGATTTCTTCGACAACCGTCTGGTGGTAGGCGCGCTGCTCCTCGCGGCTCTTGGCGATGCCCTGCAGCAGCCACGCCTTGACGTTCTCCGGGATGGCAATGCTGGCCAGCAGGGCACGGACTTGCTCGTCCAGCTGCTCCTCCCGGATGTAGGTCTTGCGGCAGGCTTCCTCGCCGGCGCAGTGGTAGTAGACGTAGCGCTTCTTCTTCAGCTCCGCGGTGAGGTGACGGCCGCAGGAGCCGCAGATCAGCAGACCCTTGTACGCGAAGTCGTGTTTCTGGTAGACGGGCTTCTCATGGGCGCTGAAGGCCGCCTGGACCGCGTCCCACAGTTCGCGCGACACCAACGGCGGATGGCTCCCGGCCCACATTCGTCCTTTCCAGCGAAAGTCGCCGTAGTAGAAGGGATTCTTGAGCAGCCATTGCAGTTGGCTGAGGCTGATGAGCTTTGCTTGTTTCGTGGTGGCGAGGCCCTCATCGCGGAGCTTCTTCCGCAGCGTCTTGAGCGAGTAGGCGCGAGTCGCATATAGCTCATAGGCGCGACGGACCATCGGCGCCTTGATCGGATCCAGGACGATCACCTGTCGATCGCCTTCGCGGACGTTGCGGTAGCCGAGGGGCGCCTGGTGCGGAAAGCCGCCTTCCTGGACCTTTTCGGCCATGCCCTTCTTGACTTCGTCCGAGAGGTTGTCGATGTAATGCTTGGCCAGGAGCACCATCATTCCGAATGAGAGCTTGCCTGCCGCATTGTCTGGAAAGTCCTGCTGCCAGAACAGGGTCTTCGCCGGTAGCTCGTCGATGGTCAAATAATCCCGAAGGTTGCGGCAGAGGCGATCGACCTTCTCGCAGATGATGGCGCCGACCGTCGTGTCGTGGCGCGCGGCTTCAACCATCTTCGAGAACTCACGGCGTCCGGGCTCCTTGGCGGTCTCGACGTCAACGTACTCGGCGACGATGGTAAAGCCGTGGCGCTCCGCGTACTCGCGGACTCGCTTCAACTGGACCGGGATCGAGTAGCCTTCGCGCTCTTGCTCTTTGGACGAGACTCGCGCGTACGCAAAGGCCGGAATGATGACGCTCTTGGTGCGCGTCGTTTCGATGTCTCGCTCGATCTGCTTCGCCTTCACGCGGCCTCGTCTCCGTCGCTCGTGGACAACTCGCGGGCCCCGAGTATAGAGCCGCTGATGCTCGCGAGCAAGTCGATCAAGCGAAACAGATTGCCTTCAACCTCCGTCAGGTCCTCGTCGGAGAGCGGATGGCCATAGACCGCCTCCCAAACAACACGCGTTGTCGGTGCATCGCCCGACCCTTCGGCCGATTGCTTGACGTCGTGCTGAAGGGGGCTTGACTCTGGCCCCCTCCCCGCACGTTTCTGGGTCAGGCCACCTCTCCGCCTCCAGGCCTGCGCTCCCACCAGCTGCCTCGGCCGATGCAGTCAGCGATCGTCCGCTGTGAGGTCTCTCGTGCCGACAGGTCTGTCAGGCGTCGGCGACGAAGGCGTTTAAGGTCGACCGGCTTCGGCTCATCGAGTTCCTCGTCGTCATCCTTCTCCGGGTCGGATTTTCCGACCGCTGCCCAGAGCGGGCCTAACGGGCCGACATGGTCGATGCGCTCGACCGTGGTGGTCCAGAACCGGCAGCAATCAGGCCCGACAACAACGCGCTCGCGAGCGACGTGGTGGAGCAACTCCTCGCGGCTGCTGCGATGCAGAACAAACAGCACTGCTCGCGATCGGCACCTTTTGTGTCCTGTAGAAGCCAACGTAGGTCCGAAGCTTCGCCCGTAGGCGGCTCACGGACTCTGTTCCACGATCCCATTCCAGGTCGAAAGCCACGACACGACCACGCGTGACGTAAAAGCCTTCGCCGTCGGGGGTGGCGATCGGTCGTCGATGTTGCTTCGCCCAGACGCGCCGGCTGCTGCGGCAGCTCTCCTCGCCGATCCACAGCCACAATCCCTGGTCCATGTGCAATCGGCTGGCCAGGGCAAGATCCACGAAGAACCCATTGGCCTCGAGATCGTGGGTGACGTGCCAGCAGTGGTCCCGGGCATCCTCGGCGCGGCGGATGTAGGACCAGGGCGAATGCCCGCGAAACTCGGCGAGCAGCCGCCCCCCGCGGGGAGTCAGAAGAAGCAGTGAAGGCCGGCGGGTGAGACCGGGAGGATCGATCATCTGCCAGCGGTAAATGAGGCCGTGATTGGAGAGGAACTGCAACCGCATTTGGGTGGAGCGGATGCCGTGAAAGAAGAGCTGCTGGATCTGCAGGGTGTTGAGGTAGCGGTAGTCGTGGAGAGCCTGGAGGATAGACAGGTCACGTTGGGTGAGCGAGCGTAAAAGCCGGGAGGTGGTTTCCTGGGTGAGGAGTGAACTGGCGTGTTTGCGGAGATCGCGAAGAATGATGGGACGACCATGTATGGGTGTCCGTCCCGGGGTTGAACGGGGCGCTTCCTGAATTCGTAGAGGCTTCGCGATGGGGTTCGTTCCCTGAACCGCAGGCGGAAGCGAAGGGGCAGGAGCGAAAGCGGAAGCGAGGTCCTTTCGCACCGCGTCGAGGTACGAGCCGGGGTCCCAATTGTCGTTGGAGAACTCGACCTCGGCCGAGGCCACATCAGGCAGCGCGTGGCCTGATTCGCCGTCGGTCGATGTCATTCGTTCAAGACGGGTCTTATCGAGTTCCTTCGCCCTCCCTACTCTTTAAAAGGTGAGGCCAGCGTCGGTGTCTCGAGCCTCACCCTTTAAAAGGCCGGTGCGGACGGTCGTTTTGGGACAACGTGTTTTCAGACCGACCTTCCCTGCTTTCCGCCTCTAATCTTTAAAAAGCCGGTTTTCCGCCCCGATTTCATACATTGGCCTTCACTCGCTAAAGCGTGAGTTCGTTTCTTCATCCCTATCTCTTAAAGGGTGAGGGCGGAGTAGTGCCTCTCGTGGCTTCGTCTTCAAGCTGGACCCCATGAGCCATGAACTCGTCTTGGTTTCGTTGGCGATCGTTGTCCGCTCAAAACAAGTCCGACGCGTTCGTTATCCTCCTACTGCTTAAAGGGTGAGCCCCGTTGCGTTTTTGGACGCTCCTTCAAGAGACCGGCACCGGCGCTCGCGTCCGACAGTTTGCTCTCCTCCCCACTCTCAAAAAGCCGGGCTTCCGAGGCTTTTCGGCGGCCTGTCTCCACACCGGTTTCAGCCCGGTTTCGTACATAGGCCTTCACTCTCTAAGGAGTAGGTTGGTTTTTCATCGCCCTTTAATCCTCAAAGAGCTGGGAGGTCCCAGCGAGACCACGTCCGCGCGGCGGGTCATGGCTCGGGAGTCCGCCCGCCTGGACATGGTTGGCAGAATTGCGTCGACGTTGAGTTATAGCTGACAGACAGAACGATGCTTGCTTTTCCGACGTTACCGTTTGCTGCCGCTCTCGGGTCGCCCTGGTTCAGGCTGAGTTGTCGGCGTTTGGAAGTCCCAGCGCTCCCCGTATCTGGTCAAGTTGGGCGTCCGAGTACGAGTCCCAAGCCAGCGTGATCCGGGTTCTGCCAACCCGGTCAACGAGGAAAACCTTCCTGAGACTGCCGCGTCGTCCCAAGACCCAGGCCGTGAGAACCGCTCGGTCGCATCGCTGCAACCGCCTCAACGCGTCCCAAGATTCAACGTAGTCCGGCGTAATGATCACCCGAGCGTTCAGCGCTTTCGCCGCGCCGACGGCACCACCAACCAATCCGACAAACACAAGCGCAATCAAAATGCCGGCGAAGGCCGCAGGTCCGCGTAACACAATTGAGAGGATGATGAACGCTACGGCGATCCAGACAATTACCGGAGCCTGCCGGATGCGATTCCGCCAGTCCGGTGCAACGACTCGGGGTGATGATCGGACTATCAAGGTCGCATTCGAATCGGGTGTCATGGCGCAAGCGTACCTAGCGCGGTAGTTCATCGGGAGAGCGCAATTCCCGGGCCCACGACCCTGATGCTCTGGTTCGCGTTACGGAAACTACGGCCCCGACCCCCACGCGTTTTCTATTGGTGTCGGGAGTGATCGCGTTGCTTCGCCTGCTGGGGAACACTGCCGATCCGAGGATGAGCACGCCGAACAGAATGAACATGCAGCCGGCCAAGAGTGCGGACAAACGCACCGTCTCGGAGGCGAACGGACCTTCCTTCTGGCTTTCGCCGGGCGCTCTGCTCGGGTATGTTCCGAAATCCAGCGCAGGCGCCACTGCTTCGGCCAGAGTTTCTGCGCTCACGCCCTAGCGGTCGGGACGCTGTCTAGGTGAGTTTGGACGGAGCAAACGATCTAGCGCGGCGGCAAGAGAGCTCGGGAAACCCGCCAGCAGAGTTGCCAGACCTGACCAATTGACCCAGCCATCGCCTTCAAGCAGCTGGCGCTCGGCCCGGCTCGAGCAGCCGATGATTCCCAAACCAAGACTGACTTAGACCGGCCAAACCAGCTCTGAGGCAAGATAGCGGCTATGCCGAGCCTCGATACCGCCATCTCAAAATTCCTCGATTCGCAGAGAGATGACGATCTCAATTCCGTCATTGCCTTCGGTCGCCCGGCTCTTCATCGAGTCCTTAATCTCTATTACCGGAATCGCGACAAAGACGTCGCTCCGCTAACCCCCTCGCCGGCCGTCGAAGGTTACGACGCCGCAGATGCTTGGGGGATACTTGTCGCCGGCGTCGGTGGTGAATTCCTGAACGAATTCTTGGACTGGGTTGAGACCCGAGGATATCTCGGTCGAGATCCATTGCTGATCGTCAGCATGCTGAAAGGCGTTGAAGACACGAGGGCGCGCGACATCCTAATCCGATATTCCGGACATCGCGACAGCCTGCTCCGGTACCACGCCGTCGCGGGCCTCCAATGGCGAGACGACGCGGACTCGATCGGTGTGATTGAGCGCCGCGTTTCGGACCCAGACCCGCTGGTCAAGCTGTACCCGCGTAAAGGTGTGGCTCGTCGCGACCGTGAACGAGGACGGACGTTGCTTACGGAGATGGTGGGCAACACCAAGGTGCCTCCGATGATCCGCAAAGACGCGGAAAGCTACCTAAACCAGATGCCCACCGAAGGCCCTTAAGCCGATGATTTTCGAGTGGCGTAGGGACTTGTGGGGGCAACCATCGGGCGCTGAATCAGGCGGTCCAGTGATTCGCGGAGCCGAGGGCCCAGGGTTGCCAAACCTGACCAGTTGACCCAGCCATTTTCAGCCTAGAAGCGTTCGGGCCAGTGTGTCGCCGAGCCAGTCTCGGAAACGCTCGGACGACCATCCTCGCTCGACCCGGAGCAGGCGGTGAACCTCAGGGCTGGTCAATGTCCAGACAATGCTGGCGGCTTCCTCCACACTGCGCTCACCGCGCAGTGGAGCATTCGCGCGTAGCCAACGCACCAGGGTCATCATGTTGCGAAACCGCTCCTCTTGGATATTTTCTCGGAGCGTAGAGATCTCTGGGTCGATCGCGGCAGCGCTGCGCATGATGTCGTCAATCGGTCGAGAGCGCTCGATGGCATCCGTCACGCCCGCCACGAAGCGGGCGAGTTGGCGCCGCTGGTTGGGTTCACGACGCACCGATTGAGGCTCCGGCCGGTCCAACATGGCGATGGCGTGGTCGTCGCCCCCGACCTGCCGTTCCATCAAACTCGAGAGAACCGCTCGCTTGGAACGAAAAACCGCGTAGACCGTGTCAATCGCCACCCCAGCCTCCGCGGCGATCCTCTCGATGGTCGTCCGTGCGTACCCATTCTTGCTGAACTCGCGATGCGCCGCATCGAGGATCCGAATGCGGGTGCGTCGGGCCTGATCCTGGCGGATTCCCGAAACGTAACGCCGTTGTGACTTGACACGAGGCACATCAATAGCCTAGCATGACAGTATTAATCCGAGTCGGACTGTACCGAATTGCAAAGGAGCCGAGCAGCAATGGCAGAAGTCGCGACCAAAGGACAGGTGATCGTACGTCACAGCGACGACGGAGAAGCCATCTGGGCGGTCGGTTCGCTCTTTATGGTTAAGCTCGCGGTTGAGGAATCGGGCGGCCCGCTCAGCGTGATGCAGGTGGTCAGTTTGCCGGGCGGAGCGACGCCGCTGCACGTACACCACGCGGAGGCGGAAGCCTTCTACCTGCTCGAGGGAGAAATGACCTATCAGGCCGCGGAGAAAGTCTTCGAGCTAGGTGCCGGGAGCTTCGTCTACCTGCCTAAGGACGTCCCGCATCGGTTCCGTGTCCGTGGGACGACGCCAGCGAAATTCCTTGCGTTGGGTACCCCCGGAGGGGTTGAACACCTCTATCGGGAGGTCGGGGTTCCCGCGAATGAGCTCGTCCTGCCGGCGTCCCCCACCCCGGAGGAGTTCAGACGCTGGCCTGCCGCTGCGCCGAAGTACGGCCTGGAGTTGCTGGGGCCGCCCATTCCCGAATAAGTCTTACCAGCTGACCACGCTTGGTCGAAATCTCGTTGAAGTCGGCCAAGAGTGTTGCCAGACCCGACCAGTCGCCCCAGCCATCGCCTTCGGCTAGCGCTACTCGTAAGGTCTTAGTGGAGTCGTCGTCCGCATAGCTCTCGGTGACGAAGGCGACGATACGGTTGGCGAGCCGGCGAGGGCGTCCTATCGAGCCCGGCGCTCCTGCCGGCGGGGTCGATCAGGGCGGACTTTGGATCCACCATCCCAGGTTCGAATCCTGGCCCAGCCATCGCCTTCAAGTGGAAGGCTCAACTTACGGCATCATTGATTCGAGTGGAGACTGACCTCGAGTCGATCTTGAGTAGGCCCCAGTAGTGGAGTGGTTCGAGCCGAAACCGGTGGGTGGACCGCCGCTCGTCCCAGAGTCAGTGAAAGCCTACGATCGGCTCAATAAGATCGCTCGTGATGAGTTTGGTCGCATCCGGTCGATATCTGGCACTCCAATTCCGACCTTGGCGGAGACCGTTACCAACTCATTCGCGCCCCTCTTCTCTGAGTACGGGCGGCGATTTGACGGGACCAGAGCTTTGCGGCCCTGGGCTGGAATCGAGGTTGCCCGTCTCTCTGGAGCGACAAATTCGATCTTCGTTTGCTGCGGCTATATCCATAGCGAGGTGGAGTCAGTTGTTCTCCAGCGATGGGCAGAACCAGCAACGGCTGTTGAGCTGGGGCCCGTTCTCGGCCCACGGATGTTTGATCTGGCTGATCTCAGGGCTCTGTTGGACCGCATAGCAGCCAAGGTTCAGACGGTGGCAGGCGACGCGCGGCGGGGCTCGGTTGACGGCTATCGTGAGCTTTTGGAGCAAGGCGCCGTGTATGTCGGTCCGGTCACAACGTGGGCGGCTCTGTTCAAGTAGTTTTCAGAGCGAGGGGTTGGGCACCTACCCGGCCTCAGATCAAACGGACTGTCGCGCCCAAGGAAATGCGATCAAGAGAATCGGCGAGCGCAATGCCAACCTCAGACAGCAAAGTTGCCAGACCTGACCAGTTGACCCAGCCATCGCCTTCACCAAGGGGTTGGTTTTCGTGTGTCTTACTGGCATGCGCCGGCGATATCTGCCGTGATTGGCGATACCCTTCGCAAACCGTCGGTCGGCGTATAGAGCCAAATTCCCTTCCGATCGGAAAACCAGATGCCATGGCTGTCGGCCATGGGTCGCGGTAAGTCGGTGCCCGAGTAAAGCATCCGGCCCTGGTTCGCTGCTGGCACCTGCCAGATCTCAAGCGTCACCGGTGAGCTTTCTCCGGACGCTACGGCGATGAGAGGATGCTTGTCTTGATCAAAGCCAACGACAGTCAAGTTCTTTCCAGGCCGGTACAACCACGGGAGGGTCGCTCCTCCATGAACCCAGAGCCGTTCTTGCGCAACCGCATCCATAAAGCGCTTGACGAGGCCATTGGCAAGGTGCCCGACCTCGCACCCTCAATCGAGCGCCGGATCCATTCGCCATCGTGTGGTCGCTTCGCGCTGGCGGCCCAGTTGCCAGCGACCCTGGCAATCTTGTTTGGCGGAATCATTTTGCTGTTCTCCCTGCATCACCCGAGCGTTGGCCCACCGAACGTCGTCACCTCACCGGCGACGGCCACGACGGATTCGACCCCCTGCGCGCTTCCTGTCGAAGTCACCGGCACGTTCCAGAACCCCGGCCAGAATCCGGCCATCAGCACGACCTTGGGTTTCGTGAACATCCCTGCGGGCACTTTCCGGGTCGACCCAAACGCCACTGTCCAGGACTTGCCCGGGAGCGACCCGTTGGGTGAGCGCATGTACTCGGCCCAGCTGAAACGCTGGCTCCCCGCGTCCAGCCGGACGATCTCGCCTGACGGCCGTTCCTACGCTTACACAAAGCTGCTGCCGGAGGGCGCCACCTTCTCCAGCTTCTCGTCCTCTGAGCTGCACGTCGTTGACGCGGCGCGCAAGATCGACCACCGCGTGTGGAGCTATCCCGGGAGCATCGATGTGACCGGCTGGAATTCCTCTGGAATCCTCGCGCAAGCGGTGCCACTCAACGGCGGGGTCAGTCGTTTGTGGTGGGTCGATCCGGGGGGTAGAGGTGTCTCGCCGGCACCGAATGACGCCGACCCCACCTCCCTCAATTCCGCCACGTTTGGAGGCGGCAGCTACGCCTATCTAGGCGGGGACGCGTCAGGGAGGGCGATTTTCAGGTCTGGCTCCCGCGATCGCGGCACGCGCTATAGCGTCTTCCTTGTCGAGTCGGGCAAGCGGACTGTGATCTACTCCGGCACTGCTGGCGACGCACTGGGCTTCGACCCGGGCGGGGTCAGCTTCGACGCTCGCGGCATTTGGTTCGGCAACAACGACGGCACCCGAGTCTGGCTGTGGTCGACGTCGTCGAAGCTGCAGAGCTTCAAGGTTGGCGGCCTTCCGCCTGCCCCGCACGGCTATGTCCAGACCTACATCACCATCGGCGCCGTTGGTGCTTGCGTCCCTGGCCAGTTCTGAACCCAGCCATCGCCCTCACGCACCTTGCGCCCCCGAGGTGCCACCGAGTAAGGTGGGGCTACTTTGGGGAGGCTGCTCCGTGTTCCCGTCGCTCTCGTGGTCGCCGTCTCTGCCGTCTACCTGGTCGGCACGGCGAGCGCCTTTGCATACACGAGTGGCTCGACCGGCTATGACATCGGGTACCTGCAGTGCGGCACGACATACCCGAACGGGAGCTTCGGTATCGTCGGTGTCGACTCTGGATGGCCCTTCATCTCGTCGGTGCATCCGGGGAATCCGTGCCTCGCTTCCGAGTTTGCCCACGCGAATGGCGGCTCATCGACGGTGACGGCGGGTTTGTACGTGAACACGGGTTTCGACCCGACCTACACGGACTCGAATCACACGACGGCCGGCTGCGCCAGTAAGTCCGCACATGTGTACGGAACATTGGCAGAGCAGGCGGCCTGGGCGGCGGGCTGCAGCGAAGCAGAGAAGGACTTCGCCTACGCGACCAGCGTCGGAATCAGCAACAACCCCGCAGCCTGGTGGCTGGACATTGAGACATCGAACAGCTGGTGCGGGCAGCCATCTACGAACTGCAGCGACCTCAGCCTGAACCTGTACACCATCCAGGGCTTGATCGACACCTTCCGCCTGGATTCGCCCTCGCCGGTTGGGCTCTATTCGACCAGTTCGCAGTGGACGGCCATCGTTGGGAGTGGGTCTGTCAGCGGCGTGAGCACCGACTGGTATGCGACCGGCCTGCGCTCCGGCAAGCGCCTGGCGAACTACTGCTCCCGCAGCAGCTTCAATGGCGTCCCGGTCTCGCTGGTGCAGTGGACGCCCTCGAGCACGACCGACCGCGACTACGCCTGCTGACGAAACTGGGCCTCGTTCCAGCGATGTCCGGCTCGCTCCTGACCAATCTATTCCCGCCGCTCGCCTTGTGAGCTGGCTTGGCCGGATCCTTCGCGGAGACGAAGGCGGGCGTGAGCCTGGGCCGCCACTGCCCGGCGAGGCTGACCGATTTTTGCCTGGCGGTTCGGCGACGTCCTTCCGCGCCGTCCGTACCCGATCTGTGCCCGATCCGGCGACGGGTCGGCGTATCTTCCGCTCCGGTGTCGGCGTATCTTTCGGCTCTCACGACGAGGCCGAACGGCTCGCCGAAGCGCAGGCGCAGCTTGCGCTCGACACGGCGCGCGCGGGAGCGAGTGCGGATCTTGGCGGCTACGCGTACCTCGCGAATCGGAAGACCGAACCGCTCGTCGAAACGCTCGACGAGGCGGCGGGGACGCCCGCACGGATTACGGTTAACGGATACGGCGCGCTCGTACTGAATACCGCTCGCGTGCTCTTCGTGGACATCGATACGAGCGACGATGGCGAAGACCCATCGGTGTCCGAGCTGCCTCGCCAGATCGAGGATGCGCTCGGGCGCCATGAGCAGCTTCGCTTCCGCACCTATCTGGCGCGCTGGCTATCGACCGCGCGAGATCGAGCCGGGCCAGGGCGTTGCGCGGGCCGACGTCCAGCGCTACGTCGATCGCACCTGGCGCTACGCGACGGCGCGCCACGTCGGCGGGTCGGGCCGTGATGAGCCGTCGCTGGAGGTGTGGCCGATCATCGAGTACCACGATCGGTGGACACAGGCGACTAGCGGAAAGCCGCTCGCTTGACGCGGTCGGCCATGGCGCGGCTTAGGTCGGAATCCAGGCCGCCAAGGCAGGGCAGCCGATGCAGATGCAAGCGATCGCAGGATCCGTCTGCAGCCAGGGTCTAGGCGTTGGCATCGATCTCGTCACCCCACCAGCCGGTGCGGGCGACAGCGTGAGCTTCCGCCCACGCCCCATCAGACCGACTCGAACCAGCGGGCGCGGTCCGGAGCCGGCTTCTCGTAGCGCTCCTCAACCCAGTACTCACGCCCGCGCACCAATTTTCCGCCTGCGGCTTCGAGGAACGAGAGAGCGTAGTGCGGGCCGACGGTGGGGTGCGGGACCCGCACCTCTGAGACAGCGATGTTCCCCGCTGCGATGATTTGAAGGACCTCGATCGACCAGCCCTCCGGGTAGCTCCGATTGAATCTCGACGAAGTTCGTCCGGCCGCGAATCCGTACCTGAGCGTTGGGCCATTCCAGGACGAAGTCCTCGGCCAGCAGCTCTCCGACTGCGTCCCAGTCTCGCGCCTGGATCCGGCTCCAGAGTTGGGCAACGATCTCGCGTGGCTCCACAGCCCAATTATCCGCCGGGGTTGCGCTATGCAGAAGCCCTACTGCGAACCACTCTTCGCATCACCACCTTACTGGTACCGAGAGAACCGAGCGGACGAAATCCGAGCTCAGCGAACATCGAGTCAGTACCACCGAACAGGAATGAACTCGAGTAAGGTTTCCCGCGGGTGGCGATGGGATAACCGTCGACCGTCCCGCCGCCGTTGGCGGCGATGATGCGAAGTGCGCCTGCCAGGGCTGCTTCCGCGACTCCCTGTTTCCTCCGGTCGCGGTCGACGAAAAAACACGTGATCCTCCAGTCGGGCGAAGCCGCACCCACCTTGGCGAGGCGTCCCATTCGGCCCGGGAGCTCGGTAGGCGGTCCGAATTGACACCATCCAACAACGTCCGCGCCGTCGTAGACGAGGGCCGCATGGGATTTGTTCGCTCGAACAAGTCTCTCCTTGTATGCCCTGCGCGGCCCGGTCTCGCTATCCGATGCACCGGGCTTGAGGTGGAAGGCAACGCACCAGCAGCCACCCCATACGCCATTGTGCTTTTCCATAATTCGCACAAAGTCAGGCCATGTCCCTCTGCCGAGTTCCTTGATCAAAAATCGCCCCATGGCTAGGCAGGCATTGTATTGGAGAACCTCGCATCCGAGCTAGGATGGCGCCGATGGACCATGCGGTTCGCGTGATGGTCGAGCGGGGTAAGAAGAAGCGGACGGTCGCGTGCGCATTCGACTGGTCCGGCTGGGACCGAAGCGGCAAGAGCGAGGAAGATGCCCTCCACGTGCTGGAATCCTACCGACCCCGCTTCGCGAAGGTGGCGAAGCTTGCCGGACTCTCCGCCGCGTTTGGCGCGGCGGGCAAGCTGGCCGTCGTCGAGCGGCTCGAAGGCATCGGTATGACGGACTTCTACGGCCTCTCCGGCCGGGCGGCCGGGCCAGAGCAGGATCAGATGACCGAGGCGGGGTGCGAACGAAAGGTCGCCCTGCTCCGGGCCGCGTGGACTTTCTTCGATGATGTCGCTGCGCGCGTGTCGCATGAGCTGCGAAAGGGTCCGCGCGGCGGGGGACGCGATCGGGACGCAATCATCCAGCACGTCAACGGCTCCGAGATCGGGGAGTTTGCGAAGAAGGTCGGCGTGCGCTCGTCGCCCGACGCCTGGCGGGACCCCGACGAGCTGCGGGCTCATCGTGACGCGTTTTGTGCGGCGATTCGCGAGACCAACGCCCGCGGGACCGCGGCGGGGTCGTGGTGGACGGTCCAATTCCTGATCCGTCGCTGCGCCTGGCACATGCTCGACCACGCGTGGGAGATGGAGGACCGGGACCTGTCCTGAGACGCTGGAGTCCCGCCTCAGACGGCCCAGAGGGCCTGGGTAGGTGAGAGGCGGGCGGCTCGTAGTGCGGGGATGAGCCCGGCGACGGCGCCGATGATCACGGACGCGGCGAAGCCGCCCGCCCAGGCCTCGGTGGGGATGACAATCGCCCAGCCTTTGGTATAGGCGTAGACGGCGGTGGAGGCAGCGCCGAGGGCGACCCCGACGGCTCCGCCGAGCAGACCGAGCAGGACGGCTTCGGAGAGGAACTGGATGCGGATATCGCCCCTGGTCGCGCCAAGGGCGCGCCGCAGGCCGATCTCGGAGCGGCGTTCGAGGACCGAGATGATCATTATGTTGGCAACGCCGACCGCGCCCACCAGGAGGGCGACGGCGCCGAGGCCGAGGAACAGGCCGTTGAGGGCGCTCTCGGCTTCGGCTTGAGCGACGAGGGCCGCTGAGGGCTGGCTGACGTCGACCCCGCTGCGGTTCTGGGGGCTGGCGGTGGCGGCCAGCAGGTCATCGACCGCGTTGACCCGGTTGTTCTGGGCCCGCACGTAGATGGTGGATGGATGCCCGTCGAAGCCCAGGTACTTCTCTGCCGCGGGGTAGCCGATAAGAACCGAGGAGTCGATGGCGGGGACCAGCACTGCCGGTCTGAGGATGCCGGCAACGTAGAACCATTGTCCGCCGACCCAGATCCGCTCGCCGGCGTAGATACGGACGATTCCGAGCCGCTGCGCGGCAGCCGCACCGAGCACGGCAACGGGTTCATGGGCGGTGGCCGCGTTGAGGTAGTGGCCCTGGGCGACGCTGGTGGCGACCACCGGGAGGAGGTCGAGCGATGCGGCCTGGACGGTCAGCGCGTTGGTGTTACCGGTGGCGATGTAGGGGTTGCGGTAGGCGTTGGCGCCGCTGACCGTGCCAGTCGTCTGCACCTGCTGCACTCCGCTGATGCGGCCGATCATGGCTGGTGCCGTCGTAGGCAGCTCCGCGGTGCCGCCGGTGAAGCTCTGGCCGTTGCTGACGGTGAGCAGGTTGGTGCCGAGCTGGTTGATCTCGTTGAGCAGGCCGGCCTTGGACGAGGCGGAAAGGCCGAGCACGGCAACGATGGCGGCCACCCCGATGGCGATGCCGAGAGCGGAGAGCACGGCCCGTACCTTCCGGGTGCGCAGTCCCACGCTCGAGAGCCGCGCCAGATCGGACAGCGGCAACCGCCTCCGCCGCCGGGCGGCACCCGTGCTCACGCAGGGCCGGTGTCGGCCACGATGTGACCGTCGAGAATCTCCACTTTCCGGGCCATGCGCGCGGCGACGGCGTGGTCGTGGGTGATGACGACGATGGTCGAGCCGGCCTGGTGGAGCTGGTCGATCAGCGCGAGGATGGACTGCCCCGTGGCCTGGTCGAGGTTCCCGGTCGGCTCGTCGGCCAGCACGATCGCGGGCTGGCCGACCAGGGCCCGGGCGACGGCGACCCGCTGGCGCTGTCCGCCGGAGAGCTGTGTGGGCCGTGCACCGCGCCGCTCGCCCAGGCCGACCAACTCGAGCGCCTCGAGCGCCCGCTCTCGGCGCTGCCGCAGGGGGATGCCGGCGTAGAGGAGCCCATCGGCGACGTTGTCCAGCGCGGTGGCGTGCTCGGCGAGGAAGAACTGTTGGAAGACGAACCCGATTCGGGTCGCCCGCAGGTAGGCCACGTCATCGTCGGCCATGGTGGCAACATCGAGCCCCGTGATCCGCACCCGGCCGCTGGTGGGCCGGTCGAGGGTGCCCATCAGCTGCAGCAGGGTGGTCTTGCCCGACCCGGACGGGCCGACAATCCCGACCAGCTCCCCCTGGCCGATGGCGAGGTTCACCCCGCGCAGGGCCTGGACGGGCGGTTCGGCGGGGTAGGTCCTGCGCACGTCGTTCACCTCCAGCACCGCGGTCATGTTGCCGGCACGACCACTTGCTGGCCGGCGGCCAGCCCCGAACCGGTGACCTGCACCAGCCCGACGGCGTCGTCGAAGAGTCCGAGCGAGACCGGCACGAGATGATGGATTCCCCCCGCGGCGACGACCTCGACGGCGTAACCACCCACGGACTGGGCGAGCAGCGCGGTCACCGGCACCACCAGCGCGCTGGGCACACTGGCGGTCGTGATCGCGACCCGCACCGGGGCCTGATCCCACGTGCTTGTGGCGGCGGCGTCGGAGGGGGTGACCTCCACGGTGATGGTCGGCGCGGCGCCTGCGGAGCAGCTGTCCGTTCCGGGACCGGCGGTGCTGGAGCTCGATCGTCCGGAGCTCGAGCTCGATGGACAGCTGGCGACGGCCCCTACCGAGGAGACGACACCTGCGGTGGTTTTGTTGTTCGGCAGGATGATGGTCACGGTGTCTCCGACCGCCACCTCGGTCTGCTGCGACGCGGTCAACGCCAGCTGCACGATCCGAGTCGTCGAGGTGGCCTGCATCACGGCCTGGCCGGTCTGGGTGCTGCCCCCTGGCTGGGCTGACAGGGTCGTCACCCGCAAGGCGGTAGGTTCGAACACCGCCTGGCCAAGCGTCAGCACCCCGTTCTGTGTCACCCCGAGGGCGGCCTGGAGCTTCTCCAGGGCCGTCGTGGTGGCCCACCCGAAGGCGGCGGACGTTGGGCTCAGCAGAGCTGAGGTGGCGTAGCCAAGCGCGACGAGATCCGCGTTGAGTTCGGCCACGTCGGCGCCGGTCATCCCGGAGAATAGGGTCCGGTAGGCCGGTGTCGAGCCATAGAGCAACACCACGGGACTATCGTTCACCCGGTAGAGCTCCTGACCCTGAGCGATCACCTGGCCGGCCGCGGGCAGCCTGGTGTAGATGCCGCTGACATGGTTGATCACCGAGTAGGGCGAGCCGTCCGATTGCGCCCGATAGGTCAGGGTCCCAGCCTGGGAGACGGTGGCCGAGAGGCTTCTCTGTTCCACCATCACCGTATTCGCGGACGGCGTCTGTGCGGCCGAGGTCGCTTGTTGCGCACCCGGCATGAAAACCAGGCCCGCGGCGGCCGTCACGGCAACGAGGACGGCCGCTCCGGCCAGCACCGAGGTCTTCCGCCTCACCGGCCACCCAGCCCCATCTGGCTTGAATAGATCGCGCTGCATTTAGACTGCGCGGCGGTGAAGCCCGGATCGCTCCGAGGGTCCTTCCCCGCCATCGATGGGATTCGATTGGTGTCGATGATGGGGCCAGCTGCCGTGGGGTCGGGGAAGTCAGGCACCCCGCTGTCGCGCATGCACTGGGCAAACTTGAGGGCCGCGGCCTGCTGCTGGGCGCTCCTCGTGTGGCCCATGAACCCAACTGGCTCCAGGTCCTTACATGCGCTGATGGCCTGCGCGAACGCGGGGCTGCTCGGGTCCACCGACGAGCCGTTCGCGATCCCATCGATAGTGAGCTGGCCCGACGCGTCGGGGTCTGGGAACGCGCTGACCCCGTTGGCGCGCATGCACTGGGCGAACTTGACCCCCTTCGCAAGATTGGTGGCGGTGCTATTGCCTCCGGTGTCGGTCTGCGAAGCGCAGGCGCTGATCAGGGCGACCATCGCGGTCAGGGCAAGGGCGGCCAGGGGCCGTAGTGTTCTACTCATGGCTGCAGTTAAGCCTTCGTGGTGTTGTGACCGCGTATGGGGTTTTCGATATGCCGCCGACATGCGGCGGCTCGTAGCATCGACGGGTGCGCGTGCTGGTGGTCGAGGACGAGCCCTACCTGGCCGACGCCATCCGCGATGGCCTACGCCTGGCAGCGATCGCAGCCGACATCGCCGGTGACGGCGACACCGCCCTGGAGTTGCTGAGCGTCAACGCCTACGACATCGCCGTCCTCGACCGCGACATCCCAGGGCCCTCTGGCGACGAGATCGCCAAACGCATCGTCGCCTCCGGCAGCGGTATGCCGATCCTCATGCTCACGGCTGCCGATCGGCTTGACGACAAGGCCTCCGGGTTCGAGCTCGGTGCAGACGACTACCTCACCAAGCCCTTCGAACTCCGAGAACTCGTGCTCCGCCTCAGAGCCCTCGACCGCAGGCGCGCCCACAACAGACCACCCGTGCACGAGATCGCAGGCCTGCGTCTGGATCCGTTTCGCCGCGAGGTCTACCGCGACGGCCGCTACGTCGCGCTCACCCGGAAACAGTTCGCCGTGCTCGAAGTCCTCGTCGCGGCAGAAGGCGGTGTCGTCAGCGCCGAAGAGCTACTGGAACGGGCGTGGGATGAGAACGCCGACCCGTTGACCAATGCCGTGCGCATCACAGTCTCCGCACTGCGCAAACGTCTCGGCGAACCCGTGATCATCGCCACCGTCGCCGGCGTCGGCTACCGCATCGACACAGCACCCGGCCAACGGACGTGAGGGCGGAAACCGTGGATAGAGCCCCTGGCTTGAGCGTTCGCCTCAAACTCACCCTCAGCTACGCGGGGTTCGTGATGGTCGCCGGGGCCCTGTTGCTCGCCATCGTGTGGGTGATCGTCCTGCAGTACCAGCCCAATGTGGCGATGAGCCCCGCTGGCCCGCTGGTCCGCTCCCACCTCCTGCGCTCGATCGCTATCTCGGCAGCCTGGGCGCTGGGGTTCCTGCTGATGTTCGGTCTGCTGGGAGGGTGGCTTCTCGCCGGCCGCGTGCTCGCGCCACTGACCCGCATCACCCAGGCCACCCGCATGGCAGCGAACGGGTCGCTCTCCCACCGGATCGAGTTGGAAGGCCGTCAGGACGAGTTCCGCGAGCTCGCCGACAGCTTCGACGCCATGCTCGCACGGCTGGAAGCGCACGTCGCCGCACAGCGGAGATTCGCAGCCAACGCTTCCCACGAACTGCGCACCCCACTGGCGATCACGCAGTCCCTTCTCGACGTGGCCCGCAAGGATCCGACACAAGATCCTGGCGAACTCGTCGACCGCCTCCACGCCGTCAACACCCGAGCGATCGACCTCACCGAGGCATTGCTCCTGCTCAGCCGCGCCGACCAGAAGTCCTTCACCCCAGGACCCCTTGACCTGTCCCTCATTGCGGAAGAAGCCACGGAAACGCTCCTCCCCTTCGCAGAAAAGCATGGCGTCACCATCGAAACCTCCGGCGACATGACCCCCACCATCGGCTCACACGCGCTCCTGCTGCTGCTGACGACGAACCTCGTCCACAACGCCATCGTCCACAATCTGCCTGAACGGGGCAGTGTCTGGGTCACGACCAGCGTTCACCCCAGGAGCGTGGTGCTCACGGTCGAGAACACCGGCGAGAAGCTCACCCCTCAATTGGTTTCCACGCTTGGCGAGCCGTTTCGTCGCGGCAGCGAACGCATACGCACCGATCACGCAGGCGTCGGCCTCGGCCTGGCAATCGTCAACAGCATCACCCAGGCCCACGACGGAACCCTCACCCTCACCCCTCGGGCCGGTGGCGGGCTCTGCGTCACGGTGCAAATTCCTGCCGCGCTAACGCAGCCTGGCAGATGATGGCAGACGTCCTGGCGGCCGACTAGGTGTGATTCCCACCAACGTTGTTGACAAGCGCGGCGGCCGGCGTGAGCCCCTTCAGCGCGGTATGGGGTCTGCGGTGATTGTAGAAATCTAGCCACCCGGGAAGCGCGTCCAAACGAGCCTGGTTGTTGGGGTAGAAGCGCGCATAGGCCCATTCCTCGATGAGGGTCTTGATGAAGCGTTCCGCCTTGCCGTTCGTCTGGGGCCGATAGGGTCGGGTCTTTTTGTGCCGAGCGCCAACGGCCGCCATCGCGGCGGCAAAGGGTCGCGAGCGGTAGGCGCTCCCGTTGTCGGTCAAGACGCGCTCAATGCGCACGCCGCGCTCGGCAAAAACCGCCGCCGCGGCCAAGAGGGAGTCGGCGGCACTCTGTTTGGACTCGTCGGGTTGCAGCTGGACCACCGCGTAGCGCGTCGCATCATCGATCGCCACGTGCAGGTAGTTGTAGCCGGTCCCCGCGTGACCCCAGTGGCCATGGGGCCGGCCAGCCGCCCACCCCAACATGCGATGACCGCCTCCGTCCGGAATGCGGCCCAGCTTCTTGGTGTCCACGTGGAGCAGCTCGCCCGCTCGCTCCCGGACATACCGGATCGGCACGGCAGTGATCCGGTCCGTATCTCGAAGGCGACTGAGCGCGTGGCGCCGCAGCACGCCATAGATGGTGGAGCGGCCAAGGCCCAGCACGGGCGCGAGCCGATGCGGCCCTTGCTTGAGCTGTCGGCGCGCCTCCAGGATCCGCGCCACCTGCTCCGCCGCCAGCGCCTGGCGGCACTGGCGCGGCCGCGACGACCGGTCAGTCAGTCCCCGTTCCCCTTCGACCGCAAAGCGCGCGATCCATTTGTAGGCGGTCGCCCGCGATACCCCCAACGTCTCGGCCGCCCGGGTCGCCGACCATCCCTGAAGCTGAACCCGCTGGACCAGCAGCAGTCGTCCAAACGGCGTGAGTTTCGCCTTAGCATGCATGGAGAGCCTCCTGTCGGTCTGGTTGGTTGCACACCCAAACCGAACAGCGGGGCTCTCTATTTGTCAATAACCTTCGTGGGAACTACAACTAGGGCTCGCCGAGCAGCTTCAGCCCGTAGGTCGCCTTCAATGCCGGCACCCAATCCATCGACAAGACATTGTTGTGGCTAGCTGCCAGGGCGGCGAGGCGTTCGGGCATGTCAGCCCCGGGGTTCTTGACAAGATCGCTCATGCCCTCAAAGAACTTCTCAAATGCTGAGGGAGAAAGGATCTCGAGGATCCGGGCTGGCTTGTCCGTCGCGTTCCAGAACGTGTGCATGATGCCGCGCGGCTTGAGCACGTAGGCGCCGGTGGATGCCGTGAGCACACGGTCGCCGATCCTTGCCCCGATTTCTCCTTCCAGTACATAGGTATATTCGTCGGTGTCCGCGTGCGTGTGCGGAGGAATCAGTCGGTGAGGATCGACCGGGTGCTCGACGACCGCCAGTGCCCCTCCGGTTTCGCTGCCGTAGATCTTGAAGTGAACACCAAACCCCCCTTCGTGGAAGGATTTTCCCCGATTCTCACCAGGCTCGACCGTCAGCCGAATCGTTTCGAGTGTCGCCATCTTTACCACTCCTCAAGTCGAATTCCGCCGGCGTTTCCGATTGCCGCCCGCCGATCGCATCAGTACATCCGTCACCAGCGTCGTGGCCACGGCCGTCGGCACGGCACGGTCCTGGAGCGTCCTCCACGTGGAGAAGCTCGTCAGGGCCACCGCCATGTCGACGTCGTGCGCGTGCGCCCCGGGCCCCACGGCGCGTCGAACCAGATCCTCAAAGGCTGCCTCGCGACGCCGGTAGATCGCATCGAGGGCCGGAATCGTCCTTCGGTCGCATTCACCGTGGCGCAGCCATGCGGCGGCGCGTTCGTAGAAGGCAAAGATTTCGCGAACCAGCACCGCCAGGCGATCGGCCGCCGACTGGGATCGGTTGAAGATATCCGCCGTGGGAGGCCGGGTGAATTGCCCGGCGTGAGACGTGCAGGCCGGCATAAGCTCGTCATAGGTCGGGAAGTAGCGATAGACCGTGCCCAACGCGACATCCGCCCGCTGCGCAATATCGGCCCACCGGGTCGCAGCCGACCCGCGCTCGCCATGCAGCGCGACAGCGGCTTCGATGACCCGCAGCCTGGTGGCTTCGCTGGCCGCCGATCGCCGATCCATGACGTACTTCCTGGGCGCCATATTTAATTGATCGGACAATACACTCAATATGCCCTGAGGTCAAGCGCCGCGATGTTCTGACAGGGCTCGCCGATAGAGTTGAATACGATGAGGCCTTCGCTCAAACCGCTCTCGGCCTACTCGTCGACACCGCCGCGTCCAATCCGGTGGCTCGCGCTCATGCTCGTGGCGGCGGCCGCGTTGCTCGCTGCCTCCCAGCCGCTCCCCTGGCACCACCGTGTGATCCCCGCGGCGGGTTACGTGGTGGTCCGGGGCCTGGACGGCGCCAGCTGGATCACCGTCATCGCGGCGCTGTGCCTCGTGATGGCTGTCGTGTTCTGGATCAAAGTTCCGGAGTTCTATAGCAAATGGAGCATGACGCTCCTCGCGTTTGTCGCCGTGCTGGGCATCTTCGTCGACTACGTCAACTGGGATACGCGCGCGGCCCAACTCTATGAGTCCGCGTATTTTGGCCCTGGCTTCTACATCGCCCTTGGAGCCTCGGCGATCGTCGTTCTCGCCACGGTGCGAGCCTGGTTCGTGCGCGTTTAACCAGCTAAGGAGATGGCGCCAGGTCGGTGTAGTCGTTGATGATGGGCGCGTTCCCGCTCGCCCCGGTATCAAGACCCCAGCTCTTCGAGTACGGCGTGCTCGTTTGCGAGAGCACGTTGCCGGCTTCATCTCTGGTGATGAACGTGCTCGTACCCTGCAGGCTGACCCCGACCAGTCGCGCGGCCTGGCTGCTGAACTTGGGCAGATAGAGGTTGAGGCTGACCCTGTCGAAGCTATAGGTCTTCTGGATGATCTTGCGGGCGGCGATGTCCTGGTTGATCACGTCGACGAATTCCTTGAGGGCGTCTCCCGTGGCGCCACTTTCTGCGAGCTTCGGGTCATGCGCGCGACGTGCCTCGGATTCGATGATCAGATCGAGGACGACCTCGCGCGCCAGCTTATCGGCATTCTGGGTGGCTGACTGGTCGAACGAGCCAACGTTCGAAGCGACCGTCACGGTCGGGATGGTGGGCAAGAGCCACAGCCGGGCGGATGCCGACGTCGGTCCAGAGTTCGTCGAGGGGGGCAGGGCCGCAGCGGCGGTGCCGGAGATCCACCCGGCGATGGCGGGCCCGGCCCCGACCGCGAGGCTGAGCGTCGGCGTCGACCCGTCGCTGAGGCCGGCTGCGGGCTCAGGGCTGTGCGTCGACAGCGCGGCCGCCACCGGAAGGGCCGGGACAAAGATCAGTCCGAGCGCGACGGCAACAGGAAGCCGCCAACGCGGGTGGCGTCGACCGGCGCCCCGCCTGGCCTGCGCCTCGAGGGGTGCCAGAAATCGCGCCAGCGCGAACCGCAACGCACACGCGACCACCAGGCTGGCGAGGATCGCGGTCTTGGTCCAGAACTCGAGCGTGGTCGGGCCGAGGAGCAACACGGATAGCAGGGCCACGAGGATGCCAAACGCAACTCTCGCCATTGCCCCGTCCGGCACCGTCTTCGGGTCAGGAATCATGAACAGCGCGAAGACCAGGATTTCCGGTGATGCGACCAGGATCTGCCAGAGGTCTCGCCCGCAAAGTGGCGACACGTGCCAGCTGGCGACCATACAGTGGTCGGGTACTGCGGCCAGCGCCAGCGCGGTAAAGGCCGCAAACGCCGCCATGAACCCCAACTCGAGCCCGAGCAACTTCAGTTCCCAGCCAATCAACAGTCCCCCGCCGATCAGGAGCGCGTAGGTCACGAACAGCCACGGTCCGATCGGAATCCACCACAGATCCTGCGGCTCGGTCAGACGCGGCCCGAGCGCGACGAAGGCGAGAACCAGGCCAAGATTCGAGGGGTTGAAGACGTGCCGGCCGCGCCAGCGAATGATGTATTTCGACGCCATGGAGATCGCGACCACGGCGACAAAGATCCAGATTCCGTGCAGGCTCCACCATTGTCCATGGAGCGTGCCCGGGACCCGCAAGATGATGGCGGCGCTGTTGCCGGTGAGCAAGCCGCTGGCCGGCCACATCAGGGCGCGGTCTTTGAAGAAGGCAACGACGAATTCGATCAGGGCACCGGTCGCGAGACAGATGAGGATTTGCGCCACGGAAAGCCGAAAACCGAGCACCGTCTGGCCCAGCACCTGAAGCGTCAGCAGGACCGCGGCCACGTGCAGCCGGGGGTCTTTGATCGTGGGCAAGAGGACGGCATATTCGCGCCCGAAAATATGGGCCGTCCGGCGCCTGCTGGGCACATCCGAGTAACGGTTCCCGGTGCCGATGCGTTACAGAGTAGCTGGCCGTGTTAACAGATCGTCCCCTCTCGAGGGCGTCGTGCCGGGCGCGGGCGGCGGTCATCGCCGCGGTCGTCGTTGCCGTTGCCACCCTCTCCGGGTGCGATCTGCCGGCTGGGCTCGGCTTGCCGACCACGCGCAGCCTTGAAAGTGGCGCCGCCGCCACCCTGAGTCAGGCGACCGGCTTCCAGATCAGCGGCTCGTACAGTGACGGATCCAGCCGTTGGGTGATCGAGCTGCAGGCGCAACGGGGCGGCGCGGAGCACGTCACCGTTACCGGGTCCGGCGTGCAGTTGGAAGCGATCATCCTCGACAAGGACGCCTATTTTCGGGGGCAGCAGTTTCTTTCTGCGCACATGGGCACCGATCCGTTATCTCGAGCCGTTGTCAACACGGCTGGGAATGGTTGGTGGAAGGGCTCGGCCGGGCAGATCCCGCGGCTGCCGGACCTGACCGACGGCCACCTGTTGAGTTCGATGTTCCTCAAGCAGGCTGTCACGCACCGCATCGACCATGTATCGGTGGATGGCCTCGATGCGGTCGAGTTGTCGGGCTCGCGTGCCGACGTGTTCATCGCGGCCCAGGCGCCGTATCGAGTGCTTCGCGTGCAGTTGAAACACGGCGTGGTCGTCGACGGCATTCGCGAGGCCGACCTTCGGTACGGTCAGTACAACCGCGACTTTCGAATCGCCGCACCCACCGCCGTGATTGATTTCTCGAACCTCAGTACGCTGCCCCCGATCTACACGGTCATGTCGGTCGACACCGCGAGATGTGGTTCGTCGTGCACCGTCTCGGCGCTGCTGAAGAACCTCGGGGGCTTGATCGGCGGCAGGGCCCCGTCCGTCGTCATCTTCACGATGACCGACCTGGCCTCCCGGCAGGCCGTGGCAACGTGCGGGGCTCCCGTCGTGCCCGACGTGGCGTACAACGCGACCACCACGATTTCGTGCACCTTTGGGGACCTGGGTCAGCATGGCAACGCCGTCAGCGTTACCGCTGTCGCCGATAATTCGGGGCGAAATCCGAGCGGCACGCCGACCCCAGCCTCGGGCGCCGTGGCCTTCTCCTGCCGGCTGCCGGTGGTGACCCCCAGCCAGGCTGGTTGGCTGTCATTCCCCAGCGGTTCGTTTCAGGCCGATCCCAGGGGAAATGTTCAGCTTCCGGGATATTCGTCTGAGCCGTTCTTCTGGAAGAGTTACGTCAAGGCCTACGAACGGTGGCTTCCCGTCGGAAGGGACGCGATCTCCCCGGATGGTCAACATTACGCGTACGCCGATCCACCGGCAGCGTCCGGCCAACCAAAGCCTGGCGGCGTGCACGTCGTTGACCTTGCCAGCGGCGCCGACCACCTTTTCCGGCCGGCGGCAGAAAACTGGGCCGTCCTTGATTTCGAGGCTGAAGGCGTCTACCTGGCAGCCCAGCCATCGGGGCCTGCTCCGCCGCAAGGTCTGTGGCTGCTCGATCCGTCCACGCAACACCTTCGACAGATCGAAACCGCTCATGCCTGGGACTACATCAGCGGCGGAGGGGCCTGGGGGACCGCTGACCCGCTCACCGGCCACGGCCCGGGCGGCGGCAGCCGCCTCATGCGCCTGGATCTGACGAGCGGGGTGATCGCGTCCTGGTACAAGCGAACCGACATCGAGTTCGTGGTAACCGGTGCGGACAGCTCGGGCCACCCTCTCCTCGAGACCTCGAAGACCTATGTACATCAGATGCTCCTGATCACCGCCCAGGACGTAGCCGCCACGCTACCGCCGGCGACCGGCTCCCTCGTACCGCACCTGAGTAACTACATCCATCCAGTGAGTGATGCGCACGGCTTATGGCTTGGCGACGCAGGCGGGACCGTCTCCCTGTACACGACGGCGGCTGGAATCCAGCAAGTCGCCCACGTGGGCACCGGCGACGTCCTTGTTGCCGGCGGCTGTCACTAAGGCCACGCGCAGGGCTTCGTTACTCTGCCCGCGGCGCCTGGCCGACGAACATCAGGCCGTCGAGCTCGCCGATCTCGGTCGGCAGGGCATTGGCGGCAGCGATCGCGCTCTGGCTCGTGAGAATGTCCAGGACGTAACGGCCAACGGCGTGCGTCTGAAAGCGCCAGGGACGCCAACGGTCATTGGACGCTGGGTCGAGGCTGGCGCTGAAGTTGAAGGTCCAGCGGTCGCCATCCAGGTGCGGCGAGGCATGCTTGTGGACTTCGGTCGATGGGACGATGAAGACCGGCTCGGCAAATGCGAGGGTCGTGCGGTCGAAGTAGGCGAAGAAATACCAGAAGTGCGGATGGGTGACGAGCTTCGCCTTTGGCGCGGAGAAGAACATCGACAGGTGGTAGGCCTTGAATCGGTGATCGAGGTGCATGGTGCTCTTGATCTGGAACGCGAAACATGCGGCGAAGCGTCCCCGGATATGGATCTCCATGTCCCGCCGCTCGTCGTCCGTCATGGGCATGCTCACCTCGAGCATGCCGTCGCTGGTGACGATCAGGAGCTTGGCGAACTCGTACTGGGTGACGATGCCCTGCTGGGTATAGCTCATCGGGCTCATCCGCGTAACTCGATGTTACGTTGGGCACGAACCGACCGGCCACGCGATCGAGGGTCACGCACAGTCCAAATCTGCCGCTCGCTCAGGCAGTCGTGACTTGAGCCGCGATTCGATTCGCTCGCTGTCGGAATAGCGCGTCCGGCTCGTTACAACGACGGATGATCTCGCGCGAGTCGCCGTCCTCGGCCGCTCCTGGGGGCGAGCGGGCGCCGGGGACCGGCCTGGATTGCGTGGTGGTCGGTGGCTGCGGCCATGTCGGCCTTCCCCTCGCGCTCTCCTTCGCGGACGTGGGATGCCGGGTCGGCATCTTCGACACGGATAGCGCCAAGATCGCCCAGGTCAAGGCCGGGACGATGCCCTTCATGGAGCGCGGCGCCGAAGCCTTGCTTCAGCGGATCCTCCCCACGGGCCGCCTCGAGCTGAGCGATGACGCGGCCATGGTCGGCCGGACCGACACCGTCGTGATGGTGATCGGCACCCCGATCGATGAGTTCATGAACCCCTCGATGGGCCTCTTCGAGCGTGTGGTGGACCAGCTCGCACCTCACTTGCGTCCGGGCGTGCTGATCGTCCTGCGCAGCACGGTCTACCCCGGCACATCCGAGTACGTCGAGGCCAGGCTCAAAACATTTGGCCTCGCGCCCGACGTCGCCTTCTGTCCGGAGCGGATCGCCGAGGGCTATGCGCTCGAGGAGAGCCGCACCCTGCCACAGATCATCGGGGTATCCACCGACCGCGCCTTCGAGCGCGCCAGCCAGCTCTTCGAGAAGCTCGACGTCGAGGTCATCCGGACCGAGCCCAAAGAGGCCGAGCTGGCCAAGCTGCTGACCAATACCTGGCGATACATGAAGTTCGCGATCGCCAACCAGTTCTTCGAGATCGCGCACCAGGCGGGGCTTGACTACTCCCGCGTCCTCCACGCCATCCGCCACAACTATCCGCGGGCGACCGACCTGCCCAGCCCGGGGTTCGCGGCGGGGCCCTGCCTGCTCAAGGACACGATGCAACTGGCCGCGTTCAGCCCCGACCACTTTCCCATGGGGCACTCGGCGATGCTGATCAACGAGGGCCTGCCCACCTATATCATCGACACCCTCGACCGCCGGCGGCCGCTGCGTGGCCAGACCGTGGGGATCCTCGGGATGGCCTTCAAGGGTGAGTCCGACGACCCGCGCAGCTCGCTCAGTTACAAGCTGAAGAAGCTGGCCGGGTTCAAGGGCGCAACCGTCGTCTGTCACGACCCCTACGTCCAGGACGCGGACCTGCGCCCGCTCGCGGAGGTGCTCCAGGCCGACGTCCTGATCATCGGAGCCCCGCACCGGGTCTACCGCGACGTCGAGCTGAATGGCCACGACGTGGTCGACATCTGGGGCGTGCTCAACCGCGGCATTCGATTGTGAAGCTGCTGGTCACCGGCGCGGCCGGATTCATTGGTGGCTACCTCGTTCCTGAACTGCTCAACGCGGGTCACGCGGTCATCGGGGTGGACAACTACAGCAAGTACGGCCCGGTGGCGCGCAGCTATGACACGCATCCCGCCTACCGGTTGGTCGAGGGCGATGCGAAAGACGTCAGCCTGTTGACGCGCCTGGCCGCGGAGTGCGACCAGGTGGTTGCCGGCGCCGCCATGATCGGCGGCATCAGCTACTTCCACGAATTCGCCTATGACCTGCTGGCCGAGAACGAGCGGATCCTCGCCGCCACCTTCGACGCCGCCGTCGCCGCGTTTCGGCAGCATCACCTGCGCAAGATCACGGTGCTCTCCAGCAGCATGGTGTTTGAAAGCACGAACGTGTTTCCGACGCCGGAAGGCGCCCAGCTGACGAGCCCGCCGCCGAGCTCCACCTACGGATTTCAGAAGCTGGCGTCTGAGTACTTCGCGCGTGGCGCCTTCGAGCAGTACCAGCTGCCCTACACCATCGTCCGTCCCTTCAACTGTGTCGGGATCGGCGAGCGGCGGGCGCTCCGTGACCGCGCCATCATGAGCGGCAACGTCAGGCTGGCCATGAGTCACGTCGTCCCAGACCTGGTCCAGAAGATCATCAAGGGTCAGGACCCGCTGCACATCCTGGGCGACGGCTCGCAGGTCCGGCACTATACCTACGGCGGCGACCTGGCGACGGGGATTCGTCTCTGCATCGAATCCGAGGCCGCGATCAACGACGACTTCAACATCTCCACGGCTAAGTCCACCACCGTCGCCGACCTCGCCGCCTGCATCTGGCGCAAGGTGCATGGACCAGACCGCCCGCTTCGCCTCGTGCACGACGCGGCCTACGACCATGATGTCCAGCGCCGGGTGCCGGACGTGAGCAAGGCACGCCGCGTGCTGGGATTCGAGGCCCGGACCACGCTCGACACCATGCTCGACGAACTGATCCCCTGGATCCGCGAGGAGGTCGCGGCCGGCCGCATCTGATGCTGAACCAGGTGCCGTTGCTCTCGATCGTGATGCCGGTTTACAACGAGGGCGAAAACATCACGGCGGTGCTGCAGGCCGTGCAGCGCGAGGTCCGCACGCGTCCGCTCGAGGTCCTCGTCGTGTATGACTTCGAGGAGGACAACACCGTCCCCGTCGTCAGGCGCCTGATGGCGACCGCGCCCGAGGTGCGGCTGGTCCGCAACGATCTCGGCCGGGGTGTCCTCAACGCCATCAAAAAAGGCTTCGCCGTGGCTCGTGCGCCCTATGTCCTGGTCATGATGGCGGACGGGTCGGACGAGCCCCAGGTGGTGGACCGGATGCTCGAGCTTGCCACGGGCGGCGCCGACGTGGTCGCCGGCTCCCGGTATGTTCGCGGCGGTGGCCAACTGGGTGGCCCGCTCCTCAAGCGGACGCTTTCCCATCTGGCCGGTGTCTCCCTCCACTGGCTGGCCGGGCTGCCGGTCCATGATGCGACCAGTAATTTCCGCCTTTACAGCCGCCGGTTACTCGATGCGGTCACGATCGAATCCGCGGCCGGCTTTGCCCTGGCGATCGAGCTGACCGTCAAGGCGCACCGGCTCGGCTACCGGCTGGCCGAGGTTCCGACCACCTGGCGGGACCGGACGGTGGGCACGAGCCGCTTCCGCCTCTGGGCCTGGATGCCGCAGTACCTCCGCTGGTACCTGCTCGCGCTCCGGCCTGCCGCGGGTCGAGGGCAAGGGCGAGAGGGGGTTCCGCGTTTCAGTACCGTGGCCGACGCCAAAATCCGAGTCCTGGTGATTGACGATCACGCCGTCTTCTGCGACGGCCTGGCGACGATCCTCCGGGTCGAAGCCGACATGGAGGTCGTGGGGAAGGGGGGCACCGGCCAGGAGGCGGTGCAGGCCGCCCGGGTGCTGCAACCCGACGTCGTGCTCCTCGACGTGCACATGCCGGACGGCTCTGGCGTGGACGCCGCGGCGCGGATCAAGAAGGATCGGCCGCAGACCCAGGTCGTGATCTTGACCAGCGACGAGGACGAGGCGGTGCTTCGATCCGCCGTCCAGGCGGGGGTGACCGGCTACCTGAGCAAGCAGGAGTCCGCCGCCCAGGTGGTGCAGGCGGTTCGCAGCGCCGCGCGCGGCGAAGCCTTGATCGCCCCGTACATGCTCGCTCGGCTGCTGCACGGCATGAGCCAGCCGAACCTCCCGGTGCCGGCGTCGCCGCTCACGCCGCGAGAGCTGGCGGTGCTGACCGAGCTGTCGCTGGGCCACGATAATGTCCTGGTCGCCCGGACGCTCCGCATGTCCCCGAACACGGTCCGGACCCATGTCCAGAACATCCTCGCCAAGCTCGGGGTGCACTCCAAGCTGGAGGCCGTCTCGAAAGCGGTGCGCGAAGGCTGGATCGAGATCGCCCAGCGACCGGCGGCCTGACCCGACTCAGACGCTGAGGCGGGCGGCCAGCGCCAGGATCCCGGCCACGTAGCCCGGCGTGTCGCCGAGCATCCCATTCGCTTTCAGGCTGTTGGGGCCCTGGTAGTAGGCGGCCAGCGCCATCTCGGGACTGCCGAAGCTGTTGAGATTTTCTTTCAGCACGGCAGCGCCGACGTCGGCGTTGTCCACCGGATCCTGGACGTTCACCGCTCGCCCGAGGAGCTTCGGCCCGGCCTCGGCGGCGGTCGGCGGCTCGACCTGCATCAGGCCGACCGCCCCGGTGATGGAGACCTTGGATTGATCCCAGCCACTTTCCCAGTAGGAGAGCGCCAGCACCAGCCGCGGATCGAGCTGGTGTCGGATCGCGGCCGCTTTCAGGATCTTGACGGCGGCCGGCTTGGTGTCGAGGCGTGTGCCGCTGTGGTCCAGTTGGGCGCCGGTTTGCGGGGCAAGGGTCCGCGGCGTCTGCCGGGTCCCGCTCGCGCGGTCGAACTGCGGCAGTCGAGCCTGGGCTTGCTGGCCGATCGCCTGCCGAACCTGGACCAATTCCGAGCTGGCGATCCCGCGGATTGGGCCGGTAGCCGCGTACTGGCTCAGGCCGGCCACGATACCCAGCGTGATCGCAAGCGCACAGAAAAGACGGCGTCGCATTGGCATTCGGCCATGAGAACGCATGGCACCCCGAATAAGCAAGCTCTATCGGGGCGGTTGGGCCCGGATCTGCTAGGCCTTGCCCTGCCCTGTCGATTTGATGCCCAGCTGCTCCCGGGCGAGCGCCACGCCCGCCGACATGTTGCGCAATTTCTCGTAGGCGACCGCCCACGATCGGGTGCGCAGGCCACAGTCAGGCATCACGTGGATCCGGGCCGGATCGTCGAAGACCTTGACCGCGTAGAGCACCCGGTCGCGGACCAGCTCCGGCGACTCGATGAAGTCCGAATGGATATCCAGCACGCCGAGGCCCAGGATCGGCTTGTAGGGGAGGTCCCGGAATTTCTTGATCACCCTGTACCCCGGTCGCTTGTCCTCGCTCACCCCGAGCTCGCGGCTGTCGTAGTTGGCGAACCCGACCGCGTACTGCCGGCATTGCGACATCCGCTCGATCGCGGGAAAGAAGAGGTTGTAGTCGGAGAAGCAGAGGTGGGTGGAGAACATGCCGTCGAGGCCCTCGACGCTGGCATTGAAGCTGTCCACGAAGAGGTCGAGCTCGTCGGCCTCGGTCGACGCGCCGGGCTCGTCGATCTGGACCCACCAGGCGCCCAGCTTGAGCAATTCCTGCACGTTGGGACGGATCACGTTGGTCGCGATGTCGAGGATGAACTGCCGCCGCGCCGCCTTGCGCGCGCGACGACGCTCCTTCGCTGGCTCGAGCAGGTTTTCGTTTGTCAGGTAGTGCTCGTCGAATGACCAGTCGCCGATGGTGTAGGCGCCCGTCACCGGGATCTTCAGCTCGGCTTCGGCGAAGCCATGGAGGTAGGCGAACTCCGCGTTGTGGAAGGGGCTGCCCAGCTTGATCTCGCCTGTGACGGCGGCCTTGGTGTAGTACTTGTTGTCGAAGGCGCGGACGCTGCCGCGGCGCTCGAAGCCGTTGCTGTGGCTCACCGCCCAGTCGTACATCTCGGTCCGCTGCTGCTCGCCGTCGTAGACGACGTCGAGGCCGGCGGACTCGAGCAGGCGCAGGGCATAGAGGCTGGACCAGCGCTGCAGCTCCGCCTTCTGCTCCTTGCTCAGCGGGGTGCGCTTCAGCAGTTCGAGCAACTTCGGGTAGTCCGGCACCTTGAGGCGCTCGCCCCAGCTGCGAGCGTCCTCGATGTCCGCCTCGGAGAGCGGCTGGCCGGCATAGGCCTTGACCCGCCAGGCGGGCTTGTCGAGTGATCCGACTTCGTGCGTCAGCAGGGGCTTGTGGGTCAGGACGGCGCTCATACGGATACCAGCTCCTTCAATCGATTCGCCGCTTCCCCGAGTCGCTGGACCTTCTTCTCGGCCACGGTGGTCGGGAGGAAGCCCAGCTCGCAGGTCGACGAGAGGTACAGGTTGCGCGGGCGGACGGTGTCGGCGACGCGACGAGCCAGCTCGACCGTCGAGTCGAGCGATTCGATGACGGAGCTGCGCCCGTTGAGGCATCCGATCAGAAGGTCCTTGTCCCAGCCGCGCCCCAGCTCCGCGACGTCGGTCTCGACCAGGTCCACGCCGATCCCGTCGACCGGCAGTCGCAGGAGCTGCTCCTTGAAGCGTCCCGCGTCGCCGAAGTAGCAATGGAGAATGATGGTCGCCGCCGCGCCGCCGCGCAGGGCGCGAAGCGCCTCCTCGAAGGGCTTCCAGTCGTTGCCCTCGATCCCGAAGTAGGCGACCCAGGGCTCCTCCAGGTGGATCACGCTCGGCGCCGGCCGGCCACCGCCGCCTCGATCGCCGGTCGCAGCAGGCTCTGGGCAATCTGCGCCATCAGCTCGTTCCGGTCGCGGCGTCCGGCTCGCGCCGCCCGGGAGAACATGTAGGGCGACGGGAAGGTGGCGACGCGCGGCCGCGGCACCGAATCGGCCGGGACGATGCCCGGGCGCTGCGAGTTCGCGCGTGATGGCGTCAGGCAGCTCCGGGGCGCGGAAGAAGGTGTTGGTGTCGAACCAGCGAACGAGGCGGGCCGGCCGGACTCGCTGAGCGGCCGGAAGATGTCCTGCCAGCGGATCAGCCCATCGGAGAAGAGGTCCACGCCGCTCTGCTGCTGGACCCGGACGAACTGCGCCTCATCCTGCGCGAAGGCGTCGTCGACCGCGCACTGGTCCACGCGCCCGCGATCGAGCGACCGGGTGGCGGAGACAACCCGCTCCGAGCGGGGATAGAGGCCGTGCTGGTACGCAAAAATGCTGATGCGGCACAGTCTAATCGGAAGCGCCGGGCCGAGCCGGAAGGGGATGAGCCGTCAGGGCTTCTGCAGCAAAGCGAGCCCGTCGCCGCTGGCCACCAGGCGATATCCCTGGGCGAGGAAGTCGTCGCGCTGGCGCGCGAACAGCTGCCGGCTGTGCCCCACCCCCGCGGAATCGAGCGCCACGTAGGTCGCCCCGGCGGCCCCCTCGAACTCGAGGTTGTAGATGAAGCGACGGTGGGAGAGATGAGGAGTCAGGTTGTTCTCCGCCGCAACGGTGCCGGCCGGTGGCAGGCGGTCCAGGGCCGGCGCGAACGCGAGGTAGCGGGGTTCCACGCGGAAGATCGCCGGGTCGAAGTGCCGCGAGAACGGTAAGTCGCCGAGCAGGATTGAGAACCCGAGCGAGCTCAACAATACGGCAGCCGTCACCGGCGCGTGGAGGCGCTCCGGCAGCCGGGCCAGCCCAAGGATGGATGTGCCGATCACCAGGGCGACCAACGGGGCCGCATAGTGGCTGCTGAACGAGGATTGCGGCGGGTAGTTCGACAGCAACAGGATGGCGAGCGCCGGCAGCACCAGGACGATGGCCCAACCGGAGAGCGCCGTCAGGCCGAGGACGGGACCGAAGATGCCGAGTAGGAACTTGAGCTTCGGGCCCTGCAGCAGGGTTTGTGCCAGGGTGCGCGGGTTCGTCAGGGCCGTGATCAGGATCTGCTGCGGGGTGCTGCCGAGCTGGCCGTAGCGCATGACGAAGTAGGCATAGTTCGCCCCGCCCCCGAACCAGGGGATGATGAGCCGGACGATGGCGAGAAAACTCAGCGCGCCGCCCAGGAGCACGCCCAGCCCCAGGCGCCAGTCGCGCTTGCCGAGCAGGATGTAGACACCGAATCCAACCCCGACGAGCGGTAGCTCCTCCTTGATCAAAAAGGCGGCGAGCAGGCTGAGCAAGAACCATGCCGTCTGGCCGCGCTCGAGGAAGTAGATGGCAAAGGCCAGGGGGAGGATGGCGAAGGCAAGTTCATGGAAGTCGTAGAGATTGATGAAGGCCAGCGGGAGGAAGAGGAAGTAGACGCAGACCCAGCCGAGGCGAAGAGCCGGGGATGCGAGCTTCTCGCGGGCCAGCAGGTAGATCGGCCAGGCGCCAAGCGCGAGGGCAAGCGTCTGCAAGCACGAGCAGGGTGCCGGGATCCGGAACGACGGCGTAGAAGGGAAGCAGCACGAGGAAGACGGGGGAGAAATGATCCCCGAAGTAGGAGTGTGGCGCAGGCTCGGAGAGACTCATGGTCGACTCCCAGGGCCGGCCGTGCAGCGGTGTTCCAGAAAATCTGGTCGAAGATGCCGAGGTCCGGGCCGAAGGAGTGGAAGCTGCTATGTCGCAGCAGCGAGAGGATCGCGTAGGTCAGAAAGTACAGCAGCATCAGGGCGACCACGATCCAGCGTTCGAGGAGCGCGAGGCGATCGCTGCGCCTGGGTCATCCCGGAGCCGCCAATCGCTCTATAATGCGCGCGCGTAACCGAATCCACGGGGCTTCGTTGAGGAGAGGGGAATGAAGGCACGGCCGGTCGCGTTCGTCGGGATCGTCATCGGGCTTGCGCTGACGGCCTGCGGCAGCAGCGACCAGACGCAGTTCGTCCTCTCGAGCAGCTCGGAGTCGCCTTCGGCATCGGCGTCCAGCACCTCGGCACCGGCAACGGCGAGCCCCGCGACCTCGCCCGGTGGGCAGACGGGTGCTGCCCCGACCCCGATGGCGGATGGCAGCCGGATCATCATCGACACCCCCGACGCCAGCTCGTCCGTCACCTCGCCGATCCAGGTCTCCGGGACGGCCAGCGTCGCGAACGGGACCGTCGTGGCGACGGTGCTGGACGCCGCCGGCAAGGAGCTCGGTCGGGCGACGACGACCGCCTCCGCGGCGGCCCCCGCCTTCGGTCACTACGACGTCACGGTTTCCTTTAGCGGCGCGACCTCGGGCACCAGCGGCAAGCTGAAAGTGTTCGGCGTCAAAGCGGATGGGGTCACGCCGACCTACTTCTACTTCATCACGGTCAGGTTCCCCTAGCCACTCACCGGAAAGTCGGTCACGCTGCGTTACATGGGCGAATGGGAAGCTCCAGCCTGTCGATCTCTCTGGTCATCCCGACGCTCGATCCGGGGCGCCACTTTGGCGCCCTCCTGCACCGCCTCAAGGGCCAGGGCCGCACGCCGCTCGAGATCCTGGTCGTGGATTCGGGCTCCCAGGACGGCACCCGGCAGACCCTTCAGCCATTCCCCGAGATCCGGCTGATCGAGGTCGCCACCCCGCCCGGCCCCGCCGGCTGGAACCGTGCCTGCCAGGAGGCCAGGGGCGACCTGGTCGTGTTCCTCGGCCAGGACGCGATTCCGGCTGACGGGGACTGGCTGACGCACCTGACTGCCCCCTTCGAGGACGGCGCCGTCGCCGGTGTCTACGGCCGCCAGGAGGCCTCTCTGACGAGCGATCCCCTCTCGAACTTCCGCCTGGCCCAGCGGTACTGCGGCCGGCCACACAGCCGGCGCCTCCGCGTGGGTGATCCCATCCGCTACAAGAGCCTGCCCTTCTTCCTCGAGAATGCCGCCGTCCGGCGCTCGGTCTGGCAGGGGATCCACTTCAACGAGCACCTCCCGGTCGGCGCCGACCGCGTCTGGGCGCGCCAGGCCGTGCTGGCCAGCTACACGGTGGCCTACGCGCCGGAGGCGAAGGTGATCCGCGAGATGCCCGTCGGCCTGAAGCGCGCCTTTGCGCTGGCCAGGTTCACCGGCTACGCCGACCGCCAGGTGGGTGACGCCGGCGGGACGCTCTGGCCGGATTCTCGCCGCTTTGCCAGGCGGGCGGCCTGGTACCTCTTCGCCGGCTTCGCCTGGGGCCGGCTGCCCTACCTGATGCTCGAGGACGCCGCCCACCGGTACGGATACGAGTTCGGCCGGCGGACGCTCCGCCCCATCCCGGCGCTGGACAGCGTCCAGAACTCGACCCTCTGGCCCGACGAGTCGGCAGCCCGCGACGTCAAGCGCGCCGCCTGACGCCGATTTGCGCTTGGTATAATCGCGACCAATTCCTCCCATGCCCGAGAGCGGACCCGCGGGGCCCAAACGGCCAACGTCGCCGGATACGCACGGGAGCGTAACGGTGGTGGTCCTCGCCGCCGGCAAGGGGGTTCGGATGAACTCCCGAATTCCCAAGGTCCTTCATCCGGTCGCCGGGCGGCCGATGCTGCTCTGGGCGATCGCGGCGGCCAAGACCCTCGATCCGGAGCGAACGATCGTCGTGACCAATCCCGCCCAGGACGGCGTCCAGGCGGCCGTCAACGGCGAGGGCCAGACGGTGCCCCAGCGGGAGCAGCTCGGCACCGGCCACGCGCTGGCGCAGGTGAGTGCCGCACACCGCTCCGTCGGACCGGTCGTCGTGCTCTACGGCGACGTGCCGTTGTTGCGTGGCGAGACCCTGAAGCGGCTGGTGGAGGAGCACCGCAAGGCGCAGGCCACCGTCACGCTCCTGACCGCCACCCTCCCCGATCCGCACGGCTACGGGCGCATCGTTCGCGGCAAGAGCGGCCTCTTCAAGGCGATCGTCGAGGAGAAGGACGCGACCCCGTTGCAGCGGGAGATCACGGAGGTCAATTCCGGCGTGTACTGCTTCTCGGGGCGCGAGCTCTGGCCCGCCTTGCTCAAGCTGGAGAACAAGAACCGGTCCGGTGAGTACTACCTGACCGACGTCGTCGGGTTGGTCAAGGGCAAGGTCCATACCGTGATGGCGAGCGATGCCAGCGAGATCGTCGGCATCAACGACCGCCGCCAGCTGGCCGATGCCGAAGGCGCCATGCGCCGGCGCATCCTCGACCGCCTCATGCTCGATGGGGTCACGGTGACCGATCCGGCCACCACCTTCGTCGATGCCGAGGTCGAGATCGGCCAGGACACGGTCATCCATCCCTTCACGACCATCACCGGGTTGAGTCGTATCGGCGAGGACTGCGTGATCGGGCCGATGAGCCAGGTGCGCGATTCGGTGGTGGGTGATGGCTCGCGGATCGAGCGGTCGCACCTCGAGCACGCCAAGGTGGGGTCGAAGGTCACCGTCGGGCCCTTCAGCCGGCTCCGGCCGGGCACCGAGCTCGAGGAGGGCGTGCGGGTCGGCACCCACACCGAGATCAAGAATTCGCGGATCGGCCCGGGGAGCGCCGTGCCGCATTTCAGCTACCTGGGCGACGCCCAGGTGGGCGCCAACGTCAACATCGGGGCCGGCAGCATCACCGCCAACTGGGACGGCTTCGACAAAAACCCGACCGAGATCGGGGACCGCGCCTACATCTCCTGCGACACGATCTTCGTGGCGCCGGTGCGGGTCGGCAGCGACGCCACCACCGCCGCTGATACCGTAGTGACAGGGGATGTGCCACCAGGGAGCCTGGCGGTCGGCCGCGCCGAGATGAAAATCGTCGAGGGGTACACCGCGCGGCGGCGCGCCCGCCACAAGGCAGAGGTGGGGAAGAAATAGCGCAGCCCAGGGTCGGCGACCGAGTGGACACCCGACAGCAGATTGGCGAGGCCGCGCCCAAGCAGCCCGGCGAGCTGAAGCTGCTCTCGGGTGAGGCCAACCCGGAGCTCGCCCGGCGGATCGGGGAGCACCTCGGCGTCCCGGTGTCCGCGATGCGCATCACGCGGTTCGCCGACGGCGAGTACGACGTCAAGATCGCCGACAGCGTCCGTGGCGCGGACATCTTTCTCATCCAACCGACCTGCCAGCCGACGTCGGAAAACCTGATCCAGCTCTTCATCATCCTCGACGCCCTGCGCCGGGCGTCGGCGGGCCGCATCACCGCGGTGATGCCCTACTACGGCTATGCGCGGAAGGAGAAGAAGACCCAGGCGCGCGATCCGATCTCAGCCAAGCTGATGGCGGACATCATTACGCTGGCCGGCGCCAACCGCGTGATCGCGCTCGACCTGCATGCCGACGCGATCCAGGGTTTCTTCGACATCCCCGTGGATCACCTGACCGCGGAGAAGCTGATGCTCGACTACATTCGACGCCTCAACCTGCCGAGCGGGGTGATCGTCTCGCCGGACATCGGCGGCGCCAAGCGGGCCGGATCGATCGCGCGGCTGCTCGATCTCCCGCTCGCCTTCGTGTACAAGCGGCGGCCCAAGGACGACGTCGTCACCGAGCAACGGGTCGTCGGCGAGGTGACGGGGCTGGACGTGGTCGTCGTCGAGGACATGATCACAACCGGCGGGACGCTCGTCGGCGTCGCGGCGGCGCTCAAGGCCGAGGGCGCGCGCAGCCTGCGGGTGCTGGCGACCCACGGAGTGCTCGCCGGCAACGCCGTCGAACGGTTGGTCGCGGCGCCGATCGAAGAAATCGTCATCACCGACTCGATCCCGCTTCCGGCGGACAAGCAACATCCCAAATTGAAGGTGCTCTCGGTCGCTCCCTTGCTGGCTGAGGCGATCCGGCGCGTCCACGAGGACCGCTCGATCAGCGAGCTCTTCAAGTAAGCCGGCCCGAGTCCTTCTGATGGATGCCACCGCCTGGATCGAGTTAGTCATCATTCTTGTCGCCCTCGTGGTCGCGGCGCTGGCGGCCTCGGCCGAGACCTCGCTGACCTCGATCAGCCGCGTTCGGTTGCGTCGCCTGGTTGAGGAGCGGGTCCCGCGCGCGCTCACCATCGAGCGCCTCCATAGGGATCCGAACGCCTACCTGTCGACGATCCTGATCGCCAACACGGTCGCGATCATCGTGGCCTCATCGGCCGCCACCCTCTTGTCCCTGCACCTGTATCAGCAACGCGTCGCGCAGTGGCTCGTCAGCCTGATCCTTTCGCTGATCGTCCTCATCGTCTGCGAAATCGCGCCCAAGACCCTGGCCCTGCAGCGCGCCGAGCGCGTGGCGCTGAACATGTCGCCGATCGTTTCGTGGGCGACCTGGTTCATGCGGCCGATCGTCCGCGTGCTGACCGCGATCACCAAGCTGCTGGTGCGAATCTTCGGCGGCAAGGCGCAGGTGAAGGGCCCGTTCGTGACGGAAGAAGAGCTGAAGATGCTGGTCTCGGTGGGGGAGGAGGAGGGTGTCCTCGAGGAAGAAGAGCGCGAGATGATCCACGGCATCTTCGAGATGGGCGATATGCGCGTCCGCGAGATCATGGTGCCGCGCACCGACCTGGTCGCGATCGACGTCACCCGGCCGGTCGAGGAGGCCGTCGCGCTGGTGAGCAAGCACGGCCACACCCGCATCCCGGCCTACGAGGGCAACCTCGATCATATCGTCGGCATCCTCTACGCGAAGGACCTGCTCCGCGCCCTCAACCACGATGGCGGCAAGACGCTGCGCGAGATCGCCCGCAAGCCCTACTTCACCCCGGAATCGAACAAGGTCCAGGACGTCCTGCGTGACCTGCGCAAGAACCGGGTCCACATGGCGATCGTCGTCGACGAGTACGGCGGGACGGCGGGCGCCGTCACGATCGAGGACATCATCGAGGAGATCGTCGGCCCGATCCAGGACGAGTACGACGTCGGCGAGGAGGACGAGATCCAGTTCATCAGCCCCAACGAGGTCGTCCTCGACGGCCGGGTCAGCGTGGACGACGTCAACGACCTGCTCAAGCTGCACATCGCCGGCGAGGACTTCGACTCGATCGGCGGCTACGTGCTGAACCAGCTTGGCGCCGCGCCGAAGGTCGGGGCGACGCTCCAGGTTGGGGATGCCACCTTACGGGTCGAGGCGGTCCAGGGGACCCGGATCAAGAAAGTCCGGATCCAGAGCGCGACCCCCTTCGAGGTCCCGCATGAGGACGAGGGCAATCCGACGCTCTCCGGAACGGCGAAGGCAGCGACGGCGGAACCCCCCGCTCGGCCCTAGTCGCCGCCGCGCGCGTCTGGTAGGTTAATTCCCAGCATGCCGAGTGAAAAATCCATGTCCACGAACGGCGGCGACCGCAAACCCGACCGCGAGTTCTGGGCGACCCGCCGGGTCTTGGTCACCGGCGGCAACGGGTTCCTCGGCTCCCGGGTGGTCGCCCGGTTGCGGGAACGGGGGGCAGTCGACATCAGGGCGCCCCGGGCCAGCGAGCTGAACCTGGTCGAGCGGGAGGCCTGCAAAAAGGCGATCGATGGCGCAGACGTCGTCATTCACCTGGCGGCGGTCGTGGGCGGCATCGGCTTCAACCGCGACAACCCGGGGTCGCTCTTCTTCGAAAACGTGATGATGGGCGCCCAGCTGATGGAGGAAGCGCGCCTCCAGGGTGTCGAGAAGTTCATTGCGGTCGGCACCGTCTGCGCCTATCCCAAGTTCACCCCGGTGCCCTTCCGTGAGGAAGACCTCTGGTCGGGATACCCGGAGGAGACGAATGCGCCCTACGGCCTGGCCAAGAAGATGTTGCTCGTGCAGGCGCAAGCCTATCGCCAGCAGTATGGCTTCAATGCCATCTACCTGCTCCCCGTCAACCTCTACGGGCCGAACGACAACTTCGATCCGCGCTCGTCGCACGTGATCCCGGCGCTGATCCGGAAGATCTGGCAAGCCAAGCAAGCCGGGACCCCGAGCGTCGAGGTGTGGGGTGATGGCTCGGCCAGTCGAGAATTTCTCTACGTCGACGATGCCGCCCAGGCCATCGTCGCGGCGAGCGAGCGCTATAACGGCTCCGAACCCGTCAACATCGGGTCGGGCATGGAGATCACGATCAAGGAGCTCGTCACCCTCCTCTGCCAGCTGCTCGACTACCAGGGCGGCGTCAACTGGGATACCAGCAAGCCGAACGGCCAGCCGCGTCGCTCGCTGAACGTCGATCGAGCGGCACGCGAGTTCGGATTCCGGGCCTCGACCGACTTCCACGCCGGCCTCCGCAAGACAGTCGATTGGTGGTTGGCCAGCGGTGTCCGCCAGTGGGAGGCGCCCAGGGCGCCGGGGCTGGTGCCGGCCAGCCCCGCCAGGGCCGACACGTAAGCCGTCTCCTCCTGATCGGCATCGACTACGCACCTGAGCTGACCGGGATTGGCCCCTACACGACTGGCCTGGCGGAGCATCTCAGTCGGCGGGGGATCGACGTGTCCGTGGTCACCGGCGTCCCGCACTATCCGGAGTGGCGACGGATGCCGATCCCACCGCCGTCACCGAAGCCGCACCTGACCGTCCGGCGGTATCAGCACGTCATCCCGAGACGGCCGAGCGCCGCGCGTCGAATGCTCTACGAGGGGAGCTGGCTGCTCTCCGCCACCCGTGGTGTGCTGGCTGAGCGGGTCGATGCCGCGGTCGGGGTGGTGCCGACCCTGTCCGGGGCCGTCCTCGCGCTGATCGCGGCCCGGCGGTTTCGGATCCCCATGGGCCTCGTCTTCCAGGATCTGATGGGGCTCGCCGCGTCGCAGAGCGGGTACCAGGGGGGCCGTTCGGTGGCGCGGGTCACGCGCGGGGTCGAGGGCTTCGTGGCGCGGCGGGCCGACCAGATCGCCGTGATCTCGGATGGCTTCAGGCCATACCTGGAAAGCCTCGGCGTCCCCTCCTCGCGGGTGACCCGCGTCCGGAACTGGTCACGCCTGGCCGAACCGACCGAGTCGGTGGCGCAGGCGCGCATCCGGCTCGGCTGGGCGCCGACCGACTTCGTCTGCCTGCATGCCGGCAACATCGGCCACAAGCAAGGATTGGACAATCTTCTCGGGGCGGCGCGACTGCTGACCGACCCGGAGGTCCGCTTCGTGATCGCCGGCGAGGGAAACGATCGCGATCGACTCGAGGCCAGGGCCCGGGCGCTCGGGCTCACGCGCCTCGCCTTTATTCCGCTGCAGCCGGAAGGCCAGTTCGAGGCGATGCTGCAGGCCGCGGACGTCCTGGTGCTCAACCAGCGGGGCAGCGTCGGCGACATGGCGCTGCCGAGCAAGCTGTCGACGTACCTGCTGGCCGGCCGCCCGGTGGTCGCCGCGATCGCGCTCGAGAGCAGCGCGGCGACCGAGTTCGAGGCGGCGGCCGGCGGTGTCGCGGTCCCTCCCGACGATCCGGCGGCGCTGCTGGCGGCGGTCATGGGCCTGAAGCACTCGCCGGACCGGGGGCGGCAGCTCGGCCTGCAGGGGCAGGCATTTGCCAGGCAACACCTGGTCGCCGCCGGGGCGCTCGCCCAGTACGACGCCTTCATCGACCGCCTGCTCGAGAACCGCCGTCGCTGAGCCGGCCGTCGCGACGCGCCCCCTGCGGATCGCCCACCTGACCAGCTACCAGGTGCCGGGATACGGCTACGAAGAGATCCAGCTCGGACGCGCCCAACAGCGGCTGGGCCACGAGGTGACGATCGTCGCCTCGAACTTTCTGCACCCCCCGGGCCGCTTCTACAAGGTGCTTGCCGAACGGTTCCCGCAGCGGCAGGTGGAGCCGCGCACCGAGCAGGTCGACGGGGTGACGATCGTTCGGCTGGACGCGATCGAGATGGAGCGCCGCGTCTGGCTTCGGGGCATGGAGGCGTGCCTGCAGCGGCTTCGGCCGGACATCGTCCACGCGCACAACCTGATGCAATTTCACTCCGTGCGCGCCGCGCTGATGCGGGCGACGCACCGCGGCCGTTTCGGGCTGGTGGTCGACGATCACATGCTCTACAGTGTCGTCCGTGCCGACCGGGTCGGCCGGCTCGTGTACTTCGCCTACCGCCACCTGCTCGGAAGGGTGGTCGGGCGGAACGTCGACCAGTTCACGGGCGCCACGGAGGAGAGCCGGCGCTACCTGCAGCGGGAGTGCGGCATCCGCGGCGAGATCCCGATCATGCCGCTCGGCGTGGACGTCGACCTCTTTAGGCCGTCACCGGCGCGGCGCCAGCAGTGGCGCGAGCGGCTCGGCGTCACCCCGGCGGAGACCGTGGTGCTGTACACCGGAAAGCTGATCGAAAGCAAGCGGCTTGAAGACCTCGCCGCGGCGGTGCTGCAGCTGCGCGCGGCGGGCCGGCCGGTGCGGCTGATCATGGCGGGCGACGCTGATCCAGCGTATCGCGACGCCGTGGTCGCCAGCGCCCACCAGGCGAACGATCCCGGGGCGATGCAGGTCCTGGCCAGCATGCCGCAGGAGGAGCTGGCCGGACTCTACAACGCGGCGGACCTGGCGATCTGGCCCGGCAGCGAGTCGATGGCCGTCTTCGAGGCGCTCGCCACCGGACTCCCGGTGATCGTCACCGATCGGAGCGCCTACGCTGGCCTGATCGGCTCCGGTGCGGGCTCGACGTTTGAGGCCGGCCGGGCGCGCTCGCTCGCGGACGCGATCGAGGGGCTGCTGGAGCCGGCGCGGCGGCAGGCGGTGGGAGAGCGCGGGCGCGTGCTGGCCGAGCGTGACTATTCGTGGCAGCGATCGGCGGAGCGGTATCTTAGTAGCTACATGCGGATCCTGGAGGGGCGTCACGAGCGGTGACCTGGGCCTGGATTTTTCGGTTAGTCATCTGGTTCTCATTCCTCGGCCTGATGGCGTATCTCTACGAGCGCGAGACGAAGTGGATCTCGCGCTTCAGCATCTTCACCGCGTTGCTGGTGCCGATGTTCATCCGCTATGGCATCGCCGTTCCCTTCAGCGACACGATCAATCCCATCTCCACCCATATCGCGATCACGCAGAAGCAGCTCGACAACTATTACGCCGGCGTGGTGCTGATGTACGTCGGGATGCTGGGGGGCATCGTGCTGGTGCGCCGGCTCTCGACGCGGCTCCCGTTGATCGACCGGCGCGCTCCTGATCGGGTTGACGTCAACGCGCTGACCCTGCTCGCCGTCGTCCTCGTCGCCCTGGTCACCCTGGTCTGGATCGTGCTGCCCTGGGAATCCTTCAAAGGCGGGATCGCCGCGATCCTGGCCCATCACTCCGCGACCGACTACCGGTCTCATCGAGTGCAGTACGGTGGGCTCACCCAGTACTCCGTCAGTGCTCTCAACTACTTTGGCAGCTTCGCTCGCTTCGCCCTCTTCCCGGCCCTGCTATGGATCCTGTATTTCCATCGGAAGTACCTGCGCGTCCATGTGCTCTTCTGGATCTCGCTCGCGCTGACCGTCGTGGTCGGCGTCTTCTCAGGCCAGAAGCTTCCCGCGCTGCTCGTGCTCCTCGGCTTCTGGTTCGCCTACCTGATCAACCACCAGCGGCCAAGCATTTTCAACTGGAAGACCGGGCTGGCCTCCATCGGGTTCCTGACGGTCGTCGCGCCGGGCCTTTACCATCTCGAATTCCCGACCTGGACCTATGACGTCCTCTTCCGCGGCACGCTCGCGCGCCTGACCAGTGAGTACAGCCGCGTCGCCCAGCTCCGCTTCATTTTCTATCCGGACCGGCACCCGTATCTCCACGGCTTCAGTTCCTTCGTGCTGCGAGGAGCGGCGCACCTGGTCGGCATCAATACCGGGGATGCGGAGTCGCCCGAGAGCTACATCCCCGCGCATAGCCCGGGCGTGGGCAGCACGTATGGCGGAACGTGGAACGCCGGGTTCTTTTCTGACGCCTGGGCAGACTTCGGGTTTGCCGGGGTCATCATCGCCTCGATCGTCGCCGGCATCATCGTGATGCTGATCCACCGCTGGTACAGTGAGTCGCGCCAGGGACCCTTGCAGATGGGGATGTATACCGCCCTCTGCATGTCGGTGATGAGCCTCTCCGAGGTCGCGCTGACGACCTCCCTCTGGACCTATGGCCTGCTCTCTGGCTTCCTCGTCTACCTGGTCCTCCGGCCATTCCCGGTCCGGGAGCGGCAGGAGGAGGTCCGGCTTCCCCGCTCCGTGGCCGCCGCGGATCGCGGGACCTGACCCTGCGCATCGTCCAGGTCTCGCCGCGCTATGCGCCCGCCTGGGCATTCGGCGGCGGGGTGAGGATGTTCTGGTTGCTGGCGAGCGAGCTGGCACGGCGCGGCCATCAGATCGTCGTGATCACCTCGGATGCGATGGGCCCGCACGAACGCGCGACGCGAGCGGTCGAGACGCTGGCGCCGGGGATCGAGGTCCACCGCTACCGCAACCGGCACACCTGGCTCTCGGCGCGCCTGACCCCGCTCTTCTTTCGACCCGAGGGCATGCGCGAGGGACTGCGCCGCGCCCTGCAGCAGGCGGATGTCGTGCACATGGGTGAGTCGCGCGGGATCCACAACGTGTGGGCGGCGCAGGCCTGCGCCGAGCAACAGGTCCCACTGGTCTGGTCCGCCTACGGCGGGCTTGCCCTCGGATCAGGCGTGCGCCGCCCGTACCGCGCGCTCTACGACGTCGCCTTCACCCGCACGGTCGTTCCGCGCGTGGCGCGCTTCATTGCCCAGACCCGCCACGAGGAGACGATCTACCGGGAGCAGGGCGCGCCGGTGGAGCGCATCCGTCGCATTCCGCTCTGTGTCGACCGGGCGTTGTTGACGAGCCTCCCGGCACGGGGCTCGTTTCGGCAGCGGATCGGCGTTGGACCGGCGACACCGCTCATCGTCTGCGTCGCCCGCCTGAGCCCGGTCAAGGGGATCGACCTCCTGATCGATGCCATGGCGCCGTTGCGAACCGGGGCGAACGCTCCGGTTCTCGCCATCGTCGGCTGGGACCACGGCTCGCTCAGCGCGCTGCGGCAGCAGGTGGCGCGGTTGCATCTCGAGGAACGGGTCAAATTCGCCGGTCCGCTCTATGGTGATGAGCGGATCACCGCGTATGTTGATGCCGACGTGTTCGCGCTGACGCCCAGGGTCTACGAGGAGACATCACTGGCCGCACTCGAGGCCGCCGCCTGTGGGGTCCCGACCGTGCTCACCGAGCAGTGCGAGATCCCAGGCCTGGCCGAAGCCGGTGGCGGCATCCAGGTGGCGTCCGACCCGGACGCGGTGGCGGCGGGCCTCCGAGCGTTGCTCGACAACCCGGATCGACGAGCCGAGATGGGGTCGACCGCCCGGCGTGTGGTGTTGGATCGCTTCACGGCCGACCGGGTCGCCGCGGAGCACGAGGCCACCTTTGCGGAGTTGCGGCGGTGAGGCGTGCGCCGCCGCCGATCGGCCTGACGATCGCCCATCGCTACCCGTTCACCGGGGTCCGGTTTGCCGATGGCACGCTCGCCTCGCCGGATGCGTGGGACCAGCTGCGCGGCAGCGATCCCGACTTCGGCTTCGGCGGCTCGCGTGAGGCCTGGCTGGCGCGGACGCGCGCCTTTCCCTCGCTGGCGCGCCAGGCGACCGAGATCGTCGCCCTGCTGCGGCGTTGGGGCGTGACCCGGATGGCGTCGGTCGGTGTTGGGACCGCCGTTCTCGAGTACCACATCCAGACCCAGGACCCGGAGCTGCTGCTTCGCTGCGGGGACTACGCGCCCGCCTCGCTGGAGATGCTGCGGCGGTGCTTCACGGAGTGCCGCTCGATCGAGGTGATGGACCTCCGCGACAACCGCTGGGTCCAGGATCCGGGTCACGAGGTCGTCCTGCTGAACCGGGTGGACACCGAGTTGACGGACGACGAGTGGCGCGGGGTCTTTGGCGACCTGCATGCCCGCGGCGTCGCTCGAATCCTGATGATTCCCTGTGGCCTGCTCACGGCGGCCGCGCTGGCCCGCGAGCTCCGGACCATTGTTCGCTCCCGCCTGCGCCGCCATCCGCTGACGAAGGCCGGCTACTTCCGGACCGAGGGGCGGATGCAGCAGCTCTTCAACGCGGGCTACGCGCGGACGAGCGTGCACCACGCGGGCGACCTGCCGATCTGGGTCCTGGAGCGACGGTGAACCCGCGGCCCGACGCCTCCCCGACGCCGCCGTCCGAGCCGGCGGCGGGGTTGACCCCGCGCCGGCGAGAGGGCAAGATCCTCAGCCTCGTCTATCTCGCCTGGGCGCTGAACCTGGGTGGCAACCAGGTCTTCACCCTCCTGCTCTTCTTCCTGCTGCCGGCGGCGCAGGTGGGCCTGATCAACTGGGGCACCGCGGCCGGCGCGCTCGTCTTCTACATCGTCGAGGCCGGAGTCGAAACCGCGCTCGTGATCGCGGCCAAGCGAGAGGCGGTCTCGCTGCGGACGATGACCGTGGTGGTCGGCGCGATCCGGGCGGCGACCGCCGTGCTCGTCCTCGGCGTCTGGCTGGCCGGCATAGGCCTGCACCTCTGGCACCGGGAGGAGGCCACCGTCCTGCTGCTGGTCGGCCTGGGCTTCGTGATCCGCTCGCTCTGGACGCCGTTCACCGCCGCGCTCCAGGTCCGCGACAGGCAGGCGACCGCCGCCCTGGTCGGCGTCAGCCAGGTGATGGCGCGCTTCGTCGCGCTCGGTGCCGTCCTCCTCCTCGGGCTGCTGTCCGTGAACTGGGTGCTGCTCGCCAGCCTGGCCGGCGACGTGGTCGCGCTGCTGGCGCTCGGCATGGTCGCGGCGAGGGCCGGCGGACCGGCGCCAGTCGAGGGGCTGTCCGTCCGCGAGCTGACCCGCGCGATCGCGCGCTCGGCCCCGTTGATCACGGCGTCGCAGGCGGTAATGCAGACCCAGGCCCGGGTGGACTGGCTGCTGGTCGCGGCGTTCACCTCCTACACAACCCTGGCCAACTACTCGATCGCGAACAAGGCGGTCGAGCTGCTGGTCCTGGCCGGTTCGGTGTTCGGCCGGACCGCCCTCCCCTGGTTCGTGGAGGGCTGGGGGAATCGGAACATCTCGAAGGCCCTCCGGGCGCTCGCCGCCGGCACGATCGTCTTGAGCCTGGCGCTCGCGCTGTGGGGCAGCGCCGCGCTCCGTCTCCTGTTCGGGGCCAAATACGATGGCGCGTCGCCGGTGATCCCGATTCTCGCCGTCCTCGGCCCCGGCCTGGTGCTCTTCCAGGTGGTCCAGTTCGCGCTCCTCGGCCGGGGGCGGACGCTTGACACCGTCATCGCCGGAGCGGCCGGCGTGGTGGCCCAGGTCGCGGTCGACCTGGTCGCCATCCCCTCCCTCGGAATTGTGGGAGCCGGACTCGGGATGTGGGCGTTCACGTTCGTTGGATTCCCTACCATGCTGTGGATGGCGGTCCGTCTCAACGTGATGCCGACGCGGGTGGTGCGAGACCTCTCGGTGGCGTCGGTGGTCCTTCCCCTCGGCCTGATCGCGGTCGTGCTGCTGCGCCGCTGAGCGACAATGCGTAACGGCCATGCCTGACCTCTCGACGCTCGCGCCGCGCTACGAGGGCAAGCGCGTGCTGATCACGGGCGGGCTTGGGTTCATCGGCAGCAACCTGGCGCGGCGCCTGGTCGAGATGGGGGCCCAGGTGACACTCGTCGATTCCCTGATCCCCGACTACGGCGGCAACCTCTTCAATATCGACGGCATCGAGGACCGCGTTACCGTCAACATCGCCGACGTCCGCGACCAGTACAGCATGAACTACCTGGTCAAGAACCGCGACCTGATGTTCAACCTGGCGGGGACGCTCAGCCACGTCGACAGCATGCGCGACCCCTACACCGACCTGGAGGTGAACTGCAAGAGCCAGCTCTCTATCCTCGAGTCCTGCCGACATCACAACCGCGAGATCAAGATCATCTTCGCCGGCACCCGGGGCCAGTACGGCCGCGCGCAGTACCTGCCCGTCGACGAGAAGCATCCGATGCAACCGACCGACGTCAACGGCATCAACAATATCGCGGGGGAGGGATATCACCTGCTCTACGGCCAGGTCTACAGCATCCCGACGAGCTCCCTCCGCCTGACCAACACCTACGGTCCGCGCCACCAGATGCATCACCACCGCCAGGGCATCATCAACTGGTTCGTGCGCCAGGCGATCGAAGGCAAGGAAATCACGATCTACGGCGACGGCACCCAGGTCCGTGACACGAACTACATCGACGATGTGGTGGATGCGTTCCTGATCGCCGGCGTCAGCGACGAGGCCAACGGCGAGGTCTTCAACCTGGGCGGCGAGGCGGCGAACCTGATCCAGTTGGTGGAACTGATCACGCGGCTGACCGGCAAGAGCGGCTACCGCTGCGTCCCCTATCCCGAAGACGCGAAGGTGATCGAGATCGGCGACTACATCGCCGACTGGTCGAAAGCCAAACGCGTCCTCGGTTGGCAGCCGCAGACCAGCCTGGAAGACGGCATGGCGCGCACGATCGATTTCTATCGGAAGGACCAGGCGCACTACTGGTGAGGAACGAGGCGACGCCCGCAGCGGCTTCGCAGGTCCCGCTCGGCGACCTTCGCCGCGAACGGGCCGAGCTCGGCCCGGAACTGGACACCGCGATGCAGCGGGTGCTGGAACGCGGCTGGTTCATCCTCGGGCCGGAGGTCCTGGCCTTCGAGGGCGAGTTTGCCGCCTCCTGCGGCACGCGCCATGCCATCGGCGTGGCGTCGGGGACGGACGCCATCATGCTCGCCTTGAGTGCGCTCGAGCTGCCGCCGAACGCAGAGGTGATCACGACGGCGCTCACCTCGGTGGCGACCGTCACCGCGATCCTTCGGGCCGGCCTCAAGCCGGTCGTGGTCGACATCGACCCGCGGACGTTCAACCTCGATCTCCGCGCCGTCGAGCGGCGGCTGACCGATCGCACCGGCGCCATCCTGCCGGTCCATCTCTACGGCGGACCGGTCGACATGGCCGAGCTTGCGCGGTTGGCGGCGACCCGCGGTGTTCCGATCGTCGAAGACGCCTGCCAGGCCCACGGCGCCACGACCGGGGGCAAGAAGGCCGGGACGATAGGGCGCGCCGGCTGCTTCAGCTTCTATCCAAGCAAGAATCTCGGCGCGTACGGCGACGGGGGCATGGTGGTCAGCGACGATGCCGGGTTCGCCGAGCGGGTCCGCCTGCTGCGCCAGTACGGCTGGCGGGAGCGCGATCGCAGCGAGATCCTCGGCTTCAACAGCCGGCTCGACGAGTTGCAGGCGGCCGTGCTCCGAGCCAAGCTGCCACATCTTCATGCGTGGAATCAGCGCCGGCGTGCGATCGCGATGCGCTACCAGCGCCTGCTGGAAGGGATCGAGGGGATCGAGCCGCCCGTCATCGGCGAGGGACATGTGGTCCACCTGTACGTGGTGCGGGTTGCCGCCCGCGACCGGGTCCGCGCCGGGCTGCAGGCGGCCGGCATCGCCTCGGGGGTTCACTATCCGGTCCCGATGCACCGGCAACCGGCGCTCCGCGGGATCGTCGAGGGCGACTTTCCGCAGGCCGACCGGGCCTGCGCCGAGATCCTCTCGCTGCCGGTGTTTCCTCAGCTCACCGATTCGGAGGTGGACCGGGTGGGCGCCACGCTTGCCGGCTTGCTCGGCGACGCCGTGGCCGGTGGCACGGCGGGGCGGTAGCGGGTCACCGCCTCGATCACCCGCGCGTGGTCCTCGTCCGACAGGCTGTTGTAGAAGGGGAGCCGCAGCAAGCGATCGCTGACGTCTTCCGTGACCGGGCATTCGCCCGGCCGGCCGCCGAGGCGCCGGCCCATCGGCGAGAGGTGCAGCGGGACGTAGTGGAAGACGCTGAGGATGCCCGCCTCCTTGAGGTGGGCGATCAGACCCTGCCGGTCCTCCAGCGTCGGGAGCAGCAGGTAGTACATGTGGTACGGCTGCTCGCAGTGGCCGGGCACGACCGGCTGGCGTACGCCGTTGGCGCCGGCCCAGTCGCGCGAGACCGTCGTCGTAGGCGTGCCAGATCCGCCGCCGCTTTTCCTGGATGCGGTCGCGCGCCTCGAGCTGGCCCAGCAGCATGGCCGCCAGCAGGTCGGACGGCAGGTAGCTCGAGCCGGCCTCCTGCCAGGTGTACTTGTCCACCTGGCCCCGAAAGAACTGGGCCCGGTTGGTGCCCTTCTCGCGGATGATCTCGGCGCGTGCCGCCATCTCGGGCGCGTTGATCAGCAGGGCGCCCCCCTCGCCGCAACTGAAGTTCTTGGTCTCGTGGAAGCTGAGCGTGGCCAGGCTGCCGAAGGTGCCCAGCCATTGGCCGCGGTAGCGGGCGAAGAGGCCATGCGCGTTGTCCTCCACCACCGCGATCTGGTGGCGCGTCGCGATCGCCATGATGGCGTCCATCTCGCAGCCGACTCCGGCGTAGTGGACCACGACGATCGCGCGCGTCCGGGGCGTGATCAGCGCCTCGAGCCGGGTCTCGTCGAGGTTGAGCGTATCCGGGCGGATATCGGCAAAGACCGGCCGCGCGCCGCGGAGGACGAAGGCATTGACGGTGGAGACGAAGGTGAAGGAGGGCACGATGACTTCGTCGCCCGGCTTGATGTCGAGCAGCAGCGCCGTCATCTCGAGCGCATGGGTGCACGACGTCGTCAGCAGCGCTCGCGGGACGCCCAGCGATTTCTCCAGCAGGTCGTGACAGCGTCGCGTGTACGTGCCGTCGCCCGAGACGTGGCCCCGCGCCAGGGCGTCCCGCATGTAGGCGTCCTCGTTCCCCTCGAAGGATGGGCGATTGAAGGGGATCGCGTTCGCGGCGCTCACGCGACGCGGCCGTCTGGCGCACGCGGCTTGGATACCATGGGCAGCGACGTGAGCACGCCGACATCTTATAAAGGGTGAGCGCCACGACGCCTGACCCGCGAACCGATAGCGTCCGGGTCTCCCCGCTCGAGCAGGAACGATTCGGCATACGGACGGCGCGTGCCGACGACGTCCGCGCCGAAACCATGGCATCCGTGCTCGACTTCTGCCGCCGCGAGGCCGTCCAGTTGCTGATCGCCCGCTGTCGGGTTGATGACATCCGGGCCGCGCAGGCAATGGAGGAGGCCGGCTTCCGCCTGATGGATACGTGGGTCCGCTACGTGGGCCCGCTGCTTCCGCCGGCCGCGGCCAATGGGATCCGCGAGGCCCGGCCTGGCGACCTGGACCAGATCGAGGCAATTGCGCGCGTCGCCTTTCACGCCTACCGCGGCCATTACCACGCGGACCCGCGGCTCGATCCGGCCGCGGCCGACGAAGTCTACGTGTCCTGGACGCGACGCTGCGCGACGGGCGAGGCGGCGGACGTGGTGCTGGTCGCGGAACGGGATGGTCGCGTCGCCGGCTTCAGCGCCTTACGAATGGCCGATGCGCAGACGGGTGAACTGGTCCTGGGGGCCGTCCATCCAGCCTCTCGAGGGCGCGGCCTCTATCGGGCGATGTCGCTGAACGGCATGGCATGGACCGCTCGCCGTGGCGGCGTACGGTTCGCCGCCGCCACGCACCTGAGCAACCTGGCGGCGCAGAAGGCGTGGGCACGCCTGGGGATGATGCCGGAGGCTGCCGCCTTCACGTTTCACAACTGGCTTTTCTGATCGTGCGCGACTTCGGCGACGCGCTCGGTCCGCCGGACCGTGTAGGGCGGCCGTTCCATCACCCGGGCGTGCACCCGCGCCAGGTACTCGCCGATGATGCCGAGCGCAAACAACTGGGCTCCCGAGAAGACCGCAATCACGGAGGCGAGGAACGGGAATCCGGGGACGCTTCCGCCGCCGATCAGCGCCCGGCCAACGACCAGGACGAGCACGAACACGCCGAAAAGCGTGAAAAAGAACCCGATCAGGCTGGCTAGCTGCAGCGGCCAGATCGTGAACCCCGTCATCATGTTGAGGGCGTGGATGACGAGCTTGCGGAACGTGTAGTTTGATACCCCCGTGGTGCGCGGGTCGTGGCGCACCCTGACCGCGCCGAACCGATTGGTCCCCCAGGTCAGGAGCACGTCGATGGAGACGAACGGGCCGTGGAAGTCGGCGAAGGCGTCTCGCACCTGGGTGCGAAAGGCGCGGAAGGCTGAGACGTTGCGCGCGACCTCGGCGCCCATCGCCCCCTGCAGGGCCAGCTTCGTGACCCGCGAGGCAAGGTCACGAAAGAAGCCATGCTGTTCGGTTTGGGGCGTGCCGTACACGACGTCGAGACCCTTGTCGAGCTCGGCCAGCACCCGCGGCACCTCTTCCGGAGGGTGCTGGAGATCGTCGTCGACCGTGACGGTCGCGTCGTAGGAGGCCGCGCGGATGCCACACAACAAGGCGTTGTGCTGGCCGTAATTTCGCATCAGGTTGATCGGGACGACCCAGGGGTGGGTGGTGGCTTGCTCGAGAATGACCTCCCAGGTGCGATCGCGGCTCCCGTCGTTCACGATCACCACCTCGTAGGCGCCGCCCCGCGCCGCCAGCATCGTCCCGAGTCGTTGCACAAGCGCGGGAATGGAGGCTTCACTGTTGTAGGCGGGGATCACGACTGAGACGCCGGGCTGGAGGGCGATCACGGGCCGGTTCCCTGGGTGAGCACGTCGAGATCGCCGATGCTGTCCACCCGGTGGTAGTGGCTGATCACGTACTGGTAGACGGGCAGCCACTTGGGCTGCTGCGTATAGTCGAGCGGCAGTCCCTGCCGGGCGAAGTCCGCTTCGTCGAACTGCTCGAGAATGACGACACGTGGGGGGTTGCGCTCGAGGTCGCGCACCGCCTCCTCGGCCATGCTCGGTATTATCTCGCCCGGGTCGTACCAATCGATCCTGGTTGGATTGCTGCGCCCGGTGAGAAGGTAGAGGACCGGAAAGTCGGGAAAGGCAAGAATCGGATCGCCCGGCCGGCTGTCACGGCGGACCGCCTCGACGACGCCGTCGACCCGCCGGACATTCTGCGGCGTGGACTGGATCCCGGTCAGCGCGCGGGTCTGAAAGGAGGCGGTCAGCTGGCTGCGAGCCGCGTCGCGGTAGACGGTTCCCCGCGTCACGGCCGCGCCCGAGCCGATGTACCACGCCGCCAGGACCGCGCTCAGGGCAAAACCCACCAGCGCGCCTTGCCGGTCGCGGCTGGTTGCCCGCGCCAGACCGCGAACGAAGAGGAGGGCCACTGGCAGGCTGAGATACGTTCCCATGTAGCTGTAGCGGATGCCGGAGTAGTTGATCTGGGTCACGTACTCGAGGCTCAACGCATAGAAGATGAGGACGGGCGGCGGGAGGTCGCGGCGTAAGGCGTCCCGCCAGGGGTGACCGGCCAGCCATGGGCCGTGCGCGGCAACCGAAACGACGAGGGCCAGCGCGTTCAGCAGCAGGAGCAGGCCGAGCCCAAGTACCACGATCGTTTCCTGGCGATTCGTCGGCGGTCCATATCCGGGAGCCTGGATGACGCGAAGCAAGAAATAGCCAAGGCCCAGCGCGATCAGCGGAAGCCGAACGAGGTCGATGGCTCGCCGGCCGGGCAGCACCAGAAGGACCGTGATGCCCACCACTGCCGGGAGCACCGGCCACGCGAGCAATCGCTCCGGGAGATCCTGCCAGAGCAGGAAGGCGGCCGAGGTTGGGAACGCCTGCCGCGTCAGCCCGAATGCCTGGTACAGGAATGGGCCGAGCGCCTGGAGCAGGGCGAGAGCGCCGGCCACGATGAGAAACGCGAGAGCGAACCCGAGGGCGAAGAACCGCCAGTCGGTCGCCGCCGGCCGCCCATGATCCGGGGTGGCCGGGTCCGGGCGAATCAGGCGCGCGCTCGCGATCCCGGCCAGCGGGATCAGCACGGCGAACGCGAGAAAGGTTGGCTTGGCGAGAAAGGCGAGGGCGGTGGCCACGCCGGCGACGCCGCTCAGGGCGCGGGCGGCGCGGTCCGCGTAGGTGATCGCGGCGATCGCGGCGAGCGTGAGCAGGACGGCATCGTAGGTGTAGTTCGAGAAGTAATAGAAGATGACGGAAAAAAAGATGGTTGGAATGCTGCTCAGCAGGGCCAGTCGGTCCCCCGCGAAGCGTCGAAGGATGAGGTAGGCGAGGATCGTGGCCAGCGTCGCCTCGGTGGCAAAGACCCATCGGGAAGCCAGGATTCCATAGGCATCGCCGAAGATCTTGATCAAGGCCGCCTCGCGAAACAGGCTGATAGGCGGCAAGACGAAGTAGAAGTCGCGGTAGGGGACCTGGCCCTCGGCCATGCGCCGCCCGAGCGACTGGAGCCACCCTTCGTCCGTGGCGTTGAAGCCCTGGGAAAGGAAGGTGGCGCGGTAGGCTAGGCCCAGCAGGAAGAGACCAGCTGAATAGAGAAGGGGACGGCTGCGCACGAGCAAGCTTGAAAGTCTAAGGTGACGGCCTACCTTCGCGACGTTGCGGCGCTCGGCTGGCCGATCGCCGTCGGACTGCCGATCGCGATCGCGGTTCGACCGCTCCAGTCGCTCGTTCCCCGCCTCGGGCTCGCGTTCCTCACCGGGAGCGCCATCAGCGGCATCGCGCTCACCATCCTGGGCATCGCCGGTCTTCCATTCCGTGGCAGGTTGCTGGGCCTCCTCCTCCTGGCGTGGTTGCTCGGCTCCGGCTGGGTCATGCGGCGACACTGGCTGAGCCGGCGACCCTCGATCACGCTGCGGCGACCGGTCATCAACCCCCTCGTCGCGCTGCTGGTGGCCCTGACCCTGGTCAGTCTGGTGACGGCGGGCTGGTATGCGCTGGCGACGCCGATCGGGATCAGCGATGTGTTGAGCATCTGGCTCCCGAAGGCGGACATGCTGGCGCGGGAACACCACCTGCTCGCGCTCAATCGCACCACGTTTCCCGACTATCCGCCGTTGTGGCCGGTGCACCTGTTCGTCACCCGCGGGATTGCCGGTCACGAGAACGCGGTCAAGCTGCTCCCCACGCTCTACCTGGCGAGCCTGCTGACGGTGGTCTACGGATATCTCTCGACCCGCACGCGGCCACTGATCGCCGCCGGGGCCGTGTGGGTCCTGGCCAGCATCCCGTACGTCTGGGTGCCCTACGGTGTGAACGACCTCATGGCCGAGGTGCCCTACACGGCTCTCTTCATCGCGGCGGTCGTCGGGCTGGTCCGCTACATCGAAGAGGACGATGTCCGGCAACTGGTCGGGTCTGTCCTGCTGGCGACGTCCGTGGCCCTGGTCCGCCCCGAGGGAATCCAGGCCGCGGTCCTGATCGGCGTCCTGGCGGCCGTGATCGCGCGACGGCGCGGCCACGCCTGGTCGCTGGCGGCGGCCGCCTTACTCCCGCCGCTTCTCGTCTATGGCGCCTGGTCGCTGGCGGTCCGGCTGGCGCCGCACGGCGCCCGTGGATATGGGGTGGACGCTCGCCGCGTATTCGGCCTGATCACGCCCGACGCCGTCGCGACGGTGGCGTCGTACGCGGTCGGCTGGCTCGCCAACCCTTACGTCTTCGGCCCAACGGTGATCGCCGCCCTCCTGTGCATCGTCGGGTACCGGTCGTGGCGCGCCACCTGGCCCTGGCTCGCGATCTTCCTGGTGGAGCTCGCCGCGATCGCCGCGACGTACCTGATCGCTCCCGCGAGCAACGACCAACCGCTGACCTGGTGGCTGGTGACGGGGTTCAAGCGGATGCTGCTGCATATCGTCCCGTTGCTCTTCATCGCAGCCGCGATCGCGGTCGGCGTATCTCAGGCACCCGGCAATGTCCGCAAACGCGGCGTTCTTTTCGGGGCCGCGGCGATCATTGCCGGAGCGCTGCTCACGGTTGTCGCTGCCGGCCCGGGCACCGTGCGCCTCGGCGACCTGATCCCCAACGGCGTCATCGGCCTGCCGGTACCCCTGGCATACGACCACGGCTCCGTCCTGTTTCCGGCCACGGCTGCGGCGCAGGCGTCGGTCATCTACGACCTGCGAAACCTCGGGCAGCGACTGGCCCCGAACGATGCGGTCTATGGCCGGTTCACGAGTGTTGACGCCGAGATTGGGTCGCCTGGCCCGGCACCCGGAACCGAGGTGCAGGTGGGCGCCAACGATCGGGTGCTTGTGCGAAACCGCCTCGGCACCGATCCGGCGAAAACGACCGCGCTCCACGCCGCGATCCCACCTGACGCCCGAACCGTGTCGATCATCGTCATCTCGAGCGCGGGCAGCTCGGCGGGTCCGTCGCTTCGGGTGCGAGCCGAGCTCCATCGGGGCGGCGCCTGGCCTCTCGTGGCGGGGCTGCTGCTCCTCGCCGGACTGCTTGCCCTCGCCCTGGTCTTTGCATCGCCGATGCTCGCGAGGATGCGATGGCCGGGGGCCGGAGCCACCCTGGTCGCGGCCCTGGTGCTATTCGTCGGGCTGGTTCAGCAAGTCGACGTGCTCACGAACCAGGCGCTGCCTCTGTGGTCTGAGGCGGCGCATACCGTGGTGCACCAATTGCGCTCCCACTGAGGCTCTTTTTAGCGCGCCCGATCATGATCAGGCGAAATCGCGACATCCGTGGGGACCGGTTGACCACGCGCTCGTACCCAACCCCGACCCAGAAGGCGAGCGGGTTGAAGACCAGGTAGCCGGGCCATGACTCGATCATGCGGACCTCCGCCGCCTCGAACCCGGCCTCGGCGAGCGCGCGTTTGGCGGCGGGTGGGGTGTTCATCTGGTAGCGCGTCGGCCATGGATCGTGCTCGTCTTTCGAGAGGGCCCGCGCCCGGTTGGCAATCAGGCGGTGAAACCACTGCGGTGAGTGAGCCGAGACGAAGGTGACATAGTGACCGACGTTCGTGGTCCGAAACCAGTAGGCGGCGCCCGGTTTGAGGACGCGATACACCTCGCGGAGAAATGGCACTGGTTCGGGCACGTGCTCCAGGGTCCAATCGGAGTAGACGGCGTCGAAGCTGGCGTCGGGGAAGGGCAGGTGGATGCCGTCGTTGACATGGGCCTCGTCGAGGTCGGTGTTGGTCTTGACGATCGGATCGGGATCGGTACCGACCAGCCGCTTGACCCGGCCCCGCAGCCGCCGTTCGGGCGGGTCCGGGGTGGGTCCGGCCCCTACGTTCAGGACCACCGCATTGGGGGCGTCGATCCCACTCAGGAACCAGTCGTAGAACGGTTTTGTGCCGTCGAGTGAGCGGCTGCCATCGGGCAGGAGCGGATAGTACTTATCCAGTAATCTTTGGACGCTGGCCTTCAAAGAATGTCAGTGTAATGGCAATTGAGATGAGTGACCTGCGGACCCTGCTCGCCTGCCCGGCGTGCCATGGCACCCTGGCCTGGACCAGCGAGCAGGCGGCGTGTGGCGGTTGCGGGCGCCTCTACCGGGTCGAGGATGGCATCCCGGTCCTGCTGCTTGACGCGGCCGCGGCCGAGCACGACGAGCTCGAGCACCTGCACGGCCACGAACATAAAGCGCACAAGCAAAAGCAGGCCGCGTTCTTCGATCGCGAGGACGCCGCTGACTTCGAGGTAAACCGGCCGCACGGGACGCCGGCGCTGTACAGCTGGATGCTGGGCGAGAAGTTCCGCCGTGGCACGGCCGGCGTTCGTGATGCGCTTGGCAACGCCACCGCGCTGACGGTGTGCGCCGGCTCCGGGATGGATGCCGAGTTCCTCTCCAGCCTCGGCGCCCGCGTCATCTCCTCCGATATCTCGCTCGGAGCCGCCAGGCGGGCCCGCGAACGCGCCCGGCGCTATGGCTTCGCGATGCTGCCAATCGTGGCCGACGTCGAGCATCTACCCTTCAGGGACCAGGCCGTCGACGTCGTCTTCGTGCACGACGGGCTCCATCACCTGGAGCGGCCGCTCACGGGCCTGACCGAGATGGCGCGCGTCGCCGGTCGCGCGGTGTCGGTTACCGAGCCTGCCCGCGCCGGGCTGACCTGGGTCGCGATCAAGCTGGGGATGGCGTTGGATCGAGAGGAGGCCGGCAACCGGGTGGCGCGTCTCACGCTGGATGAGATCGGCGACGTCTTACGAGCGCAGGGGTTCCGCGTTGTCCGCGCCGAGCGATACGCCATGTACTACAAGCATGAGCCCGGCAACATCTTCCGGCAGCTGTCGCGCCCCGCCTTCTTCCCGGCAGTCAAGGGCGCCTACCGGGTCACCAATGCCGCCCTCGGCCGCGTCGGCAACAAGCTCACGGTCCAGGCGGTTCGCGGGTGACCAACGCCACGGTCCACGCGACGGCGCTGGTCGACGCCACGGCCCGGCTGGGGAATGGCACTCGTGTCTGGCATTACGCCCAGGTGCGGGAGGGCGCCGTCATCGGTGACCAGTGCATCCTCGGCAAGAACGCCTACGTCGATGAGCACGTCCAGATCGGCAATCGAGTCAAGATCCAGAACAATGCCTCCGTGTTCTCAGGGAGCACGCTCGAGGACGGTGTCTTCATCGGCCCGCATGCCTGCCTCACGAACGACCGCTGGCCGCGCGCGGTCAACCCGGACGGGGGCCTGAAGGGCGCCACCGACTGGGAGCAAGGGACGATCAGGGTACGAACCGGCGCCGCGATCGGGGCGGGCGCGATCATCGTCACTGGCGTCACGATCGGCTCGTGGGCGCTGGTCGCGGCTGGCGCGGTCGTGGTCCGGGATGTCCCTGACTACGCGCTTGCCGGTGGCAACCCGGCCACGGTGATCGGCTACGTGTGCCGCTGCGGCCACCGGCTGGCGGACGAGGCCGACCAGGCGATGCGCTGCCCGACCTGTGGCACCCGGTACGAGCGCGATGCGTCCGGGACGCTCCATCGGATGGAGCAGGACCAGGCGGTGCGGCGATGAAGACGGTCGAGCGGATTCGTATTGCCCAGCCGATGCTGGGTGATGACGAGCGGAAGGGGGTGCTCGCCGTTCTGGAGAGCGGCAACCTGGTCCAGGGCCGGGTCGTCGCGGAGCTGGAGGCGGCATTCGCGCAATGGTGCGGCGTCAAGCACGCGGTCGCGGTTTCCTCCGGGACGGCGGGCCTGCACGTCGCGCTGATGGCGCACGGCATCAAGGCCGGGGACGAGGTCATCACCTCTCCGTTCACCTTCATCGCCTCCGCGAACGCCGCGCTCTTCGTCGGGGCGCGACCGGTCTTCTGCGACATCGATCCCACCACCTTCTGTCTTAGCCCCGAGCAGGTCGAGGCCGCCATCACGCCGAGGACGCGCGCCATCATGCCGGTGCACCTCTACGGCTACCCGGCGGCGATGCCGGACCTGCTGGCGATCGCCAGGCGCCACGACCTGGTGGTGATCGAGGATGCCTGCCAGGCGCACGGCGCATCGATCAACGGCCGCAAGGTCGGCGGCCTGGGCGCCAGCGCGGTTTTCTCGCTGTATCCGAGTAAGAACATGATCGCCGGCGAAGGCGGCCTGATCACGACCAACGATGACGCGGTCGCGGGGCTGGCGCGGCGGTTGCGCAGCCACGGCGCCTCGGCGACCTACGAGCACGACATGCTCGGCTACAACTTCCGGCTTTCGGAGCTGCATGCGGCGATCGCCGTGAGCCAGCTGCGCCGGCTGAACGGCTTCAACGCGGCGCGCCGGCACAACGCGGCCATGTTGACGAAGGGCCTCGCCGGCGCACCGGGCATCGTCACCCCGTCGGAGCAGCCCGGCTACCAGCACGTGTATCACCAGTACACGCTCCAGGTCCCGTCCGGTCGCGACGCGCTGCAGCAGAAGCTCGCCGAGATGGAGATCGAGACCCGCGTCTATTACCCGATCCCGGTGCACAAGCAGCCCATGTACCGCGATCTCGGGTACCGCGACGAGCTTCCGATCTCGGAGCGGATGAGTCGAGAGGTGCTGTCCCTCCCGGTGCATCCCGGGCTCGACGAGGAGGACCTGCACCGGATCGTCGACGGGGTATGGACGGCGCAAAAATCGGGGTGACCCGACCGCGGTTCGCCGTCATCGGGTTGGGGTCGATGGGTCGCAATCACGTGCGCCTGCTGCAGGACATGGAGGAGTGCACGCTGGCGGCCGTCTGTGACGCCAATCCGGATGCCGTTGAGTGGGCGGCATCGCGCTACGGGACGCCCGGCTTCGCGTCGTATCGCGAGATGTTCAGCAGCCTTGAGCTGGACGCTGTCGTGGTCGCGGTGCCGACCAGCGCCCACCTCGAAGTCGGGTTGGCCGCGCTGGAGCGCAACTTGCATGTCCTGATGGAGAAGCCGATCGCGGCGAACCTCGAGCAGGCGCAGACGCTGGCCAGTGTGGCGCAGTCCCGCGGCCGCCGTTTCGCCGTCGGGCACGTCGAGCGGTTCAATCCGGCCGTCCGGGAGCTGAAGGCGCGCCTCCTCAAGGGCGAGCTGGGCCGGATCCTGCAGATCCACGCCCGGCGGCTTGGCCCATTTCCTCCGCGCATCCGGGACGTCGGCGTCGTCATCGACCTGGCGACCCATGACCTGGATGTCATGAGCCACCTGATCGATGCTGACGTGGTTCGCCTGTTTGCCGAAACTGAACGGCGGATCAACACCGACCACGAGGACATGGTGAGCGCGATTCTCAAGTTTGAGACCGGCACCGTGGGCGTGCTGGACGTCAACTGGTTGACGCCCACCAAGGTGCGCGACCTCAGCGTGCTGGGCGAGCGCGGCATGTTCCACGTCAACTACCTGACCCAGGAGCTGACCTTTTACGCCAACAGTGCCGTGCGGCCCGGCCAGGACGCCGGAACAATCTCCGGGGTGGCCGAGGGCAATATGGTCCGCTTCCAGATCGCCCATGCGGAGCCGCTGCGAATCGAGCTCCTATCCTTCGTTGCCGCGATCACGCAGGACCGGCCGGTCGAGCTGGGGGCGGCTGACGGGATCCGCGCGCTGCGCCTGGCGACGTTGTTGATCCAGTCCGCGGAGCAGGGGAAAGTGATCGAAGTTCGTCGGACCAACGTGCCGAGCCAGGTCGATGCCCGCACCTGAGCCAAAGCCGGGTCGCCGGTCAATCGCCGTGATCGGGCTGGGGAAGATCGGCCTGCCCCTTGCCGCGCAGTTCGCCTTGAAAGGTCACGCGGTGATCGGCTGCGACATCAATCCCGAGGTCGTGGCGACCATCAGCGCCGGGCGCTCCCACGTGCGCGGCGAGGCGATGCTGGACGACCGCGTCGCCGAGACCGTCGCCGACGGACGGCTGCACGCGACCACCGATACCGTTACCGCGGTAAGCCGGAGCAACGTCGTGGTCGTCATCGTCCCGGTCTACGTCGATGCGAACGGCCATGTCGACTTCAGCAGTCTCGATGCGGCATTCGCGGCGGTGGGGAAGGGGCTGAAGGCCGGCACCCTGGTCATCTGCGAGACGACCCTGCCGGTCGGCACCACCCGCGGCCGATTGCAACCGCAGCTCGAGGCGGCTTCAAGGCTGCGCGCCGGCACCGACTTCTTTCTCGCGTTCAGCCCCGAGCGGGTCTACTCGGGGCGAATTTTTCAGGATCTGGCCCGCTACCCGAAGATTGTGGGCGGCGTCGACGACGCCAGCACCGAGCGGGCCGTCGCCTTCTACCGCGACGTCCTGGACGCCGAGGTGCGGCCAGTCAGGAATGCGGAGACGGCCGAGTTCACCAAGCTGGCCGAGACCAGTTACCGCGACGCCAACATCGCGCTCGCCAACCAACTGGCGCTCTATGCCCGCCGGCGCGGCATCGATGCGAGGCAGGCCTTTGCCGCCGCCAACACCCAGCCGTTTTCCCACATCCATGGGCCGGGTCTCGGCGTCGGCGGCCACTGCATCCCGGTTTACCCTCGATTCTTGATCGAGGACGCCGACCCCGGCGAGGTCGAGATGCTGCGGATCGGGCGCAAGACCAACGACGGCATGGTGGATGTAGCCGTGAAGCAGCTGGAGGAGGCACTCGGCGGCTTGAAGGGAAAGACCGTGCTCGTGCTCGGCCTCTCGTATCGAGAGAACGTCAAGGAGCTTGCCTTCTCGGTGGCGCTGCGGCTGGTTCCGGCGTTGCGCCAGGCGGGCGCTCGTGTGCTTGGCAATGATCCGCTCTTCGAACCGTCGGAATTGGACGAGCTGGGTATCGAGCTTGTAGAGGATCTGAGCAAGCCGCTCGCCGTGGACGGCGTCGTCATCCAGGCCTTTCATCGCGAGTACGAACAGCTCGATTGGGCTCGATTCACCGGGCTTCGCGCCGTCCTCGACGGCCGCGGCAGCCTGCCGCCGGATGCCCTGAAGGGCCTGCCGGCGCGATACCTGGCGATCCCAGCGCCCATGGATGGGGCAAACCCGGCGAGCGTGCGGGGGTCGGTGAAGTAGATCCGCCAGGGCGACCGCGCCCATGATGGACTACGCCGACGAATACGCCGCGGTTGACCGGGACCACTGGTGGTTTGCCGGCCGGCGCGCCGCCATCCAGGCGTCGCTCCGCCGCTACCTGCCTGCCGGGAGTCGCATCATCGACGTCGGCTGCGGCACCGGCGGACTTTCGGCAGAGCTCGCTCGGGATTACCGGGTCACGGGCGCCGATCCTTCCGCGACCGCCGTCGCCATCGCGCGCAAACGGGGCATCGAGGCTATCCAGATGGAGCCTGGCGAGCCGTTGCCCGGGGGCTTCGATTGCGCCTGCGCCTTCGACGTGCTCGAACACGTGAACGATGACCATGGCCTGGCTCGTCAACTCGCGGCGGCGGTTCGGCCGGGCGGGGTCGTGGCGGTGACGGTCCCTGCCTACCGCTGGCTCTGGAGCGCGATGGATGAGCTCGGTGGCCACCGTCGCCGCTACCGGCTCAAGGATCTCGCGCTTCTGATGGCGCAGGCCGGGATCGAGCGGCTGCACACCTCCTACTTCAATACCATCCTGTTCCCGGCCCTCGTGGCCGGCCACGCCGTCGGCCTGCCGCGGGCCGGCCATGAGCTGGAACCACCCCCGGGCCCGGTCAATGCCGTCCTGTCGGGGCTGTTCCGCGCGGAATCGCTGGCAAGCGCGCGCTTGACCCTGCCGTTCGGTGGCTCGATAGTCTTCCTTGGCCGGACGACCGCGGCCGCCTCCGCGAACGAGCCGACAAGAAAAAGATGAACCCGCGAACCTACGCCGACAGCGCCCACCTGCACGCGGCCACCGCGATCGGAAGCGCCTACACCGCCGCCTACGACGCCGCCGGCAACATGACCTGGTCGGGCGCCGTCGAGCAGCGACGACATTTGCGCCGGCAGCTCGCAGAGGCGGGGCGAAACTGAGTTGCGACAATGGAGGGCTCGTCTGCGCCTGGTACGACACACCCGACCAGTCCCGCCACAGCGATGTTTTCTCTACGACAACCAGGGGAAGCGGGTGGAGCAGCAGGTGACGCAGGGCGGGACGCACCACGACCACGATCTACGTCGGCAACCTGGAGCAGGTGGTAACCAGCGGGTCGACCACGACCACGACCACCTACTACTACGCCGGCTCGGCCCGGATCGCGCTGGCCGTCAACGGCACGATCAGCTACCTGGCGTCGGATGGGTTGGGCAGCGCCATATGTCGCCGTCGACGCGAGCGGCAATGCCACCGCCAGCAGCCTCTATGCCCCCTATGGCGGCAGCCGCTACCGCACCGGCACGATGCCCACCGACTACGGCTTTACCGGCCAGCACGCCGACAACGTGACCGGCCTCGACTACTACAACGCCCGCTACTACGACCCAACGGTGGGCCAGTTCACGACCGCCGATACCATCCTGCCCGGCGGCGGCTACGACATGTTTGGGCTGTCGCGCTATGCCTACGTTGAGGGCAATCCAATGAGCCGTATGGATCCGAGCGGCCACGTCGTTCAGTGCGTCGATACCTGTAACTTGGATCCGCTGCCGCCGGCGCCGCCGAGATCCGCCCAGATTCATGGCTTCCGCCTAGCTGACCTCGGCGGATTTCGACGGGCGTTCTACTGCAGGGCATCGTCGGCAAGCTCAGAGGAAAAGACGGACCTTACGGTGGGAGGGCGGCGCAGTGGCGCACTCTGAATTTGGTCGCATGGGAGAATCCGAACGGCGAAAGGTCCTTTTTGGTTTTTCAAAGTGGCGACGTTGACTATCCATCGCTCCTTAAAGGCAGTCAGGAGATCTTGGGTGACGTTCGGCCAGTAACCGGTTATGCTGTGCCCCGTTCGCCTGGGATGCCGAGCAACCTCAATGACGCGGAAATGAAAATGCTTCGGTTCCAAGAGAAGAACGGGGGTAGACTAATTGGTTTTGAAGCCACCAATCAAGTGTGCGCTGACTGCCGTGTGGCTCTACAAAGAAGGTTGGGGGTGCTGCCATCGCAAGTAGGTCGTTACGGATGGTCGAATCCCGCGGTCGGACCCTTGCGTTGGGAAGCGATGATGCGACGGAGTGGTATCGGAGCGTCGCTGACGGATGAGGAGGGTAACTTGGCTTCGCGATTTACCCAGCTTGAACTATTTGCAGAGGACCCATAACAATCTCAGGAACATGGTCTCCTCGAAGCTTTGGTTGAGCGTGCTCATCGGTTACCGCAGCCGCAGCGACTGGCCTTTGGCGCCGCATGCGCCGAAAGGGCGCTCGAAGGAGTTGGGCGAGCGCCAGTGGATCTTCGGAAGAGCCTGGCGGATCTGGTCGATGCACTGTGGGCTCTCGCAGACGGGTCCAGCAATGTTGACAGGGTAGAGGCCGCCAGACAACGCCTCATCGACGCGAGCGCACACGTGAAGGAGAGTGACTTCATCGTCGAAACTTTGATACTGCTCGACAGGGCCGCCTCCATGGCTGCCGGAGTCGACGATATCAGTCTGGTTGTTGGGTCGGCGCAGGATATCGTTTACTACGCTGTATTCGACCGCTACTTGGTGGAGCAAGCGATTCGAGGAGGCCCCTATTCGGACCAAGACTTCAGAGCGAAGGCGGCTACGTATCCTGAGGTCCACAATGAATTACAGTTCGAACTCTGCATCCTTGACAGGCTCGAGTCCGCAACAACCCTGGCGGACTTCCGGTCGCAAGCAAGAGCGTGCTCAGCGATCAACCCGGTTCTGTGGCACATATCCTCCTGAAGGAGCCCCGCAGCTACCCAAAAGAAGCATCAATGGTCGGAAGGCTTCGTAGCGACGTTCGGGCACCGGGCTGAATTTGTGTGAAGCGGTAGCCAAAACCAGCTTCATCTACGACATGGCGGGTCGCAAGACCGGCATGACCGACCCGGACCTCGGGCAGGTGAGCTACGGGTATGACGCGAATGGCAATGCCACCCAATCCATGACGCGCGACGGGAGGGCCGGACCGTCGAGTTACTGGGCTCAACCACGGAATCGGCTACACGAAGGCCTCACGGGCGGGCCGAATAACATCCTCGCCGGGTCGTACAGCTTCGCATGGGAACTGCGTTCGCGAGTCCCGGATCGTCGGGAATGGCCGCAACTGCGGTTGGTTGCGACCACCACCCCTACGGGCAGTCAGATACGCCCGGGCTAAGGGGCTCTGCGTCTGGAGCGGGTGGCTGGTGCACGCCGGCACTGCTGTAAGAGGCAAAGTCGGCGAGAGAAGATGTTTCTTGGTAGACGGCCTCACCGTAGAATTGCGGCCATGCCGACCTACCAGGCCGATGCGATCGTGCTGCGCCGGCTGGACTACGGGGAGGCCGACCGCATCCTTACGCTGCTGACGCGCGAGTACGGCAAGCTCGCCGCCATCGCCAAGGGCGCGCGCAAGAGCAAAACCCGGATCGGGAGCAGCCTCGACCTGTTCGGCCGCTCGCGATGATGCTCGCCAAAGGCGCAACCTGGACGTCGTCGCCCAGGTCGAGCGTCGCGGCGACGTCCGCAACATCAGCGGCGACCTGCAGCGCACCGGCTACGCCTGCCTGGTCGCCGAGGTCGTCGACAAGGTCCTCGAGGACCGGCACCCGGTGGATGACGTCTTCGAGCTGGTGGTCGAGCACCCTCGACTCGCCTCAACGCCCGGAGCGCCTCCCACGCGCCGACGCCGCCTGGTTCCTGATGCGCATCCTCGACCTGCTCGGCTACCATGCCGCAGCTCCACACCTGCGCCGGCTGCGGCGATGCCGCTGCCGGAAGCAGCCGGCCTGGTTCTCGCCGCTGCTTGGGGGGCGTGCTCTGCGCCAACGCTGTGGCGCCACGCCCAGGCGGGCTCGGCCGTCTCGGTCAACGCGGCTCAAGGTGCTGCGGCTGATGGCCGCCGACCAGCGCCGAGCTCTACGACCGCCTGCGGCTGACGGCGGAACTGCTACGCGAGATCGAGGCGGCGCTCGAAGCGCAGCTCGAATATCACCTGGACCGCCGGCTCAAGAGCCTGGAGTTCATCCGGAGCATTCGCCCTAGATGGCTACCGAAGAGCGTCCCGCAGCGCGAAGCCGACAACCTGATGGAGAAGCTCGTGTCGCTGGCCAAGCGGCGCGGCTTCTTTTTCCAGTCGAGCGAGATCTACGGCGGCATCCAGGGGATCTGGGACTTCGGTCCGCTCGGCGTCGCGCTGCGCAACAACATCAAGCGCGCCTGGTGGCGCTCGATGGTTGAACTGCGGGACGACGTGGTCGGCATCGACGCCGGCATCATCATGAACCCGCAAGGTCTGGGTCGCCTCGGGGCACGTGCAGAACTTCACCGACCCGCTGGTCGAATGCAAGAAATGCCACCAGCGCTTCCGCGCCGACCAGGTCGAGCGGGCCCCGCCACGACGAAGACGGCGGCGAGTTCACCGAGGCCCGCCAGTTCAACCTGATGTTCAAGACCTTCGTCGGACCGGTCCGAAGGACCGAGACGCAGGTCTACCTGCGGCCGGAGACCGCCCAGGGCATCTTCGTCAACTTCGCCAACATCCTGAACTCGACGCGGCATGCGCCCGCCCTTCGGGATCGCCCAGATCGGCAAGGCCTTCCGCAACGAGATCACGCCCGGGAACTCGATCTTCCGGCTTGCGCGAGTTCGAGCAGATGGAGACTGGAGTATTTCGTGCCCCCGGCCGACGAGATGAAGTGGCTCGACTACTGGAAGGACGAACGGCTCAAGTGGTACCTGGGCCTTGGGATCACGCGCGGAGAACCTGCGGCTGCGCGCCCATCAGCAAAGACGAGCTGGCGCACTACGCGCGCGGCGCCTTCGACGTCGAGTACCAGTTCCCGTTCGGCTGGTCGGAGCTGGAAGGGATCGCCGCCCGCGGTGACTACGACCTGACCGCGCACCAGAAGGCGTCCGGGCGCGACCTCTCCTACTTCGACGACATCATTCGCGAGCGCTACGTCCCGCACGTGGTCGAGCCCTCCGCCGGCGTCGATCGGACGATGCTGACGATCCTGATCGATGCCTACCACGAGGAGGAGGTCCGCGGCGAGCAGCGCGTCGTGCTCAAGTTCCATCACTCGGTGGCGCCGATCCAGGTGGCGATCCTGCCGCTCTCGAAGAAGGAGCCGCTCAACACCGCGGCGCGCACGCTCGAGCACGAGCTGCGTCCGTTCTTTCGGACCGAGTATGACGACACGCAGTCGATCGGCAAGCGCTATCGCCGCCAGGATGAGATCGGCACGCCATTTGCGATCACGGTCGATTTCGAGACCGAGAACGACAAGTCGGTCACCATCCGCTCGCGCGACGCGATGACGCAGGTCCGGGTGCCGCTCGCGGATCTCCGCGCGAAGCTCCAGGAGCTCCTGGCCTGAAGGCCCTGATCCTCAGCGGCGGGTTGGGTACCCGGCTGCGTCCCATCACCCACACCAGCGCCAAGCAACTGGTCCCGGTCGCCAACAAGCCCATCCTCTATTACGGCATCGAGGCGGTCGTCGCCGCCGGCATCACCGACATCGGCATCATCGTGGGTGATACCGAGGAGGAGATCCGGACCGCGGTTGGCGACGGTTCGCGCTGGGGTGCGAAGGTCACGTACATCCGCCAGGACGCACCGCTCGGTCTTGCCCACGCGGTCAAGATCGCGGAGCCCTTCCTCAAGACCGATGCCTTCGTCATGTACCTCGGCGACAACCTCGTGCTGGACGGGATCACATCCTTCGTCGAGCAGTTCACCCGCAGCAAGCCTGATGCGTTGGTGCTGCTGGCAAAAGTCCGGGAGCCCGAACGATTCGGCGTGGCTGAGCTGCGCGACGGCCGGTTGATTCGCCTGGAGGAAAAGCCCGAGAAGCCGAAGTCAGATCTCGTGCTGGTCGGCGTTTATCTCTTCGGGCCGAAGGTCTTCGAGGCGGTCAAGGCGATCCGGCCCGCGGAGCGCGGCGAGCTCGAGATCACGGACGCCATCCAGTACCTGATCGACCAGGGCGCGCGCGTTGAGCCGCATGTGATCACCGGCTGGTGGAAGGACACCGGCCGGCTGGCCGACATGCTCGAGGCGAATCGCATCGTGCTCGATCAGCTGGCGCCGCGCAACGACGGGAAGGTCACCGGAAAGTCGAGCCTGATCGGGAAGGTCGCGATCGAGTCAGGGGCTGAGATTATCGACAGCGTCGTGCGTGGTCCCGCGATCATCGGGGAGGGGGCGCGCGTCGTCAACTCCTATGTCGGCCCGTTCACCTCCGTGTATCACGGCGTGGAGATCACCAACAGTGAGATCGAGCATTCGATCGTGCTCGAGAACAGCAAGATCACCGACGTCTCACGGATCGTGGACAGCCTGATCGGCAAAGATGTCGTGATCCGGCGGACCGATACGATGCCCAAGGCGCTTCGCTTCATGCTCGGCGACCACTCTGAGGTCGAGCTCACCTAGCAAAGACTGGTCGTGTCGATTTCGACTACAGCAAAACCGACCAGTCCGGCCGTCTGTTTTTCTTCGCGGGCGGTGTGTACGATGACCCCGATGCGCAGGAAGGGCGCGGCATCGATTGCCGTTCTTATCGCTCTCTCATTGATCACGCTCGGGAGGACGCCACCGGTGTCGGCGGCCCAGGCGGCGGTCGTTCGGCAGGATCCGGCCACCGGCCCGCTGACCCGCGACGAGTCGCGGCATCGCAACGATGTGCTTTCATTTGCCCCGGCGCGTACCGCCATCCGTCCGCTGCAGCCGCGGCCCGGTGGTGCCGCCGCGGGACCGGCGGCCGCGACACCCGGCGCAGGCTCACCGCAGCGCGAGGTTCTTGGTTTCGCCACCTACTGGACGCTCGCTCAGAACCCCAACTGGAATTACGGGCTGCTGACGACCGTCGCCTACTTCGGGCTCGGGATCCATGCGAATGGCACGCTCGAAGAGGCCGATCAGGGCTGGACCGGCTGGAACAGCCAGGACCTCGCCACCGTGATCAATAACGCGCACCTCGCGGGCGACCGGGTCGTGGTCGTGATCAAGCCCTCTAACGGAACCAACGTGAGTACCGCGTCGACGGTGAATTCAATCGTGACGAACTCCGGGTACACGCAGAATGCGATCAACAACGCGATCTATGCCATCGGGGCTAAGAATCTCGACGGGGTTAACGTTGATTTCGAAGGCACTTCCGTTGGATACCCGAGCGTCCGCGCCGGGTTCACGAACTTCATGACGCAGCTCTCCCAGCAGGTACATCAGCGCTTTCCGGTCGCCAGCGTCACCGCGGACACGTACAGCGGGTCGGCCGGATCAGATACGAGCATCTTCGATGTGGGGGCGCTGGCGTCCGTTGTGGACTACATGTTCGTGATGGCTTACGATATGTCGTTTAGCAACATGCCCGGCGGCGGCGGGCAGGCCGGGCCGAACGCGCCATTGAATGGGTGGACCTACAACGACACCACCGCCGTCAGCCAGTATCTCGGGAAGGCGCCCCCTGCACGGGTTGTCCTGGGCGTCCCGTACTACGGGTACAAGTGGTGCACGGTCGACACGAATCCGTACTCGACATCCAACGACGACCCCAACCACCCCGGGTTCTGTCCGAACTACGCCGCCAATCGAACAGACAACCCGGCGTCCCAGACCTACGCGGGGATACTTGATGATTTCGCCTGCGCTCAGCAACTTCAGAAGCACTCGGATGCGACGGCGTCGTCCCCATGGGCTAGTTGGTGGAGTCCACTTACTGGTGACCAGTGCAACCTGCCATCGGGCAATGGGCACAACAGCTGGCGGGAGCTCTACTACGACGACGCCACCTCGTTGGGCCTGAAGTACGACCTGGTGAACTCGAACAACCTGCGGGGCACCGGCATGTGGGCCCTCGGCTACGACGGGTCCTCGCCGGATCTCTGGAACGTGCTTGCCGCCAAGTTCTTCCTCCCCCTCGGCTCGGGGGGCGATCCGTCGTCCTGGGGGCCAGGCCGTCTTGACGTCTTTGCGAAAGGAACCGACAACGCGCTCTGGCATCGCTATTACGCCGCCAGCGGCTGGAGCATCTGGTCCTCGCTCGGCGGTTCGATCAGTTCCGAACCCGCCGCGGTGTCATGGGGCCCTGGACGGATCGATGTCTTTGCCCGTGGCACGAACAACGACCTGCAGCACATCTTCTACAGTTCTTCCAGCGGCTGGAGCTCGTGGTACTCGCACGGCGGAACCCTGGCCTCCGGGCCCGACGTTGCCTCGTGGGGCCCAGGCCGGCTTGATGTCTTCGCGCGGGGCACGGGCAACGACCTGCAACACATCTTCTATGCGACCGGTACCGGATGGACGACCTGGTTCTCCCACGGCGGGAATCTGACCTCCGACCCGGGCGCCGTCTCCTGGGGGTATGGGCGCATCGACGTCTTCGCTCGAGGCATTGCCAACGACCTCCAGCACATCTACTACGGCGCGTCCTCGGGGTGGAGCCAGTGGTATTCGCACGGTGGCACGCTCGCGTCGGGTCCCGACCCATCCTCGTGGGGCCCCGGCCGGCTCGACGTCTTTGCCCAGGACGGCACGGGCGCGTTGCAACACATCTACTACGCTTCCTCCGTCGGGGCCTGGTCCACCTTCAGCACTCTGGGTGGCAGCCTGACGTCGGATCCGGGGGCTGTGTCCTGGGGACCTGGACGGATCGACGTCTTCGCCCGGGGTTCCGACAATTCCCTGCAGCACATTCTGTATTCGGGCGGCTGGAGCGGCTGGTTCCGGCAGTAGCCCAATTCCCGGCCGTTTGAGGCTGGACCCCGCAAGGTTTCCCCGGTGATGCCCGTCACAAATTCGTCGCATCACACAATCACCGGGCTAATTGCAGGAGGCTGCCATGACCGCATTCGTGCGATCACTGATCCTCGCGACCGCCGCGGTCCTCACGCTTGGGACCGTTTCGGCGGGGGCGACGACTCCGACCCCCACGACGACGCCGGTTAGTCAGCCCGTCACCTCACCAACGGCCACGGCCGTCGCGACGCCAACGGGCACGCCGGCCGCTTCCGCCACGATTAAACCGGTCATCACGCCATCCGCGGTGCCACCTGCCACCCCCGCTGGTGCGGCCGTCGCGGGGCCGATCGCCCGGTCGGTGATCAAGGACGAGCACGTCCAACCCAGCCACGGCGGTCGGTTGATGAAATCCGTCCCAGCCCAGGAGCCGAGCGCAGCGTCGCTGGCGCGGACCAGAGCCCGTGCCGCGACGGCAGCGGGCGTCGTCTCGAGCAACGCATTCCTGACACGGCCCTACAACACCTGGCACGACATCACCTCGGTGTTCGATCACTGCAACCCCGACTACAGCATCGACTACAAGGTCTGCCGGTTCGACGGTTCGATTGGCTACAGCTCGAACGGCGTCGACCCGTCCTTCTCGAAGGGCTACGCGGTGACGCGAGGCGGCAGCGACTACCTCTACTACGACGGACACAACGGCTGGGACTACGCGCTCAGCTATGAGAACGTCCTCGCGGCCGGCGACGGAACCGTGCGGCTGGCTGGAACGGATCCGGTCAACCCGTGTTTCGGGCAGAACGTCATCATCGATCACCCACAGGGCTTCAGCACGCGCTACGCGCACCTCTCGAACATCTACGTCAGCGTGGGCCAGTCCGTGTCCCGCGCCCAGGTCATCGGGCAGAGCGGCAACACCGGCTGCAGCTCCGGTCCGCATCTCCACTTCGGCGTCTACGTCAGCAGCACGTGGACGGCGATCGATCCCTGGGGCTGGGAAGGTCCCGGCGCTGATCTCTGGCCGTCGGACGTGGGCAACCTGTGGCTCACCGGCACGGCACAATTCCCGTTGCCCCAGGCGCCGACCAACGTCTTCGCGCAGGCCGGCAACGGGTCCGCCACGGTGACCTGGACGCCGCCGAGTTTCAGCGGTGGCAGCGCGATTGCCAGCTATACGATCACCTCCTCACCCGGCAACATCACCGCGTCGGCGACTGGCACAGCCACGTCGGCGACCGTCACCGGCCTGACCAACGGCACCATGTACTTCTTCACCGTGCTCGCCGTCAACGGCACCGGGAACACCGCGGTGTCGGGCAGCTCGAACGGCATCATCCCAGCGCAGGTCCCGGCATCCGGCCCTGAAGTCTCCAGCTGGGGCGCAGGCCACCTCGACGTCTTTGCGAAGGGTACCGATAACGCGCTCTGGCACAAGACCTACGATGTGGCCGCCGGCGGCTGGACCGGATGGAGCTCCCTGGGCGGGAGCATCGCCTCCGACCCGGCGGTGGTCAGCTGGGCGCCGGGGCGCCTCGATATCTTCGCCACCGGGCCGGACAAGGCCCTTTGGCACATCTATTACGACGGGCGCTGGAGCGGATGGAGCTCACTCGGTGGCACGCTCGCGTCCGGGCCGACGGCGACGACCTGGGGGATAGGCCGCCTTGACATCTTCGCGCGCGGGACGAACAACGATCTGCAACACATCTACTACGCCTACGGCTGGAGTAGTTGGAGCAGCCTTGCTGGGACGATCGCCGGCGACCCGGGCGCAACCGCATGGGGCCCAGGGCGTATCGACGTCTTCGCCCAGGGAGCGGACAACACCCTCAAGCACATCTTTTACGACCGGGCGACGAGCTGGAGCACGTGGTACAGCCACGGCGGCGCCCTGTCATCCGGCCCGGCAGTTGCTTCCTGGAGCCCTGGACGCCTCGACGTCTTCGCCCTGGGCACGGCGGGCGACCTGCAGGCCATCGCCTACGACAGTGGCGACGCCGGATGGACCAGTTGGGCATCCCTCGGCGGACAGCTCTCCGGTGATCCGGCCGCCGTTTCCTGGAGTCCGCATCGCATCGACGTATTCGTCAAGGGTCGCGATAACGGCCTCTGGCACATGTATTTCTGGAGTAGTTGGAGCGCCTGGATCCAGGGTTAGCGTCCGGCTGGGCGGCGATTCGACGGGCCGCTGCCCGATAGGGCTCGGATCTTGCCCGACAAGGCACCGAGGCCTGCCTAGGTAACCGTCCGGGAAGTCCTTGTCGCCGCCTGTCGCCAGCCCGAGACTGGAGGGCGGTGCACACCCTCCGGCGACGATTGCCCTGGCGAGGAGGGCGGCGGGCAAGCCTGGCTGCCGCCATCGCGATGCCGCTCGTGGTCGCGCTTGCCCAGCTGCCGGTCCCGGTACAGGCGGACCCGAGCCTCTCCGATCCGATGCACCTCTCAATGTGGCGAGAGAGCATCACCGGTGGCAGCACCGTCGTCCATATTTTCGGCGAGGTCGCGAATACGGGAACCGCTGCTCGCCACGTCCGGGTAACGTGCCAGCTCCTTACCGCTGGGAACGCCGTGCTGGCCTTCGAGACCACCTCAACCGAGCTCGACATCATCAAGCAGAATGAGCGCTCGGCCTTCGATGACATTTTCCCAAATCCGCCTCCGCCGACCGCCGTTGATCACTACAGTTGCACGCTGGCGGGCAGTACGGGAACCAGCAGCGTGGCCGACCATGACTTCACCACCACCATCACGTCGACCGCGGCCGACCAATCGACGGTAACGGGCACGGTCCAGAACAACCGCGATGTCCCGGTCGACAACGTTCGGGTGTTCTTGACCTTCTACCATGGCGGTGCCGTCGTCGACGTGGATTCTGTTTCCATCAATTCCGGGGCTAGCCTCGCGTCCGGCTCGCCGCCCACAAGCTTCGAACTCGACCGCACCTCGGACCGACCGGCGTGGGATGCCGTCACGGCCATGACCGAGGCTCCCGCACCGTCCGCCCAGCTGCCGACGGCGGTGGTGTTCTCCGACCAGATCCAGGGCACGACCAGCGCGGTCAACAACGTGGTTCTCACCAACGACGGTACGGCCAACCTGCACATCCCCGCGTCGGCCACGAGCATCGTCGGCAGCAACGCGTCGGACTTTGCGATCGCCCAGGATGGTTGCTCGGCGCACACGCTGGTGCCGGATGCGACCTGTACGATCGGCCTGACCTTCACCCCGGGCGCGACGGGCCCGCGGTCGGCCGCGTTGCATGTGATCGACGATTCCCGCGCGACGGCGGAGAGCGTGAGCCTGGGCGGCAATGGCCTGAGCCGAAAGGCGGCCACCATCTCGCCGGCCTCCCTCGACTTTGGTGACCAGGTCGTCAATACCTCATCAACGCAGACGGTCACCGTGACGAGCGTCGGGCCAGATGCGGTGACGATCAACCAGGTCCAGCTTGGTGGCGCGAATGCGGGTGACTACAGCATCACGTCGGACGGTTGCTCGGGCCAGACGATTGCCGTCAACGGCACCTGCGCCATCGACGTGACCTTCACGCCATCGGCGCTGGGGACGCGGTCGGCGAACCTGACCATCACCGACAATGGGCGGATTGCGCACGACCCCGTCGGCTTGACCGGGAATGGGATCCCGCTCGTGCCGGTTGCGCATGCGACCTTCACCCCGACCCAGCTGGCCTTCGGCGCGCAGGTCATTGGGACCCAGAGCACCAAGACCACGGTGTTGAAGAACACCGGTCACGCTGACCTTGTGATCGCGTCGATCGCTGTCGCCAATACCTCGACGCCTGCCGGCAACGACTTCACGGAGAGCGACCACTGTCCGGCGACCCTGGCGTACCTTGACAGCTGCACCATCACCGTTCAGTTCGCACCAACGACCTTCGCGGCTCGGAGTGGCAGCCTGACGGTGACCTCGAATGGTGGGGGGAGCCCGGTGTCGCTGACGGGCACGGGCCTGGCGGCGCGCGGCCCCTCCGTGTCGTCGTGGGGCCGGGGACGGCTCGACGTGTTTATGAAGGGCGGGAACGGTGAGCTCTGGCACAAGTACTACGACGCCAGCGTCGGCTGGCAGGGGTGGTCGAGCCTGGGGGCGCCGCCCAGCGGCGTAACGATGACATCAGACCCGATCGCGATCTCGTGGGGATATGCGCGGATCGATGTCTTCGTGCGGGGCTCGGACAATGCCCTCTGGCACAAGTACTACGACGTCAACCTCGGTGGTTGGAGCACCTGGTACAGCCACGGGGGGGCGCTCACGTCCGGGCCGACGGCGACGACCTGGGGATGGGGCCGCCTTGACGTCTTCTGGCGCGGTGCCGGCGGCGATCTGCGACATATCTTTTACGCGGCGTTTATCGGGGCCTGGAGCAATGAGTACAGCCACGACGGCGGCCTGGCTTCCGACCCGAGCGCGATCTCCTGGGGCTACGCGCGCATCGACGTGGTGGCTCGCGGGACCGACGGCACGCTGCAACACGACGACTACGACATCAATGCGGGGGGCTGGTCGGGTTGGGAAACCGTCGGCACCCAGACCCTGATCTCCCGTCCCACGATCACCACCTGGGGCCCGGGCCGCCTCGACGTCTTCGCCCAGGGCTCGGACAACACGCTCCAGCACAACTACTTCTATGCCGGCAGGTGGCAGGGATGGACCTCGCAGGGCACGCCGGACAGCAACGCCATGACCTCTGATCCGTTCGCAATCGCCTGGAGTGCCGGCCGGCTCGATATCTTCGCGCGCGGCCAGAACGACAGTCTGCTACACAAGTTCTACGATTCCAGCGTCGGCTGGAGTGGCTGGTTCTCCGAGGGCCTCCCGCCAGGCCCGCGCTAGACGCCGCGTCGTCGATCGTTACCTCGGGGAGCGTGTCGCGTTGATTGGGTAGGCGACTCGATGTGCTGACCATTCGCCGTGATCATGGAGGGGCCAACATGAGATCCAAGACCGACCGCCTGAAAAAAACACGCACTCGGCTCCGAGCCCTATTGGGAACGTTTGCGGTGCTGTCCAGCGCGATGGCCGCCGGCGGGTTCGCGCCTGCCGCGGCAGCGTCGGGCGCCGCCGCCACTTCCAGCCTCGGACTGAATCCACGCCTGGAGCACCGCGCGAGTCTCGACGGCCGCCCAACCGAGCGCTCGGGGCCTCGCCCCGTCGGATCACGACACCTTCACCATCCTCGCCAACCCCGACCGACCTGACCAACTGCACCGGCTCCTGGTTTCCGGCCCGAAGCGCGAACGCGCCGTACCACAACGAAATGGACGCGGTTGCCGCTGTCGGCGTCAACGATCTCTGGGCGGTCGGACAACGATCGACTAGCGCGGGAATTTCGCAAACGCTCGCCGAGCATTGGGATGGCACCGCCTGGTCGATCGTGGCGAACCCGAACACCAACGCGGCACCGGTGCCCTCCTATCCGTCGCCGCAACTCAGCCACTGATGCGTGGGCGGTTGGCCTCGGTCGCCCCGGGATGCATCCGGGCGCCTACAGCACCCTGACCGAACACTGGGACGGTACCGCTGGAGATCGCGACCAGTCCGAATCCGACGACCGGCTCGAATGCGCTCTTCCGGTCAAGGGAGATGCCGCTAACGACTACTGGGCCGTGGGCCGGAGCTGGCTGAGCACGACATCGTCTACGCCGCTGGTCGAGCACTGGGTCGCGGGTGCGTGGTCGATCGTGCCGACGCCGACGCTGACCCCAAGTTTCGGCGAGCTCATCGCCGTTGCCGTGCTATCGCCGACCAACGTCTGGGCGGTGGGCGATACGAGTACGGACGGCAACAACTTTGCGACCCTGATCGAGCATTGGGACGGAACCGCCTGGACGGTTTCCCCGAGCACCCAGTCGGCCTATGGGAATGGGACTTTGTTTGGGATCTCCGGCACGGCCTCGGACCTTTACGCGGTTGGGGCGGGCCAATCGACCGGATTCGACCAGAGCCTGATCGAGCATTGGAACGGGACCGCCTGGCAAACCGTGGCCAACCCGCCGACTGGTTCCGATACAGACCTCAACTCGGTGGCCTTCCTGTCGGCTTCGGATGTGTGGGCGGTGGGGACGACGTTTGGCGGAACGCAGCAAGCCCCGGCCAACTCCCCGTTCACGGCGCATTGGGATGGGAGTACCTGGAGGGTGGGCGGACAACCGTTGCCCAACACCAACGGGACCACGAACGCGGCGCTGCTCGACGTCGCGGGTCTCAGTGGGAGTGATGTGTGGGCCGTCGGCGGGACCAGCTTCAATGGCGGCTACGAACAGACTCTTGCGGAGAACCTATGCCAGCCGCCGACCGTCACGAGCCTTACGCCGACCAGTGGGCCGGCAACCGGTGGCACGCCCGTGACGATCACGGGCACCGGCCTCCTGTGGACCACGGGCGTCCACTTCGGGTCATCGGCGGCCTCCAATGTCGTCGTCAACTCGGACACGCAGGTGACCGCGATGACCAATCCGGGACGGGCCGGCATCGTAGACACGCGTATCGACTATTTCGCTGGCCAGAGTGCGGTCAGTTCGGGGGACAAATTCACCTATAACGCAACCCCGCCGACAATGCCCTTGACCGTCACGGCGGTCCCGGAGGACGCGTCGGCCATCGTCTACTGGCAGCCTCCGGCATCGGATGGCGGGACCTATATCAGCCAGTACACGATCACGCCCTACATCGGCGCGGTCGCCCAGACCCCGACCCTTCTGACCGGGTACAACCCACCGACCAGCACGAACGTCACCGGCCTGATCAACGGGACGGCGTACACCTTCAAGGTATCCGCCACCAACTCGGCGGGCACGAGCCCCGATTCGGCGCCGTCAAACGCCGTCACGCCCGCGGCTGGCCTTGTCGCCTCCGGACCCGAAGTCTCGTCGTGGGGGCCGGGCCGGCTCGACCTCTTCATCAAAGGCGCCGACGGTGCGCTCTGGCACAAGTACTACGACTCGAGCGTGGGCTGGCAGCCGTGGTCGAGCCTGGGCGCGCCGACAGGCGTGACCCTGGCCTCGGACCCGGTGGCGATTTCCTGGGGCCGCGCCCGAATCGATATCTTTGTGCGCGGGTCGGACAATGCGCTCTGGCACAAGTACTACGACGTCAACCTCGGCGGATGGAGTACCTGGTACTCGCACGGCTTCACACTGACCTCAGGACCGGCGGCGACCTCCTGGGGCGTCGGCCGGCTTGATGTGTTTTACCGCGGGACCGGGAATACGCTCCGCCACATCTTCTATGCATCCTTCATCGGGGTCTGGAGCCAGGAGTACAGCCACGGCGGCGCGCTGGCCTCCGATCCAAGCGCGGTAAGCTGGGGCGCAGGCCGGATCGACGTCGTGGCGCGGGGCGCCGACGGATCCCTGCAGCACAACGACTACGACCAGACGCGCGGTGGTTGGCTCACGACCTGGGAGTCGTTGCCGGGCGACACGATCCAGGGTGGGCCGACGATCGCCTCCTGGGCGCCGGGCCGACTCGACGTCGACACGCGCGGCCTCGACAACGCGCTCCACCATACGTACTTCATCAACACGGCCTGGTATGGCTGGAGTGAGTTCGCGAACCCATCCGGTAACGTGCTGATCTCGGACCCTGGGAGCATCTCGTGGGGCTCAACCCGGATCGACATCTTCGCCCGCGGCGACAACAACCAGTTGCTGCACAAGTTCTACGACGCCAGATCGGGAGGCTGGAGCGATTGGTTCTCGGAGAGCCTCGCGCCGAACCCGGGTTAGTCGATTCTGAGAAAGGAGTGGCGCCAGCGCGCCACTCCTTCTCCCGATTCGATAACAGTCTCGCCTCCATGTAACGCGAGCCCGTGAAGGCTCCGTGAAATTCGTCGGCGCGTCCCACGGTGCGCGTTACATCCGCAATGGGAACCACCTCGTCACGCTGGGCCGCTGGCCTCGTCCTGGGACTCGCCATCGGGCTGGTGCCGGCAACCGCTGCCGCCGACTCGACGCAGCAAACCTTGATCAACCAGGATCGCGCCGCCTCGAGTCTCGCCCCGCTCTCGTGGAGTGATTGCCTGCTGACGATCGCCCAGCAGAATGCCCAGCGCATCGCCAACCAGGGCTACCTCTCGCACACGAACGGGCCGACGCTGGACCTGGCGTGCGGCATCAACTCGACGAGCGCGGGCGAAAACGTCGCCTATATGTCAGGCGGCATCAATGACCCGCAGGCGAACACCATGTTCATGAACAGTGCGCCGCACCGCGCCAACATCCTCGGCTCGTACAACTATGTTGCGACCGCCTGGGTGGTTGCGGCCAATGGCTACGGGTACATCGCCGAAGAGTTTCTGAACGCGCCGACCCTGGTGACGCCCGCGCCGACCGCCACGCTGAGCTCGGGACCCGGAATCGCATCGTGGGGACCCGGACGCCTGGACATCTTTGTGCGGGGTTCTGACAATGCGCTCTGGCACAAGTTCTACGCCTCATCCTTTGGATGGAGCGGGTGGAGCTCCCTGGGTGGGCAACTCGCCGCCGACCCGGCCGCCATCTCCTGGGGACCCGGCCGGCTCGACATCTTCGCGCAGGGGACGGACAACGCGCTCTGGCACATCTACTACGACGCGGCCAACGGCGGATGGAGCAACTGGATCTCGCACGGTGGCACGATCGCGTCGGGCCCGGACGTCGCGTCCTGGGGACCGGGCCGGCTTGACGTCTTTGTCCGAGGAACCGACAACACCCTCCAGCACATGTACTACTCGAGCGGCTGGAGCGGCTGGAGCTCGCTGGGGGGCTCGCTCGCGTCCGATCCGGCGGCGGTCGCCTGGGGATATGGGCGCCTCGATGTCTTCGGCCGCGCCGCCGACAACTCGATCATGCATATCACCTATGACTACACGCAGGGCGGATGGAGCGGCTGGAACTCCCTCGGTGGGACGCTTGCCTCGGGCCCGACGGTCACGACCTGGGGTCCGGGCCGGCTGGACGTCTTCGCCCGCGGAACCGACAACGCCCTCTGGCACGCCTACTTCGCCTCCGGAACCTGGAGCGGCTGGAGCTCCCTGGCTGGCGTCCTCGCCTCCGACCCGGGCGCGATCGCCTGGGGACCGGGCCGGATTGACATCTTCGCCGGAGCGACCGGCAACACGTTGGTTCACCGCTATTACGACGTGAGGACCGGCGGCTGGAGCGGCTGGTACTCGGAAGTCTTCTAGGGCCTCGACCTTAGCCCCCGGCACTCAGTAGACCTTACAATTACGATGCGATCTTCGGGGAGGGCTTTCGTCGCCGGCTGACGCTCTGGATGGGCGCCGCGCTCATCGTCACCGCCGTGGCGGTCAATGCGTCGCCCCGCGTTTCAGCCGGGGCCACGCGCCCCCTTCCTGCGCGGGCGAAGCACATCCTCCGCCAGGCACCGGCCCGTCCGGCTCGAATGTCGGTCGCCAGTCCCGGGATCCGGCGATCGGCGCCCGCGGCGTCTTCCCTGGCCACGCTTGGCGGGGCCTGGCAGCCGCTGGGCCCGCAGCCGATGATGGGCGCGTCGGGAGCCTGGTCGGGCCGGGTCACGGCGCTGGCCACCGACCCCACCAACGGCAGCATCGTGTACGCGGGCACGGCGGGCGGCGGCGTCTGGAAGAGTAGCGACGCCGGGACCAGCTGGACGCCGACCGGCGATGCCCAGGTCACGCTGGCGATCGGCGCGTTGGCGATCGACCCGGTAACACCGACGACGATCTATGCCGGCACCGGCGAAGCCAACGAGTGCCAGGATTGCCAGCCGAGCGCGGGCGTGTTGAAGAGCACCGATGGCGGGGCAACATGGGCCATCCCGGCCACGCAGAGCGGCCTACCTGGCGGCTTCTATGGCATCGCCCGGATCGTTGTCGACCGGGCAAATGGCCAGCGCATCTTCGCGGCAACGACCCGAGGTCTGTATGTCTCTGCCGACGGCGGCGTCACGTGGACGGCCGATCCGGTCAGCCCCATCACCCTCAAGGCGGGCGGGACCGGGTCGGCGTCCGACGTGCAGGACATCGTCCAGGATCCGACCGGTGTGTTCTGGGTAGCGGTCGCGGATCAGTGCGGGCTGGATCAGGGCAGCATTGCCAGCTCGACGGACGGCACCACGTGGACCGAACGATATGTGAGCCAGCCGGGGGCTGCCAACCGGATCGCGATCGGCCTGGCGAAGAATGCGACCACGGGGAAGGTCGTCGGCTATGCGGGGATTGCCGCGTGCTCGGGCGCCCTGCTGGGGGTGGCCAAGACCGTCGATGCCGACGGCGTGGGCACCTGGAACCTCCTATCCCCGGCGCCGCCGGATTACTTTGCGGTCGCCAACCAGGGCTGGTACGACAACGTGGTGGGGGTTGACCCGACCAACCCGGACCATGCGCTCTTCGGGGGGGTCACGTTGTTGTCGACCTCTGACGGCGGGGCGACATTCACGGACCGTGCGCGCCCGTACGCCACGCCGCCCGGACCGATGCACCCGGACTTCCATGCGATCGCGCCGATGGGCACGCTCGACCACTGGTACGTCGGCAACGACGGCGGGGTGTGGAGTACGAGCGATCTCGCGCACTGGCGCGACCTCAACCAGTCGCTCAACACCCTCCAGTTCTACCAGGGCGCAGCGCTCGATTTGAATCGCCTCGCCGGCGGGTCGCAGGACAACGGGACTCCTGGGTTGCCGCACGCGGTGTCGGATACGGGGGCGCAACCATGGGACGAGCGGCTCGACGGGGACGGTGGGTGGACAGCCTTGGACCCCACCAGCGGCTCCAGCATCGTGTACGCGGAAGCGACCTTCCTCGATATTTTCAAGGTCGATACCGCGACCGGGACCGAAACCGAGGTGGCGCCCTGTCCGTCGACGACACCGGCTGATCCGTCGTGCAACGATCCGACCGCGTTCATCGCGCCCTTCGTGATGGACACGACCAACCCACTACGCCTCTATGGCGCGACGAACCAGGTGTACCGCACGACCACGGGTGGCGTGCCGGCCGGTACCACGCGCGCAACCACCCCTGGCAGCTGGGCCTCGATCAGCCCCGACCTGACGACGGGCACCGCCGTGAACGCCGGCGGCGATCCGATCCACACGATGACGATCGGCGAGGGAACGACCTCGGGCACGCTGCTGACTGCAAGCACCTATGGAAAGGTGTGGGAAAGCACCAACGCCGACCAGGGAAGCCCGGCCTGGGCCGACATCACCGGCAGCGGCACCAGCAGCCTCCCGGCGTATACCAGCGCGCAATCGACCGGGAACGCCTGGATCACGGGTCTCGCGGTCAACCGCACCGACAGTCACGAGGTCTGGGCGACGGTGGGCGAGCTTACGGGGGGGCGCGTCTTCCACTCGACGAACGCTGGAGACTCCACGACCGCCTGGGTCGATCTCTCCGGCAACCTGCCGGCCGGCGTGGTCGACAGCATCCTCGTCGATGTCAGCAACCCGCAAACGATTTACGTCGGAACCGACACCGGCACCTTCGTCTGCCAGACCTGCGGCGGGCCGACCGCGACCGGGACCTGGCTTCAGCTCGGCACGAAGCTCCCGAACGTGCGCGTCGACGCGATCACCATGACCAGAAGCGACGGCGGGAACCTCATTGCCTGGACGCATGGCCGTGGCGCCTGGTCGCTGGCCCGTCCCATCCCCGCCCCCGTGGCGAGTTTCAACCCGACCAGTCTCACCTTCCCGGCGCAAACCCTGGGAACGAGGAGCGCGCCGCAGACGGTGACGCTGACCAACACGGGCAACGCGCCGCTCGCGATCACCAGCGTCGTGGCGAGCGGGGACTTCTCGCAGACCAATGATTGCCAGCCCGTGGTCGATGCCGGACAGCACTGCACGGTGACGGTCACGTTCACGCCGACCGCCAGCGGCAGTCGCACCGGGTCGCTGACCTTCACCGACAATGCCTCTGACAACCCGCAGTCACTGCCCTTGAGCGGCACCGGAACAACCGAGATCACACCCACCTCAGGGCCGGACGTGTCCTCCTGGGGTCCGGGCCGGCTCGACATCTTTGCGGTCGGGCCGGACGGCGCCCTCTGGCACAAGTACTACGACGCCGCGGTCAGCTGGCAAGGCTGGAGCACGCTCGGCGCACCCTCGGGAATCCGCCTGACGTCCAATCCCGGTGTCGTGTCGTGGGGGAAGGGCCGGATCGACGTCTTCATCAAAGGCAGTGACAATGCGCTCTGGCACAAGTTCTATGACATCAATTCGGGCGGCTGGAGCGGCTGGTACACGCACGCCGGGATGCTGACCTCGGCACCGACGGCGGCCTCCTGGGGCTACGGTCGCCTGGACGTGTTTGCGAAGGGCACCGGCAACGACCTCCAGCACATTTTCTATTCCGCCACGGCCGGCTGGACCGGGTGGTTTACCCACGCCGGGCCGCAGCTGAGCTCCGGTCCCGGGGCGGTCTCCTGGAGCCGTGGGCGGATCGACGTCTTTGCGCTCGGCACCGCGAATGACGTTCAGCACATCTACTACGACTCGTCGCTTGGGGGCTGGAGCAGCTGGTACTCGCATGGCGGCGGGACCCTCAGCCTGACCGGAGCGCCCGATGCCTCGTCCTGGGGTCCCGGGCGGCTCGACGTCTTCGCGCGCGCGACCGACGGCACGCTCAAGCACCTCTTCTATGACGGCGCGCAGGGGGGCTGGAACCCCTGGGCGTCGCTCGGCGGGCAGCTGAACGCCGATCCCGGAGCGGTGTCGTGGGGAGCCGGCCGGACGGATGTATTCAGTCGCGGGATCGACAATTTCCTGGCCCACGCGTACTACACAAATGGAGCCTGGAGTAGCTGGTATAGCGGCTGATTCGACGGTATATTGACGGGGGAAGAGGTTGGGGGCTTGAAGCGCAGGCCGTCGAGGCATGTCAGAAGTGGGTTGGGAGCCCTCGTGGGGGCCCTCATCCTGTGGTCGGTCGGCCCCTCCGGCGTGGCCGCCGCGCCCGCCCGAGGTCAAGCCCGGCCGCACGTCCCGACCAGCAGCTCCCGGGCCAAGCCCGCGAAGGCGCCGGTGGTCCACTTTGGCAGCGCCGCGGTCCAACCCGGCCGTCCCCGACTGAGCCGGCCGGCGGCGGCGAGCCGCCTCGCGGCCCCGTCGAATGGGTCGATGGCCGTCAACGGGGATGGCTGGGTCGGTGTCGGCCCCAAGCCGATCCAGGGTGTCGGCACCTTCGGCGCCAGTGTCGGTACCTACGGCGCCACGTCCGGGCGGGTCACGGCTCTGGCCGCCGGTGGGGGAGCGGTCTACGCCGGAACGGCAGGCGGCGGCGTTTGGAAGACGACGGACGGCGGGAGCACCTGGTCGCCAACAACCGACGACCAGGTCAGCCTGGCGATTGGCGGCCTGGCGATCGACCCGCAGAATCCGCAGGCGATCTACGCCGCAACCGGCGAGGACAACCGATGCGCCGACTGCCAGTACGGGCAGGGCTTTCTTAAATCAGCCAACGCCGGCCAGACCTGGACGATCGGCGGCCAGACTGGCCTGTTGACCGGGCCCGTCTCGGTCAGCGGCAGCCGGATTTTCGTTGGAACGAACAACGGGCTCTACTGGTCGGTCGACTCCGGCAACTCCTGGGGACCGAACGCCGGCTTCGACCAGCTGACACCCAGCGGGACGGTCGATGCGGTGATCAGCGATCCGGTCGCCACCCCGGGACGGGTGTGGGTAAGCGTCAACGAGGGCTGCCAGGGAAGCGGCTTCATTGCGGCGTCGAGCGACACCGGGGCCACCTGGTCGATCCAGGCGAGGATGTCGGATTTCGCCGGACTGCCGCCCATCGAGCGGATCGCGATGGCTGGAGGTCCTGGCGGCGTCCTGTATGCGGCGCTCGCGGCTTGCAGCAGCACGACGCCGAAATATTCGCTCGGCCAGTTCGTCGCCATTTTGAAATCCACCGATAGCGGCGCTCATTGGGCGGTCATCAAACCAACCGCCGCCAACCACCTGAGCGACTACTTCAGCAACGGACCGGGCATTTACCAGGGCGACTACGACAATGTGGTGGCGGTCAATCCTGCCAATACCCAGCAGGCCGTCTTCGGCGGGGTCACCATGATGGCGACCTCCGACGGCGGGGCGACCTTCGCCGACATCGCCGAGCCCTACAACGGCGGGCCGGTCCACCCCGACTTCCACGCGGCCCTGTACAGCGGGACGACCTTGTTCGTCGGCAACGACGGCGGCGTCTACAGCACCAGTGCCGCCAGCCCCGGCACCAGCTGGTCAAACCTCAACGCCACGTTGGCCGTCACCACCTTCTATGCCGGTGCCGCCCTCGATGCGAACCACATCGTCGGCGGCGCCCAGGACGAAGGGACGTCCGGCCTTCTGCCCGGCGGGCCCACGCCACCGGCGTGGCGCGAACTCATCGGGTCTGATGGCGGAAATGTCTCCCTTGATCCCACTCCCGGCTCGACCGCGATGTACGCCGAAACCCCCTACGGAGGAATTTACAAGGGAAGCACGACCTTCAACGATGCCTCGAACTGGCAGCTTGCCAGCCCCTGCTCCATCTCGACGGACCGCGCCTGCAACGAGTTGGTCGATTTCACGGCGCCGTTCGCGGTCAACTGGAGCACCACGCCACCAACCGTGTTCACGGCGACCAATGGCGTCTATCGCAGCCTCAGTGGCGGACTCCCGGCCGGGCCGGGCGGCTGGTCGCCGATTAGTGGCGACCTCACGACGGGGACCAGTATCAACGCGAACGGCGACTGGATCACGGCGATGGCGTTTCAGGCGCCGAATACCCTGGTGGTTGGCAGCTACGGCGGGCGTGTCCAGATTTCGCAGAACGCGATGGCGTCAACGCCGACATGGACGGACCTGACGAGTGGACTCCCGACGTTCGGGCCAAATCTGTACACCGGCCGGCCCTGGATCACGAGCCTTGCCATCGCAGGGGGCGTCGTCTGGGTGACGATTGGCTCCGCGGGCGGGTACCAGCGTGTCGCAAGAACGGCTGTCCCCCCGAGCCCGACCAACTGGTTCTTTGTTGACGGCTCGCTTCCGCCGGGCCCGATCAACAGCATTGCCCTCGACCCATCCTCTCCAGAAACGGTTTACGTCGGGACCGACACCGGCGCCTTCATCTGTGGGGACTGTTCGCACGCACAGTCGGGCGGAGTGATCCCCTGGGCGCTGATGGGTTCGGGGATGCCGAACGCGCAGATCGACGCCCTCACGATGCAGCAGGACGGCGCGGCGATCGTCGCCTTCACCCACGGCCGCGGCGCCTACTCGCTGCGCCATCGGACCGCGTTCTCAGCGAATCCGGCGAGCCTGGATTTCGGCTATGGGACGGTGGGCACCAGCGGCCCGAGCACGGCGGTCATGATCACGGCGACCGGCGTGACGGCGTCAACCGCCGTGTCGGCCACGGTCAGCGGCCCCAACGCGTCCGACTTCAGCGTCCAAACGGGGAACTTTTTCACTCCAAACTGCCAGGGCATGGTTCGGCTGCTGCCCGAGTCGACCTGCCAGCTGGTGCTGAATTTCACGCCGTCAGCCGAGACCACACGCACTGCCACGCTAAGGGTCGCGGACGCCCAGGGCGGTACGCTCGACATTCCACTGACCGGAATTGGATCGCATCCGGTGGTTGGCCTCAGCCCGGCCAGCTTGACCTTCAGCTCGGTGAATGTGGGAGTGAGGAGCGCCGCACAACGGGTGACCGTCAGTAACACCGGTAAGGGTCCCCTGACCGTTTCGCGGGTAACGACATCGGGCGACTTCGATCAAAGCAACACTTGCTCCGCGGTCGTCCCCGGGGGAGGTAGTTGCTGGATTGATGTCTTCTTCTGGCCCACGGCCCGCGGCACCCGCACTGGAACGCTGAGCATCGTCGATGACGCCGCGGGTAGTCCGCATACGGTCTCGCTGAGCGGCTTCGGGACCCAGCCGGTGGTGAGCCTCAGTACCGCGAGCCTGAGCTTTCCCGACACGCCGTTCCCATTGTCCGTGGCAGGACCCACCCTGCCGGTGACCATTACCAACACGGGTGACGGCTTGCTTACCATCACGCGGGCCGATAGCTCCCTGGCCGATTTCGCCACGACAAGTTACTCACCCGACGCCTGCTACACGGGGACGGTCCCGCCAAATCAGTCCTGCACCCTCAACGTGAGATTCATGCCGACCGCGCTTGGCGCTCGCACGGGCACGCTGACAATCTCCGACGACGCGAATCCGAAGCAGCAAACGATTGCCCTGAGTGGGAAAGGCATCCCGGCTCCGTTTGCCCAGCGCGACCCAGACCAGTTGAACTTCGGCATCGTGAACATCGGAACAAGCCCAACGAAGAGCGTGACGCTGACGAATACTGGCACCGCCGCGCTGACCAATCTCAGCATCACGATCTTTGCCACCCTGACCAACCAGCCATCCGAGTACTTCGTCCAGGACAACACCTGTCTGGGCAGCCTGGCGGTCAACCAAGCCTGCGCGATCACCGTGGCCTTCCGACCCACGCGGACCGGAGGCAACTACGGGGAACTCCACATCAATGACGATGCGGCCAACAGCCCCCAGATCGTGTCCCTTCTGGGCCAAGGCGGGGACGTTCACGTAGCGCTCCAACCGAGCACCCTGACGTTCGGCAGTCAGGTCGTGAGCGGGACAAGCCCGGTGCAGACCGTTCAGCTGACCAAGAGCGGAAACGGGAATCTCGTGATCACCAGTATCAAGAGCAGCACGCCCGACTTTACGGTCCTGGGGGGGAGCTGCCTGAGCGGCGACGTCAATCAGGGGTGCTCCCAGTACATCGCGTTCACGCCCACCAAAACTGGCATCCTGTCGGGCAGCATTCTCGTCAACGACAACGCGACCGACGGGACGTCGCCGCAAATCATCAGCGTCAGTGGAACGGGAACGCCTGGCCCGATCGTGAGCCTGAGCCCCAGCTCGCTGGCGTTCAGCTTCCCGCCGCAGTCACCCGGCACGATCAGCACTCCGAAGTCCATCACCCTGACGAACACCGGGCAGCAGGCACTCAACGTCTCCAGCGTGGGTTTTGCCCAGGGCGGCGGCTACTTCACCGAGACGAACACCTGCGCGGCGCCGATCGCGGTGGGGAGCACTTGCACGGTTAGCGTGTCGTTCGCCCCACAATCGTTTGGCGATGCGTCGAACTACCTCATCATCACCGACAACGCGGCCAACAGCCCGCAGACGGTTGCCTTGACCGGAACATCAAATCTAGCGATGAGCTCTGGCCCAGGCGTCTCGAGCTGGGGCCCCGGAAGATTGGATGTCTTCGCGCTTGGACCGGACGGCGCTCTCTGGCACAAGTACTATGACTCCGCGGTCGGCTGGCAGGGTTGGAGCACCTTGGGGGCGCCCTCGAGCGTCTCCCTGGCCTCGGATCCGGCGGCCGTCTCGTGGTCGAAAGGACGGATCGACGTATTCCTCAGGGGAAGTGACAACGCCCTCTGGCACAAGTATTACGACGTAGCCCTCGGTGGATGGAGTGGCTGGTACCCACACGCGGGCACTACCCTGACGTCGGCGCCATCCGCGGCCTCCTGGGGCTACGGTCGTCTCGACATCTTCGCGAAGGGCAGCGCGAACGACCTGCAGCACATCTTTTATTCCTCGACGACCGGATGGAGCACGTGGTACAGCCATAGCCCTGCCGGAATGCTGACCTCGGGACCTGGGGCGGTTTCCTGGGGTTACGGTCGAATCGACGTCTTCGCGCGCGGGGCGGCCGGTGACCTCGAGCACATCTACTATGACGTCAGCCTGAATGGCTGGAGTGGCTGGTTCTCGCACGGTGGCACGCTCCAGGGCGCACCCCACGCATCATCGTGGGGCCGCGGCCGGCTGGATATCTTCGTGAGAGCTTCGGATAGCAACCTGCAGCACATCTTTTACGACTCTTCGCAGCGTGGCTGGAACCCCTGGGAACCACAGCAGGCGGGCTATCCCTTGTACGCGGATCCGACCGCCGTGTCCTGGGGGATCGGGAGGATCGACGTCTTCAGCCGCGATCAGACTAACGTGCTTCTTCACATTTACTTTGGCGCCGGGTCCTGGAGCGGCTGGTACCTGGGCTGAGTTCAATCACTCGTTCTCCCTCCCCCCTTGTGGGGGAGGGTCGGGGTGGGGGGTAAGAGTTTCCCTTCGCGCCTCGTTCTTCCCATTCGCAGCTGAATCTCCCTCCCCCCTTGTGGGGGAGGGACGGGGTGGGGGGTAAGTTTCTCCCTTGCACCTCGTTCTCCCTCCCATCTCCCCCCGTGTGGGGGAGGGCGGATTCAATCGGTCGGGGTGGGGGGTAAGTGTTTCTCCCCCGCGCCTCGTTCTCCCCATTCGCAGCAGAGTCTCCCTCCCCCCTTGTGGGGGAGGGTCGGGTGGGGGGTAAGAGTTTCTCTCTTTAAGTTCCTGTCCCATTCGCAGCTGAATCTCCCTCCCCCCTTGTGGGGGAGGGTTGGGTTGGGGGGTAAGAGTTTCTCCCTTTGCGCCTTCGTTCTTCCCATTCGCAGCTGAATCTCCCTCCCCCCTTGTGGGGGAGGGTCGGGGTGGGGGGTAAAATCATTCCCGTCAGATGCATTCGGCAACGCGTTTGACGTCGTCCGTGCCCGCCGGTTACGGACCCATATGATGGACGCCGAGGTGCGCCTCAGGTTCGCGTTGCGCGAGCAGCAGGTTGAAGGACACCGCTTCCGCCGTCAGGTCCCGCTGGGATCCTATGTTGCGGACTTTGCCTGCCTTAAGGCCGGCCTGATCATCGAGGTTGACGGAGGTCAGCACACGAGGGCAGCGGAACAGAACGCCGCCAGGACTGCTTGGTTAGAGTCTCATGGCTTCCGAGTCATCCGGTTCTGGGATGGGGACGTTCTCAGAGAGTTGGATGGTGTGCTGGAAACGATTCGCAAGGAGTTAGTTACCCCCCACCCCAACCCTCCCCCACAAAGGGGGGAGGGAGTGTCCTCCAACAAGGAGTTCGTTACCCCCCACCCCAACCCTCCCCCGCAAGGGGGGAGGGAGTTGTCCTCCAACAAGGAGTTAGTTACCCCAACCAACCCTCCCCCGCAAGGGGGGAGGGAGTGTCCTCCAACAAGGAGTTAGTTACCCCCCACCCCAACCCTCCCCCACAAGGGGGGAGGGAGTGTCCTCCAACAAGGGGAGGGAGTGTCCTCCATAGGGAGTTCGTTACCCCCCACCCCAACCCTCCCCCACAAGGGGGGAGGGAGTGTCCTCCATAAGGGCTTGCGTAAAACCCGATAACGGAAATTGGTCAACCCTGGCGGCGTCTCGTCGTATACTGCCGCTTTGTTGCTAGTTGCTAGGGCTCTCGCACGGGTTCTTGGAATCGCGGTTATGGCCGCGGCGCTCATTCCGGCCACTGCCAGCGCCGATTGGCCGACCTACCACCTGGACAACGCGCGAACGGGCAATGACACCACCGCGCAAACGGTGAGCACACTGACCGAGGTCTGGTCGCTTCCCGTTGACGGCTCCGTATACGCCGAACCACTCGTGGTGGGCAAGACCGTCCTGGTTGCCACCGAGAAGAACAATGTGTATGCGCTCGCCGCGGGCAGTGGCAAGGTGCTCTGGAGCCGGGCCCTGGGTACCCCCGTTTCGAATAGCAGCCTGCCCTGCGGCAACATCAACCCGGTTGGCATCACCGGCACGCCGGTCGCGGATGCCGCCAACGGGATCCTTTACGTGGTCGCCTTCCTGGCGCAGCCGAGCATGCACTACGAGCTGTTCGCGCTCAACCTGCGAAACGCCGGCGCCACGATCTGGCACGTGACGCTGACCGCGCCGAACTTCGACCCGGCGGTTGAAGGCCAGCGCAGCGCGCTGACGCTTGCGAGCGGTCGTGTTTACGTGCCCTTCGGCGGGCGTTGGGGAGACTGCGGTGCCTATTTCGGCGCGGTCATCGGCGCCTCGGCTTCGTCATCGGGACCGGGCACCCTGCTCAACTACGAGCTGAGGACTGGCGCTGGTATCTGGGCACCGTCCGGAGCGGCGGCGGACGCCTCAGGGAATCTCTACCTGTCGACTGGAAATAGCGGGTGTACCGACGCCTCCTGCAGGGACTACAGCGAGAGCGTCATCAAGCTGAACCCGACCCTCACGGGCGCGGATTACTGGACCGACCCCGGCTGGATCAACCTGAACATCAACGACACGGACATCGGGTCGATCGGCCCGACGCTCATCGGGTCAACGTTGGTCTTCCAGACCGGAAAGGCCGGCGACGGGTACCTCCTGGCCCAGTCGAGCCTGGGCGGGACCGGTGCGCCGCTGTTCAGCGGACACGTCTGTCCGAACCAGACCTCGGACGCCGCCTTTGGCGGGACGGCATACCTCGCTCCCTACCTCTACGTGCCGTGCAGCGCCGGGCTGGTCGCGCTCAACGTCAATACGGCCTCGAATCCGCCCTCCTTTACCTTCGCGTGGCAGGGACCCGGCATGTCGTACAGTGGCCCACCAATCGTTTCCGGCGGGCTCGTGTGGACGATCGACCCGGGGGGGACGCTCTACGGCCTGGACCCGGCAAACGGCTCGATCAAATTCGGCACGAATATCGGCGGCGCCGAGCACTTCGCCACCCCGGCGGCCGCTGGGAACCGTCTCTTCGTCGGGGCCGGCAACTTGATCGTCGCCTACGGGTTCAACGCCCAGGCGGACGCTACCCTGGCACCTACCAGCCTCGCGTTCGGGACGATGGCCCTGGGCGCGACCACCCCAGCCCAGACGGTAACCGTCACCAATAACGGGTTGCTCCCCCTCACAATCAATGGCGCGCGCGCGAGCGGAGACTTCCAATCCACGAACAAGTGTCCGACGGCATTGGCGTCTGACGACAGCTGCACCATCGACGTCACCTTCACCCCGCGCACCACCGGGCCCCAGACAGGGACCATGCAGCTCTTCGACAGCGCCGGCAATAGCCCGCAGTCGGTGACGCTCACCGGGACCGGCGGGTCGTTCTTCGCCATGGCGTCCGGTCCCGCGGTCACCAACTGGGGCGGCATCCGCGTCGACGTCTTCGCGCGCGGAACCGACAATGCGCTCTGGCACAAGTACTACTCCGCCGCGGGCTGGAGTGACTGGTCCTCGCTCGGCGGCACGCTCGCATCCGACCCAGCGGCGGTGGCATGGGCTAACGGTCGCATCGACGTCTTCGCCCAGGCGCCCGACAACACGCTGAGCCACATCTACTACGACCTCGCCGGTGGCGGTTGGAGCCGCTGGTGGACACACGCGGGCAGTATCAACTCGGCGCCGGCCGTGTCCACCTGGGGGCCGGGACGCCTCGATGTCTTCGCGAAGGGCGCGACAAACAACGACCTGCAGCACATCTACTACTCCAGCGCAACCGGCTGGAGCGGCTGGTTTTCGCACCCCGGTCCAACCGGCTGGGCGTCGCGGCCGGCTGCCATTGCCTGGGGACCGGGGCGGATCGACGTCTTCGAACGCGGCCTCGACAATGCGCTCTGGCATATCTATTACTCGGGCGGCTGGTCGAGCTGGTTCAGCCATGGGGGGACCCTCAACTCGGGTCCGGCGGCGGCGTCCTGGGGACCGGGCCGGCTCGACGTGTTCTGGACCGGGACCGACTCTGCCCTCTGGCACCTGTACTACGCGGGCGGCTGGAGCAGCCCTGTCTCCCATGGCGGGGCGCTGAATGCCGATCCCGCCGCCACCGCCTCCTCGCAGGGAAGACTCGACATCTTTGGCCGCGGCACGGACAACGGCTTGCGCCATATCTTCTACAGTTCGGGCTGGAGCGGCTGGTACCCGTACTGAGTTGACGACGGTCCGGGCAAGGGAGCCCGACCGCCCGTAGACTGATGGGGATGCCCACGGCTGAGCTCGGCGTCATCATCCCCGCCTACAACGAGGCCGCCACCATCGCGCGCGTTCTCCGGCGGGTGTTGCTGCAGCCCTGCGTCAAGGAAGTCATCGTGGTGGACGACTGTTCCACGGACGGCACGACCGAGGTCGCCCGGAGTTTTACGTCCGACCCCCGGGTGCGGGTCCGGCGGCAGCCGGCAAACCAGGGGAAGGGCGCCGCCATTCGCGCCGGGCTCGGTGATGTCACCGCCCCGATCGTCATCATCCAGGACGCCGACATGGAATACGATCCGACGGAATACGACAGGATCATCGGCCCGATTGTCGAGGGCCGGGCCGACGTGGTCTACGGCGTCCGAGGCTTTCTGAGTCATACCGCGTATTCCTATTGGTTCGTGCTCGGCAACCGGCTGGTGACCACCGCCACGAACGTCCTCTTCAACTGCTACATCCAGGACATGGAGACGGGCTTCAAGGCGATGCGCACCGATCTGATGCGCCGGCTGCAGCTTCGCAGCAACCGGTTCAATATCGAACCCGAGATCACCGGTCGGCTGCTGCGCCTCGGGTACCGGATCCATGAGGTCCCGATCACCTACTACGCGCGTAGCCGCGAAGAGGGGAAGAAGCTGACCTGGCGAGACGGCATCCGGGCCCTCGGCGTGCTCCTTGGTCTTCGACTGCAGCGGCGACGTCGACTCTTTGGGGGTGACGACGAGTACCATGCGCAGCGCCTCGCTGAACTGGCGGCGGCCGCGCGCATGCCCGAACTGGCCGGCGAGCGCCTAAGCGGGCTTGCGGCCGACCGCGACCAGAGATAGCCCAAAGGGCGGCTCCGCCAGCCGGTCAAATCCGGCCAGCGCCGGCACCAGCCGGTCGTAGAGTCCCACCGCGCCGAGCCGCCTTCGCCGCAACAGCCGGTTATTGACCAGCCAGCCGGCCGCCCCGACCGGGTTGCTCCGTCGCAGCCGCTCAACCCGGAATCCGGCCGCTTCGAGCTTGCCGCCAAGCTCCGCCTTGCGGTAGCGGCGATGGTGGCCGATGGCGCGGTCGAACGGGCTCATCAAGGCGGGATGGGACGGGACGAGCAGCGTCAGGGTTCCGTTGGGCTCGAGCAGCCGCGCGACCGCCCGCATGGCGGCGACATCGTCCCCAATGTGCTCGAAGACGTTCACGCTCAGCGCCGAGTCGAAGCGGTACGGCGCCAGCGCGGCGGTGGACGCGGTCAGGTCCTGCTCGAGGATGACGACATTCGGCCGGTTTGCGAATCGAGCGCGCGCGACCTCGAGGTAGGCGGGGACCACATCGACGCCGACCACCAGCGCGCGGTCGGTCAGGAACTGCGTGATGCTGCCGGTGCCGCACCCGACCTCCAGGACCCGGTCGCCGAGGGCGCCCTTGACCCGATCGAAGATCCACGCGTTGTAGCGGTGCGCGCCTTCGAGGGTCTCGAGGGTATGGGCGCCGGCGGCTCCCGCGGCCTCGTCAGGAGAGAGGGTCACGCACGGGCCTGGCGCCGGACGGGATCCCACCGCGTGCCCGCCCAGGTCAGGGCGAGCAGGGCCCAGAACTCCAGGCTCAGATCATTCTTCCAGTACGGCACGTCGACGAGCCCGTGCACGACCACGCCGATCATCGCGAGGAAGACGCCGAGGTGGATCGGTCGCCAATCCGCGCTCGCCAGGCGCCAGCCGCGCCAGCTGACCCTCACGATCCGGACCATCAGCCAGGTGAAGGCGGCCAGGCCCAGCAGACCGGTCTCGCTCCAGAAGTTGAGCACGATGAAGTGGGGGTCGATCAAATCCTCGTTGAAGGTGCCCCGGTACGGCTTGATCGCATTGGCAAAGCCAGAGATGCCGGAGCCGAAGATCGGGTGATCGCGCAGCATCTGCAGCGTGATGCCCCAGAGCCGGCGCCGCGAGGTGAGGGACCCCCAGGCGTAGCTGGGGTTTTCCAGCGCGATGCGGTGGGCGATCGCCGGAACTCGCGTGATGGCGATGGCGAGCAGCAGCGTCGCGCCGAGCAGCCAGAAGCGCCAGCGGTGGGTCAGGGCGAGCGTCAGTCCGACGGCGACCAGTGCCAGCAAGCCCCCGAGCGAGAAGCTGAGCAGGCAGGCCGCCGTGGCGATGACCAGGAAGAAGACGCTGGTGAGGCGCAGCCGCAGCTCGCGCCCATAGACGGCGAGGCTGGCGGCGACCGCGATGATCGGCACCAGGAAGAGGGGCACCGCGTTCGGGGTCGTATAGATGACGACCGGCCGGACGACCCCTGCGTTCCCGACGTGGATTCGGAGATAGTCGAGCACGACCGCGCCGTTCCAGACCGCCACGAACAGGCCGCCGGCCGCGAGCCCGGCGAGGATCAGCAGGGCCTGCCGCGGGCTGCGCACGCCCGTACTGACAATGAAGAAGAACCCGATGGGCTCGACGATGTAGGCGCGGAACAAGCCGAGGGCGGCACGGTGATCGGGCGGCACGATCACCGAGATGATCCCGGCGAGCAGGAAGAGGGCGGCTGGGATCGTGAACGGCGTCCGCCACTCCAGGCGCTCGCGCTGCCGGACCGTCTCGATGGCAAAGATGACCGCGGTGATGAGGATGGCGACTTCGAGCAGCGTGGTCGGGTAGAAGGCAATGTGCCAGCGGATCGTGTACGCGGGCGCGAGCGCGCAGGTGACTGCCGCGCTCCAGAGGCTGAGGCGGTAGGTGCTAATAGGCGTGACGCTGGAAGAGCAGCCGGACCAGCGTCAGCACCAGGATCTTGACATCGAGGACGAGGGACCAGTTCTCGACGTAATAGATGTCATAGAGAGCCCGGTCGACCATCGGCGCCGCGCCGCGCAGGTCGTTGACCTCGGCCCAGCCGGTGATGCCCGGGCGCACCTGGTGACGCTCGAGGTAGCGCGGCAGTTCGCTGCTGTAGCGTTCGACGAGGAAGGGGCGCATCGGCCGGGGTCCCACCAGGCTCATGTCACCGCGCAGGACGTTGTAGAGCTGCGGAAGCTCATCGAGGCTCAGCCGTCGCAGCACCCGGCCGGCGGGGGTGCACCGGTCGTCGCCGCGGGTCGCGACCACCGGGCCGGTCTCGGCCTCGGCATTGTCGATCATGGTGCGGAACTTGTACACCTCGAACAGCCGGCCGAGCTGGCCGACCCGTTCCTGCCGGAAGAGGACTGGCCCCTTCGAGGTGAGCTTCACGATCAGCGCAACGACGAGCATCAAGGGGCTTGCGATCACCAGGCCGACGGCGCTGACGGTGAGGTCCATCAGGCGCTTGACCACCGCCGCACCGCCGCGCAACCGGTTGCGACGGACACCGATCAAGGGCAAGCCGTCGATCGCGTCGAGCGCGACGCGCGTCGTCATCACCTCGAGCAGGTCGGGGACGATCTTGAACTCGACCTGCTGGTCCTCGCAGGTCTTGATCAGGTGCAACATCTCCTCGCGGGTGGCGCCGGGCACGGCGAGGAAGACCTCGTCGATGCGGAGATCGCGAATCAGGAGCGGCAGCGCGTCGATCCGGCCGACCACGGAGCTTCCGGCGAAGGGGGTGCCGACCTCCAGGTGGTCATCGACCACCCCGCAGATGTGATAGCCGTACTGCGGGAACATGCTCATCCGCCTGATCAGCATGTCGCTGCCCGACCCGGTGCCCACCATCATGACGCGCTCGGATCCGATGCCCTGGCGGCGGAGCCGGGTTTCCACCTGGCGGAGGACGTAGCGCTCCATCGTCATCAGGACGGCGCTCAGGACGATCAGGTAGACGAAGATGAGGCGCGAATACCGCGATCCGCCGAAGAGCGACATGCCGGCCAGGATGAGCATGGCCGCGAGGGCGATCCCGCTGGTCATGGCGAACAGCTGCTCCATGAGCGACCGCCCGCGCCAGGAGCGGTACTGCTGGTTCATGGCCAGCGCGATGATAAAGAGCCCCACGACGACCGGGACCGCCGCCAGGTAGAGGGGAAAATTCGCGGCGTCCGGTCCCGCGGTCTCCTGCAGGTGGACGCGGAACCAGTAGGCGAGGACGACCGACGCGGCGACCGCGACGCCATCGCAGACCACCAGGGCCAGCGGGAGCCAGTCGGCCCGCCGAAAGAAGCGGCTGACCGCACTGGTGTCGGGGCGGGCTGGGAGATCGAGTTGGGGCGCCGCGGAGCGCGCTTCCATCACCGGGGACCGTCGTGATGCCACCCGGGAATCCTCGCCGCTGGGCTGCCCACGGAGACAAGCGTACCGCGAGCCCCCAAGCTTGGCAATCTCGGGCCCGGTTCGACGGAACGCCCGGCTGGGCTTGCTATCCTACGGGTTACCTGTCCGCAGCTCTCAGGAGGGATCTCATGGCGGTTACATCTCCGACGCTTTCCCGACCCAAGGCCGGAACCGAACGGAAATGGGTCTACCTCTTCGAAGAGGGCAATAAGGATCTCCGGGACCTGCTTGGCGGGAAGGGCGCCGGCGTGGCGGAGATGACCCGTGCGGGTCTTCCGGTTCCCCCGGGGTTCACCATCACGACCGAGGCCTGCAACGCCTACTACGACGCCGGCAAACGATTCCCGGACGGGATGTGGGAGCAGGCGCTCGCGGCGCTCCACAGGTGGAGGAGAAGACCGGCAAAAAGCTCGGCGACGTCAAGAATCCGCTGCTGGTGTCCGTCCGCTCCGGCGCGAAGTTCTCGATGCCCGGGATGATGGACACGGTCCTCAACCTCGGTCTCAACCCGCAGACGCTGGAAGGCCTGGCGAAGCTGACCGGTGACCGGCGCTTCGCGCTCGATGCCTACCGGCGCTTCGTGCAAATGTTCGGAAAAATCGTGCTCGGGATCGAGGCGGAGAAGTTCGAGCACAAGCTCACCCAGGCCAAGGAAAAGGCGAAGGTCAAGACCGACCCCGAGTTGAAGCCGGAGCAACTCGAGAAGCTGCTGGCGGAATTCAAGGCGATCATTCAGAAGGAGAGCGGAAAGCCCTTCCCGGATAACCCGCTGGAGCAACTGCGCTCCGCGATCGAGGCAGTCTTCTCCTCCTGGAACAACAAGCGCGCCCAGGACTACCGGAATTTCAACAAGATCCCGCACACGCTCGGCACCGCGGTCAACGTCCAGACCATGGTCTTCGGCAATATGGGCAACGACTCCGGCACCGGGGTCGCCTTCACCCGCGACCCGAACACGGGCGAGAAGGTCCTCTACGGCGACTACCTGGTGAACGCCCAGGGCGAGGACGTCGTGGCCGGCATCCGCACGCCGCAGCCGATCGCCTCGCTGAAAAAGCAACAGCCGGACGTCTACCGGCAGTTCGACGAGACCGCCACCCAACTGGAGAAGCACTACCGCGACGTCCAGGACCTCGAGTTCACGATCGAGAAGAAGAAACTCTGGATGCTGCAGACTCGCTCCGCCAAGCGCACCGCGGCGGCTGCCGTCAAGATCGCGGTCGACATGGTTTCCGAGACGCTGATCTCCGAAGACGAGGCCGTCCAGCGGGTCGAACCGACCCAGGTCGACCAGCTGCTCCACCCGCGGATCGATCCGAAGGCCAAGCCGAAAATCATCGCCCGCGGCCTCGACGCCTCCCCTGGCGCCGCCAGTGGCAGGGCCGTCTTCGACGCCGACCGCGCCGAGGCGCGCGGCAAGAAAGGTGAAGCCGTCATTCTCGTCCGGATCGAGACCAACCCCGATGACGTCCATGGCATGATCGCGGCGAAGGGCGTGCTCACCGCGCGCGGCGGCAAGACCAGTCACGCCGCCGTCGTCGCCCGCGGCATGGGCAAGCCCTGCGTCGCCGGCGCCGAGAGCCTCAAGGTGGACCTGCAGAAGAAGCTTTTCTCCGTCAACGGCACGACCGTCAAGGAAGGCGACCTGATCACGATCAACGGATCCACCGGCGACGTCATCCTCGGCTCGGTGCCGATGATCGAGCCGGCCATCAACAAGGATTTGAACCAGTTGCTGACCTGGGCCGATGCGCGCCGCCGGCTGGAGGTCTGGACCAACGCCGACTATCCGCGCGACGCCAAGGTCGCCCGCGCCTATGGCGCCCAGGGCATCGGCCTCTGCCGCACCGAGCACATGTTCATGGAGCAGGAGCGGTTGCCGATTGTCCAGAAGATGATCCTGGCCGAGGACACCAGGGAGCGGCAGAAGTGGCTCGACAAGCTGCTGCCCTTCCAGCGCACCGATTTCACCGGCATCTTCAAGGAGATGCACGGCCTGCCGGTCATCATCCGGCTGATCGACCCGCCGTTGCACGAGTTCCTGCCGAACTACGACGAGCAGCTGGTCAAGGTCACCACCATGCGCCTGAAGAAGGCGCCGAAGAAGAAGCTCGAGGCGGAAGAGGCGATCCTGCGCGCCATCGAGGGGATGCGCGAGCAGAACCCGATGCTCGGCTTACGAGGCATTCGCCTGGGCCTGATGTTCCCCGAGATCATCCAGATGCAGGTGCGCGCCATCCTGGAGGCCGCCATCTCGCTGAAGAAAAAGAATGTCGACGTCCGGCCCGAGATCATGATCCCGCTCGTCGGCCACGTCAACGAGCTGCACCGCACGCGCGACCTGCTCGAGGCGGTCGTCAAGCAGGTCTTCAAGGAGCAGAAGGCCGAGATCCCCTACAAGTTCGGCACCATGATCGAGATTCCGCGCGCGGCCTTGACGGCGGGCGAGATCGCGGAGTACGCGGAGTTCTTCTCCTTCGGCACCAACGATCTCACCCAGACGACCTTCGGTTATTCGCGCGATGATGCCGAGGGCAAGTTCTTGCTCAAGTACGTCGAGGAGAAGATCCTCCCGGTCAACCCCTTCGAGTCACTCGACCAGGCCGGCGTCGGCCGCCTGATGAAGATGGCGGTCGAGGAGGGCCGGAAGGCGCGGCACGGCATGGAGATCGGGATCTGTGGGGAGCATGGCGGTGACCCCGCCTCGATCCACTTCTGCCATTCGATCGGCTTGAACTACGTCAGCTGCTCGCCGTACCGGGTGCCGGTGGCACGTCTCGCGGCAGCCCAGGCGGCGATGGCCTCGACGGAGCGCGACCGCTAGGCGTATCCCGTTTGTCGGTCGGATCGCGGCGCTGCCGTTTTCGAGCAAGCAGCAGTGCCGCGAGACCCAACAGCCCCAGGCCTGAGCCGAGCTGTCCGAGGGCGACGCTGGCCGGTTGGTAGCGAAGGCGGACAGTGTGCCGTCCGGCGGGAACCGCAACCGCCTGGAAGAGCACGTCGGCCGCTGCGACGGTTGCCGGTCGCCCATCAATCGTCGCGGTCCAGGCATCGGTGTAGGACTGCAGCACCACAACCGTCCCGTCCTGTGGCAGCGTGACCACCAGCTCGACGTCGCCGGGGTCTCGCCGCTGAACATCGACCGTGCCGGATGCCGCCCGGAAGCTCGGCCCGCCGGTTTGGGTCTCGATGACGACCGGCCCGAGCGGATCGACGGCCAGCCTGGTAGCCGCGTCGGAGAGACCGTCGGTGGTCACGACGCGATCCGCGAGAAAGGCGAACGGCCTGGCGCCGGGGATTTGCGCGATCGTGATCCCGTCGCCGTGATAGACGGGCGTGGTCCCGCCGGGGCTTCTCCGGTGACCATTAGATAGGTCACCCCAGCCGTCGCCAGCCAGTCGCGCGAGGGCTCGATTGAGGAGCGTCAGGAGCTTCGAGTCGTCATAGCCCGGGTCGGCACTTTGCCAGAAGCGGCGGGCCCGTGGATCGCGGAGCGTGTCGTAGGCGCGAACATCGCGCAGTCCATAAAGCGCTGCCGTTTCCGGCACCATCGTCTCCCCGGTTGCGGCCATCGTGCCGCTGCCCAGATGTTGCTGTAGCCAGGCGATCGCGTCGTTCTGCGGCGGGACATCGCTCGGGAGGTCCCGGTGGTTGAAGGGTCCGGCAAAAAGCGCGCCTTCGACCAGCGCGAGGGCCACGAGACCAAAGGGCGCAACCCGCGCGATGCCCCCGACGAATGCCGCAAGGATCAAGCAGGCGCCAGCCACGAGGCAGACGATCGCCAGCAGCAGCCAGAAGCCGATCACGTGGCCTACCGGCCGCAGCAGCGTGTCGACCGCGGCACCCTGACGAACGAACACCGCGCCGAGCCCGGCGGCGATCCCCAGGGCAAGAAAACCCACCGCTACCAGTGTCTGCCCGACCGCGTGAGGGGCCCGCCGCCGGTGCGCATGCAGCACCGCGTCAAGACCGAGCCCGGCGAGGGCCGCGGCGCCGAGGACCGCCGTCATCAGGAACCGGTTGTTGTTGCTGACCGAGAAGAAAGGAAGGCGGCCGAAGAGCCAGGAGAGCGGACCGTAGGCTACGCCAACGCTGGTGGCGGTTACGAGGACCAGGCCGATTGCCACCGAGCGCTTGCGCCACCAGCCGGACAAGGCGCCGACCGCCGCGAGCAGGAGCGCGCCGACCCCGACGAAGCCGGTCGCCTCGAAATCGTTCGGAAACCATCCCGACTGCGCATCGATGCCGGGATTACCGAAGGCATTCGGCACCAGCCAGCTCCCGACGTCGCGCAGGGCAAGGTGGCCGAACCCCAGGTTTCCCACGGCCCGGTCGGCGAGCAGGTTGGCCTGGCGCAGCTCGCTGAGGAATGGCGCCAGCTGGATTGCGGCAATCAGCGCGCCGAGGGTCGCGGCCGCCGCCAGTCCAGCCAGGCGCGGCCAGCGGCCGCGACCCTGGGCAAACAGTCGGACGACCGTATAGAGCGCGACCGCCAGCCCGAGGTCCAGCGACGCCTCCGCGTGGCCGGCGAGAAATTGGAGGCCAAGAATCGCCGCCAGGGCGGCCAGCGCCGGTGCGTGACCGCGCATCAGGTACCACTCGAGCGCGGCAAACACCCACGGCGCGAGCGCCGCCACCGAGCTCTGCGGCCAGCCGAGCCAGACGACCATGAAGGAACTGCTCGCATAGACGATGCCGCCGAAGGTGGCGGCCAGCGAGCGAATCCCGACCAGGCGGAGGTACAGCGCCATGCCGATGCCCGCCACCCACAGCTTCGCCAGCATCGCGAGGCTCATGCCGTAAGCCGTGGACGAGAACGGCAGGGCGATCAGCGTGAAGGGTGAAAACGGCGACGACTGATCGTTCGCCATTAGCGGCTTGCCGGAGAGTGCGAACGGATTCCACAACGGCAAATGGCCCTGGCGAAAGGCCGCCCCGACGACCTCGGTCCATGGCAGAAACTGGCGGATGGGGTCGCTGGCGGCGCTATTGCCGATGACGTGGGCGCCGGGAGACCCCGCCCACGGCGCCAGGGCGTACAGGATCGATCCGTCCAGCAAGTACCGGTGGCCGACCAGGACCGATCCCCACAAGGCGACGAAGATGACCGCCGTCAGGATCGTCAGAAGCGTGGCGGGTTCCGGCCGCCAGGCGACGCGCGATGACCGCACATCGCCGGGTGTGGTCGACATATGCCGGTTAGACTACCGACAGGGGTGAACAACGACCAGGCGCCGGGCGAACGATCCCTCGGGGTCATCGTCCCGGCCTTTAACGAGGAGCGGACCCTCGAGCGCATCGTTCGTCGTGTCCTCCTCCAGGACTGCGTACGACAGGTAGTCGTGGTCGACGACTGCTCGACCGATCGCACCTTCGAGATCGCCAATCAGTTTGCCCAGGATGAGCGCGTCACGGTGTTCCGCCACCAGGTCAAATCGCGGGAAAGGCGCCGCCCTGCGCTCCGGACTGGACGCGATCACCGCTCCCCTCGTCGTCATCCAGGACGCCGACCTCGAGTACGATCCGGTCGATTACCCGAAGCTGATCGGTCCGATCCTCGAAGGCCGCGCCGACGTCGTCTACGGTGTGCGAGGGTTCGCCGGGCAGACCGCCTACTCGTACTGGTTCGTCCAGGGCAACCGGATGGTCACCCTGGCAACCAACGTCCTCTTCAACTGCTACATCCAGGACATGGAGACCGGCTTCAAGGCGATGCGCACCGACCTTATGCGCCGGCTCGGACTCTCCGGCAACCGGTTTGACATCGAGCCGGAAATCACCGGTCGCATCCTGCGGCTTGGCTACCGCATCCACGAGGTCCCGATCGACTATTACGCGCGCACCCGCGAAGAGGGCAAGAAGCTGACCTGGAAGGATGGCGTCCGGGCGCTCGTCACTCTCGGGCGGATCCGGCTGGCATCCGACCGCCGGCTTTTCGGTCCGGAGGACCACCACTATCACCGCGAGCGGCTGACGGAGCTGGCCAGCACCCCGAAGCTGCCGGTGCTGCCCGGCGAAGCGCCGGTACCGCGGATCTCGTAATGGCTGGGCCCGGTCCTGATCCCGCGCTGCTGGCGGCGCTGACCGCGGCGCTGGAGCGCGACCCCGGCTCGATTCCTGTCCGGCTGCACCTGGCGCAGTTGCTGCTCCAGTCCGGCGCGGAGGGTCCGGCGCTGGAGCATTTCTCGACGGTTCTCGATCATGACCCGGCCAATCAGGAAGCCCTGCGTGGCGGCGCGGCCGCCGCCGACGCGGTAGGCGACCGGCAGCGGGCCGCCGGGTACCGCCGTCTGCTGAGCGCGCTGGGCGGTGCGCCGCAGGACGCTCCAAGGTCGGAGGAGCCGACCGGCCCCCAGGCGGTGCCGGTGGAGGGGATCGCGGAAGGGGAGAAGGCGTCGGCCTGGTGGGAGGTGATGACCCCCGAGGTCACCCTCAATGATGTCGGCGGCATGGAGGAGGTCAAGCGGCGGATCAACGTCGCCTTCCTCGGGCCGATGCGCAACCCGGAGCTGCGCCAGGCGTTCGGCAAATCGCTGCGTGGTGGGCTGATCCTGTACGGGCCCCCCGGCTGCGGCAAGACGTTTATGGCGAAAGCGGTCGCCGGGGAAATGGGCGCGCGCTTCATCCCGGTCGGCCTGAACGACGTGCTCAGCATGTGGCTCGGCGAAAGCGAGCGGCGTCTGCACGAGCTGTTCGAGCTCGCGCGGCGCAACGCCCCGGTCGTGCTCTTCTTCGACGAGCTCGATGCGATCGGCCTCAAGCGCAGCCAGTTGACGCACAGCGCCGGGCGCAATGTCGTCAACCAACTGCTCGCCGAGCTGGACGGCGTCAGCTCGCACAACGAGGGGGTCTTCATGCTGGCGGCCACCAACCATCCATGGGACCTTGACTCGGCCCTGCTGCGGCCCGGGCGGTTCGACCGGCTCGCGCTCGTGATCCCTCCGGACCACGGTGCGCGTGAGGCAATCCTGCGCTACCACCTGCGGCAGCGGCCGCTCGCGACGCTCGACCTGGCGGCCATCGCTCGCAAGACGGACGGGTTCTCGGGCGCCGACCTCGCCCATCTCTGCGAGACTGCGACCGAGCTGGCGATGGAAGCCTCGATCAACGCGGGCGCCGTTCGGCCAATCACCATGACCGATTTCGAGCGCGCGCAAAAGCAGCTGAGACCGAGCACCCCGGCCTGGTTCGAGACCGTCCGCAACTTCGTCCTCTTCGCCAACGAGTCCGGCCTCTACGACGATCTCCTCGCGTACATGCGCGCCCATAAGCTCGTGTGAACGACGAGGGCGAGATGGCACTCGCCAGGGGCCGGCAACTGAACAACATCGGCCGCTACCGGGAAGCCATCGCCGCTCTCAGTCATGCGATCGCCGTGCGACCGCAGGACCCCAGGCCGCGCTGCGAGCTGGCGCTGGCCCTACTCAATCTCGACTCGCCGCTCGAGGCGCTCCGGGAAGCCGACGCGGCCGCGGCGCTCGATCCGCAGAGTGAGCACGCGCATCGACTCCGGAGCCTCATCCTCGATCGGCTCGGTCGCCATACGGAGGCCCTCCGCGCGGCCGAGACGGCGGTCCACCTGGCTCCGCAGCTTCCCCAGGCCCTCTACACCCTGGGCGGTGCGCAGCTCGACATGAAGAAGCATGCCGACGCCGCCCGCACCGCCGCACTGCTGGTCGCGACTGCGCCGGGCTGGGCGCCGGCGCACGTGTTGATGGGTCTGGTCGCGCTCCGTCGGAAGAAGTGGAAGGAGGCAGAGGCCGCGTGCCGCCGCGCCCTGCAGCTGGATCCATCTCACCACGGCGCGCTCAACAATCTCGGCGTCGCGCTGCAGGGCCAGAAAAAGAAGAAGGAGGCGCTCGAGATCTACCAGCGCGCCGCCCAGCTGAACCCGGACGACCCGGTCGCCAAAGCCAACATCGTCCGGCTGGTGCGGCCGGTGAGCGGAACGAGTCTGCTCCTCGATGTCGTTCGCATGGTCCTGATCCCGTGGGCGATCCCATTGATCGTGATCCGGCTGACGATCCAGTTCATCAGCAGCGCGCGGCGTCGCAGCCAATTGCGCCCCGGGGCGCGACTCTACTACGACCGTGAGTGGGCCAGGTGGGGACGGCCGTTGAAGTGGGTGCTGCTCGCGCTGCTGGTTCTTGGCCTCGCCATCGCGGCGCTCATCTACGCGGGCTCGCGGGGCTGGACGGTCCTCAGCACGCCGTAACCGAACCGCGACAGCGGGACCGTCAGTCCGTGTACGACATCCGGCAAGGGGGCGCCGAATCGCCCGTTGCGTCGGAAGGGTGAGGAACCGCTGGCTGCCGTTCGCAGGTGCAACGCTGGCCGTGCTCCTGGGTGCCTGCGGGCCAACCGCCGCCGCCCCCAGTACGGCCACCGGGAAGCCGCGCCCGTCCGTCCCGGCATCGGGCGCCGGCATCTGGTTTGCCCCGACGCCGGCCGACCCACACGACCTGCTGGCCCTGGCTGAATCGAACGCGCTCTGGACGCGGGCGGCCGCCACGACGGCCGTCTTCCAGCTCTCCGCCTCATCGGTCTCGGCCATGAGCGGAGCTGACCTTGCAACCCTTGGCACCGGTCTGAACCGGACTGGTCTGCCGGTTGCCCTGCTGGTGCCGGCCCTGACGCCGGTCATGGGCTGCGGCCAGGTTGCCGGCCATGTGGACGCGAGTGCCGCCCCGGACCTTCTCCGTCGGATGAAGTCGGCGGGAATGCCGGTTCGCTTCGTGGTCATGGATCAGCCTGCCGCAGCAGGAAGCGCCTGCCACCTCAGCTCGATGGAGATCGCCACCAATGTGGCCGCCTGGACAGCGAGCGTGCGCGCGCTGGTGCCGCAGGTCGCGATTGGCGATGCCGAGCCGCTGTCGCAGGCGGCCGACATGTCCGCCTACGCGGCCTGGATGCCGGCCTACGCGACCGTGACCGGCTCGCCGCTGGCCTTCCTGCACCTCGACATCGACTGGTCACTGGCCGGTTGGACCTCGCAGGTCGTCCCGCTCCAGCAATCCGGACAGCAAAACGGCACCGCCCTCGGGCTCGTCGAGCGGGGCAATCCGGATGACGCGACCGATGCGATCTGGAGCGCGACCGCCGCGGACCGAATGGCCGCGATTGCGGCGTCCGGTGTCAGACCTGCGAGCACGATTTTCCAGTCGGCGGGCACGCGAACGCCGCGCCTGCTCCCCGAGAGCGACCCAACCACGTTTACCGCCCTGATCAACCGGTCAACCGGCACACGCTCGGTGCTCACCCTCACCCAGCCCACGCCCGCGACGAATGGCGGCGAACTGGTTGGCGGCAGGCTCATCGACGCGGCCGGCGCTCCCATCGCCGGGGCCCCGGTGGACCTGACGGTCCGCTCGCTGAACGCGCCCGGGACCTATACCAGCTACGGCGCGACCGGCACGGTGCCGGCCGGGATTTCGCGCGCGTTGGTCGGCGTGCGGGTGGCCGGCGAGGGCACCGATCCGGGTGCGGCTGAGCTGTTCCTTTACCACGCCTCGTTCCAGGAAGGCGGCCCGGCGAACCAGCGGGTTCAGAACCCCGATTTTGCCGCCGGCATGTCGAACTGGGGCGCCACCCCCAACCCCGACCTGGTGCGGATCGAGCCGAGCGATCGCGGAACGGGCCAGATGTTGCACATCACGGATGCCGCACCGGAGTTCCTCGCCCTCAATTCGGAGCCGTTCCCGGTCACGCCGGGCGCCGCCTACACCGTCCGGTTCGACGCCCGGATCACGCCGGTCTCGCGCGGCTACTTCACCCTGATCTTCCTCAGCCAGACGGAGGTCTCACGGCTGCTGTGGCGGTTTGCGCCGGCGGTCGTCGTCGAGCACGCGGTGACCGATGCCGCCGGACGGCTGCAGTGGCAGGTTCCGGCCTCGGCGGTGCCGGCTGAGTTTGGCGCGCACTACGCCGGCGACCGCACTCGCTGGCCCGCCTCGGCTACCAACTAGCTGCGCCCCAACCGCGTTTTCCTGCGTCTTATGGGCGGAATTCATCAACCCGCGCAGAAGAGAGGAACGCGAAATGGCTGCTACGAACCCGACCCGCCGGAATCATTCGACCCGTCGCCTGCTGGCACTGTCCGCCGCCCTGATCGTCTCCGGCGTCATGGCCCTCAACCTGAGGACCTGGATCGATCTGCCCGGGACCTCGGGAGCCGCCGCGGCGTTGCCGAGCCAGGCCAGCCTGCCGACCCCGACCCCCAGCCTCGACTCGAGCGTGTTGCCGTCAACCGGTCCATCGGATGAGCCGACCCCGGCCCCGACGGCCGCGCCGACGGCGGCACCCGACCGTCGCCGCCAACCGTGGCGCCAACCGTTCGGCCAACGCCTCCACCGCAAACCGTCTTCACCGTATCGGTGCCGGTGATCGCCCAGACGATGGTGCTCGACTGTGAAACCGGCGCGCTGGCCATGGGCCTCGCCGCCTACGGCCACTGGTACTCGCAGGATTCACTCTTCGCGCTCGAGAACCCTGACCTCCGGGCGCCGGTGATGGGCCCGAACCACACCGTCCTGCGCTGGGGCGACCCGTACACCAACTTCGTCGGCAACGTGAACGGCAGCGACCGGATTCCCACCGGGTTCGGCATCTACTACCCGGTCATCCTGTCGATCGCCCGCAGCCACGGCCTGCCGAACAGCTACGGCGGCGAGGGGCTGTCGGCCGCGACCATCTACCGCGAGCTCAAGAACGGCCATCCCGTCGAGGCATGGGTTGAGACCAACTGGCTTCGGCCCCAGCTGGGCACCTGGACGGCCTTCGATGGCCGGAAGGTTCGCTACTCACTCGTCGAGCATGCGGTGACGCTGAGCGGCGTCTCCGACACGCAGGTCCGCGTCAACGATCCGCTCCACGGCACGCAGTACTGGATCAGCAAGGCGCTCTTCGAGACCGTCTGGGCCGACTTCAACAACATGGCGGTCGTCTTCTACAACTGAGACCGGTTCCTCCGAGCGGTGCAGGTTTCCCCGCCTGCACCGCCTTTTTTCTGCCGGCTGCGCCGCAACCCGGGTTCCGTGCGTCTGATGGGTAGCTATGCTCTTTCCCCGAACCCGTCTCACCCGTCAGCTGGCCCTGATCGACGACATCGGCGAAGGCACGCTGGTCGCCACCACCGACCCCCACGGCTGGGACCGGTTCGTGTCCCAGGCAGCGGACGGCTCGATCCTGCAGTCCTGGGCCTGGGGCGAGTTGAAGGCCGGCTATGGCTGGGAGCCGACCCGCTATCTCTGGATCCGAGCGGGCCGGGTTCGGGGCGCCGTCTCCGTCCTCCGCAAATCCCTTCCGGGCGGCTTTGCCCTCCACTACGCCCCGCGCGGGCCGGTCCTCGATAACCAGCTCGACGAATGGCCGTACCTGTGGGCCGCGCTCCGGCGCGAGCTGGCGGCGCAGGGCGGCACTGTCCTGAAGGTCGATCCGGAATGGCCCGAGGCCGGCGCCCGCGCCTTTGCGGCGACCGGCGCCAGGCCGAGCCGGGCGATCCAGCACCAGGCGACCGCCATCGTCGACCTGCGCGGGGGCGAGGCGGTCTTCGAGCGGATGAGCGCCTCCTCCCGCCGCAACATGCGCACCGCCGAGAAAGCCGGCGTCCTCGTCGAGTCCAGCACCAGCACCGAGGCGCTCGATCGCTTCTACGGGCTCCTCGCGTCCACCGCCGCTCGCCAGGAATTCATCGTCCGGCCGCTGCCGTACTACCGCGAGCTCTTCGCCGCCTTCACGCGGCGCGGGCAGGCTCGCGTCTACCTCGCGACCCACAATGGCGTCACCATCGCCGGGAGCGTGATGATGACCTACGGCACCCGGCTCACCTATCTGTTCAGCGGCAGCAGCGACGAGGGGCGGCGGCTGAAGGCCCCGTACCTGATTCAGCAACGCGCCATCCGTGACGCCCAGGCGGACGGGTGCGTGAGCTACGACCTCTGGGGCATCCCGCTCGATCCGCAACCCGGCGATGCCGGTTGGGGTTACGCGCACTTCAAGGCGATGCTTGGTGGGACGCCGGTCCGCTTCGCTGGCGCCTGGGACGTCCCGGTGCATCGCCCATTGGCGGCCGCCTATCACCTCGCGGAGCGCGTTGCCGGACGCCGAGCCGCGGTCGCGTGACGACGGTTCGACTCGTTAGATTGGAGGTCGATGTCTCCCGACCAGTCACGCCTGCTCAAGGAGGCGATCGCCGGCGATGCGGTCGCCTTCGATGCGTTGATCGGGCCGCTGGTCGAGCCGGGCTTCCGGCTGGCGGCCAGCATGCTCGGCAGCAAGGCGGATGCGGAGGACGCGGTCCAGGAGGCCACCATCAAAGCCTGGCGTAACCTGCAGCAATTGAAGGATGGCGGCGTGGTTCGCTCCTGGTTTCTCAGCATCGTGGCGAACCAGTGCCGCAGCGTCCGCCGCGGCCGCTGGTGGTCGGTTGTCAAGCTGGCCGAGCCGCGCCGCACGGCGAGCGGACCGGAGGAGGAGGCAGTGGAGCGGACCGACCTGCAACAGGCGCTGCGCGCGCTCGAACCGGACGACCGCCTGGCCCTGTACCTTCGCTATTACATGGACCTGCCACTTGAAGAGGTCGCTTCGGTGATCGGCATCTCGGAAACGGCGGCGAAGTCGCGCATCCACCGCGCCGCCCAACGATTGAAACCGGCGGTCGCGGTCCCGGAGGTGCTCACCTGATGGCCGAGTTCGAAGACCGCCTGCACGACGCCTTCGAGGATGAGCTGGCGCGCACGCCCGCGCCCCCAGGCCTGCGCCAGCGGGTCATCCTCAACGCCGTCGCCAATCCACGGCCCGGGACACGGCGGGTCGCCGCCCCGGTGACTCGCGCCTTTGCGTTCGGCGGCGCGCTGGCCGCGGTCGCGGCGATCGCCGTGATTGCCGGGTCGGTTGGGATCGCGATCGGTCGCAACGGCCCGGCGGTCGCGCAAAAAAGCCCGGGTGCCTCCCCGACCGCAGCCCCGGTCGCCTTCGGCAAGCTGCCGCCACCCAACCTCAATCCGCCGCAGGGGCTTGGTGGCGGAGGCACCGCGCCGGCGATCGCCCCCTACTTTGGGCCGGCGCAGATGACCTGGGCCGGCCAGCTCCCACTGGTCCCGTCGACCGCCCCCGTTTACCGCTTGACGACACCCGGGGCGGCGGAGGCCGATGCGTTCGCGGCGCGCCTTGGAGCCAAACTGGACACTCGGGGGAGTGCGGGGAACCGGAACTACACCGGCCCCGATGGCTTCCTGATGGGAATCACACTCGGGAGCCCGCAACCAACCTATGGCCTGTTCAAGGATCCCGCCGCGAAATACACCGCGGGTCCCACGGAAGCGGTGGCGCGGGCGGCCGCCGCCGATTTTCTGACCCGCTATGGCCTGACGCCGACCTGGCCGTACCGGATCGTGACAAGCGGCGCGGCGCCGGGACAGCCACCAAGCCCATTTACGCCTCCGCCCGCCTTTCCGGGCTTCACCATCGATTACCAGCGGCTGGTGCCGCTCAGCAACGGCACCTTCGCGCCGGAGGTCGACGTGAACGGCGAGCCCACCGGGCTGGAACTGATGGTGGATCCGAGTGGCCAGGTGTACCGGGCCGGGGGGCCGCTCCCGGTCACCGAGCAGAGCGGACCGTATCCGCTGCGGACTCCATCGTCTACGGTCGCGGAGGCGATTGCGGCGCCGCCACTGGTACCGGTGCAGGGTCCGGTGCCATCCGTGGCTCTGACTCGATCGGAGCTGGTCTACACCGCGGTCACGTCGGGCGCCCAGACCTACCTCGAGCCCGCCTATCTGTTTGGCGGCCTCTTCGGGCGGGATGGCCAGCTCTTCGAAAAGCGGGTCCTCGTGCCGGCGCTCGCGGTCGCGGTGACCCAGCCATGACGCTATGGAGGACACTCCCTCCCCCTTGTGGGGGAGGGTTGGGGTGGGGGGTAAAGAACTCCTTGTTGGAGGACATTCCCTCCCCTTGTTGGAGGACACTCCCTCCCCCCTTTGTGGGGGAGGGTTGGGGTGGGGGGTAAGGAATTCCTTATGGAGGACACTCCCTCCCCTTGTTGGAGGACACTCCCTCCCCCCTTTGTGGGGGAGGGTTGGGGTGGGGGGTAACCTGAACTCCCTTGTTGGAGGACACTCCCTCCCCCCTTGTGGGGGAGGGTTGGGGTGGGGGGTAACTAACTCCTTGTTGGAGGACACTCCCTCCCCCCTTGTGGGGGAGGGTTGGGGTGGGGGGTAACTAACTCCTTGCGAATCGTTTCCAGCACACCATCCAACTCTCTGAGAACGTCCCCATCCCAGAACCGGATGACTCGGAAGCCATGAGCCTCTAACCATGCAGTCCTGGCGGCATCCTGTTCGGTTGCCGTCACGTGCTGACCTCCGTCAACCTCGATGATCAGGCCGGCCTTAAGGCAGGCAAAGTCCGCAACATAGGATCCCAGCGGGACCTGACGGCGGAAGCGGTGTCCTTCAACCTGCTGCTCGCGCAACGCGAACCAGAGGCGCACCTCGGCGTCCGTCATATGGGTCCGTAGCCGGCGGGCACGGACGACGTCAGAACGCGTTGCCGAATGCATCTGACGGGATGATTTTACCCCCACCCCGACCCTCCCCCACAAGGGGGGAGGGAGATACAGACTCCTACCCCCCACCCCGACCCTCCCCCACAAGGGGGGAGGGAGAACGAGAGAAGGTGAAGCCGATGGCGATCATGCCGACGGCCGCCAGCACGAGCACGAGGAATGGCGCGGTCAGCAGGCCGGTGGCATCGAGGAGCAGCCCACCGAGCACGGGACCGAAGAACGCCAGCAGGTATCCGATGGTCAGCATCAGGGCGGAGTAGCCAGCCACCTCGCCCTGGGTTCGGGCCAGCAGTGGGGGCAGTGCCATCGCGCCGGTGAAGCCCATGCTCGACCCGGCTCCCACCATGATGACGAAGACCCAGACCGCGGCCGTGAGGCCGAGCACCAGTCCGAGCGAGCCGATCAAGGTCACCAGCCCGGCTGCCAGGTAGAACGTCCGTGATGTCGCGAACGGAGCCTGCACGCCGATCAACACGATCGCCATCCCGAGCACGACCGCACCAAGCAAAAAGAGGACGAGGGCTGAGGCATTCTGCCCCTTCGCATGGAGCAGGAACGGGAGCCAGGTCACCGAGGTGACGTAGATCGCGCTCTGGCTCGCGAAGAGGGCGCCCGCGCGCCAGATCTCGGGTTTGCGGAGCAGGGCGGTCAGGTGAGAGGGCGCTGCCGTTTCGAGTTCCTGCCTTGGAGCGAGCGCCAACCAGAGCACGCACGCCAGCAGCGCGGGCAGCCCCCAGGCAATGAGCGTGCCGCGCCAACCCACGACCACGAGAAGGTAGACCGTCACGGTGGTGGCCAACCCGCCGCCCAAATTGAGGGCGGCCGTGTAAATGACCGAGACCCGCTGAATCCGATCGGGGAACCAACCGCGCAGGAGCGCCGACGCCGCCGGTTGGGCGACTCCGGCGCCGATCCCCACGACCAGGGTCCCTGCAAACAGGGCGAGAACGGCAGGTTGGAGCACACGGGCAAAGGCGCCGGCAGCGATCGCCCCCGTCGCGATTGCGAGCAGGCGGCGGGGCCCGAGCCGGTTCGAGAGCAGCGCCCCGGGCACGGCGAAAACGCCCAGACACAGGAATGGCATCGACGTGAGCGCACCGGAGGTAGCGAAGCTGAGGTGCAGGTCGGCCCGGATCGCGGGCAGGACCGGCGAGATGCCGAGGATGACGGAACGCAGGTTGAAAGCAACGACGGACACCAGGGTCAGAGCGAGCGCGGATCGTCGGGCGATATCCTCAGCATACGAATCGCATCCATTGGCGCACCTATCTGACGGCCGGCGCGATTCTCGCCGGCACTACCTTCATTGCGCTGCAGGTGTTGTTGATCCACGCCGGCAGCCGCGACTGGGACGAGGGTGTGTACTGGCAGTCGATCCGCGCCATGGTTCGGGGCGAGCCGCTCTTCCGGTCGGTCTATGCTTCGCAGCCACCCGCCTTCTATTACGCGCTCGTTCCCTTCTACCTGCTCTCCCACTCCCTGGCTGCCCTGCGGATTTCCGTCCTGTTGTTCGCCGTCGTCGGGCTGATGGCCGGCTACTGGGCAGCTCGATCGCTGGCTGGCTTTCCGGCAGCCATGATCGCGCTGCTGCTCCTGGCAACCAGCCCCATGTACATCCATGAGGCCGCCATCGTCCAGGCGGACATGCCCTCGGCCGCCATGACCCTTCTCGCGCTGGCGCTCACGCTCGCCGCGACGCGGGCATCCCGGATCGCCGCCACCCGGCTTGCCGTGCTCGCCGGCCTCGCGCTCGCCGTCGCGATCGGCGCCAAGTTTTTCGGCCTGCTCGCCATCCTTCCAATCGGCCTGCTTCTCATCACGCCCCGACGTCAGCCCTTCCGCGTGCTGCTGGGCTTAGCAGCCGGGCTGCTCGCAGGCCTGCTGCTGGTGATGGTGCCGGCCTTCCCGGCCCTCGGCGCCGCCTACCAGCAGATGATCGGAGGACATGTGACCGCGACGCGCTCGGTGTATGCCAGTTTCGGCGGAAACCTGTCCGTCCTGCTTCATGCCGGCGCGCTGCCGCTGATCGCGGTCACGGTTCTCGCCGCCGCGATCGCCATCCAGCGCCGCGATCCGCGAATCATTGCGCCGCTGGCATGGTCAATCCTTGGCGCGATTGCGCTCCTGCTCTACCAACCGCTCTATCCGCACCACGTCCTGCTCCTCGTGCCGGCACTCGCGCTGACGGTTGCGGTCGGATTCGCGGATCTCGCCACCTGGCGGCCCGGGTGGGTGGCTCCATCCACCGCGGTGGCGACGCTTGCCGCGGCGATCGGCCTGGTGATCGGGATGCAGGACGCGCGGCACGCCCTCATCCCCAACGGGCGTGACGTTGTGTTGGCGACGGCCATCGACGCCGCCAGCCGGCCGGGCCAGTACGTGATCAGCGACAACCCGTATGCGGTGGCCCTCGCCAACCGCGACCTGCCGGGACCGATGGTCGACACCTCGGGCGCCCGAACCGCGGCCGGCCTGCTAACCACGGCCGGCCTCGATACCGTCAAGGACGACTACGGCGTGACGGTCATCCTGACGGACAGCGGCCGCCTACAGCGTGTGCCCGGATTTTCCCGGTGGCTTGCGTCAGACTTCCGACGGGTGCGTCCGATCGGCCCGCGCGCCTCTCTCTATGCCGCTCGTCCGGAACCGAACTGAGGGCGCGCCAGCCCGTACAGCAGCGCCGTTCGTTACCCCCCACCCCAACCCTCCCCCACAAGGGGGGAGGGAGTGTCCTCCATGAGGAGTACGTTGCCCCACCCCAACCTCCCCCAGGGAGGGGTGTTTGAGGTAGTGTCCTTCTTGAGGTGAAGGGGCTCACCGAACGCTGGGGGATCAGTCCGGAAGGCGCTGCCGTCGGGGTCGCGGGCATTATCGCGTTCCTTCTGATCCTGACTCTGGTCCTTGTCCAGCTGCTCCGCCCGATTCCGCGAGTCGGTCCGACCGCGCTCCAGCCGGTGAGTCAGCAGCTGGGCCCGACCCCACCGGAGCTGCCCTGGCCGACGACTGGAAGCGCCGCGGTCGCGGTGGAGGGGCTCGGGGTGATCGGCGCGCACGGTCCGCAGACTCCCCAGCCACTGGCAAGCACCGTGAAAATGATGACGGCGCTGATCATCCTCGACGACCATCCGCTCGGGCTGGCTCAGCAGGGGCCGACGATCCTGATCGCGGCCGACGACGTGGCGACTTACCAGCGCGACAAGGACCAGGGTCAGTCGGTCTTCCCGGTGCAGGCGGGCGAGCAGCTCAGCGAATACCAGGCACTGCAAGCCTTGCTGATCCCGTCGGGTAACAACGTCGCCGAGTTGCTGGCGACGTGGGATGCTGGGTCGCTGGCAGCGTTCGTCGGCAAAATGAACGTCCGCGCGATGAGCGCCGGCTTGTCGCAGACGAAGTACACCGACGCCAGCGGCTTTTCGCCGGATTCCGTCGGAACTCCCGGCGATCTGATCAAGCTGGCCCAACTGTCGATGGCCAATCCGGTCTTCGCCGAAATCGTGAAGCAACCGGAAGCCACGCTGCCGGTTGCCGGCCGGGTTTTCAATGTCGATGCGGCGTTGGGACAGGAGGGCATCATCGGCGTCAAGACCGGTTCGAGCCCGCAGGCGGGCGCCTGCTTCGTGTTTGCCGCGGACGTGGGTGCCGACAACCAGTCGGCGCGGATCTACGGAGCCGTGATGGGGCTACCCACGCTCGACGATGCCTTCACCCGCAGCACGGGCCTGGTCCACGCGGTCGCCCCGGGCCTGCACAACCGATCGATCATCTCCACCCTCCAGGTGATCGCCGAGTACTCGGCGCCCTGGGGCGACCAGTCCACGATGTTCGTCGAGCGAGACGTCAACTGGGTCGTCTACGACGGCATGGTCCTCCACGAAACGACCGACCTCAAGCCGCTCAAACCGCCGGTGGCGTCGGGGACGTTTGTCGGCTCCGTCACGGTCCAGGTTGGCGACCGGAAAACGACCATCCCGCTCAGGACGAACGGCGGCATTTTCGAGCCCGACGTCTTCTGGCGCCTGACGCGACTCGGAGCCAACGGCCTCTTCTAAGGCCGACGTCAGGCGGAGGACTCGTGAGCGAAGGTCGCCTCGAGATCGTTGCGGGCGATGATGCCAAGGAGCCGGCCCTCGGGCGTCGTGATCAGGCTGTTGGTCTTGATGCCTTTGTCGCGCATGAAGTTGAGCATCTCTTCCAGCGTGAGATTTGGGCGAAACGTCCCAGGGCCCGGGCGCATCACCTGCTCGGCGGTGATGTCGTCACCCCCGTCGAGTTCCTTCTTGCGGAGGAGGCCCAGAACGACTTGCTGATCGTTGACCACCACGCAAAGGTCCCGTCCCGCGGCGCGGACCCGCTCGCGAACCTCACCGATTCGATCGGTCAGCCGGCAGGTCGGGACCTCGGTATCCATGACGTCCCCGATCCAGGTCTCGTCCTTGGCCTTGCCGTCCCGGGGCTGATTCTCCTGATACCAGGCCTGCTTCCCCGGGACGTAGTCAAGCGCCTCGAACCCGAGCGTCTCGAGCCGCCACGCGGCCCTTGGCGAGTTGTCTCAAGCGTAGTCGTAGCAATAGACGATGACCGCGCGATCTTTCCGAAGCCTGGCGGCGGTCGTGGCGTTGAGGTCGCGGACAGGAATATTGATCGCGCCGGGGAGGTGATCAGCCTCATAGTCCTCAGCCGGGAGGACGTCCACCAGTTGCGCCCCCTGCGCGAGCCGCGCCTTCAGGTCGTTCACCTCGAAGATCTGGCCCGGCATCAGCCGCTACTGTACGCTGCCGGCCTATTTCTTCTTCTTTTTCTTCGCCTGCGCATTGCTGATCGCGGCCGCGCGGCTCTTCGGCATGCCCTTCTTCTTGAGCGCCTCGTAGGTCTTCGGCTTCTTGATCGATGGGCTCTTCTTCTTTCCCGGCAAATCCGTCCTCCTTGGTGGATAAGATCGACGACTCCATTCTGGACTAGTGCGTACGGCGCGCCGCAGCCAGAGAGAGGGCCTCAGATCTGGTCGATCGCGGAAGCCAGTTCGAAGTCCTTCGCCGTCAGACCGCCCGCCGAATGCGTCGTGACGCGGACGGTGACCTCGCCCCAGCGCACCACGAGGTCCGGGTGGTGGTTCTGCGACTCGGCGATCCTGGCGATTGCGTTCACGAAGTCGACCGCCTCGACAAAGTTCTTGAATCGGTACGACTTCATCAGCTCCGCGCCTTCAACCCGCCATCCAGCGAGTGCCGCCACCCGCTGTGTGATCGCCGTGGAATCGAGCCGCGCCCTGGACACCTGATTCGCCATCCATTCACCTCCGCGCCTGATTATGGTGAAGGAAGGGCGGAAATGATCAGTGCACTACCGGGCGCGAGCGTCCCAACGCGGCGATCGCGTGGTGGTCTGACGACGCGGTTTCTTGCCACCAGGGGCCGCTGACGGCCGAGGGGCGCGAATGCATGATGTATTCCAGCGGCGACAACCGGATACCACGCGCCTCCAGGTCGTGCGCCGATTCGCCGACCAGCAGGATCGCCGGAACCTGGCCAAGCCGGCGATGGGCGCGTAAGCGTTTCAGCTCGGTGAGCCCGCTGTCATCCGGCGGCTCGAGGTCGATGATGACCAGGTCGGGCCGCGCGCCGGACCAATGGCGCAGCGTGGGCAACGTCCGCACCCGGTAGCCATCGAGCTCGAGCTTCAGCCGGTACATGTCGGCGAGATCGGAGTCGGATCCGACGTAGAGGACGTCAACGAGGCCTTCCTCCTCGAATCGCTTGGTCGCCTGTGCTGCTTCCATGCGCCCATCGTGATGCGCGGACCTGAATACAGGCTAAGAGGCCGCTATGGATTCCGTAAGACTTTTTTGGTGGTGACTACACTCGATGGATGGGGCCGGTCATCGTCATCATCCTGCTGGCGGGCGGGATCGGGTTGCTGCTCTGGTGGGGGAGTCGCCTTCCGCCAACCAGGCCACGGCCCGGCAGCCGTCACCGGGGTGAGACGCTGATGTCGGTCCACCAGCGGCTGCAGAAGCAGAAGAAGCGCCGCTAGGGCAGATAAGCGAGGGGGTTGACCGGCGTGCCGTTCAGGTCGATCTCGAAATGCAGGTGGGGCCCGGTCGAGTTGCCGGTGCTGCCTTCGTAGCCGATCACCGTTCCCTGGCCCACGGCCGTGCCGTCCGCCTGGCCGTAGCCGGAGAGATGCCCATAGAGCGAGACGAACCCGGCCGAGTGGACGACGAGGACGTACTGGCCGTACCCGCACAGGTAGCCGCCGCAGCCCATCGTGTAGTTGTGCACGATGCCGGCGTCGGACGCATGGACTGGCGTCCCGGCGTCGGTGGCGACGTCGATGCCGGAGTGAAAGTGGCCCCCCGGGCAGCCAGGGTTGTAGGGCTCGAATGGATACGAGGTGCAGCCGAATCCCTGCGTGATGGTGCCCTGCATCGGCCAGATGAAGTGTCCGGTCGATCCGGCCCGTGCGCTCTCCGCGATCAACGCCTGCAGCTGATTCTTTAGCGTGGCCCGCTGGGCCTCCATCTGCGCCAGCTGCTGTTGGAACTCGGCCACGATCGCAGCGACCTGCGCTTGTGCCTGCGCCCGCATCGCGCGCTGTGCCTGGAGCTGCGCCTGCTGGTCCTTGATCTGCTTGACGATGGCGGCCTGCTGCGCATATTTGGCGACCAGGTCGGCCTTCATCGCCTCGACCGCCGCCCGCTCCTCTTGAAGCTTGACGACCTCGACGCGGGACTCACGAATGACGGCCGCAAAGAAAACGGTGCGGTTGAGCAGGTCGGTGAAACTCTGCGCTGACAGGATCAGCTCGAGGGGATTGACCTCGCCGGTCTTGTACATGGCGCGCATGCGGAGCCCGAAATCGAGGATGTGCTTTTTCAGCTGCGCTTCCTTGGCCGCCAGATCACGCTTCGCTTGCTCGACCTGCGCCGCCAGCGCCACGAGCGCCGCCGTCTCCTGCCGGATCTGTTGCGCGACCTGGGCCAGGTTGGCATCGAGGCCGGCGATCTGACGCTGCAGCGCGGCCTCCTGGTCGAGCAGTTGCTGGACGTGGGTTTTGGTCGCGGTGATGGCGCCGTTGACCCCGTTGAGCTGCTGCGACTTGCCCTGGATCTGGTCGTAGATGGTGTCCCCAACGGCGGTCGCGAGCAGCAGCGTCAGCAGGCCCACCGCGAGCAGCGCACGCATGACCCGGCGTGGTCGGGTCTGTGGACGGCCCCCACTCTGCTGCATCGGCCGCCCAGAGTACGACAGATCGTGCGCAATCGCATGAGAATCTGGACGCTAGGTGGTCTTTAAGGAGATCGTTACATCCCCGTACGCGGTGCCAATGTCATCCGAATGAAGGATGCCAGTCAAATGAGTTGTATGCGATGCTGCTGCCAACTCACTGGCAACCGTCACGCATTGTGCAGTCCACGCCCTTGAGTCCGTGGCAGGTTGCCTGGGCTAACCTGCGCGGGGATTTTCGAAATACCGACTCAAGGAGCGCTCATTTCAAATGCATAACGTCAAGCGACCGATCATCGTCCTCTCTATCGTCTTCTCAGTCCTGGTCCTTGGCGCGTGGCCGATGGCGGCGCTCGCCGCCACTGCTCCCCGACTGGGGAACGCGACAACCTTTCGCGCGTCCTCGCCAGCCAGCACGGTCACGAACACCGGGCCTACCGTCATTAACGGCTGGATGGGCGTCAGTCCCGGACTCGGCCATCACCGGATTTCCGCCGGGGGTCGTAAACGGCCAGGTGCATAATGCCGACGCGGTGGCGCTGCAAGCGCGAAGAACGCGGCTGTAACCGCATCCAACGACATGATAGTTGGGGGCCGACGCAGAACCTGACCGGCCAGGACCTGGGCGGCAAGAACCTCATCCCGGGTGTCTACAACTTCAACTCGTCGGCCCAGCTGACCGGCGCTCTCACCCTCCGCGGCAACGGAATCTACATCTTCCAAATCGGCAGCACGCTGACGACCGCCACCAATTCGGTGGTCAACCTGACCCAGGGCGCCCAGGGCTGCGGCGTCTACTGGAGGGTCGGGAGCTCCGCAACCCTTGGCACCGGGACCCGCATGGTCGGCACCATCATCGCGATGGCCTCGATCACGATGGTCAGCGGCTCGACCCTGCTTCCCGGTCGCGCGACTCGCACGAACGGCGCCGTGACCCTGGACAGCAACCACGATCACTGGTGCCGAGCGGTAACTGCACGCGGTTGGGATCACGAGCGTCGCGCCGACCGGCGGCGGGCCAGCTCCGACCTCCCCCTGGTCGGTCCTGGTCCTGGTCGCCGGCATGATCAGCCTCGCGGGCGGCGTGTGGTACGCCCTCCGCAGGCGGTGGCACGCCGCGATTTAAGTAAGCGAGCTCGGCGGTAAGTTAAGAAAGATCATCCGAAGGATGGCGGCGGGCCAGTTCCGACCTCCCCTGGTCGGGACTGGTCCTGCTCGCCTAACGGAGTACACTCGACCTTCCTCGTAAGAGCTCGTTCTCCCTCCCCGTGTGGGGGAGGGGGGTGGGGGGTAAAATCATCCCGTCCGATGCATTCGGCAACGCGTTCTGACGTCGTCCGTGCCCGCCGGTTACGGACCCATATGACGGACGCCGAGGTGCGCCTCTGGTTCGCGATGCGCGAGCAGCAGATTGAAGGGCACCGCTTCCGCCGCCAGGACTGCTTGGTTAGAGTCTCATGGCTTCCGAGTCATCGGTTCTTGGACGGGGATGTTCTCAGAGAGTTGGATGGCGCGCTGGAAACCATTCGCAAGGAGTTAGTTACCCCCCACCCCAACCCTCCCCCACAAGGGGGGAGGGAGTGTCCTCCTACCCCAACCCTCCCCCACAAGGGGGGAGGGAGTGTCCTCCACAAGGAGTTGGTTACCCCCCACCCCAACCCTCCCCCACAAGGGGGGAGGGAGTGTTCTCCACAAGGAGTTAGTTAGTTACCCCCCACCCCAACCCTCCCCCACAAGGGGGGAGGGAGTGTCCTCCATCAGGAGCTGATATCCCGATTGCACGCGAAGCCGTCCGCGCCATTCTCATCGATAGCAGAGGGCGCACGCTGCTCTTCAAGGCCTTCGCCAACAGGGACCGCCTGAAGCATTTCTGGATCACGCCGGGCGGCGGCACCGCCGCGGGCGAGTCCGACGCGACCGCGCTGCGGCGCGAGTTGGCGGAAGAGTGTGGGCTTCACCAATTTGATATTGGCCCCCTGGTCTGGATTCGAGACGTTGCCTTTCCGCACCCGGAAACCGGCCAGATGCTGCAGCAGCAGGAGCGGTTCTACCTGGTCCGGATCGACTCGCACGAGGTTGACACCAGTGGCTGGGATGAGTTGGAGCGTGTCTTCATGACCGAGCCTCGCTGGTGGACGCTCGATGAACTCGATGCGGCTCAGGACTCCTTTGCGCCGCGGGAGCTACCCCGCCGCCTGGGCGACCTACTGCGCGGCGAAATCCCCCTCGAGCCGCTGGATGTCAGCGGCTAACGGTCAGGCCGCCGATCCGCTGATCGCAAATTCGGACTCAACCGGGACACCGTTGCGCAGGGTGTTGAGGACGACGCAGTATCGCTCGGCGCTGCGCAGGAAGCGCTCGGCACGCTCGCCCTGGAGATCGCCTTTGACCTTGACCGAGGTCGTGCAGCGGATCCTGGTCAGGCCGATCGGGAACTCCTTGCCCATCGCCAGCGTGCCGCGCGGATCCCAATCGCCGGTAACCCGGACCTCGAGCGCATCCAGCTCGATGCCCTGGTTGGCGGCGACCATGCGCAGCGTGGTTTCCTGGCAGGCGGCCAGCGCTCCGAGTAACAGGTCGGCCGAGCAGGGGACGTCGCCGGCGCCGCCGACGGCGGCATGCGCGCCCGAGCGCCAGACAACGTCCTTGACCGAATCGGGCGCGATCGCGCAGTGCAAGGGATCGGCCAGGTCGCTCTCGCTGCTCACCACCGAGAGCTCGATGTGAGCCGACGACGGGTCCTGCTTGAACCTCTCGCGGATGGGCGCCTGGGCGGCTCGGATATCGACGGGCATGGATCCCTCCTTTTCTCGAAATAGTAGCCTCGGAAGCGATGGTCATCGAGATCACGACCGACATCAACCGGCTGGATCGCGACCGCCTCCACAGCTGGCTGTCCGGCAGTTACTGGAGCCGCGGCATCCCGCGGCCGGTGCTCGACCGCGCCATGGCCAACAGCATCTGCTTTGGTGCATTGGTGGATGGGAAGACGGTCGGCTTTGCCCGGGTGGTGACCGACCGCGCCAGCTTTGCCTGGCTCTGCGACGTGTTCGTGGACGAGGGCAGTCGCGGCGGCGGCGTGGGGAAGACGTTGATGGATGCCGTCGTCGCCCATCCCGACCTGCAGGGGTTGCGCAATTTCATGCTGGCGACCCGCGATGCGCACGGGCTTTACGACCGCTACGGATTCCGGCCGCTTGATGAGCCGGCTCGCTTCATGGCGATCCGCCGGAGTGCCGACGACCTTTACGGCAAGACCCGATAGGCTGAGAGCAGATGCGCATCGCCATCGTTCTCTACCAGGGCTTCGATGAACTGGACGCGATCGGCCCCTTCGAGGTCTTTCGGCATGCGGCGAATGCCGGTGCCGCGATCGAGGTCAGCCTCGTCACGCTCGATGGCGCGGCCGAGGTCACCGCGTCGGGCGGCCTGCGGGTGCGACCGGACGGGAAACTGACCGGGACGCCGGATATGGTGCTGGTGCCTGGCGGCGGCTGGAGCAACCGGGGACCGCAGGGCGCCTGGGCGGAGGTAAACCGTGGCGATCTCCCCGCGCGCCTGCGCCAGCTGAAGGACGCCGGCACCACCGTCGCGACGGTTTGTACCGGAGGCATGATCGCCGCCCACGCCGGGATCGTCGGCGGACGTCCCGCGGTCACGCATCACACGGCACTCGAGGATCTGCGGGCGACGGGCGCGGATGTGAAAAAAGCCCGGGTGGTCGACGATGGTGACCTGCTGATGGCCGGCGGCGTGACCTCGGGGATCGACCTGGCGCTGTGGATTGTCGAGCGCGAGTTCGGTGCGCCGATCGCGGATGCCGTTACCGCGGAAATGGAGTTTCCTCGATCCCGGGATATCTGGAGGCGTCAGGCGACCGAGGCCTGAGCCACCGCTCGGCGGTGTTCGACATCGATCAGGGCGTCGAAGACGGTCAGCAGGACCAGGTCGATGGCGAGATCGGACAGCCCGCCGAGTTGCTGGTAGTAGAAGACGAAGACATCGGTCAGCAGGATGCTCGCGAGCACCGCCCGCTTGAACCAGCGCAGGGCGTGCATCCGGGACATCGGTAACCGGATCACTCCTATCACCGCCAGCAGGCTCGAAATCCCGGTCGCAACCAGCAGGGGCAGATGCGCCGGCACATCGGCCAGGTCCGCGCCGTTGGTGAGCGTGAGGACCGCCGTGACGACCAGGCCGCCCATCAACCGGACCAGCAGGATGGGCACCACGATCCGCTCCGTCCAGGCTGATCGAAGGCCACGATAGAGGGTTCGACGGAACAAACGCAACTGGCGGCGGAATGGGCCGCGAGAGATGATGTCAGGAGGTCGTGCGGCAAGCGTTTGCGCGGCATTCCCCAGCAGGGCCGTGCCGGCTTGACCGCTGGCACGGAGCCAGTGCAGGACCAGCCCTTTTTCTCTTGGATCGAGGTCGTGGATGGCGGCGTCCTGCAGCATGACGAGCGCGTTGGCGAGGTAGACCTCCTCCGTGGCCCCACGATGGCGCTCGAATGAGCGCAGCCGAATGAAGAGCAGGATGAAGACCACGTAGATCATCGCGATCGTGGGACGGTAGAAGTAGTTGTTGTCGCTGGTGATGTATTTACCCAGCTCGTCGATGAAGAGACCGAACCCGAGGCCGCCGACGATGGCGGCAATCCGCCGGATTCGCTGGCCGACGTAGGCGAGCAGGAAGAGGACCGAGGTCACCAGCAGCCCGCCGCCCCAGAGCATATGGGCGATATGGAGCCCGCCTCCGCCGAGCCTCGGGAATCCGGTCAGGCTGAGAAAGAAGCGGACGAGGAGGAGCGAGGCCACGGCGGAGACCAGGAAGGTCTCGCGGAGCTGGCCAGCCTGCAGGTTCCGAACGAAAAGCGGGTGCGGTTGGGACACGTGTTGAGCGAGGATAGTCTTTGGCTCTAGGCTGAGGGTGACCGATAAACCACATGGGGCGGCAACCGCATCATCAGATCTGATGATTTATCGGAAACTTCGCGGAAATGTGCACTTTCTGTACAGGCGGGAGTATGCTTCGGGCACCATTCAAGGGGGCTTGCCTCCGACAGATCGCCGGCGCTGGGGCCGCTTAAGAGTTTCCAAATCCTGGATGGGTAGAGGCGGTGCTGGCCATCCCAGACGCACCGATCCGAGACGAGCGACGATTCATCGCCGCGGCTCGAGACGCTGCCCTCCGGGCGGTAAATCCGGCGCGACTGATCGAGGGCGAGGACCTCGAGTTACCCCAGCCGGCCGATGCCAGGTACTGGGTGAACGTCTACACCGAGTTGCTCGACTTCAAGCAGAAGATGCTCGACCACATGTACCACGACCTCCAGAAGCTCTCCTGGCCCGCCAGCCAGGAAATCAGGGACGTCGACGTCCCCCTGATCGAGGGCGAGCAGATCCGGTACCTGAAGCGTCTCCATTACTGGCAAGCCCGGGCGTGCCAGCGGTCCGAACCCGACAGCTTCTTCTCACCGTTCCAGCCGGTCGAGGACGAAATCAAAGTCGAGGCGGAGGAACGAGAGGTCGTCCCGCTTTATGGTGAGCGGCGCCACAGCTGGGCTCCGACCGACCCGATCCGTTAGGCAGGGCCGCGTCGCGCGGAACGCGGCCTGCCGGCCGCCTCCGTCTTACTGTCAATCAGGCGGCGCGGGTGCCGTGGCAGGCTGGAAAGGCTGAGCAGCCCCAAAACGACGACCCAGCGCCTGGGCCTTTGCGAGCAGTCCGTTTGACCATCGCCGTACCGCACGCCGGACAGGCCGGTGAGGACGGGCCCGGTCGGCGGAGCCGTGACTCCACCTTGGTCATTAGGCGCCCTCCGCCTCGTTTGACCGCCCCGAGAAGGCCGGCGGCGAGCACGGCGAGTGCCAGCCACGGGGCGACTTCAGGCATGACCTTCTTCCCGAACAGCTGACCGGTTACCGTGCTGCCGGCGAGGAGGGGAGAGACGTAAGTCAGCACGACATAGAAGAAGGCGGCCGACAGCACCGATACCCAGAACGGGACCCGGGTCAGAAGGACAAGAAGATCGACAAGGGGTCCGTCATCGCGGCTGCTCACTGTTGGGAAACGGGTCCGACCGGGATTCCCTGCCGTCTGACAGCTGCGCTCGTGACAGGTTGGCGTCACTGAGGTTGGCGCGCGAGAGGTCCGCGTTGGCCAGTTGCGCCTTCACCAGGTTGACTCGGCCCAGGTCGGCCTCGGAGAGGTCGGCTTCCCGCAGATCCGCTTCGGCCATGTCGGCGCCCGACAGGTTTGCGCCTGCCAGGTTTGCCTCGGACAGGTTGGCACCGGATAGATCGGCGCCACGCAGATCGGCGCCGCGCAAATTTGCTCCACTCACCAGGACGTCGAACTCGAGCCGTTGCCCATCTTCGGACTCCCCGCGGGTGGGCGAGAGGTCGGCATTGGAAAGGTCGGCGCGCGCCAGGTTGGCTTCCGTGAGATCGGCGCCCGACAGGTTGGCCTCCTGCATCCGAGCTCCGGACAGGTTGGCCTGGCTCAGGTTGGCCTCGCTCAAGGTGGCATCGGTCAGGTGGGCGCCCTCGAGGTTCGCTTCACCCAGATCGGCCGAGCTGAGGTTCGCCTCGCTCAGATCGGCGCGCGTCAACAGCGCGCCGGCAAGGTTGGCGCCGGAGAGGTCCGCGCCGGTGAGGTCGGCACCGGTCAGGTCCGCCCCGCTCAAGTCGACGCCGGCGAGGTTGGCGCCCGCCAGGTCAGCCCGAGAAAGCGAGGCCCCAGCCAATTGGACCTGCGGGTTCTCCGCCTCGGAGCCGTGGGCGTCTGACTCTGCCATCTTCGGGGTCCTCGCGTCCATCTTAGTCGTGGTCCGCCGCGGACCCGAAGCGGGCCACATCAGGTGCTAGCCAATTTCAGCGAGCTCTTCGGT
>CAWCIV010000001.1:715000-1161516 GCA_963795805.1 uncultured Chloroflexia bacterium | reverse complement strand
TTCGGACTAGGGCGACACGTCCCCCTCTGTCACTGCGAGAAGCGCAGCGACGAAGCAATCTCGTGGAACGAGGCGGGACCGCCAGGTTGCTCCCCCTGCGGACAGCAACGACACATGAGTCTGCGCCAGAGCTGCGGTTCAGTGATCATGGGTATTGGCGACACCACAAATCGCCGCTGAGCCAGCCGGCTGGGCTCCGCAACCAGCCCCGCGCACGCCGGTTCCTCTTATCGCCCCCAAAGCTGCCGGCTCGCCAGTTCCGCGCCCTGGGCCAGGGCGGCAAGCTTCGCCCAGGCGATATCCGGATGAACGCGGCCGCCCAGTCCGCAATCGGTGGCCGCGATGACGTTCTCCCGTCCCACCACATTGGCGAAACGGACGATCCGTTCGGCGACCAGATCGGGATGCTCGACGACGTTGGTCGCGTGGCTGACGACGCCCGGCAGGATCAGCTTGCCTTCCGGCAGTTTCACGTCCTGCCAGACCTTCCACTCATGCTCATGGCGGACGTTTCCTGCCTCAAACGAGTAGGCCTGGCAGTTGATCGCCAGCATCACGTCGACGATGTCGCGCATCGGGATGTCGGTGGTGTGCGGACCATGCCAGCTTCCCCAGCACAGATGGAAGCGGATGCGATCCTGCGGCAGCCCCTTGATGGCGTAATTCAATGCCTCGACGCGCCGCATCGAGAAGGCTCTGTATTCCTCGACTGTGGGCTCCGGATTGATCTGGTCCCAGTTCTCCGCGATCGACGGATCGTCGAACTGCAGGATCAGGCCGGCGTCGACGATCGCCTTGTATTCCTCGCGCATGGCATCGGCGCAGGCGAACAGGAAGTCATCTTCGGTCTTGTAATAGGCGTTGCCGATGCGCGACGCGCTGCCGGGCGCGACCGAGGTCATGAAGCCCTCGGCAATTCCATGCGCGGCGAGGGCGGCTTTGAAGTTGTCGATGTCGGCCTTGATGGCGGCGTGGCCGGTGTAGGTCAGTGGCCCGACGCACACCGGGCTGTTCGGCGCGCGCGGGCCGGTGGTGATCCCGGAATTCGGGGTCGTTGTAGGCAGCGCGAAACCGCGTCCGGTCGCGACGGTCGCCGAAGCTGGTGAGCACGACGTGGCCGGGCGCGGACCGCTGGACAGGCATGTCGTACAGGCCGGGGCCGGACATTTCGAGGCCGCCCAGACGCTGGAACGAGTAGCTCCACCACGCGCCATAGTTGACGCGGCTGCCCATCGACTTGCCGTATTCGCCGTCGCCGGGAAGGTCGATGCCCAGGTCTTTCTGACGGCCGACCACGTCGCTGACCGCCTGGCGCAGTTGCGCCTGGAATGCGGCTTCTTCAGCCCCGGTGCCGGCCATTCGGACGCGGTTGGCCTCGATCAGCGAGTCCGGCCGCGGCAGGCTGCCGGCGTGGCTGGTCAGGATGCGGTCGGTGCTGGATCTCATGGTTTCCCCCATAGATTTCCGGATTATCGCGACGGCGCAGCGACAGTGTCCTGCGATCCGTGGTGTCACCTGGTGGTCGTAATCATTGTCTGGTGCGGGCAGTGGACATGAGGATCAATTGGTCGGCCGTTCGTTCGTTGCGCGTGCTTTGAGTGTAGCTATGGCAGCGTCAGTAAGGAACCGTGATCGGTTCGTCGCGACGCGATCGATCGCTGCCACCAGATCCTCGGGCAGCATGACGTTGATTCGAACCGAGCGGGTTGGTTGCGCTCGAATTTCGACAAGGAATGCTACCGCATCACGATTTTCAGGGTTCGCCATGATCGCATCCAATGTTGCGGGCGCAGGGATTGGTTGTCCGTCCTCCTTCATACCTTCGACGTGCAGTGCCAAAGCCTCGGCGGCCATCAGACGAGCCTGCTCCAAGGTCCTGCCGGCGGTTACGCATCCGGGGAAGTCCGGGTAATCGACACCGAAGTCGCTATCGGCGTCCTTGCGCAGCAGTGCGATATAGGCGGCCATCGGGATTCACCTCAGTTTCACGCCGGACTGTTTTCGATGCTGCGCAGCGTGCCGACCGGCAGGTCGCGCTTCGGGTGTGGCACCGTCACGCGGCCCGGACGCGTGGGGTGCTTGAACTGCCAGTGATCACCCTTCGTCGCGACCTGAGCCCACCCCGCCTTCTCGAGTGCCCGGATGATCTCTCGACTGTTCATCAGGAAATATACACATAAGAGCCGATGTGTAAACAGTGTGTATCGCGAGTCGGGCAGGCGCCGACAGCGTGCATGGCTTTCATGGCGCGGCCGCACCGGGGAGAGGCTGGTCGGTTGCCACGCCCATCGCGCCGGGAAGTCGATCTGCAGCTGGACAGCGCCGCACAGACATTGTCCACGCACCGGTTCGGGGGCGGACATTTGCTGCGTCCGGCTTGCGCTGACCGCGCAGCGGAACGCTGGGCACCCGGACGGCCGCCAGGCGGATCAGCGCGGCCGAGACCACCATGATCGCCGCGCAGGTCAGCATGGCGGCGCCGTAGTTGCCGGTGCGATCGCGCAAAAGGCCCACCAGTTGCGGCGCGGCGTAGCCCGAAAGGTTGCCGAAGGAGTTGATCACGGCGATCCCCGCGGCCGCTGTCGCGGCACCGAGATAGGCGGTGGGAAGCGTCCAGAAGATCGGCAGATCGGCGCCGATGCCAAAGCCCGCGATGCACAGGCCGATCAGTTCCAGCGGCGCGCTGCCGATGGTCATGCCGGTCAGCAGCAGGCCGGCGGCGCCCAGACCCATGGCGACGACCACATGCCATGTGCGCTCGCCCATCCGGTCGGAGCTGCGGGAGAACAGGATCATTCCGACGACGCCGAGCGCTGCGGGCAGCGCAGCGAGCCAGCTTGTGGTGAGGTTGCTGAAGCCGAGGTCCTTGATGATGAGCGGGAACGAAGAACACCGTGCCATAGACACCGAAGCCGTTGCCCAGGTAGGCCAGCGAGATCAGCACCAGCCGACGGCTGCGCAGTGCCTGCATGATCGGGATGACGTGCCCCTCGTTTTGCTGCTGCTCGCGCCGCAGCACGTCGTCGAGCCAGTCGGCTTCTTCGGTCGGTCAGCCACTTCGCCGCGGTCGGGCGATCACAAAGGATGAACGGACCAAACAGAGCGAGCAGGACCGAGGGGGCGGCCTCGATCAGGAAGATCCACTGCCAGCCCTGCAGACCGAGCCAGCCGTGCAGACTGATGATGGTTCCGGACATCGGGGCGCCGAGTGACACGGCGATAGCGGAGAAGGCGAAGAACACGCCCATCGCCCGGCCGCGGAACCGGCCCGGGAACCAGCAGGTCATGAAATAGGTCACGCCGGCGAAGTAACCGGCCTCGGCGATGCCGAGCAGGAAGCGCACCACGACAAAACTGGTGACGCCGGTAACCAGTGCGGTGGCGCCGGAGCACAGGCCCCAGGCCAGCATGATGACGGACAGCCAGCGGCGGGCGCCCAGCCTCGTCAGCATCACGTTGCTGGGGACCTGGAACAGCACGTAACTCCAGAAGAACGCTCCGGCGCCCAGGCCGTATTCTGCCGCGGTAAAGCCGAGGCTTTTGTTCATGGTCAGCGCCGCGACCGCCACGTTGGAGCGGTCGAGGGCGTTGAAGAAGTATCCCAGGCCGACGAACGGCAGCAGCCGCCAGGCGACTTTGCGCATCACGGACGCCTCGATGATCTGCGCCATGGCTTCCTCCCTTCGGCTGTTGCCGCCGATCGGTCGACGCTATGCGCTTCGCTGCCGCGCGTAAAGCCGGACTGCGAACCCTGTAGCCTGGTTCAGGTGATTCCCATCAGACGGGCGGCCGTGCCGCCGAGGATGGCGACGCGTTCGGCGTCGGTCAGGCCTGGCGTGTTCAGCACGAGGTCCACTTCGGTGCTGGTCCAGGGGAACGGGTAGTCGGTGCCGATCATGATCTGGCCGGAGCCGGTCTCGGCGATCAGGTGGCGCAGTGCCTCGGGCGTGAAAACGATCGTGTCGAAGAACAACTGGCCGTCGCGCAGATAGGCCGTGGGCTGCTTCTTCGGCAACGGGCCGACGCGGTCGGGGAAGGTGCGGGTGACGGCGTCGGAGCGGTTGGCGTAGGACGGCAGGAAGCCGCCGCCATGCGCGGCGCAGATCTTCAGGCCGGGGAAGCGGTCGAGCGTGCCTTCGAAGATCAGGTGCGACAGCGCAATGGTGGTTTCCAGCGGATTGCCGATGGTGTTGGTCAGCAGGCCGCTGCCGCCGAGGCGTCCGCTGGGTTCCAGTTCGCGGGTGCCGAGCGGGTGCATGAAGACCAGGACGCCAAGTTCCTCGCATTTCGCCCAGAACGGATGGAAGCGGGGGTTGGCCAGTTCCTCGCCGGCGACGCTGCCGGCCACGCCGACGCCGCGAAAACCGAGCTTCTTGACGGCATGCTCGACCTGTTCGGCGGCAAGGTCGGGATACTGCAGCGATGCGGTGGCGAAGGCCACGAATCGTTCCGGGTTGGCGGCACAGAATTCGACCAGCGTCTCGTTCTGGATGCGGATCAGCTCCGCCGCCGCGTCGCGTTCGGCGCGGTACCAGTAGGGGTTGATGCTGAGCGCTTCGACATCGATGCCCTGGGCGTCCATGGCGGCGATGCGGGTGCTGGTGTCGTCCATCAGCAGGCCAGGGGCCTCGAGCGGGTGGTCGATGACGGCGGCCGCTGCCGGCACGATGCAATGGGCGTGGATGTCGATGGTCTTGACCCGCTTGCCGGCGACGACGGTCTCGCGCCGTTTCGGCTGACTGGAGGGTGGCGGCGCGGCGCTCGTCATTCCACAGCCCACGAATGCGATGCCAGCCAGCGCGCTGGTCAGCAGTGTCCCCGCGATCGACATATGCCCTCTCCTCCCTAAATCCGCTGGCAGGGTAATACGCTTTGGCGAGACGGCACAGTCGTGATGGCGCTGCATGGCGTGCTACTGTCGCCGCATGAAGGGCACGACGATCGGATGAGTGCGACAACGAAGCTGGACGCAAGCCGACGCGCCTCGCTGGACGGCAAGTATGCCATCGTCACCGGGGCGACGGGCGGCCTCGGCTACCAGACCGCACTTGGGCTGGCCCGCCAGGGGGCGACCACGATCCTGGCTGGGCGCAATCCTGCCAAGGGTAAGGAGGCGGTTGCGCGCATCCGGCGCGAGGTGTCCCGGCGCGCTGGTCCAGTTTGAACCTGCTTGACCTCGCGAGCCTTCGCTCAGTCGCCCGGTTCGCGGAGGCGCAGCCCGCGGTCGTCGACATCCTGGTCAACAATGGCGCGGTCATGGGGCTGCCTCGACGGGAACGTACCGACGATGGGTTTGAGCGCCAGATCGGTGTCAACTACCTGGCCCACTTCGCCCTCACCCTGCGGCTTCGCACCGCCCTGGCCCACGGCCGGGTCGTCAATGTCGCCAGCCTCGCCCATCGCCGCGGCAGACTCGGCCTCGACGACTTCCAGTCGGAAAGGTCATACAGCCCGATGGGGGCATATCGGCGCAGCAAGCTGGCGATGCTGATGTTCAGCCTCGAATTGCAGCGGCGGGCGGACCGCGGTGGATGGAACCTGACTTGTGTGGCGGCCCATCCGGGATGGGCGCGGACCAACATCATCCCGAACGGTATCGGCAGCGGCGGCGGCGGCCTGCTGGCGAGACTGATCGAGTTTGGCTTTAATCTTGCCGCGCAACCGGCATCGGATGGGGCGCTGCCGCTGCTATTTGCTGCCATCGCGCCGGACGCCGAAAGGTGGCGCTTATTATGGTCCGACTGGCTGGGGCGAAAGGCGGGGCCCTCCCGGCGTGGCCCGAATTTTCCCGCATGCCGAGAGCTACCAGGACGCAACTCGCCTGTGGGATGTATCGGAACACCTAACCGGCGTTCCGGCATAACCGAGTGACGGCCGACGAGTAATCTTTTGACAGATACCGTCGGCCGGAGCTGCTGCGGTTATCCCCCGAGCTTGTGGATAACCCGGTGGACGGACGGCGGTGAAGCTGCGGAGAAAGGCTCTGGACCAGGGTCTGCAAGTCAATGCTGAAACTTTCAGCAGTCGGCTAATCTATTGATTTTGCGGGATATGACGATTTTGTGAACGGGCCACGTTAACGTATTGTTAACCATCGGTTCGGCCTGGGGACGACCGACGACACATCCGCGATATCAGTGCAACTCTTCGTGGCTATCGAGGCATCGGCCAGCGCGGAATATTACCGTGAATGTCGCGTGGTGCCGTAAGACTGCGCTTCCTCCCCGCTATCCACAGCGCAACACGACGGTAAGCGTTAGGTGCGCATTTCCTGCCTGGGCTAGAATGCCTGCGTGAACACCATCGACTCGCCGCTATTCGGCCTCTCCCAGCGTCTTCCGCCCTCAAACGTGCAGGCGGAGCAAGCTCTGCTCGGTGCCTTGCTGGCCAACAACAAGGCTTATGAACGGGTCTCCGAATTCCTCGCGGCGGAGCACTTCGCCGACCCGATCCATGGGCGCATCTACCAGGCCATCTCGCGCCGGGTGGAGGCCGGTCAACTCGCCGACGCCGTTACGCTGAAGGCCGAGTTTGAGCACGCCGGCGTGCTGGAGGAAGTCGGCGGCACCGCCTACCTGACCCAGTTGCTGACCGCCATGGTCGGCATCATCAACGCCGGCGACTATGGCAAGGCGATCCTGGACACCTGGATGCGCCGCCAGTTGATCGATATCGGCGAAACCGTCGTCAACAACGCGTTCGGCGCCGACCCCGAACTGGATGGCGCGCTGCAGATCGAGGCCGCCGAGCAGTCGCTGTTCGACCTGGCCGCGGACAACGGCACCGGCGGCGGCTTCGTCACCTTCGAACGGGCGCTGACCGACGCGATCATGGGCGCCGAACGGGCCTTCCGCCGCGCCGGCAGTGTCTCCGGCCTGACCACCGGCCTGCGCGACCTCGACAGCAAGATGGGCGGCTTGCATCCGTCGGATCTGCTGATCCTGGCCGGCCGTCCCGGCATGGGGAAGACCGCGCTGGCCACCAAGATCGCCTTCGGCGCGGCCAAGGCCCTGCAGGCCGAGGCGCGCGCAGAGCGATCCGAACGGCGTGGCCAAGGCCGCTGTCGCGATCTTCTCGCTGGAAATGAGCGCCGAACAGCTCGCCACCCGCCTGCTGAGCGAGGAGGCGCGCATCTCCGGCGACCGCATCCGCCGCGGCGACATCGGCCAGAAGGATTTCGACAAGTTCGTCCAGGTTTCGCGGGAGATCGCCTCGCTGCCGATCCAGATCGACGATACGCCCGGCGATCACCATGTCGGCGCTGCGCACGCGCTGCCGGCGGTTGAAGCGGACCAAGGGACTGGCGCTGGTGGTGGTCGACTATCTGCAATTGATGCGGCCCGCGGCGGGCACCAAGCCGGAGAGCCGGGTGCTGGAAATCAGCATGATCACCCAGGGGCTGAAGGCGCTGGCCAAGGAACTGGCAGTCCCGGTGCTGGCGCTGTCGCAGTTGTCCCGCCAGGTGGAAAACCGCGACGACAAGCGGCCGCAACTGTCCGACCTGCGCGAATCGGGCTCGATCGAGCAGGACGCCGACGCGGTCATGTTCGTCTATCGCGACGAGTACTACCTGGAGCAGAAGATGCCCAAGGAGATCGCGTTCGAAGGCAACGGCGAGAAATTCAACGCCGCGATGGACGAATGGCAGCAGCGGATGGCGAAGGCGCACAACCGCGCCGACCTGATCATCGCCAAGCAGCGGCATGGGCCCACCGGCTCGATCCCGCTGCTGTTCGAGGGCGAGTTCACCCGCTACGCCGACCTGGACCTCGTCCATTCCGAATATGTCGAGTGACAGCACGGCGGTCCTGGAAGTCGATCTGGCGGCGATCGTCGCCAACTGGCGGGCGCTGTGCGCCCGCCATCCGTCGGCCCGGTCGCCGGCGTGGTCAAGGCCGACGGCTATGGGCTGGGCGCGCGCCAGGTCGCCGGCGCGCTGTACCAGGCCGGGTGCCGGCATTTCTTCGTCGCCTATCTGAACGAGGCGCTGGCGATCCGCGACGTCGTGCCCGGCGCGATGCTGGCGGTGCTGGGCGGCCTGATCCCGGGCACCGAGGACGCGTACGTCGCGCGCATGACCTGACGCCGGTGCTGGGGTCGCTGGACGAGATCGATGCGCTGGCGCGGCCGAGCCGCGACGCCATCCTGCACGTCGACACCGGCATGTCCCGGCTGGGTCTGTCGCCGCCGGAACTGGCGGTGCTGGCGCAGGACCACGACCGGCTGGACGGGCTGACGATCCGCTACGTGATGTCGCATCTGGTGTCGTCGGAAGTGTCCGGACGATCCGGTCAACGCGCTGCAGCGGCAGCGCTTCGCCGCGGCGCGCGCGATGCTGCCGCCGGCGCCGTGCAGCCTGGCCAATTCCTCGGGCATCTTCCTGGGCGCGGCATTCGGCTCCGACCTGGCTCGTCCGGGCGCGGCGCTGTACGGGATCAACCCGACGCCGGGCCGGCCCAACCCGATGCGCGCCGTCGTGCGCCTGTCGGTGCGGGTGCTGGCGGTGCGGGAGATCCCGGCGGGCGACTCGGTCGGCTACAATGCGACCTGGACGGCGGCGCGGCCCAGCCGGATCGCGACGGCAGCGCTGGGCTATGCCGACGGTTTTCACCGCAGCTCTGTCCGGCCGCGGCACGGCGTGTTTTGACGGCACCCCGGTTCCGCTGGTAGGCCGCGTCTCCATGGACCTGACCACATTCGACGTGACCGATCATCCTGCCGTGCAACCGGGTTGCTGGCTGGAGGTTCTTGGGCCCACATCTGTCGCCGGACGACGTGGCCGCGGCGGCCGGCACCAACGGGTATGAGGTGCTGACCTCCCTCGGCCGCCGCTTTCATCGGGTGTATCGGACAGCGTGAACAAAATTCTGGACTTCCTGGCGGCCATCGGCCGAGCGGTGCATTGGCTTGTGCCGGGGCGCCGGCGCGTTGGCGCTGTTTGGGGCTGGAGGGGCTGTCGCACCTGGTCCGCCCGCCGTTCTATGGCCGGCTGTTCGGCCGCGCGCTGCTGGAGATCGGCTATTTCAGCCTGCCGGTGGTGGCGCTGACAGCGGTGTTCACCGGCATGGTGCTGGCGCTGCAGTCGTATACCGGGTTCGCGCGGTTCTCGGCGCAGGGGGCGGTGGCCAACCTGGTGGTGCTGTCGGTGACACGCGAACTGGGACCGGTGCTGGCCGGGCTGATGGTCGCCGGCCGCGTCGGCGCGGCGATGGCGGCGGAACTCGGCACGATGCGGGTCACCGACCAGATCGACGCGCTGTCCACCTTGTCCACCAATCCGATGAAGTATCTGGTGGCGCCGCGGCTGCTGGCTGGGATCATCGCGCTGCCGCTGCTGGTGCTGATCGCCGACGTGCTGGGGGTGATGGGCGGCTTCATCGTGTCGACGCTGAAGCTGGGGTTCAACGTCGACAGCTATGTGACCAACACGGTGAACTTCGTGCAGATGGACGATGTGGTGTCGGGTCTGGTGAAGGCAGCGGTGTTCGGATTCCTGATCACGCTGATGGGCTGCTACCAGGGCTACAACAGCAAGGGCGGCGCGCAGGGCGTCGGATCGGCCACCACGCTGGCGGTGGTCACCGCCTCGATCCTGATCCTGGCGTTCGACTACGTGCTGACCGAGATGTTCTTCGCGCAGTAGGTCGCTATTCGGCGGCCGCCGGCAGGCGCCAGGCGCCGCGCTGGGGGATCGGCAGGCCGAGATTTTCCCGCAGGGTCGCGCCGGTGTATTCCTTGCGGTACAGGCCGCGGCGCTGCAGTTCCGGGCACGACGAAGCGAACGAAATCCTCGAAGCTGCCGGGCATGTGGGTGCCGGCGATGACAAAGCCGTCGCAGGCGCGTTCGGTGAACCAGTGCTCCAGCCGGTCGGCGATGTCCTTGCCGCTGCCGACGATCGCCTCACGCGGGCGGCCGCGGCGGGTCACCTCCAGGAAGTCGCGCACGGTCGGGTTGTGGCCGATGACCCGCATCACCCGGTCGCGCATCGCCTGCATGCCGGACATGCCGGCGAGTTCCTCGGTGGTGAAGGCCTCGTCCATGCCCTTGGTCTTGAAGTCGAAGTTCATCGCTTCGGACAGCAGCGACAGGCCGTCGACCTCCTTGTACAGCGAGTTGATGACGGCCATCTTGTCCTCGGCCTCGGCGCGCGTTTCGGCGACGACCGGATAGGCGATCGTATTGACGGTTGTCAGGTCGGGGTCGCGGCCGAGGCGGGCCACTTCCGCCTTGAACTCGGCGTATTGGCGCTTGCCTTCCTCAAGGTCCGGATAGCCGACGAACACCGTTTCCGCCCATCGCGCGGAGAAGGTCTTGCCGCGGTTGCTGGCGCCGGCCTGGATCACCACCGGATGGCCCTGCGGGCTTCGCGGCACGGTGAACGTGCCCGATGAGTTCAGGAACTTTCCCTTGTATTCCAGCCGGTGCACCTTCGACGGATCGGCGAACAGCCCGGTCTTCTTGTCGACGACCAGCGCGCCGTCTTCCCAGCCGTCCCAGCAACTCAGCACGATTTCCATGAACTCATCGGCGCGGTCGTAGCGCAGGTCGTGCTCCATGTGGACGGCGCGGCCCATGTTGTGCGCTTCGCCGTCGTTCACCGAGGTCACGACGTTCCACGCCGCGCGGCCGCCCAGCATGTGGTCGACGGTCTGGAACCGGCGGGCGACGTCGAACGGCTCGTAATAGGTGGTGGAGGCGGTCGATCCGATGCCGAGATATTTCGTGCCGAAGCCCATCGCCATCATCGTCGCGACCGGGTCGATCTTGACCACGCGGACGCCGTTGGCGACGACCTCGGCCGGGTTGCCGCCATAGATATCGGGCATCGCCAGCCGGTCGTCGAAGAACGCAAGCTGGAACTTCCCTTCCTCCAGCACCTGGCCGATCTTCTGGTAGTAGGCGGCCGAGGTGAAATCGCTGCGGGCATCGGGGTGCCGCCAGGCGCTCGCGAGCGTGGTGCAGTTCTGGGCCTGCAGGAAACCAACCATCACCATCTGCCGCATCGTTCCGCTCCGCGCTCTTGTGGGCGTATGAGAGATCAGAATTGGCGGCGGCGCAAACCGCCGCCCGCTGTGATCGCGGCGCCGGTGATGTAGCGGGCCGAGTGGCGAGGCGACCCAGATCGCCATGACGGCGCAATCGGATATGTCCGGCAATTCGCTGCCTGGGTGATAGCGCCGTGGATCGGGGTTCTAAAATTTAAACGATCGCAATGGTCAAAAATCTTTCCGGACTAGTAAAGGTGACCAGTTCAACTTTCGATGTTTCGGTCGATGCCAGGCTGGCAGGGGGGACGGCCTGGCAATTGGCGCCGGTCACTGACAGGTGGTCACCTGGCCTGGAGAACAGGGCTTCCAAGTCGACTTCTGGTGGTCCGTCCCATGAGGTTATCGTTGCGCCCGAAATGCCGCGTGGCCGCGCATCGAGGCGGTCGCCACCAGGTGGGTAGAGCAGGGCTTTGCTGATTTTTCGCACTTTGGTCTCCATCGCTGCCATCTTTCTCGCAGGTATGCGGGGCAAAAGACGTGGTCATTTGCTGGCCAGGTGTCTGTGAATCCGGTCCTTCCAACAACAGACAGACCGTGCTCGGATGAAGAACATACGGGGTCATTATTAAGAAGAAGTTAATCCCGAGAAACTCATTTGGGATTTTTTTCGCACACTATCGCAATACAGTGTTGCGACTTCCTGGTCACGCCTGTCGGAGAGGGCCGGGCTATCCGAGCGCTGCGCGGATGGCGGCCAGTGCGTCATCGGCTTTTGCACCGTCCGGACCGCCGGCCTGCGCCAGATCGGGCCGGCCGCCGCCGCCTTTGCCGCCGACCGCCGCGGACGGCCGCGCGCACCAGATCGACCGCGCTGATCCGCCCGGTCAGGTCGGGCGACACCGCGACGACGATGCTGGCCTTGCCCTCGGCCGTCGATACCAGTGCCACCACGCCCGAGCCTTGCTGCTTGCCGATCGCGTCGGCCAGGCCCTTCAGATCGCGTGGCCGGGACCTCGCCCAGGTTGCGGGCGGCAAGCTTCACCCCGTTGATTTCCTCGGCCGCCGCGGCGCCGCCGCCGGTGGCGAGTTTCTTCTGCAACTCCGCGACCTGGGCTTTGCAGCTTGCGCCGGTCCTCCAGCATCGCGGCGATGCGGTCCGGCACCTCGGCGGGGGCAGCGCGCAGCGCGCCGGCGGCCTCGTTCAGGCGGGCTTGGGTTTCGGCGACCAGGGCTTCGGCGGCGGCGCCGGTCACGGCCTCGATCCGGCGGACGCCGGCGGCGACGGCGGTTTCACCGACGATGCGGAAATAGCCGATGTCGCCGGTGCGGCGGACATGGGTGCCGCCGCACAGCTCGATCGACCAGGCGGGCTTGTTGCCGTCGGGCTCGCCCATCGCGACGACGCGGACCTCGTCGCCGTATTTCTCGCCGAACAGCGCCATGGCGCCGAGTTCGACCGCGGCTTCCGGGGTCATCAGGCGCGTGGTGACCTCGGAGTTCTCGCGGATGCGGGCGTTCACCTCGGCCTCGACCCAGTGCAGTTCGTCGGCGGTGATCGGGCGCGGCTGGGAGACGTCGAAGCGCAACCGGTCGGGCGCGTTCAGGCTGCCCTTCTGCTGCACGTGGGTGCCGAGCTTGCGGCGCAGCGCTTCGTGCAGCAGATGGGTGGCGGAGTGGTGGGCGCGGATGGCGCTGCGCCTGGCGTGATCGACGGTGGCGACGACGGGGATGCCCGGCCTTGGCGGTGCCGGCTTCCACCCGGCCGAGATGGACGAACAGGTCGCCCAGCTTCTTCTGCGTGTCGGTGATCGGTGATGAGCAGCCCGTCGGGACCGGAGATCGTGCCGGTGTCGCCGACCTGACCGCCGCTCTCGCCGTAGAACGGGGTCTGGTTCAGGATGACCGCGACTTCCGTTCCGGCGGCCGCCGTGTCGGCTGCGGCGCCGTCGACCACGAGCGCCAGGATTTCGCCCTCGGCGCTTTCGGTGCCGTAGCCGAGGAATTCCGAGGCGCCGGTCTGTCTCCTTGATCTCGAACCAGACGTGTTCGGTCGCGGCGTCGCCGGATCCGGCCCAGGCGGCGCGGGCGCGGGCGCGCTGTTCCTCCATTGCTGCCTCGAACCCGGCGAGATCGACGCTGCGGCCCTGTTCGCGCAGCGCGTCCTGGGTCAGGTCGAGCGGGAAGCCGTAGGTGTCGTAAAGCCGGAAGGCGACCGGGCCGGGCAGGCTTTCGGTCGTCGCCGAGGCGGCTGGTTTCCTCGGCCAGCAGGTTCAGGCCGCGGTCGAGCAGGTCTTGAAGCGGGTTTCCTCCAGCAGCAGCGTTTCGGCGATCAGCGTCTCGGCGCGACCGAGTTCGGGATAGGCGGCGCCCATCTGGCGGATCAGCGTCGGGACCAGGCGGTACATGATCGGGTCCTTGGCGCCCATCATCGTGGCGTGGCGCATGGCGCGGCGCATGATCCGGCGCAGCACGTAGCCGCGGCCTTCGTTCGACGGCAGCACGCCGTCGGCCATCAGGAACGAGGTGCTGCGCAGGTGGTCGGCGATGACGCGGTGGCTGGTCTTGAACGGGCCGTCCGGGTCCTGGCCGGTGAGCCTCGGCGCTGGCCAGGATCAGCGCGCGGAAGATATCGATGTCGTAGTTGTCGTGCTTGCCCTGCAGGATCGCGGCGATGCGCTCCAGCCCCATGCCGGTGTCGATCGACGGGCGCGGCAGCGGCACGCGGGTGCCGGGCGGCCCTTCCTCGAACTGCATGAACACGAGGTTCCAGATCTCGATGAACCGGTCGCCATCCTCGTCCGGGCTGCCGGGCGGGCCGCCGGGGATGTGGTCGCCGTGGTCGTAGAAGATTTCGCTGAACACGGGCCGCAGGGGCCGGTATCGCCCATGCGCCAGAAATTGTCGGAGGTGGGGATGCGGATGATCTTTTCGTCCGGCAGGCCGGCGACCTTTTTCCAGATCGCGGCGGCGTCGTCGTCTTCCGAGAAGACGGTGACCAGCAGCCTGTCCTTGGGCAGGCCGTAGTCCTTGGTCACCAGCTCCCAGGCGTAGGGGATCGCGGCTTCCTTGAAATAGTCGCCGAAGCTGAAATTGCCCAGCATTTCGAAGAAGGTGTGGTGGCGGGCGGTGTAGCCGACATTGTCGAGGTCGTTGTGCTTGCCGCCGGCGCGGACGCATTTCTGCGACGTGGTGGCGCGGACGTAGGGTCGCTTTTCCTGGCCGGTGAAGACGTTCTTGAACTGCACCATGCCGGCATTGGTGAACATCAGTGTCGGGTCGTTGCGCGGCACCAGCGGCGAGCTCGCGACCGGCGTGTGGCCGTTGCGGGCGAAGAAGTCCAGGAAGGCGGCGCGGATGTCGTTGCTGCTGGCCATGGCGGTCAGATTTTTCCCAGTGTGTCACGCGAAGAGGGTGGGACGTAGCGCACAGGCGGCGCTGTGTCCAGCGGCGGCGGCTGTCACCGGGCGGGTCGGTGCGTCGGCGCCAGGCGCGGCTGAGGAGCGGCAGTCGATGGCATTGCTGATGGGGTTGTCGTCGAATGGCGAGAGCCGACCGGCGGGCCAAGCAGGTCTCGCGGCGATATTGGTGATCTGGAGCGGGTCCAGGACGACGTGTTGGCCTTTGATGATGGAGCGCGGTCGCAAAGTCGCTCTCGACCTGACCGAACGCCTCGCGCAGCCACCAGCGGGACGACGGCACGCCGGCGAAGCCCTGAACGGTTGTGATTTCAATCTGACCACGATGAAACGGCGCGCGGTTATTCCGACCGGGACTTCGATGGAGCATCCAGTTGGTCAGGCATCGAGGGTGCTGACCTCGTCCGCGAGCGTGCCGTATTTGGCGACGAAGGCATCGCTGGCGGCGATGTGGGCTTGATCTTCTGTCCGTGGTCCGCTGTTCCGAGCCTCGGCATCGGCCACGTGGCGGCCAGCAGGATCTCGACGGTTTCGGACAGGTTCGATGTGACGGCGCGATGCACGGCGCACGAGGTCGGCATTCAAGGTCATGTTGACTGCCGCGTTTGGGCGTAATCTGATTATAGCCCATCATGGTCCTCGTTCATGCGTATCGATGCGTCATAGATCGCATTTGCGGACTCCGGCTTTCAACGTCTGCCTGAACGCGACGCTAGCCGTCGCTGGTCGAGACGCAGCAGCGTCACGGTTAGCCTTGAATGTCGGACTTGAGGCGGCCAAGCACGCGGCGCAATTGCGAAGCCACGCGCCAACGACGTGGGACAGGCGCAGCCGCCGTCAGGAAGTGCCGGAGGTGTAGTGGGTCGCTGGCCGGGCCCTCGGATGATGACGTCAGCGGCCTGCCCGGCATTGGGCAGTGGGTATGGGCACCGGGACTTACGCCTGGTCAAGCTTTGGACGATGTCCGATACAGGCCATGGTCCGCGACCGCTGCGTCGAGAGTGGCCCCGTGCCTACGCCGGCAAGCCTCTGTCGCACTCGCCAGCAGCATGGCACAGTCCCGGCGATGACAGACTCGCATCGACAACTGGCTGGCCGCCGGCCCGGATCCGACCGCAGACCCGCTCGCCAGGCATGCGGGACGCCGGGTCTGCTGGACGCCCGCGCCCGACTACACCAGCATCGCCCGCGTCAAGGCGCTGCTGGTCGAGCGCACCGGGCTGCTCGGCATCGGCAGCGTATGGGGCGGGCGGCAGCTTGTGTTCCGGCATTTCCTGTCGTTCGGCACCGAGGCGCAGCGCGCGGCGTGGGCCGGTAAGGCGCTGGCGGTGGGGATTTCCGAACCCAAGGTCGGCGCGCATCCGAAGCTGCTGACGACGCGCGCGGAGGCGACGGAGGGCGGCTTCCGGATCACCGGGCAGAAGGCCTGGGTCAGCAACGGTCCGTCCGCCGACGCAATTATCGTCTTCGCCATCACCGCCGAGGAGGCGGGGCGCAAGCGCTACAGCGCGTTCATCGTGCCGCGCGAGACCGCCCGGGCTGACGACCGCCGATATGCCGGGGTTCCATGCGCTGCGGCCGTCGCGGCACTGCCTGCTGACGTTGGACGGCTGCGTGGTTCCCGCCTCCGCCATGCTCGGCGAGGCGGGATCGGCCTATGAACGCATGGCGCTGCCGTTTCGCGATATCGAGGACGCGGTCGGCACGTTCGGCACGCTGGGGGCGTTGCGGTATGCGATTGGGCGGTTCGCCGGGGTCGCGCTGGAGCAGCCGAACCGAACTGGGCGCAATCGTGGCGCTGACCGCGGTGTTCGCGGCCGGGGCGGAAGCCGTGGTCGCCGTCGCTGGACGCGGGCCGGTTCCGGACCGGTGATCGCGACGCTCGTGGGTCTGCGGGTGCTGGCGCAGGATATCGCCGGACGCCTGCGATGTTGCGGACGCTGGCGGAACCATGCGCCGGCTTGCGGCGAAATTCTGGCGGACCTGGATGCGACGTTCGGCATCGCGCGCGGGCCTCGGCTGGCACGGCAGACCCAGCTTGGGGGAGGCGGCCCTGCGCCCGCCGGTGACCATTAGCCGCTGCCATTGGGCGGAAGGCGCCGATGCCCTGATGCAGGCCTACCACGACACCGAGTGGGGCGTGCCGCAGCACGACGACCGGGCGCTGTTCGAACTGCTGACGCTGGAGGGAGCGCAGGCGGGCTTGTCCTGGCGCACCGTGCTGGTTCGGCGGGACGCCTACCGCGCGGCCTATCATGGCTTCGACATCGAACGCGTCGCCGCGATGACGGATGCGGAACTGGAGAACGCTGCTGGCCGGATCTCGCCGCTGATCCGCAACCGGCTGAAGATCTTCTCGGTCCGCGACAATGCCCGCGCCGCGCTGGCGGCCGCGGCACAGCATGGCAGCCTGGACCGCTATTCTGTGGTCGTTCGTCGAGCCACACGCCGATCCGCAACGGCTGGGCCGAGCGGTCGCAGGTGCCGGCGACGACGCCGGTTTCGGATGCCATGAGCAAGGCGCTGAAGAAGGCCGGCTTCCGTTTTGTCGGTTCCACCATATGCTATGCGTTCATGCAGGCGACCGGCATGGTGGACGACCATCTGATCACCTGCTTCCGGCACACCCAGGAGTAACGCCGATGCGCAACACCGAGGAAATCTGGCGTCTGGTGGACGCTCATCAGGACGACTTCATCGCCCTGTCCGACCGCGTCTGGGAGATGCCGGAGCTTTGCTACACCGAATTCCGCTCCTGCGCCGAACATACCGCGATGCTGGAGGCCAAGGGTTTCCGGGTCACGCGCGAAGTCGCCGGCATCCCGACCGCGGTGATGGGCGAGGCGGGCGAGGACGGGCCGGTCATCGCCATCCTGGGCGAATACGACGCGCTGCCGGGACTGTCGCAGGAAGCGGGCGTGGCGGAACAGAAGCCGCTGCCGGGGCCGGGGTTTGGCCATGGCTGCGGGCATAACCTGCTGGGGTCGGCGTCGATGCTGGCGGCCACGGCGGTGAAGGACTACCTGGACGCGAACGGCATCAAGGGGCGGGTCCGCTATTACGGCTGCCCGGCCGAGGAAGGCGGGGCGGCGAAGGGCTTCATGGCGCGGGCCGGCGCGTTCAGCGACGTGGATGTGGCGATCTCCTGGCATCCGTCGTCGTTTTCCGGGCGTCAATCCGGCGAATTCGCTGGCCAATACGCGGATTGATTTTTCGTTCCAGGGCCGGGCGTCGCATGCCGCGGCGTCGCCGCATCTGGGGCGCAGCGCGCTGGATGCGGTGGAGCTGATGAGCGTCGGCGTCAACTACATGCGCGAGCACATGCCGTCGGACGCGCGGGTGCATTCGGCGATTCTGGATGCCGGCGGGGTGGCGCCGAACGTGGTGCAGGCGTTCGCCAAGGTGCGCTACCTGATCCGGCGCCGCGACCCTGCCGGAACTGTCGGCGCTGATCGGGCGGGTGCGCAAGATCGCCGATGGCGCGGCGCTGATGACCGAGACGAAGGTGACCGCGCAGGTGGTCAGCGCGGTGTCCAACCTGCTGGCGAACACGCCGCTGGAGCGGGCGATGCAGGACAACCTGGACCGGCTCGGGCCGCCGCCGTTCGATGAGGCGGATCGCGCGGCGCGCGGCGGAGTTCCAGGCGACGCTGACCGATGAGGATATCGAGGCGTCGTATCGCCGGGCGGGCATCCCGGTGAAGCCGGATACGCCGCTGTGCGACGCTGATCATCCCGGCGGATGCCAAGCCGAATGGCGGTGTTGGATCGACCGATGTGGGCGACGTCAGCTGGGTGGTGCCGACGGTGCAGGCGCGCGGCGCGACCTACGCGATCGGCACGCCGGGGCATTCCTGGCAGTTGACCGCGCAGGGCAAGATGCCGGCGGCGCATAAGGGGCTGGTGCATGTGGCGAAGGTCATGGCCGGCACGGCGCTGGACGTGATCCGCGACGAGACGCTGCTGGCGCGGGCCAAGGCGGACCATCAGGCGCGGGTGGGCAAGACGCCGTATGTCTGCCCGCTGCCGGCTGAACTCGATCCGCCGATCAAAATGTCGGCCTGATGGATCACCAAGCTGTGCCGGATGCTGGGGATCGAATTCCCCCTGCTGGCGTTCAGCCATTGCCGGGACGTGGTGGCCGCGGTCAGCCGCTCGGGCGGGTTCGGCGTGTTTGGCGCGGCTGGCTGCACGCCGGAGCAGCTTGAGACCGAACTGGCCTGGATCGACGCGCATGTCGACGGCAGGCCCTATGGCGTCGATCTGCTGGTGCCGGAGAACCTGTCGGTCCGCACCGAAGCCGGGGCCACTCTGGGTGATCTGGCGGGGCAGGTTCCGCAGGGCCACCGCGCGTTCGTCCACGACCTGCTGCGCCGGCACGATGTCGATCCGACTCAGGGCGACGCATGCGCGGGAGGATCCGGACCGGCCGCCGCCGTATCAGTTCGAGACCGGCGAGAAGCTGATGGATGTCGCGTTTCGCCATCCCGATCCGGCTGATCGCCAATGCGCTGGGCGTGCCGCCGGCATCGATGCTGGAACGCGCGCGGCAGCTCGGCATTCCCTGCGCCGCGCTGGTGGGCGCGCGCGAACATGCGATGCGCCAGGTCGCGGCCGGGGTCGATATCATCGTCGCGCAGGGCGGCGAGGCAGGCGGACATTGCGGCGAGGTCTCGACGATGGTGCTGGTGCCGGAGGTGTTGCGGGCGGTGCAGGGCAAGGTGCCGGTGCTGGCCGCCGGCGGCATCATGACCGGCCGGCAGATGGCCGGCTGCATGGCGATGGGTGCGGCCGGCGTCTGGACCGGTTCGGTCTGGCTGGCGACGACCGAAGCGGAGACGTCGCCGGTGTTCCGCGAGAAGATGGTGGCGGCGCGGTCGCGCGATACGGTCCGGTCGCGCGGGCGCACCGGCAAGCCGGCGCGGCAGTTGCGCTCCGCGTGGACCGATGCATGGGAGGGGCCGGACAGCCCCGGCACTTTGCCGATGCCGCTGCAGGGCCTCATCAGCGAGCCGGCGATGGCCCGGGTCAACCGGGCGGCCGAGGGCGGCAATGCCAAGGCCCGTGAACTGGTCAGCTATTTTGTCGGGCAGGGGGTCGGGCTGGTGGACAGCGTCCCGACCTGCCGGCAGGTGGTGGCGGCGTTCATGGCCGAGTTCGCCGAGGCGCTGGAGGATATGCAGCGATCTGGCCGAAGGAGGCTGAACATGGCGAAGCGACTGACCGATGCCGAACGGGCGAACCTGGGCACAACCGTGCCGGGCTGGGCGCCGGCGCTCGACCGCGATGCGATCCGGCGGGAGTTCAAGTTCGCGGATTTCAGCGAGGCGTGGGGGTTCATGACCCGGGTCGCGCTGCTGGCCGAAAAACTGGACCACCATCCGGACTGGTCGAATGTCTGGAATACGGTGCGGATCGAGCTGACGACACATGATGCGGGCGGGTTGTCGGACAACGACGTGCGGCTGGCGCAGGCGATCAACAAAATCGTTGGCTGATGGACGGCGATCGGATTTCCGGAACGCACGATGCTGGTGCGCCGGGCGGCGGCTCGGCTGTGTCTGCGGCTGGGCTGGGCGCCGTTGCACGAGGTGCGGCTGGCGAATGGGCGGCGGGCGGATATTCTGGCGTTGCAGCCGGGCGGCGGGTTCGTCTGCATCGAGGTGAAGTCGGGGCTGCGGGATTATCTGTCGGACGCGAAATGGACTGAGTATCAGCCGTTCTGCGACCAGTTCTTCTTCGCGGTCGACTGCGATTTCCCGCGCGACATCCTGCCGCCGGAGACCGGGCTTGATCGTCTGCGCCGGACGGGAGGCGGAGGTGCTGCGCGAACCGCTGTGCCGTCCGCCTGCCGCCGCCGCGGCGCAAGGCGCTGCTGGAGCGCTTCGCCTGGCTGGCGGCGGGACGGCTGGCGGCGCTGGAGGATCCGCACGGTGTGGCGGACCTGGCGTTGGGGCTGAACGAGGACTGATGTCGGCGGTGCGCCAACGGTAAGCGTCTGAGATCGACGAACCGCTCTGGCTACCGTGTACGGGGTCGCGTGACCGGCGCCTTATCGGGCAGCCAGGCGTCGGTCCACCCAGCATCCATGGTTGCGCGGTGCGTCGGCTTCACCTCGGTCTGGCCCGGGCCCTTGCGCTGAACGATGGTGATCGGCGTGGCGACGCGGACGATCTGGCAATCGACCGGGCCGTCCACCGCCTGCCGGTCCGGCGCCGGGCCAGGCGGCTGAGGTCGTCTTCCGAGCGGCACAGCACCGCGCCGGCGTCGAGCCGCGGCCAGGCGAGCGGCTGGGCCTTGACATCGGGTGCGCCGGGCTTTGGCTTCTTGATCAGCAAGCCCGACTGGAAGGAGATATTGCTGTCGGAGGGTTGCGCGTTCGCCGGCGCGGCGATGGCGAGGGCCGCCGAGGCAGGCGCGTTGCCACCAGGATCTTTTGCATCGATGTCATTCTGTGCTCCACCCGTTCCAACGGCGCTGTCTATGCGTCCAACGCGGGCGCCGGGCAAGTTAACGCTTACGGCGGCATCATGCCTTTATCGGTCAGCACGGCGCGCCCGGCGGGGCCGGCGAGGGCGGTAAGGAAGGCCGCGGCGGCGTCCGGTGCGGCGGAGGCGGAGGCGATCGCGCCGGCGTAGATGGTTTCGCTTTGGATTTCGGCCGGCAGCGGGCCGACCAGGGTGACGCCGGGCACGGCTGATGATTTCGCTGATCTGATGGACGACGATATCGGCGCGCCCGTCTGCGACGGCCTCGGCGGCGAGACCGCCATTCACCAGGACCGATTTCGGCGCCATGGCGTCGGCGATGCCCAGTGTCTGGAACAGTCTGGCGACATAGATGCCGCTGGATCCGCCGGATTCCGGGTCGATGTAGGCAACGGTCGGGGCATTCAGCATCGTCGCCCTGAAGGCGGCGACCGTGCTGATGTCGGGCTTCGGAGCGCCGGCCTTGACCGCGACGCCGATGCCGACCCTGGCGAGGGTCGTGGCGGAATCGGGGACGATCTTGCCCTTCCAGTTGGTTCAGGCCGCTGGCGACATCAGTACGACGTCGAACCGCTCACCGGCATTGATGCGTCGGATCAGGGCGCCGACGCGTGTCGTTGCGAAGGATGACCTTGTCGCCGGTGCGGGCCTCGAACGCCGGGATCATGGCGGCAGCCACCGGTTTGAATGCGCCGGCGCTAAGCACCGTGATGTCGGCGGCCCGTGCCGGCGTGGCACAGCAGGATCGCTGCGAGGACCCAGCGGATCACCGGACCGCGGCGGCGGGATGGCTGGCCGGCAGGCGCGGGCCTCGGCCGAACAGTTTTTCCCGAAATGTGCCGGGGGCGTAATTGTGCTTGAACAGGCCGCGGGCCTGGAGTTCGGGGACGACGAGGTCGGCCATGTCCTTGAACGTGCCGGGCGTCAGCGCGTAGGCGAGGTTGAAGCCGTCGACGTCGGTTTCCTCGACCCAGGCGCGGAGTTCGTTGGCGACCTCCTCGGCCGGATCCGATGATGACCGGGCCGCGGCCGCCGATCGCGGCATGGCGGGCGATCTCGCGCACTGTCCAGTCGCGGTCCGGATCGGCGGTGGTGAAGGCTTCCAGCGCGGAGGTCTGGGCGTTCGCCTTGTCGTCGAAGCGGACGACCTGGTCCGGGTCCATGGCGCCGAAATCGAGGCCGGTCCAGCCGGACATCAGGGCCAGGGCGCCTTCCTCGGACACGTAGCCGAGGTAGTCCTGGTATTTGTCCCGGGCGGCCTTTGGCGTGGTGTCGGTGATGACGGTCATCATGGTGAAGATGACCAGGTCGTGCGGGTCGCGGCCGGCGGCGGCGGCGCGGGCGCGCAGGTCGCTGACGATGTTGCCGATGACCTTCTTCGACGGGCCGTTGATGAAGACGCACTCGGCGTGGCGGGCGGCGAAATCGCGGCCGCGCCTGGAGGCGCCGGCCTGGAACAGCACCGGGGTGCGCTGCGGCGAGGGTTCGCACAGGTGGATGGCGTCGACCTTGAAGTGGGGGCCCTCGTGGAGGATGCGGTGGATCTTGCTGGCGTCGGCGAAGCGGCGGCCCTGGCGGTCGCGCAGCACGGCGCCATCCTCCCAGCTTGCCTCCCAGAGTTTGTAGGTCGGCCTGCATGTAGTCCTCGGCGACGTCGTAGCGGTCGTCGTGGGCGACCTGCTGGGCCATGCCCATGCCGCGGGCGGCGCTGTCGAGGTAGCCGGTGACGATGTTCCAGCCGATGCGGCCCTTGGTCAGGTGGTCCAGCGTGCTCATGCGGCGGGCGAACGGGTAGGGCAGTTCGTAGGACAGGGCGCAGGTGACGCCGAAGCCGAGGTGCTCGGTCACCGCGGCCATGGCGGAGATCGGCATCAGCGGGTCGTTGACCGGCACCTGGACGGCCTGCTCCAGCGCGGTGGCGGGGGAGTCGTGGTAGACGTCGTAGATGCCGAGGACGTCGGCCAGGAACAGCGCGTCGAACTTGCCGCGCTCCAGCATGCGGGCGAGGTCGGTCCAGTATTCCAGCGTGTTGTAGCTGTCGGCGCGGTCGTCGGGATGGGTCCACAGGCCGGGCGACTGATGGCCGATGCAGTTCATGTCGAAGGCGTTGAGGCGGATTTGTCGCGGCATCAGTGGCGTGGCTTTCACGGCGGGGGAACTGCATGGCGATCAGTTCGGCGCCGTCCGGTCCGGCGGCGGCCTGAAAGGCGGGGTCTTCGGGATAGACGAAGGCGCAGGACATCTTGGGCAGCGGTTCGGCGGTCGTGGATCAGGCTGCCGCCGGTCACCACCCAGTACTGGCCGCGGCCATCGGCGGGATCGGGACCGGTGACGGGCTTCGCCGGGAGCCAGGCTGTAGCGCCAGGCGGTCATGCCGTCGGGGTCGGGACCGAGCAGGGTCTCGGTCGCGGCGGTTGGGGCGGGCAGCGGGCCGGCGACGGATTCGCGGTGAGTGCGGCCGGGAATCGTGCGCAGGGCGATGCGGTTTTCCGGCATGGTCATGAAGCGGGCGCCGGGATCGAAGCCGTTGCGCAGGGTGAAGTACCAGACGCCTTCGTCCGGGCTGGCCTTGATCGGGCCATAGGCGGTGTGGGCGCCGGTGAAGTGGACGGTGACCGGGCGGACGTCGTGCAGCCCAAGGGTGCCGTAGCCGCCGACGACGAGCTGGAACTGGTCCTGCTGGTGGTAGTGGGCGTTGGCGGTGCTGCCGGGGTCCTGCTCGACCAGGAAGGCCATCGGGAACAGCGCGTCCGGGGCGGGATCGGGCGTGCCGGGCGCCATGTTGTAGCGCGTCGTCCCGAGATAGAGCGTGTGCCAGAAGGTGACGCCGTCGGCGGCGGTGCCGCGGCGGCGATTGGCGCGGGCGGTCTCGGCGGATGCGATCAGCGTCATTGTGGCTTCCTGCTGCTGGAACGTTGTTCGTTTTAGACCGATTTGCCTGGGCCTCAATAGTCAGTTGCGGATGTTGGCCGTGTGGGGTGTTTGATGGTAGGGCATCCGATGGCAACCGCGGCAGCTTTGACCGATGGCGCGACGAAGCTTGGGCCTATTCCCTGTGCCATTTGTCGGTTGGGCTTGTGATCTCCGGCAGGACCGCCAAGGCGGCTTGCGGTAGTTCGGCTGGAATGCAGAGCATGTTGACCGAGATCGTGCTGCCGAAAATGTTCTCCGCGTCGCCGCGGAAGTTGTCAGGGCTGTACAGCGGCGGAAAGTGCCAGTAGAGGCGATAGTCATACGACTGGATCAGTCCGATGAGTTCGACCGATCGCTCCTTGCGGTCATTCTCGACGTAGAGAATCGGGCGGAAGCGCTGGATCGTGGCGGCGGTGCCGCGCAGCGCCTCGGTTTCCATGCCCTCGACTCGAGCTTAATGATGTGGCAGGCGTTCAGGTCCATGCTGTCGATGGTAACGACCGGCACGGCCTCGCCTTGTTGAGCGCCGGGAAGTGAAACACCACCGTAATTTTCAGGAGTGCCGGGGTCCGGTGCAGGAACCAACAGCATGCCGCTGTCGGCACCTACCGCTGCATTGTGGGTGAAGACGTTGGGCCGGCTGTTTAGTGCGATGTTGGCACAAAGTACCTGGAAGATCAGCCGCTGCGGTTCGAATGCATGCACGACGCCGCTTGGGCCCACGAGCCGGGCGAGATCGACGGTATGCGCACCAACGTTGGCGCCGATGTCCAGTCACTGTCATACCGGGTTGCACCAGGAGATCGAACAACGCGGTTTCGCCGCGGGAGAACTCACCGTATTTGCGCAGGCTGGCGCCGATATAAATATCGTTCCGGTTGAACAGCATAAGCCCGCAGCGGCAGGTTGCAATTTCGTTGAAGCCGACGGGATCCAGGGTTGCGCGGGGCGGTGGGTTGCGAATGGCGGCTGCGGACCGAACCCATCCGGCCAGGTCGGTGGCGATGCGGCCGACGACGTCGGACCAGTCCTGCCCGGGCTGCGCCTGCCGGTAGAGGCGCACGCTGGGGTACCACGGCGAGTCGGTGCGATCGAGCAGCCAAGGGAAATACGGCGCGAAGGGGATCATGGCCCAGGTCGGTACCGCCAAGCGCGCCGGCGAGGTGGAGCGGGCCGGTGCAGGAACTGATCATCAGGTCCAGTTCGGACATGATTGCTGCGGTATCTGCGAGGTCGGTGACCTCCAGGCCGAGGTCGATGACGTTGGGCGGCAGTTGAGCGGCATCGAGATCGCCGCGGCCCGGCCCGACCTGCAGGATGACGAAGTCGATATCCGGGTTGGCAAGCAGCGGGGCAATGTTGGCGAAGCCCGGGGAGCGGATCCGATCGCGTTTGGTGGCAGGATTGCCGGCCCAGACGATGCCGACGCGTGGGTTGCGGCCTGCGATCCGCTTGCTTCCAGCGCGTCCGTTCAGCGGGGCTGGCGTGTAGATAGGGCACGGTGGCAGGAATCGTGTCGAGCCTTGTGGCGAACGCCCGCGGCAGGCTCATAGAGTGGACAATGCACGTCGAACCGGGCAGCTTGGCCTGGTGGATCGGGACGATGGTAATGCCCTTGATCGACGCGAGCAGTCCGCTCCACGGCGGGGTGCGCGGCGACGATGACATGTGCGGCTTTTTTCACCACCAAAGGCAGATAGCGAGCGAACTGGATGATGTCGCCGAGGCCTTGCTCCGTGTAGATCAGGATCGTTTTGCTGGTGATGTCCTCGCCGGTCCATACAGGTCGCGTGAAAATGCCGTGGGTGGCGGTGAGCCAGGCGAAATCGGGCAGTTGCCAGCGCCAGTCATACTCCAGCCATCCATTCTCCATGTCGCCTTGCAGCAGCAGGATATGGGCGAGGTGAAAGTGATATTCAGCGGAATCGGGGCGGAGCGCGATTGCGCGGCGGGCGGCGTCGGCTGCCTCCTGCAGGCGGTTGAGCGCCTTGAATGTGTGGCTGAGGTTGAAGTGTGCGGTCGGCAACGTGGGGTCGAGGGCGATGGCCTTTTGGCAGAGGTCCTGGGCCTGCAGCCAGGCGCCGAGTTCCAGCATGGCGCCGCCGAGGGAGGCGAGGACGGTGGCGCTTTGCGGCTGGAGCGCGATGGCGGCCGTGCATGCAGCCAGGGCCTCGTCGTGTCGTCCGAGATTGAGCAGCGCGGTCCCGTGATTGGCGTGCGCGAGGGCATTGCGCGGGTCGAGCGTGATGGCATGCCTGGTGATGGACACGGAGCCTTCCCAGTCTTGCTTTTCCAGCAAGGCGCTGCCCAGGTTGGCGCAGACGACGGCGTTGGTCGGATTGTGCCTTAGGGCGTTGCGGTAGGACGGCGATCGCATCATCGATCTGGCCGATGATCCTGGAGTGCTTTGCCAAGGTTTCCGTGCGCCATAGCGTTGTCGGGGGCGATGGCGATGGCTTGGCGATAGAGCACAACCGCTTGTTCGGGGCGACCGAGTGCCAACAGCGTAGTGCCCTGGTTGATGATGGCTTCGACATAATTGGGGTGGAGCGCGATTGCATCGGTGTAAGCGTCCATCGCATCCTGCAACCGCCCCTCGGCATGATACAGCAGACCGAGATTGTAGCTGGCGATGGCGTGATCGGCGTGGCGGCAATGATGGTTCGGTAGCGTTTTTCAGCCTCGCTGGTGCGGCCGGCCAGGTGGTGCGCGATGGCTTCGACCAGGGTATCTTCAGGATCTGAGAAGGTCCCGGCAGTGGACGCGGATCGGGACAGAATATTTTGTTCCAGCATTTGTCAGTGCTTTCCGGGCTGACGCGAGGGTTCCACGGGTCAGGTGGATAGATGGCGCGCTTCGTTTACGATGCGGTACCAGGTTGCTTCATACGCCGACGGCGAAACTGCCGATGTCACCGATCGTGCGGGTCCATGCCTCGGTGGTGAACTGGGCCTTGTATTGTGCGTAATCGGCTTGGTCGTTCGCCAGGCGGACGGTTGTGCTGACATATTTCGCCGAGGCTTGTGGTGATGCCCTGCGGCGCGCCGGCGGCGTACAGAAGGCTGGCGGCCATCCGCGAAGCGAAGGCGTCGCCGCAAAGGGTGATCAGCGGCAGACCCATTCGGATGGCGTCGCTGGCGACCGTTCCGGCGTTGTAAGGGTAGGTGTCGAGAAAAAGGTCGGCTACCGCCAGGCGGCTGAGATAGAGATCGGGGTCGGCGCGTTCGGAGAAAATCAGCCGATGATTGGGGATGCCGGCACGGGTTGCGGCGGCGAGGAGATTGGTCTCCGAATAGGCATTGTCCTTCGCCAGCCACAGCACCGCTCTGGGTGATTGCTGCAGAACCGACATCCAGGCGGCGAACATTTCTTGTGTTATCTTGTAGTGGCGAGAGAAGCAGCAAAGGACGAAGGCATCATCCGGCAGTCCAATTTCGGCGCGCGACACAGGGCGACCGACGGTGCGTTTGCTGTCATTCGCCTGATAGATCGGCGCGATCGGCAGGGGTCTGGGCTGGTAGGCAGCTTCGTGTTCGGGTGGGATAACAACCGTATCGCAAAGCAGATAATCGAGTTCCGGCATCGGCAGCGGGCCAATGAAGCCGAGATAGGTCGCTTGGATGGGCGCCGGCTTCCATCGAAGGACAGCCACGCGGCTGCCGTCGGTAATGCCGTTGAGGTCGACGAGCACATCGATCTCATCGTTCCGGATGACCCGGGCGGCCTGTTCATCGGTCAGTGACCGGATCTCGCGGTGATGGTCGAACGCGGCGAGCACACGCTTGCGGAGGTTCGTGCCGTCCTCGATGCTGAAATCGTAGCCGTAGATCTCAAAACGAGCGCGATCGTGACGTTCGAACAGTTCGGTAATGAGGTAGCTCATGGCATGGCTGCAGAAGTCGGAGGACATGTAGCCGATGCGGATGCGCTGGTGAGGGTAGGGCGCTGGGGGGGCCAGTCTGACTGGGGCCGGCTGGGTCTTGCGAGCGACCCATGCGGTCGCGGCATCGCGCTGCAACTCGATATCGTCGGTCAACGCCAGGATCCCGAGCGGGCCGGAACGCCGCAGGAGGTCCTCGGCGGCGAGCCCCGGTATGTTGTCAGGTGCGACCGGCCAGAGGCAGATTTTTTGCCTGATGTGGATCCAATGATGCAGGACGTCAGGTTGTTCGGGATCGGCCAGAAGCACTTTGCGCAGTATTTTTTCGGCTTCTTCGAAGCGACCAAGTTTTTCGAGCAGTCGTCCCTGCTGGATCTCCAGGGCAATACGGGTCTCGTCGGGTTGGGCGGCACGCTTCCAGGTAGCGAGAGCCTGTTGCGGCTGGCCCGTCCGCTCGAGCAGGAGTCCGAGGTTGATCGCGGCGCTGTGCATGTCCGGGCGCAAGGTGAGCGTGTTGCCGTAGGCGATGGCTGCGCCGGTGAGGTTGTCGATTGCGGCGAGTTGGACGCCCAGGTTAAACCAGGCAGCGTATAGGAACGGGGAAACACCGGCGTTAGCGTCGATCCACCGTTCGTAGAGGACGATTTCGGTGGCGCGGGTCATGACAGGGCGCTCGCGCTCGATCGCGGACAGAAGGGCATCAAAAGGTGTTTGCGCCAGTTGCGACCGCACGGCGTCGGCGTGCAGTTGGTCGATCCTGTCGGATGTCAGGGTTGCAATCAGGCTGCTTAACGAGATCGTCGGATGTTCGGCCGTGGAGGTGTGTTCCTCCAGGATGACGTCGGGCTTTAGCTGAAGACTTCCCATTTCCTGGCGTCCTGACGCATATCGGTGACCATCGGTTTAACCACCAAGGGTTAACACGATGTTAACGTGTGACGGCTGGCCTCGGGGAGCTGTGTTGGGCTGGCTCCGCAGCCTCTGGGCGAGGCTGCGGAGCGATGCCGGGTTCGTAACGGTGTTACAGTGATGAGAGTTGGTCGGTCGTCATGCTCGCTACCTGGGTGTTGGTGAAATATGGCACCTGGGTGTTGGTGAAATAGCCCATTTGCGTGTCGGACAGGACGCTGATTTGAGCGGTGGTCAAGGCTGGTATCTGCGCCGAAGTGAAGCTCGTTATTTGTGTGGAGAGAAGAACTGAGACGGCTGCTGTGCTGAGAGCAGCGGTCTCCGCGGTGGTAAGCGCGCTCACGTCGGCGGATGTCAGACCAGTGGCTGCGCCGACGGACAGGCCTGCGATCGCCTGGCTCGTCAATGCGGCGAACTGGGACGGCATCAAGTGAAGGATATTGGTATCCAAGGCTGACACCTCGGCCGAGGTGAGGCCGGCGAGGGCGGCGGAGCTCAGCGCCGACATGTTGGCGGTGGCGAGCGCGGTGACGTTGGTGGTGCCGAGGGCGGCGAGCTGGGCGGAGGACAGCGCGCCGAGGGCGGCGGTGGTGAGCGAGGAGACCGCCGATGTGGTGAGGCTGGCCATGTCGGCCGACGACAGGCCCTTGATCTGGGCCGAGGTCAGCGCCGACGCCTGGCCCGGTGAGCACGGTGGCCTCTGCGGTGGTCAGGGCGGCGAGCTGGGCGGAGGTGAGGCCGGCGAAGTCGGCGGTGCCGATGGCGGTGATGTTGGTGCCGAGGCCGGCGAGGGCGGCGGTGGTGAGGGCGGCGAGCTGGGCGGAGCCGAGCGCGGTGACCTGGGCGGAGGTGAGCACGGAGGCCTCGGCCGAGGTGAGGCCGGCGAGCGCGGCGGAGCTCAGCGCCGACATGTTGGCGGTGGCGAGCGCGGTGACGTTGGTGGTGCCGAGGGCGGCGAGCTGGGCGGAGGACAGCGCCCCGAGGGCGGCGGTGGTGAGCGAGGAGACCGCCGATGTGGTGAGGCTGGCCATGTCGGCCGACGACAGGCCCTTGATCTGGGCCGAGGTCAGCGCGAGGCCTGGGCACCGGTGAGCGACGGTGGCCTCGCGGTGGTGAGGGCGGCGAGCTGGGCGGAGGTGAGGCCGGCGAAGTCGGCGGTGCCGATGGCGGTGATGTTGGTGCCGAGGCCGGCGAGGCGGCGGTGGTGAGGGCGGCGAGCTGGGCGGAGCCGAGCGCGGTGACCTGGCCGGAGGTGAGCACGGAGGCCTCGGCCGAGGTGAGGCCGGCGAGCGCGGCGGAGCTCAGCGCCGACATGTTGGCGGTGGCGAGCGCGGTGACGTTGGTGGTGCCGAGGGCGGCGAGCTGGGCGGAGGACAGCGCCGCCGAGGGCGGCGGTGGTGAGCGAGGAGACCGCCGAGGTGGTGAGGCTGGCCATGTCGGCCGACGACAGGCCCTTGATCTGGGCCGGGGTCAGCGCGGAGGCCTGGGCGGTGGTGAGCGCGGTGGCCACTCGGTGGTGAGGGCGGCGAGCTGGGCGGAGGTGAGGCCGGCGAAGTCGGCGGTGCCGATGGCGGTGATGTTGGTGCCGATGCCGGCGAGCGCGGCGGTGGTGAGGGCGGCGAGCTGGGCCGGAGCCGAGCGCGGTGACCTGGCCGGTGGTGAGCACGGAGGCCTCGGCCGAGGTGAGCCCGGCGATCGCCGCGGAGCTCAGCGCCGACATGCTGGCGGTGGCCAGCGCGGTGACGTTGGTGGTGCCGAGGGCGGCAAGCTGGGCGGAGGACAGCGCCGCCAGCGCGGGGTGGTGAGCGCGGAGACCGCCGATGTGGTGAGGCTGGCCATGTCGGCCGACGACAGGCCCTTGATCTGGGTGGCGGTCAGCGCGGCGGCCTGGGCGGTGGTGAGCGCGGTGGCGACGTCGGTGGTCAGCGCGGCCAGCTGGGCGGAGGTCAGCCCGGCGAAGGCGGCGGTGCCGATGGCGGTGACGCCGGTGCCGATGCCGGCCAGCGCGGCGGTGGTCAGGGCGGCGAGCTGGGCGGAGCCGAGCGCGGTGACCTGGCCGGAGGTGAGCACCGCGGCCTCGGCCGAGGTCAGCCCGGCGATCGCCGCCGAGGTCAGCGCCGACATGCTGGCGGTGGCCAGCGCGGTGACGTTGGTGGTGCCGAGGGCGGCGAGCTGGGCGGAGGACAGCGCGGCCGAGCGCGGCGGTGGTGAGCGAGGAGACCGCCGAGGTGGTGAGGCTGGCCATGTCGGCCGACGACAGGCCCTTGATCTGGGTCGCGGTCAGCGCGGAGGCCTGGGCGGTGGTGAGCGCGGTGGCGACGTCGGTGGTGAGCGCGGCCAGCTGGGCGGAGGTCAGGCCGGCGAAGGCGGCGGTGCCGATGGCGGTGACGCCGGTGCCGATGCCGGCCAGCGCGGCGGTGGTGAGGGCGGCGAGCTGGCCGGAGCCGAGCGCGGTGACCTGGCCGGAGGTGAGCACCGAGGCCTCGGCCGAGGTCAGCCCGGCGAGCGCTGCGGAGGTCAGCGCCGACATGCTGGCGGTGGCCAGCGCGGTGACGTTGGTGGTGCCGAGGGCGGCGAGCTGGGCGGAGGACAGCGCGGCCGAGCGCGGTGGTGGTGAGCGAGGAGACCGCCGAGGTGGTGAGGCTGGCCATGTCGGACGACGACAGGCCCTTGATCTGGGTGGCGGTCAGCGCGGCGGCCTGGGCGGTGGTGAGCGCGGTGGCGACGTCGGTGGTCAGCGCGGCCAGCTGGGCGGAGGTCGAGGCCGGCGAAGGCGGCGGTGCCGATGGCGGTGACGCTGGTGCCGAGGCCGGCCAGCGCGGCGGTGGTGAGGGCGGCGAGCTGGGCCGGAGCCGAGGGCGGTGACCTGGCCGGAGGTGAGCACCGAGGCCTCGGCCGAGGTGAGCCCGGCGAGCGCGGCGGAGCTCAGCGCCGACATGCTGGCGGTGGCGAGCGCGGTGACGTTGGTGGTGCCGAGGGCGGCGAGCTGGGCGGAGGACAGCGCGGCCGAGCGCGGCGGTGGTGAGCGCGGAGACCGCCGAGGTGGTGAGGCTGGCCATGTCGGCCGACGACAGGCCCTTGATCTGGGTGGCGGTCAGCGCGGCGGCCTGGGCGGTGGTCAGCGCGGTGGCGACGTCGGTGGTCAGCGCGGCCAGCTGGGCGGAGGTCAGGCCGGCGAAGGCGGCGGTGCCGATGGCGGTGACGCCGGTGCCGATGCCGGCCAGCGCGGCGGTGGTCAGCGCGGCGAGCTGGCCGGAGCCGAGGGCGGTGACCTGGCCGGTGGTGAGCACCGAGGCCTCGGCCGAGGTCAGCCCGGCGATCGCCGCGGAGGTCAGCGCCGACATGCTGGCGGTGGCCAGCGCGGTGACGTTGCCGGTGCCGAGGGCGGCGAGCTGGGCGGAGGACAGCGCGGCCAGCGCGGGGTGGTGAGCGCGGAGACCGCCGAGGTGGTGAGGTTGGCCATGTCGGCCGACGACAGGCCCTTGATCTGGGTGGCGGTCAGCGCGGCGGCCTGGGCGGTGGTCAGCGCGGTGGCGACTCGGTGGTCAGCGCGGCCAGCTGGGCGGAGGTCAGCCCGACGAAGGCGGCGGTGCCGATGGCGGTGACGCCGGTGCCGATGCCGGCCAGCGCGGCGGTGGTCAGGGCGGCGAGCTGGGCCGGAGCCGAGCGCGGTGACCTGGCCGGTGGTCAGCACCGAGGCCTCGGCCGAGGTCAGCCCGGCGATCGCCGCGGAGGTCAGCGCCGACATGCTGGCGGTGGCCAGCGCGGTGACGTTGGTGGTGCCGAGGGCGGCGAGCTGGGCGGAGGACAGCGCGGCCGAGCGCGGTGGTGGTGAGCGAGGAGACCGCCGAGGTGGTGAGGCTGGCCATGTCGGACGACGACAGGCCCTTGATCTGGGTGGCGGTCAGCGCGGCGGCCTGGGCGGTGGTGAGCGCGGCGGCGACGTCGGTGGTGAGCGCGGCCAGCTGGGCGGAGGTCAGGCCGGCGAAGGCGGCGGTGCCGATGGCGGTGACGCCGGTGCCGAGGCCGGCCAGCGCGGCGGTGGTGAGGGCGGCGAGCTGGGCCGGAGCCGAGGGCGGTGACCTGGCCGGAGGTGAGCACCGAGGCCTCGGCCGAGGTGAGCCCGGCGAGGGCGGCGGAGCTCAGCGCCGACATGCTGGCGGTGGCGAGCGCGGTGACGTTGGTGGTGCCGAGGGCGGCGAGCTGGGCGGAGGACAGCGCGGCCGAGCGCGGGGTGGTGAGCGCGGAGACCGCCGAGGTGGTGAGGCTGGCCATGTCGGACGACGACAGGCCCTTGATCTGGGTGGCGGTCAGCGCGGCGGCCTGGGCGGTGGTGAGCGCGGCGGCCACATCGGTGGTCAGCGCGGCCAGCTGGGCGGAGGTCAGGCCGGCGAAGGCGGCGGTGCCGATGGCGGTGACGCCGGTGCCGAGGCCGGCCAGCGCGGCGGTGGTCAGGGCGGCGAGCTGGGCCGGAGCCGAGCGCGGTGACCTGGCCGGTGGTGAGCACGGAGGCCTCGGCCGAGGTCAGGCCGGCGAGCGCCGCGGAGCTCAGCGCCGACATGCTGGCGGTGGCGAGCGCGGTGACGTTGGTGGTGCCGAGGGCGGCAAGCTGGGCGGAGGACAGCGCGGCCGAGCGCGGCGGTGGTGAGCGAGGAGACCGCCGAGGTGGTGAGGCTGGCCATGTCGGCCGACGACAGGCCCTTGATCTGGGTGGCGGTCAGCGCGGCGGCCTGGGCGGTGGTCAGCGCGGTGGCCACGTCGGTGGTCAGCGCGGCCAGCTGGGCGGAGGTCAGGCCGGCGAAGGCGGCGGTGCCGATGGCGGTGACGCCGGTGCCGAGGCCGGCCAGCGCGGCGGTGGTGAGGGCGGCGAGCTGGGCGGAGCCGAGCGCGGTGACCTGGCCGGAGGTGAGCACGGAGGCCTCGGCCGAGGTGAGGCCGGCGAGGGCGGCGGAGCTCAGCGCCGACATGCTGGCGGTGGCGAGCGCGGTGACGTTGGTGGTGCCGAGGGCGGCGAGCTGGGCGGAGGACAGCGCGGCCGAGCGCGGCGGTGGTGAGCGAGGAGACCGCCGAGGTGGTGAGGCTGGCCATGTCGGCCGACGACAGGCCCTTGATCTGGGCCGCGGTCAGCGCGGAGGCCTGGGCGGTGGTCAGCGCGGCGGCGTCATCGGTGGTCAGCGCGGCCAGTTGGGCCGAGGTTATGCCGGCGAAGGCGGCGGTGCCGATGGCGCTGATACTGGCACCGAGCCCGCTCACCGCCGCAGTGGTCAGTGCGGCGATCTGGCCTGAGCTGAGTCGCGCTAACCTGCCCGGTGGTCAGCACCGCGGCCTCGGCCGAAGTCAGGCCGAGGAGTTGCCGTCGTGGTGAGGGCGGACATGTTGCCTGCCGCAATCGCCGTAACGTTATTCACTCCAAGCGCGGCGAACTGGGCGGAGGTTAGGGCCACGAGCTGGGACGTCGTCAGCAAACTTATGGTCGCCGTGCCCAGAGCTGCGATTGTGCTCGTCGGCAGGCCGGCAATCGCGGACGGCGAGCAGACTGGTGAAGGAGGCGCCCATTGACCTTAAATCCTATTGGTTTGCGCAAAACGCTGGCGCCTTTTGCAGCCATCTTCAGACGCATTGCAGACGGCCTCGTGATACCGGCAGATTACTAACAAACGATTAATGCCGACGGGCTGCCAGTGCAGTATTTTCAGATAAATCTGCGGTTAGACTACGGATGTCATGCTTGCCCGGCGATTACGAGGTTCTCGAAGTCAATGCCGAGATCGCAATAACTGCCCTTTAGCTTGCCGCGTCGGTCAATTCGGTGAAGAAGGGCCGGCGGGCAAACGCAACATTGCCCGTCGGTCGGAGGAAACGGTCATGAAGGTAGGCGTCATCGGTCTTGGCAACATGGGCATGGGCGCCGCCCTGAATCTGCTGCGCAAAGGCCACGAGGTCACGGGTTGCGAGATACGCGAGGAAACCCGCGCGGCGTTCGCGTCTGAAGGCGGCAAGGTGGTGGCCTCACCCGATGCATTGCCGACCGACCTCGAGGCGGTGGTGGTCTTCGTCGTCAACGCGGCGCAGACCGATCAGGTGTTGTTTGGCGAGAAGGGATGTCTGGCGCGGATGGCAAAAGGGCGCCGTCGTACTGTGCTGTGCCACCGTCGCGCCGGAGGCCGCCAAAGCGCTCGGACGCAGGATCGAGGATGCGGGCTTCCTGATGGTGGACTGCCCGGTCTCTGGCGGCGCGGTGGGTGCTCAAGCCGGGACGATGACCGTCATGGGTTCCGGTTCAGAGGCAGCTTTCGCCAAGGCCGGACCCGTGCTGGAGGCGATCTCCACCAAAGTCTGGCGGCTTGGCGACGAGATCGGCGTCGGCAGCACGGTCAAGATGGTCAATCAGTTGCTGGCCGGAGTGCATATCGCGACGGCGGCCGAGGCGCTGGCCCTGGGCATCCGGGCCGGCGCAGATCCGGAGACGCTGTTCAAGGTGATCTCGGAGTTCGGCCGGCAGTTCCTGGATGTGGCAAAACCGGGTACCACATATACTGGCGGGGGACGATACGCCGTCCTCGGCGGTGAACATTTTCGTCAAGGATCTGGGGATCGTGCTCGATCAGGCACGGGCGCTGACGTTCCCGTTGCCGATGGCCGCCGCGGCGCACCAGCTGTTTCTGGCGGCGGCGGCGAATGGGCAGGGACTGAAGGACGACTCCTTCGTTATTCGGGTCTGGGAGGCCTTGACCGGCATCGCCCTGCCAGAAAAGAAATGATCTTCCGCTGAACACTGATTGTGCGTGGGACCGCCTGTTGTTCAGTAAAACAACTGGCGATCGCATACACGGTGCCGGCGAACTGCCTATTCCACCGTCACCGATTTCGCCAGATTCCGCGGCTGATCCACGTCGGTGCCCTTCAGCACCGCGACCTGGTAGGCCAGCATCTGCACCGGGATCGCATACAGGATCGGGGCCACGAACGGATCGACATCCGGCAGCACCACGGTCTCGGCGGCGATGCCCTTCAGCTTGGCAGCGCCGGCGGCATCGCTGAACACGATCACCTGGCCGCCGCGGGCGGCGGCTTCCTGCAGGTTGGATGCGGTCTTCTCGAACAGCGGGCCGGACGGGGCGATGGCGATGACCGGCACGGCCGGATCGATCAGCGCGATCGGGCCGTGCTTCATCTCGCCGGCGGCATAGCCTTCGGCGTGGATGTAGCTGATCTCCTTCAGCTTCAGCGCGCCCTCCAGCGCGATCGGGAAGCAGTTGCCGCGGCCCAGGAACAGCACGTCGCGGGCCTTCGACACCCGCAGCGCGATCGACTGAATGGCCTCCTCGTTGTCCAGCACCTCGGCGGCTCGGCCGGGCACCTCCAGCAGGGCGGCGGTCATCCGGGCTTCCTCGTCGGCGCTGATCGCGCCGGTGGCGCGACCGGCCGCCAGCGCGAGGCAGGCCAGCACCGAAAGCTGAGCGGTAAAGGCCTTGGTGCTGGCGACGCCGATCTCCGGCCCGGCGACGGTTTCCAGCACGGCGTCGCTTTCGCGCGCCATGGTGCTTTCCGGGACGTTCAGGATCGACAGGATCTGCTGGTCCTGCTCGCGCATGTAGCGCAGCGCAGCCAGCGTGTCGGCCGTCTCGCCGGACTGCGACACCAGCAGCCCGAGGCCGCCCTTCGACATCGGCGGCGTGCGGTAGCGGAACTCGCTGGCGACATCGCCGTCGGTGGGGATGCGGGCGATCGCCTCGAACCACCAGCGGCCGACCAGGCCGGCGTAGAACGCGCTGCCGCAGGCGCTCATGGTGATGCGCGACACTTTGCGGAAATCGATCCCGAGATCGGGCAGGGCCACCGCGCGGCTGCCGGGGCTGACCATCTGGTGCAGCGTGTCGCCGATCACCGCCGGGTGCTCGTGCAGTTCCTTCTCCATGAAATGGCGGAAATTGCCCTTGCCGATGGCGGCGCCGGTCAGGCGGGTGAGCTTGATCTCGCGCTCGACCTCGTTGCCGTCGATGTCGAAGAACTTGGCGCCCTGGCGGTCGACCACGGTCCAGTCGCCGTCGCGCAGATAGGCGATGCGGCGGGTCAGCGGCGCGAGTGCCAGGGCGTCGGAGCCGACGAACATCTCGTCGTCGCCGAAGCCGACCGCCAGCGGGGCGCCGTGCTGGGCGCCGACGATCAGTTCGGGATGGCCGGCGAAGATCATCGCCAGGGCGTAGGCGCCCTCCAGCCGGCGCAGCGCGGCGCCGGCGGCCTCGATCGGCTGCATGCCGCGCTTCAGGTTCAGATCGACCAGTTGGGCGACGGTTTCGGTGTCGGTCTCGGTGCTGAACTCCTGGCCTTCGGCTTCCAGTTCGGCGCGCAGTTCGGCGTGGTTTTCGATGATGCCGTTATGCACCAGCGACACGCGGGCGGTGCCGTGCGGGTGGGCGTTGCTCTCGGTCGGCGCGCCATGGGTGGCCCAGCGCGTGTGGCCGATGCCGATGGTTCCGGGCAATGCCGGCGCGGTCCAGCGAGGCGGCCAGGTTGCCCAGCTTGCCTTCGGCGCGGCGGCGATCGATGTGGCCGTTCACCAGGGTGGCGATGCCGGCGCTGTCGTAGCCGCGATATTCCAGCCGGCGCAGCGCCTCCAGGATGATGGGGGCGGCGGGACGCGCGCCGATAACTCCGACAATGCCACACATCTATCGCTTTTCCTTTCTCGCCGCTGCCCGCATCGATCTCTTGTTCCGCCGAGTGGCGCCCGTCCTGGCTTCTGCACCTGCCGTCCGCGCGCCAGGGCCAGCGCGTCCGGCTCGACGTCCTCGGTGATCACGCTTCCGGCGGCGAGGATCGCGCCGTCGCCGACGGTAACCGGTGCGACCAGCGCCACGTCGGAGCCGACAAAGACATGCGGCGCCGATCGTGGTGCGATGTTTGTTGGTACCGTCGTAGTTACAGGTGATCGTGCCTGCACCGATATTGGTGCCGCTGCCGACCGACGCGTCACCGATATAGCTCAGATGGCTTGCCTTCACCCCGGATGCGAGGTGCGAGGCCTTGATCTCGACGAAATTGCCGACGTGAACGTCGATCGTCCAGTTTGGCGCCAGGGCGGAGGCGGGCGAACGGGCCGATGATGCTGCCGGCGCCGATCTCGGCGCCCTCGATGTGGCAGAAGGCGCGGATGACGACGTTGGCGGCGACGGTGACGCCGGGCCCGAACAACACGTTCGGCTCGATCGTCACGTCGGGCGCAGGCGCGTGTCGGCGGACAGGAAGACCGAGGACGGATCGATCATGGTCACACCGGCGTCCATCGCGTCCTGGCGCAGCCAGCCCTGCAGCACGGCCTCGGCCCGGGCCAGTTCGCTGCGGGAATTGACGCCCGCCAGTTCGTCCGCCGGGGCTTCGACCGCGAGGACCGGCCGGCCGTCGGCGCGCGCGAGGGCGACGACGTCGGTAAGGTAATATTCGCGCCTTGGCGTTGTCGTTTCGCGACGGCCTGCAACCAGCGCCGCATGTCGCCGGCGTTCGGCGCACAGCACGCCGGCGTTGCACAGGTCGACGGCGCGTTCGGCCGCGGTGGCGTCGGCATATTCGACGATGCGCTGCACCAGACCATCGGCGCCGGTGATCACCCGGCCGTAGCGTCCCGGGTCGGCCGGGCGGAAAGCCAGCAGCGACAGGCCGCCCGGTCGTGTGGCTGTCGAGCAGACGGCGCAGCGTGGCGGCGCGGATCAGCGGATTGTCGGCATAGAGCACCGCGACCTGGCCGTCGCCAAAATGCTCGACCGCCTGCAGCGCGGCGTGAGCGGTGCCCAGACGTTCCTGCTGCACAACACAAATGTGTGGTTCGGCTTCTTTTCGAACCGCATCCATGTCGGGACCCAGGACAACAACGATGCGATCGAATACCGTCTCGCAGCTTGCCAGCAGATGGCGCAGCATGGTCCGGCCGGCCAGGCGATGCAGCGTCTTCGGCAACGACGATTTCATCCGGGTGCCCAGGCCGGCGGCCAGGATGATTGCGGTTGCTTGCATACGCGGCCCTTGCTTCGCTCGTGCGACTGGCGTAGCGGCGACGCCGGAGCAATGTCAAAGGCCACCGTTATGCTATTGGTTCAATTCACGTTTCGGAGTGCAACATAGTGGCGCGGACGCTGCTGCTCGATCTGGATGGCACGCTGGTGGACACCGTGCCGGATCTGGCGGCGGCATTGAACCGGCTGATGCGGGCCCGCGGGCTGCCGGATTTCGCCCACGAGCAGGTGGCCGCGATGGTCGGCGACGGGGTCGCGGTGCTGGTGGCGCGCGCTTTCGCCGCACACGGGCGTGAGCCGGACGCCGACGGCAGTGGCGGCGATGACCGCCGACTATACGGCTCATGTCGCGGTCGAGAGCAAGCTTGTATCCCGATGTGCTGCCGGTGCTGGACGAACTGGCCCGCAACGGGTTGGCAGCTGGCGGTTTGCACCAACAAGCCGGAACAGGCGGCCAGGCGCCTGCTTGCAGGCTGTGGGACTGCTGCCGTCTGATGTGCGCGATCGGCGGCGGCGACAGCTTCCCGGTTCGCAAGCCCGATCCGCGCCACCTGCTTGGAGACGCTGGCCCGCGCTGGCGGGCGGCGCGATGCGGCGGTCATGCTGGGGGATCATCGCAACGACGTGGTGGCAGCGAACGGCGCCGGGATACCAGGCATATTCGCCGCCTGGGGATACGGTGCCGTCGGGACGACTGACGACTGTGCTAGTGTCGCGCACGATATGGCTGAAGCAGCGGCGATCGCCAATCGCCTGCTGCCGCCGATGTCCCGGTCGCCAGGGTGAACGTGTCGGCGCTTTCACGCCTGTATGTGAATCCGAAACGGCAGCGTATGAATTTGTTTCAGATAGAACCAGCGGCAGACGGTGCGGCGCACGACAGGACAGGGGGAAGCGCGACTTGCGTGGGATGAATCGCGTCGACGGGTGTGCCAGCCTGAGACCTCCGCTTTCACCACCGCGGGCGGCGAGATGGCCGCGCTTATCGGTGCAGCCGACTGGGCCGGCACCGTCCTGGGACCGGCGAGTCGTGGCCGCAGAGCCTGAAGACCATCCTGCGCATCCTGGTGACTTCGCGCTACGCGATGTGGATGGGCTGGGGCCAGGACCTCACCTTCTTCTACAACGATGCCTACGCCCCGACGCTGGGTGTCAAGCATCCGCCGCGCGCTGGGCCAGCCGGCCAACGTGGTCTGGGCGGAGATCTGGAAGGACATCGGGCCGCGGGCCGAGTCGGTGATGCAGACCGGGCATGGCGACCTGGGACGAAGGGCTGCTGCTGTTCCTGGAGCGCAGCGGCTACCCGGAGGAAACCTATCACACGTTCTCCTACAGCCCGCTGCCGGACGACGACGGCAGCGTCGCCGGCATGCTGTGCGTGGTGACGGAGGAGACCCAGCGGGTGATCGGCGAACGCCGGCTCGACACGCTGCGCGACCTGGGCAGCGCGCTGGGGGCTGTTCGGTCGGAACCCGAGGTGATGCAGGCGGTCGAGCGGTCGCTGGCGCGCAACGACAAGGACCTGCCGTTCACCCTGATCTATCTGCTGGACGAGACAGGCGGCTGTCCAGCGGGCGGCGGCAACGGCCGGCATCGACAGCGCGGCGGCGCCGCTGGAGTGCGGAACGACCCGACGATCTGCCGTTTCCGGTCGCCGCGGCACTGTTCGGACCGGACAAGCGAGTGATCCACGATGTCTCCGGTCTCGCCGGCCTGGTCGGCCGGGGCGTGGGACCGGCCGCCGCGCCAGGCCGTGATCGTGCCGATCGCCGCAGCAAGGCCAGTCGCGGCCGGCCGGCGTGTTCATCGCCGGGCTCAACCCCTATCGGCCGTATGACGAGGCCTATGCCGGCATTCATCGACCTGGTCGCGGCGCAGATTGCCTCCGGCCTTGGGGCGGCGCGGGCATATGAGGCGGAACGCCGGCGGGCCGAGGCGCTGGCCGAGATCGATCAGGCGAAGACGGCGTTCTTCTCCAATGTCAGCCACGAGTTCCGCACGCCGCTGACGCTGATGCTGGGGCCGCTGGAGGAGGAAATCGCCGACTCTGGCGCTGAGTCAGCCCGCAGGCGGCGGACCGGCTGATCGATGGTCCACCGCAACGGCCTGCGGTTGCTGCGGCTGGTCAACACTCTGCTGGATTTCTCCCGCATCGAGGCCGGCCGGGTGCGGGCGCGCTTTCAGCCGACCGAACTCGGCGGCCTATACCGAGGAACTGGCGAGCAATTTCCGGTCTGCCTGTGACCGCGCCGGCCTGTGGCTGCGACACCGACTGCTGAAGCTCGATCAGCCGGTCTATGTCGATGCCGAGATGTGGGAGCGGATCGTCCTCAATCTGGTGTCCAATGCGTTCAAGTACACCCTGGCCGGCGGGATCACCGTCGAGCTGCAGGCCGCGCCCGATGGTCAGGCGGCGGTGCTGACGGTGCGTGACACCGGCGTCGGCATTCCGGAGGCTGAATTGCCGCACATCTTCGATCGCTTCCATCGCATCGAGGGGCAGCGCGGCCGCACGCTGGAAGGCACCGGCATCGGCCTGGCGCTGGTGAACGAGCTGGTGCGCCTGCATGGCGGGTCGATCGAGGTGAAAGCCAGGTCGACGTCGGCACCACCGTGTCGGTGCGGCTGCCGTTCGGTTCGGCGCATCTGCCGGCCGATCGGGTGACCGAAACCGCCGCGCGCAGCCGTGCCGGAAGGCGTCGCGGCGGCAGCATTCGTGGAAGAAGCGCTGCGCTGGCTGCCCGAGGACGGCGAGTTCCCGACGCCGAGTCGATGCTGGAAGCATCCAACATGCTGGTTCCGCTGGGGGCGGACACCGCGACGGACGGCCAGGTGCGGCGCCGGATCCTGCTGGCAGACGACAATGCCGACATGCGCGATTATGTCCTGCGGCTGCTGCGGCCGGGATACGAGGTCGAGGCGGTGGGCGACGGGCAGGCGGCGCTGCTTGCTGCGCGGGCCAACGCCGGCCGGACCTGATCCTGTCGGACGTGATGATGCCGCGGATGGACGGGTTCGGCCTGCTGGCCGCGCATCCGGGCGGACCCTGATCTGCGCGACCTGCCGGTGGTGCTGCTGTCCGCCCGGGCCGGGGAGGAGGCGCGGGTCGAGGGGCTGGACGCCGGGGCGGACGATTATCTGGTCAAGCCGTTTTCGGCGCGCGAGTTGCTGGCCCGCGTTCGCTCGAACCTCGAACTGGCGCGGCTGCGCCAGGAGGCCCGGGATGCGCTGCTGCAGGCCAATGAAATGCTGGAACAGCGCGTCGCGGAGGAGATGGCGCGGCGGGCGCAGGCCGAGGAATCGCTGCGCCAGTCGCAGAAGATGGAGGCGATCGGACATCTGACCGGGGGCGTCGCGCACGATTTCAACAACCTGCTGACGGTGATCGGCGGCGGCGTCGAAACCCTGCAGCGCATGCTGGCGAGCGTGTCCGCTCGGCTGCCGACGACGCGCGGGTCAAGCGCGCGCTGGGGATGATCGCGCAGGGCGCGGACCGGGCGGCGACCTTGACCCATCGGCTGCTGGCATTCGCGCGCCGGCAGACGCTGGACCCGCGGCCGCTGGATGCCAACAAGCTGGTGGCCGGGATGTCGGAGCTGCTGCGCCGCACCTTGGGCGAGGCGGTGGCGCTGGAAACCGTGCTGGCCGGCGGGCTGTGGCGGACGGCAGCGGATGCCAACCAGTTGGAGAACGCGCTGCTGAACCTGGCGGTCAACGCGCGCGATGCCATGCCGGACGGCGGCAAGCTGACGATCGAGACGGCGAACACGCATTTGGACGAGGCCTATGCCGCGTCACATGACGATGTCGCGCCGGGCCAGTACGTCATGATCGCCGTCAGCGACACCGGCACGGGCATGGATCAGGCGACACGCTGGAGCGCGTGTTCGAGCCGTTTTTCACCACCAAGGACATCGGCCAGGGCACCGGCCTTGGGCTGAGCCAGGTCTATGGCTTCATCAAGCAGTCGACACGGCCATGTGAAGCTGTACAGCGAGCAAGGGCAGGGAACCGCCGTCAAGCTGTATCTGCCGCGCTTGATGGCCGATCGGACGGAGATCGCGGCCGAAGTCCGAGGACTCCGCGGTTCCGGGCGGCCGCGGCGAAACCATCCTGGTGGTGGAGGACGAACCGGCGGTGCGGGACCATTCGGTCGCCTCGCTGCGCGAGCTTGGGTATCGCGTGCTGGCGGCGGCTGATGGGCATGCGGCGCTGCGGATCCTGGCGCGCGAAACCGAGATCGAGGTGCTGTTCACCGATGTCGGTTTGCCGGGCGGCATGAGCGGGCGTCAATTGGCGGAGGCGGCGCGGGTGCTGCGGCCGGAGCTGAAGGTGGTGTACACGACCGGTTACGCGCGCAATGCCATCGTGCACGGCGGGGTGCTGGATCCCGGAACGGAGCTGTTGCCGAAGCCGTTCAGTTATCGCGCGTTGGCGGCGAAGATCCGGACGGTGCTGGACGGGTGACGTATAGACCGGGAAGGTCAGCTTCACCAGGAACGGGATGACATGGAGCCGGATGACAGGCGTGGCACCGACGGCGCGATCCCCGGCCTCGGATAATATCAGTCCTCGCCCTTGCGGAACGGCGAATCCTCCGCCAGCGCGGCCATGTCGGACAGCATCCCGGCGCGCTCCTCCTGCAGGAAGTTGCCGACCGCTCGGCGCAGCCCGGCATGGGTGATCCAATGGGCCGAATAGGTGGGTTTCGGCAGGTAGCCGCGCTGGATTTTGTGGCGGCCCTGGGCCCCGGCTTCGACCCGTTTCAGGCCATGTTCGATGGCCCAGTCGATGGCGCGGTAGTAGCAAAGTTCGAAATGCAAAAATGGCCAGTCGCCTCGGCAACCCCAGTTGCGGCCGTATAGCGCCTCATCGCCAGCCAGGTTCAGGGCGCCAGCGACAGGTTTACCGGCGCTCTCGGCATACATCAGCACCACCTTGTCGCCCAGACGCTGGCCCAGCAGGGAAAAGAAGGACCGGGTGAGGTAGGCGGAGCCCCATTTGCGGTCCACGGTGGAGCGATAGAAGGCGTAGAACGCGTCCCAGTGCCGTTCCGTGATGTCCGCCCCCGACAGCGCGTGGAATGTCAGGCCGGCGGCGTTGGCGTCCCGGCGTTCCCGGCGCAGCACCTTGCGCTTGCGCGATGACAGCGCGCCCAGGAAGTCTTCGAAATCGGTGTAACCCTGGTTCTCCCAGTGAAATTGCATGCCGATGCGTTGCAGCCAGCCGGCGTCGCCCAATCCGTTCCATTCGTCCTCGGTGCAGAAGGTGACGTGGACAGATGACAGGCCATGCGACTGCGCAGGCCTGTTCCAGGGCACTGGCCATGGCCGACACCGGGATGCCGGCGCCGGGGCGGCGCAGCAGCCTCGGGCCTGGCACCGGGCTGAACGGGACCGCCGCCTGCAGCTTGGGATAATAGTTCTCGCCGATGCGCTCCAGGGCGTTGGCCCAGCCATGGTCGAAGACATATTCGCCATAGCTGTGGGACTTCGCATACATCGGCACGACCCCGACCACCTGGCCGCACTCATCGCGCAGGACCGCGTGTTGCGGCAGCCATCCGGTGCGCGAATTGGCCGACCCGCTGTCTTCCATCGCGCTGAGGAATTCATGGCTGACGAATGGATTGCCAGCCCCGGCGCAGGCGTCCCAGTCAGCGGCGTCGATGTCCGCGATCTTGGCATGGAGGGTAAGGGTCAGCGTGGCCGAACCATCTGGCATAGCGGGATAACCTACTCGATTTCAAACAGGCCTTCCACCTCGACCGCCGCATCGGCAGGCAGCGACGGAACGCCGATCGTGGTGCGGGCATGCCGGCCGACGTCGCCGAACACGGCCACCGCCAGATCGGACGCACCATTCATCACCAGCGCGTGCTGGTTGAACTCCGACGGCGCGGCGACGAAGCCGCCGAGGCGGACGACTCGCCGGACCCGGTCGAGATCGCCACCGCAGGCCGCCTTCAGGTGGACCAGCACGTTGATGAAGCAAAGGCGGGCGGCCTCCTTCGCCTGATCGAGCGAAACGCCCCAGCTGACTTTGCCGGTAATCGCGATCTTGCCGTCGATGGCCGGCACCTGGCCGGACACCGCGACGAGATTGCCGGTCACCACATAGGGCACATAGTTGGCGATCGGCTGCATCGGCCGCGGCAGGGTAATGCCTAATTCCGCCAGTTTCGCTTCGATCTGACCCGCCATTTCGCTGTTCCTTCCGTCGTGTTCCACTTTAAAACCCGTTGCATCCCAAGCACCTGCCGGTCCGATCGACCCGTGCTCACTGGCCCCATACTCCCTGGCCCATGCTCCCTGGCCCATGATCACTGGCCCTGATCCCGGCGCCGGCTGCATGATGCCGCGGACGCCGAAGCAGTACATGGGGTGCGGTGCAGCGTAACCCATGATCGCGTGGTTCCAAAGAGACCATGGAACATGAAAGGGCCCTGGGTTGCCCTTGTCCGGTGGAGCCGGGGCTGGCATCACCCCGCGCATGGCCGCAATCACCAGGACTCGCATCGTCACCCATCTTGAACGGGTAGCGTTCTACAGCGTCATGCTGTTGCCGTTGCTGCTGCTGCACGCGCATGGAGTCGCGGAGATGGCGATCGGGGTGGCTGATTTGTGCTTCCTGTGCACGCTGTGCGCTGCTGCGGGACTGGGGCTGGCTGCGAGCGCGCTGGCTTTGGTTCTCCGGCGCCTGGTGGGCCTGGCTGGTAATCTGTTCGCTACCGATACCGGCGCTCGGCCTCGGCGAGGGGGGCGTCGGCTCGCTGTTGCAGGCATTGGCGACCGTGCGGTTCCTGGTGCTGGTCGTGGCACTTGAGTTCATGGTGCTGCGCACGCGCGAGACGCTGGCGTGGATGTACCGGCTGGTCGCCGCCTCCGCGGTGTGGATCGCGCTGAACAGCGTCATCCAGTATATATTCGGCAGGAACCTGATCGGCTGGCCCCCGGGGCCGGAAGGGGAACTCACCGGTCCATTTGGTGCCCCGCGTGCAGGTCCGCCGATGGCGAAAATCATTCTGCCTGCTGTCTTGCCGGCGGTGTCGGCGTTGCTCGATCGCCCAGGTGTCCGGCCAGTGGTCGGTGCCTACGCGTTGCTCGCCGGCAGCGTGGTGATGATGGTAATGATCGGCCAGCGCATGCCGCTGGTCCTGACTGTTTTCGCGCTGGCGATCGTCGCGTGTCTGGTGCGGCGGCTGCGGCCAGCGGTACTGGCAACAGCGGTGGTGGCGGGGCTTGTGCTGGCCGCCTCGCCGGTCGTGGCGCCGTCCGCCTACCATCGGCTGGTGGAAAAATTCTCCAGCCAACTGGAGCATTTTGGTGCGTCACCGTATGGACTGCTCTATGCGCGGGCGTGGGAGGTCGGGCGGTTGAACCCAGTAACCGGCATGGGCTTTGACGGGTTTGACACGGGGTGCCCGCGTCCGGCGTACTTCCGCCCGACATTCGACGGCAGCCTTCCCGATGGCGGCGGCGCCAAGATGTGCTGGCATCACCCGCACAACCACTATCTGCAGGCGCTGGATGATGGCGGATTCGTGGGGTTGGCGCTGTTCGCGGCGATGGGGATCGCCTGGCTGGTGCCGTTGGCCCGCGGTTTGGGGCGGGATCCGGATCCGTTGCGCGCCGGGTTGTTCGCGGTGGTCTGTGCTCAGGTGTGGCCGATCCAGTCAACCACGGCGTTTACCAGCATGCCGGTCGGAGGCTGGTTTTTCCTCCTGCTAGGCTGGGCGATGGCCGAGGCTCGGCAGACCGGGCGCTGATCATTGCGGCGCCGCTGCGCGGGCAAGCCGGATGGCAGAAGGCTGTCCGGTTCGACCCGACGGCGACGGCGAAGGTGCTGGACCTGTACGACCGTCCGCACCAATTGAGCCTGCGGTTTGGCCGGTTTCAGGCGATGGCGCGCCGCGTAGGGTCCTCAGCCTAACGCCAGCACGGCGAAACTGGCCAGCCAGTGCTCACCCATATAGTCGCCGCTGACGTGCGGCAGGCTGGCGTCGATGTGGGTCTGCGCGGCTCGTCGAGTAGCCTCCGGATCGGGCGTGAACGCTGCCAGAGCGCGCCAGCACCACGCCCGGCTCAGGTTCAGCCCGTCGAGATGGGCGATCTTGCCGTCGCTGCGGTCGCTGACGGTGGCGGGGGTGAACAAGGTTGCCGGCAGGCTTTGGCCCAGGCGGGGCAGGAACGCGTCGAACCAGGGCCGGAACTCAGCCTCGGGAAGCACAGCGCGCATGCATTCGGCTTCGATAAGCGCCGGCGAGAGAAATTCGTCGCCGCCCGGTTCCCACGCCTGGCAATCGGTATCGCCGGAATACCAGCGCCGAGCGGCGTCGGTAAGGGCAGCACGCAGGGTGTTGTCCTGGTAGTCCGAGGCCAGCCGTCCGCCATCTACGAAGCTGTTCATGACGGGCAATTGCAGATCACTGATGCAACCGGGACTCCCGTTGCAGTTACCGACCGAGCCAGCTAAACCTGTCCTCGGCGGGATTACGTCTCGTTCGTCATGAGTACCCACCGAACTCGACCCCCGGAGGGTGTAGCGGTCAATGATGTGCCCAAAACGGCATACGATTCCGGTTCGCATACAAGTGGAAGTACCTCGGGTACGGGCAACCCTTTGCCTCTGGGTGGTAGAAATTGATTACCTTCCCCCTGGTTGGGAATCTTCTGGACAATGGGGAAAAGGCCGAAGCGTTGGCCAGCCTCTTAGGATTCTCTACACGGTCCTCGACGAGCACAGAGTTTCATACGCCCAGGGTACGCTGCAGTTCGTCCTCGACGCCCAGTCGGCATCTAAGTCGTAGAGAAAGCCAAAACGCTCGGGTTAAACGTGACTGTTCGCGACCAGTAGCAAGTCCGTGGATGCGGCCCCGCCGACTTAGCGAACGCTTCGTCGCCAGCTGCGGGCGTCGACCGCCAACCATTGATTATGACCAGGCGAAACTCCGAGAAGGGCCGGCTGCAAGTTAACGGCAGGGCAAAGGTGCGCCGGGACGATGGCCAGGCCGTCGCCGACGGTCGCTACCAAGACGAGGGCACAGTCGCTCGCTGGCGCAAAAACCGGCCGGACGACTTGTCGCCGGTCGTCGCCCAGACTCTACATGCTGTAGCGAACGACCTGCGTAGCTGGGCCAATCGGTGTCTCGGCCGGCCCGTCATGACTCGACGCTGAGGCATGCATCAATCGGATATCGGGCAGCGGACTGATCCCTAATATCCATCTCTTGGCACATTTGTAGGTGACGTTCGCTGAGCGTCCGTCGAGCGTCCGCTGACCGTCCGCTGACAATCCGGTTAGGCTGCCAGGGGCAATATGCGCTTTCCTCTCCAGCTTGCGTCCTTCACGAGTCCGAGACTCCTTGAACTCGCGACCTCACTTTTGCGGAAAGGGATAAATGCGCTGCTAGCGGTCTCGTTAGGTGACCGAGGTGGCGATCAAACGGGAAACCATGGAGCAGGTTCCCATCTCGACCCTCTACGGTGTCGGCCTGGCACAGGGCATTGAACGCCGCTTCCTCGGTCGCCTCGGCGACGGCATCGAAGATCTGGTCGAAGGGCGAGCCCTCGGTCCAGAACTGGCCTTCGACCAGGACATTGATCGGGTGGGCGGCGCGCGGCGTCGATCGCGGAATCCGGTTGGCGGTCGAGAAGGCGATGAAGATCTCGCCGCTGCCGTCGTTGCCGACCGAGCCGGTCCGGCCCAGGCCGATGTCGATCCGGCGGGCGAGGCGGCGGAGCTGGCCAGGATGGAGCGGAAGATCGGTCGCCAGCACGGCGATGCAGGACCCCTCCTGGTGCCGCTTTGGCATGAGGTCGGTGATTTGCCGGCCGACCGGGACGCCGGCGATCAACAGCTGGTGGCGGCTGCCGTAGTTCGTCTGCAGCAGCACGCCGATCGTGTACCGCTCGCCTGACAGCTCGACGACCCGGGACGCTGTCCCGATGCCGCCCTTGAAGTCGAACATCTGGGTGCCGGTGCCGGCGCCGACGCAGCCTTCCGCGACCGGGCCGTCCTTGGCGTTGTCGAGCGCGGCGTAGACGTCCTCGCGCGAGATCCCGAAGGCGCGGTTGTCGCTCAGGAAGCTGTCGTCCGTCTCGGCCACCACCGGGATGACGACGTCCTTGTCGGCGATCTCGGGGTCGCGCTCCATCATGTAGCGGACGACCGAGTCGTAGGCGAGCCCGACGTGCACCGTGTCCGTGAGCACGATCGGCGAGCCGAGCAGGCCCCACTCATCGATCACGCTCCGGCCGGTCATCTCGCCGTAGCCGTTGAAGACCGAGATCGCGGCGTAAAGCCGCTCCCGAAACAGATCGCCCGGGTGCGGCCAGATCGCCGTCACGCCGCTGCGGATGACTGGCTCCGTTCCTCCGGGCTCGCCTTTCCAGACCGTCTGGTGGCCGACCCGGACGCCGGGCACGTCGGTGATGGCGTTGTGGGTCCCGGTGGGAAGAAATCCCACCGGGAACCCGAAGTCGCGAGCTCGACCCCGGCCTTTGGGCGGGGAAGACACTTGCCTAGCGGACCTGCTTGGGGTTGACGTCGATCGCCCAGTAGCGGTCGCCGCGCGGACGGATGAAGGCGAAGTAGTAGATCAGCCCGGCAATGAAGATCACGGCCACGGTGATCAGGTCGCTCTGCTTCTGCTGGGTCAGCGCAATGACGCAGCCGACCAGGCCGATGATCGGCGGGACCGGCCACAACGGCATCTTCCATGGCCGCGGCAGATCCTTCTGCGTGTACCGGCTTACGAGCGCGGAGATGCAGATCAGCGCGTAGAGGACGATCAGCAGCACGGCCGTGAACGTGACGACCGCGACCAGGCTGCCCTGGAAGGAGAGGATGGTGGCCAGCACGCCGACGATCAGGGTCGCCACCCACGGAGCGCCGCGACGCGAATCCACTTTGCCAATCCAGGCGCTGATGACCTCGGGCCAGGCGCGGTCGCGACCCGCCGCCCAGACGATCCGGGCGAACTGAAGCGTGATCGCCAGGCAGGCGTTGAAGATGGCGACGATGGCGCCGATCGCCACGATCGTAAAGAAGGTGTCGCCGAAGGAGCTCCTCGCGGCGTCAAGCAGCGGCGTCGCGGAGCCGAGGAACTTCTTCAGATCCGGTACGCCGAAGAAGACCAGCAGGAAGGTGCCGAGCTCGAAGGCGATCCCGATCGCCGCAGCAAACACGACGGCACGGCCCACATGCTTCGCCTCGCCCTCGGTTTCCTCGGCGAAGTTGATGGCGCTGTCATAGCCATTGACCGAGAACATGGCCACGGCAATTGCGGCGATGATCGCGCTGACCCCGACCGGTACCGAGCTTTCCGTGATCGAGGATCACGGGGCTGGTCACGACGGAGAGCGGCTGCTGCAGGTGGACGAGGCCGGAGAGGGCGAGCGCTGACACGACCGCCAGCTCGAGCGCCAGGAAGAAGCCGGTCAGGACCGCATTGAAGTTGATCGCAAAGAGGGCGACGCCGGTGACGATGATCATGATGACGGCGGCGGCGACGTTGCTCGGGATGGTCCCGTTCAGCGCCGAGATGTAGACGCCGATGCCGACCGCGACGCTGGCCGGCAGGAAGACCGCCTGGCCCATGTAGTCGAGCATCGCCAGGAAGCCGATCGGCTTGCCGAGCACGCGGGTCACGATGCTGAAGAGGCCGCCGGCGACCGGGAACATCGAGCCCAGCTCGCCCATGCAGAGGGCGACGTTGATGGCCAGGAAGCAGCCGATCAGGTAGGCCCAGACCGAACCGGTGCCGGCGGCGGCGATGACGACCGTCCCGATCACGAGCAGCGAGGCGGTCGGGGTGATGTCCGACAGCACGAGGGCGATGTTGCCCAGGGTGCTGAGGGCGCGTTTCAGCTCCTGGTTGTATCCGAGGGACGAGAGTAGGGCCTGTCCTTCGACGGAGTCCGACGCTGGCGGTGGCAGTGCCGACATAGGCGAGTTCCCCTCCTGGTCGATATCGCCACGCCCCCGCTGGCGTATCGTTATTTGTACCCGCAAGTGCCGCTGGCGTCAACTGGCAGGCTGAGCGGGGAGGGAGGAGAAGAGGGGTGAAAGTCTTCGTCTCTGTCGACATGGAGGGGATCTCCGGCGTCACCGACCCGGAGGACGTCCTGCCGAACGGCTCCGAATACCAGACCTGCCGGCGCTATATGACCAGCGACGCCAACGCGGCCATCGCCGGCGCCTACGACGCCGGCGCCGAGGCGGTCCTGGTCAACGACTCCCACTGGATCATGCGCAACCTGCTGATCCACGACCTGGACAAGCGGGCGCGGGTGATCAAGGGCTTCCACAAGCCGCTCTGCATGCTCCAGGGCCTCGACGACAGCTATGGCGCGGCGGTCTTCGTCGGCTATCACTCCTGCGCCGGCACCGAGGGCGGCGTCCTGAATCACACCATGCTGGGCAAGGAGGTCCAGAACGTCTACCTCAACGGCGAGGTGGCGGGGGAGACGCGGCTCAACGCCGGGCTGGCCGGTTCATTCGGTGTACCGGTCGCGCTGGTGGCCGGCGACGTCGCCGTCTGCGCCGAGGCGAAGCGGATCCTGCCCTGGGTCGAGACGGTGGCGGTCAAGGACGGGATCGACAAGTACTCGGCAGTCCTGAAGCACCCGGAGGTCGCCGCGCAGGAGATCCGTGAAACGACCAAGCGGGCGCTGCAGGGCAAGGGCGCGAAACCGTATGTCGTGAAGCCGCCGATCACCCTCGGGATCGAGTGGAACTCGACCACGATTGCCGAGACCTGCGGGCTGGTGCCGGGCGTCAAGCGAACCAGCTCTCGATCGACCGAGTACCGGGCGAACGACTGGCCGGACGGCATGAAGGTGCTGCTGGTCGAGTTGCTCCTGGCGCTCGAGGTCAGCGGCGGGAAGGGCATTTATCAATGAGGAGGCTCAACCGCCTTGGGGGCACCCGCCACGTCATAGGACGGGTCGGGATGGATGTCGAACGCGTCCGCCAGGCGCACAAACAGGTTGAACAGCGCGCCATCGTAGACGGCCTCCGCGATTTGCGCGTCGTTCCAACCGACCGCGCGTAGAGCCTCCACCTGGTCGTCGGTGATTCGGTACGCGTGCCTGGTCAGGGTCTCGACGAACTCAAGGAGCAGGCGCTGTGCCGGCGTCACGTCCGCGGCGTCGAGGTCGCCGTCGCGCAGCGCCGCCGCGGTCTGCGAGTACTGCTCACCCTGCAACTGCAGGAACCACGTATGGCTGCTCAGTCAGTAATGGCAGCGATTCAGCGCCGAAACGTACGACGCGATCATCTCGTGCTCAGCCCGGCTGAGTGCGCCATCTGTGAAATGCAGCCGGCTGGCTTGATCAATGGCGCTGAGGAAATCCGGCCGTAAGCTCATCGTTCGCAGAATGTCGGGGACATTTCCGCGCGTTGAGGCCTTCCGGAGTCCGGCATAGATCTGGGCGAGCTCCCCAGTCGCCTCTTCGTCCGTTACCCACGCGATGCGAGCCATATCCGTCCTCCTGAAAAGCAGCCAGCCGTTCGCTGAATAAGTGCCTGGTGGCCCTGGCTATGGTATTTGTAGTCGCAAGAGGGAGGCGCGTCAACTGGCTGGGGCTAAGGAGGCTGGGCGGATGATCGAGACCATCGACGTCAAGCGGATCGTCCCGACCGAGAAGCAGTTCGCCTGGACCTTCGGTGGCGCGGCACCGCTGGCCCGGATCAAGCCGGGTGAGGTCATCGACGTCTATACCGAGGACTGCTTTGCCGGCCATATCCGCTCGGGGACGGACCTGTTCAGCAAGGTCTGCGAGTTTCCCTTTCTCAATCCGCAGACCGGCCCCTTCTACGTCGAGGGCGCCGAGCCGGGCGACACCCTGGCGATCCACCTGATCGATGTCCAGCCGGCGCGCGACTGGGCCGTCAGCGTCAACGTCCCACTCTTCGGCGCTCTGACCGGCACGCATTACACGCAGACCCTCCAGGATCCGCTGCCGGAGAAGACCTGGATGTATAAGGTTGACCAGGCCTCGAAGACGGTCCGCTTCCAGGCGCTCGACTCCGACTACGGCACCAGCTTCCCGCTCGAGCCCTTCCACGGCACGATCGGCGTCGCGCCGGCCGCCTTCGAGGTTCGGAATGCGCTTGTTCCCGAAGCCTTTGGCGGCAACATGGACACGCCGGAGGCTCGCGCCGGCGCAACCATCTATCTGGGCGTCAACGTCGAGGGCGGCCTGTTTTCGCTCGGTGACGGCCATTACACGATGGGCGAGGGGGAGACCTGCGGCGTCGCCGTCGAGGGCGCCATGAACACGGTTCTGACGGTGGAGCTGGTGAAAGGCGTCGTCTCCGAGTGGCCGCGGCTCGAGAACGACGACGCGATCATGGTCGCCGGGTCGTACCGCCCGCTCGAGGACGCGTTCCGGATCGCCCACACCCAGATCATCAACTGGATCGCCAAAGACACCGGGCTCTCCGTGATGGATACCTACCAGCTGGTTTCCCAGGCGGCGCGATCCCGGATCGCGAACGTCTGCGATGCGAACTACACGATCGTCGCCAAGGTTCCGAAGCAGTTCCTGCCCAGGGACATTCCCTGGATGAACGGCGTCCACCAGAAGATGCGCGCCCGGGCGAAGGCCGTCATGGCATCCCGGCAGGGGAGGTAGGGGAAGCATGCTGGGCGACTATCCGCTTGACGTCGTGCTGCTGGCTACGGATCTGGACGCGACCAGGGACTTCTATGCCAACAAGGTCGGGTTGAAGATCCTGAACGACTCGCCTGATGCGGTCACCTTCAAAACGGGCGGCGGTGGAAACCTGGTGATGACGAAGAGTACCGTCGGGACGAAGGACGAACAGACGCAGGCGACCTTCCAGGTCAAGGATATTCGCGCTGAGGTCGCCGAACTTCGCCGCCGCGGCGTGAAGATCGAAGAGTACGATTCGCCGGGACTGAAGACCGTTGGTGGGATCGCTGACTTCGACTTCGGCATCGCTCGCGTGGTTCATCGACCCGGGCAAGAACTGCATCGGGCTGATGCAGCGGAAATAGATACAGGACCGCCAGGGGCTTTAGCGGACTCAACCGTAACGGCGTACCCTAGGAAGGACAGCTTCTGCCAACAGGGGGGCTCACCCTGGAGGAACCGATGTTGGGCCAGTGTCCCCTCGACGTGGTGCTGGTGGCGACCGACCTGGAGGCCATGCGGGCCTTTTATGCGAACAGGGTCGGCTTGACGATCCTGAACGATAGGCCCGGAGCGGTGACCTTCAAGTGTGGCGGCGATGCACACCTGGTGATCAGCAAGAGTACCGTTGGGACGACGAATGAGCAGACCCAGGCGGCGTTTCGGGTTCGAGACGTTCGCGCTGAGGTCTTCGAGCTCCGCGGGCGGGGCGTGAAAATTGAGGACTACGATACTCCCAGCCTGAAGACCGTCGATGGCATCGCTGACATCGGCTTCGCCCGGATGGCGTGGTTCATCGACCCGGGCCAAAACTGTATTGGCATGATCGAGTTCAAATAGCGCGCCACGTAAGCTGAGCTAAGCCGGAGCGGGCTCAACCGTAACGGCGACCCGTATATCGAGGCGGAAACGGTCAACTCGAGGAGGACGAATGCGCTATACACGGCTCGGGAACGAATCGGCTGCCTATTTGACGCGGCGCGAGGAACTCCGCCAGGCGGAGATCGACCTGATGCGCCAGCGGGAGCACGTGGCCCAGTTGCGGCGCAACCTCCCGCCTGGACCGGCCGTCAAGGACTACGTCTTCAAGGAGGGGCCGGCCGATCTCGACGCCGGCGATACGCCGGCCCGGGACGTCCGGCTGAGCGAGCTCTTCACCGGGACGGATCGACCGGTGGTCATCTACCACTTCATGTTCGGCAAGAAGGAGACGACGCCCTGCCCGATGTGCACGCTCTGGATCGACGGCTTCGACGGGGTCGCTCACCACATCCGGCAAAATGTCGACTTTGCCGTCGTGGCAGCCGCCGACCTGCCGAGCCTGCGGGCGTATGCCCGAGATCGCGGCTGGCGCAGCCTGCGCCTGCTCAGCGCAGGAGACAGCACCTTCAAATACGACCTCACCAGTGAGGACGCGGAGGGGAACCAGGACTCGACCATCTCCGTCTTCACGCGCGACTCGGAAGGCAAGGTCCGTCACTTCTATACGGCCCATCCGAGCATGGCCGAGGACATCCCGGAGCGGGGACTCGATCTGCTCTGCCCGGTCTGGAACATCCTCGATCTGACCCCGAAGGGGCGGGGTGACTGGTACTCGGCGGTCACCTATCCAGATGGCGCCCGCCGGGCCGCCCTTCGCTAAGCTCAGCGAGTGAATACGTTCGAGGCGATCCAGGCGCGGCGCAACGTCCGCGCCTACGCCGATCGACCGATTCCGGCCAAGGACCTGGACCAGATCCTGGAGGCGGCTCGTCGGACCCCATCCTCGATGAATGAGCAGCGCTGGGACTTCATCGTCGTCACGGACCGCAAGCAGCTGCAGGCGCTCTCGAAGGTTTGGGACTACGCCGGGCATATCGGGACATCCGCGGCGACCATCGCGTTGATCGCGCCGGACGTCAAAGAAACCGACGGCCGGGAATCGATCCAGTACGACCTGGGCCAGGCGACCATGAGCATGATGCTGGCGGCGGCGGATCTTGGCATCGGCAGCGGCCACGCCGCGGTCGCGGACCAGGTGCTGGCTCGCGAGATCCTCGGCTTCCCGGCGAGGTATTTCTGCGCCTGGCTGATCGCCTTAGGCTATCCGGCCGACAAGCCGCTCAAGCCGATGCAGAAGCCCAAGCGGCGAGCCTTCGACCAGGTCGTTCACCGGGGCCGCTGGTAGGTCCGGCCGGTCACGACCCGGCGCTCGTCGTGCTGGTCAGCCACTCGGTGTCTCCACCAGCCCGTGATACCGCGGCGATCGCTCGTCGATCGTGAGTTCATCGAACGTCATCCACGGAACGCCCCATTGCCACCAGCCGTGCACCCACGGCTGCAGCAACGCGCCGACTTGTGTGTAGACCAGCGGAATCACGGAGCATTCCTGCCGGACGGCCATCCGATCGGCCTCGTGGAAGAGCGCCAGGCGCGCCGCTCCATTCTCCTGCGCGTTGGCCCGGTCGATCAACGCATCAAACGCGGGCGACGACCAGCGGCACAGGTTGCTCGCGCTTCGGCTGTGCAGGCACATGTGCAGGAAGTACTCCGGATCCGGGTAGCCGGCGATCCAGAGCCCCATCCCGGCTTGCCCGGCACGAACGTACTCGCCCAGGTCCTGGACAGGAATCTCGACCAAATCGATCTCGAGATCAAGGTGGGTTCTCCAGAGGTCTAGCACCACGTCGATGTAGGGCATCGACCAGCTCGGCGGCATCGCGATACGGAAGGGGCCGCGATGACTCGACCGTTGCAAGGACTCGCGCGCCAGCCGTGGATCGAACGGCAGGGCGCAATCCGGCGTGTGCCCCGGCACCCCTGGCGGGACCAGCCCGCCGTGCGCGATCAGTTGGTTCGCGGAGAGGTAACCCGCCAGGGCGCGGCGGTCGGTCGCCTGAGCGAAGGCTCGGCGCAGATGAATGTCCGGCCCCCGAGACGCAATACCGTTGAAGGCGAGGAAGCTCGTCATCAGCGGGGGACTGACATTGCCCTTCAGGTGCCCGTCGGCGATCGCCTGGCTTACCCTGGGCGTAAGAACGACTTGCGTCACCATGTCGGCCTCGTGGCGCAGCATGGAGTCCAACTGTTCTTCGATGGGCTGCCGGATCCATTCGACGATGGCAACATTCCCCGCCTGGTGGGCATGCCCGGGATCGCGGTCGATCACGGCGCCATCCTCGGTGAAGCGGACCAGCTTGAAGGGGCCGCTCGTCCGGCCGGCGAGGGCTCCGCTATGGCCCGGGATCACCAGGCTGAAGATCCAGTAGGGGGTTGGCGAACGCAGTCTGAACTCCAGCGTTCGATCGTCCAGGGCATGGATACCGACCAGGTCGAAATCATCGATTTCCCCGGCGACGTAGGCCTCCGCGTTTTCAATCGGCGCCAGGTGCGCCGCCTCGGTTGAGGCCACCGTCGGGTCGAGGAACGTTCGGTACCCCTCGAGCAGGTCCCTTGCATAGATCGGGCCTCCCGAGCTCCATTCGGCCCGGGGGTCCAGGTGGAGATGGTACCGGCGTCCATCGTCGCTGACCTCCCAGGTGACGGCCAGTCCGGGCAGGACATAAGGCCCGGGTCGGCCCCTGAGCAGCGTTGGGTAAAGCTGGAGATGCAGCATCACATTCGGCGTGTGGATCGCCTGGGCTGGATCCGTGTGCCAGGGGACAACCGTCGCGGAGATCTTGAGCGCCGCGGTCGGTGCTGATGCGGGCGCTTCCGGGGATTTCCAGCGGTCGAAGGCGCGTTGCCAGGTCTGATTCGCTTCGCGGAAACGCATCGCCAGGTGGAGCGCGGTGGCAAGTTGGAACAACGTCTCGGCTGCCGCCTGGCCATGCCCCGCCTCTTCGAGCAGGGGGACCAGCGCCCGGAAATGGTCGACCGCCTCGTCGATCGCCCATTCGGCCAGGGCCTGATCGCCGGCGAGCTTGAGATATCGCGCCGCCTTCTCACGGTCGTCGGCGGCGAGCCAGTGATGGGCGATCAAGCCGTAGACGCGCTCGGGCCGATCCTGGTAATAGGTCTCGAACCACTCGGCCGCCCGGCGATGGAGGGCGGCGCGACGCGGGCCGACCAGCGTGTGGTAGGCGGCCTCCTGGATCAGCGCGTGCTTGAAGCGGTACACCGGCTGAGCCGCGGCGCCTTCCTCGCGGAAGAGGTCGAGGCGCAGGAGATGATGAACCGCCTGCCGGAGGTCGGCTCTCCCAAGTCCTGTCACGGCCTCGATCAGATCCACGCTGAAGGTGCGACCGAGCACCGAGGCTGAGGTGAGCACATCTCGCCACTGCGGTTCCAGGCGGTCGATCCGGGCGACGATCACGCCTTCCAGCGTTTGCGGAATCTCCAGCGTCTTCTGCGCCTCCACCGCCCAGTGCCCGTTCTCCGGGATCAAGACGCCGCTGTCGATCAATGAGCGAAGGATCTGCTCGAGATAGAACGGGTTGCCTTCCGCGTACGCGACCAGGCGTTCGGTCACCACAGCCGGGAGTTTCCGGTTGTCGGCAAGCGAGCTGAGCAATTGCCTCTCCGAATCGTGGCCGAGCGGCTGAAGCGCCAGCTCGCGAAAGAGATGGCGGTACTCGCGGGCGGCCTTTTCCTTGAGCAGCCAGGATGGATGCTCGGTCTCGGGCCGTTGGCTGATCGCCAGCATCACCGGCGACGATTCGGTCAGCGCGAGCAGCCGCTCGGTCAGCGCCAGGGAGGTGGGGTCGGCCCAGTGGAGGTCGTCCAGGGAGACGATCAGCGGCCGGCTTGCCGCGAGCTGCTGCAGGAGTTCCTGGACCACTTCAAAGGTCCGGTACTGCATCGACTCGGGGGATAGCGGCTTGAGCTGGGCGGCGGCGTCCGGTTCGAGATTGAGCCCCAGCACGGTGGCGAGGTACGGATAGACCTCGGCGCCGCGTGCCTCGAAGGCGTCGTCGGTCTTGCGGCGTAGCTTGACCCGCACCCGGAGGTCGGCTTCGGTGGGGCTGACGTCGAGCCAGTTGCGGAGCAGGTCCCGGTACGGCCAGTAGGGGAGGGATTCGCCGTAGGAAACACACCGACCCTCCATCCAGGCGCAGGCTTTGCCGGCCGCAAGCTGGCGCAGCTCGGCTGCAAGCCGGCTCTTGCCGATCCCCGGTTCCCCGACGATGAAGAGGACGCCACCCCGTCCTGCGGCCAGGCGGTCGACGAGCTCGATCGCCGACGCCATCTCAGCATCGCGGCCGACCATCGGCGTCGCCCGTACCTGGCGGGCAACGTCTTCCGATGAGCCTCTGACGCCGAGCGCCGGGTAGGCGGTCACCAGCTGCGACTTTCCCTTGAGCTCGAGCGCGCGCGCCTCGCCCCACTCGAAGCGGTCGCGGACCTGTCGCTGGGTGGGCTCGGACACCAGCACCCCATTGCGGTCGGCGGCGCCCTCCAGCCGGGCCGTCGTGTTGATGGTGTCGCCGACGACGCCGTACTCGGTCCGGCCGCCGCTGCCGACCTGGCCGGTCACGACCTCGCCGCTATGAATCCCGACCCGCATCGCGAAGTCTTCGACGCCCCAGCCGCGGCGGACTTCCTCAGCGTAGGCTCGGGCGGCCTCGACGATCTCGAGACCGGCTCGAACCGCACGTTCCGGGTCGTCTTCGTGGCCAATCGGTGCCCCGAAGAGCGCCAGGAGGCCGTCACCCATCAAGTTGTTGATGCTGCCGCCGTACGCCTCGACGGCCCGGATGGCCCGGCCGATCGCCTCCTGGATGACGATCTTGGCCTCCTCCGGGTCGAGGCGCTCGCTCAACGCCGTCGAACCGGCCACATCGGCAAAGAGGGCGGTGACGACCCGGCGCTCGTCGTGCGGTTCCGGCACGGGCTGATTCAAGCACAGGGCGCCGTGGCCGCGTATATTGGCCTAACTCGAGGGAAGAGGAGGGACCATGGACCCACCCCGGCGCAGTGGGTGGCTACCTGTGTGGCACCGCTTTCGGAAGGACCGGCTGGCCCTTTTCGGAGGCGTCTTTATTGTCCTGCTTGTGCTGCTGGCGCTCCTCGCGCCGCTCTTGCCGCTCCGCAATCCAAACCACGGCTACTACGAGCTGCTCCCAGACAACGGGCAGCCCATCGCGCCGGGCTCGACGTTCCTCCTCGGCAGCGACGCCAACGGCCGTGACCTGTTGAGCCGGATCATCTGGGGCTCCCGGGTGTCGTTATTCATCGGGTTTATCGCCAATGGCCTGGCCTTGATCGTCGGTGTCCTGGTCGGGATTCTCGCCGGCTACTTGGGCAAATGGGTCGACACGATCCTGATGCGCTTCACCGATGTGATGATGGCGTTTCCCGTCCTGCTGTTCTCGATCGCGCTGATCGCCATCCTCCAGCGGAGTGGCAACGTGCTGGTGATCGCCGCCGTCATCGCGCTCTTCTACTGGACGGCCGTGGCCAGGATCGTGCGAGGCCAGGTCCTATCGTTGCGGGAGCGGGAGTTCATCGAGGCGGCCCGCCTGGTCGGGGGACGGCCGAGCCACATTCTCGTTCGGCACATTCTGCCGCACCTGACGCCCATCCTGATCGTGTATGGAACGATCGGCATCGCGACCAGCATCAGCACCGAGTCAATCCTCAGTTTCATCGGCATCGGGGTCCAGCCGCCAACCGCCGACTGGGGCAAGATGGTTTCCGAGGGGCAGGGATACTTCCAGGTCGCCCCGTGGCTCGTCCTGTTTCCCGGGTTGATGATCCTGGCCACGGTCCTGGCCTTCAACCTCGTCGGCGACGGGCTGCGGGATGCCCTGGACCCCCGACAGCGATCGCTATCCAGGCGCGTGATCGGCGGCATCCTGGTGGGTGGCCAGGCGGCGGCCGCGCGGGTAACCGGCCATCCAGAAGTTGAGTCGGCGTAAAGCAGGGAGGGGAAACGATGAATTGGAAGTTCGCTCGTCAACTCACGCCGGTCGCCGCAGGTGTCTTATTGCTCGCCGCCTGCGGCACCACGACCCCAACAAGTAGTACGCCGACGTCCGGCGGCACGCTCATCGTCACCTATAAGGACGACCCCAAGACACTCGATCCCGCCATCGGGTACGACACCACGAGCTGGCCGGTGGAGCGGGCGATCTTCAACGGGTTGCTGAACTACAAGGGCTATACGACCGAGCTTCAGCCGGACATGGCGGAGGCGATGCCCAAGATCACGAATGGGGGCAAAACCTACACCTTCAAGATCCGGACTGGCGTCAAGTTCAGCAACGGCCGCGAAGTGACCGCGGACGACTACAAATATTCCTGGGAGCGGATGCTCGACCCCAAGACCCAGGGCCCGATGACGGGCGGCACGTTCTGGGGCGGCGTGACGGGTGCGCAGGACTTCTTTGCCGGGACCGCCACGCACGTCAGCGGGATCAAGGTGGTCGATCCGCACACCCTGGAAGTGGATCTGGACACGCCCAATCAATCATTCCTGAACATCGTCGCGATGCCGTTTGCCTACGTGGTCCCGAAGGAAGCGGTGGCCGCTGCCGGCGCCGACTGGCCGCACAAGCCGGTTGGAGCCGGACAGTTCACCTTCGATCATTGGACGCCGGGCCAGATTCTGGTTCTCAAGAAGAACCCAACGTATTTCGGGAAAGCCGCGTACCTCGATGAGGTCGACTTTCAGATTGGGGTGACCGCGGAACTCGGCGTCCTCCGGCTCCAGAACGGACAGGCGGACCTGGTCGAGCCGGGCACGTCGCTCCCGTCGGCGCAATACATCCAGCTCTCAGGCAACGCAACCTTCAAAAATCGCATCGTCAAGCAGCCGAACGTCGATATCTGGTTCCTGGCGATGAACCCGAACATGAAGCCCTTTGACAACAAGCTGGTGCGCGAAGCCTTCAACTACGTCGTCAACAAATCCAACCAGGCGAAGGTGCTGAATGGCCGCGGGGTTCCCAACAACGGCATCCAGGCGCCCCCCATGCCGGGCTACGTCCCCAACTACAACCCGCTGGGGCTGGACAAGAACGGGCAGAACCTAACCAAAGCCAAAGCGCTCCTGGCGCAAGCGGGCTACAACAGCGGACATCCGTTCCCGGCCCAGGATCTCGTCTACGCAAAAGCCAATTCCGACTCGGACAACCTTGCCGCCTCGGTCCAGCAGGACTTCCAGCAGGTGGGGATCACCATTAACCTCAAGGGGCTGTCGTTTCCCGCCTACCTCGACATCACGGGAAAACCGAACAGTACGCCGCTCAGCTACAACGGCTGGTTCCAGGACTTTCCCGATCCGTCCGACTTCGTCGACCCGCTCCTGACCTGCGCGGCGGCGAATGTCACGGCGAACGGAAGCAACCTCGCCTTTTACTGCAACAAGCAGGTCGATACGCTGGCCGACCAGGCACGAGGCGATACCAACACCGCCGAACGGTTGAAGCTCTACCAGAAGATCCAGGACATCGTGATCGCGCAGGACTTCCCCTGGGTCCCGCTCTACTCAACCATCGCGACGGGTGTTTCGAGCACACGCGTGCACGGCTACGCGATCCACCCCGTCTGGAACTGGGACCTGACGTCGATCTGGGTCTCAGGGAAATGAGCTGGAGGGGAGGGGGCACGCGCACCCCCTCCCAAAACCGTTCGGAGCGTCGGTGACTGTTTACATCCTGCGCCGGCTCGGCTGGATGGTGGTGGTGCTCTTCGGGGTCGCCGTGGTCACCTTTGTGATCGCCTTTCTGGTTCCCGGGGACCCGGCGCGGCTCTACGCCGGGACCAATGCCTCGCCGGCGACGGTCAAGATCATCCACCACCAGCTCGGGCTTGACCGGCCACTACTGATTCAGTTCGGCGACTACCTGTGGAGAGTTTTGCATCTCGATTTCGGGTTTTCCTACCGGTACTCAGCCCCGGTCCTTCCCGCGATCCTGCAGCGATTCCCCGCGACCGCCGAGCTCGCGATTGCCGGGGTCTTCGTCGAGCTCGCCGTGGGCCTTCCGATCGGGATCCTGGCGGCGGTGCGACCGGGCAGCCTCTGGGACCGGATCACGATGGTCTTCACGTTTGTGATGCTCGCGGCGCCGCCGTTCTGGCTCGGGCTGCTCTTTCTGATCGTGTTCGCCTCGATGATCCCCATCCTGCCACCGGGGGGGTACGGCGACGGTCTGCCACAGTACCTCGTGCTGCCGGCGCTGACCCTCGGTTTGGGCGGCGCGGCCTATTACGCGCGGCTCCTTCGCGCCGTCCTGCTCGACATCCTGCCCAAGGACTACATCCGAACCGCCCGGGCAAAGGGTCTGACCGGCAGCCGGATCATCCTTCAGCACGCGTTGCCGAACGCCCTCACCGTGATCGTCACGCAGCTTGGCATGGACCTGGGCTATTTCCTGGCCGGTGTGGTCGTGATCGAGACCGTCTTTGCCTGGCCGGGCATCGGCAAGCAGGCGGTGGATGCCATCTTCAACCTCGATATCCCGCTCGTCATGGGCACGGTGCTCTTCGGAGCGTTGCTGATCGTCGCCGCGAACGTCGTGGTCGACATCACCTACACCTTTCTCGACCCGCGCGTCCGTTACTGACCCGCCGGAACTCCGTTGGTCTCCGTCACTGCCGTGACGGGTTCCGGGCTTGGCTGAACCCGGCGGTCGTGGCTCTTTGTTTGGCGGCGGTTGATCTCGAGGATCGCGGCCATCGTGAGTACAGCGGCGAGGATGTCAAAGGCGCTCGCGACGATCATGGCCTTCGTGACCCCCTGCCCCTCGTAAAAGGCTCGATCCGGCCCGGCCAGGACGTTGTCCAGCAGGAGGGCGCTCAGGTACGTCGTCCACCACACGACCAGAAGCACCGGCGCGCCGATGGTCTTGCGTAACGCTCGATCACTTCGCGTCCAGTCGGGGTTGGACGCCTTCCAGATCTCGACCATCGCTTGAACAGGTTTCCAGAAGAAGGCGACGGGAACGAACCACCAGCCGGTGGCCGAGGCCGCGGAGTGATTGAGTTCCTCGGCCCCGAGCGGTCGAAGGTTCCGGTAGGCGCGATGGAACCAGAACAGGAAACTGACGACACAGGCCAGCCCGACCGGGAGGGCGAGCAGGCTGCCGCCCCACTTGAGCGGTGGGATGTCGACAACAAAGTAGTCGTACAGGATCGTGAGGGAGGCCACGCTCTGAACGATCGAGAGCGCCAGGAATGCGATGGCGACGATGCCCCGAGTTCTGGCCGAGGCAAAGGGGAGCGGGGCCGGCGGCGAGACGCTAAAGAGGTCGTGCGACTGGTTGGTTTGCATGGTCTGTGCCTCCAAATGTTTTGTGGGCTCAGCGTCCCGCCAGGGGCCGGGCCCGCACATCGGAGAAAAGACTCAGTCGGTACTCAATTTGGTACTCACGACGCCCTGACATCTCGGTAGACTGGCGGCGAAGGGGGCAGATGCATGGCCAGACACCGGCTCGGGCCACTCTCGGTCGCGGCGGCCTTTGCCATCCTGCTTACCGGAGTCCTGGCGACCGTTGGTCGTTCGGTGCCGGCGACCGGCTGCACGTCCCTGGTGATCGCCTCCTCCGAGGAGAAGTCCACGTTGCTGCGCGCCCTGGCGGGGGACTATCAGCGGACCAATCCGTCGGTGGCCGGGCGCTGTGTCACGATCGACGTGCGGCGGGTCGCTTCCGGCCAGGCGGAGCAGGCGTTGGCCCGAGGGTGGAAGCCCGGCACGGACGGTCCGTACCCGGATGTCTGGTCACCGGCGGCACTTACCTGGACCGCCTTGCTCAGCCGCCGCCTGGCGAACGCGCATCAGCCGGAGTTGGTGCCATCAGACCTGGCCCTTCTTTTCAAGTCGCCGCTCGTCATCGGGATGCCGCGTCCGATGGCCCAGGCCCTCGGATGGCCGGATAAGGCGCTCGGTTGGACTGACATCTTTCAGCTCGCTCGAGATCGCGTCGGGTGGAGTCGGTATGGCCACCCCGAATGGGGAGCCTTCCAACTCGGCAAGACCGATCCGGAGATCTCGACGTCTGGCCTTCATGCGCTGATGGAGGCGTATTTCGCCGCCAGCGGCCAGTCCTCCGATCTGACCACCGCGGCCGTCGACGCGGCGGCGAATGCGGCGTTTGTGGGCCAGGTTGAGTCAGCGGTCGTCCACTACGGGAACTCCGTGTCGACCTTTCTGCTCAACCTCCGCGCGGCCGACGACGCAAAGGCCGGTCTCTCGTATATCTCGGCGATCGCGATGGAGGAAAAGGAGCTCTGGGACTACAACCATGGCAACCCGCTCGGTGACGCCACCCCGAATGGACAGCAGCTGCCGCCGCGTATACCCCTGGTCGCCGTTTACCCGAAGGAAGGGACACTCGCCGCAGACCATCCGTATGTCGTACTCAAGGCGCCCTGGGTGACGGATGCACAGCGGCAGGTCGCGCAGGCGTTCCTGACATACCTGCAGCAGCCGGCCCAGCAGCAGCGGTTCAAGGCCGTTGGCTTCCGCGATCAATTCGGCCGGGCTGGCCCCGAGATCTCCGCCAGCAACGGGCTCCAGGCGGAACGCCCCGGCGCCTATCTGCAGGCGCCGCCTGCCGCGGTCGTCGAGCGCATCCAGCAGGCCTGGCCGGCACTCCGCAAGCGAGCGAAGATCCTTCTGGTCTTCGACGTCTCGTCGTCAACCACCGGTGCGGATCCGAAGGCGTTGTCGGCGTCGCTGGCGACTGGCCTCGGGCAGCTTGCCGGCGACGACCTGGTGGCGTCATGGGAATTTGGGTCCACGACTGGGGCGGCTCCCTTCCACGAGGTCCTTTCCTTCGGACCGCTGTCACAGAATCGGGCACGGTTGGTCGCCGAGGTTTCCGCGCTGAAATCAACGAGCCAGCCGGCCGAGCTTTACCGCGCCACGCTCGCGGCCGTTGACGCCCTCAAAGCGGGAGCCGATCCGACCAGGATCAACGCCGTCGTTCTGGTCACCAATGGCCACAGCACGGCCTCGCAGGATCTCGACCTTGATGGGCTGCTGCGCACCCTGCAAGCCGACAGCGAGACGAGCGGGGTGCACCTCTTTACCGTGGCCTACGGGCCGCATCCCTCGACGATCGTGCTTGCCCTGATGGCTCGGGCTTCCCGCGGTGGCGCCTACGACGCCAGCAATCCGAGCGGACCCGGGAACGTCCTCAGCGCGGTGGTCTCGAACTTCTGATGGCCGCCGTTGTGCGCGAACTCCGCGATCCCGCGGCCCTCGGGCTGGCCCTGATCACCGGCATCGTCAATTGGGCGATCGGAGTCCGGATCGGGCTGGTTGCCCTCGCCATCCTGGCGGTCCTGGGTGTCCGCGTCGTGGCAGGTCTGCTCTGGCAGCAGGTGCCATCTGCTGGGCCACCTGCGCGGAGTGGACGGCTGTCAGTTTTGAGCCCGCGCGAGATGGAGGTGGCTGCCCTGGTGGCGGAGGGTCTAACGAAACAAAGAGATCGGCAGACGGCTGTTCCTCGCGGAGCGCACCGTCGACAACCACGTGCAGCACATCCTGAACAAGCTCAACCTGAACAACCGGGCCCAGATCGCGGCCGAATACACGCGGCATCAGTCAGCACCGAAATGAGCACGAGATTGAGTACCGGCTGAGCCCTTTTCCCGATGTTTCCGGCAACCAGGTGGCGGCACGATGCCCTCAGAACAACCTGGAGGTACGGAAATGCAAACGCTCATCAACGATTCGATCGACCAGACCCAACGGGACGCGGCGGTCATCCCGGCACCCGATCTCTCCATGCTCCCGGGTTTTTCGCCCGCCGATCTCGTTGACAACCGGGCTGGCCGGCTGTCACCGACACAGCGCGACGAACGAGCTTCTGACATTGGGGAGAAGACGGCGCTGTCTCTCCTCGGACTTGCCTTGTTTCTCGCCATCCCGATAGTTCAGGGCAATTGGCTGTTCGCAGGCATGGGAGCCATTGGCGCCATTGTCGTGGTGGCGCGCTGGTGGAAGGGACACGACGAACTGACCGCGGGAGTCGTCGCTTTGGCCGAGGGCGACGCTCGCACTCGCCATATCCCTGGTGGCGAAGATCCCGACGAGTGGCACCTCTATATCAACGGCCTGGAGCTTCAGACGGAGAAAGCGGTCCATCATGCCTTCCAGCCGGGTGGCCCGTACCGCGTCTACTACCTACCAAACACCCTGACGGTTGTCTCCGCTGAGCCCCTGAGCGGCTGGCGGTACACCCCTCCGCCAGTTGCGCAGAAGGCGCGCCCGTGGTGGTCGCATTTCTCGATCGCCCTTGGAGGCTGAACCTTCGGACGCTACCGGATGGCTTCGACGGCGACCCCAACCTTGAGGCGGGTCCAGGCACGATCGGCCGTCATTGCCGGCAAGCCCAGCCGTCGTGCCAGAGCCAGGCAGGCTCGGTCGCCGAGAGAGAGTCCCGCCGCTCTGGTCTCTTTACGCAGTTGGGCGACGACGACGGCATCCTCTTCGGTAAGAGGTTCGATCGTTAGCCCGGGCCCCACCAACCCTTGCCTTCGAAGACCGGCCAGAATATCGGCCGGATCCTGACCGGATTCCGCCAGTTTGCCAAGGATTTCGGAAAGGTTCACGGTGCTCAGCGCCGCTCCCCGAACCATTGCAGCTTCGACGCTCTGAGCGCCGGGCTCGTCGTTCAAGAGGGCAAGAACGGCCGACGCGTCGAGGACGCAGGAGGCATCCTCGGTCAATGGGACGCGTTCTCTCGGGCCGCCTCCTCGCGTCGTTCGGCGATCAACTCATCGACGAGCGACCGGCGTCCCGTGCGAGATCGGTATAGCCCTCGAGCTTCACGGACGATTTGTCGCCTGCTGGCAAGACGCAGGCTGCCGTCAGCCTGCACCGTTACAAGAAGCTCGTCTCCTTCCCGTAGCTTCAGTTGCCGGCGGACCTCAGCCGGCAGGACGAGGCGCCCCCGATCACCAAGCTGGACGCGATAAGCGCCGTCGCTGTGGGCCATCGCAGCGATAGTACCACATGCCTGAGTATGTCCCACAGGTCGGGGAGCGGCGGATGACCCGCTAAGCTCAGCGCGGGGATTTTTGGGTGGGATCAATCATCGTCACGGGCAGAAGCTTGACGCTTGACGACGTCGTGGCCGTGGCCCGCCAGGGTGCATCAGTCGCCCTCGGTCCCGAAGTCATCGCGACGATGGAGCGATCGCGCGCGGTGGTTGAGCGGGCGCTCAGTAGCCAGGTCGCGGTTTACGGGCTGACCACCGGTGTTGCCGCGCTCAAACGGGAGCGCATCGACCCATCCTCGGTCGACCGCTACAACCAGGCGATGTTGCGCGAGCATCGGATCGCACAAGGCCCGGTCGCGAGCCGCGAGGTGACGCGGGCGGCGACCCTGGTCCTCGCGAACCGTTTCGCCAGCGCGGTGCCAGGCGTTCGGCCGATCCTGGCTGAGCGGATTGTCAGTTGCCTCAACGAGGGGATCACGCCGCCGGTCCGCCTGCTCGGCTCGGTCGGCATGAGCGACCTTGGTCCCAACGCCGACCTGGCTGCCGGCCTGCTCGACGGGATGGCATTGCAGGCGGGCGAGGGGCTGGCCTTCCTGAATCACAGCGCTGTGAGCACGGGGATCGCGACCCTGGCGATCGCGGATGCGGCACGCCTGCTCGATACGGCGACCGCCGTCGCGGCGCTCAGCCTGGAAGGCTTCGGCGCCAACCTGACGATTCTGCACCCGGCGGTGGCGCGGACGCGCCCGTATCCCGGTCTTCGGGCGATCCTCGAGCGGATGCAGACTCTGCTCGAGGGTAGTTACCTCTGGAAGGAGGGGTCGGCCCGCAACCTGCAGGACCCACTGACCTTCCGCGGCATCCCGCAGCTGCATGGCTCGCTGCACGACGCGCTCACCTTCGCGCAGGGCCAGCTTGCGATCGAGCTGAACGCCTCCCAGGGCAATCCCATCGTCATCCCCGAGGAGGACCGGGTGATCTCGGTCGCCAACTTCGACGTCATCGCCATGGCGGGTGCGGTTGACTTCCTGCGCATCGCGCTTGCGCCGGTGCTGACCGCGGTGGCGGAGCGGACCACCAAGCTGCTCGAGTCGTCCTGGTCCGGGCTGGAATCGGGGCTGTCGCCGGTAAGGACAGCTGAGCCGGGACTTGGCGAGCTCGATATCGCGGCCGCCGCGATGGCGGCCGAGGCGCGCCTGCTGGCGCAGCCCGTGTCCTTCGAAGTCTCGAGTACGTCGATCGCCGAGGGCATCGAGGACCGCATGACGATGTTCCCGCTGGCCGGGCGACGCCTCGCCGAGATGGTCTCCCTTGGCGAGCGGGTGGTCGCGATCGAGCTGGTCGCCGCGGCGCAGGCGACGGAGATCCGCGGCGTCAAGCCTCTCGGCCGCGCCACCGGCGTGCTGTTCGGGCGGCTCCGCGAGCGCCTCCCGTTCTTTCAGACTGCGGCCGACTTTCCCGTCGACCTCGAACCGGCCATCGCGCTGGTGCGTGCCGGCGTGCGCCCATAGCCAGATCACGGTCATTGCGAAGGCCGAGGGACGGCCTTTGAAGCCTAGAATTCGGTCATGGGGAAGGAGCGGCGGCTCCTGACCGTCCTCTTCGCTGACCTGGTGGGGTCCACAGAGCTTGGGTCCGAGACTGACCCCGAAGTGCTGCGCCGTCGCATGACGCGCTACTTCCAGCAAATGAAAGACGTCGCTGACGTCCATGGCGGCACTGTCGAGAAGTTCATCGGCGACGCCGTCATGGTCGTCTTCGGAATCCCGCAGATCCACGACGACGACGCGGAGCGCGCCGTCCGCTGTGGGCTCCAGATGCAGGCCACGATGGGCGTCCTCAATCAGGAAGTTGGCCGGCCGCTTGCGCTTCGGGTGGGGATCAACACCGGCGAGGCGGTCGTCGGCTCGGGCGACGATGGGCAGCTCATCGTAGGTGACCCCATCAACGTGGCAGCTCGCCTTCAACAAGGAGCCGGTACCGGTGAGGTCGTCGTCGGGCCACTGACGGCACGGTTGACGGCTGCCACCATCGAGTACGACAGGCGGCCGGCCGTTCGCGCCAAGGGAAAAGCTCTGCCGCTCGAATCCTTTCGTGCCATCGCGGCAAAGACCGACGTACCGCGCCAGGTCAGGGGCGTTCGTCCAGGCCGCGCGGCGCTGGTCGGTCGCGAGCCGGAACTGCGGCAGCTCATGGATTGCTTCGGGCAGACCAGCGGTGAACGCCAAGCCCGTCTTGTCAGCATCATCGGCGCTGCCGGCATCGGGAAATCGCGGTTAGTTGAGGAAGCGCTCGACCAAATCCGCGGGCAGGCCCATCCCCTGGTTCTTCAGGGCCGCTTTCTGCCCTACGGCCGTGGCATCACGTACTGGCCTTTCATCGAGATCCTGAGAACCGACGCCTCGATCACACCGGACGATGACCGGAACACCGCCCTTGAGAAGCTGCAAAAACGGATCACCGCCCTCGACATCGTCGGGCAAGGCATCGCTGTGGCGCAGCGACTTGCCGTTATGCTCGGCCTGACGCTCGCCGATCAGGCGATGCCAGACGTTCCAGCCGAACGTGTCAGCGCCGAGTTCGCGTGGGCAATGAGGCGCTACGTTGAGGCGCTCGCCCGCGAAAAGCCGGCGATAGTGGTCATCGACGATTTGCAATGGGCCGAGCCGGCCGCGTTCGACCTCATCGACCACGTGACGCTCCGGGTAGCGGGGGTCCCGGTCCTCTGGGTATGTTTGGCCAGGCCCGAGTTTCTTGACGCTCACCCACGCTGGGCGACCGGCAGGGACCACGGGGTCGAGATTGGCCTCAACGCCTTGAGTCCGGCAAACACCTCCACCTTGATCTCCCAACTCCTCGAGCTCGAGGAGATCTCGCCTCGCTTACGACAGCGCCTGGTGGAGCGGTCAGGTGGGAACCCGCTGTTCTGTGAGGAGTTCCTGGGCATGTTGATGGACGAGGGTCGGCTAATCAACGAGGGCCGAGAGCGGGAGAACGGCTGGGAGGAATCGATCCGGATCCCAGAAACGATCTATGCACTGCTGGCGGCGCGCCTCGATTCCTTGGCGGAAGCCGAGAAGAGGACCCTTCAGGCGGCCAGTGTCGTCGGTGAGCAATTCAGCGACGAGGAGGTGGCAGGCCTGTGCCCGGAGCTCGATGTCAGTCGGGCGCTGGACGGCCTGCTGCAGAAAAGCCTCGTGGTCCAGGCGCCCGGATCGCCTGACGGCGCTCTGCGATTCAAGCATCTTCTGGTCCGTGATGTGGCCTATGGGGGCCTCGCGAAGGCCGAGCGCGCCCTGCTGCACGATCGGTTCGCGTCCCTGATCGAAAAGGCGTCCCGCGATCGCCGCGGAGAGTATGCCGATCTCATCGCCCACCATGCCAACGAGGCCTTCACACTTTCCGTCGAGATGCGGCTGGCCGGCGACGTGATAGGCGCTCGAGCCGAGCGCGCGGTTTCGTGGAACTTGCTGGCGGCAGAACGGGCGCGCTCACTCAACGACTGGGCAGTGCTTGCGGATCGCCTCTCGGCCGCGCGCCGCCCGCTGGAGGCACTGGACAGGCAACCGAGCGACCCGCAACGACTCCGCCTGCGGCTCCTCGAGGCCGAGCAACTGGTCAGCGTGGACGCCTACGACGCTGCGGTTGGCGCCGCTCGTGACGTCATCCAACACGGCGAAGGCTCACCGGAACTGGCCGCCGCTGCCTACCTGTGTCTCGCTCGTATCAGCCTTCGACGCGAGGGGTATGTGCCACAAGCCGATACTCAAGTCCAGGCTCAAGAGGCTGCACGCCTGTTCCGCAGCACGGGGGATCGCGTTGGCGAGCTCGAAGCGACCTGGCTGGAAACCTTCTCGAGCAGCTTTGCATCGGACCCCGTGGCCGCTATCGACCTCTGCCGTCCCCTGGCTACCGTGGCGGCTAGCCTCAACGAATACGCGCGCGCCGCATCCTGGATGTCGATGCTCGCCTACTTGGGGCGAGAGGCGGGCTATCCCGACATCCGCGCGATCGCAAATGAGGCCCAGCGCTTGACGGAACAGGCGGGCTCCCGTGTGTCCGCTGAGCTGACGGCCGCAATCGCCGGCATCGACGCAATGTCCGGCCGCGTCGCGGAAGCCCTCAAGTGTCTGGAGGATGCGATTGCGGCGCGAGTCGATGAGGTGTGGGATGTGATTCTGATGGAGCGACAGGCGGCGACGGTCCTTCTGAACGTCGGCCGGCTCGCTGAGGCCGGCCGCCTGTTCGACGAGGCAATCAAGCTGAGCGAAGCGAGTGGCGAGCGCTGGCATCGATGCGAATTGTGTGCCCGTCGAGCCATCACCGCCGTTCGCCAGGGCGATCTCCTCGTTGGCGAGCGATACGTCACCCGCGCCTTCGAGCTCGCCAGACCGGATGACGGCAGTGCGGTGGCTGAGAGTCATTGCGCCCTGGCTGAGCTTCGTGCCGCCCAGGGCCGGGATGACGACGCCGATGCCGCCTACGCAACCGCCATCGAGGCTGTCAAGAAGATGGGCGCTTCGCTGGGACCGGTAAGCCAGCACATCGAGTTCAGCTTCGCTCGCTTCCTCGTGAGCCGAGGCCGAAGCACTGAGGCACTTCCGATTTTGGACAGCTATGAGGCGTGGCTGCAGTCGATTGGCTATACGTACGGCCTCGATGAAATAGCGCGCTTGCGTGAACTGATTCAGACGCGGAACAGCCCGAGCCAGAAGCCGGCTTAGAATCCGGGCGGGCGATCAGCGCCTGGGCGCACACTCCCGGAGGGTGAGCTCAGCCGACTTGGCGTCGCCCGGATGTGTGACCAGGACTCGGACGATGGCCTCGTCGAGCCCTTTCGCCAGCCGCTCGAACTGTTGCCGCACCTCGCCCGGCCGTCCCGCGGCGCCGACCGAACCTTCTGGGATACCCATCCGCTCGAAGTGCTTGCGGTACGCTGGCCTGCCCTTCGAGTACACATGCGCGGCCGCCACGAGCGTCCGTTCTGCCAGCACCCGGTCGGGATCGACCGAGGTCCGGATGTACTCCATCAGCGGTGGCGCCTGGCGACCGGCCTTGCGCGCCGCGTTCTCGACCTCCGACCGCGACCACGCCACCTGCGACGGCGTGCACCAGTTCAGCGCCACACCGTCGGCGATCTCCCCGGCCAGGTCGAGCATGCGCGGCCCGAGCGCGGCGACATAGATAGGTTGTTCAGGAGGGAGGAGCAAGCGTAATTCGCCGATGTAGCGGCGCATCCCCTCGACCGCGTGCGGCATCTCGCCGCTGCCCACCCCGAGCACGAAGGTGCCTTTCGTTTCCTCCCAGACCCGCCTGGCATGCTCCGCATAGAAGGCGGCCGGCTGACCCGATGCGGGCGCCACCGCGATTCCCGTCCGGAGCCCCGTGGCCTTGAACCAGTTGAGGCAGCTCTCGAAGGCGCTGGCGTCGGGACCAGCCGGCGTCCAGGCCGACTGATAGCCAAGCTCCGCCGCGAGACGGACCAGGCGCAGCTCATCAGCAGGCGCGAGCGCTTGCCGGGGATCCAGGCTGAAGCCGACGAGCCGTTGACCAGTCGGCGCGTCGCTCACGTCGTCGATGATAGCGATCGTCCGCTAGCCTCTGATGATGCTTGCACGGGCAGCCTCCCGCCGCGTGCTCGCCCGCGTTGGCGGCTTCAGCCCCGCTGCCCGACAGTTCCTGGCCTTCTCGCTCTTGCTCTCGACCGCCTTCGCCATCTTCAACCTGGTCTTCAACCTCTACATGAGCGCGCTGGGGTTCTCCAACGAGGTCATCGGACTCTTCAACTCGCTTCCGGCGATTGCGCTGCTGCTCGTCGGCCTGCCGGCTGCCGCGATGGCGGACCGGCTCGGGTACCGCGTCTTCTTGCTCGGTGGCGGGGGCCTTGCCGTGGTGGCGTCGTTGATGCTGGCGATCGTTCAAACCCCATTGCTCGCCGTGCTCGCCGCCGGGGCCTTCGCGCTGGCCGTGATCGTTCTCGGGGTGCTCGGCAGTCCGCTGCTCACGCAACTGAGCAGCCAGACCGAACGGGTGGCCGTGTTCTCGTTCAACCAGTCGCTCGGGTGGCTCGCCACCCTGATCGGCGACGTGGTCGGGGGCATCATTCCCGAGGCGGCGGCGAGGATGATCCACGCCTCCAGTGCGTCGGCAGCCGCCCTCCGAGCGGCGTTCGTGCCGACGACGGTTCTCGCGTTTCTGAGCCTGCCCTTTCTGCTCCAGCTGGTCCGGAAGGCCGACCTGAAGCCCGTTGCCATGATCCCGGTGCGCCAAATGCTTCAGGTCGACCTGGCGCGCTTCGGCCGCATCCTGCTTCCGAGCCTCATTCTTGGGATCGCGGCCGGCATGTATCTGAATTTCGTTCAGCTGTACCTGGCCCAGCGGTTCGGTCTGACGCCAGGTCCCATCGGCGTCATCCTGGCGATTGGGGCCGCCCTCACCGTGGTGGTCACCCTTGCGGCACCCGCCGTCAGCCGGCGGCTGGGGATCACCCGGACCATCGGTCTTGCTCAGGTCATTGGATCGCCGCTGGTACTTTCGCTGGCCTTCCTGATGGTTCTGCCCATCGCGGTCATCGTCATGTACGTGCGTCAGCTGGCGCTCAATCTGCAAGGCCCGCTGGGCCAGGTGTTCGGCATGGAGTACGTCGAGGGGAGCCAGCGCGCCCGGCTCGCCACGGCCCAGGCGGTGGTCAGTGGCATCGGCGTCGGCGGGATCGGACCGCTGGTCAGTGGCTTCCTGCAGGTGCGCGGCGGGTACCAGCTGGCGTTCTCCGTCAGCGCCGCCTTCTACTTGCTCGCCGGCCTGACATTCCTGCGGCTCTTCGGCACCCTACGGCTCCCGTCCGAGACGGAGGTTCGGTAGCCTCTTGAGGCACATGACCCGCCCGATTACGTCGGCGAGCCAGGCGGCACAGCGCGCATTCAGTCCTGAGCGCACCGCCGGGATCGAGATTCCGACCGACCGCGAGATCGCACGATTGCATGTCGGCGATCCTTGCTTTCGGACGCCGGCACACATCATCGCGGCCGCGACCGCGGCGATGGCCGAGGGCTACACCAACTATCCGCCCTCGTCCGGCGATCCCGAGCTCCGACGCGCGATCGCGGCACGAGCCTCCGCCCGAGCGACGCATCCAATCGATTCGGCCGATGTGCTCGTCACCGCCGGGTCGACGGAGGCGATCTTTTGCGCCTTCAGCGCGGTGCTCGATCCCGGCGATGAGGTCATCCTCTTCGACCCGATCTACTCGCTCTACGCAACCCTCCTGAACCAGATCGGCGCGAAGCCGGTTTACGCGGCGATGACCGCGGAGCGGCGGCCCGACCTGGAGCAGCTGCGTCGAGCGGTTACGGATCGAACCCGGATGGTGATCATCAACAACCCGGTGAACCCAACCGGGGTCGTCTTCGATGAAACCGAGCTGCGCGGCATTGCCGAGGTGGCCGTCTCGAACGACCTCCTTGTCCTTGCCGACGAAATCTACGACGAGCTGGTGTTTACCGGGACGTTCACGTCATGCCTCGCCATCCCGGAGCTGGCCGAGCGATTGCTCTACGTAAATGGATTCTCGAAAACCTACGCGATGACGGGCTGGCGTCTCGGGTATCTGATTGCGCCGCCCGACGTGCTTCGCCCCGCCCAGGTCATCCACAGCAACATCGTCGCGGGCGTCAACTGGCCGGCCCAGCGGGCCGGGATCGCCGCGCTGCAAGGGCCGACCGAGCCGGTCAACGAGATGATCGCCGGATACGATGCGCGACGCCACGCGCTGCTCGAGGGGTTGGCCGGCACGCCGGGACTTCAGCCGATACCACCGGAAGGCGCCTTCTATCTGTACGTCGGCTTCAAATTCCAGAGGCCGATCAATTCCGCCAACCTCACGAAGCTCCTTCTGACGGAAGGGGTGGCCGTCCGCAGTGGCACGGAATACGGCCCGGCGGGAGAGGGCTACCTGCGTCTGAGCTACTCGGCGAGCTTCGACGACATCAGGCGCGGGGCCGAGCGCCTGCGCCGGGCATTTACAAGGCTAAGCGCAGGGCGGCAGACCTAGCCGATGATGTCAGGAATGCCCCCGGTGTTGGAGAGGCTGCGGCTTCCCATCGTGCAGGCGCCGCTTTCCGGTGGAGCGTCCACCCCGGAGCTGACCATCGCCGCCGGCCGAGCCGGTGCGCTGGGATTTCTTGCTGCTGGCTACCTAACCGCGGACCAGCTTGCCGACGATATCGGTCGCGTCCGGCGCGCAGGCACCACGCCCATCGGCGTCAACCTGTTCGTCCCTGGGCCGAATTCGTCTGAGGCGGCCGATTTGCGCTCGTACCGAGAACGCATCCGGATTGAAGCGTCCGCCATCAACGCCGAGCCGGGCGAACCCAGGTGGTCCGATGACGATTGGCAGCCCAAGCTCGAGGTGGTTCTTGGCGCGCAGCCGGCGGTGGTCTCCTTCACCTTCGGCTGCCCCGAACGCGACGTAATCAACGAGTTGCGCCGCCGCGCGATTGAGGTCTGGGTCACGGTCACCGAGGCCGACGAGGCGGAGCGTGCCGCTGACGCGGGCGCGGACGCGCTGGTCGTCCAGGGCTTCGAGGCAGGCGGTCATCGCGCCAGCTTTGTCGACAAGGATGGGGTCGGGGAGGTCGGCCTCCTGGCGCTGATCCGGCTGGTCTCGAAGCGAGTCAGGCTACCCCTCGTCGCGGCGGGAGGTCTCTGTGACGGGTATTCGATCGCCGCCGTGCTGGTCGCGGGCGCTCGCGCCGCGCAGGTCGGCAGCGCATTCCTGGACACGCTCGAGGCGGGAACCTCGCCGCCCCATCGCGAGCGGCTTCGCACGCACGGCCAAACCGCGCTTACCCGTGCCTTCAGCGGCAAGCGAGCCCGCGGCATTGCCAACGGCTTTATGCAACGCAACAGCGCTGCGGCTCCCGCGGCATACCCGCAGGTCCACTACCTCACGGCGCCGATGCGTGCCGCTGCCCGCGCCAGCGGCAATGCGGACCTGATCAATCTCTGGGCCGGTCAGGCTTACGAGCTGATCGACCACGGCGTGCCGGCCGGGCAGGTTATCGCGCGCATGGCGGCTGAGCTGGAGGACGCGATGGGCGCCATGGCTCGCAAGAAGTGGTTTCTATCGCCGCGTCAAGAGCCCTAGAGGTTCCCGTGGGACGTGTCGCCCTCTTTCCGGGTGCCCTTCATCAACCCGTGGGCGGCAGTTCTGGTGCCGTCGGTTCGTATCGCAGCGGCGATGACCGCGGCACGGGCCGCCAACTCGGGTTGGAGGGTGTGACGGAGAGCCGTCGTCAGCGAGGCGGCGGTCGGCGCGACCGGCGGGTGCGCGGTTCCGATCCCGAGATGCTCGACGCGACCGGCCCAGTAGAACTGGTCGTAGTGCTGCGGAATAACGACCTGGACTGCTCCGGCTCTTGCGGCAGCTGTGGTGGTGCCGGCCCCGCCATGGTGAACGACGGCGCCGACCCGTTTGAAGAGCGCCTGCTGGTTGACTTCGCCGATGGACAGGCAATCGGATTGGTCGTCGACCAGTGACAGGTCCGCCCACCCCCGAGACACGATGGCCCGGCGGCCGAGCGTGCGGGCCGACTGGATCATCGCCTGCGCCAGGCCTTCCAGAGCGCGGATGCTGCCGAAGCCGAAATAGATGGGCGCTTCGCCGGCCTCGAGGAACGTAACCAGATCGGGAGGCAGCGATCGCGCATCCGGCAGGATCCAGGCCCCCGATTGCACCACCTCTTCTTGCGCCGCCCCAGGCCACGGCGCCAATGTCGGGTCGGCAGCCAGCCACGGCCGGTCAGTGAAGATGTAGTCTCGCCCCTCAGCGATCGGGGCCAGCCCGATTGCTGCCCGATGGGCATTGAATGCGGGGCCAAACAAGCCGTTCCAATGCTCCGCGTCCTTGGCCCAGAGGGTCAGATTGTCGATCCCCTCTTGAGTGGGCGTCTGGAGTGCCCGTGCGACCGGTGGTGGCGCATGGTGTGGCGACGGCAGGCTGATCGGGCAGTAGCTCGCGTAGACGTAACCGATGCCCATCGCCTCGGCGATCGAGCGAGCGGCGATATTCAGGGCGCCGCCCGCCAGGATCACATCGCAGCCCCGGGCGGCTTCGGCGATCGTCGAGAACTGGGTGGCGACCGTGCCTTCGACCAGCTGGCGCCACTGCTCCGCGGTGGGACGGGCCACACTGGCTGAGGCGGTCGAGCGCAGCTCGGGTCCGATCGGCACGACCGCGAATCCGAGGCTCTCGATCCAGTCGCGGAAGTCGGGCGGCACGCACAGGCGAACGTCCTGACCGAGAGCCCTCAACTCCGACGCCAGCGCTACCAGGGGTTGGACGTCGCCACGCGACCCGATCGTGGACAGCAGCACCTGCACAGCCCACGGATTGTAGGTGCGCACCCGGGGCTTGCGGCAAGCCCCCGGCTCAGGTATAAGTTGAAAGTAGAGCCGTGATCCTGCCCAGGGACCGCGACCCCCGGTTCATCACCATTCGCCGCGGGGGGAGCCTCACGGACTCCGACCATCGGCTCCTCGCTCTGTGGGCGGCCCTGTGCGCCGAGCATGTGCTGCCCCTTTTCGAGTCGGAGCAGCCGTCGGACCCTCGTCCTCGCCAGGCGATCGAACAGATTCGGGCATGGGTGCGAGGCCAAATCACGATGTCCCAGTCCCGTGCGGCCGGCGGCCATGCCATGGCTGCGGCCAGAGTGTTGAGCGGGGCGGCTCGTCACGCAGCATTCGCGGCTGGCCAGGCCGCAGTCGTCGCGCATGTCGCTGCACACGAGCTCGGTGCTGCGGCCTACGCGATCAAGGCAGCGCGTGCGGCGGCTCCCGCAGGCGAGACTGAGCGCGCCGGACGGCTCGAGTGCCGTTGGCAGCGCGAACATCTGCCGGATGCGATTCGCGAACTCGTTCTAGACGATCAGCGGTTGCGCAACGAGATCTGCTGGTCGGTGTTTGAAGGTTGACGGTGCTGCGAATGGGATGGCCTCAAAGATATCGCGGACCGATCACCCATTTGAAAGGCGAGCAAATGCGTGCTCCGCGATCATCACACAGCTCAAATGGTTGTTGGCGCGGGGCGCGGTAGGCATGATCGAGGCGTCGACAACTCGCAAGCCCTGCACACCGATGACTCGGCAATCGGGATCGACAACGGATCCCGGGTCCTGCGACGATCCCATCCTGCAGGTCCCCACCGGATGCCCGATGGTGCCGCACTTGGCCAGGAGCCAACTGTCCAGGGCGGGCCCGACCGGCAAGTCGGCCAGGGAAGCCACATTTTCGTCAATCCGCACGTCCTCGGCAACCTCGCGAACAGCAGGATGCTCGCCGAGCTCGAGCAGACGCCTCAGGCCCTCTCGCATCCGGACGAGATCCCGCTGGTCGCTTAACAACCTCATCTCGATTTCAGGATCGACTTCGGGGTCCCGGGAAACCAATCGAACGTGCCCTTGTGAAAAAGCCTGAAAGAGGGTGACGAAGAAGATCCCTCGCGCGTGACCATCCTCCGCCGGCAGGTAAAGATTGAAGGAGCCGAACCCCATATCGTTGGCGCCGGCGTTGCCCTGCTTTGAACTGAAGCGCACGAGGCAGTTCAGCGGATATTTTGTGTCGTCGACGACCGGGAATCCCTCCTTGAGCCGGAGCGCAAGGTCAATGGCCGGATGGTCTTGAAGATTTGAGCCCACTCCAGCGAGGTCTTGAACGATCGGAATTCCTCGCTCCTTGAGTTGAGTTGCAGGTCCGATCCCCGAACGGAGAAGGATCGCTGGCGAGTAGGCGAACCCCGCACAGAGGATCACTTCAGGGCTTTCGAAGGTCGTCCATCCCGTCGGGGTGCGCGCCCGTACCCCCGTACATTTCAGGCCATCGAACAAGACCCGATCCACCAGGCAATCACCGAGGATCGTGAGATTGGCCCGGTCGCGGGCGGGCTCGAGATAGGCATCGTTGGTGGAAACCCGTAGTCCGTCGCGACTGTTGTGGGCCGCTGGAGAGACGCCCGTCGTTCCGGGTGCGTTGTGGTCCTCAGCCCAGCCGTAGCCTAAGTCCACCGCAGCCTCTCCGAGAGCGACATCGACCGTTCCCCATTGAGCCTTGGGGGGCCGAATGATCGGTAGCGGACCACCTCGGCCGTGAAAGGGAGCATTGCCGAAGTCGAAGTCGTCCTCGAGCCGCATGAACGTAGGCAGGACCTCTGCTCCCGACCACCCGGTACAGCCCTGTGCGGCCCAGAGGTCGTAGTCCTCAGGCATTCCCCGAATCGCCACCTGGACATTGACCGCTGAGCATCCGCCTACTCCCTTGCCTCGTCCGTAGGGAGTTGGCTCTTGAACGGTTGTCAGCCGCGCCATGGTGCTCGTCCACCAGAACTGGTTGAACCGCTCTATATCCATGAGCGCCAGAGAGTTGGGTCCGCGCATCTCTTTGGGAGCGTCAGCCGATCGGTAATTTGGACCCGCCTCCAAGAGAAGAACCGACCTGGTCGGTAGCTCCGAAAGTCGGCCAGCGAGCGCAGCCCCGGAGGAGCCAGCACCAACCACGATGTAGTCGTAAACGATCGTTATCCCTCCCAACGATCCGGTAAAGCAGGAAGTGCTAAACCGGATGATCGAAAGCCGTGTTCACGGCACTGTACGCTCAAGCTTATAGCCCAGACACCATTCGAACAATGGACTGCCGCTGAGTTCCGAAAGCCGCGAGGAAAGCGTCTCGGACCACTTGTTCTAGGCCGCGATGAGGTCTAGCGAAAATGCTGACGGCAGCCCGGGCGGCCTTAACTACCACCCAGCGCTCCAGACTCCATGCAGGAACGGACAGCGGGCGGAGTTTGAGTAGTAAGAGGCTCCGATCCGAATCATGCAATTGGCCAAGACCCTGCGACTTCTCCTAGGCGGCGTCTTGATGTTGGCATCCGCCTCCTGTGGGACGCCGACCAAGTCGACCGGCTTCGAGATACGCGTAGTCAATGCGGACGTGGCGCCGTCCGGCGCGGCACTCATTGTTGAGGCCGGGAAATTGGCGCCCGCGACGCTTGCAGAAATTAGAGGACCTGCAATTGTGGTGCCCTGCGGAACGTCGGTGACGCTAACGCTTGCCGCCGAGCCATCTAAGGACGCGGCATTTGACATGTATGTGGTCCCACCGGGTCGACTGGCCGGCGGCGGTCGACTTGGCGACACGACTTCGGGTCACATCACTCTTTACCTGACTACGGCTGGACCGTTTGCATCCCCTGAACCGGCGACGGCGCCTCCGCCGTTCAAGTGCCCAATGGGCAGTTAGATGGAGCGAGCCCACCAGGGCCTGAGATTGGTCGTAGCGCTGGCGGACACTATCGAACAGATGAGTTCGCCCGCCGATGAAGGGGCTTGCCGCGGAAGAGTTTAGTTGCCCGCCGAGCCTTGTATGAACTCGCCCGAATGGGCATCGATCAGGGTGATGTACCAGGTGGCCGTAAATTTCCGACTGCCCGGCGGTCCATGCGACGCAATGAGGGACCCGGGCATGCTGACCACCCAACAAAGGCGTGGCTTGCTAGTCGACGGATTTGTCAGAACGACTTCGGCCAGGACGGTTTTGAGTACAGTACCGCCCGGCTGCTGCTTCAATGCGGTTTGCTGCGCCTGGCCTGCCGTGACCTTGGGTAAGTCCCAGGGAAACGGATTGAGCATCACAATCCCATAGTGCGAGAGCCGTTCCGCCGAGACGCCCTGCACCGACGGGCCGATGGCCGGATGCAGTAATCGAACCGCGGCAAAGACGAGGATGGCAGCCACCGCGAGTCCGGCAAGACCGATGGAGGCCTTACGCATCGACTGTACAACGGGCTAGGCCAGGCGAAAGTTCCTGGATTAAGTGGTAGCCCGTGGCGGATTCGACCCGCTGATCTAGTTGCCACACAGGGATTGCTCCACGGCCGCTGTTAAGAATCCATCCAGAGTTCTGTTGTCCTCGGGGCCGCCCCGTTAGTAATCGCCCCTCGTCCGAACGACGCCTCCGCGGGCTGAGGCCTCAGCCTTCCTTTATGGCCGCCAGCACGGCGGCGCCGTAGCGCTCCAGCTTGGCGGGACCGACGCCGGGAACCGCGCTCAGGTCCGCGATCGACGCCGGTCGGGTCCGCGCGATCTCGGCCAGGGTCTTGTCGTGGAAGATCAGGTACGGCGGCATCTCAGCCTGCCTGGCGGTGGCGAGGCGCCACTGACGGAGGGCATCAAAACGCACCAACGCCTCGTCGGTGAGGTCGCCGGCGGTGCGGCCTTTCGACAAGCGGCTCTGCTTGGGGGCGGGTCGAGACGGCCCGACCTCGAGTTCGACCGTCAGCGATTGCTCCCCCGCCAGCAGGGCTCGGCCGGTCCGTGTGACCGACATCGTCGGCTTCTCGCCGTGCCCGCGGACGATCAGGCCCAGCTCCACCAGCGTGGAGACCAGGTCCCGGATGCGCTCCACGTCCCAGTCCCTCAGCGCCCCGAAAAAGGCGAGCTCCCGGACCCATGGCTTCGACGTCGCCCAGGCGTCGAGCTGTCCGCGCAGGATCAAGGCGATGCGCGCCGCGCCCAGGTGCCCCTCGAAGCGGGCGACACATGCGACCGCGGCTTCCACGTCCGGTCCCGCGACGGTGAGCGTCTCGATGCTCCGCGGGTCGAGGCAGTTGTCGCAGGAGCTGCAGGTCCGCGGTACCCCCTCCTCGCCGAAATAGTCCGCGATCCGGGCATGGCGGCAGCCCCGCGAACGGGCGTAATCCATGACCTGGTTGACGCGCGCATAGGCGTGTTCCTTGAGCTGCGCCTGCTCGTCGAAGTCGACCGGAGCGCCGGTCAGCTTGCGGATGCCACCGTCGGGTTCAACGACGCCGGCGCGCGCGAGCAAGGCAACGGCGGCGCGGATGGCGCCAGCATCGATCGCGGGCAGCCGCGACTTCCAGTTGCCGGTCCAGCCGCTGCCATCGCGAAGCATCTCCCGGTAGACGGCACGGACGGTGTCGCGATCAGGGTATGCCTGCTCGATGAAGAACTCCTGCAGCTGGCGATCCTGGGCGCTGTACAGCAGGATGCATTCCGAGGGCTGGCCGTCGCGGCCGGCGCGGCCGGCCTGCTGGTAGTACTCCTCGAGGCTGCCCGGGAAGTCATAGTGGATCACCTGGCGGATGTTGGGGAAGTCGACACCCATGCCGAAGGCCGAGGTGGCGACGATGACCTTGAGGCGGCCTGCGGCGAACTCCTCGTAGACATCCTGGCGCTCGTCGCCATCCAGCGCGCCGTGGTACGAGGCCGCGGCGATGCCCGCATCCGAGAGGAGAGCCGAAACCTCCATCGCCGTCTTCCGGGTGCCGCAGTACACGAGCGACCGGCCGTCGCCCGGACGGATGCGCGCCAGCAACCTATCACGCTTGTCCGCCTTGCCGCGGCAGCGCACGACCGACATCGTGAGGTTCTCCCGGACAAAGCCGGTGACCTTCCCCACCGGCTCGCGCAGGCCCAGGCTGGCGATGATGTCGAGCCGCACCCGAGGCGTCGCGGTCGCCGTGAAAGCGCCGACCGGCGGCTTGCCGCAAGCGGCGATGGCGTCGCCCAGCCGGCGGTAGTCGGGGCGAAAGTCGTGTCCCCAGCTCGAGATGCAGTGGGCCTCGTCGATGACAAAACGCGACACCGTCAGCCGCCCCAGGGCTTCGAGAAAGCCGCTCGCGCCGATCCGCTCCGGCGCCAGGTACAGGAAGCGCAGCTCGCCGGCTGACGCCCGGGTCATCGCCTCACGACGTTCCTCGGCCGTCATCTGGCTGTGGACGCAGGCCGAGGGCACGCCCACCTGGGTCAGCCGCGCCACCTGGTCGACCATCAGGGCGATCAGCGGCGAAACCACGATCGTCAGACCGCCCTCGACGATGCCGGGCACCCAGTAGGCAATGCTCTTTCCCGACCCGGTCGGGGCGACGAACAGGACATCGGCCCCCGATTCGGCCGCGGCAACGACCTCGCCTTGCCCGGGCCGGAACTCAGGCAGGCCGAAGACTTCCTGGAGAACGGTGCGTGCCGCAGCCGATGGCTGGCCAGCTGGGACCGGAGGCAGGAACGCGGGCACCCATCGACGCTAGCACGGATCACCGAGCCGAGTTGAGCCAGTTGTGCACGGTCCCGAGTAGCACGTTGGCGCCGTTAACGATGTCGTCCCATAGAGCGGTCCAGTCTGGTGAGGAACCGGAGCAGGCTGCATTTCTTTCAAGGATGGCATAGCGACCCCGGTGGTATCAAGACCGCTCTGGCGCACGCTCACCATTTTTGATCCTCGGTAGATTGCCTCGACGGCGACCGTCAGCCTGATTTCATTGCCAACCAGCAGGCCTCCGGCTGCCAACGGCATATTCCAAGTCAGACCGAAGTCTTTGCGGTTGACGGCTGCTGTGATGACGGCGCCGATTTTGTGGTTACCCCACGGATCCACGGTCCCACCCTCGAACTCGATATCGACGTCGATCTGTCTGGTGAGCTCTCGTATGGTCAGGTTGCCGCCGGCCTTCCAATGGTTCCCCGCGACAAGCTGGATCGAGCCGCTTTCGAACCGGATCATCGGATAGCGGCCGACATCGAACCAATCGGGGCTGCGTAGATGGTCGTCGCGGTCCTTGAATCCAGACTCTACGCTCGCTGCTTCGATCGCGAGTTCAGCATGCGAATCTTCTGGGTTATCGGCAACGTCCAGGTGACCGGAAAACCGGCTGAACGTTCCCCGGATCCTGCTGACCATGAGGTGCGTGCCTTCGAAGGCAACCATCGTGTGGCCAGGGTCGACCTCCCAGGTCCCTGCCGCCGGCACCAGCTTTCCGCCCACGAGCCGCGTCGGTGATATCGCTAACACCATGTTGACCTCCTCGGACTAGTTGCAACATGCAATGATCCGCTGATAGGAGCATACAGCTAGGTCGTTGCAAAGTGCAACTTTATGCTACGATGACGCCGCCGTGGCCGACCTCGTCTCCAGCCTGGCATTGACCGCCTGGCGCAATTTCCTGCAGGCCCACGCGGCGGCCGTCGGCCGGATTGAAGCCGACCTGGAGGAACGCGGGCTCATTTCGCTCGAGTGGTACGACCTGCTCGTCGCGATCCAGTTCTCACCCGATCGCCAGTTGCGCATGATGGACCTCGCCGAAATGCTGCTGCTAACCCGAAGCAATGCCACCCGGCTGGTCGACCGGCTGGAAGCCCTGGGCTTGATCCGGCGCGAGCGCCTCGATGGCGATGGGCGCGGCACGGTTGTGGTTCTCACCGCCGCTGGACGGCAGGCGCTACGGCGCGCTTGGCCGACCTATGCGAAGGGGATCAATGATTATTTCGGCTCCGCCCTATCTGCCGCCGACCTGAGGGCGGTCGCGTCGGCGATGGAGACCGTCGAGCAGCGCGCACGACTCGCGAAGCCCGCAATCGGGCGGCGCACTCTGCGCTGAGCACTGCGCAGTCAGCGGACCACTCCGATGAGCGCCCCTCCGGCAATGATCAGGAGGCTGCTTCAGGCAAGCCGGCATTAGATATAGGTAACACTCGGTCGCTAAGGGGCCGGGACCTGGTTGTAAGTTCGCCGCCGGCCTCGGCTTGTTTTCGTGAGCGTGCCTGAGAATAAGGTGGCTAAGAACCGCGTGCACCTAGACCTTATGGCTGTCGACCGAGATCAGGAAGTAGAGCTCAATAGGCTCCTAGCCGTCGGAGCAACGATCGTTGACGATCGGCGAGCGGTGACGCCAGGCGGTTCGGTCGTGCTAACCGACCCAGAAGGGAACGAATTTTTGCTTCGAGTAGGATCGCCCTAAAAGACGCTCACGGCCTAGACGAGGCCCTGCGAGGGGCCGGGCATTCTATAAGCGCAGCGTAGCCCGTGCTCCTGAGAATGCGGCCGCATCGCAAGCTAAGCTGACTGATCGGATCGTTCGTAACCCGGCGTCGACGGCCGGTGCAGCGGCGGGCAATCCGATGCCGGTCCTCATCTCAATTCAGCTGCCAGGGGGAGCGGGCCGACGCTCGAGTGGTCCGACGACGTTGAGTGGTCGGGGTCGACGACCCGTTTCAACGGGGCGAAGCCGGGAGCCGACCGCCGCGTTCATGTCGCAGCCCCTAGCAATCGGTGTCAAGCTGGCGAGGAGGGACCTGTCGCGTGATGCTCAAAGCCCACGCTCATCAGGGGAGCGGAGAGCGAAAAGCCAGCCTTCTTGCCAGCTAAATGATGCGTTGACAAGGTCGTCGAGCGCGATACCGCACAGAAGATGTTGCAACGCCCAGCGGGTGGCCGCGTGTCCGACGACCAGGATGCGCTTGCCGTCCCACTCTCGCGAGACATCGCTCAGGAAATCGCGAACCCGCTCGACCACCTCCATGTAACTCTCACCGTCTGGAAACGGCTCGTGGATGCGTCGCGATCGCTCGGCCTCTAGTTTCACAACAGGCATGCCGTTCAGCGCACCGTAATTGCACTCACGCAGACGCGCATCCTGGTAGAGCGGAATGCCAGAGTCGGCGAAGGCAATCTCGCACGTTTCGACGGCGCGGCCAAGATCGGAGGTGAAGATCGCCGCGATGTTATCGCCTCGCCGGCGGGCTCCCAGCTCCCTCGCGAGCTGCCTGCCGGTATCTGATAAGGAACCCGCGAGCCAGCCGGTAGCGATGCCGCGCTCGTTGTCCGTGCTGATCGAGTGGGTTTCGTACACGATCTCAACTGTCACGGCGGGGTCATCTGCTCCCGGTCACGCCGCTCGATCGGGTCATCGAGTCCTGGTCGGCCAATGCTGCACGGCCCCGAGGAGCACGTTGGCGCCGTTGACGATGTCGTCCCATTCGGTGTGCTCGCGCGGGCCGTGGCTGACGCCGCCGACCGACGGCACGAAGATCATCCCGCTCGGCGCGACTGGTGCGAGCGCCTGGGCGTCGTGACCAGCGCCGGACGGAAGCCGGGTCGTGGTCAGCTGCAGTGAGAGCGCCGCCCGCTCGATCGCGTCGCTCGCGGTCGGATCGAGGGCAGTCGCCGGCCACCGGGCAACTTGACTGACTTCCAGCTCGATACCGTTCGCCTCGGCGTCGGCGCGAAAGCGCCTGAAGATCGCGCTCTCGATTCGGTCCAGCACGGCGTCGTCTTGCGACCGGAACTCGAGCGATAATCGCGCCACCCCAGGTACGACGTTAAATGCGCCGGGCTCGAGGTGCACGTCTCCGACCGTGATGACGGACTGGGGAAACTCACGAACAACAATCTCGCGCGCGGCGATGATGACGCGGGCGGCCGCGACCGCGGCATCGCGCCGGCCGTCCATCGGCATCGTGCCGGCGTGGCCGCCAAGGCCACGCAGGACGATCTGAAACGAACGCGATCCGACGATTCGCGTGACGACGCCAATCGGGACGCCCGTACGCTCGAGCCGCGGTCCCTGCTCGATATGGAGCTCGAGGTAGCCGGCGAGGGTAGTTGGATCTCGACGGGCCTCGTGCAGCCGGTCTTCCCGCAGCCCGGCCCGCTTCAACCCGGCGAGGAGCGCCTCGCGTCCGCCGCGCGGCGACTGCAGCGATTCGGTCGTGAGGGTGCCGGCGAGTGCCTCACTGCCGAGCAGCCCGAGGAGGGTTCCTTCCTCGTCAGTGAAGTCGATCGCCTCGAGCGCAAACGGCAGCTCGGTGCCCGACGCCTTGATGGCGAGCAAAACATGCAGCGCCGCCACGACCCCGATCGCCCCGTCATAGCGGCCTCCCATCGGGACCGAGTCGAGGTGCGAGCCGAGTAACAGCACGGGAATGTCGCGGCGGCCGCGAGGGCGAAAGATAACCGAATGGTTGCCGGCCGCGTCCTGGTGGGTGTCGAGCCCCGCTGCCGCGCCCCGCTGAAGGAACCAGTCGCGTGCGGCGAAATGCGCGTCGCTGAACGTCGGCCGATTGACGCCGCCATCGCCGGTCGCCCCGATCTTCGAGAGCGCCTCGAAGTCCTCGCGCATCCGGTCGGCATCCACCCGCGGCGCGTTGCTCACATCGGCGCATCGAGCGCGTCGAGGACGGCGTCGTCGGCGCTCAGGGCATGACCCGTCTTCCAGGAAGCATCCCATCGAGCGTCACCGACCAACGCTTTCGCCCGGTCGAGGAACGCCATCGGGATCGCGACTTCGAATTGGGCCAGCCCAGATGCGATCGTCTCTCTGATCGCCCGGGCCGCACCCGTGAGCCTGGCAGCGCGATCCTCGTTGGCCATCGCCGCCGCGACGGCCCCGAGGACCTCCAACCCTTCGGCGATCCCCTGCCGCTCGCCCTCTTGCGCAACAACCTCGAGCGCCTGACGCGCGAGCCGGTTGGCTTGCTCGATGTCGCCACGGACCAGGTTTGCCTGCGCCCTCATATTGTTCACCCGCGCGGTGAAGACCGCGTCGCCCAGGGCCCGGTAGAGTTTCAGCGCCTCGTCGAGCATCGCCTCTGCCTCGTCCGTTCGTCCAAGATGCAGGAGCGCCGTGCCAAGGTTGAGGTAGGAGGTCGCGAGTTGCCAGCTCATGCCGAGGGGCCGGCAGATCGCAAGGCCTTCGCGAAATGATTCCACCGCCTCGGCATAGCGACTCTGGCACATCGCGACCATGCCCACGATCGTGACGAGGTTGCGGAGATCCATGGGGTCCTCGCTCCGGCGAGCCAGCGTCATCCCCTCGGCAGCCAGCTGCGCCATCCGTTGATGATCGCCCTGCGGAAAGGCGAGCGCCCCAGCGGCCCAGATCGCCTTGGCACGCAACGTGTCAGGCGCCGTCCCCGCAACGCCGAGCGCCGCATCCGACCAGCGTCGACCCTCGGCGAACTCACCCAGTTGCCGCCAGTATCGCCAGAGGGCCACCGTGAAACGAAGGGCCAGGACCGCCTCGCCCGTCTCGATCGTCCAGGCGAGGGCCCGGCGAAGATTGGCCCGCTCGGTGTGCAGCCGGTCGAACCAATCCCGGTGGTCCGAGCGGACGAGCTTTGGTTCGGCCTCTTCGGCCAGCCTCAGATAGTAGACCGCGTGGCGGCGCGCGGTCTCGTCCGATTCGCTCGCGTCATCGAGGCAAAGGGCGGCGTACTCCGTGACGACATCGAGCATCTGGTAGCGGGCCTCGCGGCCGGCCCTTACCACGGTCACGAGACTCTCGTCCACCAGGGTGCTGATCCCTTCGAGCGCGTCCCCGACATCGCCGGCAGACCCGCACACCGCCTCTACCGCCCCAATGCTCCATCCGCCGGCAAAGACGGAAAGCCGTCTGAACAGCGTCTGGGCCTTCGGTGCCAGGAGGTCGTGACTCCACGCGACGGTGTCACGCATGGCGCGTTGCCGCTGCGGAAGATCGAGTGGACCGCCCACGAGCAACTGCAGCCGGTGGTCGAGCTGATCGCGCACCGCCTCGAGGGGCAGGTGCTTGACCCGGGCGGCGGCCAGCTCGATGGCTAATGGCAGCCCGTCGAGCTTGCGACAGATCTCCGCGACCGTGACCGCGGTTCGCTCGTCGAGCTCAAGCTCGGGTCGGACCGCCTTCGCACGCTCCCAGAAGAGCGCGACCGCCGGCCAGCGGCTCACGTCCCCCGGACGCGCGTCGTGAGCCGATGCGGGCACCTCCAGCGGCGGAACCGGGCACTCGTATTCCCCGCGCACGCGGAGGGCGCTGCGGCTGGTCACCAGGAACGTCGTCGCCGTTCCGCTGAGTACGAGGGCGTAGACCAGGGGCGCGGCCGGCGTCAGGTGTTCGAAGGTATCGAGCACGATCAGCGCGCGAACCGAAGCCAGGCGCTCCGCGAGCAGGCTCTCCAATCCAGGACGGGTTTCGATGATGCCAAGTGCCTTGGCCAGTTCAGGGGCGACCAGTGAGGCATCTTTTACGTCCCCCAGCGAGACAAAGAACACGCCGTCGGGAAAGGCCGCCGCCATCCGCCGAGCCGTTTCCAGCGCGAGGCGGGTTTTCCCGATCCCTCCCGGCCCCGTCAACGTCAGGAGCCGGACCCCAGGAGTTTGGAGGATGCTCTCGATGGCGTCCAGCTCGTGGGATCGACCAATCAGCGGCGTCGGGACCATCGGCAGGGAGAGGCGGGTTGGTGCCGGCGTCACCGCCGAACTTTGTCCGGTCGCGAGTGCCTGAAAGAGTCGACGCGGGCCGTCTCCCAGCTCGAGCGCGGTCGCGAGGCGGCGTGCGGTGTCCGGGTGGGTGAGCTTCCGGAGGCCGCGCTCGAGGTCGCTGACGGTGCGGGCGCTGATTCCAGCTCGTTCCGCCAGCTCCTCCTGGGTCATGCCTGCGGCGTGGCGATGCTGCTTCAGGGACGCGCCGAGCGCGCTGCCGGTCCTACCCTCCGTGGCCATACTCGACCCAGGCGAAGGCCCTTCCGGTGAGGAAACGGTGAGTGACTTTCATGGTCCTGGCGTCAGCCAGACCACATTATGGAGACCGTCAACCGGTACGCGATTCACCAACCCAAGGAGGAGACAACATGTCCGAACTGGAGAATAAGAACAAGGAGATCGTCCGGCGCTTCTACGAGGAGGTCGGCAATCAGGGACGGCTCGAGGTGGCCGATTCGATCACGCGATCCGATCACGTCGAGCACAATCCGTTTCCTGGCCAGAGCCAGGGGGTCGAAGGCCTCAAGCAGCGAATCAGCATGATCCGCGCCGCCTTCAATCCCCAGTTCACGATCGACCACCTGATCGCCGAGGGCGACAAGGTCGCCGTGATGTGGACGAACCGTGGGACGCACGTCGGGACGTGGTTCGGGTTCCAACCCACCGGAAAAACGGTGATCACCCGTGGGACGGACGTCCACCTCCTGCGGGACGGCCGCCTGGCTGAACACTGGGACGTGGTGGATACCACCAACTTCCTGCAGCAGGTCGGCGTCCTGCCCACACCGGCCGCCTCGGGCGCCGCGCGATGATTTTGCTGGCGGGCGGCACTGGACGCCTCGGCGCCCACGCCGTCCGCCATCCAGGGCTTCTCCGCGGCGTTATTGCAAAATAGGATCAAACTCGCGACTCCTCATCTTTCCCCACGAGGTACACATGAACCGCGTTACCGGTATTGGTGGCATCTTCTTCAAAGCCAAAGACCCAAAGGCAATGCAGGCTTGGTACAAACGACACCTCGGCATCGACGTGCAAGATTGGGGAGGCGCCGCATTCGATTTGATTGACGCGGATGGCAAGCCGATGGGTGGAACCACGGCCTGGTCCATCGTGCCTGCGGAGGGTGACTCTTTTGCACCAAGCACCGCTTCCTTCATGGTGAACTACCGAGTGGCCGACCTCCGCGCGCTGCTTAAGGCCCTCCGGGAAGAGGGCTGCAACGTCGTGGACAAGTTCGACGACTCGGAATACGGAAAGTTCGGCTGGGTCATTGACCCAGAAGGTAACAAGGTGGAACTGTGGGAGCCTACCGAACAATAGAGCCGATGAAGACGTGCCGCGGCACCACGCCGTTATTGCAATAGCCGAGTTCGTTCCAGACCGGTTGGAGCGGCTGGCTCAGGCCCGTTGAATCGGTCGCCCTCGTCAGCAGCATCGCCTCGCCGGATCGCCTCGGTACCCAGGAGTATTCCCATCGACGCCAGGTGTATGGCTGGCTGGAACCAAGAAGAACTGCCGCGGCCCACGTGTGCCCGCTATCGTCGCTGACCTCGACCGAGGTCACCCGGCCGGCGCCGGTCCAGCCGACGCCGCGCACCAGATTTCGGGTCAGACCGACGGTCGCACCCTCTGGCGGGTCAAGGATCAGGGAGCGTGGTTGCACCGCCCGCACCGGCCGGTCACCGATCACGTAGCGCTCCACCTGGAAATGCCCGAGGAACGCAGTGCGGCTCGCCTCGATGCGGGCGAGCCATTTGACGGATGCCATGCCGTACCAACCAGGGACCAGAAGGCGAACCGGGAATCCGTGCTCGCGGGTGAGCGCCGCGCCGTTCATTCGGTCCACCAGCAGGATGTCCTCATTCCGGGCGACCGTGATCGGAAGCGAACGGGCGAATCCGTCGGCCGCGTGGAAGACGAGCTCGACTGCTTCGGGCGCGAGCTCGGCATGGCGCAGGACGGTCGCCAGGGAGACGCCTTCCCATTCGGCCGTGCTCACCGCGCCCAGCCCCCAGGACTCGCCGGGCACCGGCGGATTCATGGTGGCGCGACCGTTGCCGGCGCATTCCAGGGTCGCCACCAGTCGGCGCCGCGGCAGCCGCCCCAGCTCCGCCGGAGTCAGCGTCATCGCCGCTGCGACCGCGCCATCGATGGTGAGGTGCGTTGGTGGCTCTGGAATCGGGAAGTTGTTTCGCACGTAAAACCGTTCGATCGGCGTGAGAATCCCTTCCTGATGCTCGAGCGGTGTCTCCGCGCAGAGCGGCTCGGGCCGCACCACGATCAGATCCGGCATCGCGTTTGAGCTTAGTGTGAGACGGCGGCGGCCGCCAGCTCCGAGACCAGGCGGCGCTCCCAGAAGCGCGATAACCGGAAGGGTTCGATCAGCGCCGGTGTCTTGCCGGTCGTGATCAGCTCCGCCATGGTGACGCCGGAGATGGGCGCCGATTTGAAGCCATACGTCCCCCAGCCGCCGTCGATGAAGAAGCCCTCGACCTCCGTCCTGCCCATGATCGGACTGTAGTCCGGCGTGATGTCGCAAAGCCCGGCCCACGTACGCAGCACCTTGATTGGCGCCAGCCTGGGGAGGAGCTCCAGCGTGTGGTGGGCGCTCTGCTCGAGGAACGACGCCGTCGACTGCTGGCTGTAGGTCGTGTAGGGCTCGATCTCGGCGCCGATCAAGACCTCGCCACGATCCGTCTGGCTGACATAGATGTGGAGCGTCGCCGAGACCAGGATCACGTGGAGGAAGGGCTTGAGCGGCTCGGTGACGAACGCCTGTAGGACATACGTAAGGATGGGGAGCTCGACGCCGGCCATCCGCGCGACCTCGGTGGACCAGCCGGCCACGGCAGACAGGACGATGGGGGCGGAGATGTCGCCTTTGGTCGTGCGCACGCCGGTGACCTTGCCCTGGTCGGTGACGATCCCGGTGACCTCGGTCCCGGGATGAATCTCGACACCGAGACGGTCGGCGGCCCGGGCGTAGCCCCAAACGACGGCATCGTGGCGGATGATCGCGCCTGGTGGATGGTAGAGCGCCGCCTGGATTGGAAAATCGGGATGGGCGCTCAGGTCGAGCTCGGGACAGAGCTCGTGGATCTCTTTGGGATCGATCACCCGGCTGTCAACGCCGAGGAGACGATTCACTGCGGCCCGCTCGACCATGACGTTGATCGCCCGATCGGTGTGGGCGAGCGTCAGATGGCCTTGTTGGGAGAAGAGCAGGTTGTAGTCGAGCTCCTGGGAGAGCCGCTGGTAGAGGCGCAGACTCTCCTTGTAAAACGCCACGCCTTCCGGGGTGCGGTAGTTCGCGCGAATGATGGTGGTGTTCCGCCCGCTGCCGCCGCTGCCGATGTAGCTCTTCTCCAGCACCGCAATCCGGCGCATGCCCCGCTTGGCCAGCTCATAGGCCGTGGCCAGTCCGTGCACCCCGCCGCCGATGATCACGGCGTCGTAGGTCCTGTTCAGCGGCTCGTGCCGCCACATCTTCCAGGGCTCGAAGTAGCGCATCGGGTTGAACATCGTCACGACCAGCCCTCCGCGGTCAGCGCGTCCCAACCCACGACACGGCCGCCGAGCGGGGTCGCGACCTGGGACACGGTTCGCCACAGGTAACGCCCATACTCGGACCCGGCATAGATCTCGGTAGCTTGTGTCCCGGCCACCAGGATGGCGGGGATCCCAGCGAGCCGAAGTCCGGTGGCGCCGGTCTTTCCCACCGTCGAGACGTCCATCGCGGTCAGGCGCGCGAGAACCTCGCTGGTCTTCGGGCCGAGGATCGCGATGCCGCTATAGATGCTGGTGGCGTCCGTCGCCATCCCCGACGAGCCGGCCGCCTGCTCGGCCAAGGGCAGCCAGTGCCCGATGGCATCGGGTCGGGTGAAGAGCAGTGCCCACTGGGCGCTCAGGCGCGCGACGCGGACATGGGGATCTGTCGGGAGCCGCTTGAGCATGTCGTCGACGCGTCCGCGCAGGTCGATTTTCCCGCGGGGCGTCACGTCGGCGATCGCGAGGCCCTCCCGTATCGCGGCGCGCTCGACCTCGATCGACTCGTACGCGGTGGGGACGTCCCACCCGGCGCGTCGAGTAAAGCGGGCGCCGAGCGTGGCATGGAGTTGGTGCGCCGGTGTTCGCATCAGCGGCTCGATCATGAGCGCAGCTTCAGGCCCTTGGGATCGTAGAAGGGCTCGAGGTGGACCTTGCCCGTCGACCGCTTGCCGCTGAAGACGATCTCGAAGGCGCGGCCGTTCTCCGCCCAGGTCGTCGGCACCCACGCCATTCCGACCCCGCCCTGCCGGATGCCGCTCCAGCGGCTGGAGGTGACCCGGCCCACCGGCCGATTCCCATCGACGATGCTCGCCCCTTCGGGCGGCACCTCGCCGTCCTCGAGGGTGAAGCCGACCAGCCGTTCCTCGGTGTCCGGCGTCTGAAGGAGGCGCGGCCCAGAAAATCGGATTTGTCCAGCTTGACCATCCAGCTGAGGCCGGCGCCGTACGGCGTCGACAGCGCGTCGGTGTCCTGGCCGACGATGATGTGCTGCTTCTCGAGCCGCAGGATGCGTTGCGCCTCCAGCCCGAAGGCGGCGATGCCAAAGTCCCTCCCGGCTTCCATGATCGCGTCCCAGACGTGCTCGCCGAAGGCGCTCGGCACGTGGATCTCGTAGCTCAGCTCGCCGACGAAGCCGATGCGGAGGATGATCGCTTGAACGCCGGCGACGTTGCCGCGGGCGGAGCTGAGATAGGGGAGAGCCGCAGCCGACACGTCCAGCTCGGTGAGGCGCCGCATCACCTCGCGGGACCGCGGACCCGCCAGGTTCACCGCCGCGTAACCGCCGCTGACATTGACCAGTTGGACGTCGAGCCCCCAGTCCGCCAGCCACCAGCGCATCCACTGCTCCATCCCGGCCGTCCCACCGGTGGTGGTGGTGGTAAAGAACTCGTCCTCGGCGAGGCGGCAGAGGGTGCCGTCGTCGAGGATGACGCCCTGGTCGTTGAGCATGGCCCCGTATCGGATCCGGCCGATCTTCAGGTCACCGATGCGGCCTGGGTAAAGGCGTTCGAGCAGCGCAACGACCTGCGGCCCCTTGATCCGGAACTTCCCCAGGCTGCTGACGTCGATCAGCCCGACCCGTTCGTGCACCGCGCGACATTCCTCGCGCGGGTCCTGGTAGTGGTGGGGCCGCCGCCAGTCGCCGGCCCAGAGAAACTCCGCGCCGGCGGAAACATGCCGGTCGTGCATGGCGGTCTCTTTGCGCGGCGTGTGCGAGCCGGCCGCCAGCACGCCCAGGGAAACGGGAACCCAGGGTGGCCTCGACGTGGTCGTGGCGGTCTGCGACATCGTCCGTCCCGTCAGTGCCGCGGTCAGTTGCCGCGATCCATGCAGGCACGACTTTCCCTGGCAGGGCCCCATCGAGACCGTTGTGTAGCGCTTGAGGAGCTCGATGTCGTCGAAGCCCTCGACGACCGCCTGCTCCATCTCCTTCTTGGTCACGTCCATGCAGGTACACGCGAACTGCTTCCCGGATGCGGGGGACGAGGCCGGGGGGACCGTGACACTGGCCCCCGAGGATCCGGTGACCGCGCCGGTGGCGCGGATGTGGTTGGGCAGGCCCTCCGCGACCAGCGCCTGGATCTGCTCGTCGAATCGCAGCCGGCCGCCGAGCTGGGGGACGAGGCCGGCCGCCGGCACCCCGAGGCCGCCGACGACCAGGAGATCGCAGGCCAGCTGGCGCGTACCGGTTTTGCTCTTGAGGACGACGCCGCGCAGGCGGCCCCGGCCCAGCGCGGCCTCGATGACCTCGGTGCTCGGATCGATGACGGTGACCTCCGCTCCCGCGGCTTGCAGGGCCGTCGCGGTCTCCTGGGCGTTTGCGCCGTAGGCGGCGACGACGGCTCGGCTGCCGGGCAGGATCCGATACAGATAGAGGAGCCGGTCGACGGCCTCTCCGGTCATGATCCCGGGCAGGTCGTTATTGGGGAAGACCGGGATCTGCTCGATCGCGCCGGTGGCGATGACGATCTCCTTCGGCCGGATGTGGAACAGTCGGTCCTCGCCGGCCGCGACGATCAGCCCGCCCTCGAAGGCGCCGAGCCCGGCCGTCCGGAGCAAGATCCGGATGCCCGCGCGTTCGGCCTTCGCCGTGAGCGAGGCGACCTCGGCGTAGGAGGCCGAGCTGCGGGTGCGCCCGCCAAGCTCCGCCCGCGCCTCGAGGAGGAGCGTGTTCTTCCCGGCCGTTGCGACCGCGATCGCCGCGGTCAGGCCGGCGCGGCCGCCGCCGATCACCAGGACGTCCGGATGGAGGTAGACCTTCTGCGCGTCACGCGCGATGACGCGGTCGGGCACCCGGCCCAGTCCGGCGAGGCGCCGGATGATCGGCTCGACCAGGGGCCAGAGAAAGGCCGGCCGGTGGAACGCTTTGTAATAGAAGCCGGCAGGCAGCGCCCAGGCCAGCAGGTCGAAGACGCCGAGCAGGTCTCGATCAACGGACGGCCAGGCGTTCTGCCGCCGCACGGCCATTCCATCGCGCACCGGTTCGAGGCAGGCGCGGACGTTTGGGACGCCGTCGACGGTGACGAGGCAGTTGGCACAGGCGCCGGTCATGCAGCGCAAGCCCCGCGGCCGGTGATACTTGAACGAGCGCCCGGTGATGATCACCCCGTTGGCTGCCATGGCGGAGCCGATCGTGTCGCCGTCGAAGGCGGGCAGCGAACGCCCGTCCATCGTGAGCGTCAGCGCGCGGGCGCGGTCAAGCCGCTCCGACGGATGCGACGGCAGGCGCTTCACCGTTTGCGCGCCTCCCGCTCTTCGGGCCAGTAGGCCTCCTCGATCAGATTCGATCGGGTATCGCGGCGCGCCAGCAACCATCGCTGGCATCCGTCCCGGTGGTACCACCATTCGACCTGGACGCCGGACACGTTGCGACGAAAGAAGAGATAGCGGGCGAGATCCTCTGTCGGGTCGCCAGGGGCCGGCCGCTTGTTCGACTCGCCGCCGTAGGAGAATTCCGAGAACTCGCGCTCCCCGCAGTTGGGGCAGGGAACCAGGATCGCCATCAGGCCACCCGCGGCGATGACCGCGTGATCTCGACGAGGTACGCGACCATGAGGTCCTTGCCGGCGAGGCGGAAATCAAAGGCATCGGAGAGTTGCTTCACCCGCTGGATCTGGCCTCGATTGGCTTCGAAGACGTCGCCGCCCGGGAAGAAGCTGAAGTCGACCACCCGGCTCTGCAGGCCGAGCTTCTCGAGCTGCCGCGAGGTCTCGCGCTGGCCGATGATCGAGAGCTGCATCAGGTACGCGCGGCCACCGTCCGCCAGGACACGCGGAAGGATCCGGATGAAGTGGTCGAGGATGTTGCGTCCCCAGTAATCGAGCGGCCGGTGACCGGTCGGTTCCTCGAAGGGATCGACCGGCATCTGGAAGAGGCTGGCAAAGCAGATGTCATAGGCTTCCTCGGGCTCCCATTCATAGAGGTCGGCCTCGCCAGCCGTCACCCGGTCGGCAACGCCGCTTCGGAAGGCATTGGCCATCGTGTTCGCGATCGCGTTGCGATCGATGTCGATCGCGTGGACATGCGTGGCGCCATTGAGCGCCATCTGGATCGCGAGGATGCCGCAGCCGCAACCGACGTCGAGGCACGACTTGCCGGCGCCGATCCGCTCGGTGAAGATGTGCTTCCAGCAGAGGAAGCTGCCCTGCGTCGGACTGAAGACGCCCGGGTCGACGGTCAGCTGAGGAAAGGGGAGGGGGAAGAGGATCCGGTTGGTCTCGTCGACCCAGGGGGTTGGCTCGGGCTCGGGCTCCTGGGTCCCCTGCTCGTCGCTGTCGAGCTGGGGTCGCTTCCGTCCGGGCCTCGTCGGGGCCACGGCTTCGGCCATGGCGGCAATGTGGTCTGGGGTGGTGCCGCAGCATCCGCCGATGATCTGGGCCCCTTCCTCGCGCCAGGACAAGGCCAGCTGCGCGTAGCGGGCGGGGTCGGTGTGCTCGTCGAAGCGCCAGAGGGGGCCGACCATGTGACCAAGGTTCGGGTAGACGCCGAGCGGCATCCTGGTGAAGTCGCGGAGCCACCCGATCATCCCTGGGACGTGGTCGACCGGGAGGCAGTTGATCATGAGGGCGCTGACGCCCATCGACTCGAAGCGGCGAGCCGCGCGGCCGAACAGGTCGCCCTCGGGCGGCCCCCAGTGCTGCCCGTAGACCCCGCACACGCCGTGGCGGTCGCGCCGGAACGAGAGCCAGACCGGAATGCCGCTGCCAAGCAGGAGCTCGATCGTCTTATAGGTGCCGGGGTCGCGGATCAGGGTGAGGGTCTCGAGCAGGATCAGATCGGGCGGCTCCTCTTCGAAGACGCGCAGCAGCAGTTCGACCGTCTCGGTTCGCGCCGGCGAGTTGATCTCTTCGGAGATCGCGAAGGCGACCGCACAGCTGCCGTCGCGCCCGGCCTCGGCGATCGCCCGCCGGGGCAGCCGGATGCCGAGCCGGGCGATGTCCATCCAGTGCCCACCTTCGGGGCTCGGCCCGCCAAGCCGCTGCTCCGCCTCCGGCGTCGAGAGGATCGACCAGGTGTCGGTCGAGATGACGTCGCAGCCACTCTGGATGTAGCGCTTGTGCACCTCGGAGACGGACTGCGGGGCGCGGTAGAGGGCCCAGGTGCCCCACAGCGTGCGGTCGATCGCCGCGGCGTTGGCCGTGGGCGGTCGAAGCCGCTGGAGTTCCGTGCCGATGCCGCCGTCCAGGATCACCGGCTGGTCCGCCGCCAGCTTCTCCTGCACGCGTCGGTACGCCGGCGAGCGGACGGATGAGATCACGTCCAACGGCTCCCTCGGACCGGGTCAGCCGTTACAGCCGCTCGGCGAATTCACGGTTCGTTTGCTTGAGCGTCGGATCGGTGCCCATGAACGCGTGCTTCGACATGTCGGGCGAGTACTGGCTCGCCTCCGGCTTGCGCCCCAGCGCTTCGGCGACGGCGCGAATGTGGTGCGGGCCGGCGCCACAACAGACACCGAGGTATCGGACGCCCATGTCATGGGCCGCCTTGGTGAATTCGCCGATCTCATAACGCGTGTTGGTGTAGGGGTCGAGCGCGGTGGGGAAGGGTCGGATGGTGCTCGTTGGATCCTTGAGCGATTGCATCGTCGGCTGCTCCGGCGTGGTGCGGTAGGGGACCGGCAGCGCGGCAACGTGGCATTTGACGGCGGCGCGCGCTTCCTTGAGGAGCGGCAGCATGGTGCTCGGCCCCCGGGCGCAGTTCAGGCCGACCACGTCGGCGCCCGCCGCTTCGAATTTCTTCATCGCCTCGCCGATCGAATATCCGTCGCGCGTCTTCGCTTCCTGGTGGACCGATAGGGTGACCACGGTTGGAACGCCCGTGGCCCGCATCGCCTCGAGCGAGATCAGGGCCTCATCGGCCCAGCTGAAGGTCTCGGAGATGAAGAGATCCACGCCGTACTCCATCGCCCAGGCGATCTGCTCGTCGAAGATCTTCCGCACGTCCTTGCGCGACGACTCGTCGCCCGGCACGTAGATGTTCGTATTGGAAAGGTTGCCGGCAAGCAACGTGCCGGTGTCGTCCGCGACTTTCTTCGCGATCTCGAGCGCGTGGCGGTTCATCGGCTCCAGCAGGTGCTCCTTGCCGATGATCCGCAGCTTCTCGCGGTGACCGTAGTAGGTGAAGGCCTCGACGATGTCGGAGCCTGCGTGGACGAACTCCTTATGGAGCTCGGTCACGACCTCGGGATGATCGAGGACGACCTCGGGAACGAAGGCGCCGGCCTGGAGGTAGCCGCGCCGCTCGCACTCGAAGAGATAGCCCTCGGCACAGATGGCGGCGTCCTTCTCCAGAAGGTCCATCAGCCCCATCTTCTTTGCGCTCGTCTTTGCCTTAGCCATTCCCACTACCCCTTTTCTTCAAGATGACGACCCTACGAAGCCTTGCCGACCTGGCCGCGCGCGGGCGGCCGGTAACCGAGCGACGCCGACAGCTCGCCGGCCAACCCGACGATTTCCTTCGCCGCCAGCTTCACGTGTGGCGCGAACCGGTAGCCCGGTGCCGAAACGTTGACCGCGGCGATGATCCGACCCTGGAAGTTTCGCACCGGAGCGGCCACTGCCAGCAGGCCTGGTTCGAACTCCTGCTCCACGACGGCATAGCCACGCGGGCGGGCTGCCTCGATCTTTCGGTAGAGCTCACCGACGGTTCGAGGTCCGCCCGGCGCGAGCCGTTTGAACCCGACGGTCGCCAGCAGGCGCTTGAGCTCGTCAAGGCTGTGGTCGAGGAGCAGGGCGCGCCCGGAGGACGTGCAGTAGACGGGGTTGGTCCGGCCCACCCATCCCGCGGCCTCGATCGCCCGGTTGGGTGACTCGGTCGCCACGGTGAGAACCTCATGGCCTTGCAGCACGGACAGGTGCACGCGTTCGTTCAGCCGGCCCACCAGGGCCGCCATCATGCCGGGGGCAATCGCCAGCAGCCGCTGCTCGCCCCCGACCGATGCCAGCGCGAAAAACCGCGAGCTGACGCGATAGCCCAGGGTGACGGGATCTCGCTCGACGAACCCTTCCTCGGCCAGGATCTTCAGCGAGCGGGAGATCTGGCTCTTATCATCACCGACCATCTGCGCCAGCCGAACGACCCCCAGGGATCCCTGCTGGTCCCCGCCACTTAAGGCCAGCGCATCGAGAATGGCGAGCCCACGCCGCAGGCTGGTTCCGGAATCGGCGGCGGCCATTGTTGCCCATGTTACAACTGCCGTTGCCAATACGGCAACGCATGGTCAACCGCGTTTCGCGTGACTCCGGGCGCCCGGGTTGAGGACCGCCCTGGGCGGCTCACCCCGGAGGTAGCGCAAGGCCTCCTCGGCGGCCAGCACCCCGAGCTCGCGGACGGCGTCCTCCGAATACCAGGCGACGTGCGGCGTGATGGTCACGTTTGCATTTTTCAGGAACGGCATCGACAGGTCAGGGTACGGTTCCCGCTCCAGGACATCCAGGGCGACCGCCGCGACCGTTCCGTTGTCGACAGCCGTCTGCAGGGCATTGAGGTCGACCAGCGCGCCCCGAGCGGTGTTCACGATGATGACGCCGCGCTTCATCTTTGCGAAAGCGGCCTGATCGAGCAGGTGCGTCGTTGTGGTTGTCAGCGGCGTGTGGAGGCTGATGATGTCGCTGGTCCGGAGGAGTTCATCCAGTGGCATCCCCTTGACGCCGAGCTCGCTGAGGTGCGCGTCGTCGAGGTGCGGACTGGTGGCGACGACCTCCAACCCAAAGCCCCGGGCTCGGATGGCGACCTGGGACCCGATCCGTCCGAGCCCGATGATGCCCAGCCGCCGCCCTCGGAGTCGGCGGATGGTCGGGTACTGGGTCGAGGCCCAGCCGTTGATCGGCCAGCTCTGCTGGAAATGGGTCAAATGGCGGGTCGCCGCCAGCAGGAGGAGCATCGCATGGTCCGCCGCCTCATGAATGCCGTAGTCGGGGACGTTGGCTACCCAGATCCCGTGCTCGGTCGCGGCTTCGACATCGATCGTGTCGACACCAACCCCACAGCGCACGATGAGGCCGACCTGCCTCAGCTTGAGGATCGCGGGTCGCGGAAACGGAACGTAGGCCGCGATGATCACGTCCGCATCGGCCGCCCTGCTCGCGACCTGCGCCGGATCGAGGCCGTCAGGGAGGAGTTCGAAGTCTGCCCCTGCGGCCTTCATCGTTGCCATCGCCGGCTCGAGCATTCTGCCGGCGTCCGTGATCACGACCTTGCTAATCGGCCAGCCCTCGGTAGAGCTCGGGGCGCCGGCTGGCCAGGTATCGCAGGGAGCCGACCGCCGGATGGGTCGACGCCAAATCGATCTCGCCCAACAGGATCTCGTCGCTCCGGCCAGCCATTTGCATGACGTGACCAGACGGATCCACGAGCGAGCTTTCGCCAAAGAACTGGCGACCGTCGAACTCGCCGACCGTGTTGGCCGTGGCGACGTAGATGCTGTTCTCCATCGCCCGCGCGCGGGTGTAGACGGCCTGGTAGCCAGCGAAGGGATCCGTCGTAGCGGTCGGCGTCAGCACGATCCGCGCGCCGTCCAGGGCGAGCAGCCTGGCCGTTTCCGGAAACTCCATGTCATAGCAAATCGCGACGCCGATCCGGCCGAGGCTCGTGTCAAAGGCCGCCAGCCGGTCACCCGCGGCGAAGATGTCGACCTCCTTGTCCCACAGGTGCGTCTTCCGGTACGCGGCCACAAGAGAGCCGTCACGCTCGATGACGGCGGCGCTGTTGTAGATTCGCCCGTTGCCGTCGGTCTCGGGCCAGCCGCAGATCGTCAACAATCTGTGGCGACGGGCCAGCTCACCGAGCTGCTTCAGGCTCGGGCCGGTGCGCGGTTCCGCGAGTGGCCGAATGTCGTCGTGAATCACGTACCCGGTCAGGGCCAGCTCCGGAAAGAGGATCGCCTGGGCTCCGGATGATGCGGCGTTCTCCATCGCAGCGGCGAGGTTCGCGAGGTTGGCGTCCTTGTCCGCTCGGACTGCGCGCAGCTGTGCGACAGCGAGCAGGAATGGCATCAATGGACCTCGGGCCGTATCGTACGTCTTCGACCTCGAGAGTTGCGCCGGTGCCGACGCGCCCCTAATATTGGCAGTCAGTGGCTGCAAAGAATCGCGTGCGGTACCTCATCATCGGTGCCGGCGTTCATGGTCTCTCCACTGGATGGCATCTCGCCAAAGAGCTCAAGGCGCGTGGGACCGGCACGGGCGATGACGTCCTGATCATCGATAAGACCGGCATCGGCGCCGGCCCGTCGGGCCTGGCCTGCGGCGTCGTCCGCAACAACTATTTCCAGCCGGCGATGCGCGCGCTGATGGCGCACAACGTCAAGGTCTGGGAATCAGACCCGGAAGCGTTTCACTACCATCCGGTCGGCTTCATGCAGATCTCGCCGGAGGTGATGCACGCCGACGTCGCGCAGGTCTACGACGAGCAGCGGGCGATCGGCTATGACTCCGTGTTCGTCGAAGGCGAGGCCGAGTGCCGCAAGTACATGTGCGACATGTTCCCTGACTGGCAGGCGCGGGGCATCACCAGCGTCCTGCACGAGAAGAAGGGCGGCTATGCCGAGAACATGCACTCGATGAAGGCCCTTGCGGCCAAGGCGCAGGCCGAGGGGGTGGAAATCCGGATGCCGGTCCGTGTCACGGGCATCAAGGTGCAGAACGGCGCCGTGGTGGGCGTCGAAACCGACCAGGGCGAGATCGCCTGCGAGCACCTGATCGTGGCGGCGGGCCCCTGGGTCCGCGACCTGTGGAACCAGCTCGAGCTGCCCAAGACTGTCAATGTGCTTGGTCGCGATGGCAAGCGGTACGAGCGGCCGATGTGGACCTACTGGTGCCTGCAGGAGGGGACCCTGGGCGTCGATCCCAACTATCTGCTCGATGCCCACGGCAAGATGCCGCCCGTGATCCATGTCGATACGGATGTGCCGCTCGAGGACGGCGAAGACGGCTCGCTGGTCACCGACAGGTTGTGGGGAATCTATTACAAACCCGACCTCAACTTCAACGGCGTCCAGGGCGGCGCGATGCCCTATAAAGTCGAGCAGCCGGCCGACCAGGTTCACGTCGACCCCTACGGGCCGTTGAGCAAGGAGTTCACCGTCGGCCCGGAGTTCGAGCGGTTCTGGACCTCAGGCCTGGCGCACTGTCATAAGCGCTTCGAAGGCAAGCGAGGCCTGTACCACAAGGCGCCGTCGGGCGGCATCGGTGCCTTCACCCCGGATAGCTTCCCGGTCTTCGACGTCTTCCGCCAGAACGCCTACGTCATCGCGGACTCCAACCATGGCTACAAGATGATCGGCGTCGGGGCGCTGGTCGCCAAGGAGCTCATGGACGAGAAGCAAGGCCTGCTCGAGCCCTTCCGGTACCGCCGCTACGAGGAAGGCAAGCTCCACCCGGTGAGCCACTCGCCGTTCCCCTGGAGCTAAACGATTGTGCGGCGCACCAAGCAGAGATCGCGCATTGGGGAGGGCCTGATCGGCCCTCCCCACGGGGATTACAGTCTGCCTAGCTGGTGCAGACGATGGCCTCCTCCGTCCCAGTTCCCGGGTGACCGGGGTTAGGAGCGTAACCAGGATTGGTCTTGACCACGATGACCTCTCGGATGTCACCAGAGATGACCGATCCGTTCTTGACGATGTGACTCGAGACAAACACGAACATGTCGGCGGGCACGCTCGCCGGCGGCGGTGCGGAATTGCCGGGGTCCGTCGTCCAGGTCATGCCGCACAGCTTGGTCACGTCAGGCAGGGGAGATGGCGAGCCCTCGGCGAAACCCTTGAACGACCTCGGTCCAGATCCGCCGCTCATATCATTGATCTTCGCCCACTGGCTGCCCCACCAGGTGAGCGAGTTGCCGATCATGGGTGGCGCCATCGCCTCCAGATCGCCGACCACGAAGGTGCCGCCATTGCTGGTCGGGAAGGCACCCACGACAGCGCCGCAGGTCGCGGATGTGGTGCTGCCGCCGTCGTCATTGATGGTGGTCGTGATCGTGAATGGCCCGGTCGAGCTGTAGGTGTGGCTTCCGCTCACGGTGTAGGGCCCAGCGCCGGGTCCCCCGGAGACCGTTCCGGCTGAGCTGGAGCCGTCACCCCAGTTGATTGTGGCCGTGAAGTCGGCGCTGGTTGCGAACGGGTTGGCGTCTGTAAAGGTCGCCGTCGTTCCATTGAAGGTCTGGGCACTCGCCGGCGGCGTGGCACAGCTCGAACTGAGGCCGGCGTCCCCGACATTCGCGGTCGACGTCGCATCAGCGGTGTTCGTGCTGTCGCTGTCCGTTATGTGGACGATCACCCTATAGGACCCTTCCTCTTGGTAGGTGTGAGAACCGGTAACGCTGTAGGGTCCGCCGTTAGGTCCATTTACGGCTCCTGCGCTTGTCGAGCCATCGCCCCAGTCGATCGTTGCGCTGTACTCGACCGCCGTGTCGTTAGCATCGCCGTCGGTGACGGTGGCGACGGTCGCAGTCTGCGGCTGCCCTTCGGTTGCGCTGAAGGTCGTGCCTGTAGCGGAAATGGCGGCATCTCCAGCTGTCGGGGCAAACCCCCCGCAGATCTGCAGGATACTGTCCTCCCCCGTGGCGACTCCATCGGCGTAACGGGTCCCGTTCTGCGTGAGGTACAAGCATCCGTCGCCTCCGACTGCACTCATGTCGCCCCGGTAACCGCCGGACGCGAACACCGTCTGGGTTGGCGGCGCCGTGTAGTCGTTGGCTGGAAAGTCGAAACGGGTCATGGTGCCGTCGGTGTTGTTGGTCAGCACGAACTGCGGAGTCGTCGCATGGAAGGCGATGCCGTCAGGCTCGCTCGCCATGATCGCGTTCTGGACGAGTCCTCCGTTGCGGTTGAGGATCTCCAGCTTGCGGGGGGAGGCGCGATTGGACACGAACAGGAAGTTGCCGTCGGGACTCCACGAGATCTGATCCTTGAAGTCCCCTGTGTCGGCGGTGGAGAACGTGCCTGAACTGGTGAAGGAGCTGTTGACGAAGAAGAGGTTGTAGCCGCTAGCCGCGTCTCCTACGTAGACGAGGTTTCCGGTTTGCGGGTCGGTGGCGATACCGAGCGCGTTTCCGAAATGGCCGAACGGTCCCCTGATAAACGCTCCGGTCGAGGCGTCGAGGTTCACGACACCGCCGCCTGTGTTGGTATAGAGCGTCCCGTCCGGGTGGTTGGCGAGCCCGCAGCCGGCGTCGCTGGTGAGCTCGCTGTGGTTGTGCAGGGTGCTGCCGTGCGACGAGGTGGTACTGGTTTGGGAGTAGTCAACGAGCGAACTTCCTCCACCGGCACAGTGGTCCGCGAGGACGTCGCCGTTGGTGGCGAAGGCCACCCCGCCGAGGAAGCCAGAATCGGTCCCCCAGAGCGTTTGGGTGAAGCCCGGCTGGATGAAGAGGAATCCCTCCGCTCCGGTCGCCAGGGCTGTCGTGGAGCCAGGTCCGGCAAGGGTCGCCGTCGCCAATCCGGCGCTCGACAGCGTCACGACGAGTGCCTTGAGCCGCGTCGCTAATCGCGTTCGCATCTTCGACATCTCGGTCTTGCCCCTTGAGTTTCACTCTAGGTAAAGCAATTTGGTGACTGCAGGCACGCTGCAGGACGACAGTGGTTAGGGGTCTGTCATCGGCACCTCCTTTCCAAGCGCTCGTTGGTGCCCAAGCTCATAGGACCGTCACCATCGGCGTCCCGCCCCTCTTCACCTCGCGCCCGGGCTCCCCTCTCCAGCTCGCCGATGCGCGAGCTGCCGAATCGGCGTAAATGCCTAGAAGCGGATACTACGTCAGTACGCCGCATAGTGCAATGGATTAGCGTCGCGGACAGGCGGCCGGATAGAACCTACAGTGCGCCGGCGATGGCCTTGTCGACCACGATGACGGTGCGGGCACCCACACTCTTGTTCATGCGCTCGAACGCCTCATCGATGCCGTCGAGGTCGGTGAAGTGTGACACCGATTCGGCCAGGGGAAAACGGCCCGACGCCGCCATCTCGGCCAGCTCGGGGAGCTCCGCGGCGGGGTTGCCTGAGCCGTAGTAGCAGCCTTTGAGGTTCTTGGCCGAAAGGAATTCGATCGCCGGGATGGAGACTTCCGCGCCGACGGCCGCCAGTCCGACCACCACGGCGCTGCCGCCAGGACGCAGGACGTCCCAGGCCAGCCGGATCGTCGCGGGGATCCCGACGGCCTCGATGGCGTGGTCGACCCCGCCGTTGGAAACCTCACGAACTCGCGCGGCCGGATCCGCCTGCGATGAGTCGACCGCATCGGTCGCCCCCTGGCTGATGGCCCGGTCGAGCTTCTCCGTGTTTCGGTCGACAACAATGATGCGTTCGGCGCCGGCGAGCTGCGCCGCCTTGATGATCTGCAAGCCAACGCCGCCGGCGCCGATGACGCAAACACTGTCGCCGCGCTGAACGCGCGCGACATTGCGCACCGCGCCGACGCCCGTGATCACGGCACAGCCCAGCAAGGCCGCCTGCCAGAGCGGCAGTGACGCCGGAATCGGAACCGCCGATGCCGCCGGCACGACGGCGTATTCAGCGAAGCACGAAACGAACAGAAAGTGCTTCAGCGGCTCGCCGGACGCGAGCTGGAGGCGGCTCGTCCCGTCCATCAGCGTGCCGCGACCGCCGTTGCGCCCGGCAACCTCGCAGAGCGTTGGTTTGCCTTCCCTGCAGGGGCCGCATGCGCCGCAGGCCGGGATGATGCAGAAGGCGACGTGGTCGCCCGGCTTCACATGGGTAACGCCCTGGCCAAGCGTGACCACCACCCCGGCGCCCTCGTGGCCCAGGATGATCGGGATCCGAAACATGCCGAGGTTGCCCTCAGCGAGCCGTAGGTCGGAGTGACACACTCCCGCGGCGCCCACCTTGACCAGGACCTCACCCGGTCCGGGTGGGTCGAGGATGACCTCCTCCGTCTTCTGGGGCTGCCCAAACTCCCTGAGGACGGCGGCGGTCATGTGGATGGGAGCCGTCATGCGATTCGGTACTTTTCGATCGCGTCCAGGTCGGGCGTCGCGCCCAGCCCCGGACCCGGCGGTGGCTTGATCGTTCCGTCCGCGTCGATTTGCATCGGCGTGGGCAGCATCCAGTCGCGGCGCTCACTGCTCCAGGCCGGTGCGTCGTAGGGCACCTCGATGAACGGGGTGGTCGAGACCGCGCAGGCGACGTGCAGATTGGCCAGCAAGCCCATCCCGGTCGACCACGTGTGCGGGGAGAATGACCGCCCAAAGAGGTCGGTGAGCGCCGCGATCTTCCGGCAGCCGCCGATGCCGCCGGCCAGGACGACGTCCGGCTGCACGACGTCGATACCGCCGCGCACGACGAGATCGCGGGCCTCGTAGAGGCTGCGCACCATCTCACCCGCCGCCAGCCGGACCGATGTCCGGGATCGAAGTTGCGCATAGCCGTCGACGTTCCAGGTTGGGAGCGCCTCCTCGAGCCAGTAGACGTCGCACCGCTCCAGCGCGTGGGCGCAGGCAATCGCTGTCGGAAGATCCCACGGCGTGCGCTGGTCGCCCGCCATTCGCCATCCCTGGTTGGCGTCGACCATGATTGCCATCTCCGACCCGACGGCTGATCGGACCTGCTGCACGACCTCGACATCCTCACGCCAGTCCGCATGCCCGAGGCGGATCTTCGTGGCGCGGACCCCGGCCTTCCGTAGCGCTCCGACTCGGCGGACCCGCTCCTCCGGCGCCGCGCGCTCGCCGCTCGAGACGTAGGCGATGAGACGATCGGACCGGCCGCCAAGAACCTGCCAGAGCGGCTTCCCCAGGGCGCGGCCGACCAGGTCCCAGACCGCCACCTCAACCGTCCACGGACGTCCGCCGTGGAAGTCGACCGTCTCGCAAATATCGCGGACCACCTCCGTCCGGAACGGGTCGACGCCTTTGAGGAGGTGCTCCAGTTCCGCCCGATCGGGGAGGGGGGCGCCGCCGGCGACGCCGGTCAGGCCTTCGTCGGTGTGGACGATCGCCAGCGTTTCATCGATATGCGTTCGCGGCACCGGGTCCCACGCCGCATTAAAGGGCGGATCGAGCGGGTACCGGTAGTGCCGCGTTTCGATCGCGGTGATGCGCAGGGGGCCTATCCCTTCCAGTCTGCGAGGAACGCCTTGTCTTTCTCGTCCACCTTCGCCCCGATCATGGGGTGCAATTCGAGCGCCGGCGAGTAGCGGCTGCCCGGGACGGTGCGGCCGAGCGCCTCGGCCATCGCGCGAACATAATGGGGCGCTCCACCGCAGCAGATGCCGATGTAGTTGACGCCGAGCGCCTGCGCGCGTCGGGCATAGTCGGCCATCTCGAACCGCGTATGCAGGAACGGTTCAAGGGCGACGGGGAAGGTCCGCGTACCGTCGGCGCTCTTGAGCGACTCAAAGGTCGGCATCGCCTCGTCGGTCCGGTAGGGGACCGCCTGGGCGGCGATAAAGCCCCCAACCTTCCGGCGCACCTCTTCGACGATCGGCATCATGGTCGCCGGCCCTCGGTCGCAGTTCATGCCGACGACGTCGGCGCCATGATCGGCGAGGATCTTGCAGGCATCCGCATAGCGGTAGCCGTCCCGGGTCACGTCCGGCTGCGTCGACGCGAGCGTCACCATTGCCGGCAATTTCAGTTCCTTGATCACCTGCAGCGCGATCAGCGCCTCGCCGAGGTAGTCGTTGGTCTCCGCGATCACGAAATCGATGCCCTCGTCGACGGCCCAGGAGAGCTGCTCCTCGTACATCTTGCGGACCACCTTGGACGACGCCTCGACGTCCTTTAAGTCGAAGGCCCAGGTATTGCAGATGTCGCCGGCAACCAGCGCGTCGCCTTCTCGCGCCACCTCGTTCGCGATCCGCACCGCTTGCCGGTTCATCGCCTCGAGATCGCCTTCGCGGCCGACGTCCTTGAGCTTCTCGCGATGCGCGTAGTAGGTGAGGGCGACCATCACCTCGGCACCGGCGCGGAGGAATTCGCGATGGAGCTCGCGGACCGCGTCGGGCGCGTCGAGGACGACCTCGGGGACATACGGACCGGCCTTGATGTAGCCTCGCCGCTCCAGCTCGAAGACATAGCCTTCGGCGCCCAGCACCACGCCGGACCGCAGACGGTCGAGCAGGCCGCGACTGGACCTAGCCGGCATGCGTCACCTGGAACCGTTGCGGGCTGAAGCGCGAGAGGTCAATCGAGGACCGGTGCTCGAGGGCCAGCTCCATCAGCGTCCGGCCCATGAGCGGGGAGAATTTGTAACCCGTCCCACGCCAGCCGGTCCCGATCGTGATGCCGGGCAGCCCGGGAACCGGGCCGACGATGAAGTGGTCATCCTCAACCAGATCATAGGAGCATTGGTCGACGACATCCACGTCACGGACCTCCGCATCGCGCAGGCCCGGGAGGCAGGCGCGGACAAAGTCGAGCACATTTCGGATGTGGGTTTCCTGGCGGCGGGCGTCGGGCGGGTTGTAGTAGCCGATCTTGACCCCCGGCGTTTTCCCTTCGAGCCAGGGATGGCCGTAGATGCCGACATCGAGGTAGGCGAAGACCGGCAGTCGCTGCGGCCCGAACATGTCGCGGGTTGCGGCCGGCGGCACCAGGTATTTCGCCTCGCTGGGGCGATCCGGCCGCAAGGGGAGGCGGAGGTCGCAGCCCTCGGTGGCGGCCAGCAGGTCATTCGTGCCCAGCCCGGCAGCCAGGACGACATGCCCGGCCAGGCGCTCCCCGTCCGAGGTCTCGATCGCGACATGGTCCGATCGCGCACGGATGCGCTGGACGGTCACGTCTTCCTCGATCGTCACCTTCGCCGCGTGCAGGCGACCGGACAGCGCGGCGGTGACCGGGGGCAGATGCAGCATGCCGGCCTCGACGTCAAGGCGGCCGAGGTCGGCGTCAAATTGTGGAAAGCGTGCGGCCAGCTGGTCGCGGTCAAGGCGTTCGGTCTTCAGCCCAACCTCGCGCAGCACGCGGTAGCTTTGCTCCGCGTAGGTCTCCTCCAGGGCGGGCGTGATGTCGGCCCGGGCGATGTTCAGACAGCCGCACTGGATGACAATCGATTCGCCCGTCTCGCGCTGGAACTCCAGCCAGAGCCCGCGGGCCTCGTAGGCCATCCGGGCATACATCGGATCGAGGTAGTCGTTGCGGATCGAGCGCGTTAAGCCGAACGACGCCGTGCGAGGATCCCCGATCCGGGACCGGTCGAGAAGGAGGACCCGCGCGCCCTGCCGCGAGGCAAAGTCCGCGGTGAAAAGGCCCACGACCCCGGCGCCGATGACGGCCAGGTCATAGTCGGTCTTCGCCATCGGGTCATTATCGTTTGCCGGTCGCCTTGCCGTTTGGGGTAGCGTATGGGCGTGCGCGTAGGCATCGTCGGCGCCGGGTGGATCGCCGAACAGCATGTCGCAACCCTCCGCAAGCTTGCCAACGTCGAGATCGTCGGCGTCTGCGACATCGACCAGGGGCGCGCGAAGGCGCTCGCCGGCAGTGCCTCGACGTATGGGGCGTGGCGTGATCTGATCAGCGGCGCGAAACCGGAGGCCCTCCTGGTCTGCACACCGCCGCTCACGCACCGGGAGGTCGCGGTTCCCGCGCTCGAGCAAGGCATTCATGTGTACCTGGAGAAGCCCATCGCCCGCGGGCTCGAGGATGCGAAGGCGATCATGGAGGCCGCGAGCCACAGCAAGGCCGTCTGCGCCGTCGGATATCAATGGCGGGCGGTCGAGGTGCTCGACGACCTGCACAAGGCGCTCGAAGGCCAGGAAATCGGGTTGCAGATCGCCGTCAGCGTCGGTCCGACGAAGAGTCGCCCCTGGTTCGTGAACAAGGCGCAGGGTGGTGGCAATCTGCTGGAACGGGCCAGCCACTCGATCGACCTGGAGCGGGCCGTCGGTGGCGAGGTCGTCTCCGTGCAGGCGGTGGCCAGCAACGTCATGCTGGCGCAGAGCGAGGTTCGACACGGTGACATCGAGGACGCGGTCGTGCTCACGCTTCGGTTCGCGGGCGGTGGAATCGGTTCGATCCAGGTCGCCTGGACGCGCGAGGGCATCACGGGCACCTACTCGCTCGATGTCCTGGGAACGCACGCCTATCTGCGCCTGGCCCTCGACCCCGACTTCGCGCTCCATGGGGATTCGGGCGGCCGCCCGATCGAGGCGAAATCGCGGCAACACCCCCTGGTGCGAAGCCTGGCGCGCTTCCTGGAGGCCTCCCGCATTGGCGACCGCACCCGCGTGTTCTGCACGCCGGCGGACGCCGCCGGGACGCTCGCCGCGGCCGTCGCCTGCGAGGAGGCGCTCGTCAGCGGCGGCACGGTGGCCGTCCAGAAAATCCGCTAGGGCTTGAAGGTGGCGGCCCAGTGGGTCGCGATGTCCTGGCGACACATGAACCGCACGCCCTCCTGCTTTACCGCATACGCGATGAAGTCACGAAGAGCCGTCGTGCGGGTCGCCTGTCCGCTCCACCGCGGGTGGATGCCGACGGACATCATCCGGCCGGCGCCCGCACGGCGGGCTTCGTCGAGCATGTAGTCCAGGCCACCCTTGAGCGTCTCGAAGAAGTGCCGTGGGGTCGCATACGTGGGGTGAATCAGATAGCGGGTGTCGTTGTAAACCTTGGTGTACGGGACGATAAGAAAGGGCTTGCCCAGCACGGTGACGTAGTAGGGGAGCTCGTCGTTGGTGGAATCCGAGTCGTAAAGGAATCCGCCCTCCTCGAGCAGGAGCTCACGGGTGTGCAGGAACGGAAAGGATCGGGTCATCCAGCCCCGCAGGCGCTGTCCGGTCGTCTTTTGCACGGATTCAACGGCTCGACGGATCTCCTCGCGCTCGGCCTCCCGGGACATGGTGGCCCCGACCGTGTTATCGGGGCCGTACCAGCGGTAGCCGTGGCCAAGGATGTCGTGGTCGCGCCCGCGCAGCCATTCGCAGAGCGGCGGGTTCCGTTCCAGCGCCAGGGCGCAGGCAGCGAATGTTACGGGGATCTTGTACTGGTCGAAGAGCCGGCAGAGGCGCCAGATGCCGACGCGGCTGCCGTACTCGAAATGCATCTCCGTGCCGAGATCGCGCGTTTCGGGTCCGTACTGGAAGGTGTACTCGCCCCAGCTGTCGTTGACCCCGTCATCCGGAATCGAATATTCGGCGCCCTCCTCGTAGTTGATGACGAGGTTGACGACCAGCTGGGCTCCTCCGGGCCATTGCACGGCCGGCGGATTGGGCCCGTAGCCGACGAAGTCGCGGACCGGTCCGCTCAAAACGCCATCCACCCACCATCCACCAGCAGGTTGATGCCGCTGATGTAGGTCGCTTGATCCGACGCCAGGAAGGACACGGCGGACGCGACGTCGTTCGGTTCGCCAAGCCGGGCAAAGGGCGTGCGCGCCCGAACGTAGGCGAGCGACCCCTCATCCTGACTGAGGTCGCCGGCCGTCCCCGTGACGATCTTGCCTGGTGCCACGCCGTTACAGATAATGCCATCGCGCCCGTGCTCGACGGCGATCTGGCGCGTCATCTGCACCAGCGCCCCCTTGCTCACGGCGTAGGCGAAATGGCCGGGCACGCCGACCATCCCGTGCTGCGAGGTGATGTTGATGATGCGCCCGCGCGTATCACCATGCAGGGGCTGGGTCAGCATCTGCCGAACGGCGGCCCGGCTGAGCATGAACGGTCCGCGGATGTTGACCGCCGTCATCGCGTCCCAGTCGGCGTCATCCGTCTTGAGCATCGGCTTCGAGTGCGCTCCGGCGAGCACGGCGTTGTTGACGAGGACGTCGAGGCCGCCGTAGCGCTGGACCGCCTCGATGATCACGGCCTCACAGTCTGATCGGCGCGAGACGTCGGTTTGGAGAAATTCGCACTGTCCGCCGTCCCGACGGATGAGGTCCTCGGTCGGCTCCCCGGCCGTCAGTGGATCCCGACGAATGTCGGCGAGGATGACGGCGAACCCATCGCGGGCGAGCCGCTGCGCCACCGCGCGACCGATGCCGGACGATGATCCGGTGACGATGGCGGCGCGGGGCATCCGGCCAGTATCGCAAACGATTGCTCGATACACTTGAGTCATGCCGGGCGTGGCGTTCGTCGCGAATTGTCTCTTGAACCAGAACGCGAAGGTCTACGGCGGCGCTCGCTGCCCCGGGATCTACTCGCCGCTGGTGAACGTGCTGCGCGCTGAAGGCTGGCGGATGGAGCAGATGCCGTGCCCGGAACTGGCCTTCACCGGCCTCAACCGTTTCTGGGCGGTCCGCGAGCAGTACGATACCGCCGCCTATCGGCGCCACTGCCAGCGAATTGCGGCCTCCGTTGCCGGGGCGATCGACGTGCATGTCAAGGCGGGCACCGAGGTCGTGCTGATCGGCCTCGAAGGCAGTCCCTCGATGGGTGTCTGCATCACCAGCTCGGACCCGCAGCGCGGTGGACGCCCGGAGTGGCCCGACGGCACCGGCGAGCTGGCCGAGGGGCAAGGGATCTTCATGGAAACGCTGCTCGACGAGCTGCGATCGCGTGGCATCCGGCAGCCACGCGTCGCCGCGATTACGCACCAGCTCCCCGATCACGACGAGTCGGCGGAGCGCCAACGCCTCGAGGCTTTCCTCAAGTTGTGAGCGAGACCGACCACCGCTCCTTCAAGGTGGCGCTGGTGGCCGACCAATATGTCAATCCGCCGGCCGGCGGGATCGACGCGATTGCGGTGCTATTCGATTCCGACTGGGGTGTGATCCAGCTTCCATCGGACACCTACAGGAAGAAGGTGGCAGCCCCTTTGCTGGCGGAGGTCGCCGAGCAGGCGCAGGAGTTCTATCGCCGCGGCTACGACCTGGTGCTGATTGGCGAGCGTCTCGGATTGGATGAGGCACTCGCCGCCATCGGCATCCCCCGACCGGCGCGGGTCAAGCCCGCCAGCGCCCGGGCGCTGCGTTCATTCCTGCAGCGGCGCCCCAGCCCGGTCCCGGGCGGCGCCGTCAAACCCGCTGACCGCCCTCGGCGAAGGCGTCCTCCTTCAAAAGGCTGATCAGGCGCTCGACATCGACCCCGAGCGGACGATCCTCGTCGACCGGGGGCACCGTTTGTTCCAGCAAGCCCCTTGTGCGCGATAGGCCCGCGGCGACGGGCTCGCCGCGCAGCGCCCACGCCTGGCGAACCGTGACCAGCGCGCAGGCGACAACGTCCCGCACCAGGACCTCGACCTCTCCCAATCGATCGGCCGCTTCGTAGCCGAAGGTCATCGCATCTTCCTGGCCCAGTGAGGTGTCCATCAGGCCCACCGATGCCGGCAGGGCGAGGCGTTGAAGCTCGTGGATGGTCCCCACGATCCGCTTCTGCACGACGACCAGCCCGGCGTTGGGTCCGGGCTTGCCGGTTAGCTGGTCGGGCAGCCCCGAGAATCGTGTGTCGAGCAGCCGGTTGACGTGCTGGGCGGCGAGTTCGGCCGCCTGGGTAAGGGCGAGGGCCGTCGCATCCATGTCGGCAGCCAGGCCGATGGCATGGAAGTTGCCGGTGGAGACGAACGCGTCGTCGATGAAGGCCGGCGAGTCGTCCGACGCCTGGAGTTGCCGCCGGATGTCTTCCTCCAATCGCGCGATGGTGCGCCAGAGATGCGCGTGCACCTGGGGCACGACGCGAAAGGAGACGGGGGCCTGGATTGCGCGAGGCGCCGCACCGGCGCCACGGAGCAGGGCGCGTAGTCGGTCGAGCACCTCACCCATGATCGGGTCGTTCGCCAGGCGGGCGACCGGCTCGCCGTAGGCGGAGGGCGGTGCGTTGATCGCCTCGATGGCGGCGGCGGCGCCGGTGAGCAGCTGCGCGGCCAGCGTTCGAGCGGCCCAATGGCGGACGATCGCGAGGCCCAGCGAGCCGGGCGCCCCATTGAGCAGCGCGATCCCTTCCTTGAGGCCGGGCTCATACGGCGCGACCTTGCGCTCGGCCAGCGCCGCCGCGGCGTCACGCGGTTGGCTGCCTTCAGTAAGCACGAACCCGACGCCCATGAAGGTCTGGAAGGCGTGACAGTTGGGGATGATCTCGCCCGCGCAGCCAATCCCTCGTCGCGGGATCGCGGGAAGAAAGTTGTCGTTGAGGCGGCCGGCGAGGAACTGACAGAGCTGGGGTGACACCCCGGCATGACCGCGCAGGAACCCGGCGAGCCGCGCCAGCAGCAGGGCGCGCACCTCGACCGGTTGGAGGTATGGTGGACCGCCGACCGCCCGGCCGAGCAACAGGTTGTGCTGATGTGCCTTTTGCTCCGCCTCGCTCAGCCGAACATCGGCCAGATAGCCCATGCCGGTGTTGACGCCGTAGACACTACCCGGCTCCCCCAGTCGTTCGAGGACCCGCGTTCGTCCGCGGTCGAGCTCGGCGATCAGGCCGGGATCAAGCTCAACGGGACGACCTGAGAAGACGATCTCCTCGAACGCCGCCAGGGTTAGGCTGTCCGGCTCGCGTAGCAGCAGCGGTTCCACCGTCTTAGTGGTAGGTGAGGACGGTGCCGACGTGCTCCGCCTCGGCTCGACGAAGGATAAGGTGCGCCACCGCGAGGTCGGTGGTGGCCAGCCCGCGATGCCAGAAGAGGATCCGTTCATCTGGTCGCTCGCGCCCCGGGCGAAGGCCGGCGACGATCTGACCCAGCTCGGCGTGCAGCGTCTCGCGCGTCAGCAAGCCGGTGTCGACATGGGCGCGCAGCGCGCCGAAGGGCCCAACGGTCGCCTGGCCCCAGTCGTCGACCACGACCTTGTCCATGGCACCGGTCAACGAGAGCTCCACCGCGCTGATCGTGCCATAGGGGATGACCAACGTACCGGGAGCGACCCACTCGGTGCGGAGCAGGGCGGTCGGCGTGGTCAGTCGGGTCGCCTCGACCATGATGTCGGCGCCGACGAGTGCTTCTTCGGGCGTCGCCACGGCTCGCACCGGCTTGCCCAGTTCCTGGGTCAGCGCGGCCGCAAAGCCCTCACGCGATTCCGCTTGGCGGCTCGTCACCCGGATCTCATCGAACGCGAAGAGGTCATCCAGCATCGTGACGTTCCACCAGGAGGTGCCGCGGGTGCCGACATGCCCGAGGATCCGGCTATCCCGCTTCGCCAGGTGGAGCGCGCCAAGCGCCGTGACCGCGCCGGTGCGCGCGGCCGTGACCATCGTGCCGTCGATGATGGCCAGCGGGATGCCCGTCGTGGGGTCGTAGAGCGTGATCAAGGCAAGCTCGCTGGGCAAACCGTGGCTCGGATTGTCGACGAAGTCGCCGACCACTTTGATGCCGCTGACCTGCTGCGGCCCGAGGTGCCCACGAAGAATGTTGAAGTGGCCGCGGCCGCCATTGGGAGGGATGAGGTGCATCCGCGGCTCCAGCACGACCTCGCCATTCCCCTGCGCTCTGACTGCCTCTTCGACGGCGTTGAAGATTTCGCGCCTGGTCAGCTTGAGTCGCTCGACGTCCGGCCCCGAAACAAACCTGAATCGGATGGTCATAGGGCAGGACTTCGTCGGGTCAGCAGAATTAGCGCGACGCCGGCCAGGGTGACGACCATGGCGAGCACGGTCTGCCCGGTCAGCCCTTCCTGCAGCAGCAGGATGCCCGCGACGGTGGCCACGATCGGATTGGCAAAGGCGTAGGAGGCCACCGTTGACGCCGGCAACTGCTTGAGCGCGTAGATGTAGGAGGTAAATCCGATCACGGAGGCCGGGATCGCCAACCACGCGATGGCGGCGACGGATGACCAGCTTGGATGGACGGCGCCGGCCTCCCCGGTGAGTAGCCCTGCCAGCAGGCAGAGGATGCCGCCGACGAGCATCTGCCGCTGCGACTCGAGGAAAGGGTTGCCTGGATGCGGCGCGCGCCGACTGTAGAGGGAGCCGGCCGCCCAGAACACGCCGCCGATCAGGATCAAGCCGATCGCGCCCAGCTCAGCCGGCTGGATCGAACCGGGCCTGGCCAGGATGACGATGCCGGCCAGTCCGAGGGTAAGGCCGACGATCGTCAGCGCCCTCGGCATCGAACGCCGGATCACGGCGTCGAAGATCACCAGCCAGAGCACGACCGACGCCGCGGCGACGGCGGCGATGCCAGCCGGCAGGGTGACCTCGGCAACGCTGAGCAGGCCGTTCGCGCCCAGGAGCATCAAACCACCGGTAATCGCCGCGGACCGCCACTGATGCCAGCGCAGCGAGCGATCCGTTGACCGGGCGGACCCACGAACGAACGGGTAGAGGATGATGGCGGCCGTCACATAGAACGTACCGGTGAGGAGCAGTGGGGGAAAGGTTCGGTCACCCAGGCGGATCGCCGGATAAGCCGAACCCCAGAAGATGTACACGGCCAGCAGCGCCAGCCAACCCGACCCACGAATTCGGGTGCCAGCCTTCGGTTCGGACGTGTGCTCGGTCGTTGCCTCCATTGCTGCCATATCATGACGAAGCCAATGGAGGGCTTGGAGGGAAAGCGGGTCCTGGTCACCGGCGCCGCCTCAGGAATCGGCGCCGCGACCGCGGCATTCCTTGCTGAATCGGGTTGCCGCGTTGCGGGGCTGGATCGCCAGGCCGGTGAGGCGGTCACGGCCGTGGCCGACGTCTCCTCCTGGGACGAGGTCGCGCGTGCGGTGTCTGCAGCGGCGGAGGCGATTGGTGGATTCGACGGCGCGGTCAACGCCGCCGGCATCGGCGGCTACACTGGCGACGTCACCGACACGCCACCGTCTGCCTGGGAAAAGATCATCAGCGTCAATCTGACCGGCGTCTTCTTGGTAAGCCGCGCCGTCATTCCCTTCCTTCGCAAATCCCGCGGAGGTTGCATCGTCAATGTGAGCTCGCAGTACGGCCTGGTCGGCGGCGCCGGCTTTCCGGCCTACGTCGCCGCCAAGGCAGGCGTCATCGGCCTCACCAAGGCGATGGCGGTCGACCATGCGCCCGAGGGCATCAGGGTCAACTGCGTCTGCCCGGGACCGATCAATACGCCGATGCTCGCGGCCAGCGCAGCCGAGACAAAAGAGCCCGAGCGCACTCGAGGCCGAGTCCTTCTGGGCAAACCCGGAGAGCCTCAGGACGTCGCATCGCTGATCGCATACCTGCTGTCAGACCAGGCCCGCAACATGACCGGCAGCGTCGTCACGACCGACGGCGGCTGGACCGCCGCTTAGCTCACCCGCCGGCCCCGCAGGAAAACGGCGCGGATCGCGCCGCGGATCCGGAGTCCGTCGTACGGGCTCTCGCCGCGACCGTCGTGCAGAGCCGACGCCTTCACCGTCCAGCGGGGTCGCGGGTCCCAGACCACCAGGTCGGCGTCAGCACCCGGGATGATGGCCCCTTTGCGCGGATCGAGGCCGAAGATCTCGGCCGCGCGGGTCCCTAGGACCTGCGACAGCCGTTGGATTGGAATCTTCCGACGCCTGCCCTCGGCGAGGAAGAGGGGAAGGCGCAGCTCGATGCCGGCGAGACCGTAGGGAAGGCTCCGGAAGTCACCGGTGTCGGCCGGCTGCGGCTGGTACCGGGATTGCGCGTGATCCGACCCGATGGTGTCGACCGTGCCGTCGGCGATGGCGGCCCAGAGGGCTTCGAGGTGGTCTTTTAAGCGCAGGGGCGGGACGACCAGGAAGCGTTGCGCTCGCGTGCCGCGGTACACCCTGGCGTCGAGCAGCAGGTGGTGAATGCAGACTTCGGCGTACACGGTCTGGCCTCGGGCACGCGCCGCCTTCACCAGCTGGATGCCACCTGCGGTGCTGATGTGCGTGATGAAGACGGGCGCCCCGGCCAGCCTTGCGAGCGCCAGCGTTCGGGCGATCGCCTCCTCCTCGACATCCGGGGGACGTGCCTCCACGAAGTAGCGAGCCGAGCGTTTGCCGGCCGCGATGTAGTTCTGGATGAGCGTGTCGACGACGCTGCCGTTTTCGCAGTGAACCCGGACGATGAAGCCAAGTCGGACGGATTGGCGGAGGACGTTGTAGAGGGCCCCATCCGAGGCCATCAAGTCCTGCTCGGGGTAGGCGAGAAAAACTTTGACAGCCCGCACCTTCAGGGCCTTCAGACGTTCGAGGTCGGCGACGGTTACGCGATCCGGTTGGGAGAGGACGGCGTGCAGGTCAACGTTGATCGCCGCGTTTTTCTCGGCCTCCGCACGTCCACGCTCGACGGCCTGAACCACCGACTCACCAGGCTGCGGGTTGGTGAAGCAGAGGGCGGTGGTGGTGCCGCCATATCCCGCTGATCGGCTCGCCGCCGCCATCCCCGACAGCATGTGGGTGTGGGAGTCGATGCCACCCGGCAGGACGTAGCAACCTGTGGCATCGATGCTCTCTTCATCGCGCTTCCCGCGGGGCTCCAGCCTGGCAATGCGTCCCCCCTCGATGACGACATCGGCATGCCGAATGCCTTTCGGGGTGACGACGAGCCCACCACAGATCCGTAGGCGCCGGCTCACTCTCCGCTGTAGAAAGGGTTTCTCAGGCGGTCCCGGTCGGCGACCAGCCGCGCCGTCGCCGTCTGGTCGCGCCCGTTGACGCACATGCCAATCGCCTTCCGAACCGCGGCCCGATTTGCCAGTCGAATCGCCGTCTCGTCGTTGGCGACGGGATCGACCCAGACCGAGACCATGACGAACAGGTCACCGCTCGCCTCGACCAGCCCGTCGGCGACCGCATCGAGCACGCCCTGGCCGATGCCGAGTTGTGCGCCGCCCCAGGTGATCGTCTGGTGGGCTTCCGTCAGCGCCGTGGACTTGTTCATCATCAGCGTCGGCGGCCAGACCGGTTCGTAGTGCGCCTCGTCCTCGCCGACACAGACCAGCACCGGGGTGTGGCCCAGCGATGGATGGGCAAACATGCTCAGGGCCGCGGCGGACGTCACGCTGCCGCGACGGGCGAGGACGACGTTGACATGGCTGCCGTTCGGTTTGACGCCGCTCCAGCCCTCGCCGATCCGGCCGTCCAGCTCGTCGAGCGTCAAACGGGGGCGGTCTCGGCCTGGGCCGGCTTCGAGGGCTTGCTGAGTTGGAGCCGCCGCAGCTCCTCGATCGGGATATGGCAGCGCATCAGGTGCTGGGGCTCGACCTCGAGCAGGGGAGGCTCCTGATCCTCGCAGATCTTGCCAACCTTGCGGTGACAGCGCGTGTGAAAGACGCATCCGCTTGGTGGGTTCGTGGCACTTGGAATCTCGCCGGCGAGCTTGATGCGCTCGCGCCCTCCGCCGTCGATGGTCGGGACGGCCGACAGCAGCGCCTCGGTGTACGGGTGGTGCGGGCCGGAGAACACCACCTCCGACGGCCCGAGCTCCATCAGGCGGCCCAGATAAAGGACCGCGATCCGATCGGCGATATAGCGGACCACGCCCAGGTCGTGGGAGATGAACAGATACGTCACGTGCTGCGCCGCCTGCAGGTCGACCAGCAGATTCAGGATCGCGGCCTGGACGGACACATCGAGCGCAGACGTCGGCTCGTCGCAGATCACCAGGCGGGGTTCACCGGCGAACGCGCGCGCGATGGCGACCCGCTGCTTCAGGCCGCCCGAAAGCTGATTGGGCCGCATCGTCAGGTAGCGCTCGGCCAGGCGCACCGATCCGGTCAGCTCGCGCAGGCGGCCTTCCGCCGCCGGACCCGTCAGCCCGGCGAGCTTGAAGAGCGAGCGGCGAAGGATCTGGCGCACGCTGCGGCGGCGGTTGAGGGCCGAGTCAGGATTCTGGAACACGATCTGGAGGACGCGGACATCCCGCTTGGTGCGGCGCACGAGGGCGGCGGCCAGGACATGGCCATCGAGCTCGACGGAGCCACTGGTCGGCGTGATCAGTCCGAGGACCGCACGGGCGAAGGTTGTCTTGCCGCTGCCCGATTCACCGACCATGCCGAGCGTCTCGCCGGGCCAGATCGAGGCTGACACCCCGCCGAGCGCGTGGACTTCCTGCCCGTTTTGATGGAAGACCTTTGTCAGGTTGTCCACGTTGACCATCGGGGTCGTGGCGCGGTCGATGACCATCGGTTGCGCGAGGTCGGCGGCCGTCGATCGCGGAAGCTCTCGCGCGTGCTCGTGGAAATAGCAACGACTCGAGTGGTCGTCGCTGATCTGGTACATCGGCGGCTCTTCGGTGCGGCAGATATCCTGCGCGAGCCCACATCGGTCGGCGAAGACACAGGCCTTCAGTTCCTGGCTGATCGCCGGGAGGAAGCCGGGGATGGTGTCGAGCCGCCCGCGGTCCTTGCGCATGCCGCCGCGCGGCACGCAGCGAAGGAGTCCGACCGTATACGGGTGACGCGGGTCGTTGATGACTCGACTGACGGGTCCTTCCTCGACCAGGCGCCCGGCATAGAGGACCCCGACGCGTTCACACATCTTGACGATGACGCCGAGGTTGTGCGTGATGAAGAGCACCGAGGTCTTGAGCTCTGCCTGCAGGTGCTGGATCAGGTCAAGGACCTCCGCCTCGACCGTGGCGTCAAGGCTGGTAGTTGGTTCGTCGAGGATCAGCAGGGAGGGATCCTTGGCCAGCGCCATGGCGATGACGACGCGCTGCTGCATGCCTCCAGACAGCTGATGCGGGTAGCGGGCCATCACCCACCCGGGATCCGCGATCTGCACCTTGGCGAGCGCGCTTTCCGCCTTTGTTACGGCTAGATCCCGGTCGTCGCCGCGGATTTCGAAGACCTCCGCAACCTGGCGGCCAATCCGGATGGATGGATTCAGGGCCTCCCCCGGATTCTGGTACACCATCGACACGTCATCCGCCCGCAGATCGCGTAATTTGCGGTTTGAGAGCCCCACCACGCTGCGGCCGGCTACCTCGATCGCGCCGGATCGGATTCGTCCATTGCTTGGCAGGTATCCGACCACGGCCAGGGCGGTCGTCGACTTGCCGCATCCCGATTCGCCGACGAGTCCGTAGGATTCACCGCGGCCGATCGTGAACGAGACGCCGCGCAGGATCCGGCGGTCGCGCCCGCGGACGCGGTAGACGACGTTGAGATCCCTGACGTGGAGCGCGGGGACGTCGGCAGCCACCTTGGAGACCGCGGCGGTGTTGGTCATCGCCCAAGGACCCGCTGCAGCCCATCGGCCACCAGGTTGATCGCGACCACGAGCGAGACGATGGCGATCGCCGGGAAGAGGACGGTCCACCAGTAGGTGCCGGCATTCAGCAGCTGGTAGTTCTCGGAGACTTGCAACGCCCAGTCGGGCGACGGCGGAGAGAGGCCAAACCCGAGGAATGTGAGGCCGGCAACGGCGAAGATCGCATACCCCAGCCGGACGGTGGCCTCGACGATGATCGGACTCATGACATTCGGCAGGATCTCGGCGAACATGATGTACGGGGGCCGCTCGCCGGAGAGCCGCGCCGCCGACACGTAATCGAGCTGCCGTTCGGCCAGCACCGCCGCTCGGACCGTGCGGGAGACGATCGGGGTAAAGACGAGACCGATGACCACGATCACGGTCAGGGCCGAATGGCCGAGGGCGACGAGCACCGTCACGGCGATGACGATCAGCGGTAGGGCGAGGATGGCATCGACGACCCGGCTGGCCACGTCGTCGACGCGACCGCGGAAATACCCGGTGACCAGGCCCACGATGGTCCCGCCGACGATGCCGAGGAGGGTCGCGAGGGGGGCGACGATCAGGATGTCGCGGGCCCCGGCCAGCACGCGCGAGAAGACGTCCCGGCCGAGCTGGTCGGTGCCGAAGGGATGGGCGCCGCTCAGCCCGGCGAGGGGGTTCGAGGACTGACCGAGCGGATCGTGCGGCGCGATTTTGTAGCCGAAGATCGCGCAGAAGACCCAGAAGGCGATGATCGCCACGCCAATGATCAAGGTCTTGGAGCGGAGAAGCTGCTGCCTGATCTCCCGACGGGCAATCTGCTTCTCCGATCGCTGGACCGGCGCGGCAAGGGTGCTCATTCGACTCCCGCGTAGCGGATGCGGGGATTGAGCAGCGAGTAGAGGATGTCGGCGGCCAGCGTCGCGACCAGGTACACAAGGCCGACCACGAGTACCCCGCTCTGGAGCATGGTGAAGTCCTTGTTCAGGGCCGCCGTGTAGATGCGCTGGCCGATGCCGTTGTAGTTGAAGAGCTTCTCGATCACGACCAGCCCGCCGATCAGGTAGCCCATCTGCGTGGCGATCACGGCGATCGTGGGCAGCAGCGAGTTTCGGAGGACATGACGGAGGATCACGGTGCGCGTATCGAGGCCCTTCAAGTAGGCGGTGCGCGTGTAGTCCGAGTCGAGCGCCTCGATCGTCCCGGCTCTGGCCATTCGTGCGATGTAGCCGAAGAGGACCATAACCAGCGCCATCCCGGGGAGCAATAGATACCGGAGCTGAGTCAGGAACCCGGCATCTTCCGGCGCGGCGGCGGTGACCGGCAGCCAGCTCAACAGCAGTCCGAAGATCAGGATCAGCACGATCGCCGAGATAAATTCGGGCACGGCCGTCAGGGACAGCCCGGTGAGGGTGATCGCGCGGTCGATGACCGTGCCTCGGCGCAGCGCGGCGACCACGCCCCCCAGGATGCTGAGGGGCACGACGAGCAAGAAGGCGACCCCAGCGAGCTTCAGCGAGTTGATCAGCGATGGGCCCAGCAGTTCGATGACCGGGACCTTGTATTGAAGCGAATTCCCCAGGTTGCCGTGGAGCAACCTCCCGATCCACTGGATGTACTGGACGTAAATGGGCTGGTCGACGCCGAGCTGGTGGTTGAGCCTCGCGACATCAGCCTCACTCGCGAAGGGCCCCAGGACGTTGCGTCCGATGTTGCCCGGCAGGAGCTGGGAGGCGACGAAGACGAGGATGCTCAGCAGGAAGAGGGTGACGATGGCGAGGGCGATCCGCCTCGCGAGGAAGCGTGTCATGATCGCCCTCCCCCTACGGCCTCGGGCGCGCGATCAGCCCAAGGATGTCTTACTGAGATACACCGTGCTTTGCGGGTCCGCATAGTAGCCCTTGACGGCGGTCGTGCCGGCGGCCAGGTATTGATAGAAGTACGGGAAGATGACCGGGGTGTCCTTGAGCAGGATCGTCTCGGCTTGCTTCGCGTAGGTACGCTGGTCGCTGAGCGCGATCGCACCGATGAAACTCTTTGCGGCCGCATCGAACTGCGGGTTCGAATAGTGAGCCGCATTCCAGACACCGCCCGTCTGCAGCGCCGCGGTGAGAAAGACATTGGGGACCGAGCGGTGGCCCCAGTCGGTGATGTTCATCGGCGCGTTGAGCCAGGGCGTGTTGCCCCAGCCGCTTGGCGGGCCGGTCTGCGAGCCATCGAAGTAGGCCGTCGAGGTCAGGATGTTCAGGTTCAAGGTGATGCCGATGGCCTTGACGGAGCTCTGAATGATCTGGGCAAGCTGCGGAATCTCGCCGGTCTGCTCGGTGGTCAGTGTGATCGCAAAGCCACTGCCAAGGCCGGCGCTGGCCAGGAGCTGCTTCGCCTTTGAGACATCCTGCTTCCGCTGCGGGACATCGGGATCCCCAACGGTCGAGGGGTAGACCGGGGCCCACGGCGTGTCGTTGCCGATGTCCGCGTATTGGCCGAACAGCGTGCTGACGATCGACGGGCGATCCAGCGACAGCGCGATCGCCTGCCGCACATTCGCGTCCTTCAGCGGGTTGCCGAGATCGGTCCGCATGCACACTTCGCGGTGGGTCGCGGCCTTGCCGCCGAAAATCTGGTACTTCGAGTTGTTGAACAGCGCCTTATCGGTCGCATAGTTGACCTGCCCGATGAGATCGAGCGTGCCGCCCAGCAGCGCCGCGTCCGCGGCGGCCGAGTCCTGGTAGTAAGTCACATCCACGCCATCGAGGGGTGCCTGACCGCCCCACCAGTTGGGGTTTCGCGAATACTTCGCGCCGACCCCCGGCGTATAGGAGGTCATCTTGAAGGCGCCTGTCGTTTGCGGCTTTGAGGTGAACGTGCCCAGCTGGTAGTCCTTGGGCAGGATGATGCTCTGGTAGGTGGTCGAGCTCAGGAGGTAAGGGAAGCTGGCCGTCGGGTTGTCGAGCTGGAACTTCACGGTCAGGTCGTCGACCCTGGTGGTTCCGCCGGGCGAGAGGACCCCTTTGAAGGCGGAGAGCGCCTGGGAACCGGAGGTCTTGCTGACGAGGCGCTCGTAGGTGGTGACCACATCGTCCGCGGTGAGCGTCTGACCTGACTGGAACTTGACGTTCGGCCGCAGGTTGATGGTCCAAACCGTCGCGTCGCTGTTCGGTGTCCATTTGGTTGCCAGCTCGGGGTCGAGCTTGAGTCCGGGAACGCTTCGGATCAAATGCTCGCCGCAGATGCTGCCGGTCTCGAGCGCGCCCTGGTCGGCAAACGTGTGCGGTTCGATGTCGTGAGCCGGGGGCGGGATGATGCCGACGCGAAGGCGGCCGCCGGTTTTGCCGGTGGGGGACGTCGAGCCTGTTCCACAACCGGCCACGGTCAGGGCGGCACCGATGACGGAGGCCGACAGGCCGAAGATGGTCGCGCGCCGAATGAACGTCCGGCGGTCAACCGTCCCGTGCAGGAGCTCGTCGATGACGGTGTTTTCGATTGGACCGGCCACCCGCCGGTAGTGGTTCAGACGGTCGTGCGCTTCGCGTTCCATGATCCCCTCCTACTGATGTGTGCTGTGACCGAGCGTGGCAGCCGCCGGGAAACGCAGGCGCCCGCTCCCCGCCTGTGGATATCTCTCGACAGAGTAGCGCAATCATGGCAACGGCCACCTTCAGTGTCAAGGTTGACAGTGCGCCTAAGGAAAAATTAGAGTTTCGCCATCTCAATAACTGAACCCCGGGCGAAGTCGCCGACCGTGCGTTCAGCCAGCGGGCTGTACATCGGCGGCGAGTGGCGCGAGCCGGCGGGGGCATGGCTCACGGTTGCCGACCCCGCGACCGGTGACGAAGTCGGCCGGGTGGTCGCGGCGACGGCCGGCCAGGCCCGCGAGGCGGTCGAGGCAGCCTCGAAGGCATTCCCGGTTTGGAGCGCGCTGGCGCCGGACAAGCGGGCCGAGGTCCTGCGACGGGCCCATCAACTCGTCCTCGATCGTGTCGATGAGCTGGCCCGGGCGCTGACGTTGGAGCAGGGGAAACCGGTTGATGAGGCGAAAGGCGAGATCCTGTGGGGGGCGGAGTTCCTCCTCTGGTACGCCGAGGAGGTGCGGCGCCCATCGGGCGAGATCCTGGCCAGCAACGGCCCGGGCCAGCAGTTATTGGTCCGTCGCCGCGCCCGGGGCGTGGTCGTCTGCATCACCCCCTGGAATTTCCCAAGCTCGATGATCTTGCGCAAGATCGCGCCGGCCACCGCCGCCGGCAACACCGTGGTCCTCAAGCCGGCCGAGCAGACGCCGCTCTCCGCCACCCTCCTCTTCGAGATCTTCCACGACGCCGGCTTCCCGCCCGGAGTCGTCAACCTGGTCTGCGGCGACCCAACCGTGATCGGACCGGCGCTGACGACCCATCCCAGGGTCCGTCAGGTCAGCTTCACGGGGTCGGTCGAGGTGGGCAAGTTGCTGCTCGCGCAGGCGGCCCGCACCATCACCAAGGTCAGCCTCGAGCTCGGCGGTCATGCCCCGGCGATCGTCTTTGCCGACGCCGATCTCGAATTGGCGGCCTTGAAGCTCCGCTTTTCCAAATTCCAGAGTGCCGGCCAGTCATGCGTCGCGGCGAACCGGGTGCTGGTCGAAGCCATCATCGCGGATGAATTCGGGGAACGCCTGGCCCGCCAGGCCGATTCCGTGACGGTCGGGCACGGGCTCGATGCGGGGGTCGATGTTGGTCCCCTGATCGACGCGGCGGCCAACCGCCGGGTCAGGGCCCACGTGCAGGACGCGGTGACCCGGGGGGCTCGGGTGCTGGCCGGGGGGGACACCCCCGCGGGCATGGATGCCGACCGCTTCTTTGCGCCGACCGTCCTATCGCGCGTGCCGCCGGACGCGCTGATCTGTCGCGAAGAGACGTTCGGCCCGGTGGCGCCGGTGATCCCGTTCCGCGACGAGGCCCAGGCCGTGGAACTGGCGAACGCCTCCGACTACGGGTTGGCCGCCTACGTGTTCACCAGGGATCTCGGGCGCGCGCACCGCGTCAGCGAGGCGCTCGACTACGGCATGGTGGCGGTGAACGATGGCGCCCTGGGATGGGTGCAGGCTCCCTTCGGCGGGATCAAGCAGTCAGGCGAAGGCCGCGAGGGTCACCGTCTGGGCCTCGAGGAATACCTCGATGTCCAATACATCAGTCTCAACTACTAAGGACTGATCCGTCAGACAGCCAGGCGGCTGGGATCGGGAACGAACGGCGGCCCGTCGTTCCGAATGCAGTAGCGCGGGTAGTGCGCCCGGTATCCGAGCAACCAGGCGAGCGGCACCAGCGCCAGCAATCCGAGACGGTGAAGCGGGCGCTGCCCGAGGGGGCGGCTCTCGTTGCCATAGGCGGCGGTCAGAACGGCCCGTTGAAAGATGTTGCCCAGGCCATGGGGGTAGCTCATGCCGTCACGGGCCAATCCGAAGGTCGTTTCGAAGAACTCCTGCTTGAGCATCCCGGGTCGGAACTCGATGATGAGATGCGTCTCGGCGTCGCTGCCGTTCCAGAGGTAGTGCGGCGTCCGCGACGGGACGGTCAGCTGCTCGCCCGGCCCGAGCTCGATGTCGGTGCCGGCGACGTGAAACGAGGCCTTGCCGGAAACGACGAGAAAATGCGATTCCTGGCGGGGATGGACATGGGGGATACCGACACTGCCACCTGGCGCCATCCACGATTCGTACTGGACGAGCGCGCCGAGGGTTTCCGGCGCGGTTCGGAGGAATCTGATCCGTTCACCGAACAGCGGGTTTGCAATTATCGGCGCTTCGATTTGTCGGGTCTACCTCCGATTTGTGTTTGGCGGATTATCCCATCGAATCGCGCGCTTTGCAACAACCGCGTCCGAATTAACCGACGTGTGACGATCCCGTTAGAACCGCAGGCGGGCGGACTCGACGGCATTGAGCATGCTGCGGATGTCGTCGTACGCCGAGTCGTCGACCGGGGCGAAGCGGCTGATCAGGCCGGCGCGCAGGCCGTCTCGGTCCTGGGTATCACCAAGACCTGCCACCACCTCGCTGACCTCTGCCCGGAGCGACTCGGGGACGTCCGCGGCCGCGACCAGGGGCATCATCGTCGAGGGCCCCAGCGAGGCGATCACGCGGATCTGTTCACTGAGCTCGGGACGGTCGCGCAGCTGAACCGCCAGGAGCTGGGAATCGATCGCGGAGCCGTCAACCAGCCCGTCGGCAACCCGCTCGATCGACGCGTAATGGGAGCCGGTGACGTCGACCCGGCCGAAAAAGGTTCCCGATTCCCCCATCTCGAGCAGTCGGTGGAGCACCACGAGGGTCCCCGAGTGGGAGTCGAATCCGTTGCAGGCCCAGGCTTTCCCCCGAAGCTGCTCGAACGAGGTCACCGGGCTCGAGGCCGGGACGATCACGTCAGAGAAGTAGATCGGCCGGCCCTGGTAGCGGCTTCCCTCGATGACCGGGGCGGCCACGAGATCAACCGGCGGCGACGTCTGCCGGCGGAGTCGAACATAGGGAAGACCGCAGATAAAGGCAAAATCCACCATTCCGCTCTGCAGTTGCTCGAACGATTCACCCGTGATGAGTCGCGCTGGCTGTCCGAGCGATTCGCCGACGCGGTCGGCGACGAGCTGGTAGGCCGGGCGGATGCATGGAGCGAGAAACGTGGCGAAGACTAGCTCCGGCGTGACGCGATCCTAGCACGAGATTGCCCCTGACGGGGCAAAACGGCGAGCGGGGTAGGGATTCCCGGTAGGCATCGGTACACTGAAAGATAGCCATGAAAGAGAAGCAACCCGAGCGCAAACCGCCTCCGCAGATTCCGTCCGACATGAAGGCCTTCAACCGCAAGCTCATCGACGACTTCCGCGCCAACAAGGGCCAGCTGAGCGGCCCGATGGCCGGCCGTACCCTGATGCTGCTCACGACGAAAGGAGCGAAATCTGGCCAGCCACGAACCGTTGTCCTGGGTTTCGGCAAGGATGGCGCGCGCTATGTCGTGGTCGCATCGGCGAACGGCGCGCCGGCTAATCCGGCCTGGTACGAGAACCTGGTGGCGAACCCGAAGGTGACGGTCGAAGTTGGTCCGGAGAAGTTCGACGCTCAGGCGCACACGGCCGATCCCACGGAGCACGAGCGGGTCAAGACGCTGCTGCCGTATTTCGAGGGCGAGCAAAAGAAGACCAGCCGCAAGCTCCCGCTGGTCGTCCTGGTGCCGGCTAACTAGCTCGAAATCAGACGGTAGGTAGCGATCGCGGCATTGATGATTCCCAGAACGAGCACGATCACAAAGACGCTGCGTGGACCCTCGCGTCGCGACACCCAGGCGATTCCCAGAAGCCAGACGGCTGCGGGGATCGTTTCCAACGTCTGCCACATCCCCACCACGACCGTCCGGTAAAGGGTGGCAAAGGTGGGCAGCATCGCCTGCTTGTCCGCGGCGCTCGCCGTGGCATAGGCATTGATCAGCGGCGGGGCGGCGACCGCCATCGACGCGGCGCCGATCGAGCCGATCACCACCAGGGCCAGACCCGCGAAGGCAAACAGATCGGTGTATCTCGCGGACGCATAGCGCGCCCGCAGGTAGAACACCACCGGGGCGATGCTGAGATAGCCCAGCATGTCGATCACGCTGCCCCAGCGGATCAGCGTGGCGCCGGTCGAACCCGAGGCGAGCAGTTTGGCCGGGTCCACGCTGAGCCCGTCGGAGGAACCCGGGGCGGCGGAATACATCGCGCTGGCAACAGCTTCAAGCGTCAGGGCGGCCACCGCGAAGACAATCGCGACGCGAGTCGGGATTTGGCGGGGCGGCACCCGATCTTGGCTCAGGCGGTGCTGGCCGTCGCCGACGCCCAGAGGTTGATCTTGCTTTCGGTCGCGTAGCGGTCGATCTCGGCCAGCTCTTCGGGCGCGAACTCGAGGCGATCGAGCGAGGCGATGTTCTGCTCCAGCTGTTGAACGCTGCTGGCGCCGACCAGCGTTGACGTTACGCGAGGATCGCGGAGCGTCCAGGCAAGGGCCATCTGCGCCAGGGTCTGGCCGCGCCGTTTCGCGATTGTGTTGAGCCCGCGAACCTTGGCCAGCGTGTCGTCGTTGATCTGGTCCGGGGACAGGGAACCGTGCTGGCTGGCGCGAGACCCTTCCGGAATGCCCGACAGGTACTTGTCGGTCAGGAGGCCCTGGGCCAGCGGGGTGAAGACGATGCAGCCGATGCCCTCCTGGCCGAGCACCTCGAGCAACGCCTCCTCGATCCAGCGATTCAGCATCGAGTAGGAGGGCTGGTGAATCAGGAGCGGCGTGCCCAGCCGCTTGAGGATGGCGGCGGCCTCGCGGGTCCGGGTGGGGGAGTACGACGAGATGCCGGCGTAGAGCGCCTTGCCCTGCTTGACCGCCGTGTCGAGCGCGCCCATGGTCTCCTCCAGCGGCGTTTCCGGGTCGGGCCGGTGCGAATAAAAGATGTCGACATACTCGAGGCCCATCCGCTTCAGGCTCTGGTCGAGGCTGGCGAGCAGGTACTTTCGCGACCCCAGGTCGCCGTACGGGCCAGGCCACATGTCCCAGCCGGCCTTGGTCGAGATCACGAGCTCATCGCGGTAGGGCCGGAGGTCTGACCTCACGACGTGGCCGAAGGTCTCTTCCGCGGTTCCATAGGGCGGTCCGTAGTTGTTCGCCAGGTCGAAGTGCGTTATCCCGAGGTCGAAGGCCCGGCGAATGATGGCGCGGCTGTGCTCGAGCGCGTGGTCGGCCCCGAAGTTCTGCCAGAGACCGAGCGAGACGGCCGGCAACTTCAGGCCACTGCGGCCGGTCCGGCGATAGATCATGCGCTTGTAGCGCTCGGGCGCGGGCGCGTACTTCGAGTCACTCATCGCCACGATCAATCATATTCAAGCGGATCGCCGCGCGGCGTAGCATGGGTTCGTGGCGTTCTTTGAACCGCCGCCACCGCCTCCACGCCCGCTGCAGCACTTCCGCCAACCGAATTGGATGAAGCCGGGCAATGTGATCGGCGAGCCGGTGCCGGTGAGCCTGATCCTGGCGCGCACCCCGAAGGTCGGCGTTAATGTGCGGCATTTGACCGCGTACCCGACGGGGTTCGAGTTCTACCTTGTCGTTCACTGTCAGCTGGACAGCGACCTCTGGGATCCAATGCACGGGCTCGCAGGTTACCGGGGCCGGCATGGTGCGAAGAGCGGCGACGAAATGGCTGCCGAGATCCTGCGCTTGGGCGTGCAGTTCGCCGACGGATCAAAGGCCACCAACCTCGGGCCACCAATGATGGGGCCGGCCGATGAGCGGCCCAAGGGGCCAATTCTGATGCACCAGGGCGGCCATGGCGGCGGCCACATCGTCGAGCAGGGCTACTGGGTCTGGCCGCTGCCTCCGCCCGGACCGCTCGCCTTTGTTTGCGAGTGGCCCAAGTACGGCATCGCCCTGACGCGCCAGGAGATCGACGCCAATCTGGTCCGGGACGCCGCAACGCGTGCCGTCGAGTTATGGCCGGAGGATGGATCTGACGAGGCGCCAGCTGGCTGGTCCGGATACGTTCTCCCTGAAGGATGAAGGCCCGGCTGCCCGAACCCCGCACGATCGTGGCGATCGGGGCCACCCTCGTCCTCGCGGCGTGCGGGCGGTTCTCGGGTGGCGCGCCTCAGGTAACGGCATCTCCCGGGTTGCATCCCGCCTCCGCCCTGACGGTGACCAGCTTCCTTCCGATTCAGGATCTTCAGGCGGCCACCCTCGCCGGCGTCCCCGCGCTTCCGGCCCAGTTTCACCTTGACGCGACCGACCAGGGCCGTACCATCACGCTGATCGGGGCCTATGCGGACCCGGCTCGAACCGTCCTCTTCTTCCGTGGGACGACGGGAATCCGGCTGTTATCTGTCAGAGTCGACGACGATGCCGGGATGATCAATGCCGGAGGATCAGATGGTCGCCACCCCGCCCCAGGTGACACCGTCACGGTGTTGGACGGCGGGCCAGCCCACCCGGCGGGCGGAGTCGCTCACCTGCACATCACCATTCAGGACATCGAGTCGTGGCCGCCGAAGGAAGCACAGCCCGTGATATCAGGGGCCTGGTCCTACGCAATTTCGCTCAAGGTCCAGCCGAGTAAAGTGATCGAACCGCCTCCGCCCTTTGCGCTCGGCCGCTGGAAAGAATCGATCGAGCTCCTCGAGATCACTCCGAGCGTGATCCGGCTGCAGGCCGTCATCAATGGCGGCTCCAACGTGGAGGTGATGGGCCCGGGTATTCCCGCCCCTGCCACGCTCGTTGACCAGTCCGGTGCGGAGATTCCGTCAATCTCCGCGGGTGCGGGGATCAGCGTGCCAAAGGACCAGGTGAATCCGGTGACGTACCGAAACACCCGCATCCGGTACCAATGGCCGCGCCCATCCGAGGCCCAAACCCTGCAGCTGCGGTTCCAGGGTGCCGGCGGCACCTACACGATCCCCGTCGTGATCCCGGCACTCGACGCCGCCGGCTGACCGGATCTAGCGTCGCGCGAGGAGTCGGAGACCACCCTCCAGGAATGCGATCGCCAGCGCCGCAACGATGAACGGCGTGAACGGGTCGACGCCGGACACGATTGCCGAAGCCAACACGATGATGGCGACCCACATCAAGAAGCGCCAGGGGTGTTGCCGCAGGAGTCTCATGGCCAGCACGCCGCGCCAATTATGCTCGGCGTTTCCAGGCGCGGCATCCGCTGATCGGATGACGCTCGGGCCGGCTACTGGAAGATGACGGCCATGTTGTTGAAGTCGGCGAAGTTGGCCTCGAAGAGCGACTTGTCGACCCAGTACTGGGTGCCGTGGAGCACGTCGTTGACGCGCACCTGGGTGGGCGAGACACCACTCAAGGTGACCGAGTGCTCAGCGTACGAGTAGCGGACCTGCGTGCCGTCCCAGGCGGTGTAGGTGCCGACGGGCACCCGCAGGAAGTTGGTCTCGATCCAGACCTGCACCGGGTGACCGGCCGCCAGCGCGGCATAGATGGTGCTCGGCGCATACCCTTCGCCACCGATCGCGTTCGGCAGCCCATGCGTCTGGGCGAGCTTGAGGATGACCGGCCAGTAGACCCCGTAGCCGGTCGGAGTCCAGTCACTGCCGTTCACATAACCGACGAAGTTGGTGTAGGGGTTTCCCCACTGCAGCACCGTGTGGTTGGCGCTCATGATCGGCAGGCGGGTGTCGGCATTCTCCAGCGCGTACAACTCGGCCTGGCTCACGGTGATGCCGTAGTAGGCCAGGCCCTGCTGAAGCGCGGCGGTTTCACAATCGAGCACCATCGTCTGCTGGATGACGGGGACTGCGATGGTGACGGTCGTCGGCGCCGTCACGGCGGCGGGGGTCGCGGCGGTGGCAGGTGTCGGCGTTGCGCTTGGCGTCATGGTCACCGCGGCGGCGCTGACGCCGGAGGTGGCGACCACCGAACTGGCCTGGGCGGCGGTCACCGCCGGGCTCAGGACGGACGCGGCGAGCAGGACCCCCGACACCGCCAGGAAGCGCCGTCGACTGGTCGAAACGCCGACGTTCATGGGCCCAGCGTGGCGCCCAGTGGCTTTCGAAACCGTGAGCGACATCGTCACGATGTTGCAAGGTGTCCCACAGCGCGGCCTTGATTTGGGTCGCCCGAACTGATAAAACCTCGCTATCAGCGCCGCACCACGCATCCGCGTTACGGGGCGGGAATTGTTCCAGCTGGCGCTGGTCGGGCTTTCCTATTACATTGCGGCTCGCCTGAGTCTCAACGTGGCTCTGGTCCACGGCCAGGTGACGCCGATCTGGCCCCCGACCGGGATTGCCGTGGTGGCCTTGCTGCTCCTCGGCCGCCGCGCCGCCTTGCCCATTGCCCTGGCTGCCTTTCTCGTCAACCTGCCAATCGGCCCATCAGTCCTGGGCGCGGTGCTGATCTCCGTTGGCGATACCCTCGCGCCGGTCGTGTCGGTAGAGCTGCTGCGCAGGGCTGATCTCAACCTGAACCTCGACAGCCTGCGCGACGCGATATCGATCATCGTGCTCGGTGCGCTGGTGGGGATGATCGTTAGCGCGTCGATCGGAAGCTCGGTCCTGCTCTTTTCCGGGGCGATCGATTCCAACGCGTTCTGGGCTACGTGGGCCGTTTGGTGGACCGGCGATGCGATGGGCGTTCTGCTGGTCGCGCCATTCCTGCTCAACTTGCTGGCGGGCGCGGGTCCGGACGGGATCCGGTGGCAGGCGGCGGTCGAACTGATCGCCCTGCTGGTCGGGGTTGCCATCCTGTCTTTCCTCCTCTTTCAGAATCAGCTCGACCTCGAGTACCTGGTGCTGCCGCTGATCATGGCGGCGGCCTGGCGGTTTCGCCTCCGAGGCGCGGCACCGGCAGCGCTGATCGCCTCGGCGGTCGCCATCTGGTCGGCGATCCACGGGACCGGCCCGTTCGCCAACGAAACGCTGTTCGAGCGGATGGTTACGCTCCAGGTCTTCAACGTCAGCGTCGCGCTCGCCTCCTTCCTGCTCGCCAGTTATGTCGATACCCGCGAGCGGCAGGAGGAAATCTCACGCCTGCTGACCGCGACGGCCGCCGCCAGCGAAGCCAAGTCGCAGTTCCTCCATCTGGCGGCGCACGAGTTGCGCACGCCGATCTCCGTCCTGGCCGGCTACCTGGCCATGCTGTCGGACGGCTCGCTTGGCCCGGTCGCCGAAGGCTGGAGACGGCCGCTCGACATCCTCACCGGCAAGGCGCGGGAGCTCAACGCCATCGTCAGTGAGCTCCTCGAAGCCTCGCGGATCGAGGCCAATGCGCTGCCCCATGATTCCGGCATCATCGACCTGCGAACCGTCGTCGAGGACGCGACCGAGCGCGCCAGGCCGAGGGCCGAGCTGATCAATGGCGAGATCAGGGCGCGGATGCCTGAGAATTCCGTCGCCGTGGCAGCGGATACCCAACAGCTGGGTCGAATCCTCGACAACCTGATCAACAATGGTCTGACCTACACGCAACGACCCCCGCGAGTGTCCATCACGCTGTCACTCGACGGGCCTCGGGCGCTGGTGCGGGTTGCCGACAACGGTGCCGGCGTGGCAGACCACGAGCGCGAACGCATCTTCGAGCGTTTTCACCGAACCAACGAGCCCGCGTTCCGCACGGTCGCGGGGACGGGGCTCGGTTTATTCATCGCCCGCGAGCTTGCCCAGCGGCATGGCGGCACGCTCGTTGTCGAGAGCAGTCGAGCGGGGGAGGGGACGGTCTTTGCGCTAGCCCTGCCACTCGCGACCAACGCGGCCGTGGCGGCGCGCCAGCCCGAGGATCAGGCCATGCCGGCCGCCGAAACGGCACCAGGCGCTCGTCATGATTTCGTAAGGCAGGGGCCGCCATCATCGACGAATGACAGCCCGATGCCTTCTCGTCCGTGACGGGCTCGACGGCGCGATCCCAGCAATCGCCGTCGCCCTACGCGACGCCCACATCGACTGCGAGGTGGTTGCTCGTCACGAGGTAGGTCGGGCCCGTCCATCCGAAGCGGTCCTACTTCAAATACCGGAGCTTGATGCGATCGCGACCTGCTGGGAGGTGCATCGCCAGGGTCACCGCAGTCTGATCGCGCTGAGTGAGCGACCGAGCAGCGAGGAGTGCATCCGGCTGCTCAATGCGGGCGCTGACTACTACCTCGACGCCTGGGCTCCGCTTCCGGAATTGGTGGCGCGCGTGCGCATCGCGCTCCGCCGGCCCCCGATCTCTCCCTTCAGGGAGTGGCAGTCGTCCCCCCGCTGCCACTCCCGTCTCGTCCCTGAGGGCCTCGCCTGGCCCCAACGCGCGTTCGGAGTGCGATCATCGGCCGGTGAGGTTTCTGACCGTTCCCGAGCTGCTTCGGTCCGCGGTCGAGCGCTTCGGGGATGACCCCGCCATCATTACCTACGACCACTCGGAAACCTTTCGAGAATTGGCACGCTCGACGGCCGTCGCGGCCGCCGGCTTGCGCCGCAGAGGCCTACGGCCCGGTGACCGTGTTCTGCTCGCCGCGCGCAAACTCTCCCGCGGTGGTGCATGCGTGGCTCGGCGCCATCTGGGCCGGCGGCATCCCGGCCGCGATCAATCCAGAGCTCACCCAGACAGAGATCGATTACCTGAAGGAGGATCTCGAGGCTTCGATCGCCCTGCTTGGTGACGAAGTCCAGGCAATCGACCGCGAGCGTGGGGGCGAAACCCAGCAGAGCGTTGCCGCTGATCCGATGGCCACGGCCGCCATCGTCTACACCTCGGGGACCACCAGTCGTCCAAAGGGGGTGATGGTCCGGCACGCCGCCTATACGGAGAGCGGTCGGTCCTTTCCGGGATGGTTGCGGCTGGCCGCGCCGCAGCGGCTCTGGGCCTGCCTGCCGCTGTTTCACATCAACGCCCAGGCCTACTCGCTGATGACCGCGCTCGCACATGGCTTTCCGATGGCCCTGACGGCCCAATTCCATGCTTCGACCTTCTGGCAGGATGCGCGCCAGCTCGAGGTGACGGCGGTCAACGTGGTGGGCGCCATGCTGGAATTCCTGGCGGCGCAACCTCGCGGCTCCTTTATCGACTCCTCCCTGCGGACGATTTACGCGGCCCCCGGGCCGGCACCGGCGCAGCGCGGTGAACTGGAGCGGCGATTCAAGGTACGGATCCTGACCGGCTACGGGATGAGCGAGAACCCCTTCGGCTGTGCTGAGAGCGAGACGTCGCGGATGAAGACCGGGAGCATCGGACGTCCGCGTCAGCCCGCCTTCGGGGGATTCGTGAACGAGATGCGGGTCGTTCGCGAAGCCGGTGGCGATGCGGCAACCGATGAGGTCGGTGAGCTGTGCTTTCGAAACCCGGTCATGACGCCGGGTTACTGGAACGCCGCAGCGCTGACCGCGACGACCGTGGTGGATGGCTGGCTCCATACGGGCGACGCCGGTCGACGCGATCGTGACGGCGACTTCTTCTTGACGGGTCGCTACAAAGAGATGATCCGGCGGCGCGGCGAGAACATCGCGCCGCGGGAGGTGGAGGACGTCCTGTTGGCTCATCCCAGCGTTGAAGCGGCCGCCGTGTTCGGGATCGCCACCGGCCTCATGGAGGATGAGGTCGTGGCGGTGGTGGTGCTTCGGGATGGTGCCGCGGGCAACGAGGCCGATCTGAAAGCCTGGGCTGCCACGCGCCTCGCGCTTTACAAGGTCCCCAGTCGGATCCACTTCCGAGATTCGCTGCCGATAACGGCGACCCATCGCGTAGCGAAGGACGCCCTGCGCAAGGAGTACGGCCATGGGCCATCTGGTCTGGCGCCTGGCCACCTAGACTGAGCGGCGATGCCCAAAGCGACCCGGAGGGTGGCGGAGCTCTCACGCAAGCGCATGAAGGAGTTGACCGATTCGCTGCGGGTGAAGCCGGGCACGCGGGTTACCCTGCCGGAGGATTTTGATCCGGGGCACACTGGTGGACTCGGAAAGGAAGGGGGCAAGCGGGCAACCCGGGCGCTTGAGGACGGGGTCGAGCTGCTCGCCGAGTACCAGGACCGCCTCCACGCGCAGAGCACCCACGCGCTGCTGGTCGTCCTTCAGGGTCTCGATGCGGCCGGCAAGGACAGCACGATCAAGCATGTGATGAGCGGTGTTGATCCACAGGGCGTCCGGGTGAGCGCCTTCAAGGCGCCGTCCGCCGAGGAGCTCAGCCATGACTATCTCTGGCGGACGGCGCAGCGCCTGCCACCGCGAGGGACGATCGGGATCTTCAACCGGTCGCACTACGAGGAGGTCCTCGTCGTCCGCGTGCACCCGGAGGCGCTTGCGGCCGAGAACCTCCCGCCGGAAGACCTGGCTGCGGTCTGGACGCGACGCTACCGGGAAATCAATGACTGGGAACGATACCTGGTCGACAATGGCATTCACATCGTCAAGCTCTTCCTCAACGTCTCACGGGAGGAGCAGCGTCAACGGTTCCTGGCCCGGATCGACGAGCCTGAAAAAAACTGGAAGTTCACCGCCGCCGACGTGCGCGAGCGAGCCCACTGGGATGAGTACCAGCAGGCCTATGGCGAGATGCTGAGTAAGACGAGCACCAGGTGGGCGCCCTGGTACGCGATCCCGGCCGACCACAAATGGTTCGAGCGCATCGCGGCCGCGGCGATCATCGTCAATACCCTGGTCGAAATCGACCCGCAATACCCGACCGTGAGCGCTGCGATGAGGAAAGAGCTGCGGGCCGCACGGCGCGAGTTGCTCGCCGAGCCAAAAAAGAAATAGCCGGCGTCCACCGAGAACGCCGGCTCATTCAGGCGAGCTTGCCCGCCGAATTACATCGTGAACGTTTCGTAGACCGCGATCTGGCCGCCGCTGCTCAGCACCGGGCAGCCCTTGGCGTTGTTGGTGGCCTCCTCGAGTGACTTCGCCTCGAGGATGCTGTAGCCGGACGCCGCCGGCTGCGCGATCGCACCTTCCTTGGTGCCCCCGTTCGAGCCCAGCGACTTGACCTTGCCAGAAAAGGGGGCACCCTGATCGACGATGCCCTTGCCCAATTTCCCGAACCAGGCTCCCCACTGCTGCATCTGATCGGCGCGCTCCTTCTCGGTCTGCCCCGCGCTTCCGCCGTAATAGACCAGAACGTACTTCGCCATGCTTGTCCTCCTTGAGTTTCTGCGGTCCGAAGGGATCCGCTGGCTAATACGACGAACGGCTACAGACGGAAATCGACAGCGTGAGGCATCCTTGTAGGAATGCCCATGGACGAGGTGACGCCACATCCAGTGGCAGGACCACGGCCGTTGGACTGGCGGCGCAACCTGGCCGCCCTCTGGATGGCCGAATTCGTCGCAATCCTGGGTTTCTCCTTCGCCTTCCCGTTCCTCCCGCTCTTCCTGCACCGGGAGCTGCATATTCCGAACGGCTCGCAGCTCGCCTTCTGGACCGGCATCTCCGCCGGCACGACCGGCTTCGCGCTCGCCATCACGGCGCCCATCTGGGGCCGGCTGGCCGATCGCTACGGCCGCAAGCCGATGTTGGTCAGGGCCATGGTGGGAGGCGGCGCCTTCGTTGGACTGATGGGTCTGTCGCAGTCGGCGCTGCAACTGACCGTGCTGCGTGGCCTGCAGGGGGCGAGCTCAGGCACGGTCGCCGCCGCGACCGCGTTGGTTGCAACCGGGACGCCGCCGGCCAACATGGCGTGGGCGCTCGGCATCCTGAACTCGGCAATCTCGCTCGGCAACGCCACCGGTCCCGCGGTTGGGAGCCTCGCGGCCAGCGCGCTCGGGCTGCGCGCGATCTTCTTCGCGGGCGGCGCGCTCCTGCTGCTGGCGACGATCCCGGTGGTCCTGGTGGTCAAGGAAAGCGCGCTTCGGGTGCCGAGAGCGCAGGCACCGCCACTGTGGCAGACCTTGCATGCCGCTCGACCGGGGACGATACGCGCCCTCGCCGTGCTGGTCGGCGCCCAGGCGTTACTCCAGACGAGCTCATCAGCCTCCCAGCAGTTGGTGGTACTGCGGCTGCTGCAACTCGATCCGGCGGGCGCGGCCGGGCTGACGGGGTTGACCTTTGCCGGCGCCGGGATTGCCACCGCGGTGGCAGGCATCACCTACTCGCGCGTGGTCCGGCGGAGCAGCTACCGGCTGGTGACGCTGGTCGCGGCGGGGGTGGCGGCGCTCGCCATGCTCGCCACGGCCGCCGCCGGCACGGTGGGCTTGTTGATCGGCTTCTTCGTGGTGCTCAGCTTCATGTCGGGGGTCCTGATCCCAGCCTTCGGCGCGATGACGGGGCTGGAATCGCCGCGCGTGATCCAGGCGACCGTCTTCGGCTTCGCCTCGAGCGGGATCTCGGTTGGCTTCGGGCTCGGACCCCTCGTCGGCGGCCTCGTCGCGTCGGTGGCCGGCGTGCAGGCCGCCTTGCTCGTGGCGGCGGCGATTGCGCTGGCGCTGGTTATTTTGCTGGCCGTTGCCGCGCGGGAACCGCGGCCGCCCGCGCCGCCGGTCCGGGTCCTGGCCCCGCCGCCAGCACGAACTTGACCGCCTGCTTGAAGAGGGCGGCATCCCTGGCGTAGGCGGCGGCCTCGTCGTGCTTGATTCGAATCCACTCACGCAACACCGGCTTGTTCCGCATCTTGAAGGGCAAATAGTCCACGCCATCGACGACGCGCTGAACGACCTCGGCTGGGAGCTTGAGGGCGACCCCTTCGCCGGCCATGAAGGCAAACAGGTGCTCGCCGGCGAAAAATTGCGGCCGCCCGCTCACGCCGACCTTCTGCCGCACCTCGGGCAAGCGGCGGACAACGCGCGCTACGACCTCGGCCATGTCCTCGCGATAGTTGGGAGCGTTCGCGGACCCTGGCACGGCTAAGCGCCGGCACTCCTGACCGGCGGGGCCGCGTCGCCATGGACCGTCTGGCGGAGCGGAATCTCGGGCAAGAAGAAGGTCACCACGAAGCCGATCGCCACCAGGGCCGCCGAGAGCAGAAAGGCGCGCTGGACGCCGACGGCGAGGCTGACTCGAATGGCGTGCACGACGCTGGGGATGGCCGATGCCGGCAGCCCGGAAATCCGTGTGAGCCCGCTCTGCCCGACGCCTGAGATCAGACCCTCACCCAGGTTCTGGCCGTTCCCTGCGAGCGCGACTGCGACACTGGGTGCGAGGTGACTGGGCAATTCGCCCTGAAAAGACTCCAGCACGATGGTCGTCATCACCGGGATCCCGATCACCGACCCGAGGGTGTTGAAAAATTGGCGCCCGGCATTGGCGGTACCCAGCAGGCGGTAGGGAAAGGCGCTCTGCACGGCGATCGAGAGGATCGGGAAGACGGCGCCGACCCCGGTGCCGGTGACCACCATCGCGGTGATCGCCACCGTCCAGGTCGAGTCGGCGTCAAGCCGGCTGAGGGCGAAGATCCCGACGACCGTCACCGCCATCCCGATAATCGCCTGGACCTTGTAGCGGCCCGTGCGGCTGAGCAATTGCCCGCCGATGATGCTGCCGATGACAAAGCCGCCCATCAGGGGCGCGAGGATCAGGCCGGCGTCCTGAGCGCTCTGGCCCTTCACGCCCTGGGCGTAAAGCGGCAGAAAGGTGACCGTGCCGAAGAGCGCGACGCCGACGAGAAAACTGAGAATCACCGCCACGGTGAACGTGCGGTTCTCGAACAGATGCAGGCTGAGGATCGGCTCGCGTGACCGGTTCTCATGCACGGCGAACAGAAGAGCCAAAATGCCACCGATGCCGAGCGTGCCGATCACCTGGACCGATCCCCACGGGTAGTTGATGCCCGCCCAGGTCAGGCCAATCAGGATCGGGACCACGGCGGCCACGAGGAGCGCGATGCCGAGCCAATCGATATTGACCCGGCCAGAGCGATGCACGCGCGGCAAGGTCGAGGCGAGCATCGCCAGGGCGAAGATACCGAGCGGCAGGTTGACGTAGAAGATCCAGCGCCAGCCGAAATGATCCGTGACCACGCCGCCGAGGGTCGGCCCGATGATGCTGCCGAGGCCGAAGACGCTCATGATCAAACCCATCCAGCGGCCGCGTTCGCGCGGGGAGAAGATGTCGCCGAGGGTCGTCACCGCCAGCGCCATCATCGCCCCACCGCCGAGGCCGGTAATGGCCCGGGCGGCGATCAGTTCGTACATGTTCTGGGCCAGACCGGAGACCATCGAGCCAAAGAGGAACACGAGCAGGCCGGCGATGTAGAAGGGGCGGCGGCCGAAGAGATCGGAGAGTTTGCCCACGACGGGAACGGCCACCGAGGAGGCCAGCAGGTAGGCAGTGAAGATCCAGGCATAAAGGTTGAGGCCATGCAGTTCGTCGACGATGGTGGGGGCCGCGGTCGACACGATGGTGCTGGTGAGGACGGCCGTGAACTGGACGACCATGACGGCGGCCAGCACCCAGTAGCGCCGATTCGCGGCGACCTGGTTGGTTGTCTGGTAGCGAGAGGCCGCTTCGGCGCTCATCGCCGCAAAAAGAAGGGGTTCGTTCCGAGCAGTTTACCGGAGGCCAATGGTCAGGCGGCGATCACGCTCGGGCGCTCGGGGCGCGACGATGTGAGCAGGTAGGCGAGGATCGCGCCCACGCCGGCGACCGCGATCACGGTGCCCATCGGGACGGCCGAGGCGACGCCCACGATGCCGACCAGCGGCGCGCCAACGGCGGCGATGCCGCTCTGGATCACGCCCAGCAGCGCTGATCCGGTCCCGGCAGCCTCGGCATGACGGGAGAGGGCAAGGGCGGTGGCGTTCGGGACGACAAAGCCAATGCTCGACACCAGGACAAAGAGGGGAGGAAGGACGGCGCTCAGGCCGAGCCCGGCGAGGAGGACGGCCAGGACCGCGAGGCCCGCCAGCGCGGTGCTGATCAGGCCGCTCATCAGCAACCGGGACGGCGCGATCCGGCTCACGAGGCTGCCGTTGATCTGGCTGGTGATCACGAAGCCGAGCGCATTGACGCCGAAAACCAGGCTGAAGGTCTGTGGCGAAACGTGAAAGATCCCCTGCAGCACGAAGGGCGAGCCGGAGATGTAGGCGAACATGGCGCCGAAGGCGAGCCCGGCCGAGACCGCATAGCCGATGAATCGCGTATCACGACCGACAATGCGAAAGGTGCGAGCCGTGTTCCGAAGGCTGCCTTCACGCCGGAGCGCGGCCGGAAGGGTCTCAGGCAACCAGATCAGTGCCGCGACAAAGAGCAGGCCGGTGATCAGCGCCAGCATGACGAAGATCCCATGCCATGAGCTGACGCGCAGCACCTGGCCACCGAGGACCGGGGCGAGGATCGGGGCGAGGCCCATGACGAGGATCAACCGCGAGAAGTAGCGGGCGGCGGGGACCCCGGAATACATGTCGCGCACGATCGCTCGGGCGATCACGATGCCGGCCGCGCCGGCGAGGCCCTGCACCAAACGGAAGATGACGAGAAGGATTGCCGAGGGGGCCAGCGCGCAGAGCAGTGAGGCGACGACATAGATGGCGACGCCGACGAGCAATGGCCGCCGGCGGCCCAGGCTATCACTGACCGGTCCCGCAACCAGCTGGCCGAGGGCGAGGCCGATCAGGCAGGCGGTCAACGTGAGCTGAATCAGCGACTCGCTGGCGACCAGGTCGCGGCTGATCGCGGGCAACGCCGGCAGGTACATATCGATCGAGAGGGGCCCGAAGGCGGTCAGGCCGCCCAGCAGAACGAACAGTCGGACCCGCTCCATCCGCGTCATGGTAGATGGGTGGATCGACCCCAGGATTGGTCTGGGCGTGACAGCAAGATTATTCACAGGCTCGCTTTCAAGAACCCGATCGTGTCGCGAATGATTCCCACTCCGTGCGATTTCCGCAAGTTTCGGCGCGCAATGAGCGTTCTGCCCCCGATGAACCTTCTCAGAATTGCGCTCACCGTATTCTCGATTGTGAACGTCGTGTTCTGGGCGATTCTCGCCTGGGCATGGGCGGTCCGCCCCACCTGGGCGGCGCGACTTCCGTTCAACCTCGGCACCGACGTCCGCTACAAGACCGCCGTCCCGACCTGGGCTCGGCTGGCTGCCGCCATTGCCGCCTTCTGGGCCGTCGCGGCCGTCCTCTACATGACCCTCTTCGCCTCGAACCGCGTGGCCTTCGTGGCCCTCTTCGTCACCGCGGCGATCTTCCTGATCCTCGCGCTCGGGGCGGCCGCGCGCGTCTACCAGGTGCTCCAGAAGGGCAAGGTGCCCACGATCGCCGACCGTCTCAAGCGCGTCAGCTAGGTTGTTCGCGCATCGCCTCGGCTGATCCCCTCGTTCACTCGACGGGGGGATCAGCGAGCCGCAGGTGAAGCCGAATCGGGCCTCGGCCCGTGGCTTCCCGCAGAATCGTGAGGTGAGCCGCTGGCGGGAGGTCGTAGCGGCAGAGCCCGCCTTCGCGGAGCAGGTTCTGCGGATCTTCGATCAGCGCAAGCACAAGACGCTCGCGACCCTCCGCGCCGACGGGTCGCCGCGCATCAGCGGCATCGAGGCCGAGTTTGCCGACGGCGATGTGTGGCTGGGGATGATGCCCGATTCCGTGAAGCTGCGGGACCTCCAGCGCGACCCGCGGCTGTCGCTGCACGCGACGTCAGACGATCCACCCGCCGATCGGCCGAGTGCCTGGATGGGTGACGCGAAGATCAGCGGCCGCGCCGTGGTGGGACAGCGACCCGATCGGCCGGCGCCCCCGCGACCTGGTTTCGCATCGAGATCGAGGAGGTCGTGCTGACCTGTGTCAGCGATCCGCCGGATTTTCTGGTCATCGAGTCCTGGCATCCGGGTCGCGGCTTGCAACGCACGCAACGCAAGTGAGCGCGCGTGCGCGCCCCACCGTACGCATGACCGGCACCGACACGATCCGTGCCCTCCTGGTCGTGGTCGTCTGGGGGCTGAACTTCATCGTGATCGATCGCGGCCTGAAGACGCTTCCGCCGCTGTTGTTTGTCACGCTTCGCTTCGCGTTCACGGTGTTGCCGGCGATCTTCTTCGTGCCGCGACCTGGCGCACGCTGGTATTGGATCCTCGGCATCGGGCTCTTCACCAATACCGGCCAGTTCGGGCTGCTCTTCGTGGCGATCCATCGCGGTGTCCCGGCCGGGCTCGCCTCGCTGGTCCTACAGTGCCAGGTTGCCTTCACCTTGATCTTTGCCGCGGCGGTGCTGCGTGAAGCCCCTCGCCAGCTGCAGGTGATCGGCACGCTGGTCGCCTCGATCGGCATCGTGATCATCGCGCTCGGACATGGCGCGAGCACGCCGGTGGTGCCGCTGTTGCTGGTCATCCTCGCCGGGGCGAGCTGGGGTGCGGGCAACATCTGCACCCGCTTCGCGAAAGCGAAGTCTGCCCTTGGGCTGATCGTGTGGGCCGCGTTGATTGCCCCGTTGCCGCTGCTGGCGCTTTCTCTCTGGCTCGAAGGCCCACAAGCCGATCTTGCCGCGATCGGGCACCTGTTTCCATCCGGCGCCCTCGCGCTGGCGTACATCGTGATTGGCGCGACCATGTTCGGCTACGGGACCTGGAGCGCCCTGCTGCGCAGGTATCCGGCACCGGTCGTGACGCCGTACGCGTTGCTGGTTCCGATCGTCGGGATCCTCTCGGCCTGGATCGTCCTGGCTGAAGTTCCCTCGCTGTGGGAGCTGGTTGGCGGCGTCATCGTCATGAGCGGTCTGGCGCTGGTCACGGGCGTGGCGAGCGCGGCGTGGCGCCGGGCCGGCCGGCTTGGGCGACGCTCGCTAGCTGCGCTTTCCTGAGCGGACCTGGCGGAGGGTCTCACGCATCTGGTTGAGGTGGAACCGATCGTGACCGGCCAGCATCCGGAACATCAGCTCGTAGCTTTCCGGGCCCCGCTCCGAGTGCATCACCAGGCGGGCGCGATCATCCGGTGACGCACGCCGCCAGAGCGTGAGGTTGGCCGTGCGCAGCGCCGTGAAGGCCTCGAGAAGCTCCTCGGGCTCCTTGTCATTGTGCCGCAGGTTCTGGACCCACAGGTCCTGGTCGTAGCCGCCTACCGAGGTGCCATTCTGGGCCAGGGCCCAGCGGTAGCGGCTGGATACGACGAGCTCGGCGTCCGCCACATGCCCGAGCAGTTCGAGGACCGACCACTCGTTCGGCGCCGGCCGGGTGCGCTTATCCTGCGCGGCCTCTTGCATCATCGCCCGCAGCTCCGGCTGGGTCTGGGACTGGGCCTTGGCGGGATCGTCCGAGCCCAGCAAGGCTAGGAGCTGCTGCTGGTAGGCCGCGGCAGCCACCAGATCCGGTGCGTGCTCTGCCACGGGCCACAGTCTATCCAAGCCGTGTTAGAAAGGACGAGCGATGGTACCCAAAGCCGAGCTTCACCTGCATATCGAGGGAACCCTCGAGCCAGACCTGATGTTCGCGCTGGCGCGCCGTAACCGGGTCGCGCTGCCCTACGACTCCGTCGATGCCGTCCGGAAGGCGTACGTTTTCAGCGATCTGCAGTCGTTCCTCGACATCTATTACGCAGGCTGCACGGTCCTGGTCGAGGAGCAGGATTTCTACGACCTGGCCTCCGCCTACCTGAAGCGGGCCTCGGCCCAGGGGGTCCGTCACGCCGAGATCTTCTTCGACCCGCAGACACACACCGCGCGCGGGATTCCGATCGAGACCGTCATCAGCGGGTTGCACCGAGCCCTGGTCGATGCCCGTACCGGGCTCGACATCTCCGCCAGCCTGATCCTCTGCTTTCTGCGGCACCTCAGTGCCGAATCGGCGATGGTGACCTTGCGTCAGGCCCTGCCGCTACGAGAGCAGTTCATCGCTGTGGGGCTGGACTCCTCCGAGGTTGGGCATCCGCCGGGCAAGTTCAAGCAGGTGTTCGACCTGGCGCGATCGGAGGGCCTGCTGACCGTCGCCCATGCCGGTGAGGAAGGGCCACCGTCGTACATCTGGGAGGCGCTCGACCTGCTGCACGCCAGGCGAATCGACCACGGCGTGCGCTGCCTCGAAGATGACCGGCTTGTCGATCGGTTGGTCGCCGACCAGGTCCCGTTGACGGTGTGCCCACTCTCCAACGTGAAGCTTCGAGTCTTTCCCACGCTGCGACAGCACAACCTGGGACGGATGCTCGAGCGCGGCTTGCTGGTCACGATCAACTCCGATGACCCGGCCTACTTCGGCGGCTACATCGACGAGAACTACCGGCAGGTGACCGAAGCGCTCGGGCTTACGCAGCAGCAGGTCACGACGCTGGCGCGAAACTCATTCGTCTCGTCGTTCCTGCCGGAGCCTGAGAAGGCGCGCTACTTGCGTGAGGTGTCAGCGGCCGCCGCCGGCGGGTTCGTGCGCTAGACCGATTTGTGGGGGTTTCCCTGATTCGAGCAAACACGGCGGGCGATAGCCTGCGGATGAGGGAATTGACGTGAACCAAGAGGTTATCGACGTGGTCGTGATCGGAGCCGGGCAGGCCGGGCTCTCGACCAGCTACCACCTGAAGCAGCAGGGGCTTGATCATGTCGTGCTGGAGGAGGGTCGGGTCGGCGAGTCCTGGCGGAGCGGGCGCTGGGACTCCTTCACCCTCGTCACGCCGAACTGGACCGTGCAGCTGCCCGGATTCGCGTACCAGGGGGACGAGCCGGATGGCTTCATGGGTCGGGACCAGCTGGTCGACTACTTCGACCGGTACCAGGCGTCATTTGACCCGCCGGTGCGGACTGGCGTCACGGTTGTGGGTGTCGATGAGGCGGAAGGCGGGTTCGAGCTGCTGACGAGCCACGGAACCCTGAAAGCAAAGGCGGTCGTGGTCGCGACGGGATCCTACAGGCGTCCGAAGTTCCCGGCGTTTGCCGCGAGCCTGCCGCCGGGGATCTCCCAGGTCCATTCCAGCGCCTACCGCAACCCGTCGCAGCTGCCCGACGGCGCCGTGCTGGTCGTGGGAACGGGCCAGTCCGGGGCCCAGATCGCCGAGGAGCTTCACGAGGCGGGCCGGCGTCTCTACGTCTCGGTCAGCGGCTGCGCGCGGATCCCGCGGCGGTATCGCGGAAAAGACATCGTCTGGTGGGGCAAGATGGGCGGCCTCTACGAGCGCACCGTCGACACGCTGCAGGACCCCGCCGAGCGGTGGGCCTGTCACCCGCAGAGCTCCGGTCGAAATGGGGGCCACGACATCTACCTGCGACAGCTGGCCCGGGAGGGCGTGACCCTCACGGGCCGCGTCCAATCGGTGGAGGGCGGGGTCCTTTCGCTGGCCCCGGACCTCGGTGCCAACCTGCGACGGGCCGATGAGTTCGCTGACAACCTGCTGCAGCAGCTCGATGAGGCCGTGGGCAAGATGGGGATGCCGCTTCCGGAAGACGACAATCCACGCGGCATCGGTCCCGCCGTCCCCGGCGAGGACCAACCAATTCGTGCCCTGGACCTGGCAGGATCCGGGATCACCAGCGTGGTGTGGGCGACTGGATCCGTCCCCGACTTCTCCTTCGTGCACGTCGCCGTTTTCGATTCGACCGGGCGGCCGGTTCAGCGCCAGGGGGTGACCGCCACGCCCGGCCTGTACTTCATCGGGCTGGAGTGGCTTCACAAACCGAAGTCCGGCCTGCTCTACGGCGTCGGCGAAGACGCCGGCTACCTCGCGTCCGTCATCGTCGGCCACGCGCAGTCGAAATCTCAGAAAGTGGAGGCATCGTCATGAACGACAAACCCATCGTCGGCGAGCATCGACAGCAGAAACCGTGCCTATGCCGGCTCTTTCCCAACTCGAAGTTCTTCCTCAAAGCGACGCACCAGCACGACAGCCTGGGCCAGACGGAGTTCAAGTGCCGGATGTGCGGCCGGGTCGTCTACCGGGCCGCCTGAGCGATCGCCTAGCGCTGCGCCGTGGCGAGGGCCCGGCCCTCGCTCGACGCAAACCGATGGGCAAGCTCGGTTCTCGACCGGAGGCCGAGCTTGCTGTAGATCCGGCTCAGGTGCGCTTCGACCGTCTTGGGGCTGATAAAGAGCGCGGCGGCGGCCTCGCGGTTGGTCTTGCCTTCCGCGACCTTGAGGGCGACCTGGAGCTCCTGCAGCGTCAGGTCATCCGTGGCCGCCCGTCCGCGTCGGATCGTCTCGCCCGTAGCCCGCAGCTCGTTGCGCGCCCGGTCTGCCCAGGGTTCGGTGCCGATGGCCTCGAAGGTGTCGAGCGCCCGGTGGAGGTGCTCACGCGCCTCGCTCCGCTGCTTCGCGCGACGCAGCCGCTCCCCGTAGCAGAGCTCGGTACGGGCCCGCTCGAACGGCATCGTCGTGCAGTCGTGCAGCTTGAGCGCCGCTTCGAAGGCCGGCTCGAAGTCGTCCTCGAGCAACCCGAGGCATCGCTGAGCGGCCGCGCGGGTCCAGGTTCCGATGGTGACCGCAGCCTGGTCGTCGAGTGCCGCCAGGGCGAGCGTCGCGTCTGATCGACGGCCAACATGGACGTAGGCTTCGATCAGGTCGGGCGTTTCCTGAAACAGCCATGGCGCCGCCACCAGCGGCGTGCTACGCAGGAGGGTCGAGAGCGGCTCCAGGTACTTGATCGCCTCCTCGTTGCGCCCACACCCAAGGTGGAGAAGTCCACCAATCCGTGCCGTATAGCCGCCGACGATCGTGCCGGCGTATGGTGAGACGCCCACCAGCTGGGTCATGTGCGCGCGGCAGTCCGCCTCGAGGCCACGCGCAGCCTCGATCCAGGCGAGGCACGCGAGCGCGTAGATGAGGGAGAACATATGGCCGAGCTCGGTTGCCAGGGCGACCGCTTCCGAGGCTTCCGCATACGCCTGCGCCCAGCGCCCGGTTCGAAAATCGAGTTCGGAGAGGTGACCGAGCGCATACGGCAGGGCGCCCGGGGCGCTGGCTGCTCGTGCCGCGGCGATCAGGCTCTCGAGGGGGACGCGCATCCGGTCGAACTCCTCGAAAAACAGAAAGGCGGCGGCTGAGTTGATCAGCTGCACGGCGAGCTGCAGGGATTCGCCGTCGTCGATCGCGTCGAGCGATTGCACGAGAAGTCGATGGGCCTCGTCGCGCTGTGCTTCGTCGGGACGGCGGAAGGCGAGCAACGCCTTGCCATAGGCGCCCGCCGCTGCCGCTTCGGGTTGGCCGCCTGCCCGTACGCCGACCCGGTACGCATACTCGGCAACGCGCAGCGCTTCTGCGGTGGTGGCGGCAAAGTCGGCCCCGGCGTCGCCCTCCTGGATGGCCGTGGTCGCGGCGTCGACCAGCATCAGCGTCGCGTTAGCGGGATCCGCATCCTCGATCTGGCCGGCCGCCTGCAGTAGGATTTGGCGCGCCTTCGCCGGCGATCCGGTCCACATCTCGGCGCGGGCCCGGCTGTGGGCAATCGCGGCGCGAAGCTGGATTTCGCCGGCGAGTTGAAGCGCTTCGTCGAGGAGTGCGATGCCCCGCTGCGATTCGCCCCCGACGTAGGCATCCGTACCCGCCTCGTGGAGCCGCGCTGCGCGCCGTTCGGGATCCGGGGTCAGGCGGGCTGCGCGCTCGAATGCGCGCGAGGCCGCGGCGAGACCGCTGCGTGCGCGAGCCTCGACGGCGGCATCGGCGAGGGCGGCGGCGACCGCCTCGTCCTCGCCCTGTACGGCCGCAGCGAGGTGCCAGGCCCGGGCGACCCGCGAGCGCGGATCGGTCAATGCCAAAGCGAGCGCCCCATGGGCGGCGCGGCGGTCGGGCGCCGTGGCACCGTGGTAGACGGCTGCCCGGATCAGCGGGTGCTGAAATTGAATTCGAAGCCCATCGTTGTGGATCAGGCCGGCGACCTCCGCCGGCTCGAGGGCGATCAGCGTGGTTCCGAACGCGTCGGCGGCGCGCCGGACCTCGTCGATGGACCCGGAACCTGAGGCCGCGAGCACCAGCAATGCCCTATGTGTCGCCTCTGGAAGCCGCGCCACGCGACGCTCGAACGAGTGCTGGATGCCCCGCCCGGTGGGCAGCAGTTCCTCGAGTGGGGCCGTACCAGCTAATTGCTCCCGCGAGAGGACCTGGAGGCTTTCGAGGATGGCCAGCGGATTGCCGCGGGTGGAGCCGTGCACGCGGTCGGCCACCGTTTCCGACACTGGTCCGTCGGCCGACTGGGCCATCAGCGTCCGGGAGTCCTCGATGGTGAGTCCGTTCAGAACGATCTCGGGGATGCCGGGTGGGCGGAACTCAACCTGCTCGCCCTCGCGGACGGCGAAGAGGAGGGCGGCGCGATCGGCGTGCAGCCGCCGGGCGACAAAGAGCAGCGCGTCGCGCGAGGCGGCATCGATCCAGTGCGCGTCATCGACGATCGCGAGGACCGGCCGGCGCTCGGCTGCCACCGCAAGCACACTCAAGGTCGCGGCGAGCACCGGGAAGGGGTCCGGGGCGATCGTTGGCCGCAGCGCCAGGGCCGCGGCCAGGGCGTCGGCCTGGGGTGCCGGGATCTCCGGAAGCAGCTCGAGGACTGGGAGGAGCAGCTCCGAAAGGCCCGCATAGGGCAGCTCGGACTCGGCCTCGATCCCGGTCGTCGATAGCAGGGTCATCCGGTCCGCCTCGGCCGCCGCGTATTGCAGAAGGGCGCTCTTGCCGATGCCGGGCTCGCCCCGGAGGATCAGTGCTCCGCTGACACCCGACCGGGCATGATCGAGGAGGGCGGCGATTCGCGCCTGCTCATCACCCCTCCCCAGGAGCATGGCCCCATGTTACGTGCAGGTCGCCGGAAAGCAAGCTCTAGGGGTTTCCCTGATTCGCTGACCGCCCGTTGAGCGCACCATGCGCCTATCACAGCAAGGAGGACGACATGAGCAGCATTGCGGATCGCGTTCGGCGACTGAATGCGGCGGTGAACGCCCACGACCTCAACCCGATCGGCGATATGTACGCGGAGGACGGCGAGTTCACCTGGCCGGGCTTCCCGACACTCAAGGGGCGCCAAGCCATGATTGCCTTCTACGCCGGGATGTTGGGAGCCTTTCCCGACATCCATGTGACCCTGACCCGGATCGTCGAGCAGGGCGACACCGTGGCAGTCGAGTACGAGTCCAGCGCGACGAACAGCGGCCCGCTAGCGCTGCCGACGGGTCAGCTGCCGGCGACCAACAAGCCAGTGTTGATCAGGGCGGCGTCGATCGGAACGGTGGACGCGACTGGCCGGATTCAAACGCAGCACGAGTACTTCGACCAGGTCGAGATCCTCGCCCAGCTCGGCCTGATGCCCGTGCCTGCCGGCACCGCCGCCTAAAAGGAGGATTTACTCGTGAAAGATGGAATCAGTCGTCGCCAGATCCTCAAGGTCGCTGGAGCCGCGGCCGCCGTCGGCATCGTGGGAGTCCCTGGGGTGGCGTTTGCCGCAGGAGACAGCGACGAGAAGCGCCTGTTTATTGGCTTCAGCCTGCATTTTGTACCGCCAACGTTCACGACGACCGCAGGCACATTCGTGATGTCCGTGCGGTTTGAGGATTCGGGCACCTCAACCGCCGATCACATCGCGATCGTTCCAGTCCACGGCACCGACCGGTCGCGTCTGTCCGGCGACCAGCAGTTCGTCGGGCAAAAGGGGACGATCTTCACCCACTTCGAAGGGGTCACCTTCCCGAACACGAGCCCGCACTCAATCGGCGAGGGCAGGTTCAAGATCCTTTCAGGGACCGGCGCTTATGCAGGCATCCGCGGCCACGGTTCGTTCTTGATCGTCGTCGACGCCAGCTCGAACCAGCTCATCGGCACCGAAACCGGAAACGTGGAAGGCTGACGACGGTTGGGTTCCTGGGGGGCGGCCGACAGGCCGCCTCCCGGATGCGCCTGCATCGCGATAAACGAGCCCACCACGGCTTTCGGGCTGCCCAGCGCAGGCCCCAACAGTGACCGGCTGGTCGATCGGTTGGTCGCCGACCAGGTCCCGTTGATGGTGTGCCCACTCTCCAACGTGACGTTTCGAGTCTTTCCCACGCTGCGTCACCACAACCTGGGACGCATGCTCGAGCGCGGCTTGCTGGTCACGATCAACTCCGATGACGCGGCACATTTCGGCGGCTACATCGATGAGAACTATGGGCAGGTTAGCGAGGCGCTCGGGTTGACTCGGGATCAGGTCACGGTGCTGGCACGAAATTCCGTCCGTGCATCATTTCTTCCGGAAGGCGAAAAAACGCCGCTACCTCCTCGAGATCGCGCGGTTTTCGCCTGGGCACTCTCCTTCTACCGCACGAGGATCGCGAGGATGCTTCCGGCGACGGCCTGAACAACCAGGTCCCACCTGGTACTCCTGGTGAGGGCGATACGAATGCGCGGCACAGCCGCAGCCACGGCCTGGCCTGTTGCGGCGTCTTGCATCGACGATCTCCCAGCGCGTTTCCTGTAACGTCGCTCGATGGCTCGCCCGGAGTACTCGGCGATGAGGTAGCGAGCGCCGTGCAAGGAGACGCCTGCCCAGGCAGACCAGCAGACTCCGAAGCCGACCTGGAGACCGAGCCGACCGGCGGCCGCCTGGGCGCCGCCACCCGCAACAGTAAGGACGCCCATAAGGATCATGGCACCGATGCTCAAGCCACCCCAGAGCATCGCCAGGCCCAGCTCATCGGACGAGCGACGAGCCAGGAAGAAGCTTGCGGGTTTCACAGCCCGCAGAACGCCGTCAGACGATGCGGGAACGAAACGGTTCGAGAGTTGGACCAGGAAAGTCGTCACGGCATCCAGGTCTCCGGCACTCGTCCGGTCTCGGTCGTCGGCTTCCTTCTCGAACACGAGAAGTACGACGGAGAGCCGCCGCGAAACTGACGCTAGGCCCTTGCAGAATGGCCAGGCGAGCCAGTCAGCCAGATGCGTCAATCTGAGTGGTCCAGCTCAACGGCAATGTGCCCAGTCTCGCTCAGACCCAGAGGACGCGCCGGCCGAGCTCGTTGCTGAAATCGTGAAGGACCGGGTGCCCGGCTCATCCGGTCAGCCCCGCCGTTATCCCACTAGCCAGGCGAGTGCGTCGTGGCGTTTGCCGAAATAGCCGGTCGGGAATCGGGCCGGCCCTTCAGGCGCAGGTGCCTTCCCGATCATCGGCATACCTGGCGGCATCAGAAAAGCAAATCGCGTAACGCCCGCCGCGTTGTAGCGGGGAATGATATTGGCGTCCCTCCAGGCGCCATCCATGAAGGCCGGGCTCATCTGGAAATTCGTGCCATCAATCAGCGCACGATGGCGACGGGATCTCCCGACGTACTCAGCAAAGGTGCTCAGCCACTGCTGAAATTGGTCCTTGGACATCGCCACGGTTGAATCGAACCAGCGCAACTCGATCAGGTCACTCGATGGCCGATCAATGATCTCGCCCCACTCATCCTCGTAAACATGCTTCGAATCCACCATCGCCACGGTTAGCCTAGCCCTCTTCGAAGATGATGTCCTGAGCGCCTTCCCAGAGGACGCGCCGGCCGAGCTCGTTCAGCTGCTCCCCGCCTTGCTCGATGGTGGCGAAGTGGTTGCCTGCCAGCGGCCCGGCCTTGCTGCCGAACGCGGTCTGGCCGTAGGGAAACAGAATCTCGGTCTCGCTAAGACCGCCCGGGTAGACGAGCAGCTCGCCGGCGCCGGGGTAGGTCGTCGCGTTCTCGGGGCCTAGCCCGGTCTGCAGGTCGCCGAGCGGAACCCACGCTGCCTGGCCGCTCCAGCGCGCCTGCACCAGCTTTCCCTTCAACGGCAGTAACTTGCGGAAGGCGGCCACCGTCTTCGGCGCGGCCTTGTCCTCGAAGCGCGCGCGAAATTGCAGCGAGCCGACCGTGATCCTAACCATCGCGCCTCATCGTAAGGCCGATCACGCCGTGCGCCGGCTTCGGGTCGCTGAAGACGCGTGCCTTGGTGTTGTCATCGCCGACGCGCGAGGTATCCCAGAGCCGGTTCTGCGCCTGGAAGGCCACCTCAGACAGCTGGCCGAACCGGTCCAGAATCCGCGTGCCCATTTCGTGCACGAGGTGCTGGATCGACATGCTGACGAAATCATCGAAGGTACTGACCACAAGCTCGCGGATCTTCATGGATTCGACGAGGTACGCTTCTTCGATCGCCCGGGCCGGATCCGGATAGCGCCAGTACACGTCCAGGTAGATGTACAGCGGCCGGTCGGTGACCTCCGGCAGCGTGGTGAACTCGTCCCGGGCGAAGCTCTTGAAGGCGCTGCCGGTCAGCTTGATCAGCCGCAGATGGCGGCGGCCGCAGCGTAGCGAGCGCAGCCCATTGCGATCGCGCTCCAGTTCGACGGACTCGTAGTCGTCCTCCAGTGGGCCGCTGAGCAGCTTGTCACTGTACTTGGTGAAAGGCAGTTCGCGGATCGAGACCCGCAGTAATTGCATCTGCTCGTAGTGCTGCACGAACTCTCGCGCCAGAAAGTCGGCGAACGTCTCGTAGCGGTCGCCCTGGAATTGCAGTGCCATCGCGTAGACGAAGTTCTTCATGGTGTCGGTCGCGACCACGTTTCGGTTGTCGCCTTCCGTGTAGGCCGGAAGGAAGTTGTCGCCGAAGACATCGATGCTGGCACGCCCGGCAAAGAGCCCACGAGTCGGGTGAGTCCGATAGAAGGAGACCTCGTGCTTCCCGTAGCGGATCTCGGTCTTCACTTTCGGAGCCGGTCTTCCGCGATGTCGACGATCGCCCGCAGTCCGGCCGACATCTCCTCCTGGCGGCTGGCGGTGAGGCGTTGCTTCAGCACCTGCACGATCTCGGCTTTGGGTCGCTTGTTGACGAAGAACACGAAGCGGAAGCCGAAGCGGCGCTCGTACTCGGCGTTCAGGCGGGTCAGTTCCGGCAGCATGTCGCTCCCCTGTTCCGCAAGCGAGAGCTTGGACAGCTTGGCCGGATCGTCGCCGATGCGCGGATGCGCGTTCAGCGTGGCGACCTTTTCCTCCTCGGTGAGCATCGGGATCGCCTCGCGCATCTGGGCGACCAGTTCCAAGCGTGTCGAGGCGGGGCCCATGGCTTTGACCTTCTGCGCCAGCGGCGTCGATCCCTCCAGGGCTTCCTCGAGCGGGATCACTCAGCTCCCTCGATAACTCGAGATACCGAAGGGAGAGAGTAAGAGGGGGATGTGGTAATGGCGCTCTTCGTCGATGACGAATTCGAGCGTCACCATCTGGAAGAGATGTGGCCGTTCTGCGAAATAGTCTTCAAGCTCGAACAGGAGCTGGTATTCGCCCCGGGAGATGCCGTCTGGCGCCAATTCAGCGATCCGGCCATCGGCGTTGGTGCGCCCTTCGCCGATCTCGGTGCCGTCGACCGAGAGCAGGGTGACGCCGACGTCGGCTGCCGGCAAGCCTGACGCGACATCGAGGACATGGGTCGAGATGGTGGCGCGGCTCATGGCGGTGGCTTCCGGTATCCCGGCGGGGTTCGCAGACCGATCAGATCATCAGGCTTGACGGGGACACGGTACAGATCCCGACCGGACGCCTGCCGCAGCGCCGCCAGCACCGCCGCCGGGACGACAACCGTCGACAGCTCGCCGACCCCCTTGGCGCCGAACGGCACGCCGGGTTCCGGCTCTTCGACCAGTTCCGAAACGACTGTCGGCATGTCGAGGATCGTTGGGATGAGGTAATCCGTGAAGGAGGCGTTTCTCACCTTGGAGTCTTTGAGCTCGATCTCCTCCATCAGGGCAAGGCCGAGGCCCTGGGCGCTGCCGCCCTCGATTTGGCCGACCACGCTCTGGGGGTTCAGCGCCTTGCCGACGTCCTGGGTAACGGCCAGCTGCACCACCCGGACGAGGCCGAGGTCGGTGTCGACCTCGACGACCGCGCGAGCCGCCGCGAAGGCAAAGGTCACGTGGGGATCACCCTGGCCGTTCTCGTCGAGCTTTTTCGTCTCGCGATGATGGTAGACCCGTGTCGCTTCGAGCGGGCGATCGAGCCCCCCAGGGCCGCCGAGCTGATCGAGCTGGGCGCGGACCGCCTGGCAGGCCATCTGCACCGCGCCGCCGGTCATCATCGTCTGGCGCGACGCGGAGCTTGACCCGGCGGAGCCGATCGCCGTGTCGGCGGGATCGAGGATCACGTGATCAACGCCGAGCTCGGTGCGGGCGATCTGGGTCACGATCGTCGCGAGTCCCTGGCCCACCTCGACGCCGGCGGTCTTGACGTGCGCCACCACCCGGCCGTCCTCGCGCAGGACGCGGACGCGAGCCTCGGACGAGTCGTCGAAGCCCTCGCTGTAGCCGAGATTCTTGTACCCAACGGCAAAGCCGACGCCTTGCTTGACGCCCTCGCCGTGCCCGACGTTTCCGGCACCGCCAGGGAGCCGGATCGGGTCGCGGTCGAGTGGCGGTTCGACGGCCGGCATGGGCGTCGCGGCACAGCGGCGGATCAGCTCCGCGACCGGCGCGCTGCCGCGGATCGGCTGGCCGGTCGGCATGATGCTGCCGGTCTCCATCGCGTTCTTGAGTCGCAGCTCGATCGGGTCCATGTCGAGCGCCTTCGCCAGCTTGTCCATCTGGCCCTCGAAGGCGACGCAGGCCTGCACCGCGCCGAAGCCGCGCATCGCGCCACATGGGAGGTTGTTGGTGAACACCGCGGTTCCTTCGAGGCGGGCATTCGGCACCTCGTAGGGCCCCGCCGCAAAGGTGGTTGCGTTGCCGATCACCGGCCCCGAGGTCGAGGTGTAAGCGCCGCCATCGGCCAGCAAGTACGCCTGGATGTTGACCAGCCGCCCATCGCGCGTCGCGCCGTGGCGCATCCAGATCCGGAACGGATGCCGGTGCACGTGGCCGTGGAATGACTCCTGTCTTCCGTAAACGATCTTTACCGGCCGCTGCGTCTTGAGCGCCAGCAGGCAGGCGTGGATGTGCATGCTGAGGTCCTCACGAGCGCCGAAGGCGCCGCCGACGCCGCTGAGGTGGAGGCGGACCTTATCGATCGGGAGGTCGAGACAGGGCGCGATCTGCTCCTGGTCGACGTGTAGCCACTGGGTCGCGACGTAGAGATCGACCCCGCCGTCGGCAGCTGGCACGGCGAGGCCGGCCTCAGGGCCGAGCGGCGCCTGGTCCTGCATGCCGGTCTCGTAGTAGCCCTCGACCCAGACATCGGCCTGCGCGTCCGGGTCGCCGTGGACGATGCGCAGTGTCCGGATGATGTTGGTGCCGCGGCCATGGAGCTTCGGGGCATCGGCCTCCAGCGCGCGCTCCGGGTCGCTCAGGACCGGCAGTTCCTCGTAGTCGACGATGATCTTCTTCACCGCCTCGCGCGCTTGCTCGTGCTGCTCGGCCGCGACGACGGCGACCGCCTCGCCCATGTATCGCACCTTCTCGAAGGCGAGCACCGGCTGGTCCTGGGCATCGAGTCCGAACGTCTTCTTACCCGGGACATCGGTGCCGAGGATCACGGCTCGAACGCCGGGACTGGATCGGGCGGCCTCGATATCGATGGAGCGGATCCGGGCGTGCGGAAGCGGGCTCCGCAGCGTCTCGCCCCAGAGCATCCCGTCCCGGTGCAGGTCACTCGCGTACTCGAACTCACCGAGGACCTTCGGGACCCCGTCGACGCGACGAATCGATTCGCCGACGCCGCCGCGAGTCTTGAGGTCGACGCTCATAGGCCCACCGTGACTGGCCGCTTGAGGTGAGCGACATCGACCCCGGTCAGGCGTCCGTTGGCAACCACCTGCCGTCCCTCGACGAGCAGGTGGCGCACGCTGGCCGGCGCGCAGAACACCAGGGCGGCAATCGGGTCGGCCTCGGCGCCGGTAAAGCCCGGGCCATCGACCGCGTAGAGCGCGATATCGGCGCGCTTGCCAACCTCGAGCGACCCGATGTCCTCGCGACCGAGGCAGGCGGCCCCGCCTCGAGTGGCGACTCGCAGCACCTCGCGCGCCGTCATCGAGGCTGGTCCGTTGACGGCGCGGGTCACCAGCATGCCCTGGCGGGCTTCGGCGAGCATCTGATTGCCGTCGTTCGATGCGGAGCCGTCCACGGAAAGACCGACGGGAACCTTGCTGTCCAGGAATCGGCGCGCCGGCGCAATCCCGGATCCGAGCCGCGCATTCGAGGTCGGGCACCAGGCGACGCCGGTGCGAGTCTTCGCCAGCAGGGCGGTGTCCCCCTCATCGGCGTGGACGCAGTGGGCGAGCCAGACATCCTCCCCGAGGAAGCCGAGATCCTCGAGGAGCTCGATCGGGCGCCGGCCGAACTTCTCCTTGCAGAAATCGTGTTCGTCGATCGTCTCGGCGATGTGGGTATGCAGCCGCACCTGATGCTTGCGCGCCAGCGTGACCGACTCGCGCATCAGCCGGTCGCTGACCGAGAAGGGAGAGCAGGGACCGATCGCGATCTGCAGCATCGACCCGGGCGCCGGGTCGTGATGGCGACGGATCGTCGCCTCCGTGTCGCTCAGGATCGTGTCGATGTCCTGCACGATCGAATCAGGCGGCAGCCCACCCTTCGATTCGCCAAGGTCCATCGAGCCCCGGCACGGGTGGAAGCGAATTCCGATTGTTTTGGCGGCCTCGATCTCGGCCTCCAGCAGTCCGTCGACGCCGCGGGGAAAGACATAGTGATGATCGACAGACGTTGTGCACCCGGACAGGGCGAGCTCGCTCAATCCAATCAGCGCCGCGCTCCGTTCCCACTCGCGGTCGACCTGCGCCCAAACGGGATAGAGCTCTTTCAACCAGCCGAACAGGCCCTGCTCCTGCGCCCGGGCGCGGGTCAGCACCTGGTAGAGGTGATGGTGCGTGTTGATCAAGCCCGGGAGCGCGACCAGTCCGCGCCCGTCGACCCGCTGAACCTTCCCGGACACTGGTGGCGCCCCAGTCCCGACCCAGGTGATCATGCCATTGTCGATCAGGATTGAGGCATCGCTGAGCTCGCTGCCCGCGTCGTCCATGGTGGCGATCCGGGTGCACGACTCGATCAGAATCATGGCGCGACCCTCTTCAGCCGCCCAGCCGCGAGGGAAACCGCCGCGAGGATCTTTTCGTAGCCGGTACAGCGGCAGAGGTTGCCGGAGAGCGCCTCCCGGACCGTGACCTCACTCGGCGTCGGGTCCTTCGCGAGCAACTCGGCGACGGCGACGACGAAGCCGGGCGTGCAGAAGCCGCACTGGACCGCGCCGGCTTCATCGAAGGCCTCCTGCACCGCGTGCATGGCCGCCCCCTTGCCGAGGCTCTCGACCGTCCGCACCTCGCGGCCCTGCGCCTGGGCCGCCAGCACCAGACAGGCGCAGACCAGGGCGTCATCGAGCCAGACCGAGCAGGAGCCGCATTCGCCCTGCTCGCAGGCGTTCTTCGAACCATAGAGGTGGAGATCGTCGCGGAGCATGGACAGCAGGCTGGTGCCGGGCCAGACCTCCGCCTCGCGCCACTCGCCGTTGACCCGGGTTCTTACGACCATCGCTTCAGCTTCCGATCCTCCAGCGCCCAGTTGAGCGAGCGACGGGCGAGCACGTTGCAGGCATGGGTCCGGTAGGCGGCCGTGCCGCGCACGTCATCGATGGGTTTTGCCGCGGTAGCGACGCGGGTGGCGAACTCGTCCCATGCCGTTTCGGGGATTGCCTTCGAGGGATCGTCCCACGTGCCGGCGTCGGCCATCACCTGGCTGATGAAGTTCTCGGCCTCGGGCGCCCGCACGACGGTGGGCGCCACCGACCCCAGCGCGACGCGTACCCGGCGCGAATCCTCGTCGACCTGAAGACAGAACGAGACCACGGAGATCACCATCGCGTTGCGTGTCCCGATTTTGGAGAAGGATCCCGGGCCGCGGACGTGCTTCCATCGAGTGCCAAGGATCAGCTCGTCCTTGCTGATCGAGGTCTTCTTCGGGCCCTTGAGGAACTCATGCCAGGGGACGGTGCGACGCGCCCGGTGGTTGGCGAGCAGGACCTCGGCGTCGAAGGCGGCGAGCACCGGCAGCGCGTCCCCGGCAGGCGAGGCCGTCCCGAGGTTCCCGCCGACCGTGCCGCGATTGCGGATCTGGGGCGAGCCGACGGACCGCGACGCCTCGACCAGCGGGTTGATCTCGGCCATGGCGCGGATCACCTGGGTGTAGGTCGCGCCGGCACCAAGGATCCAATCACCGTTGTCGCGATCGATGCGTTTGAGCTCGTGGATCTGCGAGACATCGATGATCGTGGCGGGTCGGGCGCGTCCAAAATTGATCTCCACCATAACGTCGGTGCCACCGTTGAGGCAGACGGCCTCCGGGTGCGCCGCCTTCTGGTCGAGTGCCTCCCCGAGCGTGCGCGGCAAGAGAACCTCCATCACGCAGAACCCATTATCGGGCTGCCAGCACGGCCCGAACCCCAGCGAGCAGGGCGCGGGCTCCAAGGACCAGGTGCGCCTCGTCTGTGTCTTCCTCTGGGGCGTGGCTGATGCCTTTCCGGCTGGGAACGAAAAGCATCCCGGTGCGGACGCCGTAGTACGGCAGTACCTGAGCATCGTGGCCGGCCCCGCTCCAGAGCCGGCCGTATGGACGCCCGAGCCCCAAGCAGACGCGGTCCAGTATTCCCATGATCTCCCGGTCCATCATCCCGCCGGGCACGTCGGAGAGGAGGCGGATCGCGAACCCGCATGTTTCTTCACTGCAGATCTCAGCCAGGCGTTGCTCGAACCGCCGGACGATCTGTGCAATCACCTTCGCATCGACGTGGCGTACTTCCACCGTGAACGTCGCCCGTCCAGGAACGACATTGACAGCTCCGGGCTCGAATCGCATCACTCCGACATTTGCGACCGCCTCGTTATCGATCGCCTGGACCATGTTTTTCAATTCTGCGGTGACGCGAGCGGCCGCCCGCCCAGCGTCATGCCGCAGGCTCATTGGCGTCGTGCCGGCATGATTCTGAGTTCCGTTGATCACGATTTCTTGCCGGTGAACGCTGACAATGTCGGTGACCACGCCCAGTTCCAGGCCTTGCGTCTCCATCCGCGGGCCCTGCTCGATGTGGAGTTCTAGATAGGAAAAGATCTCCTTCAGGTGTTCGCGCGGCCTCGTTCATCCGCTCGAGGTCGATACCGGCCGTCAACAGAACCTCCGTAATGGGGACGCCGACCCAATCATTTCGTCCGCGCAGCGCGTCTATGTCCAGCTCGCCACACAGCGCTTTGCTCCCGATCAGGCCTGTCTCGAAGCGAACACCTTCTTCATCGGCGAAGCCGACCACCTCGACGCGCACGGCGACCGGATCGTTCGATTCGACCAGGGTGCGCATCACCTCGAGCGCGGCCACGGCTCCATACGCGCCATCGAGTCGTCCACCGGAGGGCACGCTGTCGAGGTGCGATCCCGTGAGCAGAAAGGGACCGCGCGCGCCGGGGAGATGGCCAAAAACGTTGAGCGCTTCGTCGGTCCGGACCTCCAGGCCGGCATCCTCGAGCCGCTGCGCGAACCAGCGGCGCCCTTCCAGGTCGGCCTCGCTCCAGGCGAGCCGTTCGATGCCGCCGTCGGGCCGTCCGCCGATCGCCGAGAGCTCGCGAAGATCCGACAGGAGGCGCTCGCCGTTGATGTCGCATCATTCGAGGTCGACGGTGGGATCGAAGGGCTTGCACTTCAAGAAGCGTCCGTGGCTCGGCGGCGCGATGACGCTGCCGTCGTCGTATACGACCTGGCCGCGGGAGATGGTGGTCCGGACCTTCCCCTGCACGCTGAGCCCTTCGTAGGGGGAGAATCCGGCGCGGCTGTGCAGCTCGCGCTGTGACAGGACTCGCTCGGGCGCGGCATCGAAGATCACGAGATCACCGTCGAACCCCGGTGCCAGGTCACCCTTACGGCCGAAGAGCCCGAAGATCTTCGCCGGGTTGGTGGACAGGAGGCGGACGAGGTCCGGCAGTCCGATGCGCTGACGCTGGACCCCGAACGTGTACAGGAGCAGCAGCGTCGTCTCGACGCCGGGGATCCCGCCGCTGACCTTGCTGAAGTCATCCGGCGCCTTCACGCTGGTCCAGGCCGAAGCCGCAGTGGTCGCTGCCGATGGCGTGGATGGCGCCATCGCGCAGTTGCTCCCACAGTCCTGCCTGGCTCGCCTTATCGCGGAGCGGCGGCGTCATCAGGTAGCGCGCTGCGTCCTTGCCGGCGTACACGGACTCGTCGAGCACCAGGAAATGCGGGCAGGTTTCGGCAATGGCCTTCACGCCCGCAGGTGCCTCGTCGACCAGGTCGACCGAAAGGGGAGAGGAGAGGTGAACGAAATACACCGGGCTGCCGGTCGCACGACTGAAGAGGAGTCCTCGCGCCACGGCTTCCGCCTCGGCGACGGCGGGGCGGGCCATGGCGTGATACGCAAACGATTTGTGGCCGGCTGCGATCAGCTCGCGGGTCTTCCCCTCGACGATGGCGTCGTTTTCGGCATGGACCTGGACCAGCAAACCCGCCGGTCCGGAACGTTCCATCAACCGGTACCAGGTCCAGTCATCGACGTAGAAGACCGTGTCGCGATACGTGGTGTAGACCTTGGCACTGGTGACGCCTGCCTCGACCAGGTGGTCCAGGTCGCGTTCCCATCCCGGTAGCAGATCGGTGATGTTGAGGTGGATCCCGTAGTCGATCAGCGCCTGGCCGTCGATCTGTCCCAGGCGGGACTCGAGCGCGGCTCGAAAGGACTGGCCGTGCTGCTGCGGGGCGAAGTCGAGGAAGGTCGTCACGCCGCCGGCCGCGGCCGCGATCGACGCCGAGGCGAAATCGTCCAGCGTCCTCTCGGCGCCGGTGTCCAGCACGAAATGCGTATGCGGGTCGACGACGCCTGGCATCACGAGCATGCCGGTCGCGTCAATCACGGCTTCGTCGCCGGCCGGGAGGTTCGGTCCGACGGCGGTGATTCGCTCGCCCTTGATCATGACGTCAGCCGCCAGCGCGCCCGACGCGCGCACGACCGTTCCGCCCTTAACGAGCACGAGGCGGCTGGAAGTCGACCATCTGGTCCTGGCCGTTCCAGTTCACGATATGGGTCGCGGGCTCTCCGTGGGCGACCACCCTGCCGTCCTTGAACACCAACCGCCGCGGCGCAATCCGGCGGATCGCGTCCATCTCGCTGACCGCGTCGAAGAGCACCAGGTCGGCGCGGCAGCCGACCGCGAGGCCATAGTCTCGTAGCCCGAGGGCCCGCGCCCCGTTGATCGTGATCATGTCGATCAGGGTCCGGATCTCCTCGTAGCCCGGACATCTGGCCGTAGTGGGCGAGCACCATGGCGGCCTGGAGCGGGTCGCCGTAGCCCAGCGGGTACCAGGGGTCCATGACCGAGTCGTGGCCGATGCAGACGTTGACGCCCGCGGCGAGCAGTTCCTTGAAGCGGGTATGGCCCCGGCGGATCGGATAGCTGTCGAAGCGGCCCTGCAGCGTGGCGTTGTCGAGGGGGTTCGTCACCATGTGCATCCCGGCGCGCTTGATATTGACGATCAGCCGGCCCGCGTAGGCGTTGTTGTACGAGTGCATCGCGGTGGTGTGGCTGGCCGTGACGCGCCCGGCCATGTCGAGCCGGATCGTCTCCGCGGCCATCACCTCGACGAAGCGGGACTGGTCGTCGTCGGTCTCGTCGCAGTGGATGTCGACCAGCTTGCCGTGCTCCTTCGCCAGCGCCATCGCGAACTTCACCGACTCGACGCCGTACTCGCGCGTCAGCTCGAAGTGGGGGATCCCACCGACGACATCGGCGCCCATCTCGACGGCCTGTCGCATCAGCGCCTCGCCGTTGGGGAACGACTGGATGCCCTGCTGCGGGAAGGCGACCAGCTGGATGGTGACCCGGTCCTTGACCTCCTCCCGAAGCTCGAGGAGGGCGCGAAGCGCCGTCAGGTTCGGATCACAGACGTCGACGTGGCTGCGCACGAAGAGGACGCCGTTGGCGAGCTGCCAGCGGAGGACCTCCGAGACCCGGTGTTTGACGTCGTCGACCGTCAGCGCCTTGACGCGCTCCCCCCAGATCGCAATGCCCTCGAAGAGCGAACCGCTCTGGTTATGGCGGGGCTGGCCGACCGTGAGCACGGCGTCGAGGTGGATGTGCGGTTCGACCAGGGCCGGCGTCAGGAGGCCGCCACGGGCGTCGATCACCTCGCGAGCCTCCGCATGCTGGCCGGGACCGGCCAGCGCGGCAATCCGACCGCCCTCGATGCCGATCGAACTCAGCGCCTCCGATCGGGGCAGGCGGGCATCCTTGATCAGGAGATCGAACACGATCGAAGTCTACGCAGAAAGATTTCTCTGGTGCCGGAGCGTGAAACTGCATACAATTTCGCTGGGAAGTCGGGCAACCACACGCGTAAGGGGAGAGGACTGTGGCAACAACGACCGAGGCCGACGCGCAACGTACCGGTACGCGAAGGGGAATACGGCAGCCGTGTCACCGCCGTCGAGCCAGGCGGCATCGAGTACATTCCGGAACGCGAGCGCCACGGCAATCCGATCCAGCTCTTCTGGACCTGGATGTCCCCGAATATGGAGTTCGCGACCGTCTTCGTCGGGGTCTTGCCGATCGCCACGTTCGGCGGCGGATTCTGGCCCACCGTTCTCGGCTGCATCATCGGTACCCTCATGGGCTCGATCACCCACGCCATCCTCTCGACGATGGGCCCGCGATTCGGCGTCCCACAAATGGTCGAAGGCCGGGCGCCGTTCGGGTATCTCGGGAACTTCCTTCCGGCGGCGCTCAGCTGGCTGACGGCGAGCTTCGGCTGGTTCATTGTCAATTCGGTCAGCGGGACATTCGCCCTCGTCACGCTGAGCGCGCTGCTGAACAACCACCACGAGGTGTTCAGCCTTCCCGGTGGCGTTCATCATCATCGTCGTTGTCCAGGTCATCGTTGCCTTCATCGGGCACAACATGATCCACCAGTTCGAGCGCGTGATCTTCCCCTACCTCGGCGTCGTCTTCGCCATCGCGACCGTGATCGTCGTGGCGCAAGCGCATACGGACCTGGGCTTCAACGCCAGGGCTCCGGTTCCGTTTGGCGGTCCGTCGGCCGCGTTCATCCTTGCGATCTTCATCTCGTTCGGCTACGCCATCGGCTGGAACCCGTTCGCCTCCGATTACAGCCGCTACCTTCCCCGAAACACGAGCCCGAGGAGCGTCGCGCTCGCGGCGGGCCTTGGGGTCTTCGTTTCCTGCGTCGTCCTGGAGATAGCCGGCGCGGCCGCGGCGACCTTCTCGACCGGCAACAATCCCGACGGAGCAGTTCACGAACCCACTTCCCGGCGTTGCTGCAGGTCCTGGTCCTGCTCGGCATCGCGCTTGGCGCGGTCGCCGCCAACGTCCTCAACATTTACTCGGGGTCGATGGCCTTCCTCACCCTCGGGATCAAGGTGGCGGTCGAAAAGCGGCGCGCGATTTCAGCGGTGGTCTTCGGGGCGATCGGACTCGTGATCGGCCTTTTGCTCCAGGGAAACATCGGACCCGACAGCAAGTACGTGAGCTTCCTGCTGCTCATCACCTACTGGATCACGCCCTTCCTGGCGGTCGTCATCACCGACTACGTCCTGCACCGCGGCCAGTACCCGGAGGCGGTCTTCTACGACACACAGCATCGAAACTGGAAGGGGTTCATCGCGATGCTCGCCGGCATCGTCGCGACTATACCCTTCTGGAATCAGCCGCCGCCCATCGCCACTGGGCTGGGTCCCGACGAATTACCCGCAGGTCGGTGACCTGAGCTTCTTCGCCGGCGGGATCGTGGCCACCGTCGTCTACCTGGTGCTTTACCAGGTCGGCCGTCGCTCGGAGGTCACAACCCGAACGGTATAGCCTGCCGTCCGGCGACAAGTTAATACCATTGTCTTCGAATGGACCGGGCCATATGTTCCGTGCTTGTCGGCCGGGAATCCGAGGTTGGCGCGCTCGAAGATGCGCTCCTGGCTGCCAACCGTGGGGACGGCCGGATCGTCCTTCTCGCCGGCGAGGCGGGCATGGGGAAGACCCGTCTGGCGACCGATCTGCAGCGCCGCGCGCTCAGAATCCGGATGACCGTGCTGTGGGGAGGCTGCTCCGAGGCAGATCTCTCATTGCCCTACCTGCCATTCCTGGAGGCGATCGGGAACTACCTGGCCACCTCGGACATCGCCTTGATCCGGCAGCGGCTCGGGCCGGTCCGTCGCGAGCTGGCGCCGCTCTTTCCCCAGCTCGAACCCGAGTCCGCTAACCGCGAGCAGGGTGATGCGACCCAGGCCAAGCTTCGTCTCTTCGAGGCGATCCTGGCGCTGCTCCGGGTTCCGGCGGACGAGCACGGCGTCCTGATCGTCCTCGAGGACATCCACTGGGCGGATGCCTCCACCCGGGAACTCCTCGATTACCTGGCTCGGCGGTTGGCCGGGATGCGCCTGATGATCCTTGGCACCTATCGGACTGACGAGCTGCATCGCAAACACCCGCTGGCCCCGATGATCCAGAGTTGGCGGCGGACCCGCGACGCGCAGGTCATCGAGCTCCAGCCGTTACCCCCGGAGGGTGTTGCCGCCATGATCGCCGACATCTTTGACAACGACGAGGTCACCCCCGAATTTCGCGACCTGTTCCACAAGCGCTCGGAGGGAAATCCCTTCGTCCTCGAGGAATTCCTCAAGGCCGCCCTTGATCGCGGCGACATCTACCGGGGTGCAGGGAAGTGGGAACGCAAGGCGCTGCGGGACCTCCGCCTCCCGCAGACCGTCAAGGACACGATCCTGCTCCGTGTCGAGCGGCTCTCATCCGAGCAGGCAGAGATCCTTCAGACGGCCTCGATCCTGGGCCCCTCGTGTAGTTACCGGTCGCTCGTCGCCCTTTCGGGCCGAGATGAAGCAACCGTGCAGGCCACCCTGCACGCCTCCATTCAGCAGCAGCTCATGGAAGAGGATCCGCAGGTCCCAGGCCGCTACCGATTCCGCCACGCGCTGACTCGCGAGTCGATTTACGAGGACATGATCGCGCCCCACCGTGAGCAGCTGCATAGTCGAGCCGCTGACATGCTGGCTCAACAATCAGGGGCAGCGGCGATGGACCGGGCCTTCCACCTCTTTGCGGCGAATCGGTGGGATGACGGGATCCCGGTGGCGATCCGGGCGGCCGAAGACGCCGAGGGCGGCCACGCATTTCGCGAGGCGGCCGAGCTCTACGAGCGGATCCTGGCCCACGTCCACGACGACCTGACACGCGGCCGGATCCTTTGCCGCCTGGGCAACGCCCTGTACGAGGCGAACCAGCCGGCGCGCGCGCAGCACTATTTCGAGCAGGGCGTCCCATTGCTCGAGGCCGCAGGGCAGACGCGCGAGGCGGCTCGATACCGCATGGTCCTCGGCCGCTGCAACTGGGAGCGGTCGCGGCCGGATGTGGCACGCGCCGAGTACGAGCGAGCGCGCGCCGTCTTCGAGGCTGAGGGCCCCAGCGAGGATCTTGCGAATGCCTACGTTCGGCTCGCCGGGCTGCATTTCTTCGAGCTCGAGGTGACCGAGTCCCACCGGATGGCGCAAAAGGCGATCGAGGTTGCCGAAGCAGTCCACGCCGACTCGCCGAGGATCTGGGCCGGTGTCTTCCTCGGCGGGGCCATGGTGCCGATGGGCCAGGTCGACGAAGGCTTCGCCATCGTGGATGCGAGCCATCGAGAAGCGGTCGCTCACGGGCTCTACTGGATCGCGCGCAACGCCCTCTACAACGGGATCATCGAGCGTTGCCTGGTGTTCCGAGCCAAAGAGGGGCTGGCGCGGATTCCGCTCTTCAAGGAGATGCGGGTGGGCGATACCCCGGCGTCGCTTGAGCTGTTCGCCGAGGCTGACTGCCTGCTCTGCCTCGGGTTTCCCGACCGGGCGCGTGCGCTCTACGAGTCGGCCCTGTCCCTATCGCGCGAGGACCAGTCATCGACCTTCGAGGCGTGGATCCGGCGGAACCTGGCAGAGGCCGTCTCCGCGCTCGGTCAGGCGCGGGCCGCCCTCGAGTTGATGCCCGACCGCCAGGGACAGCGGGAAATGCAGGACCTGATTCAGTACGAACGGCTCCTGATCCGGCTGAACCTGGATGGCGGAGACCAGAACGCTGCGGTGTCGGAGGCGCTGGTCGTGTTAGCGAGGCCGGCATGGGGTGGCGGGCTCCCTGAGACGCGCCACCTGTACGACGGCGCGGTTGAAGCCCTGGTGGGCGCGGGGCGGACCCAGGATGCCGAGCGGTTGGTGGTCAGGACGCGCGCGCCCGGCGCGAGCGACGACCCCAATCAGCGGCGGATGGAAGGCCGCCTTGCGCTCGCAGGCGGAAATCCGGCGGGCGCACGCGAGCACTTCCAAGCCGCCATCGACATCCTGGCCGGCGCCGAGTACCTCCTCGAGGAGTTGCGGACTCGCCGCGCCCTGGCGGAGGCCGCCCTGGCTCAGGGCGATCGGGCGGCGGCCGAGGCCGAGCTTCGGAGGGTGATCGCCCGCGCCGACGAACGACAGGCTGTCTATCAAGGGACCCGTGCGCGCCAACAGCTGGCCGCGATGGGCATCGAGGTTGCTGCGACCGCCGCGACCCGGGCCACCGCCACCGGGGAGATCACCGAGCGCCTGGTCACGGTCCTGTTTGTCGACATCCGCGGATACACCACGATGAGCGCGAAGGAAGCGCCGGCGCATCTTGTCGACACCGTGGCCAACCTTCATCGATGGGCGAGGCAGGAGGTCGAGCGCCATTACGGGCTCGTCGACAGGTATGAAGGCGATGCGGTGATGGCGACCTTCAATGTGACCAGCGCCCGCCTGGACCACGCATTACACGCGTTGCAGGCCGCAGTGGCCATCCGCGACAAGGCAATGGCGGCCGGCCTCCCGGTTGGGGCCGGGATCGCCGTCGGACCGGCGGTGGTCGGCCAGCTGACTACGGACGGCCATGTCAGCACCTACGGGGAGGTCACGAACCTGGCCTCTCGCCTGCAGGCGCAGGCGACGGCCGGCGAGGTGCTACTCAGCGATGAAACCTATCGCCGGTGTCGCGACTGGCTGGGAGGCCAGCGACTGACGGTTGACGAGGAGACGCTGACGCTGAAGGGGCTCGAGAATCCGGTCCGAGTCTATCGACTCCGCATGGGGGCGACGGCGAAGACGACGTCGTGAACCGATCGATCGTCTGGCTCAAGAATCCCGTTGGCCTCGAGTTCGCCGCGGTCAGCCTGGCGACAGATCACCTCCATGCCGTCGGCGTTGCGATTGGGTCCCAGCCCATTCCGTACCGGCTTGATTACGAGCTGGAGACGAGTGCCGGTTTCATCACCACGCGGCTGCAGGTGTCGAGTGAGGGAGACGGCTGGAGCCGCCGGCTCGACCTTCGCCGCGACCCCGGAGGCGGCTGGACCGCCGCGGTCGAAACGGAGGGTGCGCTCGACCTTCCGCCCCCGGGCGGTGAGATGGCGCCCCTACAGGACGCGCTCGACTGCGACCTGGGTCTGTCGCCGCTGACGAACACGATGCCGATGCTCCGCCACGCATTGCTGGATGCGGGTGGCCCGGTGGACTTCGCGATGGCCTGGGTGTCGGTGCCTGACCTCAGTGTCCACAGGAGCCGGCAGCGATACACCTTCGTGCGTCGCCAGGATGGCCAGGCCGTCGTTCGGTACGACTCGATCGACGGCAGCTTCACGGCTGACCTCACGGTCGACGCGGACGGCCTCGTGCTTGACTATCCCGGCATCGGCCGGCTTATCGGATGACGGCTCAGTACGCGGAGAGGAGGCTTACGTCAGCCCCCCAAGCGCAGCCTTGCGTTTCTTGAACTCCTCCTCATCGATCTCGCCGCGAGCGAATCGTTCCTCCAGGATCCGGAGGCCGCTGTCGCGTGACCTCCCAGAACCTACCCGGCGGAGCGTCCAGACGAGGAGGGCGATTAGCGCTGCCAAGAACAACAGCGTGATGAGCAAGACGTACCAGTGATTCATGATTGCCATGACGCTCTACGGTCGCAGCGGCAGCCCGGGATACGGGACTTCAAGGACGGAGAGCTTGGAGTTCGCGCCGCTGGTATCGAGCGCAAGGTTGGTGACGAACAGATGGCGGCCTTTGAAGACCAGGCTGGCCACGAAGTCGAGATCGTTTGTCCCTATGCCGTCATAGCGCGCGATCAATTCAGCCTCAGAGTTCAGCACCTGGATCTCCCCGGTCGGCGACCCGGGGGTCGGATGCTGCGCCGAGTTCGCGCACACGTACAGGTTGCCTTTGACATCGAACGCGATCCCGTCGGCACCACGTAGCGCCTCGGTGGTGTGCTGGGCCGCGTTGATAACGGCGCCCGAGGCAAACAGCTCCATCGGTCCGGCGCTGCCGTCCTTGCGCACCTCAATTCGATAGATCTTGTCGTCCGAGGTCGTGGCGACGTAGAGGAAGTGCTGGTTGCGGTCGAACGCGACGCCGTTCGCTCCGAACGGCGGGCCGCCGCCGGGTTGTGGCATCAAGCGAGGATCCTGGAACCAGATCTGCTTGCGGGAGCCATCCGGGGCAACCTTGTAAATCGCACCCTGGAAGGAATCGGAAACGTACAAATTGTGATGACGGTCCTGCGCGATGCCATTGGGCGCCTGGAACCCAGTGGCAACCACGGCGACCGCATGCGTCCTGACATTGACCCGGAGCAGGCGGCCGTTGTCGGGTGCGCCGTTGGCAAAGTCGAGTACGTAGAGGCCCTGGCTGGGTTCGTAGAGTTCGCCGAGCAGGGAGGCGACCCCGGCCTGGCCGGCCGGCACCGGGATGACGTCAACCAGCTGTCCATTGCGATTCTCGACGCAGATATTCGCGACCGGCGCAAAGGCGAAGGACGAGGCATAGAGGTTACCGGTTGGATCGATCGCCATGCCTTCCGGCATATGGCAGATGGCCGCCAGGTTGGGGCCGAAGTTGGTTACGACACCGGTCTCGTCGTGCTCGGCAACTGCCGACATTGGAGCGACGAGCACCCCGAGCGCGGCGATCAAGATCATCAGACGGCGCATGGTGATCCCTCCTATCAATCCAGGCGCTGAGGCCGGACCTCAACATTCTAGGAGGCCCGACCTGGACCTATCGAGGGGCGTAGAAGACCCGGACCGAGTCAGGGAGCGTGGCGAGCAGGTCATCGGGCACGCGTGGGTCGCCGCTTGATCGGCTCAACGTCTCGCTGAGGAACTCGTCGACCCACTGCCGGGCCAGCTGCATCACCCCCTCGTACGGCATTTGCGCGGCCTCGAGCAGCGGCTCGTCACGACGCAGCGTCGAGCTCAGCCCGGCGAGATACTGCTCGCCAAGTTTCCGCATCTGAGCCCGCACCGGTTGCGGGTTGCGGCCCTCACGAACCGCGTCCACCTGGCGCCCGATCAGGTCGGCCATCTCGTCGACGAAGTCCTGCGCGATGGGCATGACCTCCGTTCGGAGCTTCTGGACGCCACGGATGCGGTGCGGTCCGATCCGCTTGACCCAGTCTTCGCGTCCTTTGGCGTCACCGAGCTGGCACGCGCCGTAGTAATGCCCGGCTTCTCCGGGGACCTGTTTCGTCTCCATGTGGCGGCACGACCAGATGGTGCGAAGCGGCCGGTCGCTCGAATCGAGCACGATCGCATGCCTGGTCTGGTAGGCAGGACACTCGTTGAACTCAGCCGTGAAAGGCTTGGGATAAGGGCAGGCGTCACGGGGCCGTCCGCCTGGGTTGCTAGGGAACGTGACGGATACGACCTAGCGGAATCACCCGCGACGTCTTCTTTTCGTAAGCGCCGTAGTTTGGCATGGCGGCCGTGATCCTCTTCCACAAATCCGCTCGCTGACCAGGGTCGGAGATCCACTCGACGCGCCCCTTCGTGATCGCGTCGCCATCCTGCACGGTGACGTCGGGATTGGCGAGCATGTTGAGCCACCACTGCGGATCGAAATCGGCGCCGCCCATCGATGCGATCACGATGATGTCGTTGCCATCTCGAAATGTGCCGAGGGGTACCGTGATCGGCTTTCCCGATTTCCGGCCCTTCACCGTGACGAGCACGAGCCGGTTTGGGCCCATGTTGCGAGCGATGCGTCGCTTGTAGAGGAAGTTGTGCATCCCCACCCCTCTGACCGTGAGCCACTGCATGGCCGGGTTTGGTCGTTTGGCGGCTGGTATGGCCGAAGGGTTGCTCTGGCTCATTGGCCGACTCTACTCCAACCCCAACGTTTATGGGTTGTTTACGTATGCGCGCCCACGCTAAGAGATCGATGGCTCAGGAATCGGGGGTCGCTCCCAGCGAGCTGCGGCGCGATGTCAGCGTGTGGGGCTCCTATATGTGGGGCTATGCGGACGTCGGGGCCGATATCTACACTGCGCTCGGCATCGTCGCCCTCGCCGCGCTCGGCTTTACCCCGCTGGCGTTTCTCTTCGCCGGCCTGGTCTATGCCCTCGTCGGGCTCGGCTATGCGGAGCTCGCCTCGGCCTATCCGGTCGCCGGCGGTGGCCAGTACTACACGCTGCGCGGCATCGGTGACCTGGCCGGCTTCATTGCCGGCGCCGCCCTGCTGCTCGACTACACGATCGACATCTCGCTCTTCATGGTGGTCTCCTTCGGCTACTTCAACTTCTTCCTCCCGTATCTGACGTTTGGTCATCACATCAGCGACTACACGATCGTCCTCGGTCCCATCCATCTCGCCTGGCTCTGGCTGGTTGAAACGCTCGCCGGGATCCTGGTTCTCATCTGGTTGAACGTGCGCGGCATCCGGATTTCCTCGGCGTTTAACGAGATCCTCGGCGTGGTGGCCATCATCGGCCAGTCGATCATTGTCGTCGCGGGGTTCGTCCTCGTCTGGCAGCCCGGCCTGGTGGCCCAGCAATTCACCATGAACCGCCCGACGCTGGGTCAATTTGCCTTCGGCTCGTCGCTGGCGATCATCTCCTTCGTTGGATTGGAGTCGATCTCGCAGGTGGCCCAGGAGACACGGCGGCCGGCCACCATCATCCCTCGGACCTCGATCGGGCTGATCCTGTCAGTGCTGATCTTCGCGATGGCGTTCGCGATCCTCGCCATGGGTATGTTCCCGGCGCAGGCCTTCCGCGGTCACGAAGGTGATCCCGTCGCGCTGATCGCCGGCCACATCCCGCTCATCGGCATCGTCGCAGCACCGGTCACGGCCCTGATCGGCGGCATGATCGTCTTCATCTCGGCCAACTCAGGCGTGGTCAGCGCCTCCCGCCTCACGTACTCGATGAGCCAGTTCCAGTTGCTGCCGAAATGGTTCAACAAGGTGCACCAGACGCGCCAAACGCCGGCGCGGACGATCATCGTGTTCAGCGGCGTGGCGATTGTCCAGACCCTGTTTGCCTTCTTCACCCCGGGAAAACCGGGCAGCAACGCCGCCATCGACCTGCTGACGAACCTTTACGCCTTCGGCGCGACGAGCGGGTATCTTCTGGTCTTCACCTCGTTGATGGTGCTGCGGTTCCGCGATCCGTACACGCCTCGGCCGTACAAGATGCCTTTCAACGTACCGATCCAATTCCACGGGCGAACGATTGAATTTCCGATCCTCGGGATCTTTGGGATCCTGGGCGTCTCGACCATCCTCTTCGAGGTCATCCTGACGCATGATGTCGGCCGCATCGCCGGGCCCGGCTGGATCATCGTGGCCGTGGTGCTCTACATGCTGCACCGGAGCCGGCAGGGCCTGCCCAAAGTCGGGAATGTGCCGCGCGACTGGGAGGCGACGCAACGGCGAGTGCTGCTGGAGGCTGAGGAGTACGAGTCGCTCGAAGAGTACGAGGAGGCCCTCGCCGCCCGCGGGCCCAAGCCCTGACCGTCAGCCCGAGAGCTTCTTTAGCTTGGTCAGGCGGCCGCCAATCAGCCATTCCGTGATGTACACGTTGCCTTCTTTATCGAGAGCGAGGCTGTGCGGGCTGTTCAGCTTGCCCGGTTGGAGCGATCGGGGCCGGCGGAGCGTCCCGTCCTCGGCCACCTCATTGGGCCAGCCCTCGCGCGAGGGCGCCTCCTTGTCCTCCGCCACGTAGCCCACCAGGCGATCCGCGGAGTCCAGCACCGTTAAGCGCGGCGGACGGAACTCGAGGACGAGGAGACGGTCGCCATCGACAGCGAACCAGGTTGGCCGGGAGAGGAACTCGGCCCCGACCACCCGCCGGAATCGGCCCTCGAGGTCGTACACCTGAATCCGGGCGTTGTTCCTGTCCGCGACGTAAAGCTCGGGCTCACCGCGGCGGCGGTCGATGAAGACCGCGTGCGGTCCCTTGAAGCGGCCCGCGCCTTCCTCGCCCGACAGGCTGCGGAGATAGCGGCCGCCGGCATCGAAGCGATGGACGTAGCTCTCACCGTAGCCGTCGGCGACCCAGATGTCCCCGTTGCCACCGGTGCGCGTCTCATTGACGGCCACGCAGGTCGGCCGATAGTCGCCATGGCCGTAGGCGGCGACCTCCGGCTTGGACAAGCGGTTCAGGACGCGGCCACTTAAAGCGAGCTTGACCACCAACGAACCCTCGCTGGTGGGCGGCGGCTCGTAGCCGGAGGCCGCGGATTGCTTCATCGCCGCATCGGCGATCCACAAGTAGGCCGCCTCGCCTTCACGGACGGCGGTCATCCCATGGGCGTCGGCAATCTCGGCCTCGACCGACCGGTGCAGGGAGCCGTCCGCCTCGAACAGCAAGAGGGTCGGCTTCGAGGGGTGCACGGTGGCGATCTCTCCATTTGGCATGGCGGCGATGCCGTGATGGGGCCAGGCCACGACGGCGGCGGCGTCTTTCGGCATACGGGCCCAGTCGTCGATCCACTCGTAGGTGAGGTCGCCCGCGCTGACCGTCACCGGCGCGACGTCACGCATGGGCGTTCACCAGGGCGGCGGCGGCCGCGACCAGCGACGCATTGTTCACGGCGGGCGAGCCGTCGGGCATCAGCAGCGTGTCCTCCAGTCCAATCCGGACATCGTAGCCGTGCGCGACGGCAGCGCGGAGTACGGGCCAGGTCGCGGTGCCGGAGCCGTGCTGGACGATCGGCCGGTGGATGCCGCTGCCTTCGAGGACCCGCGCGATCGCTTCGGCGGCCGTGACCGGGTCGTCCAGGCCCGGGTCGTCGACTTCATCAGCACGCGCAGCGACCGATCGACGTAGGCGCTGCCAGCGAAGACGCGGGCATCGGCGACCGAGGCAAGACCCGCCTCGATCCCGACCCCTTTACGGATCAGCATGTCGCCCAGTTCGTCCGTGCCATCTTCAGAAAAGTTGACCGAGCAGAAGTCGGGAATCCGGGTCCCATTGATCGATCAACGCCAGCCGCTGGTCGGCGCTCTTCACGATCCAGAGCCCGGTCGTCAGCCCGATCGGGAAGCCAGGACAGGCACCGCGGATTGCGTCGATCGTGTCGGCGCAGTGCTCAGCATCCAGGGTCTCCCGTCCAAAGCGATCGCGGGCGTGGATGTGAACGGCGCCGGCGCCGGCGGCACGCACCTTGGCCGCATCGCTGGCCAGGGAAGCGGGGCCGAGGGGGACGGCCTCATGTTCGTGGCGGCCGCGCGAGCCGTTCAGCGCCGCCTCGATCAACACGTTCGCGATTGTAGGATCAGACGGGTGAAAACCGCCGAGAAGCGCCGCTTGACCCCCGAGCTCGTCGCCAAATTTCCGCGCCCCGGGATGGCGATGCCGGGAAAAATCCGCTACGCGCCCGACTCGAAATTCGTGACCTATCTCTTCAGCGCGCGTGGGGACCTCGAGCGCGAGCTCTGGCGCCTCGACCTGTCGAGCGGAAAGAAGGAGCACTGGCTCGCCCCGCCGGGCGAGGCCGTCACCGAGCTGAACATCAGTCGTGACGAGGTCCTGCGCCGTGAGCGGCAACGGCTGCGTGAGACCGGGATCACGGATTACCTCTGGGCGGAGAAGGCGACCGTGATGCTGTTGCCGCTGCGCGGCGACCTCTATCAATGGAAGGACGGGGCCACCGCGAAACTGGCTGGGGGCGGCATCATCGACCCGCAGATCACGCCGGATGGCCGTCGCGTGTTCTTTGTCCGCGATGGCGATATTTGGTGCGTCGATGCCGGTGGCGAGCGGCAGCTCACGAGCGGCGCTTCGCCCGGGGTGACGAACGGACTCGCCGAGTTCGTCGCGCAAGAGGAGCTGCACCGGCAGCACGGTTACTGGCCCTCACCGAGTGGAGACCTCGTCGCCTTCGAGCAGGTCGATGAGCGGCATATCCCGATCTATCCGATCGTCCATCAGGGCAAGCCGGTGCTCGAGGTCGAGGAGCACCGCTACCCGTTTGCCGGGATGGCGAACGCGCGCGTCAAGCTCGGCGTCGTCCGCGCCGGCGGCGGACGGCCGACGTTCATGGACCTCGGGATCGAGGAAGGCTACATCGCGCGCGTGCACTGGCACCCGGACGGGCGCCTGCTGGTGCAATGGCTCTCGCGTGACCAGCGTCAGCTGGAGCTGCTCGCCTACGACGTCGTGACCGGAGCGGGGAAGGGCATCGTGGTCGACGAGATCAAGCCGTGGGTCAACCTGCATGACGACCTATGGATCGTCGACGCCACCGGGGAGTTCACCTGGTCGTCCGAGCGCAGCGGCTACCGCCACCTCTCGCTCCATCGACCGGATGGTTCCCTCATCCGGCACCTGACGAGCGGCGACTGGCTGGTCGAGGCCACGATCGCGCTCGACCAGCAGCGACGCCAGCTCTACTTCCTCGGCTGGCGGAAGACACCGCTCGAGCGGCAGCTATTCCGGGTCTCGCTCGATGGCGGGGAGGCGGAGCAATTGACCCGCGAGGACGGGACTCATGGGGCCGTCATCGCCCCCGACTTCTCAACCTTCGTCGAGATCGCCGACGACCGGCTGACCCCACCAGAGATAACCGTGCGCGCCACGAGTGGCGCCGTCCGCCATTCGCTCCACAAACCGGCAACGATCGATCTTGAGCTGGCGCCGCCGGAGTTGCATTCCTTTCGGACGAGCGACGGCACCGAGCTCTACGCGGCGGTCTATCGGCCGCCGCGGTCGCCGAAGGCCCCGGTCATCGTCTCGGTGTACGGGGGGCCCGGGCCGCAGACGGTCAGCGACAGCTGGATCGAAACGGTCGACCTGCGGGCGCAGATGCTTGCCGAGCGCGGATTCATCGTCCTCAAGGTCGACAACCGCGGCTCGGCCCGGCGGGGCCTCAAGTTCGAGGCCCCGATCGCCCATCACATGGGCGGGATCGAGGTCAAGGACCAGGTCGAAGGGGTTCGCTGGCTCGGGACCCAGGGCGACGCCGATCTCACCAGGGTAGGTATCTACGGCTGGAGCTACGGCGGCTATATGACGCTGATGTGCATGCTGCGCGCGCCCGATCTCTTCAAGGTCGGCGTCGCCGGCGCTCCGGTCACCGACATGGCTGGATACGACACGGCCTACACCGAGCGATACATGGGCATGCCTGACGAAAACCCGGACGGATACGGGGAAGCATCCGTGCTCACCCACGCGCCGGCGCTGCGCGGCAAGCTGCTCGTGATCCACGGCATGATCGACGAGAACGTCCATTTCCGCCACACCGCCCGCTTGATGCAGGCGCTCATCGATGCCGGCAAACCCTTCGACACGCTGCTCTACCCCAATGAGCGGCACATGCCGCGCTCGGAGCCCGACCGCGCCGACATGGAGCGCCGGGTTCTCGAATATTTCGAGCGACATCTCTGAGTCCTGCGTGATCCGAGCCGTTCTGTTCGATTTCGATGGTCTGATCATGGAGACGGAAGAGCCGCTGTATATCGCATGGCAGCGGATTTACCGAGAGCGCGGACACGAAATGCCGCTGGATCGTTGGCTCACGAATGTGGGCACCTGGCCGAGTCCCTTCGATCCGGTCGTGGATCTCGCCGAGCGGACCGGCGAGCCAGTCGACGAGACGGAGCTGAACGCGTTGAAGCGTCGCTACTACGACGAAGCCCTGGCCCTCCAGGGTCTGCTGCCTGGCGTCCAGCAATATCTTGATGACGCCCAGGACCTGGGAGTGCGGTTGGCCGTCGTCTCGAGTTCTTCACGCAAGTGGGTCACAAAACACCTTGACCGCTTCGCGATTCGAGAGCGCTTCGAGGCCATTGTCTGCAAGGACGACGCCGGGCGGGCCAAACCTGACCCGGAGCTCTATCTGACGGCGCTCAAGCGCCTGGAGCTGAAAGGGCACGAGACGATCGCGCTCGAGGACTCGAGAAATGGCGTCGTGGCCGCCACGGCTGCGGGCATCACCTGCGTCGCGGTGCCAACGGCGATGACCAGCGGGATGGACCTCAGTCAGGCGGACCTTCGAATCGCGTCGCTGGAGGCGGTGCCGCTCGCCGAACTTATTCGTCGGCTGAGCCAGGCGCGATCGCCGCGACCAGGGCCAGGTCTCCCGGGCGAACCGATTTCGGATTGAACTTCCGGACGCTGGCGGCCATCTTGGTCAGCGCCTCGGCCATCGACATCGGCGGCGCCGTGTCCTTTGCGCGCGAGGGCGGTGTGAAGCGGACCGGGTTGATGCGAGCGACGACGATCGCCCGAAGGTAGGGACTCTTCATCCCCATCTCCTGCATCGTCTTCACGTGCTGCGCGACCCGGTCGTCGATGTCCATCAGCCGCACCGCCCATTGTTCGCGCTGCCGGAGCGCGGCGGGCAGGGTGCCTTCCAAAAAGCGATCGACCTTGCGCAGCACGGGCTGGTACGACGAACCGGCGAAGCGGGTTCGTTGCGCGTAGACGCAGCCCAGCGTGACGAACAGCGGTTGCTCGAAGGTGACCGCGTGCTCGGCCTCCTTGCTGCGCGGCTGCTCCTTCGCCAGCTGCCGGGCCATCCGAATAACCTCCAGGCTGCGGTCGCGAAGGTTGTGGGCCTTCTCGGTGTTCAGGGCGAGGATGCGAAAAGCGAGCTTGTCGTCAGGCACGAGGAGCACGGTGACCGAGCGCATCCCCAGGCGTCGTGCCGCCTCGAGTCGGTGCCGGCCGTTGGGGGACCAGAACCCATCCGGCGACGCCACCGCGATCACCGGGTCGAGGAAGAGACCGGCGGCACCGATCGCCTCAGCGAGTCGGTCGGCATGGGTCTTGGAGAGGTCTCGCTGGAACGGCGTGGCGACGACCCGCTTCAATGGCAGGGAGGCCAGGACCAGGGGCTGCCCGGCAAACGGGTCCCGGTAGGCGCCCAGCACCGCGCCGCCCTGCTCCTCGACGCGGGCGGCCAGCTTCGCAATACCGGCGTCGTCGAGCTCGAGGCGGCTCGCCCTGGGCTCGGGGCCCCGAGCCTCACCCGGCTTTCGCGACCGCCGCGCCGCCGGTTTGCGCTGAACCTTCTTGACTGCCGCCATCCTCTCAAGAGTACGGGAGATACTTGACTCGATGAAGCGCTGGACCAACCTGGCGCTGCTGGTCCTGCTCGGATCGGCCTTCACCAGCGGCTGGGTCGCCTTCTTCTACGGCACCGCGCCATCACGCTGGTCGCTGCTGGTCCACGCTGCCAGCGGCTTCGCCATCGTCGCCCTGATGCCATGGAAGTCGGCGATCGCGGTGCACGGCATCCGCCGTCGTCGTCGGGGCTGGCCGGCCTCCCTCGTCTTCACGGCCCTGGTCCTGGCCTCGGTCGTCGCCGGCTTGCTCCACTCGAGCGGGCTTCTCGTGGCGGTGGGCCCGTTCAGTGCCATGGAGGTGCACGTCGGCGCGGCACTGGTTGCGATCCCGTTTGCGCTGTGGCATGTGGCGGCGCGCCGGATCCCATTGCGCCGCAGCGACCTCTCTCGGCGGATGCTACTTCGGAGCGGCGTCGTCCTCGCGTCGGCGGCGGTCGGCTACGCGGCGTCCGAGGGGATCGTTCGCTTCGTAAATCTTCCCGGTGCACGGCGGCGTTTTACCGGCTCGTATGCCATCGGGTCCTTGCAACCCGAGCAGTTGCCGGTAACACAGTGGATGTTCGATCCGGTGCCGGCGGTGAGCGCCGGCACGTGGCGCTTGTCGATCCAATCGGGTGGCACGATGCGGCGTTGGACCTATGACGAGTTGCTCGCGTTTGATGACCGGGTTCGCGCCACGCTCGACTGCACGGGCGGCTTCTACTCGGAGCAGGACTGGTCCGGTGTCTGGCTGAGCCGCCTGCTGCCCTCGACATCGGGCGCCCTCAGTCTGCTGGTGCAGGCGTCGACGGGCTACAGCCGCCGGTTTCCGATCGAGGAAGCGAGCCGCCTGCTGCTGGCCACTCGTCTCGGTGGGACGGCGCTCGATGCCGGCCATGGCTTTCCGGTCCGCCTCGTCGCCCCACATCGCCGCGGATTCTGGTGGGTGAAGTGGGTGACAGCGATCCGACTCGAGACGGTCCCGTCGTGGTGGCAGGCGCCCTTTCCGACCCAGTAGCGCAAGAGCGCTTGCGCGCGGGGAAGCCGTTTTGCTAGAAATGAGATATGGCAAAAATCAGCACAAAAAAGCAGAACGACCTCCCGGCCTCGAAGTTCGCGTTTCCGAAAGAGCGGAAGGAACCGCTGACCGACGCCAGCCACGTCCGCAACGCCTCGGCCCGCTTCAATCAGGTCGAGGGGGTCTCCCAGGCGGAGAAGGCCACGGCCAAGAAGAAGATCCAGTCCGCCGCGAAAAAGTACGGCGTCAAGCTCTCGAAGAAGCCCGACTAGCCCCCTTCCCTGGCGGAGCTGGGGACAGACCTTGAGTGCCCGCCCCCTTGCGGGGCGGGTTGGGGGAGGGGGTCTTTATCAGACCCTCGAGGTAGGAAGCGGCCTGATTATTACGTTGCGTTAGGGTGACTGCCGGTCATCGTGCGGGGATCTGGGTTGTTCTCTGTCTAATCGGGGGCGGTGCCTGCTCGTTTCTCACCCTTGAAGGGATCGGGATTCCGTACGCCCTCGTGTTCATCGTGGCTCTGGTTGCGCTGTCCAGGCGTTTTAATCTACTCCCGGAAAGCCTGGCGGCCTTCGGGCTTGCGTTCACCCTGGTTGCGGCATGGTTCGCGATCCCGTGGCTCCACCAGGGTGATCTCGGGACCGCCGGCTATTTCGCCGGCGTCGTGGTCGCCGGGATCGTCCTCATCGCGGTCGCGGTGCTGATTCGCCGACCGAATCGCTGGTTTCGCCGCTAGCTAAGGTGTGGGAGGCCGGAAGACCGTTTCATGCGCGGCGGGCCGCCGACGAAATCCTGCGTACAGCAGTAAGTCGTACGCGAGCTTGAGCGCCCCCGCCAGAAAGAAGGGGAAGCCCAGGGCCGCGCCCTGGATCGCAACGCCGGACAGCACGGGTCCGGCCGCCTGCGCCACCCCGCGTACCGCTCCGGTCACCGCCAATGCCCCAGCTCGCTCCTCGGGTGGCGCGATCGACGCGACATAGGCTTGCCGAGCGGGAACGTCCATCTGCGAGAGGCTGTAGCGCACCACGAGCAGGGCGATGGCCCAGCTGAGCGTCGGGCTGAGCGGGATCACGATCAACAGGAGGTTGCTCGGGATATGGGTGAACACCATGGTCCGGATCAGACCAATCCGGTTGCTGAGTCGACCCGATAGTTCGTACGACGCCGCCTGGACCAGCGCGATCGCGGCGAACGCCGGGCCGAGCACCGAGGCGCCGGCCCCGAACCTGACGTGCAGCCAGTAGGCAATGACTGCCTGGACGACAAGGCCACCACCGAAGGCATCGAGCGCGAAGAGGCCGGAAAGTGGGCCCAGCGTGCGGATCTGGCTGCGGGTAAAGGCGGGCGTTCGTCTGGCGGCCTCCGTACCGGAGGACAGTGAAAGCGCGAGGACGGCCGTGAGGACCCCGATGACCGCGTACCCGAAGAAGACCAACTGACTGCGGGGCACCGTCGTCGCCCGACCTGCCACGAGGGCGCCCGCCGCGACGGCGATCCCGCCGGTGAGGGAGTAACGCGCGAACGCGAGGTTGCGATGTGCGGGCTCGACGGACTCTGCAAGGGCGGCCTGCTCGATCGACGCGAATGGCCCGAGGTCCACGCTCGCGGCCCCGAGCATGCCGGTGATACCCGCGAGACCCAGTAACCAGGGTGCCGTTGCGAAGGCCAGATCGATCCCGGTCACGGCCATCAGGATTCCCGCGATCGCCAGCGTTTTGCGCCGACCGATCCGGACTGACGCGGCGGCGGTGGCCAGCCCGAAAAGCGCACCGGCGAGCAATCCGATCGTCAGTGAGACCCCGATGGCAGACGGCGAGAGCCCTCGGCGCTCGAGGTACAGCCCGATCAGGACGGCCGAGACGCCAAAGGCGAATGCACGTAACAGCCGCGCCATCACGATGAGCCAGAAATCGCGGCTGATCATTGGTTGTCTATCATGACGAGCGCAGAGGAGGTGCGGGCTGGCGCAGGGACTGGCCGTTGAGACACACGGCCTTACGAAGCGTTATCAGACCGGCGTGCTCGCGGTCAACGACCTCAACCTCGAAATCCGCGTCTGGTGAGGTCTACGGCTTTCTCGGGCCGAACGGCGCGGGAAAGACGACGACCTTGCGGATGCTTTCCGGGTTGCTCCTTCCGACGGCCGGCTCGGCGATCGTGGCCGGAGCCTCGCCCGGAAGTTCGCTCAGCCTCTCCCGCCTGGGCGCGATGGTGGAAACGCCGGCCTTCTATCCGTACCTCTCGGGGCGTGACAACCTCCGCGTCATGGCTCGCTATTCCGGTTTTTCGCCGGAACGAATCGACGCCGTGCTGGAGCAGGTCGACCTGACGCAACGCTCGCGGCACAAGTTCAAGACCTACTCGACCGGCATGAAGCAACGGCTTGGCGTCGCCGCTGCCCTATTGAAGGATCCGCAGCTCCTGATCCTCGACGAGCCGACCAGCGGGCTCGACCCGCAGGGTACGGTGGAGATGCGCGCCCTGATCGCCGACATCAAGAAGGAGGGCCGGACCGTCATGTTATCCAGCCACCTTCTGAATGAAGTCGAGCTGACCTGCGACCGCGTCGGCGTCATCGCGAAAGGCAAGCTGGTGGCCGAAGGAACGGTCGATGAGCTTCGATCCCGCGGCGGGACGAGCACGCTGCTGGTTCGCGCCGCGCCGCCCGACCGCGCCCAGCGACTCCTCGAAGACCTACTCGGCAAGGACAAGGTCCGCCTCGCGGATGGGCAGTTCCACCTCACGGTCGACCCATCGCAGGCAGGGTCCATCAACCGGCGGCTGGTTAGCGACGGTCTCGAGGTGACTGAGCTGCGGGCGTCGGAGCAATCGCTGGAGGACGTCTTCCTGCAATTGACGGAGACAGAGGGGCACAAGGGATGATCTCCAGCCTTCGCGCCGAAAGCTTGAAGATCCGAAAGCGGTGGGCAAACTGGATCCTGATCGGGATCCTGCTGGCTGTGCTGATTCTCCTGGGCTACGTCATCAGCTACATCATCCTGAGCAACCCACCCAAGAACTTTCGAAGCGAGGTGCCGGCCGGCGTCCTCAAGCGCGAGCTATTTCCGGAAAACCTCATCCCCAACATCCTGGCCGGGATGTCCACCCTTGGCGCCGCCATCATGATCATCTACGGCGGTTTGAGCAGTGCGGGCGAGTACGGCTGGGGCACGATCCAGACGATCCTGATCCAGAAGCCGGGCCGGCTCGCGGTCCTCTTCGGCAAGCTCATCGCGCTCACGATCGTTTCGCTGGTCGTCACGCTGGCCTTGCTCGCAACCGCCGCCATCACGAGCTACATCCTGGTCACCCTCGACCACGCCACGAGCAACTGGCCGTCGACGCAGACGCTCCTCAAGGGATTTGGCGCCCTGTGGCTGCAGCTCACGGTCTGGACGATGTTCGGCGCCTTTATCGGCATCGCGTTCCGAAGCACGGCGGCCGCGATCGGCGGTGGCCTGGTCTACCTGTTCGTGATCGAAAGCATTCTCGGACGCCTGCTTGCCAACACGACCGGCGTGAAGGAAGTCCTGAAGTTCCTACCCGGCATCAACGCGGAGGGTCTCAATTCCGCCTTTCCGCTGACGTTCCGCAGCGCTAACGGTGCCGGTCCGCCGCTGGTCGATGCCACGCGAGGCACGATCACGCTGGTCGTGTACCTGGTCGTCTTTGTCCTGGCGTCGGCGCTGCTCTTCCGCCGTCGCGACGTCGGCGCCTGACCCGACCACGGGGCGCGGCGTGATTCGGCGCCTGCGCCATCTCGCCGTCGACGTCAGCCCCCTCCGCGACTCGCGCCAGTTCCGGCTGCTCTTCACCGGTCAGCTGATCTCCCTCGTGGGACGGCAGATCACGGTGGTCGCGGTCCCGTACCAGGTCTACGTCCTCACGCACTCGTCGCTTCGTGTCGGCCTGCTGGGCCTCTTTCAGCTGGTCCCGTTCGTGGTCTTCTCGTTGGTCGCGGGGACGATTGCCGACCAGGTCGATCGCCGCCGCCTGCTGCTCGTCACGCAGGCGCTCCTCGCCCTCACGTCGTTCCTCTTCGTGCTCGGCGCGATCGCGGGAAACCCGCCACTCTGGTATCTCTACGCGGTGGCCGCGACGGCTGCCGGAATCTCCGCGGTCGATCAGCCGGCCCGATCCGCGACGATCCCGAACCTGGTCTCGCGGGCCCAACTCGCGAGCGCCATCTCCTTGAACTACGCGCTCTTTCAATTGGGGACGATTGCCGGCCCGGCGATCGGTGGCCTGGTGATCGCCCGTGTCGGCCTGCCGGTCGCGTACAGCATCGATGTCGCCACCTTCGGCGCCGCCATCGTGGCGGTCTTCATGCTGTCGCCCCAGATCCCGGCGGGTCGCCATCCGGAGCGCCCGCTGCGCGCCCTGTTCGCTGGATTCGCCTTTCTCAAGGGGGCACCGGTGATCACTGGCGGATATGCGATCGACCTCGTCGCCATGGTCCTGAGCATGCCGCGCGCGCTCTTCCCCGCCCTGGCGCTGAGCGTCTACCACACCGGACCCAGCGGCCTCGGGCTGCTCTACGCGGCCCCCGGCGTCGGGGCCGTGGCCGGGTCGACGCTGTCTGGATTCGTCGCCCATGTTCGGCATCCGGGCAGAACGGTCGTCTACGCCGTGGCCGGGTGGGGCGCCGCGGTGACGCTGTTCGGGATCTCGACCGCCTCGATCTGGCTGGCGGTCCTCTTCCTCGCCCTGGCCGGGGCGGCGGACGCGATCAGCGCCATCGCCCGCAACACGATCCAGCAGACCCTGGTCCCGGACCGGCTCCGGGGCCGGCTTTCGGCGGTCTACTCGATGGTCGTCGCGGGCGGACCTTACCTGGGCGACGTGCGGGCCGGGGCCGTGGCGAGCGCGGTTTCGGCCCAGTTCGCCGACGTGGCGGGAGGCGTGATGTGCCTCGCGGGGTGCCTCCTGGTGCGGATCGCCTTCCCCCAGATGTGGCGATTCGAGGCGCACCGCGGCGCTCCGGAACCCACCGTCGAGTTGACTTCTTAGCTTCTTCTCATCAGGCCTTCACGGTTTCGTCAGGTTCGGCGTGCATGATGGGGGAGTGGCACCTCCGGAGGAGACTGCCCGGGTAACCGGGCGCGATCGCGGCCTGCAGGCGGTGCGGGGTTGGACCTGGACCGTTGGCCTGGGATCGGCTGCCCTGACGGCGGCGCTTGCCGCGGTGGCGGCAGGCAGCTTTGCCGGCCATCAGGCGGCCGCCGCCGCGCCACCGGCCGCCGCGACGGATCCGGGCGCCCCTGGCGATAACTCCGGCCAGACGGCACCGCAGCCGGCGCCGTCCGACTCGCTGGGGGGCAGCAGCCAACCGCCAGCCGCGGTTTCCGGCGGCTCGTAGGCCGGCGGTGCTCGCCACCTCCGACTTCCGTGCGCTTGGCACGGGGGCCCGCATCATCACCCTCGAGCCGCAGACGCTGGAGGCCGCCACCGCCGCCGTCGAGCACGTGCTGCGCGAGGTCGACCTGACCTGCAGCCGGTTCCGCTCCGACTCCGAGGTTACGCGACTCAACCAGGCCGCCGGCGTGCCGACGCGAGTGAGCCCACTCCTGTTCCTGGCAATCGATACGGCCCTGCGGGTCAGTCGGATGACGGCCGGCGCGGTCGACCCCACGGTTGGGGCGGCAATGCGGATCATTGGCTACGACCGCGACTTTGCCCGCCTGCCGGCTGACGCGGCCTTCACCGTCGCGATCCGCCCGGTTCCCGGATACGAACGGATCAGGCTTGATCCGATGAGCCACTCCGTGACCCTGCAGCCCGAGGTGGAAATCGACCTCGGCGCGACGGCGAAGGCCCTGGCGGCCGATCTCTGCGCGGAGGCCGGTGTTGCCGCGGGCGCCTCAGGGATCCTGGTCAGCCTGGGAGGGGACATCGCCGTCGCGGGTGATGCCCCTCCTGACGGCTGGCCGATCCTGATCGCCGAGGACCATGCGGCCCCCGCCGACGCCGGCGGCGAGGTCATCGCCATCAAGGCCGGCGCCATCGCGACCTCGAGCACGACGGTTCGCCGCTGGCGCCAGGGTGGTCAGCCACGGCACCATATCGTCGACCCGGCGACCGGCGCCCCGGCTCAGGTCCACTGGCGCACGGTGAGTGTGGTGGCGGCGAGCTGTGTCGATGCCAACGCCGCCGCGACCGCCTCGATCGTGTGGGGCGAGGCCGCCCTGGCATGGCTGGAGCGGAACCGGCTCGCGGCACGCCTGGTTGCGGCCAACGGCGACGTGACCCGCCTGAACGGCTGGCCGCGCGCCGTGGTGGGCGCGTGACCGCCCCAAGTCCATTCTGGTACGCGACCCGTGGCGCCGGGTTGGTGCTACTGCTCCTCCTTACGGCCGTGGTCATCCTCGGCATCCTCACCACCAATCGATGGGGAACGGCGAGGATTCCCCGCTTTGTCAGCAATGCGCTCCATCGCAACCTCTCGCTCCTCACCCTGGTCTTTCTCGCGCTCCATATCATCACCTCGATCGTCGACTCCTTTGCCCACCTGGGCCTGAAGGACGCCCTTGTCCCATTCGCCTCGGCCTACCGTCCGTTCTGGATGGGCGTGGGCGTGCTGGGCGCCGAGCTCTTCGTCGCGCTCGTCATCACCAGCCTGATCCGGCAGCAGCTCGGCTACCGGCTCTGGCGGCTGACCCACTGGCTCGCCTACGCCAGCTGGCCGCTGGCGCTGGTGCACGGGCTGGGCACCGGCAGCGATACGAAAGCCGGCTGGGCGCTCCTGCTGAACGGGGTGTGTATCGTTGCGGTGCTGCTGGTCCTCGGCTGGCGGCTCGCGCTCGGCACGCCGCAGTCGGAGCCGGTCCGCCTGGTCGGCCTTGCAGGAACGGTGGTTGCGACGCTGGCGCTGGTGCTGTGGATGATCGGCGGACCGCTGAAGCCTGGCTGGGCCCACGCCGCGGGCACGCCGGCGTCGCTGCTGGCCCAGCTGTCGGCGCCGGCGTCAGCGGCCGCCGGCTTGCCGACCGGACTCAGCGACCAACTTCAGGGCACCCTCACGCAGGACAACGCCGGTGGGTTACGCCTGGACCTCCAGGACGTCCCTGATGCGTCCCTGCGCGTCCTCGTGAGTGTCGCGGATTCGCAGGCGACCGCGGCACGCGTGGAGGTCCGCCGCAACGGGCAGACCATCTGCTCCAGCTCGGTCCCGATCACACAACAGATCACCGCCACCTGCGGCGCGACCCACCTCACGCTGCAGAACCTGCAACAGGGGAGCGGGTCGCAGGTGCAAGGCCTGCTGGTGACCTCGGCATCATGATCGAACCGATCGAATCCGAAATGCCGAATCTGCAGCCCGCCGACCGGCGGCCGGACGGCCCCCGGCCTGCCGGCTCAGCCCGTGTCCTCGAGCTGGTCGACCGGAGTGGGCTTCGCGGGCGCGGGGGCGCCGCCTTTCCGACCGGGCGCAAATGGCGCGCGGTCGCCGAGCGGAGTCAGGGTCATGCGGTCGTCGTCGCCAACGGCGTTGAGGCCGATCCGCTGAGTGCCAAGGACCGCCACCTGCTGACGGGGTACCCGGACCTCGTGCTTGACGGAGCGGCCATCGCCGCGGAGTCAGTCGGGGCCCGCGAGGTCGTGGTGGCCGTGAATCGGCGCTTTACCGATGCCCGCGCGGTGCTCGCCGCGGCGATCCAGCGGCGGCGCGACCCGGTTGCCATCAGGGTCGTCGACGTGCCCTCGCGCTACGTTGCCGGCGAGGAGTCGGCCGTGATCCACTTCATCAACCGGGGCGTCGCGTTGCCGACCGGCTCGGTGCCGCGGCCGTTCGAACGCGGCGTCGGCGGCCGACCCACCCTGGTGCAGAATGTCGAGACCCTGGCCTGGGCGGGGCTGATTGCGCGCCACGGCGACACCTGGTTCCGCTCCCTTGGCAGTCCCGTGCAGCCCGGCGCGGTCCTCTGTACGGTGTCCGGCGCGGTCAACCGCCCCGGGGTGGTCGAACTCCCGTCCAGCACCACGGTCGGCGATGCGCTGGCCGCTGCCGGCGGCGCCACGTCGCCACCGCAAGCGCTGCTGGCCGGTGGCTTCTTTGGCAGCTGGATCGATCCGGCCGACGCCAGAACGATCGCGGAGGGCGGCGGGATGGTGCTGGCGTTGCCCGCCACCGCCTGCGGACTGGCCGAGACCGCGCGGATGCTCGACATTCTCGCTCGCGAGAGCGCCCATCAGTGCGGGCCGTGCTTCAATGGCCTGCCCGCCCTGGCCGATGTGATGACGAGGGTTGCCCTCAGCCGGCCGTCCGAGGCTGAGGTCCAGCGCCTGCGCCGCTGGGCCGGGCAGCTGAACGGTAACCGCGGCGCCTGTCATCATCCGAACGGAGCGGTGGGCCTCTTACTCAGCGCGCTGCGGACCTTTGATCACGACTTGCGCTGGCACTTGCTGCGTGGCGCCTGCGCCGGAAGCGGCCGCCCCAGCCTGTTGCCGCCGATCGCGGTCGGGGAGGGATGGCGTTGACGCGGCGGTTGCGCGTGAACCCGATCGCCTGCGATGGCCGAGGGATCTGCGCGGAGCTCTTTGTCGAGCGGGTTCGACTCGACGACTGGGGATATCCGATCATTGACCCGACCCCGATCCCCGACGCGCTTCTGCCGCACGCCGAGCGCGCGGTGACAAACTGCCCGAAGCTGGCCCTCACGCTGGAGCCCGCGTCGTCGGCGTGAGGCTGCCGGCCATCGTGCTGGCCGCGTTGCTGGTATCGGCCGCCTGCACCGTACCGCAGGCCGGCGGGCCTGCACCGTCGGGCAAGCCCGCGCCATCGAGTCCCGCAACCCCGACACCGTCGCCGACGCCGACGCCGGCAAGACCGTCCCACGTGTTCGTGATCGTGATCGAGAACGGCTCTTATGAAAACGTGATGGCGCAGCCATACCTCGCCGGGCTGGCGGCCCGGTACGGTCAGGCGTCGAATTACCATCCCATTTCGTCGCCGAGCCTCCCGAATTACCTCGCGATGACCTCGGGCTCGACGTGGGGGATTCGCGACGACGCCTTTCACCAATTACCGGCAACCGGAATCGGGCACCAGCTGACCGATGCCGGCATCTCCTGGGCCGCGTACATGGAAGGCTTTACCGGCGACTGTTTCCACAGCCCCTATCCCTATGCCCTCAAGCACAACCCGTTTGCCTATTACGGCGGCCAGTGCCCGAGCAATATTCTCCCGATGACCCAGCTGGCGACGGACCTTGCCGGCACCACGCCCCAGCTCTCGTGGATCACCCCGGGTCTCTGCAACGACGGGCACGATTGCTCGCGACGAGTCGGCGATCAATGGCTGGCGGCGACGGTGCCCCAGATCACGGCATCGCCGGCGTGGACGGACAACGGCGTCCTCTTTATCGTGGCGGACGAGTCCGATGGCACGAGCGATCGGGTTCCGTTCGTGATCGTGTCCCCCAGGGTCCACGCACTTGCGCTGACGGCCCCCCTCGACCATTACGCCCTCCTGGCGACGCTGGAGGACTATCTCGGTGTCCCACGCCTCGGGCAGGCGGCCCAGGCGAATCCGATCGTTCTGCCCTAGACGCCAGGGGTCCGCAGCGTTGTCATCGCCTGCTTGCCGGCCTGCATCCACTGGCGGTTGAAAAGCCATGACTCGACGCCCCAGAGCAGAATGACGCTGGCGCCGCGACCCCGGTAGGCCGAGGCGCTATCGACGAGATCCTGCGGCGTGAAGCCGGGCGCGCCCTCCCACGGCATGCCCTGCATTTCGGTGATCCAGAGCTGCTTGTTCGCCAGGCGCGCCTGGGTCGACCAGTAGAGAATCGTGTCGCTCTTCCAGGCAATCCGCTCTTCAGCCGGGTCCTGGGCGAGCGGCGTCGACGGGGTCACCACGTAGACATCGAGGCCGAGGACATTGCCCATCTGCAAGGTCTCGCCCGGATGGCCGGCCGCCTGGGGACCCGGCAGCAATCGATAGAGCCAGGCCAGCGGGCTCTGGCCTTTCTTGTCGAGCGTGATATGGGAGGAGTTGAACGTCGTCACCACCACCGGATGGGCGGCGTCAATCGTGCGCAGCTCATCGATCTCGGCGTCGACTCCGGTGCTGGTCAGCGCCGGCGCATGATCGGTGGCGGTCGTGACGCTATCGAGCGGCTCGTTCTCGACCTGCCAGGCATAGAGTTCGGGGAGTTCCGCGTAGCGCGCCACGGCGGTGCGCAGGTAGGCCGCATAGGCCGGGCTGGCCACGATCTGGCGGAGGTTGCTGCCGTTCGCCTTCGGCAGCCAGCCGGGCAGGTAGATCTCCGGGTAGCCCAGATTGCGGGCGCCGATGGTGAACACGATCCGGGTTTGGTGCCGCCGATCGCGGTTGTGCTGCCGGATGACCGCAATCAGCGCCTCGGTCGACGAGAAGTCAAAGGCGTCCGGCCAGGGCTGGGCCTGGCTCCAGTAGATCGGGAGCCGAACCAGGTCGGGCTGGAGTGTGTCGACCAGCGTGCGGAGGGCGGCGGTCGGCGTCTCGTTGAGCAGGCGCGGCGTGGAGAACGGACTGAACGAGAAGCCGACCAACGGCGGACCCGGTGGCTGCGACGATACCGCGGGGGCAGCGGCCGGAGTGACGTTCACCACCAGGGCGGTGAGGCATCCGGCGACGAGGGCCAAGCTGGACTTCCGTAGGGGCCCGTGTGTCAACGCATCTCCTCCGCATCAAAGCACAGGCGCATGAGAGCGCCATGAGACTGCCAATTGTGCCGGATTTCCGCCCACCCGCGACGCCTATTGAGATCGGAGACTTGAGCCCGCGGTCAGCCCCGGAATATAATCCGGCCAGTTCGTCACCGGACTCAGGGGAAAGGAGGTGACTGCATGTATTACGGTGGAGGCGGACTGCTTCTGGTCCTCGGCATTATCGCGCTCGTGCTCGGCTACACGCTGATCGGGATCGTCCTGATCATCCTTGCGCTCGTCGCTGGCGGCTTCGGCTTTTATGGCGGCCGTCGAGCCTAGCGAAAGACCGATCTAACCCTGCGTGTTGCGGGACGGCCTCCGCGAGGCTCCGCCCCCCAGCACGCAGGGCACGCCGTTCACCAGCAGCTGGGCGTCGGTGATGGTGTAAGGATTGAACGAGCCGAAGCGGCACGTCGGCCAGGGCTGCGCCAGCGTCGGGGCCAGGGCCTCCGTCCCGGGTAGGAAGTAATTGCCGCCCACTGCGTCAACCCCCGCCGGAGTCGCATACCACTCATCCGGCTTCTGCGCCAGCGCCTGCACCATGAACTGGTGCCAGATCGGCGCCGCGCCGACGATGCCGGTCGAGTTGTGCGCCAGCGGTTGATAGTCGGGATTCCCAACCCAGACCGCCGTCGCCAGGCTCGGCGTGAAGCCGACGGTCCAGTTATCCCGGAAGTCCTGCGTCGTTCCGGTCTTGGCGGCGACGTGCCGGCCGGGTAGGGTCAGGTCGCCGCCGCAGCCGAATTCGAGGCAGCGGTTGCGGTCGTCCGACATGATCGAATCCACGATGAAGGACGCCTGCGGGGTGACCGCACGGAACTCGTTCTTCTTGACGTCGTAGGCGAAGACCTGCTTGCCAGTTCCCGTCTTCGATGTGCAGGATCGGCGCGGGCTGGTGCTTGACGCCAAGGGTGGCCAGCGTGGACGCGCTCGTGGCCATGTCGAGCGGGGGCACCGCGTACCCGCCCAGCGTCAGGCTGATTCCGTAGCTGCTGTCTTTGCTGGTCAGGGTGGTGACGCCCATCCGGCGGGCGGTATCCAGCACCGCCGGGATGCCGACCGTCAGCTCCGTCTTGATCGCGGGGATGTTGAGCGAGTTCCCCATCGCCATCTTGAGCGGGACGGTGCCGTGGAACGTCTGGTCGTAGTTCTGCGGCTGATACGGCTTGTAGCCATCGGTGCCGCCGCCCAGGGGAAAGGTCATCGGCTGATCCAGGATCGGCGAGATCATGTTCAACCGGCCACTCTCGATCGCCGCGGTGTAGGTGAAGATCTTGAAGGACGAGCCGGGCTGGCGCGTGGGGGACGTGGCCATGTTGATCTGGCCACCCGGCCGGTTGTAGTCGGCGCCGCCGACCATCGCCAGTACCTCGCCGCTCTTCGGATCCATTGCCACCAGCGCCGCGTCGTGGAAGTTGTAGAAGTTCCCCGACCTGGCGATCTGGTCCCGCACAACCTGGTCGCCCAGCGTCTGCAGGTTGAGGTCGAGGCTGGTGTAGATGCGATAGCCGCGGCGGTCGCTCGGCCGGATGTGGAACTGCTTGTCCAGCACCTGCAAAACGTAGTCGACGAAGTGCGGGGCGAGCACCGGGTTCGACGGCGGGAAGACCTGGAGTTTCTCGCCGCCGGCCGCAAGCGCCTGGGCCGGCGTGATCATTTTCTGCGACAGCATCGCATTGAGCACCTCGAGCTGGCGCCGCTTCGACTGGATCGAATTCAAGAGCGGGCTGTTCTGGGTGGGCGCCTGCGGCAGGCCCGCCAGCATGGCGGCCTGGCCCAGCGTCAGGTCGTGGGAGTTCGTGTGGAAAAACGTCCGCGCCGCAGACTCGATCCCATACGCCTGGCTACCGTAATAGATGGTGTCCAGGTACATCTCGAGGATCTGGTCCTTCGAGTAGCGATTGTTGAGGTCAACGGCCAGCACGGCTTCGCGCAGCTTGCGCTGGATGGTCGGTGGCGGGTTGGGGCCGCTGAAGACCTGCTTGACCAGCTGCTGACTGATGGTGCTACCACCCTGGGCGATGTGATGGTGCTGGTAATCGGCGATGGCCGCGCGGGCGATGCCGCCGATGTCGACGCCACTGTTGTTGTAGAAGGTGCGATCCTCGATCGCGATCGTCGCCTGCTTGACGAAGGGCGAAATGTACTTGAGCGGGACGACGATCCGGTGATCGCCGTTCAGGCCGATGTCATCCAGAAGGACGCCGTGCCGGTCATAGATGAGGGTGTCCTGGTTGAGGCCGCTCGAGGAAAGGCCGTCGACTGAAGGCAACGGGCCGACGGTCCCGGCGGCGAGGGCCGGCACCGCCATCAAGGGGAGCCCGAAGACCAGCAGTAAGCCGATCAGGAGCACCCGGCGGGCTTTCGTTCGCCGCTGCAACCGCCTGGTCATGCGAATGTGCCGGAACATGGCGGAGCGGGAGCGGCGCCGGCGCGGCATTATGCGAGCGCCAAAAGATGAACGACGACCGATTCCCCTTGCACAACAAGCATGATAGCGCAATTGTCACATATAAGGGAGCCATAAATAGGCGATAAGGATCAGGGTTGACCGCCGGAGCACCCTCGACGGTCTGCGCGCCGTCCACGGCGTATCGCGCAACGTGGCCCGGCTGCTCGACCGCAAGGGCGCCCCGGCGGCCACTCCGGCGGCCACCCCAGCAGTACCTCGCTGAACGACTGACTGCCTAGCCGATCGGGCAGCGGTCGACCGCTCGAACGCCCGGGTCCGATCCTGCCCATGCAGGTGAAGCCGCCAACCCCTGATCGGCGCGACCATGGGGAACAAGCAAACACCGCACACAAGGAGCGCAAAGCATCATGGGTTCACTCAAAGAGTTATCGAACGATATCGCGGCACTGGTCGAGAAGTCCAGCGCCAGCGTCGTCCGGGTTGACGCGCGTCGCGGCCGCGCCGGCACCGGCATCGCCTGGGACAAGGATCTCGTGCTGACCGCCAATCATGTGGTCGAGCAGGAAGATGAGATCGAAGTCGCGGTCGGAGATCGGGTGGCGAAGGCAACGCTGGCGGGCCGGGATCCGTCGACGGACCTCGCCTTGCTGAAAGTCGAAGGCCTTGCCGCCCCGGCGATGGCGCGGGGCAAGGTCGCCGACCTCAAGCCGGGACAAATCGTTCTGGCGATCGGTCGCCCGGGCGGGCTGAAGGCGACCTTCGGCACGATCAGCTCCGTCTCGTCCTCCTGGCGCGGTTGGCGCGGCAGCGAGATCGAGCATCTGATCCAGACCAACGCCCCGCTCTATCCAGGCTTCTCCGGCGGCCCGCTCGTCGACGTCGAGGGCAAGGCGATCGGGATGAACAGCTGGGTGTTCGGTCGCGGGGATGGTCGCGCCATCGCAATGGATGTGGCCGAGCGCGTGGTGGAGAGCCTGCGAGCGGACGGTCGGATCAAGCGGGCCTACCTCGGCATCGGGACCCAGCAGGTGCCGCTTCCGGAGGCGGTGCGGTCGAAGGTTTCCCAGGAAACCGGATTGCTGGTGATCACGATCGAGTCGCAGAGTCCTGCGGACAAAGCGGGCGCGATGCAGGGCGACACACTGATCGCGCTCGGCGGCGCGACGGTGGCCACGCTGGATGACCTCTATAGCAAGCTCCGCTCGCTCAAGGTGGGCGCGAGCGAGACCATCAAGGTGATTCGAGCCGGCGAGGTCAAGGCGCTGACGCTCACCGTGGGGGAGGCGAACCGCGAGGGGAACTAACCCGCTTCGACGTCGCTGCTAGCGGACGTCGTTCGGTAAGGTGATGGCCGTGTTCGTGCTGAACGCGGCCATTTTTCTGATTGGCGCCGCAATCGTAATTGCGACCGTCCTGTCAGCCGTGAAGACGTTTGTTTTGCCCCGGGGCGCGCCGGTGCGGATCAGTCGCATCGTCTTCACCGGCATTCGGTGGGTCTTCAACCAGGTGGCGAGACCGTCGCGTCCCTACCTCGTCCGCGATCGCGTGATGGCGATGTACACGCCGATCGTCCTCGTGGTGCTTCCGGTCGTCTGGCTGTCGCTCGTCGGCCTTGGGTTCACCGCGATGTTCTGGGCCCTGGGAGTCCGGCCGCTCGCCGAGGCGGTCGTGACCAGCGGCGCGTCGGTCGCCACGCTTGGTTTTGACCGTCCGCGGATCTTTCCCGCCATCCTGCTCAGTTTTGTCGAAGCCGCGCTCGGCCTCGGCCTGGTGGCGCTGCTTATCAGCTACCTGCCGACGATCTACGCCGCCTATTCGAGGCGGGAGATCGTCGTGGGGCAGCTCGAGCCGCTGGCGGGAACGCCGCCATCCCCCCAGGTGATGCTGCTGCGCCATCACAACATCCTCGGGCTGGAACGGCTTGACCGCGTGTGGACCCGCTGGCAGGAATGGTTTGCCGATGTCGAGGAGAGTCACACGTCGATTGCGGCGCTCGTCTTCTTTCGCTCGCCGCATCCCAACCGATCGTGGGTGACCGCGGCAGGTTGTGTGCTCGACACCGCCGCCATCGACCTTGCCTGCCTCGACTCGCCGCCCTCACCGGAGGCGCAACTATGCATCCGTGGCGGCTTCGAGGCGCTGCGGCGAATCGCCGATTTCTTCAACATCGTCTATGATCCCGACCCGCAGCCCGACGACCCCATCTCGATCCGGCGTGAGGAGTTCGACGGGCTCTGGGATGCGTTGAAGAAGGAGAAGGTCCGGCTGAAGAAGGACCGAGAGCAGGCCTGGCGCGACTACGCCGGCTGGCGGGTGAACTATGACCAGGTGATCCGCGCCCTGGCGGCCCTGACGATGGCGCCCGAGGCCCCCTGGAGTGCCGACCGGGCCCTCCCATTCAAGTTCACGCCCCTGGTCCAACAGGCTGCTGAGCCTGAGCCGTAGGCTGGGCCGGCCCGGTGACCGACCGTGGCCTGACCGACCGGGCCGGGAGAGCGCTCCGGCCACGGACCGTTACTGATATCGAAAGGTATTGATTTCATGAGCTTCACCGGGTAGGGTTCGCGCCAGCCGGAATCTCGGAATTCCAGGGAGGATGCATGAGTCATCACACAGGCGAACACGTGAGCCCGCAGCCGGGCAAGCAGGGCGGCGGCCAGCAGCCGCAACCAGGCAAGCAAGGCGGCGGCCAGCAGCAGCAACCTGGCAAGCAGGGCGGTGGATTCCCAGGCAAGCAGGGCGGCGGATTCCCCGGCGGCGGCGGTGGCGGCGGACAGCGTCAGGCGCAACCGGGAGGCGGCCAGCCGGATGACGGCGGCCAGCGCCAGGCACAACCGGGAGGCGACCAGACCGCCGAATAGACCCGTTTGAGGGACGTTGTCCGGGCAACGAATCGGTCGCAGTCCGGACAACGACCCCGCCGAAGCCTCAGAAACGACCCGGGGCCCGGTTGACCTAACAGTGACATCCACGTTATGGGAGCGTCTTCGCGCCCACCGTCCGCTCCTCGTCGCTCTCGGCGTGTGGGCCGCGGTCGCACTCGGGCTGGGCGCCTGGCTCACCTTGAGGTGGGGTGGACCGCACCGCACCCAGCAGGTTGACGACGTTGCCGAATTTCTGGCTGCCTTTGTCGGCGCGGCCGCCTGTGGCCTGGCGGCTCGCCACTTTCACGGACGGAACCGGGCGGCCTGGTCGCTGATCGGTCTCTCCGCCTTTTCCTGGGGTGCCGGGCAGGTGGTCTGGTCCTTCTACGAGCTGCTCGAGGGGCAGCAGGCACCATCCCCATCCTTTGCGGATCTCGGCTACCTCCTTGCCGTCCCCCTGGCCATTGCCGGCGTGCTGTGCTTTTCGTCCGGGGCCTGGCGAACGACCTCACTGATTCGGACGGTCCTCGATGCGTTGGTGATCGCCGGCTCGCTGCTGATCGTGAGCTGGGCGACGGTCCTTGGCACGGTCTACCGAGCGGCTAGCGACAGCGTCATTTCACAGGCGATCAGCCTTGCCTATCCGGCGGGCGATGTCGTGATCGCGACCATGATCCTGATCCTGGCATCCCGAACGCGCCGGTCGACTCGCCTGCCGCTGCTGCTCCTGGGCGGTGGTCTGCTGGCCAACTTGCTCGCGGACAGTTTATTTGCCTACCTGACGACGACCAATGCCTACGGTCCGGGTAACTTGATCGATGTGGGCTGGGTCGCCGGATACTTCCTGATCGCCATCGCGGCGTGGCGCGCAAGGTCCATGCCGGCGACCGCGGTCGCCGCCGACGCCGATACGGCTCCAGCCGGGCGTCTCTGGTTGATCCTCCCTTACGTGCCGGTCGTGGCCGGGGCGGCAGCGGCCGCCATCTCCAGGCTGCACGGTGGCCGGGTCGATAGTGTGCCCTTCTGGAGCTTCATCCTGGTCGTGGTCTTCGTTGTGGTCCGGCAATTTCTGATGCTTGCCGACAATCAGAAGCTGACCCGGCAGCTCGAATTCAATGCCGAGGCCCTGCGCAAGGGTGAGGAGCATTTCCGCTCCCTCGTCCAGAACTCCTCAGACGTGATCACGCTGATTGATCGGGCCGGACGTATCCGCTACCAGAGCGCCTCGATCGAGCGCATTTTTGGGTACGCCAGCGGCCGGCTGCTCGGCACCCAGTTCGGCGACATGGTCCACGCCGAGGACCGCACCCAGGTGCTCCGGCGTATCGAGGAAGCGATCAACATCGAAGGACCGCCGATCGCGGTCGAGTGCCGGCTGCAACGTGAGGATGGATCCTTTTGTCCATCGGAGGTCACGATCACGAACCTGCTTGCCGTCCCCAGCGTCCATGGGCTGGTGCTCAATACCCGCGACGTCAGTGAGCGAAAGGCGCTCGAGGACAAGCTCACACACCAGGCATTTCACGATTCGCTGACCAACCTGCCGAACCGGGCGGCCTTCCGGGTGGTCCTCGATCACGCCCTGCACGGGGGCGATGAGCGGCGGATCGCGGTGCTCTTTCTCGACCTGGATGATTTCAAGGCGGTCAACGACACGCTTGGCCACGAGGCGGGCGACCTCGTGCTCAGCGCCGTGGCCAAGCGCATCGAGGCTACCCTCCGCCCGGGTGACACCGTCGCGCGACTCGGCGGTGACGAATTCGCTGTGCTGCTTAAGAACATGGAGGACGAGTCGATCGCGGGTCGCGTCGCCGACCGGATCACGCGCCAGCTCTCCAGTCCATTCGCCATTGAGGGTCGCGAGCTCTTCATCCACGCCAGCATCGGGATCGCGGGTCTCGTCTCCGGCGAGGAAGCTGCCGAGGATCTGCTGAAAAACGCCGATGTCGCGATGTACATCGCGAAGTCCCGCGGCAAGGCGCGGTACGTGGAATTCGAGGCCTCGCTCCATCGCGCGGCGGTGGACCGGATGCAGCTCGAAAGCGACTTGCAGGAGGCGCTCGTCCGCCAGGAGTTCGTCCTCCACTACCAGCCCGTGGTGATGCTGGAGAGCGGAGGCGTGCACAGTGTCGAAGCCCTCGTCCGCTGGAACCACCCACGCCGCGGCTTGCTCTATCCGGCGGATTTCATCGAGCTGGCCGAGCAAACGGGTCTGATCGTCGAGCTCGGCCGCTGGGTCTTGCAACAGGCGACGCGCGACGTGCGCCGCTGGCAGGTCCGGTATCCGTCCAACCCGCCGATGATGGTCAGCGTCAACGTGTCCGGCCACCAGCTGCACGGACGGGGGCTGATTGCCGACGTCGCCAGCGCGGTGGATGCGGCAGGGCTCGACCCGCAATCGCTCATTCTCGAGCTCACCGAGAGCGTGCTCATGGAAGAGACTACCGCCATTGCCCAGACCCTGGAGGAACTCCGCAGTCGAGGCGTGCGGCTGGCGCTCGATGACTTCGGCACCGGCTACTCGTCGCTCGGTCACCTGCGCGACTTCGCCGTCGACATCCTGAAGCTTGACAAGTCTTTCGTCAGCGGCATCGGCACCGGAATTGCCGACGGCGCCATCCTGAGGGCCGTCATCGGCCTCGGGAACTCGCTTGGCTTGCTGACGATCGGGGAGGGGATCGAACGGCCGGAGCAGCTGGCGGGCCTCAACGCGATGGGCTGCCATGCGGGCCAGGGCTATTACCTGTCGCGGCCCCTGCCGATCGAGGAGCTGGACGCGCTGCTCGCCGGCTGCATCCAATCGGCGAGCGGGCGGCAGTTACCCCCCGCCTGGAAACTGACCGCCTGACCCCGGCTTGGTAGATTGGCGCATGCGCGCCTGGCCGCTCGCCGCGCCGCTGGCGCTGCTGACGCTGGTGGGCTGCACGACGAATGCTCCTACCTCGACCGCGGCGGTCAACCTCCCGGCCGCAACCGTCATCAGTGGCCCGATCTCGATCCCCCCGGCCTGTCGCACGGCGACCGGTCCCTTTCACCCCGGCGAACCATCGCTGGCCGTCGATCCGAAGATGCCGACCCACCTCGTGGCGACCTGGCAGCAGCTCGGATCGCCGGTCGGCCTGGGGAATGTCGTCGCGATCAGCCAGGACGGGGGACGTCGGTGGATGAGGGAGATGCTCCCGGGCCTGACGACGTGTTCGGGCGGCCCCTACGTCTCGGCGACCGACCCCTGGGTGTCGATCGGTCCCGACCATACGGTCTACGTCTCCTCGCTGCTCACCCGCCCGCCGCAACAGGGGGCCACGACGCACGACCTGGTCGTTAATGTCCTGCGGGACGGTGGCGCCGGCTGGCGGCCGCCGGTCATCGTCGAAACGCAGCCCGCTCCACCCACGCTGCTGGACAAGGAGGCGATCCTGGCGGACCCGCGCCGCCCTGGCTGGGCCTACCTCGTCTGGGTCGAGTACGGCGCGACCGGGAGCGCGACGTCGTCGGTGGACCAGGTCTTCTTCTCGCGGACGAGTGATGGAGGGGCGTCCTGGTCGTCGCCGGCAGCGATCTACAACGGTGGCGATGAGGCGCAGCAGAACCAGCTGCTCATGACCGCCGACGGCACCCTGATCGATGTCTTCGTCGAGGCCACCTCGCTGCCGGGTGATCCGCATCCGCCGCCCATTCCGGTCGCGATCCGCGTAATCCGGTCAAGGGACCAGGGACTGACCTGGTCCCAGCCGATCGAGGCGGCGCGCTTCAGCTACACGAACGCCGTCGACCCTGGCTCTGGGGCGCAGCTCCGCTTCTTCGGTCAGGACATCACCGCCGCGGCAGCCGGGAACGTCGTCTACGTCAGCTGGGAGGTCACCTATCCCGGAATCGAGTCCACCATCTGGGTGGCGCGATCCGAGGACCGCGGCGTGCACTGGTCCGCCGCCCGCGCCGTCGTCCGCGAGAAGCCCGAGGCGTTTCTGCCGACCCTCGCCGTCGCGGGCGACACGACGGCCGGCCTGCTCTGGTTCGATTTCCGCCCCTTCGCCAATGGCAGCGCGAGGCTCGACACCGACGTCTGGTTCAGCAGCTCGAGGGATCAGACCGCGCACTGGACAACCCGCCAGCTCGCCGGCCCCTTCGATCTCCGGGCCGCCCCCGCCGCGCGCTACGGTCCCTTCATCGGCGACTACATGGGACTCGTCGGGCTCCCTGATGGCTTCGCCGCCGCCTTCGTTCAAGCAAAACCGGCGAGCAAGAACGGCCCGACTGATGTCTTCTTCCTCAAAATCCCCGGCTAACCTTGGGGGCGCCGGCCGAAAAAGTTCGTGCCGGTGGCGCTCATGACAAGCTGACCCGTCTGGTTGCGGACTTCGCCGCGCCAGCGGACGATCCCCATGGTGGGGCGGCTGTTCGATGTGCGCATCTCGAGCACCTCGATCTGGGCTGAAAGCCGGTCGCCCGGGCGGACCGGTAGCGGCCAACGAAGGTCCTCCATCCCCGGCGATCCCATGCTGCTGGTCTTCGAGATGAGGTTGGTCACCAGCAGGTGCATAAAGAGGGCGCCGGTGTGCCACCCGCTGGCGATCAGGCCTCCGTAGATGGTGAAGCTGGCGGCGTTGGCCTCGATGTGCATGGGCTGGGGATCGTACTGGCGCGCGAAGGCGATGATGTCCGCCTCGCTCACCGTCAGGTTGCCGAGCTCGATGACCTCCCCGACCCGGAAGTCTTCGTAATAGCGGGTCAGGGTCGTCCGGCCTGTTCGAGTTGGTCGAGATGGATCTCGAGGTGGGCGCAAAGCGGAAGACTCGCAAGCTCGTAGGCGCTCATGGTCTGAGTGCCGAGCATGGTCGACGCGCCTCGCGAGGTCCAGGGCGCCGGCGCCACGCAGGTAGGTGATCGTCCGCTGGTGCTCCCGCTGGGCCATCGCGAGCAGGGTATCCGATGGGACCGACAGGAGTGGCTCGGCGGCGACATCCCGCGCCTGGGCCGCCCCGAGCAGGTCCACCTCGGTCATCTTGCCGGTGCCGACCTGCTTGGTCACCATCCCGTAGAACTTCGAGAGGACGACGATGTGGGCCAGGATCTCGTGACCGGACCAGCGCTCGCCGGCCCCCTCCTGGTTGATCCCGCGCCGGACCAGGGTCGCCAGCCGTGCCGACGCCGACTCCAGGCGCTGAGCCAGGCCGAGACGTTCGTGGTCAAGCGTTTCTTCGAGGAAGGCCCGGACATTCACCTCGGTGAAGTCCGGGCTCTCGAGTTTCACAGCGTCAGTCTACGGAAGCTCCTTACTCAGCTCTCGCCGAGTCAACTCACCGCCGACAGTGGGGCAGCGACCTGTTCGAGTGATTTCTTTTCCGCCGGCACGCCGATGACGAGTTCGCAGCCGGCCGCGAGCAGCATCAACACGGCGCCGGCGTAGTAGCCGAGCGAGAGGATGTTCTTGTCGTGGGTTCCAATCAGGATCCCGAAGAGCCAGGGTGCGAAGAGGCCGCCCGCGGCCGTGCCGATCGCGTAGAAGAACGCAATCGCCATGGCGCGGCTTTCCATGGGAAACACCTCGCTGACGGTCAAATACGCGGAACTGGCGCTGGCAGAGGCGAAGAAGAAGATCACAGTCCATGCGATCGTCTGCGTCGTGGCGGTGAGCGTCCCCTGGGCGAAGAGATACGCGGTTGCCGCGAGGAGCAGTCCAGAGATGATGTAGGTGCTCGCGATCATGGCCCGCCGGCCGATGGTGTCGAACAGGCGGCCGATCGTGAGGGGGCCGAGGAAGTTGCCGAGCGCGAAGGGCAGGATGTACAGACCCACGCTGCCGCTTGGCACCTTGTAAAACTTCGACAGCACGAGCGCGTAGGTAAAGAAGATCGCGTTGTACATGAAGGCCTGGCTGATCATCAGGGCCAGACCGAGCGTGGCTCGCTGCCGGTATTCGTTCCACATTACCTTCGCGATATGGCCGAAGCCGATGCTTCCCCGCTGTTGGATCTTGATCGATCCTTCGGGCCGAGGCAGCTGCTCGACCCCGCCCTCACCCGCGACATCAGCTTCGATCGACTTGATGACCCGCTCGGCCTCGTCCATCTTCCCGTGTGTCATCAGCCAGCGCGGGCTCTCCGGGAGGATCCGCCTGACCATCAGGATGGCCAGCCCGAGGATGGCGCCAAGGCCGAAGCACAGCCGCCAGCCGATCGAGTGGCTGAGCAGGCTGGGATTGAGGAGCACCAGGGTCGCGGCCGCCCCTACGGCCGTGCCGACCCACCAGCTGCCGTTGATCGCGAGGTCGGCCCAGCCGCGAACGCGGGCCGGGATCAGCTCGTCGATGGCGGAGTTGATGGCCGCATACTCGCCGCCGATGCCGGCACCCGTCAGGAAGCGGAACGCGATGAACGACACGAAGTTCCAGGAAAAGGCAGTCAGGATGGTCGATAGAAGGTAGAGGCCAAGGGTGATCAGGAATAGCTTCTTGCGCCCCAGCCGGTCGGTCAGGTAGCCGAAGAAGAGGGCGCCGAGGATCGCGCCGAGCAGGTAGAGCGTGGCGGCGAAGCCAATCTGTGACTCGGTGAGCGCGAGGGTGCCCTTCTCGGTCAGGACGCTGGCCAGCGCGCCGACGATCGTGACCTCGAGGCCATCCAGGATCCAGGTGATGCCCAGGCCGGCGACGATCAACCAGTGCCATCGGCTCCAGGGCAGGCGGTCCAACCGGGCGGGAATGTTGGTTTCGACGGCCTCTTTGGTGGCCGCCGGGGCGGTGCTGGCCATGCTGTTGCTCTCCCTCAATCCAACCTGACAGTGACGCTATCACTCTAAATGGCTGAATCGCTGGCAGGCAAGGCTTTGAGTTCGGGGTGCGCCTCAGGTAGCCTTTCGGAATGGAGCGTCAGCGCACTGGGACCAGGCAACGGATCGCGCCATATGGCGCCTGGCGTTCGCCGATCACGGCCGACCTGATCGTCAATGGCTTCAACGCGCTCTCTCAGATCCAGCTCGATGCTGAGAGCATCTATTGGGTCGAGGGGCGACCGACCGAGAAGGGGCGCTCGGTGGTGGTGCGGCGATCACCTGAGGGTGCGATCACGGATGTGACGCCCGCCGGATTCAACGTCAGGACGAGGGTCCACGAGTATGGGGGCGGTTCCTATCTGGTCGACGGCGCGACGGTCTGGTTCTCGAACTATGACGACCAGCGCCTCTACCGGCAGGAGCGCGCTGGAACGCCGGCACCGATCACGCCGGCGGGTGCGGGTCGATATGCCGACGCCGTCCACGATCGAGCGCGCCGGCGGCTCATCTGCGTCCGCGAGGACCACACCAAAGGCGGTGCCCAGGCGATCAACACCCTTGTCGGCATCGACCTGAGCGGCAAGGGCACCCCAACCGTCCTCGTCGAGGGCAACGATTTCTACTCCAATCCCCGCCTGAGCCCGTCGGGCGCCCACCTCGCCTGGCTGACCTGGAACCACCCGAACATGCCCTGGGACGGCACCGAGCTCTGGGTCGCGGAGGTGACCGAGGACGGCGAGTTGCGCGCCCCGCTCAAGGTTGCCGGCGGCCCGCAGGAGTCGATCTTTCAGCCCGAGTGGTCGCCGGAAGGCGTCCTCTACTTCATGTCGGATCGAACCGGTTGGTGGAATCTCTATCGCTGGCGGCGCCAGGGGCAAGAAGCGGTCCTGCAGATTGACGCCGAGCTCGCCACGACGCAATGGATGTTCGGCATGTCGACCTACGCCTTCGAATCGGAGGCGCGCATCGTCTGCCAGGTGCGCTCCGGGGGGCTCTCGCGGCTGGGCACGATCGACACCCAGCAGGGGCGTCTCGATGCCGTCGACACACCGTACACGGCGTTTGCCCCATGGATCCGAGCCCTGCCCGGCAAGGCGGTGACCATCGCCGGTTCTCCGACCGAACCCCTCCAGGTCATCGTGGCCGACCTCGGCTCCGGACGCATCGATGTGCTGAGGCGCTCGATGGACGTCCCGGTCGACGCGACCTACCTCTCGGTTCCCGACACGATCGAGTTTCCGACCGACGGCGGACTGACCGCCCATGCGTTCTATTACCCGCCGCGCAACCCCGACTACGTCGCTCCCGAAGGCGAACTGCCTCCCTTGATCGTGATGGTCCACGGCGGCCCGACTGGCGCCGTGAACAACGCGCTCGACCTCAGCGACCAATACTGGACCAGTCGCGGATTCGGGTACCTCGTTGTCAACTACGGGGGTAGCGCCGGCTACGGGCGAGAGTACCGGCAGCGGCTCCACCGCCAGTGGGGGGTGGTCGACGTTGCCGATAGCGTCAACGGCGCGCGCTATCTGGTCGATCGGGACCGGGCGGACGGTGCGCGCGTTGCCATCACCGGCGGGAGTGCGGGCGGCTACACGGTGTTGCGCGCGTTGACCACGACGGATTTTTTCAAAGCGGGCGCGAGCCATTTCGGGATCAGCGACCTGGAGACCTTTCACGACGACACCCACAAGTTCGAGAGCATGTACGACCAGAACCTGATCGGCCCCTGGCCGGAGGCGCGCGAGGTGTACCGGGAGCGATCCGCCATCCATGCTGTCGATCGGATCAAGGTCCCGGTGATCCTGTTCCAGGGTCTCGAGGACAAGGTCGTCCCCCCGAACCAGGCAGAGCTCATCGTTGCGGCGCTCAAACGCAAAGGGCTCCCGGTCGCCTATGTCGCTTTCGAAGGCGAGCAGCACGGCTTTCGCATCGCGAAGAACATCAAACGATCGATCGATGGCGAGCTCTACTTCTATTCCAGGGTCTTCGGCTTCGATCTTCCTGACCAGGTCGAACCGGTCGAGATCGACAACCTCCCGACTATGCTTGGCGGCACGAACGTTCCGGATAGGAGGCAGGGATGATCCTGGTCGTCGGGGCAACGGGGAGCCTGGGGGGAAGCATCGCGCGCCGCTTGCTGCAGGAGGGGAAGCCCGTTCGACTGCTGGTCCGGCCCCAGTCGGATGCCAAGCCGCTGATCAACCTCGGGGCCGAGTTCGTCGCCGGCGACCTCAAAGACCGGGCTTCCCTCGATGCGGCCGTCCGCGGCATCGAGACCGTGATCACGACAGCTAACTCGGCGCTTCGTGGCGGAGACGACAACCCGGAAACCGTCGAGCACCAGGGCAACAAGAACCTGATCGATGCGGCGGCTGCCGCCCGCGTGCGCCAGTTCATCTTCGTCTCCGCCCTCGGCGCCGACCCAACGAGCCCGGTGCCGTTCCTGGCTGGGAAAGGCAAGGCGGCGGCGCATCTCCGGAGCAGTGGGCTGCGTCACACGATCCTGGAGCCGAACCTCTACATCGATGTCTGGCTCGGTATGGTCTTCGGGATGCCGCTCGCGCAGGGCCGTCCGCCGACGGTGATTGGGGAGGGCCGCCGCAAGCACAGCTTCATCGCCCAGGACGATGTCCGGGCCTTCGCGCAAGCCAGCATCGGCAACCCGGCCGCCATCGGAAAAACGTTGGTCCTCGGTGGACCAGAGCCGATTTCTTTTCGCGAAATTGCCGCCATCTACGAGACGGTCCTGGGCCGGTCACTGGCGGTCAATTATGTTTCCGCCGGCACACCGCTGCCCGGCCTGCCCGAGGGCGTGAGCTCGCTGGCGACCATGCTCGACACCTACGATTCTCCGATCCCGATGGATGAGACCGCCCGACGATTCGGCGTTCCGCTCACCTCGGTCGAGTCGTTTGTGCGAAACAGCGTCCCGGCCGGGATCCGCCGCTGAGGCGCTAACCGCCCAGGTACGCCTTCTGGACCTGTGGATTCTTGCGGAGGTCGGCCCCGGTGCCGCTCAATAAAATCCGTCCGGTCTCGACGACGTAGGCACGGTCGGCGACCTCGAGGGCGCGCAGGGCATTCTGCTCGACGAGCAGAATGGTGACCCCTTCCTTGAGGATCTGACGGATCACGTCGAAGACGGCATCCACCATCTGGGGCGCCAGCCCGAGGGACGGTTCATCCAGGAGTAATAACCGCGGTCGGGCCAGCAGCCCGCGGGCAATCGCGAGGATCTGTTGTTCGCCACCCGAGAGTTGCCCCGCGGGCAGGTCACGGCGCTTGCCGAGGATCGGAAACCGCTCCATCAGCGCGGCGATCTCGCGGCGCGCCGCCTGGTCGTCACGGCGGACCCAGGCGCCGAGCTCCAGGTTTTCCCGAACCGTGAGCCGGGCGAGTACTTCGCGCCCTTCCGGGACCTGGACCAGGCCCGACCGGACGATCCGGTCCGGCGGGGTCACGGTCAGGTCGATCCCGCGGAACCTGGCGCTGCCCGCCTGCGGACGCAAGATCCCGGAGAGCGTATTGAGGATGGTCGTCTTCCCGGCGCCGTTGGCGCCGATCAGCGCGACGATCTCGCGCTCGGCGATGCGGAACGAGACGCCGCGCACGGCACGGATGGCCCCATAGGCGACTTCCAGGTCGCGGACGTCGAGGATCGCTGATCCCGACGCTGCTTCTGCCGTTGAGGCAGCCGTCGGTCGCGCGCTTACGGTCGCCGCCTCGGTGCCGGGGACGTGCGCCCCCGCCTTCTTCGCCTCCCGTCCTAGATAGGCGGTGATCACATCAGGGTGCGCGGACACTGCGGCCGGCGGGCCGTCGGCAATCTTGCGACCAAAATTGAGCACGGCGATCTGCTGGCAGACTCCCATCACGAGCCGCATGTCGTGATCGATCAGCAGGATCGTCAGCCCGTCGGTGTTGAGCTGGCGGATCAGGTCGCGGACCCGATCCTTCTCGACCGGGTTCATGCCGGCGGCCGGTTCGTCGAGGATCAAGAGGCGCGGCTCGATGGCCAGGGCCCGCGCGACTTCGAGACGACGCTGATCGCCATACGAAAGCGTGCCCGCCCGTCGCGGTCCATGCTGACTCGGTGACAGACCGACCCGCTCGAGCAGGGCGCCGGCCTTCGCGGCACGGGCCCGCGATTCATGCTGGAAGCCGGGGATCGGGGCGATCTGGCGGAGGGTGTCATGGCGGCGCCGGGCGTGCATCCCGATCAGCACGTTGTCCAGCGCCGACAGGTTACGGTACAGGCGAAGCGTCTGAAAGGTGCGGGCCACGCCCATGCGTGCGATCGCATCGGGTGGCCGGCGACCGAGCTCGGCGGTGCCCGTGCCCTCGCCGAGGCGGATGCTCCCCGTCTGCAATGGGATGTAGCCGGTGACGAGATTGACGAGCGTGGTCTTGCCCGCCCCGTTCGGGCCGATCAGGCCGAAGATGGTCCCGGGCTCGATGGCGAGCGAAACATCGTCGACCGCACGCACGCCGCCGAAGTGGCGGCGAACGTCAGTGAGCTGAAGCAGCGCGCCCACGAAATCTCCAGGACTGTGGGAGCCACCGCGGCCGGATCACGGCCAGGCCCCCGCCGCCGACGATCCCCTGCGGGCGAAAGATGATGACGAGAATGAGGATCAGCCCGTTGACCACGTCGCGGTACGAAGCTGCCTGGCGGATGATCTCGGGGAGCGAAGTCAAGAAGACCGCGCCCACGATCGGCCCCAGGACGTTGGTTGTCCCGCCGGCCACCGCGAATGTCAGGATCTGAATGGCGCGCGGCACCCCGTACTCGGTGGGATCGACAAAGAAGTTGATGTGGGTTTCCAGGGCCCCCGCGTAACCCGCGAGCAGGGCGCCGATGACGAAGGCGGTCATTTTGTAAAGGGGAACATTGATGCCGTTGCTCGAGGCCGCCAGCTCGTCTTCGCGGATCGCGGCCCAGGCGTGGCCGAGCTTGCTGCGGGTCAGCCGCCAGACGAGGTAGGCAACGATCGGGAGCGAGACCATGATCGGCAGGATCCCGCCGACCGGATCGGCGCTGGGATTTTTCAGTCCCTGACCTTCGCCCGTGATGGGCAGATTCAGGATCACTCCGAGACGGAGGGCTTCCACGAAGCCGATGGTGGCGATGGCCAGAAAGATGCCACGGAGCCGGAGCACCGGCAGGCCGACGAGGAAACCGAACGCACCCGCCAGCACGGCGCCCGCGAGGATGTCCACCGGCAGCGGCGTGGGGAGGTAGAGACTCATGATCACAGTCGTATACGCGCCCACGGCCATGAAACCCGCGTTGGCCAGAGTCAGCTGACCGGAATAGAAGGTGACAAACAGCGAGATGGCGAGGATGGCGTTGATCCCGATCTGCGCAAGCAGCAGCTCATTCGAGGTATAGAAGCCGACCGGGTTGGTGAAGAGCTGGAAGAAAAAGTCCATCGGATCTAGCCGCGCCGGTCTGCGTTCAAAGGCGTTCCCGCAAGCGCGCCCCGAAGAGGCCCTGCGGCCGGAGGACGAGGACGAGGAAAAGCGCGGCAAAGGCGACACCGGCCTCGACGTTGCTGCCAAAGCGGACAAAAGCGAACACCTCTACGAGTCCGAGGAGGTAGCCGCCGACGACGGCGCCGGGAATGCTGCCCATCCCGCCGAGCACGATCACGGCCAACCCCTTCAACTCCACTTGATCGCGGCCGATGTAGGGGCTGATGTCGGAGAGCGCGAGCCCGAAGAGGAGTCCCGCGAGGCCGCCGAGCGCCGACGAAACGAAAAGGGTGGAGGCGAAGATGCGATTGACGTCGATCCCGAGCAGGGTGGCGGCGCGCCGGTTCTCGGCAACGGCCCGAAGCGCGCGACCGACCTGGGTGAACCGGATCACATAGCCGAGGACCAGCATCAACACGATCGATGTCGCCAGGATGCCGAGCTTGGTCCCCTCCAGCGTGAGGCCCGCGATGTGGTAGGTGGGGTTGGGCACGGCGGCGGGCGGAAAGCGGACGGAGTTTGCGCCGTCCTGCCAGAGCCAGGCGAAGATCGACCCGGGGGTGGCCTGCTCGACGATCGCGACGAAGATCAACGCCAGGCCGATGGTGGAGATCAGCGCTGAGATCGGTGGCGCGTTGCGGCGGCGTAATGGTCGAAGGGCGACGTACTCGATCAGCAGGCCGAGCAGGCCGCAGACCAGGACGGCAATCACCGCCGCCGGAAGGAAGGGCAGCCCGTGCAGGGCAACCAGGGAGTAGGTGATCACCGCGCCGAGCATGAACACGGCGCTATGCGCCAGGTTGAGGACGTCGAGGACACCGAAGACCAGCGTGTAGCCGACGGCGAAGAGTGCGTAGATGGACCCGATGAAGATCGCGTTGAGAATCTGCTGGGTCAACGCGTCAGCTGGGGCTTATTGAGGTCACCAGGTTGAACCCGCCCGATCCATCCATCTGGATGATCCAGATCGTTTGCTTGACGTCGTGGTTGCTCGTGAACTGGAACCGGCCAAGCGGGGTATCGAGGTTGACGCTTTCCATCGCGTCCCGCAGCTTGTTGCGATCGCCCGGGGTGTCGCTGAAGGTCAGGTTGGCCCGCTTCGCCGCGTCCGCCAGGATCAGGATCGCCGCGTAACCCTGCGCGGCAAACTGGTCCGGATCGCTGCTGTACTTGCTCTTGTAATCGCTGACGAATTTCGCGTTGGAGGGAAAGGTATTGGCGATGTACCAGCCGCTGCCACTCTCAGCGCCTCGGCCTGCATCTCCGGCCTGCTTGGAAACAACGGCCGTGTTGAAGCCGTTTCCTCCCAGGAACTGCCCGGTGAAGCCCTGCTTGCGCGCCTCGATCATGATCTTGGCCGGAATGCCGCCTAGGCTGGTGATGAAGATGACGTCGGGATTCTTCTGGACGGCCCGGGTGACGGGCGTCGCGAAGTCGGCGGTCGTCTTGCTGAACGCCACGGTATCGAGCAGCTGGATCCCGTACTGACCGACGGTCGCCTGGACGATCTTCCCGCCGTCGGAGGAGAACTTGTCATCGTTTGCGACCATGAGAACGCCGGTCTTCGGATGCGCCTTGATGGAGTAAGTCTTGATGTTGGCCGGGATGGCCGCTTCCTCACCAAGACTGTCCCGGAAAACGTATTTGCACGGATCGGTCTTAGGGAAGTTGCAGTCGGGCACGATGTGGATCCCGGTGGTGCTGACCGCGAGGATCGGGACCTTGAAACTCTCCGCGAGCGGATGGACCGCCACCGCGGAGTTGGACAGGGTTGGGCCCAGCAGGGCGAGCAACTGCCCCCCCTGGATCAGCCGCTGGGCGACCTGTTGTGACTGCGCCTTGTCCGAGGCGTCGTCCTGGACATCGACGGCCAGCTTGGCGCCGTTCACCCCGCCGGTGTTGTTGATGGTCTCGACCGCCAGGTCGATTCCTTTCTTCGAGCTGGGGCCGTAGACGCCACCCGCACCGGTAAGCGAGAGGATCGCCCCCAGGTTGATCGTCTTGCCCTGGTAGGAGCTCGAGCTGCTCGACGTCGCCGGGGTGCTGCCGCAGGCAGCGAGGAGAAGGGCCCCAGCCAGGGCCGGGCCCGCCAGCTTCATCTTCATTGCCAATACAGCTTACCTGTAAGTGAACCCTCGGTGAAGCCCTGATGAATTCCCGACGTTTGCTCACCCGCGAGAGTGGCTATGCCGGCTTCGGCTCCGCGCCGGGGTCCGGCGCCGGATCGGGTGACGGGGTCGGCTCCGCGGCCGGCTCGGGCTTCGCCGGGCCCTCGATCGCGCGCAGCGCCGCGGTGGCCAGGTTGGTTTCCGCGGACGTTGTCCCGGTCGCGACCTCGGCCGCGGCGATGAATCGCGACTCGAGCTCGTCGCCGACCCGCTCGATGATGCTCTCGTGATGCTCCGGCTTCGTCTCTTCGGCGTTCTTGTCCATGGCCTGATTTTAGGCGCGGAGTATCCTGCGGGAGATGCGCCCGACTGTCTTACTGCTCGATATCGACGGCACCCTGGTCGACAACACGGCCCAGCATATTGCTGCGTGGTGGGAGGCGTTTGTCGCCGAGGGCCTCTCCGTGGACAGCGAGCACCTGCGTCCCGAGATCGGGAAGGGCGGCGACCTCTTCGTCAAAGCCGTGGCCGGCGAGGCCTGGGACGCGCAACATGGTGACGCCGCCCGCGAGCACCACAGGCAGGCATACAAACGGCTCCTCAGCCAGGTGCGCCCGGTGGCCGGCGCACACGACTTCCTGATGGCGCTGGACAAGCTCCACATCCGGCCGGTCCTGGCGACGTCGTCGGACCCGGACGAAGTCGAGGCCAACCTCAAAGTGCTCGGCGAGAAGCCCGACCGGTTCCTGATCGTCGACCGGGACGACATCGGAACCTCCAAGCCGGCTCCCGACGCGTTCGCCGTCGCCCTTAAACGAAGTGGCGCGCCGGCAAGCCAGGCGGCGGCCGTGGGCGACACCCGCTGGGACGGCGAGTCCGCGGGAAGAAGCGGGATCACGGTTTATGGGGTCCTGACCGGCGGCGGAACCAGGGACGAGCTGCAGCTCGGCGGGGCGAGCCAGATCTTCGCCGATCTGCCGGCTCTGCAGGCGTTCTTAGCGCGTCGCTAACCGCCTGGTAGGCACGGCGTCGTGCTGGGAGTCGGTGAGGGCCTGGACGACGGGGTGGGGGTTGGCGTTGGCGTCGCCGTCGGTGTCGGGCTTGCCAGGATGGGGCTGGGCGTCGGCACGCAGGTCGGCACCGGGATGATCGTCGGCACCAGTGTCGGGGTGGCGCTCGCCGAGGCCGAGGCCGAGGCCGACGGTGCTGGGGCCGCGCTGCACTCCGTTCCCGGAAGGTAGAGCTCCTTTTCCGCGCCGACGTTGGGGCCGTTCGAGGGCGAGGCCGATGCCGATGCCGAGGGCGACGGGTTGATGTTGTTGTTGTTCGAGCAGGGCGGCCCGGCTACCAGCCCGTCCGGTTGTTGGAAGTTCGGGGCGGGGAGGTTGGCCTGGGGCAGTCCGTTGTTGATGAAGTCCTTGAGCACCGAGCTGCCAACCATGGTGCCGAACACGTTGTTCATGTTCTGGTTCCCCGGGCCGGTGTGCCCCACCCAGGCCCCGACGACGATGTTCGGCGCGTAAGCCATCATCCAGGCGTCGTGGAAGTCGTTCGTCGTGCCAGACTTTCCAGCCATCGGACGCCGCCATCCGAGATTCCATTGCGCGGAGTAATCCTTGAGGATGTCGGTGATCAGGTATGCCTCCTGCGCCGTCAGGACCTGCTTGGCCTGCGGCGGGTTCGGCTTGTCCAGGCTATGGTTTTGCGAATCGGTCAGCTCGAGGATCGAGACCGCGTCATGGCGGGTGCCACCGCTGGCGAAGACGCCGTAGCCCACCACGTGATCGAGCATGCGGACCTCACTGGAGCCGATCGCGGTCGTCACCTCGCTCTTCAGCTGGTTCGTGATGCCCATGTCGTGCGCGAGATTGATGACGTTCCCGACGCCGGCCTTCTCCATCGTCAGCAGCGCGGGGATGTTTCGGGAGAGGAGCAGCGCCTTGTGGGCGGTGATCAACCCCATGTCACGGAAATCGAAGTCGTGAAATTGCCCGTTCGCGTACCGGCGCGAGGTGTCGTCGAGCAGGTTCCCCATGGTCAGCTTGCGCGATTTGAAAGCCTGTTCGTACGCGTACGGCTTGAATGACGAGCCGGGCTGACGCAGCCCGGTGACCACGTTGAATTGGCCCTTGATGTCGTTGTTGAAGAAGTCGGCAGACCCCACCATCGCCAGGATCTCTCCGGTCTTCGGATCCATGGCGAGGAGGTCACCGTTGTCGGCGCCGAGATGGCCCAGCGTCTGCATGCCGACCTGCACCGCATGCTCCGCCGCCTTCTGGAGCGTGAGGTCAAGCGTGGTCTTGACCGTGAAGCCGCCATGCGCGACCGTGCTCGGTCCGTAGTCACCTTCCAGTTGCTCGAAGACGAAGTCGACGAAGTGAGGAGCCTGGCTGCTGCGGTTCTCTTTGAAAACGAAGGTGAGCTTTTCGTTCTTCGCCTGATCCGCCTGGTCCTGGGTGATGGCGCCATTGTTGACCATCGCCTGGAGGACGATAGCCTGGCGCTCGAGCGCGCGATCCCTGTGAAGAACCGGGTCGTAATAGCTCGGCCCCTGGGGCAGACCGGCGAGGAAGCTGGCCTGGCCGAGCGTGAGGTCCTTGGCGTGCACCCCGAAGTAGACCTCCGAGGCCGCCTCGATGCCGGTGGCGTGGTGGCCATAGTAGATGCTGTTCAGATACATCTCGAGGATCTGGTTCTTCTGGTACTTCGATTCGAGCTGGGTGGCGATCATCGCTTCACGCAGCTTGCGCAAAATGGTTTTCTTCGGGGATTGGAGGATCGCAACTTTGGCGAGTTGCTCGGTGATCGTGCTCGCGCCCTGCGCCGGCCGTCGCGCGATGACGTCGATGATGCCGGCTTTGACGACCCGGCCCCAGTCAACCCCGTGATGGTCGTAGAAGTGCTTGTCTTCGACCGAGATCGTTGCTTTCTGCAGGTTCGGGCTGATCTCTGTCAGCTTGACGGGCGTCACGCGCACGCCCTGGGAGTTGCGCTGTTCGATGAGGTGGTTGTTGCGATCGACAATCGTAATCGTGCCCCCGGTCAAATCGAGCTTGCTCGGGTCTGGCAGGGTCGCCAACGCATAGGCGAAGGTGCCGAGGACCAGGAGCAGGATCAAGCCCGCGGCAACCGCCACCGCCATCAGCCACTCTTTCCGCGTCCAGTTGGTCGGCGGCCGCCAGCCGGCGGGTTTCGCCGCTGACGCGCGCTTGCGCGGCACCATTGGCTGACCGGAGGCCGAGGTCGGCGGTCCGGTCTCAGCCATGTGATCTCAATCCGTTAAGCCCGATCCCTCTATTGTTACTGGTGCTTCGAGACTGCCGCGTGGCCCTTCTCATGCGGCGTCGCGGCGCCACTGACCAGCCGCTTCGCGTAGCCGGCGGCCAGCGCCGTCAGCGCCGCCTCGGCCGCGCTGACGATCAGGCGACGCGCAAGCCCGCCCGGTTGTTCGACCTCGACCTTCTTGCCTTTTTCCGCCTTGCCGATTCGCTTCTGCGCCGTTGCCCAGGCGCGAGCGTCGTCCCCGAAGTCAGTCAGGTGCTCGCGTAGATCGTTGAGCTTGAGTTTGCGCACCAGGCGCTCGGCCGCCGAACGCCGGCTGCGGCGGCGGTAGCCATAGAGCGCCAGGCCGGCGATCGCGACCACGAGCGCGCCAATCGACAACTGGACGACTGGATTGGTCTGGACCTGTGTCTTGAGATCGAGGTTTCGCTTCGCCTTCAGCTGCAACGCGTCCAGCGTTTCGCCGAGGTGCGCCCGAGTCTGGTCTACTTCCCGTTTCGCGTCAGTCGATGTTTGGCCCACTCGGCGTCCTCCTTCAAGCTTTCCATGGTTTTCTGCGGCGGCCCGATCTTCAGATTGCTCTTGCCCATCAGGCCGAAGATCACCACCAGGATCAGAAAGATGACCGCCTCGATGCCGGCGACCAGCGCATGCGCCGGGATGACGAGCGCGATGGTCACCAGGAGCATCACAAAGAAAAGCAGGGCGCAGACGCCTGCCACCGCGAGCATGATCGCCGCCTTGATGTTGCTGCTCAACATCTCCTTGAGCTCGACCTTGGCCAGCTGGATCTCCTGCTGGACCAGTCGAAGCACATCGTCGACCGCCACCCGGGCGAGATCGATCACGCCACGGCGACCATTCGTATTCGTCGATGTCCGGGCCTCGGCCCTGGGCGCAGAATCCATAGCGGTGCCTCCTTCCTTCCTTACGCGCGGTCGCCGTTCATATTAGAACGTAAACATTATAGTGCTTCTGTGAGCTAAGATGGTAGCCATGCAAAACATTCCCGGTACCACGGACCCGTACATCGAGAATCCCGGTACGCCGCAGGTTGGCCAGCCGGTCGGACCGGATCTGGCGCCGCAACCGCTCCAGATGCCGGAAATCAGCCAGCCCCCGGCGACCCCGGTCGAGGTTCCGCAGCCCGGCTTCAACCGGCCCGAAGTCCCGCAGCGCTAAGCCTCAGCCCAGCAGGCTGACGCCGTCGGCGCGGCGGACGGTTGCGCCGAGCACGGCTCCGATGGTGGGCGCCCAGTCGGCGAGATGGGGTCGGCGGCGCTCGATCGTCGCGGCGATTCGCCGGGCGGCGGGGTGGCCACCACCAACCAGGGCCACGGTGCGGGCCGTCGCTGGAGCGCCGTGAAAGCCGCCGGCCGGTAGCACCGGTGCGGCGAAGATGTACCCCGCCCTGGCTCCCGCGATCAAGACCGCATTGTCCGCGGCAAGCCAACTCTCGATCCCCTCGACCGCCATCAACGCCTTGCCGGCGACAGCCCGATCGACATTCTCGCGCAGGTGAACCAGGGCGGCGCCACCGTCAGGGATGACGCCGTCCCAGAAGGCCGACGACGCGAGGTCGATCGGCGGGGCCGGCGTGCGCGCTTGCATGTCATGGTCGGACACGATGATCACCAGGGTCTCCTGCCAGCCCCCGTCGAGTGCGTCGAGTATCTCGCCAACCAGGCGATCCGTCGCCGCATAGCATTTGCGGGCGGCGTCGCTCTCCGGGCCGTCGTCGTGGCCGATGGTATCCGCCTCGTTGAGGTGCCCGAAGAGCAACCCAACGGATCGATCGGAGGCGCCCTCGAGGATGTGTGGAAGAACCGCGGCGTTCAATGGATAGCCGTGGCCGTCGAGCGGTGTGCCCTCCGGGATTGCGTTCGCCGGCGGCCAGGTCACGTCGGCCGACCCGGTGCAAAGCAGCCCACGATCGTCGCCCATCGCCGCCAGGCTACGGATCCCTGCTCCTCGACACGCGTCAAAGAGCGAGTCGACCCGCGGTTTCTCGAGGCCCGCCCAGGCGGGAAGGGTCGTGAACCGCCACGCCGTGGTGCGAACACCATGCGTTCTCGGGAAGCATCCGGTCAGCAGGGAGCAAAACCCCGGATCGGTGGAGGAGGGGAGGTCCGTGACGCCACCCTCGGCTGCGCGCCCACCCGCCTCGGCCAGCGCCCACATGCGGGGCGTGAGCTCCGGCCCGATGGCGCGGTGCGGGAATCCGTCCAGGCCAAGCAAGACGACCCGTGTGATTCGCCTATTGTTACCCACGTGCCGCTGACCCCGCTGCCGGCGCCGTTCCTTGAGGCGTTGGAGGGGAAGGACGAATTGTTGATCGCGTCGCGCGAGGGCGCCCGGATCGGCACGGTTCGCGGCTGGTTTGTCACCGCGCCTCCCGGCATCGTCTATCTCTTCGCCGACGCCTATTCGCGCCGAGCGCAGCGCTGGCGAACCGATCCATGGATTCGGCTGACCATCCCGGGCACGACCACCTCGCACGAGGGCGCGGTGGCATTTCTACCAGCCGCTGAGCTCGACCCTGCCCTCAGTGAGCTGGTCGTGGACCGGTGGGGGATGTGGGGCGCGGCCACCCCCGAAGGGCTCGCCCGCATGCTGCGCGACGGGTCGCATGTCCTGCTTCGGGTCGCCGGCGCTTAACCGTGCGTTAACCTTTCGCTCCTTGACACGGCGGCTCTGAGGTGGTTAAACGGGGGAGCACATTCAGCCCATTCACTAGGGGAGGGGACCATGGTCGATGCGCGGCTCCGGCGACCCGATTTCTTGGCCAGGCGCTCGTTAGGCATCCTGGCCGGCTCCGTCATCCTGCTGGCAGCCTGCGGCGGGACCACTCCAGCCAGCTCTGGCACCAGCGCCGCGTCGGCCAAGTCGGCAGCCGACGTCGGAGGAATCTCGGCCCTTGTGACTGCCGCCAAGAAAGAGGGCGCCCTAAACGTCATCGCCCTGCCGCCGGACTGGGCGAACTACGGCGCGATCATCAGCGCCTTCACGGCCAAATACGGGATCAAAGTCAACTCCGCCAACCCCAGCGGCAGCAGCCAGCAAGAGGTCGACGCCATCAACCAGCTGGCCAATACCGACCGCGCTCCCGACGTCGTCGACGTCGGCATGTCGGTGGCGCTGAAGAATACGAGTCTCTTTGCGCCGTACCAGGTCAGCACCTGGAACGATATTCCCGGCCCCCAGAAGGAGCCGACTGGTCTCTGGTTCCAGGACTACGGCGGTTACATGGGCATCGGCTACGACTCGAGCAAGGTCTCGATCACCTCGATCCAGGATCTTCTCGGGCCGAGCTTCAAAAGCAAGGTCGCTCTCGCCGGTGACCCGACGCAGTCGAACCAGGGGCTCAACGGCGTGGTGATGGCTTCGATCGCCAACGGCGGCTCTGTCGGCGATGTCAGCAAAGGCGTGGACTTTTTCCATTCGCTGAAGCTGAACGGCAACTTCGTGCCGGTTATCGGCACCGCGGCAACAGTCAAAGCCGGCCAAACGCCGGTCCTCTTCGAGTGGGATTACCTCTCGCAATCCCATGGGAAAGACGTCCCGACCTGGAAGATCTTCCTGCCGCCGAATGCCGCCCTTGGTGGCTATTACGCGCAGGCGATCAACAAGCAGGCACCCCACCCCGCAGCGGCGAGGCTCTGGGAGGAGTACCTGTATTCGGATGAAGGCCAGAACCTGTATCTCAAAGGTGGGGCGAGGCCAGTCCGGATGGCGGCCATGCAGACCTCAGGAAAAATCGACACGGCGGCCGCCGCGGCACTGCCGGCCGTCGTTGGAACGCCGGTCTTCATGAGCGAGGCGCAGTCCACCGCGGCGGGGACCTATATCGCCTCCCATTGGGCCCAGGCCATCGGTTGAAATCTGCCGGGATCCCGGCTGCGACCGCTGCCGCCCGTCCCTTACGGGGCGGGCGGCGCCTGTCTCTGACCTGGCTCGGCGCCGTGCCGTTCCTGGTTTACGTGGGAGTGTTCCTCCTCCTTCCGACGGCCGTTGTCGTCGCCGGGTCATTCGCCGGACCGGGCGGGCCGACGGTGTCCAACCTCAACGAGCTGAGCCAGCAATACCTCATCCACTCACTTGTGAACAGCGTGGTCCTGTCCGCGGCAAGTGCGGTGATCGGTGCGATCTTCGGTGCCCTTCTTGCCTACGCCGTCGCTACCGGCAATCCACGCGGGACCTTGCGTCGAATCGTCTCGTCAGCCTGCGGCGTGCTGGCCCAGTTCGGCGGCGTGACGTTGGCGTTTGCGTTCATCGCCACGATCGGAGGCGCGGGATTTGTCACGCTCTTTCTGAAGGAGCATGGTATCGACATTTATGCCAGCGGGGTGTGGCTCTACGAGCTCGCCGGCCTGATTCTCGTCTACACCTACTTCCAGATTCCCCTGATGGTTCTCGTCTTCCTCCCGGCCGTGGATGGGATTCGTCCGCAATGGCGAGAGGCAACGGAAACCCTGGGCGGTGGCACCTGGCACTACTGGCGGTACGTCTCCGGCCCCTTGCTGGCGCCGGCCTTCCTCGGGGGCGCCCTGCTCCTCTTCGCCAATGCTTTCTCCGCGTATGCCACGGCGGCGGCGTTGATCACCCAGGGCGGCATCATCGTCCCGCTCCAGATCAGCAATCTGCTGACGAGCGAAACCGGTCGGGCGCAACCCGGCCTGGCCAAGACCCTGGCGCTGGAGATGATCGTGATCGTCGCGACGGTCACCGTGCTTTACGCGCTGCTCCAGCGCCGGACGGCGCGATGGCTGCGGTGACCGGGGCCAGCGAGCGATGAGCCGCTCGCGCCGGCGCAACTTGCGGATCTTCCGCACCGTTGTCTTCCTTGTCCTTGGTGTCTTTTTCCTGGTTCCAATCGGCGCCATGTTCGAGTTCTCCACGCGTGGCGTTGGAATCGGCGCCCCGCGAACGCTTTCAGCCTGGGCCAGCATCGGGTCCTATCCAGACCTCGTGGCGGGGATCGTCGCCTCACTTCAGCTCGCAGCCATTACCTCGATCGCGATGCTGCTCTTACTCCTCCCGACGATGTTCTGGATTCGCCTGCGCCTCCCCGCGCTCAGCCGGACGATCGAGTTCATTTGCCTCTTACCGCTCACCATTCCGGCGATCGTGCTGGTCGTCGGCCTTGCGCCCGTCTACCGGTGGATGGCGATCAACGTCAGCTCGTCGATCCTGACCCTCGCCTTCGCCTACCTCATCCTCGTGCTGCCCTACGCGTACCGCGCGCTCGATACGGGGCTCGCCGCGATCGACGTGAAGACGCTCTCGGAGGCGGCTCGCAGCCTTGGTGCGAGCTGGGGCACGGTGATCTGGCGAATCCTGGTTCCCAACATGTCGAGTGCGCTCCTAAACGCCTGCCTGCTATCCGTTGCCCTGGTCCTGGGTGAGTACACCTTCGCCAATCTGCTCGCGTACGAGAATCTGCAGGTCGCGATCGCCTTCCTTGGCCTCGTCAACGCCGGCGTCTCCATCGCGGTCGCCGTGGCCTCGCTGCTGTTCGCCTTTAGCCTGCTGCTGGTGCTGTCCTTTGTTGGCCGGCGACGTTCGCGGGATCCTCGGCTCGACGCCATCTGGGGCCAAAAGACCTGAGGTGATGGCTCCCCCGAAGGCGGTCAATACCCGGAGCGCCGGCGACGGCGGCGTCGAGGTGCGGCTCGTAGACCTGCGCCGCCGCTACGCCGGGGTGACGGCGCTCGACGGACTCAGCCTGACGATGGCCCCTGGCGAGTTGGTCGCTCTGCTCGGACCCTCAGGCTGTGGCAAGACGACCGCCCTCCGCTTGCTGGCTGGACTCGAGGAAGCCGACAGCGGCCAGGTCACCATCGACGGAGAGGATGTCAGCGGCCGACCGGCGAACAAGCGTGACGTCGGAATGGTGTTCCAGGCGTACTCCCTGTTTCCGCACATGACGGCCTGGCAGAACGTGGCCTTCGGGCTCCAGATGCGCAAAGTGGGTGCCGTTGAGCGCCGGCGCCGGGCGGGCGAGGTGCTGGAGCTGGTCGGGCTATCCAAGTATGCCAACCGCTACGCGCATCAGCTCTCTGGCGGTCAGCAGCAACGCGTCGCGTTGGCGCGGGCGTTAGCGATCCAGCCCAAGGTGTTGCTCCTGGACGAACCTCTGTCGGCCCTTGACGCTAAAGTCCGCGCACGACTGCGTGACGAGATTCGCCGCGTCCAGCTGGACGTTGGGATCACCACCCTGTTCGTGACCCATGACCAGGAAGAAGCCCTCGCCATCGCGGACCGCGTCGGCGTGATGCAGGCCGGGCGCCTCGAACAGCTTGGACCACCGACCGAGGTCTATTCGCGCCCGGCGACGCCGTTTGTGGCCGAATTCGTCGGGTTGACCAACCGGCTCTCCGGGACGGTGCGGGGTGGTGTGGTTGAGGTGAGGGGGGTTCGCCTGCCCCTGGTCCAACCGAACGTCGGCGACGGCGCGGCCGTCGCCCTGGTCCGTCCTGAAGCGGTGACGGTCGCGGCCGATGACCAGGCCGCAACCTCCGGGCCCCTGGTCGGGACAGTGATCGCGACAGCATTCCTGGGGGCTACCAGCCGGGTGACGGTTGACCTCGGCGACGTGACCGTGCTGGCGCAGCTTCCCACGTCAGACGCGAGCGGGCTCCCTGCCGGGACTCGGGTTCGGCTGGCGCTGCGCCCCGACCCGGTGCTGATCGCCCGCGAGGACGCCGCCGCCACACCGCCGGCGTAAGCCTTGTCCGGCGCTGCCGTTACCGACGATGCAGGCGCTCGAGGATCTCCTCGTGGATCAGCCCATTGCTGGCGACCACGCTGCCCCCCTCGTGCGTCCGCGACCCGGTGAAGTCAGTCACGCGCCCACCGGCCTCTTCGACCACGATGGACGGCGCGGCCAGGTCCCAGGGATAGAGCTCCGGCTCAATCATGGCCTCGCCCGTGCCCTCGGCCACCAGCGCGTAGCCCCAGAAGTCACCGAAGCCGCGATCGCGCCAGGCGCCTTCGACGACCGCATCGAAGGCGCGCGCTTGTCCCACCGCAGTGAAGGCGGTCCGCGACGCGTAGAACACCTGCGATTCGTCCAACCGCGGAATCGCGGAAACATGAAGCCGCCGCGAACCGGACCAGGCGCCCTGACCCCGCATCGCGTGCCAGCGTTCGCGCATCGCCGGCGCGGAGATGACTCCGAGGAGCATCTCACCGTCGCGCTCCAGACCCAGCAGGGTCGCGAACATCGGGAGGCCGCGCATGAAGCTGTGGGTGGCGTCGATCGGGTCGATGATCCATCGGTTCGCCGACCCGGCGGTCGAGCCGAACTCTTCGCCGAGGACGCCGTGATCGGGGTGCTCACGTTCGATCCGCTGGCGCAGTTCCTGCTCGATGGCCGTGTCGACCTGGGTCACGAATGTCCGGTCTGGCTTTCGATCAATTTTGAGGTCCCGGCGGAAATGTCGCATCGCAATCGCATCAGCGGCATCGGCAAGGCCCAGGGCAAAACCGAGGAGGGAATCGAGCTCGCTCACGCCCGGATCCTGGAACCAGTGGGATCGAACAGTGGGTCCTCGGCGATGCGGGCCGTGGCCCAATGTCCGAAGATTTCCACCTCCGCCTTGCTGCCGGCGGCCCGGTCGGCGGGCACGTAGGCGTAGGCGATGCTCCGGGCGAGCGTGTACCCGAAGCCCCCGCTCGTCACGCGCCCGACGATCTGTCCATCGGCCCGCACCGGCTCGCCGCCGAAGACGATCGCCTGAGGGTCGTCGAGCAGCAGGGGGCGGAGTCGCCGTCCGATCCCGTTCGTTTTCGCCTTGATGAGGGCCTCCTTTCCGATGAAGTCCGCCGCTTTGTCCAGCCGGACCGCGAACCCCAGCCCGGCCTCATAGGGATTGTCGTCCGGCGTGATGTCGCTGCTCCAGACGCGGTACCCCTTCTCCAGCCGCAGTGATTCGATGGCCCGGTACCCGCCGGCGGCCAGGCCGTACGGCCGGCCCGCTTCCCAGATCGTGTCCCAGAGGCGCAGCCCGTACTCGGTTGGGCAGTAGAGCTCCCAGCCCAACTCGCCGACGTACGTGACACGGAGTACGCGGCAGGGCACGTCATCGACCTCCATCGCCCGGGCCGTGAGGTAAGGGAAGCCGCGGTTGCTGAGGTCGGCAGCGGTGATCGGCTGCAGAATGTCGCGGGCGCGCGGACCCCAGAGCCCGAGGCACACCAGGGCGGAGGTCACGTCGGAGACGGTTACCGATCCGTCTGTCGGTTGATGTCGGCGGATCCATCCCAGGTCGTGATTCCCGAATGCCGTGCCCGTGACGATGAAGAAGCGATCGGCCGTAAGCCGCGTCACCGTGAAATCGCATTCGATCCCGCCCCGATGGTTCAACATCTGCGTGTAGGTCACGCGTCCGAGTGGCCGGTCCATGTCGTTGCCGCAGAGGCGCTGCAAGAACAGCAACGCGCCATCGCCGCTGATCTCGAGCTTGGCGAAGGACGTCTCGTCGAAGAGCGCGGCTCGTTCGCGTGTGGCTCGGTGCTCACTGCCGATGGCGCTGGACCAGTGCCGGCCTGCCCAGCCTGCTGGCTGGGCACCCTCCGGGACCGCGTTCGTCTCGAACCAGTTCGGTCGCTCCCAGCCGGCCTTCTCCCCGAACGATGCACGAAGCGCCGCAAGCCTCGGGTAGGTGGGGGAGAGCCGCAACGGGCGGCCTGCCGTCCGCTCCTCGTTCGGATAATGAATGTCGTAGTACGTCGAATAGACCTCACGTGTTCGTGTCAGCGTGAGCGCCTGGCTCCGGTACTGCGAACCGAAGCGTCGCAGGTCCATTTTCCAGAGATCCACTTCCGGCTGGCCGTCGATGATCCACTGGGCCATCGCGTTGCCCATACCGCCCGCACCGGCGATGCCGTGGGCGCAGAAGCCCGCGGCGACAAAGAAGCCGTGAACCGGCGACTCCCCCAGGACGAACTCGTTGTCCGGGGTGAAGGCTTCCGGTCCGTTGATCAGCTTGACGATCTCGGCGTGTTCCAGTGACGGGACACGGGTGACCGCGCTCTCCGAGAGGGGCTCGAAGCGCGGCCAGTCCTCGGCGAGCAACCGGTTGTTGAAGTCTGCCGGGATCCCGCCGAGTCCGAACGGCGCCGGGTCGCGCTCATAGCCACCCATCACGAGCCCGGCGGCGTCGCGTCGGAAGTACACGAGACGGTCGGGATCCCGCATGGTCGGCAAGGACGCGGGGATCGGCTCCCCGATTCGGGCGACCAGATATTGGTGGGCCATCGGAATGATCGGGACCGTAACGCCCGCCAGGCGGCCCACCTCGGGCGCGTACATGCCGGCCGCGTTGATCACCACCTCGGCCTCGATCGCTCCCTCACCGGTCTCGACCCCGCGCACCGAGCCGCGCTCCACGCGGATGCCCGTCACGCGGACGCCCTCGCAGATTCGAGCGCCACCGCGGCGAGCTCCCTCCGCGAACGCGAGCGCGAGGCCGCTCGGGTCGAGGTAGCCGTCCGTCGCGAGGAAGGCCGCTCCTTCGACGCCGTCCAGGCGCATGATTGGAAACCGCTGGTAGGCCTCGGCAGCACTGATCAGCTCGATGGGCAGACCGAAGCTTGTGCCCCATCCCGATTGTCGCCGCAGCTCCTCCATCCGCGTGGGCGAGGAGGCGAGTCGCAGGCTCCCGACCTCGCGCCACCCGATGTCCACCCCGGTTTCCTCCGTCAGGCGGCGATAGCAGGCGACGCTGTCCATCATCAACCGCGTCAGCGGCATGCTCGAGCGCAACTGGCCGACGAGCCCGGCCGAATGAAAGGTCGAGCCGCTGGTGAGTTGGGCGCGCTCCAACAACACGATGTCGGTCCAGCCGCGCTTGACGAGGTGGTAGGCGATGCTGGTGCCACCGACGCCGCCGCCGATGATGACGACTCGGGCCCGGCTCGGGATCGTCACGGCCGCGCCTGGCGGAGCCAATCGTTGAACTCCGGGCGTCCGGCACTCGCCAGCAGTCGGTCGAAGTGCCGCCCGGCGTAGCCGGCGAAGTCGAAATCGAGGTCGGAAATTCCCTGCTGGACGACGCCCCACATCGCTTCGCGGTAATCCGACATCGCGCACATCAGCCGAAGGTGTGCCAGCCGCGCGGGCGAGGCCTCGCCGGCGTAGGCCTCGAGCAGATACGCCTGCTCATCCGGGGCGAGCTCGTGATTGACCGCGAAATTGCCGAGATCGAACATCGGGTCGCCCATCCCGGCGTACTCCCAGTCGACGATCCGGATCAGCTGTCCGTCGTCGATGAAATTCGCGTTGAGCAGGTCGTTGTGGCAGAGCACCGGCGGGACGAGGGGAAGCGCCTGTTCGACCACGGTCGCGATCTGAACCGCGCGCTCGTAGGCAGGCGGGAGGTGCACCCCGTGGTCCCTCGCCGTGGCGGCATACCTCTCACCGACACGAAACGGAGAGAAGGGGGCCGGCACCAGCCCGGCATGATGGATCAGGCCGAGTGATGCAGCGACCCGTCGCAGCGTCTCCGGAAGGTGGACCGCGGCGTCGCTGATGGCTTCACCCTGGATGAAGCGAGTCACCAGGATGCCTTCAGGCTCGAGAAACGCGACGACCTCCGGTCCGACGCCGCTGGCCGCAGCGAGGAGGCTCGCCTCGTGCTCGACCCGCCGGTCGATCCCGAGCAGCTTGCCGGTCAGGGCGGGGATCCGCACGACGACCGTTTCCGTTCCGATCTGCACCCGATGGTTCCGATTGGTGATCCCACCGCCGAGTGGTTGCGACGTTCGTGGCAGGCCTGTCCATCCCGGAACGCGGTCGAGGATGGCCAGGTGATCGACTCCTACGCTCACCGCTGGATAGCGTATCGGCTCCGCCTTGTTACCCTCAGGATGGATGCCCGCCCAATCCACAACGCGTCGCTATCGCCAGATCAGCCGGGTGCTGGCCCGCCATGGACTCGGCTTCTTCATCAGCATCCTCGGGCTGGAACGGTTTGTGACCTGGCAGCGCGTGTTCAACCGCCAGTACGACCAGCGGCTGACCCGGCCCGAGCACGTGCGCCGGGCGCTGGAGGAACTGGGCCCGACGTTCATCAAGCTGGGGCAGATTTTGTCCACGCGCGCCGACCTGCTTCCGCTCAATTACCAGGTCGAGCTGGCGAAGTTGCAGGATGCGGCGCCTCCGCTGCCAATCGCGGTTGTCAAGCAGGTCGTGGAAGCTGAGCTGGGCGAGCCAATCGACGTCGCGTTTCGGGCGTTTGATCAGGTCCCGCTGGCGGCCGCCTCGATCGGACAGGTGCACGGCGCGACCCTACCCGACGGCACACCGGTCGTCGTGAAGGTGCAGCGGCCCGAGGTCCCGCAGCAGATCGAGCAAGACCTGCAAATCCTGGAAACACTGGCGGCCACCGCGCGTCGCCGCTGGGCCCTGATGGATCAGTACGACGTGCTCGGTGTCGTGCACGAGTTCGGGCAGACCCTGCGCGCTGAGACGAACTACATTCGAGAGGGGCACAACGCCGATCGATTCCGCGCCAACTTCGCCGAAGATGCCGGCGTCCACATTCCCCTCGTGCACTGGGACAAGACGACCAGACGTGTGCTCACCCTGGAGCGGATTGGTGGCATCAAGATCGACGACCTGGCTGCGCTGGAAGCCGCCGGTGTGGACCCGCGCGCCATCGCGCTACAGGGTGCCCAGATGGTGCTCAAGATGATTTTCAAAGACGGCTTCTTCCATGCCGACCCGCATCCCGGCAACTTCTTCATCGATCCGGCTGGACGTATTGGCGTCGTCGACTTCGGCATGGTGGGCACGGTCGAGCCGCGGATGCAGGAACAACTGGTCTGGGCGCTGCTCGCCTACACAAGCGACGAACCGGAGCGGCAGGTCGATGCGCTCTTCGATCTGGGCGTGGCTCGCCGTCGTGTCGATCGGACGATCCTTCGGCGTGACGTCGAGCACCTGCGGTCGCGCTACTACGGCCGGCCGGTGGGAGAGATCGCGATCCGGCCGGTTATCAACGATGTCCTCGGGGTCGTCCGCCGGCATGGGCTGCAGCTCCCGTCCGGTTACGCCCTGCTCCTCAAGACGGTTGTGATGCACGAGAGCCTGGTCACGCGGCTGGACCCGGGCTTCGACTTCACCAGGGTCCTGGTGCCCTACGCGCGGCAGATGGTGACGCGACAGTTTTCGCCGGTGATGTGGGCTCGCTCCCTGGCTCAGGCAGGCGTCGATGTCGCCCGCCTCGGGGTCGAGGGACCGCAGCAGGCACGCCGGTTGCTGGCGGCGTTGCAGCGCGGGGACCTCGAGCTCGGCGTGCGGCCCTCCGGCTTCGAGCCGCTCGTCAGGCGGCTGGAGCGGATCGCGAACCGGATGGTGCTCGGCATCATCGTCGCCGCCTTCGTCATCGCCCTCGCCGTCCTGATCTCGGCCTTCCACCTGCGCAGCGACCCGGCCGCGGGCATCGTCCTGATCGTCGGCTTTCTCGCTGCGAGCGCGCTGGGCGGTTACGTCGCGATCAGCATCCTGCGCTCCGGCCGGCCCTAGCCCCTAGAAGAGACGGCTGAGCCGGCGCCGGAAGAGTTTCGGACCATGCGGCTCGGCGTACGGTGGCATCAGGTCCCGGACGGCGGCTTCGGCGCGCGCCACCACCAAGTCGATCGACTGCCCCGCGGGGTCGATCGGGGGACCGATGTGGACGGCAACCGTTTTGCGAAGCCAGAGGTCCTTCATGCCGGCCATCGCGACCGGGACGATCGGGACGCCGTTGTCGAGCGCAAAATGCGCGAAGCCCTTCTTGAACGGCATCAATTTCCCCTCGGCGTCGCCGTAGTGGCCCTCGGGATAGAGCGCAACCGCGCCGCCCGCCTGCAGGCAGCGGTTCACATGATGGAAGAGGGCAGCGTCCTGGTGCAGGCTTCGGTTGACCGGGATGTACCCACCGACCGCCTTGATCGTGGCCCATTGCACTCGGTGAGTGACGAGCATGGTCGTATCGCCAAGAAAGTGGATCCGCGGTTCGATCGGAAAGGTGGCGAGGAGGGCAAAGGAATCGAGCCAGTTGAGATGGTTCGCCACGATCACGTAGGCGCCGCGTCGCGGAATCCGGGCGCGGCCGGTGACGTGGATTCGAAAGAGGCAGTGGAGGAGGGGAAGGGCGAGCATGCGGACGACGCGGTAGGCCGGCGTCGCGTTGCGCTGGACCGGCAGCAGGTCCGCCGCCGGTGGGCTAGTGCGTTCGGGCGCCTTGCGCCTCCAGGATGCCCAGGACCATCCCCTCGCTCTGCTCGCGCGCGGTGCGCATCGTCGCCGCGGCCTCGGGCTGCTCGCCGACCAGTCGGGCCAGCTCCTCGTCGAACAGTTGCGAGACGAGCGCGAGGGAGTGCGTGGCGGAGCCGCCTGACGCCTGCGGCACGGTGACCTTGTGCAGCACCCGCTGGGCGATCATGTAGCGGTAGATCCGATCTGTGGCGAGATCCTCCATGTAGCCGTCCAGCAGGCTCGCGCCCCGTCCGTTCAGGACGCCGTCGCGGTAGCGGATGACGGTCCTCACCGCGTCGCGAGAGCCCTGCAGGGTTCGCTTGCCAACCCCCTCGGGGCTCGGGCGGAGGTCGCGATGGATGTCAGCGTCCTTGCGCCGCGCCTGCAGCTGGTTTGGATAGGGGAACTGGTTGACCGCGATCTCGTTTTGATCCGGGTGCCCGGTCCAGGCGCCGTCCATCAGACTGTTGGCCTCGTTCTTCTTGTCCTGCTCCAGGACTTTGAGCGCGCGCTCGTTCAGGGCGGCGTCGGTTCGACTCGGGTAGAGCGCGGTCATCCCGCCAATCGCCAGCAGCCCGCGCTTATGACAGACCTCCGGCATCACCTCGCGCAGCGCCTGGAAGAAGGCCACGTCGTGGGGAATCATGTTGCGATCTGGCAGCACCCAGCGTGGATCCTGCAAGGTGAAGTCGATCAGGCTGGCCATGTAATCCCAGCGACCGAGGTTCAGGCCCATGATGTGTTCGCGGAGGTTGAAGGCGAACTCCTCCATCTGGTACGCGATCGGGTGCGACTCGACCAGGGCCATGCAGCGGATGTAGTCGTGTGGCCAGCCGCGCGCCTCGGCGATCGCCTTGAACAGGTCCCGCCACCAGAGGGCCTCCTCCGCCGATTCCGATTTCGGGATGTAGATGCTGAGTGGGTGGCGGAGCCGGGACGGGTCGACCTGGAACGCGACCATGGCCACGTCGAAGAGCGACGCGGCGAGGACTTCGCCCTTGATGACGCCCGCCTGGGCGAGATGCAGGCCTCGGGGTCGGGTGAAGATCACGGTCTTGCTCTCGCTGATGGCGACGTCACGGTCGCGCTTCGCGTCATGGTAGGTGAGCTGACTCCGCAGCGCGGCGACGATATTTTCGACGCCCTTCAGGATGTTGGGCCAGGCGTTCGCCACCGAGTCCTCCAGGTCGAGCATCACGCCCGGCGCCCCGGAGTTCAGCATCTTGACGACCAGCTCCGCGTCGTCGGCGGGACCGGTCATCTGGTTGCGCTGGTCCTGGCACCAGCCGGGCAACGACACTTTCCAGCTGCCGGTGGTTCCTTCCGACGGCCCGAGGTAGGTCGGCAGGTCGCCCCGGTGGGCCGCCTCGAGGCCCCGCTTGCGGGCCTGTACCAGTTCGTGCCGGCGCGGCGAAAAGACCCGGTGCAGGGGCTCAAGGAAGTCGTAAAAGCCGCGCGGCAGGTCGGCTCGCGGATCCAATGCGGCAGGCGCCTGCATCGGCGGCGGGTCCGTTGGGATCACGGTTGGCATTGGCCTGCCTCGACTCTAGCAGGCAGTCTCGCGTTGACCCGGCTAGCGGGCTGCCGGACGGCGCTCATGTTCGCGGCGGTCGCCGCGAAGGGTGACCTTGACCGCCGAGCGCTGGTGGATGAAGCCGCGTGTTACGGCTTCGCTGATCTGGCCCCAGAACGGCTCCCGGACCCAGCGCCGCTCGACCAGCAGCTCGACCCCGCTGAGCGACAGGCCGTCGGCCGTCAGCATCACCAGGGTATCGGGCCGTTGTACCCGGCGGACCGCCTCCACCTCGAGCAGGGCCATCAGCCACTCGGCTGGAATCTGGATGGCGGCATCCGGGACATCGTTGTCCGCGCTTCCGTCCTGCTGGGTCGCCACAATAGGGCCAACCCCAAAGCTCCCTCAGTCTTGCTGGATCAGGCTGTTTCCGAGCCGGTTGGGGGCCCGCCCTGAGTCGCCGCTGGGGCTCCCTGGGGGAGGCGCAGCCTGAAGGTGGTTCCCGCGCCGGGGACGCTCTTGACCTCGACATGGCCGCCGTGGCCCTCGATCACCTGCCGAACCAGATAAAGACCGATCCCCGTTCCGGCGACGTTCCGGAGCCGCGGGTCTTCGACGCGGTAGAACTTCTCGAACAGGCGGCTCAGGGCCGCCGCCGGGATGCCGACTCCGTGATCCTCGACCCGAAGCTCGATATGGCCGTCCTCCCTGGCGCCGTCAACCTCGATGCTGGGGGGCTCGACGCTGAACTTGACGGCATTCTGGAGCAGATTGTCGATGGCCGTACCCAGCCGGTCGGTGTCGCCGGTCACCGTGAGTGGCTCATCCGGCAGGCGCACCCGGACCGAGCCCCGCTTCAGCTCCACCTGCGGCTGGACCCGGCTGACCGCGTCCTGCACGACGGTACGGAGATCCAGTGAATGCATCGGGGGCGGCACCGCGCCGTCCTCCAGGCGGGCGAGCAGCAGCATGCGTTCCACCTGGGCCCGCATCTCGGTCGATTTCTCCATCAGGGTGTGCAGCGCCTGACGTGCCTTCTCCGGGATCGGGCCCAGCGAGCCGTCCTCCAGCAGCGAGGCATAACCGCGGATCACCGTCAACGGCGTGCGGAGCTCGTGCGAGGCGATCTGCATGAATTCCCGACGGGCGCGTTCCAGCTCGGCAAGGGCTTCGGCTCGGCCGCGCTCCTGCTCGAGAGCGCGGCGCGTGTCGAGCGTGATGGCGGCCTGCGCGGCGACCAGCTGGAATCGCCCCAGCTGCTCCGGGCGCAACCATCGCGGGCGCCGCCAGTGGAGACCGACGAAGCCGAGAAGGCGCTGGCCGGCCCTGAGGGGAAGGTAGACGCTCGCCTGCACGCCGCTGCGCTTCGCCGCCTCGCGCGCCCAGCGCGGGAGCCGGGGATCGTTCGGGGTATCGGAGACATAGGCCGCGACCCTGGCGTCCGCAAGCCAGGCGACGTCGGAGGCGGCGATCGCCGGCTGGCTCGGTGCGTCAGGACTGATCTCGATTTGCCCGGAGCTGGCGCCCTCGTGGTACTGGCCGTCCGCCCGCAGGACGTGCAAGGTCGTAAGCTCGGCCTGGCTCAGTTCAAGAAAGCCGTCGCTGATGCGCTGGTCGACCTCAGCCTCGGACATGGTGCCCGTCATCGGTTGCAGGGCCTCGATCGCGGCCAGCGCGTGAATCACCTGCTCGGCCTCGGCGTACTGCTCGGCGTTGGCCAGGGCCAGCGCGGTCTGGGCGCCAATCGACTCCATCAAGCGCAAATCGTCGCCAGTCATCGACCGGGCACCCAGCCGCCCCAGCGAGAGTGCGCCGAATAGCCGGTCGCGCGTCACCATCGGCACGCTGAGGACGGTCTCCTCGATCGGCGCAACTCCCGGTGGATAGACGATGCGCGGATCCCGCCGCGCGTCCGGAACCAGGATCGCCTTGCGGGTGTGCGCGGCCGTTCCCGTGATCCCCTCTCCGAGCGCGAGGGTCACCGACCGCCAGTCCAGACCCTCGTACGGACCCGCCCGAGCGACCGCCTTCATCAGGACGAGGCGTTCCGTCGCTTCGTCCCACCGGTAGAGCCGGAAGTTCTGGTAGTCGATGACGCGCTGCGTCTGCTCGGCGACCGTACTGAGGATCTCCTCGACGTCGAGGCTCTGGATGATGCGGGGCGAGACCTCCTGCAAGAGATCCTTCCGTCTGGCCAGCAAGGACGTCGATCGGCGCGTGGCCTCGATCGTGAATATCAGGACCAACCCGGCGACGACGCCGGAGACCAGCCGGATCAGGTCGTTGGCGGAGTGCCAACCGAAGGTGGAGGTCGGTGGCACCATGATCGTGTCCATGGCGACGGCGGACGCCGCCGTGGCGACCAACGCCGGGGCTCGGCCGAAGCGCAGCATGATGACCGCGACGCAGAGCAGGTAGACCAGGGGATAGGTTTCGATCCTCGGAAGGCGCAGCAGGTAGGCGACCAGCCCGAGCAGCACGCTGGCGACCCCGATGCTGCCAAGCGCAGCCACGTACGGAAGCAGACTCGCGAGCGTCGGTCGGAGGCGAGCCCAGTTGCCGATCACTAGCGGTCCTGACCTCATGGCCTGCTCCCGACTATAGACGGGCGGGACCTCAGGTAGGTGGTCACAGCTGGTGAACGGGAGGCAGTCGTCGAACCCGCCCCATTCCAGATAATTTCGCCAATGACGCCGGTTCGGACCATCCTCCTGCGTGCCGCGCCCGTGGCGATTGCGGTCGCCGTCTTCGGGGCTTCGTTCGGCGTGCTAGCCGTCTCGACCGGTCTCCCTGGTTGGTCGGTTGTCTTGATGTCCCTGATCGTTTTTGCGGGATCGGCGCAGTTCGCCGCGGTCGGCGTGATCGCCGCGGGTGGAGGCATCGTCCCCGCCATCCTGGCCGGGGCGTTGCTCAACGTTCGCTTCGTGGCGACGGGCATCGCCGTCGCCCGCTCCCTCCCTGGGGGCCGCGTGCGAAGGGCCCTGCTCGGACAACTGATCGTCGACGAAACCTTTGCGCTGGGGGTCGCGGCGGGTGAGCCTGGGCGACCTGACGGTCGAACCATGGTCGTGGCTGGCCGGTTGCTTTATGTCTGTTGGCAGGCTGGCACGATCGTGGGCACGTTGATCGGTCCGGTCCTGGGCGATCCGCGCCGGCTGGGGGTGGACGCCGCCTTTCCAGCCCTGTTCGTCGCGCTCCTCTGGCCGATGCTCCGCGCCCACCACGCCGTTCGCTGCGCTGTGGCTGGCGCGGCCGTCGCCCTCCTTCTGGCGCCGTTCACCCCGCCCGGCGTGCCGCTTGCCGGCGCCGCGGTCGTAGGCCTATGGCTGTCCCGTTAGCCCTCGGCCTGGTCGTCGGCCTTGCTGTGCTGACCTTTGCGCTCCGTGGCGTCGGCCCCTTCCTGCAGACGGTGCCGGCCGCCGTCACCAGCCGCACGCCCGGCCTGGCACCCGCGCTCCTCGCGGCGCTGGTCGCGATCGAGCTGACGGACAGTCACGGCGTCCTCCACCCGGATGCCAGGCTGGCCGCGGTCATCGTCGCAGCCGGCCTCGCAGCCCTGCGGGCGCCGCTGCTGCTTTGTGTCGTCGCCGGCGCCGCAGTCGCTGCGTTGCTGCGGCTGCTTTTTCCCTGAGCTACTTCTTTCGATCGACGGCGCGCTCGAGCTCGGCCTTGGTCATCTTGGATCGTCCCTTGATGCCCTTCTCCCTGGCCTCGTTGCGCAGCTGATCGTAGGTTCGTCCGCCCGACCCCTCATGCGAGCGGAGTCCCCCGCGACGCCCGGACGAAATGTCCTCGATCGAGGTCCGGCTCGCCTGCTTGGCTTCGCCGGATCGCGCCCGCTCCTTGTTGACCGTCCGCGCGGCAATCTCTTCGGCCTTGTCCGTACCGGTGCCGCGTTCCTCCAGGCTTTCTTTGATGTGCTCGTATTGCCGCTCCCGCTTGGGATTCCAGGCCGCTTGTGGCATCTCGATCATCCTCCCGTGTGGTCCTCTTCCGGTTGTATCAAGTCGGGGCCGTGCGGGGCAAACCCGTGAAGCCTTCCTTGACAGGTGGCGCGGCGCGGCCCCATGATGAGCCCGACTTTCTTGAGGCGAACGTCTTACCCTACGTCTGGATACAGCCTCGGGACGCGCGGCAAGCGCTCATCCCGTCGTTTGCTGGCCCCTCCGCGCCGGCGCAATCCCCTGGTCGTGCCGCTCCTCGTCGCCATTCTCGTCATCGGGGTGCTCGGACTTCACGCCCTGACGACGCCGGCCACACCCACGATCCGGGTCGTCGCCGCCACCGCCAAACCCGCGGCGACCCGCGCCGCGAGGCCGCCCTCCGCGCACCCGGCGGCCGCGCCGGTCCCGACGGCCTCGCCGACCGCATCAGCCTCGCCGACGCCAACCCCGATCCCGAGTGCCCTTCCGACAGTCAAAGTTCCGCTGTTGAGCAGGACCTGGCTGCGGGCCCATCCACCGGTTGGCATTCCATCGATCAAGGGACGGTCGGCGGTGGTCGTCGACCTCACTGCGGGCCAGCTGCTCTACGAGCAAGCGGCGACCACCCGCTACCCGGAGGCGTCGTTGACCAAGCTGATGACCGCCATGGTGGCGGCCGACCTGGCGCCCATGGAAACCTCGATCACCGTCTCGGCGCTGGCGACCCAGGTCGAGCCGAACCACATGGGGCTGTCAACCGGCGAGCAGCTCAGCCTGCGCGAGCTCCTCGACGGCCTCCTGCTGAACTCGGGCAATGACGCCGCCGAGGCGATCGCGATGGGAATCGTGGACCGCCCGCACTTCGTCGACTTCATGAACCAGAAAGCCGCGGCGCTTCATCTGCACGGCACGCACTTCACCAACCCGAGCGGGCTTGACGATCCCAACCACTACAGCACCGCGTCGGACCTGGCCCTGGTCGCGGCTACGCTGCTCGCCGACTACCCCGACCTGCGCCAGATCGTCGCCAGCAAGCAGATCGCCATCCCGGCGACGCCCCTCCACAAGGCCTTCGATCCATCGAACATCGATCGCCTTCTGTGGACCTACCCGGGAGCCATTGGGTTGAAGCCGGGTTACACGGACGGCGCCGGCTACTGCATCGCGGCGGCGGCGACCCGCCAGGGCCGCACCATCCTCGTCGTCGTCCTCGGCAGCACCCAGCATTTCACCGACGCCGCGACGCTCCTCGACTACGGCTTCGCGCACCCAGTCGGTCGCTAGCGGTCTCGTAAGATTCGCCCTGAGATGGGCAATCTGTTCAAATTGGGCATTCCCTGGTGGGAATTGGTCATCCGATCGATCGCCATTTATCTGGTGTTCTTTGTCGGCCTGCGTATCTTCGGCAAACGAGAACTCGGCCAGTTCACCACCTTCGACCTGGTGCTCGTCCTGCTGGTCGCGAACGCGCTGCAACCCGCCATCACCGGGCCGGACAATTCGCTGACCGGCGGTGTGATCATCATCGTGGTGCTGCTCCTCATCAATCGTGGCGTCGCGCTGCTGCGGAGCTACTGGCCCTGGTTTGATCATCTGATCGAGCCGCCGCCGACGATCGTGGTCAAGGACGGTAAGTTGATCAAAAAGGCCATGCAGCAGGAGGGGCTCAGCGAGAGCGACGTCGAGATGGCCGTGCGCGAGCACGGGGTGTCGAAGACCGAAGACGTGAAACTGGCCGTGCTCGAGGAAGATGGGAGCATCAGCGTCGTGACGAAGGACTCGCCCGGAACGATGCGCCGCCGCCACCGCTCCCGCTTCCTGCACCGCAGCTAGCCTGGTGGCCGAAGAACGGCGCGTCGTCACCGTCCTCTTTGCCGATGTGGCCGGCTCCACCGCGCTCGGCGAGGCGATGGATCCGGAGGACGTCCGCGTTCTCCTCCGCCGGTACTACGACCTGGCCACTGAGGTTGTATCGGAGCATGGTGGGATCCTCGAAAAGTTCATTGGAGATGCCGTCGTCGCGGTGTTTGGGTTTCCGCAGACCCACGATGATGATCCCCAGCGCGCGCTGGCTGCCGCGCTCGCCCTTCGCGACGCGGTGCGTGACGACCCGCGCCTGGGCGACCGGCTCCCCATTCGACTGGGAATCAATACGGGCGACGTTGTGGCCACGCGCGAGAGTGCGACCGGTGACTTCCCGCTTACCGGCGATGCCGTCAATGTCGCTGCCCGACTGCAGGCGGCGACCGAGCCCTGGCATATCCTCTGCGGCGAGCGGACCGTCGCCAGCGTCCGGGCCGGGTTCGAGTTCGGGTCTGTCCTCGAGATCGAGGTCCGAGGCAAGTCGAAACCGATCCGCGCCCTGCCGCTGCTGGGCCGCTCGGCACGCCTGCCCGTCGCTCGCCGGACGCCGCTCATCGGTCGCGACGCGGACCTGCAACAGCTCGAGCTCGTGGCTCGGCGGGCGCTCAAAGAGCAGCGGCCATTCCTCGTCAGCATCATCGCACCGGCTGGTGTGGGAAAGACCCGGCTGCTCGAGGAATTCCTCGACCGTCTTCCCGGTATCGAGCCGCGGGCGACGGTGGCGATTGCCCAATGCCTGCCCTACGGCCAGCGGCTGACGTACTGGCCACTGCGCGGCGTGCTCTACCGACTGATTGGCGTCCCGGACGATGCCACCGCGCACACGGTCCGCGGGGCGATTCGTGCCTGGCTCGAAGGGTCCCAGCTGGAAGCCCTGGACCATGAGGTGGAGCTGCTTGCCGCAACCGTCGGGGCCGGCGAGGCGGAGGTGAACGACCGCTCCGCACTGCTTGCGGCCTGGCGCACCTTTTTCGAGATCGCGGCGCGCCGTGCTCCGCTCGTGCTGGTGTTCGAGGACCTGCATTGGTCCAGCGACAGCCTGCTCGACCTGTTCGAGTTCGTGATGCAACCGCGCGGCGACCTCCCTCTGCTGATGATCGCGTTGACCCGCCCGGAATTGCTGGATCGCCGACCCGCGTGGGGCGGAGGCCGACGCAACTACACCGCAGTCTCGCTCGAGCCGCTCAGCGACAGGGACACGGCGCGGCTGGTCGACCAGCTGCTCGAGGGATGTTCGGCCGAGATGGTCGACCGGGTCGTCCGGAGGGCTGAGGGCAACCCCTTCTTCGCCGGCGAACTCGTGCGGTCTATCGCCGAACGAGCCGGGGGCGACAATCTACCCGACACCGTCCAGGCGACGGTGCTCGCCCGGCTCGACCAGCTGGCGCCGGAGGAACGCCGCATCGTCCAGCTGGGTTCCGTGTTTGGCCGTGCCTTTCGACCGCCTGGCCTGGTCGCGCTGGAACCCACGCTCCAGGAGCTGGACCGGGCTATCAACCAGCTCGTGGAGAAGGATCTCCTTCGGCCTACGGGAGCCGACATCTTCGCCTTCCGCCACATTTTGATTCGCGAGGTCGCCTACCAAACGCTGACTCGGTCCGAGCGCGGGCGGCTGCACGCGGCGGCCGCCGCCTGGCTGGAGGAGCTGGCGCGAGAGCGGGAGGACGCGCTTGCCGAGCTGATTGCGTATCACTACAGGGAAGCCGCGTTGATCGCCACCGCCCAACGTCCTGGCGAGCGCGAGACGGCACGGATCCGCGAGAGAAGCGTCTACTGGCTCGGTCGAGCCGCCGACGTCGCGGCGGCAGCGGCCGCGTCCCAGGAAGGTTCGCGCCATCTTCGCAGCGCGATCGAGCTTGCCGAAGAGACCCAGCTGCCGGATCTCTATCAGCGGCTGGGGGACATGTCCATCGCGGGTGAGTTCGTGGTCGAGGCGTACCAGACCGCGCTTCGACTGTGTCGAGAGCAGAAGCGGCCGGCCCTGCAACAGCTCCAGGTGCTGGCGAGCCTCTTGAGCCAGTACATGCGATACCAGGGCTCGGTTGCGAGCCGTCCCTCGGAGGCCGCGATGGCGGTCCTGAGGCGCGATGCGCGCGGACTCGCCGAGCAGGTCGCAGACGAACCCACCCTCGCCTTTTATTACGCCGCCGACGCCTTCTTTCCCTTCTGGATCACCGGCACGCGTCGCGAGCCCACCAACGAGGAGCTGACGGAGAGCAACGGGAGTGCGACCCTGGCCCTTGAGATGGCGCGCCGGCTCGATGACCCCAACCTGCAGAGCATGGCCCTGGATGCGCTGGCGGGAACCGGCCAGATCGCGGAGGACTGGGGAAAGAGTCTCGACTACTCGCGGCAACGGCTGGCGTTTGCCGACCGCCTGGGGCTCTCCGAAAAGATCGACGCGCTGAGCATGGTGACCTGGATCACAGCCCTTCTGGGCGACCTTGCGGAGGCGGAACGCGTTTCCGCGCGGGGGCTAGCCCAAATCCAACCTGGCCAGGTCCCGGCGTGGGTTCTGCACCTCGTGAGCTGGCGTATCTATACCCTGACGCTCCTCGGGCGCTGGGACGACGCGCTGGCTATGGCGGAGCGGGCCCGGCTGCTCTGGATCGAATCAGGCCGGCCATCCTCAGGGTATGCGTTACGTGGGTTCATGTCGGCGATCGATATTGCGCGAGCCCGTCAGGATGACCGTTTGCTCGAGGTCCATCGAACGGTCTTCGACGAGATCACCGTGCAGTTCGCCGAGGGGACACGCATCCGACGCTGGCTGGGCTACGGCAGTTCCGACTTCACGGTGACCGAGAGAGCGGTCCGCCTCCATGTTGGCGAGCCACTGGTCCGCACCGAGACCCTCGAGCGTGGCCTCAGCTATCTGCTCGATCATGATCGAGCGCCCGGCGTTGACCTGGCTGAACAGCTGCTCAGCCTTCGACGCGGTGCCTTTCCGATTCTGGAGGCCCAGGCGGAACGCGTCATCGGCCGAGCCCAACGCGATGCCGGCCGGCTAACTCGGGCGCTTGGCCTGCTGGAACGCGCCGGCGCCGTCCCATACGCGGCGCGGGTCCGCTGCGAGCTGGCGCTGATCACGGGAGATCATCAGGAGATGGACGCGGGGCTCGCCGTTTTCGAGCGACTTGGTGATTTGCAGCAGCTTGGCCGCTTCGAACGGCTTCAGGTAGGCTGACGCGAATGTCGCATCCTGACACGCTTGCCGTGCACGCGGGGGAGCCGCCGGTGGACCATCCCGGCGCACCGGTCATCCCCGATATCGCGGTCTCGTCCGCCAGCCTCTACCCGGACCTGGAGACCCTCGATGCGGCGATGGCGCAGCACCGCGGCTACGGTCGGTGGGGGACCGAGAACCACCGACAGCTCGAGGCGGCCATCGCGGCCCTCGAGGGCCTCGGCCTCGCGGGTTCACTGGATGCCCAGGCGACGGCCTCCGGAATGGCGGCTATCGCCGTGGCACTCCTGACCGAGCTCAACAGCGGCGATCACATCGTGGCCGCCCAGGACTGCTACGGCACCACGCAGACGTTCCTCAAGAACGACCTGCCTCGGTTCGGCATCACCAGCACCGTGGTCGATTTCCAGGAGCTGGACGCGGTCCGCGCATCGATCACCGATAGAACCCGGGTCCTGCTCTGCGAGATGTGTACCAATCCATTGATTCGAATTCCGGACCTCGAGGCCCTGGCATCGATCGCCCACGCTGCCGGGGCCCTGCTGATCGTCGACAACACCGTGCCCACCCCGGTCCTCAGCCACCCATTCCGGTGGGGCGCCGACGTTGTCCTCCACAGCGCGACCAAGAACATGAGTGGTCATGCCGACGTGATTGGCGGCCTCGTCGTTGGCCGGCCCGCCTGGATTGAGGGGGCGCGGGCCTTTGCCCAGACGTTTGGCCCGACCCTTGGGCCGTTCGAAGCCTGGCTATCCTTGCGTGGCGTCCGCACCCTGGCCGTCCGGATGGAGCGGCACACCGCCAACGCGCTGGCGTTGGCGACCTTCCTGGAAGGCCAACCGGCGGTCGCCCAGGTCCACTATCCCGAGCTGGCGAGCAGCCCGTTTCACGAGCGAGCCCGCCGGCTGCTGCCCGATGGGGCGGGCGCGTTACTGTCCTTTACGCTTCGGGGAGGCAAGCCCGCCGCCGGAGCGATGATCCGGCGCCTCCGCCTGGTCCGGCTGATGCCCAGCCTCGGCCACGTCGCCACGACGCTCAGTCATCCGGCGTCGACGTCCCACCGTGGACTCGACGCCGCCGAACAGGAGCGCGTCGGGATCGGCCCGGGCCTGATGCGCTGCTCGGTCGGCCTGGAGCGGATCGACGATATCCTCGACGACTTCGGGCAGGCGCTCCATGAGTGAGAAGGCGCCCTACCGGAAGTCGGGGTTCTTCAACAACCGCATCATGAGCCCGCTGATGGTGGCGTTCGGAGCGACGCCGTCGATGCGGGTCAAAGGTCGAACCTCAGGCCGGATCTACACCATGCCGGTGCTGCCGCTCGAGTACCGGGGCAAGCGCTACCTGGTGGCCCCGCGCGGGAATACGCACTGGGCTCGTAACCTGCGCGCCGTCGGCGAAGGACAGCTGCGCCTCAAGGGCCGCACGCAGCGATTCAGAGCCACCGAGATCCCGGCGGCCGAGCGGGGTCCGCTCGTTGAAGCCTACGTTCGAGAGAACGGCTCAAAGTACGGCGGCTTCGTCGCGAAGGAGTTCGCCGCGCTGCCGGACCCCGCTGACCACCCGGTCTTTCTGCTGGAGGACGCCCCTAGGACGCCTTGACCACGTAGGTCCCGGCGATCTTGTCATGCCAGCCCTGCTTGTCCTTGTCGAACGCGGCCCAGATCAGGCCGATCAGGAGGCAGATGCTTGAGATGAAGAATCCGACGTAGCGGATGAGGGCCTGGCTGATGGTGAGGTCGGAGCCGTCCGTCCGGATCACCCGGATGTTGAGCGCCTTACTCCCGAGAGTCTGGCCCGGCCACGGGCTGCTGTTCGACCAGAAATACGTGAAGTAGATCAGGCCGAGGATCGTCTGTATTCCGCTCCGGGCGGTTGTCCCACTGATAGCGATGTTGATGATGCTGCTCACGATGCTGAGAAGAATTCCGTCGATGAGGATGGCGACGAATCGAATCCAAAAACCGGCCTTGGTTCCCGAAGCGGCGTTGACGGCGGCACTTGCCATGAAAACCCCCTGAAAATGAATGGTGGACGAACTCGGCGGCAGTATAGCGCGTCCCGGCACCCTGTTACCGAACTCGGATTTGAGGCCGGCGGCAAAAAGCCCCCTAGAATTGGAACCTATGCCACATCGCGCTCTGTCCGTCGTCGAAAACCTGCCGGAGCAGTCGATCCTGGAGCGGATCGGCAACACCCCCCTGATCAGGATCCGACTGCTGGAGAAGGAGTTTCCGCACATCACCTTCTATGCCAAGGCCGAGTGGTTCAACCCGGGAGGATCGGTCAAGGACCGCCCGGCGCTTCGGATGATCGAGGAGGCCGAGCGGACCGGCGAGCTGACCGTCGAGAAGGTCATCCTGGACTCGACCTCGGGGAACACCGGGATCGCCTATGCCCTGATTGGAGCGGCCAAGGGTTACCAGGTCAAGCTGGTGATGCCGGCCAACGTCAACGAAGAGCGTCGCGAGATCGTGAAGGCGTTCGGCGCCGAGGCCATCTTCACGCCCGCCCTCGAGGGCTCGGATGGGGCCATCCGCGAGGCGCACCGGCTTCGCGAGGAGTCGCCCGGGGTCTACTTCATGCCGGACCAGTACAACAATCCGTTCAACTGGCGCGCCCATTTCGACACCACCGGGCCCGAGATCCTCGAGCAGACCCATGGCGAGGTCACGCATTTCGTCGCCGGCATCGGGACCAGCGGCACGCTCATGGGGACCGGCCGCTTCCTCAAGCGCCACAACCGGGCGATCAAGGTGATCGCGGCCGAGCCGGACGATGCCCTCCACGGCCTGGAAGGCCTCAAGCACATGCCCAGCTCGATCGTGCCGGGGATCTATGACCCGAGCGTTTATGACCAGAAGATCAGCGTCTCGACCGAGGAGGCCTACGAGCTGGCGCACGACCTGGCCCGCACCGAGGGCCTCCTGGTCGGCAACTCCTCCGGGGCGGCGCTCGCCGCCGCTCGGTCGGTGGCGCGGCACACCGAGGAAGGGGTCTTCGTCATGATCTTCCCCGACGGCGGCGACCGATACCTCAGCTCGGGCCTGTACCAGCGGAAGTTTTGACGCTCCGCGTCCCCACCGCGGTGATGGCCGAGCTGCACCGGCATCTCGAGGCGGGCTACCCCAACGAGGCGTGTGGCGCACTGATCGGGCGTGCCGAACCCGACCAGCACGAGGTGTTGGAGTTCCGCCCGATGCGCAACGTCATCACCGACCGCCCCTGGGACCGGTATGCGCTCGACCCACTCGAGCAATTGCGCGTCCAGAAGGACGCCGAGGCCCGTGGCCTCGAGATCATCGGCTTCGCGCACAGCCACCCGGACCATCCCCCGGTGCCGTCGCGCTTCGATGAGGAGCACGCCTGGGATTTCTACAGCTACATCGTCGCCTCCATCCAACAGGGCAAGCTGGTCGCGGCGCGCTCCTGGCGCCTCATCGACGGGACGTTCTCGGAAGAGCCGCTCGAGCTCGGTTAGGTCAGGGGCCTCAGCGCTAGGGCTCCGGGGCCCGGTGCCTGGCCATGAAGTACTCAGGGACGGAGTTCATCGGCGGTCGCTCCTGATCCTCGATCTCTTTTTGTTCGATCCAGTACCGCTCATCCTCGTAGTGGATCAGCTTCATGGTCTTGTTGACCTCTTCCAGCAGATGAATCCGGTGCCGGTCGCCGAGGTGCTTGAGCCCGACCTGCATGATGGCAAAGGCCATCTTGGAGAGATCGAAGAGCGTCTGGTTGCGGTGCACCCGCATGCCCAAATCCACCTGGGCGATGGCCCGGAGTCCGTACGCCTCGGAGATCGCCAGCAAGAGGCCGAGCTCCACGCCATAGCCGCTGAAGAAGGGCACGCTCTCCAGCACCCTGCGGCGTCCGGCATACTCGCCGGACAGCGGTTGAACCAGACCGGAGAGCTCGGGGAAGAAAAGGTTGAGCAGTGGCCGGGCGGCCAGCTCCGTCACGCGGCCGCCGCCCTGGGCCTGGATCTCGGTTCCGTACTGCAGTGGCCGGCGGTAGAAGCCCTTGACGTAGTGGATTTCAGGGTCGCTCAGCAGCGGGCCGAGCAGGCCATAGACGAATTTCGGGGCGATGTTACTGATGTCGGTATCCACCCACACGATCAGGTCACCCTTCAGGACGTAGAGGCTCTTCCAGAGGGCCTCGCCCTTGCCGTGGAAGGCGCCGTAACGCGGCAGGATGTCGTGGTGCTGCACCACGGAGACGCCGGCGCGTTCGGCAATCGTCGCCGTCCGGTCCGAGGAGGCGGAGTCGATCACGACGATCTCGTCGAGCAGGGGCACCTTCTCCATCAGCGCGTGTTTGAAGGTGCGAATCACCTTGCCGACGGTGTTCTGCTCGTTGAGGGTCGGGAGGCCGAGGCTGATGGTGATGCCCTGGCGCTGTTTGAGATCGACCAGGCGGCGCAGCTCGGCGAACTCCTTACTGTGGAACGTGTTTTCCGCAAACCAGCGATCGACCCGTTCGGCGGCCGCAGCCCGTGTCTCGACCCGAAACGGTCGGTCAGGATCCTTGATCGCCGAGATCGGCCCCGCGGCCTTCGCCACCATCACGCTTCCCGGAAGCCGGCGCAGCAGCCGGGCGATGGGCGCGCCCAGCACCATGGGCCGGTGCATCAGGCTGAGGGTGGCGCCGAGCACGATCAGCTGATGCGACGCGGCTTCCCGGACGATCGCCTCGCGCACAGAGGTCGAAAGCACCGTTTGGCGGCGCACCGGCACATCCACCCGGCTGGTCAGCTTGACAAAGGCGGCCTCCTCACGCTCGCGTGATTCCGCCGAGATGCGGGGATTGAAGATATGGAGGATGCAAAGCTCGGCGCCGCTCTCGCGACAGACGGTGCTGGCCAGGCGCAGCGCGAGCTCGGCATTGGGGCCGCCGCGAACCGGAACCAGGACGCTCTTGATCGCGGCCATGTCCGGGCGGACGAGGGCCACGTCACAGGGGGGCTCGACGAGCAGGTCTTCGACCGCGTTCGACCAGGCCGTGTCGGCCTGGCTGCGTCCCTTCGACGCCTCGAGCACAAGGAGGTTGGTATCGGTTTCCAGCACCGCTTCCCGGATCCCCTGCGCGGCGACGTGCGCGATCCTGACCTGGCCGCGTAGCTCGCCGGGTCCTCGCTCCGCGTAGCGCGTGATGCGAGAGAGCAGCGTGCGGTAGGCGCGGGCGACCTCGACCCCTTCACTGAGCGGGCGATCCGGCGCCATCTCGATGACGCCCAGCAACGTACCCCGGGAGTCCTCGGCATTGAGGAAGGGCGACACGGATTTGAGGAGTGGCCCGGTGCGTGCCGGATTGGTCGTCGGGATCAGGACACGGTAGTGGCTCACGCGCGCGTCAAGAGGGGTTCGAGGCGCCGCTGGATGATGGTGTCCCACGCGTACTCGCGCAGGACGCGTCGTCGCAGCCGGGCCTCGTCGCTGTCGAGGGCACTGAGGACCGCCTGGCTGAACCCGGGCGGACCGGCTTCGGTGGGTACGTAGCGCGGACCGGACGGCGCCACCTCGCGAAACACCGCGAGGTCACTGCACACGACGGGGGTTCGGAAAATCGCGGCTTCCGCGAGGGGCAATCCGAATCCCTCGCTGGTGCTGGGCAGGGTCACGACGTCGCTCAGCATATAGAGGTCTGAGAGCGTGGCGGCGTCGACGGCGTACTCGCCCGGCGCTCCCAGCGCTTGCTGCTCGAAGAGGAAGCAGACCGACTCTTCGAGGCCGCGTTGCGCGGTCAACGCCTTGAGCTCGCCGACGTAGTCCTGGGCCCGCGGATTGTGGGGCCCCGGCGGGCCGGTGATCAGCAGCCGTACGGTGCGGCCGGCCGCCTCGACAGCGGCCGCCGCCTCGATTGCCCATTCGAGATTCTTCCGCCTGGTAATCCGCACCGGGGCCAGCAGGACGGCATCCACCTGATCGAGCTGGAGTCGATCGATCAGCCTGCGGGTGGCCGGACCGATCCGCAGCAGACTGAACGGATCGATGCCGTTGGGAATTACGGTCTCGGGCGGCTGTACCGTGTTCGTCAGGGTTTGCCATTCCTGGCGACGTTGCGCTGAGATAAAGACGGGTGTGATGCGCGGGTGTTGGCGGCGCAGATACGACCATGGCTCGCCGGGGTGCATGAGCGGCTTGTACAACGGATTGACCCAGCTCAGGTCGTGATACCACGCGATCATGCGTGGGGCAGGGCCCTCAGCCAGGTCCCAGAGAACGGATGTCAGCGCCAGGTTGAAATGCAGGCCGAACGCATTGTGGACGATGAGCACGTCAATTACGCGAAGCTCCGGTGCCAGGCGCTCCCGCAGGCACGTTCGCAGCTCCTCGAAGCTCGAGGGAATCTCGCCGCGGTCCAGCGCATCCATTGTGGCGGTCACCTCCGGATGCTTTGAATCCAGTTCCGGAATCAGACGAAGCTGGATCGTGGTCGGGGAGGGGAGCGGTCCGCCGCGGCCGCTCAAGATCGTGACCGGGTAGCTGCGGGCGCTGAGCCTGTCGGCCTGCTCGTAAAGGATGGTCTCGACACCACCGATCACCGGCGGGCACGTGTAATGGAGCAGGCCGATCCGCGGAGGGCGTTCCATCGGGACCGTCAGGTGATGAGCGGCGGTTCGTCGAGGACCACGGTCAGATCGTCAGGCTTCTCCAGGATCTCGACCTCAGGACGGCCGCCATCGTAGGCGACGGTGAAGGACAGCTTGCCGCTGCCCACGCGCATGCCGCGGACCTCGACCGACTTCGCCTGGCCGAATGGGATGGGGTTCAGGTAGACGCGGCCCGCCGTGGTGTCCGGGACGATGCCGAGCGCCGTCTGGAGGAGGTGGAAGGCCGCGCCCGCGCCCCATGCCTGGGGGTTGCATGAGACGAGGTACTCGGCCGGGCCGTTGTTGAAGCGCCGATCGCGCCGGAAGCCGCAGAACAGCTCGGGGAGCCGGTAGTCCGGCATGCGGAAGCCAGCCTCCATGATCCCTTCGATCACCTGCCCTGCCGCCTCAGAATGCCGGTAGCGGCGGAGGCCGGCGACGGCGATTGAGTTGTCATGGGGCCAGATGGTGCCGTTGTGATAGCTCATCGGGTTGTAGTGGGGTGAGTCGGCCGAGAGGGTGCGGATGCCCCACCCGGAAAACATGTCGGGCGCCATCAGGCGGTCGCGGAGGAGCTCGGCGCGTTCGGGGTCGATGATGCCGGCCCACAGACAGTGCGCCGGGTTCGAGGTGATCGATGGTACGGGAAGCTTGGCTCGGTCGAGCGCCTGAGCGTAAAACTGCTCGGCGTCCATCCAGAACTTCAGCTCGAATCGGCGGCGCAACTCTCCAGCCTCGCGGGCGAGCCGTTCCGCGAACGGCGCTTGGCCCATGCGTTGGAAGATCCGGCTGAGTCCGACTTTCGCCTGGTAGACGTAACCCTGGACCTCGACCAGCGCCGCCGGAAGCTCGACCGGTCGGCCGTCCGGGTTGAGCAGCGAATCAGAGGAGTCCTTCCATCCCTGGTTTCGCACGCCGCCCCGGGCTCGCTCCGAAAACTCGACAAACCCGTCGTGATCGCCGTCGCCGTATTGGTCGATCCACGCCAGCGCCGCGATCGTCGCGGGGAGCAGCTCGACGAACAGGTCGGCATCGTTCAGCCAGTCCATCATCTCGACGAGGCAGACGAGGAAGAGTGGCGTGGCGTCCACGGTGCCGAAGTAGGGCGTGTGCGGAATCCGTTTGAGGTTCGCGAGCTCCCCGTAGCGGAGCTCGTGGAGGATCTTGCCCGGTTCCTCCTCGCGGTCCCGATCGATCGCCCGGCCGCGGTGCCGGGCGAGGTACCGCAGGGTGCCCCGCGCGATTTCGGGGTTGACCATGAGCATCTGGATCGAAGCGATCAACGAGTCGCGTCCGAAGGGGACGCTGTACCAGGGAATGCCGGCCATCGGCAACAGCCCCGTCTCGAATTCCTCCACAAGGATGCGCATGTCCATCTGGCTGCGTCGCAGCAAACCGCGGTCGAGGAAGGCATTGTCCGTCTTGATCACGGTGGTCGACTCCTGCCAGTGGCGGTACGACGCCTGCAGCGCGGCCAGCGCGTCGTCCTGCAACGGCGAAAATGAGGTCCCATCGCCGCTCATTTCCGGGACAAGGTCGACCATCAGGCGGATCGTTTGCTTCGGCTCGAGATGGTAGCTATAGGTCAACTTATGCGCCTCGGAAGCGCTCGGTTGCTGGTCGACGAGGACGTGCGTCTGGCGAAGGACCTGATCGAGTCCGTCGTAGGCGAAGGTGATGCCGGCGTCGCTGACTTCGGGTGGTCGCTGGGTCCCGAGTGGATGCGCCTCGTGCCCGTGGAGCGCGCCGACACTGCCGCGGACGTCGAACATGTCGAGGAAGTCGGCATCGACATGCAGCGAGCACTGGATGTCGACCGCTTCACTACCGCAATTCTGGATGCCGATGCGTTCGTGCAGCCCACCATGGATGAATCGTGTGCGGCGGATGCTCAGGCTTTGCTGCGGGATCCGGCGTTTGCCCTCGTCGAGGAGGAGCACGGGATTGACCATCTGGAATGTCGCCACGTACGACTCGTCGACGGAGGCAGAGAGCAGAATTGGCTGCAATCCGTTCAGCCGAAATTCGTAGGCGGACAGATACCTCGTATCCGAGAAGTACAGTCCGAGTCCCCTGGTATTGCCGGCTGGGATGTCGCCCATCTCGTCGGACACCACCATGATCCGGTTCTCTTTGAGAACAACGCGGTCGTCCGGCACGGGCCCTATTATAAGTTTGGTTTCCCGAATTGCTTACTCTTCGGTGGTTGATATGTTGATACTGCCGCCGGAGATCTCATGGCGTTAGGGCTGGTGGCGATCATCGGCCGCCCCAACGTCGGAAAATCCGCCCTCTTCAACCGGATCATCGGCGAACGCCGCGCCATCGTCGACCCAATGGCTGGATTGACGCGCGACCGCCTCTACGCCGAAACCGAGTGGCAGGGCCGGCGGTTTGTGGTCGTTGATACGGCCGGGCTGGTGCTCGGCAAGGATCGTGACGAAGTGCCCGAGCAACGCGAGCTGCGACGCCGGATGGAAGAGCAGAGCCGGCTGGCGATCGAGGAGGCGGACATCATCATCTTTGTTCTGGACGTCCGTGAAGGTCTGACGGCCATCGATCGGGACATCGCCGAGCTGCTGCGCCGATCGCGCACACCGGTGTTGGTCGTGGCCAACAAGACCGACGGGCGCGGGCACGAAGAACTGGCCGGCGAGTTCTACGAACTTGGTCTTGGCGACCCGATCCCGATCTCGGCGCTGCACGGGACTGGAAGCGGGGACCTGCTCGACACCGTCGTGGAGCTGCTGCCGCCAGCGCGACCGGAGGTGGTCGACGACGCGATCGTGGGCCGTTTCGCCATTCTTGGCCGGCCGAACGTGGGGAAGTCGTCGCTGCTCAACGCGTTGCTGGGCGACGAACGAAGCCTGGTCACCGCCGTGCCCGGGACGACCCGCGACCCGGTGGACACGACCCTCGACTTCAAGGGGCAGCGCGTCACGTTGATCGACACCGCCGGCATCAGGAGGCATGGGCTCACGCGCGGCGTCGAGCAATACTCGCTGCTGCGCGGATTGCGGGCGATGGAGCGCTCCGACGTGGCGCTGCTGGTGCTCGACGCCGCCGACGGCGTCACAGCCCAGGACCTCCACATTGCGGGCTACGCCGTCGAGGCCGGCCGTGGACTCGTCGTCGTCCTGAACAAATGGGACCTTCTGCCGACGGAGGAGAAGGAGGAGAAGGTCTGGCGGAAGAAAATCAAGGAGCAGTTCAGCTTCGCGCCCTGGGCGCCGATCTCCTACATTTCAGCCAAGACCGGACAACGGGTCGAACAACCCCTCGATGTCGCGCTCAAGGTCGTGGCGGAACGCGACCGGCGCATCGCGACGCCGGAGCTGAACAAGTGGCTTCGGACGATCCTCGGCCAGCGACAGGTTCCGACGCGGAAGGGGAAGCGGCTCAACGTGCTGTACGTCACCCAGGCCGAGGCGGCGACGCCGACCTTCGTCTTCTTCGTGAACGAGCCCGAGTTGGTCCATTTCTCCTACCAGCGGTTCCTGGATAGCCAGCTGCGCAAGCAGTTCGGCTTCGAGGGAACACCACTCCGGCTCGTCTTCCGCAAGCGCGGCGACTAGAATAGGCGTCCTCGGGGAGTAGCGCAGCCTGGTAGCGCACTTGAATGGGGTTCAAGGGGCCGCAGGTTCAAATCCTGTCTCCCCGACCATGTTTTTTCGGCACGAATGTCGCGGTCGTGGGGTACGGCCGACGAAGATTGAGGAGACGTCATGGCACCGCCAATGAAGGTCGGGATCAAGCTCTCCCAGGACGCTCCCATCGAGAGTTACAAGACCGTCTGGAAGCTCGCCGACGAGGCGCGCTTCGACCACTGCTGGGCGATGGACCACCTGGCCACGATCGGGACCATCGGCGACGACAGACCGATCTTCGACGGCTGGGAATTGCTGGCCGGGATGGCGCTGGCGACGAGCCACGTTCGCATGGGCCTCATGGTGACCGGCATCACCTATCGAAATCCGGCGCTCCTCGCCAAGATCGCCACCACCGTCGACCACCTCTGCGGAGGCCGCCTCGAGTTTGGGGTGGGTGCGGCATGGGCTACGAACGAGCACGAGATGTACGGCATCTCCGGGTTGGAGCATCGGGTTGGGCTGCTCTCCGAGGGCCTCCAGGTTCTGAGCTCTCTGTGGACAGAGGAGCGAACGAACTTCGACGGCCGTTACTACAAGATGCGGAACGCCGTCGCCAATCCCAAGCCGGTTCAAAAGCCCTATCCACCGATCTGGATCGGTGCCAGCGGCCCGAGCACGATCAAGCTGACCGCTCGTCACGCCAACGTGTGGAATACCTCGGGCACCGACCGCAGCGCGGTAACAAAGGCCGTCGAGCTTTCGCAGCAGCTCGACGAGGCCTGCGCGGCGATCGGCCGCGACCCCAGCGAGATCCGGCGCTCGATCCAGCTCCCGGCCGGCGATGACCCTGCCGAGATCGTCGATCGCGTTCGCGTCTTCTACGAGGCGGGCTTCACCGAGATCGTCATCATGTTGAGCGGCGGCTCGATGCTGACGGCCGCCGATCCCGTGAAGACGGCGGCGATGCTCGCCGAGAAGGTCCTGCCCGAGCTCCGCCGTTAGGGTACGGCCAGTCAGCCGGCAGTTGGCTCGCGCTGGCCGCGACGGCCCATGTACCACTCCTCGAAGGAGCGGCAGCGGCCTTCGTTGTCGAATCGGATGAGGAAGAGGTTGTCGTACTCGCGCACGAGTTCCCGCCCTGATTCGTCTTTGAAATACCGGCTGCGGCCGTTGACGACCGCCAGGTCGCCCTCGATGACAACCGGCTGATAGTTCGCCTCGTACGTGCCAGCCGGATCTTTCCCATCGACCCAGGAGGCCACGATCGCGACACGACCGCGGATTGGGTCATCGAACGGGTGGTAGCGATAACTGGCGTCCTCCGTAAACAGACCTCCGATCGTGTCGGGATCGTAGGTCTTCCAGGCGTCAATGTAGGAGCGAAGCCAGGCGGAAACGGTTTCTTGGGTGAGCGCCATGCGCCCCATAAGCCTACGCGCGTGGGGCGAGGAGGCTCCTAAAATCGCCGGAGAACTCTGCGAGCGCCTCATGGACCTCGAGCAGGTCGTCTGCCGTGATATTGGGCGTCCGGCCGGTCGCTCGGGAATGCAACTCCATCTGTAGCTCGAACATCGCGCGGCCGTCCTGGGCGTTCATTTCTCTTCCGACTCCCTGTTATTTGATACCGCCGTTGTCACTATATTAGAAAGCCGCATTGTCGGTGTCAAGTTTCTCTAGTGGAAACGGCGATCCGGGTCGGTAGGTTCCGGTTTAGCCCCGGCCGGCTTCGTACCGGCGCGCCGGCGCGCCACGCCGGACGGTGCGGAAGGCCAGCCCGGCACCCGTCAGCAGCAGCAGGCCGCCGATCAGGATCGGCCCAACCGCCAGGGGAAGGAAGGCCGGGTTGTCGAGATCGTTTTCGGCAAAGCCGAGGAACGTCATCAGCAGGACGGAGATCAGGGCAAGGAGACCGGCCCCGAGAAACGCCCCCAGTTCGAGGGTCGAGGCTGGCGGGACGGTGGCGGTGTAGCGGGCAGCCATCAGGCCGGCCCGAACGCCAAAGGCGATCAGCGCGATGATGCTCAGGCCCGCCGCCGCGGTGAAGATGACCGCGACCACGACGACGGAGAAGACCTGGCCGCCGGTGAGGCCGTCGAACAGATTCATCCGGCGAGAATTCTAGCGCGTCGGGTTGAGCGCGGCCTGCACGATTTTGTCTTCCTGCGCCTGGTGGGCGGCCGCGTAGCCTTCGCTCGGGCTGGCACGCTCCGGGCGTCCGACGTAGCTGAGCGGCAGATGCTCGGGAAGCTTCGGCTCCAACCGCCGCTTGACATGCGCCCAGGCCCCCATGTTCATCGGCTCCTCCTGGACCCAGATGAGCTGCTTCGCGTTGGGATATTTGCCGATCACCCCGAGCAGGTCGTCCGTTCGGAGTGGTTCCAGCAATTCCAGTCGGATGATGGCGAGGTCCTTTGCCTCCGCCCGAAGCGGGCTCGCCATCAGATCGTAGTAGACCTTTCCGCTGCAGAGGATGATCCGGATGACCTCATCACGAGGCTCCGCCATCATCGGGTCATCGATGACGCGTTTGAAGCCATTGACTGTGAAGTCGCCGAGCGACGAGACCGAGGCTTTCGAGCGAAGCAGGCTTTTCGGCGTCATGATCACGAGCGGACGCGGCCGGGTGTGCAGCGCCTGGCGGCGGAGGGCGTGGAAGTATTGGGCAGGTGTACTGGGACTAAAGACCCGGATGTTGCCCTCTGCCGCGAGTTGAAGGAAGCGCTCGAGGCGGGCGCTGGAGTGCTCCGGCCCGGCGCCTTCGTATCCGTGAGGTAGGAGCAGGGTGAGTCGTGACGGCTGGCCCCACTTGGCGAGGCCGGAGACGATGAACTGGTCGATCACGATCTGCGCGCCGTTGGCGAAGTCGCCGAACTGCGCTTCCCAGCACACCAGCGCCTCGGGCGCCTCGGCGCTGTAGCCGTACTCGAAACCGAGCGCGGCGTACTCGGAGAGCGGACTGTTATGGAGCTCGAGGGTGGCTGTCGCCCCGACCAGGTGCTGGATCGGTGCCCAGCGCTTGCCGGTCTTCGGGTCGTGGAAGACGAGGTGCCGCTGGCTGAAGGTGCCGCGCTCGGTGTCCTGTCCGGTCAGGCGGACCGGGATGCCACTGGTGACGAGGCTGGCAAAGGCAAGCTCCTCTGCCTGGGCCCAATCGATCTCCCGCTCGGCGAGCGGCGCGCGCCGGCGTTCCATCTGCTTCGCCAGCTTGGGGTGGACGGTGAATCCGGTTGGCACCGCCAGCAGTTGACGGGCCAGCGACTCCAGCATCTCCGGCGGCACCGTGGTCTTGATGTCGGTTTCCGGGGACGGATCCATGGCCGGCCGGTGGGTCTCGGGCGCGTGGGCGGCGCTCGACTTGACATCCTCGTGGGCCCCTTTCAACCGCTCATCGGCGGCGGTGGCGCGCGCCGCCGCGTCATCCGCGGTCAGCAGGCCCTCCTCGATCAGCTGGGCGGCGAACAGCTCACGGACGGAGGGATGCTCCTTGATCGCGTCGTACATCAGGGGTTGCGTATAGGCGGGCTCATCAGTTTCGTTGTGGCCGACCCGCCGGTAGCCGATCAGGTCGATGACCACGTCCCGGCCGAATTTCTGTCGGAACGCGATCGCCAGCCGCACCGCGCTGACGCAGGCTGTGATGTCGTCGGCATTGACGTGCACGATCGGGAGGTCGAAGCCCTTGGCGACGTCGGACGCGTAGCGGGTCGAGCGCCCTTCCTCGGGACCGGTGGTGAAGCCCACCTGGTTGTTGGCGATCAGGTGCAGCGTCCCGCCGGTGGTGTAGCCGGCCAGCTTTTGCAGGTTGAGAACCTCGGCGACCACACCCTGCGCGGCAAACGAGGCATCCCCGTGGATCAGGATGGGGACCGTCCCGGTGCGGTCGATGTGCAGCTCCGCACCCTTGCGACGCGTCTGCTGTGCCCGGGTCCAGCCCTCGACCACCGGATCCACCGCCTCGAGATGGCTCGGATTGGCGAGCAGGCTGACCGAGACCTGCTTCCCGTTCGGGGTGATATAGGTCCCTTCCGCCTCGGCATGGTACTTCACATCCCCGGTCGTATCGCCGGCCTGCAGTCGCTCCTGGCCCTGCTCGAACTCCACCAGGATCGACTCGTACGGCCGGTTCACGACGTGCGCGATCACGCTCAGGCGGCCGCGATGGGCCATGCCCATGATGACCTGGCGGGCGCCGTTGTCCGCCAGCAGCTGCAGAGCCTCCTCCAGCATCACGACCATCGAGTCGAGGCCTTCGATGGAGAAGGTCTTCTGTCCGAGGAAGGTCCGCCGTAGATACCGGTCCATCGTCTCGACTTTGGTCAGCCGCCCCAGGAGTTGCAGCTTCCGCTCCGGCGAGAGCGGCTGCCGGTAGCGACCGGACTCGATCTTCTCTCGCAACCAGTTCCGTTGCTCGTGGCTGGAGATGTGTTCGATCTCGTAGGCGATTGTGCCGCAGTAGGTTTCATGCAGGTAGGGAAGCGCCTCGGCGAGCGTCTCACCTGGGACCCGGACGCGAAGCACGGCCGCGGGCACGGTCTCCATCAAGGCCGGTGTCAGTCCGTGGTTCATCGGGTCGAGCGAGGGATCGCCGACGGGCGGACTCCCAAGCGGGTCGAGCCGTGCGGCGAGGTGCCCATGGCTGCGATAGGCGGCGACCAGCGCCATCGCGGCGGCGACCGCGCGAAGCATCTCGGCTTCGGCGGTGGGGGAGAGCGCCGCGGCTGGCTCGCCGGCGGCCGTCGCGGGTCGCGTGGCCTCTGCGGCCCCGGCGGGCATCGACACATGCATCGCGTCGAAGACCGATTCGTAAAAGCCGTCGGCACCGGCCAGCAGCTCCTCGATTCGCCGCAGGAACTCCCCCGACTCTGCACCCTGGATGACCCGGTGGTCGTAGGTGCTGGTCATGGTCATCACCTTTGAGACGCCGAGCTGACGAAGCCCGGATTCCGCCAGGCTTGTGAACTCGGGCGGGTACCCGATCGCCCCGGTGGCGACGATCGTCCCCTGGCCCTTCATCAGCCGGGGAACCGAGGCGGACGTGCCGATCCCGCCCGGATTGGTGAGCACCAGGGTGGCACCGCTCAGGTCATCCGCCGCCAGCTTGCCGGTGCGTGCCCGCGCGACGAGCGTCTCGTAGCGGTCCCGGAAGCCGGCGAAGTCGAGCCGATCGGCGTCGTGCATCACCGGCACCATCAGCATGCGGCTGCCATCCGAACGTTGGACGTCGACCGCCAGGCCGAAGTGCACGCCGCGGGCGATTCGTGTCGGCACGCCGTCGACGCGGTCGAAGACCACCGCCATGGAGGGCACGTCCTTGATTGCACGGACGGTCGCGAAGGCGACCAGGTGCGTGTAGGAAAGCTTCTCGGGGCGGCCGGCCGCCTGGATCGCCTGGTTCAGCTGCCGGCGCCGCTGGTCGAGGACATCGACCCGGATGGTCCGGAAGCTGGTGGCGGTCGGGACCTCGCGGCTCTCCTCCATGTGCTTGACAAGCGCGCTCATCGCGCCACGCAACGGGATCGAGCCGGTGGGCGTCTGCGCCGGGGCCGGCGCTGCATCGGGCGGCTTGGCGGTTGAAGCCGCCGCCGATTGCTCGGCAACCGCCGCCGGATCTTTGGCGGGTGCTGCGGGTGCCGGACTCTCGAGCGCCTGGAGCACGTCGCGCCGGCGGATCGAGCCCTGCGGACCGGTGCCCTTCACCTTGTCGAGGTCCAGGCCGCGCGCGCGGGCCAGGAGGGCCGCACCCTCGGTCGCTTGGGGAGCTGCGGCTGTCGGTTCGCCGTTCGGCGCGGGGCGCTCGGCCTGGGCGGGTGGCGGTTTTGGCGCCGTCGGGGCAGTCGCCTTCGGCGGGGCGGCCGCGCTCCCCTTGCCGTCGCCGGCGGCGCCCACCTCGATCTCGCCGAGCGGCGCACCGACCGCGATCGTGACGCCGGCGTCGGCCAGGATCTTGAGCAATTTGCCGCTCTTGGGCGCCGGGACCTCAGCGTCGACCTTGTCGGTCGTCACCTCGACCAGGCCCTCGCCCTCGCGGACCAAGTCACCGACCTGCTTGAGCCACCGGGCGACCGTGCCTTCGGTGACGGACTCGCCCATCTCCGGAAGGGTGACCTGAATCGTCGACTGGGGCACGGTGAGATTCTACCCGGCTAACATTCAATTCAAATGACGTTCAAGGAGAAGCTGCGCCTGAGTGAAGAGGCGAGCGGATCCCTGCTCTGCCTCGGCCTCGACCCGGAGCCCGATCTGATGCCGAGCCAGATCGAGCGCTCGCCGGCGGGGGTCGCCGCGTTCGTCCGAGCGATCGTGGAAGCGACCGCCGACACGGTGGCCTCCTACAAGATCAACCTGGCGTTTTTCGAGCGCTGGGGTCGGGAGGGCAGCGGGCTGCTGGAGCAGACGATGGCGACGCTGAAGCCCGGTAAGCCGGTCATCTTCGACGCCAAGCGGGGCGACCTGGCGAGCACCGCCCAGGCGTACGCTCACGGCATCTTCAGCGCCTGGGGCGCGGACGCCGTCACCGTCCACCCCTACCTCGGTCACGATTCCGTGGCTCCCTTCCTCGCTCACAAGAACAAGGAAGTCTTCGTCCTCTGCCGCACCTCGAATCCCGGAGCGAATGAGTTTCAGCACCTGCGGGTCGAGGGCGAGGCGCTCTACCGGCACGTCGCCCGGGCAGCGGTCCGATGGGACCACTATGGCAACCTCGGCCTCGTGGTTGGCGCGACGGCGCCGGCGGAGTTGCGCGACGTCCGACAGATCGCGGGCAATCGGCTCCTGCTGGTGCCCGGGATCGGCGCCCAGGGGGCTGACCTCGACACGGCGGTGCGGGCCGCGCTGCGAGCGGATGGTCGCGGTGCCATCGTACCGATCTCTCGTGGCATTCTGTTCGCGTCGGGCAGCGACGACTTTGCAGACGCCGCGCGCCGGGCAGCCATCGCCTACCGTGATGCGATCAATGCGGTCCGGGCCGAACCGGTGACGGCCCGAGCCTAGGTCGGATGCCCGGCATCGTCGCCGGCGCCCTCGTCGCGCACCCGCCGGTGCTCGTGCCCGAGGTTGGCGGCCCACGCACGGCCAGCGTGGACGCGACGGCATCAGCGATGCGACAGCTCGATGCGCACCTGAGCCAGATGCCGGGAGACCTGCTGGTCCTGGTCTCGCCCCACGGGCCGGCGGCATTGCGCGAGCTGCCGCTTCGTCGCAGCCGCCACCTCGCTGGCGACCTTCGACGCTTCGGGGCCCGTCATGTGTCGGTCGAGGCGGAGCTCGACCTGGACGTCGCCCAGGGTCTCATGACCGCGGCCGTGACCGCGGGCTTTCCGCTGACCTGGAGCGATGATCCCGAGTTGGACCACGGTGCCGTCGTGCCGCTGCACCTCCTGGCAGAGACCCGGCGGGCCCGGCGGCTCGTCGTCCTCGGAATCAGCGGCTGGCCGCTCGAGCGATTTCAGCAATTCGGGGCCTTCCTGCATACCTACCTTGGCGGGCGGGATGCCGTCCTGCTGGCCTCGGGCGACCTATCGCATCGACTGACACCCGACGCCCCCTACGGGTTTCGCCCCGAGGGCGTGCTCTTCGACCGCCTGGTGATCGAGGCGCTCTCGACCCAGAAGTGGGATGCGATCGAGCGAATCAATCCCGACCTTCCTGATGAGGCTGGCGAATGCGGGCTGCGCCCGCTGGCGATCCTGCTCGGGGCGGCGCGGGCGGCCGGCCTGCGTTCCGAGGTCCTCAGCTACGAGGGCCCCTTCGGCGTCGGGTATCCGGTCGTGCGTTTCGGACTGGACCCGGTGGCGCTCGACCTCCAGGAGCTGGGCCGGCGCGCAATCGTCACCTACCTGCGCGAGGGGCGTCGCATCGATCCACCGGAACAGATCCCCGCCGAGCTCCGCAAACCGTCGGCGGCATTCGTGACCCTACGAAAAGGCGGCGAGCTGCGGGGCTGTATGGGCAGCATCGTGCCAACCGAAGCCAGCGCCATCCGGGAGATCATTCGCTATGCGATTGCCTCCGCGATCAAGGACCCACGCTTCGAGCCGGTCGGTCCCGACGAGGTACCGGCGCTCACGGTCTCGGCGCAGCTGCTCGATCCGCCCGAGCCGATCGCCGACGCACAGAGCCTCGACCCAGCGGTCTATGGCGTGATCGTCCGGCAGTGGGACCGGCAGGCGCTCCTGCTTCCGGGAATCAAGGGGATCGATACGGCTGACGAGCAGATCGCCGCCGCCTGCGACAAGGCCGGCATCGACCGCCGGGCGCCGCTCCGGCTGGAGCGATTTCGCACGCGGACCCTAAAATGATCGCCCTGCTCACGAATCCTGAGCAAGCGGGCCATCGTGCCGAAGGCCATCCGGAGCGTCCAGACCGCGTGCTTGCCATTCTCGATGCCATCAAGCATGCCGACCTGGGCCTTTCGCCAGAGACCGTTACGCCTGCGGAGGAATCACTGGTCCGGACCATTCATGCGCAGGCATACCTGAAACGGCTTGACCTGGCTGCAGAGGAGGGGGGAGGGTACCTCGACCCCGACACCTACCTGACCAGCCTCTCGATGCTCGCCGCCCGCACCGCCGCCGGTGCGGTCGTCACGGGTGTCCGGCAGGTGCTCGATGGAACCGTGTCGCACGCCTTCGCGGTGGTTCGACCACCGGGCCATCACGCGGAGACCGCCCGGGCGATGGGCTTCTGCCTGCTGAACAATGTCGCGATCGGCGTGGCCGCGGCCCGCGTCGAAGGGATCAAGCGCATCGCCGTCATCGACTTCGACGTCCATCACGGCAATGGGACGCAGCACACCTTCGAGACCGATGCGGACCTCTTCTATGCCTCGACGCACCAGTACCCCTTCTATCCGGGGACCGGGGCGGCCACCGAACGCGGCCGGCACGGAACCATCCACAACCTGCCGCTTAGGGCCGGGAGCGGCGACCACGAGTTCCTGCAGGCCTACGAGAAGACGGTTGGCCCGGCCCTCGACGCTTTCCGACCGGAGTTGATCCTCGTCTCGGCCGGCTTCGACGCCCACCGCGACGACCCCCTCGCCGGGCTCGAGGTGACGACCGAGGCCTACGGCGAGCTGGCCGGCCTCATCCGAGCCTGGGCCGACCGCTATGCCGGCGGCCGAAGCGTCTGGGTCCTGGAGGGCGGATACGATCTGTCGGCGTTGGGCGCCTCCGTGGTCGCCTGCCTACGCGCACTTTCGGCGACCCGCTGATACAATGGCAACTCCCGATCTCGGTAAGGGAGGCAGGAACCATGGCCAAGTCGCGCGACAAGGGCAAGCGCGAGGTCAAAAAGAAGAAGAAGGAAAAGAAGCCGAAGGGCGTTAGCACGCCGTTCAGCAACCCAACCTTCACTCCACGGCCTGAACCCGGTTCGCCGGGTCCGGCGGGAGCGCCGTCCGAATAGTCCGGCGGCGGGTGGCCGGCGCCTTGCTCGCGCTGGCCCTTCTTGTTTCCGCGGTGCCGGCACATGCGGACGATCCCAGCACGCTCGCCGATCGGCTGGCGCGGGTCCAGCTGGCCCAGCAGCAACAACAACAGCATCTGAGCGCGCTGCAGGCGCAGCAGGGAGACCTCCAACAAAAACTCGCCGCCCTCCAGGCACAGCTGGCCCAGAGCAACGCGGACCTGGCGCCCATCGCCACCCAGGCGCAGGCGTTGCAGACCCGCCTGGCCGAGGCCACGACGCGCCTGGCCCTGGACCAGCTGGCCTACCAGCAGCACCTGGCCGCCTTCAGGCAGGACGTCCGCAAGGTCTACGAGCTCGGCGGGACGCGATGGGTCGAGTTCCTCTTCGCGGCGCGTAGCTTCGACGACTTGCTCAATCGAAGCATCTATCTACAACAGATGACGGTCGGCGAATTTCAGTTGGCTCGGAAGCTCCAGGCGGAGCGCCTGGCGCTCGAGGCGCAGCGGCAATTGATCAGCCAGCAACAGGTTGCGCTCGCGCCATTGCTCGCCGCCTTGCAAGCGCGTGCGAATGATGTCGCCGGGCAGGTTGCCACGGTCGCCAATTACGACAACCAGCTCGATGCGGCGCGCCGCCAGACCCTGATGCAGCTCGCCGGTCTTCGTGGGCAGAGCCGCTCGCTCCAGGCGGCGCTCGATAAGTACGCGGCCGATGCCGCGCAGGCGGTGCTGAAAGGGTCCGGCGCGGCATATGGGACGACCTGTCCTGCCGCCGCCCCACCCGGATCAGTCCGGTTCTGCGGCCACGGCTGGGGTCACGGCGTCGGACTCGGCCAGTGGGGCACGAAAGGGATGGCGCTGGCCGGCTTGAACTACCGCTTCATCGATCAGCACTTCTACACCGGGGCAACCTGGGCGAGTCTGGCGACCGCGAACACCCCGATTCACGTCGCCGTCCTCTGGGGCACCGCCACCTACCGCGTCGTGCCCAGTGGACCGGCGCAACTGACGTCCGGGGCTCGCGTCGTCAACCTTGCCGCCGGCCAGGCCGTGAGTCTGAATGCGGCCGGCGGGGTCCAGAAGATCGTGCCCCTCTCCGACGCTACGCGAATGGCCGTCTTTGGGCCGTCCGGTCTCTACCATCACTACCGAGGCACAATCGTAGCCCAGCCGAGCGGGGGCCTCGAGTACATCATCAATGTCCTCCCAATCGAGGACTACCTCCGGGGCCTCGGCGAGGTGCCCTCCTCCTGGCCGCTGGAGGCGATCAAGGCCCAGATCGTGGCCGCACGGTGCTACGCTCTGACGCACCTGGGCAGTACGGCCCTCTACGACGTCGATGACACCACGCAGTTCCAGGTGTACCTCGGCGCGGACAACGAGAGCGCGTCACAGAACGCTGCGGTGGATCAGACCAACGGCCAGGTGCTGATGTCAGGCGGGCGGGTGATCGTCGCCTTCTTCTCGGCGTCTGACGGTGGCCATACGGCGAATGTCTCCGATGTCTTTGGCGGATCGCTGGCGACCTATCCATACCTGGTCGGTGTCGCCGATCCCTGGGACATCGTGGCGCCGCGGCACACGTGGTACACGGGTATCTACAGCTACGCCACCCTGGAGCGCGTCTACTTCAGCGCTGCCGACGCCGCGGTGTACGGGCACCTTCGCGGCCTCGACCTCAGGGACCGCGACGCCTCGGACCGCCTCAACACCGTTGGCCTGATCGGCACGCGCGGCGTGAAGCGGATCGGTGTGCAATCGTTCCTCCACGCGTTCAACCGCTCGCCGCTGACGGGCCATGACGTCCTCTGGAACGAAATGTTCGGCACGACGCCCGCGAACGCTTGGCGCTACTGGTAGCGTTGCGTGCGCGACCGGCCGGACTGGTGGTGGAACAATGCAAGAGGCCGCCTGACGAGGCGGCCTCTTGATGCGACGGAGCTTAGCGGCTGGCGACCTGTTCGGCGCGGCGGCGGGCGTCGTCGGCGGTGCCTTCGGCCTTGCTGGAGACAGCCTGGAGCTGCGGGTTCGCGAGACCCTTCTTGGTCTCTTCCATATGCAGCTGGCTGCCGATGATCATGAAGGTCGGGGCCCAAAGCCCGATGAAAATGCCGAAGCGTTCGGCATGCGCCTGGTCTTTCTCATTGCGGATCGCCCACATGGCGATGCTGCCGAGAATCGATGCACCGGCCATGAGATGAAACGCGTCGCTGGGAATGCCTAAGCGGTGCAGGGTTCTAATAATCATGTGCAGATACTCCTTGAAAAGGCGGCCGTGCCGCGGGTGTTTCTTCTACTCTCACATACGGCCTGGCCCGACGCCCGGATCACTACCGACGATCGCCTAGGGCTGGTTGCCGTCCTCACTCGGGCCATTGTTGCCCGATTGGTCCGATTGAAGGACCTGACACGGCGCCTAACCTCGCCGACCTCGTAGATACAAAGAAGGCCGCCCCGGCGGGCGGCCTTCTCTTAGCCGGGAGCGATTGCTTACGGAACCAGGTGGACCGGGCCGCCCTTGAGGCCGACGGCGACGGTCACGGTGTCGGTGGCGGTCGTGTTGGCGCCGGTCACGTATTGCAGGCTCCACCAGTCCGCACCGGGGGCCGGGTTGTAGTTCGACGGAATCGGCAGCTCCACATGCACCCAGTGGCCGTTCCGTGAGATGCCATTGGCGGTCGCCGTGAAGGAGGCCTGGGTGTTGCCGTTCTGCGCACTGGCGATGACCGCGTAGTTGCCCGAGGCGAGGTTTGAACGCTGCACGCCGAGGTCATAGATGTTGACGCCCTGGGGCGAACTGGCGACGGCGCCACCCGGATCGAGGATGTTTAGGATGACGGTACCGTTCGAGCTCGCGATGTCGCCCGGGTCGTAAATGTCGATGTTCACGGTCAGGCCGGCATATTCCGGCCGAAGCTGGAAGAGCTTGATTGCGAAGTTCCCACCGGCCCCGATGTCGATCGGGGTGTAGATAGCCATGTCGTCCCAGCCCGCCAGGGCGCAGGTGGCGCATGCGGTCCGACCGGCGTCGCCGTTGACGACGCGCACGGCATATCCCTTGTGGGCGCCGGCATTGCTGCCGTTCGTGCTCACGCTACCGTCGGCATTCAGGGTGTCAACGCGGAGCCGGTAGGTACCGGCCTGCAGGACGCCACCGATGGCGCCGCACGCGCCGCTCAGGTTTTGTTGCGTCAGGCGGACGAGGCCGCCGTCCTGGCCACCGCTGTAGTTCGCCACGTCAATCCAGTTGTGGTAGATGAGCATGTTCGACGGGGCCGTCCCGGTGTACAGCTGGGTGATGCTGGCGCCAGTGTTGACGTTCTTGTACTGGTTATTGGCTGCGGCATAGTTGCGCGCATCGATCGGCAGGACGGTGATCTGGCTGCACACGATGTCCGTGCTCCGGATGAAGTTGTTCTTCACCAAATAGAGGCTATAGCGCATCGCCGCATAGTTGGCGGTCGTCCCGAAGTTGAAGGGACCGCCGTCATCCTCGTGCATGTGGTAGTTGCCGCGGATCGCGTTGCAGGTCCGGTTGGCCGGAACGCTGTTGTCGTTGTCGCAGTAGTTGCTGCCGTCCGGCGCAAAGGCGGCGTTGTAAACCTGAACCACGCCACCGGAGCCACCGGGTGGGACGACGATGCGGAAGTTGTATCCACCGCGGTCACTGAGGGTAGCGTCGCGCGCCTCGGCGCCGTTGACGAAGCTGATCTGGTGAACGTCGTTCGACCCGCCCAACGCACCACCCAGGGGGTTCGGCGTATAGGCGTCACCCTGCTGGCGGTCCGTCGCCCAGCCCTCCGTGCGCATGAAGAACTGGCTGCTACCGCCCAGGCTCGACACCGAGGCGCCCAGCTGGCTCCCCGGCTGCCCCAGCGAGATCGGGGGCAGGTAAGCGGCGATCGCTGTCCGCGCTACGCGGTAGGCGGAAAAGCCAAATAGCTGCATGAAGAAGACGGGGCTGTTGCGCGCGACCGTCACCTTCAGCTGGTTGGCATGACCGGGTACCGCGGAAGCCGTCACCGACACGCCGTTGGCGAGGTCGTTGATGTCGAAGCCGTTCCGCTTGGCCTCGTCGAGGGCCCGGTCGGTGGCATCGTTTCGGGAACCGACCGGCGTCGCCTGACCCGCGCTGAATTGGTCGGGCATGAACTCGACGCCGGACAGCGCAGCGGCCGCGGCGGCGCGTTCCGCCGCGATGCTGTACATGTAGCCGAGCGCCAGGTCGACGGCGATGCCGACGCCCCCGATCAGCAGGCTCCCCGTGAGGGCGAGCAAGACGATCGCCTGCCCGCTTTTCCCCCTGAGGCGATGGAGCAGGCCGGCCGAAGGCTGGGAACGGTGCAAGGTGTGTTTCATATCAGTAATGGGGCCGCCTTCATGACCGCGTAATCCGAGATTCGCATGTTGCTCGGGAAGATCCCGGCCGGTGGCGAGTAGGTCCAGTTGATCCGAATGCCGACCGAGGTTTCGTTCGGGGGCGTTTGGTTGCGGTTCTGGATCGGAAAGGTTTGCGTACCGGCCGAGATCCCTCCGCCAGCTGAGATGAAGTACTGATCGATGGGATCGCCCGGCGTGTAGCTACCGTCCGCCCGCGACGGCGCGTAGATATCGATCTCGGTTGGTTGGGCCGAGGTGAGCCCCTTCGCGACGGCCAGGACGTTCCGGATGATCTGCTGATCGACCGTCGCGGTGGTCGCGTTCGGATTGGTCTGCGACCCGCCGATTTCCGCCGCGAGGCGCGCGCCCTGGCGCACCGCGTAGCCGGCCGTGATCTTGTCAGAGATCATGACGGTGGCATCGAATCCGCCCATCAGCAGAAACATCAGGACCGGGATGACCACGGCCATCTCGGCCAGCGATTGGCCGCGCTTCTGGGAACGACGGGTAAGGTTTTTCATCAGTAACTCTGCGGCTCCAAGCGGACCTCGGATACGGCGGTGGTCTTCAGCGGACCAAGCGGAGCGAAGAACCCAGCCTTCCAGGTATACGTGTACTTGATCGTGACGCCGATGAAGTCGCTGGTCCCATTGCCGACGTTGCGGCCCGAGGCCGGGTAGGTCAGCGGACCCATCGCCGTCCCGTCGAGCTTGTAGCGGTTGAAGCGGGACGCGTCCGGCGTCAGATTCCCCTGCACATCCTGGGTCAGCTTGTAGATGTCGATCTCGTCCACGGAAAAGAGCTGAGTTCCGTTGACAGTCCCACGGATCGTTTGCAGTACCTGGGCATCGGTACCAGAGACATTGCCGAGCTGCGCCGCCACCCGCGAGCCTTCGGCGGCGGCGTACCGAGCCGTGCCGACGCTGAACATGAGCAGGCCCGCGTCGAGCACGCCCATGACCAACACAAGCAATACCGGCACGACCAGGGCAAATTCGGTCAGCGTTTGCCCGCGTCGGCGCGGATGGCGCCTTACAAAAGACCTTGCAGTTGGCATCAAAAAAGTCTCCAACGATGCAACGTGGCACCGTCGGTACACCCATCACAACGTAAGAAAGCGCGCGAAGCTGTGCCCTTCACGTTTAACGAGTGAAGTCATTCGTTTATTGGCCGTTAACCGGCTACAATCGCCAGAGCTTGAATCTGACCGACCGGGTGCCACCATTTCGTTACCTTTCCGTAACTTCGCTGTTGGCTCTCTCCGCCTGCGCGGGACCCTCCAGCGCGCCCCCGAGTGCAACCGCGAGCCCGGTGGCGATTTCCAGTTCTGCCACGCCAACCGCGACGGCGTCCGCCGGCTACCGGGTCCTCTTCACGGCGTCCAGCACCAGCGCGAACGACATCTTCCTCTATGACTCCGCGAGCAACGCGCCCCAGCGGCTGGTCTCGCTCCCTGCCGGGCCCCCGCCGGAACCGCGCTTCATCTCGGCCCAGCGGATCGCCTACATCGACGCCAGCAACCAGGGAACCAGCCGGATCATGAGCTTCGACCTCAGCTCACACGCCACGACGGCGGAGGTTTCATCGGCCGGCTACATTCCCGCCTTCGCCTACAGCCACGACGGATCGCGGCTGGCGTACCTGGAGCACGACACCACGGCCGGCAAGGCGACGCTCCATGTCCGAACCAGTGGCCAGGACGCGCTGCTGAACCTCAATGCCATTGTGGGTCGGGGCGTCGCTCGTGATGACGAAGTGCGGCTCGAGTACGCGCCCGACGACCACTTCCTGCTGATGGTCGATACCTACCTCGGCAACCAGGCCCAATCGCCCGAAACCGGGCAGTTCCTGGTCCTGCGGACGGGAGACGACACGGTCGCTTTCGTTCCACCCTCGGGGACCAGCACGAACGCTACCATGGCGGTCTGGGCTCGCGGCAGCGATCGACTCTATTACCGCGACCAGTCAGGCGTGCGTTCCTGGGACGCCGCGGCGACCTCGGTTGGGACGCTGGTTGCCGGCCTCCGCTGGTACGATCCCGCGGTCACCCTGGATGGCAAGACCATCGCCTTCACCGACCTGGATGCGCGCTCCGCTCCGCATGTTCGCCTCTATGACCTGACCGGGCACCAGGTGAGCGCGACCTCGACCCAGCTCCGCTCGCATCCGATCTCGGTGGCACCCGACACCATCTGGTACTTAGAGGAGCAGGCCTGCACGAGTGAATGCCTGGGTGGCCCGACCACGACGACCGGCAAGTCCTTTGCCTACAACCTGAAAACGAACACCGAGACCGCCTTGCCCTTCCGGGACGTCAATACCCTGTCTGAGCTGGCTGTTTTCACCCGCTAGCGCGTCATCAGCTCGCGGAGCACCATGGGCAGCACACCGCCGTGGCGCAGGTAGTCGACATCCGTCTGGTTGTCGAGCCGGCAGGTGACGGTGAAGCGGCGGCCCTTGCCATCGTCGCTTTTGGCTTCCACCTCGATCTGCTGACGGGGCGCCAACCCGGCGCTCAATCCATGAATGGTGAACTGCTCGTGGCCAGTGAGCTGGAGCGTGCGCAGCGATTCGCCAGGCTGGAACTGCAGCGGCAGCACGCCCATTCCGACCAGGTTGCTGCGATGGATTCGTTCGAAGCTTTCCGCGATCACGGCCCGCACGCCTAGCAGGAGCGGCCCCTTGGCCGCCCAGTCGCGCGAGCTTCCCGAGCCGTACTCCTTGCCCGCGATCGCGATCAAGGGCACGCCCTCGGCGCGATAGCGCTCGGCGGCCTCGAAGATCGTCAGCTCGGTCTTCTCCGGCAGGTGCACGGTCCAGTAGCCCTCCCGCGCGGTCAGCTGGTTGCGGAGCCGGATGTTGGCAAAGGTTCCGCGCACCAACACCTCGTGGTTCCCGCGGCGGGCCCCATAGCTGTTGAACTCCGGGCGCGGGACGCCGTGCTCGAGCAGATAGCCGCCCGCCGGGCTCTCCGGGGGGATGCTGCCGGCGGGGGAGATGTGGTCGGTCGTGACCGAGTCGCCGACGATCACCAGGGCGCGTGCCCCGACCACGTCGGTGAGCGACGCGGGCTCGGCCTGCATCCCCTCGAAATACGGCGGCTCCTGCACGTAGGTCGAGGCCGGGTCCCAGCGGTAGAGGGGACCGGTGGGGGCCGCCATCCGCTGCCAGTTCTCGTCCCCCTCGAAGATGTGCTCGTACTCGCGCTGGTACATCTCCATCCGCAGCGAGGTCCGGATCGCCTCGTTGACCTCCTCGGCGGATGGCCAGAGCTCGGACAACAAGACATCCTTGCCGCTGCGATCCTTGCCGAGGGGTTCCGTCGACAGGTCGCGCCGGATATCGCCCGCCAGCGCATACGCGACCACCAGCGGCGGGGAGGCGAGGTAGCTGGCCTTGACCAGCGGATGGATGCGGCCTTCGAAGTTGCGGTTGCCGCTCAGCACCGCGACCACGTTGAGCTTCTCCCGCTCGACCGCCGCTTCGACCTCGGCGCTGGCGAGCGGTCCGCTGTTGCCGATGCAGGTGGTGCAGCCGTACCCGACCAGGTAGAAGCCAAGCTGCTCGAGGTAGGTCATCAGTCCCGCGGCCTTGAGATAGTCGGTGACGACTCGCGAGCCCGGCGCCAGGCTGGTCTTGACCGTCGGCGCGACGCGCAGGCCGCGCTCGACGGCGCGCTTGGCCAGCAGCCCGGCGGCGATCATGACCGAGGGATTGGACGTATTGGTGCAACTGGTGATTGCCGCGATCACGACCGAGCCGTCCCGCACGTCCTGCGCCGGCCGGGCCATGACCGCTGTGGCATGCTCGTGCTGGCCGAGCCGGTCAGCCTCGCCGCCCTCGGCATCGAAGCGTGCGATGTCGTGGTTTTTCGGCTTTTCGTCGAGGGCAAAGGCGGTGGTGAAGCTCTTCCAGACGCCGGGCAGCGCCACCCGGTCCTGCGGTCGTTTGGGCCCTGCCAGGCTTGGCTCGACCGCGCCGAGATCAAGATCGAGGAGCTCGCTGAAGGCCGGCGTCGGCATGTCGTCCGTCCTAAAGAGACCCTGCGCCCGCGTGTAGCGCTCCACCAGCTCGATCAAGGCCGGTTCGCGCCCGGTGGTTTCGAGGTAGCGCAAGGTCTGGTGGTCGACCGGGAAGAGGGACGAGGTCGCGCCGTACTCGGGGCACATGTTGGAGAGCGTGGCACGGTCCGGGACGGAAAGACTGGAGAGACCGGCGCCGCAGAACTCGACGAACTTGTTGACCACGCCATGCGCGCGCAGCATCTCGGTGAGGGTGAGGACCAGGTCGGTGGCGGTGGCGCCGGGACGCAGCGCGCCCGTCATGCGAACGCCGACCACGACCGGCGGCGGCAGGAACATGGGCTGGCCCAGCAGCGCGGCCTCAGCTTCGATGCCGCCGACGCCCCAACCGAGCACACCGAGGCCGTTGACCATCGTGGTGTGCGAGTCGGTGCCGACCAGGGTATCGGGGATCGCATAGCGTCCTTGCTTGTCCTCGCGCACCTGCACCACGCGGCTCAGGCGCTCCAGGTTCACCTGGTGACAGATCCCCATGCCGGGCGGCACGACGCTGAAGTTGTGAAAGGCCTGCTGCGCCCAGCGCAGCAGCGCGTAGCGCTCGCCGTTGCGGCCGTACTCGCGCTCGATATTCCGCGCGTAGGCGGCGGTGGTGCCGAAGGCATCGACCTGGACGGAGTGATCGATGACGAGATCGGCCGGAACGAGCGGGTCGATCTGGCCCGCATCCTTGCCGGCGCGCTGCATCGCGGAGCGCATCGCGGCCAGGTCGACGACGGCGGGCACGCCGGTGAAGTCCTGCAGCAGCACGCGGGAGGGCTTGAACGGCACCTCGGCGTCATCGGGCGCCGGTTGGGGCCAGCGAGCCAGGGCGTTGACACTCACCTCGGAACCGCGCCCGTCACGCTCGCGCAGCAGGCCTTCGAGGAGAATCTTGATCGTCATCGGGAGCCGTCCCGGATCGCCGCCGAACTCGGCCACCCGATCCAGCGGATAGAAATCCAGCTCGCTCCCCGCGAGCCGCTGTCGCGTGTTAGTCATGGCGTTGATGCTAGCAGTGGATCAGGCGCGATTGCCGCTGTGGAACTTGCGGTGCACCGCGCGCAGCTGCGGATTCGTGACGTGGGTGTAGATCTGCGTGGTGTTGAGATTTGCATGCCCGAGCATCTCCTGGACGGCCCGGAGGTCGGCCCCGTTGGAGAGCAGGTCGGTCGCGAACGAGTGCCGCAGCGTGTGCGGCGTCGCATCGACCGCAAGGCCGGCGGCCTTGACGTACTTCTCCACGATGCGCTCGATGGACCGTGGTGACATGCGCATCCGCAGGCCGTCCTGGCTGGGATCGCGCTCGCCCCGGGTGCGGGTGAAGAGCGGCTTCCAGCGGTCGCCACGCGAGTCCAGATATCGCTCCACCCAGGTCGCGGCGGCCTCGGTCAGAAAGACGATCCGGGTCTTGCGACCTTTGCCGACCACGCCGAACTCACGCGTCCGTAAATTGACATCGTCGCGGTTGAGCCGGGCCAGCTCCGAGACCCGCAGCCCGGTGCTGAAGAACAGTTCGAGGACGGCTCGATCGCGAAGGCCGAGTTCATCGGTGACGTCGGGAGCGCTCAGCAGCCGCTGCATCTGGTCCGGATCGAGGAACTTCAAGGAGCGGGACTGCGCCTTGCCCAGCTCGACCCGATCGGGCGCGAGCACCTCCAGCCCCTGCATCGCCCAGTACCGGAGCAGAGAGCGCAGCGCGATCAAGAAGTAGGTCTGGGTGGCGCGGGCGAGCGGCCGGCCGGTGCGGGCGTTGAGGTGTCGTGCCAGGGCCAGCTTGTAGGCGCGCACGGCGTCCGGATCGAGATCGGTGAGATCCTGGACCTGCGGGTGTCGCTGGCTGAGATAGGTGAGCAGGTGATCGAGGTAGAGCTCGTACTGGCGGATGGTCAGCGGGCTGAGGTTGCGATCGATCTCGCAGACCTCCAGGAAGGTGCGCACGCGCGTCTGCAGCGCGGCTGGAATCGCGGGTGCCTGCGGCGGGGACGTGGAGGAAGCGGTGGGCACGCTGCTTCCGCGATTGTACGGCGCGCTTCCCTGGATCGCGCGATCGGTCCCTAGAGCTCGCCCCGCACGATCCGCCGGCGGATCCACTCTTCGAAGAAGCGCTCCTTGATCACGTACGCGCCGGTGCTCTCGAGGTCGACCAGTTCGCGCTCGAGCAGCGTCTGAACGGCTCGCTGGACGGTGGTCGCCGGCCCGAGGTTGGCGTGCCGCCGGTAGGCCTCGCTATAGATGTTGCGGCCGCCCCACTCGACCAGGGCGGTCAACAGGTTGCGCTGGGCCGGGGCCGAATCGTGCCAGAGGACGGTCATCTGCGCCGCCTCGGCGTCGAGCACCCGGTCGATCGCCGTGGAGACGAGCTCCTCGGCGGAGAGAGGCAGGAGCGCGACCTCCCAGAGAAAGTGCGCCGCTTCCTGGGTGTCGTTGGGATGGCCGCGGGTAAAGTCGATCAGCGCATCGACCGCGTTCCGCGGGATCGGACGCCCGCTGCTCTTAAAGCGCGCCGAGAGAAAGTCGCCGAACTCTTGCCTGGGGAGGGGACCGAGTGGATAAGGACGGGCAATCTTCAGGAGCGGCGCGGTCCGATCGTGGACCGCTTTGCGCAAGAGCGCCTGCCGCGAACCCAGAAAGGCGTAGCTGACGTGCTGTTGCGTCTGGATAACCGCCCGCAGCAAGCGCAGCAGGGTCGGCCCGAGCTCCATCAAATCCTGGAACTCATCCAGGACGACGACCAGCCGGCCCTTGCGCGCGCGCGCGATCGTCTCCGGCTCACTGAAGAGTTGCTCCAGCAGGGCGTCGAGGTTGGGGCTGCCGGCGCTCCCGGCTTCAAAGGTCAGCTGCGTGTGGCCCTGGTCGTCAAAGCTCAGCGAGGGCCGGACGCGAAACGCGCGCAGGTGCTGCACGACCCAATCCTCGGCTCGCTGGGCCGGGCTTCTGAATGCTTGCAGGTAGGCCGACGCCAGCCGATCCGCCAGCCGGGCTCGCGAGGGGACCAGCATGCAATCGAGGTAGGCGACCGGGATCCCGTCGGCCTCCAACCGCCGCTTGACCTCGAGGATCAGCGAGGTCTTGCCGAAGCGGCGAGGCGCCTCGATCAAAACGTTTTGGCCGTCGCGGAGCTCCCGCTCCAGCACCATCAGGTCCGTTTCGCGATCGGTAAAGGCATCCCCGGAAACGATCCGTCCGAAGCGGAACGGGTTCCGCGCCCGGCTTACGCGGGATGGCATAACGCAGGTCAGTATAACGCGCTGGCTCTTGACGGCTCGCCGCCGAGGGTCAGGCGCTGCGCGACAGCCGGCGGGTGTTGGGCATCGTGTAGCCGGGCAGCAGGGCCGGCCAATCGACCCCGAGGTGTCGACGTCGGAACTGCGTCAGGGCGAAGCGGTCGCAGGCGGTCTCCGCGGCCGCCTTTCGGTGACGCACCTCGCGCAGGTACCAGTGGTAGAACTCATGGCAGTAGAGGAAGCGCACGACCTCGCGCCGCGTTCGGAATCGGACGGTCTGTTTCTCCCAGGAGAAGGCCAGCTTCGCGCCCGGCTTCCGATGCGCCCGGTGATAGACCGGTTCGCTCCAGGCCCGGAACGGCTCGGGCACCTGGAGCTCGATCAATCGGTCCTCGTACCAGCAGACGGCGGCAAGGTGCGGCGCTCGCCGGTAGCGCAAGGGCCGGACGGTAACGCGATAGCCGGCCGCGGGTGGCAGGTCTGCCAGCCAGCGCCGGGCCGTGGCCGCGTCCAGGCCGCCGGCCCGCGACTGCACCGCCATGCTGAGCCAGGCCCGGGCGGTGGGGGAGGAGGGCATCTGCTCAGCTTAGGAGCCCCACTTTCCCGGCTCTCGTGCGGTATTCGGGCCGGCCGTTACACCGTTCGTAAGCGAACGTCGCTGGACTGCGGCGGCGGCCGTAGCGTTGGCTTGCCACACTTCTCGATGGTGGAAGGGCAACCTCTCAGCGCGGCCGACCTGCGGCGATTGAAGTCGCGGCGGAACCAGGCTGCGGCAGTCATGCGTCCGACCTCGACCTGGCAGCGCCCCGATGGCGACTGGCAGCAGACCGCCCGCTGGGCCTGGATCGCGCTCGCCACCGAGCTACGCAACTGGCGCCTCGCCGTCCCTGGTCTCGTGCGTGGCGAGTTCGTCTTTACCCTGACGCTCTGGGTCGCGGTCTTCAGCGTCACTGCCGGCATCGTGGCCCTACCCACGGTCCCGCTGACGACCCGCTATGCGGCCGGGCTGGCCGCGGTCGCATACCTCTATCTGTATGCGGAGCTCGCCCGGCTGCGCCGGACGGTGCCTGGAAGGCGCGTCCTGCTGACGGTGGCCGATGCCGCGATCGTGCTCGTCCTCGGCCAACTGTCGGCGCCCTATGTCGGCTACGCCCACCTGCTCGTGTTCGCGGTTGCCGCCCGCATCGCGGTGCGCTTCAGCGACCCGCGCGCGCTACCGGCCGGCCTCATGCTGTTGATTCCGTTCGATGCGCTCGCCTCGGTCTCGCTGTTCTCGCGTGTGCTCGACGGCTTCGCCGTGCTCACCATAATGCTGGTCGTCCAGCAGGTGCAGGGGGCCTCCCGCGCCGCCCAGGCTCGGCTCGATCGGCAGACCTGGCTGAGCGGGCTGATCTCGGCGCTGGCGCGAGCGAAAGACGAGGAGACCATCGTCTCGCAGCTTGCCTCCCTGGCCGGGCCGCTCGTGCCCGGGGCCGGTTGGACGTTCTGGCTGCATGAGGCGGCGACGGACGAATTCCGCGCCGCTCGCTGGAGCGGCCTGGGCGTGGGCGAGCGCCCGGTAGCCACCTTCACCCCGACCTTCGGAGCCGACCGCAGCGAGCCGCTGCTGATCACCGGCCCCGTGCCCGGCACGGCAACCGGCGCGCTCACGCTGATCCAGCCGATGCTGGTGGACGGTGAGCCAGTGGGCCTGATCACGGTCGGCGCCGGATCGGACGTCTTTGATGCCGGTACGCGCAACCTGGTCCGGGGAGTCGCCGACGAGGCGGCCGTGGCGTTGGCCCGGCTCCACGCGCTCGATGACCGGCGCAACCGCCAGCTGGCCATGGAGCAGGCGAACCGGCTTGCCGGGGTGGTGACCACCTACGCCAGCGATCACGCGGCCGCGCTCGACGCGCTCCTCCCGGAGTTGGCCGGCGTCCTCCGCATCAGCAGCGTGCACCTTGAGTGGGTCGATGGCGACCAGATCGAGCTGGTCGTCGGGTCGAGCGACACCCTCGCCAGCTATGCGCCGCCAACCATGGCGCTGGCGGGGACGCGGACGGCGGAGGCGGTCGTTGCGGGTCGAGTCGTCCGCGAGGCGATCACGGGCCGTCGACCCGAAGATCTGTTTTGCATGACCGCTGGGCTGCGCCACGCGGTCGTCGTGCCGCTGCAGTGCGCCGGGGTCACAGGGACGCTGCAGGCCGGCCGGCGTGACTCGCGTGGGTTCTCGGCGGCCGAAACCCTGGTCCTCGAGCTGCTTGCCGAGCGGCTGGGGTTGCTCTTCGCCGGTGGCCTGGCGGCGGCGCCCACGACGCGCTCGCCACGGGCTGCCTTTCAGCGGGCGCAGGAGACGGTTGCATGAGCATCGGGCCGACGCCAACGAATCTTCGAGCGGCCAGCCAGACCGACACCCTGGTCAACGACATGCGCGCCCTGGTGCAGGCCGGCGAGCCGGCGGCGTCGGACGAGGACGGCGATCATGTGGAGCGGGCCGTCACCTACCGGGTCACGACCGTCTTGATGGTGGTCCTGCTGGCCTTGTTGTTCGTCACCTCGGCCGTACCGGACATCGGGCCCAGCCTGGCCAGCGTGGTCCAGTCACACCTCTAGGCTCACATCGACTCCCTCGGGTTGCGTCGCAAAATCAGCAATTACTGACGTAGCGGCTGGGCAGTAATCGGGCGCCGTTCAGGCTCCCCCAGCCCTTCCGCGTCAGGTCCGATCAGCCGTCCAGGTATCCCCGAGGATCCGAACCGGGCCGCGGCGGTCCTCGCCGGCGATGATGTCGTTCAACACCGGGGCGATCGGCGGACGGAAGTCGACATGATGCAGACGGGGCAAGGTCATCCACTGCCAGCCGGCCAGCACCGGGTCGTCGCGATCGATTGTGGGCTGCTGGCGACCGACCTCGACGGCAAACGCCAGGTTCACCGTGTGCCGGTCCGGCGCCAGCGTCTCGTAGATGGCCAGTAATGGCCCGATGTCGGCCACCAGGCCCAGTTCCTCCTGCAGCTCCCGCCGCAGGGCGCTGACGAGTGTCTCGCCCGCCTCAAGGCGGCCGCCCGGCAGGACCCAGTAACGCTGGCCGCGCTTTCGATGCTCGACGACGAGTAGCTGTCGCGCGCGGACGGCGACTGCGGCGACCCGGACCTGGGGCGTCATGGGCTCAAAGCTGTTGAGGAGCGACGCGAGACTGACGAGCGATGTACTCATCCTAGAAGGCGGCGATTCAGTTCTGCGGCAGGAGCAGGGACTGTCCGGGGATGAGGCCGGGCGAGCTGAGGTGATTGGCGGCGAGAATCGCGTCGACATGGGACCTCGGATCCCCCGGGTAATGCGTGGCGGCGATCGTCCAGACGCTATCGCCTGGTGCCACCACCACCCGGTCGACCGGCGCCGATCCGCTGCCATAGGCGAGGCGAGCGGACGCCAGCAGCAAGCCGATCGCGAGCAGGATGATCCGCCCGTAGCCGCGACTTCGGGACTGCGGTCGCGGGTATGTCAAGATGGCTCGGTCCTGGGCGAACATGTGTTCGCGAGCCACGCTAGCACGAACGCTTGTTCGTGTCAAGACGTAGCGAACAACTGTTTGCAGTGGCCGAACAGATGTGCTAGGATACGCCCGTTTTGCAGCTTTGGATCCCGCCCTCATGGTCTGACGGCATCCGCGCGGACGTCGCTGAAGTGGTCCAAAAGCCTGTGCTACCATGCTGTGATCGCGGCTTGAGAACCCCTCCCCTCCCCCGTTTGGCCTGCCGGTGCCAGCCACCAGTCGGGGCGAGATGATCGGCTCTTGGCCGTCGACATCGGCGTACAAGGGAGGGGACGACATGCCGGAGCCGTTGACGAGTCGGCAGCGGGAGATCCTGGAGTACCTCAAGTTTCGGCAGAAGATCCGCAGCTACCCGCCGACCGTCCGGGAGATTGGGGAAGCGGTCGGTCTCTCCTCCAGCTCGACGGTCCAGAACCACCTCAACACCCTCGAGCGCAAGGGCTACATCCGTCGTGACCCGACCAAGTCGCGCACCATCGAGGTCGTCGATTTCGATGACGTCCAAGCGAAGCTGAGTAAGGTGATCGCCGTCCCGTTGATCGGCCGCGTCGCGGCCGGTACCCCCATCCTCGCGGAAGAAAACATCGAGGACCATATCGTGCTGAGCCAGGAACTGGTGGGCTCCGAGAACGCCTTCGCCCTCGAGGTGCACGGCGACAGCATGAAAGACGCGGGCATTCTGCAGGGCGATTTCGTCGTCGTTCGCCCGGGCAAGGATGCGCCCAATGGCAGCATCGTCGTCGCTCGTCTCGAGGACGATCAGACAAACGAGTCGACGGCCACGGTGAAGCGCCTCTACCGCGAGGCGAACCGCGTCCGCCTGCAGCCGGAGAACGCCGCCTTCGAGCCGATCTACACCACGACTGGTCAGCTGGAGGGCCAGGTCGTCGCCGTGGTCCGTATCCTGCGGTAACTAAGCGACCGGCCGCTCCAGAAAGGGTTCGAAGCGCGACAGCAGACGCCGCGGTAGCTGGCCGCGCATCGCGACCCCGTCGGGGCGGTACTCGACCGCGGCGACGTTGCCCTGGGCATGAAACTCGGCCTGGCGCGCGTTCTCCGTGTAGGGCAACAGGATCACGATCTCGACGAGGTCGCCGGGCAGTTGCCTGATGACCGCGTCGCCGAGCTCCTTGAGGCCCTGCTTGCGCAGCGCCGAAATCGGCACGACCGCTAGATACGGTGACCAGTCCTCGGCGAGCAGGGCTTCCAGCGCGCCGGCGCTGAGCTGGTCGACCTTGTTCAGCACCAGCACCTTGGGCTTGTCCATCGCCTCGAGGTCCTCGAGAATCTCGTGCACGGCCTCCATCTGGTCACGGCCGTTGTAGCGGGTCGCGTCGAGGACATGCACCAGCAGGTCAGCCTCCTGGACCTCCTCGAGCGTCGACTTGAAGGCCGCCACCAGGTCCGTCGGTAGTTTCTGGATGAACCCGACCGTGTCCGTGAAGAGCACCTCGCGACGGTTTGGCATTTTGACGAGTCGGGTCGTCGGGTCCAGTGTCACGAAGAGCGCGTCCTGCATGACGACCTGCGAATCGGCCAGCCCGTTGAGCAAGGTGGACTTTCCGCTGTTGGTGTAGCCGACGATGGCGACCACCGGGTAAGCGGCCCGCCGCCGGCCCTGGCGCCGCAGCGCCCGCTGCTTGCGAATCTCCTTGATGTCGCGGTCCAGCTCGCGGATCCGATGGCGAATGCGCCGCCGGTCACTTTCAAGTTTCTGCTCGCCCGGTCCGCGAGTCCCGACGCCACCGCCGAGCCGTGAGAGATCCCGGCCCCCCTGCAGGCGCGGCAGCAGGTGATGCAGTTGCGCCGACTCGACCTGCAGCCGGCCTTCCTTCGTGCGCGCCCGCTTCGCGAAGATATCGAGGATCAGCTCGGTCCGGTCGATCACCTTGACGTCGAGGGTTTTCTCGAGGTTCCGCTGCTGGCGCGGCGAGAGTTCCTCATTGAAGACGACCAGGTTGAAATCCGACTCATGCTTGCGCTCGTGGAGCGACTCCACCTTGCCCTTGCCGAGAAAGAGGGCCGGATCAGGCCGCTGCCGGCGCTGGGTCTCGGTGCCGACGACGGTCACGCCGGCCGTGCGCGCCAGCTCGCTCAGTTCGAGCATCTGCTCTTCGACCGCCGCCAGTCCCTGGCCTTCGTGGTCGAGGGAGATGAGAAACGCGCGCTCCTGCGCGCCATTGGAATTCCGGATCAACTCGCCTCGCTTCCCATGATACCGGCGCCCAGACGGGTGAGGCCCAGCTCGATCTCCGGCGCGATCCACTGCACGCGCGCGTCGGCCCGAAACCAGGTGAGCTGGCGCCTGGCGTACTGCCGGACCTGGAGGACGGTCGAGGTGATGGCCGCGTCCAGGGTCAGGGTTCCATTCAGATAGGCAGCGATCTCAGGGTAGCCATGCCCGAGGCGGCGAAAATCGGCGCCGGGGAAATCCCGCCGGATCCGCGCCACCTCGTCGACGAATCCGTCGTCGACCATCCGTCTTACCCGCCGCTCGATTCGCCGGTCAAGCTCCGCCAGTGGCACGTCCAGGCCGAGCAACGTCACCGTCCAGGCCGGCGGGCTGGCGCGCCGGGCCAGGCTCGGCGGCTCGCCGGTCACGGCATGGATCTCGAGCGCGCGGATCATCCGCCGCGGATTGCGCTGCGCGCGATCGGCCGCCACCGGGTCGATCCGTCGCAGATCCTGGTCGAGGGCCGCCGCCCCCTCGCGCTCGAGTCGCCGCTCGAGCGTGGCACGCAGGTCCGGGTCTGGCGGTGCATCGGCAAGGTTCCAGCCGTCGAGCAGCGCCCGGACGTAAAGGCCAGTCCCGCCCTGGAGCACCGGAAGCCGGTTATGGTCCCATACGGTCGCGAGCGCTGCCCGGGCGCGCGGCACGTAGTCGGCAACCGTAAAGGCCTCATTCGGTTCGACCAGATCGATCAGATGGCAGGGCAGGCCGCGGAGTTCCTCGGCGGTTGGCTTGTTGGTCCCGATGTCGCAACGGCGGTAGACCTGGCGCGAGTCGACCGACAGGATCTCGCCACCAAGCCGCACGGCCAGTTCGATGGCAAATGCCGTCTTCCCGCTGGCCGTTGGCCCGACCACCGCCACGAGGCGGGACGTCACGGACGTTTGAAGAGCCTCCGCAGCTGGTGGTCGGGAAGAATCAGGGTCGTGGGTCGACCGTGCGGGCAGCTGATCGGCTCCGCCGTTTCAGTGAGGGACCGGAGCAGTTGGCGGGCGGCCTCGGGTTCCATCGAATCGCCAAAGCGGACGGCACTGTGACAGGCGATCAGCGCCGCGGTCTCGCGCAGCCGGCGGTCGGGGCTGCGTTCCGCGCCCAGGTCGTCCAGCACGCGGCTGAGGACTTGGTTGATCCGGCTCTCGGGCAGCTCAGCCGGCGCTGCCGTCAGGCGCAGGCGCTCCGCGCCGAAGCCGGCGCCCTCGAAGCCCAGTGACTGCAGCCAGGCATGATGCTGGTCGAAGGCCGCTGCCTGCGGGGCTGAGACCTCGACGACGTGTGGGATGAGAAACATCTGGCTTGACGGGCGATGGTCCTCGAGGCGACGCAGGATGCGATCAAAGAGGACGCGCTCATGCGCCGCATGCTGGTCGATCAGAACGGCCGCGCCCGGGGCTTCCGCCACCAGATAGCCGGTGAGCAACTGGCCGACATACTGCAGCGGGGGCAAGACCTGGGGCGATGCGGCGTAGGTCGGTGTCGCCTGTGGGTTGGTACCGGTCGTCGATGGCCAGATGAACGTGGAGGTTTCACGAAGCTCGAGCGCTCCTCTGTCGGAGCCCGAGCCGAGCTCGTACGCGGGGCTCTGGCGCAGCGCATGATAGCCGGCTCGCTCGATCGCGGCGAAGATCGACCCCTCGTTGCGGAAGCGCACCTCGCGTTTGGTCGGATGCACGTTGACATCCACCTCCGCCGGATCGACCCGAAGGTCGAGGACGGCGAGCGGGTACCGGTCCGGCTCGCGCAAGCCGCGGTACGCCTGCTCCAGCGCGAAGGACAGGTTGCGGTGATGGATCCGGCGGCCGTTGACCAGGATGATGACGTGATCACGCGTCGGTCGATGCAGCGCCGGCGGGCTGATCAAACCGTGCACGGGCGGTTCGTCGATCGCCAGCATCGCGCCCGCCAGGGCCGGATCGTGCAGCGCCGCAAAGGTCGTGCGCAGGTCCCCCTCGCCATGGGTCTCGACGACCCGCCGGCCGTCGATGTCGAGGCGCATCGCGATGGTCGGGTTGGCCAGGGCCAGCTCGGTGACTAGCCGGGTGATGACGCCGTTCTCGGTGGCGGGCTGCTTGAGGAATTTCAGGCGAGCCGGCGTGTTGAAGAAGAGCCGGCTCACGGAGACGCGCGTGCCCACCGGACTTCCCTGGGCGCCCCTATGCGTCACGCGGCCCGCCTCGATCGCCATCCGAGCCCCCTCTCCTCCCCCATCGCGCGACCGGCTGACCGCCTCGACGTTCGCCACGGCGGCAATGCTCGCGAGCGCCTCGCCGCGGAAGCCAAGCGTGCGGACGGCGCGCATGTCCTCGAGGGAGCGGATCTTGCTGGTGGCGTGCCGCCGGAACGCCAGTTGCAGGTCCTCAGGCCGCATCCCGCGGCCGTCGTCGACCACCTCGATCAGGCTCTGGCCGGCGTCGCGCACCCGGATGTCAATCCGTCGGGCGCCCGCATCGACGGCGTTCTCGACCAACTCCTTGACGACGGCGGCGGGCCGGTCGACGACCTCGCCGGCGGCGATTCCGTCCGCCACCGCCTGCGGCAGCACCGCGATCCGGTCGCCGATCAGATCAGGGCTGGGCACGCTGTCCCTGCCAGGCGAACAGCTTCTCGAGCGCCTCGCGCGGCGAGATCCGCTCCAGGTCGAGTTGTTGCAGTTCCTGGACGATAGGGTGGTCGATCGGCAGCTGCAGTTGGGCGCTGGCCGCCGGCCGTTCCAGGGGCCGCTGTCCCTCGAGCTCCCCGAGGACCTGGCGCGCCCGAAGCACCACCTGGCGCGGGATCCCGGCCAGCTCGGCCACGTGGATGCCGTAGCTGCGATCGGCGCCGCCCCGGACGACCTGGTGCAGGAAGACGATTCGCTCGCCTTCCTCGCGGACCTCCATCCGGTAGTTGGCCAGCGAGGGGAGCCGTTCGCTCAGCGCGGTCAGCTCGTGGTAGTGGGTGGCGAAGATCGTCAGCGAGCGCAGGTGCGGCGCATCGTGCAGGTACTCGAGGATCGCCTGGGCGATGCTGACCCCGTCGTAGGTGCTCGTGCCGCGACCGACCTCGTCGAAGATCAGCAGGCTGCGTGGGGTGGCATGGGCGAGGATGTGCGCGGTTTCCACCATCTCGACCATGAAGGTGGAGAGCCCGCGCGCCAGCTCGTCGTGCGCGCCGACGCGGGTGAAGATCCGGTCGCACACGCCGATAACCGCCGACTCGGCCGGGACAAAGCTTCCGACCTGGGCCAGCAGCACGATGATGCCGGCCTGCCGGAGATAGGTTGACTTACCCGCCATGTTGGGACCACTGAGCAGGATGATCCGCGCCTCCCGTGAGCCGAGCCGCAGGTCGTTCGGCACGAACCGTCCGGGACCGAGTGCCAGCTCGACCAGCGGGTGGCGGCCGCCGACGATCCGGATGCCAGGCTCGTCGGCCAGCTCCGGGCGGACCCAGCGATGGCGGATCGCTAGCTGCGCGAGCGCGGCCAAGGCGTCGAGCTCCCCGAGCCAGGCGGCGACGTCGAGCAGCTCCCGGCCGGCATCGGTGACGCGACGACCGAGCTCGCGAAAGAGCACCTGCTCCCGCGCGACCATCGCCCCCTTCGCGTTGAGGACGAGGCTCTCCTTCTCTTTCAATTCGGGCGTGACGTATCGCTCGCCATTGACCAGCGTTTGCTTTCGCACGTAGTCCGCCGGGACCGGTTCGCGGTTGGCGTGGCTGACCTCGATGTAGTAGCCGAACACCTGGTTGAATCCCACTCGGAGCGACCGGATGCCGGTCCGCTCGCGCTCCCGGCCCTCGAGGGCGGCGATCCATTCCCGAGCTTCCCGCGACCCTTCGCGAATGCCATCGAGCTCGGCATCGTGGCCGGCACGGAAGACGCCACCGTCCCGCAGGGTGGCGGGCAGGTCCTCGACCAGCGCAGCGTGCAGCGCGCGCTCCAACTCCTCCACCGCGGGCGGCAGCGGTGCCGTGGCGAGATCTTCCCAGTGGGCGGCGGCGCGGTGCACCGCCGGGAGCGCCTGCAGCCCTCCGGCGAGCTGCCGCAACTCCCGCGGGCTGGCCAGTCCCTGGGCGACCCGGGCGAGGATCCGCTCCAGGTCGGGGATCCCGGCGAGCGCCGTGCGCACGGCACCTCGACCGAGGGCATCGCGGCTCAGCGCCTCGACCCGCTCCAGCCGGCTCTCGAGCCGAGCCCGGAGCCGCAACGGTTGGTCGAGCCAGCGCCGGACCGTGCGCCGTCCCATCGCGGTCACGGTCTCGTTCTCCATCAGGGCATGCAGGCTCTCTTCGGGCGGAACGTTGCGGCCGCCCTGGAGGCCGAGGCTGCGGCGGGTGCTGGGGTCGAGGTGCATGAAGGCCTGCGGATGCTCGGCATGGAGGCGAAGCAGGCCGGGTTTCAGCTGCAGGTGAGTCCGCTCGGCATAGGCCAGCAGCGCATGGCCGGCAGCGAGCGCTTCCGGCCATTCTTCGCAGCCGAAGGCGGCCAGGGTGTCGACCCCGAGCATCACCCGCAGCCGGTCGACCGCCGCCCGCGCGTCGAAGTCGCCCGCGCCGACCCAGGTCACCGGGATGGTGCCCAGCATCGGCTCCAGGACGGCGCGATCGGACTCGGTGGCAATGACCTCGGCGGGGCGCAGCCGGGCCAGCTCATCGCGGATGGCGACCTCGGTCGAGTCGGTTCGAATTAAGGCCAGCTCGCCGGTCGAGCAGTCGAGAGCCGCCAGCCCGTGATGATGGGGGCGGAGCGCGACGGCGACGAGGTAGTTGCTCCTCGAGCCGTCCAGATAGGCCTCTTCGAGCACCGTGCCCGGGGTGAGCAGGCGAACCACTTCGCGGCGCACCAGCCCGCGGCCGGCCTGCGCGTCCTCTACCTGGTCACAGACCGCCACCCGCAGCCCGGCCCGGAGCAGTTTGCCGACATAGGCTTCGGTGGCGTGGTACGGGATCCCGGCCATCGGCAGCCGGTGTCCCTTCCCCAGCTCGCGCGCGGTGAGCGTGATCCCGAGGATGGGGGCCGCCCGCTCGGCATCCTCGCCGAAGGTCTCATAGAAGTCGCCGAGCCTGAAGAGCAGGATCGCGTCCGGGTGGTCCCGCTTGATCCGTTGATACTGCTCGAGGACGGGAACCGGCTTCAGGGCCGTGGGTCAGGCCACGACCTGGCCGCGCAGCTGCCAGGCGGTAGCATCCTCGACCTTCACCAGGCGGATCGTGCCCACCTCGGCGCCAAGCGGAGCCCGGCCGATGACGACTTTGTTCTGCCGGCTGCGGCCACTGATCTCCTCTCCCTCGATGCGCTCGACGAGGACCTCGACGGTCCGGCCGAGCCAGCGGTGGTTGGCTTCCTCGGCGATCCGGCGCTGGGCTCCCAGCAGCACGTTGATCCGCCGCTTCTTTTCCTCCGGCGCGATGTCATCCGGTTGGCGCGCGGCGGTGGTCCGCGGTCGCGGCGAAAACCCCTGGATATGGACCACGTCAAACTTGATCTCCTCGAGCAGGCTCAGCGTCCGCTGGAACTGCTCCTCGGTCTCGCCGGGATAGCCGACGATCACGTCGGTCGAGACCGATAGATCGGAGACGAGTGCCCGGGCTCGCGCGATACAGGCTCGATATTCATCGCGGGTGTAGCGCCGACGCATCTGTTTCAGGATGACGTCGTCGCCCGACTGGAACGGGAGATGCAGGTGCTCGCAGACGCGCGGGAGGTCCCGGATGGCCAGCAGCAGGTCATCGTGGACGTGGCGAGGATGAGACGTCAGAAAGCGTACCCGCCAGATGCCGGGCACCTGGCCGACGGCTTCGAGCAGGCTGGACAATCCCGCGCCGTCCTCCGGGTCACGGTAGGAATTCACCGTCTGGCCGAGCAGGGTCACCTCGCGAACCCCCTGGGCGGCGAAGCGACGGACGTCCTCGACCACGTCGCTCAGCGGCCGGCTGCGTTCGGTGCCACGGACGAACGGCACAATGCAGAAGCTGCAGACCTCGTTGCAGCCGAAGATCACCGGGATGTAAGCCGTCAGGCCGTGCTGCAGAACCGCGCCGCCGGTCTGTGCCGGATCGGTCTCGTACTCGCCCTGGAGGTCCTCGATGAAGGCCTCGTATTGGCGCATATCGAAGCGGTAGTCGAGATCGGGGAGTCGCTGGTAGAGGCGATCCTTCTCTTTATTGGCCATGCAACCCGTCATGGCGATCGCACGGCCCGGTCGCGCCTGCTTCCAGCCCCTCAGCTCGCGGAAGCGGCCGTAGGCCTTCTGCTCGGCGTTCTGCCGGACACAGCAGGTGACGAGGATGGCCAGGTCGGCATCGTCGAGACTCGCCACCGCCTCGAAGCCCGCCGCGCCCATCCCTTGCGCCAGGTAGTCGGCGTCGGACTCGTTCATCTGGCAGCCACTGACCCAGAGGTGGAATCGTTTGCCGGACGGAGCCCGCTTGCGCCCGTGTACGCGCGGACGGGAGAAGGCGTGCGGCTCGAAGATCAGCGGGACCCCGGGAACGCGCAAACGGGGAGGTGCCGTCGCGTCAGGCATCGGACGAGTCTAGCGGGATTCGACCAGCAGGCGGATCCCGGTCCGCTCTTCCCCGTCGATCGAGATGTCGATGAACGAGGGGATGCAAACGAGATCGATGCCGCCGGCGGCCACATAGCCGCGCGAGATCGCAATCGCCTTGACTGCCTGGTTGATGGCCCCGGCCCCAATCGCCTGGACCTCGACCCGGGTCTGGCTGCGGACGACCCCGGCGATCGCTCCGGCGACGGCGACCGGCTTCGAGGTCGCGGAGACCTTCAGGATCTCAATCGCCGCCCGTGCCGTGCGCGGAGCACCGGCAGCCGGACTGGCGGAAAGTGTCTTCTCCCCCGTGGAGCCGTTAGACGGCGGTGGTGTTGTGGTTTCCAGAATGTCCATCAATTCTATCGAGGGGTGTCCGAACGTCTGATTGCCCCCTGCCCCCGACACCTTAACCCCAAGGTTACCCTCCGTCAAGAGACTAATCAATCTCGACCTCCCGGTCGACCCGCTCCACCGAGGTCGCTTTCCCGCTGGACGCCTCGATCCTGGCCAGCACCGAGTTGAAAAGGACCGGTCCCGTGGCGACTTTGAAGCGGTGCGGCACCCCGGTCAGAAAGCGGGCCAGGCTCGCTTCGCGGTCCATTCCGATCACGGAATCCCGGGGCCCGACCATACCCAGGTCGGCGACGAAGGCGGTCCCGCCCGGGAAGAGGCGGGCGTCGGCCGTGGGAACATGCGTGTGGGTCCCGAACACGAAGCTGGCGCGCCCGTCGAGGTACCAGCCCAGCGCGATCTTCTCCGAGGTGGCCTCGGCGTGGATGTCCATCAGGCGAACCGGGGTGGCTTCGCCATGGCGGAGGATCTCGTCCGCGGCGCCGAAGGCCGAGTCGATCGGTGGCATGAAGAGCTGGCCCTGGACGTTGCCGACCAGGACCGTCCCCTTTTCGCCAAGGTCGTAGCAGAACCAGCCTCGACCCGGAGCGCCGGCCGGGTAGTTATGCGGACGCAGGATGGGCCGGTGGTCCTCGAAGCCGGTCATCATCTCGCGCTGGTCCCAGATATGGTTGCCACTGGTGAGTACGTCGATGCCCAGGCCAAAGAGGTCGTCCGCGATCTTCGGGGTCAGCCCAAAGCCCCCGGCGGAGTTCTCACCGTTCGCCACCACCAGGTCGATGGCGTACTCCCGCCGCAGCGAAGGCAGCAGGCGCGCGATCGCCTCGCGACCGGGGCGCCCGATGATGTCGCCAATCGCCAGAACGGTGACGAGCACTGCCGCATCCTAACAAGGCCACCGCGATCGACCGCCTGCTCGCCGACCTCGCTGCGGCCCGGATCGGCGCGACGTTCAACCCCTATGCCGACCGCGGACCCGACGACGTTCCGGATGCGCCGGCGATCCGGCTGGCCAACCTCCGCCACTACCTCGCCCAGCGCGCCAATGCCGACGTCCTGGCGGTGGGCGAGGCGGCTGGCTACCAGGGGATGCGGTGGTCCGGGATCGCCTTCACCAGCGAGCGAGACCTGGCCCGTTGGGGTCCGCCCTACCGGCCGACCAGCACGAACCGTCCGCGTGGTTGGAGCGAGCCGTCCGGCACGATCGTCCACGGCCTCCTCGAGAAGCTCGGTGCTCGAACCGCGGGTGATCCTCTGGAACACTGTCCCCGGCCATCCGTTCACTCCCGGCCGGCCACTGTCCAACCGGCGTCCGACCCGTGGCGAGATTGCGCAGGGTCTGGTCCTGCTCGAACGCTTGATCGGGATTCTCGAACCGGTGACGCTCGTCGCCGTTGGTCGGATCGCCGAGACGATCCTCGCCGGCCGGGGCGCCGTCTACGTCCGGCACCCGGCCCAATCGGGCGCGACCGCATTCCGTAGGGGGATGCGCGCCTACCTCGTCAGGGCAGGTCGGTGATCATCTGGTAGACCGTGCCCGGTTCGATCTTGAGATTCCCGCGGCACGCGGGAGCGTGCGTGAAGCGAAGGGTCCAGAACCGGCCATCGGTGCTTCCGGTGGGCTGGCTAAAGATCCAGGCCTTCTGGTAGGCACCCATCGAGTAATAGCTGGCGACGTCCACCGGGTTCACGCCAAAGACTTGCCAGCTGTTGGGCATGGGCGGCGAGATGTGATACTGCACCGATCCTGGATACAGTGGGAAGTCCGCGTACGAGCAGATCGGGTAAGTCGCATTTCCACCGGGCGTCGGCAGGGTGATCGGCGTCGGAGTTGGGGTGGGCATGGGGGTCGGGGTAGACGTCGGCGTTGCCCTCGGCGTCGCGGCACGCGTCGGTACAGGGGATGGGGAGGCGCTCGCCGGCACGGTTTGAACGGTCTGCGCGACTGGGCTGCGCTGCGCGTATCCCAGGGTGTAGCCTCCGAGGAAGCCCAAAAGGAGTAAGGCCAATGCGCCGAGGCCTCCAAGGAAGGCAAATGCGGCCCAGTCGCCGCCCGGCGGCTTCACCTGGATGAAACGGAACGTTAGCTGGCTGCCTGCGTTTTCGGCAAACAAAAAGAGGCGGCCCCGAGGGGGGTCGCCTCTTTCCTACTTGGCGAATTCGATGATGCGGGTCTCCCGGATCAAGGTGACCTTGATCTGACCGGGGTATTGCAGCTCACTCTCGATGCGCTTGGCGATGTCGCGGGCGAGAATCTGCGCCCGGCTGTCGTCGATCTGCTCCGGCTTGACGATGATGCGAATTTCGCGTCCGGCCTGGATGGCGAAGGACTTTTCCACTCCTTCGAAGTCGTTGGCGATGGCCTCCAGTTTCTCGAGACGCTTGATGTAGGTGGTCAGCGTTTCGCGTCGCGCTCCCGGCCGCGCTGCGGACACGGCGTCGCAGGCAACGGTCAGGATCGCCTCGAGCGTCGTCGGCTCGACATCCATGTGGTGGGCGGCCACGCAGTTGACGAGCGCTTCGGGTCGTCCGAGCCGCTTGAGCAGTTCCCCGCCGATGATGGCGTGGGATCCCTCGACCTCGTGGTCGACGGCCTTGCCGATGTCGTGCAGCAGGCCGGCCTCGCGCGCGAGCGCCACGTCGGCGCCGATTTCGGCGGCTGCCATCGCGCACAGGAATGACACTTCTTTGCTGTGGGTCAGCACGTTCTGGCCGTAACTGGTGCGGAAGGCCAGGGTGCCAAGCAACTTGACCAGTTCCGGATGCAGGCCCGTGACACCGGTCTCGAACATGGCCTGCTCGCCCTCTTCGCGGATCCGATTCTGGACGTCGTTGCGAGCCTTGGTCACCATCTCTTCGATCCGGGCCGGATGGATCCGGCCGTCGACCAGCAGATGGTTCAGTGCGACCCGCGCGACCTCGCGGCGCACGGGATCGAAACCGCTCAAAATGACGGCTTCGGGGGTATCGTCGATGATCAGGTCCACGCCGGTCGCATGTTCCAGCGCCCGGATGTTCCGTCCCTCGCGACCGATGATTCGCCCCTTCATCTCGTCACTGGGGATGGCGACGACCGAAACGGAGGTTTCAGCCGTCTGGTCGGCGGCGATGCGCTGCATCGCGGTCACCAGGATGTTGCGAGCGCGCTTTTCGCTCTCTTCTTTAACGATGGCCTCGCTCTCGCGGATCTTCTCGGCGACTTCCTGGTTGAGCTCCTTCTCCAGGTTGCTCAGGATGCTGGCTTTGGCTTCGGCCCGCGTCATCCCGGAAATCCGCTCGAGCTCTTTCACCTGCTCCGCGAGGACATCATTGACGCGTTCCCTGGTGCGGCCGATCTCCAGCTCTTTCGCCGTGATGGCCTGATCTTTGCGTTCGAGGTCTTCCAGTTTGCGGTCGATCGACTCTTCCTTCTGTTGCACGCGGCGCTCCGAACGTTGGATCTCCGCGCGAGCGTCGCGAACTTCCTGCTCCAGGCTCATGCGAATGCGGTGAGCTTCCTCTTTGGCCTCGAGGATCATCTCCTTGACCTGGGTATCGGTGTCGGCCTTCAGCTTGTCGCGCTCGACCGACGATGCGGCACTGCGCTGCTGGTTGGCGTTTCCGACCCAGAAGTAGGCGATGACCGCGCCCACAACCGCACCCACCACGACCCCTATGAGCAGGAGTAATAGGTTGGGCATTGAATACACCTCGCTCTATGGACTTGTGAAGGTTCTTCTCACCGCGCGTGAGCGCGACGGGACTAGTCGTTACAAGGCGACAAAATCTTGACCATCTTAATCGGGTTCTTAGGGGCTGTCAAACCGACCGCCGGTCTCCCATTCATCGCCCAATTGGCGGCAGACGCGATACACCAGCCCGCTGTCAAAACCCCGCCGGCTCAGCCGCGGGCCGACCCAGGCCTGCAGGGCCTGCCGGTCGGCCGGCGTGCGATGGGCCAGCAGGCTGCGGCCGAGCGTCAGGGCATGGCTGAGCTGGGCCTCACGGTCGACGGTCTCCAGGGCAGGGCCGGCGGCCGCATCCTCGACGCCCTTGGCGCGCAACTCCTGGGCGATCAAGCCGTAGCCACGGCTGCCGGAGCGACGGCGGACCAGTGACTGCGCATACTCGTGGTCGTCGAGGTAGCCCTCCGCCTGGGCACGGTCCAGCGCCTCGCTGACTGCGTCGGCCGCGTACCCCTGCCGCTCCAGTTTCTGGCCAAGCGCCGCCCGCGACTGCGGCTGACGGGCGAGCTTCTTGATGGCCGCCGCGTAGGCGGCGTCCGGGCTGTCCGGATTAGCGGGGGCGGCCGGAGCCCCCGCCCGCCGCTTCACGCCGGCTGGAGCGTTTTCTCGAGCTTCTCGGCCTTCTCGACTGTCTTTTCCTTCAGCCGCGCGATGATGTCCTCGCCGATCTTGGGATTGGCCTTGAGGAATCCGACCGTTTGCTCGCGGCCCTGGCCGAGGCGTTGGCCATTGGCGGAAAACCACGAGCCGCTCTTCTCGACCAGGGCGGCATCGACGCCGGCGTCGAGCACGCTCCCCCAGTAGGAGATGCCCTCGTTATAGAGGATGTCGAACTCCGCCGACTTGAACGGCGGCGCCACCTTGTTCTTGACCACCTTCACCTTGACCCGGTTGCCGGTGACGTCGAGGCCGCTCTTGATCGAGTCGACCTTGCGGATGTCGAGCCGGATCGACGCGTAGAACTTCAGCGCCCGGCCGCCGGTCGTGACCTCGGGGTTGCCGAACATAATCCCGACCTTCTCGCGCAGCTGGTTGATGAAGATCACGGAGGTGCTCGACTTGGAGATGGCGCCGGTCAGCTTGCGCAGCGCCTGCGACATCAGGCGAGCCTGCAGCGCGACGTGGCTGTCCCCCATCTCGCCGTCGATCTCGGCCTTCGGCACGAGGGCCGCCACCGAGTCGACCACGATCACGTCGATCGCGCCCGAGCGGACCAGGACGTCCACAATCTCCAGCGCCTGCTCGCCGGTGTCGGGCTGGGAGATGAGCAGGTCCTCGGTTTTGACCCCGATGTGGGAGGCGTAGACCGGGTCGAGCGCGTGTTCCGCGTCGATGAAGGCGGCGGTCCCTCCCTGCTTTTGCGATTGCGCGATGACGTGCAGGGCGAGTGTCGTCTTGCCGGATGATTCCGGTCCATAGATCTCGATGACGCGGCCGCGCGGGATTCCGCCCACCCCGAGCGCGAGATCGAGCGTCATCGCCCCCGTGGGGATGGAATCGACGTGACGCTGGGCCGCGGCATCGTTCAGCTTCATGATGGCGCCCTTTCCATACGAGCGCTCGATCTGGGTCAGCGCGGCCGTTAGTGCACGATCTTTCTCTGACATTTAGTGAACCCCTTGCTTGTGGTCGGCCTGGCCTCTGCCGTTCATGCTACTACTAATTTGTGTAACTGTCAACGCATAGAGTCGGCTGCCCCGGCCAACAGGGTCAGCGCGGCGATGACCGAGTCGCGCCGGTTTGCCCAGCGGTCCCCGGACCATTGATAGTGATAGGCGCGTACGGCCTCGTCCGTCGCGATCCCGATGTACGTCAATCCGACCGGCTTGCCACCCTCCGCGGCCGGCCCGGCCACGCCGGTGATCGAGACGCCCAGGTCCGCCTTCAGCAGCGACCGAACGCCCTCCGCCATGGCGCACGCCGTCTCCGAACTGACCGCTCCATAGGCTTTCAGCGTCCCGGGCGGCACGCCCAGCTGTTCCACCTTCACCTGGTCGGCGTAACTGATCACGCCCCCGAGAAAGTAGCTCGAGCTGCCCGGCACGTCCGTGATCGCCGCCCCAAGTAGGCCCCCGGTGCAGGATTCGGCCACGGCGAGCGACCGCCTCGCCTGGCGCAGCCTCTCCCCTACCTGCGTGGCCAGCTCGACCGTTGTCCCGGGCGTATGCACCGATCACCGGTAGTTGATGAACTGCAGGGGGACCGGAGATTCGTCAGCCTTGAGCGCCTGGATCACGGTTTGCAGGAGGTCCTTCTCCCGGCTGGAGACCCGGATCAGGTCGCCCTGGATGCGCGGTTGGACCTTGGGCGAGATCTGCTTGATCTGCTTCACCAGGCTCCGTGCCAACTCGTCGTCGATCCCCTCCTGGAGCTCGAGCTTCTGGCGGACATTGCCCTTGGCAGCTTGCTCGATCGGGCCCGGCTTGAGGATCTTGAGGGACAGATTGCGCTTGACGAACTTGCTCTGCAGCACATCGATCATGGCTTTGAGCTTGAAGTCGCTCGGGCCCTGGAGGGTGATCTCGTCCTCCCCCAGGTCGATGCTCGCCCCGGTGTCCTTGAAGTCGTACCGGGTCGTGATCTCACGCTGCGCCTGGTTGACGGCGTTGACCAGCTCCTGGCGGTCGAACTGGGAGACGACGTCGAACGAATAGTCTTGAGCCACGGAGCTATGCTACCCCGCCGTATTGACAGCTGTCTGTCGGGATTGTGGGCGCGTCAGTTGCTCTCGTCGAGGTCCTTGACCAGCTCGTCGACTTCGAGCAGGTTCATCAGCACTTCGCGGGATTTGGACCCCTCGTAGGGGCCGATCACGCGCTGCTCCGCCAACTGGTCGACGATGCGGGCCGCCCGGGTGTAGCCGACGTTGAGCTTGCGCTGGAGGAGTGAGACCGAGGCGCGCCCCTCGGTGGCCACGACGTGCGCCCCCTTGCCGAAGAGCGGGTCGCGCTTCATCCCTTCCTTCACCCAGGAGACCGTCGCCTCGACGTTGAAGATCTCCTCCTGGTACTGCGGCTTGCCTTGCGCCTTCCAGAAATCGATCAGGGCCTTCATCTCGCGGTCGGAGACGAAGACGCCCTGGAGACGGGTCGCCTTGCCCGCTTCGACCGGCAGATAGAGCATGTCGCCTCGCCCGAGCAGCTTCTCGGCGCCGGTCTCGTCGAGGATGACCCGCGAGTCGATGCTGGAGCTCACGGCAAACGCGATCCGTGAGGGGATGTTCGCCTTGATCAGTCCGGTGATGATGTCGGCCGAGGGCCGCTGGGTCGCCACCATCAGGTGGATTCCGACGGCCCGCGCCAACTGGGCCACCCGACAGATCAATTCCTCGATCTCACCGGCGGCGACCATCATCAGGTCGGCGAGCTCGTCGATGACCAGCACGATGTAGGGTAGGCGGTCGAGGCCCATCTCGGGCGCCCGGTCGTTGAAGTCGGCAATGTTGCGCACCGTGTGGCTGGCGAAGAGCTTGTACCGGTTCTCCATCTCCGCCACGGCCCAGCGCAACGCCGACGTCGCCTGCTCCGACTCGGTGACGACCGGGACCAGGAGGTGCGGCAAGTCCTGGAACATGGCGAACTCAACCCGCTTGGGATCGATCAGGATCAACTTGAGCTCCTCGGGCGTGGCCTGGAACATCAGGCCGGCGAGGAGGGCGTTGATACAGACGCTCTTGCCGGATCCGGTGGCGCCGGCGATCAGCATGTGCGGCATCCGGGTCAGGTCGCCGACGACCGAGTTTCCTGAGACATCGGTGCCGATCGCGAGCGAGAGTAGCGTCTTGTCGTTCTGGAAGGCCGGCGTCTGCAGGATCTCCCGCAGGGTGACGAGGCTGGTCGCTTTGTTCGGAACCTCGATCCCGAGCGCCGGCTTGCCCGGGATGGGCGCCTGGATCCGGATCGCCGCCGAGAGGGCGAGGGCCAGGTCGTTCTGGAGCGCGGTGATTTTTCGGACCGGGACCCCAACGCCGGGCTGCAATTCGTACTGGGTGACGGCAGGACCGGAGTTGACCCCGATCACGGTCGCCTGAACGTCAAAGCTCGAAAGCGTCTGCTCGATCAGCTTGATGTTGGCCTTGATCTCGTCGTGGAGACGGTCCTTGCGCACTGCCACGGTATCGAGCAGGGTCAATTCCGGTTTGACCCAGACATGGTGCGCCTCCTCGTCCGCCGGCGCCGTTGGGGTAGCCTCAGGACCGGGGACGACCGACAGGACCGGTTCCGCCGGGACCGGGCGTTTCCGTTTCGCGGCAGGAGCCTCCGCTTCGATCGCGTGCTCCGGCTCGGGAACCGGCACGATGACCGGGGTTGGGGCAGCGCCGACACCCTGGATCGGGACCAGGAATGGCTCCTCGGTCTCGGTTCGCATCACCTTGTTCTGCGCGTTCCACGCATCAGCCGGCTTCGGCTTGGGCTTGACGACTGGCTTCTCCTCCGGTCGGGCCGCGAGGTAATGCTCACGCAAGTTGCCCACCGCGTCCCGAAGCGAGACATCAAAGGCCAGCACGAGCGAGCCCAGCAGGACGGCGACCAGGATCAGGATGCTGCCCGCGGTGCCGAGCAGGCTGCTAAGCGCGTCCCCTTCGAGCCGTCCGACCGAGCCGCCGCTGTGACCGACCGAGACGTCGAGCAGACCGAGGGCGCTGAGCGCGAGCAGCGCCAGGCCGAGCCCGCGACCCCAGGTCATGGTTTCGATCCAGGGCATGAGCATCTCGATGCCGGCCGCGGCGATCGCAAGGATGACGAAGACGACGCCCCAGCCGAACAGCGCCACCAGGCCGCCGTTCAGGACGTGCATCGCGGACCCGCCCGACCCCAGTGCGACCGCCAGCACGATCAGGCCGGCGAGCACGATCAGGGCAATCCCCGCCAGTTCTCGCTGCTGGCGCGACGGGACCTCGAGCTTGGGCAGCCGCGGTGCCTTGATCCGAAAACGCTGGCGGGAGGCCGAGCGCTTCGGGCGCGCGATCCGCTTATGCCGCGTCTTCATGGCTGTGGAGTGGCTGCGACGTTTGCTGGGACGAATGGCGCCATTCTACCGACTACGGAACTCTTCCACCAGGGGCGGCCAGAAGCGTATAAGGAGAGCTATGGCCAATGACACCAACCCGCCCGGCGACTACCGGCATCACGACACCCTCGAGGAGCGCCTGCGGGAGGAACGACCCGACGAGGAGGCTGGCTCGAGCGAGGAACCTCGCGGCAAGTTCGATGAGTCCGAGACCGAGGCCGCTGGCGACACCCACGCCGGGGTCCTCGACGACGACAACGATTCGACTGCCGAAGAGGCCGCGATTCGCGTCGATAGCGAGGCGCCCGGGGCCGTGGACTCGGACGTCGATAGCTACACCGGCGACAAAGTCTAGGACCTTCCCGGAATTCATTTACCGATGCGCAGGTCGTTAATGGATGATGCCTTCGCGCATCACGTCTGGGCGACCCTTCGGCTGCTGGACGCGTGTGTTGGGCTCACCCCGGAGCAACTCGAGACACCTGTGCCGGGAACCTACGGATCGATCCTCGCCACCGCGCGACATCTCGTGGATGGTGACTCGCTCTACTTGTTCTGGCTCACCGCTGATCCTACCCAGCTGGGAAAGCGAGCTGGTATGGACCTTCATGAGCTGAGGGAAGCTACCCAGCACAATGCCGTTGCTTGGACCACATTCCTCGCGCAGGGCCGCGATGCCGACCAGATCGTCAAGGATGTCGACGAAGGCGACGGATGGGCGCGTGACGCGTCGGTCGGTCTCCGACTCGCCCAGGCCCTATATCACGGGACGGATCACAGGAGCCAGATCTGCACCGCCCTCACGACACTCGGTGTGGAACCTCCGGGCGTGGAGGTCTGGGACTTCGGTCGCGAGACTGGCCGCGTCGTCGACATCGAGCCGAGCCGCAAGCAGACCTAGTCGCTCTGGATCACCTGGCGGGAAGCGGCTACACTTCGACGACGATCGGCATGATCATCGGTCGCCGGCGCATCTGGTCGTAGAGGAATCGACTGAGCGAATCGCGGATCGAGTTCTTCACAACCGACCATTCCGGGTGCCCGGGGCCGATCTTGTTGAGCGTCGCCAGCACATGCTGGCGGGCTGCCTCCATCACGGCGTCTGACGTTTGCTGATGGACGAAGCCGCGCGAGATGAGGTCGGGCCCGGAGATGACGCGGCCGGTGTCCTTGTCCACGGTCACGATCACGATGAAGATGCCGTCCGTCGAAAGCACGCGGCGGTCGCGAAGGACGACCGAGCCAACGTCCCCGACGCTGAGGCCGTCGACGAACACGTAGCCGGCGGGCACCTTGTTGCCCATGTGGGGCAGCATGCCGTCACCGCTCAGCTCGACGACGTTGCCGTCTTCGGTGACGATGACGTGGTCCGTCGCCATGCCAACGTCCTGGGCGATCTCCGAGTGCAGCGCCAGGTGGCGGAACTCGCCGTGCACCGGCATGAAGAACTTGGGTTTCACCAGGTTCAACATCAACTTGAGCTCCTCGCGGCTGGCGTGGCCCGAGGCGTGCACCCGGTTACGGGCGGAGTAGAAGACGCGGGCGCCATGCTTGTAGCAGTTGTTGATCGTGCGCGAGACCAGTTCCTCGTTGCCAGGAATCGGCGTGGCCGACAGGATCACGGTATCGCCGGCCTTGAGCCGCACCTGGTGGTGCTCCTGGGCGGCGATGCGGGTCAACGCCGAGAGCGGCTCGCCCTGGCTACCGCTGGAGAGTACCAGCAGGTGCTCGTCGGCCTCCTTGTTGATGTCCTGGACCTTGATCAGGATGTCCTGCGGGACCTGCAGGTAGCCGAGCTCCTGGGCGATCGTCAGGTTGTTGACCATCGACCGCCCGATGACGGCGACCTTCCGCTTGTAGCGGGCGGCGGTGTTGAGCGCTTGCTGAATCCGGTAGATGTTCGAGGCGAAGGTCGAGACGATAATCCGGCCGGAGCACTGGCCGAAGAGGTCGTCGAAGGCCTCGCCGATGGTGCGTTCCGAGGGCGTGAACCCGTCGCGCTCAGCGTTGGTGCTGTCGGACATCAGCAGCAGCACCCCGCGGTCGCCGTAGTTTGAGAGCCTCGCCATGTCGGTGGGGCGACCGTCGACCGGCGTCTGGTCCATCTTGAAGTCGGCCGAGTGAATCACGATCCCAACCGGCGTCTCGATGGCGAGGGCCGTCGTGTCCGGAATGCTGTGCGCCACGTGGATGAACTCCACTTTGAACGGACCGAGCTCGATGACATCCCCGGCCTTGATCTCCCGGAGGTCGGCGTGCTCGATCTGCTTGTGCTCCCGCAGCTTGCCCTTGATAAAGCCGAGCGTCAGCCGGCTGCCATAGATCGGGGCCGAGACCTTGGGCAGGATGTACGGCAGCGAGCCGACGTGGTCCTCATGCCCGTGGGTCAGCAAGAAGGCGAGCACCTTGTCCTTCCGTTCCTGCAGGTAGGTGACGTCGGGAAGGACGAGGTCGACCCCGAGCATCTCCTCCTCGGGGAACATCAGGCCCGAGTCGATGACGACGATCTGCTCGTCGTACTCGAGCGCCATCATGTTGCGGCCGATTTCGCCAAGCCCGCCGAGCGGGATGGCGCGAAGCCGCGGCTTCTTAGCCAAAGAGGGTGAGCTGCTCCTCCGGCTTCGGGGCCGGGGTGGTGACCGCGGCGGCCGCACGACGGCGCTCCTCCATCCGATCGAGGTGAGCCTTCACGGCCTTGAAGTCCTGTTCCAGCGGCCCCTGCAGGAAGCTGTTGTAGAGCGCCGCCGCCGGATGGTAGACCGGAATGTACGTCACGCCGTCCTTGATGACCACCCGACCATGCATCCGCGTGATCGACTCCTGGCCGGGCAGAACCCGGGCGAGGGCGTGGCGGCCCAGCAGGAGGACGACCTCAGGCTTGATCAGCCGAAGCTGCTGCTCGAGGTATGGGGAGCAGGCGTCGACCTCGGCCGGAAGCGGGTCACGATTGTTCGGCGGGCGGCACTTGAGGATGTTGGTGATGAACACATCCGCCCGGGAGAGGCCGATGCCGCGCAGCAGCTGGTCGAGGAGCTTGCCCGCCGCACCGACGAACGGTTCGCCCTGCTGATCCTCGTTCTGGCCGGGCGCCTCCCCGACGATCGTGATGCGGGCGGTTTCAGGGCCGACCCCGGGGACCGCATGCGTTCGGCTGAAGCCGAGGGGACAACGTCGGCAGTCGTGCACGTCCCGCGCGAGGACGGTCAGGTCAGCGAAGTCCAAACCGGGCCCAAGTATATGCCGCGGCGCGGTGCCGCGGCATACTTGATTTTTCCGTCGAAGCTACTGGTTGCCGCCTCGGGGCCGGTCGAACTCGCGCCGGGGGCCGCGGTCGCCACCGCCACGGTAGCCGCCGCCGCCGCCGCTGCCACCACCCCCGCGGGGCGGGCCGCCCCGATCGCGCTCGGTTACGACCCAATCGCCGTTGGTGATGCCCTTCGCCTCCTGGAGAACGGCCTTGCGAGAGAGGTTGACGCGGCCCTGGCGATCGACCTCGGTCACCTTGACCTCGATGTCGTCGCCGACATTGACGGCGTCCTCCACCTTGTCGATGCGGTTCTCGGCCAGCTGGCTGATGTGGACCAGCCCATCCTGGTTGGGCATGATCTGGACGAAGGCGCCGAACGGCATGATCCGGACGACCTTGCCCTTGTAGTTCTTGCCGACCTCGACCTCGCCGGTCAGGTCGCGGATGATCTGCTCCGCCTTGGACCCCGATTCCTCGTTGACCGAGCCGATGATGACGCGACCGTCATCCTCGATATCAATGCTGGTGACGCCGGAGTCCTCGATGATCTTGCGGATCATCTTGCCCCCGGGGCCAATCACTTCGCGGATCTTGTCGGGATGGATCTGCACCGTGATCATGCGCGGCGCGTAGCGGGACATCGCCGTCCGCGGCTTGTCGAGGGCTTCGTTCATCTTGCCCATGATGAACATGCGGCCTTCCTTGGCCTGCTGGATTGCGCCGGCAAGCACGTCGATGCCGATGCCCTTGATTTTCATGTCCATCTGCATCGCGGTCACGCCCGTGGCGGTGCCGGCGACCTTGAAGTCCATGTCGCCGAGCGCATCCTCGACGCCCTGGATGTCGCTGAGGACCGCGACCTTACCGCCCTCGCCGGTGATCAGGCCCATCGCGATGCCTGCCACCTGGCTCTTGATTGGCACGCCGGCGTCCATCATCGCCAGGCTGGAGCCACAGACGCTCGCCATCGAGGTCGATCCGTTGGATGAGAGGATCTCCGTCACCACCCGGATCGTGTACGGGAACTCCTCCTCAGTCGGCACCACCGGCAGCAGCGCCCGTTCCGCGAGCGCGCCATGGCCGATCTCGCGACGGCCCGGCGAGCGCAGCGGTCGCGCCTCGCCGACGCTGAACGGCGGGAAGTTGTAGTGATGCATGTAGCGCTTGAATTCCTCGAGACCGAGGCCGTCGAGCTTCTGCTTGTCACCGATCGAACCCAGGGTCACGATGCTGAGCGCCTGGGTCTGACCCCGGGTGAAGAGCGCGGACCCGTGCGTCCTCGGCAGGAGGCCGACCTCAGAGGTGATCTGTCGGATCTCAGTGGTCTTCCGTCCGTCCGGCCTGGTGCCCTCGTTCAGGATCTTGCCGCGAACGCGCTGCTTGACCTTGGCCTCGAAGCTCTTCGAGAGCGCCGGAAGCCGGTCGATGTAGTTCGGCCCCAGGGCGTTGATCGTCTCTTTCTTCAAATCGTCAAGCGCTGACTCGCGCAGCGACTTGTTCGGATTGAAGAGGGCCTGGTCCAGCCGTTCGGCCAGATAGGCATCAACGGCCTGCTCGATCTCCGGGTCAGTTGGCTGCGAGGGGACTTGGAGTTTGGGCTTGCCGACCTCGCGGGCGAAGGCCTCCTGCATGTCGCAGATGCGGGCAAGCTCACGCTGCGCCAGCCGCATCCCCTCGACGATGGTCTCCTCCGGGACTTCCTTGGCGCCGGCCTCCACCATGATGACGGCGTCGCGCGTTCCGGCTACGACCAGGTCGAGACGGCTTTCTGCCAGCTTCGAGACCGAAGGGTTGACCACCAGCTGGTCGTCGAGGTAACCGATCCGGACCGCCCCGATCGGCCCCTGGAATGGAATATTTGAGATGGTCAAGGCGGTCGAGGCGCCGATGATGGCCATGATGGCGGGGTCCGCGTCCTGGTCGACCGACCAGACGGTGGCGACGACCTGAACATCGTTGCGGAAATCCTTGGGGAAGAGCGGACGGATCGGACGGTCGATCAGGCGGCTGTTGAGGATCGCCTGCTCGCTGGGGCGGCCCTCCCGGCGAATGAAGCCGCCCGGGATCTTGCCGGCGGCATAGAGCTTCTCCTCGTAGTCACAGGTCAGCGGAAAGAAGTCGATCCCTTCGCGCGGCGCCGTCGACATCACGGCGGTGACGAGCAGCATGGTCTCGCCCATGCGCACCGTCACGGCGCCTGACGCCTGTTGGGCAACCCGGCCGGTTTCGATCGTCAGGGTGCGCCCACCAAGTTCTAGTTGTGTCTGGTTCACGTTTCCTCCTGGGCACCGCAAACTGCGGTGACTTGATAGAGCTGGCAAAAAATAACCCAGGGAGGTTCCCACCGTGGGTGGGCTAGGGGTTGGGGATCGAAGAAAAGCAACCTTTTCTCCGTGCACCAATCTCTAACCCCGTGCGTGTGGGCAGCGCCTGGGCGGACTTGTGGCTAGCCGATCACCTCCGCAGTCCGAGCTTCGCGATGATCCCCCGGTAGCGTTCGATGTCGTTGCGCTGCAGGTAGTTCAGCAGGCGGCGACGCTTGCCGACCAACTGCAGCAGACCACGGCGGGAGCTGTGGTCGTGGCTGTTCACTTTCAGATGCTCGGTGAGATGGTTGATCCGCTCGCTGAAGATCGCGATCTGCACTTCTGGCGACCCCGTGTCCGATTCGTGCGTGCGGTTTCCTTCGATTGCGGCCGTTTTCGCTGATGTTGCCAGTCTGGATACCTCCTTGCTTACAACCGACCCACGTGCCGTTGGCACTTCGAACACGCGCGTCAGGTTCGGGGCGAAGTATACCCTACGGTCCCCAATCCAACACCCGAAGCGCGCCCGGGATGATCTCGAAGACGGCCGGGGTCATCCCCACCAGCTCGCCGTCAGCCTCCACCCCGATCGGCAGGTCACCCTCGATCTCAACCCGTTTGGCGGTTGCAAAGCGCACCTGGCGGAGCCGGTCGTGGGTCCCGCGGTAGAGCAGGGGCAGGCTGCGAATACCCTCCCAGCGCCCGATGTCCCCGATGGTGACCACGTCGAACAGCCCGTCGTCAGGTCGTGCCCGCGGCGCCATCCGCATGCCGCCCCCGAGGTACGCCCCGTTCGCGATCGCGATCGTGCGGATCCGCAACTGCTGGACCGGCCCCTCGTCGAGACGAAGGCGAACCTCGGCATTGCGATGGACCAGGAGGCTGGCCACCGCGGCTCCGAGAAAGTTCGCGGTGCCGCCGAAAATGGCGGGGCCTGCCGCCGCCCGGCGCACCACCTCAGCGCCGATTCCGGCATCGGCCGCATTGATGAAGTACCGGCGCCCGGTCGAGGTCCCGACTCGAGCCGCATCGAGGGGTCGGAACTTACCGTTCTGCAGCCAATCGGCGACTTCCTCGGGACGGCGCGGCGAGGGGACGCTGCGGACCAGGTCGGCCCCGGTCCCCGCCACCAGGGCGCCGAACCGAGGCTGTTCCGCCTGCCGTCGCCGAAGCAAGCCGTTGACGACCTCGTGCGCCGTCCCGTCGCCGCCGACCGCGACCACAAGGCGGTCTCCCGCAGCCGCGGCCCGGTCCGCCGCATCGCCCCGGCGCGCCGTCACAAAGACCTCAACCTCGACACCGGCGGCCTGGCACGCGGGGGCGCAGCGGCCCCAGAACCGTAGCGCGCGACCACCTCCGGCCACGGGGTTGACGATGATGAGCGGCGTTACGCCAGGATTCGTTTGGCGTTCTCCACGTCACGGCCGATCTGGTGCAGCAGGGCCGGGATCGAGGCAAATCGCTTTTCGCCCCGCAGCCGCTGCACGAAGAAGACGGTGAGCAGCCGGTCGTAGAGGTCGCCCTCGAAATCGAAGAGAAAGACCTCAACCGTCAGGGTGTTGCCGCCAAATGTGGGGCGGAAGCCGAGACTGAGCGCCCCGGCATACCGCGTCGAGTCGAGCAGGAGCCGGACCGCGTAGATGCCGTTGGCGGGCAACAGCTTGTTGGGCGTGATTTTCAAGTTGGCGGTCGGGTAGCCGAGCAGCCGGCCACGCGCTACCCCATGTTCCACCGTCGACCGGAGAACGTAGTCGCGGCCGAGCAGCTGGCTGGCGGCGCGCACCTGGCCGAGGAGGATCAGGCGCCGAATTCTTGAGCTGCTGATCGGCTCGCCGGCTCGCAGCAGCGCCGGCCCGACCTCAAGGGTGAAGCCATGCTGCGCCCCGAGCCGCCGCAGGAAAGCGTGGTCGCCGCGGCGGCCGCGTCCGAACGCGAAGTCATAGCCGACCACCAACCGCTCCAATTTCACGCCGCGCATCAAGCGTTCCATGAACGCTGCCGGGCTGAGCGCGGCCACCTGCGGTGTAAACGGAATCACGATCAGATGATCGAGTCCCAGCTGATCGCAGAGCCAGGTCTTCTCGTCCAGGGTGGTCAGGTTCGCGGGGCAATGATCCGGGTCGAGCACGCAGCGGGGATGCGGTTCGAACGTGACCAGCACGCTGGGAGCGCCGGCCTTCGCCGCCCCGGCGATCAAGGGTTTGACGATGCTGAGGTGGCCCTTGTGCAACCCGTCATAGGTGCCGATCGTGGCATGGGCACGCCCGATCAGGCCGGGCGGCGGAAAACCGAAGGTGACCGTCGTCATCGTGAAAAGACTGCCCGAGGCTGGACACGGCGGTCGGCCCCGACCGTTCCCCAGCCCAGCAACGTGCCCTGGCCATCGAGCAGACGGACGCGTGCCGCCACCACGTCCCCGGCCGTGATCGACCGGCCCTGACCGATCGCGACGGCATCGGCTTCGTCCAGACGCAGCGCCGGCCAGTCCTCGAGTGGCAGGTCCATCGGCAGCAACCGCGTCACCCAGCCATCGGCGTCCCCCGACAGCGCCGCCGGGGCGACCGCGTCCTCGATGAGCAGGGGCCCATAGCGGCTGCGCGTCAGTGCCGCGAGGTAGGCACCACAGCCGAGGCGCTGTCCCAGGTCGTGCGCCAGGCTGCGGACATAAAGACCCTGGCCGCTGACGATCTCCAGGCGGCCAATCGCGGTCGCTTGCTCGTAGTCGAGCAACCGGATGGCATGGACCTCGACGGGGCGCGCGGCCCGGGTCACCGTCTCCCCACGTCTGGCCTTTCGATAGAGGGGCTCGCCTCCTTGCTTGAGCGCGGAAAACATCGGCGGGACCTGCTCGATCCGCCCGGTGAAAGCGGGGAGCTCGGCGCTGATGTTTTCCGCGCTCAGGCCCGTGGTCGGACCTGTGTCGGTGATCATCCCTTCGCGGTCATAGGTGTTCGATGTCTTGCCGAAGGTGACCGTCGCCAGGTATGTCTTCGGCCAGAGGTGGACGAACTCCGCGAGGCGCGTCGCGGCGTTGACCAGGATCGGGAGCACCCCCTCGGCGGCCGGGTCGAGCGTGCCGCCGTGGCCCACCTTGTCGATCCCCGGAAGGCGGCTGATCATCCGGACGACGCTGAAGGAGGATATCCCGACGGGCTTGGCGACGTTCAGGATTCCGGAATCCATCCCAGCTCGGCCATCCGGCGGCGCGCCTCAGCGAGCACCCGCGCCTCGGCCTGCCGCAGTGACAGCGCAAGCTCGGCGCCGGCGGCGCGGTGATGCCCACCACCGCCAAAGACGGCGGCGAGAGCGGCCGCGTCAATCTGGTCCCGACTCCGAATGCTCACCTTGGTCAGGCGTGCGCCGGCCTCCTTGAAGAGGATGGCGAGTTCCTGACCGCGGAGGGTGTTGAGCTGGTCGATCGCGCTATCGGCCTGGGCGGCGGCAGCGCCGCTCTTTTGCAGATCGGCCTGGCTGATGGCGCCCCACACCAGGCGGTCACCGAACTCGAAGTGCAGGCTGCGTAAGATACGGCCCTGCATGCGCAGGAAGCTGGCGGGGCGGCTCTTGAAGAGCCCGCGAGCCAGGGCGACCGGGTCAGCCCCGAGCGCGACCAGCTCCGCCGCCGCGCGCAGCGCATGGCCGGACGTGTTGTCGTGGCGGAAGCCGCCCGTGTCGGAAAGGATGGTCGCGTACAGACAACCGGCCGCCGTGGGTGGAATCGGGACCATCCACGCTTTGAGCAGGTCGTAGACCAGTTCGCCGGTCGAGGATGCATCCGTGCAGACCAGGTTGAGCGTGCCAAATAGCGTGTTCGTGACGTGATGGTCGATGTTGACGACCGTCCGGGCCGCCTCCACCATCGCGGTGTTCTCACCGGCTCGGCTTGGATCGCCCGAATCGAAGAGAAAGACGGGCACCCCCGGCTCGACCGGATCTCGATTCACGCGCTCGATGCCGGGCAGAAATGTCCAGGCATCGGGCACTGGCGGCGAGGAGAGCACGGGCACCGACTTGCCGAGTGGCTCGAGCGTCTGGGCCAGCGCCAGGGCCGATCCGAGCGTGTCCCCGTCAGCGTCTTTGTGCGTGACGCCGGCGATCACGGAAGCGTCCTCGACGACCCGCCAGATGGCTGGAGCGACGTCGATGACCTCCTGCCGGGGAGGCGCGAGGTCAGGCGCCCGCGTCGGACGACCCTTTTTGCACTTCGCGAAGGAGCTGGCTGACCCGGACGCTGTAGGCGATCCCCTCATCCAGCTCGAAGCGGAGCTCTGGCGCGAAGCGCAAGTTCGACAGTCGCGAGCCCAGCTCTTTGCGGATGAAGCCGCGGGCATGATCCAGCCCGGCGACCGCCGCCTGCTGGCCCTCGCTCTCCCCCACCACGCTGACCCTGACGATGGCGCTGCGCAGGTCGGGGGTCAGCTTGACCTCGGTGATGCTGACCATCCCGATCCGGGGGTCCTTGAGGTCCCGCATGATGATCGCGCTGATCTCCTCGCGGAGCTGGGCGGCGACGCGTTCAACGCGGTGACCAGCCATCACCTCATTGTATTGGCGGCCGCCAAAGCACTCCGCGGGCGGCACCGGCGCCCCAACCGAACTTAGGCCTGTTTGACCTGGAAGCTGTCGATGACGTCACCCTCCTGGAAGTCCTGGTAGCCATCGATGCGAATGCCGCACTCGAGGCCGGCGGTGACTTCCCGGGCGTCGTCCTTGAACCGTTTCAGGCCTGCGATCAGGCCCTCGTGGATCACCTCGTTGTTGCGCGTCAACTTGGCCGTGGAGCCACTCGTAATCTTGCCCTCGGTGACGCGCGACCCGGCAATCACGCCCAGCTTCGGGATCTTGATGGGCGTGAGCACATTGGCTCGGCCTTCCCAGACCTGGACATAGGTCGGCTCGTAGAGGCCCTTGATCGCCTTGTCGATGTCGTTGGTCACGTTGTAGACCACGTCGTAGAACCGGATGTCGACCTTTTCGCGCTCGGCCGCTTTCTGTGCGAGGGAGTCGGCTTTGACGTTGAAGGCGATCACCAGCGCGTTTGAGACCGCGGCGAGCAGGATGTCCGATTCGGAGACCGGGCCGACGCCCTCGAAGACGATCTTCACCTGGACCTTCGGATCCTGGATCTTGAGGACGGACCCCTTCAGCGCCTCGACGGAGCCGTTGCTGTCCGCTTTGATCACGAGATTCAAATCCTTGATCGCGCCCTGCTCGACCGCAGCCGAAAGATCGGCCAGCGTGATACGGCGCGTCTGCGCCAGGGTCGCAACCCGGTACTGCTCGGCTCGCTGGCCGGCGATCGTGCGTGCCACCTTCTCGCTCGACACGATCTGGAAAATGTCGCCGGCGGTCGGCACATCGGGCAGGCCGGTGACGACGGCAGGCGTCGCCGGGCCGGCCTCCTTCATCTTCTTGCCGTGGTCATCGAGCAGCGCCCGAACCTTGCCGAAGATGTGGCCGACCACCATGTTGTCGCCGATGCGAAGCGTGCCGCTCTGGACCAGGACGGTCGCAACCGGGCCACGGCCCTTCTCCAGCCGAGCCTCGATAATCGTGCCCGCGGCCGATTTCGCGGGGTTCGCCTTGAGGTCCTGGAGGTCCGCGACCAGCAGGATCATCTCGAGCAGATCTGAAATCCCGGTCTTCTGCTTCGCCGACACCGGGACCATGACCGTCTGGCCACCCCAATCCTCGGGGACAAGCCCCTGGTCGGACAGGCCCTGCTTGACCCGGTCCGGGTTGGCGCCGTCCTTGTCTACCTTATTGATGGCGACGACGATCGGCACCTGGGCGGCGCGGGCGTGGGAGATCGCTTCAATCGTCTGCGGCATCACCCCGTCGTCGGCAGCCACGACGAGGACCGCGACGTCGGTGACCTGGGCCCCGCGGGCTCGCATGGCCGTGAACGCTTCATGACCGGGGGTGTCAAGGAACACGATGCGACGGCCCCGCTCTTCGACCACATAGGCGCCGATGCTCTGGGTGATGCCGCCCGCTTCACCTGCGGCGACCTTGGTCTGCCGGATGGCGTCGAGCAGCGAGGTCTTCCCGTGGTCGACGTGTCCCATGACCGTGACAACCGGCGGGCGGACTTTGAGATTCTCGGGCGCCTCGCCCTCCAGGCTGAAGAGCTCCGAGCGGGTTGTCAGCTTGACCGACGTGCCGTCACCCTCCCCCGTCGCCTGCTCGGCGATCGCCGAGTCCATCGCCATCGGCGTCGCCTGGACCCCGAACGTGTCGGCGACCAGGGCAGCCGTGTCGAAGTCGATTTGCTGATTCATGTTGGCCATGATGCTGTTGCGCATCAGCTCTTTGATGATGTCGACGGTCTTCACGTTGAGGTACTCCGCGAGCTCCTTGACGGAGAGCGTCGGCGGCAGCTCCACCTTGCCTTCCTTGACCTTGGTCTTGGCTTCGGCGGCGGGGCCGCCGGGGGCAAACTGGGTGCGCACCGAGGCCTCCTGTTCCGGCGTCAGGATGCCCATCGCGTGGCGAGGGGCGTGCCGGGTGGGCTTGAGGAAATCAAGAATGTCACGGGCCTCGATGCCGAGGTCCCGAGCGAGTTGCTGGACTTTGATGCCGCGAGTCTGGGTGGTAGGGATACTAATTCGCTCCTTTCAATTCAACAGGCAATGATAACCGGCGCACGGCCGAGCCGCACTTACCTCAGTATTCCCTCTCGTAGCGTCCGCCAATCGTCGGCGGTCAGCGTCACCCCGAGTGCCCGGTCGAGCGCCCGGCGTTTCTCGGCGGCGGCCCAGCAGGCCTGGTCCCGGCAGAGGTAGGCGCTGCGGCCCCTGACCTTTGGGCCGGGGTTGGCGACGATCCGGCCCTCGACGGCGACCAGCTGGACCAGCTCCGGCTTGCCCTTGACCTGGCGACAGCCGACGCAGGTGCGTTGCGGGCGAACCGGGGCGTTAGCCGCCGTCGGCCGCAACCTCGGCAGCCTCGGTGGCCGCGCCGTCCGCGGTGGGCTTGATGTCGATCCGCCAGCCTGTCAGCTTGGCTGCCAGCCGCGCGTTCTGGCCGTCCTTCCCGATCGCGAGCGACAGCTGGTTTTCGGGGACGTGCGCCGTCGCCGTCCGCGAGTCGCGGTCGATGTCGACCCGCTGCACCTGCGCTGGGCTCAGCGCGTTCGCGACCAGCTGCAGAGGATCGTCCGCCCAGGGAATGATGTCGACGCGTTCCGGGCCCAGCTCGCCGACCACGCTCCGGATGCGGACGCCCCGGGGGCCCACACACGCCCCGACCGGGTCGATCCCCTCCTGATGGGCCGAAACCGCCACCTTGGTCCGCACCCCCGGCTCTCGCGCGAGCGCCCGGATCACAACGGCCCCGGACGCCAGCTCGGGGATTTCGAACTCGAGCAGCCGGCGCACCAACGCCTTGTGGGCGCGCGAGACGGTCACCTGCGCGCCGCGACTGCGCTTGCGCTCCTCGAGCAGCAACACCTTGAGGTGCTGCCCGACCCGGATCGTCTCGTCGGGGATCTGCTCTTCGGGGGGGAGTACACCCTCCGCCTTGCCGAGCTCCAGGTAGACGGTATTCCCTTCCGATCGCTCGACGACCCGGTCGACGATGCCACTCACCATCTCGCCCTTGTGCTCGAGGACGTCCTTGAGCACCTGGTCCTTTTCCGCGTCCTTGAGCCGCTGGAAGACGACCTGCTTGCTGATCTGGGCGGCCAGGCGGGCAAAATCCTCGGTTGGTAGCGCGACGTCGATCATGTCGTCGATCGCGACCGGCCCCTGCAAACGGGCGTCCTCGAGCGAGATCTCCGTTCCCGGGTCCCGGACCGTCTCGACGACGTGCCGGCGGCTGAAGATGGAGATTTGGGCGGTGTCCGGATCCACGTGGACGCGAACGTTCTCGGGTGGATTGAACGCCCGACGGTACGCGGTGGCCAGCGCACTCTCCATCAGGGTCAGGAGCGACTCCTTGGAGATGCCCTTCTCTTCCTGGACCTGGTCGAGCGCTTTGAGGAAGTCTGAGCGCAACACGCTAGAGCTCGACCGCCAGGCGCGCCGCGAGGATGTCCGTGAAAGGGATGGCCACCGAGGCCGTGCCCTTCCGTTCGCGCAGCTGCAACTCGATGGCGTTGTCGGAGACGGCGCTGAGGCGGCCCTCGGCGATCCGCTCGCTTTCGCCGGTCCGGTAGCGGACATTCGCCCGTTTTCCCACGAAGCGCCGGTACTCCTCAAGGCTGCGGAGCGGCCGCTCGGCCCCTGGCGACGAGACCTCGAGGTCGTAGGTAGTCGGCACCGGATCAGCCTGGTCGAGCAACGCACCGATGGACTTGCTCACCCGCTCGCAATCATCGAGGGATACGCCCTGGGGCTTATCGATCCGCACGCGCAGGGTGGGATGCGCCCCGCCACCCGTGAGGCTCAGGTCGTACAGCTCATAGCCGAGGAACTCGAGCGTCGGCTGAATCAACTCGCGGACACGTGCCAGCTGAGGGCTCGGCCCGGCAGGCCCCATCAAAACAAAAGGGGCCTTAAGCCCCGTTGCACGACAACGATATTCACTTCGTCCTCAGTATAGAACGCTACCGTGGGTCGAGACGGCGCCACACCACCAGCAACGGGCTCGCGTTGAAGATCGACGAATAGGTTCCGCTGATGATGCCGATCAGGAGCGCGAGTGTGAAGCCCTTGATGTTCGTCGGCGAGATCAGGAAGAGCGCAACCAGGACGAAGACGACGGTCATCGAGGTGTTGACCGATCGGGCGAGCGATTGGATGATGCTGAGATTGACGTTCTGCTCGAACGTGAGGCGGCTTGCCTGCCGAAGGTTCTCACGGATCCGGTCGAAGATGACGATCGTGTCGTGAACCGAGAACCCGATGACGGTCAGCGCGGCGGTGACGAACAGCGTGTTGATCTCCCCCAGTGGCAGGTTAAAGACGCGCCCGAGGATCGAGTACAGCCCGGTCAGGACAAAGACGTCATGCAGTAGGGCCAGGATGGCGCAGATCGCGAACTTGTAGTTGAAGCGGAAACTCAGGTAGGCCACGATCAGGATCGAGGCGATCGCGATCAGCCCACCGGCGCCGAGCACCAGCTCGCGGGCGATCAGCGGGCCGACCGCGGCGCTGCTCGACTTCTGCGTGTCGATGCCGCCGAACTTCCCGTTGAGATCGTTCCGGATCGTGGTTTCCTGGGCGAGACTGAGCGGCTTGGTGGTGATCAGGACATTGTTCGGTCCCGCTTGCTGCACGGTCGCCTCGACATTGAAGGTGTCCATTTCGCGCTGGACGACCGACGCTTGTACCGGCTGATTGAAGACCAGGTTCAGCTGGTTTCCGCCGGCGAAGTCGATCCCGAGCCGAAAGCCGAAGAAGATCATCGACAAGATGCCGGGCAGGATGATGAGCAGCGAGGCCAGGAAGTACCAATTGCGCCGTCCGACGATGTCCAGCGAACGCATCAGGCCGCCTTCTGCGGGGCCTGCACGCCGTACAACGAGAGCCGGCGCGCCGGGCGCAAGCCAGCGACGATCTGGAGGAGCTGCTGCGTGGTCACAATCGCCGAGAACATGCTCACCCCGACGCCGATCGCCAGGGTCACCGCGAAACCCTTGATCAACGGGGCGCCGAAGAAGTAGAGGACAAAGCAGGTGATCAGGGTCGAGATGTTGGAGTCCCGGATCGCCGGCCAGGCCCGGCTCACCCCGGATTCCATCGATGCCCCGAGCGTGCGTCCGGCACGCAGTTCCTCCTTGACACGCTCGAAGATGAGCACGTTGGCATCGACCGCCATACCGACGGACAGGATGAACCCGGCGAGGCCCGCCAGGGTGAGTGTCACCCCGAACAGCTTGAAGATCGCCAGCGTGATCGCCGCGTAGAGCAGAAGCGCGATGCTCGCGACGACGCCCGGCAGTCGGTAGTAGAGCAGCATGTAGAGGATGACGATCGCGAGTCCGAAGGCACCGGCAAGCAGGCTCAACCGGACGGTGTTAGCACCGAGCGTCGCGCCGACTTCGGTGCTCGAGACGATGTTGATCGTGCCGGGGAGCGCACCGGAGTTTAGCTGGACCGCCAGCGCCTGGGCGCTGTCTGCCGTGAACCCGCCGGTGATCTGCGCCGTACCACCGCAGATCTCGCTCTGCACGTTGGCGTCCTCGACCAGGTTGTGGTCGATGAAGATAGCGATTTTGTTATCGGGCGTGCCCGCCGCGTGCGTAAAGCGATCCCGGGTCAAGTTGCAGAACAGGGTCGAGCCCTGGTTGTTGAAGGAAATCGTGACGTCGGGCAGGTTGGTGGTGGAGTCCGTTGACCGGCTGGCGGTGGTGACCATACTGCCGTCGATGCCGGTAGGTTGCGGCTTGTACCCGGTGTACTTATTCGCGTCGGTGCCGTTCAGCAGCGCAATCGTCTTGGCGTCTGCTGTGCCCGGCACCCATTCCCAGATGGTCAGGAACGAAGTCTTGCCCAGGATCTGCTTGGCCTGCTCGAGGTTGACGCCCGGCAACTCCACGATGATCCGGTCGGTTCCCTCTGGCCGCACCGTCGATTCGGCGTAGCCGCTGGCGTTCACCCGCCGCTCGATGATCGCCAGGGCGGTGTCGCGAGCCTGGGTCACCGTGCCGGATCGGACGTCGGTGACCTGGAGCTCCAGATGCGTTCCGCCGGAAAGGTCGAGACCCTTGTGGACATAGAGGTCCTGCTGAAAGCCGAGCAAGGGAATCGACAGCTGGGGCCGGCTGTTGATCGGACCGGTCAGCGACTGGTGGGTCGCGATCCGGTAGATATAGGCAAAGCCGTCGATGAAAAGAGCGATGACAGCGATGCCGGCGATCAGCGCCAGCAGGGCACGGTTGACGCGCATGCGTGCAAAAGTATAGGCGAGCCTCGATGAGACACTCTTAAGCGGCCTGGTCGAATCGGCTCAGGGGAGCGGAGCGGCATGCCAGCGCCGGCGGACCTCCTCCATGCTGGCCTGAAGGTGACCCGAGCCGATCGCGGTCCGAATCTCAGTCACCAGCCGGACCAGGACCCGCAGGTTGTGGATCGAGGCCAGCCGGTGGCCGAGGATCTCCCCAGCCATGAACAGGTGGCGGAGGTACGCCCGGGTGAAGCGCCGGCACGTGTAGCAGTCGCAGCCCTCGTCGAGCGGCCCGGCATCAGCGGCGAATTTCACGTTGCGCAGATTGATGCGGCCCCCCTGGGTGAGGATCGACCCGTTGCGCGCGATCCTGGTCGGCAGCACGCAGTCGAACATGTCGATGCCCCTCGAGATCGCCTCGATCAGATCGATGGGGGTCCCGACGCCCATCAGGTAGCGCGGCCGTCCGGCCGGCAAGGCGGCGGCCTGGAGCGCGACCAGCCGGTAGGTCATCGTCATCGGCTCACCCAGGCTGAGACCGCCGATGCCGTAGCCATCGAACGGCATCTCGCCCAGGAGGCTGGCACTCTCGAGCCGCAGCGACTCGTCGAATCCGCCCTGTGCGATCCCGAATCGCAGCTGGCCAGGTGCGGGCTGCGTGGCGAGGCAGCGTGCGGCCCAGCGGTGGGTCCGCTCGGTCGCGGCTCGAGCCACTTCGGGCTCGGATGGCCAGGGCGCCGGCTCGTCGAAGGCCATGGCGATGTCCGACGCCAGATCGCGCTGGATCGCCATGACCGATTCGGGCGTGAAGCGTTGTTCGCTCCCATCGAGATGCGACCGGAACACGGCACCCTCGTCGGTGACGCGCACCAGGTGATCGAGGCTGAACACCTGGAAGCCGCCACTGTCCGTCAGGATGGCGCCATCCCAGCCCATGAAGCGATGCAGCCCGCCCAGAGTCGCAATCCGATCGCTGCCCGGCCGGAGCGCGAGGTGATACGTATTCCCGAGCAGCACCTGGGCGCCGAGGGCACCCACCTCGTCCGGCGTCAGCGCCTTGACGGTGCCGTTGGTCCCGACCGGCATGAAGGCCGGCGTCTCGATCGGGCCGTGTGCTGTTTCCAATATGCCGCGGCGCGACCCGCCTTCGGTCGCCAGCAACCGGAAGCTCACGCGGGGGCCGAAGATGCGATGAACATGCAGTCGCCAAAACTGTAGAAACGGTAGCCCTGGCGGACGGCTTCCGCATAGGCGGCCAGGATCCGGTCACGCCCGGCAAAGGCGCTGACCAGCATCAACAGCGTGCTCTTCGGCAGGTGGAAGTTCGTTAACAGGGCATCCACGGCGCGAAAGCGATGCCCGGGAAGGATCAGGAGCTCAGTCCATCCCTCACCCGCCCTGACCCCCGTATCGTCGGCCGCCGTTTCCAGCACCCGGACGCAGGTGGTCCCCACCGCGACCACCCGGCCATCGCGGCTCCGGGCTCGAGCGATCGCGGCGGCGGTCGCCGCGCCGACCCGATACCACTCGCGATGAATATGGTGTTGTCTCGGATCCTCGACCCGAACCGGCCGAAACGTATCGAGGCCAACGTGGAGCGTCACCGTCGCGATCTCGACACCGCGATCACCGATCCTCGCCAGCAGGTCCTCGGTGAAATGCAGGCCGGCGGTGGGCGCCGCCGCCGATCCCTCGACCCGGCTGAAGACCGTCTGGTATCGCTCGGTCGCCTGCAGCCGCTCCCTGATGTAGGGCGGGGTTGGCATCTCGCCGATTCGCCGCACCTCCGCGAGCGGATCATCGGTCCCGCCGAGGCGGACGGTCGCGGTCTCTCCATTCTTCGATTCGATCGTGGCGCTAAGCCGGGACCCGCTGAAGTGAATCTGCGCCCCCGCGGCGAGGCGGCGTCCCGGCCGGATCAGAGCTTCCCAGAGCCCGTCCTTTCCTGAGGGTCGGAGCAGGAGGACCTCGGCCTCTCCCCCACCCTCACGGGCACCGCGCAGCCGGGCTGGGAGCACCCGCGTGTCGTTGAGCACCAGGCAATCGCCCGGAGCCAGGAGGTCGGGCAGGTCGCGCACCATGGCGTGAGCCCTGCGGTCCTGCCTGGGATCGAGCACGAGCATGCGCGCCCCGTCCCGTTCCACCGGCGGGCGCTGCGCGATCAGCTCGGCGGGCAGGTCGTAGTCGAAGTCAGTGGTTCGCACGGGTGCCGACGCTCATCATGACGATCGGGGCCGCGGCCAGGCAGGCGATGGTGCTCAGAATCAGGGCGGTCCTAAAGCCGGCCTGGGCCACCAGCGGCGCCGCGGCCAGGCTGCCGACGCCGACGGCAGCGGAGAAGCTCAGCGAATAGAGGGCCATCGCCGTGCCCCGATCTCCCTCGTCGCTCCCTTTCGTCAACTCGAGCAGGATGGGTGGCAGCAGAAGAGCCGCCCCGAGCCCGGTCTCGATCCCGGCGAGCACGAGCGTGAGCAGCGAGGCGGGGGCGAGCAAGAGAAGGATGCCGGCGCTGGTGACGACGATCCCGGCCGCGAGCAGCCAGCGCGGACCGAACCGGTCGGCGAGGAATCCCGTCGGGATCCGAAATGCGAGAACGGCGAGTGCGTCGGCCGTAAAGAACCAGCCAACATTGGTGAGCTGGACACGCGGCACATGGATCGGGAGGAATGCGGTCACGACGCCCCAGTAGACGACCGTCAGGAAGGTGACGAGCAGGAGCGGCGTCCAGCTGGCCCGATAGGTGAACAGCGGGCCACGCCGCGCGGCGGAGGCGCCGGACCCGAGGATCCAGCTGCAGGCAAAGCCGAGCGCGGCGGCGGCTAGCGCGGTCCCAAACAGCACCAGGGATCCGCGCCGGAGGAGGAGCAGTCCAACGGGCGGCCCGATGGCGAGCGCGATCGTGTTGGTGGCGCCGAATGCCCCGAGCGCGGTGCCGCGGCGGCGTTCCGAAACCAGCGTTGGCAACAAGGCAAACGCCGCCGGAATGATCATGGCTGCCCCGATCCCCTGCAGGGCCCGGGCGAGCGCAATCGCCGGCGCGGCAGCCGTGGTGAGGAAGATGCCGGCCGCAACGGCGTAGAAGGCCGGGCCGAGGCGGATCGCCAGCCGTGCGCCGCGTCGATCGATCAACGGACCGGCGAAGAGCGTCATCACCACCTGGACCACGAAGGCAAACCCGACCAGCTCCCCGACGGCTTCGAGTGAAAAGCCGCGGTCACGGTAAAGGTAGATGGGAAGAGTCGCACTGAGGAGAAACAGGGAGAAGGATGCGCAGAACATGGTGACCACCAGTCCCGCGATCTGCGCAGCCTGAGGCCGCGCCGCGGTCAAAACAGTCGAGGCTGATCGCCCGCAGAGCGGACGGGGCCCGTGGCCTTGACGAGGCCGAGATGCTCGTAGGCGAGCTTGGTCGCGACGCGCCCACGCGGGGTCCGGGCGAGAAAGCCGAGCTGCATCAGAAACGGTTCGTAGACGTCTTCCACCGTTTCCGGGTCCTCCGAGACCGAGACGGCGACCGTCTCCAGCCCGACCGGACCGCCGTCGTATTTCTCGACGATGGTGCGCAGAATCCGGCGATCGACGATATCCAACCCCAGGTCGTCGACCTCGAGCATGGCGAGCGCCTCGAGCGCGATCGGCTCGTCGATCCGGCCCTCGGCGCGGACCTGGGCGAAGTCACGGACGCGGCGGAGCAACCGGTTCGCCACCCGCGGGGTGCCGCGCGCCCGGCTGGCGATCACCCTGGCCCCCGCATCGTCCGCCGAAACCTTGAGGAGCTTGGCGGACCGCACCACGATCTCGAACAGGTCGTCGACGTCATAGAAATAGAGCGGGTACACGGCGCCGAACCGGTCACGCAGGGGGGCGGAGAGCATGCCCTGCCGGGTGGTCGCCCCGATAACCGTGAAGCGGGGCAATTGAAGCCGGAACGTCTGCGCGCCGGCACCCTTTCCGCTCACGAAGTCGAACTTGAAATCTTCCATGGCCGGGTAGAGCGACTCCTCGACCGGGCGGGCCAGCCGGTGGATCTCGTCGATAAAGAAGATGTCGCGGTCCTCCAGGTTGGTCAGGATCGAGGCGAGCGCTCCCTGGTGCTCGATCGCCGGACCGGAGGTCGTCCGGATGTTGACGCCCATCTCGTTGGCCATGATGTTGGCCAGCGTGGTCTTGCCAAGGCCTGGCGGCCCGGCGATCAGGATGTGCTCGATTGGTTCCTCGCGCCCGCGGGCAGCGCTGATCAGGATCTCCAGGTTCGCCTTCACGCCCTCCTGGCCGATGAACTCCGTCAGCCGGCGCGGCCGAAGGCTCCATTCGAATTCCTTGTCCTCGGTCTTCTCGTCGCCGGTGACCACCCGTTCAGTCATCCGCGATCCAGGCCCTTGAGGGCAACCGTCACCAGCTGCTCGACCGAATGGCCGCCCCCATTGCCGACCCCGACCTTGCCGACCGCCTCCCTGGCCTCGATCGGCGTGTAGCCAAGCCCGGTCAGGATCTGGACGGCCTCGGCCAGCGCATCCGAGACGCCGGGGGTGGCCGCGCGGGTGTCTTCAGGGAACATCTCCTCACGAAGTTTGCCCTTCAGCTCGAGCACCACGCGAGCCGCCGTCTTCGGCCCGATCCCGGGAACGGTGGCGAGCAGGGCGGCGTCCTCCTGGAGGACCGCTCGCTTGAGCACCCGCAGTTCCGCCCGGCTGAGGATCGCCAGCGCCGCCTTCGGCCCGATCCCCTTCACCGAGAGGAGCAGCTTGAAGAAGGTAAGCTCCTCCCGGCGAACGAAGCCGAAGAGACCAAGCGCATCCTCCCGCACATAGGTATAGGTATAGAGGCGGAGCGGCTCTCCCACCCTCGGCAATTCGGTGAGCGTTCGGTTTCCCACGGTAACCAGATAGCCGACCCCGTGCACATCAAGGATGATCGAGTCCTCGGCACGATGAGTGATCGTTCCTTCCAGGCTGGCAATCATCGGGAGACTCCCACCGGAGCGCGACTCAGGATCGTCCGGAGGCGGCCGCTGTGATGGTGGCAAATGGCGATCGCCAGCGCGTCGATGGCGTCGTCCGAGCGGGGCAGTTGCCTGGTACCGAGCAGCGACTGGACCATTTTCAGCATCTGGCTCTTGGTGGCCGCGCCATACCCGGTGACGGACAGCTTCACCTGGTTCGGGGTGTACTCGTGCACGAGTGCGCCGGCCTCGACCGCCGAGAGCAGGGCAACGCCGCGCGCCTGCCCGACCGCCATGGCGGTGCGCACGTTCTTGCTGAAAAAGAGCTCTTCGAAGGCGGCCGCCTCCGGGTGCAGATCGGCCAGCAGGCTCCGCATCTGCTCGGCGAGCAGCCGCAGCCGTTGCGGCTCAGCCAGGTTCGCTGGCGTCTTAAGGGTGCCGCAGGTGACGAGGCTCAGCCGGCCGTTGTGGCGCCGGACCGCGCCATAGCCGGTGTCGGCGAGCCCTGGATCAATACCAAGCACGAGAAAGCCATCGGTGGATTCCCCCACGGTCAGACGCGTTCGCTGATGCGTTCCATGACGTCGGCCGGGATCTCGATGTTCGAGTACACCGACTGCACATCATCGTGTTCCTCGAGCTGGTCGATCAGCTTCAGAACGCTCGGCGCCTTGTTCTCATCGACGGTGACGACCTGCGACGCGCTCATCGAGACCTCGGCGGATTCGATCTTGAATCCCTTCTTTTTCAGGCCTTCCTGGACCGGCTCCAACCGGGCTGGATCAGTGATCACCTCGACGGTCTTGCGATCGATGCGGGCGTCGGTCGCGCCCAGGTCGATGGCCTCGAGGCCGACCTCGTCAGGATCGCGGCCATCCGCATCGACGACGATCTGGCCCTGGCGCGTGAACATCCAGCTGACGCTGCCGGTCGCCCCCAGGTTACCGCCCGCTCGGCTGAACAGGTTGCGGACCTCGCCGCTGGTGCGGTTTCGATTGTCGGTCACGCTGTCAACCATGATGGCGACACCGTGGGGACCGTATCCCTCGAAGCGGAGCTCCTCCATCTGGCCGCCGCCAAGCTCGCCCATGCCGCGCTTGATGGCGCGCTGGATGTTGTCATGCGGCATGTTGACGTTTCGCGCTTTTTCGATCGCCAGCCGGAGCCGGTAATTCCCGTCCGGGTTCCCCCCGCCTTCCCGCGCCGCGATCGAGATCTCCCGGGCCATCTTGGTGAACTGCTGACCCTTCCGCGCGTCTGTCAGGCCCTTCTTGTGCTTGATCGACGACCACTTTGAATGTCCAGACATCAGTTTGTGGACGAAGTTTAGCGCACCGTCAGGCGCACCATCCGATGCGCACCGCGTCGCAACACCCACCCGTCGCCGGGGATGACCCGATCGTCAACGGAGGCCACTGGCTGGTTGTTGATCGTGAGCCCGTGTTGGGCTGCGAGCCGGCGTGCCTCACTTTTGCTCGCCACCAAACCGGCATCCAGAAAGAGCTGACCCACCGGCCGCTCCTCGGCATCGACAACGACCTCGGCTGGTCCTGCCGTCTTGAAGGCCCCATCGGCGCCGCGGTAGGCATCGGGGCCGGCGTCAGGGTGGAATTGCCGCACCAGTCGCTCCGCCAGGCGACGCTTCACATCGCGGGGATTCTCCCCCGTCCGCAGCGCCGCCGCCTCCGCGGCCACCTCGTCGGCGGATGCGTCCGTGACCAGGGTGAAGTAGCGCAGGACCAACTGGTCCGGCACCGCGAGGGCTTTTCGGTAGATCACATCGGGCGGTTCGTCGATTCCGATGTAGTTGTCGAGGCTCTTACTCATCTTCTGGACCCCATCGGTCCCTTCGAGCAACGGCATCGTCAGGATGTCCTGCGGCGGCTGCCCGAAAGCCTCCTGCAAATCGCGGCCGACGAGCAGGTTGAACGTCTGGTCGGTCCCACCGAGCTCGACGTCGGAGCGAACCGCGACGGAGTCATAGCCCTGGAGGAGCGGGTAGAGCAACTCATGGAGGCTTACAGGCCTTCCCTCCCTGGTGCGCTTGGCGAAGTCGTCACGCGCCAGCATGCGCGCCACCGTGTACTTGCTCATCAAGCCGACGATGTCATCCAGCGTCATCTTGTCGAACCACTCGGTTTGGTGGCGAACCTCGGTGCGGCCGGCGTCGAGGATTTTCCAGGCCTGCTTGAGGTAGGTCTTCGCCGCCTCGTCCACCTCCGCGCGGGTCAGCTGCGGCCTGGTGACGCTCTGTCCCGACGGATCGCCGATACGGGCGGTGGTATCGCCGATGATGAGCACAGCGGTGTGTCCGTAGTCCTGGAAGCGCCGCAGTTCCCGGAGCGGCACCGTGTGCCCCAGATGGATGTCCGGCCTGGTCGGATCGAGCCCGAGCTTGACGCGCAGGGCATCGCCACGATCGATGCGAGCCTTCAGGTGAGTGCGGTCGACGATCTCGACGGCACCACCGGTCAGCGTTTCCCAGGCGCCCGTCATGTGGGTTTGTTGTTCCTTCACTGTTTCGTCACGCGTTCCAGACGCCGAGTATATACGCGGCTGTATTCGAGGACTGTGCTGTTTTACGAGCGCCGCCGTTATAACCGCGGTGCTGACAGAGAGGCAACGGCTTGCACGGCGCGCCGCGATCCGCGTGCTCGGGATCGTCCGGCGAGCCCGACACCGTCGTCGCGGCCATGGTCCCAAGCTGCTCGTGATCGGGCTTACCATTTTTGCGACGCTCGGCCTCAGCGGCGGCGCAGAGGCCTACGATAAATACCAGACCTACACCCGCGACCTCCCCGACCCGAGCTCGCTCAACCCCAAGGAACTCGCCCAGGCGACCAGGATCTACGACCGGTACGGCACGCTCCTCTACGTCAAACACACCGAGGGCGTGGTCCGAACTGTCGTGCCGCTGGCCGCGATCTCGCCCCACCTGGTGCAGGCCACCATCGCGCTCGAGGACCGTCAGTTCTACACCCATCACGGTATCGACTTCCAGCGGACGGTCGGCGCGGCGATCGCCGACCTGACGCACCAACATGTGGTCCAGGGTGCCAGCACGATCACCCAGCAGTTGGTCAAGCGGATGTTCGTTGGAAGCGATGTCTCGCTCGAGCGCAAGATCCGGGAAGCGGCATTGGCGCTGGAGATCGAGCGTCGGTATTCGAAGAACGACATCATCACGCTCTATCTCAATCAGATCTTCTACGGCCACGAAGCCTATGGCATCGAGGCCGCCGCGCAGACGTACTTCGCGAAGTCCGCGAAGACCCTCGACATCGCCGAGGCGGCGATGCTTGCCGCGATCCCGAATTCGCCCACCCAGTACGATCCCCTGAACCCGCAGACCAGCGCCAATGCCACCGCGCGCCAGGGGATCGTGCTCAAAGCCCTTCTCCGCGATCACTACATCACGGACAAGGAGTACGTGGCCGCGCTCAAGGAGCCACTCGTCTACAAAAACGGCAGCATCCAGCGGGATGTCAAGGCCCCATGGTTTGTCGACTACGTGCTGACCCAGCTGGGGAAGCAGTACGGCGATGCCGTCGTCCAGTCCGGCGGCCTATCGGTCTGGACCACGCTTGATCTGCCGCTCCAACAGGTGGCGGAAAAGGCTGTCACCACCGAGGTGAACCGCGCCGACCTCAAGGCGCGGAACGTGAACAACGGCGCTGCGGAGGTGATCGACCCCAACACCGGCCAGGTGCTGGCCATGGTCGGCAGTGCAAATTACTACGACCAGGGGATCGGCGGTCAGTACAACGTCATCACCGATGGCCAGGGGCGCCAGCCCGGCTCATCGTTCAAGGTCTATGTCTACGCCACCGCCCTCTCCAATGGCATCGCCCCGTCAACCCTGATCAACGACACGCAGGGGAAGATCGATGGCCATGCCTTCGTCGACTGGGACCATCGCAGCGAGGGCGTGATCACCATCCGGCGCGCCCTCGAGGAGTCGCGCAACATTCCGGCCCTGTTGCTGATGAAGCAGCTCGGCTACGACCGCGTCTTCCAGACGGCCCGAATGATGGGCCTGACAGGCGCGAACCTGACCCCGGAGCGTGGGCTTGCCCAGGCGATCGGGTCGACCGAGGTCTTACCCCTGCAGCACTTCAACGCCTACGGCGTCTTCGCCTCGGGCGGGATCTACCACGATCCGACCGTCATCCTCAAGGTGCAGGACAGTAGCGGCAAGATCCTCCAGGAGTGGAAGCCGAACCCGGGGGTCCGCGTCCTCTCCCCGCAGGTCGCCTACCTGATGAGTGACATCCTCAAGCCGGTCGGCGCGGCCCTGAATATCAAGCGGCCCTTTGCCGCCAAGACCGGGACGACTGAGAACTGGCATGACTCCTGGCTGGTCGGCTACAACCCCGATGTCGTGATCGGCACCTGGATGGGCCACACGTGCGCCGGCGGCTGTGCCGCCAACGTGAACTCCAACCTGAACGTGGTGTGGGGTGTGCAGGGCGCAGGCCTGATCTTCCGCGACATCTTCAACAGCTATGTCGCACCGCTGCCGGTCCACGATTTCGCCGCGCCTGACGGCCTGAAGAAGCTCACGGTCTGCAAGGCCAGCGGCCTGAAGGCGACCGCCACCTGCGCGGGGCAGACGGTGACCGACTGGTTCATTGCCGGGAATGCCCCGACGCGTGATGACGACTGGTATCGCCAGGTAAGGGTCTGCACGACCGATGGATTGCTCGCCACACCGGACATCCCGCTGAACCTCACCGCGCTCAAGACCTTCCTCATCTATCCGGCCGGGTACCCGGACGACATGAAAGACAAGAACAACCCCCAGCCACCGACCCAGGCCTGCCAGTTGCTGACGGAAACGACGCCGCCAACGCTCTCGGTCACCCAGGCGGTGCAGCCCGACGGCACCGTGCTGGTAACGGCACAGGCTTCCGACGACGAGGCCGTCAAAGAGGTGGACTTCTTCCTCGACAGGAGCAAGACTGCCGTGCGCATCTCGACAGCGCCGTACACCTTCGTCGTCACCGGGAGCTCAGGCAGCAGTCATACGCTGACCGTGCAGGCCTACGACTACAACCCGGCGAACGCCCCGGCGGCGCAGACCCTGACCATCGTTCTCCCCTAGTGCTGGTCCTCGCTCTGATTGGCACCCGGCCTATGACGCCGACCGCCGGCCCGAGACTGCCCTGCTCGCGCGCACGCTGAAGCGGTAAGGAAGCTCGACGGCTCGGCTGATCCCGATGCGGGGCGTGATGGCCACATCCTCGTCTTTGAGGGGGTTTCCCGCGGCGATGCCGAGCGGCCCGCGGGTCAGGTCGCGGCCATTGTCGGCGAGGGTGAGGCCGAAGGCCCGCCCGATCTTGCCCGGGCCACTCAACAAGCGGGCCTCGGGTCCGGTATCACCACGCGACCGCATGATCGGCTGCCCGGCAAGGGGCTCCAGGGCGCGCAGCAGGACCGCTCCCGGGGTCCCAGGTACGTCCGCGGTGACGTTGAGACAGTGATGCATCCCGTAGCTGAAGTAGACGTAGGTGAACCCCGCCCGACCGAACATGACACCATTGCGGGCGGTCTGGCCGCGGTAGGCGTGCGAGGCGGGGTCGGCCAGCCCGGTATACGCCTCCGTCTCGACGATGCGGCCAGCCAGCACGCCTACCGGCGTCCGGTAGAAGAGGGTCCGGCCCAACAAATCGCGCGCCACCAGGACTGGATCACGGGCATAGAACCGGCGCGGAAGTCGAGGCGTTAGGTGGATCACGTCGCCGAACAATCTACCGGCCTGACGACCAGGCTGAACGTTGCGGACGATACCCGGTTACGGCCTAGCCACGCTCGGCCGTGGCGGCGCAACGATTAGCCGCGCTCGGCTAGTGGGAGATCAGTTGCGTGAAGTACGAGCTGATGCTCGTGGGCAGCACCATGGAGAAGATCGCGCTCGTGATCGGCTCCAGGCTGTAGAAGTGGGGAGCCAGCGATGACGTGCTGAACCATTCGCGCCAGGTCAGGAAGGCCGGCGGCGCACCGTAGCCGGCTGGCAAGGCCGTGGTCACCAGCCCAACGCCCACGATCAGGATGACGGTGACCTCGAAGGCGCCGAGGACGCCTCCAGCGAGAACCCCGGAGAGACGATCGAACGCCGGCGCGATGAGGGCGTCCAGATGGCGCTGGTAGACCGCGCCGAGGACCTCGAACAGGACCACCGCAAAGGTGACGACGATGGTATAGGTGATGACATGGGCCCAGATAGCCGACGTGATGCCGAAGGAATTGGCGATGTAGCCGGAGGTGTTGGCGCTGGTCAACGTTGCGGCACCAAGCCCGGCGAACAGGCCGGCGAAGGCCACCGCGCGCCGAATCAGGCCGAAAATCCAGCCGAGCGCCATGTTGCCAAGTAACAGAAGGATGATGATCAGATCAAGGGTGTTCATCAGGCGCGCACCTCCGCGTCGAACTCCTGCTTGAGCCCGTCGACGATGCGCTGGTAGGTGGCGGAGACTTCCTCACTCGTAAGGGTTCGATCGCCCGCCTGGAACTGCAGCCGGAACGAGAGGCTCCGGGCACCGGCCCCCACTTGCGATCCCTGATATTCATTAAGCATAGAAATCTCCCGCAACGTGTAACCACCGAGCCGCTGCATAACTTGCACGAGCTCGCTGGCGGCGATCTGGCCCCGAATCACGACCGTAATGTCCCGGCGGATGCCGGGAAACCGCGGCAGCGGGCGCGCCGTTGGCGTGCGTCGGCCGAAATCGACGAAGCGGTCGAATAGCACCTCGGCCGCGACTGCGCGGCCGGGCAGCCCGAGGGCCACCAGCACGCTCGGATGCACCTCGCCGACCATGCCGACGAGCCCATTCTCGTCATGGATCTCCGCGGTACGACCCGGATGCCAGCCCGGTCCCTTTCCCTGTAGGAAGGTCAGCGGCGGCAAGCCGACGCGATCCCGGAGCACGGCGAGCGCCTGCTGCACCTCACGAAGGCCGGCGAGCGCCGGCTCGGCTCCGCCGGCGACATGCACGCCGATTCCCAGCACCCGCGGCTCGTGGACGGCCTCTTCCCCCTTCCAGAACACGGTGCCAAGTTCGAGGAGTCGGGCCCCCGGTTGATCCTGACGGGCATTGAGGGCCAGCGCCTCCAGCAGCCCGGGCAACAGGCTGGCGCGCAGCGCATCACGGTTTTCGACCATCGGGTTTCGCAGACGCGCACGGGCGGCCGGGGCAGCCGGTAACCGGATGTCCGCCGTGGTCTTTTCGCTGACCAGGCTGTTCGTAAGCGCCTCATCGAAGGCGAGCCCGACCAGCAGATCGCGCGCGATCTCATCGACATCCTGCCGCTGATAGAGATCGCGCACCGGCATGCGCTGGCCGGGCAGCGTGCTCGGCACGCGGTCATAACCGTAGATTCGACCGATCTCCTCCACCAGGTCTTCGGGGATGGTGCAATCGAGGCGGAAATCCGGGGGGGTTGCTGTCAACTGGTCGCTGGTCAGGCGAACCGCGAAGGCAAGCCGCTCGAGGATGGCGGCAGCTTCCTCAAGCGGGATGGCGACGCCGAGGACGCGGTCGATGCGCGCCGCGTTCAGCTCGAGCGACACCGGCACCAGCGGATCGGGATAGACGTCGTTGTGCCCGACCGGTCTCCCGCCGGCAAGCTCCGCGATCAAGGCCGTCGCGCGCTCGATCGCCGGCGCGCTGATGGCAGGGCTGAGTCCCTTTTCGAAGCGGGACGAGGCTTCGGTGCGAACGCCGTGCATACGCGACGACGCCCGGATCTGGCGCGGCTCCCACGTCGCCGCCTCGAGGACGATGTCGGTCGTCGCCGCGCCGACGGCCGTGTCGGTTCCACCGATGATGCCGGCCAGCGCGCGGGCCCGTGACCCGTCCGCCACGACGATGTCCTCGGGGCGCAGGTCGCGCGTTTTGCCGTCGAGGCAGGAGAGCGTTTCCCCCGGGCGAGCCTGGCGGACCACGAGCGCCCCGTCGAGGCCGCGTTGGTCGAAGGCGTGCATCGGCTGGCCGAGCTCGAGCATCACGTAGTTCGTGATGTCGACGACGTTGCTGATCGGGCGCACCCCGGCCGCTCGCAGGCGCGCCTGCAACCAGACCGGCGACGGGCTGACCCTGATGCCGGTGAACCGGCGGGCCACGAAGCGGCGACAGGCGCGCGCGTACTCCAGCCGGACGAGCGGCTCCGATGGCAGGGCCGTCGTCGCGCTCGCACTCGGAGGCCGCAATGGGACGCGGACGAGGGCGCTGATCTCGCGGGCGATGCCCACGTGACAGAGCAGATCCGGTCGGTTCGATTTGATCTCGATCTCCAGAATCGTGTCCGTCGGGAAGAGCTTGCGAACGTCCTCGCCAGGCACGGCGCCCGGATCGAGGATGAGGATCCCTGCGGCATCCTCGCCCACCCCGAGCTCGATGGCCGAACAGAGCATGCCCTCCGATGGGATCCCGCGAAAGACCTGGCGCTCGATCCGTCGATCTTTGAGTCGCGCTCCCGTGACCGCGAGCGGCACCGAATCGCCGACCGCGAGGTTGGTGGCGCCCGTCACCACCTCAACGGCAGTCCCCCCGGTGGAGAGCAGGGCCAGTTGGAGCTTGTCGGCGTTGGGATGCGGTCGAAGGGCCTCGACGCGGGCGACGATGATGCCCTCGAAGTCGCCTCCCTGATCGACGACGCGCTCGACCTCGTTCCCGGCGCGGGTGAGCCGGTCGATCAGCTGCTGGCGATCAGGGATCTCGACGTAGTCCTTCAGCCAGGCCAGCGAGTAGCGCACCTAGAACTGCCTCAAGAAGCGGACGTCGTCCTCGAGGAACAGCCGCAGGTCGGCGACGTTGTACTTCAACATCGCCAGCCGCTCGAGGCCGGCGCCGAAGGCGAAGCCGGAATACAGGTCGGGGTCGATTCCCCCATTGCGAAGGACCTGGGGGTGCACCATGCCCGCGCCCATGATTTCCAGCCAGCCCTGCTTGCAGCTGCGGCATCCTGTACCGCCGCAGATCCCACAGGATACGGCCGCGCCGATGCTCGGCTCCGTGAACGGAAAGTGGTCGCCACTGATGCGAATCTGGCGATCCGGCCCGAAGAGCGACCGGGCGAAGTACTCGATCGTGCCCTTCAAATCGGACAATCGAATGTCGCGATCGACGCACAGTGCCTCGATCTGGTTGAACTGCGAGCCGTGCGCCGGATCGGTCGCGTCGCGCCGGTACACGGTTCCGGGGGCGATGATGCGGATCGGCGGTCGGTGCTGCTCCATGAAGCGGATCTGGACCGGTGAGGTGTGCGTCCGTAGCAGGAGCCCATGGCCGTCGAGGTAGAACGAGTCCATCGTCTCCCGGGCCGGATGCTCGGCGGGGATGTTGAGGGCCTCGAAGTTATGGAACTCGTCTTCGACTTCGGGACCGACCGCGACCTCATAGCCGAGGCGGGAGAAGATTTCCTTGACCTCGCGCAGGATGCGCGTCAGGGGATGGAGATGCCCGCGACGCAATGGGCCAGGCACGAACGTCACATCAGCCCATTCCGTTTCGGCCAGCGCCGCGAGGCGCGTCGCCTGGAGTTGCCGGCCACGGTCGGCCAGCAGGGTATCGATCTCCGCCTTGACGGCGTTGGCTCGCGCACCCATGACCGCGCGCTGGTCGGCGGGAAGCGCGCCCACGCCCCGGAGCGCGGCCGTGACCGCCCCTTTCTTTCCCAGCAGCTCGACGCGAAGGCGTTCCAGCGCCGGCTCGTCGGCGGCGACCGCGATCCGCGCGCGCGCCTCGGTCAGAAGCTTGTCGAGGCCCTTGCCGTCAGCCTGCTGCACGTTCACCAATCCTCCAGGGCGCGCCGAATTCACATCGTTGGGGCAAGCCGGCGGACGAGTCGATCTGGCTGAGCGGCGCTAACTCAACCCGAGCCGGCCTCGTGCCGGCCCGATAAAGGCGAAGCGCAACCCGTTCCGCATCGTCGCTTTCAATCTTACCCTTTGGCCGGCGGCTTCGCGATCGTGATCAGCTCGCTGAACGACTCCGGGTCACGGACGGCCAACTCGGCAAGCATCTTGCGATTGATATTGACGCCCGCCGACTTGAGACCGTGCATGAACTGGTTGTACGGCACGCCCTGGCTTCTCGTCGCGGCGTTGATCCTCGCGATCCAGAGCTTGCGCATGTCGCGTTTGCGGACACGCCGGTCGCGATAGGCGTACTCCAGCGCATGCAGCACGGCCTCGTTGGCCGGCCGAAAGAGCGTCCGGTGCGTCATGCGGAAGCCCTTGGCGAGGGCGAGGAGCCGTTTGTGGCGCTTGTGGGCCGCCACGCCCCGCTTTACGCGCGGCATCTCACTTCCCCTCCAGGTATGGTGCGACGCGACGCAGCCGGCGCGCGTCCTTCCCGGTCAGGACCAGCAGCTTGCTGTACTGCCGTTTGCGGCGGGCGCTCTTGTGGCCGAGCAGATGGCTCTTCTGGGCGTGCTGGCGGACCACCTTTCCGGTGGCGGTCACACGGAAGCGTTTGGCCGACGCGCGGTGAGTGCGGATCTTTGGCATGGTGACTCCTTTACGTCCTCGGCGCCGGCGCCTTGGCCGGGGCGGGCGCCTTGGCCGGGGCGGGCGCCTGGGTCGGTGCGGCTGCGGGTGCCGCCGGGGTGGCGGGGGCGGTCGCGCTGACGGCCGGCGCCAGGATCATGATCATGTTCTTCCCTTCGAGCAGGGGCGTCCGCTCCACACTGCTGATGTTCTTGAGCTCCAGCGCCATCCGGTCCAGCAGCTTCTTGCCGATGTCCTGGTGAACCATTTCGCGGCCACGGAACATGATGGTGAGCTTGACCTTGTCGCCCTCTTCGAGGAACGACTTGACGGCATGGAACTTCGTCTGGAAGTCATGCTCCCCGATCTTCGGCCGGAGCTTCATCTCCTTGACCTTGATGACATTGTGTTTGCGGCGTCCATCCTTGTCTTTCTTTAAGCTCTCGAATTTGAATTTGCCGTAGTCCATGATCCGTGCGACGGGTGGCTGCGCCTGGGGCGCCACCTCGACCAGGTCCATCTCGCGCTCGACCGCCAGGGCCTTGGCCCGATCGATGGTCATGACACCCATCTGTTCGTTCTGATCGTCAATCACGCGTACTTCGCTCGCCCGGATCTGGTCGTTGATCCGAAGTTCCCTAAATGCCGTGGATCAAACCTCCTTGAAACAAAAAAAGATAGCCGAGGCTATCTTCTGTCCCGTGACCTCTTCGGCCCGGCCTGAAGGTGAGAGTCGGACAGCCTCTCTTAGCATGCGGGAGTATAGCATGCCCCGTCGCCGCCCAAACCTGCCCTAGAGCGGTAACCGCGCCTCCTCGTCCAACCGGTTGAGGAATTCGTCGACGGACACGGCCACCTGGTCGCCGCCCGCCCGCCGCCGAATGTTGAGCGTGCCGCCCTCCAACTCCTTGTCACCGACCACGGCCATGTAGGGCACCTTCTGCAGCTGGGCATGGCGGATCTTGGCCTGCATCCGCTCCGCCCTGGCGTCGACCTCGACCCGCAGGTCACGATCCCGAAACCGCTCGGCCAGCTTCGTAACGGCGTCGACGTGGCGGTCCGCAATCGGAATGAAGGTGAGCTGGACAGGGGCGAGCCAGACCGGGAAGGCGCCACCATAGTGCTCGATGAGGTAGGCCATGAAGCGCTCCATCGACCCGATCGGCGCCCGATGCAGCATGACGGGCCGTTCCATGGCCTGCTCCGAGGTGACGTATTCGAGGCCGAACCGCTCCGGTAAGAGGAAGTCGATCTGGTTGGTCGACAGACTGAACTCCCGGCCGATCGAATCCTTGATCTGCACGTCGAGCTTGGGACCGTAGAACGCGGCTTCCCCCGGCGCCTCGGTGAACGGATGGCCGGCGGCCTGCAAGGCACGTCGGGCTGCGCTCTGGGCTTTCTCCCAGACCGCAGGGTCCCCCATCCACTTCTGACTGGAGTCATCGCGCAGCGAAAGCCGGAAGTGAAAGTCGGTGATGCCGAAGGCCCGATAGACCTCGAGGATGAGCTGGACCACCCGCTCGAATTCCTCGTCCAGCTGATCGGGGCGGCAAAAGATGTGGGCGTCGTTGATGGTGAAGGAGCGCACCCGGATGAGGCCAGATACCTCACCCGACTTCTCATAGCGATAGACGGTGCCGAGTTCCGCCAACCGGACAGGTAGATCGCGGAAGCTGTGCGCCTGCCGCTGGAAGAGCCGGATGTGGTGGGGACAGTTCATCGGCCGCAGCTGCCATTGCTCGTCCTCCATCTCCGATGGCGCATACATGGAGTCGCGGTACCGCTCGAGGTGGCCGCTGACCTTGTAGAGGTCGAGTCGGGCGATATCCGGTGTGTGCACGTGCGCATAACCGCGCCGCCGCTCGAGCCTGAGGATGTAGTCCTCCATCTGGTGCCGGATGGCGGCACCCTTGGGGGTGAGCAGGGGCAGACCACGGCCGACCAGCTCGTCGATCATGAACAGGTCGAGGTCTTTGCCGAGCTTGCGATGGTCGCGCTTGGCCGCTTCCTCGAGCGCCCGCAGGTGATGATCGAGCTCGGCTTGCGTCGGGAACGCCGTCCCGTAAATCCTTGTAAGCATCTGGTTTTTTTCGCTGCCCTTCCAGTACGCGCCGGCGATCGACAGCAATTTGAAAGCACCGAGCTTGCCGGCATCGGCAACATGGGGACCGAGACAGAGATCGACGAAGTCGCCGGTTCGGTAGACGCGCGCCGTGCCATCCGTCACCTTGTCCGCGATCACCTCGAGCTTGAGCGGCTGGAAGGAGTCAGCGAAGAGCTTGACCGCCTGATCACGCGGCAGTTCTTCTTTGACGAACTGAGGCGCGGTCTTCACGATCTCGCGCATCCGGGCTTCGATCCTGGGGAGTTGATCGGCCGGAAGCGGTTCCTTGAAGCCGAAGTCGTAATAGAAGCCCTCATCCGTGGCGGGGCCGATCCCGATGATCGTGCCCGGAAACAGGTCGAGGACGGCGGCCGCCATCACGTGCGCGGTCGAGTGGCGGAGTGTCTCCAGATCCTCGCTCATGACTGAACCCCCGTTTGGGTCAGCCGATTATACGAAGCGAGGTCTACGTGGTCGGGGCTTAGACAGCTCGCAGCCGCTGCAGACCCGCGGGCACGTCCTCGCGACTCCCGACCCGATCATCGAGGGAGCCCTCGATGTCCGAATGCACCTGGAACATGATGGTCAGTTGATGCGCCAGGGGGAGGATTGGAGCCCTGCGGGCTTGCCGTCTGAGCCGTTCTTGGCGATTGGGGTCGGTGGCACAGCAGCGGATGCTGCAGTATTTTGCTGTCACCTTTTTGACCAGCGCCTGACAACCCTGACGAGCGCAAACCTTAAGCGGAGTGGTTTGTTTCAAACCGTGAGCGACCTCCCTGACTCCCTTGCCTTGATGCGGTCTCTGCCGAAACCGTTTCCCCCGGCGCGTTAATGATTATCCTCTCCGATCCAAGCGTGTCAAGCTTCCATCGCCCTTATCCACACATTGAAAAGGGGCAGAGGATTACTTGGGGAAAAATGTGTCGAACTAGAGCGGCGTCGCAGGGACGCGAGGCTTGAGGCTGCCCGCCTTGCGACGAGCGAGCAGGTCAGCGGCCACGCGTGGGAGTTCAGCCGCGTCATCCACGCCGCGGATCCAGATGCCATCCGCACCGAATCGCTTCGCCCGCCTGACCTGATGAGGCAGGGTGCAGAGCGCAATGATCACGGGCCGCGTCAACCCCTGCGCCGCCATGAGCACGCCGTACACATAGGCTGTATCGGCCTCCCAGATGTTCATGTCGAACAAGACGAGTTCAGCCTTGGTCCGCTCACAGAGGGCCTGCACATCAGACGTGGGCGACGGCGTTTCGACGATGTAGCCCTCGGCCTCGAAGAGCTCGCGATAGGCAATCGCTTGCCGGGGGTCGTTTTCGAAAATTAGCACCGTGACGCTGTCGGCCTTAAGGCTCCCGGCTTCTGCCATGGTCGAGCGAAATTATTGCACGGCGAGCCATTGGCCAAGCCTGGCGCTATCGACGTTGCCACCGGTCAGGATCGCGACCGCCGGCCCCTCAATCGCCATCGTGGTCAGGGCGGCAATCGCCGCGGCGCCGCCCGGCTCGACCACAAGCTTCGCCTTCCCAACGATCGCGCGCAGGGCATCGAGGATGGCCGCGTCGGTCACCGTGATCACCTGATCGACGTATTGCCGAACCAGAGCCAGGTTCCTGGCGCGGGTGTATGGCGGCGCGAGGCCATCCGCCACGGTGTCGATGCGGTCCAGGGTGACTGGATGGCCGGCCGTAAGACTGCGGCTGACCACGTCTGCGCCTTCGGGCTCGACGCCGATGACCCGGACTTCCGGGCGAAGACTCTTCGCCGCGACCGCGACGCCTGAGATCAGGCCACCGCCGCCGACCGGCACCACGATCGTCTCGACGCCGGGCATCGCCGCCAGGATCTCGAGCCCCACCGTTCCCTGGCCGTTGAGCACAGCATCGTCATCGAAGGGATGAACCAGGTAAAGCCCACGACGGGCCTGTTCGGCCTCGAGGCGCTCCTGCCAGGTCGCAACCGGGGTGAGTACGATTTCGGCGCCGAACCCCTCGATCGCCTCCAGCTTGGTACGTTGCGCGTCCTCCCGGATCACGACGACGCAGGGGATGCCGAATAGCTGGGCGGCATAGGCGAGCGCCTGGCCATGGTTGCCGGCCGAGAGCGTGATCACGCCCCGCGTTCGCTGGTCGTCGGTCAATTGGATGACGGCATTCAGGGCGCCCCGAACCTTGAACGAGCCGGTTCGTTGAAGGTTTTCGGCCTTCAGCCAGGGAGCAGTGGGCCCGAGGGCGTCGCCCCGGAGCAGGGGCGTCGGCAGGATGTACGGACGAATGCGTTCGGCAGCCGCCTGGATCTCCTGGAGGGAAACCTGGGCCACCACGCCTACAGGCTAGTGGTTGCCGGGCTTAGTTCCAGATGCCGTGCAGGAGGACGTGATCGAGGAGCTGGGCGAGCCAGCGGCGGAAGCGAGTTGCCTTAGCCATCACGCCTATAACGCGGAACGACGTGGATGCCGTCAGGAGCCGCCAGCGCCTCCCGCTCAAGTCCAAATTGGCGGAGTATGGCTGGTGGGCGCAACAGGAGTCGAACCTGTGACCTCTTCCTTGTCATGGAAGCGCTCGTACCAACTGAGCTATGCGCCCGCTAGAGCTTCGAACCCGGATTATAAGGCCAGATCAGAAGAATGACCGGTCTTTGGGCGGCGCATGGGGTAGGCGGAGATCGCCCCGCTCAACAGGAGCAGGACGCCCATGCCGAAGATCACCCGCGTGACGCCAAAGAGGTCGGCGAGGCCGCCGGCGAGCAGGATCGGGATCGCGACCGCCGCATTGACGATCGTGAACATGGCGCCGAAGATTCGGCCGCGCAGCTCGGCTTCGGTCTTCTCCTGGAGCACGGTGAACGCCGGAATGAACAGCATCCCGAACTCGATGCCGCCGATGAAGCCGAAGACCACCGGGAAGATGCCGAGGAGGCCTGGCACAAACCGCTCGAGCAGGTAAGGGACGGCAGCGATCAGCATCAGAGTGACGCCGGCCGACAATAGCCCGCCAATCAGCAGGCGGCTCCGCGGAATATTACGGCCGTACTGGCCAAGGTAAAACGCCGCCCCGAGCATGCCGAGTACGGCCGGCGCCAGGAAAAGGTAGACATCGGTGACCTGCAGGCGCAGGACGGTGCTCATGTAGCTCGGGGCCAGCACGAACACCGAGAAGATCACGGTGATGGTCAGGCTCAGCTGCCCGACGGCGAAGCGAACGAGCGGGCGCGAGGCGATGTAGGCGAGCCCTTCGCGGAGCTCGTACAGGATGTCCGGCGCATTCGGCCCCTGTTGTGGTCGGGCGTGGAGGTCCGCGCGCACCAGGTAGATCAGCGCGGCCGCCCCCACGAAGAGCGCCGTGGCGATCCAGTACGGCGAGTCCGTCCCGAGGAACCGGATCGCCAGCGTCGAGAGTGGGACGGCGATCAGGAGCGTCACGATCACCGTGCTGGTGAACATCGAGGTGGCGGTCATCAGCTCCTCCGATCCGACGATGAACGGGATCGAGGCCGCTTCCGCCGGCGCGAAGATCTGTCCTACGGCGGAAAACAGAAAGGTGATCACGAGCAGATGCCAGGTGACGTGCTCGAAATAGGGCACGAAGCGGCTCAGCGGGATGAGGAGGATCAGGAATCCACGCACGGCATTGGTGGCAAACATCAACCGCTTCTTGTCGTGCCGATCGGCATAGACACCGGCCAGAGGGCTGAGGACGACGGACGGAAACGTATACGCCAGGAACAGCGCCGCTCCGTGCGTGTTGGCCCGGCTGATGCTGTACGTGAGGACGAGCAGGGCAAACATGAGGAACTTGTCGCCCAGTTGGGAAGCGATTTGCGCGAACCAGATCAGGCGAAAGTCGTGATTCGCCAGGACCGTCCGAAAGCCGGGTGGCCTGGGAAGGATGATTTCCCGGGGATCTTTCAACGCGCCTGTATCGTATCGAGTCTCCAGTTCAAGCGCTCCTTGTCGAAGAGCCGTTTCCACTCCTCGAGCCCCAGGGTCTCGGCACGTCGCGCCGGGTCGATGCCGATAACGGCCAACCGGGCGCGAGCCTCCGCGTTAGGGACGCCGAGGCCGCGCGCCATGGCGAAGGCCAGCTGCTTGCGCCGCGCTTGAAAGAAGGGCGTGACGAAACGGAAAAAGGCGGGCAGGAGGTCGAGCGGGAGCGCGGGGCTGGCGTCGGGCACGATACGCAGCAGGGCCGAGGCCACCTGTGGTGGCGGAAGGAAGGCGTCGGGCGACAAGGTCATCAGGATCTCCGGCCGTCCGTAGACGCGGACCCCGAGGGTCGCCAGGCTCCAGGCCCCGGCGGGCGCGGCCAGCCGTTCGGCGACTTCCTTTTGTACAAGGAGGTCAATCCGGGACGCCGTGCGCGGCTGCTCGAGCAGATGAACCATCAGCGCCCCGGTCAGGTTGTACGGGATGTTGCCGATAACGCGGTAGGGGGTCTCGACGACCTCGCCGATGGGCGTGCGCAGAACGTCGCCCTCGACGATCTGGACATTGTCGAGGCCGCGAAGCGTTAGGTCGAGCGCTCGGACACAGGCGGGGTCGATCTCAACCGCGACGACCTGCGCGACCCGCTGAGCCAACTCGACGGTCAGCACGCCCAGTCCTGGACCGACCTCGAGCACGCGGCCATCCGCGGCAAGCTCGAGCGCATCCACGAGCCGTCCGAGGGCTCCGCGGTCGGCGAGGAAGTTCTGGCCCCACTTGCGCTGGTAACGAATCTGGAAGCGGCGGCTGATGCCGCGGATCACGTCGGGGTCCGCCAGGTCGAGCGGCGCTTTGCTAGCTGGCGTAGGGAAGCCGGAACAGGTCGATGGCGTTCTGCCGTGTCGCCTCGGCGACATCGCCTGCGGCCACCCCGCGCAGGGTTGCGATGCGCTCGATGGTCTCCGGGAGGAAGCGTGGTGCGTTGGGCTTGCCGCGGCGGCTCTGCGGTGGCAGGAAGGGAGCGTCGGTTTCCACCAGCATCCGATCGAGCGGGATGATGCTGGCCGCGCCGATGATGCCGTGCGCGCCGGGGTAGGTGACCGTTGCCGCGAAGGAGAGGTAGAAGCCACGAGCAATGCCTTCGGCCGCCATCGCGGCATTGCCACTGAAGCAGTGGAACACGCCACGAAGGCCCGGATAGTCGTCGAGGATGGCGAAGGTGTCCTCAAAGGCATCCCGGGTGTGCAGCACGACCGGCTTCTCGATCTCCTGGGCGAGGGCCAGCATCTGACGCAGCGTGTCCTTCTGGGCCTTCGCCGGCACGCGGTGGTACTCCGTGAAGTGGTAGTCAAGGCCGATCTCGCCGATGCCAACCACCGATGGATGGTTCGCCAGTTCGCGGAGCTCACGACGCACCGGCGCGGGAAGCGGGTCGCCGGCTGCGTGCGGATGTCGGCCGACCGTGGTCCGTAAGCCGGGGATCCGTTCGGTCAGCTCGATGCCGGGTCGGTTGTCCGACGTGTCGTCACCGATGTTGATGACCGCCATCACGCCGGCCGCCCTCGCCTCCTCGATCGCCACCTCTGGGCTGAGGGGCGCACGCAGGTGCAGCAGGTGCGCGTGCGAGTCGATCAGGCGACCGGCTCCGGCTTCTCGATCCGTGGAAAGAGCACCCCGCCGAGGCTGGTCTGCGTCCGCGGAGCCAACCGGCCCCACTCGCGCGCCTGGACCCAGGGGGCGCGCAGGTCCGCTTTGACCTGGGCACTGATTTTCGGCGCGGTCTCCGGTAAAAACGGCGAGATCAGGTAAGCCGTCAGCCGGATCGCCTCGACCAGGTTGTACATCACGGTCTGCAGGCGCTTGCGCTGGTCGGACTGTTTCGCGAGCACCCAGGGAGCTGATTCCTCGATGTACTTGTTGCCTCGGTTGATCGCGTCCCAGGTCAGCCCCAGCGCTCCCGTGAAGTCGAGGGTCTTCATGTGTTTGTCCAGCCCTCGAACGGCCTGCTCGAAGGCGCCCCGCAGCTTGCCGTCGAGCTCGGTAGCATCGCCGTCGGGGGCTGGCACCTTCCCGTCGAAGTAGCGCCAGAGCATGTTCATGGTTCGAAAGACGAAGTTTCCGAGATCATTGGCCAGATCGGCGTTGTAGCGGTCGACCATCGACTCCCAGCTGATGTCGCCGTCCCGATCGAAGGGCAACTCGCGCAGCAGGAGGTATCGGACCGCGTCGGCGCCGAACCGGGTGGCCGCCTCGAGCGGGTCGATGTAGTTTCCCGCGCTCTTGCTCATCTTCTCGCCGCGGACCGTCAGGAAGCCATGGGCATAGATCCGCTTCGGCACCGCGAGGCCCGCCGACAGCAGCATTGCCGGCCAGTAGAGGGCGTGAAAGCGCGAGATGTCCTTCCCGATGACGTGCAGGTCGGCTGGCCACCACTTCTTGAAGCGGGCTTCGTCCGTGCCATAGCCGATCCCGGTCGCGTAATTGACCAGCGCATCACCCCAGACGTAGACAACGTGCCGGTCATCGCCCGGAAAGGGAATGCCCCACTTGATCGTCGACCGGGAAATGCTGAAATCTTGAAGGCCGGATTTCAACCAGCCAAGGACCTCGTTGCGCCGGCTCTCCGGCCGGATGAAGTCCGGGTGCTTGTCGAGGTGCTGCTGCAACCGGTCCTGGTAGGCGGACAGCTTGAAGAAGTAATTCTCTTCCTTGAGCCACTGGGCCTTTAGCTGGGGATGGATCAGGCAGTAGCCATCCTTCAGGTCCGCCTCCTGCTTGAACGCTTCGCACGAGATGCAGTACCAGCCTTCGTAGGCCCCCTTGTAGATATCGCCGCGCGCCTGCATCTTCTCGATGAAGGCCTGCACGCCGCGCACGTGGTCAGGGTCCTCGGTCCGGATGAAGCGGTCGTACCCGATCTGGAAGCGAGCCTCGATATCGCGATAGAGCTGGGCCATCCGCGCCGTGAATGCCTCGGTGGAGACTCCCTCCTCCTCGGCCTTCCGGCGCACGTTCTGCGAGTGCTCGTCGGTGCCGGTCAGGAAAAAGGTTTCATCGCCCAGGAGCCGGTGGTAGCGGGCCAGCGCATCGGTCCCCACCAGCTCGTAGATGAAGCCGAGGTGCGGTGCCGCATTCGGATAGACGATGGCGGTGGTCACGTAGAACTTATTCATCTCGAGGCCTCCAATCGCTGCCGGCGACCACGACCGTCAGCTCGCCACGGGGTGGAGCGTTTTGGAAATGCTCCAGGAGCGTCGCCGGCGTCCCACGAAGGAATTCCTCATGGACCTTGGTGATCTCCCGCGCCACCACCAGCGAGCGGGGGCCGAGGGTGGACGCCATTATATCCAAGGTCTTGCAGATTCGATGCGGCGATTCGAAGAACAGAAACGTCCGCCGGGCCTGGCCGGCGTCCCGAAGTAGCCGCGTCAGCTCCCCACGTTTCCTCGGCATGAACCCGAGGAAGGTGAACTGGTTCGTCGGCAGGCCGGAGGCCACCAGGGCCGCCAGGACTGCCGACGGACCGGGGATGGGAACGACCTCGATCCCCTTGCGAACGGCGGCACTGACCAGCCGCACGCCGGGATCGGAGAGCGCCGGCGTGCCAGCGTCGGAAACCAGCGCCACATCGTGATCGGCCAGCCGCGCAAGGATCGTCTCCAGCTGTCGCGGCTCGTTCTTGGCGTGCAGGCTGATCAACGGGCGCCGCAGCCCGAAGTGCGTGAGCAGCTTGAGCGTGTGCCGGGTATCCTCCGCGGCAATCAACGGCACCGCCTCCAGCACATGCAACGCCCGCAACGTGATGTCGTCGAGGTTTCCGATGGGGGTGGAGACGACGTACAGGATCGGCACTCACGTCACGGGAAATAGGGTGACCGCGCCATTCAGTGGCCCCAATCGCGCGGGTAGCGGAACTCGCGATCGATGGTCCTCGATGAGAGCTTGGCGATCACCGGCAGCCGCCGCTTGTACTGGTTGTCGCGCACCCGCCGGACGATGTCGTTGATGAAGGGCTCGTCGAAACCCTCGGCTTTCAATTCCTCCATCGTGTAACGGCGCTCGACGAGGAAGTAGAGCAGCTGATCGATCAGCCGGTAGCCAAATCCCAGTTCGGTCTCGTCGGACTGACCCTCCCAGAGGTCGGCCGAGGGGACTTTCTGCACAATCGCGGTTGGAACGCCCACACTGTCGGCGAGCTGCCACACCTGGGTCTTGTACAGGTCGCCGATGGGATTGATCGCGCTCGCCATGTCCCCGTAGATGGTGCCGTAACCAAGCAGCAGTTCCGTCTTGTTACTCGTCCCGATGACGAGGGCCCGCCAGGCCCAGGACTGGTCGTAGAGAATGGTCATCCGCTCACGAGCCATCTTGTTGCCCCGCCGCTTGTCGTCCGCCTCGGGAAAGCGGGCGTAGTAGGCGTCGATCTGGGGACTGATATCGACCTCGAGCGACTCGACGCCGAGCTGGGTGATCAGGCCGACGGCATCGCTGCGGCTCTTCGGGTCGCTCCGCCGGTAGGGCATGATGACCGCCTTGACGTTCTTTGGCCCGAGCGCTTCAGCCGCCAGGGTTGCCACGAGGCTGGAATCGACGCCGCCGCTGAGCCCGAGGATGACACGCTCGAAGCCGACTTTTCGCACTTCGTTTCGGATGAAGCCGACCAGGATTCTCCGCACCAGCTCGCCATTGATGGCGAGCGGCTCGAAAACAGCCTCAGAACGGCTTGCGGGTGCGCTCATGCCAGACCTGCCGAAGCTCATTGATCGTCAACTCCAGATGCTCGTCCCTGAGGAGCGGGTTGGCTAGGCGTTCTCGCCGGACGTCACCCAGGTCGAGCCTGGTGACAACGAGCGCCTCGTCGGCGTCTTCTTGCTGGGCGATGATGTCGCCGTTTGGCCCGATCGCCATCGAGCCACCCCAGAAGTTGGCCCCATCCTCGTAGCCAACACGGTTGCAATAAAGAAAGAACGTCGTCAGGAACTGGGCGTAGGTCCGGCCCAGGAGGGTGTACGACTCGGCCGTGCCCAGTCGTTCGTCGGTCGTGATCCCGCGTCCGGGGCTGGCCGAGATGCAGATGATCATGTCGACCCCCTGGAGCCCCAGGATGTACGCGCTCGAGAGATGCCAGACATCCTCACAGACCAGCATGCCGACCCGGCCGTAGCGGGTCGCAAAGCTTCGAAAGCGGTCACCTGAGGCCAGGTAGCGCTGCTCATCGAACATGCCGTAGGTTGGCAGGTAAACCTTTCGATGCAGGTGGACGAGCTTCCCCTCGCTGAAATAGAGACTCGCGTTGAAATAGCGATGGTCCCGTTCCTCGATGACGGCGCCGAGGACCACGTCGATGTCCGCAGACAGAGCACACAGTTCCTTCATGACGGGCCCGTCAAGCGTGATCGCCATCTCCGGGACGAGGTCTTTGAGGAAGTAGCCGGTGAGGCTGAGCTCAGGAAGCACCACCAGCTCAACCCCGGCATCGACCGCCCGTCGCACCCACTCGCGGTGATGGCCGAGATTGCGCTCACGGTCTCCCAATGCCGAGTCGGTCTGCGCCAGGCCGACCGTCACCCGGGATGACAGGCTCATACCGGAGCCGGCGATGAACGCCGCAACCACTGGCTGATCGCCGGCGCGATCTCGTCCGAAGCCCCGAGGTGAACCGCCGCTTTGGGAAGCGCCTCGAGGAAGGCCCGTCCATAGGTCCGGTTGCCGACGCGATGATCCAGCAGGACGACGGCGCCGCGATCACTGCGACGCCGGATCAGTCTGCCAAACCCTTGCTTGAGGCGAAGCACGGCCTCCGGAAGGGCCAGCTGGCCGAACGGATCCGCGAGGGTGGCACTGCGGGCCCGTTGCATCGGGTCACTGGGCACCTTGAACGGCAGGCGCACGATGACGACGCAGGACAGCGCATCGCCCGGGACGTCGATGCCCTCCCAGAAGCTGCTTGTGCCCAGCAGGATCGTCCGCGCATCTTCCTGGAACTCGGAGAGCAGCTGCCGCCTCGTCCCATCCAGGTTCTGGGCCAGCACGCGCAGCCGGCTCTGCCCGAGCCGGGTACGCAGCAGGGCAGCCACCTCTTGCAACTGCTGATGCGCCGTGAAGAGGACGAGCGTCCGCCCGCCGATCAACTCCCCAACCTGGGCGACAATGGTGGCCACCTGGTCGACAAAGGCCGGATCGGTCAGCTCGCGAAGGTCGGTCGGCAGGCAGAGCAGCGCCTGGGAGAGGTAGTCGAAGGGCGAGCTCAATACCATCTCGTGCGTGCTGAACTCCGCCAGGCCGACGCCACGCTTGAAGTAATCGAACGACTCGGCGACGGCAAGACTGGCCGAGGTGAAGACGACGGTTTCTTTGCCGGCGAAGGCACGGGACTGCAGTAACTGGCCGGCCGTGGTCGGTGCCGCCTGCACGAGCGCCCGCCCGGTCCGCCGTTCAACCGCGATCCAGTACAAGCGGTCTGGCCGGGGCCCTCGGAAGGCCTGCTCGAGGATGGCGGCTCGGTCTTTGAGCTGCGACGTGAACAGATCGAACTCCCGCTCTGCGTGCGAGTCGGGCTCGATCGACAGCTGCGCCGCGGCGCTCTCCAGCGCCGCGATCACGGCGGAGGCTCGCTGCACCAGGTTGCCGGCGCGCTGTTGCAGCGCCACAACCTCCGGCAGGTGGCGGGCCGCCGCATCGAGAACCAGCGCTTCTTCCCGTCCAGGACGAAGCGGGACCGCTGGTTGCGTCGCCCGCACCATCTCGCGCGCCTCGGTGAAGAACTGGATCGCACTTTGCCGAAGGGCGGCCGCCTCTGCCCGGAGCCGCTCGTCCGGGGTGCCGCAGGCCGCCTTGAACCAGGTCATCGTGCCGTCGATGCTGTCGAGCAGCTCCTCCTCCCCCACCCGCAGCGTCAGCGCGCCGACCGCCGCCTCTTCCAACTGATGGGCTTCGTCGACGATAACGTGCTCATGCGCCGGGAGCACCGAGCCGCCGGCGAGCGCATCCGCGAGCAGGAGCGCGTGATTGGTGACGATGATGTCCGAGTCGTGCGCGGCCCGCCGGCTGTTCCAGTAGAAGCACTGCCTCGTCTTGTAGTTCGCGCAGTGACCCGCGAGGCAATCACTGGCGGTCGACGCGGCTCGGAGCCAGAAGACGTCGTCAAAGCCGGTGAGTTTGATCTCGGACCGGTCACCGGTTCGGGTTTGCGCCAGCCAGACCAGCATGCGGAGCTTGAACCGAACCTCGTCTGGAAACCAGCTGCCATCCGCCCGTCGGCTGGGGGCGCTCAGGTAGCGATTCCAGCGACGCAGGCTGACGTAGTTGCCGCGGCCCTTGAGGAGCGCGGCGCGGAAGTCGAACGGCAGCCAGCTCCGAAGAAAGGGAATGTCCTTGTTGAAAAGCTGCTCCTGCAGGGTGATCGTGTTGGTGGCCACCACCACCCGTTGTCCGGTTGCCACCGCATGGTGGACGGCCGGCACCAGGTAGGCGAGCGATTTGCCGGTTCCCGGGCCGGCCTCGACCAGCAGGCGACCGCCGCGGTTGAAGAGCTGAGCAACGGCCAGCGTCATCTGGAGCTGCGACTCCCTGAGCTCGTAATCATCGAGCCGCTCCGCCATCGGGCCGTCCGGCCCGAGCAGCGCGCGAATCGCCTGGGGATCCGTCGACGGCGTGACGTCGCGCAGTTCGGGGGTCGCGGCGGCCGGCGGTCGGGCAAGGGTTGGGCCGCCGCCCGGGCCGGCGCCGACGGCACCGATCAGAAAATCGTGCACCGGATCGTCCCAACCGTCGGTCACCTCCAGCATCCGCTCGAGGAGCTCGGTGGGAAAGCCGCGCACGTAATCCCAGAGGTACAGGAAGAGCTGCCGGGCCGCATCCGCGTCCGAGAGAGCGCGATGCGGTTGTTTATGGGTGAAGCCGAGGCTCCGGGAGAGGTGCGGGAGGCTGTGGCTCGGGGCGGTGGGAAGGACGATCCGGGCGAGGTCCAGGGTGTCGAACAGCTCATAGCGGGTGACACCGTCGTCGCCGGTGCCGAGATACGACAGGTCGAAATGTCCGCTGTGGGCCACCACTGCGCTGTCGCCGATGAAGTCGATCAGCTCTGCCAGGACCTGTTCGGGATGGGAGGCCGCGGCGACGTCGGCATCCCTGATGCCCGTCAGCTCCTGCACCGCCTGTGGGATCGGAACCTCAGGCCGGACCAGGGAATGGAATCGGGTCAGGACCTCGTCGCCTCGGAACCGGACCGCCCCCACCTCGATGATCCGATCGAGGCGCGGGCTCAAGCCCGTCGTCTCGAGATCAAGCGCGACCAGCGTCCGTTGCACTGACTCTACGGTACTAGGCCGGCATACCCGCCGCGCAGCAGCCTAGAGGAGCTTGGCGGCCAGCTCGGCGAGCTCAGACCGCTGACCCTTGGTGAGGGTGACGTGGCCGGCCAGCGGATTGTCCTTGAACTTCTCGATCGCGTAGCAGAGGCCGTTGCTGCGGAAGTCCAGGTACGGGTGGTCGATCTGATTGGGATCGCCGGTCAGCACGATCTTGGTTCCCTCGCCGGCACGCGAGACGATCGTCTTGACTTCGTGCGGTGTCAGGTTCTGCGCCTCGTCCACGATGATGAACTGCTGCGGGATGCTCCGCCCGCGGATGTAGGTCAGCGCCTCGGCCTCGAAGATACCCTTGTCCTGGATGTGGCGGATCATGTCTGCCGCCATCTGTTCCTTGTAGATGCAGCCCATCAAGTACTCGAGGTTGTCGTAGATCGGCTGCATCCAGGGGCGAAGTTTTTCGTCTTTGTCGCCCGGTAGGTAGCCGACATCCTTGCCCATCGGGATCACGGGCCGCGTCACCAGCAACCGGCGAAAGCGGTGCTGGTCCAGCACCTTGCTCAGGCCGGCCGCGAGCGCCAGGAGCGTCTTCCCGGTACCCGCCTGGCCCGTCATCGTGACAAACGGGACCTTGTCGTCCAGCAGGATGTCGAAGGCAAACCGCTGGCCCAGGTTCTTCGGCTGAATGCCCCAGACCTCCTTCTTCATCGGCGCCAGGCCGACGACCTGCTGCGACTCGGCGTCGAACCGCCCGAGGGCGCTCGACTTGGTGCCGTTCAGCGACTTGAAATGGACGAACTGGTTGCAGTAGAGCCGCCCGTTCGACGGCTGGAACATGTTGGTCTTGTTGAACGTCTCGATGTCCTCAGGGGTGACCTGTAAGGTGGTCATCCCGTCGTACAGGTCCTCGTCATTGCGGACCATCTTGTCGGTCTCGTAGTCCTGTGCCTGCAAGTTCAGGGCATCGGCCTTGACGCGGACGTTGATGTCCTTGCTGACCAGGATGACCGGCGTATCGCTGTGATCGGCGCGCAGTTGCAGGGTCAAGGCGATGACCTGGTTGTCGGCCTTGTGTGGATCGAGATCCTCCGGTAGATGACCGTTGTTTTGTCGCGTCAGCTCCACCCGGAGCGATCCTCCGTGACGGAGCGCCACACCCTCGGACAGCTTGCCCGTGGCCCGGAGTTCGTCGAGGTGGTGCGCGATCAGGCGGGCGTGTCGGCCGACCTCGTCCTGCCGGCGCTTCTGGCCATCGACCTCTTCGATGACGATCAACGGGATCACGATCTCGTTGTCGTCGAAGGAGAAGATCGCGTTCGGATCGTGGAGAAGAACGTTTGTATCCAGAACGTAGATTTTTTTCATCCGTTGGCGCTTTGCGGGTTCGACGCCGGTGTAGCGTACTCCCCCTGGTATTCAAACGGTAGGAGTTCGGCAATCTTCGTCATCAGGTAATCGGCCGTTTGCTGATGATCCATCTTGCTGCCATCGCGAGTCAGCTCCGGCAGGGTGAAAGGGGCCCCGAAGGCCATCGACACCTGCGCTGGTCTTGGTAACCGCTTGTGGCGCGGCAGCACCTTTTCCGTCCCCGTGATGCCCAGCGCCAACAACGTGGCTCCCGATCGGCGGGCGATGAAGCCGGCGCCGGGTTCGGCCCGGAGCAGAGCCGCCCGCTCGGAGCGGTGCCCCTCGGGAAAGAGGACGACCGCTTTTCCCTCCCGGAGCAGGTCGAATGCCCGGCGTAGTGCCGCCCGGTCGGCGGAATGGCGGATGACCGGAAAGGCGTGGTAGGCCCGCATCAGCCAGGCCAAGCGGCCGACGAACAGTTCGGCTTTGGCCATGAACCAGACCGGCCGTGGCGCCCAGCCGCCGATCAGCGCGGGTCGACCGCGCCAACGTGGTTCGAACACGATCAGGAACGCGCCCTTTGCCGGGCACGCCTTCCCGACCGCGTACCTGGAACTTCGAGCCGAGCAGGACACGAGTGAGGAGCCGTGCAAGAGAGCGTCAGGAGGGAATAGCTCAAAGCGATCAGTGCTTTGGCAGCCGGCGCATCACCTCATCGAAGACCTGGCGCACCGACTTGCCTTCAGTGGCGACGATTATAGCATCGGGTGCGGCCCGTAACGGGGCATTTTCCCGCTCGCTGTCCGCCCGGTCGCGGGGCTCGATTTCCTGTTCGAGAACGGCATCCGAGGTAGCACGCTCCGGACGCGACGTCCAGTTCGCGCGCGACGTCGCGCGCGGCCCGTTCGGCCGCCGGCGCGGTGAAGAAGAATTTGACGTCGGCCTCTGGGAAAGATGACGGTGCCGATGTCCCGACCGAGCACCACGGCGTTGGCTCCGGCCGGTTGCCACGCTGCGGCTCCGACCAGCAGGCGCCGCACCTCCGGCAGCTGGGAGATGCTGGCCAGGTCGGCCGGCGATCGCCGGGTCCATTGCCTCGCGACTGATGTCGCGCCCATCGACCCTGACCTGCGGCTGGCCCGGATGCGGGGTCGGTGTTCAGCGGATCTCGATGCGCATCTTGGCCACCAACGCGGCAAGTTCGGCCACGTCATCGGCGGCGATCCCGCAGACGGCGTGGCCTCGACCGTGACCGCCCGGTAATAAGAGCCCCGTGTCCACCAGCGCGAAGCCAAGGGCCTCGGCGACCAGCCGGCCGACCGTCGTCTTCCCCGAACCCGCCGGACCGTCGATCGCGATGATCACGCCAGCCCGGCGGCGGCGCGCAGCCGCCGCCACCTCGTCCTTCTGGAGCGGTCGAAACGCCCCCTCGGTCAGGTCGCCGAGGCGGAGCCCGTCCATGCGAACCCGTTGCAGGTCGAGGACTCGATGCCCGAGGGCACGCCAGAGGCGGCGAATCTCGCGGTTCTTGCCCTCGTGCAGGATCATGGCCACACGCGACCGGGTCGCACCGAGTTCAAGGACACGGACGTCGATCGGCGCATAGTGTTCCCCGTTGATCACCATCCCTTCGCGCAATCGACGAAGCGCGTCCGCGTCCGGATGTCCCGAGATGACGACCACGTATTCCTTTTCGACATCGTAACGCGGGTGCATCAGCCTCGCGGCCAGGTCACCGTCATCGGTGAGCAGGACCAGGCCACGACTGTCGAGGTCCAATCGCCCGACCGGATACACCCGCGCGCTTCCGGGCGGAAGGCCATCCACCACGCTGGGCCGGCCCCGTGGGTCGCCCACGCTGCTCAGAACCCCCACCGGCTTGTTCACGAGCAGGTACGTCGCCTCGTCGACGGGTCGAACCACCGTGCCGCCGACCGTGACCTGGTCGACATCGGGCTCCACCTCCTGCCCGGGCGTTGCCGGAAGCCCGTTGACGCTGACCTGCCCGCTCGCGATCAGCTGATCCGCTTTGCGCCGGGCCGCGACGCCCGAGCGCGCTAGGAACTGGTTGAGCCGGATTGCGGTAAGGGAGGAAGCTCATCGAGACTGCTGACACCAAGAATCTGCAAAAACTTCATCGTGGTCCCGAAGAGTCGGGGGTTTCCGGGCGCCTCGAGCCGGCCGGTCTCCTCGATCAAGCCCTTCTCTTCCAGGCTTTCCAGCACGGCTTCACAGTTCACGCCGCGGATCTCCTCGATGCGGGCGCGGGTCAGCGGCTGCCGGTAGGCGACGATCGCCAGTGTCTCGTAGGCCGCCGGCGACAACCGCGACGGATACTCGGGACGGAGAACCCGCCGGACCACATCCGCCTGGCCCGGGTCGGTCACCAATTGCAACTGGTCCTGATGCCGTTGCAGGAAGAGTCCGCGCCCCTGGAGTGCCTCCTTGCAGGACCGCCGCGGCTTCTTCCACGACGGGTAGGGGCGCTTGCAGAATCTCCTGGAGCTCCAGCAGTGTCACAGGCCGGTTGAGGGTGAAGAGGACCGCCTCGAGGGAGCCTGCAAGTGCGACCGCCTCACGAATCTCGGTCGCCGCGTCAGTCGTGATGCTCATTCGTCAGGGTTCCTCCCATGTGACCGAACCTGGATCTCGGTGAACGCCGACGATTGGATGACGCTGACCTCCCCGATTCTAATCAGCTCGAGCAACGCGAGGAACGTGACGACCGCCTCCAACCGGCTGCGACTGCGGCTGAAGACGGCGCTGAAGTTCATCTCCGGCATGCCGGCCAAGCATGTGTCGGAGCTCGTCCAATTTTTCGCCCAGAGAGACGTGCTCCATCTCGAAGCTGACTTCGTCAGGGGGTGGCAGGCGGTCGAGCACGTGCTGGAAGGCGGTGGCGAGGGCGTCGAGGCTTACCTGGACGCGCGCTTGCGGGATCACCTCGGGCTCGAGAAGCCCGGCGAAGGTGAACCGCCCGCTGGCATGCCGATGCATCAGCGAATCGGCCAGCTCTTTGAATCGCTTGTACTCCGCCAGCCGCCCTTTGATGGCGTCCTCCCAGGCCAGCAGGTCCTCTTCCTCCGCGACCGGCGCCTGCGGCATCAGCCCGGCCGCCTTCAACTGGACCAGCCGGGCGCCGATGACCAGGAAAGCCGCCATCTGATCGAGCGGCGGCCGGCTGCTGCTCGACCTCGCGGAGGTAGTCATCGGTTAGGGAGGCCAGGGGGATGGCGCCGAGATCAACTTCAGCCCGCTGGGCGAGGCTGAGGAGTAAGCTCGATCGGTCCGTCGAACGCCGCCGTCCGGACGAGGTAGATCGGATCGTGCTCCACGCTCGGGCAAGGCGCGCTCGGTCAATTGGCCCCGTCCGCGCGTTGCAGCCGCCGCGTCAGGTCGAGCGTCGGGTGCGGGGCATGGTGCTCGGCCACCACGGCGGCGAGCTCCACGGCCCCGGCGGCATGAAGTCGCTCGGCACCGATCCGGGCATGGTCGGGTAGATGCCGTAGCGGCGCGCGAATCCCGGGCGCGCGTGCAGAAGCATTTCCGAGCACCCGGGGCGCGGCTGCCCGGAGCAAGACGGCCGCGCTGCGCTCCACGACGGAGACCCCAGCGCCCGCTTTGCCCATGTCATGGAGCAGGGCGGCTTGCTGCAGCACCAGGGAGGCCTCGGGCTCGTTGCGTCCGCAGCGTCTCCAGGACGTCCAGCCCATGTCGCTGGTCGTTGACCGGAAGCTCGAGGAAGTATCCAGACAGCGCCGGAGCCCAGCAGGTCGCGACTGCGCGCCAGCTCGGCCGTCGATAACCCGGGCGGAGGTATGACGCCAGAACTGGGTGACGCGATGCATGGCCGTCCCCGTCATCGGCGCGCCAGAAGCTCGCGGGCGCTGGCGCGGGCGGCGGCAGTGACGCGCTCGCCCGCGATCAGGCGCGCGACCTCGTCCACCCGCTCGGCGGGTTGCAGCACCTTGATGCCCGTGACGTGGCGACCGCGCTGCAGGGACTTGGCCACCGCGAGATGGTGGTCGGCTCGGGCGGCGATGGCGGCGAGGTGCGTGACGCAGATCACCTGCTTACCGCGGCTCAGCGCCGCCATCTTCTCGGCAAGACGGTTGGCCGTCTCCCCACCGATGCCGGTGTCAATCTCGTCGAGGATCAAGGTCGGCGTCTCATCCGCATCCGCGAGCACCGCCTTGAGCGCGAGCATCACGCGGGAGAGCTCACCGCCTGAGGCGGCGCGGTCGAGGGCAAGGAGCGGCTCACCTGGATTCGCGGCGAGCAGGAAGGCAACCTGGTCGACGCCGGTCGCCGTGCAGTGGACAGGACGGTCATCGACCGGGGCTCCATCCGCATCATCCTGCTGGCTGACCTGCACCGCGAACCGGACCCGCGGCATGTTGAGACCGGCCAGCTCCCGTTCGAGGATGCGCTCGAGTTTGGCGGCGGCTTTGCGTCGATGCCGGCTGAGCTCCCCAGCCGCCACGGCCAGGCTCGCCGTGAGTTCTTTGTCCGCGGCGCGCAGCGCCGCGATCCGATCGTCCCGGTGCTCGACGGTGTCGAGACGTTCACGGAGGCGAGCCGCCTCCTCCAGGGTGGCGGTCAGCGATCCACCGTACTTCGCCTTCACGCGATCCAGCTGGTGCAAACGGACCTCGATGGCCTCAAGCCGGGCCGGTTCGATCTGCCAGCGGTCCGCCTGGTTACGGGCGGTGGCGGCAAGCTTCGCGAAGCTGAAGCAGCACCTCATTGAGCAGATCGCTCATCTGGTCGAGGTCGGGATCGATGCCCTCGAGACCGCGAAAGCGCTCGGCCGCGATCGAGAGCGCGTGGACAGCGGAGGCCTTCATCGGCGTCGAGGGCGTGGACCCCCTCGACCGCTCGCGCCAGCCGCTCCGCATGCTGTGCCCGGCGGCGCTCCTGGAGGAGCGCCTCCTCCTCGGCCGGATCGGGCCGAATGGCCTCGATCTCATCCAGCTGGAAGCGCCAGAAGTCGAGCTCCCGCTGATCGGCCTGGATCGCGGCCTCGGTCTCCGCCAGCATCCGTCGCGACCGGGACCAGCGAGCGTGGGCGGCGCCCACCTGGTCGCGCAGGGCGCGCAGCACCGGCGCCCCCGAAGGCGTCCAACAGGTCGAGTTGCCGGGCGGGCAGAAGGACCGACTGGTGCTCATGCTGGCCGTGCATCTCGACAAGCCGGTCGCCGATCCCTTTCAGTTGCGTCACCGTCGAAACCCGTCCGTTGATGCGACAGAGGCTTCGCCCATTGCGATTGAGCTCGCGGGTCAGGATGATGCACGCCATCCGGGCACTCATAGCCGGTCGCCTCGAGCGCCAGGCGGAGCGCCGGCCGAGCCCCCACCTCGAAGGCCGCTTCGATGATGGCCTGCTCCCGGCCCTCGCGGATCGCGTCGGCGCTGGCCCGTTCTCCCAGCACCAGGTTCATCGCGTCGATGATGATCGACTTGCCCGATCCCGTCTCGCCGGTCAGCAAGTTGAGCCCAGGCCGGAACGGCACCCGCAACTCGTCGATGAGCGCGAGGTTGCGGATCGTCAGCTCCAGGATCACGGCATCCCGTCCATCAGGGGAAGGCCCCAGCGGATCTTTTGTCGCAGCAGGCTGAAGAAGTTCTGGTCGCCGATGAAGCGCACCAGGTCGACGCCGTGCGGTGACGCGATCTGCACCTGCGCGCCGGGTCCAGCGGAGGCCGTGCGCTGGCCGTCGCAGGTCAGCAGCGCCGGCCGCGTCGGGCAGGCGGATCGTGATCCGCGCGGTATCCGGAAGAACGACCGGGCGATTGAAGAGGCTGTGTGGATTCAATGGAAGGTAGGTCAGGGCCCGGACCTGCGGATGCAGGATCGGACCGCCGAGCGAGAGCGCGTATCCGGTCGAGCCCGTGGGGGTCGAGACGATCGCGCCGTCAGCATCGAACCGACCGGCTTCGACGCCGTCGACCAGGACCTCGATTCGGATCAGGTTGATTTCGATCCCCTTGTGCACGACCACGTCGTTGAGCGCGCCGTAGACCCGGTCGCCCAGGCGCGCCTCGAGCATGGCCCGCCGCTGCAGCACGAAATCGCCGGCGGCCCAGCGGTCGAGCGCCGCCCCGGTGTCGGCGAGTCGGACCTCGGTGAGGAATCCGAGCCGACCGGCGTTGACGCCGAGGACAGGGACACCGGCCGCGGCGGCTTGCTCCGCGGTCCAGAGCAGCGTGCCGTCGCCGCCGATGCTGATGATCATCCGCGTGCCATCGAGATTGGCATCCAGCGCCCCGGGCCGTTCCTCGGCCGTCGCGCAATAGGTCCAGACGTGGTAGCCGTGCCGTTCGAGACGGGTGCGCGCCTCGACCACCGGCCCCTGGCCGATGTCGATCCGCGGGTGGCAGACGATGCCGACCGACTCAGCCATGCGATCTCAAATGGAGAAAGAACTCGCGGTTTCCCTTCGCCCCGAGGATTGGCGACTCGGTCTGACCCAGAACCGCGTACCCCGTGCCGCCCGCAAACGCATTCAGCCCCTCGAGCACCGCCTGCTGCTGGTCGGCGCGGCGCACCACGCCCCCTTTCCCCACCGCGCCCTTGCCGACCTCGAACTGGGGCTTCACCAGCGCGATGACGTCGGCCGGGAGCGCCAGCAGGCGGTGAACCGGCGGCAGAACCAGGCGCAGCGAAATGAAGGACACGTCGATGACAGCCAGGTCGGCGACGGCGGGCAGTGCGTCGAGATAGCGGATATTCACGCGCTCGAGCACCGTGACCCGCCGATCCTGCCGCAACGTCCAGGCGAGCTGGCCGTAGCCCACGTCGAGCGCGATCACCGAAGCCGCCCCCCGGCGGAGCAGCACGTCGGTGAATCCTCCCGTGGAGGCGCCAACGTCGAGACAGGCGCGACCGGCGACGGAAACGGAGAACGTATCGAGGGCGGCGGCCAGCTTCTCGCCGCCCCGGCTGACGTACCCCCCGGGCGCCGTCGAGCTATGGAGTTCCACCTCCACCGCCGGATCGACCAGCTGATCCGGACGGTCCACGGGGCGGCCGGCAATCCGAACAAGGCCGGCCCGAACCATGGCCTGCGCGCGCTGCCGGGAGGACACCAGGCCCCTGGCCGACGAGCGCCTGGTCGAGCCGCACCCGCTCCCCCACCATCAACGTCCCAGTCCAAGGCCGATGACGACGCCAAGGACCGCCCCGGCGATCACCTCGATCGGCGTGTGACCGAGCAGTTCCCGAAGCCGTTCCTGGTGGATCCCCTGGTGCGCGATGAAGAGATCATCGATCAGCCGGTTGAGGATCATCGCCTGCTGGCCCGCGGCCCGCCGCACGCCGGTCGCGTCATACATCACGACCGCCGACAGGATCAGCGCGAGCGCGAAGAGCGGCGTCTGGACCCCCTGCAGGCGCCCGATGATGGTCGTGAGCGATACGACCAGGGCGCTGTGCGAACTCGGCATGCCGCCAGCCGTCGCCAGCCGTCGCACGCTGAAGCGATGGATCAGCACGGAATCCCAGATCACCTTGCTGGCCTGCGCGATCGCCCAGGCGATCAGCGGAACCACAAAGTAAGGATTGCGGAGGAGCGTCACGAGGCCCCAGCTCGCTCGGGCGCCGGCGACAGGTCGGCGAGGCGGCGCTCGGCCTGGGTGAGGAGCTCGCTGCACCGCTGGGCAAGGGCCAGCCCGCGCTCGTAGATCCGGACCGACTCCGCCAGATCCTCCTGCTCCTTGCCCAGCGCCTGCACGGTACGCTCGAGCTCGGCGAGTGCGCCCTCGTAATCGAGGCTACTGACCTCAGGTTCGCTCAAGGCACCGTCTCGCTGGTGGCCGGCTCATCCGCCGCCGCGGGGCGCACCGGGGTTTCCGCGGCGATGCGGCCGAGGATCCCATTGACGAACTTTCCGGAATCCGGGCCGCCAAACGTCTTGGCCAGCTCGATCGATTCATTGATGGCGGCCTTCAGTGGCACGCTGGGAAGAAATTCGATCTCGAACGTGGCAATCCGGAGCAGCGTCCGGTCGACCTTGGCCATCTGATCCAGCCCCCAGTTGCTCGAAGCCTCGGCCAGCCGGGCGTCGATCGCAGCCCGATGCTCCATCACCCCGGCGACGAGCACCCGGGCGAACTCGGTGACGTTCGCGTCGGCGCGTGCTTCCGCCGCATGGTACTGCAGCGACCGGGTGGGATCACTGCCATCGGTTTCGAGCTCGAACAGGACCTTGAGGGCGAGCTCGCGGGCCAGGTGGCGCCGTCCCATTATCAGCAGCCTACCCGACTACGCGTCTCCCGGAAACCGAACGTCACCGATGAAGACGTTCACCTGCCGGACCTCGAGCCCGAGCATCTTGTCGATGGCATCCGCCACCTGACGCTGGACCTCCGCGGCCACCGTCGGCACGTGGGCCGATGAATCGACGACCAGAAAGAGCTCCAGCTGGAGGGCATCATTACCCATGTCGACACGGACGCCCTTGTAGGAGGTCGTCACCGGAAGGAGGCGATGGCCGTCTCGGGCACGAGCCGGGTACATGCCCACGATACCCTGCACCTGGCTGGCTGTCAGCGAGGCGATGTGAGCGATGACCTCGTTGGCAACCTTGACCGATCCGAGCGTCCGGTCTGCCGGCACTAGACGCGCTCCACGTAGGCGCCGGTCCGGGTATCGACCCGGATCACGTCACCCTCGTTCACAAAGAACGGCACGTTGAGCGTTAGCCCGGTTTCCACCGTGGCCGGCTTCCCACCACCCGCGGCCGTGTCCCCGCGAAATCCTGGGGCCGTCTCCGTGACTTTGAGATCGACCGTGGTCGGCAGCTCGACCCCGAGGGGGTTCCCCTCGTACATGAGGACCGAGATCGCCGTGTTCTCCTTCAGGTACTTCATGGTGTCGCCCAGCTGATCGTCATTGATAGGCAGCTGATCGTAGCTGGCCATGTCCATGAAGAAATGGCGATCACCGTCGCTGTAAAGGTACTGCATGGCGACCTTCTCGATGCGCGCTCGGGCGAAGCGGTCTTTGTCGCGGAACTTCTGATCGATGATGGCGCCGGTACGGACATTGCGAAGCTTGGTCCGAAAAAACGTATCGCCTCGAGCGTTCTGGCCCTGCTGGAACTCGATCACGCTCCAGAGGCCGCCCTCCCACTCGATCGTCATGCCGTTTCGGAAGTCGCTCGGGTTGACCATGTCCGGCTTGGGATTCTACCGGGTACGGCGCGCTTCCATCTGCGCGAAGATGGCGTTCCGGAGTTGCTGCGGCCGGGGTACCGTCCTCAGCCATTCGCCACCCTCCCGCCCCGCCGACTCGAGCTGGATGTCGCCGAAGCTTAAGGCGCGTGCCCACAGCCCCTGGTAGGTGGTCAGGTCCTGGATTCGGTCGATCAAGATCGAGCGCGAGTAACGGGAGATCAGGCCTTCGTTCAGGATGACGCGCTGGTCGGTCAGGATGTACTGCTGCGATCGCCATCCCAGGTAAAAGAAATTCAGGAGGATGAGCGCAACGATCAAGACCCCAAGCAGCCCGAAGAGGTGCACCTCCGAGCTAAGCGGCAGGATGGCCACCACGACCGCGGCCAGCACGGCCGCCACGATGATGGTCGCCGTCGGTCGCAACATCACGATCCAATGACGCCGGGCACTGGCGAGCACGCGCTCGCCAGCAAGGAGTTCATCGGCGTTCATGGCGGCTGCACGAACAGGGTCACGATCGTACCCAGCGCGAGAAATGGTCCATAGGCGACGGCGTCCCTCATGGATCGAATCCGCGTGAGCAACAGGACGAGGGCCACGAACCCTCCGAGGAACACGCCGTCGATCAGTGCGTGCGCCACGCGCAGGTCTGAGATGCCCGTCGCCATGCCGATGAAGACGGCGAGCTTCACGTCTCCGAACCCGAAGGCTTCGGCGCCCAGGAGCAACTGCCCGCCGATAAAGAGGAGGAAGAACACGCCGCCGGCAATCAGCGCAGCGACCGGAGCGGTTCGCCAGTCCGGCCAGGGCCAGGTCAGAAAAGGATTCCAGGGTGTGACGAACGCGAGACCGAAGGCGATCAGCCACGAAGGGAACATAACCAGGTCGAGGATGTAGCGGGTCTTGAAATCGAAGGCAAGGACCTGCACGAGGATAGCCACGTACACCGAGTCGATGATGAGCACGCGCCCGAACCCGTACTTGAATGCGAAGACAAAAAAGAGCACGAGGCAGAGCGCCGGCATGAGGAGGACCTCGCGCCGGCCTTGGGCGAACTCGAGCTCCTCCACGCGCGCCAGCCACCGGGTGAGGTAGTTGGCGCCCATGCCGACGGCGGCGCCGAGGATGCCCCAGAGCCCGGCCAGGAGCACGTGGCTCACGGGGCGAGCCTGCCGACAACCGCCCGCTGCAGCGCGGCTCGCATGGCCGGCTCCGGCGCAGACGTCCCGGTCCAGATCTCGAAGGCGGCGAGGGCCTGGTTCAAGAGCATGGTCAGGCCGTTGATGGCCCGGGCGCCCCGGGCCCGTGCCCCCCTCACAAGCGGTGTCATCGGAGGGTCGTAGACGAGATCGAAAAGGAACTGCGTCGGCGTGATCCACTCGATCGGGAATGGTCGGGACTCCCCATCGCTGCCGACCGGCGTGGCGTTGACGATCAGGTCGACCTTGGGCACCACAAGCGACAGCGACCCGAGCGGCGTCGGGCCACCGCTGCTGATGTCGAGGTCGTAGCAGAGGGCGCGCGCCTCGCCGAGGTCCTGGCCCGCGACATAGACCCGAGATGCCTGAGTCCGCAGCGCGTCACCAGCGGCTCGTGCCGCCCCGCCGGCACCCAGGATGAGCGCCGACCGCCCCCGCGCCTGGTAGCCCGCGTCCTCCAGCGCTTGCGAGAAAGCCGGCCGGTCGGTATTCCAACCGACGAGGCCACCAGCCCGGTGGCTGATGACGTTGACCGCACGGACAGACTGGACCTCGGGCCCGAGCCCATCGAGCATGGTGGTAACGGCAACCGTGTGGGGGCGCATCACGGCCGCGCCAAGCACCGTTTCGTCGTTCCGCATGCTGGCGACCGTCGCCCCAAGGTCGGCCCGGCTGACGGTTTGCGACTCACACACGGTTTGCATGCCGGCAGCCGCGAAGGCGGCCCCGTAGAGGGCCTCCGCCAGCTGGTCTCTTGGCGCGTCGGCGAGCAGGACGAGGCGTGAGCCGCCCTTAGCCGAGCCCGTACTGCTTCTTGAGCTGATTGAATTCGTCGTTGGTTTTCGCGTAATGGTTGTGACCTTTCGAGTCGGACAGGTAGAAGAAGTAGCCGGTCTGGGATGGCTTGAGGGCGGCGTCGATCGCCTTCAGGCCTGGATTGGCGATCGGCCCGGGGGGTAATCCCGTATGCAGGTAGGTGTTGTAAGGAGACTGGATCTTGAGGTCATCGAGCGTGACCGTCGATTGCCAGACTCCCTTGGCGTAGAGCACAGTGGCATCGATCTGCAGCGGCCAACCTGCGGCCAGCCGGTTGTAGATCACGCTCGCGACCACTGGCCGATCCTCATCGAAGAGGGCCTCACGCTCGATCATCGAGGCGATCGTCACCACCTGCAACGGCGTCAGCTTTCGCTGCGCAGCCAGGTCCTTGCGGCTGGCGTCCCACAATTTCTTGAAGGCATCCAGCTGGAGGGTGATCAGTTGCGTGGCGGTCGTGGTTCGGGGCACGAGATAGGTGTCGGGGAAAAGAAAGCCCTCGAGCGATGAGCCCGCGGGCCGCCCGCTGAGGAAGTCATAGCTGAACTGGCCCTGCTGGGCAACCTTGAGATAGTCGGCCCCCTTGATCAGGGTGCCCTTGTCCAGCATCGCCGCCGTCTTCTTGATGGTGTACCCCTCGGGGATCGTGACGAAGAGCTCCTCGGGGATCGCCGTCTGAAGCGCCTGAAGGATCTGGACCATGTCCTTGTTGCGGTCCAGCTGATAGGCGCCCGCTTGGATATTGCGGTCGAGATGCCGATACCGCGCATACAGGTCGAAGACCAGTGTCGAATCGACCAGCCCGGCGCGGTGGAGGGTGTCGGCGACCTCGTGAAAAGTGGCGCCTGGCGCGACGACGATCCGAACCGTTCCGCCGCCCGGATTCGCGGGGCTGTGGAGTTGGTGCTGGACCCAGTTGTAGCCGAGCACCCCAGGGATGCCAATCACCGCTGGAATGAAGAACAGGACGACCAGGACCCACGGCAGGCAGCCGCGCTTGCGCGACGGCTGCGGCCGGCCACTGACGCCCAGTTAGCGGTCCACCTCGCCGTTCTCGTCGTCGGCTTCGCTCTCTTCGAATTCCTCAAGCTGCTCGAGTACGCGGTCGTGCTCTTCATCGTCGAGCGTGACCAGCGATTCGCCCTCGCGGCGCAAGATCAGGACGCGATCCTCGTCGGCCTCCGCCTGCAATACGTAGTAGGTCTCGCCTTCGATCTTCGCGACGTCGTGAACGACGTAGCTCTCTTCCTCCCCGGTCTTCTCATTGACCAGCTCGATGGTCTGGTTCTCGCCGTCGTTATCTGGTAAGTCCGGCATCTGAGCCTCCTGAACCTCGGCTACCTCGATAGTCGAGGTAACCCTGCAACAATAGCGTGGCCGCCACCCGGTCCACATCCTGGCGCCGCTGCGACCGTCGTTTGCCCTGCTCGATCAGAAAGCGTTCGGCGGCAACCGTGGTCAGCCGCTCGTCCCAGAATTCGACCGGGACCCCGGCTGCCTTCCCGACCTCCGCCCCGAATGCCTGTGCGTTCCTGGCCGCCACGTCGATCGATCCGTCCATCATCCGCGGCAGACCGACCAGGACCAATTCCACGCCCTGCTCCCTGACGATCCCGGCGAGTTCCTTGAGATCTTCCGGCTGCGACCGCCGCGTCAGCACCCGAAGCGGAAGCGCGACGGTTCCCGACGGATCACTCAGCGCGAGACCCAGGCGGCGTGTGCCGGGGTCGATCGCGAGGATCCTCACGGACTCGGGCTGCCCGTGGCCTCCTGGATCTTCAGCGTGATACGCGAGGAGAAGAGGGGCAGCCAGGGCAGTCCAAAGGGAGCCTGGGTGACTCGGGCGTCCACAACGTTTGGCAAGGATTGCAGGAACACATGGGCGCTCGATGGCGTTTTGCCTTTCAGGTTGCTGCGGATATTGGCCTCGATGAAGACCGGGGTGTAGCTGCCGACGGCATGGCCGTTCAGCGTGATATTTCCGTCGCTGGTGGGGTTGACCGGGTCGTACGTGAGTTTCGGATTGTTGGTCAACTGCGATCCCGGCGGGATCTTATGCGCGATTGCACTCTGCAGCAGAGCCTTGACCGCCTTCTCGTCGAAGGCGACGGCATCGCCCGCCACGGCGACCGTGACGTTGAAGTTGAACGGGGCTTGCAACTCGTCACCCACCTTGCGGTCCGCGGTGACCGTGGTCTGGACACCGTTCCCAACGGGAACCATGTGGAGACCGGCGGCCTTTGTCGTCAAGTCCGCCTGGACCTTCGGGAGCGCGTCCTTCGCATAACGCCGCTCCGACGCTGTCGATATCGGACTGCTGGACGAGTGTCGCGGTGCGCGCGTCGGCGCCACCTGTGGTCGCCTGAGGATTGTCAACTTTCAAGTTGTCGGGATCCGTGTTGCCCTCGATTGTTGTGATGGTGTGCGGGTCGGTATTTCCATCAGCCCCGGCGGTCACAGCGCTTACCGGAACGGTCGTCGTACCGAAGGGTCCGGTCATGCTTGCCTTCTGCGTCGTCGCGTAGCGCTTACCCCCGTCAGTCCGAACGACAAGGCCCTTGGGCAGGTTATCCGTGCACAGGAAGCAGCTCAGCGTGAAGGTCACTCGGCCGGTTGCCGCCACGGCGGCGATTTGTTTTTGCCCGGTGGCGGTCCCCTGGACTGTTTGCGACTGGCTCGAGTGGAGCGCCTGGGTCGTGAAGTGATCCGTCGAACCAATGGCTGTGCCTGGCGCGCCGATCAGTTGAACCTCGGTCGCCACGGGCGTTCCTCGGACGGAGAGTGTGGCGGTCGCCGTCGGAACATAGAGCACGAGCGCCAGCAATGCCAGGACGCCGATGATGGCGGCCCCGATCAGGTAGGGCCGGTAATTGCGAAACGACGGGGGGCTTGCCTTGATCGCGGCCGGTGCCGGACGCTTCGGGGGACCGGAAACAACCGGGGCTTCCCGACGCCGTGCCGGGGCGGCCACCGGGCCCGCCGCCGCAATCGCCGGCGTGGTCTCGGCCTCTAGGCCTCCAGCCCGGTGAACCTCGGCCCCGCTGTCGTAGGCGAGCAGGCTTGGATAGGCCGAAAATCCGGTTTCCAATGAGAGGGCCTGCAGCCGCGCGTCGCCGCTGATCACGTTGACGTGCTTGCCGTAGCTGTCGGCATACCGCTTGAGCAGTCTGAAGCTCATCGGGCTTTGAAGGGCGCGTGAGCGTTCGGGCACGACGAACGTGACCGCATCCTCGAGACTGAGGTCCCGAAGCCGGTCGACGAGGTCCGTGATCTCCTCGTCCGCCTCGACGTACAGCAGCTTGGCCAGTGTCTTCATCCTCTTTGGTCGCAGCCTGTCATACCGGAAACGTCACCGATTGTCCAGTCGTTACGGTGTCAGGTTTCGTCGTGCTCATACCTTCATCACTTTGAGTACTCTTCGCATCAGCCCGAATAGAGGCGCCTGCTCCTCCGACTGATGCTGGATCGCATGAAACGCCAGGCCCATTGGCGTGATGTCCTGTTGGTCAAGGAGCAAACCAGTCGAGTCATAGATTCCACGGATGTCGACCGGCCGGAGCACGTGAACCGCCGGCTTGCGAGCGAAGGGCAGCTTGTCGGCCCAGGGGAACGCTTCCAGTTGGTCGCGTACCTCCGGAAGGGCGCTGCCACCGCCGGCCAGGTAGATCGCGGTGGGCAGCCGATCCCCTTGAGCCATCTCCTGCAGCGTGATCGCCACCCCCTCGACCAGCACCTCCGCGTCTCGGTTCAGGACGGCATGCACGCGCTCGGCATGCGCGGAAGGTAACTCGTTCTTGGAATGCCGGAGCTTGACCGCCTCCGCGTCGGCAAACGAGATGCCAAACCGGGAGGCAAGCTTCTTGGTGAAGACGCGGCCGCCGATCGGGAACATTCGGGTCCCTTCGATGCCGCCGTTGCGCACCAGCGCCACATCGGTGGTGCCCCCGCCGATGTCGATGAAGATGCCGCCGGCGTCGTATACCTCGTCGGTCGCGGCACATCGCGCCATGGCGTACGGTTCGGCCACCGTCGCGATCAACTCGAGGTCCAGCTCAGCCGCGATCGTCTGGAGCGCACCAACATGGGTGAGGGGCGCAAAGGTGTTGAAGACGGTGATCACCATCTGGCGGCCCTGGAACCCAAACGGATTGCTGACCGCAAAGCCGTCGATCTTGACATTCGTGACCGCGGAGTTGATCAGCTTGACGTTGACGTCGGGCACGCCAAGCTCGAGGCTCATGGAGTGGCGAGCCTCGCGAAGGGCCCGTTTCTGGACGATCTCAAGGGTGCGAAGCAATTCGGTTTCGTTCACCTTGAGATCCGGGTCGGCACGCGGTACCGTCACCGAGGTGCTGAAGCCCTTCACCTGCTCGCCGGCGATGCCGATCACAGCCTGGCCCGGGATCGTGTCGCACATGTCCTCCGCCGCCGACATCGCCCGGTCGCAGCTGTCGATGATGCCCTGGATGTCAGACGGCACCCCTGACTGCATGTCCGAAAAGACCTGGCGTTGTCGTGAGGCACCGAGCACGACGCCGTTCTTGCCCTCGCGCTTGACGACCAGGGCCTTGATGTACTCGGTTCCGATATCAAGAGCCGTGTAGAAGTTTTCGTAGTCCGCTCCGCGCCGCAGCCGTTTGAGACGGTCTCTGAGTTTGAGCTTCATGGTCCCTTTAGTTGCTTGCGGACGAAATCCTGGACGCCGCGGAAGGCGTCGTCGACGCGAGCCGGGTCGATCCCGCCACCCTGGCCCACCTGGCCACGTCCGCCTCCCTTCCCGCCCGCCACCGCCTGGAACGCCTGCACGAGGGCACCGGCCGGCAGTCGGTCCGCCAGCGGGGCGGCGACCTTGACGGCGACGCTGCGCCCACCGACGACGATGGCGACCGTGTTGCCATTGGCGCCATTGAGCACGTGGTCCGCAACGGCGAGCAGCTCCGGCGGGGTCGCGTCGACCCGCTGCAGCACCAACGTCACGCCGCTGACCTCCGCCTTTTCCACCTGAGCCTCCCCGCCGGCGGCGAGGCGCTGCCTGAGCTGCGCGATCTCCTTCAGGAGCCGTTTCAGCTCGGCCTGGAGGCTCTCCACCCGCGCCGGGAGCTCAAGGACGCCGGCCCGAAGGGCCTCGCTTAGTTGGGCCAGGGTACGATCACGCGCTTGCACGGCGACCTCGGCCGCCTCGCCGGCCTGCAGCTCGATGCGCCGCACACCCGCCGCGACGCTCCGATCGGAGCCAAGCAGGACGAATCCGACCTCGCCGCTGCGCGTCACATGGGTCCCCCCACAGAGCTCTCGCGCCCAGGTCCCGAATGAGACCACGCGGACGGTTTCGCCGTATTTCTCATCGAAGAGCGCTACCGCGCCGCTCTCGATCGCCGCCTGCAGTGGGAGTTCCTCGACCCGTCGTTCCAGGTTGGCTCGGACCTTTTCATTGAGCAGGCGCGAGACCCGCGCCAACTCCACCGGCTCGAGGGCGCGGGGAAACCGGAAGTCGAAGGTGGCCCGATCCGGCAGCACCGCCGAGCCCGCCTGCGCGGCACCCTCCCCGAGCACGTCCCGGAGCGCCCGGTGCAGCAGGTGGGTGGCGGAATGGTGGCGAGCCACGGCAGCGCGGCGCGCTGGATCGACGATGGCCCGGACACGGGTCCCGACCTGCGGACGCCTGGCGCCGCGCAGCCGGTGTCTGATCGCCTCGGCCTGCTGCTGGACATCGATCACCTCGCCACTGCCGCCGTCCCATACGAGCCGGCCGGTGTCGAAGATCTGGCCACCCTTCTCGGCGTAAAAGGGCGTGACGTCCAGAAAGACGTCGCCCTGATCGCCATGGCCCGGGACCTCGAAGCTGTCGACCACCCTGGCCTCCGCCTCGAGTTGCTCGTAGCCGACGAAGCGGCTCGCGGTCCGGCTCACCGGCCCCGTGAAGCTCCCTGACGATGTCCGGCTCTTCGCCCGCTGGCCTTCCATCAGGGCCTCGACCTGGGCCGTATCGATCCTGATCCCCCGTTCCTGGGCGAGTTCGACGCTGAGCTCGATCGGAAAACCAAGCGTGTCGTGAAGGAAGAACACCTCTTGTGGACTCAGGGCGTTCCGCTCGATCAGCCCCTCGAGCCGTTCCATTCCCTGGCGAAGCGCGATCGCAAAGCGCTCCTCCTCGCCTCGTAAGGTTTCGCTGATCTGCTGGACATTGGTCGCGAGTTCGGGGTAGATCCCGCCGAGGATCTCCGACACCGCCGGGACGCTGGACGAGAGCCCCTCCCGCGCTCCGATTCGGCGGGCATGCACCATGGCGCGCCGAATCAGCCGGCGGAGCACGTAGCCTCTCCCCTCGTTGGAGGGGGCGACGCCATCGGCGAGCAGCATGGTGGCGCCGCGACTGTGGTCGGCCAGCACCCGGAGGGAGACGTCAACGCGCTCGTCCGATTGATAGGGCTGACCGGTCAGCTCTTCCCAGTGGGAGATCAAAGGCCGGAGCAGGTCGGTTTCGAAGACGCCCTTACGCTCCAGGTTGACGACGGCCGTGATGCGCTCCAGGCCCATGCCGGTGTCGATCCCCTTCCTCTCGAGGGGCGTTCGGTTCCCGGCCTGATCGCGGTCCCACTGCATGAAGACCAGGTTCCAGATCTCGAGGAAGCGATCGCAGTGCTCACAGTTTGGCCCGCAGTCCGGCCGGCCGCAGCTGTACTCCGCACCCCAGTCGTAGTGGATCTCGGAGTCCGGACCGCAGGGCCCGGTCGGGCCTGCTGCCCAGAAGTTGTAGTCGTCACCGAAGCGCCGGATACGCTCCGGCGGCATCGGGGTGCTGGTCGTCCAGATCTGGTAACTCTCGTCGTCGTCGTTGTGAATACCGGCCCAGAGCCGCGCCGGCTCGAGCCCGAGCTCGTCCGTCAGGAATTGGTAGGCGTACGGGATCGCCTTCTCCTTGAAATAGTCGCCAAAGGAGAAGTTCCCCAGCATCTCGAAAAAGGTCAGGTGATGGCCGTCATGCCCGACCACTTCGACGTCCACCGTTCGAAAGACCTTCTGGGAGGTGACGGCCCGTGGCTGGGGCGGCCGCGCCTGCCCAAGGAAGTAGGGTTTGAACTGCACCATCCCGGCGCTGGTAAGCAGGAGGGTAGGATCGCCGAACGGGATCAGGGAGGAGCTCGGCAACACCTTGTGGTCCCGCTCTTTGAAGAAGTTGAGAAAACGCTGGCGGATCTCGGCGCTGGTCATATGTGGCTGCGCGCCTGCTTGATTCTAGCGAGATTAGCCGACCGGCAACTCCCGCTTCAGGTGTTCGACCGCGGCGCGCTGGAGCCGGGAGACGTGCATCTGGGAGATGCCGAGCCGCTTCGCGACCTCCGCCTGGGGCAGTTCGTCCACGAAACGCAGGTACATGATCCGCCGCTCGCGCGGGCTCAGATGGCGCATCGCCTGGTCGAGGAGGTCCTGGAGCTCGACCTTGTCGAGGTTCTCATCCTCCCGGCCGAGGCGCTCGGTGAGCTGGAGCCCGTCCTCCTCCCTGGCGGCGGGACCGGTCGACTCGAATGGGATGGTCCGCTGAGCCGGGCTGGCCTCCATCGCCGCCAACACATCCTCGGGTTCGAGCTCGAGCTCCTTGGCGATCTCATTGACGGAGGGTTGCCGGCCCAGCCTGGCCTGGAGCCGCTGCTGGGCCAGATCGGCGCGCTGCATCGTCTCCTGGAGGCGGCGCGGCACCTTGACGGCCCAGCTCTTGTCCCGGAAATACCGTTTGATCTCGCCAACGATTGTCGGGGTGGCAAAGGTTGAGAACTCGAGGCCTCGCTGGGGCTCGAATCGCTCGATTGCCTGGAGCAACCCGATATAGCCGACCTGGACGATATCCTCCAGCGGCTCGCCCCGGTTGCTGAACTTCTTGGCGAGGAAGACCACAAGGTTGTTGAACAGCTCGACAAGCTGCTGCCGGACCTGTGGATCCTTCGTCTTCTGGTATTTCAGGAACAGCCGCCGGACGAGTTCTCGGTTCGGTCGGACGGAGGATTGGCGCGCGGCCGGAGCGTCTACTCGATCAGGTATTTGACCATCCTCATCCGCATGCTGCCCGTCTGGTTGTCTACGTGATACCGCAACTCATCCACGAACAGCCGGATCATATTCAGTCCAATCGTTTCATAGTCGAGCTCGGCTTCCTGCCGCGCCCGCCGGACGGCCTGCAGGGCCTGCATCTCGACCGCCCTGGGTGGCACGCTGCGAACCTCGACCTCGATCCGCCGGGGCTCGCTCTTGAAGGTGAGCTTCAGCTGGCCGTTTCCCTTCCCCCACTGCTGGGTGGCGGCGGCGCAGGCGTTCTCGCAGGCCTGGGTGATCGCAATATTGAGGTCGTCGATCTCGTGCAGCGAAAACCCGACGACGAGGCCCAGCGAGGCCGCGGCCCGTTTGGCTACGACGATGTACTCGGGGACGGCAGGCAGCTTGAGCTCAGTGAGGTAGGCCGCACCGGTAGCCGCCTTCAGCGAGGCGGGGCTGTGACTTCGAGGTCGGCTCTCTTTCACCTGGCCTCCTGATCCTGGCTGGCAGCGGCACCCGAGCGGCGGCCCAGGCCGTCAAGTCGATGCCGGATCCGTTCCCGAAATCCGGTGATAGCCGCGCCGGTGGCGCTCATCGCTCGGTCGGCCGCCGTGAACTTGTCGTTCACACCGCTGACCATGTCATCGATCTGCTGCAAGCTGTGTCGGAGCTCCGGGAGCGCCAGGCGGGCCTCGTCGAGGGTCACACTCAGGATTGCCTCGATCGTCCGAAGGCTCCGCGTTAGGTTCAAGAGAATAAAGCCGAGAAAGAGGCTCGCCAGCAAAATCCCGATTCCGACCAGCAGCACGCCAATTTGCCAGATCACTTACCCAGTCCTCCCGACATCCGTGACCGGACGTCCCATTGGTTCTACCGCGATCGGCGACACCCTAAACGGCCTGTTCACGACGGCTGATCCGACCCGCGAGCCATTGGAATGCGGCGAGGAAAGCCACGTCGGTCGCCGGGTGAAGGTCACCGAGGGCCAGCCGCTGGCCGAGAGACACGGTCCCCACCACCTCGCCCAGGAGCACCGCGAGGGCGCTGATTCCCAGGCGGACCAGGAAGTGAGGCGCTCGCGGCGCGATGACGTAAGCCACCTGGGTTCCGAGCAGGATGAGCAGCAGGGCTAGAACGAAAGCCGGCGGGATCGCGGCGAGCACCGCCGCGAGTGTACCGGATCATGCCGAGTCGGGGCGTGGCAACAAAAAAAGGCCCGGCTTGGTGCCGGGCCTTTTTTTATATCGATGTTAGTCGCGCTGGTGGCCGCCGTCGGAATGCTGGCTGGTCTCGTCGTGCTTGACCTCGTCCTGCGCGGCCTTTTTCGTATTCACGATCGGCGTGACCGTCTTCTCCGCCTTTGCGGCCGGCTTCTTCACCTCTACGACCGGCTTCTTCGGCGTCGGCTTGTTGACCTTCTCAGTGTCCTTCTGGTCGTTATTGTTGTTTCCGGTTTCGTCGTTGTTATTGCCACCGCCAGTCGCCACCGGCGCCTGGTAGCCGACCGTGACGCCGCTGCTGAAGACGTAGAACGGGGCATTGGCCACGTTGATGATGCTGATCTGCGTCAGGTTCGCGCTCGTCGCCGGGATGCTCACCATCAGCTTGTCGATGCGCGCGGGACCCGTGACGCCCATCGCCGGCTGGGCCTGGCCAGTCCACACGGTGGACGCGTTCGCATCGGTCAGGGTATCGACCAGTGTCGATGCGCTCCACCACTCACGGACGTTGGCGCCCGCGATCAGGTTCGTATCCTGCGTCTTCCCGTCGCTGAAGGTCAGGTGAATGCGTCCCACGTTCTGCCCCTTATAGGCGAGCGTGGCGTTCGAGGAGTCCAGGAGCAGGTGCACCGAGGTCGGCTTGGGCGTGTTGGCCGGGACCGTGTACGTCTGGCCGCTGCCTGCCCATGCGGTGTTCGCCACGGTGAACGGAACCCCGCCCAGGGTTACCGTGCCCACCGGCGCATTCGCGTAGATGTTCGACACGGCGTAGGTTGCCTGCGCACCGAGCGCAGTCGGCGTGTAGAGCGTCGCCGGGATCGTCGTCGTCGTATGCCCAGCGGCGGCGGCCGAGAGTCCTCCGGTGGTGAGGACGCCGCCCAGGGCAACCGCCATCGCCTTCGTTGCCAGGGTGGCTGCTGTGTTCATGGGCATTACTGTAAGTTCCGTACCTTACGCGCTCGGTGGCGCGCGATTGGCATTTCGTGACGGCCCGGAAAAACGCTCGTCACGGTCCGGCGCGGACCTTACGAGGGGCCTTTTCTCTCCGGCCCCTTCAGTTCGAGGCCGAGATCGCGAAGCTGTTTCGGATCAGCCGGGGCGGGGGCCCCGGTCATCACTTCCTGGGCCTGCTGGTTCTTCGGGAAGGCGACCACCTCCCGGATCGTTTCCTCCCCGGCCGCGATCATCACGACCCGGTCGAGGCCGAAGGCAAAGCCGCCGTGGGGCGGCGCCCCGTAGCCGAAGGCTTCGAGGAGGAAACCGAATCGGCGTTCGGCTTCGTCGCGGGACATCCCGAGGCCGGCGAAGACCCGCTGCTGCATCTCGGCGTCGTGGATCCGGATGCTACCCGAACCCAGCTCGATTCCGTTCAGCACGAGGTCGTAGGCGCGCGCCCGGACTTTGAGCGGGTCGGTCGTCATCATGGCGAGATCCTCCGGACGAGGCGAAGTGAACGGATGATGGGCGGCGGTGATCTCGCCGGTCTCGGCGCTCCGCTCGAAGAGCGGAAAGTCGGTGACCCAGACGAACTCGAACTGGCCGGCGGGGATCATGCCACGCTGCCGTGCGACCGCCTTCCGCACCGCTCCCAGGGCGGCCGCGGCCACCTCGGTCCGGTCCGCCACGGCGAGCACCAGATCGCCCGGCTGGGCCGCGGTTGCGTCCCGCAGCCCGGCCAGCTCGGTGTCGGAAAAGAACTTGGCGATCGGCGAACGCCAGCCGCCAGCCTCCAGATGCCAGAAGGCGAGCCCCTTGGCTTTCTCCGCTTTGGCGACCTCGGTCCAGGCTTCGATCTCCTTGGCCGGGGCGCCGGCAGCGCCGGGGATCCGAATCGCCCGGATGGCACCGCCCGCCTCGAGAACCTGGCGGAAAATCTTGAACTCGGTGCCCTTGAAGACCGGGGTTAGTTCGGCGATCTCGAGCCCATACCGGAGGTCGGGCTTGTCGACGCCGTAGCGGAGCATCGCGTCCGCATGGGTGATCCGCCGGATCGGTGTCGCGACGGGAACCGCGAGGACGTGCTGGAACGTGTAGGCGAAGGCGCGTTCGATCACGTCGATGACGTCCTCCTCGCTGACGAAGGACATTTCGAGGTCCAGCTGGGTGAACTCGGGCTGCCGGTCCGCCCGGAGGTCCTCGTCGCGGTAGCAGCGGACGATCTGGAAGTAGCGGTCGACGCCAGCGACCATCAGCAGCTGCTTGTAGAGCTGCGGCGACTGGGCGAGGGCGTAGACATGGCCCAGGTTCAGACGGCTCGGGACGAGATAGTCCCGAGCTCCTTCGGGCGTGCTGCGGATCAGGGCCGGCGTCTCGATCTCCAGAAAGCCTTCCTGATCGAGGAAGTCGCGAATCGCTTTCGAGATCCGATGGCGGAGTGCGAGGTTCCGGGCCATTCGCGGACGGCGGAGATCCAGGTACCGGTAGCGGAGGCGCAGTTGTTCGTCGACGCTGGTGTCGTCGTTGATCGCAAATGGTGGGGTCAGCGCCCGGTTGAGGATGACCAGCTCCTCGGCCTGCACCTCCACCTCGCCGGTCTCCAGCTCGGCGTTCTCGGAGCCTGCGGGACGCCGCCGCACGGGCCCGCTCACATGGATGACCGTCTCGAGACGGAGCTCGGCCGCCGCCGCATACGCCTGCGCGTGGGCCGGATCGAAGGTTACCTGTACGATCCCGCTGCGGTCGCGGAGGTCGATGAAGATCAGTCCGCCGTGGTCCCGCCGGCGATGGACCCAGCCGTACAGCTCGACCCGCTGGGTGACATCGCCTGCCCGGAGCCGTCCCCCCTGGGTGCGAGCCGTTCGGCTCATGACCGCCCCAGCGTCTGCGTCACCGTCGACACGATCTCGGTTTCCGGCACCGTGACCTGGGCCTTGGCCTGCATGTCTCGGATCACCGCCTCGCCCCGCTCGCGCTCTTCCGGGCCGATGATCAGCGCGACGCGGGCACCCTTCTTCGCCGCCTTCCGCAAACGAGCGTCGAGCCTTGCCTCGCCAGGATCGAGCACGACGCGAAGCCCGCTTGCTCGCAGGCTGGAGGCGTGCCGGAGCGCATAGACCTGGTCGGCGTCGCGCAGCGCCACCACGTAGACGTCGACGCCGGGCGCCTCGACGGGCCCACGGTCTTTGAGGATGATCAGCGTGCGCTCGATGCCCATCGCAAAGCCGATGCCGGGGGTTGATCGGTAGCCGAGCTCCTCGGCGAGCCCGTCGTACCGTCCCCCGCCGCCGAGCGCGTTCTGCGCCCCCCCGAGGCTGCTGTGCTGGTATTCGAAAACCGTTCGGGTGTAGTAATCCAAACCGCGCACGAGCGTTGGGTCGAGCTCGAATGGGATTCCTGCCGCGGACAGGCCTTGCTTCACCCGAGCAAAAGCGGCCGCACAGGGCGCACACAGCTGGTCGACGATGCGCGGCGCGTTGGCCTTCAAAGGCTGACACTGCGGATCCTTACAGTCCAAGAGTCGGAGGGGATTGCGCTCGAAGCGAACCTGGTCTTCTTCGCAGAGCTCAGCGAGATGGGGCCGATAATAATCTCGTAGGGACTCGCGGTATGCCGGCCGGCAGACCTCATCGCCGATGCTGTTGAGCCGAAGGCTCAATGAGGCGATGCCGAGCGACTCGAACCAGCGCCAGCCGAGCTCAATGGCTTCGACATCGATCAAGGGATCGGCTTCGCCGATTGTCTCGATGCCGAACTGGTGGAATTGCCGGAAGCGGCCGGCCGCCGGACGGTCGTAGCGAAAGAATGGGCCCAGGTAAAACAAGCGCACCGGTTGCGGCTCCTGGTCAAGGCCACCGTCGAAATAGGCTCGGACGATGGGCGCGGTGCCCTCGGCTCGCAGCGTCAGGGAACGCCCGCCACGATCGTCGAACGTGTACATCTCTTTGCGAACCACATCACTGTCTTGACCGGCGCTGCGAACAAAGAGCTCGGTCGACTCGAAGATCGGCGACTCGATCCGGCGATACCCATAGCGGGCCACCACCGCCTTGATGGTTCGTTCGATTTCCTCCCAGTACGGCTGGTCGGCGGGCAGGATGTCATGCGTGCCGCGAGCACGCTGCGCCACGGGAGCCATTGTCACGAAAGCTTAGCGAACGACGGCCACGATCCCCGGCGGTGCTAGGCGCTCAATTGCGTGCCGGCGACACTGGTTTCACTGCGGACAACGCGGTTCCGCCCGGTGCGCTTGGCGACGTAGAGCGCCTGGTCGGCAGCCTGCACGAGGGCTTCCCGGGTCTCACCATCGCGAGGAAACACGGCGACCCCAAGGCTCAAGGAGAGATTCGTAACCGACTTGCCGTCATACATGACGGCCTGGCCGGCGACCGCGCGTCGGATGCGCTCGGCGACCAGCATCGCGGCCCGCCCATCGGCGCCGCGCAGCACGAGCACGAACTCGTCGCCGCCGTAGCGGGCCACCAGGTCCTTCGGGCGAACCGCCGGAACCAGGATCTGCTTCGTGAGGTGGCGCAGCACGGCGTCGCCTGCCGGGTGACCGGCCGTGTCGTTGATCTCCTTGAAATGGTCGAGGTCGCAGATGATCAGGGCAAACGACTCCTTCGCTTTCCGGGCGCGAATCAACTCGCGCTCGACGTGCGCCTCGAGCTCACGGTGGTTGGCGACGCCCGTGACGGCGTCCGTGGTGGCAAGTTGCCGGGTTTGCTCATAGGCCGCCGCATTCTCGATCGCGATGACTGCCTGGTTCGCGAGCGTCTGCAGGACGCGCACCTCGCTCCGCTCCAGGCGGCGGGGCGTGCGCATATGGATCGCGAGGACGCCAACGATCTCGCCCGCGAGACACATCGGTACACCGATGACCCGCTCGAGGCCGATCCGCCGGGCCGCCGCGACCCCGGAGTTCGGATCGGATAGCTCGAGCTCCAGCACCTGCTCGGGCCGCTCCAACCGCTGCGTAACGAGATCGCCGCTTGCCCGGACCGCCGCCAACTCACGGCGCGTCGTGCACCGAACGATGACGTCGCTGAACTCCTCACGCCAGGATGATTTGCGAAGGTGAATCGAGGCATAGGGCACGTCGAGGATCTCGGAGGTGGCATGGGCCACCGCGCGCAGCAGGTTGTCCGTCCCGACCGTGACGGCGGTCAGGGCCTGTGAAATCTTTTCCAGGGCGGTGATCGCCTGGTCGAGGCGGTGGGCCTGGAGCTGGGTCTTTTTCCGCAGGTCGGCATTTTCCAGCATCATCGCCATTTCGGTGGCAATCGTCTGCAGGAGTTCGACATCCTGCTCGGGAAGGGCGTAGTCGCTGCCGACCCCGACCACGAGGTAGCCGGCATTGCGCTGGCCACGCGTGAGGGGCACGACGAAGGCGCGCTGGACGTTGGCCAGCTCACCAAAGAGACGCAGGCACTTGCGCGAGTCGCCGGCCAGGCCGATAACAGTTTCAATCTGGGAGCTGGTCTCCTCGAATCCATCGGCCAGCGCGGTGCCGCTCAGCCGGAGCAACTGCCCCGAGTACTCCTCCGGAAGGCCGACGACGGCACGGACCTCGAGGCAACTCGTTTCCGGGTTGCGGGCCAGCAGGGCAGCCTTGCTCACATTCAGCGCCTTCAGGCTGATGCCAAGGATCGCCTCGGCCATGGCGCCGGGCTCGGCTTCGCTCCCAAGTCCCACGCTCGTCTGATACAGCGCCGCCAATCGTCGCATCTGCTCGTTGAGTTCGCGGGTCCGCTCCTGCAGGTCGGCCGTCATCGCGTTGAACGCGCCGCCGAGCTCGCCCAGCTCGTCACGCCGGCGGACCGCCAGGCGCTGGCTCAGGTCTCCGCGGGCAACGGCCTGGGTGCCCGCGACCAACTCCTCGATCGGCCGGGTCAGTCGAAGCGCCAGGACATAGCCGATCAGCAGCAGGATGAGCACGACGCCGGTGAACAATGCGGTCATCTGGACCGCGGAATGAAAGCCTGCCTGCATCACCGCGTCGCGGGAGATGGCGACGCCGAGGAATCCCGCCGGCTGTTGGCGGAGATAGAAGAGGCTGAATTGGACCTCGTACGCCTGGCCCTGGATGCCGACGCTCTGCCGCGACGCCCGGCCAGGCGAGGCCAGGTCGAGGTACGCCCGCGTTCGGTCGTCGAGCAAACCATTCTTGACGCCGGCCACTGTTGTTCCGAGGAGGTGGCCGCCGGCGTCGAGGAGGAGGACCTGCGATTGAGACTTCGCCTTCATGTCCGTGAGCACGGCGCTCAGCGGCGTTTGCAAGAGGACTCCGCCGACCACCTGGTCACCGACCACGATCGGCCCGGCGGCGCCGAGCGTCGACGGCGGTGTTCCCTCATAACCGATGAACTTGTCGCCCAAACCGTCGTATGTCCCGTTCAGTACCGGCTTTACGACCGCATCCTTCGAGAGGTCGGCGCCGCTCGTGAACACGAGGCCGCCCGGGTTGCGTGGGTCCGGTTGATCGATCTGCAGCAGGGCTTTCCCTCGGGCATCGAAGATGATGACGGTCCCGAGGCGGTTGTTGATCTCGAGCGGAACGAGAAGCTCCCGAAGGGCCTTCACGTCGCCGGCTCGCACCGCCTGGTCCACGCCCTCCGTATTGGCGATCAGCCGAAGGGCGGCGATCTGTCGGCCCTGCAGCTTGACGGCCGAGTCGAGCGCGCTGTTGTGCGCCTGCACGAGTTGCTGGGCGATCCGCTCCTCGAGCGAGGTAGCCACCAGGCTCGTCGTCAGATAGGTGCCGACCAGTCCCAGGAGGAGGATCAGCAACAGAAAGGGCAGGATGATCTGGGTACGAATCCGCATCGTCGGCATCCGCACCGTCGGCATCCGCACCGTCGGCATCCGCATCCGGAATCGATTAGCCACGGCAGCTCCAGCTCTGCGCCGCAACGGCGGGAGCGGACGGACTCAGGAAGACTAGCTGCTCCGAGCCAGAAGTTTGCGGCGTCCAGCGGTCCGGCACAACCGCATGCTGACTGACATCCCCGGCCGCGACACGGATCGGCGCTGCGTAGATGTCCCGAGTGTTTCCGCCGTCATTGCGAACCCACTTGTAGAAAACCCAGCCACCGACGCCATTGGTGGTGAAGGTGCCGGTGGCCGTTACCGTGATGTTGCTGCACCGGTCGTTGGCCCCCTTTGGTGCCCGGCTCACCGCTTCTGAATCGGCAATGATGGCGAACCGGGGAGTGGGCGTCGGCGTCGGCGTCGGCCTCGGCGTCGGCGTCGGCCTCGCGGTAGGCGTCGGTGTCGGCCTCGGCGTTGGCGTCGGCGTCGGCCTCGCGGTAGGCGTCGGTGTCGGCCCAGGCGTCGGCACGGGTGTCGGTGCCGGCGTCGGTGCCGGGGTGGGCGTCGGTACCGGCGTGGGCGACGGCGAGGGCGCCGGGGTCGGGGCAGGCGTCGGCGTCGGCGTCGGCGTCGGCGTCGGCGTCGAGGTCGGGGCAGGCGTCACGACCGGCCTTCTGGCAGGCGGCGCCGGCACCGTGCTTTGGCCCGTCGCCGGGGGAACCACGGTCAGAACGGGCGCAACCACCAGCGTATCGGTCCCCTCGAGGACGCGGTCGCGCAGCGCCGCCGCGACGACGCTTTGCTTCAGCGGCTTGGTCCGCAGCCCGGCGTCCAGCCCGAGGTCCGCGGTCATGTCGGGAACCTGCACCCAGGCCAGGCCATCCGTCGGCCGCAATGCGGCGACGGCCACGGCCGCAAAGAGGACGACGATGCCAAACGCCACCCCGACAAAGCCCGCGGCTGTGCGCCGTCCGTCCCGATGGGAATCCATCGAACCCGATGCTAGGGTCGCCAAGTTACGAGAGCCGTTGCTAGCCCGGTGGCTTGACGGCGGAGTGCAACGAACGGGAAACAGAAAGGTTAACTAGCGGCCAGGTTCCCTTCTCTGGCAACCGTGTGGACGTCCTTGATCGTTTCCAGGCGCTCCATCAGGCGGCTCAACTGGGTCAGGCTGCTGATCTCGACAGTCGTCGAGATGATCGCGGTCTTGTCGTCGTAGACTTGCACTTCGGCGCCCGTCAGATTGATCTTGTTTTCGGCAATGACGGTCGCGATGTCCCGAAGCAGGCCGGTCCGATCCCAGGCTTCGATCTTGATCGCCACCGGGTATTGCTGGCGCCCGGCGGTATCCCAGTCAACCTCGACCAGCCGCTCGCTGACGATCACGTTCACCACGTTTTTGCAGCTGGTGCGATGGACACTGATGCCCTTCCCACGCGTGATGTAGCCCGTGATCGGGTCACCGGGAACCGGCTTGCAGCACTGGGCGATCTGGGTGAGGACTCCGCGTTCCCCCTTGACCACGATTTCGCCGGTCGGTTTGAACTGCGGCACCAGCGGGATCAGCGGGAATTCGGCGGTCCCCACCTCCGGCTGGCTGGCCGCGAGATATTTCAGCAGGACCGAGTGCTGGCTGACATCGCCGTACCCGATCGCGGCATAGAAGTCGTCGAGCGTCGTGAAGCGAAACTCTGTAGCCAGTTCCAGGATGCGCTCGTCACCGATCGAGGCCAGGGCGCGCTGCTGGATGCGTCGGAACTCCTTGTCGAGCAACTCCTTGCCCTTGGTGACGTTCTCCTCGCGGCGTTCCTTCTTGAACCAGGCCCGAATCTTTTGTGAGGCGCCGGCAGTCTTGACGAAGGCCAGCCAGTCGCGGCTCGGGCCGTGCGGACCCTTCGACGTCAGCACCTCGACGATGTCGCCGTTCTGGAGTTGATAGTCGAGCGGCACCATCCGGCTATTGGCCTTGGCGCCGATGCAGCGGTGGCCGACCTCGGTATGGATCCGGTAGGCGAAGTCCACGGCCGTCGCGCCGGACGGCAGCGCCAGCACGTCGCCCTTGGGGGTGAAGACGAAGACCTCATCCCGGAAGACATCGACCTTGACCGCGTCGACGAACATCTCCGCGTCCAGCACTTCCTTCTGCCAGTCCATCAACTGGCGCAACCAGGCGAAGCGCTGGTCCATCTTGCGGTCCTCCTTGCCGCCTTCCTTGTACGTCCAGTGCGCCGCCACGCCCCACTCGGCCGTGCGGTGCATCTCGTGGGTCCGAATCTGGATCTCCATCGGCTCGCCGCTGTGGCTCACTACGGTGGTATGCAAGGACTGGTAACCGTTCGACTTCGGCATCGCGATGTAGTCCTTGAACCGACCCGGGATTGGCTTCCAGAGTGAATGAATGACGCCCAGGGCACCGTAGCAATCCTTGATCGAATCGGTCAGGACCCGGATCGCGGAGAGGTCGTAGATCTCGTCGAACTCCTTGCCGAGAGCCAGCTTGTTGGCGATGCTGTAGACGTGCTTGGGGCGGCCGGTGGTGTCCGCCTTGATCCCAACTGCGGTCAGTTCGCGGTCCAGGATCTCCTTGATGTCGTCGACGTAGGTTTCCCGCTCCTTCCGCTTCCGGGCAATTTTCTTGACGATCTCCTGGTACTCCTCGGGGTGCAGCTGGGCGAAGGACAGATCCTCGAGCTCCCACTTGATGTTCCACATGCCGAGGCGGTGCGCGAGCGGTGCATAAATATCGAGGGTCTCCTGCGCCATGGCGCGCCGCCGCACCTCCGGCAGGAAGTTCACGGTCCGCATGTTGTGGAGGCGGTCGGCCAGCTTCATCAGCACGACCCGAACGTCCTCCGCCATCGCGACCAGCATCTTGCGGACGTTCTCCGCCTGCGCCTGCTCCTGGCTGTGGAAGGAGATCTTTTCCAGCTTGGTGACGCCCGCCACGAGCTTTCCCACGGTGGGCCCAAAGCTCTGTTCCAGATCCGCGATCGTGAGGTGGGTGTCCTCGACGGTGTCGTGGAGGATCGCCGCAGCCAGTGTGTCGCGGTCGAGCTGGAGGTCGGCAAGGATGCCGGCCACGCTGAGCGGGTGCTCGATGAATTTCTCGCCTGAAAGCCGGTTCTGGTCGTAGTGGGCACTGGCCGCCGCCTCGTAGGCGCGCGAGAGGACCTCCACGTCCTGCGGCGGGAGGTAGCCGACCTTACTTAGGAGATCGGCAAATTGCATGCCAGCGACCCTCTCTCAATGAGGAAATTATCCCCGAAGCTCGGAGCGCCCAATCAGCGCAGGCTCAGTACGCCTTCGCCCAGACCACCTCGGTCGTGGCAGGCTTGCCACAGATCGCGCACGTCCCGGCCGGCCGAGCCGACCCCGGCAACATGACCCGCGTGCTCACCCCCGGGGCCTCCTTCAGCACGGTTGCCTCGTCTTCCGGGCTCTCGCACCAGGGCGTGACCGCGAAGCCGGTCGAGCCGGAAAAGTACTGCCCCAAAGCGGCCAGCGAGTCCAGGTGGACGGTGTGCGCGGCCCGGAACTCCTGGGCGCGGTCCAGGATCGCCGTCTGGACCGCATTCAGCATGGCGGGCAGGGCCACGGGGAGGTCACCCAGCGGCACCGCCTGCTTGGTCCGATCGAGCCGCTGCACCAGCGTGACCTCGCCCCTGGCCAGGTCCCGCGGCCCGACTTCCAGCCGGATCGGGACCCCCTTGAGCTCCCACTCGTTGTACTTGAAGCCCGGCCGCTCGTCGCGCCAGTCCACCTTCACCCGTAGATCGTCGTCATCGAGCGCCTTGAGCACCGGCTCGAGAGCCGTCTGGATCTGCGAGCGCTCGGCATCGCTGCGGAAGATCGGCACGACGACGATCTGGATCGGAGCGATGCGCGGGGGAAGGACAAGGCCGCCCTCATCGCCATGTGCCATGACGACCGCGCCGACCATGCGAGTGGACAACCCCCAGCTGGTTGAGTACGGATACTCGAGAACATTGGTGCGTCCAGTGAACGTCAGGTCATAGGCGCGGCTGAAGTTGTCGCCAAAGTAGTGCGAGGTGGCCGACTGTAAGGCCTTGCCGTCCTTCATCATGGCCTCGATCGACTTGGAGTACTGGGCGCCCGCAAATTTTTCGGTCTCGGACTTGCGACCGGTCAGGACTGGGATGGCGCACCAGTCTTCGGCGATCTGCCGGTAGCAGTCGAGCATCGTGTCGACTTCCTGCTGCGCCTCCGGTGCCGTTTCATGAAAGGTGTGCCCCTCTTGCCAGAGGAATTCCCTGGTCCGGAGGAAAAGGCGCGTGCGTAGCTCCCAGCGGAAAACATTGTTCCACTGGTTCGTCAGCTGGGGGAGATCGCGGTAGGAGTGGATGTAGTTCTTCAGGACGCTGGCCAGCATGGTCTCCGACGTGGGCCGCAGCACCAGGGGTTCGTCGAGCTCCTTCCCTCCCCCATGCGTCACGGTCTGGAATTCGTGCTTGAATCCCTCGACGTGGTCCGCCTCTTTCTGCAGGAAGCTGAGGGGAATAAGCGCCGGAAAGTACCAGTTCTCGTGGCCGGTCTTCTTGATCATGTCGTCGAGGGCGTCGCGGATGTTCTCCCAGAGCGCGTAGCCATAGGGGCGGATCACCATGCATCCCTTGACCGGGGAGTAATCAGCCAGCTGCGCTTTCCTGACGACGTCCGTGTACCAACCAGGGAAGTCCTCAGACTGCTTGCGGATCTTGTCGACAAACCCCGGCTGCTCGTGCTCGGCCATTAGCCGGTCAGTATAAATTCAGCACGCATCGGGGCGGGGTTGCGCAGGCCCGACGGCCCTCGCGAGCGGCGCCCTTGGGCTTACGTCTTGACCGCCGCGGCCGCATCTTCCGCGGCGATGATGTCGAGCTCGCGCAGCAGCGCCGGGACAAGTTCTTTCTCGGGGAAGGTGCCGACGATCTTGCCGTGTTTGAAGAGAATGCCCTTGTTCTTGCCACCGGCGATCCCGATGTCAGCGTGCTGGCCCTCCCCGGGGCCATTGACGACGCAGCCCATCACCGAGACATTGATCGGGCGCTTGATCTTTTTCAAGGCCTTTTCGACTTCGGCGACCATCGGCAGCATGTCGATCTCGAGACGACCGCACATCGGGCAGGCGATCAGGTTCGGCCCGGTCTGCTTCTCCGCGAGCGCGTTGATGATGCCGTAGGCGACCTCGACCTCGTCCACCGAATCCCCGGCCAGCGATACGCGGATGGTGTCACCGATGCCTTCCTCAAGCAGGACGCCGATGCCGACCGCGCTCTTCACTGAGCCCGTCCGCGGCGGACCTGACTCGGTCACGCCGAGGTGGAGCGGGTAGGCCATCTTATCGGCGATGGCGCGGTTCGCCGCGATCATGGTGGGCGGGTCCGAGGCCTTCATCGACACCTTGATGAGGTTGAAGTCGAGCGATTCCAGGATGTGGATGTGACCAAGGGCCGCCTTGACCATGGCTTCGACGACCTCCTCGGTCGGCGGACGAACGCCCGCGCCTTCCTTGGCCCGGCCTGGCAGCGAGCCGGCATTGACGCCGATTCGGATCGAGACCTCACGGATCTTGGCCTGCCGCGTGATCTCTTTGACCTTTTCCGGATCCTTGATATTGCCGGGGTTCAGCCGGAGCCCATCGACGCCGGCGGACAATGCCAGCAGCGCGAGCGGAGCGTCATAGTGAATGTCGGCGATGATCGGCAAGGGGGAGCCCTTCTTGATCGCGATCATGGCTTCGGCCGCCTCCTTCGTGGGGACCGCAACCCGCACGATCTTGCAGTTGGCGTCCTTCAACCGGCCGATTTCGTTCAGGGTCGCCTGAACGTCCCGCGTGTCCGACTTACACATGGACTGGACGACAATCTCGGCCGCGCCACCGATAACGACGTCACCAACACGAACGGGGATCGACTTACGGCGCGGTCTCATGCGTTCACCTCAGTACATCGTTATATGTCACAAGAGCGATCAAACCAAACAAAAGCGCCAAGCCAACGTAGTGGACGACCTGCTCCCGCTGCGGGTCCACCGGCCTTCCGCGGATCAGTTCCAGCACCAGAAAGGCCGCCCGGCCCCCGTCCAGGGCTGGGAAGGGCAGGATGTTCAGGAGTCCAAGGCTCAGGCTCAGGAAGGCGACGATCCCGATCAGGTTGAGCCCGCCACCCTGTGCGGCTTTCGCGGTGGTCTTGACGATCCCGACCGGCCCCTCGAGGCCCTTGGGGCCGAAGAAGCCGCCGAGGCTCTTGTTGGTGGCCAGCTGGTACAGGCCGGTGAACGTTCCCGCGATCGCATCCCCGGTGCGTTGGATCGCCAACGGGGCTGCCTCGATCGGCCCGAGTTTATGCGTCACGAACGCTGGATGGAATCCGAGGATGTAGTTGCCACTGGCCGGGTCGAGCTTCGGACTCCCGGTGATCGTTATCGTCTGGCCATTGCGATCGACGACCACCGTGACCGGGGCGCCTTTGGAGGCGTTGAGCGCCCTCGGCAGGTCATCGAACTGCGAGATCGTGCGGCCGTCCACGGAGCGGATGAGGTCACCCGATTGCAACCCGGCCGCACTGGCCGGGGTGTTGGCATCAACGCTGCTCACGTGGACCGGCGTCTGCACGTCGGTGGTCCCCACGAACAGGAAGACGCCAAAGAAGATGAGGACCGTTAGCGCCAGGTTGAAGATCGGGCCGGCGACGATGACGCCAAACCGCTGCCAAAGCGGATGCGCATTGAAGCTGCGCGCACCGGCATCCATCGTCCCATCCATTCCCGCGAGCTTGACGAAGCCCCCGAGTGGAATGCCACGGATCGCGTAATGGGTCTCGCCCATCTGGCGGCCGATCAGGACCGGACCGAAGCCAACGCTGAACTGCTCGACCTTGATCCCCGCGGCTTTGGCGGTCAAGAAGTGACCTGATTCGTGGACGACGACGATTCCCGTGAAGATCAGGATGACGAGGATCCCGATGATGACCTGACTCATGCGGGGCGCTTACTGGGGCGCGCCGGTGCGCTTGGTTGCCAGCGGGCGACGTGGGCACGCGCCCAGCGATCCGCCTCCAGGATTGCCTGAAGGGAAACCTCGGTGACTCGGGGTGCCGCATCGACGCACGACTGGACGGCGGGAATGATGTCGACAAATCGGAGCTGACCGCTAAGGAATCGAGCCACCGCATCTTCATTCGCGGCATTCAACACTGCGGGTGCCGTGCCGCCCATCTCCCCGGCCATGCGCGCCAGCGGCAGCGCCGGGTAGCGGATGTCATCGACGGGCTCGAAGCCCAGGTGGCCGATCTCCACCAGATCCGGCGGCGTCGTAACGTCGGGCAGGCGGTCGGGAAAGGCGAGCGCGATCGCAATCGGGAGATGCATATCAGGCACGCCGAGTTGCGCCTTGACGCTACCGTCGATGAACTGGACCATCGAATGCACCACGCTTTGCGGGTGGACCACCACCTCGATGTCCGGGTAGCGCGATCTCGAAAAGAAAATGCGCCTCGATGATCTCCAGCCCTTTGTTCATCATGGTGGCGGAATCGACCGTGATCTTCGGCCCCATCTTCCATCGAGGGTGGGCGAGCGCCTCGCTGATCGTCACGCTCTCCAGCCTTTCGAGCGGCCGCCGCAGGAATGGTCCGCCGGATCCGGTCAGAATCAGCTTGCGGACCGAGGCCCGCTGCTCGCCCCACAGACATTGCCAGATCGCGCTATGTTCGCTGTCCACGGGGAAGAGCCGCGAGCCGTGTCGCTGCATCCGATCACGTACGAGTTCGCCGGCCATCACCAGGACCTCCTTGGTGGCCAGCGCAACGTCCTTCCCGCACTCCAGCGCGGCCAGCGTCGGAGTCAGCGCGGCGCTGCCCGCGACCGCGACCACCACCAGGTCGACCTCGGGGTCGCGCATGGCGTCGCAAACGGCGGTGGTGGCGATGGTGGCGTCAGCCCCGGGGCTATTGGCGAGCAGTGTCCGCGTCCCTGGGTGGCGAGCCGCGATGGCATCGAGAGCCGCCCGGTCGTGCCCGGCAACCGCCCACCGCAGTTCAAAGCGCTCCGGGTAGCGCCTGACCAGATCGCACACCTGTCGGCCGATGGAGCCGGTGGCGCCAAGCAGGGCAAGACGTTTGGGGGAGCGGGAAACAGATGTCATGTGTTCAGCTGCAACGACCGTTGGTTAAGGGACCGGCGCGGCGAGCCGGCTCAGGTGAGGTGCAAAAAGGTGACGTAATAGTACACGACCACTCCGACCAGCAGGAGCGAATCGATACGATCCAGGACGCCGCCGTGCCCCGGGATCAGACGGCTGGCGTCCTTGACACCGGCGCTCCGCTTGATCTGGGACTCGACCAGGTCGCCGATCTCGGCGAAGATGCCGATCAGGAGACCCAGGATCACGCTGTGTGGAAAACCGATATTGATCACCGGACCGGCGAGGCCGAAGAAGACGACGGTGGCCAGGAGTTCCGCGACCGCCCCCTCGACCGTCTTGCGCGGGCTGATCTGCGGAAAGAATGGGTGGCGACCGATCAGCATCCCGGCCACCATGGCCGCGGTGTCCCCCACCCAGATCGAGCCAAACACCACGATCACGTAGCCGAAGCCCAGGTGGTTTGGATCCGGCTGGCGGAGGAAGTACAGGGCGAGGTAGAAGCTCAGCAAGTATCCCAGGTAGAGGCTGCCGCCGACGGCCAGCGCCCAGCGAGTCAGGCTGAGGCGCCAGTCCTTGACGAAGACTTGCGTGCTCAACCCCAGCACGGTCGCCGCCGCCAGCAGGAACGGCAAGCTTGCCCACCCAGGCAGCCGATCGTGGAGAAACAGCCCGTAACTGAGGGGCAGGAGCAGCCAGAGGGGCGCCGTGACGCTCATGGCCCGGGTCAACTGCCAGTACTCGAGGACGGCGGCGCCGAGAATGATGCCGCCGCCGAGGTAGACCCAGAAGGAGCCGGCGGCCAGCATCGCGAGGACGAGGGCGATGAGAAGGGCCGCGGCGGCGATCCGCGCCATCATGTTGGCGCGACGGGCACGGCGGAGCGGCTGGTCGCCGGCCTCCGACTCAGCGACCTCGATTGATGATCTCCTCGGGCCGCGCGCCGAAACGGCGAACGCGCCGCTGGTAGGACGCCAGGGCATCGTCGAGGTCCGCTTCGCCGAAGTCAGGCCAGAGGGTCGCCGTGCTGTAGAACTCGGAGTAGGCCGCCTGCCAGAGGAGAAAGTTGCTGAGGCGCATCTCGCCGGCGGTCCGAATCACCAGGTCCGGATCGGGCAAACCGCGCGTGTAGAGGTGCTCGGAGATCTGCTGCTCGTCCAGGTTCGTCAGATCGTTTCCGGTTCGGGCAAGCTCGCGGATCGCATCAATGATCTCGATCCGGCCGCCATAGTTGATCGCAATATTCAGCACCGCCCTCGCCCCGATGCGAGTGCGATCGTTTGCCTGCCGGATCTGGTCCTGAAGGACCTGGCTCAGCTCGTGCAGGCGGCCGGAGAAGCGAAGCTCGATCCCGCGCCGGGCGAGCTCATCGACCTCCCGCCGGATGCTCTCCGAAAAGAGGTTCATCAAGGCATCGACCTCGTCCCGTGGTCGCGACCAGTTCTCGGTGGAAAAGGCGTACACGGTCAGGACTCGGATGCCCCGCCGATCGGCTGCTTCTGCCACACGCCGGATCGACTCGATCCCGGCCTTGTGACCCATGACGCGGGGCAGGAATCGCTCGCGTGCCCATCGACTGTTGCCGTCCATGATGATCGCAACGTGCTCGGGCGGCGGCAACGAATTCACAGCAGGCCTGCTTACACTTCCATGATCTCGGCTTCTTTGCGAGCGGCCATCTCGTCCACCCGGGCGATATAGCGGTCGGCCACCTTCTGCATCTGCTCGCCGCCGCGCCGCGCCTCATCGGCCGAGATCTGCTTGTCTTTCTCCAGCGCCTTCATCCGATCCATCTGCTCCCGGCGAATGTTGCGGACCGCCACGTGGGCGCCCTCGGCATATCGCTTGACCAGCTTGGCGTACTCGCGCCGGCGTTCCTCGTTCAGCGGAGGGATTGGAACCCGGATCAGCTGCCCGTCGTTGCCCGGATTCAGGCCGAGCTCGGACTTCTGGATCGCCTTTTCGATCGCCGCCATCACCGACCGATCCCACGGCTGGATCAGGATCAAGCGCGCCTCGGGGACGGTGATGGTCGCGAGCTGGTTCAGCGGCGTCGGGTTGCCGTAGTACTCGACCATGATCTTGTCCACCAGGGAGGCACTGGCCCGGCCGGTGCGGATGGTGAGAACCTCTTTGGCAAGCGCATCGATGGTCTTCTGCATCTTGGTCTCCGCATCGCGAAGGTTGTCTTCGATCATTCGTCGTCTCCCACCCAGGTCCCGATCGGCTTCCCAAGTACCGCGCTCTCGATGCTGCCTTCCTGTGAGTGGTCGAACACGATGATCGGAATCTTGTTCTCGCGGCAGAGCGTCACCGCGGTATGGTCCATCACCCGCAGGTCCTTGTTGATCAGATCCAGGTAGTTGAGATGGTCGAAGCGCTTCGCCTTCGGATCCTTCTTCGGGTCAGCGTTGTAGATCCCGTCCACCTTGGTCGCCTTTAGCACCACCTCGGCCTCGATCTCGACGGCGCGCAGCGCCGCGGTCGTGTCCGTGCTGAAGTAGGGGTTGCCGCTGCCGGCGGCCAGGATAACGACGCGATCCTTCTCCAGGTGACGGACCGCTCGGCGGCGGATGTAGGGCTCGGCGATCTGATGCATGCTGATCGCGGTCTGTACCCGGGTCGGCTGGCCGATATTCTCGAGCGCGTCTTGCAGCGCAAGCGCATTGATCACGGTCCCCAGCATCCCCATGTAGTCGGCCGTGACCCGGTCCATGCCACGTTTGCTTGCCGCGTCACCCCGGATGATATTGCCGCCGCCGACCACGATCGCAAACTGGGTTCCATACGCCCGCTTGACCTGAACGATTTCCTCGGCAATGGCGTGCACGATTTCCGGATCGATGCCAAACGTCCCTTGGGCAGCCAGCGCTTCGCCACCGAGCTTGAGTAGCACGCGTTTGTACCGTGGCGCCGCGGTCGGCTTGATCACTCGAGTTAGCTTGCTTCTCCCACTTTGAAACGAGCGAAGCGGGAAATAGTTATGTTCTCGCCCAGCTTGGCAATCGCCTCCTTGAGCAGCTGCTCGATCGTTTTCTTGTCGTCCTTGGCCCAGCCCTGGTCCAGGAGGACCTCGCGCTTGTAAAAGTCGTTGAGCTTGCCCTGGACGATCTTGTCGACCACCGCAGCCGGCTTCTTGGCATCACTCGCCTGGGCCTCGAAGATCTTGCGCTCGCGCTCGACGACGTCGGCCGGGACGTCCTCGCGCCGCAGGTACTTGGGGTCCGCGGCGGCGATGTGCACGGCAATCTCGTGCGCCAGGTGGCGAAATTCCTCATTGCGCGCGACGAAGTCGCTCTCGCTATTCAGCTCCAGGAGCACCCCGAGCTGGTGGTTGTGGTGCACATAGGTCTCGATCAGCCCCTGGGCCGCGGTGCGGGTCGCCTTCGCCCCGGCTTTCGCGATCCCTTTCTGGCGCAGCCAGTCCCTGGCCTTTTCGAAGTCGCCGTTGCACTCTTCGAGGGCCCGCTTGCAGTCCATCATCCCCGCGCCAGTTGCTTCCCGGAGCGCCTTGACCTGTTCGGCTTGGACTGCCATCTACTTCTCGTCATCCAGGGCTTCGTCCTCGTAGAACTCAGCCTCATCGATGGTCGGCATCCCGGCGAGGCCTTTCTCGTCCTCTTCTTCCTCGTCCTCGTCTAAGGCGAACTCGGTGACCGGCGTCTCGGGCGCCGCGGTCAGCTCGTCAGGGCTGATCAGTTGTCGCGCCTCCAGGGCGGCATCAGCGATCTTGGAGGTGATCAGCTTGACGGCCCGGATGGCGTCGTCGTTGCCCGGGATGACGTGGTCGATCTCGTCGGGGTCACAGTTTGAATCAGTGATCGCCACCAGCGGGATTCCGAGCTTGCGCGCCTCGGTAACCGCGATGTGCTCCTTGCGCGGATCGACGATGTAGACCGCGCCCGGGAGCCGCTTCATATCAGACATGCCGCCGAAGAAGCGCTCGAGGCGCTGATATTCCTCCTCGAGCTGGGTGATCGCTTTCTTGCTACCGGTGAACCCGCCGTTGTTGCGGATTGCCCGCAAGCTGTTGAGCCGGTCGATCTGGCGCCGCATGACCGTGAAGTTGGTCAGCATGCCACCCATCCACCGGTGGTTGACGTAGGGCATCCCGGAACGCCGCGCCTCGAGCTCGATCGACTCCTGCGCCTGCTTCTTGGTGCCGACGAACAGGACGGTCCGTCCGGTCCCGACGACGTCCTTGACCCAGGTCGACGCATCATCCAGTAGCTTGACGGTTTGCTGGAGATCGATGATGTGAATCCCGTTGCGGGCGGTAAAGATGTACCGCTTCATCTTGGGATTCCAGCGGCTGGTCTGATGGCCGAAATGGACCCCAGCCTCGAGCAGCTGTTTCAGCGTGACGAGTGGCATGCGAACGTCCTCCTTGTTTTTGACGCTTCCGCCTCCGTCGCTCGGCCGCCGGACCCATTCGGGCAACCCGGACGCCGTCGGGAGGCGTGTTTAATCCGCGGGCCTGAGTATAGCCGTCAGGCGGCGGGCGCGGTCGGCTTCTTGACGCGAGTGCCGCGCGGCGGCCTGGTGCTGGTCTTCGCCGCCCGCTCTGGCTTGCACGCCGGGTAGTCGGAGCAACTCTTGAAGTCCCCGTACTTTCCCTTGCGCATCACCTGCGGTTTGCCGCAACGCGGACAGGGATCGTCCATCAGCAGTTCGCTCGGCTCGGGAGGCGTCACCGTTTTCGCGCCGCCCTCGAGGTAGCGGCACTGCGGGTAGCCCGAGCAGCCGATGAAACTGCCGAAGCGCCCGGTCCGATTGAGGAGCGCCTTGCCGCATTTCGGGCAGACCCGATCGGGAACGACATCCTCCGGCTTGATCTCCCGCTTGACGTAGCGGCACTTCGGGTAACCGGAGCACGCGACGAAGGGTCCGCGCTTTCCGTTGCGCTCGACGAGCGGCTTGCCGCAGGTCGGGCATGGCTCCCCGGTCTCCTTGGCGGGCGCGGCCTTCTCCTGGCCTTCCCGGCCCTGGATGTAATCGCAGGTCGGATAGAGGGAGCACCCAACGAACTCGCCCATCTTGCTCATCCGATAGACGAGGCGTCCGTCGCGGCCCTCCTCCTTGCACTTGGGACAGTCTTCGCCCGTTTCCCGCATCGGGACCTTGACCCGCTCCGTGGCCTCGGCCTTCGTCAGGGTCTTGAGGAAGGGCTTGAAGAACTCTCGCACGATCGGCACCCACTGCCGGCGCCCTTCTTCGACATCGTCGAGCTCTTCCTCCATCTCGGCGGTGAAGCCCGCATCGACAATGTCCGGAAAGTGCTCGATCAACCAGGTGTTCACGGTCTTGCCGAGGTCGGTGGGGCGTAGCCGGCGTTCCTCCTGCTGCACGTAATGGCGGGTCTGGATGACATCGATCGTTGGGGCGAAGGTACTCGGGCGGCCAACCCCCAGCTCCTCAAGCGCCTTGATCAACGACGCCTCCGAATAGCGTGGCGGCGGCTGCGTGAAATGTTGTTCGGGCTTCAGCTCGCGCAGGTCGAGTTCCTCGCCAACGGTGAGCAGCGGCAGTTCCTTCTCCTCGTCGTTCTCGCTGTCGCGCTCCCAGACCCGGTAGAACCCATCGAAGACGAGCACCGACCCGGTGGCGCGAAATAGGTAATCGGCGCCTGCGATGTCGGCTCGCGTCTGGGCGAACCGTGCCGGCGACATCTGGCTCGCCGTGTATCGCTGCCAGATCAGCTTGTAGAGCTTGAACTGGTCCGGTGTCAAAAAGTTCTTCATGGCGTCCGGCGTCCGCGTGACATCGGTCGGACGGATGGCCTCGTGCGCATCCTGGACCGTGCCGGTTCCTTTCGATTTCCAGTCGGCCTTGTCGCGTCGGGCATAGGTCGGCCCGAACTGGTCGGTGATGAACCGGCGGGTCTGCGTCAGGGCCTCCTCGGAGATCCGGTAGGAGTCCGTTCGCATGTAGGTGATCAGACCGACCGGCCCCTCACTGCCGAGCTCGATGCCTTCGTACAACTGCTGGGCCAGGCTCATGGTTCGGTTCGGCTTGAAGCGCAACCGGTTGGAGCCGTCCTGCTGCAGCGTGCTCGTCTTGTAGGGCGGCAGGGAGTTGCGCGTCGTGTCCTTGCTCTCGATCGAGAGCACGCGATAGGTCGCGCCCTCGAGCGCGGCCATGATGTCGCGGACCTGGGGTTCCTGCTTGAGGTCGAGTTTCTCCTCGCCCTGCTTCCCCACGAAGCGCGCCGGGAAGACCCGCTGCGGCAGGTCCCGCTTCGCCACCATGGCGTCGAGACTCCAGGATTCGACCGGGATGAACTTCTCGATCTCCGCTTCGCGCTCGCAGACCAGACGGACGGCGACGGACTGGACGCGGCCGGCGCTCAGCCCCTTGCGGATCTTCTTCCACAGCAGCGGGCTGAGCTTGTATCCGACCAGCCGGTCGATGACGCGGCGAGCCTGCTGCGCATCAACAAGGTCCTGGTTGATCGGCCGCAGCGCCAGCAACGCCTTTTCCACCGCGCCGGGCGTGATCTCATGGAGTTCGATGCGGCGGGGCTCGGTGAGCTTCAGCACGCTGGCGAGATGCCAGGCGATCGCCTCACCCTCGCGGTCCGGGTCGGAGGCCAGCAAGACCTCGGACGCGCCCTTCGCGGCCGCCTTGAGATCCCTGATGGTCGCTTCCTTGCCCGGGATCGTGACGTATTCCGGTTTGAACGAATCGTCGAGATCGATGCCGAGCGTGCTCTTGGGGAGATCGCGCACGTGACCCATCGAGGCGCGGATGTCGTACTTCCCGCCAAGAAACCGGCCAAGGGTCTTGGCCTTTGCGGGTGACTCGACGATGATCAGTGGGTTTGCCATTTCAGTTCTGGGGACGGCGCGTGACCGCACCGCAGTCGCCGATTATATAGTTGCCCATTTCCAATAAAGTCAAGCGCCGGCTTATTTCCTTGCTCTCTAAACGGAGCATGGCCGCCAGGTCATCATGATGGCGCGGTTCTACCCAATCAAGCAATTCCCAAACGGCGACAAGATCGGGGTCGGTGGGTCCCGAATCCGCGCGCGCGTGTGCGCGCGTACGCGTACGCGCGAGCGGAATGACCGGGAGCAGCATCGGAAACTCCTCAAGCACATCCTCAACCGTTTGCACCAACTTGGCCCCATCCCTGATCAACTGGTGCGGCCCGATAGCCAGCGGGTTCTCGACGCTGCCAGGCACGCAGAACACGTCGCGGTTCGCCTCGAGCGCCATGCGCGCGGTGATCAGCGCTCCGCTGCGTGCGGCTGCTTCGACGACCACCACACCCAGACTCATGCCGCTGATGATTCGGTTGCGAGGCGGGAATCGGCTCGGCAACGGTGCCGTGCCGGCTTCAGCCTCGGTCACGACCGCGCCCGAGGCGGCGATCGCCCGAGCCAGCTCCGTATGCTCCGGCGGATAGATGCGGTCCAAGCCGGTGGCGAGCACCGCCACCGTCGGGCTTGCCCCGAGCAGCGCGCCGTGGTGCGCCGCCGCGTCGATCCCACGCGCCAGCCCGCTGACGACGACGACCCCGGCATCCGAAAGCGACCTGGCCAATCGCTCGGCCGTGCGCAAGCCGTAGGGCGTGGCCCGTCGCGATCCGACCACCGCGATCATCGGCCCAGGCGGGATCAACCCATCGACGTAGAGATGATTGGGTGGATCGAAGATCTGTCGCAAGAGCGCCGGATAGGTCGGATCATCCACAGCGATGCGGCTGACCGTCATCCGCTCTCCCGGTACTGCAGTGCTTCGGCAATGTGGTCCAGCCCGATGTCCCGGGCGGCCTCGAGGTCCGCGATCGTGCGCGCGACGCGCACGACGCGATGAATGGCCCGCCCGCTCAACTGGAGGCGGTCCGCCGCCGTTTCGAGCAGGCTTCGCGCCGGCACCGGCAGCACGACGTCCTTGCGCAGCATCGGTCCCGTCAGGGCGCCGTTCAGGGGACCATGCGGCCGGCGTGCCTGCTGGCGGGCTCGCGCTTGCAGAACCCGCTCGCGCACCGTGGCGCTCGGCTCGGCCATCGTGGCGGGCGCGATGAGATCGCCCGCGGGCTGGCGCGACACGGTCACCTGGAGATCGATCCGGTCGCGAATCGGCCCGGAAATTCGATCGTGGTATCGCGCCCGCAGCAGCGGGGTGCACTGGCATCGTCCGGGCTCGCCGGCAAAGCCGCACGGGCAGGGGTTCAGGGCCGCGACCAGGATGAACCGGCCGGGAAGGACCGCATGACCCCTGGTCCGCGCCACCGCCAGGCGGCCATCCTCGAGTGGCTGACGGAGGGATTCGAGCGCGTCACGGCGAAACTCGGTGAACTCGTCCAGGAACAGCACCCCACGGTGAGCGCGGGTTACCTCGCCCGGGAGCGGCACGGTGGCCCCGCCTCCCACCAGTCCGGCCGGCGAGATGCTGTGATGAGGGGCGCGGAACGGCGCCGTCTCGACCAGCCCGCCCCCGGGTGGCAGGTTGCCGAGGCAGGACGCGATCGTCGTCACCTCCAGCGCTTCCCTGGGCGTCAAGGGCGGAAGAATTCCCGGCAGGGCGCGCGCGAGGAGCGTCTTCCCCGCCCCCGGCGGTCCGACCAATAGAAGATGATGCGCGCCAGCCGCGGCGATCTCGAGCGCCCGCCGAGCGTGCGGCTGGCCGCAAAAGTCAGCGAGGTCGACCGGATCGGCGGCGGATGCCGGTGGTGGGCATCGAGGGTGGTGCTGGATCCGGGATGGGCGCCCCATCCCGCCAGTGGTCGATCAGCTGACGGAGATGGCTGACCCCGATGACCGGACGGCTGGTGGCCAGGCGCGCCTCGCGCACGTTGGCATCGGGGACGAAAAAGGGGCCAGCGCCGAGCCGGTCCAGGTGCGCCGTGATCGCCAGCACGCCGCGCACGCCGCGGACGCGTCCATCGAGCGCCAACTCTCCGAGCCAGGCGGCCTCGGCGGCGAGCTCCCGATCCATCGTCGCGCTGACGATCGCCGCGGCCATCGCCAGGTCGAATCCGCTCCCCAGCTTGGGCAGTTGAGCCGGCGCCAGGTTGACCGTCACCTTCCGCCCCGGGAACTCGAAGCCGCTGTTGTTGATCGCGATCTTGACCCGCTCGCGGGCCTCCTGGAGCGCTCGATCCCCGAGACCGACGATATGGAACCCGGGCAGCCCGTCGGCAATGTTGGCTTCCACGTCGACCCGGACCCCGTCAAGGCCGAAGGTGGTCCCGGACAGCGCGCGGGCGACCATCCCCGTTACATTACACGATTTTGTGTATGTGTGGCCGCAATCCTTAGCCCGAGCCCGGCAGAATGATCCCGAATGAACGGGAAGCGGGCCGCCGCGCAGGTCCTTGGCTGGCTCACCACTCTCTCCTACCGCGTGCCCGGATCCCGCGTGACCATCGGCCGGGGACTCCTCGGCAACGGCCGGTTGCGGATCCAAGGGCCAGGCCGCGTCGAGCTTGACGACGATGTCAACGCCTGGTCGCATGCGGAGGTCAACCGGCTGATCACGACCGATCCTCGGGCGGTCATCCGGATTGGTCGCAACGCCCGCCTCAACGGCTGCACGCTGATCGCAACCGACCGGATCGAGGTCGGGGCGGACTGCGTGCTCGGCTCTTGTGAAATCCGCGACAATCTCCCGACGACGGGGCTGGCCGCGAGTCGCTCGCGTGGAGAATTGGCGAGTCCCGTGATTCTGGAAGACAACGTCTGGGTCGGCGGCCAGGTCTCGGTGCTGCCCGGGGTCCGGATCGGGAAGAATTCGGTCGTCGGAATTCATGCGGTCGTCTTTGACAGCGTCCGATCGAATGTCATCGTGGTTGGCAATCCGGCCCGCGTCGTCCGCGAGCTCGATGGCATGACAAGGGATAATCCAGCTCAGTGAGAGCCAATCCGCCGCCGCCGATCTGCGATCAGTGCAAGCGCATGCCCCAGTGGGTGCGCCTCACCGGGCCGGACCGCGAGGTGACGCTGGATGACGGACGGATCGTGGTGCGACGGGGCCAGGTGTGGGTCTGTCCCCACTGTGGCCACAGCACGCCGGTTTCGTTCGAGGCCTTCACCTGATCGAGACGTCGGTCACCCGGATGCTCGCCCGGCTGACGGCGGAGTTGGCCGGACGCCCAGCGCGCCGCATCGATGCCGCGCCGCCGCGAATGCGCGCCGGGGTCCTCGTGCCCCTGTTCCGAGCCGCTGACGGCATTGAGTTGTTGTTCACGCGGCGGACCGATACCGTGCTGACGCACAAGGGCCAGATCTCGTTCCCGGGCGGCCAGCACGAGCCCTCGGACGCGGGTCTGGTGGAGACCGCCCTGCGTGAGAGCTACGAAGAGATCGGGCTGGATCCGGCGAGGGTGCAGGTCCTCGGCGAGCTGGACGACATGTTCACGTCGGTCAGCGGCTTCGTCGTCACGCCGGTGGTCGGACTGGTAGCCGGGACCCCGGCAGACCTGACGCTCGCCCCGGCCGAGGTGAAGAGCATCTTCACCGTCGCGGTCGATCGCCTCGCAGGCGTGCACACCACCGAGAGCCGCGAGTTCGATGGCCAGCCCTTCCACATCCACTACTTCCGAGTGGGCGATGACGTGATCTGGGGCGCCACCGGGTATATCGTCCATCAGTTCCTGCAGCTCTGGGAGCGGGCCGGGACCGAACCCTAGCCGTCAGTCGATGGCGTTCTTGATGTGGTCGACGCGCAGCAGCTTCCCGTTCCTCACGATCAGGCCGACCACATCGAAGCGGACCGGCCCGCGATACGGAGCCTGCTTCAAGTAGTAGAGGGCGAGGTGCCGGAGCTTGCGGATCTTTTTCGCGTCGACCGCCTCCTGCGGCAACCCATAGCCCGTACCGGCGCGCGTCTTGACCTCGACAAACACGAGCGTCTTCGCATCCCGGGCGACCAGGTCGAGTTGTCCGATCGGGGTGCGGACGTCACGCGCCAAGATCTCGTAGCCGAGGCTGCGGAGGTGATCCTCCGCGAGGTCCTCGCCGCTAAGCCCGAGCGCTGACGGCAAAGGCAGCAGCCTCCAGTTCTGCGCGGGTCCGGATCGAGATGAAGGAGCGCCGGTGCAGCGGGGTCAGTCCGTGTCGATCCATCGCCGAGAGGTGATCCGGGGTCGGATATCCCTTGTGCGCCTCGAACCCGTACCCGGGAAATTGTTCCGCGGTTTTGATCATCAGGCGGTCCCGCGTCACCTTGGCGAGGATGCCGCCCGACATGATCGAGATCGAACGCCGGTCGCCCTTGACGATCGGCAGCTGCGGCGTGAGCGACTCCGGCAGGGTGAAGCCGTCGACCAGGAGGTAGTCGAGCCGGCGGTTCAGTTGCTGCAAGGCGATCCCCATCGCCCACCGCGCGGCGCGTGCTACCCCGACACGGTCGATCTCGTCGACCTCGACGATGCCCACGCCCCAGGCTTCAGCGCCCTCGAGGATGCGGTCGTAGTAGTGGTCACGCTGCTCCGCGGTCAGCAGCTTCGAGTCGTCAATGCCCTCGCAATGGAAATATGGCCGCATGATGGTAGCCCCGGCGACGACGGGGCCCGCCCAGGGCCCTCGTCCCGCTTCGTCGACGCCGGCGACGGTGCCGTAGCCAAGACCGAACGCCTGCCGCTCGAAGACCCAGAGGTCCCGGTCAGCTTTCGGTCGTTTCGGCCGGCTCGCCGGCTGCGGCCTGGGTTTCTGCAGGCGCACTGGTGGCAAGGGTCTGGCGTTTCTCCCGAAGGCGTGCGCTTTTTCCGACTTTTCCGCGAAGGTAATACAGCTTGGCGCGGCGTACTTTGCCATGCCGGACGACATCGATCTTGTCGATGCGGGGCGAATGCAGAAGAAACCCGCGCTCCACGCCGACGCCGTGCGCGATTCGGCGCACGGTAAAAGTCTGCTTCACGCCGCTGCCTCGGCAGCCGATCACGGTGCCTTCGAAGATCTGGATCCGCTCACGCGTACCCTCGACGACCTTGGCATGCACCTTGACCGTGTCGCCCGGGGTGAGCCGCGAAACCTTGAGATTCTTGCGCTCACTTTCGGCGTCGAGGAGGTCGATCACGTTGGACACGGCTCCAAAGGATACCATCTCGGTCGTCAGGGGAGGAGGTCGGGACGGCGCTGCCGGGTCCGCACCGACGCCTGCTCCCGCCGCCACTTTTCGATCTCGGCATGATGGCCGGACAGCAGCACCTCGGGAACCTTCAGACCCTCGAACTCCACCGGCCTTGTGTACTGCGGGTACTCGAGAAGATCGGCTTCGAAGGACTCGTGCAGCGGTGACTCGGCGGATCCCAGCACCCCCTCGCGCAGCCGGCTGACCGCGTCGATCAGCACCATCGCGGGCAGCTCGCCGCCGGTCACGACGAAGTCCCCGATGGAGATCTCCCGGTCGACCAGGCCCAGGGCGACACGTTCGTCGACCCCCTCGTAGCGGCCGCAGATGACGTACAGGTCCTCGTGCCCGGCCAGCTCTCGCACGAGCGACTGGCGCAGCCGCTCGCCCCCAGGGCTGAGCAGGATCACCGGCCCCCTCCCCTGCCGGTTGCGGACTGCTTCGAAGATCGGCTCGGGCTTGAGCACCATCCCGGCCCCACCTCCGTATGGCATGTCGTCCACCTGCCGGTGCCGGTCGTGGGTGTAATCACGGAGCTGATGAATGACCAGGGTGATGGTGCCGGCCTGGAGTGCCCGGCCGGTAACCCCGGCGCTCAACGGACCGGGAAAGAGGTCCGGAAACAGCGTCAGGATCTCGAAGATCACGCCTCGACGTCCTCCGGAAGGTCGACGGTGATCGTCGCCTTCTCGAGCTCGACCGCGACCACCGCGCTGGACACCATCGGAATCAGTCGCTCGCGCGGGCCATCAGTGATGCGCAAGACGTCGTTGGCGGGGTAGCTGAGCACCTCGGCCACACGGCCGAGGCTTCGGCCGCTCGCGCGATCGACCACCCCCAGGCCAACGAGCTGGTAGTGGTAGAAGCGATTCGGCGGCAATGGGCGCGCCTCGGCGATCGGGACGGTGATGTAGGCGCCGCGGAGCGCGGCCGCCTCCTCGCGGTCGCCGATCTCGGCGAATGTGAGCAGGAGGCTCCCGTCGGACTCGTCGGCGCCGGTGATCGTCAAGAGCCGGCCGCCGACGGTCAGCTGCTGCCCCTTGGAGAATCGATCGGGAAAGTCGGTCAGCGATTCGACCCGCACACTACCCCGGACCCCGTGCGCTTTGAGCACCCGGCCGATGCGGAGGTCCGGCTGCGCGCCGGTCGTCACACGATTTCGACCATCACCCGGTCGTGGTTCTTCAGGGCGGCCGCCCGGACGACAGCGCGGATAGCGTCGATGTTCCGCCCGCCGCGCCCGATCACTTTTCCTACGTCGTCATTGGCCAGGGTGACCTCGACCCGGTTGGTCCGCTCCCCTTCGACCATCGCCACTTTGACGTCCTCGGGCTTGGAGACGATCGCCTTGATGATGTAGCTGACGAGGTCGGTGTAATCCTGCATCGCTACGCCTTGGCTTCGGCAGTAGCCGGGGTGGCCGCCGCCGCGGCCGCCGCAGCCTCGGCCTTGGATGGCTTGCTCGGGCGCTTGCGGGCTGACTCCTTCGGCAAGATTCCCTCGTTGATCAGGAACGAGCGCGCGGTGTCCGACGGCCGGGCGCCTTTTTGCAGCCAGGCCTTGACCTTCTCGGCGTCAACGGTCCGCTTGACCGGCTCCGTCATCGGGTCGAAGGTCCCCAGGATCTCGATGAACTTGCCGTCGCGCGGCGAGCGCGAGTCGGTCACGACGAGCCGGTAGAACGGGTGCTTCTTCGCCCCGATCCTCCGCATTCGAATTTTGACTGACACGATGTACCTCCTGGCCTTAGCCCCTGAGTAGTTGGGCGGGATCGATGGGCAGCCCGCGAATCCGTTTCCCCTTCCCCATCTGTTTCATCATCTGTTGCATCTGTTGAAAGCCCTTGAGCAGCCGGTTGACGGCGGCGATGTCCGTCCCCGAGCCTGCCGCGATCCGGCGACGGCGGCTGCCGTTGATCGTGTCCGGGTGATCGCGCTCGGCACGGGTCATCGACAGGATGATCGCCTCCATCTCACGAAGCTGGTCGTCGCTCGGCAGCGCGCCGGCCAGATTCTTGAGCTTGCCCGCTCCCGGCAGCATGCCGATGATCCCTTCGAGGGGACCCATCTTCTTCACCTGCTTGAGCTGCTCCATGAAATCCGTCAGGTTGAGCTGCCCGGCACGCAACTTCTTCTCCATGTCCTTCGCCTGGGACTCATCAACGTGCTCCTGGGCGCGCTCGATCAAGGTGAGGACATCGCCCATGCCGAGAATCCGCGACGCCATCCGGTCCGGGTAGAAGATCTCGAGGTCGGTCAGCTTCTCGCCCGTGCCGACGAACTGGATCGGGCAATTGGTGACCGCCCGGAGCGAGAGCGCAGCCCCGCCACGGGCGTCGCCGTCCAGCTTGGTCAGGATGGCCCCCGTCAACGGGACGGTCTGCTGGAACGCCGTTGTCACGTTGACCGCTTCCTGGCCGGTCATGGCGTCGAGGACGAGCAACCGCTGCTGCGACGGGAGCGCCTCGACGATTTGCCTGAGCTCGTCGAGCAGGTCCCGGTCGACCTGGAGCCGGCCCGCGGTGTCGATGATGATGACGTCGGCATTGACCCGCCGCGCTTCCTCTCGGGCGGCCCGTGCAATCGCCACCGCGCCCAGCCCGCGCGGCGCGAAGGCGGGCGCGTTGATGCTCTTCGCCAGGATCTCGAGTTGCTCCATCGCCGCCGGGCGGCGAATGTCGGTCGAGACGAGCAGCGGCCGATGACCCTCGCGGCGCGTAAAGAGCGCCAGCTTTCCGGCTGCCGTGGTCTTGCCGGCTCCCTGCAACCCGGCGAGTACGATCACGGTTGGCGGGGTCGACGCATACGTCATCGGTTCCCGGTCGCCGAGTAGCGCAATCAATTCTTCGTGCACGATCTTGACCAGCTGCTGCCCCGGCGTCAGGCTCTCCATCACCTCGGCGCCCACGGCTCGTGCCCGGATGCGGGCGACAAAATCTCGCGCGACCTTGTAGTTGACATCGGCTTCGAGCAATGCCATCCGGACCTCGCGGAGGCCGGCATCGACGTCCTCCTCAGTCAGCTTCCCTCGACCCGTCAGCTTCTTCAAGGCGTTGTCCAGCCGCTCGGTCAGCGAATCAAACATGCCGGCCGCCTTCGAGACCAAGCTTCTGCTCGTAGTTGTCCAGGTTCACGGCCGTGCGGCGCACCACGTCATAGACCGCCGTTCGGCTGACCCGTTCCCGCTCGGCGATCTCGCCGTACGACCAGTCCTCTTCCCAGGCGAGGTGCAGGATGCGGCGTTGGTGGTCGGTCAGGAGCGCGCCATAGAGGTCCAGCAAGCGAAGCCGGCGCTGGCGGATGCGAGCACTGTCAAGCATTGAGCCTTGACACTATACATGCGGGAGAGCCCGCAACCGCAACTCACCGGCGGGGCAGTCGGGCCTCCTCGTTGTCGAGCACGAAATGGAGCAGCCAGAGAAAGCCGACGACGACCACGCCGAGGGCCACAATCCCCAGAACGCCAATAAAGATGAAGGCGATGACGGTTCCTACCGGTCGTCCTCCGGCTCATCGGTCACGCGCTCGTCCTGGAGGATCTCCATCGCGTGCACCGCCTGCTCGCGGGGTACCCAGAGGTCGACCGCTGCGTAGCCCCCCACATTGACCGGCTCCACCATAGCCAGCGCCTCGTGCCGCAGGTAGACGGTGATGCCGGCAGTCTCGAGCACGGCTTTCCAGAGATCGGCCTCCGGCAATCCGTTGGCCGTGACCAGCTTGACGAACGCTTGCGGATTGTCGATCGGATTGATTCCTGGCGACGCAGTCATTCCTGGCCCTCCATTTGCAATAACACTCGGAGATACTCGCCGGGGTCGAATCGATTGAGATCGTCGATGCCTTCGCCGATTCCAATCAGCTTGACCGGCACGCGAAGCTCTTCCTCGATGCTCAGAACGACGCCTGCGCGCGCGGACCCATCCATCTTGGTGACGACCAGCCCGGTCAGGCCGATCGCTTCCGCAAAGACCTTAACCTGTTGGGCCGAGTTCTGCCCGATGTGGGCGTCCAGGACCGCGAGTACCTCCTGAGGGGCTGCCGGGTCGAGCCGCTCCAGGACCCGACGAACCTTTCGGAGTTCCTCCATCAGGTCGGTGCGGGTGTGCAGCCGTCCGGCGGTGTCGACGATGACGATATCGGCGTGGCGGGCGCGGGCTGCCTGCACGGCGTCGAAGGCGACCGCCCCCGGGTCGGCGCCGGCCTGATGCCCAACCATGTCCACGCGCGCACGTTCGGCCCAGAGCCGGAGTTGCTCGCCGGCGGCGGCGCGGTAGGTGTCGGCAGCCGCGAGTAGGGGCACATGCCCCTCCCGTTTGAGCAGGTGCGCCAGCTTGCCGATGGTGGTCGTCTTGCCCGACCCGTTGACCCCGACCACGAGGATGACCGCGGGCGCGCCCTGAAGATTGAGGTCACGTAGCCGCTCGCCCATTTGCGCGGCAAGGATGTCTTTCAGATAGCTGAGCGCGTCGGCGGGCGAGCGCAGGTGCGCGGAGGCCGCCTGATCACGCAGGGCTTCGACCACCCGCGTCGTGGTCGCTACCCCGACGTCCGCCGCCAGTAGTGTCGCTTCCAGGTCATCCCAGAAGCCGGCGTCGAGGGCTGGGCGCCCGAAGACCTCCTTGAGGTCGGCAACGTAGGCACGGCGTCCGGACTCGACACTCTGCGAGAAGCGCTGCCAGAAGCCGCGACGAGGACGAACGGACTCGTCCGCGAGGTCAGGCGGAGCGCTCACCGACCGGCATCAGGGCATCCTGTTCCATGCGCACGGACACGATACGGGATATACCGTGGTCGCCCAGGGTAACGCCGTACAGGACTTCCGCCTGCGCCATCGTGGAGTGGTTGTGGGTGACGATCAGGAATTGCTGGTCGCGCGAAAGGCGCTTCAGGACGCGGTTGAAACGCATGACGTTGGCGTCGTCGAGCGCGGCGTCGACCTCGTCCAGCACGTAGAACGGGCTTGGGTTGACCGCCTGCAAGGCAAAGAGGAAGGCCAGCGCCGTGAGCGCCCGCTCGCCGCCGGACAGCAGCGTCAGGGGTTGCAGCCGTTTGCCGGGCGTCTGGGCCAGGATCTCGACGCCCTCGTCGAGCCGGTTCCCGTTCTCGTCGGCTTCAAGCCGCAGCGTCGCCCGCCCGCCGCCCTCGAAGAGCTCGGCGAAGAATTCCTGGAAGTTGATCGCAACCGACTGGAAGACGGTGCGGAAGCGCTCGTCGATTTCGTTCTCCAGCCGCTGGCGAAGCTCGAGAAGCTGCGCGCTGGCCGCCTCGAGATCGGTGAGCTGCGAGCCAAGGCTGTCGCATCGCTCGCGAACCTGGGCGTACTCCTCGGGAGCCAGCAGGTTGACGGCGCCCATGGCGTCGAGCCGTCGCTGCAGGCGTGATACCTCGCGCTCCGTCTTTTGCCAGTCGACCTCGGCGATCGGCTCGTCCTCTTCCACCACCTGGCCGTCCTCGCGGAGGGCGAGGGCGCAGCGGTCGACCTCGACCTGCGCGCTCTCGACATCCATCAGGGCCGCCGCAACGGCGTCATCCGCGTGCGCCAGCTCCACCTGGAGCTGCACGTTCCGTTGTTCCCCTTCCTGCACCTGGGCTTCAAGGCTGATCAACAGGCCGGCGTCCGGGAGGTTCGCCGCCTCGAGCACGGCGAGCTCGCCGGCCAGCGCCTCGGCGGAGGCGAGGCACCGGCGGCGCTCCTCTTCGAGCTCGGCCGGCTGCGCAGACAGTTCACGCGTTGCCGCTTGCCGCTGCGCGAGCTCGTCCCCGTGTGCCCGCCAGACCTCACGCGCTCGCTCCAGCTGGCGGAACAGATCCTCGTGGCGCTGGTGAGCGAGCGCGGCCCGAAGCTCGATCTCCTGTCGACCGTGCACCTTGACCGCCAGGCCGGCCTTCGCCGCTTCGACACGCGCCTCCATGTCGGCGACGGTGGCCGCCAGCCTGACCTGGGTGGCGGCGATTTGCTCCTGGCGTTCCAGCACGGTCCGCTCCGTTGCCTGGCCTTGCTCTAGCAGCGTGGTGAGACGCGCGACCTGGGCCCGGACCTGCGATTCCTGCTGGTCCTCGCGAACCAGGGCCGCGCGCGCGATGGACACGGCGCCGGCCGTCTCGGCGACGCGGCCTCGCGCGGCGTCGAGCGTGGCGGCGGCCGCTGCCCGCTCCTCCTGGAGAACCACCCTGCGGCGGGATAGGTCATCGTGGGCAACCAGGAGTTCCGCGCGAGCGGCGCGCGCCGCCGCGAGGCCGCTCTGTGCCAGCCGGACACGCCCCTGAACTTCGAGCGGCGCGTCGCGGAACGCCCCGCCTCGATAGGACACGGCCGTGATCACGTCGCCTGACCGCGTGACCGCCCGGTACGAAGGATGCCTGAGGACCAGGTTCCTTCCCTCAGCCGCATTCAGCACGAGAACTGTCCGATCAAGGAGATGCGCAAGCAACCCGGCCACGTGCGGCGGCGCGACGATCAGGCTCGCCACCCCGACGAGCCCGCTCCATTCCGGTGCCGCCAGCGGGTTGTCGGGTTCGTACACGATAGTCTCGCGCGCGCCGCCCGGTTGCACCAGCAGGCTGAAGGCGCGCTCAGCGGCCTTGCGGTCGGTTGGAACCCAGGCATGCAGCCAGCCCTCGAGGGCCGCCTCGATCGCCCGACGATCGCCTTCCGCGACCTCGATTAGTTCAAGTAGCGGCTGAAACCCCGCATCGTCGGCGAGCCGGCTCTGCGGGAGTGCGCCATCACGGAGCCGCTCGAGGGCTCCCACCTCGGCCTCCAGCGCTCCGACGCGGCCGGTCAGCTCCGAAAGCCGATCCTCGGATTGGGCGAGTTCGGTCGAGGCGCTCCGAAGTTGCTCCTCTATCGCCCCCGCCGAGGACAGGGCGGCCCGCAGCGTTTCCTCAGCTTCGCCGGCGTGGAGCTCGCACCGCTGGACCTCGTCGAGCGCCGTCGCCCGTCTTGCCGACCACGATTCGAGGTGCGCATCAGCCTGCTCACGCTGCTCCGACAAGAATTGCACCCGTCCTTCCACCTGCCGCAGCTCGGCATCCGCCGCGACGGCGTCGCGGTGCAGATCCTGTCGCTGCTGCACCAGGGTTGCCCGCTCCTGTTCCAGACCATCGAGCCCCTCTCGCGCCTCGCGCTCCTCGGCGCTGGCGGTCTCGACGCCGGCCTCCAGGGCTCGGCGCTGCTCATCGGTATGCGCGGCTGCCTGCTCCAGTTCCTCGACAACCCGAACGCCAGCCTGCGCGGTCGCGGCCAACCGGACCATCTCCTGTTCCGCAGCGGCCAAGGCCTGTGCGGCGGCGGCCGCGCGTTCCTCCGCGATCCGGGCCTGGTGCTCACGCTCGGCCAGTTGCAGCCGCAGGGTGGCAACCGCCTCCTGGTGCTTCCAACGCGCCTCGCGTGCGTCGAGGAGGGCGGCTCGGTGCTCGGCGTACCGTGGGGCAAACTCGTCGAGCGCCTGCCCGGCAGCGGTACGCTTTTGTTCAGCGGACTGGCGCCGGCTGTTCGCCCGACGGAGCAGCACCATCGCCTTTCGCCAGGCGTCCCTGGCGAGGCTGCCTTGAAGGACTTTCAGCTGGTCGGCGATTCGCTGATATTCCTCGGCCGCCGTTGCCTGCGTCTCGAGCTCCGCCGCCCGCGGCGTCAGCTCGCCGAGAATGTCGCGAGCGCGCCGCATGTCCCGTTCCGCTTCGGCCAAACGGTTGAGCGCTTCCTGACGCTGGTCGCGGAGCCGGCGCACGCCGGCCGCCTCCTCGATCAGCTCGCGGCGAAGGCCAGGCGCGGCCTGGATCACGTAATCGATGTCGTTCTGCGCGGTGACGGCATAACCGTCCTGACGCAAACCCGTGCTCGAGAGCAGCAGGTCGATGTCCTTTAAACGGGCCCGCGTCCCGTTGATCAGGTAGTCACTTTCACCCGAGCGATACAGCCGGCGCGCGACCTCGATCTCGGTGAACTCGACGTTGAGGCGCTGGTCGGCATTGTCGATCGTCAGGCTGACCTCGGCCATGCCGACGGCGGACTTTCCCGGCCCGCCGGAGTAGATGACGTCCTCCATCCGCTGGCCACGGAGCCCGCGAGCGTTGCGCTCGCCCAGTCCCCATCGAATGGCATCGACCAGGTTCGATTTGCCGCTGCCGTTGGGGCCGACGATGGCGGTGATGCCGCGGCTGAAGGGAAGGTCGGTTCGACGCGCGAAGGTCTTGAACCCCTGGATGCGCAGTGACTTCAGATGCACAGGCTAGCGGGGTGCGCGCATGACTGGGCCTTCGCGCCCATCAGAAACGTAAGCATGGACCACGGCGCGGGTCACGGGGAGTATTAGACCACGCGCCCGGTCTGCGTGGCAATCGGCACGCTAGCGCTGCGCCTCATGCGCCGCGACCGCTTCGAGGACCTCGTCGGGCTTGGGCGGCTTGTCGAGGGCGCCGAGCGCCGAGAGCGCCTCGCGGGCCGCCATCTGCTCGGCCGACCGCTTGGTCCGTCCCTCCCCGATCCCCTTGATCTCATTGCCAAAGGTGACCTCAGCGGTGTACTCGCGCCGGTGGCCGGGGCCGGAGGAGGCGACGATCTCGTACTGCGGGGTGGTCAGGAACCGCTCCTGGGTGACCTCCTGGAGCCGTCCCTTGTAGTTGTCGTCCGGCCAGGCCTGCACATCGATCAGGCTGCGAGAAAAGAGTTTGTAGGCGGCCCGATAGCCCTGGTCGAGGAAGATCGCCCCGATGACGGCCTCGAAGGTGTTGGCGAGGATCGACTGCAGCGACCGCGCCCCGGTCTTGTGCGCCCCCTTGCCCAGCAGCAGGTAATCGCCAAGGCTTAGCCGACCACCGAGCCGCGCCAGGCTCTTGGTATTGACCACCGAGGCGCGCAGACGCGTCAACTCGCCCTCGTCGGAGGTGGCATAGGTGTGGTACAGGTGCTCGGCGGCGATCAGCTCCAGGACCGCGTCGCCGAGGTACTCGAGCCGCTCGTTGTCCGCATTGCCCCGCTCCGGATGCTCGTTGTTGTACGAGCGGTGCGTCAGCGCCTGCTGCAGCAGGGCAGGATCGTGGAAGCGAACGCGAAGCGTCCGCTGCAGCTTCTGCAGAGGGTCGTCGGTCGGCGTGGGCTCTAGTTCAGGTGGTGATTCCGAGCTTTTCTTGAACGTAGTCCCACGCGGCACCGACGGTCTGGATCTTTTCGGCGTCTTCGTCAGGTATCTCCATTCCGTACTCTTCCTCGAAAGCCATGATCAATTCGACCAGATCGAGGGAGTCCGCATTTAAGTCGTCGACAAAGGAGGCGTCAGGCGTGACTTGCTCGGTTTCGACCCCGAGCTGTTCGGCAACGATGCCCTTGAACTTATCGTAACTGGCCCCGTCCATCCCCGGGGACGATTGTACAACCGGCCACGGTCGCTTAGGGAAGGTGCACCCAGCTAAATAGGCAGGCCACCGTCAATGCCGAGGACCTGTCCGGTAATGTACGACGCGTCGGGCGAGGCGAGGAAGACGATCGCGGGGGCAACGTCCTCAGGGACTCCAGTCCGCGGGATGGCGGCCGCCTGGCGAGCTTTCTCGAGCAGCGCGGCCGGTAATCCGCTGGTCAGGTCGGTCGTGATGAAGCCCGGGGCGACGGCATTGACGGTGATGTTCCGGGACCCTACTTCCTTGGCCAGCGACTTTGTGAGGCCGATCAACCCCGCCTTGGAGGCGCTGTAGTTAGCCTGGCCGGCATTGCCGGCGACCCCGGCAAGCGAGGACACGTTGACGATCCGGCCGTAGCGCTGCTTGAGCATCGGCTTGAGCGCCGCCTTGGAGCAAAGAAAAGCGGCCTTCAGGTTCGTCTGCATGACGACGTCCCAGTCGGCCTCGCTCATGCGCATCACCAGCGTGTCGCGGGTGAGGCCGGCATTGTTGACGAGGATGTCGAGGCGCCCCCAGCGCTGAACGACTGCCTCGACGGCAAGCGCTGGCGCCGAGTTTTCCGCAAAGTCGGCCTGCATGGCCATCGCCTCGCCGCCGGCCTTCGAGACATCGTCGACGAATGCGTCGGCCTCGGGCTTCCGGCTCCGGTAGGTGATCGCGACCTTCACGCCGAGCTGAGCGAAGCGCCCGGCGGCCGCGCGGCCGATCCCCCGGCTGCCGCCCGTGATTAGAGCGACCTGTTCACTGAACTTCTCAGCCGGCATGGGCAGTCCGCACGTAGGCGTCGAGCGAAGGCATGTCCTCGATATTGTGAACCACAGCACCTGGCAGGGTCTTTTTCACCAGCCCGGTGAGTGTTTTCCCAGGGCCGACTTCGACAAACCGGTCCACTCCAAGTGACTGAAGCCTGCGAACCGTGTCGGTCCAGCGCACCGGGCCGGTCAACTGCCCAACCATCAACGGGCGCACCTCGTCGGGTGTCTCGTGCACCTGGGCGTCGGCGTTGAAGACCTGCGGCCGGTCGAGTCGCTGAAGGGGAACCCGTTCCCAGGCCGCCCGGAACGTCTCGGCAGCCCTGGCCATCAGCGGCGAATGGAAGGCTCCGCTCACGGGCAGTCGGATAACCCGCTTGGCGCCGGCCTGCTGCAGACGAGGGCTGATGCGCTCAAGTCCGGCGTCGGTCCCCGAAATCACGACCTGGCCAGGTGCATTGAAATTGGCGGCGACCACGTCGTCCGTCTCGCCGCAGATGCGCACCACCGCCTCGTCATCGAGGCCGAGGACGGCCGCCATGCCAGTGCCGCCGGTTGCCGAGGCGGCCATCGCGCGACCGCGCGCCTGCACCGCCGCGAGCGCATCGAGTGGTGTCAGCGCATTGGCAGCCACCAGGCCGGCGAACTCCCCCATGCTGTGTCCGGCGACGGCGGCCGCACGTACGCCACGTTTCTGAAGCAACTCCAGGAGAGCAAGGCTATGAAAGAGGATGGCTGGCTGAGTCTGGTCAGTGGCCTGCAGCGCAGCCGCGGGGCCCTCCAGCATGAGCCGCCGGAGCGGAGTCCGAAGACGCCCCTCAGCCGCTTCTAGGAACTGCGCCGATTCCGAGCCCGGCTCGAGCAGGTCTCGCCCCATGCCGACGAACTGGGCGCCCTGGCCGGGAAAGAGGAAGGCGTCGGGCAGGTGGGCCTAGTCCGTCTTGATGACTTCGCGCCCGTCGTAGTAACCGCAGTTCTTGCAGATCGTGTGCGGCCGCTTGGGCTGGTGACACTGCGAGCAGTCGACAAGCTGGATGCGCTTCAGCGCCAGGTTCGCGCGGCGCTCACCCTGGCGGGCATGCGCGTATCGAGTCTTTGGAAGTGCCATGAGCAGCGATTATATCGAGCAGCGCCCGCTTACCGGTTGCGCTGGCTGGTCACTTCCACTTCTCTGGGCTGTTTCTCGGGGGGTGTCCGGAGCGCCTCGACACCCTTTTTGACGGTCGCCACCGTCCGCAGAAGCTGCGCTTCAAGCGACTGCATGACCTCCCAGGCATAGCGGTCGGCCGCCTTACGAACCTCCTCGGCCCGCGCCGAGGCCTCTCGCAGGACGGCTTCCGCTTGCTTTTCCGCTCGCTTGTTCAGCTCCTGCTGGCCCATCATCGTCTGCGCTCGCTCGCTCGCCTTGGTGATCGTTCTGGCCGCTTCGGCCTGGGCCTCCGAGAGCAGTCGCTGCTGCTCCTGCAGCGTCCAGCGGGCCTGCTTGATCTCGTCCGGCAGGCTGAGGCGAAGGTCATCGATGCACGCCAGCACCTCTTCCTGGTCGACGACCACGGTCCGGGTCAAGGGAATCTGGCGGCTGTGGGAAATCAGGTACTCGAGGCGGTCGACGGCTTCGTGAATGTTCATTGGCGTGCTCCCTTTGATCCAAGACGTTGCTTGAGTGGTTCGACGACGCTTGCTGGGACGAATTCGGTGATGTCTCCGCCAAAGGCAGTCAATTCCTTGATCAGGCTGGAACTCAGAAAGAGGTGGCGCAGGCTGGTCGGGATGAAGACGGTCGTGACATCCGGCTCGAGGCGACGGTTCATCATCGCCATCTGGAACTCGCTTTCGAAATCAGACATGGCGCGCAGGCCCCGGACGATCACGCGGGCTCCGACATGCCGGGCAAAGTCGATCGTGAGGCCGTCGTACGAGCCGACCTCGACCGTGGGCATCTCGGCAATGCTCGGTCGAATCATCGCGATCCGCTCCTGCGCGGTGAACAGCGGCTGCTTGCTCGGATTCTCGCTAACCGCGATCACGACACGGTCAAAGATGCCGGCGGCGCGATTGATGATGTCGAGATGGCCGTGTGTCAGCGGATCGAAGGTTCCCGGATAGATCGCGGTTGTCACTGGTAGCGGAGAAAGCTGAGCCGGGTGCTGCCATAATCCCGGTCGCGAACCAGCGAAAGGTGGGTGAGGGCCGGAAGGCTTTGCGACCGATGGTGCTCCGCGACAACGAGGGCATCGGCGCGCAGGGGCGCCCGATCCAGGGTCTCCAGCGCCTCGCTCAGGACCGAGCCATCCTGGTAGGGCGGATCCAACAATAGAAGGTTATAAGTGGAAAGGTCGTCATGATGCGCCCGCAGCCAGTGAACGGCCTCGGCGCATGCCACGTCGCCTTGCTGGGCGTAGCCGGTGAGGGCCAAATTCTCGGCCACGATCGTAGCACAGGTTCGATCGCGATCCACAAAGGTGGCGAAGGCCGCGCCGCGCGATAAGGATTCGAGGCCAAGGGTCCCCGCGCCGGCAAAGAGGTCGAGGACGCGCACACCGCGTATGCTGTCGCCGATGATGTTGAAGAGGGCCTCGCGGACCATGGAGGTCGTCGGGCGAGTCGAGCGCCCGGGTGGCGTCTTGAGGGCACGTCCTCGATGAACCCCGGCGGTAATTTTCGTCCCGGGACCCGACACATGATGAGTAAAGCACGCGAAGGACGACCGGCATAGGCATCATCGAAGCGATCATTGGCGTGCTTCTCGTGCTGCTCCTCCCCGTCGGGGCCGGCATGGCCGTCGGCTGGCTCTTGAGCCTGCTCCGACCGCTGCCTCCTTTGCCCCCACCGATTCCGCCCAAGCCGGAGCCACCGCCGGTCAGTCCAGCGCGAACACCCGACGATAAGCCGAAAGCTGGTGACGGAGGGCCGGCTCGCTCGCGAGGGACGGGTCGCGGTCCAAGAGGCGGACGGCCTCGCTCTGGGCGTCACTGATCAGGATCGCGTCGAGCAGGCTCGCCATTCGAAAATCCTTCCCGTGCTGTCGATAGCCGTGCAGGTCCCCCATTCCGCGTAAGCGCAGATCGATCTCCGCCAGGTCGAAGCCACTCTGATGCGCGACGACGGCGTTGAGGCGCTCGAGCGTCACCGGGTCGTCGGCGTCGGTGAAGAGGAGGCAGTAGGACTCGTGCGCGCCGCGGCCGACGCGGCCACGGAACTGGTGTAGCTGCGCCAGGCCGAACCGCTCCGCGCCTTCGATCATCATCACCGTGGCGTTCGGGATGTCGATCCCGACTTCGACGACCGACGTCGACACCAGGATGGCAACCTGCCCCTGCTGGAAGCGGCCCATGATCGCCTCCTTCTCCCCCGCCTTGAGTCGGCCGTGCAGCAGCGCGATGCGCGACGCGAGGTCGGGAAACACGTCGCGCTGTAGCTTCTCGGCTTCGGCGGTCGCCGACCGCACCCCCAACTTGTCCGACTCCTGGATCAGCGGGCAGATGACAAACACCTGGCGCCCAGCCGCCACCTGCTCGCGGATGAAGGCGTAGGCATGATCGCGGCTGCCGGGTGGGTAGAGGCGAGTGATCACGGGACGGCGGCCGGGGGGCATCTCGGTGAGGACCGAGATGTCGAGGTCGCCAAAGAGGGTCAGGCCGAGGGTGCGAGGAATCGGTGTCGCTGTCATCGACAGGAAGTGCGGCCAACGGTCCATCTTCTGATGGAACGCCTGTCGCTGGCCGACCCCGAAGCGATGCTGCTCGTCGACAATGACAAGCGCCAACTGGCTGAACTTCACGTCCTCCTCGATCAGGGCATGGGTACCAACGACGACCGGCAAGGCGCCCTCCGCGAGCGAGGCCAGCATCGGCCGCCGAGCCGACAGCTGCGTACTCCCAACGAGCAGGCCGACGCCGATCCCAAATGGCCGGAGCAGGGATTCGATGACCTCGGCATGCTGGCGAGCCAGCAACTCGGTCGGAGCCAGCAGCACCGACTGATAGCCCGCGTGCGCCACGTGATGCAACGCCATCGCCGCCACCACGGTCTTGCCCGATCCGACGTCGCCCTCCAGTAGTCGGTTCATCGGAGTCGGTTGCGCCAGGTCCTTGAGGATCTGCCAGGCGGCAACTCGCTGAGCTTTCGTCAGCTGAAACGGGAGCGCGGCCACGAAGCCCCGGGCAGTGGCCTCGTCGAAAGGCACCGGGTGGGCGGTCTTGGCGGTGCGCGCGCGCTTCGCCTCCTGCGCCGCAACCTCGAGCAGGAACATCTCCTCGAACGCCAGCCGCTGCCTGGCGGACTCCAGCGCGGACGGCGTATCGGGGAAATGGACCTGGCGTACTGCGACCGACCGCTCCGGGAGGCCCCGGCGCGTAAGAAGTTCGGCGGGCAGGAACTCCTCGAGCTTGCTCGCCAGCGGAAGGATCGTCTGCACCTTGGGACGCAACCAGCGCGACGACAGCTTTTCGGTTTCGTGGTAGACGGGGACCAGCCGCGCAGCGTGTTGCGGATCGGATGAGACGTGCTCGTATTCCGGACTCTTGAGCACGGGTCCGCCATCGAACTGGACCTCACCCGCCGCGAACACCTCATCATCGATGTGCAACTGCTTTTGGACCCACGGTTGGTTGAACCAGACAAGGCGCATGTGGCCGGATTCGTCCGAGAGCGTGGCCTCGGTGATGAACATCCTTCTATGTCGAGCCGGACGCGTGTGGATCTCCGTAATGCGTCCGCGAACGGACGTTTTAATGCCAGGCGTCACGGCATTGATCGCCGTCACCTGGGCGACGTCCTCGTGTTTCCTGGGAAAGAAAAGCAATAGGTCGCGGATCGTCCGGACGCCGAGCTTCTCGAGCCGGCCCTTGTAGACATCGCTGATCCCGCCGATGGCGGTCACCGGATCGTCGAGGGACTTCGGCGCAGAGGTCAAGCGGTCAGATAGGTGATTCCGATGACGCCGGGCCCCGTATGCGTGGCCAGCACCGGGCCGATTTCGGTAAGGACGATCTCGAGGCCTGGATAGTCCGGAGCAATCCGGTCGCGTAGATGCTTCGCCTCGGCCTCGGCGGCCCCGTGCAACACGGCGAGGCTGGTCACCTTGCCGTCGCGCTTGAGCATTTCGACCAACTTGTCGAGCATCTGCGGACGGCCTCGGGCCCGACCCAGGGGGACGACCTCGCCGTCCCGCAGCGTGATCAGCGGCTTGAAATTGAGCAGCGAGCCCACCAGTGCCCGCGCCTTCCCGATTCGGCCGCCGCGCTCCAGGTAGGTCAGCGTGTCGATGGCGCACAGGATCCTGGCTTTCGGAACCAGGCTGCGGACGCGCTCGGCAACCGCCTTTCGGTCGGCGCCGGCGGCGGCCACCTTCGCCCCCTCGAGTGCCAGGAACCCGAGCGCCATCGAGGCGCTCAACGAGTCGACCACCTCGACCCGATCCGAGCCAACCGATTGGGCCGCCATGAGCGCTGAATTGTAGGTCCCGGAGACTTTGCTCGAGAGGTGGATGGCCACCACGTCATCAGCCGAGGTCGTGAGTTTGCGGAAGACCTCCTCGAAGATTCCCACCGCGGGTTGCGAGGTTCGCGGCAGCTGGGCGGCCGCTTTCAGCTTGCGGAAGAACTCAGCGCCGCTGAGGTCGACCCGATCGCGGAACACCTCATCACCGAAGTGAACGTTGAGCGGCACCACCGTGATGCCCGCGGCGCGCTGCTGGTCGGGGGAGAGGTCCGCGGTGGAATCTGTGACGATCCGCACCACGCACCGAAGTATAGGCGAGCCTCAACAGGTTGCTCACGGGGCGGCAACGCGCTTGTTTCGTAACGCTACTGCCGGCCCGGCGCTGGTACACCTGTACATGCTGTGGCCATCGGACCGATCTCCACCCCTCCCCTCCCCCAGCAGGCGTCGATCCTCACCGCCTTCCTCGGGTTTCAGGGCCTTGATGGGCTGACCACTCACCTCGGTCTCCAGCTGCACCACCAGGAACTGAATCGCGTGATGGGCCCCGTGATCGCGATCCATGGGGAGCTCGCTGCCTACGCCGTCAAGGGGATTGCCGTCGCCGTCCTGCTCGCCATTCTGATGCTGCTCCAGCACAACAAGCCCCGTATCTGGCACGCGTACTACGCTGCCGCATGGGTCAGCGCGGCCGCAGTGATGCTGAACGTGTTCCAGCTGCTCTAGCCGGGCCGGCTCACTCGACCGCGAGGATGTACGGATACAACGGCTGGTCCCCCGCGGCGAGCTCGACCGTCGCGCTCTCGAATCGTTTCGCGATCAACGCCCGCATGGCTTCCTGCTCAGCCTGGGGCGCATCCTGCCCGGCGTAGACCGTGATCGTTCGAACGTCGCCGGCATCGATCCGGGCCAGCACCTCGTCAACGACCGACGCCGCCGAGTCGCCCCTGGCCACGATCCGGTCGTTCAGCAGTCCGATCACGTCACCTTCGGCGATCGTGATCCCGTCAACGGCCGTCGCCCTCACCGCCCGCGTCACTTCAATGGTCTTGACCGCGTTGAGCGCGTGCGCCATGGCGTTGGCGTTCTCCTCAAGATTGGCGCTGAAGTCGAAGGCGAAGAGCGCGGCGATGCCCTGTGGCAGGCTCCGAGAGGGGACGACGCGGACTCGTTTCTTGGTGAGGGTGGGGACCTGCTGAGCCGCCATGATCACGTTCCCGTTGTTCGGGAGCAGCAGGACGTCGTTCGATGGAACCGACTCGACCGCCGCCAGCATGTCCTCGGTCGAGGGATTCATGGTGGGCCCACCGCTGACGACGGAGTCCACGCCCAGGCTCTCCAGGATGCGTCGCAATCCGTCCCCGCTGGCGACGCCGACCACGGCCAGGTGTTTCAAGCTGGCCGGCCGGCGCGCGACATCGCCCTGGAGCCGGTGATGCTGGGCGGACATATCGTCGACCTTCAGGCGGCTGAGTTTCCCGACGCCACTGGCGTAGCCGATGACATCGGATGGTTCCTGGGTGTGGACATGCACCTTAATCGCCGACTCGTCGCCCACCACCAGCGCCGACTGCCCGCGACGCTGGATCTCGGCGCGGACCGCATCGATCGGGAGCGCCTCGCCGTTGATGATGAACTCGGTGCAGTATCCCCAGCCAGACTCGGGTGCGGCGACCTCGCGGGGGCGGGCCCGCTGCGCCGTTGGTTTCTCGAAACCGTCGAGCGCCTCGCCGCGCATCCGCTTGAGAAAGCCCTCCAGGATCAACTGCAGGCCGTAGCCACCGGAATCGACCACGCCGGCCTGCTTGAGCACGGGGAGCTGGTCGGGGGTCCGATCCACGGCGATCGCGGCCGCCTCGCAGGCGGCGCGGACGACCTCGGTGAGATCGTTGGTCCCGGCGGCGCTTGAGGTGGCTGCGGCCGCCGCTTCCCGGGCCACGGTCAGCATCGTCCCCTCGGTGGGCTTGATGACCGCTCGGTAGGCCACCGTTGCGCCCTCGGTAAAGGCCGCCGCCAGGCCTTTCGCATCGACCGCAGGCTGGGAGCCAACGCCGGTCGCGAAGCCGCGAAAGATCTGGGAGAGGATCACGCCCGAGTTGCCCCGGGCCCCCATCAGGGCCCCGTGTGCGGCCTGGCGCGCCATCGCCGACAGGTCAGGGTTGTCCAGCGAGCGGATGTCCTCGACCGCCGACTGCAGCGTTAGGAGCATGTTCGTGCCGGTATCGCCGTCCGGGACCGGGAAGACGTTCAGAGCATCGACCTCATCGCGATTCAGCGTGAGCCACGCCAGCGAACCCAGCAGGGCTTCCTTGAACAGGTGGCCGTCGCAGTCCGTTAGCGGCGTGGTCGTCGTGCGCGCAGAAGTGGACGTTTCAGCGGCCGCCGCTGACGTGGATGCCCTGAACATTGACGTTCACCTCGACGACCGGCAGCCCGAGCGTCCGCTCGACCGAATAGCGCACCGCGTTCCCGAGGTTGTGCGCCACTTCCGAGACGCGCGTCCCATATTCGACGATCACAAAAAGGGAGATGGCCAGGCCGTCTTCCCGGACCTCGACCTCGACGCCCCGATGGATGTTGTCCCGGTGCAACCGCTCGGCCAGGCCGTCGCGCAATCCCTGGGCGGCCATCGCCACCACCCCGTAACATCCGGCCGCGGCATGGCCGGCGATGGTGGCCACCACATGGCGCGAGACCTCGATCCGCCCGAGGTCCCTGGCTTGGATCAGCGTCCTGGGCGGCTTCCCGGTCCGTTGCGGGTTAGCCTTCGTCTTTGCATCCATCGTGGTTGGTTGCGGGATTCCCGCGTGTCGTGTGCTAGTATCTGACGCTGAATTCGCCTCCATCATACGGGATACCCGCGGAGGCAGAAAACAGTCCAAATACCATGGCAAAACGCTGCGACATCTGCGCCAAGGGCCCCCAGTATGGGCACAACGTGAGTCACTCGAAGGTACGCACGAAGCGACGCTTCATGCCCAACCTCCACAAGGCCCGCGTGATGATCGACGGCCGCCTGCAGACCGCCATGGTTTGCACTCGCTGTATTCGAACCCAGGCCAAGTCCGCCTAGGCTAGCCGGCGTCGACCGCCGGCCCCATCGCCCCGACCTGGCCGCGCGGCGATACCCAGAGCTGGACCACGGTTCCCCGCTTGAGCCAGCCGCCCGACGCCTGCAGCTGAGCGTCTGAAAGCGCCAGGTAATAGCGGCCTGGCGGGCCGGTCAGCTGCAGCAGACGCCCGTCGACCCGGGCAACGGTTCCGCTGACGGATCTCGGCAGGGCCGCGTAGCCGTCAACCATGGCGATGGTGATCCAGGTGCCGAGCACGGTCCCCGCCGCGGCCAGGACAGCGAGCACGACGGTGCCGAGCGGCGCACCCCGCCAAACGAGGGCGTAGATGAACCAGGGTAGGAAGCACCCGATCACGGCCAGGCTGACCTGCACCTGTCCCCACAGGTTCGCCGCGTACAGCCGCTGGAGCGGGTCGGCCAGGTCAGCGCCCGCTGGCATGAACGGCTTAAGATGCAGGGCCAACGCAATCAGACCGACACTGATCGCGGCACAGGCGGCAATTCGACCGGGGCGGACCGCCAGGCGGCGGGGGGCGGCCACGGGCGCACCCTGGAGGGTTGCGGGGATTGCCACGACCGTGTAACTTGACTCGCCGCCGAATATCACGACCCGGAACCCCAGGAGGCCCAGGATGCAGAAACCACCGCAGCTGCTGCCCACCAAGCTCGAGGAGGGCAACGCGCCCGGCATCCGCTACCGAATCGACGGCGAACTCGTCCCCGTCCTCCACGCCTGGCTGGACGGCACGGTGCCCGTCTACTTCGAACATCACGTGGTGCTCTGGAAGGACCCCCAGCTGAACATCGGTATCCGGGCCATGAAGGGCGCCTTCAAACGCATGGCTGCCGGCATGCCCATCTTCCTGACGGAGGCCCAGGGTCCCGGAGAGATCGCCTTCTCCCGCGACGGTGCCGGCCACCTCTTCCCTCTCCACCTGACGCCAGGGATGGCCGTCCTGGTGCGCGAGCACCAGTTCCTGGCGGCGACCGGCAATCTCGAGTACACCTTCAACCGGGTCAAGGGCGTGACCAACATGATGTTCGCCTCGACCGGGTTCTTCGTCGACCGCTTCAGCGCCGCGCACCAGGAGGGCGTGCTCTGGTTGCACGGCTACGGCAACGTGTTCGAGAAGGTGCTGGCCTCGGGGGAGCAGATCGATATCGAGCCGGGCGGCTGGATCTACCGGGACGAAAGCGTCCGGATGGAGGTCCAGATGTTCGGCCTGAGGACCGGCATCTTCGGCGGCGGCGGCAACCTGATCTGGAACCGCTTCACTGGTCCCGGTCGGGTCGGCATCCAGTCGATGTACCTGCACATGCCGACCAGCGAGTAGCGGGCGAACCGGCCTAGCGGAGCTCGGCGATCGCCGCCCTCTTCCCGTTGGGGTGGCTGTAGACGAAGTTCCCGGCGACCAGCACGGTCGCGCCCTGCTCGACCGACTGGCGTCCGGTTTCGGCGGTAACGCCGCCGTCGATTTCGATGTCGAGTCCTGGGTTGAGGCGCTCGCGCAGGGCGCGCGCCGCCTTGATCCGCTCCAGGCTTCCCGGGATGAACGACTGGCCGCCCCAGCCCGGATTGACACACATCATCACCAGCAGGTCGGCATCCTTTATGACCGGTTCGACCAGGGCCAACGGGCTGCCCGGGTTCAGGCAGACGCCGGGCCGCATCCCCGCCTTGCGGACCGTGTCCAACACGCGATGGATGTGGCGGGTCGCCTCGACGTGCACCGACAGCGTCGTGGCCCCCGCATCGCGGAAGGCGTCGATACTCCGCTCAGGATTTTCGATCATCAGATGGACATCGAAGGGCAGCGTCACGTAGCGGCGGCAGTGCTTGACCAGGGTCGCGCCGAACGTGATCGGCGGCACGAAGTGGCCGTCCATGACATCGATATGGATCCAGTCCGCGCCGGCCTCCTGGAGCGCGACCATCTCCTCGCCGAGCCGGCTGAAGTCGGCTGACAGAATCGAGGGCGCGACCAGCACCGTTAGCTGACGGAGGGAATCGTGATCGTCACCGGCGCATCGAAATCGTGGTAGTTGATCAGCATGTGGGCGACGGCGTGGATATTCGATCCCGCCGGGACCTTCGCGCTGGTGGATGACCCGGCACCGAGCGAGCCCATCAACTGCCCCAGGTCGAGGTGGTAGTCGGCGTCGGTGACGAGCCGACGCACAAGGTGGTCATCCTTCCCGAACCAGACTTCGACCGTCATCGTGCCGTTGTCGAGGACCTGCTTGAGCGCCGCCTGCGCCTGGGCGTTCTTGGCCGAGGCCTCGAGCTTGGCTTTGTCGGGGATGAGCTGGTAGTGATGCACGGTGGTGCCGTTTACAGTCGTATCGCCCAGATCCTTGATCGACTGGACGTTCGTGAGCAGCTGGGAATAGGAGAGCGGATCCGGCTGGCCCAGCTGTCCGCCGATGCCCGCCGGCACGCTCGACGATGTCCACTTCCCCGTCATCGGATTCTTGACGTAGGCGGTCCCGGCGATGCTGACGACCTCACTCCCAATGCGTGACGCCGCCGAGCTTGGCGTTGATCGTCGCGTGGTACCGATCTGGGAACTGCGCCTCCCCGTTGCCGGTCAGGTCAAGCGCAAACGAGCCGGCCGTCGCGCCGGCCTGGGCGAAGACCGACGCCAGCTGCGGCGGAAACGTGAGATTGACGTGGCCCTGTAGATCGAACTTCGCCGACTTGAGCTGCTTGGCCCGTTGAGCGGCGGCGGCGACCGCCTGTTGCGGGGTCTCCGCTTTTGCCAGCGGCGAAGCACAGGCCGCGAGAACCACGACGGCCAGCAGGCCTGCGAATAGGCGTTTCATCGGCGATTTGAGTATAGGGGCGCCACGGCGGCTCTCCCGGGCCGAGGAATCAACGAGATTGCGACAATTCGGCGTCGTGCAACCAGGGAATGAGTTCGCGCAATCCGGTGATGACGTGCGTCGGGAGGATCTCCGGCACGGACTTCGCGTCCGGGTGGCGGAGCCAGATGGCCGGGATCCCCGCGCCCAACGCGCCCGCGATGTCGGTGTCCAGCCGGTCGCCGACCATGCAGGTCTCCGGAAGCGGGACGCCGAGCCGGCGCGCCCCTTCGACGTAGATCGAGGGATCCGGCTTCGCCTTCCCGAAGTCGCGGGAGGTCACCAGCGAGTCGATCAGGCTACGCATGCCGGCCCGCTGCAGGACATCGGACAGCTCGCGGTCGCCCGATCCAACCGTGTTCGAGATGATCCCGACGCGGTAGCGCGGCTTCAGGGCCGTCAAGACCTCGAGGGCGCCCGGGATCGGCGTGATCGCCATCTCCCACATATGCTTGCCCGGCTCCTCGACGATCAGTGTGTTGCCGACGTCGAAGAGGACGCCCTTGATCGGGGCACGTGTCACCGGGGCGCCGGCGCCCCCGTCAGCTGGCGCGCCCGGAGCTGGCCGCAGGCGGCATCGATGTCGAGGCCGCGTGTGGCGCGGATCGTGGTCGAGATGCCGGCCGCCTGCAGGACCGCCTGAAAGGCCTGGGCCCGGGTCCTGGAGGGTGGCGCCAGCGGGCTGCCATCGATCGGGTTCATCGGGATCAGGTTGACGTGGCTGAGTGGGTGGCGAACCACGGTGACCAGCCGTTGCGCCTGCTCGAGACTGTCGTTGACCCCGTTGAGCAGGACATACTCATAGCTGGTCCGGCGCCCAGTCCGTTCAGCGTGGGATCGCGCCGCCGCCACGATCGCCGCGATCGGGTACTTCCGGTTGACCGGGATCATGGAGCTGCGAAGCTCGTCATCAGGGGCATGCAGCGAGATCGCCAGGTTGACCGGGAGCGCCTCGGCGCTGAGTCGTTCGATGAAGGGCACCAGGCCGATCGTCGAGATCGTGACCCGGCGCGGGCTGAACCTCAGCGTGTCCTCGCGAGCCCAGCGGCGGATCGCCCCGACCACCGACCCGTAGTTGTTCAACGGCTCCCCCATGCCCATGAAGACGACATTGGTCAGGGCTCGGTCCGGCTCGCGGAGCTCGCGGGCCGCGGAGAGGAACTGGTCGACGATCTCGGCTTCGGTCAGGTTGCGGTCAAACCCGGATTGGCCGGTGGCGCAGAAGCTGCAGCCGATGGGACAGCCGACCTGCGAGCTGACGCAGATCGTCGTCCGCGCTCGAGACCGATCGGTTGCCTCGTAGTGCATCACAACGGTCTCGATCGTTCGGTCGTCGGCGAGCTTGAAAAGATGCTTGACCGTCTGGCCGCGATCGGCCTCGCGCTTGAGGTGCGGCGTCACCGTGCTGAAGGTGTAGGTCTCCTCCAGGTGCCGGCGGGCGACCGGTGAGAGCGTACGCATCGCCGCAAAGGACGGCACCAGGGAACGCCAGAACCACTGGGAAGCCTGGGTCGCGCGGAACGCCGGCTCGCCCGCGGCCGTGAGCCCGGCACGGACCTGCGCGAGCTCCGTGGTCGCGAACGCTGCGGCGTCAGTCGTTGCGGCGGCCGCCCAGGACGAGCGAGGCGTAGTACAGCAGGGTCAGGATGGCGCCAAAGAGGGCCACCCAGTAGGTGAAGGCCGCGGCCCGAAGCATCCTCCGCGCGCCGTCCCGTTCCTCTCCCATGATCACGCCGTTCTCGGCGAGCAGCTGGAGGGCTCGGTGGCTGGCATTCAACTCGACCGGCGTCGTGATCAGCTGGAAAAGGACGACCGCCGCGAAGAGCGCGAGCCCGGCAAACGCGATATAGAAGCCGATCGGGCTCCGCGTGAATGCCGACAGGACCACCCCCGCGATGACGATCAGCGGGCCGGCCTGGGAGCCGAGGTTCGCGGCCGGAACCAGCCCTGAGCGCCAGCGCATGGCGAAGTAGCCCTGGCGATCCTGCTGCGCGTGCCCGATTTCATGGGCGACGACCGCCTGCGACGCGACGGAACGCCCCTCGGCGACCGCGCGAGACAGGTTCAGGGTCCGAGTGCGGGGATCGTAGTTGTCGGTGAGATCCCCGTCGATCACCTGGATGGTCACGTCGCTGAGCCCTGCACCGCTCAGGATCCGCCGGGCAACGTCGACGCCCGAGAGGCCGCTGGCGGTTCGGATCTGCGAGTAGCGCTGGTAGGTCCGCTTCACCCAACTGGAGGCGAGAAAACTCAGGGCCATGATCGGCAGGGCGACGAAGAGCAGGTACTGAATGCTGAAAAACATGCCTTCCTTGATCAGATTCTACCCTGCCCAGACCCGCCCAAGCATCGCCGAGGGTGACCGAGCCGTATGCAACCTAGTGCAGCGCCGTGAGCGGGCCGTCACTCTGCGTGAAAGGTTCCGGCTCTGGGGCCCGTTTCACCCCTATCGAGGCGCATGCCTCGGTGGAAAGACCAATGGAAGACCAGCATCTGACTATGTCGGACGTCTTCACCCTCTTCGGCCGGCACGCCGAGGACACTCGGTGGGTTGCCTCGGCCGACTCCCAGGAATACCTCGCCGTCGTGCTTTACCTCGTCCAGCGCAACAACGCGCGTTGATCCGATGGTCACGAGCCGCCGTATCATGATATGGTGAATATCACGTTAAACGGTACTGTCGTAGTCGACTATTTGAGAGGTTCGATAGTAGGATGAGTGACCATGTTATGGGAGATCAGACCAATGTCTGACAAGCTGACCCTGACGGAGTTGTTCTCACTCTTTGGCCGGACGACGGAGGAGACCCGTTGGGTCGGATCGGCCGACTCCGAGGAATACCTCGCCGTCGTCACCTACCTCGTGCAGCGCTCCTCAGCCCATTCCTGAAGTCGGGCTTCGGGCGGCCGGAGTCACAACCCGGCGACGATCGGGCCACGACCCGTCTGGAAATGCCTACCCTCCCCGTTGTACGTCCATACTCGGATTGCGGAGAAAATTTCTCCCGAGTAAGAACCAATGATCACCTTAATCGCCGCCAGAATCAGGACCCTCTTTGGGTGGACCGAGAACGAGAACGGTCAGGCGCTGGTTGAGTATTCCCTCATCATGTGCCTGGTCGTGATCGTGATCCTGGTGACCCTGATCGTTCTGGGCAATACGGTGCGGAACACCTATTGCAACATCCAGGGCGCCGTCGTCGGCGCCTGACCTGGCCTTAGACCACGGTCGCGGGATTGCCGATCACCACGGCCCCAGCGGGAACGTCTGAGGCAACCACCGAGGCCCACCGCACCAGCGCGCCGTCCCCGATCGATACGCCCTTGAGCACGGTGGCCTTGCCTTCGATCAAAGCGTGACGGCCGACCCGGATCGGCCGGCGAGCGGCGATCTCGCTGGTTTCGCGCCGCGAGCCCACGACAGTGTGAAAGTCGGTGTCGACAAGCAGGCAGGGCCCGAGGATCGCGTCGGCGTCGATGATGATCCGGCTGGCCGACATCAGGCCGGCGCCGTCCATCTGGACGCGGTCGCCGACCTCGATCCGGGCGTCGGCATTGAACGTGAGGATGGCCGTGCGCCCGGAGTCGTTGCGGATATGAACGTCGTGGCCGAACGACACCACGCCCTTTCCCCGGATCCGCAGGCGCATCGGGCCGCGGAATCCCGGGCCGAAGCGGTGCCGGCGGTAGCGCAGGCGGAGGTACGCGGCGCTGAGCCCGCTCAAGTCCATCACGTGTTGGGGCTCTGCCCGGGAAGGGATTTGAACCCTTACAAGCTTGCGCTCACAGCCCCCTCAAAGCTGCGTGTCTACCAGTTCCACCACCCGGGCGAGGCGAAGAGGATTCTAGCGCAGCTTCAGGCGGAGTAGGCGGATCGCGCCGAAATCGGTATCGACCCTGTAACAAGCGTCGTAAGCCTGCCTCATTAAGGTGGTGCCTGGGTCACGTCAATGTCGGCCACGCAGCGTGACCTCGACGCGACAAGAGTCATCAAATCGTAAAGAGGAATCGTAAGGAAATGAACGACCCCGGCCATATATCTCTGCCGGCTCACCAGTCGGACTTGAGCGATGGACAAGTCCAAATTCATGGCGGCCGGTCCGCCGCGCGACGCGCGCTGGCGGCAGGGAGAGAGGGGTTAACTATCGTGAATCGGTACCGGATCCTGATCGTCGACGATGACGCGATGGCCCGCGAGATCCTGAAACGGATTCTGGAGCACGCCGGCTATGAGGTCATGACCGCAGGGAGCGGCCCCGAGGCCCTGCGAAAGCTGCACGAAGGCATTCCGCATCTCGTCGTGGTCGACCTGATGATGCCCGAGATGGACGGCTTCGAGCTCTGCCGGCGCATCAAGAGCCACCTCGACGTGCCGATCGTGATCCTGAGCGCCGTGGCCGCCGTGGAGAGCAAGGTCGAGGGCCTGCAGATGTACGCCGAGGACTATATTGTCAAACCGTTCGAGAAAGAAGAACTGGTCGCGCGCGTCCAGCGGGTGCTTCGCCGCTACGGCGAGTCGGCCGGCGTCGATCAGCCCGAGGTCGTTATCGACCAGGACTTCCAGATCAACTTCGTCCAGCACTGGGCGCGCGTGAAGGGCCAGCAGGTGACCCTGACGCCGACCGAGTCCAAGCTGCTCTTCCTGCTGGTCCGGAACGCCGGGCGCGTGGTCACCAACGAGACCCTGCTCGCGAAGGCGTGGGCCGGGGACGAGGAAGCCTACGAAGAGGGGCTGCGCGTGCACATCTCGCGCCTGCGCAGCAAGATCGAGCCCAACCCGAGCAAACCGATCTATATCCAGACCAAGCGCGGCGTCGGCTACCGCTTTGCCGCCAAGGTCAACTACCCGGCCGGGCAAGAGCCCCTGGCGATGGCGGGATAACGATGATGAACCTGGCTCACACCACGTCCGTTCGAGCCCTGCCGTCGTGGCGCACGCTCGCGCTGGGCCTGACCGTCTTCGCGCTCAGCTTCCCGCTCTGGCTCCGCTAAGCCACCAATAGATAGTGGTGTGCCCGTAGACTGAGTCGGTTCGTGACCCACGCCCTCACGCTCGGCGTCAGCGTGTTCACCATCATCTTTCTTCTTGAGCTGCCCGACAAGACGGCGCTGGCCGCCCTGCTGCTGGCGACCCGTCACCGCCCCTTTCCCGTCCTCGTCGGCGCGTGTGCGGCATTCCTGATCCAGAGCGCGGTCGCGGTCTTTGCCGGTTCGATCTTCGCTTTGCTTCCCCGCGAACCGGTTCGGATTGGGGCCGGAATCCTCTTCCTGGTGATGGCCGCGCTCGTCGTGCGCCGAAACCTGAAAAGGACCGAGGTCGAGGAGGAGCAGGAGATCGAGCGAGAGGAACGTAAGCACCGGCGCCCGCTCGTGACGGCCTTCCTCGTGGTCTTCATCGCCGAATGGGGCGACCTGACCCAGCTGGCGACTGCCGCCCTGCAGGCACGTTATCGGGAGCCGGTCACCATCTTCATCAGCGCGACACTGGCGCTCTGGGCCGTCTCCGCAATCGCGGTCGGGCTCGGCAACCGCCTCGGAGCCGCGATTCCGGAGCGTCCGCTGCAGTTCGCAGCCGCGGGCGTGATGGCGATCGTCGCCGTCGCGCTGATCACGGGCGTCCTGGGCTAGGCCGCAGCCGAGAGGTCGATCGCGTCCAGGGCTGCGCGCTGCGGGATCGTGAACATGAAGGTGCTGCCCTGTCCGGGCGTGCTCTTCACCCAGATCCGTCCGCCGTGCATCTCGACCAGGCGGCGGCAGATCGAGAGCCCGAGGCCCGTGCCCTGGTATTTGCCGCTCATGCCGCTATTGCCCTGCTGAAAGCTCTCGAAGATCCGCTCCAGGTCCTCGGCCGGGACGCCGATCCCTGTGTCCCGAACGCTGAGCCGGACCTCAGCCCCCTGCCGTTCCACAGCCACCCGCACGCTGCCCGCCTCGGTGAACTTGATCGCGTTGCCGAGAAGGTTCAACAGGACCTGCTTCAGCTTTGGGCCGTCGGCGAAGATCTTCCCCACATCGGGGGCGACGCTGCTGCTCAGATCCAGCCGCTTCGTCTTGGCGAGCGATCCGACGCTCTCGACGCACTCGAAGACGAGCGCATCGAGGTCCACCTCACCACGATTCAGCTGCGCCTTGCCCGCCTCGAGCTTGGAGATGTCGAGCAGGTCGTTGATCAGTGCGAGCAGGTGCTGCCCGTTCTGGCCGATGATCTCGACGTCCTGGCGTTGCTCGCCGGAAAGGATCCCTCCATCGCCTTCGAGGAGCAGTTGGGAAAACCCGATGATGGAGTTGAGCGGGGTGCGCAGCTCGTGGCTCATGTTCGCGAGGAATTCGGACTTGTGCTGGTTTGCCCGGTGCAGTTCGGCGTTGACGGCGCCGAGCCGCGCCGTTTGCTCGGTGGCGAGGTGGAAGAGATGCGCTTCCTGGATCGCCGTCGCCGCGTGCTGCGCGAACAGGGTCAGGAGCTCGATCGTGTTTCGGTCCAGTGGGCGCCGGTGATACACGGCCAGCACGCCGAGCAGCTGCTCGCCGACGACCAGTGGAAATCCCGCGAACGCCTGGATGCCCTCATCGGCCATCCAGGGATTGAGTGACATCTGCCGGTGGTTGGCGGGGTCGTTGGTGATGATCGGAACCCGGAGCTCGGCAACCTGCCCGATCTCGGTCATCCCACGCTCGACACGCCCCGCGACCGGCGGCGCCAGCTTCGTGGTGTGGTGACCAGCGCGGCGGTAAAGGGCCCCGTCGGTCACTTCCACCAGCCAGAGCTGCGCGACGGCCAGGCCGAGGTGATCGGTGAGCGCAGTCGCGATCACATCGACGAGCTCCGGATCGAACAGCTTCTGGTTCATCTGGTCGATCGATTGGTTCAAGAGCTCGAGGCGTCGGGCGCGTTTCTCCGTCTCCTCGAAGAGCCGCAGGTTGCGAAGTGCGACCGCCAACTGCTGGGCCAGCAGCTCGAGGGCTTCCTCCTCCCAGCGGGTCAGGCGCCGATGGCCGTCCGAGGTGTTGAGGTGCAGCACGCCACACACCTTGCCGTCGAGCAGGACCGGAATGCCGAAGGTCCGAGCATATTCGGCGCCATTCAAGCCCGGTAAGTCGAACAGCGGCGACTCGCTGAGCATCGTGAAGCGGCGTTCCCGAACGGTGCGCCCGACGATGCCGTCGCCGACCGGGACCGCGGTCCCCTCGGGCGCTTCCGGCATGTGGACGACGGCTCGCAGGGTGAAGATCCCACGGTCCTCGTCCAGCAGAACCACGGCGCCGGACTCAAGTTGCAGCATCTCCATCCCGCATCGGATGACCGTATAGAGCATGCGACCGACGTCCAGCTGGCCGACCAGTTCGCCGAGCACTCGTCGAAGCTGTTCGGTCTGGTGGAGGCGGCGCCGGGTGCCCCGGACCTCTGTGTTGGTGGCACGGACCGCGGCACCGAGACCCGCGATCGCGGCGACCGTCGGGATCGCGCGAAGGACAGCGTCGCGAACCGAGATCGCCAGGCCAAGGTCCCCGGTCTGAAACAGGATGATGCCGCTGCTGAAGAATACGGCGGTCGCGATCCCACCCCAGAGGTCGAAGCGGAAGACGGCTTCGGCCGCGACCAGTGCATAGAGCAGGTAGGGCAGGCTGGTCGACTGGGAGGCGAAGAGCAGGATCCATCCGCTGACCACGAAGTGGTCAAGGGCCAGGACGAGCACCGCCAGCAGCCGGCCAGCACGGGGTTCCCGGCGCCGCCCGACGAGCATCGCGGCGCCGTTGTAGGCAATCAGAAGCGCCGTCAGCGCCAACGTCAGCGGCAGCGATCGCGAGGGCAATACGAAGACCAGAGCGGCCGGGACGAGCACGGCCCCAAAGCGAAACTTGATGAGCTGCCGATCGAGGCTGGTCACCCCGGCCGCTCCATGCGGTTAGCTCGCTTGCGCGATCTGCAGGTTGTTGATCATCTCGAGGAAGCGATCCTTCCCGAAGTCGCCTTTCTGGATGATCGTCTGGATGTTGCCCTGAAGCCGCTCTCGGTCTTCACTGGTGATGTTCTTGGCGGTGTAGATGAGGATCGGGATCTGCGCCGCGGCCGGGTCTTCGCGCAGCTTGGAGACGACCTCGAAGCCGTCGACGTCCGGCATCATCAGGTCGAGGATGATCAGGTCTGGCTTCTTCTTCATCGCGATCTCAAGCCCGGCCTTCCCGCCGTCGGCGACCATGACTTCCATGTTGAACGGCTTCAACATCGCCTTGATCAGCCGGATGTTCTGCGGATCGTCGTCCACGATCAGGATCGAGGACGGCGTCTTCTTGCCGCGCTTGCCATCCGCAAGCAGGTCGAACTTGACCATCATCTGAAGCAGTTGCTGGCGGTCGATCGGCTTCGTCAGGAAGTCCGCCTGACCGATGTCGAAGGGGAGCGATTCCTTGTTGACCTTCGACGTCAACACGATCGGGATGTCCTTGGTCTTGGACTCACGTCTCAGGTCGTAGACGAGCCCGCTACCACCATTTGGCGGGAGCTGCGTATCGATCAGCACCGCCAGGGGCTGGAGCTGAACGGCCTTGCGCAGCGCCTCCTGGGCGCTGGCCGCGATCACGACTTCGTAGCCCGCGTGGCTGAGGAAGGGCTCGATCCGCTCCTTGACCGATGGATCGTTGTCGGCGACGAGGATGACCGGGGCCTTGGTGCTGACGCCCACCGGGGGCAGCATCTGCACCGGGCGCTCCTGGATCCCCGACTCCTGCTTGGCGAACTCGATCAGTTCGCGAATGTGTTCGACGAGCCGTTTGCCGCTCTCGTTGATGTGCGCGACGAACTCCCGCCGCTCTTCGGGCGTGGTCTTGTTCCCCTTCTCGTCCAGGAGGATCTCGGAGAATCCGATGATCGCGTTCAGCGGCGAGTTGAGGTCGTGGCTCTGGTCGTAGATGACCCGGAATTTCGCCTCGAAATCGCGCTTGGCCTGGATGAGGCCCGGCGCCGTGTCTTTGTTCTTGCCCAATGACGCCAGCTCGGTCCGGACCCCGTCGAGCTGGGCCTGCATCGCGCGCTTCTCGGTCTCGTAGCGAGCGATGATCTGGCTCGACGGGGGACCGGTGCCCGCCGTTTTGCGAGCTTCCTCGAGCTGCGACTTGAGCGATGCCTTCTCCCGCTGCCATGCCAGTTCGAGCTCTTTCGACTCGTTGGCTCGGCGGCTCTGGAGCTCGTTGGTCTGGGTCATCATCTCGGAGAGCTGACCCTGGACCCGCTCGAGGTCGACTTTGAGCTGATTCTTCTCTGAGGTGAGGCGCTGCTCGCGAACGGTCCACTCTTCGGCCTTGCGCCCACTCTCGCCCGCGAGGTCGTCGTGTAGCGTTTTGACCTTTTCATAGTCCTGCTGCGTCGCGGCCAGCTTCGCGTTGACGTCCTGGACCTGCTTCTTAAGCGCGGCCTTCTCTTCCGCAATGGAGGTCTCGCGGACCTGCCAGTCTTTCTCCAGCGCTTTGACCTTGGTCAGCAGCGCCGAGCGTTCGTCACTGACCCGCTGGAACTCGGCCTCCGCCTTGTCGAGGTCGGCGGCCTTCTTGCGCGACTCTTCCAACTGCGTCTGCAGCAGCTTGCGGTCAGCCTTGAACTGCCCCTCGGCGGTCTGGGCTTCCTGCTCCAGGCGGGCGACGTCGGCGATCAGCCGCTGCCGTTCTGACTGCCACTTGTCGCGGGCCAATTTGAGCGGCTCGACTTCAGCCAACAGCGCCTTGATCTGCTGCTCCAATTTCCCGTTCGTGTCGGCAAGCCCCTTGCGCTCACTCGTCAGCTCGGCGCGCGCCGCCTGCCACTCCTGTTCGAGCGCGGCCAGACGGGCCACCGCCGCATCCCGATCCTTGAGCAAGCTCTCGCGGTCCATCGCCCACTGCAACTGGGCAGACTGGAGGCTGTCCAGGTCGCCCTGGACGGTCTTCAGCTCCGCGGCGATCTTTTTCTGCTCGGCCTCGTACTTCTGACTGAGCCCCATCCGCTCCTGCTCCAGCTGCCGCAGCTGGCTGCGACGCTCCTCGTCGCGGGTCCTGGCGCGCGTGACGTCATCTTGCAGCCGGCCCAGCTCGACCCGGACGCGGTCATGGCTCTGCTGGAGATCCTGGTGCGCCTGGTCGAGCGCGGCATGACGCTCGAGCAGGGTCTCACGTTCCGCGGCCCATTGGTCGCGGGCTTGCTGGAGCTCGGCTTCCGCCCGCTGATGGCGATTTTGAAGTTCCTTTTGCCCCTTCTCCGCGGAAGCGTGCTCAGCCAGCAGCGCCTCGCGGTCCATGGCCCACTGGAGCTGGGCATTCTGGAGCTCGTCGAGTTCCGCTTGCTTGGTATCCAGCTGCGCCTGCACCGTGGCCAGCTCCTTGCCCTTGACTTCGAGCTGGCTCGCGATATCGTCCTGCAGGGTCTGGAGGTGCGCGATGAACTCCTGATTCTGCTGAAGGATGTCGGCGAAGGACCTGGCCTTCGGTGCCTCGGGACTCAAGCGGCCTTCCGCCCTTGCTGCAGGTAGCGATCGACGGCGGCGCGCATGGCGTCAAGGTGGGCGCTCATCGCACCGAGCTGGTCGACCCGCTCCTGTTCCAGCTGACGAAGCTGTTCGTGGCGCTCCGCGTCGCGCTGATTGGCGTGTCGAAGCTCCTCGTGGAGACGCGCCATCTCGGCCTGCGCCTGGTCGAAGGAATACTTCAGCTCGTCCAGCTCCTTCTTGCGGGCGTCGTGTTCCTCGATCAAGCCCTGCAGATTCTGGACGACCTCCTGATTCAGCTTGAGGATGTCGGAGTAGGACCGGTTGGCTTTCTGCCCCTGCTCGCTCATGCCGTCTTCAACCGTCCTTGCTGGAGATATCGGGAAATTTCGGTTGGGAGACCCTGGGGATCGACCGGCTTGGCGATGTAGCCATCGCAACCGGCGGCGAGAATGCGCTCCCGGTCCCCCGACATGGCGTGGGCGGTCAGGGCGACGATGATGACGCCCGCCGTCCGCGCGTCGGACCGGATCTTGCGGGTCACCGCGAGCCCGTCCTCGCCCGGAAGCTGGATGTCCATCAGCACGATGTCCGGAAGATTGGCGGCCATCTCCGCGAGGCATTCGGCCCCGCTCCCGGCCTTGCGGACCGTGAAGCCGCGTTTTTCCAGGAGGAACTGGGCCAACCGCAGATTGACCGGGTTATCTTCGACGATCAGTACTTTGCCGGCGCTCACGACCTGTCCTCCTTCGCCTTTGCACGATCTCCAGCCCCTTGATGGCGTGCAGCACGGCATCTGGCTGGGAAAGGCCAGTGGGTATAACGGCGCTCCACGCCGTCGCTGGCACCCTCTGTGAAACTTCGCCTAGAGCGACCAGCGCAGGCTGGCCGGAGAGGCCGCGGAGTCCGGTCACCCATTCCGGCTCCGGGGGGGCCAGGATGACCACGTCGGGGGCCGCCGCCCGGGCTTTCTGGAGAGCTTCCTGAAGCCCCGGAGCCCGGAAGACCTCGAATCCTTCCTCCACCAGGGCCGCCGCCAGGGGCGCCAGCGCCCGCCGGTCGCGGTGGACGACCAGGACCCGCACTCGGTCGCGGCGGCGCTTGATGCCCTGGCCGAGCCGGCGCAGCTCGTCCTGAAGCGTTTTGGTCGCCCAGGGCTTGGCGACGTAGGCACTGACACTAAATCGTTGCATCAGCTCGTCATTTCTCGTAACTGAGCAGATCAGGACAGGCACGTCCGCCGTGGCCGCCCGGCTTCGCAGCTCCTGGAGCACCTGCCAGCCGTCGCGCTTCGGCAGGACCGTCTCCATCACGACCAGGTCGGGAAGGATCTCCATCGCCTTGCGAACCGCTTCCTCCCCGTCGAGGGCGTGCGCCACCCGGTAGCCGGCGCCCTGCACCTCTCCCGTCAGCCGCTGGCTGCTGTTCGGATCGTCCTCGACGATGAGCGCCAGCGGCAGGTCCATGGTCTCGAGGCCTGGTTCCTCGGGCAGCGCCGGGGTGACCGCCTCGGTAACCGGCCGCGGCTCGCGCGGGAGCGTGAAGGTGAAGGTCGAGCCGGCGCCGAACTGGCTCTCCGCCCAGATCCGGCCACCATGCATCTCAACGAACCGCCGGCAGAGGGCCAGGCCAAGCCCGGTGCCCTGGTAGCGGCGCGTGTAGGAACCATCGATCTGCTCGAACTCACGAAACAACTTGGGCAGGTCTTCCGGCTTCATCCCGATGCCGGTGTCGTGCACCGAGACCACCAGCTGATCGGCCGTGTCCTTGATGACGACGGTGATCTTGCCCGGGGCGGGAGTGAACTTGACGGCGTTCGAGAGCAGGTTGTAGAGCACCTGCTTGAATTTGCTGCGGTCGGCCTGGACCGGTTCCGCGGTCCCCACCGTCGTCAGCTGGAGTCCCTGCTGGCGCGCCATCGGCTCCAGGATCGAGGTCACCTCATGGAGCGCCTCGACCACCTGGAGCGGCTCCGGATGGAGCTCCATCTTGCCCGCCTCGACCTTCGCAAGGTCGAGGATGTCGTTGATCAAGCCCAGGAGGTGCTGCCCGCTGCTGTGGATGTTTCGCAGGAACTCGGTGCGCTCGCCCGACGTGAGGTTCATGGTGATGTCGAGAAGAATCTCGCTGAACCCGAGGATCGCGTTCAGCGGCGTCCGGAGCTCGTGCGACATGTTCGCCAGGAATTCCGACTTGTAGCGGTTCGACTTTTCCAGCTGGCGGTTGACCTGGAGAATTTCCTCGTCAGCCTGGCGCAGGGCCGCGTGCTGCCGCATCAGGTAGCGGTTGGAATCCTTGAGCCGATTGACGAGGCCCTGTCGCTCGGCCCGTAGCCGCTGCTTGTCCAGGTTGCGGTCGAGCAACTCGCGAAGCCGCTGGAGATCGATCGGCTTGGCAATGTAATCATCGGCCCCGCCCCGGAGTGCTTCCGCGGCGACCTGTTCGGAGCCGTATGCGGTCATCATCACCACCACCGCCTCGGGGAAGTCGCGCAACATCTGGGGCAGCAGCGTCAGACCGCTTTCTTCCGGCATCTGGATGTCAAGAAAGATCAGCGCCGGCCGACGCGCGTCCAGCTGCCGGCGGGCTTCCCGGGCGTTCGGGGCACTGATGACATCGAAGCCCCGCTTGCCCACCGCCTTGGTCAGGAAGGCCCGGTTGTCAGGGTCGTCATCGATGGCAAGAAGGATGGGACGCGACTCGAGCTCGGGTTCACTGCTCAGCAGCGTCCGAAGCGCCTCGACCAGGTCCGACGAGCCGCTCAGGTCCCGCCCATCGGCGGCCGAGAGCGGGCCGAGATCGCTGAGAAAGCGGTCGGCACCGGCCGCCAGCGCGCGCTGGCCCTCATCGGGATCGACGTGAACCCCGGCCATCAGGAGGACTGGAATGTTCGTGGTGGCGGGGTTGCTCTTCAAGATCTCACAGACCCGGAGCCCATCGATCCGGCGGAGCAACAGGTTGAGCACAATCGCATCGGGGACTTCTTCGCGTGCCCGGTCCAGCGCTTCAAGGCCGTCCTGCGCGGCGAGCACGGTGAAGCCCTCCTGCTGCAGGCGGTCCACCATCGCCTTCAAGCGTTCGGGATCGTCCTCCGCCACCAGAATCCGCCGCGGGCTCTCGACGCTCATGCCACCCTCGCCAACGCCGGCCTTCTCGGAATCAAGAACCGGAAGGTGCTGCCCTGCCCCGGCAGGCTCTCCACCCAGATGTGTCCGCCCTGCAGCTCGACCAAGCGCTTGGAGAGGGCGAGCCCAAGGCCGACGCCCTCGTAGCCGCGCGAGGTCGATCCATCCACCTGCCGGAACTCCTCGAACAGCCGGGGCTGGTCCTCTTGCTTGATGCCGATCCCGCTGTCGCAGACTTCGACCACGGTCCCGGGCGCCGTCTCCACTACCCGGATCACCACGCTGCCGTGCGGGGGGGTGAATTTGACCGCGTTGTTGACGAGGTTCTGAAGCACATGACGGAGGCTCCGCGGGTCGAAGACGACCTCCTGCGATCGATCCACCTCGGACCGAACGGTCAACTCCTTCTGGTTCGCCGCCGCCGCATTCTCGGAGATCGCCGCGTCGACCGCCTCACCGAGCAGGCACGGAACGGGTTTGAGCTCCAGGCGCCCCGCGCGAATATGGGTCAGGTCGAGGATGTCGTTGATCAGCTTCAGGAGGTTGCGTCCACTGGTGTGGATGGTTTCGGCAAATTCCGACCGCTCCCCCTCCGTGAGGTCAGGCGATGTGTGCAGGATCTCCGAGAAACCGATGATGGCGTTGAGTGGTGTGCGGAGCTCATGCGACATGTTGGTGAGGAATTCGGACTTCATGCGATCGGCTTCCTGCAGCTCGAGGTTGGCACGCTGGAGCATCGCGATCGTCTGCCGCTCGCGCTCGTAGCGTCGCGCGTTGTCGAGCGCGACCGCGGCCTGGTTGGCCAGGATTTGCAACACCTGCATCAGTGGGGCGTCGAAGGCGCGCAGCTCGTGGAAATAGATGGAGACCGTGCCAACGAATTCCTGCTGCAGGAACATCGGCAGCCCAAGGGAGGCGCGCCAGCGAGCCTGGCTCGTGAGCGCATCGGGGGGAAACCGCGGATCGAGCTGCACGTCCTCGGAAAAGACCGGCTGCTGCTCGAGCACGACCTGGGCGACCAGCGAGGGCGGAGCCGTCGGAACCCGAGGGTCAAGGGGCGGCAGCCCCTCGCTGACCTCGAGCCGCTGGTCAGCCGGGATGCCGCCATTGGTGAGCGTGATGATGCAGGAGGCGGCGCTCGACACACCGATCACCGCCCGGGCGACCGCCTGCAGGAGCGAGGCCGGGCTGATCGTGGTGGCGGTCAAGGCCTGGGAAACCTGCCTGAGCATCTCCATGGAGGCGTCGAGCCGGAGCGCTTGCTGCCGGGTCTCCTCGAAGAGAAAGGTGTTCTCCAGTGAGACGGCCACCTCGGCCCCGAGCGAGGCTGCCAACTTGACGTCATAGTTGCCGCTGAATTCCCCATGGCGTTTGTTCGCCAGCAGCAGGACGCCCAGCGGCCGGCCTCCCGATCCGAGCGGGACGAGCAGCATGTCCCGATAGCCGAACGTCTGCGGGAGGAGCTGGCCGGCCTCGAGGTCGTGCACGCAGTCCGCGATGATGTGCGGTCGTTGGGTGCTGAACACGCGGCCCATCAGGGTCGACGCGTCGGCTCGGAAGCGCAGCTGGTTGAGCCGCATCTGGTTGAAGAGCCGGCTCTCGCGCATCCCCGAGGGAGCCGCCGGCGCGATCAGCGACTCGAGCCCGGCCTGGTAGAGGAAAAAACCGCACATCTCGACATCGAGGAGCTCGGCGAGCTTGAGCGTTAGCGTTGCCAGGTCCTCACCGAGGCGCGTCAAATTCGAAACGGCGGTGGCCGTTTCGAAGAAGTGGGTCAGCTCCTGCAGGTTCTGGTCCGCGCGATGGGCGAGTTCGACGTTCTTCTGGTGCAATTCGAAGTACTTGAAACTCCAGAACCCCGTCATCACCATGACCGGGACGAAAAGCACGGCCAGGAAATAGGTCGCCGGCGAGGGCGCCCACGAGCGGGCCACGAACACCAGGAAGGCCTCGGTGACCGCGCCGAGGACGAGCCAGATCCGCCAGTTGAACTGGGCTCGATTGGACGTCGGATGCGGTTTTGCCACTGACCCCTCTTCTCCCGAAGTGCGCAATGATTTGACGCGGACGCGACGCATTGCTTCGCCCTGCAGGCCGCTCTGGGCGCCGGATCGTGCCCGGGTTTACAAAGCTTTACAGGGCTGCGAGCGTTCCGACGCATCGCGAACCGATCTCGGGCGCGGTTGCGCTACGCTCTAAACGTGCAGCGCGAGACGACCTTTAATGTGTCCGCCATCAAGGAGACGGTCCTCCGGTCGATCAAGCTCAACCAGCAGGCCTACAACAACCGCGACGCCGAGGTCCTCCGCGAGGTGTACCTGGAGCCGATGCTGTCCCAGGTCGCGCACGATCTTTCCGGTGATTTCGAGTCGTTCCCGGCCGCCCGCCTCGATATCACCTGCGAGGTGCTGGACGTCTCCTATACCGCCTACCTCCAGATCGGGAAGGTCGAACTGTCGGCCTACGGCTTGCAGGCAAGTCCCCAGAACGTCAACGTCACGACCAAGGAAGAGTGGATCTACCGGCTCGTACCGGACGCGGAGAAGGGTGTCGGTCTCGGCCGGCGCACGACGCACCGCTTCCTCGGCTACTACCACTACACGCTGGTGGACATTGAGAATCGCTGGTGGATCACCGACGTCCAGTCCGCCTCGGAGATCTGGCTGCCCTAACGGTCTAGGGCACACGGTCGAGCGACTGGAGTAAGGTCCGCACCCGCTCCTCGATCGTCGTCCTCAGGGCGCGAACCTCAGCGAGCGGTCGCCCCGCCGGATCCGGCAGCTCCCAATCGAGGTACCGCTTTCCCGGGATGTAGGGGCATTCGTCGCCGCAGCCCATCGTGACCACGACGTCAGCCCAGTTGGCGAGGTCGTCCGTCAGGAGCGCCGGCTTGCGCCCACGCAGGTCGACGCCGATCTCCTGCATGGCGGTGATCACCTCAGGGTGGACTGCCGCGGCGGGTCGCGTGCCAGCCGACCGCGCTTCATAGCGACCCCTCGCCGCCCGGTCGAACAACGCCTGGCTCATCTGCGAGCGTCCGGCGTTCTGAAGGCAAACGAATAAGACACGCTGCACCGCGGCTAGACCAGGGTGTCGAGCAGCGCCCGGGTTTTGGCGTCGAGCGACGTCCGGAGGCGATAGTACGCCCAGAGACCTTCCTTGGTCACCTCAACCAGGCCGGCCTCTTTCAGCCGAGCCATGTGATGCGAGATCGTGGGCTGGCTCAGCTTGAAGGTCGCGGTGAAGTCGCAGATGCAGACCGGTTCCTTTGCCCGCCTCAGGATTCCGACCATCTGCAGGCGTGTGGGGTCAGCCAGGGCCTTCAACAGGTCGACCGTGCGTTCCGCATGCGCCGACTCGAGCGGAATCGGTGCGGCGCAACACACTCCGCGCGTCCGCTCGGGCAAGACGGCCTTCATGTGGACAGCCTAACATATCCATTGACAACGGTCTATTGATTTGTTAGGATACGCATCGATGGACATCGATGGATCTCAAGGAGGATGACATGGAGCCAGTCCAGGAAGCGGTCCGCGCCAGGTACGCGGATCTGGCCATCAAGATGGCGAAGGGCGGCGAGGCAGCTTGCTGCGATTCAAGTTGCTGTGGCACGTCCGCCTCGAAGACGGCCGACAGTGCCCTGAACACCGACGAATACCCGGAGCAACAGGTGCGAGACCTTGGCGTCCCGCTGGGCGTGAGCCTGGGCTGCGGAAACCCCGTCGCGCTCGCCATGTTGCACCCAGGCCAGGTCGTGCTCGACCTTGGCAGTGGGGCCGGCCTCGACGTGTTGCTCTCTGCCCGCCGGGTCTCTCCCGGCGGCCACGCTTACGGCGTCGATATGACCGACGAGATGCTGGCGCTGGCCAACGAGCACAAGGCAAAGGCCGGCGTGGAGAATGCGACCTTCCTGAAGGGAACGATCGAGGCGGTGCCATTACCCGACGCCACCGTCGATGTCGTGATTTCGAACTGCGTGATCAACCTGGCCGCCGATAAGAGCGCCGTGATCCGCGAAGCGTTTCGGGTCCTGAAGCCGGGCGGACTGCTGGCCGTGTCCGACATGGTCGAGATCGAGCCGCTGCCCGAGAGCGTGAAGTCCGAGCTGGACGCCTGGGCCGGCTGCATCGCCGGGACGATCCCGGTGCAGACCTACCGGACGGCCCTCGCGGCGGCGGGATTCGCGGACGTGGAGATCGAAATCACGCACCCATACACGCCAGCGGAGGCGGGATTGGCTCATGGAGCGGGCAAGATCGGTAGCGCCTTCATCCGCGCCATCAAGCCGGCGTAAGGCACAAAGGCCTGGCGAACCAGGCCTTCTTGGATTCAGCGGGTCAGTCGGTTAAGCGACCCGGACCCGTGAGGCTCGCGGTCCCTTGGGCGCGGAGGATTCGACATCGAAGCTGACCTTCTGCCCCTCCTGCAACCCCTCGAATGAGCCCTCCACCGACGACCGGTGGAAGAAGTATTCCTTGCCGTCCTCGCCGCTCAAAAACCCGAATCCCCGATCCATCACGAGTCGCTTGATCGTCCCGTTCTGCGCCACGTCTGTCGCTAGCTCCTCCGCAAAGTTATTCCCGGTCCGGTGCGTTGCCCCGAGCGAGCCATGACCGGGCTGGACACGCCCGAAAACCAGCATATCATGGCGGTATTGCGGTCCAAGGATAGGTGAATTAGATGCGAAGCACGATGCCGGACTTCCCCTTGACGCTGCAGCATTTCCTCTGGCGGTCCACCACGCTCTTTCCCACCAAGGCAATCGTGACCAAGACCGCGACCGGGCGGACGCGGTACACCTACGCCGACTTTGGGGGCCGCGTGGCACAGCTGGCTCACGGGCTCCACGAGCTCGGGGTCCGGCCGGGGGACCGGGTCGGGACCCTGGCCTGGAACAACGCCAGGCACTTCGAGCTGTACTTTGCCGCGCCGTGCTCGGGGGCGGTCCTCCATACGCTCAATCCGCGGCTTTTTCCAGAGCACCTCGAGTTCGTGATCAACGACGCCGAGGACACCGTCATCTTCGTCGACGCCTCGCTGATGCCGGTGATCGAGCGCGTCGCCGGCAAGCTCAAGACGGTGAAGCACTTCGTGGTAATGACCGACGGGCCGGCACCGAATGGCCAGCTCAGCCCAACCGTTTCCTATGAGGAGCTCATCGGGGGCCGTCCCACCGAATTTGCGTGGCCGGATATCGACGAGCGCGATGCCTCGGCGATGTGCTACACCTCGGGCACGACCGGGAAGCCCAAGGGGGTCGCCTACAGCCACCGTTCGGCGGTCCTCCACTCTTTTGGCATCGCCGTCAGCGGCGGCCTCGGCATCAGCGAGCAGAGCGTCGCCCTTCCGGTCGTCCCGATGTTTCACGCCAATGCCTGGGGCATGCCGTACGCGGCGGCCATGGTGGGCGCCAGCCTCGTCTTCCCAGACCGCTTTCTCGATCCTGTCAGCCTGGTCGACCTTTTCCAGAGCGAGGGGGTGACGCTGACGGCGGGCGTGCCGAGCGTCTGGATCGCCTTACTGCAACACCTTGACAAGACCGGTCTGGACCTGCCGGGCCTGCTCCTCTTCAATGGCGGCTCGGCGCTGCCGGCCGGGCTTTACGACGGCCTGACCCGCCACGGCATCAGTGTGGATCACGGTTGGGGCATGACCGAAACCTCGCCGGTCGCCGCCACGGCTGCCATGAAAAGCCAGATCAAGGAGACGGACCGGCGCCGGATCAAGCTCAAGCAGGGCCTACCGTTGCCGGGCGTCGAGCTCCGCCTGATGGATGTGGAGCAGAACCGCCGGGTTGCCTGGGACGGCAAGAGTGTCGGCGAGATCCAGGTTCGAGGCCCGTGGATCACGGGCAGCTACTACCGTGGCGTCGACGCCGACCGCTTCACCGCCGACGGCTGGCTCCGGACCGGGGACGTGGCGAACGTCGATGCCGACGGGTACATCCAGATCGTCGACCGGGTCAAGGATCTGGTCAAGTCGGGCGGCGAGTGGATCTCGTCGGTCGAGCTGGAGTCCGCCATCATGGGTCACGCCGGCGTCCTGGAAGCCGCCGTGATCGGCGTCCCGCATCCGAAGTGGCAGGAACGCCCGGTCGCCTATGTGGTGGCCAAGCCCGAGTTCAAGGGCCGCCTGACGCAGGAGGAGATCCTCGAGTTTCTGCGCCCGCAGGTGGCCAAATGGTGGCTGCCTGACGAGGTCCGCTTCATCGACGAGATCCCCAAGACCAGCGTCGGCAAATTCGACAAAAAGTTGATCCGCGAGCGCTCGCAGCACCAGGCCGAGGGAACCCGGCCCTCGGAGTGACGGGCGGGTCACGACCTCGCGGCAGCCCGGTCTCCGCGCAAATTCGCGACGGCGGCCTTATGCCGGGGTTAAGGTTGGCGCGCTACAACGGAGGCAGGATGTGATGGTCCGGTGCAAGCCTCTGAACAGTTCGAAGCGCTCGTGCCCAAGCCGCTCGACGCGGATGGCTATCGACTGCGCCAGACCCTGGAGGACGTGCACGAAGACCTCCTCCTGACCGTCCTCGAGCTCGAAGACGAGTGGCTTCTGGACGACCGCATCGCGTTCTCTCTCCGCCACGCCCAGTAGTCAGGGGCTAAAACCGCCCTTTTCCCCAGCAAAACGCACAGGTTTCGTGCACGGACGCGTTTCCTATGTGAAAATGGCGGGCGAACCGCCGACCCACCAAACATTTCACGGAGGAAAGAATGGCGAAAGCGCAGAACTGGACCGCCTCGACCTTTGTCAGCCTGCTGCACGAGAAACTGACCAAGAACGGGACAGTCAAAATCAAGAAGTCGGACCTCAACGCCGCCGTCAAGGATGTCTTCGACCAGGCGGTCGCAGCCGGCGCCCGCGGTCAGCGGGTCCGGTTCCCGCAGATCGGTGCCCTCGCCTACCGTGAGGTCAAGGCGCGCAAGGCGGGCAGGGGCATCAACCCCTTCACCAAGGAGCCGATGATGCTGAAGGCCCGCGCGGCGTCCAAGAAGCCCCGCTGGTCGTTCCCGAAGTCGGTCCGCGAGGCCTACTCCAAGACCTCGACCCGGCGGGCCGCCTAACTCGACACGACGCTAGCTGGGAGTGCCGCGTCGCCTCGACCGGCACTCCCCCTCTCCGTCACGGCCGTTGCTTGACAGGCTGCCGCGTTCCCCTGACTATGATGGTAGGAATGCGTAGAAACCTGATAGCGGGATTGCTGATTGCGATCGGCGTGGCCCTGATCGCGATGGCCGCCCCGGGCCTGTTGCATAAAACCCCGGCCCCGGTGGCACCCATCGTCGGCGCCATCCCGGCGATCGGCGACCCGCTCTCGCCGCCCCATCAGCGCGCCGGGTTGGCCAGCAGCGGGTCGGCGCCAAGCCGCCCGGTCGCCTACATCTCGATCCCGAAGATCGGCATCAACGCGGCCCCCATCTTCGATCGGGGGGTCGACTCCGGCGGCAACATGCAGATCGCGACCGGCTATTCGGTTACCCACTTCGACCACTCCTCCCCGATCGGCAGCGGCAATTCGGTGCTCTACGGCCACGATGACATCCAGGGCAGCGTCTTCGGCCGGTTGAAGGACCTCACCGCCGGAGACGAGATCGACGTGACGCCGGTGGGCTCCTCGGCGGTCGTCTATCACGTCACGGGTCGCACGATCGTCGAGCCCTCGGCGGTGCAGATCCTGAATCCGACCAACGATGTTCGGCTGACCCTCTTCACCTGCTGGCCCAACTGGGTTGACACCCAGCGGGTGGTCGTGACGGCGGTTCCGACCAGTAGTTAGTGGTCTTCGGTCGGGGGCGCCTGAAAGTACTTCAGGAGCTCCTCGATGGCTTTCGCCGCATCGGGGTCCCGGAGCATCCGCTCCTGCATCTCCTGGACCTGCTTGAGCAGCTCCTTGGCCTGGGCTTCCTGGGCCACCTGCATCAGCACCGGTTGGGTCGCGGCCGACACCACCATCTGGACCTGCTGGCGGAGCATGTCGATGCCCTGGCAGCCGAGGCAGGTCCCGGCGTGGTTGCAATGACAGAGCTGAACCCGTAGGTTGTCGAGCTCCCGTTGCATCGGGGAGAGGTCGACCGGCTGGCTCATCGTTCAAGCTTAGCGCCCGCGCCGGGAACTTTTCGGGCGGCCGCCCGTCTTCTGAGGCGAGATGAATGCCATGCCAACGCCCCGCCTCCTCCCGCTGGCCCTGCTGGGCATCGCCGGCCTGCTGTCCGCCTGTGGCTCGGCGTCGAGCACCAGCAACTCGAACCACGCGAGCGCCGGGCTCGGCCAGGGCGCTGCAGCCTACGCCCCATCCACGGACAAGTTCGCGGTCCCCGCGTCCGGTCCCGCCGGCACCGCGAGCAGCAGCGCTATCGTCCAGGCGCGGGGCGATCAGAAGGTCATCCAGGACGCAACCATGGGCATCCAGATCAAGGCGGGCTCGTTCTGGGACAGCTACAACCGGGCGGTGGCGATCGCCGGCCAGTTCAACGGCTACCTTGTCAGCTCCCAGGTTGGCGACCCCTCCAGTACGCAGACGGATGCGGGCACGGTGGTTGTGGCCGTCCCTGCCTCGAGTTATGCCGATGCGCTCAGCGCGCTCCGACAGCTCGGCAAACCAGGCCAGCTCCAGGTCGTAAGCCAGGACGTTAGCGGCGAGTACGTCGATCTGCAGGCGCGGCTCAAGAACCAGCAGGCCCAGCAGGCGGTGCTGCTCGACCTGATGCGGCGCGCCCAGACGATCCAGGACAGCATCGCGGTGCAGAGCCAGCTCTCCTCGGTCACCGGTGAGATCGAGCAAATCCAGGGCCGGATCCGGTTCCTTGATCAGCGCACCACGTACTCGACGATCACGCTTCGGCTCTTCACCGTCGCGACGGTCGCCGCACCTCCGAGCTTCTGGGATCAAAGCGGCCTCTCGGCTTCGCTCGGGACCGCCGGCCAGACCTTCGTGGCCGTCATTGGTGGCATGCTCGTGGTCGGCGGCTTCCTGCTGCCGTTCATCGTGCTGATCGGGCTGGGGCTCGGCGTCTGGCGACTGCTACCGGCGTCGCTGCGGCCGTCGATCCGCTGAGGGCGTCATCCGAGTTCGTCCTGCCGGAACCGGTCGCTAAGGAAGCGCTGATACGCCAGCAGCCGGTCCATCTCCGCGCGATGGACGGCCGCGGCGACCGAGCGGACCCCTGCCTCGAGAAGGTCGAGTTCGTCGAGCAGAACACTGAGCGCGCTCCGGCCTTCGCTGCCGGGCTGGGCTGAAACGTAACCCGGGGGTAGGCGCAGGTAGGACTCCACCGCGGTCGGCAGGTACTCGGAGGCGGTCCGCTCGACCAGGTAGAGCTCCAGGCTGCCGGGCGCCAGCCGATCGAGCCCGGGCAGGATCTCGGTCCGGACAGCCAGCTCGATGCGACGGAGGCGGCCCATCACCTCCGGCGGGAGCCGGCCGCTGACGGCCATGAGCTGTTCGCGCAGGGCCCGCTGCACCAGGCGTGGCTCGAAGCCATAGCGCGGGAGCGGCCGCCGGTTGGGGATCGCGGTCGCCGCGGCCAGATAGAAGCCGAGCACAAACAGGATGCTCTGCGGCCCAACCGGATCCAGGGCGCTCAGGATCGCGGCCACCAGGGCCAGCGCCAGGCCGGCGGCATGCTTTCGGCTGCGCAAGTAGCGCGAAATCACCGTACTCAAACGGTAGGCTAAGAGCGATGAAGGTCGCAAGCCTGGATGGCCGGATGTTCCTCGACGGCCAGCGTGCCGACGCCCGATCAGGCAGGACCTTCGAGGCCATCGATCCCGCCACCGGTAGTGGGTTCGCCGCCGTGGCCGACGGCGGCTCGAGCGACGTCGACGCCGCGGTTCGCGCCGCCCGCCAGGCGATCGACCAGGGGTGGGCCGGCCTTCCGCCGGTGCGCCGCGTGCGCCTGCTCAACCGGCTGGCGAGCCTGCTGCGAGAGCGCGCATCCGAGCTGGCCCGGCTGGAGAGCCAGGACGTGGGCAAGCCGCTCCGCCAGGCCGAGGATGACGTGGCCGCCGCCGCCGGGTATTTCGAGTATTTCGCCGGCGTGGCTGACAAGGTCTTTGGCTCCAGCATCCCGCTCGGGCGCGGCTTCGTCGACTTCACGCTCCGCGAGCCACTCGGCATCTCGGCCCAGATCGTTCCGTGGAACTACCCGCTCCGGCTCGCCTCGCGCGGGATCGCGCCGGCGCTGGCCTGCGGCAACGCCGTGGTCGCCAAGCCGGCCGCGGAAGCCGGGCTCAGCATCGTCCGGCTGGCCGAGCTGGCGTCCGAGGCGGGGATTCCGCCCGGGGTCTTCAACGTCGTGACCGGCGGTCGCGAACCCGGCGCCGCGCTCGTCGCCCACGCCGACATCAATCACATCACCTTCACCGGTTCGGTCCCGACCGGCATCGCCATCATGAAGGCGGCGGCCGACCACGTGGTACCCGTGACGCTCGAGCTGGGTGGCAAGTCTCCCAACATCGTCTTTGCCGACGCGGATTATGAGAAGGCGGCGCTGGCGGCGGCGGCGACCCTGATGCAGAACGCCGCCCAGACCTGCACGGCGCCAACCCGGCTTTTGCTGGAGCGCACCGCGCACGACCCGTTCCTGAAGATCCTTGCCGGCCGGATCGAAAAGATCAGCCTCGGCCGGGGACTGGACAACCCCGACATGGGGCCCGTTGTCAGCGAGCGCCAGATGAAACGGGTGCTGGAGTACATCGCGCGCGGGACCCGGGATGGCGCCATCGCGGTGACCGGAGGCGGACGGGCCGGCCGCGATGACCTCGCCCACGGTTTCTTTGTTGAGCCGACCGTGCTCGACCGGGTCGAGCGCGGGTCAGTGGTGGAGCAAGAGGAAATCTTCGGGCCGGTCCTGACCGTGACCACCTTCGAGTCGGTCGACGAGGCGATCGCCATCGCCAACGGCACGCCCTACGGACTGGTCACGGGGGTGTGGACTCGGGACCTGCAGAAAGCCCTGACCCTGGCAACCGCCATCAAAGCAGGCCAAATCCGGATCAACAGCTACAGCGTGGAGGGCAGCATCGGGCTGCCGTTCGGCGGCTACAAGCGCAGTGGGTTCGGACGCGAGCAGGGCGTCGAGGCCCTTGCCAACTACACGCAGGTGAAGAACGTCATGATCAGCTTCGGCTGATCTACGGATCGATCCAGGCATCGTCCCTCCCACGTGATGGCCAGGACGGCAGCCGGAGGATGCGCCGCCGCCATCCGAAGACCAGGAGGCCGAGGACCGCGATCGCGAGGACGGGAAATGTGAATGCCCACCGAAACGCGATGCCAGGAGCCGCTGAGGGGCGTTCCGACGGATCGTAGATCCAGGCGCTGGCCATCGACTGCGTGTTGTAGCCGCCGGCGATCAAGACGCGACCGTTGTCGAGTCGCGTGGCTGTATGCCCGTATCGATTCATCGAGGTCCCGGGGATGAGCGCCCAGGTATTCGTTGCCGGGTCATAGAGCTCGGGCCACGGTGTGGATGTGTAGGCGCCGCCGACAACAAGCAGCCGGCCATCCGGTAACAGCGTGGCGGTGTGATGATCACGCGTTGTGTGCAAGGGCGCCAGCAATGTCCAGCGGTCCAGCAGCGGGTCGTAGGCCTCGGCGGCACTGAGCGCCGCGGGCTCGTTGAGGGTCGGCGAGATGGACCCAGCGCCGCCAACGATGAGCACGCGCCCCGTCTTAAGGAGGGTGGCGGTATGGCCGACATGCGGCGCCAGCAGGGGGCTGACGAAGGCCCAGCTGTTTGACGCGGGGTCGTAGATCTCCGCACTCGGGTTTCCACCGAGGGTCCCTTCCCCGCCCGCCACCAGCACGCGGCCATCGATCAATCGGGTGGCGGAGTGACCCTGGCGTCCTCCGGTTCCCATGCCGCCCGTTTCGGACCAGCGGTTTGCCCTCGGGTCGTAGACCTCCGCGCGGGTCGCGAACCCGCCAAGCTTCCCGGGCGTCGATGACGAGTAGCCACCGACGACCAGCACCGACCCGTTCGCCAGCAGGGTGGCGGTGTGGCGCGCTCGTGCGACCATCATCGGGGCAGCGGGGGTCCAGCGGTTGCGGCCCGAGTCGAAGATCTCCGTCGAGGCGAGCGTCCGCTCCGACTGATTCAGCTGGTCGAATCCGCCGGTAACGAGGACCCTCCCGTCCAGAAGGAGGGTCGCCGTCTGATCGATCCGGGGGCTGCTCATGGTCGGGCCCGCGCCCCACTGATTGGTCCTCGGGTCGAAGAGTTCCGTGCTCGAAAGCCCGTGATCGCGGCCATCAGTGCCGCCAGTCACGAGCACCTCCCCACCGAAGAGCCGCGTGGCGGTGTGTTCGGCCCGCGGCGCGAGCATCGACGTCGTGCCCGCCCAGGCCCCGAGGCCAGCAGACGCGGCGGGAGCCGCCGCCTGGCTGCCCGGGTTGATCAGCCCAAGGAGCAGACTCCCGATGAGGACCATCCCCGATCCAGTGTTCAAGCGCGCGAGACCACCGGGAGCCCCCACCTCCCTACCGTTGGCTGCCGGCGATATGCAGCGCCGGAGCGGGGGAGCCGACGCGCTCTCGTTGACGCCACTCGCTATAAAAGAGCGCAAACACGATGAGCACCGCGCCGGCGGCTTGCAGGAGTCGAAACCGTTCGAAGACAAGCAGGAAGGCGAAGAACACGGTGAAGACCGGCTCCATCGCGATGATCAAGGCCGCCCGGCTCGCCGGCAGGCGCTGCTGCGCATAGGTCTGCACCCAGAAGGCCAGGGCTGAGGCGAAGATGCCGGTGATCGCCAGGGCCGGGAGCACCGAAGCCGGCACCGGCAGGATCGTCGACCTGGTCGCCATCGCCCCAGCAGTCAAGAAGACGCCGGCCGCCGTCATCTGCCAGGCCGCCAGGAGCAGCGGGCCCGCTGCCGCATAACGACTCAGCAGGGTGATGTGCAGCGCGAACCCGACCGAGGCCGCGAGGACGAAAAGGTCTCCGGCATGCAACCCAGTCGGCGCGCCACCGGTGAGGAGCGCGGTGCCGAGAAAGGCAACGCCCGCCGCGATCCAGGTGCTGCCCCGAGACGGTACGTGCCAGAGAAGGCGGTCGAGAATGGGCGTGAACACCACGAAGAGACCGGTGATGAGCCCGGTGTTCGCCACGGACGTTCCCTTCAGCCCAAGCGTCTGCAGCAGGTAGGAGAGCGCGAGCACGATGCCGATGGCGAGGCCTGCCCGCGCGACGCGGCCGCGCTGACGCGCCACCAGGACGAGGATCCAGAGCACGACGGCGGCGAGCAGGAAGCGGACGCCCAGGAATGAGACAACCGGGTAGCGCGCGATCGCGTCCTTGACGACGACGAAGGTCCAGCCCCAGATCGCCGTCACCCCGACGAGCAGGAGGGCGGGGACGAGACGGACGCCGGGCCCTCCTGACACCGCCGTTAGGATACGGCGCGCGCTGACGCGATGGGGCTACCGAATGCCGCTGTCGAACTCGACGTTGACCGTGGCATACGAGCCGGCGCTCACGGTGGCGGTCACGAGGATCGGCCGCGGCAAACCGGCGCTTCCGTGCGTGACGCCCTTCAGGGTGTAGGTCCCGGGTAGGAGATCAACCTGGAACTGGCCGTCGGAACCCGAGGCGACCGTGGCCACCTGCTTGCCACTCGAGTCGCGGATGTCGATCGTTGCCTGCATCGGCCGTGGCGGGCAGGGCGAGTTGACCCGCTCCACCGGACAGGTCGGCCCGACCGTCACTACCCCCCGGATCCCGGTACCCGGCGTCGGGGTGGCAGACCCGGATGCCTCGGGGCCGGCGGATGGGGATGCTCCGCAGGCTGCGAGCAGCCCCGCAAGTACGAGGGCGCCGAGGAATCGTTTCATGGTTCATTCATACGACGGGATGGCCCGCGAAAAGTTCCGTGGATAGGATTAAGCCGTGGCGACGCACACCTTTGCCGGCAAGGTCCGCGCCCCCGAGTTCGTCGAGGGCCTGGACTGGCTGAACGTTGCCCGGCCGCTCCGCCTGGCGGATCTCCGCGGGCGGCTCGCGATCATCGATTTCTGGACCTTCTGCTGAATCAACTGCCTGCACATGTTTCCGCAGTTGCGGAAGATCGAGGCAACGTATGGCGACAGGGTCGTCATCGTCGGGGTCCACTCCCCGAAGTTCCCCGCGGAGCGAGAGACCGCGAACCTGCGGGAGGCGGTCCTCCGTTATCGGATCGAGCATCCCGTGGTCAATGACCGGGACTTCGCCATCTGGCACCAGTATGGCGGCCGCGCCTGGCCGACCTTGATGTTTGTCGACCCGGACGGCCGCGTCATCGGCAAGCACGAGGGCGAGCTGCCCTTCGAGCGATTCGATCCTCTCGTGGCTGGCATGCTCAAGGAATTCGATGAGCGTGGCCTGCTCCGGCCTGCCCAAACGGCGATCCAGCTCGAAGACCTCCACGAGCCGGCGCGCCCGCTGAGCTTTCCCGGGAAGGTCCTGGCGTCGGACGGCCGCCTCTACATCGCCGACACGAACCACCACCGCATCCTGGAAGCGCAGCCGGATGGAACCATCCTGCGTACCATTGGGAGCGGCCAGCCCGGCCTCGCGGATGGGCCGGCGCGGGCCGCGCAGTTTCAACAACCGCAGGGGCTCGCGTCAGCGGACGGCGCGCTCTACGTCGCCGACACGGAGAACCATGCCGTCCGCAGGGTGGACCTCCGCAGTGGCGACGTCCGGACGCTGGCGGGAACCGGAGAGCAGGCGCCCGGCATCGGCGGAGGCGGCGCCGGTACGTCCACGCCGCTGAGCTCGCCGTGGGACCTGGCCCTTGCCAGTCGCACGCTCTATATCGCCATGGCCGGCACGCATCAGATCTGGTCGCTCGACCTTGGCAGCAGCCAGGTGACGCCGTTCGCTGGAACCGGACGGGAGGGCCTGCTCGATGGGCCGGTGGCCGAGGCCTGCTTCGCGCAGTCCAGCGGTCTGGCGCTCGCAGGTAACCATCTCTATGTGGCCGACTCCGAGGTCAGCGCCATCCGTGACATCGACCTCAAGCTCGGCATGGTCCGCACGCTGGTCGGTGAGGACCTGTTCGTCTTTGGTGATCAAGACGGCGAGGGTGAGGTGGTTCGGCTCCAGCATCCCCTGGGAATTTCCGCACGCGATGGCATGCTGTTGATCGCTGACAGCTACAACAACAAGATCAAGCGACTCGATCCGGCGACCCGAACCGTCTCCACCTGGCTCGGCTCGGGCGCTGCCGGTGACGCGGATGGGCCCGGCCTGACCGCCTCCTTCCGCGAGCCGGGCGGCCTATGCGCTGGTCCTGATGGGCTCTTCATCGCGGACACGAACAACCATCGGGTGGCCGTGGCCGACTGGGCTCAGGGGATGGTGCGAACGTTGATCGGTTCCACGTCGCCGCTGCCCGAGGGCAACGGTTAAAAGAGCGCGCGAAGCTCGGCGAAGGTCTTCAGCACGAGGAGGCGGTCGTCGGCGGGCGGAATCGCCTCATGCTCCAACCGCCATGTGTGCGGGTGGGGAATCAGCACGGCGTGCAGGCCCGCGGAGAGCGCCGGATTGATGTCGGACCGCGGCGAGTTGCCGACCATCCAGGTGCGGGCGGGCTCGAGACGGTAGGCGACCACCAGATCGCGGTACGCATCGACGTCCTTCTCACGAACGATCACGACGTCCGAGAAATGTGTGGCCAGGCCTGATCGATCGACCTTGAGTCCCTGCTCCTCCGGGTCGCCCTTGGTCAGCAGCATGAGGCGGTGCCGGGCTGCCAGGTAGGCGAGCGTTTCCCCCACCGCCGGAAGGAGCTGGATGTCCCGCTTCAAGATGCGCTCGCCAAGCATCATCAGGTAATCGAGGTCGTGCGGCTCCACCTTTCGCTCGGCGAGTCGCTCGTAGGTCTGTCGGAGGTTGCGGGCGAAGGCGGCCGCGCCGTAGCCGTGGACGCCGCTGTTGAGGCGCTCGATTTCATCGAGCGTGGCGCGGACCTGGCTCCGGCTCAGTGACGAGTGACGGAGATAGTCGAGAAAGGCTTCGATCGCCTCCTCGAAATACACGTTGTTCTCCCACAACGTGTCATCACCGTCGATCAGCAGGGTGGCGCCGGAAAGCATCGTCGCGATCATAGAACCCGCTGATGGGCGGCTAGACGACCCAGAACTCCGACCGTACAATGGGAACGTCCCTGGGGGCGGGGCAAAGGACCGGGAAGATGCCGCGGTTGACGATTCCTCGTTTCAGCGCCTTTGAGCGCCCCCGATTGAGCGCGACCTCCATCCGCCAACTCGCCCGGCTCGGCACCGTCGTCCGCTGGCCCGGCCTGGTCTTTGCCGCCATTCTGTCGCTGGTGGTGACGCCAAAGGCCCAGATTCTGCTCGCCCTGGTTCTGCTCTGGGTGGCGGCCTACAACACCTGGGGCCTGCTCGCCCTTACGCGGGCGGACGACGCCGCGGTGCTCCGGATCGGCCGCGGCCTCATCCTCCTCGACACCGTCAGCTACTTCCTGGTCATCGCCGCCTTCGGCGGGGTCGGCACGAGCACCAGCATCTATGCCACCTACATCCTCCTGATCGTCTGGATGGTCGCTTACGACGGGGCGGAGGGGGCCATGCTGATGGTCGCCATCTTCGTGCTCGGGATGATCGGCCTGCACGGGACACTGACGACCTTCTTCAAGCAACCGTTCAACGCGCAGGACGTCCTGCTCTGGAGCCTGATCATGGCGATCGCGGGAGCCATCCTGGCCGCCTTCGACCGGATCGTGGTCGCCGGCGCCCAGCCAGGCGCGCAAGCCCCGGTTCTCGCGGACGCAGCCGGCGAAGCCCACCTGAAAGTCGTGTCCAGCGGATCCAGCTCGGCGCAGACCGTCAGGCTTTCGCCCCGGGAGCAGGAGGTCCTGCAGCTCGTCTCCGAGGGCTGCTCGAACGGCATGATCGCGGCCCGCCTCCATCTGAGCGAAAACACCGTCAAGACGCACGTCGAAAGCCTGCTGAGCCGCCTGGGGGCGCGCAACCGCGCCGAAGCGGTGGCGGCTGCCTCTCGCCTCCGGTTGATCTGAGGCAGGGGGCCCTCCCCCATTCTCCCTCCCCCAGTCGGAAGCACAAAGAGACGAAATTTTCATCACATCAGGGGATACCGGCGGCGCAAATCCCGCGCTACGCTACCGGCGGTGGGGGCCACCGTCGACCTGGGGGGCGCGCCGATGGCGACCAGGATGCTGGGGGGTTTCATCCTGGTCGCCTTTTTCCTTTCTCTCTTGCTGGCCTGGCCCGGACGGCGGCGTTGGCCCATCTGGCTGATCAGTGGCCTCTGCCTCTCCCTCACCGGGTCCCTGGTGATGAGCCTGCTTCCATCCACCGCCGCGTGGTTCAGCTCGATGCGAACTGCGCTGGTGGCGCTGGCGATCGGATTTGTGGCGGCCGCCGCCCTGACCGACCTGCGCGACCCGGTCCGGTAAGCCTCACTCCGGCTGTTCGGCGGTCAGCTCGCATCGCATGGCGACCTCGCATCGGTCGCGCCCGCCCTGGGTCATCGGCTGACTGGCGCCGGTCCGCCTGAAGCCGTGGCGGGCATAGAGCCGCTCGGCGGCTTCGTTTCCCGACGCCACCCAGAGCAGCACCGAATCGAAGCCCTGCGCGGCCGCCCAGTCGAGGACGGCGCGCACCAGCCGATCCCCGACGCCGGAGCCGCGGACCCGCGGGTCGACCCACATCGAGATCAATTCCGGACCGGACTCGGTCTCGATTCCTCCCGCCGTGCCAACCGGCTCCGAGGAGATGGTTGCCAGAAACTGGGCCCGGGTCGCCAGTCTGGTTCGCCAGGCAGCCGCATCGAGCTGCAGGGCCTCCGCCAGCGTTGACGAGAAGGCGGCCGGCGCTTCGGCCAGGGCCCTCAGCCTGATCTCGCGAAAGCGCCGCCAGTCGTCGGGAACGAGCCGGTGGACGGTGACCGGCTTGCCGGCCAGCTGCACGGATCTCACGATACGACTGTTGACCTGCTGGCGATTGTCAAGTAAAGTGATATCTACATTGACAGCATTACTCTGGAGGGAGTGACCATGATTCTCTTTCTGCTGCTTTTGATCGTCGCCCTGGGGGTGGTCGGCGTCTATGCCGCCCAGAACACCGGAACGCAGGACCTCACGCTTCTGAATCTTTCATTCCACGGCGTCGCCAACTGGGTCCCCGTCGTGGCCGCGGCTGCCATCGTCACGCTGCTGTTCATCCTGTACATGCTGTACTCGGGTGCGGTTCACGGCGCTCGCACCGGCTCGCTGCGCCGCCGGATCAGCACGCACGAGAACGCCCTGGCGGACCTCCGCAAGGAGAACCAACGCCTTCGCGAGGAGAACGCCCGGATGCGGAGTGAGACCCGCGGCGTCGATCGGGGGGCAGCCACCGCGAATGAGGGCGAGCTAAAGCCGGTCTACAACGAGGCGGGCCAGCGAAACTATTCCGAGACCGAGACCTCCCGCTCCGAGGTGGTGCGAGACGGATCCCGGACGGATGCGACGGCTCGCGCTGCCGACCCATACCGGCCGCGGCCCACCGTTGGCGAACGTGTTCGGTCGTTCTTCAGCGGGCGCGAACCAGCAGGATACTGATAACAATCGGCGTCAGCGAAGGGCCAGCGTGGCCCTTCGCGCATCACGTCAGTCACTTGACAGCTGGCAGGCAACGCCAGCTACGCTGATAGCGCGAGGGCGAAGCGTTCCACCCGATTGAAGGAGGCTGCGGAGATGCCAGAAACCGGTAAGCGGGGCTTCGGTTCCATGGATCAAGCCAAACAACGTGAGATCGCCAGCAAAGGTGGGCAGGCCGCCCACGCCAAGGGCTCGGCTCACGAGTTCAGCCCGCAGGAAGCAAGGGAAGCGGGCAGTAAGGGGGGGAAAGCGGCGCACGAACGCGGCTCCGCCCACGAGTTTTCCTCCGAAGAAGCCCGGGCCGCGGGTCGCAAGGGGGGCGAAGCCTCGAGCCAGGATCGGAACCGGATGTCGGCGATCGGGCGTGAGGGAGGCCGGAACTAGCGGGCAGGGCGTAAAGTCCGGTTCGAATGCCTGATTCGCCTGCCGAGTCGATGCTCGCCGCGCTCCGGGAGTTGGTCGAGGTGGAGTCGCCCTCCCTCGACAAAGTCCGATGCGACCGCTGCGCCGACCGGGTCGCCGACCTCTTCGGCCACCTGGCGGAGGCCGAGGTGATCCGTCACCGGCGGCCGGATCGCGGTGACCACCTCGAGGTTAAGATCGGCCGCGGACTCGAGCCGATCGTGATCCTCTGCCACCACGACACGGTCTGGGAGGAAGGAACGTTGACGCGCCTCCCCTTTCGCGTCGACGGCAACCGGGTCACCGGACCCGGAACCTACGACATGAAGGCGGGAATCGTGGAGGCCGCCTTTGCCCTGCGCGGCTGCCGGCCGAAACGACCGGTCGTGGTCCTGTCCACCTCGGATGAGGAAATCGGCAGCACCAGCTCACGCGACCTGATCGAGCAGACTGCCCGCGGCGCGCGCGCGGTCCTCGTGCTCGAGCCGGCCGCCTCGGGCGGGGCGGTCAAGACGGCGCGCAAGGGTATCGCCGATTTCACACTGGAGATCGACGGCCGTGCTGCGCACGCCGGCGTCGAGCCCGAAAAAGGCATCAGTGCAGTCGAGGAGCTGGCGCACCAGATCCTGGCGCTGAAAGCCCTGGCCGATCCGCCGCGGGGAACGACCATCAACATCGGCGTGGTGCGGGGCGGCACGCGACCGAACGTCGTCGCGGCCCAGGCGCGCGCCGACATCGATGTGCGCTTCACCAGCGTCTCGGAAGCCGAGCGCGTGGTGGGCGCGATCGGTGCGCTCAAGCCGCGTTTGCTCGGCGCCAGGCTGCGAGTCGGCGGCGGGCTTGACCGGCCCCCGATGGAGCGAAGCGAGGGTGTGGCGCGGCTTGCCGCGCTCGCGACCAGGCTCGCCGGGGAGGCCGGCTTTGCGTTGACCGAGACGGCAACCGGCGGCGCCAGCGACGGGAATTTCACCGCGGCCCTCGGCGTGCCGACGTTGGACGGCCTGGGCCCCGATGGCGGCGGGGCGCACGCCGATTCTGAGCATTTCCTGATCGACAGCTGGCTGCAACGGACCGTCCTGTTGCGCACCCTGATCGAGGCGCTGTGACCTTCCGGATGGGCTCGAGCTGCTTGACTCGGACCCCACGCTCTGTGGTAGGGTAACCGACGGTCCGTTACGCCTCGTCGTAGCTCATCGCCTTCCTCTCGTCTCTCTCGGACCAATTCGAAGGGGTTCGTCGTTCGAAAGTGACGGAGGGAAGGCCGCTTGAACGTTACAGCGATTATTGCTACCGTAACCAGGGCGCAAGCCCACATCTTGGGGACAACCATAAGCAAGATTCAAGATCTGGTGGCGTCCGACTGGGCCGCGAGGGCGGTCCTTCGGTCCCGCCGGCTCCGAAACCAGGTCGCGCGCCTCTCCCCAGTCGGGCGCCGGCTTCGCCCCTCCGTCGGCCTGCTCTCGCATGTGGTGGTCCTCGGCCTCGGCCTGCTGCTGGTGATCCCCGCCCTGAATGGTCGCGCAGCCGTCAGCCAGGCGGCGGTCGCGCCCTACTCCGGGTACGTGCTCTGGACCAGTCCAGTCCGGGCTCGCAACGCCCTGGAATACACGCAAGCCTACAAATCGCCCACGCTCGAGGAGCCCCCCGCACCCGCGGTCGTTCCGCCGCCGGTTGACCCGGTCATCGCTCCGGTGCACAAGGCGCGTCCCGCCGCCACCCCGGCGCCCACCCCGAAGCCGGCGGTCGTGCCGCCTCCGGGCTCCGGTGGCGACGGCCTGGCAGCGATCTATGCGGTCTTTGGCAACAGCCCCGGTCTGAGCTGGGCGTTGCGTGTGGCGAACTGCGAGAGCCACTACAACCCCCTTGCGGTCAATCGGTCCAGCGGGGCTAGCGGCCTCTTCCAGTTCATGCCGGCGACCTGGAATTCCAATTTCCCCGGACAGAACATCTGGGACCCGATGGCACAGGCGCGCGGAGCGCTCGTCTTCTACAACGCCGGACGGCAGAGCGCCTGGACCTGTAAGTAAGTCTCGCCGCGGCCCGCGTGCCGGGCGTCTCAGCCACTGAGACCAACCGCGATTGCTAGCATGGCGGCGTGATGGCCTACACATCGCCGGCCGTCACCATCAGATTGGTCGAGTCGCCCGCGGAATTTGCCGCCTGCGAGGCGATGAGCCGCGACATCTGGGGAGCGGCCGAGCGAAATGTCGTCCCCAGAGAGTTGCTGCTGACGACGCAACAGAATGGAGGCCTCGTGCACGGCGCATTTCTGCGAACCGGCGAGATGGTCGGCTTTTGCTTCGGCATCCCCGGGATTCGTAAGGGCCGCGTTCGGCTCTGTTCCCACCAGCTGGGTGTCCAGCCCACCTATCGCGGCGCGGGCATCGGCATCGCGCTCAAGGAGGCCCAGGCGCGGGATGCTCGCGCGCTCGGGTATGAACTGATCAGCTGGACCTTCGATCCGCTCGAGGCCCGTAATGCCTACATCAATTTGCATCGTCTGGGCTGCATCGCCCGCGTTTACGATCGTGACCACTACGGCGTCATGGAGGACGAGCTCAACCGCGGCCTGCCCTCGGACCGATTCGAGGCCGAGTGGTGGATGACGGATCGACCGAGGATCACCGCCAGCGAGACGGTCATTCGACTGCTCGCCGTCGGCGACGGCGATCGCCCGATGCGCAGCGCCGAACCAGTCTTCGGAAACCGCGCGGTCATCGAGGTGCCGCCGGATTTTCAGTCGGTCAAGAAACGCGATATGCGCCTCGCCCTGGCCTGGCGCCTGGAGAGCCGTGCCGCGTTCGAGGCGGCGCTCGCGTCCGGCCTGGTGGCGACCGACTTCCTTCGGAGCGGCGCTTACCTGATGGAGAGGCTCGACGGCGGCCTTTCCCCGCCGCGGACGGCACGGAGGCAGGAATGAAAATTGAAGCCGTCGAGCTGCGGGTGCTGCAGATGCGGCTTTTGAAGCCGTTTCGAACCAGCTTCGGCGTCCAGCAGGATCGCTATCCCCTGCTCGTTCGACTCGAGATCGGCGGCCGGTCGCACTGGGGGGAGTGCGTCGCAGGCGAAGGGCCATGGTATTCCTACGAGACCGTCGAGACCGCCTGGGGGATCCTTAAGGGCTACCTCGTGCCGTCGATCCTCGGGCGCGAGCTGCCGGATGTCGCCGCGCTCGAAGCGCTCTTTCTCCCGGTGCGTGGCCACCGAATGGCCAAGGCGTCGATCGAGATGGCGCTCACCGGGGCGTTGGCCGAGGAGGCCCGCAAACCGCTGGCGACCTTTCTCGGCGGCGTCAAGGACCGAATCGAAACCGGCGTCAGTGTCGGTATCCAGGCCACCACGGACGAGTTGCTCGACACGATCGCCCGCCATCTCAGTGAAGGCTACCGGCGGATCAAGGTGAAGATCGAGCCCGGGTGGGACATCCAGGCGATCGCGGCGATCCGGCAGCGGTATCCCGAGATCACGCTGATGGCGGATGCCAACTCTGCTTACGAGCTCGATGATGCCGCCCACCTCCAGCAGCTCGACCAGTTCCGGCTGTTGATGCTGGAGCAACCGCTCGCGGCGGGCGACCTCGTCGACCATGCCGCCCTGCAGCGGCAGCTCGCGACCCCGATTTGTCTCGACGAAAGCATCGAGGACGCCCGCGACGCGCGGCACGCGGTCCAGCTGGGAGCCTGCCGCGTGATCAACATCAAACCCGGGCGGGTCGGTGGCTTTGCGGAAGCCAGGCGGATCCACGACATCGCGCGAAACGCCGGGATCCCGGTCTGGTGCGGTGGCATGCTCGAAACCGGAATCGGCCGAGCCTGCAACGTCGCCCTGGCGACACTTCCGAACTTCCGACTGCCGGGCGACATCTCGGCAAGCGCGCGCTACTGGGCTGAGGACATCATCGAGCCGCCGTTTACGCTGGCCCGCGGCGGCACCATCCCCGTACCGACGCGGTGGGGCCTCGGGGTGCGGGTCAAGGTGGACCTCGTCGAGCGGCTTACGGTCCGTCGCGAGATGCTGCGCTAGCGGCGGCCTTCGACTTTCGGCTCGGCCTCCGGCTGCGGGGTCAGGTCGAGGTGCGGCGGAGGCTCGGGTGGAAGACGCCAGACGATGTCCGGGTGGCCGAGCTCGCGGTGCAGGTCATTGGCGACGTCGGTCGCCCGCTGATAGGCCTGCTCGAAGGCGTCGAGATTCCTTGCCTGGACGGCGTCCAGGAGCGGCCCAATGCTCGAACGCTCGTACTCGGCCAGGTTGACGGCGTGTTTCGGACGCGTAAGCGCCCCACGGCGGAGCAGCATCGCCAGGTGCCGCAGCTGATAGCGCGCAAGTGCCCAGTTCCCGCCGCGGGCGGCGTAGTAGGCGATCCAGTAACGGTCGCCGACGGCCGGCATCAGGTCGGCAAGACCCGGCTGCAGCTCGGCGAGCTGGTCGAGCGTCAGCGACGTGTGGCGTGTTTTTCCGACCGGTTGTTCGCTCATCACCCTCAATGGTTGCAGAAAAGAAAAAAGACCTCGGCGATGACCTACTCTCCCAGACCGTTGCCAGCCCAGTACCATCGGCGCAGACGGGCTTAACTGCTGTGTTCGGGATGGGAACAGGTGTTTCCCCGTCGCTATGGTCACCGAAGTCTTTTTCCTTCGATCGCTGCGAAGAAGTGCATTTAGGGATCGCGCAGATCACGCGATCAACCCCTTGGCGCGGCCGGCGATCCGGCGCGCTGAGGAGTGAGATAGATGGTCAAGCCCTCGACCTATTAGTACCGCTCAGCTGAAACGGTTGCCCGTCTTACACCTGCGGCCTATCAACCAGCTAGTCTCGCTGGGGTCTTACCTGGTTAACCCAGTGGGAGACCTAATCTTGAGGTGGGCTTCGTACTTAGATGCTTTCAGCACTTATCCCAACCGAACATAGCTACCCGGCACTGCCATTGGCATGACAACCGGGACACCAGAGGTCCGTTCACCCCGGTCCTCTCGTACTGAGGGTAACTCCTCTCAAGTCTCCTGCGCCCACCACGGATAGGGACCGAACTGTCTCACGACGTTCTAAACCCAGCTCGCGTACCGCTTTAATGGGCGAACAGCCCAACCCTTGGGACCTACTCCAGCCCCAGGATGCGACGAGCCGACATCGAGGTGCCAAACCTTGCCGTCGATGTGAACTCTTGGGCAAGATAAGCCTGTTATCCCCGGGGTAGCTTTTGTCCGTTGAGCGCCAGCCTTTCCATTCAGGGCTGGCGGATCACTAAGCCCGACTTTCGTCCCTGTTCGGCTTGTCGGCCTCACAGTCAAGCTCCCTTGTGCCTTTACACTCTTTAAGCCTGATTTCCATCCAGGCTGAGGGAACCTTTGGGCGCCTCCGTTACTCTTTAGGAGGCGACCGCCCCAGTCAAACTGCCCACCTGCCACGGTCTACACGCCCGATCAGGGCGCATGTTAGATCTAAGACCAACTAAGGCTGGTATTCCAAGGGTGACTCCGCCAAGGCTAGCGCCCTGACTTCACAGTCTCCCAGCTATCCTCTACATAGCAAGCCCCAGATCAGTGACAGGATGCAGTAAAGCTCCACGGGGTCTTTCCGTCCTGTGGCGGGTAACCTGTATCTTCACAGGTGTTTCAGTTTCGCCGAGTCCATGCTCGAGACAGCAGCTAAGTCGTTACGCCATTCGTGCGGGTCGGAACTTGCCCGACAAGGAATTTCGCTACCTTAGGACCGTTATAGTTACGGCCGCCGTTTACCGGGGCTTCAATTCAACGCTTGCACGTATCCTCTTAACCTTCCGGCACCGGGCAGGCGTCAGCCCCTATACATCAGCTTTCGCTTTGGCAGAGACCTGTGTTTTTAGTAAACAGTCGCTTAGCCCTATTCTCTGCGGCCCAGGCAGGCTTCGGGAGTAAATCCCTACACCCAACCGGGCTCCCCTTATCCCTAAGTTACGGGGAGATTTTGCCGAGTTCCTTAAGCATGGTTCTCTCGATCGCCTTGGAATCCTCTTCCCACCTACCTGCGTCGGTTTGCGGTACGGTCACCTGCGTTCTGGCTAGAGGTTTTTCTTGGAAGCTTGGGATCAGCTACTTCGCTTTCTTGCGAAAGCTCCTATTCGCATCTCGGCGTTGAATGCCACCCGGATTTTCCTGGATGACCGCCTACCTGCTTGACCGGGCACATCCGATCGCCCGGATAGCCTACCCTTCTCCGTCGCCCCATTGCTCATAACGAACACGAGGTGGTTCAGGAATGATGACCTGATGTCCTATCGTCTACGCACTTCTGCCTCGACTTAGGTCCGACTGACCCTGGGACGATTAACGTTGCCCAGGAAACCTTAGGTTTACGGCGAACACGTTTCTCACGCGTTTCTCGCTACTTGTTCCGGCATTCGCACTTCTGTCCACTCCACCAGTCCTTACGGTCTAGCTTCGCTGCGGACAGAACGCTCCTCTACCTACCGGTCCTTGCGGACTCGGTACCGAAGCTTCGGTAACGGGCTTGAGCCCCGATCATTGTCGGCGCATCATCACTCGACCAGTGAGCTATTACGCACTCTTTAAATGGTAGCTGCTTCTAAGCTAACATCCTGGTTGTCTGAGCGACAATACATCCTTTACCACTTAGCCCGCACTTTGGGACCTTAGCTGTCGGTCTAGGCTGTTTCCTTCTCGACCACGGAGCTTAGCCCCCGTAGTCTCACTGCCGCTGGAATATCTGTCGCCATTCGGAGTTTGGTTGGGTTTGGTAACGAGGTGATCGCCCCTAGCCCATTCAGTGCTCTACCTGCGCCAGACTCATCAACGACGCTGTACCTAAATACATTTCGAGGAGAACCAGCTATTTCCAAGTTCGATTGGCATTTCACCTCTATCCCCAGTTCATCCACTCCGTTTTCAACCGAAGTTGGTTCGGTCCTTCACGCGGTTTTACCCGCGTTTCAACCTGACCAGGGATAGGTCACTTGGTTTCGGGTCTACTCAGCGCGACTACCACCGGCTTGCGCCGGCCATGCCCTATTCAGACTCGCTTTCGCTACGGCTCCGGGTGTCAACCCCTTAACCTCGCCACGCTGAAGTAACTCGCCGGATCATTATTCAAAAGGCACGCAATCAGGCATTCCAGTCGCTTGCGCAGCTGGCATAGCCCTCTCACCGCTTGTAAGCACACGGTTTCAGGTACTCTTTCACTCGGCTTCCGCCGGACTTTTCACCTTTCCCTCACGGTACTAGTTCACTATCGGTCACCAGGAGTGTTT
>CAWCIV010000001.1:0-710000 GCA_963795805.1 uncultured Chloroflexia bacterium | reverse complement strand
AAGCCCGAGCAGCTCGCGCGTTTTGCCAACGGTGAGCGCATCACCGCCCTGCGAGATCAGTTGGTCGAGCAGCGTGATGCCGTCGCGCATGCTGCCGCGCGCCAGCCGAGCCAGCAGCGCCAGGCTCTGCGGATCCACCTTGACGCCCTCGGACGACACGATCGAGGCCAGATGCGCCGCCACGGCGCCGGTCTCGATCCTTCGGAAGTCAAATCGTTGACAGCGGGAGGCAACGGTCAAAGGAATCTTGTGCGGCTCGGTCGTCGCCAGCACAAACGTCACATGCGCCGGTGGCTCCTCGAGCGTCTTCAGCAGCGCATTGAAGGCCTCCGTGGTCAGCATGTGCGCCTCGTCGATGATGTACACCTTCACCTTCAGGCTGGCCGGCAGGTACTTCACCCGCTCGCGGAGGTCGCGAATCTCGTCGATGCCCCGGTTGGAGGCAGCGTCGATCTCGATCAGGTCGACGGCCGCGCCAGTGCTGATCTCGACACAGTTCGCGCAAACGCCGCATGGCTCCGCCCCTTTACGGTTCAAACAGTTGATCGCCTTGGCCACGATTCGGGCGGTGGACGTCTTCCCCGTGCCCCGTACGCCCGAGAAGAGGTAGGCATGCGCCACGCGACCCTGCTCCACGGCGTTCTTCAGCGTCTGGGCAATCGCGTCCTGTCCGACCAGGTCGCCAAAGTGCTGCGACCGGTACTTGAGGTAAAGGGTCTGATAAGCCATCGGGGGTGTTCTGCCATTCTAGTTTCCACGGCCTTCCGGAGCCCATCGACCTCGAGCGGCGGTGACGGTCTTCGCCGCCAGCATCGTCCGCCGCCACGCCCACCATCCGTTGGCCGCCAGCAGGCCGAAGAAGAGATACCAGAGTCCGGCCACGGCCATGAAGCTGATCACGCTCCCGATGGCGGCGACCCCGGCGAACCAGACTTGCTCTCGCGGTCGGCTGGGCGACGTCACCGGATCGGTCAGCATGAAGCCGGCACAGAAGATTGCCGCATTCAGGAACGGGATCCGAAAGACTTCGGCGAGGCGCGGGACACTACCCGACCAGGGCAGCGCCACCAGGCAGAACGCCAGAAAGGACACGCCAAGGAACGCGAGCAGCATCGGCAGCCGGTGCACCCGGTGCGCCACCACGACGGCGCCGCCAATCAGGATCGCGATCGCGGGCCACGGCAGATCCGTCAGCGCGCCCCACCAGCTCTGCCCCGTGGGAAAGATCACCGCGCAGCCCAGCAGCCCGACCGCGGCCGGGTTGAACAGATGGGATTGGTTCGCGGCCAGCAAATGCTTGGAGGCCACCGCCATGGCCCCGGCAACCAGTGCCACCCCGGGCGGCGCGCCGGCAATCAACACCATCGCCAGGATCAGACCGGTGATGACGGCGCCATCCGGGATCTCGACGACCCCGCGCTGGATGCGGCCCAGGACCAGGTCAACGGCCACCGCGCCGGAGACGGCCGCCAGGATTGGCATGCCCACGCGCCCAACCCCTTCGGTCGGGACCGCGACGGCAATCAGCGCGAGCAGCGCCAGGATCACCAGGGCTTTGGGCGTCCGGAGCCAGCGGGTGAATAGCCGGAATCGCGGCATCATGTCCCGTGCCCGGCGACCAGGAGCGCGTCGAAACCCGTGGTCACATGTCGTTCCAACGTCCGCGTCATCGCCATCCCCTGGCCCCCGCACCGTTCCACCAGCGCAAGGCCCCTTCGATGACCGAGCACAAAGGCCGCGGTTGACAATCCGTCTGCCAGCATGGCGTTGGCGGCGACCACCGTCACACTCGCGAGCTCAGCCGGCGATCGGCCCGTGCGCGGGTCGACAATGTGATGCTCGTCGCCCCGTTTGTCGCGACGCTGGTAATCGCCCGAGGTGCAGACCGCGGCATCGGTGACGCCCACGGTGTCGCTGAGCGCCGCGGCCGTCCTCGGATGCTGGATCCCGACACGCCACCGATCACGGCGTCCGTGCCCGGCCGCATAGATGTCGCCACCAGCGTCCACACTAAAGTCGCGCAATCGCGCGAGTTCACGTACCGCCAGGTCGATCGCCAGCCCTTTGGCAACCGCGCCCAGATCGAGAACCATCGGCCGTCGCAGCGTGATCGTCCGCGCCGCCGCATCCAACTGAATGTCCCGATAGGTCGTAGACGCCAATCCGTCACCAAACGTATGATGCGTGCCAGTGCGGTAGCTGCGGTCGAAGCCGCGCCGCTCCATCAATCCCCCAATGGCGATCTCGAACGCACCACCCGTCATCGCCCCGAGGACTACCCCGAACCGCACGGCCTCGAAGAGCACCGGACTGACGACCACCGGGACGCCGACCGTCCGGACCAGGCGCGTAACCTCGCTGTCTTCTTCAAAGCGGCTGCAGGCCCGCTCGACCTGCGCGAACCAACCGAAGGCTCGATCGCAGGCGGCCGCGGCCGCCCCGCCGTCCTCCACCACCTCGATGGCCACGACGGTATCCATGACCGCCCGTGCCTGCCGGTATCCCATCGCAATCACCGTGCGCTTGCTCACTGCTGAGCCTGCTGCAGGGCGGCCCTGACCGCCAGCACGAAGGCCGCGCTGCTGCTCGTGGCGCCGGTCACCAGGTCGACCCCAGCGCCCTGGCGGGCGACGACGGCGCCCGGGAGGTCAGCGATCACCTGCTGCGGAAAGGTCGTCGAGACGCTGTTGATCCACACCTGGCCGATGCGGCCACCGCTGACCTGCACCGTGACGTAGACGCTGCCGAACCTGCTGTCTCCGCTTCCAAGATAGGTCCCGTCACGATAAGTCCGCGCGGCGAGCCCGGACGGTGCGAGGAGAACCGCATGCTCGAGGGCGTCGGCCGCCGGCTGGGTTATCAGGTACCCCGCAGCGTACACGGCGACGACCGCGCCCGTGCTCAGGGCGAGTCAGCTCGCCGGACATCCTGCGGTTCCGGGCCATCGACAGTGAATCGCGACTTCGCGGGGAGTCCTTGCTTGGCCCGGTTAGTAGAGCTGGAGGCCCATCGTGTCGGACACCAGGTAGAAGGAGCCGCCTCCGCCCGCGAATGCCGCCATCAGAGGGGTCGCGGGGCTGAACTTATAGACGGCTCGGACCTGGACCGGGAGGTCCTGGCCAGCGCTGGGCCGTTGTCCCCACGAAGAGAAGCTCGAGCAAACGCCGTTCGACCAGCTCAGGCAGGTGCGGATGGCGAAACAGGCCTGCTGACTGGCGAGGGTCCAGCCCGACGCGGATCCTCGGTCACATCCGCCCGGGTCGCCGCAGCGTTGCGATGCCGAGGTGCAGTCGCCGTTCGTCCCACCCTGGCTCGTCTGCGCGGTCAGGCCCCAGGCGGCATAGGTATTCGGGATCGCCGAGTTCGGCTCGGCCCGCACCGCGTTGCCGACGTCGACCGTCTGGCCCAGTACCGCCATCCGCATGCCGGCCCGGCTTGCGCCCGACATCTCCAGCTTTAGGTAAAAGGCGCGACCGAGGTCGGCGGATCCCAGCATCAAGAAGATGATGAGGGGCAGGATCAGCGCGGTTTCGACCGCCGCCTGCGCGCGCTTCCGCCGAAGCCTCGCGATCATTGCTCCAACCGCACCGTCCCGATCACCTGCACGCCAGGCGCCGGTTGCCCGATGTTGTTGAACGTCCAGCTGGCGGTGACGTAGTCACCGCATCGATCGCCGTCGGTCATGAACATGCTGACCGAGACCGTCTGGCCGGCCGGAACCGGGAAGGTGTAGGTCAGCGTGGCGAAGTTGTTGCCAGAGGTCGCACCCGTGAGGTCCCGTTCGTGGCCCCACATCCAGTCACCTTCGACCCGGAAGGTGCTGCCGTCGGCGTTGCCGTAGATCCCGCCCACCGGGTAGCTCATTGTCCAGTCGGGGTCACCCAGGCTGTCGGTGGTGTGTGTCGGGTAGTGGATGGCACCCGTCTCGGTTCCGGTCGGCCGCTTCTCGTTCACGGTGGCGCCGTTGATGTAGTCGCTGGGGATGTTCGACGCGCTGCTCGGGGGAAGCGTCTGGCCGCCGGTCGGCCGGGGGTTCCAGATCCCATCCGAGAAATAGACCGGGCTCCCGCCGTTGATCTTGACGTAGACGTCGTACGCGTCGAGTGCCCACTCGTCGGTGTATTTCACCACGAGCGACTCGGTCGTACCGCTTGGCCCCGCCACAAGGGTCGAGCTGGTCAGGATCGAGTTTTCCAGGTTACCGGTGACCGTCACGGCCGGCGTCGCCGCGCCCCCAGTGCCGTTGCTGAAATCGAAGGCCCCCAGACTGCCGAAGCTCGTGTAGCTGTAGGCATACACCTGGCCGACGACGGCGTTGTTATAGCTCCCACCACCTTCACCGTCGAAACGGGTCGGGAAGCCGGGGTTGACCTCGACTCCTCCAGCCGTCGCGGTCGAGGTCTGGTAGATGATCCCCGAGTACTGGTTCAGCTGGTTCGACTGTGCCGCCCGCGGTCGAGCTGGCGTCGATATGGATGAAGCTGTTGTTCTCCATGTCCATCAGCAGCGGCGCGCCGCTGACCTGCCGCATCTGGCCGAGGCCTGGCGACGTCATACCGATCGAGCTGACCTCGGCCGTCGAGACGAAGCCGGCCGAACCGGCACTCGAAGCGGAACACCACGCCATGGGCAAAGATCTGGGTGCTGTCGCCGCCGCCGCCAACCTGGCTTCCGGCTGCGCCACAGGTTCCGTAGGTCGTCGTCCCGGCCGCGGTGTAGGTCATGCTGCCGTGCCCGATCCAGATGCCAGCCGTGAGCAGCGGCTGGCCGGCCTGCCCGTTGCACGCCACCCGGCTGCCTGCCGCGGTCGTGCAGAGGTCCCAGTCCGTGCTGGTCTCGGTGCTGTGGTCGATGCCATTGGCTGCTGAGCCGCCACTGCTGTTCGTATTGACGCGTGGCCTTTCCCGTGATGTCGTAGATGCCCGGCTCAAACGTGTAGGCACCGTGGTTGATGGCGATCCATTGATAAATCCCCGGCATGATCGTGTACGGCTCTGTGCTCGGCGGTGCGCAGGTTGAGGTCGATAGGCCGGAGGCAACCGTGTTGCCGTTCAGGAGCAAGTAGCCGCAGTCCCGCAACCCAGACGTATCAACCGTGGGCGTCCACGTGTGGGACGCGAACGTCGTCTCGTTACCGTAGACGCGAGTTGTCGACGTGCCACCGGGGCCGGCGCTGATGCAGGGCGTTGGTGCGCGCGTGCCAGCGCCGCCACTGGTCGCACAATAGGCAATCGAACCCGCCGCCAGCGCATAGCCTTTCGAGCCGATTGCCGCACCCAGGGTGCATCCGGCGGCGCCAACGCCGTAAGGGTCGCAATACTGATCACCGAGCGCGCCCTGCAGCACCATGTCGCCATTCGATTCGAGCGCGACCACGTCCTGTGGGGGGTTGAGCGTCGTGCCGTCCACCCCGACGATCAGGTTGGACGCTTCCGGGCGGGCCCAGTACGTCGGGCAGTTGCTGCCGGCGGTGCTGCAGCTCAGCAGCGTGCGCGCCGGGACCTTGGTTCGGTCGAAGCACTGTTGCCCTGCGGGGCAGGTCGCGATGAGCGCGACCGCTGGCTGATAGAGGTACACCGCCACTGGATACGGGTAGTCGAAGGTCGTGCCGCTCGGCTGGGCGTAAACCGTCGCTGAGGCCTGCACAAGGCTGGTCGGGATCCCGGCCGTCCCCATCACGAAGTTCGTCACTTTCGATTGAACGGTGACCTGCATGCAGTTGTACGGGGTCACCTGGCAATGGGGCGTCAGCGTGTACGGCGGCACCGCCACGCTCACCTTGTTGGTGTAGGTGCTGCTCGAACACGAGGCGCCGTCCGTCCAGGTGGCCGTGAATCTGGTAATGCTCCCACTGGTCACGGTGGTATCGCAGGCCGTGCTTCGGGTGGTGATGAAGCCGTCGCCCGCCGCGAAGTCATGGGCGGCGACCAACGCCAGGTCGTTCGAGTTTGCCATCGGCGACTGTTGCGTGGCGCCGGCCAGGCGCTTTCCCGCAGCGAGTGCGGCGGCGTCGGCCGCCTTTTGCGCCGTGTGCTGCGCGAGATACAGGTGGGTCGCGTCAAGGGCCAGGCCGGCGAAGCCGACCAGCGTCACGAAGATGAGGGCAAAGATCACGAGCGTCTGTCCACGCTTGTCGTCACCGGTCATATGGCGGCGGATCCAGGAAATCATCATTTAGTACTCCACGTGAACTACGCTGATCGTGGTGATGGTGATCGGCGGAAGCATCTGGCTGATCATCGGCATCATCGGCAGGTACGTGTACTTGACCTGCACAGCGACGTCCTGCACCGTGGCTGAAACCGCTCGCGCGGAACCGCTGCAGTTGGCCGCGGCATCGGCCGGGGATGCCGTCGCGACGGCCGGCCAGATGTAAATTTTCCCGACGCCTGCGGGCGGGTTCGGATCGGCGTTTGGCGTGCCGGTGCTGTTGGGGTCGGCGTTCCCCACGACGGAGTTGTTGTCGGCGCGCAGGTTGAAGCCCTGGGCTGTCGACTCCGCCGTGGTGAAGGCCAGGCAGTCACTACTCGACTGCGGCTGCATCGACACGACGCGCGCGGCCTCCCGGGCCGCCCACGAGATCGCGGCGTAGGTGTAAACGAGGCGGGCAAAGTCAATCGAGAGGAAGAGGATCAGGAAGATGAAGGGCACCATCAGGGCGAACTCGACCATTGACTGCGCACTGCTAGCCCGGGGGCGGCTGGCGCGGGATATGGTCAGCACCTTCGCAACGGTAAGACCACTTAGATACAAAGAAGATTGCGACTCCGGCGCCGCTCGTACTGTGCAAAGCAGTGACTGGATCGTCACAGACCTGTTAACGCCCGATCCGATGAGTTCGGTAGAAACGAAAACGGGGCCGCCGATGCGGCCCCTTTTTACGGACGCTGGCTAGTCCTGGTTGTCGCCCTGCTGTCCGGCAGGCTCCTGCGTATCATTCGCCTCAGCCTTCGTTTCGTTGGCGCCGGCCTGGTCCTTCTGGTCGTTGCAGGCGGCGCTGTCTTCGTGCTCGCCCGTCTGCTCACCCTGGAAGCCACACTGGCTCTGGGTGGCAGCGGCGGGAGTCGCGGTCGCCGGCTTGCTCGCCGTCACTGCCGGCTTGGTCACCGTTGTGGCCGGCTTGGTCTCGGCCTTGTCGGTCGCCTTCGCGGCCGGCGTGGCCTTCTTGTCGGTCTGCGTCTGGTTCTGCTGCTGGCCAATCTGGCCCTTGTCCGACGGGTTGCTGTCGAACTTGGCGCTCGCGGCGACGCCGCTTACGAGCAACAGGCCCGAGGCGATGAGTGAGATGAGAATCCTGCGCATTGTCAGCCTCCTTGGGCAAGGCCTTGCCTTGTCCATCTGAATCAACGGCTTACCCCCCTTGGGTTATTCGTAGCTCCACGCCTTGTCACGACTCGGAAATGAACGGTCCGGTAGCAAACGCATGAAGAACTAAACGGGCCCGGCGGGTGCAAGCTCCGCCGCAAGTTACCCCTGAGAGGTTGTATTCGACGCGAATCGGCCAGCCAACATATGAATAGTTACCGCCAAAACCGCCGCCGTGGTGGGCAGTCTCTCGTTGAGCTTGCCTTGACGTTGCCCCTCGTCCTCATTCTCGGCCTGGGCATCGCGGACATCGGCCGCGGGTATTTCTATCGAGAGGCGGTCGCGAATGCCGCCCGCCAGGCGCTCCGTGTTGCCGTCTTGCAACCGCAGCAGGCAGCTGGCAATACCGCTTGTGCCGGTGGAGGCTCGAGCGCATCCCTGAGCACCACGCTGCCGCCCTCGGCTGGCACACTCTCCACCATCGGAAACGAAGCGTCGCTCGAGAGCACCACGACGGGGCTCCCGTCTGGAACGACGATTTCCGGCGCGACCATGACCGTGACCTGGCATTGCGCGTCGAACGTTGCCGTGACAAACACGACGGCAACCAGCACGGACCCATCGAACACCGGTTCGGCTGCGGTCGAGGTTCAGGTCAGCTACCCGATGACGCTGATCACGCCGTTCCTTGGCAACTTTGTGCCCTCCCCACTCAGCATCAAGGCCGATATTACGGCCCGGGCGCAATACTGACATGAGCCAAACACACCGGTCTCGAGGGCAAGCGATGGTCGAGTTCGCCCTGATCGCGCCGATGTTGTTCTTCGTCCTTATCGGCGTGGTTGATTCGATGCGCATGATCGAGGCGTACAGCACCGTGTCGGATGCCGCCCGCCAGGGCGCCCGGCAGGCGGTTGCGAACGGATCGGCAGCCGACAACCCGTGGGGAGCAAGCAATGGTCAGCCCTGCCAGGGCACCAGCTTCACGTCCGGGGCAACGGGAACCGGCTGCCTCACCGATGCCCGGATCAAGGAAACGGTCCTCCACGTCGTCCAGCCACTCGGTGGCACGGTGACCCTGTACTCCAACACCCTGGCGGCCTCGTGCACCAACCCGACCGCCGGCAACGTCAGCATCTGCATCGCCCCCTCCGAAACCGGGGCGGGCGACCCGACTGACGCCGACTGCGCCGCGGCGAAAACCCGGCTGGCTCACGACCCGCAGCCCGGCGATCTCGGCTCGCGCAATGCCGAATGGACCTTTCCGAAGTTCAAAGGCTGCTTCCTAGTCCAGGTGACGGTCAAGTACAAATTTGCGGCATTCACGCCGTTTGGACCCAGCCCCACGCTTACCGCGTCGACGTCGATGATAGGCGAGGAATTCTAATCGGCATGCCGGTCCGGGCGGTCTCAAGTCAGTGACGCCGATGGGCGTTCATCCTGCCCGTAACTCTTCAGTGCGAGCGTGGATCGCGGTGGCTACAACCAGCAACGCACGTCGGGCACGCCAGGGACAGGTGGCCGTCATCGTGGCCCTGATGGCGATGCTGCTTTTTGGCCTGGCAGCCTACGCCCTCGACCTGAGTATGGCGATGACCGACCGCCGCCTGCTGCAGGCGAACGTCGACTCGGCTGCGCTCGCCGGCGCGGTTGCCTATTCGACAAGCACGCCTGCCGCCCACTGGGTCGCCCTGCAATACCTGCAGAAGCCTCTTAACTTTACGCTCCCACTGGGCTCGTGCACGGCGATCACCACGTGCCCGGCCGGCACCTATACGACCGGCACTTATACGATTACGATCGGGGACCCGGCGTCGAAGCAGATGGATCTCTCGATCTCCCACACTGAGCCCGGACTGTTTGCGGGGTTGATTGGCCAGACGGTCAAGACCGGGAACAGCGTCCGAACGACGGCGCCCGGCCCCACGGTCATCCCCTCGCTCTATGCGGCGGAGGCCGTGTCCGGAGATCTCTCGGTCTACGGCGGTGGCACATCGGCCCCCTCCGGGAACGTGAGCGGCTCCGTCTACGCGAAAGGTAACTTCGGCGGCAATAACGGTCCGCATACCTCGAAGGTGCCCTCGGTCCAGACGAACTACGATGGCACCACCTGTCCGGGGTCGCCCGCGAGCCAGGTTGATTTCGGTGGTAGCACCACCAACGGTTTGCAGTGGGCGTGGACCGGAAGCACTGGCATCCAGAATACAAACGCCACCCCAACGCTGCTCTATGACAACAGCGCCCCGACGGTGACGGGCGGAAGCTTCAACGCCGGGAACCAGGCAACGGCCAAGGACGTGTCCGGAAACTGGAAGCCCGGAACGTATACCGGGATCGCGCCCAACGGCGGCAAGCTCAATCCGGGTGTTTACAAGATCGTCAGCTACGCCGGCACCATCAGCCCCGGGATCGATGTGATCGCCACCGCCGCCGGGACCGAGAACACCAACGGTGCCACGGTCATCATGCTCGACAACACCGATACCGGCGGACTGGATCTCAGCGCCGCCACGCTAAACGGTCTCGATGACCTGCACGCCCAGAGCTACGTCGGTCCGCGGGACCCGCAGGCGACGCACAACTTCGTCTTCTGGAGTTCGAGCGGCGCCAGCGGGTACGCGGGCAGCATCTCGGTGGGATCGACCGATATCAGCGGCATCACCTACTTGCCGAAGTCGTCGATGAGCATGGCCGGCAACGCGAGCTTCACCTTCACCGGATCGGCTGTGCTGGCCAGCGTTTCCGTCAGCGGTGGTGGCAACGGGACCCAACAGTTCCTCTGGGTCTGCGGTCTCTCGGCGGTGTTGGGCAACCCGGCGATCCAGGGCGGCATCAACCGCTAGTCGGATCCGGCTTAGCGAGTCCGTCACCATTAGCGGTGATGGATGCTCCGATGCGTTGGCGCGAATTGTTCCAACACGGACGCGCCAGGCTCACTGTCGGTATTCTGCTCGTCGAGTTTCTCTTCGCGGTGCAGGCGCTTGTCGTCACCGCGATCATGCCGGCGATCGGCCACGACCTCGGCGGGATCGAATACTACGGCCTTGTCTTCAGCGGGTTCTCCGTCGCCGCGCTGGTGGCCGCGCCAACCGCCGGCCGCCTGACGGACCGCCGCGGTCCGGCCACGCCGTTCCTGATCTTCAGCGGTCTCTTCCTGGTCGGTACGGTGCTCTCCGGCTTCGCGCCGTCGATGCCGGTCCTCGCACTGGTTCGAATTTTGCAGGGATATGGCTCCGGCGGCGCTTACACCGTCGCGCTCGTCTCCGTCACGCGTACCTACCCGGAGGCCGGCCGCGCGCGCGTGCTCGCGCTGCTCGCCGGCGCCTGGATCGTGCCGGGGCTCCTCGGTCCCTCGTATGGGGCGCTGATCGCGAGCACCGTTGGATGGCGATGGGCCTTTATCTCGATGGTTCCCCTCACGCTCATCGCGACCTACCTGATGCTCCCCGCGCTCCGCGGCGTCTCGCCTGCGGCCCAGCCCTCACCCCACCTATCGCTCCGTTGGCCCCTGCAGCTCGCGGTCGGCGTGGGGGCGCTCATTACCGGGCTGTCGCTGCTATCCATCCTCAGCGTCCCACTCCTGATCGTGGGCAGCGCGCTTGGCTGGTCGGCACTTCGGCGCATCCTGCCCGCCGGAACGCTCCAGGGACGGCCCGGCTTGCCCGCCGCGGTCGTGACAATCTTCCTGCTCATCTTCGCCTACATCGGCGCCGACTACTTCATTCCCTTGCTGCTCACCGCCGTGCGCGGCCGGTCGCTCGCGGAGGCTGGCATCGTGATAACGGCCGGCACCGTCAGCTGGTCTCTCGGCAGCTGGTGGCAATCGCGGGCCGTCATGACGCGTTCGCGCCTGATGCTCGCACGACTGGGCAGCGCAATGCTGGTCTTCGGCCTCCTCGGTATCATCGCCACGCTCGCCGGGGCATCGCTCGTCGTCCCCTACGTCACCTGGTTCGTCGGCGGCGTCGGGATGGGCATCGCGTATCCGACCGCCTATCTCGTCATCATGAGCGGCGCGTCGGACGCCGGGGCCGGCGCGGCGGTCAGCTCCGCTGAGGTTGCCGAACGCATGGGGCTGGCGCTTGGCGGCGGCCTCGGCGGCGCGGCGATCGCGGTCGCCCTGGCGGCCCACGCCTCGCTCAACATCGGTCTGGCCGGCGCGCTCGCCCTCGCGCTCGCCGCCGCCCTTGGCGGCCTTGCCATCGCGCCGCGCCTGACTGCCCGCGAATGAGACCGCAAGCGCGTCGCCATGGGTGACGGGGCCACAAGGAGAAACCTACTGCGGGCTGAGCCGTTAGATAGTTGTATGAGCGGCACGACGTGCAGCCCCCTGGTCGTCAGTATCGGATTGGCCGCCCTGCTCGCCACGGCATGCAGCACCCCGGTCGCCAGAGCGGCCGCTCCGAGCCGGACCCCAACACCATCGCTCAACCCGGACCCGAGCGGGTCGCCAGCTCGGACAACACCAGCGTTCGTCAATGGCAGTCTCGTGCTGCCGCCAGGTCCGATCGCAATGCCAGCGGAGGTATCCGTGAACGCGGCATCGGACAATGTCGTCTGGGTCATTGTCGAGGGAGGAGCCCCGTATCTTTACCGCTCGACCGATCGGGGCACGACCTGGCAACAACGGGCGATTCCACCTGGCAACTTCCCGCGGGCCGAGGTCTCGTTTGTCGACGACCTCCACGGATGGTTTGCAACCGGGGGCGTACCTGAAACGCAGTGCAACGGAGCCGGAACGAGCGTCTGGCGTACGTCAGATGGAGGCGAAACCTGGCAGCAGGTCGCATCGGTTGACTGGCAACATCAGACACCCGGATCGATCAGTTATCGCCAGTGCAAACAGGGTCTCTCGTTCGTGGACACGATGCACGGCTTTCTCGGTGGCGCAGATCCCAACTCCGGGCCGACAATTTATGCGACCGCAGACGGAGGACTCACGTGGGCGCATAGCGCCTTGCCCGATCCGCCGGGCTTCACCACACAGTCGGGAGGTTTCACCCTGACTTCCGGGCTAGTAAGGGGCTTCGGGAAAACCCTGCTACTGCCGGCTTCCGGGATGCGGGTGGCCACCCAAATGCCAGCGGAATATGTCTTTCGCTCGGTTGACGGCGGCGCGACGTGGTCCTACCTCGCAACGACCGGCGTCGGACTTTACGACGTAATTTTCGTCAGTGAGTCGCGGTGGCTCAAGATCGTCAGCTACCACTCCGCACTGGAGACCACGGACGCCGGATCGACCTGGCACGGATTCGCGTCAGACTACGAGCAGGCAGCCCCGATCCCGGCACTCTTTGCGTTCGGTAGTCCGCTTGTCGGCTACGGAACGGTCCGTGGCAGCATCGAGCGCACCGTCGATGGCGGACATCACTGGACCGTCATCACCACGCCCGGCACCTGACGACCGTCGCAGAAGCGGGCCAAATCATAAGGTCCGATTCCCGCTAGCGCAGGGCCTGCCGATGCCTCACCATAGGCACATGGCACCGACAACGCTGGACTTCGAGCGCTGCTATCGGGCGGTCGAGAGCCGCGATGCCCGCTTCGACGGCTGGTTCATCACGGCCGTCCGCACGACCGGCATCTACTGCCGGCCGAGCTGCCCGACGCCAGTCCGGCCGAAGCGGCAGAACGTGCGCTTCTACCCAACCGCCGCAGCGGCCCAGCTCGCCGGTTTTCGCGCCTGCAAGCGCTGCCGGCCCGATGCCTCGCCGGGCTCGCCGGAGTGGAACGTTCGCGGCGACCTCGTCGGGCGTGCGATGCGCCTGATTGCGGATGGCGTGATCGATCGCGACGGTGTCGCCGGCGTGGCCCGCCGCCTCGCGGTCAGCGAACGGCACCTCCATCGTCTCCTCGTCTCTGAGCTCGGCGCCGGTCCGCTCGCGATCGCGCGGGCGCAACGCGCCCAAACCGCACGCACGCTGATCGAAACGACCGCTCTGCCATTCACGGACCTCGCGTTCGCGGCCGGCTTTGACAGCATCCGGCAGTTCAATGACACGGTCCGCGACGTCTTCGCGCTGACGCCGACCGAGCTCCGCGCCGCCGGCCGCCGCCGCGGTGAGCATCCGAATGGCTCGCTCATCCTGCGCCTCCCGTTCCGCGCCCCGCTCGATTGGCCTTCGTTGCTCTCCTGGCTGGGCACGCGTGCGATCCCCGGCGTCGCGGAGGTCGAGGGCCAATCGTACCGCCGCACACTGCGTCTTCCCGGCGGAGCGGCGATCGTCGAGCTCGAACCGGCCGACACCTACATCCGCTGCACCCTGAAGCTTCAGACGATCAGAGACCTCGCGGCAGCGGTGCGGCGCTGCCGGCGTTTGCTCGACCTCGACGCCGATCCAACAAGCGTCTGCGACGTGCTTTCGACCGACCCGCGCCTCGGCCCACTTGTGCGCCGCAATCCGGGACTGCGCGCACCGGGCGCGGTCGACGGGACCGAGCTCGCGATTCAGGCGATTCTGGGTCAGCAGGTGTCGCTTGCCGCCGCCCGTACGCTCGCTGCACGGCTCGTCGCCGCGAACGGTGACGCGATCACGATCGCGCATCCGACCCTGACCCACCTCTTCCCCACCGCTGCTGCGATCGCGGATGCCGACCTATCAACACTCGGTATGCCTAGGAGCCGCCGCAACACACTGACCCACGTCAGCCGGGCGATCGCAAGCGGAGACGTTTTGCTCGACCCCGGGGCTGACAGGGCCGAAGTCTTGCAGCACCTGGCAGCCCTTCCCGGCATCGGCGAGTGGACCGCCGGATACATTGTGATGCGCGCGCTCGGCGACCCGGACACGTTTCTCGCGACTGACCTCGGCATCAAGAAAGCGGGCGCCCTGCTCGGACTCGGCAACGACCCGAAGACGATCGCCGGACATGCCGCCGCCTGGAGGCCCTGGCGGACCTATGCAACCCACCACCTCTGGGCCAGCCTCGCGTCCCCCATCATGAAAGGAGCAGCCTGACAATGATTACTACGAAGAACGTCCTGCACAGCACGATCCACGACACGCCAGTGGGCCCGCTCACGCTGGTCGCCTCCGATCGCGGACTCCGCGCCATCACCTTTGCGCGCGATAGCGGGCGGATCCGGCTGACAGGACGGCCCCACCGCAATGCCGAGCAGCCATGGCTTACGCTGGCCACCCGCCAGCTCGACGAATACTTCAACGGGACCCGGACAACGTTTGATGTTCCGCTCGATGTCGAGGGGACGCGCTTCCAGCTCGCCGCCTGGCGTGAGCTCGCCGCCATCCCATTTGGCACGACCGTCAGCTACGGCCACCAGGCCCGTCAGCTCGGCATCCCAACTGCGGCACGGGCCCTGGGCGCGGCGAACCGGGCGAATCCCGTCTGCATCATCGTCCCCTGCCACCGCGTCATCGGCGCCAATGGCTCCCTGACCGGCTTTGCCGGTGGCCTCGAGCGGAAGCGCTTCCTGATCGACCACGAGGTAGCCGTCCTCGCTCGGGCTGGCGGCGTCCCGGGTCACGGCGACCGCCGCGCGCTGCAATTGACCGCCGCCATCTAACTCCCGCTGGGCGGCGGCCCGTACTATCGAGTTCATGTCCGAATCAACCCTGGCCGCGTCGCCGATGATCGACGCCCGCGGCCTGACGAAGCGGTTCGGCGCATTTACCGCCGTGGACGGCGTCGACTTCCAGGTGGCCCGCGGCGAGGCCTTTGGATTCCTCGGCCCAAACGGCGCGGGCAAGACCTCGACGATGCGCATGATCGGCTGCGTCTCGCCGCTCTCTGCCGGCTCACTTCGCATCCTCGACATGGACCCGGTCACCAGCGGTGCCCGCATCCGGGCGCGGCTTGGCGTCGTCCCTCAGGCGGACACGCTCGACCTCGAGTTGACCGTCCGGGAAAACCTCATCATCTACGGCCGCTACTTCGACATTCCGCGCGGCGTTGCGCGGTCGCGGGCCGAGGAACTGCTCGAATTCGTCCAGCTGCAGGATCGCTCGAACGACCAGGTCGATCGGCTATCCGGCGGGATGAAGCGGCGCCTAACCATTGCGCGCGCCCTGATCAACGAGCCGGCCGTGATGCTGCTCGACGAACCCACGACCGGTCTTGATCCCCAGGCCCGTCACCTCGTCTGGGACCGTCTCTACCGACTGAAGCAGCGCGGCGTCACCCTGGTGCTGACCACCCACTACATGGACGAGGCCGAGCAACTTTGCGACCGGCTGGTCGTGATGGACAAGGCCCGGATCGTGGCAACCGGTTCGCCGCGCAGCCTGATCGACGAGCACTCGACGAAAGAGGTCCTCGAACTCCGTTTCGCGACCGATGCGCCGCCCCTCGATGGCGCGCTCCACGGGCTCGCTGAACGCATTGAGATGCTGCCAGACCGCGCGCTGCTCTATACGAATGACGGTGAGGCGGCCGCGGTGGCGGCACATGCCCGGGGCCTCCGACCAGTCAGCGTGCTGGTTCGTCGGAGCAGCCTTGAAGACGTCTTTCTCCGTCTCACCGGGCGGAGTCTGATCGAGTAGCCCTGAATGAACGGAGCCCTGCGCGTCCTCGAGCACAACGCCATCGTCTATCGCCGCGCCTGGCGCGGATCCATCTTCGTCTCCTTCGTGTCGCCGCTGCTCTTTCTCACCGCGATGGGAGTCGGCATCGGCAGTCTGATCGCGCATGGCCCGACCCGTTCGGTCGGCGGCCTTTCCTACCTGGCGTTCGTCGCACCTGGCGTCCTCTCAGCCGCAACCATGCAGACCGCTTTCAGTGAGATGGCCTATCCCATCCTGGGCAAGAGCCGCTGGCTGCATACCTACGACGGCATGCTGGCAACACCACTTCGCGTTCGCGACCTGCTGGCAGGTGAGATTGGATGGCTCATCATCCGACTGACGACGGTGGCAGCTATCTTTTTTCTGGTAATGACCCTTTTCAGTACGGTGCATTCCACCCTGGCGCCGCTTGCCATCCTGGTCGGCGTCTTGAACGGCCTCGCCTTCGGCGTACCGATGCTTGCCTTTTCAGCGGCACAACGCACCGACATGGGATTCGCAGTGATCGGTCGGTTTGTTGTCACCCCTCTCTTCATCCTCGGCGGCACGTTTTTTCCGCTCGATCGCCTGCCGGTTGTCGTCCAAGATGTTGCCTGGCTAACACCGCTCGCCCATGGCGTCACGCTGGCTCGATCGCTGACCTCCGGGTCCGCGACCCTGAGTTCAAGTGCGCTTCACCTGGCGGTCCTCGTCACCTATGCCGTCGCAGGCATCGCGATTGCTCGGCTTACGTTCGAACGCAGCCTGGCCCAATGAGCGCAGTTGCCGGCGCCCGTCTTTCGCGGTTGCCCGCCACCCGGCTGCTCGAACGCAACCTCACGCGCTATCGACGGGCCTGGATCGTGGTCGCCTCCGGATTCGGCGAGCCTCTCTTCTACCTCCTTGGGATCGGATTCGGCGTCGGCGCATTCGTCGGCACCGTGAGCGAGAACGGGCACCCCTTGAGCTACGCCGCCTTCGTCGCTCCCGGCTTGATGGCGTCCTCGACCATGAACGGCGCGCTGTACGAGACGGGCTTCAACTTCTTTTACAAGCTCAAGTACATGAAGCTCTATGAGGGAATCCTCGCGACCCCGCTCAGCATTTTCGACGTCGCGCTCGGCGAGATGGCCTGGGCGCTGGTGCGCGGAAATATCTACGCACTCACCTTCCTGCTGGTGATGCTTACCCTCGGGCTGATCAAGTCCCCCTGGGCGGTGCTCGCCCTGCCGGCCTCCCTCCTGACCGGTTTCGCCTTCTCCGCGCTTGGGACGGCTGTCACGACCTTCGTTCGTCAGTGGCAGGACTTCGACATCGTCCTGACGCTGCTGCTCCCCATGATTCTGTTCTCTGGCACGTTCTATCCGGTCGACGTCTACCCCATCCCTCTCCGAGTCCTGGTCGAGTTGACGCCGCTTTACCGCGGCATCGACCTGCTTCGCAGCCTCACCACCGGCGGGATCGGCCCGTGGGTCCTGATGGATGTCGCCTACCTGGCCGCCTTGGGCATCGGCGCCCTCTGGCTCGCCACGACCCGGCTCAACCGCCTGCTTCTCAAATAGACCCGCGCTCAGCGCTATGGTTGAGCGATGGCCGAAAGCACCGTGGTCACCACCCGGTGGGCAGGTAGCGGCGTCCGCTTCGACGCGAGCGGACCGCGCGGCCAGCGGGTCATTGTCGACGAACCGAAACCGCTCGGTGAGGATGCCGGCATGGATCCTGCCGAACTCTTGCTCGGTGCCCTCTCCGCCTGCTCGGGCATCAGCGCCCTCTCGCTGCTGCAGAAGATGCGCCAGCCGGTGCGCACGCTCGAGATCCGGGCGCACGGCCAACGCCAGGATGCCTGGCCGAAGGCTTTCACCGCGATCCATCTCGAGTTCCTGGTCGGCGGCGACGGCCCGTTTGACCAGGCGCTGGTCGAGAAGGCGGTCAACCTCGCGCACACCCGCTATTGTCCGGTCAGCGGCACGATCCAACTCGGCCAGAACGGCTGCCGCATCGACGCGAGCGTGTCGATTCGAGTTAGTAACCTCTAGCCAGGGCAATGCAGCCGCGCCTCGATCTGATCACCCTTGGCGTCCCGGACCTCGAGGTCGCGCGTCGTTTCTACGTCGAGGGACTGCACTGGCCCGTGTCCTTCGAGGTGGGCAGGGAGGTCGTGTTCATCCAGATCAACCACGGGTTGTTACTCGGCCTTTTCGGCGCCGATGATCTGGCCAAAGACGCCGGCTCAGACCGCCAGGCGCCCGCCTCCGCGGGATATCCACCGATGAGCCTCGCGCAGATCCTCCAAACCGAGGACGACGTCCGTGCCGTGTGCGAGCTGGCCCGCGCCGCGGGTGCCACGATCCTCAAGGAACCGCAAACGGCTGCGTTCGGCGGCTTCCACTGCTACTTTGCCGACCCATCCGGCTTTCGCTGGGAGATAGCAACGAACCCGGGCTGGCATGTCGACCAAAGCGGCCACGTCACGATCGGGCCAGTCCCTTCTGACGAGAGCGCAGGGTAGCCCCCGCGCTCGCGACCATCACCAGCACGATCGCGAGCAAATCGCCAGCGGACAGGTGCTGCGCGAGGAACACAAACCCCGCCAACGCCCCCATGGCCGGCTCGAGGCTCATCAGGATTCCGAAGATTTGGCTTGACAGGCGTCTGAGTGCGGCAAACTCCAGGGAGAACGGGATCGCGGTCGACAGGATGGCGACCAGGATGCTCATCAGTAGGTTGCGTGGTTCCAGCAACCGGCTGCCGGCGCCAGCAACCCCAAACGGCAGCAGAGCGAGACCGCCGACCACCAGCGCGAGCGCCAGCCCATTGGGTCCCGGGACCAACCGTCCGACACGCTGGCTCATCAGGATGTAGCAGGCCCAGCCGACAGCGGCTCCGAGGGCGAAGAGCACACCGACCAGGGTGACCGTTCCACCGCCGAACGAGAGGATCGCGACGCCCACCGCGGCCATCGCCGCCCAGACGAAGTCGACGACATTTCGCGAACCGATGATCGCCACCGCCAGGGGACCGAGGAATTCGATGGTCACCGCGATGCCCAGCGGGATGCGGGCAATCGCCTGGTAGAACATCAGATTCATCGCGGCGACCACCAGGCCAAAAACCACGATGGCCCGCCACTGCGTCCCGTGAAGCCGCGGCCGGCCAGGGCGCGCGATGGCCAGCAGGATCACCGCGCCGAACGCCACGCGGAGGAAGACCGTACCACTCGGCCCGAGAAACTCGAACAGACGCCGCGCGACGGTTGCGCCAACTTGCACCGATGCGATCGCGCCGAGCGCATACAGCGGGGCAGGGACGCGTGCTCGATTGGTCAGGGGTAAAGGCTAGTGGTCCCTACCAGAGCTCGCCCCGGTCGCCTTCGGCAAATCCTGACCTCGCGACCGCGATCTCCGCCTCGGACATGGCACCCGCTACATTACTAGGGAATGAACGAAGCCAATAACCTGACTCGCGACGAGGCCCGGAGCCGCGCCGACCTCATCCGCAGCCCCCTGTACGAGATCGCGCTCGACTTCACGACCGGTGACAAGACGTTCACCTGCGACGCAATGATCCACTTCCTCTGCGACCAGGCCGGGGGATCCACCTTCATCGACTTCTTCGCCTCCTCCCTTGACAGCTGCGAGCTGAATGGCGAGGAAGTCCCCAAGGAAGCCTTCAACGGCGCCCGCATCCAGCTCGCCAACCTGAAAGAGGCGAACGAGCTCCATGTCCTCGGCACCTGTGCCTATGAGAACGTTGGCGCCGGCCTCTGCCGCTTCGTCGACCCGGTCGACCAGAAGGTCTACTTGCACACGCAGTTCGAGCCCTTCGATGCGCACCGGATGTTCCCCTGCTTCGACCAGCCCGATTTGAAAGCGACATTTGACTTCACCGTCTTCGCGCCTGCCGACTGGGTTGTCATCTCGAACAACGCCGGCCAGGCGCAACCGGTGGCAGGTCGCGAGAACGTCAAGCGCTGGACTTTCGGGGCCTCGCCGAAGATGTCCTCGTACCTTACGGCAATCGTGGCCGGTGCCTACCACGGCGTCCGCGACCGCCACGGCGACATCGACCTCGGAATCTTCTGCCGCCAGTCGCTGGCGCAGTACCTCGAGCCCGAGGAACTCTTCACCATCACCAAGCAGGGCCTCGACTTCTATGGCACTGCCTACCAATACCCCTATCCCTTTCACAAGTACGACCAGCTTTTCGTCCCCGAATTCAGCAGCGGCGCGATGGAAAACATCGGCTGCGTCACTTTCAGCGAGGTGTTCATCTACCGCTCGAAGGTCACGGAGGCCGCGCGCGAGGACCGAGCGAACGTCATCCTGCATGAAATGGCGCACATGTGGTTCGGCGACCTTGTCACCATGCGCTGGTGGGATGACCTCTGGCTGAACGAGACGTTCGCGACCTTCATGTCCGTCTTCTCCCAGGTGGAGGCGACCCGGTTCAAGAATGGCTGGGTGACATTCGCGAACCAGTACAAGGCCGGCGCCCGTCGCCAGGACCAGCTCCCCACCACCCATCCGATCGCCGCAGACATACCGGATGTCGCCTCCGTCCGTCTGAACTTTGACGCCATCACCTACAACAAGGGCGCCTGCGTGCTCCGCCAGCTGGTTGCCTGGGTTGGCCAGGACACGTTTCTCAAGGGCGTCCAGCAGTACGTCAAGGAACGCCAGTACTCGAACGCCTCGACCGCCGAGTTTCTCGCCGACATCGAGGCGGGCTCAGGCCGCAACCTCTCGGCGTGGTCCGAGGAGTGGCTGGAAACGGCCGGCCTGAACACGCTACGACCGTTGATCACGCCGCGTGGCGACACGATCGCGTCGCTCAATATCCAGCAGGAGGCGCCGGCCGACCATCCGACGCTCCGCTCGCACCGGCTCGCGATCGGCCTCTACGACCTCAAGGGCGAGAAACTGGAACGACGTCGTAGCGTTGAACTCGACGTCATCGGAGAAAGCACCCCGGTCCGGGAACTCGCGGGAGAGAGGCAGCCTGACTTCCTGCTGATCAACGACGGCGATTTGACCTACGCGAAGATCCGCTTCGACGAGCGCTCACTCGCGACAGCGACCGACCACTTGGCCAAGCTGACCGACCCACTGGCACGCGCCGTCTCGTGGGCCGCTCTGTGGGACATGCTTCGCGATGCCGAACTGCCCGCGCGACGATTCGTCCGCCTCATCCTGAACAACATCCATGGCGAGACGGACATCGGCATCGTCCAGGACCTGATCGCCTACTCCTCGTCGGCGATTCATGTCTATGGCGACCCCGGCAATGTCAAGCTCGCGGAGCAGGCGCTGGCGGAGCACGCGCTTCGCACCCTCGACGGCGCCGAGGCGGGCAGCGACTTACAGCTCTCCTGGGCGCATGCCTTCATCGGCTCCGCGGGCTCGGAAGAGCATCTTGCCGTCCTCGCCGGCATCCTGGATGGGATCAAAGTCTTCCCAGGGCTGGCGGTCGATACCGATCTGCGGTGGTCGATCGTCATGGCCCTCGCGAGCGCCGATGCCGCGAACGAGCCGCTGATCGCCGCTGAGTTGAAGCGCGACCCAACCGATCAGGGCACTCGGTACGCCGCAGCGGCGCGCGCCTCCCGGCCAACGGCAGAGGCAAAGGCCGAGGCGTGGAAGGTGATCACGGAGGACGCCGAACTCCCATTGGCGACGCTGCGCGCCATCATGCGCGGCTTCCACCGACCCGACCAGCGGGCCCTGTTGGAGCCCTATAGCGCCCGCTATTTCGCCGCCCTTCCGAAAATCTGGGAGTCCCGCGACATCGAGATCGCCCTGTCCTTCGCGGTAGTCATGTATCCGGCGATCGTGGTCGGCGACGAGACCGTCGCGATTACGGACCGATATCTCCAGGGCAAGGACATCCCGGGCCCGGTTCGCCGCGTGCTGCTCGAGGCCAAGGACAACATGCTGCGCGCCATGCGCGGCCGTGCCCTCGACGCCACCGCCGACAAGGTCCCAGCCCAGCGGTAAGGCGATCGGGTAGGTGCATGACCGGTAAACAGGCGTACTCGATCAACACGACGACCCTCTTTCAACCGATGCAGCGCATCGACCTCGGTCCGATCATCGCCGGCACCACCGACCCCTGGTTCAACCAGACCCTGTGCCAGGTCAATGATGCCGTCGTCCGGCTCGGCGTCCTCCAGGGCGAATTTCACTGGCATAAGCACGACACGCAGGATGAGTTCTTCTACGTCGTGGAGGGCAAGCTGATCATCGAGCTCGAAGGCGAGAAGGTCGAGTTGGGCCCGATGCAGGCGTTTACCGTGCCAATGGGCGTCCAGCACCGGCCGCTCGCGCCCGAGAAGACGATCGTCCTCATGATCGAGCGCGCCGACGTCAACGCCACCGGCGACTGACGTTCAGGTCGCCGATAGGCCGAGGTCGTCGCTGGGCCACAACTCGAAGCCGGTCTCGTTCAGGTCGCGCCCGACGCAGGCGATCACCCATCGGTCCTGCTGCCGAATTGGCCAGCAATCGAATGAGAACAGTCCACGCAATGACCGCGTCTTCAAGTTGATCTCCCAGCCACGCCGTTGCTGGAGCGGCGCACGGTAAACCCTCGCCGCCTTGGCTCGGTCGTGCGGCTCGACCAGGTCAGTGAACCGCACTCCGTGCAAGTCGCGCCGGAGCCGCCCGACCGCGCGCGCGACGGGAATGCTGGCGTCGACGATCACGCCCAGAGGATCCACAATCAAGATCAGGTACGGGAGCAGGTCCGCCACCGATCGCCACGTACCACGGAGCCCGTCCTGCGACGGCGCTTCGGCATAGACCGGACCAGTCGGCGCCTCTGATGCAGGCAGCATGCCGCGCGCTTCCATCAACGCGAGTTTGAGCGAGAGTCCTCGGGCGCGGGTCAGCTGTTTCACCCGAATCAGGAATTCGACATCGTCCGCCGTGTACTGGCGATGGCCGCTCTTCGACCGCTTCGGCTGCAGGGCATCATGTCGCCGCTCCCAGGCCCGGATCGTGTGCGTCGACAGGCCCGTCATCGACCCGACTTCGCTGACCGAGAACGCGGCCGGCTCGGTCACGAGCCGGCGATCCGCTGCGCCAGAGCGACGGCCACCCGCACGTCAGCGCCATGTCCATCGGCGCCAACCCTGGTCCAGAGAGATTCATTGCGGTTGAAGGCAGGGCCGCCGACCAGCACCGGCACCCGCAGCTTCTTGATGTCCTCGATCGCCGCCTTCAACGATGCCGTTTGGGGCAGGTAGGCGGCTGACAGCCCGACGAACTTCGGACGCTCCTTTCTCACGACCTCCATCAGACCCGAGGTCGGGGTACGGCCGCCCAGCATCGTGACCGTCCAGCCGTCGTCCTCGAGCGCGGCGGCCAGCAACCGCAAGCCGACCACGTGTTGCTCGCCGCCGACCGCCGCCAGCACGCATGGTCCTCGGGGTGATCGCCCCGGCGCTGGCGTTGGGGGCAGCGCCGAGGTGATCGCCTCCACGATCGCGGTCGCTCGATGCTCATCCGCGATGCTGATCTCGCCCCGATACCAGAGGTCCCCGATCTCGTACTGCGCCGGATGAATCAGGTCGGCAAAGAGCGCTACCCTCGAGCTGGTCTCCTCGAAGACCTCCTGCACGAAGGCCGCTGCGGCTGCCTTATCGCCCGCTCGGAGCAGCGCGATGAAGCGCCCGACCCGAACGCCGCGGGTTCGGCTGACGGCCTTCGGCAATGCCCTCCCCAACTTAGTGTCCTCTCACTGTCTAAGGATTTGTCTAATGATAAGCGCGAAATGCCCCCGAGCGATACCCCCTCCGGGGCACAGTGGGCCCATGAGATCCACCGCAACGCGAACCATTGTCATTCACTCGGCCGACGCGATGCTTTGCGCCTCGCTCACCTCCCTGTTCGAGGGCCGCGGGCATCGCGTTTCGGCTGATCGGGACGTCTTGCCCGCCGGCTTCGACGGCCCCAGCTGCGTGATCGTCGACTTCGACCGCCCGAGCGTCCCGCTGTCCTGCCAATGGCTGGAGCAGCGCTACCCCGGCATCCCCGTCGTAGTGCTCAGCGGGTCCCCGTGGGCCGGGCCTGACGCTACCGCCGGCCTGACGTGCGGGTACTACCTGAACAAGCCGGTCCGCGCCCTCGAGCTGACCGCCATGGTGGAAGGGCTTCTACGTGAGTAGCGGCTGGGATGACCAGGCCATGCGAATCATCAGGGACATGGCCGGCGACCTCACCGCCCTCGACGCGGCCGTCGAGGTACTCAAGGCCGGGCCGACCAACGCCGGCACGCTCGGCATGGTCGACGACCTCGTCAAACAATGCCTGACCCGTCAACTCGACTTACTCGCGCATCTCAAAGGATAAAGACATGGCCATTGCGTATCCGCAGACCGACGCTGAGATGATTCCGCTACTCGCGGCCGGCGATACCCGGGCGATCGAGCCCCTCTACGATCGCTACTCGCGGCTCGCCTATGGGCTCGCGTTCAGAATGCTGAACGATCGGATGGCGGCGGAGGACGTCGTGCAGGAAGCCTTTGTCGCTCTCTGGCGCCACGCCAACCGCTTCGATCCCGATCGCGGCCAGCTCCGCAGCTGGCTCCTGCGCATTGTCCGGAATCGCGCCATCGACCGTCTCCGTGGCAACGCGACGCATCGCGAGATCGGCAACATCGATGATGCGGACCTGTCAGTCGACGACACCGCCTGGGATCATGTGGCCGCCAATGCCGATCGCACCCAGGTCCGCGCCCTCCTCCACGAACTACCGTCCAATCAGCGACGTGCCATCGAGCTGTCCTACTTTGGTGGGCTGAGCCAGCCCGAAGTAGCGGTCACGACGGGGGTCCCGCTCGGCACCGTGAAGAGCCGCCAGCGGCTAGGGCTGGAAAAGATGCGCCACGCCCTACAGGCGGCCGAGCTCCACTAAGGCATCACGCGGCGGTGCCAGGCCTCGGCAAGGAGGTCGGTCACGAGCTTGGCGGGCGCCTTCCGCAAATCCACCCGAACCGCGGCCAGACGCTTTCCCCACCAGACCTCGGCGCACAGGTCTGGATGCACCCGGACCAGCGCCTCGATTCGCGGCTCCTCGACCATCACGTTGAGGTGCTCAGAATCCGGCACCGTGGCAAAGATCTTCTTCTCGACGCGAAACGACGCCCGGCCATGATGGTCCATCTCGACTGCCCCGGCCAGTCCGAGGGCGACCTTGCGGACCTGGGCAACCGTAACCATATCGGGTCAAGCGTACCCGGGCCACATCGCCGTCTGACGTTCGCTGGCGGTACAGTTGAGCCGATGCATCTGATCCGCACCATCGCCCGGCCGATGCTAGCCGCCCCGTTCATCCTCGGCGGAATCGCCGTCCTTCGTGACCCAGGCGGCCGAGTCGAGGCGGCGCGACCAGTGGTCGAGAGCGTCGCCGCGATGATCCCGATCGCCCCCGCCGACCCCGAAACCGCCGTTCGCCTCAATGCCGCGGTTCACCTGGGAGCCGGTGGCATGCTGGCGGCGGGGATCCTGCCGCGCCTTGCATCGCTGGCCCTGGCCACCTCGTTGATCCCTACGACCATCGCCGGTCATGCCTTCTGGGCTATTAACGATCCCCAGAAGCGCGCCATGCAGCGCACCCAGTTCCTCAAGAACACCGCCATGATGGGCGGCCTGCTGATCACCGCCCTCGACTAGGGCGTCGCGGTCGGGCTCGGGCTCGGCGAAGGCGCCGGCCACGGAGGGATCGCGACGCGCGGGCGCACGACGGGCGGCCCACCGATGTTTCGTTGCGTCAGCGGGTACGCATTCGTGATTGGCTGACCGTCCGCACCGAGCGGGTAGGTGCTCTCGATCCCGCCAGCTTTGCTATCGACAGTGAGCGCCTGACCGTTTTGGTCGAACACAAGGACATCGGTCAGCGGTTTGCCCTCTTTCGAATAGGGATAGATGTTGGTCACCAGGCCGCCTCCCGCAAAGACGCTCTGCGGAGCGAAGCTAGATCCCTGCGTCACAACGTCGCCGCCGACGTATCCGGCGCTGGTGCTCATCGAGCCCAGCATCGGAATGACCAGCAGGGCAATCGCGGTATTACCCAGGATTCCAAGCAGGCGCGTGGCGTCGGTCCGCGCGTGGAATCGCTGCCCCAGCTGGACCGACAACACGATAGCGACCGCGGTCAGGATCAGTTGCACCAGCCCGCGGGCATGGACGGGATTCGGAATCGGCCGCACGTCGACCCCGGAGCTGAACATGAGCGTTAACAAGAGCGCGACGCCGTAGCCGCGGAGCACCCACCACGCCGGGCGGAGGCTCGGGAGAAAAGCGCGAACGTCCCGGTACCAGCGCGACTGACCCAGGCCTGCCCGAAGGCCGTCGACGATCTCGCGAATGGGCCCCGTGCGGCGGTCCGCGTTCGAATGCGCAGTGCCGTAAGCCGCTCGCAACTCGGCGGCATATTGCGCAGGAGGCCCGAGACGCTCGGCGAGGGTCCCTTCGGCTTCGACGGCAATCTCGGCCAGGTGATCGTCGAGATCCGCCAGCAATGGTTCCCGTTCTTCCGCCGGCATGTCTCCGAGCGCGGCATGAACCTGGGCGGCGTAGGTGGCAACGTCGGCCGCGCGTTCGTCAGTGGTCATCCCTTGTGGCTCCTTCCGTTGAGCATTTTGTTCATGGCCCCGCTGAGCGAGGCCCACGTCTTCGCCGACTGGTCGAGCGTGTTCCGACCGCGGTCGTTCAGCCCGTAGTACTTGCGATGCGGTCCCTCATCGGAGGGCACGACATAGGAATTCAGCGCGCCGGCCTGGTAGAGACGACGGAGCGTGCCGTAGACGGAGGCATCCCCCACCGAATCGAGACCGTGATCGCGGAGGCGTCGGACGACGTCATACCCGTAACTGTCCTTCTCGCCCAGCACAGCCAGCACCGCCAGATCGAGGACGCCTTTCAGCAGCTGCGAGTTGTCGACCTCGGCTTTCTGCATCTACGGATCGGATACTACTACGGTATGCAGACTAGTGCAAGTAGAGAGCGCAGCGCCTCCAGGTCGGGTGACAAGGCGCTTCTCCATGGCACGAATGCCGTCAACGCCTGGGCGTTTGCATCGATATCAGCTCGGCGACGTGACCGGCTATGACCGCATCTTCACGAGCGGCGACCCGAAGCACGGCCGGCCTCCAGCCTGGTTCGGTCAGGATTTCATCCCCTTTGCCGTCGCCAGCCTTGATTCCGCTGAATCCAAGCGCGCCCAGTCTCCGGACGATGGCCGAGCGAATCCATGGCGAATGCTCGCCGATGCCGCCGGTGAAGACCAGGGCGTCGATCCGCGGTAGCGACGTCGCCGCCGCCGCGATTCCGGCTGCGGCGCGATGCACGAACATGTCCACCGCGAGCTGGGCCCGCTTGTTGCCCTTCCGCCCCGCTTCTTCCAGTTCCCGCATCCCGGCCTTCTTTCCTGCGACGCCAACAAGGCCGGACTCGTGCCACAGCTGATCCTCCAACTTTGCGACGGTGCTCCTCTTCGTGCGGAGCGCGAAGATAAGGATGCCCGGATCGATCGAGCCGGCGCGCGTCCCCATCATCAAGCCCTCGAGCGGGGTCAGGCCCATCGAGGTATCAACGGATTGCCCGTCGAGGACGGCCGTGACCGAGGCGCCGCTGCCAAGGTGCGCGACGATTAACGCCAGCTCTCTGGCTGGCTGAGCCAGGAGCTCCGCTGCGCGCCTGCTCGACCATTCCGCCGACAGGCCGTGAAACCCGAACCGGCGGACCTTCCAGTCGCGAGACCACGGCGCTGGGACCGGGTAGAGGTAGGCGACTTCTGGCAAGGTCGCGTGAAACGCAGTGTCGAACGTGGCGACATGGCTCGGCTTCTTCAGAATCGCCTGGGTCGCGCGGATGGTGGCGGCGGCGACCGGATTGTGCAGCGGGGCGAACTCGGCCAGCGCCTCGATCCGCTTGACCACGAGCGGCGTGATCCGGACGGCTTTGCGGAACTGAGTGCCGCCGTGGACGACGCGATAGCCTACCGCCTCGACCGATGCCATCGGCACCGTACCGTCCAGTTTCTTCAGGGCCGCCCGAACCGGCCCAGCGACGCCACGCCCCCTGGTCGCGTCCGTTCCGAGCGAGACCTCGACCTGGCCCAGCGCGGCCAGGCCCTCGCTGTCGAGAACGCTGACCTTGAGTGAGCTCGACCCCGGGTTGAGAACTAGAACCCTCATTGCCCTTTCCCCTTGCGGGGGAGGGTTGGGGTGGGGGGTCTTATGACGGCCAGGTCCAGGCCACGACGTCGGGCACGTCCTCACCGTGCTCACGCGTGTAGCTGCGATGCCGCAGTCGCTCGTCGACCATTCGCTGGCGAACATGGCCGGCACGGGAGGCGAGACCCGGCACGCGGTCGATCACGTCGATCACCAGGTGGAACCGGTCGAGGTCGTTCAGCATCACCATGTCGAACGGGGTCGTCGTCGTGCCTTCTTCCTTGTAGCCGCGCACGTGGAGGTTCTGATGGCTGTGCCGCCGGTAGGTCAGGCGGTGGATCAACCACGGATAGCCGTGATAGGCGAAGACGATCGGACGGCTGGTCGTGAAGAGCGCGTCGAACGCAGCATCCGACAGCCCATGCGGGTGCTCGCTGGAGCTCTGCAGCTTCATCAGATCGACAACATTGACGACCCGGACCTTCAGATCCGGAATGTGTTGCCGCAGCAGATCGGCCGCGGCCACCGTCTCGAGCGTTGGGATATCGCCGGCGCATCCGAGCACGACATCGGGCTCGCCGGTGTCGTTGCTGGCCCAGTCCCAGATGCCGATGCCGCGCGTGCAGTGGACGACGGCGTCCTCCATCGAGAGATAGTTCAGAGAGCGCTGCTTGCCGGCCACGATCACGTTGACGTACTGCCGGCTCTTCAGGCAGTGATCGGCAACCGAGAGCAGGCAGTTCGTGTCGGGCGGCAGGTAGACGCGAACCACCTCGGGCTTCTTGTTCATCACCAGGTCGATGAAGCCCGGGTCCTGGTGTGTAAAGCCGTTATGGTCCTGGCGCCAGACGTGGGAGGTCAGCAAATAATTGAAGGACGCGATCGGCTTGCGCCATGGGATCTTATTCGTCACCTCGAGCCACTTCGCGTGCTGGTTGAACATCGCGTCGACGATGTGAATGAAGGCCTCGTAGCAGCTAAACAGTCCGTGGCGGCCGGTCAACAGGTAGCCTTCGAGCCAGCCCTGGCAGAGATGCTCGCTCAACACCTCCATGACGCGGCCATCGACGGCGAGGTGATCGTCGGTCGGCAGCCGCTCGGCGAGCCAGGTTCGGTTGGTGGCCTCGAAGACCGCGTTCAAGCGGTTCGACGCCGTCTCATCCGGGCCCATCAGCCGGAAGTTTTTCGGATTCTTTTGGATCACATCGCGAAGGTAGGCACCGAGCACCTTGGTCGCCTCGTCGAACGATGTAGCCGGCTTCTCCACCTTGACCCGGTACTCGCGGAAGTCGGGCAGCCGCAGCGGTTGCAACAGCAGTCCGCCGTTGGCATGAGGGTTGGCGCTCATCCGCCGCGTCCCGGTCGGCGGCAGCGCCGCCAGCTCGGCAATCAGCGTGCCGTCCTCGTCGAATAGTTCCTCCGGGTGATAGCTGCGCAGCCAGTCCTCCAGTGCCTGTAGGTGACCCGGCTTATCGACCGTGTCGATCGGCACCTGGTGCGCGCGCCAGGTGCCCTCGACCGGCAAGCCATCCACGACCTTGGGTCCGGTCCAGCCCTTTGGCGTCTTCATCACGATCGCCGGCCATCTCGGCCGTTCCTGCTGGTGCAGGCTCCGCGCCGCTTTCTGGATCCGATCGACCTCGTCGAGGACACGGTCCAGCAGCGCAGCCATCTCCTGGTGCATCGTCGTCGGGTCGTCGCCCTCGATGAAGTGCGGCGCATAGCCGTTGCCCTCGAGCAGGTGCCGTAGCTCCGACTCGGGGATGCGCGCGAGCACTGTCGGGTTGGCGATCTTGTAGCCGTTCAGGTGGAGGATCGGGATCACGGCCCCGTCAGTGACCGGGTTCAGGAACTTGTTCGAATGCCAGCTGGCGGCGAGCGGTCCGGTCTCCGCCTCGCCGTCACCGATAACGCAGAAGACCTTGAGGTTCGGGTTGTCGAACGCTGCGCCGTACGCGTGGGTCAACGAGTAGCCGAGCTCGCCGCCCTCATGAATCGACCCGGGCGTCTCCGGTGCATCGTGACTCGGGATGCCGCCGGGAAAGGAAAACTGCCGGAATAGCTTTTGCATCCCGGTCGCATCGCGCGTGATGTCCGGGTAGACCTCGGTATAGGTCCCCTCGAGGTAGGCATTGGCGACCATGCCGGGGCCGCCGTGTCCCGGCCCGCAGATGTAGATCGCATCCAGGTCGCGCGCTTTGATGACGCGATTGGCGTGCGCATAAATGAAATTCAGCCCGGGGGTCGTTCCCCAGTGGCCGAGCAATCGCGGTTTCGTGTGTTCGACGCGCAGGGGCTCGCGCAGAAGCGGATTGTGAAGCAGGTAGATCTGTCCGACTGACAGATAGTTGGCCGCGCGCCAGTAGGCGTGGATCGCGCGCAGGCGCGCGTCGTCGAGCGGTCGACTCGCCGCGTCAGCTTCGAGTTCGCGCGTTTGCATCCTCAAACGATACGTGAAGCGAAGTCGTCACGATCCGTCGCGAGATGGCCGCGATCTGTCCAATTCTCCCCCATGCGTAATGCTTTGAGCGGCGACCGCCCGTAAACTGGCGCTTGGATGACGAAACCAATCAAGAAATCCGCGCAGTCGGCGAGCAAGACGAAGGCGACGAAGAGCAAGCCGCGGCCGGCCCCGAAGCCTGTACCGAAGCCGAAGCCAAAACCGAAACCCGGGCCCAAGCCAGTGCCCGGACCAACTCCCAGGCCCGCGCCGAACCCGGGTCCGGCTCCAAAACCGAACAGCAAGATCCAGCACGTGGTGATCATCGTCAAGGAGAACCACGCGTTCGATAACTACTTCGGTCGCTTCCCGGGCACTGACGGCGCGGCCAACCTCGCGCTTGCCTCTGACCCGCCCACCAAAGACCATCCGCACGATCACGCATCATGGTTGAAGCGCGATACGGGCGCGGCGCGCGAGCAGTACGACCAGGCGAACATTCCCGACTACTGGCGGTTCGCCAGGCAATACACCCTGTGCGATCGCTACTTCACCGAAGTCGCGGGGCCGTCCACGCCGAACCACTTGATGTTGATCGCGGCCGACTCACCGATCATCAACAACCCGCACTACCGCGACCCGATCAACCTGCAGCCGCCCTTCAACCTCCCCTCGCTGCCGGCGAACATGACGAAGGCCGGGCTCACCTGGAAGAACTACGGCGGTTATGCGCAGGGCTACATCACCGCCCTCAAGGGCAGCGGCAACAACACGACCGCCGACAAGTTCGCGGTCGATGCCGCGGCCGGAAAGCTCGCCAACCTGACCTATCTCTACGGACCCAAAGGGATGAGCGAGCACCCCGTCGAGTCCGTCCACGACGGGCAGGCTTGGACGGCCGCGCAGGTCGCCGCAATCGTCAAAGGCGGGCTATGGCCGAACACCGTGGTCTTCATTACCTGGGACGACTGGGGCGGCTGGTACGACCACGTCGTCCCGCCTGAGGTCGAAACGTGGACCGACGGCACCCAGTTCCGGTATGGCACGCGAGTTGGTTGCCTGGTGCTGAGCCCCTATGCCAGGGCGGGCTACATCTCAAAGGCGCTGCATTCGCACGTCAGCCTGGTCAAGTTCGTCGAAACGACCTTTGGTCTGACGCCGATCAACACCCGCGACAACGCGGCTGACGACATGGGCGACTGCTTCGACTTCACCCAGAAACCGCTCCCTCCCCCCGCCTAGAACTCAGATACCTCGCCCACGTGGTCCTCCATCCCCCGTTTTCGGGGGAGGGTCGGGTGGGGGCTAGACTCTCCCGGATGCGTTTGCCGGCGGCGCTGCGCCCCCTCGGGCAGCGGCCGTTTCGCCTGCTCTGGACGGGCCAGGCAATTTCCGCGGCCGGGGATGGCCTGGTCCCAGTGGCCATGGCGTTTGCGGTGCTTCGGATCGGCGGGTCAGCATCGCAGCTCGGCCTTGTCCTGGCGGCCGGAGTCGTCAGCCGCGTCCTGTTCTTGTTGGTCGGAGGGGTCTGGGCCGACCGCCTCCCTCGCCAGTTGGTCATGCTGGCGTCGGACCTGGTTCGGGCTACGCAGCAGTTCGCCGTCGGTTTGCTGCTCGTCTCCGGAACTGCCCGAGTCTGGCACCTAGTCGTGGGCGCGATCGTATTCGGCATCGCCTCCGCGTTCTTCATGCCGGCAACCACCGGCCTGATCCCGGAAACCACCAGCGCCTGCGGACTCCAGCAGGCAAACGCCCTGATGGGATTGTCTCGGAGCGCCACCTCCGTCGTCGGACCCGCCCTCTCAGGCGTCCTCGTCGCCCTGTTCGGACCTGGCTGGGTCTTTATGATCAACGGCTTCACGTTCCTCGCCAGCGCCCTCACCCTCGCGATGCTTCGGCTGCCGGCACGAACCATGGCTCAGCGCGAGTCGTTTCTCCGCGAGCTGGCAACCGGTTGGCGCGAGGTCGCGATCCGGCCGTGGTACTGGCTCAACCTGTGTTCGACTGCGCTGTATGCCTTCGCGATCACGGCCTTCTTCGTCCTTGGCCCGGTCATCGCGGCCCGAAACCTCGGCGGTCCCTCGGCATGGGGCCTGATCGCGGCGTCGCTGGGGGTCGGCTTGCTCGTCGGAGGTCTTCTGGCGCTTCGCTACCAACCGTCCCGACCATTGGTCGCGGCTAATCTCGCGCTGACCCTGGCCTCGCTGGAATTGCTGTCGCTGGTTCCTCCATTTCCGCTCCTGGTGATTGCCGCATCGTGTGTCATCGGATACGGGGCCCTCTCCTTTTTCAATGAGGTCTGGGGGGCGACGATGCAGCAGCTGATCCCATCAGCGGTGATGTCACGAGTCGACGCCTACGACTCGCTCATCTCGGCAATCGCGATGCCGGTGGGCTACGTACTGGCCGGGCCTGCCGCCGCTCACTTTGGTGACCGGCCGACACTCATCGTGGCCGGGCTGCTCATCGTCGTCCCCAGCCTCCTGGTGCTCGCGGCTCCGGCCGTCCGCGGCGTGCACCGGACCGCGGAAGGAAGGATCGTCGAGGGCAGCCCGGCGTAATCAGCCGACGGGCGTCTGCGGAAGCTCCACGCGGAAGGTGGCCCCGCGCCCATTGTTCGTGATCAGATCGAGATGGCCGCCGTGGGCCTCAGCAATCGCCCGGCTGAGTGCCAGGCCAAGCCCTACCCCGCCGGTGTCTTTGTTGCGGGCCCCGTCGAGCCGGGCAAAGCGCTCGAAGATCCGGGTGCGGTCGGCCGGCGGAACTCCCGGTCCCTCGTCGCGGACGTCGATGCGCCAGTCGTGCGCGTCACGCGACGCGGCAACGGTGACCGCCGATCCCTCCGGTGCGTGACGAATGGCGTTGTCGATCAGGTTGTCGAGGCTGCGTCGGATCAAGTCGGGATCGAGCGACATGGTGCCATCGACCGGGACCTCGACCCGGATCCGCACCCCGCGTTGTTGAGCCGCGGTCGACCAGCGGGCCCCGATCTCTTCCAGGAAGTCCGTGGCGTCAACGGAAACCCGCGCTGGTTTCAGCGCCCCGGCATCCGCGCGCGCGAGCATCAGGAGGCGGTCGACGAGGCGAGCCATGTGCTCGACCTCCGTCTCCATCTCATCGAGCACGCGCTCGTACTCCGCGACCGTCCGCGGGCGAGACCGCGTGACCTCGAGCTCGCTCCGCATGATCGTCAGTGGGCTGCGCAGCTCGTGCGACGCATCGGCGGTGAAGCGACGAAGACTCTCGAAACTGGCTTCGAGGCGGGCCAGCATCCCGTTGAACGTTTCGACGAGTTCCCCCAGCTCGTCCGGCGGGACCGCCACCTCCACCCGACGGTGAAGGTCGGCCTGCCCAAAGGAGCGAGCCAGCGATGCGATTCGACGCACCGGAATAAGCACCCGGCCTGTCAACCAGTGCGCGAGGACCGCACCACCGAGGACGATCAGCGCGGAGAAAATTCCGAGGAAAAGGAGCAGCCGCTTCAGGTTGGCGTTGAGCTCGGCAAGCGAGCGGCTGACGATCAGCACGGCATCAGCACCCTGGGTTCCACCCAACGACTCCACGAAGACGCGCCGCGGAACGCCACTCCGGTCGGTCGCGTCCTCCAGCGTCGGGGCAGAGGACCCCAGGGCAGGACTGGCCAGCCGCTGGAGCGTCGCCGTGGAAAAAACCTGGGCAGGAGTCTGGATGATCGATCCGCTTCGAGTCACGATCGCCGCATCAACCGCGATTCCCTGCTGCGTTTCCGTTGGCAGGTCCCCACCGCCAAAGCGGACCTGGCCGTTGACGTCTTCGATCCCGGCGGCGATCGTGGACGCCTGCGAGCGCAGGACCTCATCCACGCTGTTCCGCTCAAATGTCGCCAGTGCGAGGAACAAGGCGACGTCCGCCAGCAGGATGGCCCCAGCGAGAATCGCGGCGTGGATCAGGGTGAGCTTGGCGCGCGTGCCGCTCAGGCGCCGCTTCATGCTCCGGCTTCGAGCCGGTATCCCGCACCTCGAACGGTGACGAAGGGATCCGGCGAGCCGGCCGCCATCAGCTTGCGTCTCAACCGGCCCATGTAGACCTCGACCAGGTTGTCGCCGCCGCCGAAGTCGTAGTCCCAGACGTGCTCGATAATCTGGGACCTCGACAGGAGCCGGCCAGGGTGGTGGAGGAAAAAGTCCAGGATCGCGAACTCCTTCGCGGTCAGGTCCACGCGCTGGCCCTTGACCGAGAGGGTGTGCGCCGCCGTATCCAGGAGGATGTTGCCGGCTCGGAGGACCGCCTCGCGGTCCGGTAGGTGACGGCGGGCGAGGGCGCGGATGCGGGCGATGAGCTCGCGGAGCGCGAACGGTTTGACCATGTAGTCGTCGGCGCCCGCCTCCAATCCGGACACGCGATCGTCGACGGCATCGCGGGCGGTCAGCATCAGGATTGGGGTGCTGACCCGCTGGCGCCGAAGCTGCCGGCAGACTTCGAAGCCATCCATGCCGGGGAGCATGACATCGAGCACGATCACGGCATAGGGCACGCTCAGGGCCGCGGCGATCCCATCGCCGGGCTCGTGAAAGGCGTCCACCGCCATGCCGGACTCGCCGAGACCGCGCTGGAGGCTGGCTGCAAGCCGTCGATCATCCTCGACCAGGAGCACGCGCACAGGCTAACTATCCCTTCACCAGCTAAAGAAAGGCTAAAGGCTTCGGGTCCGGATTCAGGTCTGGTTCAGCTTCGACTGGCACCATGGGGGCGCCCGGTCTGAGAGCCGGGCGGAAACTCGCAAAGGAGGTAACGATGCGAATTAGCAGAATTATCGTCGCCGTAGGCGTCCCGTCCCTGATCGCGATCGCGGCAGTGCCGGCCATCACCGCGGCAGCCGCTCCGACCCCGACGGCCCGCGTCACGGCAACCAGGGCCACCCTCGTCGCAGCCACCAAGGCTGTCCCGGTGGCGGCCAGGGCGGCGGCCGCGGTCCAGGCGGCGGCGCCGGCGCCGGCGCCGGCTGATCCCACCGCGGAGCCGGCCGAAACAACGACTCCCGAAACCGCCGCGGATGCGGCGGGCGGCCACACCGATGAGGTCGCCGGCTCGACCACCGAATCCAACGTCGACCACCAGTTCAACGGCCAGGAGTAACCCTGCCGCCGACCCGACCCCAGCCTCCCTGTAAGCCCCGGATCTTCCCTCCCGCTTACGGGGAGGCCTTTCCTCCTCTCGCTCCTCCCCCCGGGGACTGGATTCCCGTAACGCAAATCGCAACGCTGCCGTTTCCGCCCCTGTCGCCCGTTGCATGACTGGTGGCCGCGCTCCAGACCGTCCTTCCGTATGCCCTGCTCCTCGCTGCCGTCCTGGCCCTGGTGGTCGCCGGCGGGGTAGGATTTCGCGTTGCCCGCCGTTTCCAGGCGCCCCAGCGGGCTGCCCTGGCCTCGATCAGCGCGCTGTCGCCGGAGGGCCTTAAGGAGCAGCCGCCCCTGGTCAAGGACAAGCTTGCCGACGCGGCCCTTCTGCGGCTCTGGTCCCTGACCGAGCCACTCGTGGCCCGGCAGCGACAGCTGGCCGAGCAAAACGGTGAGCTCCAGCGCCGCTTCGGCCAGGCCCGGGCCTTGATCGACCTGATGGCCGAGTTCAACCAGACCATGCAACTCTCCGCCGTTCTGGACCGGCTGAGCGGCGGCCTCAGCCGTTTCTTCGCCGGCGACGGGGTCGCGATCTGGATTCGGGCCCCGCAGGGCTCATTCGAGCTCGCCGTCAAGGTCGCCGAGGAATTCCCCACCTCCCTCAACCCCAGTGATCGTTGGGTCACCACCGCGCTGGCTGGAGAAGCCGGCCTGATCCGACCGGTGTGGCTCGACCGTGAGATGCCCTGCCTCGCCGCCCCCTTGCTCGATGCCCATGGGCAACGGATTGGCATTGTGGCCCTGACCTCGCGTCGTCGTCCCGACTACACGGTTGAGGACCGCGCCTTCCTCAACACCGTCATCAGCCATGCGGCGATGGCGATCCAAAACGCCACCATGTACCAGTTCATCGATACGCTCTCGCGCATCGATGCGCTGACAGGACTGGCCAACCGCCGGGAGTTCGACCGCCTCCTTGCCCAAGAACTGATGCGGGTCCATCAGACGGGGCAGCAGCTCTCCCTGGTCGTCGCGGACATCGACCACTTCAAAGAGATCAACGACCGTTACGGTCACCCCGAAGGCGACCTGGCCCTCCAACAGGTAGCCCGCCTGATCCAGATGGCCCCAAAGCGCGTCACCGACTCAGCGTTCCGTACCGGCGGCGAGGAATTCGCGGTCTTGATGACCGACACCGACAAGGACGGGGCGTTGGCCTTTTCCGAATCCCTGCGCGCTCGCATCGAGGGCGCACCCTTCCTCGGCGGCAGCCATGCCGTGACAGTCAGCTTCGGCGTCGCCACCTTCCCGATCGATGGCCAGGACCCCACCAGCCTCGTGCTGGCCGCGGACCGCGCCCTCTATCAGGCCAAGGCGGCCGGTCGAAACCGCGTCATCGCCGCCTGATACCTCAATCAGTCCTTGTATCTGGTCGCCAAGTTTTGTTTGTTGCCGCTCATCAAGAGGTTCCGCTGGGCCTCATCCAATGCCTTGATTCGCTCCGGTCCCTCGAGGCCGGGAATACAGACGACCTCGCCGCTTTCGTAGCCTCGCAAGATCGCCGTCACCACGTCATCCGCGCTCATCGATCCCGGGAGCGGACCACCCAGGCCCGCGACAGTGTGAAATTCGGTCGCCACGATGCCGGGGCAGACGACCATGGCGCGCACGCCAGTCGCCGCCAGCTCGGTCGCGAGCAGCTGCGTAAAGACCACGGTGAAGGCCTTCGCGCCGCCGTACGTCGCCCTGGCTGGCAAGGGGTTAACGGGGACACTCCCTGAGAACGCCAGGAGCGAGGCGACATTGATGATGCCGCCCGAGCCCCGCGCGATCATGCCCGGTAGGGCCGCTCGCGACAGCAGGGTGACCGCGCGTACGTGCAGATCGATAAGGTCGTTCGCCATCTCCGGGTCGAGATCCTTGAGAGGCCGGTAGCCGGCGAACCCGGCATTGTTGACGACCAGCCCGAGGCGACCGTCCGACTCGATCGCCGCGACCACGCGGTCCAGGTCATCCGGTTTCGTCAGGTCCGCCCGGAGGATATCGACGGAAACCCCGTGCTGGCCACTCAGGGATTTCTGGAGCTCCTCGAGCCGGTCTCGGCGCCGCGCGACCAGGACCAGGTCGTGACCTCGCGCGGCGAGTCCCTTCGCGAGAGCGGCGCCGATCCCTGCCGACGCGCCGGTAATCAGTGCCCGTCCAACGGTCTCCTTCTCTGTCACGCATTCCTCCAGACCAACCGAACCGCTTTAGGTGGTTGTTAGTTTCCGTCTCTACACTGTCGCAAATGACGATCTCGCGGCGCCTGCCGATCCCGTTCGCTTCCTCGATCCTATTCGTTCTCGCCCTGACTGCCTGTGGCTCGTCCACTGGCAATACGGGCTCCGGACCGGCGGCGACTCCTGCGGGCGTCGCCGCGGAAGCGGGCGGTGGTGAGGCGGGGACGATTTCGTGGACCGATCCGCAACATCGCTACAAGATCGACTCGCCGGGCGCCATGACCGTGGCGGCCGATGGTCGCGCCAGCGCGATCAGGCCCGCAGAGCGTCTCGAAATCTCGATCGTGACCGGCTCGCCGGCGGGCGACCCGATGGCCCTGTCCCAGGCCGACACGGCCTCCCTGAAGTCGAGCGCCACTAACTACCACCTCCTCATAGCACCCGCGTACGTATCGATCAACAGTCGGCGTTCGGTCAAGGTCCTGTATGAGTGGACGGCAGGGACCAATTCGGTCACCGGCAAGCCAACCAATCTGACCACCGCGCGGTACTACATTCCAAAAGACGGGACCCGGCTCGCCGTCGTGACCTACGGGATCGCGACCAGCCAGTACGACCCCCAGGGCGCCGACGACGTCGCGATCAGTTTCACATGGTTGTCCTAACGCCGGCATCGCAGCCAACGTTGCAGACCGATCTCGTTTCGGTCCGCGATGTGATCAAGGTCTACCGCGAGGCGACCGCCGAGACGGTCGCGCTGCGCGGCGCGAATCTTGACCTCAAGGCCGGCGAGTTCATCAGCCTCGTCGGCAAGTCGGGCAGTGGCAAATCGACGCTGCTCTCCTTGATCGCCGGTCTCGCCCTCCCGACGGCCGGGCAGATTCTCTTCGAGCAGCGTGACATCACCCGACTGGACGAGGCGGCACGCGCGGCCCTGCGGGCCAAGCGGATCGGGCTCGTCTTTCAGAGCGGGAACCTCATCCCCTTTTTGTCGGCCATTGAAAACACGCGCCTTGCCCTGCAGCTATCGGGACAACCGAACAGCGCCATGCGGGCGCGCGACCTGCTGGGCGAGGTCGGCCTGCTGGCCCGGCTCCATCACCTGCCGCGCCAGTTATCCGGCGGTGAAGCGCAGCGGGTCGCCATCGCGATGGCCCTGGCCGGCGAACCCGACCTCCTGATGGGTGATGAATTGACTGGCGAGCTCGACTCCGCCACGGCGGAGCAGGTCATCACGCTCATCACCGACGTCTGGCAGGCGCGGCAACTGACCGTGCTGATCGTGACCCACAACCCGCAGCTTGCTGCCGTCGCCCAGCGTCAGGTCAAGCTGGTCGACGGGCTGGTGGTCGAGGCGTGACCGACGCTGGGTCCGTTCGCCTCATGAATGTCACCCGTCACTACCGGACGGCGGCGGGGTTGGTGAAAGCCGTCGACGGCATCACGACGGAAATCACCGCTGGAAGCAGCGTAGCGATCGTCGGTCCGAGCGGCTGCGGCAAGTCAACGCTCCTCGGCCTGATCGGTGGCCTCGAGCGCCCGACGGGCGGCGCGGTCTGGATTGGCGACCGGGACGTTGCGGTGCTGAGTGATGGGGTCCTGTCCCAGTACCGCCGTACCTGCGTGGGCTTCATCTTTCAGTCGTACGATCTGTTGCCCTTCTTGACGGCCGTGGAGAACGTCGCCTTCCAGCTTGCGCTGCAGGGCGAGCTCAATGGAACCGCACGCTGCCTCGAGTTGCTGGAATCACTGGGGTTGGCCGAGCACGCATACAAGCTGCCTGATCAGCTCTCGGGCGGGCAGCGGCAGCGGGTTGGTATCGCCCGGGCTCTGGCCCACCGCCCGCCGTTGATCCTTGCGGATGAGCCCACCGGCGAGCTCGATAGTGAGACATCGGGATCGGTGATGGACCTGCTCACCGTGGCGCAGCGACAGCTGGGAGCCACGCTGGTGGTGGTGAGTCACGACCTCGGGGTCGCCGGGCGACTCGACCGCACTCTAACCCTTCTCGACGGCCACCTGGTTTCGGACTCGACGGCCGATCTCCGGCACGGTGCCCCGGTTGCTTAGATACACCCTCCGGGACCTCTGGCGGAATCCGCGGCGCACCCTCGCCTCCGTCGTTGGTGTGGCCCTTGCCGTCGGGCTGTTCTCCGGGATCGCGTTCTTCGTCGATAGCTCCGCAGCGACGATGACGTCGCATGCGATCGCCCCCGTGGCCATCCATATGCAGGCGGACCTGGCCACACCGCTGACGGCGCAGACCGTCGCCGGCGCTCCGCCACCGGCGAATCTCGACGCCGTCCGGAATGGTATCGCGGCGCTCAAGGGCGTGGCCTCGGTTGACAAGCTCGGCATTCTCGACCTGCCGGCCGGTGCCGCCACCGCCGGGGGGAAGACCCTGAATGCGCCGCTGCGCATCTTCGCCTTCGATTCCAGCTTTCTCGCGCACTACCCGATCGTCCAGCTGACGAGTGGATCCATCGGCGGCCAATCGGTCCTGCTCAGCCCCGATGCCGCCCGCGCGCTTGGCACGGATCTAGGAGGAACGATCGCGCTCAAGATTCCCGGTGCGACGGCGCCGTTCGTCCTTCCCGTCTCGGGAACCGCCGACTTCTCCCACGCAGACGCACTGTTCGCAAGCCGGGCTGCTGACACCCAGGGCGAGTTCGCCGCGGTGCCCAATGTCGTCGTCATTCCGACGAGCGCCTTCGAGCAGACGATCCTCCCGGCGCTCCGAGCGGACGCCGCCGCCGCAACCCCGAGCCTCAAGGCGCCACCCGTTGTCGAGCTCGACATCAGCCTGGATCGCGCGCAGCTGGCGGTCGACCCGACGACGGCGGCGATTCACACGCAGGGGATCCGCCGCTCGATCGAGCGGGTCGCGCCCGGCCAGGTGATCGTGATTGACAACCTGACGGATGCCCTGAATGCCGCCCGGGGAGACGCGATCCTGGCGAAGGTGCTCTTCATCTTCCTTGGTCTTCCCGGCGTGTTACTGGCCGCCTACCTCTCCCGGTACGCCGGGAGTTTGCTCGCCCAGGGTCAGCGGCGCGAACGTGCCACGCTGCGCGCGCGTGGCGCGGGTTCGGGACAACTGCTCCAGGCGCTCACCTATAACACCATCGCCGTCGGCATCCTCGGATCACTCGTCGGGCTGGCCCTGGGCTTCCTGGCACTTCTCCTGTTATTCGGCCGAACCTCGCTGACCAGCGCCACTCCGGGTACCTTCATCTTCTCGGTGGGGCTCTCGCTGGCGGCTGGATTGCTCACCACGGCACTCGCCCTGTACCTGCCGGGACGCCGCGCCCTCACGCGCGAGGTCGTCCGCGAAGGTCGGGAAATGGATGCCGAACAGGAGGTTCCAGCCTGGCTGCGCCTTCGCCTGGATCTCGTGTTCCTGGCGGCCGCCGCGATCGTCGGGGGCATCACCTATCTAGCCGGCGGATACCGGCCGACCAGCAGCGAAGGGCAATCCGTTTCGCTCTCCTTTTACGTTCTCCTCGCCCCATTGCTCGGCTGGCTCGGGGCAACCTTGCTCGGCGTTCGCCTGTTCCTCGGCCTCATGAACCGGATCCCCGATCGCCGCGACCGCCGGTTTGGTCCGCTGACTCGCGGCACCTTGCTCCGTGGCTTGCGGCGACGCTCGCAGGCCCTCGCCTCCGGGATGATCGCGATCAGCCTGGCCGTCGCCTTCGGCGTCAGCCTCGCCCTCTTCGTGTCGACCTACCAGGTAGAGAAGCTGGCCGACGCCCGCTTCACGATCGGCTCTGATCTCCGGGTGACGCCCAGCGTTCTGAACGCTCAACCGGCCGCCTTCGGCTCGAGCCTGCAGCTTCCCGGCGTCACGGCGGTCAGCCCCGTGACCAACGCCACCGCAATTGTCGGCACCGACAAACGGGTCATGGCCGTCGTCGACCCATCCTCGATCCGGCAGGTCGCCTCGTTCCCGGATTCGTTTTTCATCGGAAGCCCCGCGGCCTCCGCACTTAACGGTCTCGCATCGGATCCCAACGGCATCCTGATCTCGGATGAGCTCGCCAGAACCTTCAATGTGCAGACCGGCGATCCGGTCAACATCCAGGTGCAGCCGCTGACCGGCAAGCCAGTGCCAGCGACCTTCCATGCGGTTGGCCGCTTCAAGAACTTTCCGGGCTTTCCCCAGGGGATCGACCTGGTTGCCAACGTCGCAGGCTTTCAGGCGATCACCCATCGCTCCACGGTCGAATTCTTCCTCCTCAAGCTGGCGCAGCCCGACGACGCCAGCGTCGCCCGTGTCGTGACGGCGTTACAGGCGGGGCCTGGACAAACAGTGCCGCTCCGGGTGGACACGACCGCGACCGCGGTCAACCGCGATCAGTCCTCGCTCGCATCGCTCAACCTCCGTGGTCTAGGCGGTCTCGAGTCACTCTTTGCGATCCTGATGGGCGCCGCTGGGATTGCGATCTTCATCTTTGGCCTGCTGCTGCAGCGCCGCAAGGAGTACGTGACCATGCGAGCACTCGGGATGCCGATGGCCAGCGTCCGCGGCCTGCTCTTCGGCGAAGCCGGCGTGGTCTCCGTTTCAAGCCTCGTGCTCGGCGGCCTGGTCGGCCTCGGGATGGCGGTTCTCTTCGTCCAGATTTTGACGCCGCTGTTCACGATTCCACCGGACCGGCTCGCCGTGCCGGGTGCTCAACTGGCCGTGCTGGCGGGCGCCGTCATGGGCATCACCATCGTCGCCGTGCTGACGGCAGGGGCGACGATCCAGCGCTTAAGCCTCGTCGAGCTCCTGCGCGAGGAGTAGCCTCCACTCCCGCGGCCGGACCGCCCGGCCGTTACGGCATGGTTGCATCCCCCTTCACCCCTTCAACTCCTTCGCGGCGTCTATCGCAGTGGACGGCAAAGCCCGTCATAACCGCGAACTCATAGGAGGAACAAGTCATGCGCCGGCACTTTCTGATCTCACTGGCGGCGGCGGCAACGGCGGCGGCGGCGGGCGGCATCGTCACGGCGTCGGCTGACACGCCGGCCGCCTTCACCTGCGGAAACAAATCGGGAGGGGTCAGCGGGGTTCCCGGCACAATTAGTGCCATCCGCGTCGCTCGTCACACCGGCTACGACCGGCTCGTGATCGACTTCGCCCCATCCGCGGCGGGCGCGATTCCGGCCTACACTATGACCCGGCAGGCGTCGTCGACCTTCATCCGGGATGCCAGCGGCCAGCCCGTCAGGCTCGACGGCTCGGCGGGCATCAAGGCGGTATTTCAGAACACGGCCGTCGGCAGCGGCGTCCCGTCGGACATCAAGGCTGCGCTGCCGGAGATCCGTGAAGTCGCCAACATCGGGAACTTCGAGCGCGTCGCAAGCTACGGCGTTGGGCTCGCGACCCCGGCGTGCTTCCGGGTCATCGAGCTGACCATGCCGATGCGCCTGGCGATCGACGTTCAGACGCCGACCGGCACACCGGCTGCGGCACCCATGAGCGCGACCACAGCCCCAAGCGCGGCTCCCGTGACGCAGGTCGCCGCCAATAGCCCGTCCGACCTCGCAACCACCGGCCACGCGCAAACGCCCACCCCGAGCGGCGGCCTTCCCCTGGCCCGGATCGTCCTCGGACTGCTGATTCTGACCGGCGGCCTGACCCTTGCCGGCCTGCGCGTTATCGCGAGGAAATGAATTCGCCTCGGCTCCCATTGGTTTGGATGCTCTCCCTCCCCTGCTTGCAGGGGAGGGAGAGGGGTCTTTGATGCCCCTTCACCCGTTCACAGGCCTCGCGACGTCTATACGATGGGCATGCTCATGGACCCCGTCCTTGGCCGCACCATCGAGCGCTGGCGCGATGGCGATCGTGACGCCTTCCAGGAGGTGGTCGACCGCTATGGCCTCCAGGTGCTGCGGACGGCGCGCATGATCCTCCGGGACGAGGCGCTGGCGGAAGATGCGACCCAGGAGACGTTCCTCAAGGCGTGGCGGCAGATCGGTAGCCTTCGCGACGAGGAACCCGGTCCGTGGCTCAACCGGATCGCGACCAACGAGGCGATCTCGACCTATCGGCGGCGACACCGCTTTCAAGCGTTGGCGGAACGGTTCGGCCGACTCGGTGGCGGCAAGCGTGAAGTCTCGACCGAGACACGCATGGACCTTGGCCGCGCGCTCGACCAGTTGAAGCCCGAACAGCGCGCGGCGGTCGTCCTGCACTACTACCAGGACCTCAGCGTCGAGGATGCCGCGAAGACGCTGGGCGTACCGGTCGACACGATGAAATCGCGATTGAAGACAGCGCTGCGCCGGTTACGCGAGTTGACCGGCTCAGAGGAGGGAATCGGATGAGCGACAGGTTCGAGCGAGAGCTGCGGGAGCACCTTCACCACGAGGCCGCCCGGACTCCCCAATTCCCGCGTGGGCTTCGCGACCGCATCCGCGACGCTGGCACGCCGCGCGCTCGCAACGCGATGGCGCCCCAGCTTGCGCTGGCCGGTGCCCTGGTCCTCGTTGCCGTCGTGGCTCTCGGGCTGCGCAACTCCGCGACCGTCGTCAACGTGGTTCATTCCGCCCTTCAAGTCATCGTGCCCTCGCCAACGCCGAGCTCGACCCTGCAGCCCTTCAGCTGCAGCTCCGTCAGCGGCGGCAATCTGGACGTCACCACGGGACTTACCTCCATCCGCGCGGCCCGCCACGACGGCTATGACCGGGTCGTCTTCCAGTTCACCGCCGGCATCCCGTCGTTCGACGTTGTTGGTCAGGATTCCGCGACCTTCATCAGGGACGCGAGCGGCCAGCCCGTGGCGCTCGACGGCGCCGCCGGTATCAAGGTGATCCTCCGCGCAACCGATCCGGCGACCACCTCGCAGGACAGCCAGCCCAAGCTTGGGTCGGCCCGGCAGATCGCCCAGGTCGGCAATTTCGAACACCAGCTGACCTACGGCATCGGGCTGGCCTCACCCACCTGCTTCCGGGTCCTGCAGCTGACCAATCCGGCTCGGCTCGTGATCGATTTCGATACCTCGCACCCGTCCATCACGCCCTCCCTGGCTCCGACGCCGCTGCCGACGCAGTCCCCCTCACCGGCCGCCACCGCGCTCGGCGCCTTCACATGCGCTGACCTCAGCGGTGGTACCCCGACGGGGACGGCACCCGGCCAGTTGACCGACATCCGCATCGCACACCAGCCGGGCTATGACCGGATCGTGTTCCAGTTCGCCGCCGGCCCGGTCCCGACCTACACACTCACCCGACAGGCGTCCACCCATTTCGTCAAAGAGGCCAGCGGGCAGCCGGTCACGCTGCAGGGATCGGCCGGCCTCAAGCTCGTCTTCCATGGTGGCAAGGCGTACCCGACCTATACGAAGAGCACCGACATCAAATCCGGGCTCCCCGTCGTTCAGGAGGCCGCACAACTCGGCGATTTCGAAAGCGTCCTGAGCTGGGGCATCGGGCTCTCGCAACCCGCCTGCATGCGGGCGTCCGAACTCAGCGGCCCGACGCGCCTCGTCATCGACATCCAGACCCCATAAGATGATCTCCATGGTCAACTCCGTCTTCGAGGCCGTCCGGACGATGCTGGCCGTGCGCGAATACCAGGACAAGGACATCCCGGACGACGTCGTGCGTCGCATCGTCGAGGCCGGCCGCCTGACGGCAAGCGCCTCGAACATGCAGCCCTGGCACTTCGTCATCGTGCGCAAGGGTGAGACCATCCGGGAGATGGCCGGGTTGGCGAGAACCGGCCCCTATCTCGGCCCGGCCAGGCTGGCCATCGTGGTTGCAGCCGAGAGAGAAAATCCGATCGCGGTGTCGGACGCCAGTCGGGCGATTCAGTCGATGATGCTGACAGCCTGGGCCGACGGCGTCGGTTCGAACTGGGTCGGATTCGGCGGACTCGAGCGGATTGCGCAGCTGGTCGGCCTTCCCGATAGCTACCAGGCGCTCGCTGTGCTTCCCTTCGGCTACCCCAAGCGGCCCGTGGGCAAGGGAAAGAAGAAGCGGAAGGCCCTCAATGAAGTCGCGTCCGCCGAGCGTTTCGGCACACCCTTCGAATAGCGTCTACCTCTTACCTGATCCAGACGCCGCTGGGGGCGGCCAGCCCTCGACCTTATAACGCCTAGGGGCGGCGTCCGAAGTGCTGACCATAGCTCCCGTTAACACCAACACCGCGCCAAGCAAAATCAACAGGAGCATCCCACCTCTGATAACCACCCCAAAAATGTGGCCGGGGGCCGTGGTCGGCCCGAACAATGAGCCGGCGGCGCTATCGACAGCAAGCGGGAGCAGGACAAGGAGCATGCCGGCCGCAGTCCGTCGCGGGTACCGCGCCGTGCCTGCAGCCCTCGTAGGTCTAAAGCGCCAGTTGAGCCACCTGCCCGTCAGCAAGATATAGCCGTAAGGAACGCTTACCGCGACGAGGAAAAGTGCGGTGATGAGCTCAAACATTGAAGGCTTATCCCTCGCCTCAAGCCTAGCCCAGACAGCCTGCTATGGTGTCAGGAACTCAATGGCGACTTCAAATTTGACGCGGCGCCGCGCGGTCGATTTCCGACGTTGCACGTCGGCTCGATGTCCGCGCGCACTCTGACACCTGCCTGTTTTGTTAGCGTCGACGTATTCCTGAGGAGGATTTCCATGAGCGCAACTGATGAGCTGCTGAAGAACAACGAGAGCTATGCCAACTCGTTCAAGGGCGGCCATCCGATGCCACCGGCGAAGAAGGTGGCGGTCGTCGCCTGTATGGACGCTCGACTAGACCCCGCGAAGGTCCTTGGCCTCAACGAGGGCGACGCCCACATCATCCGCAATGCCGGCGGGGTCGTCACCCAGGATGTGATCCGCTCGCTCACGATCTCGCAGCGACTGCTTGGGACGGAAGAGATCATCCTCATTCATCACACGGATTGCGGCATGCTGACCTTCAAGGACGACGAGCTGCGGTCCAAGATCGAAGACGAGACCGGCATCCGGCCGGGGTTCGCGTTCGACGCGTTTTCTGATCTCCAGAAGGACATCCGCTCCTCCGTCGGACGGATCAAGTCAAGCCCGTTCATCCCCAAAAAGGACAAGATCCGCGGCTTCGTCTTCGACGTCCACAGCGGCCGGCTAAACGAGGTTGCCCTGCAGCCAGTCGGTACCGCTAGCAAAAGTTAGAGGCTCACGCGACCAGCCTCTGCCCTTCGAATCGCACCGTAAACTGGACCGATGAAGGAGCGGGTCCGGTATCCTGTTTTGGTTGACTTTCACGACAGATTCCCGTATACCGTAGGCCGTGCCTAAGGGGACACTAGGCCGCGCCGCAAGGTCGGCAACCGCCCTTACGACCGAGGACACCACCGTCCTGTTGACCGTCCTCCGCGAACTCAAGAAGGGCAACTTCTCAGTTCGGGTGCCGGTCACGTCGACCGGGATGATGGGAAAGCTCGCAGCCGAGCTGAACGACATCATCGAGCTCAATCAGCGCAACGCCAAGAACCTGTCCGGGGTCGCCAGGGTCATCGGGGCGGTCGCTGAGGGCGACCTGTTCCAGACCATGGACCTCGAGATGGACGGCCGGCCCCTCGAGGGGCAGTTCCTCCGGACCGCCCGCACCGTCAACTCGATGGTTCGCCAGCTTCGGTCCTTCGCCTCTGAAGTCACCCGCGTCGCCGAGGAAGTCGGGACCGAGGGTAAGCTCGGCGGGCAGGCGCGGGTGAAGGGGGTCGCGGGCGTCTGGAAGGACCTGACCGACAACGTCAACTCGATGGCGAGCAACCTCACCGCCCAGGTCCGCAGCATCGCCGAAGTCACCACCGCGGTCGCGACCGGCGACCTCTCGAAGAAGATCACGGTCGACGTCCGCGGCGAAATCCTCGAGCTGAAGAACACGATCAACGTCATGGTCGATCAGCTCAATGCCTTCGCCTCGGAGGTCACGCGCGTGGCCCGCGAGGTCGGGACTGAGGGCAAGCTCGGCGGCCAGGCCCAGGTCCGCGGCGTTGGTGGCGTCTGGAAGGACCTGACCGAGAACGTGAACTTCATGGCCGGCAACCTGACCGCCCAGGTTCGCAACATCGCCGACGTAACGACCGCCGTCGCCAAGGGCGACCTTTCCAAGAAGATCACGGTTGACGTCCAGGGCGAGATCCTCGAGCTGAAGGACACGATCAACGTCATGGTCGACCAGCTCAACGCCTTCGCCTCGGAAGTCACCCGTGTGGCTCGCGAGGTTGGCACCGAAGGCAGCCTCGGGGGTCAGGCGAGCGTCCCCGGCGCGTCGGGTACCTGGAAGGATCTGACCGACAACGTCAACGTGATGGCCGCCAACCTGACGGCCCAGGTGCGCAACATCGCCGAGGTGACGACCGCCGTCGCGACCGGCGACCTCTCGAAGAAAATCACCGTCGATGTCCGCGGCGAGATTCGCGAGCTCAAGGACACGATCAACGTCATGGTCGACCAGCTCAACGCCTTTGCGGGCGAAGTCACGCGCGTGGCCCGCGAGGTCGGTACCGAGGGGCGCCTGGGGGGCCAGGCGAATGTCCCGGGTGCGTCCGGAACCTGGAAGGACCTCACCGACAACGTCAACCAGCTTGCCGCCAATCTGACGACCCAGGTCCGCAACATCGCCGAGGTGACGACCGCTGTCGCGAAGGGCGACCTCTCCAAGAAAATCACGGTCGACGTCCAGGGCGAAATCCTCGAGCTGAAGAACACCATCAATGTCATGGTCGATCAGCTCAATGCTTTTGCCTCCGAAGTCACACGCGTGGCGCGCGAGGTCGGCACCGAGGGCAAGCTGGGCGGCCAGGCCCAGGTGAAGGGGGTCGCCGGCACCTGGGAAGACCTCACCAACAACGTCAACATGATGGCCGGGAACCTCACCGACCAGGTGCGTGGCATCGCCCGGGTCGTCACCGCTGTCGCCGACGGCGACCTGGGCCGCAAGGTCGTCTTCGAGGCCAAGGGCGAGATCGCGTCGCTCGCCGACACGATCAACGAGATGACCGATACGCTCGCCACCTTCGCGCAGCAGGTCACCTCGGTCGCCCGCGAGGTCGGTGTTGAGGGCCGTCTCGGTGGCCAGGCGAGGGTCCCCGGTGCCGCCGGCACCTGGAAGGACCTGACTGACAACGTCAATCAGCTGTCGGCCACGCTGACCAACCAGGTGCGCGCCATCGCGGAAGTCGCCACCGCCGTCACCGAAGGCGACCTGACCCGATCCGTCGGCGTCCAGGCCAGTGGCGAAGTGGCGCTGCTCAAGGACAAGGTCAACGAGATGATCCGCAACCTCAGGGAGACGACAGAGAAGAACACCGAACAGGACTGGCTCAAGACGAATCTCGCCAAGCACACCCGCATGCTGCAGGGCCAGCGAGACCTGGCCACGGTGGCGGAATTGATTCTGGCCGAGCTCGCTCCGCTGGTGTCGGCCCAGCACGGCGCCTTCTACATCGTGGACGCGAGGGACGTCGACGAGCCGTACCTCCGCCTCGCGGCCGGTTACGCGTACCAGGCCCACAACGGCGAGATCCAGGCCTTCCGGTGGGGCGAGGGACTGGTCGGCCAGTGCGCCCGCGACGGCCGCCGCATCCTGTTGAGCACCGTGCCAGCCGGCTACGTCAGCATCCGCTCCGGCCTCGGCCAATCCTCGCCGGCGAACATCGTGGTTCTGCCCGTCCTGTTCGAGGGCCGGACCAAGGCCGTGATCGAGCTGGCGTCGATCCAGCCATTCAGCGAAACCTACCTCGATTTTCTCGATCAGCTCACCGACAGCATCGGCGTCGTCCTGAACACGATTGAGGCCAACATGCGCACCGAGGACCTCCTCAAGCAGTCGCAGATCCTGTTCGCGGAAGCCCAGGAGGCGAGCAAGAGCAAGAGCGCCTTCCTCAGCATGGCCGCCCATGAGTTGCGGACCCCGCTCTCGGTGATCTACGGCTATCTCTCGATGCTGCAGGACGGCAGTATCTCGCCCGACAAATGGGAGCGGCCAATCAGCGTCTTGATCGGGAAGGCCGCCGAGCTGAATCGGATCGTCGACGACCTCCTGACGGCCGCCCGCATCGAGGGGGGGACCGTGCCGACCGAGGTGATGACGGTTGACCTGCGCGAGATGACGCGCCAGGCGATCGCCCGTGCCGAGGCGCGCGTCGGCCTGCTCAAGGCCGAGATGACCTATGACGAGCCGCTCGAACCCGTGATCGTCGATGCCGACAAAGAGCAGATCGCGCGCGTCATCGACAACCTGATCAACAACGCCCTGACGTACAGCTCCGGGAAGCCATGGCTCAAGGTCACGGTGACCGACGACGGCGGTCCGGCGGTGACCGTGCAGGACCGCGGCATCGGCATCCCCCCAGAGCGACAGGAGAAGGTCTTCGAGCGCTTCTATCGTATCGACGACGCCGCCATCGGTCCCCAGCCCGGAACCGGCCTTGGTCTCTACATCAGCCGTGAACTCGCTGAGCGCCACAACGGGTCGCTCAAGCTCGAGCAAAGCGCGCCGGGGAAGGGCAGCACCTTCGTCCTGCGGCTGCCTGCGGCGATCCCAGCCCATCTCGCGACCCTCCAGCCGCACGCCAGCGCCGCGCACCGTTCCGCCACCGCCTGATTACCGCCGAAAGAGCAGAAGGGGCACCAGTTGCTCAGCTGCCGTGAATGATCCATGGTGCCCCATCAGCCGGGTCTGGGCGGGATCGACCTCGCGCTCAACAATGCCGACCGGCGCGTAGGCGGCCGCGACGATATCCCCAATCCGCTCGGCGGCGTTCGGTCCGATGACTGGTCCGAAGGCGCCGGTTGCGATCGCCTCTTCGCGCGTCCAGATCCACATCCGGTCGCTAAGCGTCCCTCTCCAGGTAGCAAGGACATCGGCATGGGCACCCGGTTGCGTGTAGACATAGCGCGCCCGCGCCTCGCCCGCCAGGAGTCGAACACCCGCCCGTAACTCTGGGTGGTCGGCCACATCCAGGCGCTGGTCGACCGAAAGGTCGACCATCCCATGGTCTCCCGTAACCACGAGGAGGCTGCCGGGCGGAAGGCGATCGGCGAACGCCCGCACGCTCCGGTCGATCGAGGCGAGTTCGTCGCGCCATTCCTGTGACGCGACGCCGTAGACATGGCCGGCCGTGTCCAGCCGCGGATGGTACGCGTAGACGAAACTCGGAGTGGCGCTGAGCGCGCCCAGGGCCGTCGCCATGACCCCCTCCAGCGTTTCCGCCGCCCGAAACTGTCCCCCGCGCCACACGGCCCTAGTCAGACCCGAGCCGTCGTGAACGGGCGGCCCGATGCGTGTCACGCGAATCCCGCGCTGCATGGCGCGCTCCGTCATGGTCAATTCCGGTTGCACCTGCTCCGGAACGAACTGGTCGAGAAGGCTGACGCGCGGTCCGATGCCGTAGAGCGACCAGGTCAGCACATTGAGGGCGCGTGTCTGACCCGGGATGGCCATCGTGTACCCAACCAGCCCGTGTTGCCCCGGTGGCAAGCCGGTCGCGAGCGAGCTGATGCTCGCCACCGTTGTTGCCGGGAAGCCGGCCGTCACGGGCTCCTGCGCCAGCGAGTGAAGAAACGGTGCGGTCTCCCGATTGGTACGGAGCAGCTCCCACCCGAGCCCATCGATGAGCAGCAGGCAAACCCGCGCCGCTGGTTCGATCCCGAGAATTGGAATCTCTCTCCCCTTCTCGACCCTAAATATTGCCGGCAACAAATCCGCCAGTGACCTTTCACCGTACTGCGGTATTTGTGGATCGGGTTGCCGAGGACGCACGCGGCGAAGCTTAGCCGCCGGCCCTATCGGAAAGCGCCCTCCTCGGCGGCGCCCTTCGCTCCCGCCTTCGCCGGTTCCTCAGACTTCTCGGTCGATTTCACGAAGACCTTGAAAACGACATGGGCGATTTCCGACTCCCCATCCCGTCTGCGCCAATTTCCGTCATCGCCTCTGTCGCAATGATATCGGCGAGCTCCTCCGGGCTCAAGGGCACCTTGCCGCTGGCGGCGATTTTCTTCAAGGTCGCCGCCACCATCTTTCGCGGTACCCTGCAGCCTGCCCCTCGCCGCCGCGCCGCCTGACCCACCTACCTGCTAAGGCACCTGCACCTGGCGCCAATGGGCACCTCCGTCGATCGTGCGTAGAAGTTCATTGGTTGTATCGTTTGGTCCCGCGATCGCGAAGGCCCAGCCGTTGTTGGCGTCTGTGAACGTCATCTGCAAGATGATCGGCGAGTTCTTGGCACTGAAGACCTGCCACGTCTTGCCGCCATCAAAGGTCCGCGCCACACCCGGGCCGGCCTGCGGGACCGGCTCACCTGAGCTGCGCTGGTTGGTCGTCGTGAACCACCAGTGATTGGCGTCGAGATAGAAGTTCTGCCATTGGTTACCGGTCGGCCGGATGCCGTTCGACTCGAGTGCGCGTGGGTTCGCCCAGGTTTGACCACCGTCCGCGCTGGTGTAGATGTACTGACGTTCGACGTTGTAGCTGTTCCCATCGCTCGAGAGCGTTCCGAAAAAGACAGGCAGGAGGACGGTTCCGTCGCTGAGCAACACCGGATAGCCGTACACCATAGCCTTGCCGTCCGTGCCCGTGGGCCTGACAACGCTCACGGCGTTCCAGGTGCTGCCACCGTCATTGGTTTCCACCAGACCTGAGGCGCCGGCTGCGACGACGGTGCCGGCTGAGTACCAGCCGTGTTTTTTGGTGAGGAATTCAAGGTTGGTCTCGCCGACTCCGGACGTATGGCCGAATACGCCTACCCCACCAAGGGAACCGTTGAAGGGGATCTGTCCGACCTTGGCCCAGGTTGCACCCGCATCGTCAGTCCGATAGAGCGCCCATTGTTCCGGTACCGACTGGCCCATGGCGATTTCGCCAGAGCTCACAACCCAGCCGGTCACTCCTCGGAAGTACGTCTGTGACGACATGCCAAATAGCCGCGATGGCTGCTGTGTCCAGTGAGACCCACCATCGGTGGTCGCAAAGACTGTCAGCACCTGGTTGCTCGGCTTCAAGCAGGTGGTCGCCGCACCGCATGGCCTCGTCATATCAAACGTCCAGACGACCCCTTGCCGCTTATCGGCACTCCAGCTCATCCCGTCGTAGATGCCTGTGAACTGGAGCCGGTCCTGCCAGGTCTGTCCGCCATCACTCGTGTGGTACAGCACATTCGTCGTTGGCTTGGGCGACCGGCCTAGATCTAGCGACCGGCTCACGACCCAATCGCCACCGCCATCTGTCCCGATTGAGATGGCATGCATGCTGGAACTCGGCTGCGAGGCTGGCACGGGATTGCCAAAGGCATGATTGCGGAGCGCAACGCCGGTAGCCAGGGTACCGGCAAAGATCGCCACGGCTGCCGCGGCCAGAAGTTGCCGAGACAACGAGCCGCGCCGCGCCGGCTCGTGCGCCTGGGTGGTCAGCCGGAGGATCCGCTGCTCCATCCCGACCGGCGGGACCTGGTGATCGACCTCCGCGAGGTAACGCTGCAGCCGAGGCTCGATCGGTTCTTTATTCAACATGGGAAAGCTCCTGACGAAGTTTTGTTAGTGCACGGTTGAGTTGCGATCGGGCGGTGCCAGGCCGGCACCCCATCAGCGCGGCGCATTCGTCGAGGGTGTAGCCGTCGCGATAGTGAAGCCGGATGACGGCCCGCTGGCGAAGCGAGAGGCGTGCGAAGGCTCGGTCGAGATCCGGATCGCTGGCGATCGACGGCCGCTCGTCGCGCTCCTCCTCCGACAGGGGCAGGAGCCCAAAGCGCCGGCGCCGGATCCCGAAGCACTGCCGGACACAGATGGTCTTCAGCCACGCGGCGCGGCGGCTGGGATCACGCAGCGTGTTCCAGGATCGCCAGGCCAGCTCCATGGTTTGCTGGACCGCGTCTTCCGCTTCCGGGCTGTTCCGGAGGATCGAGACCGCCAGGCCGTAGAGTGGCCGGCTCTCGGCTCGTACGGCCTGCTCGAACGCGTCCTGGTCGCTCAAGATCGCCTCCGAAGCCATCTGCATACACCCTAGTGTGGCTGGGCGTGCTTTTGGTTTACAGGCAAGACGGCCCGGCGTAGGATCGTTACTCGCCCAAGACCATGACGCCATCCCTGGCGGCCGACCGCTCCCGGCGTCTCATCCTCATCAGCGCCGTGACCGGGGTCCTCGCGATCGCCGCGATCGTGGTGGTTGTCCTACTGAGTCAGAGTCCTGGGCGCGGGCTGTCCCAGGACAATGCCGTTCGTATCGCCCGTACCCACGTCAGTACGGCCGCGACCAGCGTCCTCTCCACCGAGGTCAGGCAAAACTTCGATACCGGATTCGGGCTCCCCGTGCACAAATGGACCTGGCTGGTCACATTCAGCGGCCATTGGGAAATCGCTTGCTCCGGAAACTGCGTAAGCAGCTCGGAATGGGTCGCGATCGATTACTACACTGGAGATTGGATCGCATCGCAGTTCGAGTATCCAAACCCTGCGCACTGACGATGGACAACTACACCCTGATCCGCGAGGCGATCGAGAAGCGGCAGCAGGTGCTCGCCACCTACCGCGGATTTGAGCGCGAGATGTGTCCTCATGCGATCGGTGTGAGCAGGCGCCACGAGCGCCAGGCCCTCTTCTATCAGTTTGGGGGCGGGAGCGCCAGCGGCATTGGTCCTCCGGGCTCACCCGATAACTGGCGCTGCATCCTGATCGACGAGATGCATCACATCTCCGTCCGTGACGGCGCGTGGCATACGGCACCCGACCACACTCGTCTCAATACCTGCACCTTCAACCAACTCGATCTCGAAGTACGCGACAAGCCTTAGGTGACCGCGCACCCCTCTTTGTTGTAACGCTGCCCGGGCGCACATCGTGGACCACTCAAGCCCGGTTGGCTGCGGCGCCCCCGGCACCCCGCTTACTGCTGCTTCCTTCCGGACCTGACAGGGTTCACGGAACCAGGTCGCGCAGGACCAGGCCATCAACGCAGTCACACCACGCACGACTCCGGATAGCGCACCCCGCAGAGGGGAATTCAACCCCGCTGTAGCGGATTGCGGGTACAGGGCACCGCTAACTCCCCGTCTAGCGCGATCCGGACTATCTTACTTGGCCGCCAAAGGCGGGGCGGCCGCCCCCGTTGTAGCTGCATGGCGCTCGCTCAGCCCGAACCGCAGCCCGAGGAGACTCCAGGGCCGACAGTCACCCTGCGCCCTGATCCGCTCCTCAACTGGAGTGACCTCATCGTGCTGGGATTCGCCATCATCTTTACCGGGTACCTGGCCCTTGGCGAGTCGCTGGCGATTGGCCGGCCGAGCGGGAGCCTGCTCTGGAATAGCGCCTCGATCTTCGGCGTGCTGGCGGTCGGGCTCCTGCTGATGGGCTGGCGTCGTTTCCGCCGGGTTCGGCTCATCGTCGGCGACGACCAGATCGAGGCCATCAGTGTCTGGGGCATCTACAAGAGCTGCCGGCTTGCGGAGCTCACGGAGGTCACGGAAGAGGGTCGACCGCTCAATCTCGTCTTCAAGACAAACGGTGACGTCGCCTTCAAGGTCTCACGGAACCTCTGGACCCGCATGCAGCTGCGCACGCTCGAAACCTTCCTCGACCTGCCGGTCCCCGGCGCGAGCGGACCGACTCGCGCGGGCGGACCGCTGCGGATCGCAACCGTCTGCGCCCTCGCTCTTGACGCGATCTTCCTCGCCGTCGGCGGTACCGCACTGGTCGAGGCCTATCGGGCTGATAGCGCCGCCCATGCCTATCAACGGGCGACCAGCGCCTGCTTCATCGTGCCCTCAACCACTGACTTTTGCTACGTGTATCAGCCCCTGGTTGTGAACGCCATCGCGGATCCGTCAGGCGACCAGTACCCGATGCGATTCACCTCCGCGGGCCCGGTCTTCATATCGACAGTCCTGATGAAACCGGCCGATCGCGACAAGTTCCTGATTGGCATGCCCACCTACGCAAAGCTCTGGCGAGGCCACCTGACGTTGATTGCCATCGACGACCAACACTGGCTGCGCACGACGGACAATCCGTACTACGTGCAGCAGAGTTTCCGGACAGGTCCACCAATCCTGGTCGTCGCGTTCCTCGCACTGGTTCCGCTTCTCCGGCGACTCCACCCAATCGTGACGTAACCACCTACACGTCTGGCGAAGCAGGTGGCCCGAAGCGCAGCAGCGACCAGGCGCCCAACCAGGCGGCCAGGCCACCGAAGACGATCCCGGCCCCGAGGTAGATCGCCAGGTTCGAGATCTGGGTCACCGGGTCGTAGGCGGCGTGCTGCTCGGCCGCACTGAGGTGGGTGAAGGCTGCCTGCCCGGCCGGCGAGAAGCTCAGGATGAGCGAGATCGCCGCGGTTCGCATCAACTCGCTGACGCCGCCGGCGATCGCGCCGGTCTGCCAGGCGACCGTTGTGCTCCTCGTGGCGATCGCGATCTTCCGGCCGGCCGAGCCAAAGATCAGGAAGCTGAGCACCGTGCCGGTCAGCGACGAAAACTGGCTCAGGGGATATTCCCGCGCGATGTAGACCGCGCCCGCCAGGATGACGATGCCGAATGCCCCGCCGATCAGGCCGAACAGTACGCCATCGCGAAGCGAAAGCCCGAGGTGCTTCAATTGAGCCGGCTGATCAGGTCGCCGCGCAATTGCTTGACGCGAGCGGCATCCTCTGGTTCCGGGCGGATGCCGAGGTATCGCGTGAAGTCCTTGAGCGCCCCGCTATCGCGGTGCAGTTGCAGCTGGAGCATCCCGTGGTCCCGCCATTCCGACGTCAGGTGCGGGTCGGCCAGCAGGATCCGGTCGCTCGCGGCCAGTGCGCGCGGCAGGTCGTTGCGCGACATGTAGAGACTCTTCAAGTTATTCAGGATGCGCGCCAGGATCTGCCGCTTGGCGGCCGGCTGCAACAGTGCCGGCCGCATCTCGACCGCCTCCCCATACATCTCCTGCAGCATCTTCGCGCATTCGGCGCGGGTCATGGTCCGAGCATTGAAGGCATCGATGAAAATCTCGACGCCCTTCGCGGCCGGCGTGTACTTGATCAGGAAATGGCCGGGCATCCCAACGCCGCGCACCGGCAGCCCGGCCCGCTCCCCGACCGCGACATAGAGCACCGCCAGCGTGATCGGGATGCCGACCCGTCGCTCGATGACATCGTTGAGATAGCTGTTGCGTGGGTCGTAGTACTCTTCGCGGTTGCCTTTGTAGTGCAGCTCCTCGAAGAAATAGTCATTGGCGATCTCGACAACCCGCTGCGGCTCGACCTCGGTCCGGACCCGCCGCTTGAGGTCGGTCGCCATCCGCGCGATCTGGTTCAGGTAGACGCCGGGCCGCAGATCCGGGTACTCCTCGGCCGCGATCAGTAATGCCCCCTCGGCCAGGTCCAGCTCGGCCTCCGGGACCTGGAGCAGGCGCGTGAAGGCGTCGCGCGCCTCGGCCGGCGTCATGCCCACATTCTCTAGGAGTGGCGGTCGGCGGCGAAGCTTGCGTCAAAGCAGCCGGTATTCTGGCCCCGTGAGCCTGCCCGAACGCATCTTTGTCATCGTGCTCCTGCCCGAGACGGGACGTGACCCCGATCGGGTCACCCTCCTCCACCGGACCCGAGCCGGGGGTGACCGCCTGACGCCGGTCTTCCGCAGCATGCTGCTGGCCACCACCTTCCTCGATCGGGCGCAGGCCCTCGGCCAGAAGGTCCCGCTCGACTACATCTTCCCCGTCTCCGGCGTTCGGTTCGCCGAGGATCTGCCCGATTACGTCCCGCTCCTCGACATCAGCCCGGAGAACTTCTTCCAGGAGTAAGACCACACGCGGTCACAAGCTCCCACGGGGTTTGGACGTTACACCCGCGTCACCATGCCTCGCTTTCGAAGCCGCCTGGCCCTCAAGATCGTCCTCCCCTTCGCCCTCCTGACGCTTGCGATCGGGGCGATCGGCACCATCGCAGCCTCCGGAGAGCTCAGCGCCCGCGGCCAGCAGTCGTTCGACAACCAGCTGATCCACGACGGCTTTACCGCCCAATCGATGGTCCAGGCATCCGACGCGCAGCGCCACTCCGTGCTCCGGCTCCTGACCAATGGCAACGGCCTCAGCCAGACCTGGGCAAAAGCCCCTGCCCTCCAGGTGGCGCTCGAGAAGGCCCTGATCCTGCATCCGAACACAGTCGTGGAGACCGTGGACGCCAACGGTCGCGAGATCGTCGGCGTCGTCGGCCACGGGGCCACCGCCGACACCGTGACCCAGAACAACGACCTGAGCGGCTGGCCGGGCCTCAGCTTCCTCCTGACGGGAGGCGCGCTCCAGATGGACGTCATCATCTCGGCGCCGCGTCCCGCGATCTTCACCGCCGAGCCGGTTCGGAGTTCCACCGGCAGCCTGCTGGGCGCCATCCTGGTGGGCGACTATCTGGACGACGGGGCGTCGATGATCAAGGGCGCGATTCACGACGACATCACCTTCTATGACAGCCACGGTCAGGTGCTCAGCACATCGCTGCCGGTCTCAGCGGACCAGTGGCCCGCGTTGGCGCTCGACCAGCCGACGCGAACCCAGGTGACGCCCACGAGCGTGGTCGAGATGACGCGTACCACCGGCGGCCCGGGCGTCGAGCTCCTCTCACCCTGGACGACCCGCGGGGTCGCCCTCGGCTACGTCGGCACGACGGCGTCCAGCGCTGGCCTGCTCCAGGACACGTGGCAGCTGCGCCTGATCATGGCCGTGCTTTTCCTCGCCGGCGTGCTCCTCACGCTGCTGATCGGCATCATGCTCGCCCGGCGAATCACGAAACCGGTCCAGCGGCTGGTTGAAGCGACGCGGCTGGTGAGCGCCGGCGATCTCGACCACCAGGCTCCGATCACCTCGCACGACGAGATCGGCGAGCTGACCGAATCCTTCAACCAGATGACGCGGAGCCTGCGCGAGAAGAGTGCCAGCCTCAAGTCCACGCTGACGCGCCTGCAGGACACCTACCTGATGACGATCGAGGCCCTGGCGGCCGCCGTCGAAGCGCGCGATCCGTATACCCACGGCCACACGCAGCGGGTCGGCGACTACGCCGTTATCCTCGCCCAGGCGCTGGGCTGCCAGGAGAACGAAATCGCCGCGATCAAGCGGGCCAGCGTACTCCACGACATCGGCAAGATCGGCATCGAGGACCATATCCTGCGCAAGCAAGCCCGCCTCGAGCCGGAGGAAGAGATGCGCATGCAGCGGCACCCCGTGATCGGCGTCGACATGCTGAAGGGCATCGACTTCCTCGACTCGGTGCTTCCTCTGATCCGCCATCACCACGAGCGCTGGGATGGTCACGGCTATCCCGACCAGGTCCGCGCGGACGAGATCCCGCTCGGCGCGCGCATCCTTGCCGTCGCCGATGCCCTGGATGCGATGACGTCCGACCGCCCGTACCGGGCGGCTCGCACCTTCGAGTACGCCAAGGGCGAGATCCTGAAGGGTTCAGGGACACACTTCGACCCGGAGGTGGTGACCGCCTTCATCAAGAGCCAGCGCGAGATCGAGCAGTTGCTCAGCGAGGCGCCCCAGAATGAGGTCCACCAGCACCCGGAGCCCGACGACCTCACCGGCTGGCGCCTCCACGTGGTCGGCCGCTAACGCCGCGGCCGATCAGGGAAAGACTGGCAGCGTAGGCAGCGGCAGCACCGGCAGGCTGGGCAGCGGGATTGGCAGCGGGGGTAGCGGCAGTGGCAGCCCGGTCGGCGATGGGACGGGCTTTGGCGTGGGCAACGCCGTCGGCGTCGGCAGCGCCGTCGGCAACACTGTGGGCTTCGGTGTTGCCAGCGGCGTCGGCAACACGGTTGCCTTTGGCGTGGGCGTCAGCCCTGGCGTAGCGGTCGGCCCGGGCGTCGCGGCCGGCGCGCCGGTTCTGGTCGGCGTCGGCGTAATGGCCGGAGCACGCCTGCGCCCCTGGTTGACCTCGTTGATGATCTGCTCCGAGAGCGGGGCGAGCGCCAACCCGGGGTCGCCAGCGTAGCTCGCAACCCCGAGCCCATGCACGTTGACCCCCAGGACGAGCAATCCGGGAACCGCCGACGCGATCACCGCCGTCACCCAGAAGATTCCCGCGAAAATCGGAATGAGGAGCAGGCGAAGCCGTCGGCGCCGAGACGGCGTCCTCGGCATCAGGCAGCCTCCGAGACAGCGGTGGCCTCGCTGGTGACCTTCCCCATCTTCTGGAGCATCGCGACGATCGCATCCTTCCGGCGCAGGAACGCGGTTACGACTTCCGGGTCGAAGCGGATACCCGCGTCATGCCGAATGGCCTCGACGGCGGCATGAACGCCCATGTCCTTGCGATATGGCCGGTCCGACGTCATCGCGTCGAAGACGTCGGCAACCGTAAGGATGCGGACCGCCGGCGGGATCTGGTCTCGGGATAGCCCATAGGGGTATCCGCCACCGTCCCACCGCTCGTGGTGATGCAGGACGCCGGGGAGGCTCGGCGCCAGGAACCGGAGACCCTTGAGCATCTCGTGGCCGATCCGCGGATGCTCTTGCATGTCGTGGAACTCTTCGGAGCTCAGCGGTCCGGGCTTGCGCAGCACGCGGTCCTCGATCCCGATCTTCCCGATGTCGTGCAGCAGCGCGCCGCGGCGCAGCGCCTCGCGGTCGTTTACCGAAAAGCCCATCTCTTCCGCGATTTCCACGCTGATGGCCGCCACCCGCGAGGAGTGGCCGTAGGTTGACGGATCCCGCGCGTCTATTGCACGGGCCAGGGCCTCCATGCTGGCGAAGTAGGTCTCTTCGAGGGCGGCGGTCTTCTCCTCGAGGCTGCTCGCCATTTCATTGAACGTCTGGGCAAGAAAGCCGATCTCATCGTGAGATTTCACCGAGGCGCGATGATGCAGGTTTCCCGCCGAGATCATCTGCATCGAGCGGACGAGATGGTCCACGGGCCGCGTCAGCAGCGAGGCCGTGACCCCGCCGACCAGCAGGGTGAGGAGCGCGGCCGCGGTGAAGACGAGCGTCAGGATCAGGCGAACCTGGAGGACCGAGCTGGTGAGCGGATCCGCGTTGGCCTGAACCGCGAGGTAGCCAAGGACCGTGCCGCGCATGATCCAGACGCTGAACAGGGATCGGTAGCTGTGTCCAGCCTCGCTGCTATCGAATGACGCGGTGTTCTGGACGGTAAGCAGTTGTGCGGTGCCCGCCTCGAGGGGGGCCGGGCTGGACAGGGAGCTCGTCAGCAGGCGCCGATCGACGGCGTAGAAGGCGGTGCCCGGGACGGCCTGCACGATGTCCGTCAGTCGCTGGCCGACCAGGACGGCGCCGACAACCTCCGCGTTGACGCGGACCGGGCCGACCCAGTACAGGATGGGGTCAGCTCCGTTCCCCAAAAGGAAGAGATACCGGTCCCCGAAGGCATCGCTCCGGCCGCCCAGCGCGCTGGCCACGCCTGGCGCCTTGGTGAAGTCCGTTGGGTCGGGCGAATACGCGGGGGCGGTCCCCGTCGAGCTTCCGAGGATGGTGATCATGTTGACGCCGGCTCGATCGAGCACCTGGATGGTGAGGTCGGCCGGCTGGGCGTTGGCGGCGATCGGGGTCAGCAGACGGGCCAGCGCCACCTTGTCTTTGGCGGCGACGGCCTCCGGCACCCCAACCGTATTTGAGGCGGCCCGAAGCTGCGCCACGCGATCCGCCTCGAGCTGGCCGAGCGTCTGGTTCGCGACGAGGCTGCTCCCGAGCAACCGGGCGTTGAATTCCGCGTTTGCGGCGTTGGTGAGCCGTCCCGTGGCCACGCCGGTCCCGACCACGCCGACAAAGACCAGGAGCACGACAAAGGGCAGGATGATCTTGTAGCGAATCGGCAACCGCATGGGCTCCAGCCGATCATGTCGCGGCCACCTTTCGGCGTTCGTTGCTATTCGCGCCCTGGCTCGGCGCGGGTCCATCTGGACCGCGCAGGCCGCCGAATGGCCTATCTCAAAATGGGCCGATCAGACGTCAGCGGCCGATTTCCTTGCGTCGGTTTTCCCAGAACTGCAGGCCACGCTGGAGGCGTCCCATCTCCGCCTCGAGGAAGGGTAGGTCGTTGTTGCCCAGTTCTTTCTCCGTCTCAGGGACCGCCGAGATATGCTCCTGAGTCTCGCCCAGCATCTTCTGTTTGAATCCCACAAGGTCGGCGTAGACCGCCCGCCAGTGCTCGACGTCGTCCGGGTCATCGGTCTTCCGGTTCTCCCCTTCCAGCAGTCGGTTGAAGTCGAGGATGCCCTTGAGCGACTCGTCGATTCCCATTCCCGCCAACATCATAGTGGCTTGTTTGAGCGCGGCCACGTAGGGTAAGAGCGCGCCATGATCTCCGATTCCCAGCTGCTCGACGCCTACTCGCAGGCGGTCATTTCCGTCGTCGACACCGTCGGGCCGGCGGTGATCGGGGTCAGTGGCGTCGGGACCGGCCTGCTCATCACGCCCGACGGGTACGCCATCACGAACAGTCACGTGGCCAGCGCGGTCAAGGCGTACGAGCTCACGCTGCGTGATGGGTCAACCATCAAGGCCGAGCTCATCGGGAAGGATCCCCACACCGACCTGGCGCTCCTCCGGGCCTCCGGGACTGGTCTCCCCCACGCCCGCCTCGGGGACTCCGGACGGCTCCAGGTGGGCCAGCTGGTGGTGGCGATTGGCCACCCATTCGGGTTCCAGTCGACGGTGACGACGGGGGTGATCAGTGCGCTCGGCCGCACCATGCGGGCGCAGAGCGGACGCACGATCGAGAACATCATCCAGACGGATGCGGCGCTCAATCCCGGCAACTCGGGTGGACCGCTGGTCGACAGCCGCGGCCACGTGGTCGGCATCAACACCGCGATCATCGCCTCCGCGCAGGGGATCTGCTTCGCCGTGCCCGGCACCATGGCGCAGCGCGTCGTGTCGTTGCTGCTGCGGGATGGCCGCGTCATCCGCTCCTATCTCGGGATCACGGGCGTGCCCTGGCCGATCCACCGCCGGGTCACCCGCTACTACCACCTCGAGCAGGAGACCGGCGTCCGGGTTGCCAACCTCGACTCCGACGGGCCGGCCCAGAAGGCCGGCATCCTCAAGGAGGACGTCCTTGTCAGCCTCGCCGGCCATGCCCTGGACGGCGTCGACGCGCTCCAGCACTTCCTGACGGACTGGCCGGTCGGGATCCCTGCCGAGGCCCAGCTGCTCCGGGGCACCGACCTCGTCAAGCGCACCATCATCCCCATCGAGCTGAAGAGCTAAAAGAAGGCCGGGCCTCGGGGCCCGGCCTCCGCCCACGGCTAGCTAGCCGGTCTTTTTGTCGCCGCCGCCGCCACCCCCGCCATTGTCACCCTGTGCATCGCCACTGAGGTCCAGCTGGTAGATGCCGCGGCCGTGCGTGCCCGCGTAGAGGACGCGACCCTGGGTAGAGAGATTCAGACTGTAGACCGCGACCGGCGGAAGGCCGCTCGCTGCCTGGCGCCACACCGTCGTGCCGGCGTGCAGCTCGAGGACGCCGAAGTCCGTCGCCGCATACAGGTTTCCGTTCTGGTTGTCGCGCGCGATCGACGTAATCGGCTGGTCACCGAGGTTGTAGCTGAGGTCCATGAAGGTCGCCGTCCCGGTCACGGGGTTGTAGTGGACGTCGAACACGTGGCCTGGGGTCGTCGGCGTGAACGCGTTGTAGCCGGAGTACGAGACCCACGCGTGGTTCGCGTTCGTCGGATCGACCACGACATTGCTGACGAAGCGTCCCGGCGTCGCCGCCGTATCGATGCGGTTGAAGTGGACCAACGCGGCTGGAGCCTGGGCGTTCGACGAGACGAAGATGCGGCCGGTCCTGGTCGCCGCCCACATCACGTTCTGATTGCTCGCGGCGCGCGTCAGCGCCACCACGTAGAATCCCTGGCGATCGGCCCCGTACGCCGGGCCGGTCAAATCGCCGGGATCCTCACCGGCGTTCCCGCCGAGCGGAACCCAGTCGCCGCATCGGGCAGCCACGTCAGCGGGGATGTTGCCGTTGTAGGCGATCTCGTTGCAGTTGGCATCGAGGTAACTCTGTGAACCACCGTTGTCCTGGGTCCGCCAGACATGCTGCATGCCGGCAAAGATGGTCCCGTTCACAGTCTGGTCCATCTCGAGCGGCGAGTAGAACGCGCTCGCTTCCGGGCTGACGTGCATCGGACCGGAAATGTAATCCCAGCCATTCGTCGACGTGCCACGGAAGTTGATATCGAACTCCGTGCCGGTGTACGAGTGGATCCGAACGTTCGGATTCGTCCCGTTGGTGGCGGACAGGCCGCCGTCACCGCCAATCGACTCGAACCAGCTGTTCACGCCGTTCCAGGCCCAGGTGCCGTTGTCCTGTGTGCCGCCCATCACGTCATGGCGCGGGTTCTGCGGATTGATCGAGACGTGCTGGTACTGGAGTGTTGCCAGGCCGGCGTTCAGGCTGAAGATCCGCGTCGGGATCGCCTTGAGCCACATCCGGCAATCGACCAGGTCCGGACCGACGTTATGGCGCTTGGGGTCCGAGCACTGGGACGAGGTATCGGTGAAGTGGCCGTTCGTCCGCACCACGCCGCCGTCAGAACCGATGAACGCGATATCCGGGTTCGACGAAGCGAAGACGATCGCATGCTGGTCGGGGTGCATCCCCAGCGGCGGCGACTGGACGTCGTTCGTCATGTCCGTGAAGCTTTCACCGGCCGTTGTCGAGCGCTGAATGGTGCGGCCGTTCGATGGGCTCGGGGCGCCCGGTGCACCCTGGCCGATGTCGTCGTACTGCATCTGGGCACCGATCCAGATGTTGTCCGGCTGTCCCGCCGGCGTGGCGATCGGCATGTCATAGGAGCACTGGCCGCCACACCAGTTCCACGAGGCATAACCCGGCGTGCCGGGGGTCGGGTTGGACAGATCTTTCCAGAGTCCGCCGGCGCCAGTCCCGCTCGCCTTGGAGCCAAATAGAGCCGCGGCCGGTTGGTCGGCGTTATCTGCCCGCCAGAGGTTCGAATCGGCCGTTGCGCCGTTACCAAGGCCGGCATAGACTCGCGTGTGGCCGTTCTTCATGGTCACGGCGATCTGCGCCCGCTCCACCTGAGACGCGAATGGCGAGGCCTGATCGTTACCGGACAGGACCTGATGGAACGTCGTATCGCCATCGAGGTGCGGCGCCCGGCGGTACACGCCGAACACGAAGGTCGATGCATAGACCGTGGTCGGATCGAGCGGGCTGAGCTGGAGGTCAGAGATCCCGCCCTTGAAGTAGTCACCACCGCTGGTGCTCGGGGTGGTCGTGTCCTGCGGCAGGATCAGGGCGGCGGTCCAGCTCCGGCCGCCGTTGGTCGACTCGTAGATGCCGACCAGGGGCGCTCCGGGCGGCGTGTGGCGTCCGCCATAAACGGCCGAGTGCCCGTGCCGGGCGACGGCGGTGCCAATCAGCAGGTGGTTGGCATTCGCCGGATCGACCGAAACGGCCGCGATGCTGCGGTCGCGGCTGACCGGCACGCTGCCCTCGACCAGCTTCCAGCTGGCTCCCCCGTTGGTCGACTTGTAAAGGCCGATGCCGGCTTCAGAGTCGGTCGAGCCGTTGGGCTCGCCGGTTCCGACGTAGATGGTCCGGCCGCTGCGATCGGTGGGGTCGATGGTGATTGACCCGATCGAGTTGGACTGCATGCCGGCCGATGAGGATCGCCAGTGCGCGGGCACGGCGAGGGCATCGTCCGTGATCCAGATGCCGCCGCCGGCGGCGCCGACATAGAGCCGGCAGTTACCCGGGACGCAGGTTGGGGCGATCGCCAGCGATGTCACGCGACCGGAGTCAGTGGTCGCCCGCCCCGTGTACGTCACCGGAGCTGGAACGTTCCCCACCGTGGGTCCGATCAGTTGCCAGCCGCCGTTGCCGTTCTGATCGCCGTGCTCGTTCCCTTTGTTCTGGACCTCACCGAACGACTGGTTGGCCTTCTGGGCCTGCTGCAGCGAGATTGTCGTATTGGGCAGCGCCCGGTTCAGGTACTGCTCCTCGGCTGCGTTGAAGGGCGAATCCTTGAGGATCGCCCTGGCCTTGTTCAGTCGATCCTGGCTTAGGCCAGACCCGGACTGCGTCGCGGGGAACGGCTGGCTGGTCGCCGCCACTGCAAAGATGGCGACGACGCCAATGGCCAATGATGCGATACGTGAGAACAGGCGGACGCGCAAACCAGGTGAATTCAAAGTCAAGTTTCCCTCCCAGGGTGAGCTGCTAGCCGGTTCGGCCCTGGTGTTCCCGCACCAAGGCCCCCCCACCCTAACCCGCTCCAGGCGTTCAGTCAACAGTTTGTAAAGATCTGCGAAGATGTTAGTTCTAATATTTCCTAACAAACAGGCACGAGCGGGCACGGAACGCCCGATCCTGACGCGCGCAGGTCCACCAGGCTCGGGAAGGAGGAGCCAGCAGACCTGCAGGAAAAATGAAGCGACCCGTCGTTACGGCTTACTCCTCGCCGGTGTGACCCAGCGACTCGTTTCCGCCGCCCAGGTCACCCGTTTCCGAGAGACCCTTCGCTCCGTACTAGCCGAGACCTTGCGGCCCCGGTCCTCGGGAGCTTACCGGTGTCGTTTCCGTCACCGGCTGGCTTTCTGACAGGTCGCCGGCGTAGCGTACGTGCCGCCGATTCCTCGCACAACTCCGAACTGCGGTTCGCAAACAGGCATTCGACCCCTGGGTAGAGCTAGCGTTCCTTGGCGGCGGTGGCGATATTCGAAACCATCTCGGCGTGAAGCTGGCCACCCTTGAGATGCGGCTTCAGATGATGCGCGCCGGCGTTCCATAACTGGTTGCGGTTTTCTTCCCGCATGTCCGCAATCGCCGCGGCGACCGGTGAGGCCGCGAGCGTGGCCATGGCCTGTGGCACGCCACCTTCGTAGACAACCGGCAATCGATGCTCCTCGACCCTGACATCCCTAAAACCCTGGCCACGCAGGGCACTGGCAAGCTCCTGGCCATTTGACCATCGGAACGGCGCGGCGTACGGCGCTACCGTCTCGGCAGGCAGGCATTCATGCAGGGCAGTGTTGATCGCGTCGAAGATCGGCTGCATCGCGATCTCACGCCAGACCGCCGCGACGAGTCGCCCACCTGGCCGGAGCGCGCGAAACATCTCGCGGATGGCCGCACCACGATCAGGAAAGAATTGGAGGCCCTGTTGACAGGTCACGACATCGAACGCGGCCCCGGGCGCCGTCAACGGGGCGGCGGGCGAGACGACATAGTGGATCTCGGCTCCGCCAGCCACGCGCGGCTTTCGCCGAGCGATGTCAACCATGGCCGGACTGATGTCGGTTGCGACGACGCGGCCCTTCGGTCCAACCTCTTCGGCAGCCAGGCGCGCCACCGTCCCGGGCCCAGTGGCGACGTCGAGCACCGACTCGCCGGTGCGCAGACTGGCCTGCTCGATCAGGAGGCCGGCCCACGGGATGAAGATGCGCGGCACATAGATGTCTTCGTAGACGCCCGCGATACTTTCAACCGAGAAGCAGCTGTAGATGGGCCCGTCAGCCATGGTCAGTACTTGCTCGCCTCGAAGTAGTTGCCACACTTGCGACACCGGCATTGCATCGTCATCACCTGGCTCCCGAACAGCGAAATGACCTCGGTGTCCGTCGATTGACAGAAAGTACAGGAGACCTCCGGCGGAGTCGTGACGTCTTCCCTCCCCTCGGTTACTGGGAGTTTAGGGTGGGGGGTCTCTCTAGCCACTGGCCGGCATATAGCGCTTCTCAGCGAGTCCCTGCAGCATGTCAAGCGTCTGCTGATCGATGCTGCCGCCGACCGTTCGGCGGCGGATCGGGTCCCATGCCGTCCAGTCGACCGAGACCGGCGGGGCCTTTGCCTCGAGCCGCGCCTCGAGCCGTTGGGTCAGGTCCCTGACTCCCATCGCGAGCTTGCCCTCTGTCTGTAGCTGGTCGACATCGCCGCCTTCGGGCCCGATCCAGGCGATCGCCTCGGCCCATGCCTGGTGCACCTGCGCGGCGGCATCCGTCTCACGCATCCAGCTACGTCCGTGCAGGTAGTGGTACTGCTCCTCTTGCAGCATCTTCTTCAGCCGGCTGCGCAACACCTCAACCTGCCCAACGGCGAGCGCCTCGATCATCAAGGAGAAGGCGCCGTCCAGGACGGCGTTGGCGGCCACGAATTGCGCCCATTCCTCCCAGGGCCGATCGAGATAGGGCACATTGTGATACGTGACCGGATCGTCAGTGCCGGCCTCGGGAGACCCGAGCTCTTTCAGCGACCCGTAGAGCACCCGGCTGTGGCCGATGTCGTCCAGGCCCATCGCAGCGGCCGCGATATCGGCTTCGAGGCTCGGGGCGGCCGTGCACCATTCTGCGTAACGCATTCCGAGCAACTGCTTGTTGTCGGCGAGGCTCTTGACGAGCGAATAAAGACTCAGTCAGTGTCCTCGCCGGGAGCCCATAGGCTGATGACCGCGTCCCGTCGCACGATCATCATCTCGACCCAGCGCTCTTCGTCATAGGTCGCGCGCGCGTAGGCTTTCGCCAGCTCGTCGTCCGGCGCCACGACGCTGCCAACCTGCCGCAGCGGCTCGACCCGCAGTTTACGCGCAAAAACTGCGTACTCGCGCACCTCGCGATGTACCCGTGTGTATTCCATCAGACGGCAAGCCCCCAGGCGCGCAGCGTCTCGCGGCCCTCGGCACTCAGCCGGGATGACGACCAGGGCGGGTCCCAGACTATCTCGATGTCCACCTGGTCGATGCCGGGCACACGCAGGAGCCGGGCCGTAATATCGTCCATGATCATGTCGCTCGCCGGACATCCCATCGCGGTGAACGTCAGCCGCAAGCGCACCCGCCTCTCCCCCACCTCGATGCCGTAGACGAGGCCGAGGTCCACCAAATTAATCGGCATCTCCGGGTCATCGATCTCGCTCAGTGCGGACCAGACGCGCGCCTCGAGCGGCCCGGCCGCGGCCGTCATGCGTGGACCTGGAATTTGCTGAAGCTCTCCTGGAAGAGCGCGACCATCTCCGTATTGCGTGGGCCACGGGCGCGCCAGCGAGACATCACCGCATCCCAGCTGCACGGGTCGTTGAAGTCCCATCGCTTCGCTTCGGCATCGAAGGTGCAGGGAAACGGGTAATCGAGCACGAAAGCCTGGCCGTCCAGATGGGCCGGCACCTTGACGCCGATCGACTCCATGAAGGGCACCACCAGTGACAACCATTGCTGGCGGAGCTGGTCGTTGGTCAGGCCTTTCAATCGATAGTCGAGCTGGGCGCTGTGCTGCTTCAGGCTGTCCGGCAGCCCGAACCACTCAACCGTCAAGGGGAACATCCAGTCGACGGCGGTTTGGAGCTCCTCGCGAGCGGCGCCGCCCGCCTGGCTGATTCGCTTCGACCAGTTGCGCCCATTGCGCAAGTGAAAATTCTCCTCGGCCATGACTTTAACCAACCCCCGCTTCCAGGGCCCGTAGGAACATTGTTCGTGGATATCCCCGAGGAGGCAAAAGCCCGCCTGGTCGTACATCGCATTGGCGACGACGAGCTCCGTCCAGCTCTCCAGCGGCACGTCGAAGGCGTATGGGTACCGAAACGCCTTGGGATCCCGCTTGAAGATCAGCGCCTCCTGGCTCTCGCCCAGCTCCTCGAGAATGTGATAGGCGATGTGCGCGTGGGCCAGCTCGTCCTGGATGATGGCGATGCCGGTCATAAAGGCGTTCACGCTGGGCGCCTTCTTGGCCGCCAGGTAGTAGGCCGGCGCCGAGATCAGCTCCGTGTCCCCCGACACGATCAGGGTGTGCTTCAGCTCGCGCAGGTAATCCGGCGTCATCTCGGAGACCGATTCGATCAGTTCGCCCCGCTTGAGCAGGGAGTCGAACCTGGCGCTGGCTGCCGCCTCCATCGAGCTTGATTCTATCGCTGGCAGGCAAGCCCCGAGATCAGGAAACCGGACAGTCGATTTGATGGAAACCGAGCGGGCGCGTGCATAGGATGGCCGGATGCTTGACGAACTCACTCGGCAAATCGGCCCGGCCCTGACAGCGCTTGATCCTCGAGTCAGCCCCGCGATTCCGATTGCCGGAGGCATCGTGTTCCTGTGCCTGGCCCTGCTGGTGGCCCGGGGAGCGGCCCGCCGCCGCCAGTTCGCCCGGCTGCAACGGCGCCGGGAAGAGAGCCGGATCAACGTCTCTCGTGGGACCCTGGCCGCTTCGCCGCTGCCCGACCTGATGCGAGCGCTGGCTGACTATCGCTCCTCCGGCATGCTCGAGCTGGTCGCGCCGACCGAAAGCTTTGCCCTCTACTTCCTCTTCGGCCGGATCTTCCACGCGGCGGGCTCCGGCGTCGAGGGCGAGCAGGCACTGGGCCGCGCGCTACGCCTGCCGGATGCGCTCTACCGCTTCGACACCAAGACCCGGCTGCCACGCCAGACCACCATCAGCGACAGCGCCGTGGAGCCCCTCGTTCCGGAGGTGGCCCGAACCGCCAGATAAATAAGAATGCGACCCGTCGTTACGGTTTACAACTCGCCAGTGTTATCCAGCAAGCCTTCATCCCGCCGCCCAGCCTAACCCTTGCGGGCCAGACCTTCGTCACCGGCAGAACCGGTCGTCTTGCGACATCCGATTCCCCAGCCCTTGCGGGCCAGGCCCCCGAACCTTGCGGTCCGAGAGTGGGATCCTTGCGAATCCCTCGCCGGCGACCCACTAGAGTCGTTTCCTTCTCTAACTGGCTTTCTGACAGGTCGCAGGGGTAACTGTAGTCACACCCCCATCAAGCCGCAACACGGAACATTTGTGCCGGAACGCACGCTCGTTGTCACTTTCCCGGGAGTATTCATCCGGGCGCGACTTTTGGGGCACAAGTCGTAACGGAACCTGTAACAAGCCGTGATCGGTATCCCCGATGCGGACCATTACCGTTTGCGTTATCTGCAGTAGGGCGACGGGCCATAAGACCAGGTAACGAATCCATGAAACCCCACTCCTTGCAGCGGCGCCTAGGCCAGTCCCTTGTCGAGATGGCGATGGTGTTGCCCCTGCTTACCTTCCTGACCTTCGGGCTGGTCGATTTCGGCCGGGCCTACTTCTACCAGGTGTCGGTGACCAACTCCGCGCGCGAGGGCGCTCGGGTCGCAATCCTCAACATCTACACGGGCCCGGCGGACCCCGCATGCTCGAGTGGCAACGGCTATGCGACGTGTCCGGTCGAGACCGACGAGGCGATCGTCAATGCCGTGGACAGCGAACTCCTCTACAGCAACATCACGCCGTCGTCTATCAAGATCTGCCCGCCCCATGACTCAACGGGCAGTACGACGGGATGCCCCGACAGCAGCAACCGCGTCGACAAATGGGTCAGCGGAACGACGAACTATTACGTCACGGTCAACGTCAAGTACGACTTCCAGCTGTACACGCCGCTGATGCAGCAGCTTGTCGGCAACCCGGTGCACATGAGCGTGTCGGTCCAGATGAGGACGAACTACTGATGATGCGCCAGGCGATGCCACGTCGGAAGTCGCGCGGTCAGGCAATGGTGGAGTTCGCACTGTTGTCGGCCTTGCTGTTCCTCCTCGTGATGGGCATCTTCGACTTCGGCCGAGCGATTGCAATCTATATCAACATCGCCGAGGCCGCCCACGAAGGCGCACGCCAGCTGGTCCTCCGAAGCAATCGAAACAGCACTCCTCCCGATACGATCATCATCAATGCCACGCTCGCGAAGATCGGTGGCGGCGGCATGGTCCTGACCGAAGACCCCTGCCTTTCGAATCCAACCCCGTGCACGACACCGTCAACACCAAGCACGCCGAATACCGGGTACATCTGGATCTCACCCACCCGGCCCACCGGCAACCATCAGGTCACCGTCCGCATCAGCTTTCTCTACGCGCCCATGACCGGAATGATTTCCAACCTCGTGGGCACATCCTTCGTGATGACCGCTGGATCATCGATGCGGGCGGAGTACTGAGATGATCAGGTTCCGCCGCAGCCGCTCCGGCCAGGCCATCGTCATCATGGCGCTGGCGATGGTCGCCATCTGCGGCATGCTCGCGCTCGCGATCGACGCCGGCCGCCTCTACTTCCAGCGGCGTCTGATGCAGGACGCCGTTGACGCCGGCGCGCTGGCCGCCGCCCAGGACCTCGTTGGGACAACGAGTAATCCGAACGGTTCTCCAAGCAATGCCCTCTTCCACGCCTTGCAGGACAGCTTCTCGGTCTTTGGTCAGACGCCGACAAACGGTCAAGGGGCTGGCGTTTACAACAGTCCTCCGGCCAACACAGTGACCGACACCCGCGGGGGATACATCGTCACTGCCGTCGCGCCGAGCGGCTACAACAACAAGCAAGTCCAGGTCTCGGTCAGCTACCAAGCCACCGGGACATTTGCCCAGATCCTGGGCTTCAATCAGATCAACATTCAGGCGACCGCCACCGCCGAGGCCGGCACGAACGCGAAGACCTACGCCCTGTTCGCGACCGCGGGCCGAGGCTCGGGTAACACGGTGAACGACGACCAGTCGGGCTGGGCACAGATCGACAACGGCCAGGAGGGCACCGACGCCTGCAGCCGAAGCGGCAACGGGCTGACGATGAGCAATGCAAAATTCCACATCCCCAACCCGAACCGGGATGGCTTGAACGTCAACGGCGATATCGTGATCAACCAGGGTAGCGATAACCACGGGCTTTACCAGTACTGGGAACAGGGCAACGGCTGGGGCACCGGTGTGGACCCGATTCCGAACTACACGCTGCCCGATGTGGCTTCCATTGCGGTCCTCAATCCGGGCCGGACGAAGATCAACAACCTCAATGCGGGCCAGACGGCGATCGTCGCTGGCGCGACCATCCGTAATAGCACCGCCGTCAACCGCGACTTCTACGTCTACAAGCCCGGCAAGTACACGAATACGGTCCAGATTCCAAACAACGCCAGTGCCGACGCTGCCAACAGCATGTACGTGTTCTTGAACGGCGTCTATTACTTCACCGGCGGCGCGAGTCTGCAGGTATCCGGCGGCTACATCTCCAACACGACGACCGGGCTTCCGCACTATGTCGGCGGGCAGGGTGCCAGCGACCTGCCAGCCGCAGCGGACGGCACAGACGGTGTCGAGTTCGTCCTCGACCAATCGAGCGTGTTCAGCGCCAACAACTCGCGGCTGCCGAACGATGGCAGCGTCTTCTTTGTCGCGCCAGACTACATCCCGACCGGAAGCACCCATATCGCTTTCTTGATCTCCAATACGAACACGGCGGCAACGGCGTGGTCGAACACGGGCTTCGATGCCAGCGCGTCGAACACGCCTCGCTTCCAGATCTGGGGGACGGTCTTCGATATGTCCGGCGGTGCCATGGAGCTCCAGGGGGTCCAGCTGGGCCCCCACAACCTGGCGCCCAGCGACAGCAACTCGAGCGGGCAGTACGCGATCAACGGCGAGTTCATCAGCGCGACGATCACCCTCCACCACGGGTCCGTGCTCGGCAATCAACAGGGCCCGGCATGGTCGCCGGCGAGCTGCCCCACGCTCCCGGTGGCGGGGAGTCCGGGGCTGCTCATCCAGTTTAACTACCGCTTCGCACCGGCGCCCGGCGTCAACTCCTACTTAGTGAAGTAGCTTCTCAACCAGAAGCAGGACGCCCAGGGCGGCCAGCGCAACCCCGGCTACGCGCTCAGCGCCTTCGCGAATCCGCTCGCCAATCCGAGAACCCAGCGTGAGGCCGATCTGGGTCACCGTAAACGTCTGCACCCCGATCAGCACGATGACGAGCAACACCGGCAGGCGCAGCAGCCCCAGCGTAAAGCCAATCGCCAGCTCGTCGAGACTGATGCTGACGCCGAGCATGATCGCCGGCAGGCCTCGCGTCTGCGCCAACAGACCCAACCATTGCTCCTCCGCCTCGTTGTCGCCCGGCTTGAGCATGTAGAGTCCTAGGCCAACCAGGATCGCGATCGCCAGGTAGTCCGCGGCATTGCCAGCCACCTCGCCGGCAAGGCGGCCACCAAAAAACCCGACCAGCGGCATCCCCATCTCGAACCCGGTGAAGAGCAGGCTGACGCGGAGCCGGGCCTGCCGCTTGAGCCCAGTGATTCCCAGGGCGGCGGCGACCGCGAAGGTGTCCAACCCCAGGGGCACGATCAGGCCAATCAGCTTGAGGACCATCGCGCCTATTTAAACTTGCCGGGTGACGGCGCTCGACATCATCAGAGAGAAGCGCGACGGACAGGCGCACGACCCGGGGACGATCGACTTCCTGGTCCGGGGTGCAACCGACGGATCGATTCCCGATTACCAGCTCGCCGCCTGGCTAATGGCGGTGCGGCTAAAGGGCATGACCGATGCGGAGACCAGGACACTGACGCTGGCGATGGCCGCAAGCGGGCGCCAGCTCGACCTCTCCTCGATCCCGGGACGCAAGGTCGACAAACACTCCACCGGAGGCGTCGGTGACAAGGCGACGCTCGTCGTCGCGCCCCTGGTCGCAGCCGCCGGGATCCCGGTGGCCAAACTGTCCGGCCGAGCGCTCGGCCACAGCGGCGGCACGCTCGACAAACTGGAGTCGATCCCGGGCTTCCACGTCGACCTCGCCACCAGCACCTTCATCGACCAGGTCCGCCGGATCGGCATTGCGATCGCCGGTCAGACGGCTGACATCGTGCCCGCCGACAAGGTCTTCTACGCGCTCCGCGACGCGACGGCCACGGTCGACTCGTTGCCGCTGATCGCCAGCAGCGTGATGAGCAAGAAGCTGGCCGCGGGCGCCGACGCGATTCTGCTCGACGTCAAATGCGGTCGCGGCGCCTTCGTCCCGAATGTGACCGAGGCCGAAGCGCTCGCCAGTGCCCTGGTCGCGCTCGGCGCCGGCGCCGGCCGCGAGACCGTCGCCTACGTGACCGACATGGAGCAGCCGCTAGGTCAGGCGGTCGGCAACGCCCTCGAGGTCAGGGAGGCGATCGAGACGCTCGCCAATCGAGGACCGGCCGATCTCACGGAGCTTTCGCTTCGCTTCGGAGCTGAGATGCTGCGGCTTGCCGGGGTCAGAGCCGTCAACCTGCGCCGCCTGCTCGAGGAGGGGAGCGCCTTACGCAAGCTTGCGGAACTCATCACTGCGCAATGGGGCGACGCGGCCGTGATCGACGATCCGGGGCGCCTCCCGACGGCTCCCGTCCAGCAGTCTGTCCCGGCCCCGGCGGCCGGATTCGTCACGGCCATCGACGCCCTGGCCATCGCGCTAGCCGGCAAGGCGCTCGGGGCCGGCCGCGATCGAAAGGATGCTCCGATCGACCTCGCGGTCGGCATCGTCCTGCACAAGAAGGTCGGCGACCCGGTCGGCGCGGGAGAGCCGCTCGCCACGATCCACGCGCGGACGCCAGAGGGTGCCGAGAACGCTACGGCTGACGTTGCGGGGGCTTTCTCGATCGGACCGACGGCCACGGCACGCCCGCTTCTTTTGCGACGCGTCACCGTTTCGGGCATCGAGCGGCTGGATACGTAAGGCCCGCCGAAATTGGCCGCCACGATCATGGGGGCATGCGTGGGGCATCGAGAGGACAGGTCGCGATCGAATTTGCGCTTGTCCTCGGGTTCCTCTTCGCGCTCGGCCTCAGCGCGGTCCAGTTCGCCGGGGTGGCCCTCGCGACCGCGAAGGTGAACCATGCTGCCCAGGAGGCCGCCTACGTCGCCGGCAGCAGCCTGGAAGCCGCAGGCACCTCGCAGGCATCATGCTGGGCCGTGAGTGGCGGGCTCGCCCACCCGACCGGCTACAGCGACGCCGCTATCTGCCAGACGGTCCTGGAGAACCTCGGCCCCATCGACTCCAACCTGGTTGCCATCAGCGTCTCGCCCGGGTCGCTGGTGGAGCGCGGTAGGCGGGCGCCGATCCATGTCACGGTGACCTACCGGCAGCCGATCACGTCTCCCCTGCTGCGGCTCTTCATGGGTGATACCGCGACGGCCACCAGCACCGCGAGTTCCTGGTCGAACTGACGATTGACGGCTTGATTTAGACTGCAGGCGGCCATGGCCGCAGTCCAGTACCACATCCGCTGCAAAGCCGGCGACGTGGGCGAGGCGGTGCTCCTGCCCGGCGATCCGGGGCGGTCGGAGTCGATCGCGCGCCTCTTTCAGCACTCAAAGCTGATCGCGAGCAACCGCGAGTTCACCACCTATACCGGCCAGGTCGGCGGCCAGACGGTCTCCGTCTGCTCCACCGGGATCGGCTCCCCCTCGACGGCCATTGCTATTGAGGAGCTGGCGGCAATCGGGGCGAGGACCTTCATTCGGGTGGGCACAACCGGGTCCATCCAGAAGGGCGTCGGCTTCGGTGACCTGGTGGTCGCCACCGCCGCGGTCCGCGACGAGGGGACGACACCACCGTACGTCCCTCTTGGCTACCCGGCGGTCGCCGACCACGAACTGGTGCGGGACATGCTGGCCGCCGGGAAGGCTCGCAACGCCCGCGTCCATGCTGGGATCGTGCGCAGCCACGACGCCCTCTATCCGGACCTGCATGCCGCGGAGATGCCGCGGCGAGAGGATCTCGAGCAGGCGATCCGCGTGTGGCAGCGCGCCCGCGTCCTCTGCAATGACATGGAATCGTCGACGATCTTCACCTTGTGCTCGTTGCGGGGACTCCGCGGCGGCGCCATCCTCACCGTGGTCAACGAGCCGGGCGAACCGGACATCGAGCCGTCACGCGTCGCGACGCTCGATCTGACACCGATGTTCGAGGTGGCGATTGCTGCCCTGACCACCCGCGCGGCGGTCGGATGACGGATGGAGATTGGCCAGAGGCTGGTGGTCGCGTCGCGCGCCGAGTGGCGACGCTGGCTGGCACAGCATCATGCCGACCACAAGGAGATCTGGCTCGTGTACAACAAGAAGGCGTCAGGGAAGGGCGGCATCAGCTATGACGAGTCGGTCGAGGAGGCGCTCTGCTATGGATGGATCGACGGATTGACGAAGCGCATCGATGAGATGAGCTACACCACCCGCTTTACGCCAAGACGTCCTGGCAGCAACTGGGCCGAGTCCAATGTCACCCGAATCGCCCGGCTGCTCAAGGATGGCCGGATGACGAAGGTTGGTCTTGCGGTGATTCCCCCGGACCTGGTCAAAAAGGCACGCGCATGACGCTGCACCTGGTCGAACATCCACTGGTGGCGCACTACCTGACCCGCCTGCGGGACCGCGACACGCCGCCGGACCAGTTCCGAGAGTTCTCCGACCGGATCATCACGCTGTTGCTCTACGAGGCGACCCGTGACCTGCGCAGCCGAGTCTTCCCGCTGCAAACCCCGCTCGAGGCGACGGAAGGCTATGCCATCGCCGATCGCGTGGTGGCGGTGCCGATCCTGCGGGCTGGCCTTGGCTTGCTCGGCCCCGTCCTGGAGCTGCTGCCGGAAGTGACCGTCGGATACATCGGCCTCGAGCGGGACGAGCGGACCGCCGTCGCCTCCCGCTACTACGTCAAGCTGCCTCCCGACATCCGCGGCAAGGCCGTGATGATCCTCGATCCGATGCTGGCCACCGGCGGCACCGCCCGCAAGGCGGTCGAGATCCTGAAGGAATACCAGCCGGCAAGCGTTCGTCTAGTGTGCGTGGTCGCGGCGCCCGAGGGGATCGCGGCATTGGAGGAGGCGTACCCGGAGGTTCGCGTGTTCGCCGCCGCCCGGGACCGCCAGCTCAACACCCAGAAATACATCATGCCCGGGCTTGGCGACTACGGGGACCGTCTCTTCGGTACCTGACGCTCGCCGGGATCGTTCTCGCGCTCTCGACCCTCGCGCTGCTGCTTTCCTCGGCGCCCGAGGTCCCGTCCTCACCAGCCCTGGTTTCACCGACAGGGTCAACGGCGTGCGCGACTACCTTACGGGTTGCCTTCGTGACCGACGTCACCCAGCTGGACTCGCCGGTTGATGCGCAGGGCTGGGCCGGCCTGCAAGCGGCGGCGCGTGCCAACCCCTGCGTGCTGGCCGAGCTGCGCCGCTCGACCGGTCCGACGGATGCCGAGGCGAACCTTGAGGTCGCCGCGGACCGGTCGGACCTCGTCATCGCCGGCAGCTTTCTCCTGACCGAGGCGGTCGCTGCCGTTGCGTCCCGGCGTCCGGCGGTTCGGTTCGTGCTCGTCGATCCGCTGGTGACCCTGAGCCCGCCGGCCAACCTGGTGGTGATCGCGTTTCGCGAGGATCAGGCCGCCTTCCTCGCCGGGGCGCTGGCCGCGATGGTCAGCCACAGCCGGATCCTCGGAGGCGTCTACGGCCTGGAGAGCGACGCCATGACCCGATACCGCCATGGCTTCGAGCGCGGTGCCGCCTTCATCGATCCGGCAGTCCGCGTGCTCGGACGGTACCAGGGCGCCACCGACGGCCCGCCCTTCGGGAATGCCGTATGGGGCGATGCGGAGGCCCGGCAGTTCATCGACCAGGGCGCCGATGTCATCTTCGGCGCCGGGGGCAGGACCGGGCAGGGCGCCCTGCCGGCGGCGGCCCGGGCGGGCCGGCTCTGCATCGGCGCCGGCTTCGATGACTACGTTGGCGACCCTTCGGCCCGTTCCTGCCTCCTCACGAGCGCCCTGACCCACGCCGACGTCGCCGTCGAAACGGTTGTGCTCGAGGCGGTGGCGGGTCGCGGGCTCGGCGGACTCCGTCGCCTTGGCCTTGCCGACGGCGCCGTCGGATTGGCTCCCTTCCACGAGCTCGATGCACGGGTAACCCCCGAGATGCGCCGCCATCTCAGCGAGTTGCAAACCGCCCTTGCGGCGGGGACGGACCCGGCGAGATTGTTAGACAAGAATTAGCCGCAATTCGCGTGCTACAATCCGGCCGAACTGAGTCACGGGGCAAGGGCTCCGCGGGCTCTCGCCCATCACCTGGAAGGGGAGGACGTATGAGGCAGCCACGCGTTCGTTTGTTGAGCGTCGGTGTGGGGTTGATGCTGGCCGTCTTCATGGCGGCCTGCGGCAGTACCCCGACCAGCGGCGGGTCGACGAAAACGTACAAAGTCGGACTGGTGACGGACACCGGCGGGCTCAATGACAAGAGCTTCAACCACCTCGCCGCGCTCGGCCTGAGCAAGGCGGCCTCGACCGGCAACATCTGTTCCAGCCTCTCCTGCAAGGGTCAGATTGGCGGCGTTCAGGGCGACGTCGTCGAGTCCCACGCCAACGCCGACTACATCCCCAACCTGACGAACTATGCCCAGAAGGGCTATGACCTGGTCATCGGCGTCGGCTTCCTGATGGCTAACCTCGATCGGCACCGTATCCGGCCAGTTCCCGAACATCCACTTCGCCATCATCGACGGTGACCGGCGCCGACGATAAGGGCAATGACCTCAATCACACGAACGTTGCCGGACTCTCGTTCAAGGAGCAGGAAGCGGGCGCGCTGGTAGGCACGATAGCCGGGTGCTCGAGAAGGACGGCGCCGACCCGAAGAAGACGCAACACCATCGGATCGGTCGGCGGCATCAAGATCCCACCGGTTGACCACTACATCGCGGGCTACCAGTGGGCGGCGAAACATGGTCGACCCCTCGCTCAAGCCCCTTGAATGGCTACTCGAACGATTTCGCCGACCCGACCAAATGCGCCGGGTCGCGGACGACCAGATCGCCCATGGCGCGGACATCCTGTTCCAGGTCGCGGGTGGCTGCGGCAATGGCGTCCTGACCGAATGCCGGGAAGGCGGGCGTCTACAGCATCGGTGTCGATGCGGACCGAGGGGCACTTCGACAAGTCGGTCATCGTCAGTGCGCTGAAGAAAGTGGACGTCTCGACCTACGACGCCATCAAGACGGTCCATGACGGATGGCCGTTCAAGGGCGGTATCACGACTTACGGACCTGAGCAATGACGGAGTCGGCTACCAGGTGGATCACCTGACGCTCCCGGCGGATGTCAAGGCGGCGGTCGATGACATGATCGCCAAGATCAAATCCGGCACCACGGTCCCCGACACGGTTCCGTAAGAACGCGCGAGAGTCGTCTAAAGTGAAGCGGCCAGATGGCCGCGGTAACTAAGCGCAGCGCCCGGCAAGGCCCGCCATTGGCAGTCAGTCAGGCGGGCCGGCCGGGCGCTCGGCATTCCGCTCGGCTCGGTCGGCCTCGCTTTCCTCGCGGGCGCCGTCATCGTCGGCGTCACCGGCGGGAACCCGCTCCTCGCCTACCAGGCTCTGATTTGCGGCGGCTTCGGGCTCTTCTGCTTCGGCGGCGAGCAACCGGCCCTCCAGCTCTCCAACACGCTGGTGTTCATGACCCCGCTGATCATGACCGGCATCGCCGTCGCCCTCCCCTTCCGCGCCGGCATGTTCAACATCGGCGCCGAGGGCCAGTTGATCATGGGCGCGATCGCCGCAACGACGGTCGGCATCCACGTCGGCGGCCTCCCCGCCATCCTGCTGCTGCCGCTGGTCCTTATCGCAGGCGCGCTGGCGGGGGCGGCCTGGGCCGGAATCGTAGGCGTCCTGAAAGCCGTGACCGGCGCCCACGAGGTGGTGACCACCATCATGTTGAACTTCGTCGCCCAGTGGTTCTTGAGGTTCTTGATCATCGGCGGGCCCCTCCAACTGCCGCACGGCAGCTCGCGTTCGTCACCGATCTCGCACTCAGCTGAGTTGCCAACCCTCCTGCCCCACGACAACAGTGTGATCATCTTTGGCCTACCGGCCTCGGTCTATCGCGCCCATACCGGGCTCTTCATCGCCCTCGCGGCCGCCGCCTTGTATGCCTTCTTACTCTGGCGGACGTCCCTCGGATACGAGATCCGCGCGGTCGGCCAGAGCCAGCGCGCCGCCCGCTACGCGGGCATCGGCGTCCGCCGAACGCTGATCGTGACGATGCTGATCGCCGGAGCGTTCGCCGGGTTGGCGGGCGCGGTCCAGGTCGCGGGCGTCGACCACAACCTGACCGACCAGTACTTCACCGATACGACCGGCTTTGATGCCATTGCGGTCGCCCTGCTCGGGCTGAATAGCGCCGTCGGCATCATCCTGGCCGCGTCACTGTTTGGCGCCCTGCATGGCGGCGGTTCCGTCATGCAGAGTGATGCGGGCGTGTCGGGAAATCTCGTGTACATGCTCCAGGCGCTGATCCTGTTCAGCATTGCCGCCAACTTTTTGCGGAGTGTCAAGCTGCGACTGCCAGGCGTTGGGCGTGTTCCCCTCACACCCGAGGCGGACGCTGCCGCCGCCTCCGGCGCTCATGAAACCGACACGGCCGCAACGGGCATCGATGACAAGGACACGGCATGAGGTTCTTTGGCGACGTCTTTCAGCTGCTCGGCACCCCGGGCCTGTGGCACGCCACCCTGCAGGCGGCGGCGCTGCTGCTGCTCCCTGCGCTCGGCGGCGTCATCTCGGAACGCTCCGGCGTCGTCAACATTGCCATGGAGGGCATGATGCTGACCGGTGCGTTCTTCGCGGTGGCGATCGATCTCGCCACGCAAAATGTCCTGCTGGCGGTGCTCGCCGTCGATGCTTGCGGGCGGCCTGATGGCGCTGATCCATGCGGTCGTGTCGATCCGATTCAGGGCCGACCAGATCGTGTCCGGAGTCGCGATCAATATCTTTGCCGCCGGCGTGACGGTCTTCTTGCTGAATCGCCTCTACGGGCTATCGGACGTTGGGCAGGTTTCGTCCCGCGACGCGCTGCCCAACCTGAGCATCCCGCTGCTGGCTGACATCCCTTTTCTGGGCAAGATCTTCTTCGAACAGAACGTCATGGTCTACGTTGCGCTGCTGGTCCTGGTCGGTACCCAGGTACTGCTGTTCCGGAGCCGACTCGGGCTGCGCATCCGGGCTGTGGGCGAGCATCCCCAGGCGGCCGACACCGCGGGCATCAACGTCCAGGCGCTGCGCTACGGCGCGGTGATCACCAGCGGGCTCCTCTCGGGCCTGGCCGGCGCCTTCCTCGCGATCGGGATCTCTAACACGTTCGTGCCCGGGATGACGGACGGCCGCGGCTACATCGCCCTGGCGGCGATGATCTTCGGCCGGTGGACTCCGATCGGCGCGTTCATCGCATGCCTGATCTTCGGCTTCGGCCAGGCGATCTACGATGCCAACTCGAGCATCCACGTCTCGCAGTACCTGCTCAGCATGACGCCGTATCTGTTGACACTGATTGTCCTCGCGGCTGTGGTCCGGCGGAGCAGTCCCCCGGCCGCTGATGGCATTCCCTATGTTCCAGGTGCCGAATGAGTAAGGAAACTCTCGCCGTCGAGATGCGGGGGATCACCAGGCAGTTCCCCGGCGTGCTCGCAAACGATCATGTCGGCTTCGAGCTTCGGCCGGGCGAGATCCATGCCCTGGTTGGCGAGAACGGCGCGGGCAAGAGCACGCTGATGAACATCCTGTACGGCTTGATCAGACCGGACTCGGGACAGATCCTGGTTGACGGCTCGCCGGTCGTGATGAACGGACCGCGGGACGCGATTCGGCACGGTATCGGCATGGTTCACCAGCACTTCATGCTGATCCCGGTCTTTACGGTCCATGAGAACGTCACCCTTGGCCGGGAGCCGGTGAGGCCCGGGGGCCTGTACGACGACAGGCAGGCACGGGCCGAGATCCGGGAACTCACCCGAGCCTACGGGCTGGCCCTCGATCCGGACGCGCGAGTGGCCGACCTACCGGTTGGCCTGCAGCAGCGGGTCGAGATCGTCAAGGTTCTGTATCGCGGCGCCAAGATCCTGATCCTGGATGAGCCGACTGGCGTCCTCACGCCGCAGGAGGCCATCGACCTCTTCCGGGTGCTGCGCGGCCTGGTCAAGACCGGCAAGACGATTATTTTTATCTCGCACAAACTGCGCGAAGTCCTCGAGATCTCGGACCGGATCACCGTGATGCGCCGCGGCAAGGTCGTCGGGCATCTGCAAACGAAAGAGACCAACGAGCAGGATATCGCCCGCATGATGGTTGGACGCGACGTCCTTCTCCGAGTCGACAAGCCGACCCCGAACATCGGCCCGGTCGCGCTACGCGTCCAGAATCTGACCGCGCTCTCGGACCAGGGGATTCCGGCGCTCCGGGGGGTGACCTTCGACTTGCATCAGGGGGAGATCCTAGGGATCGCCGGCGTTGAAGGCAACGGCCAGAGCGAGTTGATCGAGGTGCTCGCGGGAACCCGGCGGGCTGCGGCGGGACGCATCCTGCTGGGCGATCGCGAGATCACCTCACTTGGTGCACGAATGACCCGAAATTTCGGCGTCGGCCATATCCCCGAAGATCGCCGCGGGGCCGGCCTCGTGTTGAATTACTCCGTCGCGGACAACATGGTGCTTGGCCGCCAGCGATCGATCCGGTTTGCCTGGTATGGCCTGATTCTGCGGCTGAAAGCGATTCTGGCGTTTGCCCGACGGCTGGTCACCGAGTTCGACATCCGCACGCCGAGCTCGGCCTCGGCCGCCCGGACCCTCTCCGGTGGGAACCAGCAGAAGATCATCGTTGCCCGTGAGATGTCCGGGAAGCCCAGGGTTTTGCTTGCGGCGCAGCCCACCCGCGGGGTTGACATCGGGGCGATCGAGTTCATCCACCGGCGCCTCGTCGCCCAGCGCGACGAGGGCGCGGCCGTCTTGCTCGTCTCGGCGGAGCTCGACGAGATCCGATCGCTTTCAGACCGCATTGCGGTGATCTACGAAGGCCGGATCGTCAGCATCGAGCCGGCCGAAACCCCCGAGGAACGATTGGGCCTGCTGATGACGGGAGGCGGCGGAAGCGATCGCCAGCAGGCTGGCTAGGGCGCGCCGCGTCGCCGCGGTCGTGTTCGTCGTGGGACTGCTGACCGCCTGTGCCGGACCGGGCTCGGGGCCGTCGACGGGGCTTCACGTCTGCCTGGTGACGGATGCCGACGGCCTCGCGGCGCACAGCATGAACCAGGTCGCGGCGGCCGGCGCCCACAGCGCCGCGCCCTCGGTGCAGGTGATCGAATCGCACGCGGCCTCGGACTATCTTGGCAACCTGCAGCGCTGCGCCGCCGGCCAGCCCAATCTGACCATCGCCGTGTCAGCGGACATGTCGACCGCGGTCTGGCGGACCGCGCAGCTCCACCCGAGCCTGCGCTTCGCGCTGGTCGACGCCACGCCGGTGGACGACAATGGACAGGCGGCCGAATTGTCCAACGTCGCCGACCTGCTCTTCAAGGAACAGGAGCCCGGCTACCTCGTCGGTGTCATGGCCGGCCTCATCGAGAAACAGAAAGTCGGCACGGCCACGCACAACACGCTCGGCATCCTTGGGATGAACCACGGGCCCGGCGTCGATCTTTATGTCGCCGGCTACGTCGCCGGGGCCCGCTCGGTTGATCCCGACGTCCAGTTCAAGGTGACTTACAGCGACTCGCAGGACCCCGCGTTTTGCAAGCAGCTGGGCATCACCCAGATCTCGGGCGGCGCCGACATCCTGTTCGAGGTCACGGGCCATTGCGCCACCGGTTACATCGACGCGGCCTACGACGCGTCCGCCTATGCGATCGGCGCAGACGTCGACGAGGCATATCTGAGCCCGGCGGTGATCACGAGTGCCGTGAAACGCGTCGACCGGGCGGTCGCCCTCACAATCCAGCAAGTCGCCGCCGGCTCCTTCACCGCCGGCAAGCGCGTCTTCTCGATTCGCGACGACGCCATTGACTTCACCACGCCGAGCAGCATCGTCCCCCAGGACATCATCAACCAGGTGCTGGCGAAGAAGGCCGCTATCCGCAGCGGTGCGGTCACGCCTCCGGCGACAGTTCCGCCCGGCATCTAGCCGACCCGGCGTCGGCGCTACGGGACGGGCTGCTGCCGGAGGGTGGCTTCGCGCTCGACAAACTCCATTCGGAGCTTGGCCCGCGCTGCCGGCTCACCAAAGCCGCCGTCGAGTGCCTGCAGGTTCATCGCCCAGATGGCCTCGTTGGAGCAGGCGAGCAGGCGTGACACTTTCGCGAATTCTTCGGTGAGCGTGATCTGGGAAACGGTGCGTGAGTCGGTGCTGATCGTGGCCTTGATGCCAGAAACGTGAAATCGCTTCACGGGGTGGTCTGCATAGCGGCGGACGGCCTTCGTCTGGGCGTTGCTGGTCGGCGCCGTATCCAGCTGGATTCCCTCGTCCCTGACCATGGCGAGGACCTCGCGGTCCTCCTCGGCACGAACGCCGTGCCCGATCCTGTTGGCGCCGAGCCCGATCGCTTGCCTGACGCTCTCGGGACCGGCCGCCTCCCCGGCATGGATCGTCAGGCTCAGGCCCAGCGAGCGCGCCACGCGAAAGGCGTCTTCGTGCAGGCCCGGCGGATGGCCCGCCTCGTCTCCCGCCAGGTCGAAGCCGACGACGCCTTCCGACACGAACCGGCCGGCAATCTGGGCGAGGGAGACGTTCTGCGCCGGCGGCATGTCCCGCAGTGCCGTCACGATGATGCCACCAATAAGTCCCGTCTCTTTTCGGCCGGCGTTCCAGCCCTGCAGCACGGCCCGGATGACGTCGGCCAGCGATAGCCCACGCTGGACGTGTAGCCAGGGGCCGAACCGAATTTCGACGTATCGGACATTGTCTTTGGCAACATCGAGGCAGAGCTCGTAGGTCGTCCGCTCCAGCGCCGGAACAGTCTGCATCACGGCAATCGGTAGCTCGAAGTAGCGAATATATTCGACCAGGGACGGCGTGCGATCGTCGGCGACGAGGAACGCCTCCAGCCGGGTCAGGTCGTCCGCAGGGATGGGGACCTGGTTTTCCCTGGCCAGCTCCAGTACGGTCGCCGGGCGGACGGACCCGTCGAGGTGCAGATGCAGCTCGGCCTTCGGAATCGCGGCCAGATAATCCACGAGGTTGGCCGTATCGTACCAGCGCCCACGGCGGACTTTCCTAGGCGGCTTTCCCATTCGGCGACGGATTCAGGACCATGGCCAGCATCTCCGAGGGCCGCGTGGCCCAGAGTCGGTGATGCCGGAACCGCTCCCGAAGCTCAGGCGTGAGTCCCCAGGCCGCCAACACGGTGCGCACTCTCGCCGCCCGACCGGTCTCCAGGTCGACCATGCTGTCGCCGACATAAATCGTGTTGATCTTCCTGAGCCCGAGCCTGGCGATCGCCGCGTTCAAAGGGTCAGGCGCCGGCTTGGGCGGCGTGACGTCCTCGTAGCCGATCACGACCCCGAAGAACCGGCGCAGGCCGGCCGCCTCGAGCTCGGCTTCGACGAGCGCGCGCCGCTTGCAGGAGACCACGCCCATCGGCGCGCCGGCTTTACTCAGCTTCTTGACGAGCGTCGGGATGCCGCGAAAGACCTGCGCATGCCCCAGGTCGGCGTCGACCGACCGGTAGGTCTGCACCAGGTCCTCCCACATGTGCGGGGCGACCAGTTTCATCTGGTCGGGCAGCGGGAGGCCCCTGGAACGACGGAAGAGCTCGCGGGCCGGATCTTCCAGATTATGAGTGCGCATCACATGCGCGAACGCCGCCTCGATCAGCGGGTAGCTGTCGACCAGCGTGCCGTCAAAGTCGAAAACGATGCCCCGCGTGTGGCCGTTCTGACCGGCGGTGAGGACGGGTGGTCGAAGAATATGCGCTGGTTCTTGCCGCAAACGTGATCAACTTCCCTTTGGGGTGGATGGGCGCGCTCCCCGGAGCTGCGCTGTCGTCAATCGACCCGTCCCAATCAAATAATGCCAGCCGTATAACGCCGCCGTCCAGCTTTCCTCTCGGGACCGCCTAAACGAACAGGCGTTCGACTACTGAGCGGGCGTCAGGCGGACCAGGGAGACCCCGGGCATGGGAATCTCGAAGTCAATCGCCAGGTGGCCTCCTGCGGCTTCCACGGGCCGGGACGGCTCGAGCTCGACCAGGCGGTCGGCTGCCCGCAGGTGAGCCCACCCTGCCTCGTCTGGCCAGTCGGGAGACCCCAGCGCGGCCCAGGCCCGGCTGACGTTGGAGTGGTCCCGGTCGACCCGCAGGTGCTCGTGCGTGTACCGACTGGTTGCCAGACCCTCGATCCCGAGCCGAACCTGCCGGCCGAGCAAGGGGGTTCCGTCCTGCTTGGTCTGATCCATCGTTCCGTTCCAGACGAGCACCTGGATCATCCCGGCGACGTCGCGGGTCGCGATGGCCTGCACCATCGACTCAGCCCCGTCCCCGGCCACGGCGACGTTCAGGCGCTCAGAGCCGAGCATTTCCAGCATCCGGAGCGCCCAGAAGCGCGGTTTCCGCAGGTTCCCGACCGTAAGCAGCCCGAAGCCGCCATGGAACAGGCGCGGCGGCCGGCCGAGCTCCTCGAAATGATCCGAGATCGTCCAGTAAGCGAGGTGCTCGGCGCGGTCCATGGCAGAGAACATCCCGTGCAGCACAAAGGGGGCCCCCAGCACCGAATCGTTGATGCGAGCGAAGTGTGTTGGGCTGACCCCCCACTCGGTCCACCAGACGGGCCGCCGCTCGAGACCGGCGTTGGCTGCGGTCGCGGCGATGTCCAATGGGACATTCCCGTACGTATGGGTGGAAAGAAAATCCACCGGGGCGCCGGAATCGGCGGCATAGACAGCAAAGTCGGCGATCCAGCCGGCGGCCGCCGTCGCCGGACCGCCGACCTTGAGCCGCCGGTCGACCGTCTTGATGGCGCGCGCGGCGACATCGTAGAGCCGGAAATAGTCGTCGCGGCTTCCCGTCCAGAAGAGCTCGAGGTTGGGCTCGTTCCAGACCTCGAAGCCCCAGTCGGCCACCTCCGCCACGCCGTAGCGATCCACCAGGTACTGCGCCAGCGCCCGGACGAGGGCGCCCCAGGCTGCATAGTCTTTTGGTGGCGAGGAGATCGCCTTGTAGGCAAAGACGGTCGCCTGCGGATTGCTGGCGAGCGCCCGCGGCATGAACGAGAGCTCGACCACCGGTCTCAGCCCGAGCGACAGGACCTGGTCGTAGACGCGGGCGACGGAGGCAAAGTCATAGCAGGGCCGGCCATCGGTCTCGGTGTAGCAGCCGAGGTCGTCGTGAAGCACACCGTGCGCGCGGACCCGATCGGCCCCCAGCTCCACCCGGGCAATCCGAAGCGACTCGGCGAACTCCAAGCCGACATCGGCGCCGTTGGCGTCCCTGGGATGAAGCAGCTGCGAGAGACGCTCCGAGCCGACCATGTGCCAGGGCCGGGCGAGTGGCTTGACCGGGTGCTGAGCGTCGACACGAATCTCGACTGCACCTCGTTCCTCGCGAGAGGTTGCTCGAACTGGGGCGGATCGCTCGCCATGCGCGCCATCAGCGGAGGTGATCGACGCGATCGCGTACCAGTACGGGGTACCCGCCTGCCCCGTCGTGTCGGCATAGGTCGGCCCCGGGACCGCCAGCACGTCGCCGCCATGATGGTCAACGGTCTGAAACGGCCCGCCTGGCGCGTCCGCCCGCTGCACGACGTACCCGGCGGCGCCATCGACCGGGTCCCAGCGTAACGTCACCTGCCCTCCCCCGGGCTCGGCACGAACGTTCGAGGGTGACGGGAGCGCATGCGCGATCGCCGCCGCGACCGAGTCACGACGGCGACCAACGCGACGCTCCCAGTCGAGGCGAGCGGCGGACTCTTTCCGCTGCTCGCCCGTCTTAGGCTCTTCTATTGCTTGTTCTTGTCTTGGTCGCCTGCGTCGCCACTGATCGACATTGTCTCGTAGGAGAGATACAGCTTGGCCGCCCAGGAGACCGGGTCCTCCGCAAAGTGCTGCTGCATTGCCCGATTCCGCAGCGCGTTGTCCAGCGAAGCCATGATCATCGACTGATCGAGAACCAGGTACCGGTGACCGACCGAGCCGGTCTTCGGGTTGACGGCATCAAAGAACCCACCCGATCCGTAGATGCCCTGGTAGAGCTGGCGCAGCTTCTGGATGTTGGCGTAGGCCAGCTGCGGCGCGGCATCCAAGGCAATAAAGGACGCATGCGGACTGACGACGTCCTCGGTCGCGCAGCCGTAGCACTGCGACAAGCCCTTCTTGGCGGCATACGGGGTATTCAGACCCTCGGCGCCATAGGTGTTGTAGTTTCCGGTGTCGTCGGCCGTGCTCGACGGCGAGAGACCCCATACCTGGTAACCCAGCTTTTCCGTCGCGTACTTGGCCTGGACCTGGACGGTGCGCACGTCATTTAGACCGAACGTGCGGGGGCCCCAGGTCGTCTCCGGCACGACCTGGTCGTTCATCAACCCTTCGAACATCCCACCGCCCCAGGTCGGTACGAACGTCGGATCGCCACCGTAATAGTTGTAATGGCCTTCCCAGACGTTGAATCGCTTGCCTGACTGCGGGTCACGGTAGACCGTCCAGTAGCCGGGGACCGGCCACTGTCCCTGCCAGGAGAAATCGGGGTCGGTTGCCTGGCAATCGGCGAAGGGGGCCTTTGGCGGGAGCGTCCGCCAGCTGCGCCACCAGACGTCGCCCGGCATTTGATGCAAACCCATGCCGATGTAGGCCGAGATCCGTGGGTCGCTGTAGAGGGCGCCATTGTGGTAGTAGTGCTGCCAGTTGGTGCCCGTCTCGGGCGGAAGCCCGACATAGTAACCGCCGTACATCTGGCCGGTTGGCTGGTTCCCCGGGACGGCGGGGTTCGTGTTGCAATGCGTCTGGGGACGGTTGTCATAGAAGAGACCGAAGTCCATCGGCGCCATCAGCTCGTTTACTTGCCGCCGCAGGTTGGGAAGGGCACTGCGGACCACGATCAGACCCGATGCGTAAAGGCCATTGTCGACGTTCGAAATAAACCAACAGTTGTCGAAGCTCGGCGCGCCGCCACACGCGTGGGGGTTTCCGGGCCCAGGAATGACTGCTCCCGTGGTCGTGTCGTACCACTGGTACAGAAACCCGTGATCCTTCTGGAGTCGCTTGACTGTCGTGAGCGTGGCTGAGATTTCCCTGGTGGCCTCGCGCTTACTGATCAGCCCGAGGTCACTGGCCGCCACGACGGCCCACAGGTAGACGCCGATGTTGGCGGCCGACGTGTACCGGCCATAATCCGTGGCGACCGGCGAGCCGGCGGCGTGCGTGGTGTTGTCCAATGGGAGGTGCGTATTGGGATCGACATCTTCCGCATAGAACTTCCAGGTGTCCCGCGCGATCGCCATCAGGCTCGCGCGCTGCTGGCCGGTCAGGCCGTTGCAGTCCTGGCTTACTCGGTCGCCTTTGCAGGTCGATTGCCCATGGTTGTCGTTCGGTCCCGCCGCGAGGGCTGGCGAGGCCAGACCCGCACCTGCAAGGACGGCAACCATGAACACGCCGAATAGTCGCGCACGAAACAATCCCTTTCTTTTCATATCTGGCTCCTTCCCGGCGGAATCAACGGCTTGGACTGGCGTCAGCTGCAGCGAACGGGGTAGCGACGGCATCGAGCAACTGGATCGTGTACTCGTGCTTCGGATGTTGGAGCACGTGTTTGGTCGGCCCCTGTTCAACGACTTTTCCTTTATTCAGCACGAGGATTTCGTCGGTAATGACCCTGGCGCCCAGTAAGTCGTGCGTGATGTAGAGCAGGCTGAGCCCGCGTTCCGCGCGCAGCTTCGCGAGCAGTTTGAGCACCCCCGCGCGCAGTGACACATCGAGCATCGAAACCGGCTCGTCGGCCACGATCACCTCCGGGTCGCAGGCCAGGGCGCGGGCGATCACGACACGCTGACGCTGCCCCCCGGAGAGCTGATGCGGCAGCTTGGCCGCATAGTGTTCCGCTGGCGTCAGCCCGACGATCTCCAGCAATTCGTGGACGCGATCTCTGGCTTTTGTTGGGGACATGCCGAGGAAATTCTGGCAGGGACGCATGACCGTGTACTCGACGGTATGCAAGGGGTTGAGCGCCGCGTACGGGTCCTGGAAGACCATCTGCACTCGTGTGTGGTATTTGCGCAGGCCGCCGGAGTGAAGGCGCTCGACTGCGAGATCGCCGAACCTGATCGATCCCGACGTGGGCTTCTCCGAGCCGGTGATCATCTTGGCAAGCGTGCTCTTGCCGCTGCCGCTCGCGCCGACCAGCCCGATCGCCGCGCCGGGCGCGAGCGTGAACGATACGTTGTCGACCGCCGTCATCCTCCCGCCACGACCACGGGCTCTGTAGATTTTGGACACGCCCTGAACGACGAGTGGCGCAACCTTGCTGGCCCGATCGGACGCTGCCTGCCCATTCGACGGAACGGTCGTCATTTTTGCGCCACCTTCGCGCTGGCCTCCTTGGCACCCGCAACCTTCTCGGACGGGGCCCTGACGTGGCAGGCGGCTAAACCGCGTCCGAGCGGGGCCAGTGGCGGGTCCACCTTCCAGCAGATGTCCTGCGCCAGCGGGCACCGCGGGGCGAAGGAACAGCCCGACTGCGGGAGCGACAGGTCCGGCGGGCTACCCGGGATGCCTTCGAGATGGATCTCCTCGGCTCGGGGATCCGCATAGCAGCGCAGCAACGCCTCCGTGTACGGGTGGTGCTTTCCGCGCACGAGGTCTTTGGACGGTTGATCCTCGACGACCCGGCCCGCGTACATCACCATCAACCGGTTGGTCGACTCGAGGACGACACCAAGGTCGTGGCTGATGAGGATCGCCGTGAACCCGCTCTCCCGCTGAAGCTCCTGGATCGTCCTCATCACGGCCTTCTGCACGATCACGTCAAGTGCCGTCGTCGGCTCGTCGAAGACGATCAACCGGGGTTCGAGCGCCAGAACCAGAGCGATGGACACCCGCTGGCGCATGCCGCCCGAGAGCTCGTGCGGGAATTTGCTCAAAACCCCGGCATCGAGCCCTACCTTGCCGAGTAACTCGGCGCCGCGGCGCCGGATGGCTTGACTGGGGTAATGTTCGCCGGATCGGGCGTGGGCGCCGAGAATGTCGCCGAAATGATCCTCGACGTTGCGAACCGGGTTCAGCGCGTTCATGCCGCTCTGCAGCACAATCGCGAAACCGTCGCGTCGCTGCTGGCGCAGCTTCTCGCCGCTCAGGCTGGCGATGTCGACGCCGTCGAAGTTGATGGTTCCGTTCTCGAGCTTGGCGGGCGCGCGGAGCATCCTGGTGAGGGCGAAACCCAGGGTCGACTTGCCACACCCGGACTCACCGACCAGCCCGATGAACTCTCCCTGCTCGAGCGCAAGGTGCACATCGCGCACGGACCAGATGCGAAGGCCGCGCGCCGGCTCGTAGACGACATTTACGCCCTTGGCGTCAAGCAATTGCGTCATGCCTTCTCCCGCAGTCGCGGATTGGAGAGCGCGTCCACGCCGAAGTTGACCAACGTGAACGCCAGGGCCAGTAGGGCGATGGCCAGGCCCGGGGCGAAGATCATCACCCATTGACCGGTCAGGAGGGCATTCTGCTGCTGGGCGTAATACAGGATGGTCCCCCAGCTGACCGTGCTCGGGTCTCCTAACCCGAGAAACTCCAGGCTCGCCTCCGCCATGACAGCGGCCGTCGCCGCCGCGAAGAAGCTGCCGGCCACGAGGGACGTCATATTCGGAAGGATTTCCCGGAACACGACGCGGAACAGCCCTTCACCGGAGAACACCGCTGAAGTCACAAACTCGCGGGTCCGCAAGGTCGAGGCCTGACTACGGATGACGCGAGCACCCGTTGCCCAACTCGTGAACGCAACCACGAGAACGATGGTCCACACTGACCGGCTCTTCAGGTACGCGGCCAGGATGAACATCAGGGGCAGGCCGGGAATGACGAGCACCAGGTTGGTCACAAAACTGAGCACCTCGTCGACCACGCCAGGCCGGTAGCCGGCGATGAGGCCTATCGTCACGGCCACGAAGGTCGCCACCGCCCCTGCCACAAGCCCGACGAGCAACGAGATCCGTGCGCCGTAGATCAGCTGCGAGAAAACGTCCTGGCCGTTCCCTGTCGTGCCAAACCAGTTGGTGGAACTTGGGCCTAGATACGGGGGGAACGTCGTCGCCGTCGGAGAGTGTGGTGCGAGCACTGGCGCCAGAACGGCCACCAGGATGTCCAGGCCGAGAATCACCAGGCCGATGCGGGCCTTGCGATTGCTCCAGAGCGTGAGCAGCGAACGGCTTACGAACCGTAACGGGCCCGGAACAGGACCAGTCTGACGAATCGGGATTTTGACCTCGGCGCCGGGAACGGTGGGTGGCGGAACCGGTGTGACAATACTCATCCTTGTCGCACCCGCGGATCCAAGCGAACGTACAGCAGGTCGACGACGAAGATCGCAACCAGCATGCTCACCGTGATGACCAGGAACAGCGCCTGCATCAGGGGAAAATCGTGATTCGACACGGCGACGTAAAGCAGGTTCCCCAGACCGGGATAGCTGAAGATCCCCTCGACCAGGACCGAGCCGCCGACCACGGCACCCAACGAGAGACCGAAGGCCGTGACATTGGGCAGAATCGCGTTGCGCGCGGCGTACAGCAGCGCGATCGTCCGGGTGCGTAGCCCATTAGCCTCCGCAAACGTCACGTAGTCCTCGCCAAGGGTGTTGATCATGTTGTTGCGCATCCCAAATACCCAGCCCGAAAGGGTGGTCACCGCCAGGGTCAGCGCCGGGAGAATGCTGTGGAAGACCGCGTCCGCGAGAAACGCCGGGCTCAGGTTCGGCGTCTCGCCGGGGTTGTAACCACCTTTGATTGGAAACAAGTTGAGTTTGAACGCGAGAACGTAGAGCAGCAACAGTCCGAGCCAGAACGGCGGGAAGGCGGCAAAAAACGTCGCGCCCAATGTGACCGTCGTGTCCGCCGTCTTTCCCCGCCGCCAGCCCGCATATACGCCCAACAGCGTTCCAAGGATGAACGCGACGATCGTGGTCACGCCCACCAGGCCGAGCGTCCACGGGGCCGCCTTGCCGATCGTTTGGGCGACCGTCTCACTCGGGAACGAGTACGAGCTGCCGAAATTGAGGTGGACGATGCCCCCCAGATAGTCCCAGTACTGGGTCAGCAGGCTGCCGTGCGGCGAGCCAAGCTGGATCTCGACCGCCTGGCGTTCGGCGTTTGTGATCGGGACGCCGCTGGAGGCGAGCTTTGCCAGCGCCGCATCGACCGGGGAACCCGGCATCAGCCGCGGCAGGAGGAAATTCAGCGTGATCGCGCCCCACAAGGTGACGAGAAACAACGCCGCCTTGCGGACGATGTAGCTCATTTCCGGCCACGGCATGGCGGGCGTCGAGGCCCGCCATGAGCGCGTCGAGTGGTATCGAGGGACATCGTGGTTACGTCTTCTTGATGTGGGTCACCACCGTCAGCAATGAATTGTTGTAGTTGGTAGGCAGGGTGTACGGGTCGGAGGCTGACGGCCATCCGGTGAATCGCTTCGTTGAGAACAGACCCCAGCTGCCGCCGTAGTACATGAGCACGATCGGGACCTTGTTGTACATCGCTTGCTCGAGGGTGTAGGTGGCCTGCTGCTGGGCTGATTGGTCGGTCGACGATGCCAGCGTTGCCAGCGCTTGGTCGACCGTCGGATCCTTGAACCGCTCGAAGTTGTTCGAGGTCGGCGTGTTCACCGGCGTCGCAAAGGTGCTACTCAGCGCCAGGTTGTAATCCGTGTAGGGATCGCCGCTGCCGCCGAAGCCGCCGATCGCGGCATCAAACGTGCCGGCCTGAATTCCCGTCGAGTACTGCGCGTACTGGGGCAGATCCAACGTGGCGTTGATGCCAACGGCGCCCAGCTGATTGACGACCTCCTTGGCCGCGGCGACCCAGTCGCTGAAGTTGCCGGGCATCACGATCGTCATGGTGGCCTGTTTTCCGCCGCTCATCAGCTTTCCGCCCTGCGTGGTGTAGCCGGCCTGCGCGAAGGCCGCCTGCGCACCCGCGGCATCCTTCGCCACGAGCCCCTGGTTCGGCAGGCTCGGGTCGAGCCACTTCTTGAGGTTCGGCAGGATCAAGCCCGACATGCTGGCCTGGTCGAGGTAACCGTTGACCGCCTTGGTCGCGATCGTCGTGCGGTCAAGCGCCATCGAGAGGCCCTTACGAAAGTTCACGTCGTTGTAAGGCTTCTTCGTCAGATTGAGGTAAAGGGCAATCGTGCCGCCCGCCGGGAACCAGTACTGGTTGTGGGCCGGGTCTTTCGCCACGTAGGTCGTCTTGACGTCCGGCAAGAAGTTGTAGGACCAGTCGAACTTGCCACTGACGACGTCCAGCTGGTTCGTACTCTGATTGCTGGCCTGCGCCGGGAAGACGGCCTGGTCAGCCGCGATCTTGTCGGCCTGCCAGTAGCCGGTGTTTTTCTTGAGCGTGTACTGGGTCGGTGCGAAGGCGTCCAGCATGTACGGTCCGGTCCCCACCGGATGGGTGTTGGCGTCCTTGACCGGGTCAGCGATGCTCGACCACAGGTGCTCAGGCACGATCGGCGTTTGTGCGATCGAGATCGCGAACGGGACGTTGGGCGCGGTGAAATTCATGGTCACATCATTGCCGTTTGCGGAGACCGAGCTGATCTGTTGCCAGACCGCCTTGTTGTCCAGCGCGGGGTACTTCTTGAGCAAATTGAACGTGAAGACTACGTCGGCGGGCGTAAAGCTCTTGCCATCGCTCCACTTGACGTTTTGCCGGATGGTGTACACGAGCGTCTTGGGATCACTGAACTTGTAGGACGTGGCCAAAAACGGCGTATACGTCCCGTCGACCGGGCTCGGGATCTCAAGCGGCTCGTAAATCAGATTGACGCCATGCAAGGCGGAACCCGCGAAGGGATTGAAGTTTTCGACCAGTGTTGGGTTGCCCGAATCGCCCTGGATTGTCAGGGTGGTGTTTCCGGACGCAGCGTTGTTGGCATTACCGCACGCGCTCAGCGCAACCAGGCAACCCGCGACCGCAACTGCCCAGAGCGACGACCTCGCTTGTGAGAGTCCTGTCATTGTTGCTTCTCCTCCCGTGATTCGGTGTCTTTTCTCAGCGTCATTTCTTAGTTGCGATTGCAACGCGCCGGTGCCGGACGCTAGGGGGAAAATCCAAATCGTGACCCCGCGGACGGATCCGCCTCCATAGTCCCGTCGTGATCCGCTTTACGGCGCGGCCTGTGCATGCGCGGCGCACCCCTGGTTCACCCTCCCAAGTGAGTGGGGATCGCCCCCTTATGACCCTAGCACAGCCGTAGCAAATAGGGGAATAGCCTATCAGCAAAGCGGGGCAAACCGCTATCCAGTTGCGACGGTGCGTCCAGGCCCTTTCCGAGCGGGTGCCCTATGCTGGCTCGGTGAAGCTGGGCCTGGATGGTCGCGTGGCCGCTGTCACCGGAGGTAGCCGCGGCCTCGGTTATGCAATCGCCAACGGCCTCCTGGGTGAATCCTGCCGGGTGGCGATCTGCGCCCGGACCGAGCGTCCCCTTCGTGAGGCCGCCGCCAGCCTCGGCCCGGACGTGTTCACCGGGGCCGCCGACGTCAGCGTCCCGGGCGAGGTCGAAGCCTTCATCGAGGCGTCGGCTCGGCACTTCGGCCGCCTCGACATCCTGGTCAACAACGCCGGAGGGAGCGGCGGCGCCGGTGCCGGGCTCGATGCCCCCGACGGCGACTACCAGCGGGTGCTCGAGCTGAATGTCCTGGCCGGGATTCGCGCGGCTCGAGCGGCTGTCCCCCACATGCGCCGGCAGGGCGGCGGCAGCGTGGTGTTTATCAGCTCGATTTATGGCCGCGAAAGTGGCGGGAGTGCTGCCTACAACCTGGCCAAGGCCGCCGAGATCAGCCTCGCCAAGTCACTGTCCCGGGAGCTTGCCAAGGACAACATCCGCGTCAACAGCGTGGCGCCCGGGTCGATCCTATTTCCCGGCGGCTCCTGGGAGCAGCGCCAGCGCGAAGACCCGGACCGAATCCGGGCCTTCGTTGCGTCGGACCTGCCGCTCGGTCGCTTCGGAAAGCCTGATGAAGTCGCCGCTGTGGTCACCTTCTTATCGTCTGATCGAGCGAGCCTGGTCACCGGCGCGTGCTGGACGGTCGACGGCGGCCAGTCGCGCAGCCAGATCTAGCTGGTCGAGTCGCGCCGCGACGGATCGAACATGCGGGCGATACGGCGCCAGCGGTAGAGCGCTAAGCCGGCAGCGAAGACGAGACCCAGCAGCGCCAGCGTGAGGCCGGTGCCCATCGGTGCAGTCGGCAGATTCGCGGCCGCGGGCCGGCCCTTCGCTCCGTCCACGATGGCCATCGGGTTGGTGCCGAAGGGCGCGATTCTCACGACGCCCATCGGCGTGATGCTCATGTCGTATGTGACTTTGCTGTCCGGCGCATCAAGCGTCATGTAGGTCAGCCAGCCGTCCGGACGCACCCAGCTCATGTTTCGGTCGCTCGAAAGATCCTGATAGAGACTGGTGTTCATCGCCTCCTGAAATTTGAGCGTGAAACCGTCGGCTCCCGGCACCGATGTCCCAACTCCCGAGACCCCGAGCGCGGCGCCGAGCTCGCTGGTGTTCACCGGCTGATCCGACAGCAGGTAAAGATCAGCCTTGACCTGCTGACCCGCGGCGAGGACTTCGAAGGGAACCCACGGGTGCGCCAGCTTCATCGTGATCAGGACCGGCGCGCCGTCGCCAAACAGCAGTCGTTGTGATGCGGCCCGGGCGGTGTTGTATTTCGCGGCCATGAAAATCGGGCTGCCCTTGGCGTACTGGAGGACATGCGCGTGGGTCTCGGCATCGATGCTGAACCCGTTGGCCGAAGCCCAATCGAGGACGGCCTGCCCGCTGCCACTCAGAACCGTGATATCGAGCGCGTCGACCTGCACCTGCTGCAGAACAATGGCCGTGTCCGCGGAGGCCGCCTGCACCTGAGCCCCGAAGCGGAGTTCAAACGGTTGCGGATGCGTTTCACGCACGAGCCGCTGGAGCGTCCATTTGCCGCCTGGCTCGACTTTGTCCGGGATCGTCGGCAGGGGCACGATCCAGCCAAAGCTCTTGGCACTGCCCTGGTAACTGAAGCTGGTCATATAGTGCTCGACACCGTCGTGCCAGGCAACGAGCGTCGTCGCCCGGTCGAGTCGAATCGCCCCGTTGGGCGCCACCAACCCGCCACAGGCGGCGGCGGGGAGCGCCTGCGTTAGAAACACCGCGAGCGTGGCGGCAGCTGCCGGAACGAGCTTGTTGAGCATTGAGTGCCTCCTAATCCGTCCGTTGACGTCAGCATCCAGACGTCGGAGGCCATCCAAAAGTTCCCGATAAAGAACGGCGGTCAGCGTCGTCGGTCTGCGCGCTAATGCCGCAATCGCTCGCATGGCACTTAAGCCTCGCTCGCGAGGGCCGGCAGGCCCAGCGCGGCCTATCGGGCAAACGCGGTCCGGCTGCTCGACCGCAAGGCTGGTCGGCTCTCAGGCGGACCGGGCGTGGGCGGGAACCGGTTGCCCGGGCGGTTTCGTTACCCACCGGCCGCCGGAGCGTTGCAGCGTCCAGCCCTCTTCGTGGAGCATTCGGTGATGCCGGCCGCAGACGAGTGCCAGGTTGTCCAGTTTCGTCTCGCCGCCACGCGACCAGAAGAGCAGGTGATGCCCATCGCACCAGCTCGCCGGCCGGTGACAGCCATGGAAGACGCACTCGCGGTCGCGGGCGACCAACGCCCGTCGCGTCGACGCTGGAATCTGTCGGTGGGCGTGGCTGGTCTCACTTTCAAATTCGGCCTTTCCAACCAGCCAACTGATCGTGGAGTCGCAGGCATGACGTTCCGCCGTCGCCAGGGGGATCGGGCCGACGCCGTCCATCCGCGCTGGCGCGGCGCCCGGCACGCCGGCGAGCGTCTCGACGCTGGCGGTGATCACGAGGTGCGGCCGCTGCCCGCCGGTCCGGCCCAGCTTGCCACCGGTGAGCGCCATCCTGGCGACGTCCACGATTCCATCCGCGCGGCGCTGCCCTGGCGTCCGGTCGTCATCACGAGCGGGCACCGACATCACCCCGTCAAGCGCGGTCTTCAGCGTCGCGCCACCCTCGGCATCGAGCAGGCCTTCAAGGTGGACCACGCCGTCCTTCGGCTCGCTCAGGTGGAAGTACCGGCGACTGAAGGCCCGATTGGTTTCACGCAAGGCGGCCTCGGCATCCACCCGGTGCTCGAACTCTTTGGCGACCGCCACGAACTGCCCGGGATCCTTGGTCTGCGCCGCGTCGAGCAGTGCCGACTCCGCGTGTTGCACCGCGGCCACTCCGACGTGTTCCGCCGTTCGGCTGATGATGGCCACATGCTCGTAACCCAGGTCGCCACGCTGGAACGCCTTCCCGGTCTCCGGTAGCTGTTCCAGCTGCCGGGCGATCGTGACCCGTTGCATCGCCGCGCCGCCGGAGAGCTTCCCGTGCGTGCGCAGCCAGGCAACCAGGCTCAGCGATCCGTCTTCGGTCCACGAACCTGACTTCTCAAACCGGCGCAGTGCCTCGGCCGAGTTCGCCTCGGATCGGTCGCGAAACTCCTGAAGCTCGATCGCGATCGGGCCGCACGCTTCGTCACGTTTGCCGGTCAACCAGCCCGGCATCCGCTCATAGCCGCGACGGATCAGGTCGAGCGGAGTCTCGCAACGATCGTCTGCCGCGGCCATGCTTTCATCCTGACGCATGACTGCGACAGCTGTCTGTCAAAACGCAGACTCAATTCTCTTTGTCGACGGACCACCGCATCCAAAGAGGCGTGCCGATGCACCACCCTCGCTGACATGCCTCCGTTGAGCGAGAACCGCCTGGTGAACCAGACAGACCTACAAGCCGAAAACCCTCCGCTACGTTGCAGTGCAGCCGTCGGGCCGCGGCCGTGCCGGCCGTTAGTGCGCGGCCGCCGTCTCGAACGCGTGAACCGGCTTCAGTGTCTGGACCTTCACCGGCGCGCATTCCCTGGCAAAGGTTTCCGCGTCAGCCGGCGTCCCGACCACGAACCCGTAGTGCATCGGCACTGCGAGCTGGGGGCGAATTTTCTTGATGAAGCCGGCCGCCTCGGATGCGCCCATGGTGTAGGTGTCGCCAATCGGCACGAAGGCGACGTCGGTTTTGATCTTCTCGAGCTCCGGAGCTGGGTCGGTGTCGCCAGCGTGATAGTAGCGATGATCCCCCAGCTTCAGGATGTACCCGACCCAATTGTTCGCCTTCGGATGATTCTGCAGCTTCTCTGGATGCGTGTTGTACGCCACCACAGTCTCGACCTTGATGCCCGCCACCTCGAACGACTCACCGGGCTTGACCGCTTTCACGTTGCCCCCGAGTTCCTTCGCGATATCGTGTGGCGCGACGATCTGGGTCTTGGGTCCTAAAACCTTGTCGATCTCTTCGGGCTGGAAATGATCGAAGTGCGCATGGGTGATAAAGATCACGTCGGCGGGCGCATCCTGACCTTTGGTCACGCCCCAGGGGTCGATGTACAAGGTCCGTCCGTCACCCTGCCACTTGTAGGCGGATTGCTTGTACCAGGTGAATTTTTCGAGCATCTCGTCCTCCTCGATCGCGATGGCTGCCGGCTGGTGGCTGCTGTGAAACGGCGCCGAGGACGATTTTAGGCGCCGAAGACCTGGACGACGACCTGGCGATCCCGGGGGCGGTCAAGCTCGACTAGGAAGATCCGCTGCCAGCGGCCAAGGTCCATCTCGCCGTCGGCGACCGGGATGGTCTCGCTGCCACCGAGCAAGAGGTGCTGGCAGTGCGCGTGGCCATTAGCGCATTCGTTCGGCTCCATTTCGCCGCTGCGCCGGCTCATGTCGTTGTGGTCATAGACGCCCGTCGATGCCGAGATCCGCTCCAGCAACGCGCCCATGTCCGCCAGCAGGAGCGGTTCGTTCTCGTTCAGGACGATCGCTGCCGTGGTGTGCTTGGAGAAGACCCCGACCCAACCCTGTGACACAGCGGAGCGCGAGATAACTTCGGCCACCCGGGCCGTGATGTCGATGAACTCACGCGGCGCCCTCGTCTGCAGGGTGAGCGTCTCGGCCCAGATCGTGAGGCCGCCGACGCGGCGAATCCGTGGTTGACCGGCATCATCGGCCGGGCCCACCAGGCGAAGCGGCAAGTTCAGTCCGTCGCGCATATTGTTTGGCGGACACCAGCCGATAGGCCTGGTAGCCGCTTGAAACGATGCTGCGCCCGCTGGATTACGGCAATCGTTACGATCCGGCCGAAAACTGCCTAGCGGCGGGTGGTTCGGACCTTGTCGAAGCAATCGCTGCAGTACACCGGACGTCCCATGGTGGGCGTGAACGGCACCTGGGCCGGCTTGCCGCACTCGGCACAGACGACCTCGTGAAGCTCCTTGGCGCGACCTGTCCCCCGTACGTTGCGGTTGATCGAGCGGCAGTCCGGGCAGCGTGAGGGCTCATGCTGAAACCCCTTCGCGGCGTAGAACTCCTGCTCACCGACGGTAAAGACGAAATTGAGTCCGCAGTCACGGCAGGTTAAGGTCCTATCGCTGAAGCTCACGGCAAAGGTCTCCTTTCTTTCTACTTTGGATTCGGAGTCTTCGCCGGAAGCCCGGCGCAGCCCCGCGACCCAAACTTCCCGCGGCGGATTATAGCAAGCGCCGAAGAGGGTTTGGCGATAGCTAAAAGGGCAGCCGTTTGGGCCGAGCCGTATTGTGGAGTCGATGACGCCGCGTCTGTACGTGGTCCAGGACGACCTCTTTTTCGCGGAGCGCGTTCGCGCGATGGCGCGACGGCTGGGTCTCCCGCTCACGACCGTGACGCCACCGGAGGCGTCAGAACGCCGCTGGGACCCTGGCAGCGTCGTGGTGGTCCAGGTCACGCTCAACCCGGACCGCCAGCTGGCGCTCATCGAGCAACTGTGTCAGGCCGACCCAACGCCCCGTGTCGTCGCCGTCAGCGGTCACCTGGAGACCGAGCTCCGGGCGCGCGCCCAGGCGCTCGGAGCTGTGTTAGCCGCGCACTCCGGCATGGAGCGTGTCCTCACCCGCGCCATGCAGGCCGCGGGTGGTCGCGATGCTGCCGATCCTAACCACCACTGACGTGCAGGATCCGGCCGACGAGGTAACCGGCACCGGCGGAGACCATGCCGATGACCAGCATCTCCAGCCCGCTGATCCGCCAGTCCCCCACGAGGGTGAGGGCCTTGTAGGCACCGACGCCGAAGAGCACCGCCGCGCACAGCGGAACCGCCAGGAGCGTCGCCACCGTGACTGAGACGCCAAACAGCGGCACAAGCAGAAACGGCGTCAGCGGAATCAAGGACCCGATCAGCGTCGCCACCCCGGTGATCAGCGCCCGTCCGGCGATCCCTTCCTTGGCCACCGGCGACAGGTGCAGTTCGTCCCGCATCATGACGTCGACCCAGATGTCTTTGTCGGCGGTGATCTCCGTCACCACACGCTCGAGCAGGTCGCCCTTGAGGCCCTTCTGGCGGAAGATCTGGCGGATCTCCTCGCGCTCGACCTCGGGCACTTCCTCGATCTCGCGTCGCTCCTTGGCCTCCTCGGCGAGGTAATAATCGCGGTCGGCCAACGCCGACGTGTAGGCGACCCCGGCCATCGCAATCGATTCAGAGAACGTTGCTGCGAGCCCCGCGACGATGATGACCTTCAGCTGCGCCGTCGCGGCGGCAACCCCGAGCACGAGGCCCAGCACGTTGACCAGGCCATCCTGGCCGCCAAGGATGATATCGCGGAGCTTGCGACCGAGACCGCCCTGCGGAGCATCCGGAGGATGAATCGGCCCTCCCCGGGCGGCGTCGGCTTGTGCCATCGCGCGCTATTCTCGCATCGCGAGCGGGGCGGCCGCCGGTTCACGGATGGCGACCACGCAGAGGCCTGCCAGCAGATACGTGCTCGCCATCGTCAGGAAGACCACGCCAAATCCGAACGGACCGATCATGGCGCCAACGCCGGCAGCCCAGAGTGCACCCACGCCAAACGCCACCGCGAAATAGAGGCTGAAGATCGCATCACGCTGGGCGGCCGGCGCCTCGTCGGCAAGGAAGGCCTGCAGGATCGGGCTTTCGACGTAGACGACCAGCCCCATCGCCGCCAGGGCTACGGCGAGCCACGGACCGCTCGCCGGCACCAGCAGCACCAGCACCGTCGTCACCGCGCTGAGCGGATACGCGACCAGCAACAGCAGGCGCCGCCCGATCCGGTCACTCAGCGGACCAGCAATCAGGGGGCCGGCCACGCTCCCGATCAACAGCACCGAGTACAGCACCGTGACGTAGCCGTTGGACAGGTGCAGGTGCAGCTTGAGGTAGAGCGGCACCACCAGGATGACCACGCCCAGGCCGCGCCCGCCGGCCGCGATCAGGGAGGCCAGGAAGATCATCGTGAGCGCGGAGGAGCGCCGCACCATCCGCAGCCCGTCGAGCATGTCCGCCAGGGGCGTTCCCGCGCGGATCGGTCGCGTCCGCTCGTGGATCAGCACGACGACGGCTACTCCGGCGATCGTGGCGGGAACCGTCAGGAGCAGCAGCGCATTGCGCCAGCCCCAGGCGTTCAACAGCAAGCCCGCGAGCGGCGTGAGGAACACGGTCCCGAGGTTGCCGCCGGCGACGTGGCCGGAGATCGCGACCCCACGCCGACCCTTCTCGTACAGGTCCGTCAGCAGCGAGTTCCCGACCGGATGCTGTGCGCTGGTGGCAACCGACCGCAGCAGGTTCCCGGCAAAAAACTGCGCGAACGTCCCCGCGGTCGCAGTCATCACCCCGGCCAGGCCCATCGCGACCGCGCCCCATCCGATCAGGCTGTGTCGCTGGATCACGCGGGTGACGGCGCCGGCCCCGAGCTGCAGCATGCCGCCGGCCAGGCTTGACAGGGCGACCATGATGCCGAGGGCGACCACCGAGAAGTGCAGGTCCGTGAGCGCCAGCGGGTAGATCAGCGGCAGCAGTGTCGAGTACGCGTGGATGACGGCGTGACTGCCGCTGATGATGACCAGCGCGGTCAGTGGCCCGCCGGCACGCGGCCAAACGAGCGCCTCCGTCCGAATCGTTTCCTCGTCGGCGGCCGCCAAACGCGATTAGGGCCGCGATGCCTTCGACTGGCAGCGGGCGCAGCGGCCGTGCACCACGAGGTCCGCCGAGCTGACGACGAAACCGTGTTCTTCGGTGATGTGATGCAGCACCGGCACCAGGTGATCACCTTCGATATGCAGGGTTGAACCACACTGATCGCAGACCAGGTGATAATGATCAGTCCCCTCTTCGGCCAGCTCGTAGTACCCGCGATCGCCAATCCGCGTTTCCTTGATCAGCCCCAGTTCCTCAAGTACCTCGAGGGATCGATAGATCGTCGCGACATTGAAACGGGGATACTGCTTGCGGATCTGCCCAAGGAGATCGTCGGCGCTCAGATGCTTTTTGGCCTGCCGGAGGGTATCCCAGACGATCTGCCGCTGCATCGTCAGGCGGTAGCCGGACGTGTGCAGCGCCTCGGTTGCCGTGGTCCTCTGGGTCACGACCTCATTGTGGCATGGGGTTGTTGCGGGGCCTTCCCGACGAGGTCACCGGCTGTGGCGTCCGCGTCATCCAAACGGAAAAACATGATCGCGATCGCCGCGAAATAGATGAGGTTGCCCAGCCCGAACATGACGAGGCCGGCCGCCACCTGGTCCTCGAGGGGCGACAGCGGGGTGACCCGCGGAGCCGCGGCATAGAACGGGTAAATCACGCTCCGCGACAGGATGAAGGCGAGTCCGAGGATCGTGGGCGGCACCCCGGCGAAGCCGAGGTACGCGATCTTCCCGATCGCGGTGAGGCCCCGGCGGGGGGTGCTTGGCGCCATGATCGGCCACCAGAAAAGCACCCCGGCGGCGAGAAAGCTCAGATGCTCCGCGACATGAATTGGTCCGTTGCGGAGCGTCGCCTCGTAGAGGAAGGGCAGGTGCCAGACGGCGAGGACAAGATTGAAAATTACGATGGCGGCCAGGGGCGGGATCCGGAGCCGCTCGAGCAGCAACCACTCCGCGGGGAGGCCGAGGAGCAACAGGGGTGGCACCACCATCGCCAGCAGCAGATGCTGCACCATGTGCAGGCTGAACAGATAGCGATCCCCGCCGACATCGATCGGCGACTCGAGCGCCAGGATCAGGGCCAGCAGCGCCAGGGCGAAGTAGAGACGCGCGACCGGTGACCACGCAGCGATCTGGCCACGGCCGCGGATCAGCCAGGCGTAACCCGCCCCCAGCGCTAGCGTGCCGAGCAGGACCGTCGGGTCCAGCGACCACGTCGTCAGCGAAAGGCTGGCATGCAGTGGATGGAGGCTCAGCCTTTGGTGCCTTCCTGCACGATCGGCTGCGCGAGCAACCAGAGACTTGACATCGTGTACCCGACCATCGCCACGATCCAGGGCCACTCCGCCTGTTTGCCCTGCCGCTCCGTGCGCGCCACCCGGCCGAGGTAGTTATGGGCGAGGACGACCGCGGCAATGTGCACCGCGATGATCAGGGCGATCTGAAAATACCAGATCACCCCCGTCGGGATCAGGTTTGGGTTCGGCTCGTAGTTGACCGTGCCGAAGAGATTGAGCGTTCCAGTGCCAAGGGGATCGGAAATCTGGTGGATGAGCAGCTGGCCATTGATCACCAGGTAATCCAGGTTGTGCGCGACGAGATAGCCGAAGGCGATCGGGACAAGGGATGGCACCAAGCCCGACATCACCCGAAGGAACGGTGCATCCAGCCGACCCACGGCGCGCACGGCCGCGCTGAACCCGGCAAACAGCCCCCAGATCAACGCCACCAAAGCGACGAACGTCGCCAGCAGGACCAGGACGTAGCCGCTGGTGCCTGGCCTGAAGCTTTCCGGGAGCCCGCCTGCCATTTGCTTCCAGCTCGGGGTCGAGAGGAGGCCATCGAAGCTCACCGAGACGAGCAGGAGCAGGACGAACGTCAGCCGGCTGACCGACGCCTCGAAGGGACGGGTGAGACCACCGAGGAACCCGCGCCGACCGGGCTCCCCGAAGCGGAAATAGCCCAGCCGGCCCCAGGTGGCGAACAGCACCGAGAAGACCTCCCCGCGCCGTAGCCAGGTCTCGGCGCCGAAGACCGACGCCATTACCGCGTTAACGATGCCGTAGGCCAGCATCACCACGGCCGCGCCGGCCGGTGTGGTGGTGTAGGCATTGAAGATCAGCTCCCCGCAGGCAAAGAGAAAGAACAAAACCGCCGCGGGCCAGAATCCCCAGGCAGTTGGATACGGAACACGGGGACGCGGGCCGACCAATCGGGCGACGACGTTCAGCGGACTGATGAACGGCCAGAAGTTCCCGACGATCGCGATGCTGATCGGGACGGCGATCCAGAACACCAGCCAGAAGGCGGTGACGGCGACGTTGTCCGGCGTGCTCTGGGTACCGAACAGGCCGATGGCGACGAGCAGCGACGAAAGCGCCACGGTAACCCACCCTGGCCAGCTCGCCCCGTGCCGAACCGACACCACATCCTCGCCCGATGGCACACGGCGGCCAACCGGCTGCCGGAGAACCAGGAGAAACGACATGAAGACGACCGCGCCCGCGCCCAGGAGAAACAGATACAGGGGCGCGGGCAGGTCGTACCTCGTGCCGAACGCGTGCAGTGGGATCAGCGTCATTGCCTGGCCTTCCTCCGGCGACGAACTTCCTGGACGATCGCGATCACGCCGAACACGACCACGAACAGGATAATGCCGTAGAACTCGAGGGAGCGTCCGAGGAAGTCGAGGATCCCCGGCCCGGTCGCCCCCGCCGGCGCCGTGGCGGCGAAGTCGCCGAACGCGCCAGGCCGGGCACCGGCAAAGGGGTTGCCTCCGCCGACGGTCGTGGTTGGCAGCGGGTGCCAGGCGGCGCCATCGTCGTACTGGATCTCCTTGAACGGACCGCTCGGATACCGCATCGTCAGGTTGAATGTTCCGACCGCCGTCAGGACCTTGCCACCTGGCTGCTCGATACACTGAATGTGATAGACGTTGCCACGGATCTGGCTCCCGGGCGGGGGCGGGGGTGGGTTCGACAGCGGCGTAACGGTGCATCGAACGCTCTGGGCCGAGGGCGATAACGCGAAGAGCCCGACACCGAAGTAGATCACGACCTGGGCGTCACCGGTTTGCAGGCTGCCGCCGGCTACCTGGCCGTTGTGAACGGGAAAGGTGGCGTCGCCCGGCGACGGCGGCACATTGCCGGATCGGAGTTCGGGCGGTGGCGACGCCCAGTGATACGGGGAAGGTGGCGTCACGATGCCGTCGAAGACCGGCGGCGCCGCCCCGCGCCCGTGCATCAGCATGGTCGCCACCACGCCGACCGCGAGCGCCACCAGTCCCGCCCGGCGGGTGGCCGTCACGCCCAGAACCAGGCGCCCCAATCGGCCATGATGTGCGCGAGCGCTCCGGGCAGGACCCGGCCGGTGATCGCGCGGATGCCCCCAAGCGCCAGCCCCACCGCGAAGTCGAGGGGCATCGCCGTAACCCCGTAGCGCGACAGGTGAATCGCCGCGAACACCGCGGCTCCAATCACGATCGCCGCGACCGGACCCGCCTCCTGGCTCCAGCACTGCTGAAGCCGTCCTCGGATGGCAACCTCCTCGAGAGTCGCGATCGCGGCGGCGATGGCCCCCCATTCCCAGAACTCAGTGAGTGGCCGCCCGTTTACGGCACTGCCGAACAGCGGAGTGAGGAGGACGACGCCGAGGCAGAGTCCCGCGATGACCGAGACCCCGATCCCCCACCGATCGGCGCCGGAATCCTCCTGTCGCCACGCCCACGCGATCCCTCCGAGGCAGAGTCCGAATGCTGCCGTGCTCAGGCCGTCCCCGAGCGGCAGGAGGAGCGCGCGAAGGGCGGCCGCAGCAAGGACCAGGCCTGTGACCCGTGCCGCCGAGCCACCCAGTCGGACCGGGAGCGCGATCACCGAGGGAGCGGGATGAAGGCGGGCGTCCCGGTCGCGAAGACCGGTGGATAGACCGTAACGCTCTGGCGGACACCCTGCCATTGCCAGATGACGGCTGCGGCGCGAAGGTTCTGCCCCATGGCTTCGCTCGTGCTGGCGAATCGGACGCCGGCGCCATTGGGCAGGGTTCCGGCCGGAAGATCGAGACTTCGCGCCGACGCCGCAAGGCCGGTGGCGCTCAGGTCCCTGGCCCGCCCCATGACATCGTGAAAGAGCGTCCAGGCCGCTGCGAAGCCGGCCAGGGATTCCTCGGTCGGGTCGGTTCCGGCGCGCTGCCGGTAGGCCATGGCAAAGCGGTCGTAGATCGCCCGGCCGGTCGCGTTGAGCGCCCCCGGGTTGAAGCCACGGGTCGGGCGGTCCGAGGCAAAGACGCCGATCGCGTCTGGGCCAAGCATGGCGCCGAAGTCCGGCACGCACTGTGCCATGGTCGTCCCGATCAGCGCCTTGACGTGCAGGCCCGAGGCGAGCATCGCCCGGCGGAACCTGACGCCGTCATCGATGTACGAGGAGAGCATTAGGATGTCCGGGCTGGCGGCGCGAATCGCGCCCATCACGCCCCCCCAATCGGGGACGCTCGCGTCGTAGAGAACCTGGGTGGGCGCCGGGAATCCTTCGCTGATCGCCTGGTGCGCCGCGGCGGTCGCGACCGAGGTTGGGTAGCCGTCGAGGTTGTGAACGATCACCATTCGGAGCGCCGAGGGCGGCACCTGCAGCCGGGCCGCCAGCACCGTGGCGGCAAAATGGCTCGACATCGCACCGAGGTTCCCACCGGTCGCCCCTACGCGGAAGACCAGCGGGTAGCCCCGCCCGGTGAGTTGGTCGGCAACGGCGCCCGCCTCCCAGTACAGCATCCCGCGCGCCTGCGCCGCCGCGCTGACCGGCATCGAGAGCGTGCTGGAGTAAGCACCCAGGACGCTCTGCACGCCGGCGGCCTTGAGCGCCTCGACGCGTGCCGTCGCGTCGGCCGCCGTCGTGATGTCCTTGAGCACGAGGTCGATGCGCGGCCCGTTCGCGCCGCGCTCGGCGTTGGCGAAGTCACGGGCGATCTCGACGCCGGTGACCTCCTGGCGCGCCAGGGGGGCCTGGGGGCCGGTCAACGGGAAGACGGCGCCGACCTTGATCGTCGAGCCGGCTGCCGGCGCCTGGCCGCATGAGGCTCCCGCCAGCACCGCGACGGCGAGGAGGCCCGGGAGGGCACGCACGGATCGAATTCTAGTTAGTGCCCACGCAACCCCGTCGGCTTGACCACGATCGGGATGGAATACTTCGCGGCGAACATCGGGCCGGTGATCCCAATGCGCTGGTAGAAGCCGCCCGCGTCGTACTTCCGGGCATATTCCGGCAGCTCGGTTGCCGCCGGCATCTCCGGAGCGATGCGCGCCTCACCGCGAATGACGATCACGTTGCCGCCCTGCCCGTCGCCGTCAAAATGCAACGCGACCCGCGGATTGCGCTCGATGTTGCGCAGCTTGGGTTTGGCCCGTTCGCTGTAGACGAGAACCGGCGTCCCGTCCCAGACAAACCACACCGGACTCGGCTGCGGCGCCCCCGCGGGACTCACGGTCGTCAGCCAGATCATGGCTTCCTCTCGCAGCCGGCGCTCCACGCGTTTGCCGAACGGGGTGCCGGGATCGAGCCCCAGCCAGCCTGCTGCACCACGCTTACCGCCTGCAAGCGACGATCAGATCTGCTCGACGCCTTTCATCAAAATCGTGATGAACGCACCCAGCGCGGCAATGCAGACCGCGGCGTAAAGGCCGGGCGCAATCAAGCTGAACGGCAGGTGCAAAAAGGCCGCCGCGGCGGCGACGAAGACCGTGACCGCGATCCCAGCCGAGGAGAGACGACCCCAGGTGGTGTGCCTAACCCGCAGCGTCCGGCGGCGGACGAAGAGGAACACGATCCCGCCGACGATCGGAAACGCGTACCGGATAGCGACCAGGGCGCCGAGCCATTCAGGCAGGATCCCGATCACGGCCAGCGAGACGGCGGCGACACTGAAGAAGATGCCGTCCATGAACGGGTCGTAGAGGCGGCCCCATCGGGTGGAGGCGTGGCCTCGCCGCGCCAGCCAACCGTCGAGCAGGTCCGTCAGCGCGGCGACCCCGAAGACGGCGACCAGGGCGACGTACGAGCCCTGGCTGGCCCAGTGCGCGCCCCAGCCCACCAGCACCGCGGAGAAGCCGCGCATCGCCGTGAGGCGGTTCGGCCATCCGAGCGACCGCTGCATCTCGCCGGTTTCGAGGTTGACCATCAGCCCGAGATGGAGACCCATGTCGACCATCAGGACGCCCCACCAGATAAGGCACGTAATCAGGAAGAAGAGTGACTCCATCGCGTGAGCGGCGCTGAAGACCGCCACCGACCCGAGCAGGATGGCGGTGGCGCCGCCGACCGCGAACCGGACCCACGAGGCGCGCAACTCCTCGTGCTCCTGCATGTTCTGGATCGACCGGACCCACGAGGCACGCCAGAAGGCGCCCCAGGCGCGACGGCTGTAGGCGCCTTTCTTCAGATCGTTGAGCAGCCCGATAACGAAGAGATTCGGCGGAAGCTCCGGTTCGTCGGCCTGGGCTGGCTTCTGGGAGGGTCGCCTGACCACTATCTGAGTAAAGGCGCTTTGCCCTCACCCGTCAAGGTGCGTATGGCGGCCACCGGGGCGGCCGAGATCAGGGCTGCAGGCTGGGCAGGGGCAAGGGGGGCAGCGACGGCAGCGGCGGCAAGGATGGCATCGTCGGAAGGCCTGGCAGGCCTGGCGGTTCGATGGGAAGGATGCGCCCCGGCTGGCCCGATCCTGGCTGGCCACAGGATGCCGTCGGCGCCACGTCGGCCTTGACGGTAAGGTCGGTAACGGCAAGGTCGGTGGGAATCTGCGCCGCCGGGCGTCCCGTGAGCTTGCACAGGGTGGTCGAGATGACGTCCGCCGGCCGGGTCCAGTCGGCCGGCTTGCGACCGGCATAGTAGGCCTTGAGGAACTGCCGCCAGGCCATCGACGGCCCGACCTCACCCCAGAGCCCATTCATCGACTCGTTGCGCGGCGTCGGCAGGGTGACGGTCCGCCCCATCCAGCTCGCCACCGCCAGGTCGCTCGTGTACCCCACGTACCAGGCGTCCTTGAAATCGGTGGTTGTTCCCGACTTGGCGGCAGCCGAAAACCCGAGGCCAGGCCGGACGGCGCCTTTGAGAATGTCGGTCAGCATGTAGGCGGCCGAGGCGGGCAGCACGCGCTCCCCGGAATCTCGTTGCGGCCGGTTGGATTCGAGCAGCGCGCCCCGGCCGTCACGGATCTCCAGCACGGTCGCGGCGCGTATCCGGTGCCCGCCGTTGGCGAAGCTGCTATAGGCGGAGAGGTGGTCGATCATGCGCAGCTCGCTCGCACCGAGTGTCGTCGGCAGGGTCGGATCGAGCGGGGTGCTGATCCCCAGGCCCTTGGCCACCGTAAACACCTTGTCGATCCCGACGTCCTTGAACAGGTGAACCGACGAGATGTTGCGCGACTGCTGGAGCGATTGCCGCAAGGTGATCGTGCCCAGCTCCTTGCCATCCCAGTCGTGGACCGGGTAGCCCGGAAACGCCGTCGCCCCATGGCTGTCGTCCAGCGGTGAGGCGGGCGTCCAGCCGTTCAGCAGGGCCGTGACGTAGGTATAGGGCTTGAAGGAGGAGCCGGGTTGCCTCGGCGAAACCGTGTAGTTGACCTGGCCGCCAATGGCGGTGTTGAAGTAGTCGGCACTTCCGACCATCGCCAGCACCGCACCCGTGTGCGGGTCCATGACGAGCATCGCCCCATTGTTGACCCCGTTTGACTTCGCGAAATGCGCCACGCCGCTGGTCACGGCCTGCTCCGCCAGCGCCTGCGCGTGCGGATCGAGCGTGGTCACAATCCGCAGCCCACCCGAGCGCAGATAGTTCGGGTCGTAGCGGCGCTCCAGCTCGCTCCATACGTAGTCCACGAAATGGGGAGCGATCGAAGAGCGGCGGCCGCCCGCGGCCTGCCGCGCCGTGGTCAGGGCTGGACGCAGATCCTCCGCATAGGCGCGGTCGGCGTTAGCCGCGGTGACGTATCCATCCCGCACCATCGCATTGAGCACGTCCCGCTGCCGTGCGCGGGCCTCGCTGAAGCCCGTGGCCAGAAACGGATTGAAATAACTTGGTCGCTGCGGCAGCCCGGCTAGGAAGCTCGCCTGCGCCAGGTCGACCTTCGCCGCCGACATCCCAAAGTACGTCTGCGCGGCGGCCTCGACGCCGAACGCCTGGTTCCCGTAGAAGATCGTGTTCAGATACATGCCAAGAATCTGGTCCTTCGAGTACTCACGCTCGAGTTCCACCGCCAGCACCAGCTCGCGCGCCTTCCGGTCGAGGCTGCGACTCTGGGCGGTGTCCTGGAGCAGATAGTTCTTGACCAGCTGCTGGGTGATCGTGCTTCCGCCCTGGGCCGCGCTTCCATGCGTGACGTCGTAGAAGCCGGCGGCCACGATGCGGAGCGGACTGATGGCGCCATGGTTGTAGAAGTCGCGATCCTCGATCGCGATGGTGGCGTGCCGCAGGTCCCAGGCCACCTGCTCAAGGGGCACGACGGTCCGGCGCTGCTGGTAGCGCTCCTCGAGCAAGGTCGTCCCGTCGCGGGCGTAGATGCGAGTCGTTTGCGGGAGGTTCTCCGCGCTCAGGTTGGCGAGGTTGGGCAGCTCACCGGCATAGCTGTACAGAAATGTCCCCGCACCGACAAGACTGGCCAGCGAGCCCGCCAGACCCGCGAGCAGCAGCCGGCGAAGCCACCGTGGTGCCCCGTGGCGCCGGCGGGCTGCCGGGGCCGGGACGGCGGCGCGAACGACCTGCGGCGCGTGCCGGCCCCGGCGCTGGCGCATGCTTCTCCGGCTTCTCACGGCGTCTCGGTAAACGGTGGCATTGGGGGCAAGGTTACCGTCGGCGGGCCGTGCCGGTCAGATCAGGCGCTTGGGCGAAACGTGATAGCCAGGTGCGTTCTTAACGCTCAGTGCACAAGGCTGTGCTGGCCGTAACTGGCCGCGGTCAGGAGAGGTCCGAGCCCGAGCCCGAGGAAGATGACCCCGGCGGTGCTTACGCCCATCGCCAGGCGCAGCGGCCAGTCGAGCCGATGTGGCGGGACCTCGTAGACCGGCGGGTCGAGAAAGGCCACCCGGACCAACCGGAGGTAGCAGAGAGCCAGGAGCAGGATGTCGAGCACGCCGACGACCGCCAGCCAGGCGAAGCCGCCGTCGACCACCGCCTTCAGCACGACGAACTTGCCGAAGAATCCCGCCAGTGGGGGCAGCCCGATCAGGGAGGCGATCGCAAGGGCGAGCACGACCGCGACGCCGGGGGTCGACCGAGCCATTCCGGCAAGGTCGCGGATCGCGTCGCTGTGGACGGCCCGCCCGTAGGCCATCATCGCCGCGAAGGCGCACACGTTGGTGAGGCCGAGGGCGATCATGAATACCAGCACCGCGCGCACGCCGTTGCGCGGCAGATCGACCATCGCCGCCAGGGCGTAGCCACCCTGCGCGACCGTCGAGTACACCAGCAGCCGCCGGACGCTGGTCTGGGCCAGCGCCAGCACGGCGCCACCGGTCATCGTGATCGCCGCCACGACGGCGATCACGGTCGGGTAGCCGATCGATGTGAAGCTGAATGTCAACCAGAGCAGCCGGGTGAAGGCGGCAAACCCGGCCAGCACCCCCACCGACGAGACGAAGGCCAGGACCCGCATCGGGACCCCCAGGTCGAAGGCCCGGGTCCACCAGCGAACCGGCGTCATGCCGAGTTTTCCGAGGAAGCCGACGATCAGCAGGGTGAGGGCGAGCAGGGCCGCCGGCTGGCCCGGCCCGATCGCGCGAAGCGCCCGTCCGGCCGCCGCCAGCCGGGTCTCGCCGGTGAGCCCATAGATCAACGCCAGCCCGTAGACGAGGATCGCGGTGCCGGCCATGCCCAGAACCAGGTAGCCCACGCCGGCATGTGCCGCATCGCCGCCGCGGCGCGCCAGGGCCGCCAGCAGGTACAGGTTCACGGCCAGCAACTCGAGTGAGACCAGCAAGGCGACCATTTCGGCCGCCGAGGCGGACAGCATCGCTCCGACGGTCGCCAGCAACAGGAAGCCGGCAAGCTCGCCGGCGCGGGACTCACCTGGGATGACGTCGCCAAAGCTGATGAGGAGCGCAAGCGCGCTGGCGACCAGGATGGCCATGTCGATGACGATGGCGTACCCATCTAGCAGGAAGGCGCCGTCGAGGATGGTGATCGTCTGCTTCGCCTGTGTCAGCAGCGCCAGAAAGGCCAGCGCCACCGCGGCCAGCGCGACAGCGGTCGCCGAGAACCCCGGCCGGAAGCGGGCTAGCGCAAAGACGACGACCGCGCCGACGAGCAGCCAGAGCTCGGGCGCGAACGCGAGGACGTTGTCGAGCGTCACCCACCAACTCCGCTGAGCAGCGTCAGCACCGAGAAGTTGATGCTGTCCATGAGGATCACGGGCAGGAACCCGAGCAGCGCCAGCAGGGAGAGCAGGCCGATGCCAGTCCCGAGCTCGAGGCTTCCGACATCACGGACCCTCACGTAGGCCTCGCTCAGCGATCCGAAGAAGACGCGCTGGAACGTCCACACCATCACCGCGGCCGTCAGCAGGCTGCCGAGGATGGCGAGGCTGGTGACAAGCCGCTGGCTCGGGTAGGCACCGAGGAACACGAGAAGCTGTCCGGTAAAGACGGCCAGCCCGGGCAGCCCCAGGGCGGCGAGGGCGCCGAGGAACCAGAGGAGGGCACCTCGGGGCATCCGCGCCGCGAGTCCACCCATGGCGCGGATGGAGCGCGTGTTGGCTCGCTCTGCCACGGCGGCCACCATCAGGATCATGAGGGCGGCGGCGAGTCCGTCAGCTGCGATCAGGAGGACGGCGCCGTTCAAAGCGACCGGCGAGCCCGAGGCTACCGCCAGCAGCAGAACGCCCCCGTGGCCGACCACCAGGTAGCCGATGACCCGGCGCAAATCATCCTCGCGGAAGGCGGCGATGGCGCTCCAGAGGACCGTGATCACCGCCAGCACCGCGATCGCTCCCGAGACCTTGTGCAGCGTCGAGTGGAACTCCCCGACGTTGACCCGGATCAGGCCGTACGCCCCAAGCTTGGTCACGATGGCGGCCAGGATGATCGCGACCGGCGGCGCGGCCTCTGCCTGCGCGTCCGTGAACCAGGTATGGAAGGGGAACACGGGCAGCCGCAGAGCGAACGGGATAAAGAAAAGCGCGAAGACGAGACCGGAGGCAGACGCCGGAAAGGTCAGGTCGTGGAGGGTGGCCATATCGAACGTATGAGTCGGCGCCTTGATGTAGAGGATCAGGATGGCCAGCAGCAGCAGGCCGCTCCCGATCATCTCGACGGCGAGCAGTTTCCAGGCGGCCGCCAGCCGCCGTGGCCCACCCCATCCGGCGGTCAGAAAACAGAGGGGGACCGCTTGCAGTTGCCAGAAGAGAAAGAAGAGCAGGAAGTCGAGCGAGCAGAGCGCCCCATTGACGCCGGTCTCGACCACCAGGATGAGGATGAAGAATCCCCGGACATCGTCGCGGATCCGGTTGGAGACGAGGATCGCGACCAGGGAGAGGATGCCGGCGAGCAGCAGCAGCGACATGCTGACGCCGTCGACCCCGAGGTGATAGCTCGATGCCAGGCTCGGGAGCCAGGAGCGGCTCTCATCGTAGGCATAGGTGCCGCTCTGGTCGCGGAAGCCGTACCACATCAGCACGTCGAGGGCGGTGACGAAGGCGGCCGCCGCCATGGCGACGGTCCGGATCCGGGCCTTCTCGGCCGGGGTCCGCGTGGGGAAGAAGAGCAGGAGCAGGGCCGCGGTTGCGGGGACCCAGACGATGGCGCTCAGGAGCAGCATCAGCCGACGCCCTTGATCAGATGGGCGCCGATCAGGATGGTGACGGCGGCCAGGGCGACCAGGCCGGTGAAGAGGCCGAGCGCGAAGTGCTGCGCGCGCAGCCGCGGCAGGCGCCGGCGCGGCGTCGAGGCGAACGTGATGGAGTCGCCGACGAGGTCGACGCCCTGGTCGATGACCCGGCGATCGGTCCAGGCAAACGCGCCGCTGAGCGGCAGCACGCCGCGATCGACGGCGAACTGATAGCCCCGGTCGAGGTAGAGGCCCTGGCCCAGGGCCTGCCGCGCCGGCGCAAGGGCCGGTGGCATTGCCGGCAGAGGCCGGCGCCCGTAGGCGAGGAGCGCGGCACCGGCGCCCGCGACGCTGGCGATGATCGTGATCGCGGCGGCGACCAGGTGCGAGTTCGAGGGGATGAGGCCGTGGAAGGAGACAAAGCCGAGGTAGTCACTTCGCCCCGGGAATCCTCGGACCCCCGCCACGACGCTGGCGACGGCGAGCAGGATCATGGCGAGCGCAACCCGACCGCCCGCCTCACGAATCCGGTCGGGCTCGAAGCGGCGCCGGCGCGCCGTCTGCCCAAGGAACACCAGCGCGAAGACTCGAAAGACGGCCACGGCGAGCAGGAAGGTCGTGAGGACGACGACCGCGATGGAAACGGGGTTCCCGCTTGCCAGCGCGCGCGACAGGATGGCGTCCTTGCTCCAGAAGGTGCTGAGCGGGGGGATGCCGGCCAGGGCCGCGACCCCGATCAGCGCAATCACACCGGTGCGCGGCATGCGCCGCAGCAGTCCACCCATCTCGGCCATCTGTTCCGTGCGGAGCTCGCGGATGATGATCCCAGCGGCGAGAAACAGCAGCGCCTTGGGCCAGGCGTGCGTGATGACCTCGAAGGCACCCGCCCCGTAGGCACGGATCCCCAGCGCGAGCATCATCAGGCCAAGCTCGCCCATGGTGGCGTAGGCGATCGCCCGCTTCAGGTTGTCCTGGAACAGGGACCAGACCACGCCCAGCACCGCCGTCAGGCCACCCACGATCGCGACGACCACGAGCGCACGTGGGCTCGCGATAAAAAGCGCATAGCTGCGGGCAACCAGGTAGACCCCCGCGACCCCCACCGTCGCCGAGTGCATCAGCGCCACGGCGGGGGCAGGCGCCTGGACACTGCCCGAGAGCCAGACGTGCAGTGGGAACTGCGCCGAGCGCGCAACGGCGCCGATGAACACCAGGAGGGCCATTAAGAAGAGGCCGTTCGAGCTCACCTTGCCGCCGGTGTACTGACCCGCCAGCGCCTGGAAATTCAGCTCGTTGAACCGGTAATAGATGTAGACGATCCCGATCAACAGGCCAACGTCCGCGATCGCGAAGACGATAAAAGTCCGGGTCCCGGCTCGCGCGGCATCATCTCGCTGCCACCAGTGACCGATGAGCAGGTACGACGAGACCGTCAGCAGGCCGCCGAAGAGGAACAGCTCGAAGTAGTTCGTCGAGAGGACGAAACCGAACATCGCGAAGCTGGAGACGAGCATGACCATGAAGAACCGGATCGCCCCGTCATCCCGCCGCATCGATCCCAGCGCGTAGAGCTGCACGAGGACGCTGACGATGGCGACCGTGGCCAGCATGACGGCCGCCAGTGGATCGGCCGTGACCCCCCACTTGAGCGTGAATTCCGCGGCCGTACCCGACAGGCCGGTGAAGAATTGCAGGAACGTGCCCTCGCGTTCGAGATGCAGCGGGTGGGTGATTTCGATCGCCAGGACCAGCAGCGCGCTGATCGCGCTGGCCAGCGTGAAGAGGACTGCGATGCCGGCGCTCAGGCGGCGCGAGTCAATCGTGAAGGCGGCGATCAACACGATCGCGATCAGCGGCAGGAGCAAGGCCAGCAACGCGAGAAAGGTCGGGCTCCAGGTATCCAGCGGACCCCTGGCGGCTGCCGCGAGGAGACTCAGCGTCACGTCAGCTCGCTACCGACTCGTACTCGTCGACCAGGAAGGTCCGCTGCTCGCGGTAGATGATCGCCGCCATCGCCAGCCCCGCCGCCAACTCGGCGATCCCCAATCCCGACACGATCAGGGCGACCACCTGGCCTCGGGACGGGTTCACCGCGCCGAAGCCGAAGCGTGAAAAAGCGATAAAGGCGAGGCTGCCGGCGGTCAGCATGAATTGCGTGCCGATCAGCATGACGACAACACTCCGCTTGACGAGCAGCGCCAGGGCGCCGATGCCGAACACGATGGCCGAGGTGGTCAGGACCAGGTTTAGGCCGGCGCTCATCGGCGGGGCTCCGGTCGCCGTGGCCGTTGCCGCCCCTGCAGGGCCGCCGGAGGCGCGGTCACCGCGGCGCGCCGGCCGAGACGCTGGGTTACGAGCAGGCCGGCGCCAAGAGCCGCCGAGGCGACCATCACTACCAGAACCGCGATCCCGACGATGTAGGTGTTCAGAAGCGAATGTCCAAAGCCTTCGGTGAGGTCCGTGAAATGCACCGGCCAGTGGGTGGCTCCGACGACGACCCCGAGCAGGGCGGCGACGGCCGCAGCAATGGCCGCGCCGGCGATCAACTCAGCGCTAAATGGGCTGGCAGGCGCCTCGTCGAGCCCGGTCGTGGTCCGAAGCAAGCCGATCAGCAGGCCGGCACTCACCGTCGTGAAGATCAACAGCTGGACGGCGAAGAGGAGGAATGGCGCCAGCATCAGGTAGAGAAACGCCACCGCGGCCATGGTGACAGCGAAGGCGGCAATCGCGTAGAGCACGCTACGCAGCAGGACGCTCGCCAGCGCCGAGCCGATCGCGACGACAAGCAGCACATAGATGATGAGGACGGCAGGTTGGTCTGTGATCGACTGGGGAAGCGCCCCGATCAGCGGCACGGCGAGAGATTCTATCTCAGTACTCAACCTCACCCTCCCCCGGCTTCCAGTACGTCTCTTCCTTGATCGCGGCGTGGTCGTAGCCGCGGCGGCGCAGGATGTCGCGGGCGTTGACGATCATGCCTGGGTTGCCACACAGGTAGGCGGTGGTCTCCGCCGGCTCGAGGCCAAGCGTGTCCGAGTACTTGCGCACGAGGTCGTCCACCCTTCCCCGCTCGCCGCCCCACTCCGGATCCTCCCAGGGCCGGCTGATCGTCGGGATGTAGGTCACCCAGGGAAACTCCGCCGCGGCCTCGATCAGCTCGCGATCGTAGGCGAATTCGTCGGAGCGCGCGGCGCCCTGCAGGATAACCAGGCGCTGGGGCTCTGTCAGGCGACCCTCCCTAAGGTCCCGGGCAAGGGTGCGCACCATGCTGACATAGGGGGCGATTCCGGTGACCGTCGAGATCAGAAAGTGTTTCCGGTGGCCGGACTTTGCATCGAGGTTGAAGATGCCCTTCGCCTTCTTTCGCATGTAGACGTGGTCGCCGACGGCCAGCCGGTGTAGCTGCGGCGAGAGCGCGCCCTCAGGGACCATCTCGATGAAGAACTCCAGCTCCGCCTCGAGCGGGCTCGAGACGATGGAGAAGGCCCGTTCGAGCACCTTGTCGCTGTGCTCGACCCCGAAGGCGACGTACTGTCCGGCCTTGAACGGCAAGGGTTCCGGGGGCTTGATCCAAACACTGAAGAGGGTCGGTCCGTAGTCTTTGCGGGCGACGATCGCCGCGCTCATGTACTTGTCGGACGCGTCCATCACCGGTAATGCTATTTGGTCGTGCTGAAGGGTGGCCCGAAGAGGAGGTCGAGGGCGACCCCGATGATCACCATCGCTATGCCCGCCCCCACCGCGCTAAAGGTCGTCCCAGAGGCGAGAATGCCTCGCCCCCAGAGCGCCCCGATCAGGAAGAGCAGCACGCCGAGAACCGAAAGCCAGTACGCCGTCCGACCCTCCCAGGCGAGTTTTGCCGCCAGGACGCCGCCGACCGATGCCAGGTACGCAAGAAGGATCTGCGCGGCAACCGGCAGGAGGGGGTGCTGCGCTGCCAGGTCGAGCTGAGTCACCGGGGCGTCGCGCGGATCGGGCCGCCGCCGACCACGCGGTCGCCGTCGTAGAAGACCGCCGCCTGGCCGGGCGCCAGGGCGCGTTGCGGCTCCGCGAACTCGATCGTCGCCTCGTCACCCCGGGGGCAGACGAGCGCATCAGCGTCGGCGGCATGCGATCGCACCTTGACCTGCGCCTGAAATGGACCCGACGGCGCCGCGCCGCTGACATAGCGGACGTCATTCACCCGGCAGGCGGTCGCGAACATTCGGGCATTGCCTCCGATGGTGACCGTGTTCGCGATCGGGTCGATCGCGCTCACGTACTTCGGTTCTGCGGCGGGACCGGCCGATCGCAGTCGCAGGCCGGAGCGCTGCCCGACGGTGTACATCGCGACCCCGTCGTGCTCGCCGACCACGGCTCCGCTTTCATCGATTACCGGTCCCGGGCGCACCCGCTCGGCGAAGCGCGTCTTCAACAAGTCCCGGTAGCTGCCGTCCGCGATAAAGCAGATCTCCTGGCTTTCGGGCTTCAGGGCGGTCACGAGCCCGAGCTCCGCGGCGCGGGCACGGACCTGCGCCTTTGTCCATTCGCCGAGCGGGAACCGGAGCGAGCGCAGCTCACCCTGGCCGAGCTGGTACAGCACGTAGGACTGGTCCTTGCGCTGATCGACCGCCTTCTTCAGCAGCAGCCCGCCCTCACCATCATCGATGCGGGCATAGTGCCCGGTGGCGAGGACGTCGGCGCCGAGGGCGAGGGCCTTCTGGAGAAGCAGGCCGAACTTGATGGTCTCGTTGCAGCGGATGCAGGGGTTCGGCGTGAGACCCTCCAGGTACGACGTGGTGAAGGGTTCGATCACGGCCGCGCGAAACTGGTCCTCGAAGTTCAGGACGTAATACGGGATTCCGAGCCGGGTCGCAACCCGCCTCGCGTCCTCGACCGCGTCCAGCGAGCAGCAGCCGTGGTGCTTATCGAAGTCGCGGGCCGCCATCTCCTTCGGCCAGAGCTGGAGCGTCACGCCGAAGACCTCGTGGCCCTCATCCCGCATGAGCGCCGCCGCCACCGAGGAATCGACGCCGCCGCTCATCGCGACGGCGACTCTCACGCCGGCCCCAGGCGCTGCACCTCGACCCCCTGGTTCTGGCAATAGGTAAGGGCACGTTCGATCTCCGGCTGCTCCCCGTCGAGATCGAGATCGGCCCACCCCATTTCGTCCTTGACCTCGGCGCGCCGGATGTTTGTGACCACCTTGTAATCCTTGCCGATCTGATAGATCACGGGGATATTGAGGGTGTCACGGCGGAACGTCAGGCGCACGCTCGTCCGCGCCATCTGGGCTCAGCCGCCGGCGACGGCCGGAACAATCGAAAGATCGTCAGTCTCGCTCAGTGGCGTCTTGAGTCCCGATCCGAAGCGGATGTCCTCGTCGTTGCGATAGATGTTGATGAACTGCCGCAGCTGTCCCTTATCGTCATAAAGGCGCTCGCGGAATCCCGGGAACTGCTCGTTCAGCGCATCGAGCGCCTGGCCGACGTCCTGTGCGCTGACCTCGACGATCGCAGCGCCACGCGTCAACTGGCGGAGCGCACCCGGGACCCGGATCTTGACGGCCATGGTCTCCGCATTATAGGTACAAGCGGCAGGTTTCCCCGCCGCCTGTCCTCGATCACCGAGATACCGTCCGGGTCTGCTCGCGCTGCGCCACGAGGTAGTAGATCGCGCCGACGACGACGATCAGTGCCACCACGAGTTCAAAGATCGGCACGGCGTCACCGAACCCTCCCAGGCTGGCGCCGCCAGGGGCCAGGATCGCATTGACGCTCGGATTACTCGCGGGACGGGGCCAGAGGAAGTTGACGAGCATCGAGGCGCCCCAGGCAAGGCCGAGGACGTTGATGATCGTGCCCCAGCCGCCAAGTTTGAACGGCGCGCCCTCGGTCGGCCAACCCCGCAGCCGGGCGAGCAGGATGGCGATGTTGCCCAGCATGTAGGCCAGGTAGATCATGCCGGTGGCGACGATGGCGATCAGCCCGGCGCCGGCATAGTAAATGAACGGGAGCGCGGCAAGGACGCCCACGACCAGGCAGGTGATGACGGGGGTGTGCAGCGTCGGACTGACCTTGTTGTAGAACCGCGCGAGCGGGAGCTTGCCATCGCGCGCCATGCCAAACGCCAGCCGGATGGTTGAAGTCTGGATCGCCAGGCAGCAGACGTAGATTGCGGCGAGGACGACAACGAGGTAGAGGTTGGCCATCCACCCGGGAAGAACGGCGTTGAGAACGTCGGCGGGCGACGTGATCGTTGGAGGGGTTGCCCCTGCACCCGCGACGAATTTCTGCATGTTCGGTATGGCAATGATCAAGGCGAGGAGGAAGACGGTGCCGATGATGAAGGCCCCGACCACGGAGGCAAGGACCGCTTTGGGGGCTTCCACTCGCGGATTCCTCGTCTCCTCCGCAAGCGTGCTGGCGGTATCGAAGCCGTAGATCACGAACAGGGACATGAACATGGCGGCAAGGAAGACGCCGACCTGATTACTGGAGCCCAGGTAGCTGCTGTCGAAGATGACCGTGGCCGGCTGGTGATGGTAGAAGATCAGGAGGACAAGCGCAAAGACCACCATCCCCAGGATTTCGAACACGACCCCGGTGTTGTTGATCAGGGCGACCAGGCGAACCCCGAAGACGTTCAGTAAGGTGGTGCTGGCGAGAATCACCAGCGCGATCGCCACCTGCGTCTGCGCATTGTTCGTGATGCCCATGCCAAGGTTGTTGAGCAACGGAATGAGCACCAGCCCCGGAATCGTCGCGACCACCCCGGTGACCGTGATGATGCCGGCAAACAGGTAGATCCAACCCGTCATCCAGGAGTAGGCGCGGTTGGAAAGGTACTTCGTCCACTGGTAAACCGACCCTGCAACGGGAAAATGTGAGCTGACCTCGGCGAAGTTCAGCGCGATGATGAACTGACCGAGCGCGACCAGCGGCCAGCTCCAGAAGAAGAAGGGCCCGGCGATCGCCAGGCCGATCGGCGCAAAGAGCGTGAAGATGCCAGTGCTCGGCGAGATATAGGAGAACGCCACGGCGAAGCTGGAGTAGACGCCGAGGATGCGCTTGAGTTCCTGTTTGTAGCCAAACCCGGCCAGGTCGCGCGCATCGGCCGCTTCCTGGGAACTGGACGCCTCGATCCTGGTCGGAGGCGGCTTGAGACCGTGTGACGACATGGGGGGTTCCCTCCTCTCCCTTAAACTCCGCCAAACGTAGCAGGCGGCCCGGACCTCGTCAATGACCTAAACGGTGGGCACCGGCCGCTACGATCCTGTGCATCGAACCCTCCGCCTCGATCGTGGTGCACCATGGCCGCGTCTGGCCCGCTGCCGGCCCCGCTACGGCCGTTGCGATCCAAAGTGGCCGCATTCTCGCTTCCGGCTCTGACGAGCAGCTGAGCGGCCTCATCAGTCCGAATACGAGGGTCGTCGATGCGGCCGGCGGCCTGATCATGCCCGGCTTCAACGACGCCCACGTCCACTTCCTGAACGGGGCGCGCAACCTCGAAAACCTCGAACTCTCGGCCGAGACGACCATTGGGGCCGTCCTGGCACGGATCGATGACTTCGCGGCACGACACCCCGGTCGCGACTGGCTGCTCGGGCGCGGCTGGTTTTACGCCGTTTTCGAGGGCGGGATGCCCGATCGCGCCTTGCTGGATCGAATCGTGCCCGGCCGCCCGGTCGCGCTGGAGGCCTACGACAGCCACACCACCTGGGTCAACGGGGCTGCCCTGGCGCGACTAGGGATCGACGACGCGACGGCGAACCCACCTAGGGGTGAGATCCAGCGTGATGCCGCCGGACACGCCACGGGCATTCTCAAAGAGGCGGCCATGGACCTGGTCGACCTCGCCTTACCCGCCCGGACCATCGCGCAGGACCTGCATAGCCTGGCCCAGGCGATCGGGCTCGCTCACCAGCACGGCCTGACCAGCGTCCAGGAGGCCGGCGCTGGCCTCGAGCAGTTCGAGATCTATCAGGCCCTTGCCGACTCCGGCCGGCCCCGGATCCGGATCCGGCTCGCCCAGCGGATGGAGCCCGGGCTGGGCATGGCGGATTGGGAACGCCGGCTGGCTCTCTACGAGGAGGTCGCCTTCCCTCGTCGCGCCGACCCGTGGGTCTCCGGCGGCATCGTGAAGGCTTTCGCCGATGGCGTCATCGAGTCCGAGACGGCCATGATGCTCGAGCCCTATGAGGGCCTGCGACGCGAGCCAGCCGGGTGCTCGTGGCCGGCCGGTGTGGGAGCCGGGCGAGCTCGCCGAGGCCGTCCGGATCGCCGATGCCCGTGGCTGGCAGGTCCAGATTCATGGCATCGGCGACGCGGGCGTGCGCCTTGCCCTCGACGCCTACGAATCCGCGCTGGCCCGGAATCCGCCAGCGCGAGCGGCGGCATCGCATCGAGCACATCGAGACCATCGATCCAAGCGACATTCCGAGATTTTCCGGGCTGGGCGTGATCGCCAGCATGCAGCCCTATCACGGCGACCCGGAACCGGCCCAGCTCGATCTGTTCACCTCGAAGATCGGGCGAGACCGGGCCTCGCGCGGCTGGGTGTGGCGATCCATCCTGGATGCGGGTGGACGGCTGGCGTTCGGCTCCGACTGGCCGGTTGTCTCCTTCGATCCGCGGCTCGGGCTCAACTCGGCGGTCCACCGGACGACCGCGGATGGCCGCCCTACCGGTGGCTGGTTACCCGAGCAGCGCCTATCGGTCGCCCAGGCGCTCGCCGGCTACACGTCGGGGGCGGCCTATGCCGCCTGGCAGGAGCGGCAGGTCGGGACACTCGAGCCGGGCATGCTGGCCGACCTCGCGATCCTCGACCAGGACATCCTCGCCAATCCGGATCGAATCATGAGCGCGTCGGTCCTTGCCACCATCGTCGGCGGCCAGATCGTTTACGACAGGAACTCGGAGACCAGCCGCTGAAAGTGATAGACGCCGTTCTCGCGCTTGGCGTTGAAGCGGCCGCGATCGTAGGCGCGTGAGGCGAGCCCCTTCTGGACGTACTCGCAGATGGCGATGTCCTCTTGCTGGATCTCGTCGGAGAACGCGATCGTCTGCTGCATCGACTCCCATCCGGGGCCGGTTCCCGGCTGTGCGAAGAACCACTCGAAGACCGTCAGCGTCTTGTCCACGCCGAGCGGGATGATCAGGTTCGAGCTCATATTGTCCTGGTAGATGTTGAACATCGTGTTCGGGAAGATCCAGTAGTAGAGCGCGCTGTCTTCCGCTCCCGGCTCCCGGAGATAACGCCGGTCTCGACCCATGACCTCGCCGGGCTTGAGCTCTCGGATCGGCGCGTGCTGCTTCGAGTAATAGCGGAAGGTCTCCACGCGGTAGGCATCGTAGTCGAGCTCCTTGAAGAGGCCAGGGTGCGCGATCGGCAGGTGGTACCCCTCGAGGTAGTTGTCGACGTAGACCTTCCAGTTGCAATTGATCACGTAATCACGCCGTTCGACCAATTGCATCCGGTCCACGTCATAGCCGGCGGCGGCCACCTCGCCGGGGATGGCGCCCATCACGTCCAGCAGCGGTGGCGCGTCAGGGTCGAGGTTGGCGAAGATGAAGGGCCCCCAGCGTTCGACCCGGATCGGCACCAGCCCGAAGTCGGCCTTGTCGAAGTCCTCCGTCCCTTCCATCTCGCGGGCCACCTGGCAGCGGCCGTCGAGCCCGTAGGTCCAGCCATGGTAGGGGCACTGCAGGCTCCGCCGGTTCCCCTTCGAAAGCACGACCTGCGCAGCCCGGTGACGGCAGACGTTGTAGAAGCCGCGCAGCGTTCCGTCGAGGCCGTGGGTGATCAGGATCGGCTCGTCCAGGATCGTGGTGGGCTTCAGGTCCCCGACACGAGCGAGCTCATCCGCGCGGGCGACCAGCTGCCAGGTGCGCGCGAAAATCTGGTCCTTCTCACGCTCGTAGACGGTCGGGTCCACGTAATCGGAGGCGGGTAACGTGAAGGCGCGGGCGAGATCTTCGCCCGCGCCAACCGATCGGTCTTGCGTCAGCGCCACGCGACGCAGTCTAAACTCTGCGCGCCCCTACCAGTTCGGGCCTGGGGGCCGTCGTGACCTCATCCGGCCAGCGGTCGTGAACCGCGTGCTTGCGCCCGATGACATAAAAGGCGACTGCGATTGCCAGCATCACGCCCGTCGCTACGAAAACGGTGACCTCATACGTGCCGCGGCCGATACTCACACCGCCGACCGAGACTGCGCCCGTCACCTTGTCTGAGAATAGGTTCGGCCAGAGCGAGAAGATCGTGGCCGCCACAACATACGCCTCGCAAAGCAGCATTGCGCCCCACACGCCAACGACGCCGCCGCCGATGCGATATGGCCGCCGCGCGTTCGGGTACTTTCTGCGCAGGACAACAATCGCCGGGAAGACGAGCACGTACGAGAAGGTGGTTGTCGAGATCACGAGGCCGAGCACGATCGTGAAGAAGTTCTTCAGGCTGCCGCCGGTGATCAGGAAGTTTGCGATCAAAAAGAGGCTCGCCAGGATACCCGACAGGACATTCACCGGGACCGGCGTCCCGAACCGCTTGGAAAAATAGCCAAGGCGGCGAGGGCCCGAGCCCTGCAGCGCGCCGATCGCCATCAAGCGGTCAGAACCCATCAGCCAGACCGTCCCGCTTGAAAGGAGCGCAAACACGACCGCGGCCCCGACGATCCCGTTCAATAGGTTGGCGCCGGTGGTGCCGAGCGCATTGCTGACTACGGCCTGGTAGCCGGCAACGAAGCCGCTCACATTCGAGATGTCCTTGCTGCTGAGGACCAGGATGACGCCGATGATCGGCACCGCGTATCCGAGCGCGCTGATCAGGTCCGCCGAGAGGGCAACCGCCCGGGGGATGTCGCGCTGTGGGTTGTCGATCTCTTCGCTGGCGTTGCTCTGGACCTCGAAGCCAACCCATTGAAAGACCAGGACGCCGATGACGCCGATGAACGCCGGACCGAGCCCGTCGAACATGCCGCCAAGACTGCCTTTGAAGCCATGCTGGCCGCCGGAGACCAGGACGAGCACGGCGAAGAGAGCAAAGAGGCCGATCTTGACGAGGGCGCCGAGGTTCGGCACCCACTTCATCGAGCGCAGGGACAGGATGTTCATCATCACGGCGACCCAAATGAAGGCGAGGCCGACGAGGATCGAGAGCCCGGTATTGCCGCCGATCTTGGTGCCCCAGAGCGCGTCCAACGCAGCGATCGCGGTCGCAGCCAGGGTGCCGCCCAGCCAGATCGGGTTGCTGAGCCAGTAGAGCACGGCGGTGATGGCGCCAGCCATGTGGCCGAAGGCGAGCCGAACCCACTCGTACGGACCGCCCTCCACCGGGAACGTGGTCCCCAGCTCATGGTCAGCAACCCATACGGGATGAGGAACGTCGCCGCCGAGACCACCAACCAAAAGATCGCCTGGGCCCCATATGACGACGTCTGCCCGATGGTGTCGATCGCGAGGATCGCGCAGACCGTGAAGAAGATCATGTCGAAGCGGAAGAGCGACTTCTTGAGTTTCCGTTTTTCGACTAAGACGTCCTCAGACGCCGCATCTACAGCCAATGTTCCCTCCTTGCGTGTTTGGCCCTCGGCCGGGCCTGAGCGAATTTCATACTTCGCCAGAACACTTGTCAAGGACTAAATGTCCAGTTTGTCCGCGGATATACTCCCCCGTGTGCCGGCCGAATACGACGCGATCATCATCGGAGGCGGGCACAACGGCCTCGCGACGGCGGCATACCTCGGCCGGGCGGGTCTCACGACGCTCGTCCTCGAGCGGCGCGACGTGCTCGGCGGGGCGGCGGTGAGCGAGCACCCCTGGCCTGGCTACACCGTCTCGACGCTCTCCTACGTCCTCTCGCTGATGCCGCCGGAGGTGATCCGAGAGCTCGAGCTTCACCGCCATGGCCTGACGCCTGTATCCGCTAGCGGCCGACTACTACGTCCCCTTCCCCGACGGGTCCCACCTCCTTCTGACCAAGGACCCGAAGCAGGCCTACGAGGAGATCGCAAAATTCTCCAAAAAAGATGCCGACGTCTGGCCGCGCCTTCAGCGCCTACCTGGCGAAGATCGCCAGGCTCGTCCGGCCGCTCCTGCTCATGACCCCGCCCGCGGTGGGCGCGAAGTCGCCGGCCGACCTGCTCGAGCTGGCGAAGTTTGCCTGGAAGTTGAAGGGCCTCGACGTCCAGGGAACCGCCGACTTCGTCAAGGTGATGACCCTCTCCGTCGCGGAGTTGCTCGAAGAATGGTTCGAGTCGCCCCAGGTCAAGGCGGCCCGCTGCGTCTCGGGCGCGATCGGAACCTATGGAGGCCCGTACACGCCTGGCACTGCCTATGTACTGCTGCATCACTACATCGGCGAGATCGAAGGGCAGATGGCCGAGTGGGCCTTCGTCAAGGGCGGCACCGGCGCCGTTTCCGAGGCGATCGCGTCGGACGCCCGCGAGCACGGTGCCGAGATCAGGACCGGCGGCGACCGTGGCCCGCATCCTCGTCGGGGGTGGCAGGGCAACCGGCGTCGTCGCTCGCCGATGGCACCGAGGTCCACGCGCGCGTGGTCATTTCGAACGCCCATCCGAAGACCACCTTCTGCGACCTGGTGGCGTCGACCGAGCTGCCGGCCGACTTCATCAGGGCAATCGATCGCTACAAGACCCGGTCGGGCACGGTCAAGGTGAACCTGGCGCTGGCGGAGCCGCCCCGCTTCACGGGACTCTCTGAGGCCGACTCCGCGACCGCCGCCCGCTCCTTCATCCAGCTCTGCGACTCGATGGAGTACCTCGAGCAGGCCTTCGACGACGCCAAGTACGGCCGGCCCTCAGCGCACCCCTACTCCGATGGCGTGCTCCCGACCATGGTCGACGACACGCTCGCTCCCGCGGGCAAACAGATCATGAGCTGCTTCACCCAGTACGTTCCGGCCTCGTGGTCGAAGGCCCCGCACCGGGACGAGCTGGAGGCCTATGCCGACCGGGTGGTCCAGGGCTACGCGCGCTTCGCCCCGAACCTGCCTGGCGCGGTCGAGCACCGCCAGGTACTCGGACCCTACGACATGGAGCAGGAGTATGGACTGATCGGCGGCAACATCATGCACGGCGACTTGACGCTCGACCAGCTCTTTTCCTGGCGCCCGGTGGCCGGCTACGCTGATTACCGCACCCCGATCAAGGATCTCTACCTGTGCGGGTCCGGCACCCATCCCGGTGGTGGCATCAGCGGCATCAACGGCCGCAACGCGTCACGCGAGATTCTCAAAGACATGAAGCGCCGCCGATAGCCATTTCCCTCCCCCGGAACTCCGGGGAAGGTAAGGATGCGGACCTAAAGCACTTTCGAAAGAAACGACCGCGTCCGTTCATGCTGCGGGTTCGCCAGCACATCACGGGGGTTGCCGGCCTCGACGATGACGCCGCCGTCCATGAAGACCAGCGCGTCGCCCACCTCGCGAGCGAACCCCATCTCGTGGGTGACCACGATCATGGTCATTCCCTCCTTCGCCAGGTCCCGCATGACGTCGAGGACGTCTCCGACGAGCTCGGGATCGAGGGCGGAGGTCGGCTCGTCGAACAGCATCAGCTTCGGTCCCATCGCCAGCGCCCGAGCGATCGCCACTCGCTGCTGCTGCCCGCCAGAAAGCTGATTCGGATAGGCGTTCACTTTGTCACTCAACCCCACGCGTTCGAGCAAGACGCTTGGCCATCTCGACGGCAACCGAGCGGTACATTCCCTTGACCCGGATCGGTGCCTCAGTCACGTTCTCCAGCGCCGTCATATGCGGAAACAGATTGAATCGCTGGAAGACCATCCCGATCTCGGAACGCTTTTTGCAAACGTCGGCGTCGCCAAGTTCGTACAACCTGTCGCCGCGCTGCTGGTACCCGACCAACTCGCCGTCGACCGAGAGGCGCCCAGCGTCGATCTTCTCCAGGTGATTGATGCAGCGAAGGAACGTGCTCTTGCCGGAGCCCGACGGCCCGATGAGGCACATCACCTGCTTTACCGGCACCTCCAGGTCGATCCCGCGCAGCACTTCGAGGCGGCCATAGCTCTTGTGGACGGCCTCCGCCTTGACCATGACACCGCCGCTCATCGCACCCCGATCCCATCGAGCTCGCCGCCCCGCTCTGGCTTTGGGCGCGTCAACAGCATTCGCTGAAAGCGCTGGATCGGCGTTAACGGTAACTCGCGCTGCGAGCCCCGGGCAAAGTACCGCTCGAGATAGTACTGCCCGACCGTCAGAATCGAGGTCATGAAGAGGTACCAGAGGCTGGCGACGATCGCGAGTTCCACGACAAAGTAGTTGAAGTTCGAGATTTGCTCGGATCGGGTGAACAGCTCGGGGACCGCCGCGATGAAAGCCAGCGACGTGGTCTTCAGCATGGAAATGGTCTCATTCCCGGTCGGCGGAATGATGACGCGCATTGCCTGCGGTAGAACAATGCGACGCATCACCATCAGTCGCGTCATCCCGAGGGCCTGGGCCGCCTCGGTCTGGCCCTGGTCGACCGAGATGATGCCGGCTCGGACGATCTCGGCCATGTACGCGGCTTCGTTCAACCCCAGGCCCAGGGTCGCGGCCATGAACGGAGCGATCAGGGTATTGGTGCTGGCCTCCAGGTGGAACGGGGTGAACGGAATCCCCACCCCGATGTGCTTGAGCACGATGTTGAGATTGAACCAGAAGAAAATTTGCACCAGGACTGGCGTCCCGCGGAAGAACCAGATGTAGACCCAGCTCACCCATAGGACGACCGGGTTCGGTGAGATTCGCATCACGGCGAGGATGGCGCCCAGCACGACTCCGATCGCCATGGCCAGGACGGTGAGCTCGAGGGTGACCACGATCCCGCGCAGGATCAGTCTTTGGAAGAAATACTGGCCGACGACGGCCCATCTGAGGTCAGGAGCCGTCACGATGGTGTAGACGACACTGCCGGCGAACGCGAGCACGACGATGGCCGACAGCCAGCGCCATGGGTGGCGGACCGGAATGGCCTTGATCGTCTCCGGCCGCGGCCCAGCGGTCGGGACGGACCGCCTGCCGGAGGTGATCTCGCTCACGATGTGGACTTAGCTTGTCTCAGATCCTCTACGTCCGGCTAATACGAGGGCACGCAGGTGGCGCCAATGGAATTGTTGTTATTCAAGGTCACGTCCGAGCTCGCAACGGCGCCGTCGGCCACGTTCCATTGCTGCAGGATGCTCTTGTAGTACCCGTTGTCGATCAGGTACTTGACGGCGTCTGTCAGGGCCTTCTCGAGGGTGCTGCCCTTGACGAGCGCAATGCCGTAGGGGGCCACGCTGCATGGCTGTCCACCGAGCTTGAGCTGGTTGTTCGTCTGCTTGACCTGGTAGCCGGCGACGGGCTGGTCAAGCCAGCCGATATCCGCCCGACCCGAGAGGAGCGCCGAGTTGGCGTCCGTTTGCTTCTGGAAGCTGCTGACCTTGATGTCCTTCCCGGTCGGACAGTTGTTCTTGTCACCCGGGATTGCCGTGCCGCCGACCTGCTGGCCCATGTAGCCCCAGGCATCGCTCTCCTCAGTCGTGCCTGCCTCAACGGCGACGGTCTTTCCGCACATGTCGGCGGCCGTGTTGATGGTCGCGCCGCCTGACGCCTTGACCAGCCACGCTTCGCCCGCCTTGTAATAGGTGATGAAGTCGATCCCGCTGTCCTCGCGCTTCTGGGTCGGCGACCAGCTGGAGATGCTGAACTGATATCGAGGCTTGTCGCCGTTGGCCTGCTCCGCGGGGGTGCTGGCTTTGAGCTGGGCGATGATGTCTGAGAAGGTGACGTTGTTAAAGGTGCAGACGAGGCCCATAACCTTGCAGAGCGCGTTGCCGAAGTCGATGTCCCATCCCTGGATCTGGCCGTTGTCGGGATTGATGAACTCATTGGGCGCGTAGGTCGCGTCGGTCGCGATCTGAAGCGGCGCTTGCGACTTGATCGCGTCGGGGACCTCGGCGGCGATGCTGGCCACTTTTCCGGGACCGGCCCCCGCGGAGGGCTGACGGGTTCGTCGTTCCAGTGCCGCCGCAGGCCGCCAGGATGGTCGCGGCTGAAATCATGAGCAAACCGAACCGCTTCATGCTTGTCCTCCCCTTCTGACACGCTTCGTCCAGGACGCTGCCAGAATTGTAGGCGAATGCCAAACACCCCCAACCTCGATGCCCAGCTCGACGGACCGCAGTACCTGGGGCCGGCGACCTTCATGAAGGCGCGTGCCATCAGCGAGCCGCACGAACTCGACCAGTGGCACCCGGACGTCGCCGTCGTGGGCGCGCCCTGGGACGACTCCGTGACCTACCGGCCGGGGGCGCGCTTCGCGCCGAGGGCGGTGCGGGTGGCCAATTACCAACCGCCCAGCTGGCATCTCGACCTCGAGGTCGCGCCCTTCGACGTGCTGCAGGTGATCGATTATGGCGATGCGGTCTGCTACCCGGGGCTGGCGGACCAGGCACACGGCGCGATTCGGGCGCGGGTGTCCGAGATCGCGAGTCGCCGGATCGTTCCGATCGTGATTGGCGGCGACCATTCCATCACCTACCCATCGGCGACGGCAGTAGCCGACGCCTACGGCCGTGGCAGGGTGGGCGTGGTGCATTTCGATGCGCACGCCGACACGGCGCTGGAGAGCTGGGGCAATCTCGCCTCCCACGCCACCCCGATGCGCCGGCTGATCGATTCCGGCGCCGTTCCGGGGCGGAACTTCGTTCAGATCGGCCTCCGCGGCTACTGGCCGCCGAAGGAGACCTTCGACTGGATGCGTGCCCAGGGCATGCGCTGGCACCTGATGGGGGAGCTATTCGATCGCGGCGTCGAAGCCGTGGTCGATCAGGCGATCGAGGAGGCGCTCGACGGTCCCGAGTTCATCTATCTCTCGGTCGACATCGACGTCCTCGATCCCGGCTTCGCGCCAGGGACCGGGACGCCCGAACCGGGCGGGATGCAGCCGGGAGACCTGCTGCGGGCGATCCGCAAGGTCGTGACCCGGACGACGGTGGTGGCGATGGACCTCGTGGAGGTGTCACCGCCGTATGATCACGCGGAGATCACCGCGCAGAACGCGAATCGCTGCATACTGGAGGCGATCTCGGCCCTGGCGGCCAAGAAAACTCGAGGAGGGAACCCGTGAGCACCGTTACCGAGCCGATCGCGACCGGTCGCGTCGTCGAACTGATCGCCCGAGAGGAGGAACGGTTTCGGTCGAAGCGGCAGAAGTCGGACCAGCTCTGGAAGCAGGCGAAACAGTTCATTCCGCGAGGAGTCCCCTCCTCGTTTCAGGACGCCGCGCCTCAGCCGGTCTTCATGGATCACGGAAAGGGCAGCCGGGTCTGGGACGTCGACGGCAACGAATACGTCGACTTTCACAACGGCTTTGGCGTCATGGCCGTCGGCCACGCCCACCCGCTCATTGTCAAGGCGATTACCGAGCGCGCCGCGCTGGGTACCCACTTCGCGCAACCGGTGGCCGATGACGCCATCGTCGCCGAGGAGCTTGCCCGGCGCTTCAAGCAGCCGCAATGGCGCTTCACGAACAGCGGCACGGAATCCACGCTCGACGCGGTTCGTCTCGCGCGCGGCTTCACCGGACGCGACCGCCTGATCAAGATCGAAGCCAGCTATCACGGCCATCACGATTCGCTGCTGGTGTCCGTCGAGCCGCCGCCCGATCGAATGGGCCCACCCGACGCCCCGGTGTCGGTCCAGTACAGCGGCGGGACACCGCAGGCGTTCGTCGATCTGACGACCGTCGTCCCCTTCAACGACCTGACGGTGCTGGAGCGGAGGCTGGACGAGCATCGCGGCGAGGTCGCGGCGATCATCGTCGAGCCGGTGATGATGAACATCGGGATCGTCCTCCCGGAGGAGGGCTATCTCGCCGGCGTCCTCGAGCTCGCCCACAAGCACGGCGCCCTGCTCATCTTCGACGAGGTCAAGACGGGCGTGACGATCGCTGCCGGCGGCGCGACGGAGCGCTTCGGCGTCACTCCCGACCTGGTGGCGCTGGCCAAGGCGATCGGTGGTGGGCTCCCCTGTGGCGCGGTCGGCGGTCGCGCCGACGTCATGGGGACGATCGACGCAGCACAAGGTGGTCCAGATCGGCACCTTCAACGGCAACCCGCTGACGATCGCCGCCTCCAAGGCGACGCTGCTGTCGGTGCTCACGCCCTCCGCCTACTCCCATTTCGATGCGCTCGCCGAGGCGCTCGAGGGAGGCCTCCGCAAGGTCATGGACGATTACCAGCTTCCGTTCCATCCGATCGCGCTCGGGGCCCGCGGCTGCGTCACCTATCGCAAGGAACGCGTCCGCAACTACCGCGATTACCTGACCATCGACAAGAAATACGCGTACCTGTCCTGGCTCTACCAGTGCAATCGCGGCGTGCTGATGGCGCCCGGCGCGGAGGAGAACTGGACACTGTCAGTCCAGCATTCCGAGGACGACGTGCTGCGCTATGTCCGCAACTTCGAGCAGCTGGCGAAGGACGTGACGACCTAAAGCCGCCCCCTACCCGACGCGAACCCTTGTCAGGTAATCGAAGATCAGCTGCGACCAGGACTCCATGTCCAGGTAGTACGAGCGCATCGCGTCCAGCGGCAGCAGCGTGCCGGCCAGCTTGTCGACCTCACGGATCGCGATCTCGGGGCGATCGCCCTCGACCAGGAAGATCAGGCCAACGTGGACGCGTCCCACCGGGGTCGTCTGGTCGTTGATCGCGCCGATCAGCCGGTAGGCGATGTCGCCTTCGTAGACGACCTCCTCTTGCCACTCGCGCCGCAATCCGGCGTCGATCGGGTCCGCGGCGCCCTCGACGTCCTCCGGGTTGATGTGGCCGCCAACCCCGAGCGAGTACAGGTGCCGGAGCCGGCGCTCGCTCGAGCGCCGCAGGCGGTGCGTCAGGAAGTAGCGGTCCTGGTGGCGGAAGACGACATAGGGGATGATCTGCGGCTCACTGGGATCCTCTTCGACCTCCTTGCGAAGTCGGAACCGGTAGTTCGCCCGAACACTCGCCAGCAGGTTCTCGAGGTTGGAATCGCGAAAGCCGACCCACTCGTCGCCCTGGAAGAGCGAGGCCCGCGGCACCACGAGCACATCCTCACCCGCGCCCATGGCGCCAAGTCTAGTTGCCGCGATGTCCGGACTGGTCGTCCCTGGGCGTCGGATCGGGCCGCGGCGTCGGCCGTGCCGTCGGGCGCAGCGTCGGCTTCGGCGTCGGGTGCGCAATGACGGTCGGCGCCAGGGCGGGCGTCGTGACGACCAGCGGCGTCGATGACGGGTTGGTCTCGCCATCGAGCTCGCGAAGCGACGTCTGCACGAGTTGCCTGACCTCGCCATCGTCGTCGCCGCGGGTTGCATTCGCCTCCTGGACGGCGGCGAGCTCGACATCGAGCGCCTTCCGATCGGCGGTCGCCGCCTTGACGTCCATCGCGTTGGCCATCGCGGCATCGATCGAGGGGATCATGAGGCGAAAGGCGCGTACCGTGCCGGCGGCCAGCGCGGGTTTTCCTGTTGCCGCCATCAGCTGGGCTTCGCGCAAACGCTCGGAGCCGATGTGAATCACGAGGTCGCCGCGCTGGGAGGGGGACGCCAGGGCGAGCCACAAAGACTCCTCGCTCAACTTGACCGGATACAGCGGGCTGTCCGGCAGCGCCGCCGGCGCCGCGAACGCGCTCCCGGCGATCCCCAGGGCGGCCACGGCCGCCATCGCGAACGCGAGGCCGACCCGCCGGTATTTGAACACGGCAGGCGCCTTGATGCGGCGCGGGGCCGGAAGAACCGCCTGGAGCTTCAGCCAGAAGGGCGCGAACGCAACCGGGGGCGCCGGGGGAAGGCTGACGAGAAGCAGATTCAACTGCCGAAGGGTGTCGACTTCACCTCCGCAATGGGTACACGCGGCAATGTGGCCGTCGATCCGAAGGCGCTCGTCGGCGGAAAGCATCCCATCGGCGTACGGGATCAGCCACTCGCGTGCCGTCGCATGACTCAACATTGTCCAGCAGTCCTCTTCCAGAACAAACGGCGCGGGTTCATGCCGTATTCGCCTCGTCGTCATCCGTGATGGTGCCCCGAAGCTGCTCGCGAAGCAGCCGCTTGGCCGCGTTCAACCTCGACATCACCGTACCGAGCGGGATGTCGAGCGTCTTCGCGATCTCGTCGTAGCTCAACTCGCCAAACACCTGGAGCGCGACCGTGTCACGGTAGTGTGGCGGCAATGCCGCAATCGCGTCACGGACCGCGCGATGCAGGTCGTGCCGCGCCGCCAGCTCCTGTGGATCGGATCCACTGATTGGCGGCAAGCTGTCGAGCGAATCCAATGAAAGGACTGGCTTCCGTCGACGCGCGAAGTCGGTCACCGTATTGGCTGCCACCCGATGCAGCCAGTGGGCGAAGGGCTTGTCGTGGCGGTAGGTCGGCAGCGCCCGGTAGACCTTGACGAAGACCTCCTGCGCCACGTCTTCGGCGATCCCGACATCCCCGAGCGCGCGAAAGGCGACGTTAATCACCAACCGATGGTGTCGGAGCACCAGCTGGCGGAACGCCTCCTGGTCCCCGGTGGCGCTCCGGTCGATCAGCCGGCGCTCTTCCGCGTCGAGCTCTGGCGCTGGCGCCGGTTCCGCGTTGCCCATCCCCAGCGTGTGACGCTGGAGTGGGGTCGAATCTGTCTACCGGTGGGGCCGGCGCCGGAGGGGTTCCAGGAAGCGGGCGACCTGGCCCGAGGCGTCGTCCGGGGCTTGTCCGATGGCATCCAGCAGCGCGCTGGCGATGATCGCCCCATCCGCTTGGCCCTCGAGCGCCTCCAGGTGCTCCGCCCGCGAAAGGCCAAATCCAACCACGATCGGCAGCGTTGTCATCCGGCGAACGGTCGCGACCAACGGGATGACCACCGGGTCGAGGGCCTGGCGAGCGCCGGTGACGCCGGTCAGCGCGACGCAATAGACGAAGGCGGTCGAGGCTTCACAGGCGGCCGCGATGGCGGCCGGGCTGCTGGTCGGCGCGACGAAGAAGACCAGGCCGAGGTCCGCGGCGGCGGCACATCGGCGCAACTCGCCGGCCTCGGCCGGTGGCAGGTCGGGGACGATCAGGCCATCGATCCCGGCGGCTGCGGCGGCGCCGCAGAAGCCGGCCAGACCGTAGGCAAGGATCGGATTGACATAGGTCATGAAGAGGATCGGCACCTGCGTCAGTCGCCTGGCCGCCGCCGCGGCCTCGAGCGCGCGGGCGACCGTCACTCCGTTGCCAAGCGCTTGCTGCGAGGCAGCCTGGATGGTGCGGCCGTCGGCGAGCGGGTCTGAGAACGGGATGCCGAGCTCGATCAGGTCGGCGCCGGACGCCGCCGCCGTCCGCACCAGCTCGGGCGTCTGGTCCAGGCGTGGAAAGCCAACCGTCAGGTACGCGATCAAGGCCAGGCGACGCTCCTCGCGCAGCGTCGCAAAGGCGGCCTCGATGCGGCTCACTCGGGCGTCGCGGCCCTGACGATGTCGAGGTCCTTGTCGCCGCGGCCGGAGAGGTTGACGAGCAGCAGGTCATCGGACGACAGCCTCGGGGCCAGGCGCATCCCGTGGGCCAAGGCGTGCGCGCTCTCGAGCGCCGGAATGATCCCCTCGAGCTGCGAGCACTGATGGAAGGCGGCAAGCGCCTCGGCGTCCGTGATGCTGGTATACTCCGCCCGCTCCTGATCCTGTAGGTACGCGTGCTCGGGACCGACGCCCGGGTAGTCGAGTCCGGCGGAGATCGAGTGCGTGGCGAGCACCTGGCCATCATCGTCCTGCAGCAGGTAGCTGAAGGAGCCGTGCAGCACGCCGGGCTTGCCCGCCACCATCGAGGCGGCGTGCGCCCCGCTCTTCAGGCCGCGACCGGCCGCCTCGACGCCGATCAGCCGGACCGGATCGTCATAGAACGGGGCGAAGATTCCGATCGCATTGCTGCCGCCGCCGACGCAGGCGACCACCGCGGTCGGCAAACGGCCGGTTTCGGCCAGCATCTGCTGGCGCGCCTCGCGGCCGATCACAGACTGGAACTCCCGCACCATGATCGGATAGGGATGCGGGCCCACTGCCGAGCCGATGATGTAGTGCGTGGTGGCAACGTTCGTCACCCAGTCCCGGATCGCCTCGTTGGTGGCGTCCTTGAGCGTCCGGCTGCCACCCGAGACCGGGGTCACGGTGGCCCCCAGCAGGCGCATCTTATAGACGTTGATCGCCTGACGGGCCATGTCGTCGATGCCCATGTAGACGACACACTCGAGCCCGAACTTGGCGCAAACCGTGGCGACCGCGACGCCATGTTGCCCGGCGCCCGTCTCCGCGATGATGCGTCGCTTGCCCATGCGCCGGGCGAGCAGCACCTGGCCAAGCGCGTTGTTGATCTTGTGCGCACCGGTGTGGCAGAGGTCCTCCCGCTTGAACCAGATCTGTGCGCCGCCAGCCACCTCGGTCAACCGGGTCGCGGCATAGATTGGGGTCGGGCGGCCCGTGAAGCTCCGGGCGAGGCCGTCGAGTTCGTGCCCGAATGTGTCGTCCTCGCGCGCCGCCATGAACGCCGCGGCCAACTCGGTAACCGCGGCCATCAGTGTTTCGGGGATGAACTGGCCGCCGTAGGCGCCGAACCGACCTCGCTCGTCGGGCCCGCCCGGGATCGGTAACTGGCTCATCGCCGGTCCGCGTCGCGAACGGCCATCACGAAGGCCCGCAGCTTGACCGGGTCCTTTAAGCCGGGCTCCCGCTCGACCCCGCTGCAAACGTCCACGGCCCAGGGCTTGACCTCGTCGATCGCCTGGCCGACATTGTCCGCGTTCAACCCGCCGGAGACGGCGAGCGGGTAGCGGCGTGCCAGCGGAAACGCCTCCGGCCAGTTCCACCGACGGCCGGTTCCACCGACCACATCGGGCGCCCAGGTGTCGAGCAACGGATGATCACCCGGCTCGAAGCGCAGTTGCCGAAGCTCGTCACCATCCTTGACGCGCACCGCCGGAAGTAGCCCGACGCCCAGGGCGCGATCTTCGGCCCGAAGCGGCCGGTAGACCTGGATCGCGCTCAGCGAGCAGGCCTCGACCACGCGAGCGATCTCTTCCGGCGGCTCGTCGAGAAAGACGCCCACCCGCTCGACCGCCGGCGGAATGTCTGCCGTCAGGGCGCGACCGTCCTCGATCGTCAGCCGCCGCTTGCTGCGTGTGAAGATGAAGCCCAGAAGGCCGACGCCGAGTTCGAGGGCGAGCTCGACGTCTTCCGGCCGGGTGTTGCCACAGATCTTGATCTTCGTCATCGACCGGTCAGCTCGCGGAGCTTTGCGTCCAGATCACCGGCTCGCAGCAGCGCTTCGCCGACCAGCACCGCGTCGACCCCGATCCGCCCGAGCGCCACCACGTCCTCGCGCCGCTGGATCCCGCTCTCGCTCACGATCGCTTGGCCGGCAGGGACGAGCGGGCGAAGTCGCCCGGTCGTGTCGCGATCGGTTCTCATCCGGGTCAGGTCGCGGTTGTTGATGCCGATCATCGCCGCGCGCAGGGCGAGCGCCCGCGCCACCTCGGGCGCGCTGTGGACCTCGACCAGCGCTTGCATGCCGAGCGCGACCGCGGCGGCATGCAGCGCGGCCAGGCTGGCATCGTCGAGCACCGCGACGATCAGCAGCACCGCGTCGGCTCCGGCCGCCCGGGCCTCGACGAGCTGGAGGGGGTCGATGATGAAGTCCTTGCAAAGCAGGGGACAATCGACCGCGGCACGCACCGCGCGGAGGTCCGCGGGCGAGCCGCCGAAGAAGGCCGGCTCGGTCAATACCGAGATCGCCGCGGCGCCACCGGCTTCGTAGCGCCGCGCCAGCCGCGCCGGGTCGTAGTCCGCCTGCAGGAGACCGCCCGACGGCGAGCGCTGCTTGCACTCGGCAATCAGAGCGACCCCGGCGGTCGTGATGGCGGCGCGGAAATCGCGTGGCGACGGTGCCGAGCGCGCTCGCGCCTCTAGCGCCGGGCCGGAGCCGGCCGCTTTCAACGTGGCGACGGCGGCGCGCCGTGACTCGACGATCCGGTCGAGGATAGGGGCCGCCTGCGTGGCCACGGCTAGGCTCGGGCGGCGGTCTTCTCGAGGACTCCCTTCATTCGCTTGACGCCCTCTTCGATCTGGTCGATCGAGTTGGCATAGGAGAGCCGGAGATAGCCTTTGCCCTCCTTCCCGAAGGTACTCCCGGCCAGCACCGCGACACCCCCCTCGTTGAGCATGCGGTCGGCCAGCACCCGCTCGTCCTGGCCCGTCTGCGTGATGTTCGGAAACACGTAGAAGGCGCCGAGCGGTTTATGACAGGTGACCCCCGGCAGCGCGTTGAGCCGCTCGACGACGACGTCGCGCCGGCGCTTGAACTCCGCGACCATCTCCTCAACCGCGCGGTCGGACCGTGGCGAGGAGAGCGCCTCGATTGCCGCCATCTGTGTGAACGCCGCGGCGCAAGAGCTGCTGTTGATCATCAATGTCTCCATCTTCTGCGCGAGCGGCAGCGGTGAGACCGCGAAGCCCAGCCGCCAGCCGCACATGGCGTAGGCCTTGCTGAGCCCGTCGGAGTAGATGGTCCGCTCGACCATGCCGGGCACCGTCAGGATCGAGCTGTGATGCCCGTCGTAGGTGATCTGCCCGTAGACCTCATCGCTCAGCACGTAGAAGTCGTGCTTCATGGCGAGCTCGGCGATCTGCTCGAGGTCGCGGGTGGAGAGCACGCCCCCGGTGGGATTGTGCGGCGAGTTGATCACGAGCAGCTTGGTGCGCTTGGTGATCTTTGACTCCAGCTCCTCGATGTCGATGCGGAACTGGTTCCGTTCGCGCAGAGCGATCGGGACCGTCGTCCCGCCGGCGAGGACGGCGGCCGAGCCATAGATCGCGTAGCCGGGATCCGGAATGATGACCTCGTCACCCGAGTCGACGAGGGCGAGCATGGTGAAGAGCAAGACGTTCTTCGATCCGGGGACCATCACCACCTGCTCGGGCGTGACCTCGACCTCGTACCAGCGGCGGATCCAGTCGGCGACCGCCTGCCGCGCCGGCATCAGGCCGCCGGCAGGCGTGTAATGCGTGTAGCCGTCGTGGATGGCGCGCTCGGCCGCCTCGACGATGTTTGGCGGCGTCGGAAAATCGGGCTCGCCAATTTCGAGGTGGACGATGCTGCGGCCCTGAGCCTCGAGCTTGCGCGCCTTGGCCAGCACCTCGAACGCGGTCTCCGTGCCGATCTCGTCCATGCGACGCGCGAATTTCATACTGTCATCCTCTCACGCCGAAGGGTCCGAGGTCACCGCGATAGGGCGACCATGTCACGCGGACGTCCTGGACTCGCGCCATCCATGGACCGCGTCGCAGCGCGTCGAGGAATCGGTCCAGCTCGGCAGCCGGCCCCTCGGCTTCGACCTCGACCGCGCCATCGTGGCGGTTGCGGACGTGGCCATGCAGGGCATGGCGACGCGCCTCCGACTGGGCGAACATACGAAACCCGACACCCTGCACCTCGCCGAGAATTTCCGCCTTGAGGCGGCGCCGATCGGCGCTATCGGCCACCGGCGGCGACGACCACCGATACCCGCTTGGGGGCATCGGGAATGGCTTCGAGCGTGCGGCGGACGACCGGCAGATAGGCGTGGACCAGCTGCCGGGCGGACTGCTCGGTTGGAGCGCCGATGACCAGATGCTGCGCGTCACAGCGGCAGCACGTGGCGGTCCCTTCCCAGACGTAAAAGGCGGTGTCGGGTAGGTTCAGGCTCAGTAGGAGCTGCAACTCCTTCCACACCGCGCTCCCCTGCACGCTTCCATCCTAGTCCTGAATAAGCTAGGTGTCGAATGTCGCTTGCGGACGACCTCAAAACCCGCTCTCGCGAACTCGGCTTCGTCGCCGCCGGCGCCACCGGCGCCGAGCCGTTCAAGGAGGCCGAGGCGGCCGCCCTGGCGCGCACGGCCGAGGGAAAGATGGATGGGCTCCCCTGGTGGAGCGCCGCGCGGGTGCACGCCAGCGCCGACGCGAGGCAGCGCACGCCGGCCGCCCAATCGATCGTGGCGCTGGCCTTCCCCTACGCGCCGCCGGCCGCCGCCGAGGTGGATGGCGACGGTCCCCGCGGCCGGATCGCTGCCTACGCGCTGGGTCGTGACTACCACGCGGTGCTCTCGGAGCGGATGCAGCCGCTGGTGGAGATGCTGCGGTCGCGCGGCCACCAGGCCAAGACCTACGTCGACCATGGGTGGATGCTGGACCGGGCTGCTGGAGCCCGCGCCGGCGTGGGCTGGCTGGGGAAGAACACTAACTTGCTCGTCCCCGGGGTCGGGTCGTACGTGCTGCTCTCGGAGATCGTGACGTCCGCCGAACTCGACCGCGATGGACCGTCCCTGAAGAGCTGCGGCAGTTGCCAGGCGTGCCTCAGCGCCTGTCCCACCGGCGCACTGGTCGCGCCCGGTGTGCTGGACAATCGGAAATGCATCTCCTTCTGGACGATCGAGCATCACGGCATCATCCCGCTCGAGATGCGACCGTTGATCGGGGACTGGATCTTCGGCTGCGACCTCTGCCAGGAGGTGTGCCCGGTCAATGCCTACCCGCGACGCGCCGAGCCCGATTCGGCCGCCCTCGAGGCGTTCGGCCCGCATCAGGTCATCGGCCGGCCGTGGCTCGAGGAATTGCTGACCCTCGACGAGGCGCGCTTCCGCGAACGCTTTCGAGCCAGCGCCGTCTGGCGGACACGCCGTGCCGGCTTGCTTCGCAACGTCTGCATCGCGCTCGGAAATGCCGGCGAGCGCTCCTCCGTGCCGGCACTGGTCGGGGCGCTCTCAGACCACGAGAGGCTTCTCCGTGGCCACGCCGCCTGGGCCCTCGGGCAGCTGGGCGGCACCGCCGCGCGGCGCCGCCTCGAGCTCGCCTTCAGGCGGGAGGACGACGCCTGGGTGCGGGACGAGATCGAGCTGGCGCTGGGGGAGTGCGGACCGCTCGCCGTCCTGTGAGCGGTTTGAGGGCCGCGCCTTCCTCAGCGCGGGCCAGCATGAAGACGAGGTCCGAAAGCCGGTTCACGTAGCGAAGCAGCTCCGGGCTCACCGGGAAATGCTGCGGGGGCAGGCTGACGATCCGCCGCTCGGCGCGGCGTAGTACCGTGCGCGCGACGTCGAGGGCGGCCGCCGCCATGGTTCCCCCCGGAATGACAAAGGCGTCGGGAAGGGCAACACTTGCCTCCAGGTCCGTGATCTCCTCCTCGAGCCGCGCCGTGAAGTCCGGGGTCACGGTGAGGAAATGCTTCTCCAGGTTCGCGACCTCGCCGGCGTCGGTCGCCAGCTCCGCGCCGACCGTGAACAACTCGCTCTGGACCCGCAGCACGGTCGCGTGCCGCGCCCGATCGCGGATCAGGGCACGCGCCATGCCGAGCGCGGAAATCGCCTCGTCGACGGTCCCGTAGGCCTCGGTGCGGGGGTCCGCCTTCGAGACCCGGCCGCCGTAGAGGAGACCGGTTTCCCCGCTGTCTCCGGTTTTCGTGACGATGCTCGTGCGGGGCACCTGGGTCAGGCGACCCCGCGGGCGAGGAGTTCCTCTGACCAACCCTTGAGCACGGCGCGATGACTGGAGAATGCGAGCGGCGGGAGGGCGTCCGGTGGAAACCACGAGACCTGCTGCACCTCGTCGCGGGCGCGGACCTCGCCGCCCAGCAGCCGGGCGCGGTAGGCCAGCAGGATGAGTCCCTCCTCCCCCATCCGGATGTGATGAACCCCGATCAGCGACACCGCCGACACCTCCGCGCCGGTCTCTTCCTGACACTCGCGAATCATGGCCGCCTCCGGATGCTCGTCCCAGTCGACATAGCCTCCCGGCATTCCCCACAACCCGCGCCCGGGCTCGATGTCCCGAAGGACCAGGAGCACGCGGCCGGTTTCCTCGATCAATGCGGTGACGACGACCTTGGGGTTACGAAAGAAGATCCGGCTGCAGGCGGGACAGACGTCGAGCTCGTGCGTGTCAACCAGCTGCGTTGCCGTCTTCGAGCCGCAATCTGTGCAGTATCGAATCATCCGCGCCGCGCGAGACGCCGGCCACCACCCGCCGCGAGGGCCGCGGCCAACAGCTTGACCGCGTCCCCCAACAGGAAGGGAAACAGCCCAAGGGCAAGCAGCTTCGACGTGGGGACGAATCGCGCCAGCCAGAGCAGGCCGAAGACGTAAATGGCCACCTCGCCGGCCAGCATCGCGAGGAGGAGGCGGGGGACCTCGCGATCCCAGCCGTGCTCGACCAGCCAGCCGACGACGAAGGCCGCTGCCACGAACCCGGCCAGGTATCCATAGGTCGCCGGTCCGTGCGTACCGGCCGCGAAGACCGGGAGTCCCGCGGTCCCCTCGACGACGTACGCGAGCAGCGTCGCCACGCCGAGACGGCTGCCGAGGACGGCGCCCGTGAGCAGCACACCGAAGGTCTGCCCGGTCACGGGCACCGGCGTGAAGGGCAGGGGGATGACGAGATGCGCCAGCAACCCGATCAGGAGGCTGAAGGCGAGGACGAGCCCGATGTCCGAGGCGACGGTGCGCTCGCCGACCCACTGCCGCACGAGTGCCGGAGAGCTCGTCGAGGATCTCATGGACGAAATGCTAGCGCTTCTTCGATCGCCTATTTGACCGTGATCGCCTGAGCCTTCTCGAACTCCGGGCGGGCAGCCAGCAGCGAGATGTCGTCTTCGGTGAGCGCCGACGACTCGAGCGTCCGCCCCTGCTTGGCGGCTGACACGATCTCGTCCTTGTGGAGGCGGATCCGGCGAGCGCCCAGCGGACACTTCAGGTACTCGGCGTAGGGCTCGTCGCAGTAGCCCATGCGCTGGTCGCCGCATTTCGGTTGAACCGGCTTGGCCAGTTCGGGAAACTCTGCCTTCAGGGCGTTGCGCGCCTTCGCCCACATGTGCCGGATCTCCCATTGCGCCCGCCAGCAAAGACGGAGGTCGGCGATATGCAGGAACTCCTCGAAGTTGACCGTGAAGGTCAGGTTGGTCGAGGCCGCATTGGGGAGAAGAAAACGGGCGTCCTCCGCTGGAACGCCCGCCTTGAGCGCCTGGTCGTATAGCTCCCCGACGCGTCGCATGAACGCGATGTACTCATCGCGGAGGCCGGCCCGGTCCCAGGTTTCCGGGACGACGTAAGGGAAATCCGATTCCTTGAAGGCGTAATACCGCTGCGACTGCTGGTCGAACGTGATCCCGTTGTTGTGGCGGACCAGCTGGTGGCTCGCCGACCGCGAGAGACCGCTCACGGCGAACGTGAAGTAGACCTGGGTCCGCGGCGAAGAATGGCCGCTCTTCAGTTTGTCGAAGATGAACGTCTTCATCTTCTCCTCGGTGATCTTCCCCGACTCGATGTCCGCCCACAGCTCCTGCGGCGTAAACCGCGAGTAGCAGGTGCGGAAGGCGACGTACATCACGCGGACCGGGTCCGGGGTATGAGTCAGGAGCTGGACGTCAACGGCGGTTTCCATCCGGGGCCCCCACAGTGTGAGACCCCAACATATAGCTGTCAAGCCCTTCGTTATCCACAATCTGTGGACAACCTGTGGACGTCAGCGCATGCGATCGGTCGTGATCTGATCGTCGATTTCGCGCCGCAGCTCGATGATGTCGCGCGCCGCGGCGCTGGCCTGATTGCGGAAGGGGCGGTCCAATCCCATGCGCCCGTGGATGACCCAGGCGCCCCCCTGCGCGAACGCCATCAGGTTGACTTCGTAGCGGCGACCCTCGCCAGTCCAGGCCAGGGTCCACCGAGGCGGTTTGGGCTCGTAGCTGATGACCCCCTTGCCGCTCAGCTTTTCGCGGTTCGCCGCCGCGAGCTGCTCGCGGACGAGCTCGTCCAGCGCGGCGAGTAATTCGGTGAGTCGTTCGCGGTAGTTCTCGACGCGACCCTGGAGGTTGAAGTCGGCGGCGGTAACCGGCATCGGGCTCATGATACCGGCCTACTTGAAGAGCACCGCCCGGGCCAGGCCGGCATCGCCGCGCTCGATCCGAAGTGGCAGCGCGACCATCTGCCAGCGTCCGGGGGTGATTCGAAAGAGATCCAGCCCCTCCACGATCGGGACGCCGGCGCCCAGCAACCGTCTGTGCGTGGGGGCGCCGGTGACGTGAAAGCCTTCGATCGAGAGGTAGTCGATGCCGACGAGGCTGACGCCGCGCTGGAGCAGCCAGTCGGCGCCGCCGGGCGCCAGATACACGAACTTAGTGGTAAAGGCGCGCGCGGGATGCCAGAGGCGGGAATTCCTCGTGTGCAGGAGGACGCGCGACGTCCCCCGTGGAATCCGAGCCGCCTCCAACGCCTCCGCATCGATGCCTGCCTTCACGGCCCGCAGATCCGCCACCCAGGCAGGACCGAGGAACAGGCTCAGGTCGAGCCGGTCGATGCCGCGCCCACCCTTGATGAAATGCGACGGGGCATCAACATGGGTTCCGGTGTGGGAGCCGAGGCAGATCTCACTCAGGTTGACGCCATCCTTCGCCAGCGTCATGGCCGGGCGGACCCGCACCCGGGGATTGCCCCGATAGACGGTCATCGCGTCACGGATCGGGACGCTGATGTCCACCAATTTCATTGCCCCGTCCCGGCGGTCGCGGCATGGCGGAGCAGTTCGGCAACGCTCCAGGCCTGGGCGATGCAGCCCGCCGGACGGAAGGGCGGTTCCGGTTCGAAAATCTCACTCACACTGCCGAGCCCCGCGTCCCGCAGGTGCTTCTCGAACGGCGCCAGGATTTCGTCGATCGAGACCGGGTTGCCGTGCAGGCGCTTGACCGCGTCGAGGTACGGGCCGAGCAGCCACGGCCACACCGTCCCCATGTGATACGCGGCGTCCCGGCTCCGCTGGTCCCCGCGATAGCTCGATTGGTAGCGCGGGTCCTCACGGCTCAGCGTCCGGAGCCCGTAGGGTGTGAGGAGGTGGGCGGTCACCTGGTCGAGACTACGCCGGGCTGGTTCTCCCTCGATCAGCGGATAGACGAGACCCAGGGCCAAGAGCTGGTTGGGGCGAAGGCTCGCATCATCGCCTTCGGGGGTATCGACGACGTCAAAGAGGTATCCGCCTGCAGGATTCCAGAAGCGCCGGCCCCCCGACGCCTGCGCCTGCTGCGCCATCTGACGGTAGCGCATAGACGGCCGCTGGGCCCGGGCACACCAATCGGCGGTCAGCCGCAGCGCGTTGAACCAGAGTGCGTTGACTTCGACGGGCTTGCCCCGCCTCGGCGTCACAACCCAGTCGCCGACGCGCGCATCCATCCAGGTCAGCGCACTCCCCTCTTCCCCACCGGCCAGCAGCCCGTCACTTGCGTCGACCCGGATGCCGTGGTGCGTGCCACGCATGTGCCAGTCGATGATCTCCTCGAGCGCGGTCAACCGTTTGCTGATGAAATCCCAATCCCCTGACCGCTGGAGATACGCATGGAGCGCCTGGAAGAGCCAGAGGGTGGCATCGATCGTGTTGTAGTCGACAACCTCGCCGGCATCGGGAAACCGGTTGGGAAGCAGGCCCTGGTCGAGGTATGCCATCAGTGTGTCGAGAATGGTGCGCGCCTCGACCGTGTTCCCGGTGACGAGCGTCAGGCCGGGCAGGCTGATGGTGGTGTCTCGACCCCAATCGACGAACCAGTGATAGCCCGCGACGATGGCTCGATGCTCGCCTCCCGGTGGCGATGTCACGGCTCCCCGGACGACCCGGAACTGGTCGGCGGCTGCGGCCAGCTGCGTCGTGAGGGGCGATCGCGCCGGGGCCTCGCTTGCTGGTTGGGCAACTGGCGCCGTCGAGACCATTCGTGACTGCGCGCCACTCCAGCCCGAGGGCAGCGCCTCCGTCCCGACGGCGATCACGACGTCGGCGTCCGTTTCCAGGGAAAACTCGATCGTTCCGGGCGTGAAGAGATCCTCCTCATCATCCAGGCCCCGCTCCCGCTCGACCCGGTGCAAGATGCGCCAGTACCAGTCGGGCCGGCTGCGGATCTCTGGGGCCGGTCGCGCCTGGAGATACGTACGCACACCCTCCCCGTCGACCGCCCACCCATCCGCTGCCTCCGCGATCGTGAAGGAACCCTGGCCGTGCCGTTGTTGGTGATAGTCGCGATGCGCAAAGAAGGGCCGCACCTGCAGGCGCGCGGGAGCGCCGCGTCGCATCCGGTAGGCGACGACGGTCCGATTCACCAGTGGCTCCATCCAGACGCGTTTCTCGATGGTGCGCTCGCCGACCGTCCAGGTGAACACCGGTCGCATGCCGTCAAGCTCGACGCTATCGAGGACGAGGAACCCTTCCGGAAACACGGTGCCGTCCCAGTACTCCTGCGCGGCCAGCGCAACCGGAGCCGACCGGGGCGCGAGCAACCACTCCTCGACCCCGGCCACGAGCACCATTCGCTGCGCCGGAGGTCGAAGCGACGCGATCAGTAGGCCATGGTAGCGTCGCGTGTTCGCCCCCGAAACCGTGCCCGACGCATAGCCACCGAGCCCATTGGTCACGAGCCACTCGCGGCTCGCGGCGGCGGCGAAATCCTGGCAGTCCTCGGGACCGATCCGGATCGGCACGAAGGCTAGCTCGCGGCCACCGTCAGCAGGGTCTTGATGTCTTCTGGCCGGCGGTCGAGGGCGTCCTTGAAGTTCGCGAAGGGCACGCGCCTCGTCAGCAGGCGCTCGAAGATGCCGGGCCAGCGCTGCTCGGCCTGCTGAAAGTGCGTCACGCCCATTTCGAAATAGCGACGGTTCGCGTTGACCGAGCCGAACACAAGCCGGTTCCCGAGGACCATCTGCAAGTTGATCGCGTCGGAAGGGATCTCGATCGTGCGGCTGCCACCGGACACGCCGGTCAGGCAGAGGACCCCGTTGATGCCGATGGCGTGCATCGCCTCGAACGCGACCCCGCTGTTGCCGGTTCCCTCAAGAATGAAGTCGATCTGTCCGAGCTCATCCCGCAGACCGGCCACGGGATGGTCGTCGACACTCTCATAGACCGCACCCAGCGACTGGAGGACCTGCGCTTGCAGGCTGTTCCGCGGCGTCTTCGCAAAGACGTGGACCTCCAGACCCTTGAGGCGAAGCAGGAGCGTCCCGAGGATCCCGATCGGTCCAGCGCCCAGCACGACCGCGCGCCTCGGCTGCCAGAGCAATCGCGTCTGCGCCTCCCAGGCCTGGGTCGTGGCCTTCTCGACGATGCTCAGTGGCTCGAGCAGGACGGCAAACCGGCGCAACGCAGGAGGGATCTTGACCATGAAGTCCGGCTTCTCGCTGTAGTAATCCGCCATGTAGCCGTGGGCGCCCTTGATACCGCGCTCGGTGTAGCCCCCGGTCAGACACATGTCACTTTCACCGGCCTGGCAGTTCGGGCAGCCGTCAGGCCTTCGGACGGTCGAGACGACGAGGTCCCCTTCTCGAAAGCCGCTGATGCCGTCGCCGACCGCTTCGACCACGCTGAGCGCCTCATGGCCGATGACCAGCACGTCAGCATTGGGAGGCGCTTCGCCGTACTCACCCAGGTTGATCTCCGTGTCCGTGCCGTCAATGCCAACTTCGAGCACCTTCATCAAGGCGAAGCCGGGTGTGGCCTGCGGTCGAGGCATGTCGACCTGGCGCGCGCTGCCAGCTTGTTTTGGCGTGACGGCGATGGCGCGCATGGTATCGGTCATCGTCTTCACCACCTTGACAGTGTAGGGGCCGTCACCGATCGGCCAGCAGCGCCACGCGTGGAACCGGCGGCATCAAGAAGACGCCGGTGGGCACCTCCCTCACCCGGTAAAATCCAGCCGCGGTGAGCGCTCGCCCGAGTTCCTCGGCTGTTCGCAGACGGAACGGCGGGGGGAGCCCGGAGACGGCCGCGCTCCAGAAGAGCGGCGCCGAGCGCGGGCTCTTTCGAAACTCCCAGAGCAGGAAGCGACCCCCAGGGGCCAGCACCCGGGTCACCTCGCGAAACGCGGCGGCGAGGGCGGCGTCGTCGAGGTGCTTGATCACGTGCGAGGTCAGGACTACGTCGAAGCGCGCATCGTCGAACGGCAGTCGCGTCGCGGCCGCGACCTGGAGCTCGACGCGACGGTCAAGACCGGCCCGTGCGATCTCCCGCTTCCCAAGCTCGATCAGGGCCGGCGCAATATCGGTGCCGATCAGCGGCTGCTTGAACGGCAGCCGCTCCGCCAGCGCGATCAGGATATTGCCGATCCCGCAGCCGAAATCGAGGACGCGGTCCTCCGACGTGATGCGCGCCGCCTCGAGGATCCGCCGGTAAGGCGTGTTGAGGAGCCACAAACCTTGCCGCGAGAAGACGTACCGCATGCCGATGCCGCGCAGGCCTCGTGTGAACCACCGCTCGTACTCGCGGCCGACAGCCTCTTCGTCGATGCGCTCAGCCATGGAAACGCCCCGAGATCCAGGGGGCAAAAATTCCGACGGCCGTCGCCCCAACCAGAAAACGCGTCCCCCTCGGATCAATCCGGTCGACGAAGGCCGCCAACGTCGTCCCGAGCACCGCGGCAACGGCGACGAGGACAACGAATACCGTCTGGGGCAGATCCGACACGATGACGATCAGCGAACCCAGCAGCAACATCGCCTGCATCACCCGCACGGCGCCGGTGTGACCCAGGCTCACGGCCAGCGTTCGTAACCCGGCTGCAACATCGGCCGCCTCGTCCGGAAGGGAATCGGCAAGATGAATGGCCACGGCCAGCGGGCCCCCGGCAAGGAAGCAGAGCAAGATTGGCACCGGGTGGCGGCTGACGATCCCAATCCATACGGCCAGCAGGGGAAAGGCCGCCGCGAACGCGAGGAAACTCAAGGGCGTCGGCTTCAGAATCAGGTCGTACAGCCACCCGATCGCGAGGCCAAGCAAAACGGCCATGAGGGAGAGCCAACCGAAGGCGAGCGCGCCCGGAATGGCCGCGAGCCCGAGGACGATCGCGAGGATGAGCGCGGATCTCGGACTGACTCGGCCCAGCGCAACCGGGCGTCGACGGCGGACCAGCGCATCACGTTCTCGGTCTGCCCATTCGTTCATGACGCTGATCGCGAGCTGCGTCATGAGGATGGTGAAGGCGATGACGTACAGGCGCCAGTCGCCCGGGTGGATGCCGAACAGTAAGCCAAACCCAACGGCCGCGGCGGTCGTGGCGAGGGACGGCGCAGGATGAAAAAGCTCGAGCAAGAGCCCGACGTCGGGCCGGCGCGATGGGCTCGCTACCGAATCTGGTCCTGGTGCGCGGGTGGCTCGGCGACCTCGATCCGGATCCGTGGGTTCGTCTCCTTTTCCGCGATCGGGAACGAGATGGCGAGCACCCCATGGGTCAGCATCGCCTTCGCGCCGTCGACCTGGACCGGCTTTGGCAGAACGAGCTCCCGTCGCGAGGTTCCTACCGACCACTCGTGGCGGTGGTAGTGTTGCTGCGCTTGCGCGTAGCGCGCCTCCGCCTGCACGGTTAGATTCCGGCCCTCCAGACGCACCTCGATCGTGTCGTGGTGCGCGCCGGGCATCGGGATCGCGATCGTGAGCTGTCCGTTCGACTCGTAGACGTTGGCGGGTGGCGCCTCGATCGCGGTCTCGTTGGCCATTGACGTCTCTTGTATCAGATTCGCTCGAAGTTGCGGCGCAGCTCCCAGTCGGTGACGACCGCGTCGAAGCGGCCCAGCTCCAGGCGCCCGGAATGCAGGTAGTGTTCAACCACCTCATCGCCGAACGCCGCTCGAGCCACCGCGCTCCGTTCGAGCATGGCCAGCGCCTCGGTCAGGTTGCTGGGAACGCGCGGCAGGTCCCGGTTGGTGTACGCGTCTCCCTTGAACTCTGGCGGGAGCTCCAGCTTGTTCTCGATCCCATGCAGGCCCGCGGCGATCGTCGCCGCGAAGGCAATGTAGGGGTTGGCATCCGCTCCGGGGATCCGGCATTCGACGCGAAGGCTCGGCCCGTGTCCGACGATCCGGAAACCGCAGGTTCGGTTGTCGTACGCCCAGACCACCGAGGTCGGCGCGAAGGAGGTCGCCTGGTACCGCTTGTAGGAGTTGACGTACGGCGCATAGAAATAGGCGAAGTCGCGCGCCAGCGCGATCTGACCCGCCAGATATTGCTTGAACAACACCGACATGCCGTGGGGTTGCCCACCATTCGGCATGGAACAGCGCCTTGTCGGAGCGCGCGTCCCACAGCGACGAGTGCAAGTGGAAGGAACTGCCCGCCTGCTCCATCGACCATTTCGCCATGAACGTGACGGCGACCTGGTTGAGCGCCGCGATCTCCTTGACCCCATTTTTGTAAACGACGTGCCGGTCCGCCATCTCGAGGGCGTCTGTGTAGCGCAGGTTGATCTCCTGCTGACCGAAGCCCCACTCCCCCTTGCTGTTCTCCACCGGGACCGCCGCCGCTTCCATGCCATTGCGGATCTGGCGATTGAACCACTCCGCCTTGCTGCCCTGGAGGATGTGGTAGTCCTCGATATATCGGCCGTACGGCTCGAGGTCGCGATAGCTCTTGCCCGCCGCGCCCTCGTAGGTGTCCTTGAAGAGGTAGAACTCGAGCTCCGACGCCGTGCGCGGGTTGAAGCCGAGCTTGCGCGCACGGTCGACCTGCCGGCGCAACACCTGGCGCGGTGAGACCGCGACCGGCCGGCCGTCCATCGTCTCCACGTCGCAGAGGATCAGCGCCGTCTTTTCCAACCAGGGCAGCCGGCGGATGGTCGAGAGATCTGGGTGGCCGTGCATGTCGCCGTAGCCGCTACCCCAGTTGGTGAACTTGAAGCCCGGCAGCGGCTCGTTGTCGACATCCATGGCCAGCAGGTAGTCGCAGGCGTGCAGGCCTTCGTCGACGTGGTCGAGGAAATACGGACCGGTCAGCCGCTTGCCCATCAGCCGGCCCTGCATGTCCACGATCGCGATGATGACGGTGTCGACCTCGCCAGTCCTTGAGTTGGCGCACGAGTTGCTCGAGCGACAGTTTTGCCGTCCCTGCCGGCCGGTGCGCCTGGCCGTTGGACCGTTCCGTTCTCGCTCGTCGACCGTGAGCGCGATGTCGTTGCCGAGGTGCGGGCCATGGTCCCCTCCTCTTACTCGAGGCTGATGAAGATGTTCTTCACTTCCGTGTACAGCTGCAGCGCGTGCATGCCGAGCTCTCGCCCGATCCCGCTCCGTTTGTAGCCTCCGAAGGGTGCCTCCTGGTGCACGCTTTTCGTGCTGTTGATGCTCAGTACGCCGGTCTTGACGGCGCTGGGCCACTCGCAGCGCTCGACCGATGTCTCTCGTCCAGATCGAACCGGACAGCCCGTAGGGGCTGTCGTTGACCATGCCGATCAGGCCCTCCTCGTCGTCGAAGGGGATGATCGTGAGCACCGGGCCGAAAATTTCTTCCTGGGCGATTCGCATTCGGTTCGAGGCGCGGTCGAACACGGCCGGTTCGAGATAGCTTCCGTCGCGAAGGGGGCCGCCGGGCGAGGATCCTCCGGTCAGGAGGCGAGCGCCCTCGTGCTGGCCGACCTCGATGTATCCCTGGACCCGTTCTCGCTGTTTCATGGAGATCAGCGGCCCCATCTGCGTGTCGATCGTCGAGCGGGTCACCGAGTTTCAATCGCTTCGTCCCCGCCGCCACCCGTTGATCGAACTCTTCAACGATTGACCGTGCCACGAAGGCGCGGCTTCGCGCGCAGCAGTCCTGGCCCGCATTCCCAAAGACACTCTCGATCGTCCCGGCTGCCGCCTTCTCGAGATCGGCGTCGGCGAAAATAATGTTCGGCGACTTGCCTCCGAGCTCGAGCGACACCCGCGTGATGTTGGGCGCAGCCTGCTGGAGGATGCTGACTCCGGTCGTCGTCTCACCGGTGAATGCGATCTTGTCGACGCCCGGATGGCCGGCGAGCGCGTTCCCGGTCGTCCCGCCGGGGCCGGTCACGACGTTGAGCACGCCCTCCGGGAGTCCGGCCTCGAGCGCAAGGCGGCCGAGCTCGAGCGCCGTGAGCGGCGTATAGCTCGCCGGCTTGAGGATCGCCGCATTCCCGGCGGCCAGCGCCGGCGCCACCTTCCACGACGCGATCATCAGGGGAAAATTCCATGGCACGATCAGGCCGACAACGCCAACGGGCTCGCGCAGGGTGAAGTCAAGGCCCGGGGCAGTGACCGGGATCGTCTCGCCAAAGATCCGGGTTGCCGCCCCCGCGTAGTACTCGAAGCACTGGGCGGCGCCCAGGACCTCGTCCCGCGCGTCGCGAATCGGCTTGCCCGCGTTGCGGGCCTCCAGGGTGGCCAGGCTCTCGACGCTCGAGCGGATCAAGTCCGCGATCCGGTACAGCACCTTCGCGCGGGCGCTGGCCGCGGCGTTGCGCCAACTTCCCCGCTCGAAAGCGGCCCCCGCGGCACGGACCGCCTGATCGACATCGGCCGGCGTCGCAACCGCCGCGGTGGCCATGACGCGCGAGGTCGCCGGTTCGACGACCTCGAAGGTCTGCCGCTCCTGGCCTTCCCGCCAGTGACCGCCGATCAGGAGTTGCCGCGGGCGCTCGGTGGAGATCATCAGAAATAGTTTGACGTGATGCCGCCATCGATGACGAGGGCGGCGCCGTTGGTCCAGGTGGACTCGTCCGAAGCCAGGTAGACCGCCATGTTGACCACGTCCTGCGCCTGCCCGAAGCGACCCAGCGGGATGCGGTTCATGCGGAGGCTCTTCTTCTTCTCGTCCTTGAGCAGGTCGCGCATCAGCGGCGTCTCGATCGGGCCCGGACAAATCGCGTTCGAGCGGACCCGATTCGGTCCGAACTGGACCGCGAGCGACTTCGTTAACGCAATCACCGCGCCCTTACTGGCGGTGTAGGCATCCTGCGGCACCGTGCATCCGACCAATGCCACGAAGGAGGCGATATTGATGACCGATCCACCACCCGCCTGGATGAGCGCCGGAATCCCGTGCTTGCAGCAGAGTGCCACGCCCTTGACGTTCACCGCCATCGTCCGGTCCCATATCGCATCCGTGGTCGTCAGGACGGATTCGTCGGCTTCGTCGAAAATCCCGGCATTGTTGTAGAGCGTGTCGAGCTTGCCAAATCGGCTCGTCGCCGTTTCGACCATCCGCCGCACGTCCGCCTCGCGCGTCACGTCACCGGCGACGGCGACGGCGTCCGGTCGCCCAGGCCGGACGACGGTCTCGTTGACGGCCTCCGCCTTGAGGTCGCCCGCGACCACGCGGGCGCCCTTCCCTCACGAAGACCTGCGCCGCCAGCCGGCCCATGCCGCTGCCCGCGCCGGTGATCAACGCAACCTTCCCGTCGAGCCGTCCCATCGGCTAGCGTCTGCCGCTCGCGGTCCCGACCTCGCCGAGTTCCCGTTCGATGGTCGGCGAGCTCCTCCGGCGAGCCCTGGACGCGTGGGCCTTTGAACCAGTTCCGGGCGGACACCACCCAGTACGCTCCGGCGAACAGCACAACCACCGCGACCGCGACGATCGAGTAGTTGAAGGTGCGCGGGTGTGATCGGATTCGCCGGCGGCAGCACGAACAGGATGACGATGAAGGCCACCCAGATGGTCGCGATCGACGCCGATTGGCCGGCTCCACCGACCCAGGTGCCACGGGCCACGCACGAAACGCGTCGCCGGCCAACAGTCGCAGGAAGATCGGGATCGCGTAGGCGATGTAGAGCCCGATGACCGAGATCGGATGTGACAGCAAAGTACGCCGTCGAGTTCCAGATTGCCGGTAGCGTCAGAATTGCGGCGCCCCGCGACGGCAAGCCAGATCGAATTGGTAGGTGTCCGCGTCCGCTTGTTGATCTTGTGCCAGAGCTGCGAGCCCGGAAGCGCGCCGTCGCGCGAGAAGGCATAGATCATTCGCGAATTCGCGGTGACCGACGACATACCACAGAAGAACTGGGCGCCAATGACGATCAGCAGGAGGATCAATCCCCCGGTCCTCCCGATCGCGTCGATGAAGATCTGGGCCGGTGGGACACCCGGTCGGCGAGGTCAGCTCGTGCTTGTAGTCCTGGATCGCAAAGGTCACGCCCAGTAGCAGAACCCAGCCGGCGATCAGCGATACGACGATCGACATCACGACACCCCAGGGCGCTGCCGTTGCCGCGTTCTCAGTTTCCTCGGTCATGTGGGCCGACGCGTCATAGCCGGTAAAGGTGTACTGGGCGAGGAGCAGCCCCAGCAACAGGACGTAGAAGGTCGACGTCCATCCAGTGTTATTGACAATCTTCGTGAAGACAAATGAGAACGGATTGATGGCTGTGGGGGAGGATCGCGAGGGCGACGACGATGATCAGCACGCCGACGATGTGCCAGACGACGCTGATGTCGTTCAGCCGTGCGACCAGTCGGACCCCGAAGGTATTCAACAGCCCGTGGATGAGCAGCGCCACGGCGAAGACCAGGTACACGTACCCGGGGGTGGCGGGGTAGCCGACGGTCAGATTCAAAAAGGCCGTCGCGAAACAGGGCGAGACCATAGTCGATACCGGCGGTAACGGCCATCTGGCCGAGCAGGTTGAACCAGCCGGTAAACCAACTCCAGGCAGCGGCGTTCTTGCCGGATAGCTTCGCCGACCAGTAATAAAGTCCCCCCGCTGTCGGAAAGCTCGAGGCCAGCTCGGCCATCGCCAGCCCGACGATGGTGACCATGAGCCGACGATCGGCCAGCCGATGCTCATTTCGACCGGCCCACCGGTGTTCATGGCCGTGCCATACAGCGTCAGGCAGCCGGAAAGGATCGAGATGATCGTGAATGAGACCGCGAAGTTGGAGAAGCCCCCCATCTTCCGCAGCAGCTCCTGTGCGTACCCGAGCTCGTGCAAGCGCTCGACGTCGGACTTGGCTTTGTCGCCACGAACGACTGTTGCCATCGATTCCCTCCCTCGATTTCCGGTGTCGGCCGATCGCCCGTCGAGGCTTCCCCTATTTCAAGCTCGACCTCTTACTAAAGTCAAGGAGCGAATTTTCTTAACAATCCTTTGCAGCGGGCCGCAAGCCCGCGACGGTTGTGACGTTTCTCCCTCGATGGGACGAATCCGCGGCCTGCTTGCCGCTCTCCTGCCAACACTCGCGATCGTGGCCGCCCTCGCTTGCCCAGCCCGCCTACGCGCTGGGGCAAAAGCACCCGGTCCACCGCGCGGTCGCCCGCCAGGCCCGCGCCGCGGCGCCGGTCCATCTGACCACCGCCCAGGCAAAGGCGATCCTGGTCCGGGCCGCCCGCCACCACCAGGTCAATCCGAACTTCGTCCTCGCGGTCGCCTACTGGGAAAGCGGCTGGAAGCAGGCAAGCGTCTCGAAGACTGGCGCCGTCGGCCTGATGCAGATCGAGCCGTACACCGCCGCCTCCGCCGGCCAGGCGCTGCTGCATCGGTCGGTCAACCTCAACAACCCGGTCGATAACGCCGAGCTCGGCGCCGCCTTGCTCCGCTCCTACCTCGACCAGCTCCACGATCCCAAGCTGGTGCTGGCCGCCTACTACCAGGGCCTCAGCGCCGTTCGCCATTACGGCATCTACCCCAGCAGCCGCAGCTACGTCAACGGCATCTGGCGACTGCGGAACCGCTTCCAGGCAGGCCTGATCCCCTAACCGGTCCGGCGTCGCGCGGCCCTTGCCCTGGGCCTCCTTATGTGATATCGTCGATATCAGCATATCGGACATATCCGATGGGGCTCGGTACCCCGTCGGCAGGGAGGTACAGCACATGTATCGGTACGGACCGCATATGGGGATCGGCACGATTCTGGTGATCCTGTTTATCGTCTGGCTTTTCTTCTTCCACCACTAGATCGACGACTCGATAACGGCACAGGTGGACGGAACGTCCCGTCCACTTTTCATGTTGGAAGGGACCCGCGGATTCATAAGGAGACAGCCATGGACGCGATCACGCTACTCAAAAGCGACCACCGAAAGGTCGAGAAGATCTTTTCCCAGATCGAGGAGGGCACCGGGAACCGGGAGCAGCTCTTCACCGAGCTGATGAACGAGTTGACGGTGCATGCCGAGATCGAAGAGAAGCTCTTCTACCCGGCTGTCAAGAATGCGAAGCAGACCCACGATGTCGTGCTCGAGTCGTTCGAGGAGCACAAGCAGGTCAAGATGGTCCTCGCCGACCTGGCCAAGGCGGACAAGAATACCGAGCACTGGCTCGCCGGCCTCAAGGTCCTGATGGAGGACGTCCAGCACCACGTCGGTGAGGAGGAGAAGGAGCTCTTCCCGAAAGTCGAGAAGACGGTCCTCACCGAGAAGCAGCTCAATGATCTGGGCAAGCAGATGGAAGAAATGAAGACGCGCCAGCTGGCCTGCCACGACGGCTAGCGCTGACGCGGTCGCTCTGTCTCGAAAAGGGTCCGGCGCCAAGCCGGACCCTTTTTTGTGTCTCGATTACCGCCGCGCTCGGCTAGTATCGTAGGGTGACCACGCGGCAGAAAGGGGAACATGATGGCAGCCAAGACGGACGTACCGGAGGAGTTGCGGCGGGTCCCGCTCTTCAACGGACTGGACCGCAAAGAGCTGGCATGCTCGCCAAGCTGGTCAAGGAGCAGCGCTATCGCGGCCGGGACGACGATCGTCGAGGCCGGGTCCAGCCCGGCCACGGGCTTTACCTGATCCGGGAGGGCAGGTCGCCGTGAAGAAAGATGGCCGCACGGTTGCGACGATGGGTCCCGGCCAGTTTTTCGGCGAGGTCGCCATCCTGGACGGCGGCCCGAGAACGGCGGACGTGATCGCCGACACGGACACGGTCTGCCTGACCCTGATCTCCTGGGAGATCAAACCGCTCTTGATGGACAACGCCGGCATCACCTACAAGATGCTGTTGGAGGTCGCCAAGCGGCTGCGTAGCGAGCAGCCGCGGCACGCCGACTGATCCCTCGCTAGGCGCCGATCAGGAAATCGTGTGCCATCCATCCCTGCTTTTCCAGGTGCCACCAGAGCTTGCCGTCGGCGTAGTTGGGCCCGCCGTCAACCCGCACGGCGGTTCCATCGTTGAGGCAGACGATCACGCTGCCCCCGAGTCCGGCGGCGTCCCGGACGTTGGCGCATTGCCCCGGGACATGCACGATGGCCGGGTTTCCAACCAGTGGACTGAGCTGGCCCGGAATCGGCGCAGGTGGCGTTCAGGAAATGCCAGCCGCTCGGCATTGTGGAAAACGTAGCCGACGCACTGGCGCCCTCCGGTCCCGGCGGTCGTGAACTGGACGGCCGCGGCATCAAGCCCGTTCGACTGGCTGGCGAGCTTGAGGCACGGGCCGCTCTTCGGACATGAGCCGGCGATGTACTTGAGACCGGTCTTGGCCTCAACGCCCGGGATTGCCGCCGCCAGCGCGCTGGACGACGGGGTGGCCGGTGGTCCGGTCCTCGTCAGGCGCGGCGGAGGCGAGCTCCGCCCAGCCACCAGGTGACGACCCGAGGGGGAAAGGACGTAGGCGAGTGGGCGCCAGGATAAGGACCGCCAAGACCGCCGCGATGCCCAGGCGAGCGTGGGGATGCGTGGCGTCCGGAGTCGAGGACGCGCGACGCGCGGGAGGGTGACGCGCGGGAGGGTGACGCGCGGAAGCGTGACACGGGGCAATTTGATCGGTGGCCGCCGAATGGCCTTCCGCCCGGTTGTTGCCGCCGGGGCGCTGCTGGCCGCAGCTGCCATCGCGCGGCCACAGCGAGGGCAGAACCTGGCGGTCGCTTCGTTCGCCTGCCCGCAGCCCGGGCAGAAGACTCGCGCTCGGCTTGCCGGGGCGACGGCCGGCGTGCTCGTCGCAACGATCGGGGCCGGTGCCGCGGCCCGGGCGGGCGTTGGGGTTGGAGGGGCCTTCACAACCGGCTCCGAAGCGTCCGACTTCATGGCGACGGGCGCCTCCACGACAGGCTTCGCGATCGGCACGGGCTCGGGAGGCGGCTCCTGGGCGATCGGTACGGGCTCGCGAGCGATCGGTGCCGCCTCCTGTGCGATCGGAGCCGGCATCGGGCCTGGCTTCCGTTCCGGCGACTTACGCCATGGGAGGCCACCGGCGAGCGCCGCGAGGCCCGATGTTCGGCCGCTTCGGCCCTCCCGTTTGGCGCCGTTGCCGTTGGTGGCGGAGGGCGAACGTGTGCCATCCCACTCGACGGGCGTCCCACAGCGGGCGCACCAGATATCGATCGCCAGGTTCTCGTATTTGCAGTGTGGGCAGCGCACCGTCGTCCCCATGCTGCTCTTCTGCTTGATCACAGCCTCGGGATGATGTAATCACGTTTCGGCTCGCGCCCGGTAGTGGTCGAGTTGGGACCGGTCAACCGGCCGCCCGCAGGTTGGGCTGATTCAGGAGCCATCCCGACGACGACCGGACCATTTGCCAGGTGCCGGCCCAGTGTCGCTGGGACCCGGCATAGACCTCGAACAAGTCGATATAGACCGTGGCGACCTGGCCATTGTTGGCGATAGTTCGGGCGGCCCGCAGGTTCATCTGCTGGGTATAGGCGAAACGTCGATTGATGAACTCGGCGGGCGGATAGTTGGCCTGCATCTGGCCGCTCCAGGTCGCGGCGGCCGCGTCGAAGCGGTGCGCCGCCACCGCCTGGTAAAAGCTACCAACGGCGCCGCTGGGGTCGCCCGCGGCGGTCTGCGATGCTGGAACCACCATCGGCTGCAGATCTGCCGGCGGCTGGATGGCCGGCGGCTGAGTTGCCGGGTTGGGCCGGGGTTGGGGCCGGGGTTGGGGCCGCACTTGGTGTCGGCGTTTCCGTTGGGGTTGGCGTGGCAGAGGCCGTCGCACTCAGTCCAGCCGTCAGCGGCAGTTGCGGGGACACGGCTTGCTGACCGGTGGCCTTAAACCACCCGGCGACCGGCAGGGCAAGCAGCACGGCGAGAACCGCCGCCGCCGCGGCGGGGAGAACCCAGACGCGGGTACGCCGGCTGGACGTCGATCGACTCACGGGCGCTGGAGCGAATGCTGCGACGGCCGCAGGTTCGGGCTCTCGAGCCGGCACCGGGGCGGCGTCGGGCTCCGGCTCGCTGACGGGGGCAACCGCTGGTTCCGGCTCCGCGACCGGAGCGGCCTCCGGCTCCGCGATCGGAGCGGCCTCCGGCTCCGCGATCGGAGTGCCCTCCGGCTCCGCGACCAGAGCGGCCACCGGTACGACCTCAGGCTCGGCGATCGGAGCGGTCTCCGGCGCAGATACGATCGGGTCGGTTGACGCTTCGGGCGCCGGCGCAACGGCCGCCGGCGGCGCCCAGTCCAGGTGCTGTGAACACGTTCGAGCACCACATGTCGATGGCGTAATTCTCCGCGCCGCAGTGCCTGCACCGAACCATTTCTGTCCCTCCAATTGGAACCCGCCGCTATCAGTTCACTTGATGATACGCATATCAGGTTCAAATACGTACGGAAGCTCATCGGTACGCCCCCAGGTGCGCAGAGTACGCTGCGGTGTGCGACCCGAATCCGCCGAGTTCCCGCTTCCCGGCGCCCTCGATCTGGGGCTGACGCTGGGGAACCTGCAGCGCGGAGGCGCCCGCGACCGGACCATTCGGATCGAACCGGGTCGTGCCTGGCGTGCCACTTGGACGCCGGAGGGCGCGGCGACCCTCTGCCTGGAGGTGACGCCGACGGCGCTGCGCGCGCGGGCCTGGGGTCCGGGTTCCGGCTGGGCGCTGTTGGCGGCCCCGGCCCTGGTCGGCCTCGATGATGAGCCCGGCTCCTTCCATCCCCAGCATCCCCTTCTCTCCACCATCCATCGAAGCCATCGGGGTCTGCGGCTCGGCCGCACCGGTCGCGTCTTCGAGGCCCTCGTTCCCACCGTGCTCGAGCAGAAAGTGCCCGGCGTCGAGGCCTGGGTCGCATACGCGGCGATGGTGTCGGCCCTGGGCGAGCCCGCGCCCGGAGAAGGCGATCTGTTGCTGCCGCCCACCCCCCGGCGGCTGCTTGCCACACCTTACTGGACCTTCCATCGTTTCGGCATCGAGCGTCGCAAGGCTGACGTCATCCGCAACGCAGCCGCGCTTGCGCGACGACTCGATGACCTGGTGCAGGTCGGCGCGACCGAGGCGACTCGCCTCCTGCTCAGTCTGCCGGGCATCGGGCCCTGGTCCGCCGCCGAGGTCGCCGCCGTGGCCTTTGGCGACCGGGATGCCGTCTCGGTCGGCGACTACAACCTCCCCCATGTGGTGAGCTGGGCACTCGCCGGGGAGCCTCGCGGGTCGGATGCCCGCATGCTCGAGTTGCTCGAGCCCTATCGTGGCCATCGTGCACGTGTGATCCGGTTGCTTGCCGCCGCCGGCATCACGGCACCACGGTTCGGCCCCCGGATGCCGCTCCGCCGCCTGGCGCGGCGCTGATTACGAGGCTTTCTTCGCGGGCTGGAAGTAGGGATTGCTTCCGGCGGCATGATCGGTCCGGTCGATGACCCTCGTGACCTCCGGGACCGCCGCCTTGATCGCCACCTCGATCCCCTGGCGTAGCGTGACGTCGACCTGCGCGCACCCCTGGCAACCGCCGCCCAGCTGCACGTAGGCGGCGCCGTCGCGGACATCCAGCAGATCGACAAAGCCGCCGTGGGCGGCGACGCCGGGGTTGATCTGTCGATCGAGCACCTCCTGGACACGCGCCGCCACCGGGTCGCGCCATCCCTCGTTGGGATTTTCGATCGTCAGCGCCCCACCGATGGCCGAGTGGTCCAGGTCGATCACAGCACCCTCCAGGTGCACGGCGCTCCCCGGATCGACGAGTAGCTGAAGCCCTGGCGTGTCGACGACAACGTCGTCAGCAGTCCGCTCCGCCGGGTCGACCAGGTCGATCTCGTAGACGAAGCGACCGCCCCGCCGCCCCGTGATCTCGATTCGGAGCGCGGCGTCGGGACGACCCCCCTGGCGGCGCACGCGATCGATCTTGTCCAACGCGGTCGGCGTGACCACGAGCTCGAGGCCCACAGGGAGATTCTATTCGTGGTCAGATAGAGGCGATGGCTCGCGTCCTGCTGCTGATCCCGAGCCGGACCTATCGCACCCATGACTTCATGGAGGCCGCCGGCCGGCTCGCGATTGAGGTGGTGGTCGGCTCCCAACACCGGCCGGCCCTCGCCGCGCTGATGGACGGCCGGCACCTGCGGATCCGATTCGACCGACCTCGGTGAATCGGTAGAGTCGGATCGTGGCTTTCGCCTCGACTCGTCCCCTCGACGCCATCGTCGCGGTCGACGACAGCGGGACGCCGCTGGCCAGCGCCGCCTCGGAGCGGCTGGGCCTGCCCCACAACCCGCTGCCGGCCGTCCTCACCGCCTCGAACAAAGTGATGACCCGCCGCGCCATGCGGAATGCCGGGATCCCCACGCCCCGCTTCCTGCCCTTCTCCGTCGAGACCGTCCCGGTCGACGTGGCATCCACGATCCGATATCCCTGCGTTATCAAGCCGGTGGATCGTTCGGGCAGCCAGGGCGTCATCCGGGTCGATGAGCCGGTCGCCTTCCCGGAGGCTTTCACCCGGGTCGCGGCGATCGTACGGTCGTGCGACCGTCCGCGGGACGAGTCGCTGCTGGTCGAAGACTTTGTGCCCGGCCGCGAAGTCGCCGTCGAGGGACTGCTGCGGGGCGGCGAGCTCGAGGTCCTCGCGATTTTTGATAAGCCCGATCCGCTCGACGGTCCCTTCTTCGAGGAGACGATTTACGTCACGCCATCACGCCTCGACGCCCAGACGCAGGCGGCGATCGTGCGCTCAACCGCGTCGGCGACCCGGGCGCTCGGCCTGCGTGAGGGACCCGTCCATGCCGAACTCCGAATCAACGAGGCCAATATTTCTGTGTTGGAGGTGGCACCTCGCTCCATCGGCGGCCTGTGCTCGCGCACGCTCCGATTCGGCGCGGGCCTGTCGCTCGAGGAACTGATCCTCAGACACGCGGCCGGCCTGCCGATGCCCGCGCACGATCGCGAACGGCGGGCCGCCGGGGTCATGATGCTGCCCATCCCCGGCGGCGGCCGCTTACAGGAGGTCCGAGGACAGGAGGATGCCCGGACAGTTCCCGGCGTCGAGAGTCTGGTCGTCACCGTCCCCACCGGCGAGCGCCTCGTGCCGCTGCCCGAGGGCGACCGGTATCTCGGATTCCTTTTCGCCCGTTCCGATGACCCGGCGGGCGTCGAGACGGCGCTGCGCGAGGCCTTCGGCCGGCTGACCGTCGTCATCGATGACTGACACGACGGACCGCCGCCGGCAGGTGCTGATCGTGGGCGCCGGTTTTGGAGGGCTTGCCTGTGCCAGGGCGCTCGACGGCAGTGAGGTCGACGTCACGCTCCTCGACCGCCACAACTATCACCTCTTCACACCGCTCCTCTACCAGGTGGCGACCGGCCTACTCAATCCGAGTGAGATCGCCTATCCACTGCGCCGGATCTTCCGCCACTCGCGCAATGTGCGCGTCCGGCAGGCGATCGTCGGGGAGACGGATTTCGCCGCGCGCCTGGTCAAGACAGCCGAGGGCGAGATGCTTTCCTACGACTTCCTGGTGCTCGCGACTGGCAGCGTCGACAACTTTTTCGGGAACGAACGCCTTGCCGAGGTGTCAATCGGTCTCAAGTCGCTGGAGGATGCGACGCGGCTGCGTAATCATGTGCTGACCTGCCTGGAGCGGGCCGACAGCGCCACCGATCCGGCGGAGCGGCGGGCCTTTCTGACGTTCGTCGTGGCGGGCGGCGGCCCCACCGGCGTCGAGTGCTCGGGCGCGCTGGGCGAGTTGATGCAAATCGTGGCGGGCAAGGACTTCCATCAGGTTCACCGCGATGAGATCCGGATCGTATTGCTCGAGGGCCAGGAGCGGCTGCTCGGCACATTTTCCGCGCGCATTGGCCGCTACGCCGAGCGCGTGCTTCGCCGGCGCGGCATCGACGTCCGCACCGGGGTGCTCGTGACCGCGGCCGACGATTCGACGGTGACCCTGTCGGATGGCGCGGTCCTTCATACCCGAACGATCATCTGGTCGGCCGGGGTGCGACCAAACGACCCAACTCGGGACGGCTCGGTACCACACCACAAGAACGGCCGGCTCGAGGTCGATGCGTGCCTGCGGGTCGCCGGCCAGCCACGCACCTTCGCCATCGGTGACGTGGCCTCCCCGCGTGGACAATCGCTCCTTCCGATGGTGTCGCCGCCGGCGATGCAGGGCGGCCGGTATGTCGCGCGGGCCATCCTCGATGAGCTTCGGACCGGTCAGGTCCCGAGTCGGCCGTTTCACTACGTCGACAAGGGCACCATGGCCACGATCGGGCGCCGGGCCGGTGCGGCGCACCTTCCCGGTGGCCTCGAGATCACCGGCTTTTTCGGTTGGGCGACATGGCTTGTCGTCCATGTCTACTACCTGGTCGGCTTTCGCAATCGTTTCCGCGCGATTGCCTCATGGGCATGGGATTATGTCCGATTTGACCGGCCGATCCGAATCATCCTCGAGACACGCCCTGCCGAACGACCGGCGCTCGGCACCCCGACTCGACCAGTGCCTTGAGCCGCCGAGGATCAGGTTCGTCTGAGTGACGCGACCCGATCACCGTTGAATCGAACCCCCTCGCGGCGCAGCCGTGCGCGCTGCTCGCCGTCTTTGTCCACGGCAAGCTCGCCGTTTGCCCGTACCACGCGCCACCACGGCAGGCCGACACTGTTCGCGAGCACGTTTCCGACTGCTCGTGCTGCGCCCGGACGTCCGGCACGGGCCGCGACCTGCCCATAGGTCACCACCTCTCCGCGTTTCAAGTCCCGGATGACCCGCGCGACGGCAACAACAAACGGTCGTGGCGCGGTCTTTGACGCACTGATGCGTCCGAGGCTACCATCTCGAAATGGCGATCGGGCACACCGCCTACCTCGACTCCAGCGCGAGGGATGACGTCCTCTCAGGCGGCGTCAAGCTCATCCCGATCAAGACACCCAATGGAAGCTTCCGAGTCTGGACCAAGCGGGTCGGGAACAACTCGAAGACGAGGCTCCTCCTCTTGCACGGCGGACCCGGAGCGACGCACGAGTATTTCGAAGCCTGTGACAGCTACCTTCCGGGGGCCGGGGTCGAGTACTACTACTACGACCAACTCGGCTCCGCGTACAGCGATCAGCCGGCCGATCCCGGGCTCTGGGAGGTTGATCGTTTCGTCGAGGAGGTCGAGCAGGTTCGGCAGGCGCTCGGGCTGAACCGAGACAGCTTTTATCTCCTTGGCCATTCGTGGGGCGGCATCCTGGCGATCGAATATGCGCTCAAGTACCAACGTCACCTAAAAGGCCTCGTGATCTCGAACATGATGGCCAGTTGTCCCGCCTACAACGCCTACGCGCGGGACGTGCTGATGCCGGCCATGGATCAATCGGCTCTCGATGAGATCAAGGCCTTTGAGGCCGCCGGCGACTTCGAGAATCCCCGCTATACCGAGCTGTTGATGGAGCAGCACTACGTCCATCATGTCCTCCGGTTGCCCGTCGACATGTGGCCCGACCCGGTGAACCGCGCCTTCGCAAAGATCAATAGGAACATCTATGTTCCGATGCAGGGTCCGAGCGAGCTGGGCCTGCGGGGCACGCTCGAGAACTGGGACCGCACCGCTGATCTCAAGACGATCGAGGTGCCCACGCTCACCATCGGGGCCCAGTACGACACCATGGATCCGGCGCACATGAAGTGGATGGCGAGCGAGCTGCGGCGTGGACATTATCTCCACTGTCCGAACGGCAGTCACATGGCCATGTACGACGACCAGGCCACCTACTTCGCGGGCTTGATCGACTTCCTTCGCGGCCGACTGTAGCCCGCGGCGGCCGAGGGCCTGAGCCCGGTTACGGCTGCGCCTGCGGCTTGTAGGTCAGGAGCACGTTGCCGGAGCGGAAGACCTTCGCCTTGAGCAGCGTTAGTTGAGTCTTCTTCTTGCCCGCGCCGAACAGCGAATGACCGGCCCCGATTAAGACCGGATTCACGATGAGGCGAAGCTCGTCGAGCACGCCCATCTCGATCAGGCTCGCCGTCAGGTTCGCGCTCCCAAGCACCAGGAGATCCCGCCCGGGTTGCTTTTTGAGTGCCGTGAGCTCTTGCGGCACGTCGCCGCCGATGACACGGGTGTTGGACCAGTCGGGCTCAGGCTTGCGGAGCGAACGTGACACCACGAACTTTGGTTTCGTGTTCATCAGTTCGACCACGGCCGCCGGGTTGTCATCAACGGCCCCGGGGGCCTGCCAGTACTGGGCCATCCCCTGGTACGTGTTCCGGCCGAAAATGAGGGCGTCGCTGGCGGTCAATTGTTCGACGGCGAATGTATTGAACTCGTCATCGACGTTGTGCCAGTCGATCGCCCAGGGATTGAGGCCTTCGTGGAAGCCGTCGGCCGTCACCATCAAGAAGGCGGCAATCTTTCTCATCGTGCGATCAGGCGACGACGCGTTCGTTGACCGGCTCTTCAACGCCCACCGACCGCCGCTCGCGCAGCATCGCGACGGCGAGCACGAAGGTTACGACCACGGTCCCGGCGCCGATCAGCCAGGCCATGTGATAGCCGCCGGCCAGCGCGGCCGCGCTCCCGGCGCCGTCGTGCGCGAGGGATAGCGTGCGCGAGGCCGCCAGCGTCGCGAGGACCGCGAGCCCCAGAGCCGCGCCGACCTGGCCGCTGGTGTTCAGGATGCCGGAGGCGAGGCCGGCGTCCGCCGGACCGGCGTCGGCCATAGCGATCATGGCGAGGGAGGGGAACGAGAGCCCACCGCCGAGGCCGAGCAGCGCGATCGGGACCAGCAGATGCAGCGGGTAGCTGGCGTTGGTCGGGCCGAGTCCGAGCAGCAGAAGGGAGACCGCCACCACCAGCTGCCCGGCCGCCAGGACGGTGGCGGGACCAAACCGCCCGATCAACGGCGCCGAGAAGCGAACCGAGAACAGGCCCATAACGATCGAGACCGGCAGGAAGGCGAGCCCCAGGCTGAGCGGGCTGTAGCCGAGCACCCGTTCGAGGTCGAGGGACCCAAGGAAAAAGAATCCGAAGAAGGCCGACGACATCAGGGCCTGGATGATGTTTGCCGTGGAGAGCTTTCGCGACCCGAAGATCCGGAGCGGAAGGATCGGGTTGCGGGCGCGCGCCTGGCGCACGACGAACGCGGTCAGCAGGGCCACCGCGACCGCGCCGAAGCCGATCGTGTGCATGGAGCCGAGCCCGTAGACGGACGACTCGACAATCGAGTACACGCCCACCATCAAGCCGGCCGTCACGAGAATCGCCCCGATCACGTCGGCCCCCTGGCCGATGCCCAGACCCCGGTCCGAGGTGAGCAGGCGCACCGATGCGAGGGCCGTCAAGAGACCGATCGGCACGTTGACGAAAAAGATCCAGTGCCAGCTGACGGCCTGCACGATCAACCCGCCGGCAAGGAGGCCGACGGCGGCACCGGCGGAAGCGACGAGGCTGAAAACGCCGAACGCCCGCGCTTGCTCCGCAGGCTTGGGAAACATCGAGACGATCATGGCGAGCACCACGGCGGAGCTGACCGCCCCACCGATCCCCTGGACGAATCGGGCGGCAATCAACATCGGCTGGTTGACGGATAGACCGCAGAGCACGGAAGCCGCGACGAAGGCGGCTAGTCCGATGAGGTAGACCCGCTTCCGCCCGAACAGGTCGCCGATCCGACCGGCCAGCAGCAGCAGCCCACCGAACGCGATCAGGTACGCGTTGATAACCCAGGCCAGGCTCGACTGGGAGAATCCGAGATCGCGCTGGATCGACGGCAACGCGACGTTGACGATCGTCATGTCGACGACGATCAGGAGAAATCCCGTGCACAGCACGATCAGGGAGAGCCAGCGGGTGTCTTTTTCCTCTTTCATGGTCATTCAGACTGATCCCACCCAAAAACTCATCGGTCTGGGGAGATATTCCGCCGATGACTTTCGGTGGCCAGGTTGGTCTAAGAGGTAATGGCGGTCCGCACGATCATCCTGGAGTGCGCGCGCCTGCAGTCGCCGACCGCGGCAACGATCCAAGGGATCGCCCGCCTGCAGCTCGAGGCCCGGCGGCGCGGCGGCTGTGTGCGCCTTGAAAGTGCGAATACCTCGCTGATCGCCCTGATCGATTTCTGTGGTCTAGCCGACGTCCTAGGGGTCGAGACGGGGCGGCAGGCCGAACAGGGGAAAGATCCTGGCGGTATCGAGGAAGAAGGTGATGTCGGCGATGCGTCCGCCTGACAGCTCCAAAACCTGGAGCGCCCAGGGCTCGTGGCCGCCATTGGGGCTTGGCTTGTACTGACCGAAGGTCGGCATCCCGTTGGCACTCCGCGCGGGAATCACCCGGGAGTCCTTACAGCCGATGCCGGGTCCGAACCACCAGGCCAGGATGTCAGCCCGGCCGGAGAGCCACATGTCATACGGCGGCATCGATTGGGTCGCGTCTTCGCGAAGGAGCGAGGTGAGGGCCGTGATGTCATAGGCTTCGAAGGCGGCTACGAAGCGCTCGAGCATGGCACGGTCCGATTCGTCCAGCGGGCGCGCCGGTTCGTTGCCGCTGAGCTTGCTCTTCGCCAAGGTGGCCCGAGCCCGCTGCAGGGCGCTGTTGACGGAGGCGACCGAAGTCTCGAGTAGCTCGGCAACTTCCGATGCCTCCCATCGGAGGACCTCACAGAGGATCAGGGCGGATCGTTGTCTGGCCGGCAGGTGCTGCAGGGCGGCGACAAAGGCGAGCCGGATCGACTCGCGCTCCACCGCCACCTCGGCCGGGTCCCTGATCAGCTGCGTGGGGATCGGCTCCAACCAGGTGGCTTCCGCCCGGATGTGGAGGTTCTTCTCGAGAGGCTCGAGGGCCGGTCCGAGGTCCATCGGCCGGATGCGCCGCTCCTTGCTGTTGAGCATGTCGATGCAGACGTTGGTGGCGATGCGGTATAGCCACGACCGCGCCGCCGCCCGTCCCTCGAACCGATCACGACTCCGCCAGGCGCGAACGAAGGTGTCCTGCACGGCGTCCTCGGCGTCGAACGGAGAGCCGAGCATCCGGTAGCAGTAGGCCATCAGCTCGGGACGGTGCTGCTCCAGTTCGCCGAGGGCGGGGGCGGACGCGAGTGTCGATTCGGGCATGTTCAGGATTGTAGACAGGCGGAAGCCCGCATGTCGCCCCATATTGACATCGCGTACGCCTCCGCGGGGGTGGGCTGCGGCCCACCCCGTCACGGCGCCTTAGTCTGCGAGAAGCTCACGGAGCTTCCTGGCGAACTCCACCGGGTGGCTGTCGAAACCGCCGTGTGCACCAGGAAAGACGGTTGCTTTCGTTCCGAGACGGTCTGCCAGCCCGAGGCCGCCCCGGTTTGCCAGCTGGCCCGCGGATTCCTGGCCGACGGCGGGGACGATCCGAGATGCCTCGCGCTCGAGGACGGCAAAGTCGGGCCGGTAGTCGGCGAGGGCTCGGAAGTAGTGGCCGAGGAAGAAGTCGAAGTTGCGTTCCATCTGGGCCATCGCTTCGCGCGCCTCCGCTGTCGGTTCACCGGCCGATGCCGGCGGCGGTCCACCACGGACGCCGATTGAGGCCATGAACGTCTGCATCCCGGCCCAAACCCCACCCGAGCGATACGCGTCGAGCACGTGTTCCATGCCCGCCCGGTCGGCGGCGCCATCGATCAGCAGATCGGGTGAGGGCGGCTCGTGGGCCACCAGGGTGCGGACCTGGCCGGGATGGCGTGCCATCAGCTCGAGCCCGATCACGGCGCCCCCACTGTTGCCAAAGACAAAGGCCGGCTCGCTGGTGACCGCGGCAATCAGCCGGTGGGCATCGTCCGCGAAGATTGACACGAGCCGCGCATCATCGATCGGGCCATCAAGCGTGCTGCGGGAGAGGCCGCGCGGATCGTAGGTCACCACCGTGAAATACGGCGCCAGCTCCGCGGCAATGCGCCCGAATACCGACGAGGTCGCCGGACCGCCAGGCATCATCAGCAACACCGGCCCAGATCCCCGGGTCTCGTAGTAGATGCTCGCGCCGGGCACGGTCAGCGTCTGTGTCTTGACCGAAATCGTCAGGGTCATAAAGAATCCTCCTTGAGTCGGCTCCATTTACTCGGACTGACGGCGAGCGCCAAACTCATCGGTCCGCGTTCGCCCTAGTCGACAATTGCCCCGGAGGAGATGTTGACGTCGGCGGCGGTGATCGTTCGCGCCTGGTCCGATGCCATGAAGGCGGCGACGTTTCCGACGTCATTCAGGGTTGCGGTCCAGGGAAGTAGCGCGCCCTGTTGAAAACCGGAGATGATCTGATCCCGCTCGGGCATGTCTTCTGGCAGGGTTTCCGCGATCCCACCCGTCTTGACGGTGACGACACGAATCCCGTGCCGGCCGAGCTCGGCGGCCCACTGCCGGCGAAGGCTCTCGAGGGCGTCAAGGGCGATCTTGAATCCGCCCATCCCAGCGACGGTCTGCGGTCCTCCCCCGCCAAACGCCAGGATCACGCCCGATCGGTGCGGGATCATGTGCCGGGCCGCCGCCCGGGTTGTCAGGAACTGGCTGCGGATCACTGTCGTGATCGGCTGCAGGAAGTCGTCGACCGTGATTTCCATGAGCGGTTGCTGGACGTCACCCGCCGAAATGAGGTTGAAGGAGATATCGAGCGACCCCGCCCGTCCCGCCACCGAGGCTGCCAGCCGATCGACTGCGCCCTCGTCGAGCGCATCGACCAGCTCGATGCTGATCTCGTTCCCGTGCGACCGGATGTCCTCGGCGATCGCCGCCAGCTTCTCCGTTGAACGACCGGCTAAGACCACCCTGGCTCCCTCGCGGGCGAAGGCCGTCGCAACGGCGCCGCTTATCGGGCCACCGCCATAGACCAGGGCAACCTTCTTCTCGAGCATCATCGAGGCTGCTGCCAATCAGTCACCTGCTGCACTGGACTGCGCCGCTTCCCTCTTGCCAACCCCGACGAGAAGGAGCCAGCTCCCGGTGATCATGAAGACGAACGAGGACATCATCCCAACACCGACCAGGTAAAGGCCCGCCGTATTCCCGGCGAATAGGATGACGGCACCAAGTTGTTCGACGATCAAGCAGGCGAAACTGCCAATCGTCCGCCACAGGACTCCCGGATCGCCGCTCCGCATGGCCTGCCGGATGCTCCGGTAGAGAATCGCCTCGACGGCGAGCAGCACGCCGAACAGTTCGGCCGCGATCGCCTGGGCGTTCTGTCCACCCATCAACGCCAGGGCGCAACGGATGAAGACCGCGGACAACCCACTGAGGATCGTCCGAGCCCGATGGCGGTGGACCGGATCGGTGGTGACCTCCTCCAGATGGAGGGTCATGGCGACAAAGACCAGTCCGGTTAATGCCGCGGCGCCGCCGCCGACCATCATGAAGTAGTCGTGCCATCCAGCGAGCTGAACCATGTCCTCCCTCCCTGCCGAAATTGGGCTGAGGGTAACGCTTCCGATCAGCGTAGTTGAATCAAATGGGCAGAAGGCTCAGGTTCCCAGCTTCGCGCCTCAAGCTCTAGCTTTTCGGCTCATACCGCATCGCCACCACCCCCGAGCCGAACTCCAGCCGGCTCACGAGCCGCAAATCGACATGCCTCGATAGCCCCGCGAATAAGGTCGGGCCGTGGCCCACCAGCCTGGGGTGCACCACGAACTCGTACTCATCGATCAATCCCAGCTCCGCCAGCGCCAGCGGAAGCTTCACGCCGCCCACGAACAGTCCCTTACCCGGCTCTTGCTTGAGCTGCTGAACGGCCTTTCCCAGATCCCCGCGCACGAGCTCCGCGTTCCAATCGACCCGGTCCAGGGTGGTCGACACGACGTACTTCTTTGCCGCGTCGATCGTCCGGCCGAACGGCTCCATCCAATCGGGCCTCGCTCCCGTCGGCGCCGGCAGCCGCCATGCTGCCTCCATCATCTCGTACGTCACCCGGCCAAAGAGGAGGGCATCGGCCTGGACGAGGTTTTCGACTGCGTGACGATGCAGCTCTTCGTCCACAACCCCCACACGATGATCGCAGCACCCATCCAGCGTGACGTTGATCGAATACCGGAGGGGCCGCATTTCGCAAGACTACCGATTGGCGTCGCTGGCGCGCTCGCCCTTACGCCGGTCCCGCCGGCTTGATGTTCGCGTTGAGATGGAAGACATTCTCAGGGTCGTATTTTGCCTTGATGCGAGCCAGCCGACCGTACTTTGCCGCGCCGTAAGCAGCCTTGACCCGATCCTCCTCGTACTCTGACATGAAGTTCACGTAGCTGCCGGAATTCATTGCGAAGGGACGGAGCGCCTGCCAGAACGAGCGCACCCAGCTTCGCTCGCCATCGTAGGCGGCTGGATCCGGGCAGGCCGCGCTGATGTTGAAGGCATATCGAGCCTTGCGGCTCCCACCGAATGCCGTCTCATCATCAGAGACACGAGCGTACCCGTCGCCAAGATAGAAGACCGGCACCATCGAGAGCGGCGATGTCCTCTTCGGCAGGTACTCAGTGAAAACCTGGATGACACTATCGCTCAGCTCGTCCAGGTACAGGGCCTTTTCGTACGCCAGGATCCCCCACGGGTTCCCCTCGTCGAACATCTGCTGGAGCGCCACGTAGGGCATTGGCGTGACCAGCTCAAAGAGGGGCGCCACCGCGTCCCGGATCGGCTTGACAAGCTGAGCGTGCTCCTCCGGAGACCCATAGCCAACGACGAGCAGGGCGATACCCGGAGTGAAGTGGTGTTGCTGTGGAACAAACGGCGCCGGCGGTGCGCTGAGTCCGCCAAGGAAGCCGCTTGCCGTCTGCGGCAACGTCTTCAGATAATCGCGGCTGAAGCGAAGAGCCGCCGTCGCTTTGTCGACGCCCCAAAAGAACAGGCCAAGGTTAACCAACGGGCCAACCGGGCGAAGTCGGTACTCGAAAGACGTCACGACACCAAAATTGCCGCCACCGCCACGGATCGCCCAGAAGAGATCCGGGTTGTCATCCGCGGCAGCCGTCAGGATCTTGCCGTCGGCCGTCACGACCTGTGCCGAGACCAGGTTGTCGCAGCTGAGTCCGGCCTGCGCCGTCAAGTGTCCGATCCCGCCGCCCAGCGTCAACCCACCAATGCCGGTGCGGCTGATGAATCCGCCCGTGACCGCCAGCCCGTGCGCCTGGGTCGCGGTATCCAGGTCATGCCATGTGGCGCCGCCGCCGGCCACCGCGCGGCGGGCGGCCGGGTCGACGGTGACCTGTCGCAGCTCACTCAGATCGATCATCAAGCCGCCCTCACAGACTGCAAACCCAGCGAAGTTGTGGCCGCCCCCACGCACCGAGATTTCCAAAGACTGGTCAGTCCCGAACTTGATCGAGGCGGCAACTTCCTGTGGCGTGGTGCATCGGGCAATAACGGCGGGGCGCCGGTTGATGGCGCCGTTGAAGACCGATCGGGCATCGTTGTACTCGGAGTCTTCGGGCGTGATCACCTTGCCCGTGAACTCCGCTCGAAATGCGCCGACGGATGTGCCTAGTGCCCTGGCCTCAGGCATGGCGGTCCTGGTCCTTGGAATCAGCCAACGGTCGGGGTCGCGGTACGCGGTCGACCGCTCGGCTGCGCTCCCAGTCTTCGGGTGCCGACCAGGCGTACTGGGTGCGGAGCTTGTCTACGTCGGGAATCACGAGCTCGCTGCCCCGGCGGATCACGTCACCGTTACTGACAAGTCGTTGGAGTGCGCGGTTGACACTCTCGCGGCTGGCGCCGACCATCGCCGCGAGCTCGTGCTGCGCGAAATGGCGGCCGATAAGCACGCCATCGTCGCAGGGCGTCCCGTGGACATCGACCAGGTCGAGAAGCTTGCAGGCGATCTTGCCGGCCAGACGCTGGAAGGCCAATTCAGAAGCATTCAAGTCACGCTGGCGGATCCAGCGCGAGTAGACGCCCAGCATTTGGATCATGAGTTCGGGGTGGGCACGCAAGTGTGCCACAAATGCTCGGCGCGGAATGTCCAGTACGTCGAGCACGGTGGCTGCGCGCGCGTCAATGACGCGAACCGGCACGAGGTCGAAGAAGGGAAGTTGGCCGAACGCCTCGCCCGCGTGATAGGCCTCGACCATGAACTCGTCGCCATCGGGGCCCAAACGCGAAACGATGGCCTCACCACTCAGGATGACGAACATCGAATCCGCTGGGTCGCCGGTGCGCCAGAGGTAGGTGCCTTGCTCGAAATGTCGCCGCCTGCAAAACGGTTCGAGGTCCGTGAAGTCCTCCGGCCGCGCCCCCCGAAAAATGGGCGCCGCTGCGAGCATCTCCCCATAGCCCATGATTGGCTCTAGCGTAGCGCTGAGCGGCTCGCGACGCTGGGTGACTCGAAAGGGTCGAAGGGGGATCGGAAAAAGGGCCCGGGGACTGAACCGACCAGCCAGCCCGGGCCCTTGCCTTCAGTCCTGGTTCTCCTCATGAGGAAGGCTGATCCTGACGATCTGGCCAGCTCCCGGTGGGAAACCCAATCCGTTTACGGACACATAGAGGTTGCCGTCCGGCCCGAACGCCAATGCGGTGGGAAGGGACAGGCCGCTTGCGATCGTGGTCCGCGAGGCTCCCTTGATCCGAATCACCTTGCCATTGCCGGGCGACGGAAACCCAGGCGCGTCGTTCATCTCGAGAACGTAGAGCGCACCGGTCTTATCGAACGTGAGACCGAGAATGGTCGAGAGGCCATCGGCAAAGACCGTGAAGGCGCCGGTACGCGGATTGACTCTGAACACCTGAGCTTTTCCGGGCGTAATCGGGAATGGTGTCAGCGTGCCAACGTAGAGCCAGCCGTCCCGGAAGGTGATCGCGGTTGGCCCCCGCCAGTCGCTGTTACCAGGAAAGAACCTTGAGAAGTCGACGACTCGGCTAACTCGCCCGTTGGCCCCGATGCGGACCAGGTCCTGGGTGTTCGGCTCCACGGCATAGAGAGTCCGGCCTACTGCCACGAAGCTGTACCAGGTCCCGTCGGGCTCGAAATCCCCGGTTGCAGGGTTGTCGTCGGGGTTGGCAACAGGATTCGCTGCCATGTAGGCCGACAGGTTGGACACACGGCGTGTGTGGCCGCTTTTCACGGCGATAACCTCGTTAACCGTCCCGGCAACCCCGTGCGAGCAGCCTGCGCCGCCTATCAGCGCAAATAGCCTGCCGCCTGCGATTGTCACGCCGGCCACCCCGCTGACCAGGCTGCTCGCCGCTTGGCTCGAGGGCAGCCCATCGACGACTGTGGACCGAATCCCATCACGGGAGATCGCGGATATGCGGCTCGTCATCGCCCCTGTGTAGGGCCCGATAGGTGGATGAACCTGTCGGCATTGGCCAGCCGTCGAAGCTGCACCCCCCTTACCACCTTCAGCCACGTAGAGCGTGCCCTCTTCGTCAAATGCCAGACCGCGGGGGTTGTCGAGACCCGTCGCAAAAACCATCGGCGACGATGAAGCAGGCACGGCTCCAGTTGCGGAAGCCGGCGCCCCCCCAACGATAGAAGCACATAAGGTAGCCGCTGCTGCGAATGACACTGTCCGTAAAGACACCTTCCACCTCCTCTCCAAAGCGCGAGATTGGTTCGCTGGTCGACCTACGGGTCGCGTTTCAGCTGGAGGTTAGATGTGTGTCGTTCCGCACGCAGTGACCATCGTCACAATCGGATGGCGAATACCAAGCGCCATTAGGTCGACCAGGCTTTCGTCAGTCCAACCCATCAGGGTCCAAACCAGGTCGTCAGCGCCTCACGCAATCCCCCATGGGTTCCCTCCCCGACCCAGGCGACGTGTCCGTCGGGTCTGACGAGCACGCCTGAGGGCGCCGTCACCTCGCCGACCACGGGGAGCTCCCAGGTGCCGGTGTACGAGGCATCGACGAGGCGAACTCTTTCGTTCCACTGTGCGATGTCGAGGCCACCGGCGTCACCGAGATTGATCAGCACCGGCCTGGCGTTGTGCAACAACGAGAACACTCGCACCGTGCCATCCGCAGTCGCCAGATCCAGGTCGGGCATCCGGAGGCCCAGCAGCGGATGTCCCGTACCGAGGTCATAGGCAATGTCGAGGCCTGCGATCATGGCGGCGATGTGCTTGCGCGGCTCGTCCATGCGCAGCAGCTCCTTCACCGTGTCGCTCAGTGCAACGGACCGGTCGTCGGTTGCGCCCAGCGCATGCTGCGCCATGGTGTTCCGCAGCACCCGCGCAGCAACCGGGTGGCGTTCGGCCTGATAAGTGTCGAGGAGGCTCACAGGTGATCTTCCGCTGGCCGCCTGGGCCAGCTTCCAGCCCAGGTTGACCGCATCCTGCACGCCAATGTTCAGCCCCTGGCCCCCCATCGGGGCGTGCACGTGTGCCGCGTCACCCGCAAGCAGCACACGCCCGCTGCGATAGGCCACCGCCTGGCGCGTCATGTCGGTGAAGCGAGAGATAAAGCGCGGGCTGTGCGCCCCATGGTCCGTTCCGTCGACGCGGATGAGCGCTGCCCGGAGATCCTCCATAGTGGGCTCTTCGGTACGGTTGGCCACGGGTTCGATCAGGGTGACGCCGACGCGTGCCTCCTCGGCGGGGCCGATGCCGCCGCCGCCACGCAGGCCGAATTCAGGCTTCTCCTCCATCTCGACCTCGGCAATGATCCAGCAGGTTGTTGGATCCCAGCCGGCGAAGTCGATGCCGGCCGCTTTGCGCACCAGGCTGCGGCCCCCGTCGCAACCAACCAGAAATTGCGCCCGCAGCGATGAGCCGTCGGACAACGCGACCTCGACGCCGCTGTCGTCCTGCTTGAAACCCGTCACCTCGCGCTGGCGCAGGATGGGAACGCCCAGCTCATCGACCCAGCCCGACATGATGCGCTCGAAATGGCTCTGCAACAACGCCATCCCATAGTTGTGGCGCGTGGGGAAATCGCTGATGTTCAACGGGACTCCTCCGAATGCCTGCACCTGCATCGTCTTTCCCTCGGCGAGAAAGCGATCTACGACGCCACGCTGATCGAGGACTTCGATAGTGCGGGAGTGCAGACCTCGAGAGCGCGGGCTTTCCAGCTTGAAGCTGGCGCGCCGCTCGACAATGACGACGTCGGTCCCCGCAAGTGTCAGCTCTGCCGCCAGCATCATCCCCGTCGGACCGCCACCAGCGATCACCACCGCATGCTCGGCCATAAGTGCTATCCCCTCCTCGCCGCCTGGTTTACATCCGACACTGGCGGTCTCAGCCGGCGATTATGCGGCACGACCCGGGGCTTGCCGCAAGCCCCCGGCTGCGGTATAAATTGAAGTGGAGGGGGTGCCTCAGCCCTTTCTGGCTAGCTCACAGCATCTTCGCGGTGATCGAGCCGAACCCCTAGAAGTCAAGCGGAAAATCAGCGGGAGACGAGTCTCGAACTCGCGACCTCAACGTTGGCAACGTTGCGCTCTACCAACTGAGCTACTCCCGCACGAGTTGCCATTATAGACACGCGCTCCCCGAATTCCCGACTTGTTGGAGTTACCCGGCGAGAGCCGACGAGGCACAAGCAGGGGGTCTCGTCCCGTCGACCTGCCACCAGACCCACACGCCACCAACCCAGCACGGCGCCCTGCCCAAAAGGTCCGCATAGAGCTGGGCGACCTTTTCCTCGTGGGCCATAGGGCCCACGATTAAGGTCTTGACTCCCCAACTCCGCAGATCGGCGTGCAAGCGGGAACTCGTTTCGTCCGTGATAACGAGTGGTGAGCCGTTCTCAAGCGCTCTGATGACGTCCTGGGTAGCGCTCGCTGGCGGATTCTGGTCATTGTGGCCGGCCGTGAACAAGTAGCCTTCGGGCATCCGGAAACGGAATCCGCTTGCGGCTTGCCAGCCCATCGCAGTCGCATGATCGCCGTGCGAGTACGGAGCGATCAAGGCGATGCTGCCCTGTGGAATCTGCTGCACTGACGGAGACTGGAAGAACTCAGGGATACTGGTGGGCGTCGAAATGTACGGCAGGCGCGGAGCCAATGGGACAAGCGCGATAGCCATGAGGACCAGCGTTCTGAGGTACTCGGAGCGTCCCGCCCGAAATGCCCGGTCGAGGAAGCACGCCAGCATTAAGCCGATCATCAAGTACGTATAGAGCATGAGGCGAGCAGGCAGAACATTGGAGAGCACCGGAGCGGTTGTCAGAGCCATCCAGCCAAGCGTCCAACATACGGCCAGGGTTCTAACCGGTAGCCAGCGGCGCAGCAATGGAAGGATGAGTACCAGGCCGACTGCGGGTATCAGCAGGATGTGCCCACCCACGTGAAGGGTGATGCCGAGGGAGAGCCCGCTCATCAAGAGTGCGAGACAGCCGGCCAGGCGCACCACGGGTTCCTTCCACAAGCGCACCACGGTAAGGCCCAGCAGCCCAAGCAACGGAGCCCCGAGGTATCCATTCCACTCGGTGAGGTTGCCTGTATATCGGTCGGCGACACCTTCCACCCAGGCGGGCGCAAGCCATTGGACTCTCGTGGGCAGTACAAAGTTCAGCAAGTCCGTCACGTAACGATTAGCCGGTTGCAAGCCACCCATCACATGCTGTGGGCCGAAGAACTGGGTGACCAGCGGATACCCCGCAATGACCAGGAAGCAGCCAATTGCCGCTGTGGCGCCCTTAAGGACGCGGGGTAGCCTCCGGCGCGCCTCGGCGGGGTCCGTGGTCGCGAGGATCACGATCGCAAAGATGCCGGTTAGGGCGGAAGTCGCAAGGATTTCTTCTCCCAACAACAGTTGAGCTGCGCCAACCACACCAAGCAAACTACCCATCAGAAGCGCCGGTCGGCGCTGGCGGACCACGAGTTCATCCAGGATTAGTAGGAAGACCGGGGGGAGGAAAGCCAAAAACACGTGGGGGTGTCCGTAAAGCTGCGCCATCATGTACGGTGAGAAGCCGTAGATCAGGCCACCAACCCCCGCTGCCACGGGGTGAGGCGCGTACCGACGGATTGCCAGGAAGGCGGTCCATGCCGAAAGGGCCACTCCGAGCGTCGCCATTGCGTTGTATGCGACGACGACGCCGAAGAGGCGCGTGATGGGTGTGAGAACTATTCCCGCCAATGCGATGGAACAGTTCCAGAGGAGATTCGCACCGCCTGGATAGTCAGCGTAATTCGTCAAGAATGGATTGCCTGCGTGACCGAAGCTGTGCGCCCACCAGCCCAGGAACCACATGAACTGAGGCACGTCGCCACCAACGCCGGCACTAATCCGGGACGGATCGCCCCAGGCCGGTAGCAGAAGAAGAACCGCGAGGGCTACCGAGGCGAGCAATGCCAGGGCGGGCACGACCAGAGGCTGCGTCCAGAGTGTGGTTCGCGAGGCGCGCTCGTCCAGCCAGCTTCGCTCAGCTACCATGCACTCACCCCCTGAGCCCTTGACGGGCGTGAATTCCCACGCGGGTGTAACAACGTAATTACGAAAGCAAGCCTGTGACGATACCCAGACAAGCCGGCTTTTCCAGATTTTGAACTCAAGCGGACTATCACCGTGCGGGTGTAACCGGGATGTCAGGAGCCCGTCACGGGGGCGAAGGCCTTACCGCAAGGGTCGGACGCTTGACTGGCCTAGATGGGTCCGAGGGGGGTCTTTTTCCGTGTGGCCGTGGCCGGCGCCGTGGCATGGAGCCTCCTTCTCAGCGGCCCGCTGGCCACCTCAGCCGATGACATCGCCGACGCCAAGGCTCGGCTGGACGCCATCGCCAGGATCAAGGGCTCGCTCCAGAGCAACCTCCAGCGGGCGCAGGCCCAGGAAATCGCGCTTCAGCAGCAAATCCAGCAGACTCGCGACACGGTGAACCAAACGATCGACAAGATCACCGCGGCGGAGCAGCGCATCTCGGTGCTCGAGGGACAGATCAGCGCACTCGATGCCAAGATCGCCGAAGCCCGCATGCTCCTCGAGCGAACCAAAGCCGAGTACGCAGGCTTCGTCCGCGCGACCTACAAATCCAATGCCGATCCGTTCGCACTCTTGCTCGGCTCGCCGAACTTCCAGACGTTCCTCAACCGCGCGGTCATGATCGAGCACCTCACCTTCCTCAGCCATCGCTTGCTGGACCAGATCCATCAGACGGACCAGAAGCTCCACGCGGAGGAAGCCCTGGTCGTCGCCAGCAAAAAGGAAGCCGACGCGAAGCGCGCCGACCTCGTGACGCAGAAGGCCGCGCTGCTGGTCCAGCAGGCGCACCAGCAGGACCTCGAGGCCAAATTGCGCACCAGCATTTCACAGGTGAAGTACGAACTCGTCGTCATCAATGGCCAATCGGCCGCGCTCGCGCAGCGGATCGCGGACATGGAGATCGCCCGGCAGGACCAGCTGATCGCCGAGGCCGACCAGGCTGCCTGGCAGCAGGCGCAGTTCTGGATGCAGAACAACCTGTTCAACCTGCCCAACGCCACCACCACCCACTCGACCAAGTACCCGCTCGTCTGGCCGATCCAGCAGGGCACGATCACCCTCGTCTTCGGCCCGTGTTCGCAGCCGTTCGAACCCCCTGGCTTCGGCTACCCGCACTTCCACGCCGGCGTTGACGTGGCCTATAACCAGGGGACGCCGATCCTTGCGGCCGATGACGGGGTCGTGGTCTCGGCGACAACCAGCATGATCGGTGGTCAAATCGTCGGCTACGGCAACTATGTGATCATCGCCCACAAAAACAACTTCTTCTCGCTTTATGGTCACCTGCTCGGTTTCCAGGTGAAGGCCGGCGATAGCGTGCACCAGGGCCAGCTGATCGGCTACGAGGGCTCAACCGGGAACTCGACCGGGCCGCACGTGCACTTCGAGTATCGCTACGGCGGGCAGCCGACGAACCCCCTCCCCTATCTGCCCCCGAACGGCCCCAACAACTTCAACCAGTAAGGGCGAGCTGGCCACGGCCAACGCGGGCCAGTCGGAGATCGAGACGACGCCGCCTCCGCTCCAGGTCCACCCGCCATCGGTCGTCGCCGATCACGGCCATCGTCAGGAGGTTCAGGGCCTCGGCCACGACCCGGAGTGCACCGGCGGGGTCGCGGGCCTGATGCTCGAGCAGCTTGGCCAGCTCGATCGCTGCCGGGTACGGGTAACACTGGGTCCGCCAGCATTCATCCAGGACCAGGCGGGCCTCGGGCCAGCGGCCATGGCGGCGGAGCAGGCGAGCAAGGCGAAGGCCCACGGCGCCCCGCTGCGTGCCCGGTATCGTGTCGCCCTCCCACAGAAGTCTGTATTCGCCAATTGCCTCTCCGTCAAAGCCACGGGCCTGGAGAAAGCGTGCCCTGCTGAAGCGATCGAGGGGATGGAGCTCCGCGCCATTTTCGAGCAGCGCGTCAAAGCGGTCGACCAGTCGCGCCATCGACAGGACATCCTGCCGGTTGTGCTGGAACACCGGTTCCATCGCGTCCGGGCCGGCTCCGCGAAGCCAGGCGAAATAGCGGCCCGGGATCATCCAGCCCGGCAGGTCCTCATGACGATGCAGATCAAGCACCGCCTGTTCGATCGTTTGCAGCGCGCAGTCCGGCAACCGCGGCTTGAAGATCCGACGAGCGATCGGCAGGAGATCCAGGTGCGATGCAACCGACCACGCGGGGCGAACGCGGCGCATGATCAGCCTGGCCTGGAGCAGCGGCCAGTCGAAGGTGCGGCCGTTATAGGTGACGAGGCACCCGGCCCGGCCGACGTGCCGGCCGACCGCCCACAGGAGCGCCGGCTCCTGGTCGAGGTCCTGGAGGAAGTACTGGGCGAGCCGGATGCCGTCGCCGTCACGCCAGGCGAGCCCGATGAGGAAGGCCACCACACCAGCGCCGCCCGACAGGCCGGTGGTCTCCGTATCGAGATAGAGCGGCCGCTCGAGCGCGCTGGCCTCGAGACCGAGGCATCGCGCCAGGGTGGCCGTGGCAGGGACCTGATCATCGGCGAGCCACTCCTCGCGGACCGCGACGGGGCCGAAGGGCGTCGCCTCGATGCTCGTCCCGATCGGCGCGGGGTGCCGGGTGGGCGACCGCGCCTGGCGTGCATGGCGGGCGCCAAGCTCGGCGAGGCGGGCCCGGAGCGCGTCGAGGTCCCCGTTCACGCGACCGGCGCAAGCGCGGCCATCTCCAACAGGCGGAGGGTCACCGCCTTCCCCTCCTCCCCCACCTCGAGCGCTGGACCGACGCACGACGGGCAGCCGCTGCCGCAGGCGCAATCGGATACCAGCTCGTGGCCCGCCCGGATGACCGCCATCGCCGTCTCGAGCAGGCGCGCGCTCATGCCGACGCCGCCCGGGTAGCGCTCGTAGACGAAGACCGCCGGCGTCCCGGTATGCGGCGCGCGGGTCTCCGCGTAGGCCCCGAGATCGCGCGGGTCGCACATCAGAAAGAGGCAGGCGACCTGGGTCAGGACGTTGGCCAGCCCCTGCATCCCGCCCTGCAGAGCCGGGCGTGAGAACTGGCGCGCAACCTCGGTGGGGATCTCCATCCAGAACGCGGTCGTATGCAGCTGTTGCTCGGGCAGGCTGATCGGCCCCGAGCCGACGTTTTCGTGAGTGTGAAACCGGATCTTCTTGAAGATGGTCGGCAGCGCGGTGACGCGCACCTCGCCATGGTGGACCGGGATCTGCTGGGCTCGACTGGATTTGAGCGTTTGGAGGACCTTGATGCTGACGGCCATGTTGGCGTCGGTGTAGTAATCAACTTTGACCGGCCGGACGTACGCCTTCTTCTCCTCCCAGTCGAGGCGATCGACGTGGTACTGCCTGCCCTCGTGGAGGTAAATCGCTTCCTCATGCAGGAAGACCGGCGCCGAGAACTGGTCCATCTCCCCCACCACCCGCGCGCCTCGGGTCACGTCGACGATCACCACGTTGTCGGCGTTAGCGCTCCGGAGGCTAACCCCCTCAGCCGGAAAGGCGTCCGCGCTCCAGTGCCAGGCGTCGCCGGCCAGGTGGACGGCGCCGTCCTCCTCGAGGATCCGCAGCAGTTCCGCAACCGGCGCCTCGCCAAAGGACTCGCGCATGGGTAGCGGCAGCTCGAACGTCGCGGCCTGCAGGTGGGCGCTCAGGATCAGCAGGTTGTCGGGATCGATCAACCCCTGTTCGGGATCGCGCCCGAGAAAGTACTCGGGATGGTTCACCAGGTACTGGTCGATCGGACTGCTCGACGCGACATAAACCGCCGCTGCGGACTCGCGACGCCGTCCCGCCCGGCCGATCTGCTGCCAGGCGCTGGCGATCGTGCCCGGGTAACCGCAGAGGATGGCCGCATCGAGGTGACCGATGTCGATGCCAAGCTCGAGCGCGTTGGTGCTGACGACGCCGCGGACGGTCCCGTCGCGCAACCCATGCTCGATCTCGCGCCGCTGGAGCGGCAGGTAGCCACCGCGGTAGCCCCGGATCGCGTGGCTGTCGCCGAGGCGGTTGGCCAGCGCCTGCTGGAGGTAGCTGAGAAGAATCTCGACCTGCAGCCGGCTGCGGCCGAAGACGATGGTCTGGACTCCGCCCCGCAGGAACGCCTCGGCGATCCGCTGGCTCTCCAGCGTTGACGATTTCCGGATGCCAAGCTCGCGATTCAGGACCGGTGGGTTGTAGAAAAGCAGCCGCTTCGGCCCGGCCGGCGCGCCGTTGTCGTCGATCAACGTCATGGGTCTTCCGGTCAGCCGCTCGGCCAGCTCGCGGGGATTGGCGATCGTCGCGGAGCAGCAGATCACGATCGGATGGCTGTCGTAGAAGGCGCAGACACGCCAGAGCCGTCGCAGCACGTTCGCCAGGTGGCTGCCGAACACTCCACGGTAGGCGTGCAGTTCGTCGATGACGACGTAACGAAGGTTGGCGAAGAGCTTCACCCAGCGGGTGTGATGCGGCAGCACGCCGGTGTGCAGCATGTCCGGGTTGGTCACGACGATATGTCCGGCCTGGCGGATCGCCTGCCGGGCGCTGACCGGTGTGTCGCCGTCGTAGGTGTAGGTCTTGATGTCGGCGTTGAGCCCGCCCACCAAGCCATGCAGCTCCGCAAGCTGGTCCTGGGCGAGCGCCTTGGTGGGAAACAGGTAGAGGGCCCGGGCATCCGGCTCGGCCAGCACGGTGTGCAGGACGGGCAGGTTGTAGCAGAGGGTCTTGCCCGAGGCCGTCGGCGTGACCACAACGCAGTCCTGGCCTTGCAGCGTGCGCGCCACCGACTCGGCCTGGTGCGTGTAGAGGCGCGTGATGCCGCGTCCCGCCAACGCGTGCGCAATCCGGTGGTCCAGCGCCGGCGGAAAATCGGCAAAGCGGGCGCTCCGAGCCGGGATGGTGTGGTCGAGCGTCAGGCCGCGGCGGAACTCATCCTGGCCGAGCAGTCGGTCGAGAACCGCGTCGACAGCCATGCCCAGGCATCTTAGCGAACATATGTTCGCGGCGCAAGGCCCTCAACCGTCTGGGGGACGGTTATGCCTAGTCTCGGAGCTTGAAGTACTTGAAGCCTTCGGCGAACTCCAGTTGCTGGGTCTTCCCCATCTCGGCGGCGCGTTCCCGGATGCTTCGATCGAGTTCCGCCCAGTCCCCGATCTGGCTCTTGTGCTCGCGCAGCGCCTCGATCTTGGTCTCGATCGTGGGCGCGATGTCGACGAAGAGATCCGCCTCGTTCGATCCGGACAGGTAGATCTCTTTCACCTGGTGCGGCTCGAGCCCCTCTTCGAGTAACTCGGGGAAGACAAGCCGGGTGTCCGAACCGGGAATGATGGCGTCGAGCGTCGCCTCGCCGGCGGCGCGGTGATCGGGGTGATTGATATAGCGCTGCCCGGTCCAGCGCCGGGTCGGATCGGGCGCGAGCACGAGGTCTGGTTTGCAGCGGCGGATCCAGCGGGTGATCTGGCGGCGCAGATCGAGGGTCGGCTGCAGCGAGCCATCGTCGTAGCCGAGGAAGAAGACATCCTTGACGCCCAACTTCGTGGCCGCCGCGCGCTGTTCGGCATGCCGGATTTGCGCCAGGCGCTCGGCGGTCATCGCCGGGTCACTACTCCCGCGATTGCCGTCGGTCAGGATCAGGTAGGTCACGTGCCGGCCTTCCTTCGCCCAACGGGCCACCGTGCCACCCGCGCCGAACTCCGCGTCGTCAGGATGGGCCATGACGACCAGGACCCGGAGAAACCCATTGGCCGACTGCATCAGGCCGGCGTCGGAATCGCGGTCGAGACTTCGTAATCGACGAAGTCCTTGAAATGGGCGCCCTCACCGCAAACCGGACACTTCGGGTCACGCTTCAGCCGAAGGGTGCGGAACTCCACCGCCAGCGCATCGACCATCAAGAGCCGCCCGACCAGCGGCTCGCCGATCTCGAGCAGGAGCTTGACGGCTTCGTTTGCTTCCAACAGCCCAACGATTCCCGGCAGCACGCCCAGGGTGCCCGGCCTCGTCGCAACTCGGCGCAAGCTCAGCCGGGGGTGGCTCGGGAAAGACACAGCGGTAGCAGGGGCCGTCGAACGGCTTGAAGACGCTGACCTGGCCATCGAAGCGGAAGATGCTGCCGTGGACCACAGGCTTGCGCAACAGCACGCTGGCATCGTTGACGAGGTAACGGGTGGGAAAGTTGTCGCTGCCGTCCACGATCAGGTCGTATTCCTTGAAGATGTCGACGATGTTGTCGCGAGTCAGGCGGAGCTGGTACGGGACCACTTTGACGTCGGGGTTCAGATCCTCGAGCGTCTGCTTTGCCGAGTCCACCTTGGGCTGGCCGATCCGCTTGCTGTTGTGGAGGATCTGCCGCTGCAGGTTGCTCTCGTCGACCACGTCGGAGTCGACGATCCCGATGGTACCGACGCCGGCCGCGGCGAGGTAGTAGGCCGCTGGCGAGCCGAGGCCACCCGCGCCGATGATCAGCACCCTGGAATCCAGCAGCCGCAGCTGCCCCTCCTTGCCGATCTCGGGGATCAGGACATGGCGGCTGTAGCGCTTGTGTTGCGCGGGCGTCAGGTCACGGGGAGTGACGAACTTGAAGCCGGCATCCTTCCAGGCGGTGAAGCCGCCCTTGAGTGATTGGACCTTCTGATAGCCCATCTGCTGGAGCGTTTCGGCGGCAAAGGCCGACCGGTTGCCGGCGGCGCAGTAGGCGACGATCGGGGTCGCGTAGTCCGGAACGTACTGCTCGACCCGAGACTCGAGGTAGCCGCGGGGAATGTGGATCGCGCCGGGGATGATCCCCTGCTCGACTTCGTCCTGCTCGCGGACGTCGATCAGCACCGGCTCGTCGGCACCCTGCTGGGACTCCAGACTGCGGGCGTCCGTCTCCTGAATTCGTGTCTTGACGCTGCGGAGCATGTCGCGATAGCTGGCCATGATGCTTAGAGTTTACCCGCGAACCCCGGAAACTATTCCCGGCGGCGCGCTAGATGGCGGTCGGCGTCCGGGCCTTTTCCAGCTTGGCGATGATCGCGTCGGCCACCTGGCTGGTGCCCACGGCCGTCGGATCGTTGCGGTCAGCTTTCATGTCATAGGTGACGTAGCGACCTTCTCGGATCGTCTCGGCGATCGCTCCTTCCAGCATGTTGCCGGCATAGGTCTCGCCCAGGTGCCGGAGCATCATCACCCCGGACAGCATCATCGCCATCGGATTGATGCGGTTCATCCCCGCGTATTTAGGGGCGCTGCCGTGGGTCGCCTCGAAGAGCGCCACCGTATCGCCCAGGTTGGCCCCCGGCGCCAACCCGAGGCCGCCGACCAATCCGGCGGCGAGGTCCGACAGGATGTCGCCATAGAGATTGGGCAGCACCAGGACGTCGTACTCCTCCGGGTACTGGACCAGCTGCATCGACATGTTGTCCACGATCCGGTCATTGAACTCGATGTCCGGATGCTCCTTGGCGATGTCCTGCGCCACCTGCAGGAACAGTCCGTCGGTGAATTTCATGATGTTGGCCTTGTGGACCGCCGTCACCTTGCGCCGGCCGTGCGTGCGGGCGTACTGGAAGGCATAGTTCACGATCCGCTTGCAGGCGGTGATCGAAAGTGCCTTGATACTGAGGCCGGAGTCCAGCTTGATGGACTTCTTTGTCGCGGTCTCGATCTGTTTGATGATCTGGGCCGTCTCGGGCTTCCCTTCCTGGAACTCGATCCCGGCGTAGATGTCCTCCGTGTTTTCGCGCACGATCACCAGGTCGATGTTCTGGAAGCGTGACCGAACCCCGGCATAACTCTTGCACGGACGCACGAGCGCAAACAGATCCAGTTCCTTCCGGAGCGCGACGTTCACCGACCGGATGCCCTTGCCCAGCGGCGTTGTCAGCGGGCCCTTGATGGCGACCTTGTTGCGTCGAATCGACTCCAGGACATGCTCCGGCATGGGCGTTCCGTACTGGTCCATGACCGCGAGGCCCGCGTTCTGCACGTCCCACTCGAACGCGACGCCGGTAGCCTCGAGCACTCGCCGCGTCGCCTCGCTAACCTCGGGACCCACCCCGTCGCCGGGGATCAGGGTCACACGATGCGCAGCCAAAACGGAGCAAGTGTACCAGCAGCTCCGTTGTTATCCTCTAGCTGTGACGCCCGCGGATCTTCAAGCGAGCCCGTTCGAGACACGGGCAGAGAGCCCACGAGCGCGGGCCAACTACGAGCTCTGGATCAAGCACGCGCGGGCGGAGAATCGGCGCGAGCTCGATCGGTTGATCAGCACGCTGCACGAGGACTGCGAGTACGAGGTGGTCCCGCTCGGGCAGCGCTGGCGCGGCAAGGCCGAGGTCCGCGAGTTCTACCTGGGGCTCTGGCGCGGCATCCCCAACGTCAAGCTCACGCTGCTCAACCGCGTCGATGCCGAGGACTGCATCGTCGAGGAGTCGGAGGTGTTCGGCCGGATGGAGGGGCCGCTGTTTGGCGTCGAACCGAGCGGGCAGGAGCTACGCTACCGGGTCGTGATCTTTTTTCCGGTCAAAGACAACCTGTTCATGGGTGAGCGCGTCTACTTCGACCTGGCCGAGTTCGCGCGCCAGGTGCCGGCGGCGAGACCGCTGTTGAAGTTAAACACCGTATGATCCCGACCGCAGGATGAAGGTTGGCGTTCCGAAGGAGACCGCGGCGGGTGAACGGCGCGTCGGCGTTGTTCCGGACGGCGTAACCAAGCTCATCGCGGCCGGACTGCAGGTAAGCGTCCAGGTGGGGGCTGGCCGCGATGCCTTTTACGCCGACGAGGCATACCAGAAGTCCGGGGCGACCATGGTCCCAGACGCAAAAGGTCTTTTCAGCGCCGCGGATGCCGTTCTCAAGGTCCAGCCACCCACGCTCGATGAGGTGGCCTGGATGCACGACGGGGCGCTCTCGATCAGCTTTCTGCAGCCGTCCACCAATCCCGAGGTCATCAGAGCCATGGCCCGCCAGCGGGTCACCGCCTTCAGTCTCGAGCTGGTGCCCCGCATCAGCCGGGCGCAGAGCATGGACGCCCTCTCATCGCAGGCGGGGGTGGCTGGATACAAAGCCGTTTTGATGGCCGCGAACCGTCTCGGCAAATTCTTTCCGCTGTTGATCACCGCGGCCGGCACCGTCACGCCCGCGCGGGTGCTGGTACTGGGCGCCGGCGTCGCCGGCCTGCAGGCGATTGCCACCGCCAGACGGCTGGGGGCCGTCGTGGAGGCCTATGACGTCCGACCGGCGGTGAAGGAGGAAGTGAAGAGCCTCGGGGCCACCTTCGTCGAACTCGCACTCGAGGCCCAGGAAGGCCAGGGCGGGTACGCAAAGGAGCAATCCGAGGAATTCCTGCGCCGCCAGCGTGAGCTGATCGGCGACCATGTGGCCGCCGCCGACGTCGTGATCACCACCGCCGCCATCCCGGGACGGCGCGCGCCCGTCCTGGTTACGAAGGACATGGTCGTGCGGATGCGCCCGGGCTCGGTTTTGGTCGACCTTGCCGCCGACGGCGGAGGCAACGTGGAGGCGACAAAGCCGGGCGAGGTGATCGTGCTCAACGGCGTCACCATCGACGGCACGCGCAATGTCGCGAGCACGATGCCGGTCCATGCCAGCCAGCTGTTCAGCCGGAACGTCAGCGCCCTGCTGAGTTCGCTGCTCAAGGACGGCAACCTCAGCCTCAATCTGAACGACGAGGTCGTCAAGGGCGCCTGCCTCACCCATGGCGGCGAGATCATCAACCCCCGCGCCAAAGAAGCGCTGGAAGCGTCGAAGGCATGAACGCCGGCCTCTTCAACGAGTTCACCTTCTTCATCCTCGCCATCTTTGTGGGGATCGAGGTGATCTCGAAAGTCCCGACCATCCTCCATACCCCGCTGATGTCAGGCACGAATGCGATCCACGGCATCATCCTGGTGGGCGCCATCCTGATCGCCGCCAGTGCCGACAATCCCTTGCAGATCGTCCTCGGGCTGGTCGCCGTTACCCTGGCGACGATCAACGTCGTGGGCGGCTTTGTCGTCACCGACCGCATGCTCGAGATGTTCAAGGGTCGCCAGACCCCCACTCGGCCGGAGAAGAAGTGAACCTGGCGATTGCGTTCGCCTACCTCGTGGCGGCCGTCCTCTTCATCCTGGGACTGAAGCAGCTGAGCTCGCCAAAAGGCGCACGCCAGGGCAACCAGACGGCGGCAGTCGGGATGGTGATCGCGCTGCTCGCGACGCTGCCGCTGCTCCATTTCACCACGGGCGGTCTGATCGTGACGATCCTTGGCATCGCGGTCGGTGCTCCCCTCGGGGCCGTCTCGGCGCGGCGGGTCAAGATGACAGCGATGCCGCAGATGGTGGCGGCCTTCAACGGCGTCGGCGGCGGGGCCGCCGCCCTGGTCGCCGTCTCCGAACTCCTCGGCCAGGGCGACCATCCCGCCTTCGCCATCGCGTTTCCCAGCGTGCTCTCGATCGTGATCGGTGGCGTGTCGTTCGCGGGCAGCGTGCTGGCCTTCGCCAAGTTGCAGGCCTTGCTCACCGGGACGCCGATCACCTATCCAGGCCAGCAGGTGGTCAACGCCATCCTCGCGCTGGCCATCGTGGGCCTGGCGGTCGCGATCGTGCTGGTGGCTTCGATTCCTCTGTACTTTGTGGCTCTCCTCCTTCTCGCCCTCATCCTTGGCGTCGCCTTCGTGCTGCCGATCGGCGGCGCCGACATGCCGGTGGTCATCTCCCTCCTCAACGCGTTTACCGGCCTCGCCGTCGCCGCCAGCGGCTTCGTGCTGGGCAACTTTGCGTTGATCGTGGCCGGCACGCTGGTTGGTGCTTCGGGCACCATCCTGACCAAGCTGATGAGTGACGCTATGGGCCGCTCGCTCGCCAACGTCTTGTTCGGGGCCTTTGGCAGCGTCGTCGCCGGCCCGGCCGGTGCGGTCAGCGCGGAGGGCAAAACGGTCCGCTCGGGCACTCCCGAGGACGTCGGCACGATGCTGGCGTACTCCCGGCACGTCATCATCGTCCCCGGCTACGGGCTGGCTGTGGCCCAGGCTCAGCATGCGGCGCGCGAGCTGGCGGACGAGTTGGAGAAGCGGGGCGTCGAGGTCGAGTATGCGATCCACCCGGTTGCGGGACGGATGCCCGGTCACATGAACGTGCTGCTGGCCGAGGCGAACGTTCCCTACGAGCAGCTCAAGGAGATGGACGAGATCAATTCCGAGTTCAAGTTCGCCGATGTGGCCCTCGTCGTCGGCGCCAATGACGTCGTTAACCCGGCGGCGCACAACACGCCCGGGAGCCCGATCTACGGGATGCCGATCCTCAACGTCGACCAGGCCAAGAACATCGTCTTCATGAAGCGCAGCATGCGCCCCGGCTTTGCGGGCATCGACAATGAGCTGCTCTACGACGCGAAGACGATCATGCTTTTCGGGGACGCCAAGGACTCGCTCACGAAGCTGGTGGCGGCCGTCAAAGCCGCCTGAGGTTACTCCTCGGCGTTCGCCGGCTTCAAGTCGAGCGCCAGCGAGTTGATGCAGTAGCGCTGGCCGGTGGGATTCGGGCCATCGTCGAACACGTGACCCAGATGTGACCCGCAGCGCTTGCAGAGCACCTCAGTCCGGCGCATGAAGAGGCTGTTGTCAGACCTCAGCTCGACATTTTCGACGTTAGCCGGCTCGTAGAAGCTCGGCCAGCCCGTTCCAGATTCAAATTTCGTCTTGGAGCTGAATAGTTCGGCACCACAGGCCGCGCAACAGTAGGTGCCGTCCTCCTTGGCATGGACGTACTTACCGGTGAACGGACGCTCGGTCCCCTTCTTCCGCAGCACGTCGTACTGCTCCGGGGTCAGCGTTTCGCGCCACTCCGCATCGGTTTTCTTGATCTCGGTACTCATGCCTCGAGTCTAGATGAGTCAGCCGACTACTGGCCGGATCGCATCTCCGAATAGGCGTTGATCGGACGCTCTCGGGTGGTGTTCCAGCGGTAGACGACGAAGAGGACGGCGGCAGCGAGTAGCGCAAGACCAAGCGGCATTGCCGCCTGGCGGTAGAGGTGAAGCAGATGGGCGACACGACCACCGAACGCAATCCCGAGAACGAGAAACATCGCGATCCAGACCGAACTGGAAACCGCCACGCTCAGGGCGAAGATCGGATAGGGAAGCTTGAAGATCCCGGCCGCAACCGTCAGTGGCACGCGCAGCCCGAAGACATGGCGGCCAAAAATGAGCGCCCAGGCGCCCCAGCGAATGAACCACGACTCGGCCTTCGCCATCTTGTCGGGCGTGAGGTGCAACATGCGACCGACCTGGCGGTCGATCAAGGTCCGTCCCCACTTCCGGGACACGAAATAGAGATTGCTCGAGCCGAGAACCACTGCGGCCGTTAGGCCCAGCCATGCGCCCGTCCAGGCAAAGAGATTGTGCGGAACGTGGTGGCCGACCCACATCACGACGAAGTCGCCCGGGATGATCATTGGGATTCCAGACTCTTCGACATAGAGCAGGACAAACGGTGCCGCAGAGCCAAACGTGTGGACGAGGGCACGCGAGAGAGGTCCGACGTCTCCCATGGCATCGGGGAGATTGCCAGCCTCCAGCACGATGAGGACGTACAGGAGCACCAGCAGCAGACCGGCTCCCGCGCTGGCGGCCAGGCTGCGGCGGCCCAGCCTGGGGGTGTGGCGACGCAAACCCGCGCGCAGGCTAGCCATGGATCTCAAACTCATCCCCATTCCTGTATTCAGCCATATATCCCTGAACGCCCCCTGAACCCGGCAGGTTACTTCTACGCGGACCGTCTGGCGCTGAGAGATTGACTAGAGTGCCGAGGGCCAGAATCGGACTGGCGACACCGCGATTTTCAGTCGCGTGCTCTACCAACTGAGCTACCTCGGCACGAGTCGGTATTCTAGCCGTCCCCGGCAGCAGGGAGGCCCCTGCGCGTGGCATGCTCTACGGGTGGTGCAGTCCACCCCTTACATCATCCTCGGGATCGTGGTCCTGGCTGCTGCGGCCGGGGCCTTCGTCGTGGTGGCGCTCCGCTTGAGCTCGAGCCGCCGGAACGCCGCCCTGGCCTTCGGCCTCTTCCTGGTCGCGGTTTCCCTTGGCATCGCGGCGATCGCGACACTCACGTTCTTCAACAAGTCCAGGTTCGGCTAGCTGTGGGCGAGCGGCAGGAACTGACCGGCGAACTGGAAACGGTCGACCGCCAGCTTCGTGAGCTGTCGCAGCAATGGGACGAGATCGAGCAGTCGATCACGGAGAAGGTACGGCGACGCCGCGAGCTGATCGCACGCCAGGAAGAGCACAACGAGGATCATTCGGGCGAATTGAACCGGCTCCAGTCCGACGTCTTCGCGCTCCGAGACCGGCTCGATCAACTCCGGGACGCCCGCCTGGACTTCAGTGCCCTGTACCGGATCCTGAAGCAGGCCAAGGCATAGTACGTGGTGCCCCGGGCGGGCTTGCCCGGGGCCTGATCCAACCGCGTTTATGCTTCTTCTTTCGCCGCCTCGGCCTTTGCCCGCCGGCCGATCTCGGTCACCACAGTCGGGTCGGCGAGCGTGGTCGTGTCGCCGAGTTCCCGGTTTTCCGCGACGTCGCGCAGCAACCGTCGCATGATCTTGCCGGACCGCGTCTTGGGCAGCTCGGGGGTGAAGACGATGTTGGCGGGCGCCGCGATCTTGCCGATCTTCTTGCTTACGTGGTCGCGAAGCTCCTTGAGCATTTCCGGGGAGCCTTCCGCGCCGCCCTTGAGCGTCACATAGGCGACAATCGCCTGGCCTGTCTGCTTGTCACTCCGGCCGCACACGGCCGCCTCGGCCACCTTCGGGTGGTCCACCAGCGCGCTCTCCACCTCGATCGTCGAGATCCGATGCGCTGAGACGTTCATGACGTCGTCCACCCGGCCCATCAACCAGAAGTCGCCGTCCCGGTCGATACGTGCCCCATCGCCGGCGAAGTAGACGTCCTTGAACTTGCTCCAGTAGGTCTGGACATAGCGGTCGTGATCGCGAAAGATGCCCCGCAGCATCGCCGGCCAGGGGCGCTTGAGAACGAGGTAGCCGCCCCCGCCGGGCCCGACCTCCTCGCCCGCGTCGTTATAGACGGCCGCCTCGACGCCCGGGAACGGCTTGGTCGCCGAGCCAGGCTTCAGCGTCGTGATCCCTGGCAGCGGGGTGATCAGGATCATGCCCGTCTCGGTCTGCCACCAGGTGTCGACGACTGGGATGCGCCCACCGCCGATGTGGTCGCGATACCAGATCCAGGCCTCCGGATTGATCGGCTCCCCGACCGATCCCAGCAGACGGAGCGACCTGAGATCGTGCCGTTGGGCATACTCCGGGCCCCATTTCATGTGCGTCCGGATGGCGGTCGGGGCCGTGTACAGCACATCGACCTTGTAGCGCTCAATGATCGACCACCAGCGGTCCTTGTCGGGAAAGTCAGGAGTCCCCTCGTAGAGGACGCCGGTGGTGCCGTTGCAGAGCGGGCCGTAGACGATGTAGCTGTGGCCGGTCACCCAGCCGATATCGGCGGCGCACCAGTACACCGAGTCCGGCTTGATGTCGAAAATGTAATGGTGGGTCGTCGAGGTTCCCACGAGGTAGCCGGCCGTCGTGTGCACGATTCCCTTCGGTTTGGCGGTCGTCCCACTCGTGTAGAGCAGGTAGAGAAGGTCCTCGGCGTCCATCTCCTCGCAACGGCAGGAGGCCGGGTCGTGGCTGACGTCCTTGACCAGGTCATGCCACCAGAGGTCTCGTCCCTCCTTCATGGCGGTCTCGCCGTCGGTCCGCCGGAGGACGACGGACTTCTTGACCCTGGGCGCCTGGTCGAGGGCGGCGTCGGCGTTCTTCTTGAGCGGAACCCGCCCGCCCTTCCGCCAGCCTTCGTTCTGCGTGATCAGGACCTCACATTCCATGTCGTTGAGGCGGCCCGAGAGCGAATCGGCGGAAAAGCCGCCGAAGACGACCGTGTGCGGTGCACCCAGGCGCGCGCAGGCGAGCATCGCCACCGGAAGCTCCGGCACCATGCCCATGTAGATCCCGACCGGCGTCCCCTTCTTGACGCCCAGCTTCTTGAGCCCGTTGGCAAACCGGACGATCTCGTGTTGGAGGTCCGTGAAGGTGATGGTGCGGACCTCATTCAGCGGCTCCCCTTCCCAGTGGTAGGCCACGGTGTCGCCACGGCCGGCCTCTACGTGCCGGTCGACGCAGTTGTAGCAGGCATTTAGCTTCCCGCCGAGGAACCACTTCGCGTACGGCAGCTTCCACTCGAGGACCTTGTCGAACGGCTTGAACCAGCTGACCCGCTTCTCCCCTTCTGCCTTCCAGAACTCCTCGAGGCCCATCTGGTAGATGTCGGGCCTGGCGTTGGCTTTGGCGGCAAAGTCGAGGGGCGGCTCGAAACGCCGCTCCTCGACCTGGGTCGACTCGATCGCGTGCGCGCCGGCCTGGACGGTCATTACCGCCGGACCGACGCCGGCTCGCGGCCCGCGCTCGAGCCAAGCGCCGACTCACGCCATAACGGCGTGCCGACCGGGAGGTAGGGCCGCGTGCTCATGGAGTTGATGACGTCAGCCGCCGACGTGTACCAGGCAACGATCGCGGTGATCACACCCATCCAGCCGCCGAGGTGAACGATGTCGGGGTTGGCGGCACCATTGCCCCAGGCTAGGAGGATTTCCGTGATCTCGAGCGTGAGGAAGACCGCAAAGACGGCGACGTTGATGCGAAGCGCCCAAAGCATCATGTAGGTATTGAAAATGACGAAACCCGTGAAAAACCATGCCAGCGAGACGGTGACATCGGCCGCCACGACCTTGCCGAAGGTCGCCAGCATCAGGTAGGTGCCCACAGCGAGCCAGAATCCGCCGTAAGTCGAAAACGCGGTCGCTGAGAACGTGTTTCGGTTCCGGAATGCCCACATCCCTGCCATGAACTGGGCCAGGCCCCCATAGAAGATCGCCAGGCCGATCACGATCGTGCTGGCGTGCTTGTCGAAGCCAAAGATCCCGGCATTGTGCGCGCTCAGGATGAACGTCGTGAGCGCGAACGCCGCCAGGCCAAGGGGACCGGGATCGGCCACCACCGGGCTTGGCGGCGCCGCTGCCACCATGCGTTGCGTGTCGTTAATCGCCATTGCACTCATCTCCTCGTAGAATCCATATACCAACGATTCAGGCTGAGGCCGGGCATCAAGGGGCACGGGGACGCTTCGGCACCCGCGCCATAGATGACGGACGAGCTGCTGCGTTCACCTTCCGCGCTCCACTATCTCTCCGGAAACGCTCCGAGCCCACCTGGTGTCAAAGCTGGCGGCCAGCCTAATCCGCCTCCTCACCGGAGGCCGTCGAACGATTCCCACTCCCGAGCCCTGGGCTGGCCGCCGCCGACCCTGACGATACGCCGTCTGCGGCTTCTGTCAATAACGCTCGACTCAGCCGCGCCGCGCCTGCCATTCGGGCTTGGTCACCCCGTAGAGGGCGTAGTCCTCGCGACCCGATCCCGCGGCCATGAAGCCGCGCATCACGCCTTCGAATGCAAACCCGAGTCGTTCGAGCACGGTCCGCATGGAGGCATTGGTGAGGGAGGTTCCGGCCTGAACTCGTTCGGCAGCGGCCTTCTCGAAGAGCCAGTCCGTCAGCAGCCAGACGGCTTCCGACCCGTACCCTTTGCCATGGTCAGCCGGGTCATAGATCTCGATGCCCAGCTCGAAGACGCCGCGCGGCATTGCGCTGGGCGGCTGGCGTGCCTGGACATCCCCGATCAGCCGGCCCTGCGCCTCGACGGCGAGGTCCAGCATCCCCCGGGTGAAGCGTCCCGAGCGCCGAATGCGATGTCGCAGGCGCTCCTCCACGCGACGGCCGACCGGCCCAGGCCGAGACGCCCGGCGTTGGAGTACCTCCCAAACCCGCGGAAACTCGTCCTCTTCAAACGGGCGGAGCGTCAGCCGGTGGCCCGTCATCGGGGTGAACGCCGGCAACCGACTCATGGTTTGGGCGGTGAGGGACTCGAACCCCCGACATTCTGCGTGTAAAGCAGACGCTCTACCAGCTGAGCTAACCGCCCGTGGGCGGGGTCAATTATGCAACGCGGGCGGTCGGATGACCGAGAGCCGGCAGATTCGCGCTGAGCCGAGCGATCACGGCCTCCTCGACAGCAACCATTGACGGGACCAGGCCGAGCTGGCGTTCCATCGAGGTGACGCCCTTGTCGGGAATGCCACAGGGCAGAATGTGGGTGAAGAGTTCGAGATCGGTCGTGACGTTCAGCGCGAACCCATGGGTCGTGATGCCTCGCGCCAGCTTCACCCCGATCGCCGCGATCTTCTCGTCGCCGATCCACACCCCGGTGTACTCCGGCATACGGCCGGCCGTGATCCGAAACTGCGCCAGCACCTCGATCAGGCTCTCCTCCAGCGCGCGCAGGTAGGCCCCGACGTCGGGATTCGGACCCAGGTCGAGGATCGGGTAGCCGACCAACTGGCCGGGGCCGTGGTAGGTCACGTCGCCGCCGCGGTCGACCTCCAGGCACGTGATCCCGCGCTCGGCCAGCTCGGCCTCGGTCAGATAAACGTGGTCGCGGGTTCCCCGGCGACCGATCGTGTACGTGTGGGGATGCTGCAACAGGACGACAGTGTCGGGAATCGTCCCAGCGGCGCGCTGCTCAGCCAGGCGGTTCTGGAGCTGCCAGGCCTCGGCGTACGGGAGCAGGCCGAGCCGGCGGACGTCCATCGGCCTTAGCCGGCCGCCGCCCGTTCCGGCACCTGGCCCGCGGCGTGGTACGAGCTGCGCACCAGCGGACCCGACTCCACGTGCCGGAACCCGAGCGAGAGCGCTTCCACCTTCAGCTGGGCGAACTCGTCCGGGGTGACGTAGCGCACCAGGGGTAGGTGATTCGCGGTCGGTCGAAGATACTGGCCAACCGTCAGGATCTCGACGTCGTGGGCCCGCAGGTCGCGGAAGACCTGGACCACCTCGTCCAGCTCCTCGCCCAGGCCGAGCATGATGCCGGATTTCGTATAGACGCTCGCATCCAGACGCTTGGCGCGGGCCAAAAGCTCGAGTGAGCGCTGATAGCGCCCCTTGGGCCGCACCTGCGGGTAGAGCCGGGGCACGGTCTCGATATTGTGGTTGAGGATGTCGGGCCGAGCCCGCATGACGGTGCCGAGCGACGCTCCGTCGCCCATGAAGTCCGGGATCAGCACCTCGATGCCGCAGGCCGGTAGCCGTTTGCGGATCTGCTTAATGGTGCCGGCGAAAATCGCCGCCCCGCCGTCCTCCAACTCGTCCCGGTTGACCGAGGTGATCACGGCGTGCTTCAGGCCCATCCGCTCCACCGCCTCCGCAACCCGCACCGGCTCGCCGAGGTCGAGGGTCCCCGGCCGACCGGTTTTGACGGCGCAGAAGCCACAGGCCCGGGTGCAGGTGTCACCCAGGATCATGAAGGTCGCCGTTCGAGCCTCCCAGCACTCGCCGATGTTGGGGCAGCGTGCCTCCTCGCAAACGGTATGTAACTCGAGGCCCCGCATGATGCCCTTGAGCTCGTTGTAATGGGACCCACCGGGCAGCCGGACCCGAAGCCACTCTGGGCGCCTGGTGTCGATCGGCACACTCGCGTTTCGCTTCGAGCGACCGTAAAACTTGAGCGGGGCGATTTCAGCCATCGGCCATAAGTATCGCGCATGGCCGTTCGGTGCGACCCGCTGGCGTCTCGGTTAGTTCGTCAATAAAGCGGGATCTGCTCGGAGAAGCCCTCGAGCCAGTGGCGAACGCCCTGCAGGAAGCGGGCGGCCGAGACGCCGTCGAGCACCCGGTGATCGAAGCTGAGGCAGAGGTTCATCATCGAGCGGATGGCGATGGCGTCCTCTTCGATCACCACCGGGCGCTTCACGATCGCATCCATGGCGAGGATCCCGGCCTGCGGCGGCGCGATGATCGAGTAGGAGAGGATTGTCCCGAACGTTCCCGGGTTGTTAACCGTGAAGGTAGCCCCCTGGACGTCATCAAGGGTGAGCTTCCCGGCCCGTGCGCGGCGCGCCAGGTCGTCGGTGGCCCTGGCCAGGCCCGAGATCGAGAGCTGGTCCGCATGCCGAATCACCGGCACGATCAGGCCGTCATCGACCGAGACCGCGATCCCGATGTTGATATCGCGGTGCTGGATGACGCCGGCGTCGCTCCAGCTCGCGTTGAGGATCGGCACGGCTTTCAGCCCCTCCACGACGGCCTTGACCATGATCGGGACGTAGGTGAGGTCGAGACCCTCCCGCTCTTTGAAGCTGGCCCGCACCTGCTTGCGGAACGCGACCACCTTCGTCATGTCGACCTCGGTAACGGTCCACGCATGGGGAATCGTCTGCTTGCTCCTGGTCATGTTGGCAGCGATCGCGCGCCGCATCGGGCTGAGCGGGCTCGCCTGACCCGGAGCCGTGGGGGCGGGTGACGCGACCTGCTCGCCTCCCCCGTCCTCGGCGCGTCTCGGCCCGCTCCGGGTGGCGACGAACTCTTCGACGTCCTTTTTGGAGACGCGCCCACCGATCCCCGAGCCGCTGATCCGATCCATCTCCGCGTCCGAAATCCCGTGCTGTTCGACCAGGGCCCGGACCGCCGGCGACAGCCGCGTCCTGCCCTCCGGTTGGGAGCCGCCATTGGATCCGGCCGAAGGCGTCGGGGCGGCCGGGGCGGCCGCCGGGGCTGCGGGCGCCGCCTGCGGGGACGAACTGATCGCGGAGCCGGCTTCCTCGATCACGGCGATCTCGGTCCCGACCGTTACCGTCGTGCCTTCGGTCACCTTGATCTCCCGGAGCACGCCGGCCATCGGCGCCGGGACCTCGGCGTTGACCTTGTCCGTGATCACCTCGACCAGCGCCTCGTATTTCTTGACCTGGTCACCGGGCTTCTTCAGCCACTTCGCAATCGTCCCCTCGGTGATCGACTCCCCGAGTTGGGGCATCTTGACGGAGGCCATCAGATCCTGGCCAGTTCCCTGGCCTTGGCCAGGATCGTCTCCACGTTCGGCATGAAGGCCTCTTCCAGCGCGTGATTGAACGGCATGGCGGGCACGTCCGGGGCGGTCAAGCGCATAACGGGCGCGTCGAGCGCGTCGAACGCGTTCTCCATGAGGATGGCGATCACCTCTCCCGCGATACCACCGAAGCGGTTGTCCTCATGGACGACCAGTACCTTGCCGGTCTTCTTCGCGGTCGCGATCACGGCCTTCTCGTCCATCGGCTTGATCGTGCGCAGATCGAGCACCTCCGCCGAGACGCCCTCTTTTTCGAGCTTCGCGGCAACCGCGAGGCAGTGGTTGAGCATCAGGCCGTAGGCGATCAGGCTGAGATCGGTGCCCGCGCGTTTCACCTCGGCCTTGCCGATTGGCACGATTCCGTCCCCGTCCGGCACCTCCCCGCGCACCAGGCGGTAGGTACGCTTGTGCTCGAGGTAGAGGACTGGATCGGGGTCTCGCACGGCGGCCTTCAGCAGCCCCCTGGCATCGGCCGGCGAGCTCGGGACCACGACCTTGAGCCCGGGGATGTGAGCAAAGGTGGCCTCGATGCTCTGCGAGTGGTAGAGCGCCCCGTGCACGCCACCACCCCACGGAGCGCGGATCACCATCGGGAGGTTGAAGTCGCCGGCGGTCCGGTAGCAGAAGCGGGCCGCCTCCTCGATGATCTGGTTCATCGCGGGCGCGATGAAGTCGGCGAACTGGATCTCGGCGATAGGCCTCATGCCGTTGACGGCCGCGCCGATCGCGACGCCGACGATGCACGACTCGGCGAGGGGCGAGTCGATCACCCGGTCCTGGCCATACTTCTTGAAGAGGCCGTCGGTCGCGAGAAAGACACCGCCGCGGACGCCTACGTCCTCCCCGATGACGAAGACCGATGGGTCGCGCTCCATCTCTTCATCCATCGCCTCGCGAATCGCCTCGATGACGGTCTTGCTTGCCATCAGTTCGTGATGTCCTTCTTGTAGACGAACTTGAGCAGATCGTCGGGCGAGGGATCCGGCGCCTGCTCCGCATACTCGGTCGCCTCGTCCACCTGGGAGTCGGCCCGCTCCGTGATGGCGCGCTCCGCGTCATCGGTCAGCACGCCGGCCTCGCGCAGATACCGGGCGTAAGCCTGGATCGGGTCCTTCGCCTTCCAGAGGGCGACCTCCTCGGCGGTTCGGTAGCGCTTGTCGTCGTCGTCGCTGGAATGGGCGGTCATCCGGTAGGTCTTGGCCTCGATCAGGGTCGGGCCCTCGCCACGCCGCGCCCGGGCGACCGCCTCGCTCGCGACCTCGTAACAGGCCAGGACGTCGTTACCGTCGACCACGACGCCCGGGAACCCATAGCCCGCAGCCCGGTCGGCCACGTTTTTGATCGCCATCTGCTGCGTCTGGGGGACAGAGATAGCGTAGCCGTTGTTCTCACAGACGAATATGACCGCCAGCTTGTGGATGCCGGCGAAGTTCATCGCCTCGTGCGCATCGCCCTGGCTGGCGGCTCCCTCGCCAAAGAAGGTGGCCGTGACCGCGTCCTCATGGCGCTGCCTCGACGCCAGCGCGACGCCGGCCGCGTGCAGCAACTGGGTGGCGACCGGGCTCCCGCCGGTGACGATATGGAGCCGCTTGCTCCCGTAGTGGCCGGGCATCTGGCGCCCGCCGCTGTTGGGATCCTCACGCCGGGCGAAGAAAGACAGCATCTGGTCGCGCGCGGTCATCCCGAACCAGAGGACGACGCCGGCGTCACGGTAATAGGGGGCGACCCAGTCGTGGCCGGGCTTGAGGGCCGCGGCGATCCCGACCTGGGCGCCTTCCTGGCCCTGGCACGAGATCACGAAGGGGGCCCGCCCCTGCCGGTTGATCAGCCACATGCGTTCGTCCACGGCCCGGGCCAGGCGCATCACCTCGTACATGCGCAGCGCCTGCTCGTCGCTCAGGCCGAGCGCGCGATGCCGATCCTTTCCGCCCTTCGCCTGGACTTCCTTGGTCGTGGTCGCCATCTCAGACGTGGATCGCGACGCCGTCGACCGCCAGCGCCGCCTCCTTGAGTGATTCGGAAACTGTCGGGTGGGGGTGGATGCTGGCGCCGATCTCCCAGGGGGTGGACTCCAGCAACTTGGCCAGCGCGGTCTCGGAGATCAATTCCGTGGCCGACGGCCCGATGATGAAGACCCCGAGCAGGTCGCCCGAGTCCGTGTCACTGATGATCTTCACGAAGCCCTCCGTCTCGCCCAGGATCACGGACTTGGCATTGCCCACCAGCGGGAACTTTCCCACCTTCACCTTGAGACCCTGCTCCTGCGCCTGCTTCTCCGAGAGGCCGAGGCTCGCCACCTGTGGATAGCTGTAGGTGGCGCGTGGGACCCGGTTGTAGTCGAGGGGCTTTGGATTCTTCCCGGCGATGTGCTCCATCACGTGCTCCCCTTCGTAGTAGGCGACATGGGCGAGGAGGTAATTGCCGATCACGTCGCCTGCGGCATAGACGTGCGGCTGACTGGTCTGGTAGTGCTCATCGGTCTTGATGTAGCTCTTCTCCATCTTGATGTCGAGCTTTTCGAGCCCGAAGTCCTTGACCAGGGCCTCGCGGCCGACCGCCACCAGCAGTCGCTCACCCTCGATCGTTTGCGATTGGTCCCCAACCTTGACCGAGACCGTCATGCCGCCAGCGCTCCGCTTGAGCGTCTCCGGCTGGACCTGGGCGCCGGTCAGGACCTTGATCCCCCGTTTGGTCAGGATCTTCGCCAGCTGCTGCCCGACCTCGGCGTCCTCCAAGGGGAGCAGGTTTGGGAGGAATTCGATCAAGGTGACATCGGCGCCGTAACCGTCGTAGACGCAGGCGAACTCCGTGCCGACGGCGCCCGCCCCGACGATGACGATCGACTTCGGCATCTTGTCCAGGTTGACCGCATGGTCGCTGTTGATCACCCGGTCGCCATCCATCTCCAGGCCGGGAAGCGACTTCGGTCGCGACCCGGTCGCGACCAGCAGGTTCTTGGCGTTCACCGTCTCCCCGCTTTCCTTCACGACGACCTTGTTGGCAGACTCGATCACGCCGCGGCCCTTGAAGACCGTGATCTTGTTCTTTTTCATCAGGAATTCGACGCCTTTCCACAGCTGGGTGACGACCGCCTCTTTCCGTTTGAGAACCTGCGGCCAGTCCACCTGCAGGCCGTCCGCCTTGAGGCCAAGCGGCCCCATCGTGTGGATCTGGTGCGCGAGTTCGGATGAATGAAGGAACGATTTCGTCGGGATGCACCCACGATGGAGGCAGGTCCCGCCCAGTTTCTCCTGTTCGATCACCGCGACCTTGAGGCCGAGTTGGGCACCGCGGATGGCGCCGACATACCCGGCGGAGCCACCGCCGATGACGGCTACGTCGAACGCCTCATCGGCCATACAAGGACGATTGTAGCGACCAACAGGCGAGACGCCGGCGCCTTATCCCTCGACGAGCGCGAGCGCGGCCGTGAGCTGGCTGTCCTGGGCGAACGTGTTCGGGTTCTGGTCGACGGCGTACTCATCGGTGGCCTTCGCCAGGGTCACGATGCGGTCCGGCGTGATGCCCGTCTTGTCGATCGAGTGCCGGTTGGGGGTCAGCCAGTGGGCTATCGTCAGGTGAAGGTCGCCATCGCGCAGGGGGAAGTCCTGCTGGACCGACCCTTTTCCAAACGATTTGACACCAACGAGCGTCGCCCGACCATGGTCCTTGATGGCCCCGGCCGTGATCTCGGCCGCACTGGCCGAATTTTCGTTCAGCAGTACCACCAACCGGTTCGTAAAGGCGCGTCCACTGCCGGTCACGGTCTTGAGCTGCTCCTTGCCGCCGCGCTCAACCAGGATCGTGCTCGTCCCGCTGCTGACGAACTCACTGATGACGTCGTTCGCCGCATCGACGAAGCCACCGGGATTGTCCCGGAGATCGAGGACCACCAGGTTGACCGACCCCTTGAGCTTGTCCCTCAGCGCCTGGTCGAACTCGCTCGACGTGCGGTCCCCGAAGTCGAACACCCGCAGGTAGAGGACGCGGTTATCGAAGACGTGCGTCGCCACGCTGGGCACCGTGATGACTTCGCGGACGAGGTCGATCTCCAGCGTCTGCCCGGCACGACTCACCTTGATGATGACGTGCGTTCCCGCCTTGCCCCGGATCCGGTTCACGGCATCGTCCGCGGTCCAGCCGTTCGTGCTCTGCCCGTCCACCGCCAGGATGACGTCGCCCACCTTCAAGCCGTCTCGCTCGGCGGGCGTTCCCGGCATGACACCAGCGATCTGGATCTGGTCGCCCTTCTGCAGCACCGAGGCTCCGATGCCGGCAAAGGTGCCGGAGAGGAAGGTCTGGTTCGACTTGTACTGATCCGGCGTCAGGTAGCGAGAGAACTGGTCACCCAGGGCGTTGACCATCCCACCAGCCGCACCTTCCGTGAGCTTCGTTCCATTGGTATTGGGATCGATGTAGTGGTTGTGGATGGTGGTGAAGACCTCGCTGAGGCCGGCGTAGTCAAGGCCGGTCTTCGGCGCGCTATACAAGAGCGCCGTCTTCACCCAGTCCGGCGCGAACCCGCCCCACTGGAACTGGACCAGGTTGCCCAGGTAAAAGGCCGCGAGGGCCACCGCAACGAGCACGACGGTACGCCTGGTTTTTGGCATCACCCGATTATCACACCGGGCGGGACGACTCTCGGGCGCCCGATCTCACGCCGCGGGCAGATACGCGAGCGGATCGACGGGCATGCCTGCCAGGTCGATCTCGAAATGGAGGTGTGGGCCGGTCGACGCGCCGGTACTGCCTTCGTACCCGATCACCGTGTCCTTGTCGACCTGCGCGCCATCGGCCACATTGCATACCCGGAGAGGTGGCCGTACAGAGTCGTGAATCCCCCCGCATGCACCACGATCACGTAGTGGCCGTAGCCGCACAGGCCGCCCCATGAGCAGCTCATCGTGTAGTTGTGCACGATCCCACCGTCGGCCGCGTGTACCGTCGTGCCGGCATCGTTTGCGATATCGATCCCGCTGTGGAAGTGGCGCGTGGCGCAGCTGGGGTCATACGGCTCGAACGGATACGTGGTGCAGCCGAACCCCTGGGTGATCATGCCGTCGATTGGCCACTTCCACTTCCCCGAGGAGCGAGCGCGGAGGCTCTCGCCAAGTACTGCCGCAATCTGGGACTGCAGGGCCTCCCGCTGGGCCTCCATCGCGCTCAGCTGCTGGGCGAATTTCGCCTCGATGGCGGCCACCTGCTGCTCGGCCGCCGCTCGCTGGCTGCGCATCGCCTGGAGCTGGGCTCGCTGATCCTGGATCGCCTTCACCACCTGGACCTGCTCGACCCGTTTCGCCTCGAGGTCGGCCTTCAGGCCTTCGATCGCCGCGCGCTCGCGGCGCAGCGCCTCGACCTGCCGGCGGTCATCCTGGACGATGTCGTTGAAAAAGAAGACCCGGTTCAGCAGGTCGCTGAAGTTGGCCGCACCCAACACCAATTCCAAGCCGCTCACCTGGCCGCTCTTGTACATCACGCGCATCCGCTTGCCGAAGTCCGCGAGGTGGCGGGCCAGCTCGGCCTCTTTGTTCGCCAGGTCGATCTTTGCCTGCTCGACCTGGGCGGCGATCGCCGCCAGCTTGGTGGTTTCCTGATCGATCTGCACGGCGACCGTCTGCAGTTGCGAGTCGAGAGCCGCGATCTGCCGCTTGATGGCGTTCTCCTGGTCGAGCAGTTGCTTGATCTGGGTCCTGGTTGTGATGATCTGGCCGTTGAGCCCTTGCAGTTGTTGCTGCTTGTCGTAGACGCTGTCGGACACTGCCGCGAGCAACGCGAGGGCCAGCGTCATCAACGCGACCCCCGTCCGAAGGCGAGTCCCGCTCACGATTTGAGGAACCGGCGCACGCCCAGGTAGCTGCCGACGCTGCCCAGCAGCAGCCCGAAGGCGAGCATGGCGGCCAGCACCAGACGCAGGTAGGCGGGGTCGAACGCCAGGGGCACGAAGATCAACACGCTCTGCAGGTTCGACACGGCGGGTCGGTAGCCGAAACCGACGATGAGCACGGCGACGACCGCGCCCACGACGCCGACGAAGAGGCCTTCGACGATGAAGGGCCAGCGGACGAACCAGTCCGTCGCCCCAACGAGCTTCATCACCTCGATCTCTTTGCGCCGGAGATAGATGGCCGTCCGGATCGTGAGCATGATGATGAAGACGGAGAGGCCCGTCAACCCGATGATCAGGGCGATGCCGGCGATCCCCGCGACTCGGGCGAGCAGGATGATCTTGTCGATCACGCTCGGCTCGTAGTTGGTCGGCGGGCGACTTGTCCACGAGGGGCGAGGCGCGGACTTCTTTGTCGATCGCGCCGAGGTCGCGGATATCCTTGACCGTCACGTCCAGGCTCGCGGGCAGCGGGTTGGTCCCCAGGGTGTCGATGACGCTGGGGTCGAGGGCGGGCAGCTGACGGAAGCGCGCCATCGCCTCGTCCTTGGTGACGTAAGCGACCGCGCTCACCCGAGGATCGTTCTGCAGGCGCAGCCTGAACTCCATGGCGCTGGCGAGCGACGTGTTATCGGCCAGGTAGACGGAGATCGCGCTCGCCTTCGTCTTCTCGAGCGCCACGATCTGGTCCAGCGAGTGCAGTACCAGCAGCAGGCTGCCCAGCGCCAGCAACACCACCCAGACGATCAGCACACTGGCCACGCTGACGGCCGCGTTCCGCCAGAAGTTCTGCCAGGCGCTGGTAAAGGCGAAGTTAATGCGATTCCAGAGCCGGTGCATGGTACCCCCCCGCGTCCTCGTCTCTGACAATCTGGCCGCCTTCGATCGCGACCACCCGGCGCCGCATCACATCGACGATCTCCCGGTTGTGCGTGGCCATCAGGACCGTGGTTCCACGGGCATTGATCTGCAGAAGCAGCTGAATGATCTCCCAGGAGGTCGCGGGATCGAGGTTGCCGGTCGGTTCGTCGGCGAGAAAGATCTTCGGGTCGTGAACCAGGGCCCGCGCGATCGCGACCCGTTGCTGCTCACCACCGGATAGCTGGTCGGGGAACTTGTCCTCCTTGCCCTCGAGGCCGACGATGCTCAGCACCTCCTCGACCTTGGGCTTCAGGTGGCGCAGCGCGCCCTCGGTGACACGGAGGGCGAAGGCGACGTTCTGGAAGACGCTCAAGTTGGGAAGCAGCTTGAAGTCCTGGAAGACCATCCCGATCTTCCGGCGCAGGTAGGGCAGGTGGCGCCGCTTGAGGCGGCCCAGCTCCTGTCCCTCGATCCGGATGCTTCCGGCGGTCGCCTTCTCTTCGCGGATCAAGAGCCGGACCAGCGTGGACTTGCCCGCGCCACTCGGCCCGACGAGGAAGACGAAGTCCTGCTTGGGGACGATCAGATTGACGTCGCGAAGGGCGATGGTCCCGTTCGGATAGCGCTTGTGGACGCCCTGCAAACTGATCTGCGGCGGCGCAGGCGTCAGCGAGGCCACCTGTAGCCTCCCCGGCCGTGTCGTTTGGGTCGCTCGTGTTTCAGTGGGTGCTGGCACGTGATCAAGTCCATTACGAGAACCGAAGCCCGAAAGGGCTGTGGCCGAGCAGGCCTATCGACAGCGGAAGTATAGGGCATGCCGTCGCGCTTCGCTGCCCGCCATCACTCCAGGTGAAATGGCGACTCCCATGCCTCCTTATACTCACCCAATGCCGAACCCGCCCGCGCCGCTGGTTGCGGTCGAGCGTGGCGGCATTCGCGAGGCCACGCATGCCGGGCACCTGGCGGCCGTGGATGCGTCAGGCCGCGTCCGCTACCAGCTCGGCGAACCGCAAACCCTGACCTATTTTCGGTCGTGTGCCAAACCGTTCCAGACCATCGCCGGGCTGCGCAGCGAGATCGTCCCGCGCTACGGGCTGACGCCCGAGCACATCGCCCTGATGTCCGCCTCCCACAACGGCGAACCCCGGCACCTCGCGATCGTGCGTGATCTGCTGGGACACGCCGGGCTGGAGGAACGCGCGTTGCGATGTGGCGCCCACTGGCCCTACTACGAACCGGCCGCCGTGGAGGCCCGCCGCCAGATGGCCGAGCCGATCGCGGTCTTCAACAACTGCTCCGGGAAGCATGCCGGCATGCTGGCCGCGGCGCGCTCGGTCGGCGCCTCGCTCGACACGTACCTCGAGCTCGATCACCCGGTACAGCGCCAGGTTCGCGCGACCGTCGCCGAGTTCACCGGTGTCAGTCCGGACGAGATCCGTTTCGGCATCGACGGCTGCAGCGCTCCCAACGCCGCCGTCCCCCTGGCCGCGATGGCCCGCGCCTTCGCCACCCTGGTGACGTCCCGCGACGACTATGCCCGGGCGGTGGTGGACGCCATGACCGGTGACCCGTACCTGATCGGCGGCACCGATCGCTTCGACACCGCCCTGATGGAGGCGACGGGTGGGCGGCTGGTCGCCAAGGGGGGCGCCGCCGGCGCCCATTGCACCGCCGACCGCCGCTCCGGCCAGGGACTGGCGCTCAAGTTCGAGAGCGGGGACGGCACCTGGACGGCGGTGGCGGTCGTGGCGGCGCTCGAGCAGCTTGGCTGGCTCGAACCCGGGGAAGCGGACAGCCTGAGGCGATACGGGCACCCGGCGCTGCGGAACGTCCGTCAGCTGGAGGTGGGGACTGTCCGGCCCCTGCCTCCCGATCTCGTAACGGCCGTGTAACAGGAGGCGGGAGCCCGGCCCCATCGCGGGTTATACGCCCGTGCGGCGACTGCTCGGCTGGCCCGGTCGACAGGCCCTCGTCATGACGGCCCTGATCGCCCTCTTGCTCGGCATCTATGCCTGGCTGCTGCTCCTGCCCATGTTTGGGGCCACCACGCCACGGGCCGACGACTTCCAGGACTACCTCTGGGCCGCCCACCAGATTGCCGCCGGCGGCGACCCCTACGGCAACTTCACCCGCACTCACGTCCCGTGGGATTGGTCGCTGAACAGCGGCTACATCTATCCGGCGATCTTCGCCGCGGTCCTCGTCCCGTTGACCTGGATCAGCAACGACCTCGCCGTCCGCCTCTGGCTGCTGCTCATCCAGGGCTGCGTGGTCGCGAGCGTCGTGCTCGTCTACGCCCGGATCGGAAGGCCGAGGCGGATCGAGTTGCTGGCGCTGATCGCGGTGCTGGTGACGTTCTTTCCTCTGATCAACACGATGTGGACGGGCGCGATGAACGCCGTCCTGTTACTGCTGCTGACGGCGGCCTGGGCCTACTGGTACCAGCGTCGTGATCCAGGCGCCGGCGTCCTGGTCGGCATCGCGGCGGTCTTCAAGGTCTTCCCGGTCGCCCTCCTCCCCTACTTCGCCTGGCGCCGGGATTGGCGGCTGGTGGCCGCCGCTGTGGCCACGGGGGTGGTGGGGCTGCTCGCCTGTCTAGCCATCACCGGCTTCGGACACAACCTCTATTACTTCCGCGACGTGCTGCCGCATCTCGCGGGCGGGACCGGCTACCGGGAGAACCAATCCCTGGCCGGGCTCGCCGCTCGACTCTGTGACCCCTCGACCGCCGATCACGGCGGCGGCGCCGGGTGGTGCGGCCGGATCGTCGCCTGGCCGCCGACCTTCCTCGTCCTGGGAATCATCGCCGCGGCGGTGCGTCGCCCCGGTCGGTCTGGTCTGGAATTCGCGCTGGCGGTTGCTGCCCTGCCCTTGATCAGCACCGTCACCTGGAGCTTTCACCTCGTCGTGCTCATCCTCCCGATTGTGCTGCTAATCCGGTTCGCGGTGGAGCACCAGGCGGCTCGGGCCCAGATCCGCATGCTGCTGGTCGCCTGGCTTTGCTTCTCGGTCGGCCCGGCCGCGCACTACGCGCTGATCTTCGCCCCGCTGCCCTCGCTGAGCAGCTGGCTCGAGGTATTCCCTCAGGCCGTGACTCGGATCGTGGCGGAGTCGTACCTGATCGGCAGCGTCGCCATCTTTGCGAGCGTCTGGCTTGCGCTTAGACAGGAGCGAGCGTCCGCTGCCGTCCCCGCCAGGCTCGCCGCCTAAGCCGCTTTCGGGTCGCGCCCGGCGTCCCAGCGGAGGAACGATTCCATCAGCGCGTCGAGTTGCCCGTCGAGCACCGCCTGGACGTTGCCGACCTCGAAGCCGGTGCGGTGATCCTTGACCAACGTGTAGGGATGCAGGACGTAGCTCCGGATCTGGCTGCCCCACTCGTTGGACTGGTGCTCGCCCTTCAGCTCCTCCCGCTGCGCCGATCGCTGTTGCTCGCGTAGGGCGACCAGCCGGGAGCGCAGCACCTTCAGCGCCATGTCGCGATTCTTAATCTGCGATCGCTCGTTCTGGCAGGTCACGATGATGCCGGTCGGGAGGTGGGTCATCCGGACCGCCGACGAGGTCTTGTTGACATGCTGGCCGCCGGCCCCGCTCGAGCGATAGACGTCGACCTTGAGGTCATCGGGACGGATTTCGATGTCGCCCGTGTCCTCGATCTCCGGGATCACCTCCACCAGCGCGAAGGAGGTATGGCGCCGATGCGCCTGGTCATAGGGGGAGAGCCGGACCAGCCGATGGACGCCCCGTTCCGCCCGCAGCCAGCCGAAGGCGCGCTTGCCGCCGATCCGCACCGTGACGCTCTTGTAGCCCGCCTCTTCGCCGGGCGACTCGTCGAGCAGTTCGGCCGGCAGCTTGTGGCGCTCGGCCCAGCGCAGGTACATGCGCAACAGCATCTCGGTCCAGTCCTGGGAGTCCGTCCCCCCGGCGCCGGCATGGATGCTGACCAGCGCGGCATGGTCCGAGTAGGGGCCGGCAAACAGCAGGTCGACTTCGTGCTTCCCGACGTCCTGGTCGAGGTTCTTCAGCTCATCGCCGAGGGTGCCCTCGAGCTCGGGGTCATTCTCGGCGATCGCCATCTCGGCAAGGCCGATCAGGTCGCTCGCGCGGGACTCGAGCCGGCGCCAGGCGCCCACCTCGTCTCGCAGGACTTTCGCCTCCTGGCTGAGCCGCTGCGCCCGCGGCGGATCCTGCCAGAGGTCGGGGTGGTTTAGCTCGGCCTGGAGTTGATCGAGGCGATGGCTCTTGTCGGGAAGGTCAAAGATGCTCCTGGAGCTGGAGGATCTTCTTCTTCAGATCGCTCGCCTGCTCGCGAATCTCTTCGATCGCTTTAGTGTCCATGGCAATTCTTGAACCGTTTCCCGCTGCCGCAGGGGCAAATGTCGTTGCGTCCGACGCCGGCGAAGTTGAACGAGACCGGCCGCCGAAAGGGCGCCGGGGACGGTGAGGATCCTGGCGCGGCCGAGGCGGAGGCGGCCTTGGGCGGTTGCGGCGGGTGTAGGACGTCCTCCGGCCGAACCGGGTTCGCGGCCGAGGCCGCCCGGGCGCGATCCGTCTTGCCGCCCGATGCCCTGATCGCCTTGGGCTGCGTTTTCTTCTTTCCCATTGGCGCTACATCTTACCGAGTGCGGGACCTAGCGCCCATGGCATTTCTTGTACTTCTTGCCGCTGCCGCAATAGCAGGGATCGTTGCGGCCGATCTTTCCCGCTGATCCGGTGCTGCCGGCCGGGGTCGGCGCCGGGATCCCGGCGCCGTGGCCGTTTGGAGCGGCCGGCCTCGACGCCACCGGCGGCGGATTCCCCAGTGGAATCGGCGGCGACGGGGGTGGCGGCGGCTCGTTGGTGATCTGGACCCGGTAGACCGTCGAGGCGATGTCGAACTGAATGTCGGAGAGCAACTCTTGAAATGCCTGGAAGGCCTCGTTCTTGTACTCGATCAACGGGTCCTTCTGGCCAAAGGCCCGCAGCCCGATCCCCTCCTTGAAGTGCTCCATCATCGTCAGGTAGCTGATCCACTTGGAGTCGATCGTCTTCAGCACGACGAACTGCTCGACCTTCCGCATCATCGGGGCGGTGACCTCAGCCTCTTTCGCGGTATAGGCCGCTTCCGCATACTCGAAGAGCCGTCCTGTGACCGCCTCTTTCGTCTCACCGAACTCTCCCGGAGGCATCTCATCGAAGGGAGGGAGCGGGAAGACGGTCTGTAACTGCGCCACCAGCGCCTCGAGGTCCCAGTTGTCGGGATGGCGGGACTGGCAGTGCTCGTCGACCGCGTCCTCGATGACTTTGCGGACCCAGCTGAGCACGAGTTCGCGGAGGTCCGCGCCCTCGAGCACTTTGCGCCGCTCGCCGTAGATGATTTCGCGCTGCTTGTTCATGACGTCGTCGTACTCGACGAGATAGCGACGCGCGTCAAAGTTGTGCCCCTCGACCTTGGTCTGGGCCCCCTCGATCTGCTTCGAGACCATGCGCGATTCGATCGGCTCGTCGTCGGCGACGCGAAGCATGTCCATCATTCCCCGGATCCGCTCGCCGCCGAAAATACGCATCAGGTCATCATCGAGGGCGAGGAAGAACCGCGATGAGCCCGCGTCGCCTTGACGGCCAGCGCGGCCGCGCAGTTGGTTGTCGATCCGGCGGCTCTCGTGCCGCTCGGTGCCGACGATGTGCAAGCCACCCGCCTCCACGACACCCGGGCCGAGCACGATGTCGGTGCCACGGCCGGCCATGTTGGTCGCGATGGTGACGGAACCGGAATGCCCGGCGTTGGCGACAATCAGCGCCTCGCGCTCGTGCTGCTTGGCGTTGAGCACCTCGTGTGGCACGCCGCGCTTCTCGAGCAGGCGCGCCAGCTTCTCCGACTTCTCCACCGAGACGGTGCCGACCAGGACCGGCCGTCCGGCCCGGGCGAGCTCGACGATCTCGTCCGCGACCGCCTTGAACTTGGCCTCCTCGGTCTTGTAGATGAGGTCCGGATGATCCTCGCGGACCATCGGCCGGTGAGTGGGGATGACGACCACCTGCAGCTTGTAGATCTTGTCGAACTCTTCGGCTTCGGTGACCGCCGTGCCGGTCATCCCGGCCAGCTTCTCGTAGAGGCGGAAGTAGTTCTGATACGTGATCGTGGCCAGCGTCTGCGTCTCCTGCTGGACTTTGACGCCCTCCTTCGCCTCGACCGCCTGGTGCAGGCCGTCCGCCCAACGCCGCCCGGGCTGTTGCCGGCCGGTGAACTCGTCCACGATGATGACCTCGCCGTCCTTCACGAGGTAATCACGGTCGCGCTTGTACAGGGTGAAGGCCTTCAACGCCTGGTTGATCTGGTGCGCCTCGTCAACATGCTCGAGCTCGTAGACGTTCTTGATCCCGGTCCAGCGCTCGATCTTCGCGATCCCCTCTTCCGTCAGTGAGGCGGACTTCGTCTTCTCGTCGACGGTGTAATCGGTCTCCACCAGCCTCGGGATCAGCCGCGCGTACTGGTAGTACTTCTCGGTCGATTCCTGGCCCTGGCCGGAGATGATGAGCGGTGTTCGGGCTTCGTCGATCAGGATGCTGTCGACCTCGTCGACGATGGCATAAAAGAGGGTCCGTTGGACGCACTGGCTGAGGTCGACCGCCATGTTGTCCCGCAGATAATCAAAGCCAAACTCGCTATTCGTCCCGTAGGTGATGTCCGCCAGGTATGCCTCCGCCCGCGCGACCGGGCGCAGGTGCTGCAGGCGAGGGTCCGGATGGGTTTCATCCAGGAATTCGGGATCGTATAGCAGGGACATCTCGTGCCCGATCACGGCCACTTTCATGCCGAGGAGGGTGTAGATCGGCGCATTCCATCCGGCGTCGCGGCGAGCGAGGTAGTCGTTGACGGTGATGAGATGGGCCCCCTTGCCGGCGAGCGCATTCAGGTACAGCGGCAACACGGCGACAAGCGTCTTGCCCTCACCGGTCTTCATCTCGGCGATCTTGCCCTGGTGCAACACGATGCCGCCGACCAGTTGCACATCGAAAGGCCGTAGCCCAATCGCCCGGCGCGCCGCCTCGCGGACGACGGCGAACGCCTCGACCAGCAGGTCGTCCAGCGTTTCGCCCTGCCCCAGGCGTTCGCGGAACTCCTCAGTTTTCGCGGTCAGCTCAGGGTCGCTGAGCTTCTCCATCAGTGGCTCGAGCTCGTTGACGTCGGCGACGCGCTCGAGATGCCGCTTGATCTCGCGCGCATTGGGATCGCCTAAGACTTTGGTAAGAACGCTCATAGATTCTGCGTCTCCGCAATTGATTAGGATACCCGTCGGCGCGCGGCCGAAACGGGCTAAGCTGAATTCAGGCGAGCCTCAGTCGAGGTCAGCTTGGACAACGCCCAGCGTTCCGTCGTGACGCCCGTAGAGGACGTTCACCTCGTTGGTGTCCTCGTTGAGGAACAGGAAGAAGGTGTGGCCCAGCTGCTCCATCTGCTCGGCGGCCTGCTCCACGGTCATGGGCTTGAGCTTGAAGCGCTTGACCTTGGCAACCCCGTTGGCCGGCCTGGGCTCGCTGCTGGTGTGGTTGACGGCCGCGGCGGCCTTCCCAGGCCGGTGGTCCTTGAGCCGTTCCTTGTGGTCCCGGATCTGCCGCTCCATCTTGTCGATCACCAGGTCGACCGCCTCGTTCATGTGCTCGGCGGATACCGCTGCCTTCAGGATGTTGCCGGTGCGGCCGCTGACATGGACGGTCAGTTCGGCGACTTTCAGGCTCTCGGCACTCTTGTTCTTCTCGGTCCCGAGCTCCATACGAGCGTCGAGCACGTGGTCGAAGTGCCGCACCAGCTTCTCGAGCTTGGCCTGCGCGTAGGCTTTCATTTCCGGGTCGGCCGCGGACTTCTTGGCCTGGATCAAGATCTGCATGGGCCTGCCTCCATCGCGAGATCTCGCGTGGACCGAGTATACCCGTAGGCCGTGTCAGACTCCGTCGTCGGTCTGCGCGCCGCCCGTGGCCTATCGGGCAGCCCGGGCCGGCGCTCGACCGCAACGGCGTCCGACACAGCCTACGGTTTGTTTAGTCCTACTTGCCGGTGCGATCGTTGGCGCGGCGGTCCGGGAAGACGCGGGCGAGCTCCGGCGGAATCGGCACGCCGGCGGCGAAGAGCTTGTCCATGATGTGCGGGCGGATCCCGGTCGGGCGGAAGACGCCGGTCATCATGCCCTCCTTGTCCGCGCCGTGCGACTCGTAGATGAAGATCTCCTGCATCGTGATCGTGTCGCCTTCCATGCCGGTGACCTCGGTGATGCTGGTCACCTTGCGCTGGCCGTCCCGCATGCGGGAGAGCTGCACGATCAGGTCGATGGCCGAAGCGACCTGCTGACGGATGGCCTTCATCGGGAGATCGATCCCCGCCATCAGGACCATGGTCTCGAGACGCGACAGGGCGTCGCGGCTCGTATTGGCGTGGAGCGTGGTCAAGGAGCCGTCGTGCCCGGTGTTCATGGCCTGCAGCATGTCCAGCGCCTCGCCCGAGCGGCACTCACCGACGACGATACGGTCAGGGCGCATGCGGAGGGCGTTGATGACGAGCTCGCGGATACCGACCTTGTTCTCACCGTTGAGATCGGGCGGACGGGACTCCATTCGGCAGACGTGCTCCTGGTGGAGCTGGAGCTCGGCCGCGTCTTCGATCGTGACGATCCGCTCGTCCGGAGGAATGAACGAGGAGCAGACGTTGAGCAGCGTGGTCTTTCCGGTACCAGTACCCCCCGAGATGATGAGGTTGGAGCGAGCCATGACGCAGGCCTTGAGGAAGCCGACGGCGTCCCCGGTGATCGTGCCGAAGTTGACGAGGTCCTCGGCCTGGAATGGGTCGCGGGAGAACTTCCGGATGGTCAGCATCGGCCCGTCGAGGGCGATCGGAGAGATCACGGCGTTGACGCGGGAGCCATCGAGAAGCCGGGCATCAACCATCGGTGTGCGGAAGTCGATTCGGCGGCCGACCGCCGAGACGATGAAGTCGATGACGCGCAACAGGTGGTTTTCGTCATCGAACTTGCGATCGGTCAGGAGGATCTTGCCGCCTCGCTCGACGTAGACGTTTTCATGGCCGTTGACCATGACCTCGGTCAAGCTGTCATCAAGGACGAGATCCCTGATCGGTCCCAGCGCTTCGTAATACCGGGCGAGCTCGTCCTGTGAGACTTCCGACGCATTGACCATGAAGCTTGATCCCCCAGATTGAGATTTTGGGAATAGGCGGACTATTCCGGCAATGTAACGAGGGGGGTCGCCAAAGTATGCGGGAGGGCAAGCACCAGAAAGGCGGCCACGGAGCCTCCCGCCGCGATCAGCCCCTCGGCGGCCGCCCGCAATGTCGCACCGGTGGTACAGACGTCGTCGACCAGCCCGGTGCAGAGCGGTGGGGGCTCCGCGCCGTCCCATTGGAAGGCGCCGGCGACGTTCGCCTCCCGCTCTGGGCCGGTCAGGCCGACCTGGGCCAACGTCGGGCGCGTCCGAGCCAGCCCGCGGATCACCGGGAGGGCCAGCGCCGCTCCCAGCTCGCTCGCCAGCCGCTCCGCCTGGTTGAAGCCCCGCTGGCGGGCCCGGGCCGGATGCAGCGGGACGAAGGTGAGGGCGCGCAGGGACAGTCCAGCCTCCTCGATGGCCACAACGAGGGGCGCGGCGAGCGCGGCGCTGAGCGTGGGTCGTGGGCGGTACTTGTAAACGTGAATCGCCTGCTGAAAGGGGCCCTCGAGCCATGCCGCCGCCACCACGGGGACGGCGCCGAGCCGGGTTGCCCGCGCCGGCCTGAGCGAGCCTGCGCAGTCAAGACACCAGGGAGTGCCCGCACGTCCACAGCCCCCACAGCGGGGCGGAAAGACCAGGTCGAGCAGCGCGCTAGGCCGCAACGCTCAGCTGGTCGCCGGGCTTGATTGCGTGACGCCGGATCGCTCCTACCGGCAGCTCGGCCACCTTGTCCGCTCGCCAAACGAACGGCACGATGCCGACCCAGGGACGGACGCCTTCGTAGACGCGCAGCACGGTCCCGCGTTTGTCGATGAACACGGCGTCGATCGGGAACCGCATGAACATCATGTGGATGCCATTGCAGGAATCAATCAGGAGGCCGCCGTGCTCCGGCAACCTCGCCCGGCCCATCAGGCCCAGACCGCGGCTCACGAAGTTCGTGGCCCGCTCCAGTGGCTCGGCGACGACCGTCCCGTCGGCTTTTGTCAGTCGCAAAACTCTTGACATGTATTATACCTCGCGTTCGGATGGCCGAGGAGGGGCGGGAGGGGACCTCGCGATGTCCCCTCCCGTGCGCTATTTGTGGGTGAAGGTGTGCATGATGAGGATGACCGCGGGGCCCATCAGCACGATGAACAGGGTCGGGAAGATGCAGCCGATCATCGGGAAGAGCATCTTGAGCGGCGCCTGCGCCGCTTGCTCCTCCGCCCGTTGACGGCGACGGCGACGCATTTCTTCGGACTGGATCCGGAGAACCTTGGCAATCCCGACGCCCAGTTGTTCTGACTGGATCAAGGCCTGGATGAAGGTGTGAAGCTCTTCGACACCCGAACGGCGACCCATTTCGTCGAGCGCCTCGAGGCGGGGACGGCCGAGCCGGATTTCATTCAGGACCTGGGCGAACTCGTCGGAGAGCGCGTTCTTGAATTTTTCCGTGAGACGGCCGATGGCAGCGTCGAAGCCGAGGCCGGCTTCGACCGAGATGGTCAGCAGGTCGAGTGCGTTCGGCAGCGCGAGGCGAAGCTCTTTCTGGCGTCCCTTGATCAGGTTGTTCAACCAGACGTCTGGGAGGAAACGACCGAGCAGGAAGCCGAGCCCAAGCGCGGCGCCCTTGATCGGCAGGCTCGTCTGGCCGAGCACGCCGACGAAGCCCAGGGCCATGAGGGCCACGACGATGCCGCCGATGACCTTGAGAACCTCGAAGCCGTTGACGCTGAGGCTGTAGGGCCGGCCAGCCAGGTTGATCTTGTTCTGCACCACGAGCTGGCGGTTCTTGGCCATGCGCGAGGTCAGCAGGCTGCCGATCCGCTCCAGGGCCGGCTTGATAAAGCGCTCGCTGAAGGGCAGCGAGAGCTCGATCTCGTCGAGCGTCAGGTTATGGTCGCGGTATTGCGACAGGCGCTCGGCAATCAGGTCCTGCCGCGGCTTGGCCGTGACTGCCTGGACCGCGATGAAAACACCGCTGAAGGCGAGGAAGGCGAAGACGATCGTAAAAATATTCATTCCCACTACACCTGGATGTTCGTGATTTTCGAGATGATGCCGTAGCCGATCGTGATCGAGACCAGGCCCATCCCGATGAGGACGTAACCAAGCCATTCATGGAACAGCGGCGTGATGTAGCTGGGGCTGATGAAGGTCAGCAACAGGGCCAGGGCGAAGGGGAGGCCGGTGATGATGTAGCCCGAGGCCCGGGCCTGCGCCGTCAGGGTGCGGATCTCGCCCTGGATCCGGATACGTTCGCGGATCGTGAAGGCGATCGTGTCCAGGATCTCGGCGAGGTTTCCGCCGACCACCCGGTGGATCTGCACCGCGGTGACCATCAGGTCGAAGTCCTCGCTCTCGATCCGTTTGACCATGTGCTGGAGCGCGTCGTCGACCGACACGCCAAGGTTCATCTCGCGGGTCGCGCGGCTGAACTCGTCTGCCATCGGCGGCGAGGAGCTCTTCGCAATCGTCGCCATCGCCTGGGCAAACGAATAGCCGGCTTTGAGGGCGTTGGAGAGCAGGACGATGGTGTCGCCCAGCTGGTTGTTGAAGGCCTTGAGGCGGCGCCGCTGACGGAACTTGAGGAAGAAGCCCGGCGCGAAGTACCCGACCGGAATACCGATCAGCGCCAGGGCCGGGTTATGGAAGCGCACGAAGATGACAAGGCTGAGCAGGATGATGAGGCCAACGATGACCATGACGTACTCGGAGACGCGGAGCTTGAGGTCCGCCTTGGCCAGCTCTTCCGTCAATTTCGAGGTTCGACCGCCCTTCTTGGTCAGGCTCTTGTTGAAGCCCTCCATCAGGCCCTCGAACATGCCGCCCTTCTTGCCCGTGGCGGCCGCCGCCGGGTTGTAGTCGTCCATATGGAGGTCGTTGGCCTCCGGCTTGCGGTTCGCCGCCAGCGCCATGACCACGATCAGGGCACCGATGGCCGCCATGGCCGCGAAGACGAGTTGAAGCGACACCTAATTGCCTCCTTGTCCGGCAGGATCCGGGCTGGGCGTGAAGAGATCCTTCGAAACGCCTTCACCGGACGACTGCAGGTGATCGAAATACTTCGGAATGATGCCGGTGGCCGTGAAGTAGCCCTGCACCTTGCCGTCTTCGCTAACGCCTGTTTGCTTAAACATGAATATGTCTTGAACTTTCACCTGGTCGCCGTGCAGTCCGAGCACTTCGCTGACGGCGATGATCTTGCGAGACCCATCGCGAAGGCGGCTCTGCTGCACGATGACGTTTATGGCGGACGAGATCTGTTCCCGGATCGCCCGGGAGGGCAGTTCTGCTCCCGCCATTAACACCAACGTCTCCAGGCGGTTCAAACTGTCACGTGGCGAGTTTGCGTGGATAGTCGTTAACGATCCGTCATGACCGGTGTTCATGGCCTGGAGCATGTCCAGGGCCTCCCCACCACGGCACTCGCCGACCACAATTCGATCTGGACGCATACGCAGGGCGTTGACGACGAGGTCGCGGATCGCGATGCGGCCGCGGCCTTCTACCGTCGCCGGCCGTGACTCAAGTGTTACAACGTGCTCCTGGTTGAGCTGGAGCTCGGCGGCATCCTCGACCGTGACGACCCGCTCCTCCTCCGGAATGAAGCTCGACAGGACGTTCAAGGTGGTGGTCTTCCCCGAGCCGGTGCCACCGGAGACCAACATGTTGAGCTTCGACCGCACGCAGCCACGAATGAACTGCGCCATTGGGTCGGTCAGCGAGCCAAACTTGATCAGGTCGCTGATCTTGTACGGGTCCTTGGAGAATTTTCGGATGGTGAGGACGGGGCCGTTCAAGGCCAGCGGCGGGATGATGACGTTGACGCGCGAGCCGTCCTTGAGGCGGGCGTCGACCATCGGCGAGCTCTCGTCGATGCGCCGGCCGATCGTCGAGACGATGCGGTCGATGACGCGGCGGAGCTGGTCGTCACTCTCGAACTGAACCGCCGAGAGCGTCAGCTTGCCCTTGTGCTCGACAAAAACCTGGTCGGGCCCATTGACCATGATCTCGGTCACGGTTGGGTCGTTGACCAGGGACTCGATCGGGCCCAGGCCAAGGAAGTCATTGAGCACCGAGTCCAGCAGTCGCTGCCGTTCGGGCTTGGTCAGCGTCAGGCCCATCTCGGCGGTGACAACGTTGAGGGCCTCGGTGATCCGGGTGGCCCGCTGCTCCCGGTCCTCCTCCTCGGTCGCGTCCAGGTCCTCGATCAGCTTGGCCTGCAGTCGGTTCTTGATGCGCTCGGCCTGCACCTCAAAGGGCGAACGGGTCCGCGCAACAGGCGCGGCGGCCCGCGCCGCCGGCGTGGCTCCGCCCTGCGGCACGAAAGCGCCATCCGGGACCGAGGGGTCCGGGCCCTGCTGTTTTTGAACGCGGTCGAGCAGTGACACGCTAGCGGACCCCCTGCCTCGTCACGAATCGACGATTTACCGTCACGCAGAGTGAAATTCGGCGGTAGCCGGCCGTTAGGAACTCCATCTCTTAGTCCTAACGCCGGGCGAACAGACCCTTGCGGGCTTTCTTGTCTGAGCCCTCCGGCTCGGTCGCCTGGGGCGTGGGCAGCAGCTTGGCGACCAGCTCGCGAATCCGCTGACTGATCTCGGCCTCGGGGTGGGTGCTGACGAAGGGATTCCCCCGGTTTACCGAGTTGATCACCAGCTTGGCATCGTTCGGGATCTGGCCGGCGATCGGAAAGCGCAGGTTGGCCTCGACGCTCTCTTTGTTGAACTCCGAATGCGCATCGGACTTGTTCAGCAACAGGACCACCCGGTCAGGCGAGATCGAGAGCGAGTCAAAGATCTTGAGCGCGAGCTTGGTGTTCTTGATCGACGGGATGCTCAACGACGTCACCACGATCACCTTGTCAGCGTGATCGAGCACCTCGAGGTTGATCTCGCCAAGGTGCGCGCTGCTGTCGACAATGATGTAGTCGAACATCTTGCGAAGCTCACCAAAGACCCGGCGGATGTGGTCGACCGTGACGAGGTCGGCGAGTTCAGGGCTGGTCGGCGTGAGCAGCACCTTGATGCCGAACGGGCCGTCGACCATGATCTCGCGGATGAAATCGGCGTCCATGTGGTCGATGTTCTCGATCAGGTCCGTGATCCCCTGCGAGTGATCAAGGTTGAGCAGGACGCCGATGTCGCCAAACTGGAGGTCGAGGTCGACCAGGGCGACCTTGCCCTTGGTCTCGTTGGCCATCGACACCGCCAGGTTGGCGGCCAGCAGAGACTTTCCGACCCCACCCTTCCCCGAGTAGAAGAAGAAGACCTGGCCGTGCTCGGCCCGCCGGGGCGCCTGGCCATCGGGTGGGGCGTCGGCCACCGGCGCCGTCGTGCCGGTCGACTTGGCCATGAAGGACTCTTTCTTCTGCTCGAGCTGATAGACGCGTCGGATGCTGGCAATCAACTCGTCGCCGGAGAAGGGCTTGATCAGGAACTCGCGAGCGCCTGACTGCATCGCCCGGCGAAGGTAGTCCCGTTCCCCCTGGACCGACATGATGATGACCGGCGAGTTGGGGGCTTCCTGGGCCAGGGTTTCCGTCGCCTGGATCCCGTCCATGATCGGCATGTTGACGTCCATCAGGACGATGTCGGGAACCAGCTTCTTGGCCTGCTCGACCCCCTCCTTCCCGTTGGCGGCGGTGCCGACGACCTGGATGTCCGGCTCGAACGACAGCAGCTTCTGGAGGTTGTCCAGGGTACTCGTGATGTCGTCAACGATCAGAACTTTGATCAGTTCGGCCATGCCACTATCTCTTCAAAGACAAGTCCCCGCGAAATCTTCCGATTTCGCGGGGAGCCTGTCAACGTATTTCTGCTTGGTCTAACGAACGCCGTAGGCTGCAGAGAAGCTATCGATGTCGGTCACAGCGCTCGCCGGGTCAGGCACATCGTAGTCCTTCACCGATTTCAGGACGAACTTATAGTTGGTGCTGTCGAGCACCCACTTGAGCTGTTCCGCCTGGTTGAGCGTAACGATAACGGTCAAGCTGGACGAGATGCCGCGGGTGTTGGCGCCGCCAGCCGGTCCGACCCGGATGACGTGCAGGTTGGTAAAGGTCGTCTTCGTCTTGGTCGTCTTGGCGCTGGTCGGCGTGTAGGAAACGATGACGTCGATACGGTCGTCCGGCTGGATGTAGCCACCGGCTCCGACCAGCTCGCCGGTCGGAATCTGCATGGCCACGTAACCGCTCGGGATGGGCAGGAACGCCTGCTTGGCCGGAACGACGTCGCCTGCGGAGTTGACCAGGTCATAGTCGATGATCGCCTGGTTTTGATGGATCGCGATGCCGGCGTACTTGCCGACAACCAGATCCTTCGCACGGAACGCGTACGGCGGCGCCTGGTCAGCACTGAACTGCTGAACGGTCACCATGTCCGCCGTAATCTGGGTCGACGCCGGGATGTCCTTCACTGCGACAACCGCCGGCACGTTCTTGTTACCCCCACCGATCGCCGTCGTGCCGCCCGAGGTCCGGCCTACGAGCAGAGCGCCTCCGAACGCCACGATGGCAAGGAAAATACCGAAGATCAAGAGGATGCGGTTGCTCTTCGGCTTAACCTCCGTCGCCAATCGACTCACCTCCTGATTTTCTGCGTCCTCGCTCCACGCTGGGCGTGACGTCTTCGCATGCTGTATCTAGAAACCGAGCCCCTTCCTTGCGCAGTTGGCGCAGTCGTGAAAATCGGCGCGCGTGAACGAGACCGGGGAAAAAGAAAGAGGGCCCGCTTGCGCAGGCCCTCTTCCCTCGCTCCACGGAGCTTAGCTGTCTTACTGAGACAGACCGCCCGAGATGTTGCAGAACACGTTCTTGACCTGGTTGCCAAGAATGATCAGCACGACGATGACGACGACGGCGATCAAGACGAGAATAAGGGCGTACTCGACCATGCCCTGCCCCTCCTCACGGTTGAGCAGCTCACGGAGCCTAAGGTACAAATTGGTCAACATGCGATTCACCTCCTTACTGTGTGCAGGCCCAGTTTCACACTGAGCCGTCAGACAAGCAACGGAGCGTTAGCCAAAACTTGGCCGGGAAATTTTCACAACCTTGTAACGGCGTGGGCGGCGTCGTCAGCCTGCGCGCCGCCCGTGACCTATCGGGCAGCCCGGGTCGGCGCTCGACCGCGACGCCGCCCTGCCGTTAACGTTTGGCGAGGGGGACTTCGACCCTGACTTCGGTACCCCGGCCGGGCTGACTGCGGATTTCGAGTAGGCCCTTTTCCAGCTCGGCGCGCTCGCGCATGCTGATCAGGCCGAGGTTCTTGTTTTTATGCAGGTTGGCCTCGGTGCGGGCGACGTCGAAGCCCTGGCCATCATCCTTGATGACAATGACGACCCGGGTGGGTTGCATGTTCATCGTGACCTCCGCCATCTTCGCCCGGGCGTGCTTGTGGACGTTCGTCAGGGCCTCCTGGATGATCCGGAACAGCACGCCCTCGGTGTTGCCCGGGAGCCGCCGTTCCTGGCCCACGACGTTGAAGCGGGTCGCCAGCCCATAGCGGTCGCCGTACTCCTTGATGAACTTGCGCAGGGTTGGGATCAACCCGAGGTCATCCAGGGTCATGGGACGCAGGTCGAAAATCAGCTGGCGGGTCTCTTCCAGCGCATTACGGACGCTGTTCTTGAACTCGGCCAGCTCCGCGACCAGCTGCTTCGGATTGCGGTCGAGAAGCCGCTCCAGGATCTCAGCCTGCAACACCAGGTTGGCCATCGATTGGGCGGGCCCGTCGTGCATGTCCCGGGCGATGCGCATCCGCTCTTCCTCGATGATCTGGAACACCTGGCGCGAGGCGTCCCGAAACTGCTTGTCGCCGTCGGCGGCCGGGTGAGTCCCGTTCTCGCTGTACATCCGCTGCAGGTCGGCGAGAATCTGGCTGGCGGATCGGAGAAACTGGCCCTGGTCCTTGAGCTCGGCTCGCCGGGCCGCCAGCGCCTCGTACTCGAAGTGCGCCCGCTCGACGTTGAGCTGCGTCTCGCGAATGTTCGCAAAGGTCTCCTGCACCTCCGACGGGGAGAACTGCTTCAGGTTGTTGAGGAGATGCTTCTCCACCACGCGCGATTCCTCTGCCAGTTCCCTCATGTGATCCAGGGAGTTTTCCAGGTCGCGCGCTTTCTGCTCGGCGGTCTCCAGCTCGGCATCCACCAACTGCAGCCGGGTGGAGACCGATTGGTGGACGAGCAGGAAGGGGTCGAAGGTCTCGTCCGTGGCCTGGATCGCACTCATTTCAGGAAAAAGCGAGCCCCCCGTGGCGGCGGACCCGCGCTTGGCGGCCCAAATGATAGCAGGAAAACCGTCAAATTCCTGTCGAATTCTTGTAGCCCATGAGCCCACGTTCTTACTTCCTGCTCGGCCGGGCCCTGCCCCTGGGCTTCTTTGGCTTCCTCGTTGCTATCCAGGGTGAGCTGGCGTTTGCCGGCGTTCAGCACGCGTTCGCCGGTACCATCGACCGCGGCGAGGCCATGTACGTCCTGAACCGGCTGCTGACGCTCGGTTTTTACGGCTTCCTGCTGGCGATCTACGCAATCCGGACTCGAGCCATCGCCAGCGATCACAACCCCCTGGCGGTCCTGGCCGCCATGCTCGGCAGCTTCATGCTGTACGCCCTGTGGCTTTTTCCGGGCCAGCCTCGTACGTCGGATATCGTCCTCTTGGGCATCAGCGACGTCCTGCTCGCCTGCGGCATGCTCTGGGCGATCTACTCGCTAAGTTACCTGCGGATGCGATTCAGCATCGTCCCCGAAGCGCGGGGCCTGGTGACCATCGGACCCTACTGGCTGGTCCGGCACCCGATCTACCTCGGTGAGATCGTCGCCGCGATCGGGCTCGTGCTCCCGACCCTCCTCACGGCCCATCTTGCCGTCCTGATCGCCTTTGTGGCACTCCAGGTGGCGCGCACGGTGTACGAGGAGCGGGTGCTCCGGCAGGTGTTCCCTGCCGAATACGAGACCTACTCGCGCCGCGTTCGCCGGCTGATCCCCTTCGTCTTCTAAGACCTGCCTTTGGGTCAATCCCTCCGGCCCTGCAAGGGGACGGCGTCCATGGCCGTTACATGACTGTTAAATTGGCTAGCCTGGCACGTCCCCACCACGATTTCGAACCCGGGCCAGGAGCCGTCGCGAAGCCGAGCGGGCTCGTTGCCTGGCTCGACCTGCCTCACTTCTTCACGATCGCCGTGCTCCTGACGATGCTGATCGCAGCCATCCAGCCGGTCACCGACCCGGATTTCTGGTGGCATATCACCACCGGCAACTGGATCCTGAGCCACCACGCCGTTCCCCACTTCGATCTCTACACCTTCACCGTCTCGAGCCATCGCTGGATCACCCACGAGTGGCTCAGCGAGGTGATCCTGGCGGCCCTTTTCAGCGTCGGCCGCCTGCCGCTGGTCAGCCTGCTGCTCGGGGCAGCCACCGCCGCCGGCTTCCTGCTCGTCTACCTGGCCATCGACCGCCGGGTGAACTTCGTCATCGCCGGCTGTGCGCTGGTGCTCGGTGTGGCCGCGGCGAACCCGATCTGGGGACCGAGAATCCAGATGCTGACCTTCACCCTTGCGGCGCTGACCTATTTGTGGATCAAGCGCTATTGCGAGGGCCGAAGCCGGGCCATTTACGCGCTGCCCGTGGTCATGCTGCTGTGGACCAACCTGCACGCGGGGTTCTTTGTCGCCTATGCGTTCCTTGGCATCGCCCTTGCCGCCGAGGGTCTTCGCTGGGCCCTCCACCGGCCGACGGCGATGCCGACACGGCGTCTGCGAAACCTTGGCCTCGTCCTCATCGCCTCGCTTGCTGCCGCCATCGTGAACCCGAATGGCTGGGACATCTACCTCTACCCGTTTCAGACGGTTTCCAGCGGCGCCCAGCAGCGCCTGATCGTCGAGTGGTTTTCGCCCAACTTCCAGATGTCACAGATGCTCGCCTTCGAGGCGATGATCTTCCTGTTGCTCTGTGGGCTGGCCCTGGCGCGCCGCATCGAGTTGCGCCAGTTTCTGTTCCTCCTGGCCGGCCTTGGCCTCGCCTTGCATTCGGTCCGAAACCTCCCCTTCTTCATGCTCGTTGCCGTGCCCGCCCTCGCTGACTACGCTCAGCAAGCCTGGGATCGTCTCGGCTGGCGCTGGCCGGCGCGAAGGCGCCCAACGAACGGCGTCAGCTTCGCGCTGCACAGTGGCCTGCTCCTCGTCGTGCTCGCCGTGGTGCTCGTCGCCAGCGTGCCGAGCTTGCTGCAGCGCGTGGACGGCAAGTTGATCGCGCGGGACTTCCCGATCGAGGCCGCGACCGTCCTGGCCCAGCATCCGGCGCCCGGCCACATGCTGAATGCGTACGGCTGGGGCGGGTACTTGATCTATCGCCTCTATGGCAGCCAGCCGCCGCAACCGGTCTTCATCTTCGGGGACGCCGCGGTGACGGGCGACAAACTGTTGCAGGACTACGACCACCTGCAGTCGCTCGGGCACGACCAGGCGCAGCTTCTCGCTCGCTACGACATCAACTGGGTGATCTTCCACAGCGATGACCCGATCATCACCGAGCTCCGCCAGGTGCGGTCATCTCCAGGCCAGACAGGATGGTTCGAGCTCGGAACCTATGACAAGGCGACCATCATGATGCGCGACACGCCCGAGAATCGCGCCTACGCGCAGTCCATCAGTTCGTCGTGAGAACCACCCGGCGCCGCGCGTTCCGCCAGCGGCTGTTCTGCGCCTTCCTCGTGATGCTCGCGCTGGCCAGCGCCCGGCAGCTGGTGATCTCGCCATCCCATGGCCAGGACTTTCGGGATTTCTTCGCGGCCGCCACGCTGGTGGCGCAGGGGCACGACCCGTATGACGCCGCGTCCCTGGCGCGCGAGCAGGATGCGCTTTACAACCAACCAGATCACCGCAGGCCCGGGGATTCCGCCTACTACGATCCCATCCCGTACCCACAGGGGCCGTGGGTGGCGATGGCGCTGGTACCGACCACCCTCCTGCCCTGGCAGGCGGCGTATGTGCTGTACCTGGTGAGTGCGGTCACCGCGATCGCGGCGGCCGCCTGGGCGTGCCTTCGCGTGCTGGGCTGGAGCGGCCGAGCGCTTCAGCTGGCGGTCGCCGCGACCGTCCTCTCCCCGGTCGCCTTTATCAACCTGTTCCAGGGGCAGCCGGTTCCCTTCCTGCTGGCGGCCTTTGCCGGCGCCTGGGTCTTGCTGCAACGCGGCCGCCCAACCCTCGCCGGGATGCTGGTAGCGATCGCCTGGATCAAGCCACACATCGGCCTCCCACTGCTGCTGGTGCTGGCCATCATCTCCCCTGCGGGGGTGCGCCGCTTGCTCGCCGGATTCATGGCTGGAACGGTGGGGCTGTTCGCCGTCGCCGCCCTGGTTCTGCACGGCGCACTCCTCGAGTGGCCGACGGTGGTGGTCGGCCAGTGGTCCGGTCCCCTACAGCAGGCCGACCTGGCGTCGATCAACGCGCTGTACTATCCGGCCCTTCGCGGCGGGTTGCGGCAGGCGGTGGTCGCGGTCATTCTCGTCCTCGCCGGCGGCTACGCGATCCGGGTGTTCCTGCGGCGTCCCGCGCTGCTGGTGCGGGCGCTGACCCTGCTGCTTCTGACCATCGCCGCTGCTCCCTACGCCCATTCCTATGACGCCCTCCTGCTGCTGCCCGTCGCCCTCGCGCTGATCGGTACCCGCCTCGACGGCTGGGCGCACCCGAGCGTTGAGATCGCGCTCTGGGCCTTCGCCATCTTCCCCGTGCTCTACTTCGCCGGCTTTCACATCGGCTACTTCAACGGCTTCACGGCGATCCCGGTTCTTCTGCTCGCCATCGCCTGGCATCGGCGTGGCTTGCCTCCGGCGCCCGCGGCCACGCTGGCGGTGGCCGCATGAGGCACTGGTACGGCGTTCGGCGCCTGTACGAGGCACGGTTCCGCGAGCGCCTGCTGCTGCTGCTGGTCGTCGTGATCGGCGGCTATTACGTCGCCTGGTCGGTGGCGCAGTGGGTGTCGCTCGATACCGCCGCGCTCCGCTTCGACTTCGTCAATTACTTCGGTGGCGCACAGGCCGCCGCCCATGGGGGCGACATCTACGCGGACTTCAAGCGCTCCTGGGGCACCCAGGCCTGGGTGGTCGCCTATATCTACCCCCCGTTCTTTGCCCTGGTGCTGGCCCCGCTGACATCATTCGGCCTGGTCGCCGCTGGCAGGATCTGGCTGCTGGCCGTCCACGGCGCGTTCTTTTTTGCGCTTGTGCTGATTCTTCGCGGCCATCCGGAACTCTCCAGGAGCGCCAGGCGCCTCTTCCTGCTGGCTGCGCTCGGCTTCATGCCGGTCTACCTGAACCTCAAGTTCCAGCAGGTCGCCACCGTGTGGCTCCTGCTGCTGGCCGCCACCAGCCTCGCGGCCTTGCGCCGTTACGATGCCCGCGCCGGCATGCTCCTCGCCCTGGCCGCGTCGCTGAAAGTGACACCGCTCTTTCTCATCCCGATGTTCGCGCGTCTGGGACGCTGGCGGCTCGCGGTCTTCGGCAGCGCGGCACTCGTCGCCGTCACGACGATCACGATGCTCGCCTCACCGGGTAGCTGGCAGTTCTTCACTGTCGTCCTGCCACGTATCGGCCTGGGCACCGCGAACTGGGACAACGGCTCGATCGACGGGCTGGTCAGCCGGATCGTCGAATACGCGCCGGGCCTTGCTGGGGCCGCCACCCAGACCGTAGCGAAGGGCGTGATCGCCCTGGCCGTTGTTGGCGTCCTCGGCTGGACGCTCTGGTCGTCGCGCGGCGGGACGGACGACGCCTGGACGGTGCGCTTGAGCGTCGGCGCGCTGGTCACGGCGCTCCTGATCGTCTCGAGCGTGACCTGGCAACACCACCTGGTCACCCTGTTGCTGCCGCTCGCGACGGCGATGGCCTGGATCATCGCGCGGAGAGCGCCGGCGCGCTACGGCTGGTGGCTGGCCGGCGCCTACCTCCTCTGCTGGATGGACCGCCGGGCCTTTCCACTGCCTGCGGATCTCAACGTCCACACGCCGCTGCAGGCGGCCCTCGTTCTGGCCGGCACCTCGGTCAAGCTCGTCGGGCTGATCATGATCTGGCTCCTCCTGCTGCAGATGCTCCGTCGCGAGCGGCTGGCGACGGTTATGCCGCGGCGGCAGTCTGCGGCGGCCTGAGCCGCCGGGCCCGCCGCCTGAACTCGACGACCGCCCAGATGGTCACCGCCGTGATCACAAACGGGGTCACCACCACAGCCGCGCCGCGGACGTCGATCAAGACCGCGAGGTCGACCAGCAGTAGCGGCAGGACCGGCGACGGCAATCGCCCCTCCGGGACCAGCCGGCACGCGAGCCAGGCCGGAGGGCCGAGGAGCAGCAGGTCGTGCGGCAGCGCGTGTGGCGAGGCCAGCAGGCCGACCCACCCGATCAGCGCGATCACGGCAGTCGGCGGGCCTCCCCGACGACCGGCGCGCACGGCAAGGACGGCGAGCGCGGTCAGCGCCACGACAAAAATCCCCAGGCTCACCGGGGTCAAGGCCTGGGCGGGGAGCACGTTCGCCAGGACGCCGATCCATGCCTCGGTAAACCGGACCGGGACCAGTTGGTTGGTCCCGAAGATGTTCCGCAGCATGGCCGTGATCCCGTCAACGCCACCAGCGCCAAGCGGACTCAGCAGCACCAGGGCGGCCCCCGACAATGCCGCAACCAGGGCGCGCCAGCGGCCGGTCGCGACCAGCATGATGAGGTAGATCGGGAGGAAGTGCGGCTTGACCGCCAGCAGCATGCCGCCGCCGAGGGCCAGCCATGGCTGGTCGAGCCGAAGCGTCACGATCACGAGCGTCGCGCCAAGAACAGGCAACGCCGCCATCTGCCCCTCCGTCAGGATCGCCCAGGCAGGGACGGCGGCGGCCAGTGCGAGCAGGCCGAGGGCGGCTCCGGCGCGGCCGATGGGATAGACGCGTTGGAGCAGCAGGACCGCCACTATCAGGAGGACCGCGCTGAGTAACTGCCAGACTCCGAAGGCGAGGTCCAGAGGCAACCATGTCAGGGGCACGACCGGAAAGGCCGCTGCCAGGGGCAGGTTGAAGGTCAGGCGCGGGTTCACCGGGCTGGTCGGGGCCACGCGCTGGAGGACGGCGTCGAGGGCCGGCTGCTGATAGACCTGTTCGGGATGACCCTCCCGCACCAGAAGGGCCGCCCCGTAGTAGAAGGTGAAGTCCGCGCTTTCGCGGGCCGGTCGCGACTGGGTCGCCACCACCGCCAACCCCGCGACGGCGAGCGCGAGCGCGCCGGCAAGCAGCCAGCGTTCCAGCCGCGCTCTCATGGCACCACCGTAAAGAGGGACGCGCGACCCTCGCCATCGACCACGCGAAGCAGTGGGTCGGCGGCGAGCCGGCGCGCCACGTCGGGGTCGGTGGTCAGGATGTAGTCGACCCCGGTGCTTCGCAGAAACGCGTCGCGTCGCTCGGCCGGCCAAACGGTGAAGAAATCGACCGCCTCGGTCGACTTCCGCGCCGCATCGAGCGTCATGTCCGGGTGACCGGCGTAGACGCGAGCCGCGGTTTGGGCCGGGACGAAGAGTCCGTCGAGATAGGTGGTCAGGATCAGGTCACGGGCCGAGACCCGCGGCGCGAGCCGGTCGAGCAGTCTCGCCTCGTCGCGCTTCTCGTACTCGGCGAGCGGATCGAGACGAAATCCCGCGATCCACAAGGGCTGGGCGAGGCTGAATATCCCATAGAGACCGGCGACCGCGACCGTTACCGTCAGCGCGCGGCGCCGCCAGCGTCGCTCCGGCACACGGCGCAGCAGTGCAAGCAGTCCCGGGACGGCGCAGAGCGCAAAGGGGATGGAGCTGGCCATGAAGCTCCGACCCAGCGTCGTGCTCAACCCGGGCGTGAACATGAACGCCGTCATGCCGACGATCCACAGCGCGGGAAGGAGGACATCACCGCGCAGCCGTCGCGTCACCAGCGCGACAAGGATCAGGGCGGACGTGACGAGGTGCGACAGCACCAGGAAGCCGATCGGGTCGCCCACGTCGAGTGAGGACCGGACGGCGGCCAACGCGAGGGGATGCTCCCGGAGCACCGCCAGCAGGTACAGGTCGTACGGCACCTGGACGAGCAGGCAGCCCGCCGCGAAAACGAGCGGCCGCGGCAGCCGGCGCGACGCGGCCCAGGCCGCGAGCACGACTCCCGCGAGCAGAGCGAGCTGGGGGTAGATCAGCTGGAGACCGACGACGGCAAGCAGCCCCGGCACCATGGCGGGCCATGGCGCGACGCGCCGCAGCCGCAGGCCAGTGATGAAGATGGTGCACATCAGAGCCAGGGCCAGGGGAAGATGCGGCGCCATGGCGATCAGGTCGGCGACGCTGCTTCCCGGTGAGAGCATCTCGGTGGCGCGCGCTGTCCACGGTCCGACCGTGACCGCAGGCGCCAGCAGGCCAACGCCGCCACCGATCGCGGCCAGCATGAACGCCCACCGCCGTAGAAGCACCGGCCGGTAAAGCTCCGAGGCCAGCGCATAGGTCGCGATCGCCAACGCCGCGCCGGCGATGAGGCGGGTGGCGTGATAGACGAACGCCGCGGGCAGGCCGCCGACCAGGTGCCCCGTCCACAGGTACCACGGATAGAGCAGGACCGGCGGCAGTGGCTCGCCCGTGTAATGGGAGGTAAAGAGCCAGTCGCCCGCCGCCCCGGCGTGCCAGAGCGCCTGGTACACATACGCGTCCCTGGCGATGACGAGGTAGCCGGGAAACACCTGGCCGGCCGGGACACGGCCCGCCGCGATCAGCAGCGGAGGGATCGTGATCAGGAGCAACAGCCCCGCGATCAGCGCAACCCAGCGCCATTCGTGGACGGCGACCCGCTTCGCCGGCCTCAAGAGTTCAGCCCTCGCCTCCCGCGGTTGCCGCAGGGCCATCAGGCGGCGAGCTCGCTCGGTCGTTCCTGGCGTGACACACCGACCGCGGTCTCCCCGAGTGGCGCGATGCAGAGCGCGAGCGTCAGGAACACGCCAACGTAGCTGTCGTTGAAGAAGCGGGCGAAAAAGGCAAAGGCGCCAAAGAGTGCCGCGTAGCCAGACATCCAGCGGCCGAGAGTCGGACTCCTCAAAAACCGCCGGCCGCAAACCCATAGCGTCAGCAGCATCGCGGGGAGCTGGAACAATGCAAATGGAAAGCCGGCGGTGTTGCTCGGGACGAGGTGCAGCGCAAGCACGAAGGCTCCGAAGCCATAGCCACCGATCGGGTAAGCGTCGGGCACGCCGCCGCTGGTGTAAGCAATGGTGTCGGTCAGGAAGCCGTGGGGGCTCGCATACAGAAATGGCGCGATCGTCAGCACCGGCGCCACGGTCATGGCCAGCAAGCTGAGCAGGACGACCCGGCGCGAGCCGCCCTGACGCCATCGATCGTAGATCGCGAGGAGCAGGAATGGCGCGGCGAAGATCGCGAACGGCTTGAACGCCATGGCGATGCCGAGCGCGGCGCTGGCGCCCACGGGACGGTTTCGTGTCAGCAGCGCCAGGCTCAGGAAGACGAAGGCCAGGAACTCGACATCGTTACGCCCGCTCCAGAGGAAGAGCGTGATGAGCGGGCTCATGAACACGGCGGTCGCGATCATGAACCGTCGCTCGGCCACGATCGGCAGCGCGGCAATCGCCGCCAGCGCAAGCAGGCTCATCAGGAGCAGGACGATCCGGCCGTCGAAGGGCACGCCCAGCCAGTTGGTCAGGGCCCGCACCGGCACACCCGCGAGGACGGTAAGGGGAAAGTACGCAAGGTGGTGAAGCGCCGGGTTGGGGAAGGTCGGAAAGCCCCAGGGCATCTTGGCGAGCGCCGTGTTCGACCAGTCAACCCCATAGATCGGCTGACCATGCAGGACGCGGTCGACCGCCGCTTCGGTCTGGATCAGGCCGTCATGCTCGATCGTGATCCCGAGCCGTGGCCGTTGCAGGATCCCGAGCAGGGTCGGTCCCAGGGCGCTGACCACGATCAACCCGTAGAGCAGTGCCTGCTTGACGGCCCAGCGGCCGTCGGTGCGCAGCAAGAGGGCCAGCAGGGCAACCCACCCGGCGGTCGCGATCCCCGGCAGGACGAGGCCGAAAGCCCCGCGGAAGACCCAGAGCAGACCAACCTGAAGACCACCCAGCGTGGCGAGATAGGCGACCGGGGTGTTGAGCCTTGCCAGTGCGCGCGAAAACGACGGCCGGCGCCGGCCGGCCATGGCTGACCCCATGACAACGGTGTAACGACGAGTGTGAGGAACCCCTTCTCCCGACCGTTATAGGACGGTGTCGAGCCGTCCTTCCGCGCTTCCGGCGGCCCGCGCCCGCCTGGCACGCGGGAGGGTGCGGGCTCCCCTCCTGGTCCAGGCCGCCCTGGTGGCCGCCGCGCTGACGCTGTATCTGCTGGTGCTGGGCCAGGCAACCCAGCACCACCAGGACTACAACGCCTATCTCAAGGCGGCAGGAGACCTCCTTCAAGGCCAGCCCCTGTATGCCACCTTCTTGCATCACCCCTTCCCCGATGCGACGCTCCGCCCGGCCTATATTTATCCGCCCGCCTTCGCCCTCCTCTTTGCGCCCTTCGCCCTGCTCCCCGAATGGTTCGGGGCGGTTGCCTGGCTGCTGCTCTGCCAGGCGGCCCTGGTTGTCGCCCTGGTGGTGGTGTTGCGCACGGAACGCGCGAGCGGCTGGGCGGTCACGGCGATACTATGCGCGACCTTCAGCTTTTATCCACTCTGGATCGATGCCGTTCAAGGTCAGGCGAACCTCCCCATCCTCTTCCTGGTAACGGCTGGAATGGTCGGCGTCATCCGAGGACGGCCCGGGTGGGCGGCAGCGATTGGCGCGGCGGCGGCCCTTAAGCTGACGCCACTCCTCCTGCTTGGCTGGTTACTCATCGAGCGCCGCTACCGCGCGGCCGGCTGGCTCGTCGGTGGGTGCGCCATCGTCACGGCTGCTGGTGCGCTGGTCCGCTTCGACGACACCATCACGTTTTTTACGCAGGTCCTCCCGGCGCTTGCGCGGGGCACGGCGTTCTATGCCAACCAATCCCTCGCCGGCCTGCTTAGCCGAATCCTCGTGAAGAATCCCTATACGGACCCGTGGCTCTCGCTTCCCAGCGACGCCGTCGTCGTCGCCGGGCTGATGGCGCTGCTCTGCGGCTTCTGGGTCTGGCAGCGACGCCGCGCAGCGCCGCTCGCCGCTGCGGTCGCCTTCCTTCCCCTGCTCCCGCTCCTCTCGGCGGTGACCTGGCCGCATCACCTCGTCATCCTGTTGCCCGTGATCTGGCTCAGCGTGATCACGGTCGCCCGCCGCGGCTGGCCGCTGACGCCGACCCTGACCCTGGCCGGCCTTACGGTGGTGATGAGCCTGCTGGCGCGCTGGCCCGGCGTCCCGGCCTTCGGTGCGCCCGGGTTTCGCGCGGCCCAGACGATGGATCCGTTGGTTTTCGTGGTCGTCAACAGCCTTGCGCTGGGAACGCTCGTGCTCTTCCTTGGGGCCCCGTGGCTGCTGCGCTCCCGGTAAGCCGGCCGTCCGGCCGGGTGACCGCCGCGCCGCGGGCTGCGCTCGCGTGGCCGTTGAGCTTTGCGCTCGCCGTCGTCGCGATCTCCCTCCTGCCCTATCTCGTCGCCTACGTGAAAGCGCCGCCTGGGCACCACTTCGCCGGCTTCTTCTTCATCGCCGACGACGCGACCACCTACCTCGCCAAGATGCAGCAGGGCGCGGCGGGATCGTGGACCTGGAATGACCCGTATACGAGCGAGCCTCATGCAGGCGTCTTCCTGTTCAGCTTCTACCTCTTCTTCGGCCACCTCGCCGCCTTACTTCACCTCCCCCTGGTCGCGGCCTATCATCTGGCCCGCATCACCGGCGGGATCGCCCTTGTCCTTGCCGTCGATCGGCTCGGGCGCCGCCTGCTCGAGCCGCGGCTCCGTCACCTCGCCCTCACCCTGGTTGTGCTCGGCTCGGGCCTCGGCTTCATTGCCCAGGTCCTTGGTAACCCATCGGTGCTCGGCCATCAACTGGAGGCGCTCGATCTCCACCTGCCCGAGCTGACGGGCTTTTACTCCATCCTCGCCATCCCCCACTTCGCCTGGGCTACGGCACTAATCGTGCTTTCGCTGCTGGGGTTGTTGCGACTGGCGGAGCGGCCGGCTCCTGGCGTCGTGCTGGCAACCGGCCTGACGATGACCGCCCTGACGGCGATCCATCCACAGATGATCCCCGTGCTCGGGCTTGTCTGGGCCGCCTATCGCGTGGTGCTGATCGCCTGGGGAGAGCGCCCGCACCGGCAGAACCTCGCGGCGGAGGCCGCAGCCTTTGCGTTGACCGCCCCGTTGCTCGCGTACAACGCGTGGATCCTCTATCGGGATCCAACCATCGCGGAATGGGCCAGTCAGTGGCGGCACCAGGCCCCCGGATTCTTGAGTCTCGCCCTCAGCCTGGGCCTGCCCCTGCTGGCGGGGATGATCGGGATGGTCGCCGTCTGGCGGCGGCGCGATCGCGCGCTGGCGCTCGTGATGGTCTGGCCCCCGCTCGTGATCGTCTTGCTCTACGCACCCAACCTCGCGAACATCCAGCGTCGCCTGCTGGATGCGATCTATGTCCCGCTCGGGATCCTGGCCGCGGTTGGCCTGCGTGCCCTGGCCGGCCGGCTCCGTCCCGGAGCGGCCAGGCGTCTTGAGCGCCTCCTCCTGCCGGCCTTCTGCTTCTCGTCGGTGATCGTGCTGGCCATTGCCCTGAAGTTCGCCTCGGGCGCATTTCCGGAAGCGTACGTCGCGAACGACACCTGGCAAGCGATGCGATGGCTGTCCACCCACCATCGGTCGGACGACCGGGCCCTTTCCTCGCCGCAGGCCGGGTTGCTGATGCCGGCCTACGGAGGCGTCCCGGTTTACGTCGGCCACTACAGCGAGACGCTCAACTATTTCGACAAGATTCGCGCCGTCGGCGTGGTCCTTCAGCCAGGCCTCCCGGATTCCACGGTCGAGGCCTTCTTCGAACAGAATCACCTGACGCTGCTCTACTGGGGACCGGATGAGGCACGCGCGACCGCCTTTGACCCGAACGCTCACGCGTACCTCGCGCCGGTCTACCAGCGCGGCACGGTCGCCATCTACCGGTTGGTTCCGCGGTAGCCATGGCGCTTCGCCAGACCGCTCCATCGCTCCAGCCATCAGCCGCCATCCGGCCCCAGGTCAGCGCGCTTGTCCGCCTCGGCCTGGTCGGCGTGTTCCTGGCGCTGGCCGTCACCCGGTACGTCGTGGCGCCCCTCGACCGCTTCGATGAAGGCGTGACGCTGACCAAGGCGATGCTTGCGGCGGCCGGCCGGGTCCCCTACCGTGACTTCTGGATCACCTACGGCCCGCTGGACACCTACCTGCTGGCCGCCGCGTTCAAGCTGGTCACCGTCAACGTCATGGTGGAGCGGGCCCTCGGGGCGGTCGTCCTCGTCCTCTTCGGCCTGGTTGCCTACGCGCTGATGCGCTACCTGCGGCTGCGGCCGCCGATCCGCTACCTGATGACCGGCCTGCTGACGATCGCCCCGCTTTCCCTGGGCGCGTTCAATGCCCCATTCCTCGCCATCCTGCTCGGACTGGCGGCTCTGCTGATGTTTCTGAGCAGCGTCGACCACCCCGACCGGCGCCGACCGATGCTCTGCGGCACCCTGGTCGGTGCGGTCTCATTCAGCCGTCCCGAGTTTGCCCTCGCCCTGGGGATCGGGCTCGGGTCCGGTTACCTGGTCCTCGCGCTGCACCGCGCCAGTCCGATGCGCACCCAGATCGTCGGGTACCTGGCCGCCGCGCTCGCGACCGGCGCCACGCTCTGGAGCGCGATGATCCTGCTGGCCGGGTTCGCCCCCATCTGGTTTGACATCGTCGTCCATGCGCTGACGCTGTATGCGCCCGGCCGGAGCATTCCATTCGGTCAGGGTGATGACCGGCTGGTCGTCGTCATGCTGGGCGCAGCCTCGGCCCTGGTCTGGCTCTTCGCGGCGGTCCGCGCCCTCCGCCAGCGCGCGGATGCCGGCGAGCTCGCCCGGGTCGTCGCCCTGTTGGTGGTGGCGGTGCTCGCCTTCACCTGGGTTCGAACCCGCGCCGACGGCATTCACGCCTTCGAGGCATGGCCGATGACCGGCGTGCTCCTGGCCTTGATGCTCGAGCGCCGGGCGCGCCGCCAGACCCCGGCGCCGCCGCGCTTCGAGGCCATGGCATCGCTGGTCGGGATCCTGCTCTTCTGCCTGGCGGCAGGCAGCCTGAGCATGCGAGACCTCATCCGGCCGCATGCCGCCGCCGACGTCCCGCGGGCGGGCGTGGCCGGGGCTCGGGCCTGGATGCCTTCAACCCAGCTGGCGGAACTGATTCGAGCGATCGACACGGCGGCGCCGCCAGGCCAGCCGATTTGGGTTGGTCTCCAACGCAACGATCTGGTGGTCTTCAACGACACCATGCTGTATTTTCTGAGCGGGCGCGACCCGGGCACCATCTACTACGAGAGTTTTCCCGGTCTCACCAACACCGCTGGCACGGAACGAACCATCGTCTGTCAGCTGGCGGCCTCCGGCGTCACGCTGGCGGTGCTCGGTCCCAACACGCAGCCCGAGCCATGGAACCTGAGCTCGGTGGCCGGCTCGACCGATCTCGACCAATGGCTCGCCTCGCATGCGGTCAGCCACACCGAGATCGGCCCCTACACGCTCCTCAGGCTGAGGCCCGGTCCTCCGCCTGCCGGCCGCTGCGCTTGAATGGATGCCGGCGGACGCGACTCGGGATCGCCAGCAGCTCGAAGAACATGGCCAGCGAGTGTCGGATCGGATGCACCCGGCTCTGGGGCGAGTTGATCCATCGGGTCGGAACCTCGACGATGCGATAGCCCGCGCGCTGGGCGCGGTAAAGGATCTCGACGTCGAACCCGAACCCCTGCGTCTGCAACGGAGGAAAGACCTGCTCGGCCACCTCGGCCGTGAAGGCTTTGAAGCCGCATTGCGTGTCTCGCACGCCGCCCAGGACCAGCAGGCGAACCAGGCGGTTGAAGATCTTGCCCATCGTTTCCCGGTACCAGGGCTGGTGCAGCTCGATCTCCGAATCCTTGAGCGCCCGCGACGCGATCGCCACGCCTGCCCCCTCGCGGAGCGGGCCGAGTAGCTTCTCGAGGTCGTCGATCGGCACGCTCAAGTCGGCATCACTGAAGACCCGGTACCGGCCCTTGGCGGCGGCCATGCCGAGCCGGACCGCGGCGCCCTTGCCCCCATTGCGGTCCGCCCGTACGAGCCGGAGCTGGGGCCATCGAGCCGCGTGCTCGCGGACTACGTCGGCGGTTGCATCCCGGCTGCCATCGTCGACCACGATGACCTCAACCCGCAGCCGCTGGGCGGTGGTGAAGCGCTCGATCCGGTCCAGACTGGCGGGGAGGCGACGCGCTTCGTCGAAAGCGGGGATCACGATCGACACGTCCGGCGTCATGCCGCTTTCCCCATCTCCGAGCGGAAGGCCAGCAGCTCTTTGAAGGCCCGCAACACGACCTTCGGGTTGGCGCCCGTCTGTTTGCCTGAAGTCCGTGGAAAGTGCTGCACCGGGACCTCGACGATCCGGGCGTGCAGCCGGCGCGCCAGGACGAAGACCTCGGTGTTGATCAGGGCCCCGTTCGAGCGCAGTTCCATACGGTTCAAGATATCGCGGCGCAACAGCTTGAAGGCACAGTTGACGTCGCGCACCTGGCGGCCGAAGAACAGCCGGACCAGCGAGAAGAACGCCCACGCGTTGAGCCGCCGCGGCAGAGGATCGCGCCGGTGTTTGCGATAGCCGGTGATGATGTCGGCATCGCCCGCGTGCTGCAACAGCAGACTCAGGTCGTTCGGGTCGAACTGGTTATCGGCGTCCATCATGAAGACCCAGGAATAGCGGGCGGCACTGAACCCGGAGCGGACCGCCGCCCCGTAGCCGCGGTTCTGCGGATGGCGGACGACGCGCAGGGTCGGATACGTCGCCTTCAGCCGGTCGAGCAGCGCGGCCGAGCCGTCCTGGCTGCCGTCATCCACCACGATGATCTCCGACGCCCGGGCGCAGCCGGCCAGTGCCGAGGCGGTGCGCCGAACAACTTCCTCGAGGTTCGCCTCTTCGTTGTAGGCGGGAAGGACCGCGCTGATCTCGAGGGCGGACGCCACTTCGCTCATTGCGAGGAGCCTACACGGGTGAAGAGGGTGGCGACACGGTCCTGGCTCGTGAGCTGCCAGCCGGCGTCCTGCCGGAGCAGGGTGACGAGCGGGTGGTTGCTGGGCAGCAGGATCGCGTCCGGCTGGTAGCGCGCGAGGACCTCCGGCCACCCGCTCGTGAGGTAATTGACCGCGAGGTACTGACTGAAGATGTCGGCACCATAAACCTCGACGCGCCCGTCGATGAAGACGCGGCTCCCGGCCGGATACAGGCGCCAGAGGGCGTAGCCGCCGTAGTCGTAGTAATTGAAGAGACGGATCGGACGCTTGAGGGAAAGGACGTGGTCGATCGCATCGACCGGGAGGCTCGCCGAGATGGCGGCCGCTTCGGCGGCCGGCTGCAGGCTGGGCAACGCCCGATAACCCACCATTCCGGACGCGACCACGACCAGCAGCACCAGGTTGATCGCGCCGAGGAGCAGCCGGCTCGTTCGTCCGGGTCGTGCCGGCGTCGCGCGAAGGGCGGCCGCGGCGGTCAGCTCGCGATGAGCGGCCGGCCCCAATGCGAAGGCCACCTCGAGCAGCGCCTGGGCGCAGCGACCGACGAGCGGCGCGGATCCGATGACAAAGAGCGGCACATGCCGTTGCGAGGCGAGCGCAAGGTAGAGCAGGGCCATGGCAATCAGCCATTCGCTGCTCCGGGCGCGGACGCGACCGGTCGCGAGCCCGAGCAGCAGGATGAACACGATGCTTTCGAAGAGCAGCCCCGCCATCGAGTGGAAATCAGGCGAGGCCCATTCCTGGATGTTGCCCTGGATCAACGGCGAGGTCAGCGTCCCGAGCGAAAAGAGGACGCTCGCGGCGCCGTATGGGTTGACGAGTGCCAGGCCGAGCCCGGCCGCGAGCGCCCAGCCGAGCGCGGTCAAGCGAGGGCGGGGCATGCCTTCCCCGGTTCGCCATCTATCGACGGCCTCACCGAGAAGGAACAGCCCGCCGATGATCACGCCGACGAGAAATCCCGAATGCACGTTGGCCCAGAGCCAGAGGAAAGGGGCCAGGTACCAGGCGCGAAAGTGCCCGCGTCGGTAGCGCTGGAGCCCAACCACCAGCAGAGCGGCGAACAGGAGATTCAGCAGCTGCGGGCGGGCGCCCCAGGCGGTCGATCCCGCCAGCGCCCCGACGAGCGTCAGAGCCGCGGCGGCTGTCGGATGCAGGCCGCTCCCCTTGAGCACGGTGAAAAGGCAGATGGCGGCCGCCACCACGACGCCGCTGAAGAGCCCGACCAGCAGGGGGAGACCACCCACCTGATAGGTGAGGAACATGCCAAGATCGGCAAGCCACTCATGCATGACCCATGCATGGCCCGCGGCGGTGAAGGAGTATACGTCCACGTGAGGCCAACCGCCCAGTGCGAGCATCAGCCGGCCATTCGCGAGGTGCCACCACAGATCCGGGTCCAACGGTGGGACCGCTGCCAGGCTGAAGATCGCGGTAAAGAGGAGGACCACAAGCAGCACCCGACTGGTCACACGCCGTACCATTCCTGTGGCCCAATGGGGCACGTCCACGAGCCCTCCTGTGTTGCGAAATGGCCTCCGCGATCTTCGGGGCGGTCGCAGCTATAACGGCCGGGTCACAAGGTTCCCTTCATTGGAGGGCTGGCCCGCAGGTGATGGTGGGCGAAGAACACTCCTTGTGCAATCGCGAACCAAGCTCGGTCATCAGCGACCGCCTGCGATGACGTGGGCAACAAATCGAGGCAGGGCCAGCATCCGGCGCCAGCGCCAGGGCTCCCGGCTGAGCCGGTGGAGCCACTCGAGCCCGTGGTCGCGCATGAACGGCGGCGCACGCCGGGCCCGCCCCGAGATGAAATCCAGGGCGCCCCCGACGCCCATGCCCACCACCGCGCCACTCCGTCCGAGGTTGCGCGCCAGCCACGCCTCCTCCCCGGCCGCGCCGTAGGCGACAAAGACCAGCTGGGCCCCGCTCGCCTGCACGGCCGCCACGCTGGCCGCGTCGTCGGCGGGATCGGGCGAACCGGCGAAGCTGCCGACAAGTTCGAATCCCGGATAGGCCGTGGCCAGGGCTGTTCCGGCCGCCTCGCCCACACCCGGTCCTCCGCCGAGAAAGAAGAAGCGCCAAGATTTGGCCGCGCCCCGCGCCGCCAGGGCGTAGAGGAAATCCACGCCGGAGACCCGACCAGGGAGGGGCCGCTTGATGTGGCGGGCGGCCCAGAGCACACCGGCCCCATCAGCCAGGCTCAAGTCCGCGGCCCGCACCACCGCCGCAAACGACGGATCGGCCAGCGCCTGCATGATCCGCTCCGGGTTGACGCTGACGATCATCCGGGGCCGTCCGTCACTCAGGGCGGCGGCCACCCAGTCGACCGCCTCCGCCTCCGTCACGGCGTCGATCGGGATTCCCAGCAGGCTGATCCGGGTCACGCCGCCAGCGCCCGGCGGTACACCTCGGCGGTCTCGCGACCGATGCGCGCGATGCTGTAGGTGCCGGAACGCTCGAGCCCAAGCTCGCCGAGCCGCAGACGCTCGGCGTCGAATCGCATCAGGCGCTCGATCGCCTGGGTCAGCTCCTCGGTGCTCTCGGTGCGGAGCACCACCCCGGACTGCTCCACGAGCTCGGCGAGGGCAGGCGTCCCCGAGACCACAACCGGCGTCCCGCAGGACATCGCCTCCAGCACCGGCAGACCGAATCCCTCGTAGCGCGACGGATAGACGAACATCGACGCGCCACTGTAGAGCGCCGGCAGTGCCTCGCGGGGCGCATAGCCGATGTTGATCACGTGGCCACGCCGGCCGGGCCGTCGCAATTCGCGGGCGAGGCGCTCGGCGCCCCGGTTGATCCGCCCGCTAAAGACGAGGGCCGAATCGTCGGCGAGGTCGGGCGGCAACATTTCGTAGGCGGCCCGCAGGCGCGCCAGGTCCTTGCGCGGATCGATCGTCCCCACATAAAGCACGTAGCGTTCCGGCAAGCCGAATTGTTTGCGCACCGCGGCAACCTCGGCGACCGGACGGGGGCTGAACGCGGAATCGGCGCAGAGCGGCACGGAGGAGACTCGATCGGGCGCGATATGGTACAGATCCATGACCTGCTGCCGGATTGCCTCCGAGGAGACGATCAACTGGCGCGCGCGCCGGATGCTCGGCGGGCCCAGCGAGCCGAAATACCACCGAGCCCGTGGGTGCATCGAGCGTGCGTGAAATCGATAGGTGAGATCCGGGACGGTGAGCACGAGGGGGATGCCGCTGAACATGGGGCCCACGCCCGTGACCGAGTGCAGGAGGCGCACCGAGCGTGGCCGCGTGCCGAACCGCCAGGGGATCGACCATTGTTCGCGGCCGAGTCGAAGTCCCCGCGGAACATCAGGAAAGACGATGACACGATGTCCCGCCAGCGCGTCCTGCATCGCAGCCACCGCGCTCTTTGGCACCAGGACATCGACCGACCATCCGATCTGGTGCAATCCTCGCAGGATGTGGAGGGCGTGATGATCCAGGCCCGTAAATGGCCGCGCGGCAAACAACAGATCGACGACGATGCCGTCGGGCATCGCCTCCGGGGCTGGCACGTCGCGGATGTTAGCAAAGGGTGGCGATCGTCCCTGATGACGGGGGCATCGATGTGATTGCGGCCGTCGACGGCACGCCGGCCCTCCGTCCTCAACCGTCTGGAACCGAAGTCTATGCGCGCCAGGTGATCCAGGCGCTTGCCGCTGCCAGGGACGTTCGCACGCTTCGGGTTTACGGGAACGCCGACGAGCGGCCCGACTGGCTCAGTGCCGAGGTGGATTGGCGCGGCATCCCCTTCCCGCGGCTGTGGACGCATTGGCGTTTTCGCCAGGCCTTGCATCGAGACCCGCCCGACGTGGTCTTTGTGCCGAGCCACGTCATCCCGATCGGCTTGCGGCTTCCGGCGGTGGCCACCATCCATGACGTCGGCCACCGACGAGAACGATCCGCCTACCGCTCCATGGCGTGGTGGTACCTCGAATTGATGACTCGGTCGATGGCCCGGCGCGCGAGGCGGTTGATCGCCGTCTCGCAATCAACGGCCAACGACCTTCAGCGCTTCTATCACGTTGCCAGTGAGCGGATTGCCGTGGTGCACTCTGGAATCGACCCGCGCATGGTCCCTCCGACCGCCGCCGCGGTGCAGGCGGTGATCGATCGATACCAACTGCCGCACCAGTACTACCTCTATGTTGGCCGAAACCATCCGCGCAAGAACCTCGGGATGCTGCGGCGCGCCTTCGCCGACGCCCGCCGCCGGGGCCTGACGGCCTCGCTGGTGATGGCCGGATCAGGTCATGAGGGAACACCCCCCGCCGACGGCGTGCAGAACCTCGCCTATGTGCCGGCCGAGGACCTGCCCGCTCTCTACGCCGGCGCGCTGGCGCTGACGCTTCCGTCCCGCTTCGAAGGCTTTGGCTTTCCTGTCCTCGAGGCGATGCAGTGTGGGACCGCCGTGCTCGCCTCGGATGCCGGCGCGCTGCCGGAAATCGTCGGCAGCGCCGGGATCCTGTTGAGTCCCGAGGACCCCGGCGCCTGGGGCCAGGCGATGCTGGAACTTTCCCACGACGTCGAGCTGCAACGCCGCCTGATCACGGCCGGCACGGCGCGCAGCGCGACGTTCACGTGGGAGCGGGCGGCGACACAGATCTGGCGCGTGCTCGACGATGCCTCGCGACCCACCCGGGCACCTCAGGCAGCGACCGCCTCGAGATAGGCGCGGCGGTGCGCTTCGGCGGAGGCGGGCCAGGTGTACCGAACCGCCCGGACCCGGCCGGCCGCGATCTGGTGCTGCCGGAGCGATTCATCGTGGATCAGCCGCCGCAAATTCTCGGCAAGGGTAGCGTCGTCCTCAGGCGATGACAGGAGGGCCGCGTCTCCGGCGACTTCGGGAATGGCGCCGGCGGTTGAGGCTGCGATTGGAACACCGGCGGCGAAGGCCTCGAGAATGGGGAGGCCGAAGCCCTCGTCCAGGGACGGGAACGCGACGGCACGCGCGAGTTGATACAGGGGCGGCAGGTCGCGAGGGCCGACGTAGCCGATGAAGCGCACCCAGGATTTGAGCTCGAGCGCCGCGACCGCCTGAACGACCGGCTCGTAATCCCAACCGAAGTTGCCGGCCACCACCAGGGGGATTCGCTCGGCGAGTGGGATCCTGGCCAGTGCGCGAAGCGTGGTCAGATAGTTCTTACGAGGCTGAATCGTCCCGACCTGCAGCAGGTACCGCTCGGGAAGGGCATACCGAGCCTTGACCTCGGCGACGACGGTGGGCGCCGCCGGCAACCCAAAGTCCGCCTCCACGCCGTGCGGAACGACTCGACAGCGCTCGGCGGGAACCCCGAGAATGCGAATCACCGCCCGCATCGTGGCCTCGGACGGGCAGATCACCAGGCGGGCGCCCCGAGCGGACTGAGGGACGACGACCCGGGTCGCGAACCACTGGCCCCTGGGAAACCATTCCGGATGGTCATAGATAGCCAGGTCGTGGACCGTGACGATGCCCGGCAGCCCGTAGCGAAGCAGCGGCAGCGCGTTCGCCGGGCCGTGGATCAGCATCGTCCTGTCCATCCGCATTCGAGCGCCGGTCAACAGGTGTGGGCCGATCACGCGAGGCCCGCTTTGCCGGTAGAGCCGCAGTGACACCGCGGGGCTCTCGCGAAAGGCCGCGAGCAGGGCATGGATGTATCGACCGACACCGGTGGCCTCATTCCCACCAAGGGACCGGCCATCCATCGCGACCCGGAGGTCAGGCGTAACTGGTGACCCGGACGTGACGCTCGAGGCCATCGACCACCGTGCGCGCCGGTAGCCGGTCGAAGTCTTCGACCGGCAGTGACGTGACCCGCGGCCCGCGTGGCTCGACGGCCCCACGATCGAGCAGGGCCAGGACGGTCGCACCGCTGGCCGCGGCCACATGCAAGGCATCGCCGTCGTGGCCGAGGACGGCCAGGCTTCCCTGGGCGATCACCGCCATCTCCTCGATGGTAAGGTCGCCCAGGCTGGCGGCGATCGCCGGCTTGGCGATGCCGGCGCGGGTCTCACGGACGATCGCCTCGTCACCCGGGCCGCCGAGGATCACCAGGCGCCGAGCCCCAGCTTGATTGGCCACGACCGCGAATCGCTCAGCGGCCCAGGTCTGACCGGGCCGCTGTCCCGACCACGACCCGCGTCCCGGGAGCAGCACGAGGTAGGCGCCCGGCTCGGCGAATCCCGACCATCGCTCGAGCACGCGCTGCCGGACCGCCGCCGGCGGCTGCACGGTCGGCAGCTCGATCGAACCGATGGGGACGTTCCCCTGCCCGACCGCGCTGGCCAGCCGCCGGTTCGCGTCGACCGGATCCAGCCCGCGAATCCCCTGCACCCGTGTGGTGGCGATCAAGCCAAAGCGCCCATCGAGCATCACGCGCAGCGGTACGCCGGCAAGGTAGGCGAGAGCCGCGGCCCGCGCGCTGACCGGCGGGGTCAGCACGACCCGGTCGATCGCCCCGGTGCGGAGCCGGCGATACGTGGCCAGCCAGCGGCGAAGGGATCCGTCGAGCACGAACGCGCGGCCAACCGCCGGCAAGCCGAGCAGCGTCCCGATCGCTTCAGGCGCGGCAAAGATGACCGCGCCGGGAATCGCGCGCACGACCGGCTGCGCCATCAACGCCTCGCGAACGTGTCCGCCCAGGACGATCGCGGTTCGCGAGCGGTTCTCGGTCATGTGATGTAGTGCTGACCGCGGCGAACCACGGCCAGGTTGTCCAGCGCCATCCCGGTCCCGAGCGCGATGCACGTCTCCGGCTCGGTAGCCACCCTGGCGGGGAGGCCGGTGCGCGGGCCGAGCAGTTCAGCCAGTCCGCGCAGGCGTGCACCTCCGCCGGTGAGGATCAGGCCGTTGCGGCGGAGCGCGGCCTGGCGTGCCAACGGAACCTCCGCGAGGACGCGCGCCAGGCATGCCGTGACCTGCGCCAGGTTCTCGGACAAGGCCTCGCAAACCTCAGCTGATCCAACGCGGATTTTGACCGGCCGGCCGCCGGCATCCAGTCCCTCGACCTCCATGGCGCCGTCTGCCCGCGCGGGCGTGGCCGAGCCGATCTGCACCTTGAGGCGCTCCCCTTCGCCGCGCTTGAGCCGGACCCCATGTTTACGCTGGACCAGCGCCTCAATCGCCTCATCCAGCGCCCGGCTGCCGCCGGCGATCGATTCCATGGCGAGCACCTCGCCAGAGGCGATGGCGGCAATCTCGGTCGAGCCTGCCCCGAAGTTTCCAATCAGCAGCCCGTCGGTCGTGGAGACCGGCAGCCGGGCACCGATGGCGGCAGCCAGGGGCTTGTCGATCAAGTAGGCGGTCTTGGCCCCGGCCTGCATGGTCGCCTCGAGCACGACCCGCCGCTGGGCGCCGGTCACGGTCGGCGCGACCGAGAGCATGATGTCGGGGCGAAAAATTCGCTGCCGGCCCACGATCCGGCCGATCAAGTACTGCAGCATGGTGCCGGCGACTTCGTAATCGACGACGTTCCCCTGGCCAACGGGACGGACCTCGCGAGCGGTCCCTCCACGTCCAAGGAGTTCCGCCGCCGCCCGGCCCACCGCCAGGACGTGCTCGCCTTGCTGGTCGGTCGCCATCACAGCGGGTTCGTTGACAACCACCCCCTCGCCCTTGACATAGACCATCATCCGCGAGGTGCCCAGGTCGATGCCGATCTTTTTCGAGAGCACCTTCCGGTCAATCCCCGACGACCTTGGAGAGGTCCGGCCGCGGATCGGGCGTCGGGCTCTCGGTCCTTACGACATGCGCGCCGAGACCTTCGAGCTTTTCGACCAGATCCTCGTAGCCGCGGTCCAGGTGGAAGATGTTTTCCAGCAGAGTCGTTCCCCGAGCGCAGAGTGCCGCCACCACGAGGGCCGCGCCCGAGCGGATGTCGGGCACGCGCACCGACCCACCGTGGAGGTGGCTTGGACCCGAAATGATGGCGCTGCGACCTTCGACGTAGATGTCCGCGCCGAGCTTGCGCAGCTCGGGCACATGCTGGAAGCGATTCTCGAAGACCGCCTCCGAGACCACGCAGCGGCCATCGGCTTGCGTCATGAGGCTGACGAAGGGGGCCTGGAGATCCGTCGGAAATCCGGGATGGGGCCAGGTCGTGACGTCGACCGGCTGCAAGCGGCCATTCCCGATGACCCGCAGCGCGTGCTCCTCCTCCTCGACGGTTACGCCCGCAGCCCGCAGTTTCAAGATGACGGCCCGGAGCTCAGCCGTATCGATCTCCTCGACAGTGGCATCGCCTCCGCTGGCCGCGATCGCGAACGCGTAGGTCCCCGCCTCGATGTTGTCCGGGATGACGCGGTGGGTTGCACCGCTGAGCTCGCGGACCCCATCGATCTGCAGGATGTCAGTGCCGATCCCGCGAATTCGCGCCCCCATCTTTAGCAGGAAGAGGGCAAGGTCGACGACGTGGGGCTCGCGGGCGGCATTATGAATCGTCGTGATGCCGTCGGCCGTCGCCGCCGCCATCATCAGGTTCTCGGTGCCGGTGACCGTCGGCATGTCGAGAATGATGGTCGCCCCCCGAAGGCGATCCGCCCGAGCCACGAACTCCCCATCCTGCTGCTCGACGCGCGCGCCCATGGCGCGAAGCCCGACCAGATGCTGCTCGACCCGCCGCATTCCGATATCGTCGCCCCCGGGCTTGGGAACCCTGGCCTCGCCGCGCCTGGCGATGAGCGGGCCCATGAGCAGGAACGAGGCCCGCATCTTGCTGGCAAGGGCGGACAGAACGTCTCCTCGGGCGAGGCCGCCCCCGTTGACACGGAGTTGCTGGCGATCGGTTGGGGACCACTCGACGTGGGCCCCGATGCGCCTCAGCAACTCCGCCATGGTCGAGACGTCCTCGAGGCGGGGCACGTTCTTGAGGCGGCAATCCTCGTCCGTGAGCAGGCAGGCCGCCAGGATCGGGAGGACGGCATTCTTGGAGCCGCTGATAGGGACTCGCCCGACCAATCGAGTTCCCCCCTCGATCTGGAGCTGGGCCACTAGCCGCTTAAGTTAGCATGCCCGCCGCACAATGCGGCGACACCACTTATTGTCGCCGGCGACGGCGCAGCTCGGCGAGGCGCAGGCGCGCCTCGGCGCGGGCGAGAGCTCCGGTGGCGGCGGCAAGGTCGGCGTCGGAGGCCTTCTGCTCGATAGCGGTTTGGGCGCGGCGGCGCGCTTCCTCGGCCCGAGCCTCGTCGATGTCGTCGGCGCGTTCCGCCGAGTCCGCGAGCACCGTGACCTGGTCGGGTCGCACTTCGAGGAAGCCGCCGGAGACAAAGAAGAACTGTTCCTCATTGTCATTTCGGACCTTGACGCTACCGGGCGCCAGCGACGTCAGCAGGGGGATGTGCTTCGGCAGGATCCCGAGTTCTCCCTCAGAGCCTGGGGCGACTACGAAATCAGCTTCCCCCTCGAAGCGAACGCCTTCGACGGTCAGGATGCCGACGTGAAGCTTTGCCATGGACTAGCTTTTCGCCTTTGCCTCGGCGTCCGGCTTCTTTGCCTCGTCATCCGGCTTCTTTGCCTCGGCGTCCGGCTTCTTTGCCTCGGCCTTGGCCTCTGGCGCCTTTGCGCCGCCTTCTTTGGCGGCCTCAACGGCCTCGTCGATCGTCCCGACCATGTAGAAGGCCTGCTCAGGCAGATCGTCGTGCTTGCCATCCAGGATCTCGGCAAAGCCGCGGATCGTCTCCTTCAACGGCACGTATTTTCCAGGCCGGTTGGTGAACACCTCGGCCACGAAAAACGGCTGCGAAAGGAAGCGCTCGACCTTCCGAGCCCGTGCGACAACCAGCTTGTCGTCTTCCGAGAGTTCGTCCATCCCCAGGATGGCGATGATGTCCTGCAGTTCCTTGTTCCGTTGCAGCAACTGCTGGACGCCGCGAGCGACCCGGTAGTGCTCTTCCCCAACGATATCGGGCGAGAGGATCCGAGAGAAGGAGTCGAGGGGATCGACCGCCGGATAGATGCCGCGCTCGACGATGGCGCGGGAGAGGCTGACTGTGGCGCCCAGGTGGGCAAACGTCGTGGCGACGGCGGGGTCTGTGTAGTCGTCCGCGGGTACGAAGACCGCCTGCACGGAGGTGATGGAGCCCTTCTTGGTCGAGGTGATCCGTTCCTGCAGGTCGCCCATCTCGGTGGCGAGCGTCGGCTGATAGCCGACCGCCGAGGGCATCCGGCCAAGCAGAGCGGAGACCTCGCTGCCGGCCAGCGTGTAGCGGAAGACGTTGTCGATGAAGAGCAGGACGTCTTGGCCGTACTCGTCCCGGAAATACTCCGAGAGGGTCAGGCCGGTCAGACCAACTCGGGCGCGGGCGCCAGGGGGTTCATTCATCTGTCCAAAGACCAGTGCCGTCTTGTCGATGACGCCCGACTCGTTCATTTCGAGCCAGAGGCCGTTCCCCTCGCGGGTCCGCTCGCCCACACCGGCGAACACGGAGAAGCCTCCATGCTCGGTGGCGATGTTGCGGATCAACTCCATGACGATGACCGTTTTCCCAACACCGGCACCGCCGAAGAGGCCGATCTTGGTCCCCTTGGCGAACGTGCAGACGAGGTCGATGACCTTGATGCCGGTCTCGAGGATCGTGGTGGTGGTTTCCTGCTGGTCGACCGGCGGGGGCAGCCGGTGAATCGGAAGCCGGCCTTCGCTCTTGATCGGCCCCTTTCCATCGATCGGCTCGCCGATGACGTTCATCATCCGGCCCAACGTCCCCTTCCCCACCGGGACAGTGATCGGGCCACCAGTGTCGCGCACCTCGGTGCCGCGGACCAGGCCGTCGGTGGTCGACATGGCGATCGTCCGCACGACGTTGTTGCCGCGGTGTTGCTGGACCTCCAGCACCAGTCGTCCACCCTCGCGGTCGATCTCCAGGGCATGATTGATCTCGGGAAGCTCATTCGATTCGAAGGCGACGTCGACGACCGGCCCGATGATCTGGGTGACGTGGCCGATGCGCCCCGTCTGCTTCGCGTCGTCTTTTGCTTTCGCTTTCTCGGCAATCGCCATGTGTGAGCCTCCTGTTATCCGGCGGCCAGCGCTTCGGCGCCACCCACGATCTCCATCAATTCCTTCGTGATTGTCGCCTGCCGCACCTTGTTGCGCAGCAGCGTCAGGTCGTTGATCAGCTCGCCGGCATTGTCCGTGGCATTTCGCATCGCAACCATCTGCGCGCTGTAGAAGCTGGCCTGGTTTTCCAGTACGGCGGCATAGACCTGCGCCTCGACGTAGCGAGGCAGAAGCCGTGACAGGACCTCGTCGGCCTCCGGCTCATAGAGATAATCGACCCGCGGCCCCTCCTTGCGCTCCGGCACTTTGACCGGGATCAGGATCGAGACGGTGGGTTCGAGCCTGGCTGTCGAGACAAATTTCGTGTAGACGAGGGCGACTTCGTCCACGTTGCCGGCCATGTACTCGTCGACGGCCGCCGTGATCGCCGGCAGGACATCCTTCAACTCGGGCCGGTCACCCAACCCGGTGACCTCCGCCAGGATCGGGACACGCAGCCGCCGGAAGAAATCGCGGCCTTTCCTCCCGATTGCATCGATCGAATTGCCCTCGCCCTGCCTCAGGTAATTGAGCCCGACCCGGAACGCGTTCACGTTCAGCCCTCCGGCCAGGCCACGATCGGCGGTGACGAGGATGAGGAGTCGCTTCTTAACCGGCCGCGGAACAAGGAACGGATGCTGGTAGCTCGTGACGCGACTGGCGACCTCGGTCAAGACCTCGGCAATCTTGTCCGCATACGGCCGCGCTGCCTCTGAACGCGCCTGCGCCCGGCGTAGCTTGGACGCGGCCACGGCCTGCATGGCACGCGTGATCTGCTGCGTGTTCTTCATGCTGGCGATGCGGCGGCGAATCTCGGCGAGGGTGGCCATGGTGGTCTGCTATTGCCCCTTCTTGCTCTCGCGCTCGGTCGCCGCTCGTGCACCCTGGAGCGCCCCACCCTTCGGTGCCGGCTGCTCCACTTTCTCGGCAGCCGGTTTCTGTTTCTGCACCAGCGGGCTCGACTTCTTGAACTCGTCGATCGCCGCGCGCAACCGTTTCTCGGTATCGTCGGAGATCGCCTTCTCCTTGGTGATCCCTTGTTCGAGCTCGGCGTGCGAGCTGCTGAGATAGCGCAGCAGTTCCTTCTCGAAGGCCTCGACCTTGTCGACCGGAACATCGTCGAGGAAGCCGTTCGCGCCGGCGAAGAGCACGATCACCTGCTGGGCGATCGGCATCGGCTGGTACTGCCCCTGCTTGAGGAGCTCGGTCATCCGCTTGCCACGCTCGAGCTGGTCCCGGGTTCGCTTATCCAGGTCGGACGCGAACTGCGCGAAGGCGGCTAGCTCTCGGTACTGGGTCAGGTCGAGACGAAGGCGCCCGGCCACCTGCCGGATGGCCTTGATCTGCGCGGCGCCCCCGACGCGGGAAACGGACAGACCGGTCGAAATTGCCGGCCGGATGCCCGCGTAAAACAGGTCGGTCAGCAGGTAGATCTGGCCGTCGGTGATGGAGATGACATTGGTCGGAATGTACGCGGAGATGTCGCCCGCGAGCGTTTCGATGATCGGCAGCGCAGTCAGGGAACCTCCGCCGTTGTCCTTGCTCATCCGCGCGGCCCGCTCGAGCAGACGCGAGTGAAGGTAAAAGACGTCCCCCGGATAGGCTTCCCGGCCCGGCGGCCGGCGCAGCAGGAGTGAGATCTGCCGATAGGCCCAGGCGTGCTTGGAGAGGTCGTCGTAGACCAGCAGGGCATCCTTCCCCTGGTCCATAAAGTATTCGCCCATCGAGCAGCCGGCATAGGGGGCGATGTACCACAGGGGCGCCGGGTCGCTGGCGGTCGCCGCGACGATGATCGTGTACTCCAGGGCGCCGTGCTCCTCGAGGGTGGCCGCGACCTGCGCGACGGTCGCGGCGCGCTGTCCGATCGCGACATAGATGCAGATGACGCCCTGACCCTTCTGGTTGATGATGGTGTCGAGGGCGATGGCGGTCTTCCCGGTTTGCCGATCACCGATGATCAGCTCGCGCTGGCCGCGGCCAATCGGGATCATGGCATCGATTGCCTTGATGCCGGTCTGGAGCGGTGTATCGACCGGCTGACGAGTGATGACACCGGGAGCGACCTTTTCGATGGGCGCGAATTTCGTCGTGTCGATCGGCCCCTTGCCATCGATCGGCTCACCGAGGGGATTCACTACGCGGCCCACGAGGGCCTCGCCAACCGGGACCTGCATGATCTTGCCCGTGGTTCGAACCTCGTCGCCCTCTTTGATCTCCTCGAATGGTCCGAGGATGATCGCGCCGACCGAGTCCTCCTCCAGGTTGAAGGCCACGCCTTTGGTGCCACCCTTGAACTCGAGCAATTCCAAAGCCTGCGCGCCCTTTAGCCCGTAGACCTGGGCGATACCGTCGCCGACCTCGGTCACGATCCCGACGTCCGCCGAAAGGATCGGCACATCGAAGTCTTTGATGCGCCTCTTGATCAGGCTGCTGATTTCTTCTGACTTGATTCCCAATTGTTCTCCTCGTCCCTTTATCGCAACAGGTCTTCGTGCAGCCGGTTCAGTTGCGTCCGGACGCTTGCGTCCACCAGATGATCCCCAATTTGAATCGTCGCGCCACCAATCACCGCCGGATCGGTCCGGAATCCGAGCCGCACCCGCCGATCGAGTTTCCGACTCAACGCCTGCTCGTATCGGCTTGCGTTCGGATTCCTCGAGCGGGATCGCGGTCGTCATGGTCGCCGTCACGATCCCCGACGCTTCATCGGCCAAGCGGTCGAACTCCTGCCGAATCGCCGGCATCTCGCGTGTCCGGTGATGCTCGATTAAGAGCCGCATCAAGTTCAGCGTCTTTTGCCGCATCTCGGGCGCGAGCCGCGCCGCCAGATCCATCCGGCGTTTCATGTCGACCGCAGGATTCTGAAACGCGGCCTGCAGGACATCGTCGGCGAGCAGCTCGTCGAGCTTCGCGATGTCGGAGCGCCAGGTGTCGATCGCCTTTTCTTCCTGCGCCAGCTGGAAAATGCCCATCGCGTAGCGGCGACCGATGTTGCTGGCACTAGGCATGCAGCTCCGCCTCCTGGATCGCCTGATCGATCAGCTTGCGATGCTTGGCCGGATCGAGCGTCTCGCCGATTATCCGACCCGCCGCCATCACGGCCAGGTCAGCCACCTCGGCACGCAGGCCCTGGACGGCGCGCTCCCGCTCCTGCTCGATTTCCTTCTTGGCCTGGGCGACGATCTGGGCCGCCTGTTCCCGGGCCTTCTCCTCGAGCTCCTGGCGCAGGCTCTCCCCCATCCGCTGTGCCTGATCGACCATCTTCTGCGCTTCCTGGCGCGCCTCTTCGAGCTTGGCCCGATACTCCTGCTCGGCAGCCTCGCGATCGCGCTTGGCGCGCTCGGTCGCTTCGATGCCTTCCTGGATGCGAGCACGCCGTGCCTCGAGCATTTTCACGAGCGGCCCCCAGGCCACGCGCGACAGGATGAAGAGCATCGCCAGGAACACCAGGAGCTGCGCAATCAGCGTCCCGTTGATGGTCAGGAGTCCGGCGTCGAGGAGGATCACTTGCCAGTGATTTGAGCCAACAACGGATTGGCGAACACGAGGAACAAGCCCAGGCCCAGGCCGATGATCGGCAGCGCTTCGATGAAGCCGATGCCGATAACCATCAGAATGAAGAGCCGGCCTTGCATCTCCGGCTGACGGGCGGTACCCTCGACCGTGCGGCTCGATACCAGTCCGTCACCGATCCCGGCACCAAGGGCGCTCAATCCCAACAAGAGTCCAAACGCGATGACGGTTGCACCCAATACGATTGCTCGTTCCAACCTATTCCTCCTTGATTCCTATGCGTGTCCGGATTCAACATCGGTGGCGACTGCAATGTACGAGACCGTGAGGACGGTGAAGATGAATGCCTGAACGGCGCCGACGAAGAGGCTGAAAAGGGTCCAGGCCGCACCTGGCAGCCACGAGACCCAGGGTGGGACCAGGACGATGATCAGGGTGAGGAGAAGCTCGCCGACGAAGATGTTGAAATAGAGCCGGAAGGAGAGCGTTAGGGGCTTCGCCAGCTCATCGATCACGGTCAAGGGGAAAAACGGGGGCTGCAGCAAGAGGTGCTTGAGGAAACCGAGGAACCCGCGCTTCCGAATGCTGTAGAACTGCACGAGAACGAAGGCCATCAACGCCAGGCCGAGGGTCGTATTCCAATCATTGGTCGGCGACTTGAGCGTCGGAATGAGTCCGAGCCAGTTGGCGATCAGAAGGAAGATGAACAGCGTGATCGCCAGTGGAGCCAGCGCGATCCCCCGCCCTTCAAGGGTCTCCTCGGTGAGGTTCCCGATGTACTCGACCAGCGCCTCGGTCGCATTTTGAAGCGGGCTGGGGATGCCTGGCTGGAGCTGGCGCCGTAGGATGATCGCGAACACGACCAGGACCGCGCAGACGATCACCGTGTTCCGGATCGTGTCAACGTTGAACGTAATCCCCCCGATGGTCGTCGTCGGATGGGTGACGTCGATCGCCAATCGGGCAAGGCCCGTCATGTTGGCACCGACACATTGCCAAGAAACCGCCATCCCGCGGCGGCGGCGGCGATCGGAAAGAGACCGTACCCGACAACCGCGCCGACGGGATTGACGTGGCCGACGATCAGGATGAGCCCGAGAAGAGCGGCGATGGCCAGGAATCGAACGAACGCGACCGCCTGGATACTTCGGGCACTGGCCGACTGCCCCATCAGCCGCGTCGCGCTCGACACCATCCAGGTGAGGTTCGCGAATCCGAGCAGGCCGCCGGCCAGGAGTCCGGAGATCGCGGCGCGGTAGCCCAAAAGCGCTAGGACGACTGACAGCGTCAGGACCACGGCCGCCAGCATGGCGCCCGCGCGGCGCTGAAATCGGCGCAGCTCACTGACCACGCTTGATCTCCTTCAACACCATCCGGACCACGCTATACCCACCAGACAGGATTCCCAGTAAGAGCCCGATCAACAGAAACCACGGCGGCGTGTGCAACCACCGGTCGAGAAGCAGGCCGAGCCCGAGTCCCACCAGCACCGACGCGCCGAGTTGTAGGCCGATGCCGGATGCCGTGCCCAAGGCAGCCAGCATGCTGGGGTCCTTGCGCTTATCCGTCGGGGCCATCACTGCCTCCGAGATTCGGCCTCAACCGGGAAAAGCTTAACAGGCGGCAAATTCGCGCCGCAATCGGGCGAGGGCCGTAACCAACCTCAACCTCGGCTGGTTCAGCGTGACCGTCGCCGGCCCAGGATCACGACGATCCCGAGGACGAGGAGGATGATGGCGCCGAGCAAAACCTTCTTGTGTCCGTAGATCGCCAGGCCAAGCGCGGCGAAGATTGCCGTCCCAAAGTAAAAGACCAGCGACGTTTCCCGAGGACTCAGGCCATAGTCCAGGAGCCGATGATGCAGGTGTTCGGCGTCGCCGGTCGCAATCGACTGGCCTCGCACTCGGCGGCGCAGGATCGCCAGGCCGGTATCGAGGATCGGGATCGTGAGGGCCAGGATCGGGACCACCAGGGAGATGACGACCGCGACCTTGGCGACCGACAGTATCGACAGCGCGGCGAGTGTGAATCCGAGGAAGTTGCTGCCGGTGTCACCCATGAAGATCCGCGCGGGATGCCAGTTGAAGATCAGGAACCCGAGGCAGGCGCCGATCAGGCAGCCGGCGAGGATCACGATGTCGGGCCGGGACAGGCTGATCGCGGCGAGCATGATCGCTCCCGCGACGATCGCGACCACGCCGGCCGCCAACCCGTCGACGCCGTCGATCAAGTTGATCGTGTTCTGCATGCCGACGAACCAGAACAGGGACAGCGGGATCGCCACTGCCGGGGCGAAGTTGACGACGTCGTGGCCAGGGAGGCTGATGAACTTAATCTCGATGCCGAAGACGATGACCGCCAGCAAGGATGCGAGGAGCTGGAACCCGAGCTTGATCGGGGGCGCGATCCCGCCGCGGTCGTCGAGAACCATCAGGCCGGTGATCACGGCGGCCGATAGGAGCAGGCCCTCGGTCTGACGGCTGGTCGAGTAGATCGCGGCGGAGAGACCGAAGCCGATGTACATGGCGAGGCCGCCAAGCACCGGCGTTGCCCGCTGGTGAATTCGGCGGCCGCCCGGCTCGGCCACGGCGCCGATGCGGAAGGCGAGCCAGCGGACAGGGATCACGACCACGACCGTGATGGCGAGGGCGAGCAGGAAGGGGCGCGCGGCAGGCGCGAAGCGGTCAGGCGAAAACGTCTTCCAGAAGGTCGGGTCGGTGAGGACGAAGCCGGTCAGTACGGCAGTGGGAATCGTTCGCACAGCGCCCGGCTCCGGGCGCGCACCTGTTCGTGAACGGTCCGATCATCGATGTGCGTGAGCAACTCCGCCACCATGTCCGCGATCTGCGCCATCTCGGCCTGACCCATCCCGCGCGTCGTCACCGAGGGGCTGCCGAGGCGGATGCCGCTCGGGTTGAACTTGCTGGCCGTGTCGTAGGGGATGGAATTTCTGTTCACGGTGATGCCGACCGTGTCGAAGGTCTCCTGGACTTTTTTCCCGGTCAGATTGAGCGGACGCAGGTCGACCATCATCAGGTGGTTGTCGGTCCCGCCGCTCACCAGACGCAGGCCGTGGCCGGTCAGGCCCTCGGCCAGTTTCTTCGCGTTGGCCACCACCGACTGCGCGTAGGTCTTGAACTCGGGTGTCTTCCACTGCGCCAGCATGACCGCCTTGCCCGCGACGGCATGATTGAGCGGGCCGCCCTGGATACCGGGAAAGACGCTCTTGTCCAGCTCCGCCGCGTATTTCGCCTTGCAGAGGATAATCGCTCCCCAGGGTCCGCGCATCGTCTTGTGGGTCGTGAAGCTGACGAAGTCGGCATACGGCACCGGGCTCGGGTGCGCGCCGCCCGCCACCAGGCCGGCGAAATGCGCCATGTCCACGAAGAAGATGGCATCGACGGTACGCGCGATCGCCGCCATGCGCTCAAAGTCGAGCGTACGCGGGTAGGCGCTGTAGCCGGCCAGCAACATCTTGGGCCGCACCTCCTTCGCCTGCCGCTCGAGGAGGTCGTAATCGATTCGCTCGGTTTCCCGATCGACCCCATAGGGGACGATGTGGTAGAGCTTGCCGGAAAAGTTGACCGGACTTCCATGACTGAGGTGCCCACCCATGCTGAGGTCCATCCCGAGCACCGTGTCACCGGGTTTGAGCAGCGTCGCGTAGACGGCATAGTTCGCGGTCGTCCCACTATGGGGCTGGACGTTTGCGTGCTCCGCGTTAAAGAGCGCCTTCGCGCGTTCGATCGCCAGGGTCTCGATCACGTCGACGTTCTCGCAGCCACCGTAATACCGCTTGCCCGGATAACCCTCCGCGTACTTGTTGTTCAGCAGCGAACCCAGGGCTTGCAGCACCGCCGGGCTGGCAATGTTCTCGGAGGGGATCAACTCGAGGGTGTACTGCTGCCGCTGGAACTCCGCCCGGATGGCGGCGCCGACCTCCGGGTCGACGGCGTCGATCCTGCTGGTCAGGTCGGTCGTCGCCTGCAGCACCCGCTCATTATCCGGAATCGGACGGGGCCGCGATCAGCGCCGTTGCAGCGCCGCTTCCGGGATCGCTCCGGCGCGCAAGATGCGGGCAACCGGACCGGTGAGATCGAGGATGGTGGACGGCTGCGCTAACCGGCAGGGACCGCCATCGAGCACCAGGTCCAGCTCACCCGGGAGTCCCCTGAGGACGGCGTCGGCATCGGACGGCGGCGGCGAGCCGGCCTGATTGGCGCTGCTGCTGGCGATCGGCTCATCGAGGGCGGCAAGGAGTTGGAGGGCGACGGGATGGTCGGGCGCACGGGCCGCGATCGTCGCCCCCGCCTCTCCCGATCGCGCGGGGAGCACGAGCGTGAGCGGGCCGGGCCAGAACCGCTGCATCAAATCGGCCGCCTCCGCCGACACGATCGCGACCTTCGCAAAGTCATCACTCCCCCGCACCAGGAGCACCAGGGGCTGTGCCGGCGGCCGTCGTTTCACCTGGTAGAGCCGTTGCACGGCTGCCGGATCGCCGGCCCGGGCGCCGACGGCGTAGAGGGTGTCGGTGGGAAAGGCGATCACGGCGCCGTCGCGCAGGCGAGATGCCGCGCGGGCGATCGCCGCCGCATCGGCAGGCCAGCGCTCGGTCGTCACGCCGTCAGGATCCGCACGACACGATCGCGTCCCGCCAAATCCTTGTGCACGGTCACGGCGGCGGTCGGCCACCGGCGTTGCGCCAGCCGGACGAGGCGGCGGGCCTGTGACGGGTCGCACTCGAAGAGGAGCGCCCCACCCGCCTTGACCCCCACCGGTGCCTGCGCCAGCGCGGCTCGGATAAGCTCGAGACCGTCCGCGCCGCCGTCGAGCGCAAGCGCCGGCTCGTACTCGAGTTCCCTCGGACGGACCCGCTTCTGCCGCTCGGAGATATAGGGCAGGTTCGCGATGATCAGATCCGCTGGGACGGCGCCGTCCAACAGGTTGCCCCTGGTGGTGCGCACGCGCGACCGCAGCCGGTGGCGGGCGATATTGCCGGCCGCGACGCGCAACGCTCGGGCGCAGACGTCTCTGGCTTCGATGCGAGCCTTCGGGACCGCTTTCGCCACCGCGATCGCGACGGCGCCGCTGCCGGTGCCGAGGTCGATCACGCGCCGCGCCGTCGGGTGAGCCCGCAGCCACTCGATCCCCAGATCGACCAGCAGCTCGCTTTCGGGCCGCGGAATCAGCACCGCCGGTGTCACCGTCAGGCGGTATCCGTAGAACTCGCGCTCACCCGTCAGGTAGGGCACCGGGACTCGCGCCGCGCGCCGCGCTGCCAGGCGTGCCAGTCGCGCTCGCTGCGCGGGATTGAGGCGAACCTCCGGGTGGGTGTGGAGCCGCACCCGGGAGGTCTTCAGGACGTGCGCCACGAGGATCTCCGCGTCGAGCCACGCGTATGGGATGCGGGCCGTTTTCAGCGTCGCCCGCGTGCGCGCGAGCTGGGCCTTGACCGTGCCCTGGTCAGTGGCGAGCGCCATTAGGCGGCTCGCTCAGGCGGTTCGCCTGGTCCCACGCGATCAGGCGATCGATCACCGGGTCCATGTCCCCGTCACCGATGAACTGCGGCAGCTTGTAGTACTTGAAGTCGATGCGGTGATCGGTGATGCGGCCTTCGGGATAGTTGTAGGTCCGGACCTTCTCGCTGCGGTCGCCGGATCCGACGGCCGAGCGACGCACTTCGGTCAGAGCCGCGTGCTGCTGAGCCATCTGGCGGTCGAGCAACCGGGTCATCAGGACCTTTTCCGCCTTGGCGCGGTTTTTCAGCTGCGATCGCTCGTCCTGGCAGGAGACGACGAGGGGCGGGCTGCCGTCCTCGGGCGTGTAGGTCAGGCGCACCGCCGAGTCCGTCGTGTTGACGCTCTGCCCGCCGTGACCGCTGGAGCGGAAGACGTCCACCTTGAGCCGGTCCGGATTGATTACGACGTCCACGTCCTCGGCCTCCGGCATCACGACCACGGTCGCCGTCGAGGTGTGGATCCGTCCCTGCGCCTCGGTTTCCGGCACGCGCTGCACTCGGTGGACCCCGTTCTCAAATTTCAATCGCGAATAGGGTCCCTTTCCCCGGATTTCGAAAACCACCTCTTTGAACCCGCCGCGCTCGGTCTGACTCTCGGACACGAGATCAACCTTCCACCGATGCGCCTCCGCATAGCGCCCGTACATCTTGAACAGGTCGGCGGCAAAGATGGCCGCCTCGTCCCCACCGGTCCCCTGGCGGATCTCGACGATCACGTCCTTCTCGTCGTTGGGGTCCTTTGGGATCAGCGCAACCTTGAGCGCCGCCTCCAGGCGATTCCGCTCGGCCTGCTGGCGTTCGAGTTCCTGCCGCGCGTAGGCCTGCATCTCCGGATCGCGTTCATGCTCGGCCAGCTCTTTCGCCTCGGTCATGCCCCGGTCGGCGCGACGGTACGCCTCGTACAGCTCGACCAGCTCGCGCAGCTGTGCCTGCTCCTTGCCGAGGCGCTGCAGTTCCTTGAGATCGGCATGGATGCCTGGATCGGACAGCAACCGCGTGATCTCGTCGTACCGCGCCCGAATGGCTTCGAGCTGCTCGAACATCAGGCCGCGGCCTCTTGTTCCTCCTGCCGGGCCGCCTGGAACGATGCCAGGGCCACCTCCAGCTGCCGGTCGTCCGGCTCGCGGGTCGTGAGCTTCTGCGTCAGGAGAAACGGGATGATGAGGATCTTGACGACGGGGTTGTTCCGGTTCCGGCCGGCGAAGCGGATGAACTCATAGGCAAGCATGGCGATCAAGGGAATCAACACGAGGCGGGACAGCAACAGGACGGGCAGCGACGGGCGGCCGACCAGCCCAAAGACAAATGCGCTGACGACCATCACCGCGAGCAGGAACCCGGTGCCGCATCGGGGATGGAGCGTGCTCTGGGTGCGAACGTTGGCGACATCGAGGGGCACGCCCGCCTCGAAGGCATTGATGGTCTTGTGCTCAGCACCGTGGTAGGCAAAGAGCCTCGCGATCTCCTTCTTGAAGGAGATCGCGTAGAGGTAGGCGAGCAGGAGCCCAATCCGAACCAGCCCGTCGACCAGGCCGAAGAAGAGGTTGCCGTGGCCGCGGCTGAGGAAGCCGGCAGCCAGCAGGGGGATTCCCAGGAAAAAGAAGGCGGCGCCCACGACCGCAATCCCCATCGTCACCCGCATCACGTTGGCATTCAGCTCGAGCTGCTCGCCCTCGGCCTGGACGTTGGCCGACCACATCAGGGCCTTCATGCCGAGGTGGAGCATCTCCCAGAGGCCGGCGAGACCACGCAGCAATGGGAGCTTCCAGACCGGGTGGGTGTAGACGACGGAGCGCAGCCGCTCCCGCATGATCTGGATTTCGCCATCTGGCCGTCGGACCGCCACCGCATAGGTGGTGCGACCCCGCATCAGGACGCCCTCCAGCACGGCCTGGCCGCCGTAGAAGAACTTGTCCTGGCTCACAGCCGCCATGATGCTATCACCAGCCGTGCAACGGCCGGCTTGCTTATCTCTTCCGCTGCTGGCGCTGCGTGAAGCGGTCGACGCGGCCCTGGGTGTCCACGATCCGCTGCTGGCCCGAGAAGAACGGATGGCAGACGGAGCAGACCTCTGTCTTCAGCTCTTTCTGTGTCGAACCTGTGACGAAGGTGTTGCCGCAAAGGCAGTGGACGACTGCGTCGTGGTAGTAGGTCGGATGAATGGTAGCTTTCACGAGTCCTCCTAGTTTATCAGCCGTTCGAATTCAGGATCGCCGAGGTGCTGAGCATCCCCAGGCCGAGGGCCAGGAGGAGCCCGAGATAGAGCGAGCCGATGATGACCTTTGTCCGGCCGTCGACCGCGTAGTAGGCCGGGTTGAGGGTGGTCGACCGGAAGCGCTGGAACGTACTGAAGGCGCCGAAGATCAGCACGAGGAACAGAACCGGGCTGTGGAAGTTCCCGAACAGGAATAGGCCGGCAGCGATCGCCAGGCCCGCCACGTTGAACCATTTGGACAGCAACGAAAGCACCCGACCACCATCAAGGGGCGTGACCGGGACCAGGTTGAAGAGATTGATCAGGAAGCCAAAGTACGCCAGGGCCCGCAGCAACTGGCCGGTGCTGGAGCCCGGCATCGCGAGGTAGCCAAGGTAGCAGAGCCCGGCCGCCAGCGAGCCGAGGATAGGCCCACCGATCGCCATGACGGACTCCTGCGCGACACTTCGCGGCTGCTGTTTCATGCTGACGAAGGCCCCGAGGAAGGGAATCATCACCGGGAGCGTGACGGGCAGGCCCATCACGCGGGCGACCACGACGTGGCCGCTCTCATGGACCAGGATCAGCGCCACGATGCCCACACCGAACGCCCAACCGAAGAGTTGGGCGTAGAGCAGCGCCGTCACCGCGGTTGAGACCACGGTAAAGGCAAGACCCTTGAACTTGAGGAGGGCCAGGATTACGAATTGGAGCTTGCCCGCGATCAGGCTGAGGGCGGCCAGCGCCCCTGCGGCGAGCCCGCCGTTGCGACGGCCTGGCGTGTTCTGGCGGGCGGGGATATCGGCTTGCACGGGGCGATCCGTCCCGTAGCCATAGTCCGCCATACCCTGCGCCGGGTCCCTGTCTTTCGGGAATAGCTGAGCCATTACTCAAAGGATGCCCACGACCGCCAACTTTTAACCAGATCCGAATTCAGGCCGAGATCCGCGTGCGAACCGGCCACGGCCTGGTGAAGTTCCCGAGATGGAGGCCGGGGCAGCGCCGGCGAAGCTCCGCCACGAACGCCCGCATGCCGATGCCTCGCGTTCGTATTGGGATCCGGTCGAGGAGCCAGAGGGGGTCGACGTTCAGGGTCCGCAACTGTACCTGGTTGACCTCATGCCGGTCGATAAACGCGACGAGCGCATCGATCTCGGCCGGCGCATCCGTGATGCCTGGGAAGGTCAGCAGGTTGATCGTCACCTGCCCGCCGGCGGCCCGCACCAGGCGGGCGCATTCCGCCACCTCCGCCAGTCCGTACCCGACGGGCCGATAGTAGGCACGGAAACGAGCGTCGTCGAGGCTGAAGATGCTGATCCTGATGGAGTTCATTCCGGCGGCGATCAAGCGATCCAGCACGTCAGGTCGGGACCCGTTGGTATTGATATGGATCGTCGCCCCAGGCGCCGCGGCACGGACCCGGCGGGTCGCGTCGACCAGGGCGGCGCCTCGCGTAAGCGCTTCCCCTTCGCAGCCCTGGCCGTAGCTGATGAAGTTATCGGGGCCGGCGCTGAGATGCCAGGCGGCCAGCTCGGCGATTTCGGTCGCCGACGGCGCAAAGCCCATGCGTGTTTGCGGGGAGGCCACCTCGCCCCACTGTTCCGAGATGCACCCCAGGCAGGCCGCGTTGCAGGCGGGCGAGACCGGGATCGCGCCTTCGCCCCGTCTCAGAAAGACGTTCTGCGCAGTCAGGCAGCGGTACTCGGTGGCGCAGGTGGTGAGGTGTGAGATCAGCCGGTTCCCGGGGAGCGCGCGCCGCGCGGCGCGCAGCGCCGGCGGCAGATTCTGCCGTTCAGGCGCTTGTGGATCCCAGGCGTCCCATCGGTCGGTACGGAGCGCGGCGACCCGCACCTCGCCGTCGATGACGCCCACCGCGGCATAGCCGTAGAGCGGGAGCACGGGCGCGGCGGGGTCCTGTTCGTACGCGGGCAGGAGCGTCCGCAGGTAGCCGGGCGGCAGCACCGCCGCGGCGGCGAGGCGGTTGCCCGCCTTTAAGGAGACCTGGGACCCAGCGCGCCCGCCGACGGCGAACCGGCCTGGCAGGTGCACGAGCGTGGTGCCGGGCGGTGCCGGAATCAGATGATCGCTCGACGTGAGATCCCAGCCGCTCCGGGCAAGGGCCGGAAGAGACGGGTGGGCATCGAGGCGACCGTCGGGGGTCGCCGTCAGGAGACTGGGCACGCGCCTTACGTTACCGCGCGAACCTCAGGGCAAGAAATCGAGCGGGTTCTGGGGTGTCCCGAGGTAGCGAACCTCGAAGTGGAGGTGCGGGCCGGTCGAGCGGCCGGTGGAGCCCATTGATCCAATCTCCTGCCCTGGGCTGACCTGCTCGCCAGCGTTGACGTCGACGCGGGACATGTGGCCGTAGACGGTGTGAAAGCCGTTGCCATGGTCGATCTCCACGTACAGACCTAACGCGCCCCAGCCCGCGAAGACGACGCGCCCGGCATCGGCCGCCACCTCCGGGGTGCCCTCGGCGGCCGCGATATCGATTCCGGGGTGATACGGAAAGAAGTACGTGGTGATGATGCCCCGCGCCGGCCAGATGAACCGACCGAGATGGTGCAGACTCTCCGTCGGCCTGCCGACCGTCTGCTCCGGCGAGACGACGTCGGCGCCGACCGTGGCCGGCAGGTGAAATCGAAGCGCCAGGGCCGGGTCGCGCAGGGGCCGGTCGGAGCTTCCGGTCGAGACGAGGGTGCGTCCGCCAGCGCTGGTGGCCAGCGCCTCGATCGACGGCTGATGAAGGCCCAGTGGGGCCAGCGCGGCACCGCCCAGGGTCAGCAGCAGAACCCATGCGTGGGTGGCCAGCCGTGAAGCGGCACGGGTCCAGGCTTTTTTTGACAAAACGCCGGTCAGTCTAGCCGCCCGCACGGCGCAGAGTCAAACGACCCAGGTGCAGTTGCACAAACCGTGCAACTGTCTTAGCGGACTTTTCGCTGCGTCCCCTCGGCCGACCGTAACGCCACGTGATGTTTGGTCCCGAGGTGGCGGACCGTTCCGCTCTTACTCCGAAAAACCATTGATTCGGTCTCCGCCCAGACGTGATGGTAGATGACTCCATGCAGAAATTCACCGTCCGTGACCCCCGTCGCCGCAAAGGCCACGTCGTCGCCCATGACCAGGTCATCGACCGAGTAAACGCGGCGAGCGTCCTCGAAGCCGGCTACCCGCGCCCGCTCCTCGTCTTCCTTGGAGCGAAGCCAGAGCCGGCACTGCAGATCCCCACCAAGACATTTAAGCGCGCAGGCCGCCAGGATCGCCTCCGGAAGGCCACCCACCCCGATCATGACATCGATCCCCGTCCCGTCGAGCGTCGCCATGATCGCCGCGGCGATGTCACCATCGCTCAGCAGGGTGATGCGGGCGCCGATCTGCCGAACCTGGTCGCTGAGCGCCTGGTGGCGAGGCCGGTCGAGCATCACGACCGTGAGGTCCGACACCTGGACCTTTTTCGCGAACGCCACCCGTTGCAGGTTGTTCTCCACCGAATCGGTCACGTCCACCGAGCCGCGCGCCTCGGGTCCAACGGCGATTTTCTCGGCATACATCCCGACCGGCGCCCTGACCAGCGTCCCAGGCGGCGCGGTGGCAATGACCGACACCGCGTTTGGCAGGCCCTTGGCGACGAGTGTCGACCCGTCGAGGGGCTTGAGCGCCACGTCGCACGCCGGCCCGCTTCCGTCACCGACGGCCTCACCGACCGAGAGCGGGCCTCCCGCCTCCTCGCCAATGACGACCGTACCCCGCATGTGGACCCCGTGGAGGGCGTCGCGCATCGCGGAGACGGCGGTCGCCTTGATGCCCTCGCGGTCGAGATTCCCCATCCAGCGCCCGGCGGAGAGGGCCGCCGCCTCAGTCGCGCGGACCAGCTCCAAGCCGACGTTCGGTTGAATATCCCGCAGCGCCGACGGCTCCCGCTGCGTGGGCGCGGGCTTCTCAGCCCTCACGCGCTTCGATGTTGTCGGAGGAAGCGGCCGGCGCCCGCTCGGCGGTACTTTCGCTGAGGACGCCCGCGCGCACGGCCACGGCCCTGACGAAGTCGCGAAACAGGGGATGCGGCCGGTTCGGGCGCGATCGGAACTCCGGGTGGAACTGGGAGGCGACGAACCATGGGTGATCCCGCAGTTCGATGATCTCGACGAGGCGATCGTTCGGCGAGGTGCCGGAGAAGATCATGCCGGCCTCCCACATCGGCTCCCGGTAGACGTTGTTGAACTCGAAGCGGTGCCGATGACGCTCATAGACGACGGGCTCCCCGTAGGCGCGCTGCCGCCTTCGTCCCCGGCTGGAGCTTGCATGGGTAGAGCCCCAGTCGCATCGTGCCGCCCTTGTCGGCGACATCGCGCTGTTCCGGGAGCAGGTCGATCACCGGATGCCCGGTGAAGGCATTGAATTCCGTGCTGTTGGCGTCCGGCGCGCCGAGCACGTCCCGGGCGAACTCGATCACGGCGCACTGCAGCCCAAGGCAGAGCCCAAGGTAGGGCACGAGGCCGGTTCGGGCAAAATGGGCCGCCGCGATCTTGCCCTCGATACCGCGGTGACCGAACCCTCCGGGCACGACCACGCCGTCCACCCCCTCCAGGGCGCGCAGATCCCCCTCCTCGAGCGTTTCCGAGGCGATCCATTTGATGTCGACCCGGAGGTTGTGGTGAACGCCGGCATGTCGCAGCGCCTCGGTGACGCTGATGTAGGCGTCCGGGGCGGGCAGATACTTGCCGACCACGCCGATCCGGACTGATCCGCCCGGATGCTGGATGCGATGCACGAGCTCGGTCCAGTCGCTGAGGTCGGGCGTCGCTGCGGGCATTTCGAACGCCTCGACGATGACCGTGCCAAGGCCCGCCTGTTCGAGCACGAGTGGAACCTCGTAAATGGACGCCGCATCGGGCACGGAGATCACCGCGCGCCGGTCGACGTCGCAGAACAGCGCGATTTTGTCCTTCAGCGCGACACTGACCGGCCGTTCCGACCGGCAGACGATCGCGTCGGGCTGGATACCGATACTGCGCAGCGCGGCAACGCTATGTTGGGTCGGTTTGCTCTTGAATTCTTCGGAAGCCTCGATGAAGGGCACGAGCGTCAGGTGGACGTAGAACACATTCTTCCGCCCGAGGTCATTCTTGAGCTGGCGGATCGCCTCGAGGAATGGCAGCGACTCGATATCGCCGACGGTTCCCCCAACTTCGACGATTACGACGTCGGGATTGTCCTCCCAGGTAACGCGCGTGATGCGTTCCTTGATCTCATTCGTGACGTGGGGGATGACCTGCACCGTCCCGCCAAGGTAGTCGCCCCGTCGCTCCTTGGCGATGACCTCTGCATAAATCTTCCCGGTGGTCACGTTGCTGGCCTTGCTCAGGTTGGTGTCGATGAAACGCTCGTAATGGCCGAGGTCGAGGTCGGTCTCGGCTCCGTCGTCGGTCACGAAGACCTCACCGTGTTGGTAGGGCGACATCGTGCCGGGGTCGATGTTGATATACGGGTCCAGCTTCTGAAGGGAGACGCTGAGGCCCCGGGCCTTCAGGATGGTCCCGATGGACGCTGCCGTGATCCCCTTGCCGATCGAGGAGACCACGCCGCCGGTCACGAAGACGTACTTCGGCACCGGGAGCATTATTCTACCGCGTCGCGGACGGGAACAGCCGTTCAGGTGGACGGCGGCCCGGATGACCATCAAGTTCCTGCTGCACGCTGCGTTCCAATCTCGTAAGGTCTGAGGTCTGAGCATGTATCCATACGGCCTGATCGGCAACTGCGAGACTGCGGCGCTCGTCTCGGTGAGCGGCGGCATCGATTGGTTCTGCTATCCACGGTTCGACTCGCCCTCCATTTTTGCCACCGTCCTCGACCGCCAGCGTGGGGGCACCTTCCGGATTGCGCCGATCAACCCCGTGCCGGCTGGCGAACAGGCCTACATCCGCGACAGCAACCTCCTGACCACGACCTTCCACCGCGCCGACGGCACCCTGGTCGTCACCGACTTCATGCCGTGTTTCACCGAAGGCGATCGGTTGATCTCGCTTCGACGCATTTGCCGGGGCGTCGAGGCGCGAGGAGGACCGGTCGAGGTCGAGTGCATCCTGGACCCGTCCCCCGGCTATGGCCGCGCCCGGACGACGTTTGCCGAACGCGAGGGCATCGTGCTGGCCTCCGGCGGCTCGCAGGAGGTGATCCTCTCCTCGACAATGCCGATGCAAGGGACCGTCGAGGACGTCGACGGCCGCCCGCGCTTCGTCTTCCGCTTCACGCTCCAGCCCGGCAAGCAACACTGGTTCACGCTGGGGTTCGGTGAGCGGTATTTCGCGCTCGGCCGGAACTTTCCAAGTAGCAATGACGCCACGGATCTGGCCGAGCGGACGCGAGCCTTCTGGGTCGGGTGGCTCGACCAGTGCCTCTATACCGGGCCCTTCCAGGAAGCCGTCCGCCGTTCCGCGTTGGTCATCAAGTTGCTCACCTACGCGCCGACGGGTGCCCTGACGGCCGCGCCGACCACGTCTTTTCCCGAGGATGTGGGGGGCGATCGAAACTGGGATTACCGGTTTTGCTGGCTGCGCGACGCGTCGTACGGGATCGCGGCACTCTTCCGCGCCGGCTTTTCGCAGGAAGCGGCCGATTTCATCAACTGGATCCGCGACCGCGCGTACGACCACGACTTCGACATGCAGATCGTCTATCGCGTCGACGGCGACGCTCATCTCCCGGAGCAATACCTCGAACACCTCGCCGGCTTCGACGGTGCCCGTCCGGTGCGGATCGGGAACCGCGCGGCCGGGCAGCGACAGCTCGATGTCTTCGGCGCCGTGATCGACTGCATGGCGGTGTACCAACGGAAGGGCGGCTTCATCTCCACCAAGCTTTGGCACGTCATCGAGCGCTTCGCCGATTCGATCTGGGATCTGAGCCGCGAACCCGACAACGGGATCTGGGAATTCCAGGGGGAGCGCAAACATCACACGCACTCGAAGCTCTGGTGCTGGGTCGCGCTCGACCGGGCGATCACGCTGGCTCGCGGGACCGGCAACGTTGCCCACGTCGAGGCCTGGGAGCGGGCCGCCGACCGACCTGCGCACCGAGATCGAGACGCGCGCCTGGAATCCGAAGATCGGCGCCTTCACCCAGGCCTACGACGATGAGTGTCTCGACGCCGCCGTGCTGCAAATGCCGGTCCTCGGCTTCCTCCCGGCGACCGACCCACGGATGCGCGCGACGATCGAAACGCTGAGCCAGCGGCTCGTCGACGGGGCCTATGTCCGCCGCTACGACTGCCGCGACGACCAGGGCTATCTGAGCGCGGCGTTCCTGCTTTGCAGCTTCTGGTACGTCGACGGGCTGATCGGCTTGAACCGCCTCGACGCCGCGGAGCGCCAGCTCGAGCGCCTGGTCGCGCTTTCGTCACCGACTCGGCCTGCTCGCCGAAGGCGCGGATCCCGCTGAGCGGCGCACCCCGCGGCAACTTCCCGCAGGCCTATAGCCACCTCGGACTGATCGACAGCGCCGTGCGACTCGAGCGCGCCCGGATGGCAGGTCAGCGGCTGACGCGCGGGCGACGGAACCACGGCAAGCCGACCGGATAGGCGCGTCTACTCGACGGCTGAACCGACCGCCGCGCCGCGCGCCTCGAGGATGACCAGCTTCGTTTCCTCCGTCGTCGGGCTCGATGTCAGCTGCAGTTTCGGCTGCGGCGTTAGGTCGGTGGCCCCCATCTCCTTGGCGAACTTCTCGACCCCCTCGAGGTTCTGTGCCAGCAGGCTGAGACCCGGCAGCTTGTAGGAGATCGGGACGACAAGCTTCGGCTCGATCTGGTTCACGATCTCGGTCGCCTCGGTGGCGTTGATGTGGCTCCCATCGCCGACTGGCACCACAGCACATCAACCTTGCTCCCGATGGCCTCGAGCTGGGCTTCGTCGAGGGCGTGCCCGAGGTGACCGAGGTGGCAGACGCGCAGGTCGTCGACCTCGATGACATAGACCGTGTTCTTGCCGCGCTCGGCGCCTTTCTTCCGATCGTGATAGGTCTGGATGCCATGCAGCGCGATCCCCTTGATCTCGAATTCGCCCGCCCCAGTGACCAGGTGATAGTCGTTGCCGAGCCCCTGCATGCTGAAATGCGTGGGGTCCTCATGGCGTGAGCACCACCACCTGCACGTTGAGCCGGACGGGGGACAGACCGAGCTTCGGATCGTAGGGATCGATCAGGACGGCGGCCTCGCGCCCGCGTAGCCGGACGGAGTTCAGGCCGAAATAGGTGATTTCCACGGGCCTGATTCTAGCGGCGGCTCACATGCGCGCGGGCGCCGAGACGCCCATCAGGTCAAGCGCATTGGCCAGGGTGGTTCGGGCTGCGCGCGTGAGGTGCAGGCGGGTCGCGGTCAACTCGGCGTCCTCCGAGACGACCCGGCAATTCTTGTAGAAGCGATGGACGCTGGCGGCAAGCTCATCCGTGTAAAAGGCAAGGCGGTGCGGCTCGATCGCTTCCGCGGCCTCGCGCACGATGTCAGGCCACCGCAGCATGATGCGAATCAAGTCCAGCTCCCACTCGGAGTCGAGCCGCTCAAGGTTCACGGCGCTGCCGGAGGACGCGCCGAGGGCCAGGACGTTGGCGAGCCGGGCATGCGCGTACTGCGCGTAGTAGACGGGATTGTCGCTCGACTGCTGTTTGGCCAGGTCGACATCGAACTCCATCTGGGCGTCCGCGGACCGCAGGAGAAAGAAGTAGCGGACCGCGTCCGGCCCGACCTCGTCGAGCATTTCCTTCAGCGAAATCCCGACGCCGGCCCGCCTCGACATCCGAACGATTTCCGCATCCGCGCTTCACCGACACCAACTGAACCATCAGGACGACGAGCCGCGCCGGGTCGATTCCGAGGACGGCGAGGGAGTCCTTGAGCCGTCCCACCTGCCCCTGGTGATCGGCGCCCCAGACATCGATGACGCGGTCGAATTCCCGCCTCTCGAATTTCTCGCGGTGGTAGAAGATGTCGGAGGCGAAGTACGTCGGATAACCATCCCGGCGAAAGAGGACCTCGTCCTTCTCCGTCCCGGTCCGAAACCAGATCGCCCCGTCCTTCTCGACGATGCGGTCCAGGGCGGCAAGCTTCTGCATCGTCTCCTGATCGAAGCCCTCGTAAAGGCTGCTCTCGAGAAAGACCTGGTCGTGCCGGATCCCGAGCCGCTTCAGGTCGTCCCAGATCTGGGTCTGGACGAGCTCCATCCCAACCTGCGCGAGGGCGATCGGATCCGTTATGCCCCGCGCCCGCGCGACGTCGACAATGTCCGATAGATAGTCGCCACTGTAGCCACCTTCCGGCGCCGGCTCTCCGCGCATCCTGGCCCGGACCGACTCACCGAAGAGCCGGATCTGCTTGCCCTTGTCATTGATGTAGTACTCGCGCTGAACGGCGAAGCCGGAGGCTTCCAGGATTCGCGCGGCGACGTCCCCGACCACCGCCCCCCGCGCATGGCTGAAGAGCAGCGGTCCGGTGGGGTTTGCGCTCACGAACTCCACCTGGACCCGGTGCCCGTCGCCGACGGTCCCGCGCCCCCAGGCGTGGCCGGCTTCGACAATGACATTCACCTGTGACTGGAGCCACCCGGTCTCCAGCCGCAGATTGATGAAGCCCGGCGGGGCGATCTCGACGTGGCCGAACGTGGCCGGAAGGCTGAGGCTCGATGCGAGGTCGTTGGCGATCGCCATCGGCGACCGATGGAGCGTCTTCGCCAGCTTCAGCGGCAGGGTGACCGAGTAGTCCCCGTGGGCAGGATTCTGCGCCCGCTCGACGATGACCGCGGGGAGCGGCGGCGGCGGGTCGGGCCAGCCTGGGATGCTGCGAACCGCTTCTCGAACGGCTCCATCGATGAGCGAGGAGGGCGTTGGCGGCGGCGTTGGCGGCGGCGTGGTCGCGGTCAGGGGTGCGTTCCGAGCGTGACCTGCAATGCCTGGTTGTGGCCACCGCGGAACACGGTCACGGAAATCTTTGTGCCGGGAGCGATATTGCCGGAGGACATCCTTGAGGGGATGATCGTCGTCGATTGACTGGTCGATAACCTTGACGATTACGTCGTGAATGCGAAGGCCGCCGCTGCTTGCGGGAGAGTTGGCCTGGATATCGGTGATCAAGGCGCCCACCACCAGATTGTTCGCCTTGGCGGCCGTCTCATCCATCTGCTCATAACTCACGCCCAGGAACGGTTGGTTGACATGCCCGGTCTGGATCAGCTGATTCGCAATGTCGCGCGCCGCGTCACCATCGAGCGCGAACCCCAGCCCGGGCCCGGATTGCGCCTGCTCGATCGCGAAATTGATCCCGACGACCTGGCCCGCGGAATTGAGCAACGGTCCCCCGCTATTCCCGGGATTGATCGAGGCATCCGTCTGGATCGCGTTCAGGATGTCCTCGGTTCCTCCTGGGTTGGTGGGATCCGGAACCTTGAGGGAGCGGTGCAGTGCGCTGATCACGCCCTTGGTCACACTGTTCGACTGGCCGAGCGGGCTCCCGATCGCGATCGCCAGCTGGCCCACCTTGATCGCATGGGAATCACCGAACGTGAGGGTGGGCAAATCCTGGGCATCGATCTTGATCACCGCCACGTCATCGAGAGGGCTGGTCCCGACCACGCGGGCGTCATACGTCTTTCCCTGGTCTCGAAGAATGACCTGCAGCTGCTTGGCATTCACGACGACGTGGTTGTTGGTCACGATGTAGCCGTCCGCCCGGACGATGAAGCCGGAGCCGATTCCCTTCTGCTCCTGCTGGACGAAGATGTCCGGCGACGAAATCGTGGTCTTGATCTCGACCACAGCCCTCCCGGCCTGGTTGGCCACGTTGATGACGGCCGACTCCTCGGTCACGTTGTTCGTCACGGGCGCAAGCGGAGCCAGCACGCTGCCGGTCCCGGTGGTCTTGACCAGCCGGCCGGCCACCACGACGGCGGCGGCGGAGCCGACGATCGCGCCAACAAGCGCGCTGATCAGGATGATGCCGAGGATGCCCGGCTGCCGACCCCTTGACGCACGTGTCGCGGGCGGGACAACCTGCGCCGGCGGCTCAGTTGGTGGCGGTGGTGAAACGAACTGGGGATCGGTGGCCATCGAGGGACCTCATTGTATCCCCGGTATTTAGCGACCCGGCAGTGGGAGCCAGGTCAGGACGAGCTGCTCGGTGCGACGGAAGCCCGCCTCTTCGTACAGCCGGACCGCCTGTGGGTTACTCTCGCGCGTCCAGACGCAGGCGAAAGTGACATTCCGCTCGCGGAACAGCTCAATCGCCTGGCGCAGCAAGCGCCCGCCGAGACCCCTGCCCCGATGGTCGGGGTCGACATAGACCTCGGCGACCTCGCCCTCGAGCCCTGTTCCCGGATCGAAGAGCACGCACCAGCAAAGGCCGGTAAGCTGCCCACCAACGCGAGCAACGAGAATGACGTTCTCCCCACTGAACTGCGCGGGCGGCGGCTGCTCGACGTCGTGCGCGATCTGCTCGGCACTCAACTGGGGGTGTGCGTAATGTTGCTGTTCCTCCAGCATCAGATCGCGCAGGAACGAGCGGACCGACCCATGCTCGGACGGGCTCAGCCGCTCGATCGTGACGTCGGTCGACGCTTCGGCTATGACTTCCCGCCCGTGGGCGCCGCGTCGAGCACGCCCCGAAGCACCTGCGCGGCCCCGAGGAGTCCCGCGGTCTCAACCGGCACGACAATCTTCGTGTTCTCGCTCTCGGCAAACTTGGACAGCGTGTCCAGCTGGAGGATCGACACCAGCGTTGGATCGGGCGCGGCGTCCTTGATCGCCTTGTAAACGGTCGCGACCGCCTGCGCCCGACCTTCGGCTTCGAGGATCGTCGCCTGCCGCAGGCCCTCAGCGCGGAGGATCGCGGACTGCTTGTCGCCCTCGGCGGTCTTGATCTGGGCCTGCTTCTGGCCGTCCGCGATGTTGATCTGCGATTGCTGCTGCCCCTCTGATTTCAGGATGAAGGCGCGCTTCTCCTGGTCCGCCTGCTTCTGCAGGGCCAGCGCATTGAGGATCATTTGCGGCGGGGTGATATCAACGATTTCGATCCGGTTGATCCGGATCCCCCACTTATCGGTGACCGATTCCATCTGCGCCTGCAGTTGTGCGTTGATCCGTTCGCGCTGACTGAGGGCATCGTCCAGGCTCATCCCGCCGAAGATCGCACGCAGGGTGGTTCGAGAGAGCTGGTCGATCGCGACAAAGTAATTGCTGACGCTGAAGAGGGCCAGCTTCGGATCTACGACCTGGCTGAAGATCGTGGCATTGACGCTGACGGTGACATTGTCACGGGTGATGACCTCCTGCTTGTCACCCGTGCGCGGGGTTTCGCGGATGTCGACCGTCGACATGGCATCGATCAACGGCACCAGGAACGTTACCCCCGGCTGCCGCACGGAATGGAACTCCCCCAACCGCTTGACAATCCCGACATAGCCCTGCTGGATCACGTTGACCGTCCGAGCTACCAGGACGAGGACGAGTAAGAGAAGGACGGCGCCGACGATCACCGAAGCGTTCATAGAACCCCCTTATTGGTTACGCGAACGGAGTGGGCGCCGACGACGCGACGCGAACGATAAGCGTGCTTCCGCGAATCGCGGTGACCACGACCGGCGTCTCGGCCGGAACACTGCTCGAGTCCTCGGTGACCGCGGGCCAGAGTTCGCCCGAAACCTTGAGATGCCCCGGGCGGCTAGACCCCAGGATGGGGTCGGTCAGCACCCCCTCCAGGCCGATCATACTGTCGGCGCCCGATCGCAAGGGATGGCGGCCGATGTGCAACCGCTGCACCAGGAACGGCCTCGCCGCGGCGATCCCCAGGCCGCCCACGACTCCGAGCACGATCACCTGGACCAGGAGGCCGAACCCCAGAAGGCCCGCCAGCGCGGCCGCCAGCGCGCCGATCGTGATGAAGACCGCAAAGAAGGCGAGCGTCACGACCTCGACGACGGCAAAGGCAATCGCGACGATCACCCAGAACCAGAAGCCAGACACCGAAGAAAATTCTAGGCTCTTTCCTGACATGCGAACCATTTCGCTTCAGACGGCCCGCCGGTTGGCGGTGGCCGCCCAGCGACTGACGAATCCACCACCGCCGCCAGGGACCATGCTCGCCGTGATCCGGCAGCTCGGCTGCCTCCAGCTCGATCCGGTGAGCGCGGTGGCACCCAGTCACCGTTTGGTGCTCTGGAGCCGGTTGGGCGGCTACGATCCCGCCGATCTGGACCGGCTCCTCTGGCAGGAACGCCGGTTATTCGAGTATTGGGCCCACGCGGCATCGATCGTCCTGACGGAGGACTATCCGATCCACCGCGAGACGATGCGCCGCTACCGGCGCGGCGAGACGCCGTGGGCAGCTCGCGTCCAGGGGTGGGTGCGCGAGAACGCGACGCTCCGAGCGCACGTTTTGCGGGAGCTCCGGCGTCGGGGCCCGCTCCCGGCTCGCGTCTTCGAGGATCGGTCCGAGTATGCCTGGGCCTCGGGCGGTTGGAACTCGGGACGGAATGTCGACCGGATGCTGGCGTTTCTCTGGATGGGAGGTGATGTGATGGTTGCCGGCCGGCAGGGCGGGAACCGGTGGTGGGATCTATCCGCTCGTTGCCTGCCGGAGTGGACACCGCGGCAACGCATGACGTCGTCGGCCGTCGTGCACATCGCCGCCCAGCGATCGCTGCGCGCCCTCGGGGTCGCGCGAGCGGCCGACATCAATCATCACTTCATCAGCGGCCGCTATCCCGGTCTCCCACTCACGCTGCAACGCCTTGAACAGCAGGGCACGATCATCCCGGTGGCAATCGGCGGAGAGGGGGCCACCCTACCCGGCTCCTGGTATGTCCATGCCGAGGACGTGGCGCTGCTCGACCGCATCGAAGCCGGAGACTGGCAACCGCGAACAACCCTCCTCTCCCCTTTCGACAACTTGATCAGGGACCGAGCTCGTACGCGACTACTGTTCAACTTCGATTTTTCACTCGAGATCTACCTTCCGGTGGCGCGGCGGCGCTACGGCTACTACGTGCTGTCCGTGCTACATGGCGAGGATCTAATTGGGCGGATCGACGTCGCGATGAACCGCGCCGAGCAACGGCTCGAGCTCAAGGCGATCCATACCGAAGCCCGGATCGAGGTCGCGTCAGCCGGCCCTGACGTTGCCGGCGCCGTCACCAGTCTCGCCGAGTTTCTCGGAGCGAAAACCGTGGCGGTCCCCGCCGCCCTGCCCCGCGGCTGGAAGACGCCGATGAAGGCCGCCTACTAGGCCGGGCGGTTGTCGGGGTCGAGGCGCTCGGCCTGCACGATCAGGACCGTCATCCCCGTCTCGCTTCCCGACTCATGGGATTCTCCCTTGTCCCAGAACGCTGCCTGGCCGGCGGCGATCGGATGTCGCAGCCCGTCCGGTCCGCTCACCCATCCCCTGCCATCGAGCACCGCAAAGACTTGCAGCCGCCCCGTCGGGTGGCGCCCCAGGACCGCGTTCGAGTCGAAGCGGAGACAACTGATGTCGGCAGCCATATCGGCGCGTACCAGGCCAGCAGCACGCACCCCCTGGCTCGACCAGTCGTTGATGAGGCGGCCAGGGTCGATGTCTATCAACCGCACCGGGACAGCTTAGGGTTCAGGCCGCCTGAGGACTCAGCCGGCCGCGCGCATGCCGTTCGACGGCGACGGGAACGATGCCCGCGCCCTGGATGACCTCGAGGACGCTGGTCAAGGGCGCGGACTGGCGGCCGCGCGGAAAGTCGATCCCGATGACCGACATTGCCGAGTCGCACGTTGTGCAGAGCGTGACGCCAACCGCCGCCGTCGGATCCCAAGCTCGCTGGGTACACGCACCGCACGAGCGGCAGATCAGGTCAAAGATCATTGCGGTGTCGGGTGCGCGACGTTGATCGATATTCCCCTCCACGGCCATATAACGACCGAGTGGGAAACCAGCTTGCGGTTACTGGCGCGAGATGGCGTGCGCCACAAGGATCAATGCTGGTCCAAGTATTCCGGCGAATACGTGCCAACGCCTCGACCTGCCGCAAGCAAATCAGGAACCCTTCGCCGAAACTCCGCTGGGTAGCCACTTCGTGCCATGCTGTCCTCCTCGTCGGACAGCAGCACGCCATTCCCGCTAATTCGACTCCACGAGACTCGGCGCGCACTTCTCCATTCTTTGGGAGGATGTGGCCCATGCCAGCATCGAAGCCGCCACCGTCGAAGCGTGCGTCGAAGCACCGGTACCCGCCTGAACTGCGGGACCGAGCGATCAGGATGGTCCTGGAGACCATCAAGCAACAGGAGAGCGCCACGGCGTCGTGACTCGGGTGGAATCGACGGCGGCTTAATCGACGACACGCTCCTCTACGCCAGCGGCGGGATTCACGGCGCACCGGCTAGGGCTTCAGCGTGATCCTCCCGGGCCTCGGCTTGATCGGGCATCGAACCGACGCCTTCCCCTTCCTCGATGCCGCGTCCTTCGCCCTCTTCATCGGGATGCGTCGCTTCATCCAACTGCCCTCACTCAGCCGCTGGATAGCGGGCTACGCCCTGGTGCTCTTCGCCTTCCTCTTCTTCGCCCGATTCCTGTATGACAGCTATCTGGGAGTTATCGTCGCGCTGGCAAGCGATTCCGGCCATGGCACGGGAACCCTTTCTATCTGGCCAGGACCCTTTGACGCTACCCGGCTGGTCGCATAATCGACACTCCGCTTGTAACGAACTCGTGACTTGAAGTCCCTTATGAAAGGCAATGCGTTTCAGGTCGCTTCTACCCTTGTGCGCCTCCCGTCCCTCGTAGCTCGCACCCGCCTCCTCCTGGCCGCTGGCTGGCTCACCCTCCTGACGGCCATCGTGGTCTCGGCCTACGGCGCCTCCACTGCCAAGGATGGTTACCTGCGGGCCGATGCCGACCGGCAGATTGAACTGGCGAACAGCGCTCTGCTGGTCGGCATGGTGAACCAGGAGACCGGGCTGCGCGGTTACGCGAATAGCGCCGACCGAACCTTTCTCGAGCCTTACGTCCTAGGCGCAAGCGAGGTCAAGACCGAGCTTTCGAAACTGGGAGCCACGGTCCAGGATGCGGCTTTGCGCCGCGAGCTGACCTCCCAGCAAAGCGCCGCGCAGGCCTGGCAGGCCTGGGCGGAGCAGGCGAAATCAGCGGTGGACGCGTCGAGCGGCGCCGCCCGGGACGTAACTCGAGCCCAGCAGGGCAAGGCGCTCTTCGACCGTTTCCGGGCCGCCAACGGAAACTTCCAGGCCGCCGTCGATGACCAGGTCGGCCTGGCTCTTGTGGACGCCCGGACAGGGCTCCGAACGGGCTTCTACTTACTCTTCGCCGCGGGCGTTGTTGCCGCCGTCATCCTCGCCATCCTCGGCTGGACTCTAACTCGCACGACTCTCGCTCCGGTTGCCCGCCTGGCGGCCAGCGCGCGAGATCTGGCTGCCGGTCGCCCCACCAGGCTCGTCGCCAACGAGCGCAGCGACGAGGTCGGCGACCTCTCGCGCGCCCTCGCCGCCTGGCAGGCAACCGCCAAGGACAGGGACCACATATTCACCCTCTCCGCCGACATGTTCGCGGTCGCCGGTTTCGACGGCGTATTCAAGACCGTCAACCCTTCATGGGAGCGTGTCACCGGCCTGAGCACCGCCGAGCTCACCTCCAAACCGTATATCGAGTTCGTCCACCCCGAGGACCGGGCGGCAACCATGGCCGAGGGCGCCAAGCTGGCCGACGGTGCCAAGACCATCTCCTTTCGCAACCGCTACCAGTGCAAGGACGGCTCCTACCGCTGGCTCGACTGGACCGCTGTTCCGGTAACCGAGGAACAGTCGATCTACGCCGTCGCCCGCGACATCACCGACCAGCAAAAGGCGGAGGACGCCATCCTCAGCCTCAACAAGGAACTGGAAGCCTTCAGCTACTCAGTGTCTCACGACCTTCGCGCGCCGCTGCGCGCCATCCACGGCTTCGTGCGCATCCTGCTCGAGGAATCTGGCAACGAAATTCAGGGAGAGGCGCGCCGCTACCTCGACTTGGTCGCCGCCAATGCCCAGCAAATGGGCCGGCTGGTCGACGACCTGCTGCAGTTCTCTCGCATGGGCCGCCAGCCGCTCAACAAGCAGCGGGTCAGCACCGGCGCCATCGTCCGACGGGCCCTCGAGGTGCTGGAGCCGGCAACCGAGGGCCGCGAGATCGAGCTGAAGGTCGATGCGCTGCCCTCGGTTGAGGCTGATCCCGCCCTCTTGCACCAGGTTTTCGTCAACCTGATCGGCAACGCCGTCAAGTACACGAAAGGGCGGCAACCAGCCCGGATCGAGGTTGGAGCTAAAACCGATGCCGAAGGCGAGACCATCTACTTCGTCAAGGACAACGGCGCGGGTTTCGACATGCAGTACGCGCACAAGCTCTTCGGGGTCTTCCAGCGCCTTCACCGCGCCGAGGAGTACGAGGGCACGGGCGTCGGACTTGCCCTGGTCCACCGGATCATCACCAAGCATGGCGGCCGCATCTGGAGCGAGGCCGCCGTCGACAAAGGCGCGACATTCTTCTTCACCCTGGGAGGTGCATCGACATGGGAATTGAAAGCGGCAGCGTAGACATCCTGCTGGTCGAAGACAACCCGAACGACGCCGAGCTCGCGCTTCATGCTTTTCGGAAGAACAAGCTGACCAACAAGATCCATCTCGTCCGCGACGGCGCTGAGGCGCTCGAGTTCATCTTTGCGACCGGTCAATACGCCGGCCGGGACGTCGCCGAACAGCCCAGGGTGATCCTCTTGGATATCAAACTCCCGAAGGTGGATGGCCTCGAGGTGCTGCGCAGGGTCAAGGAAGACCCCAGCACGAAGTCCATCCCGGTTGTCATGCTCACCTCCTCGCGCGAAGAGCGGGACATAATCGAGGGTTACCGGCTCGGCGTCAACAGTTACATCGTCAAGCCCGTCGAGTTCGACCAGTTCACCAACGCGGTCCGCGAGTTGGGAATGTACTGGCTACTCCTCAACAAACCCCCACTCGACAAGGCCGCCTAATGGCTGGACGTCGTGTCCGCATCCTGCTGGTCGAGGATCGTCCCTCCGATGCCGAGCTCGTCCTCCACGAGCTACGTCGGGCCGGCATCGATCCCGACTGGGTGCGCGTCGACGACGAGCCCGCCTTTCGCGCCAAACTAAATCCAGGCATAGAGCTAATCCTCTGCGACTTCAACCTGCCGCAGTTCGACGCCATGAAGGCGCTCAGCATCCTGAAAGAAGCCGGGCTCGATATCCCGTTCATCATCGTCTCCGGGAGTATCGGCGAGAAGGCAGCGGTGGAGTCGATGCACGGCGGCGTCCTCGACTACATTTTCAAGGACAACCTTTCGCGGCTGGCAGCCGCGGCCAAGCGCGAGCTCGAAGCCGCCGACCAGCGCAAGGCGGGGCTTCAGGCAACCGAGGAGAGCGCAACCAGGCTCGCCGCCGTCATTCGCTCGGCCCTCGATGCGGTCGTCTCAATGGACGAGCTGGGACGGATCATCGCCTGGAACCCTCAGGCGGAGACTCTCTTCGGTTGGACGGCCTATGAGGCTGTCGGCCGGCCGCTGGTAGAAACCATCGTCCCACCCGCCTACCGGGCAGCCCATACCGCCGGCCTGGCTCGTTACCTGGCCACCGGCGAGCACACGGTCCTGAATCAACGGATCGAAGTAAGCGCTATGCACCGTGACGGCCGTGAGTTTCCGGTCGAACTGTCGATCGCCCCGCTGAGCGTCGACGGGCGCCCATCGTTCAGCGCCTTCATCCGCGATATCACCGAGCGGCGGCGCAGTGAGAAAACGACCAGCGCCCACCTCGCCGTCGGCCGCGCCCTTAGTGAGAGCGGAGGCCTGGACACCGTGCTGGCTCGAGTGCTCGAGGCGGTCGGTTCCAATCTCGGCTGGGACGTTGGACAGGTCTGGCTTCGCGACCCGGCCGATCGAATGCTTCGCTGCGCCTACCGCTGGATGAGCCCGTCTGCGAGCGCAGCGGAGTTCGATGCGCAGAGTGCCTCCGCGCGCTTCGCACCCGGCGAAGGCGTCGTCGGACAGGTCTGGGTCAATCGAGAGCCGCTCTGGCTCGAGGATATTCAGAGCGAGCCCAACTTCCGCATGCGCGATGCGGTCCGCGCAGCCGGCCTGCAATCGGCTGCCTTCGCCCCCCTGTTTGCGGGATCGGAGGTCAACGGCGTCGTCGAATTCTTCTCCACCGCCCGCCGTCCGTCTGACCCGGCTCTGGTGCAGCTGATGACCGACCTCAGCCGCCGCATGGGTGAGTACATCAGCCGTGCCCAGAGCGAGGCAGCCCTACGAGAGAGCGAATCGCGCTTCCGCGGTCTCTTCTTTGACGTCGCCGTCGGCCAGGTCCTGGTCGATCTCTCCAGGGGCGTCATCGTGGCCGCCAACCCCGCCTTCTGCCGCATGCTTGGCTACGAACAGCACGAGATCGTGGGGCAAACCGCGGAGCGCTTCACCGCCCCCGAGCGCGAGGCGCCCGGCCGGGAGTCCGTCGGCGGCCTCACGCCGGACCGGCCGCACTACCAGGTGGAATCGCCCCTGGTCCGAAAGGACGGGAGCCGCCTCTGGTGTGAGCTCGGCGTTTCGGCAACTTTCGACGACGCCGGGCGACCCCGCCAGCTCCTTCTCCAGGCGCAGGACATCAGCCAGCGACGCGAGGCCGAGCGCTCGCTCGCCGAGGCGCAGCAGCAGTTGCGTCACCGGGCCGGGCACGATGCCCTGACCGAGTTGCCCAACCGGGCGCACCTGCAGGACCGTTTGCAGGAGGCGATCCGCGAAAGCCCTGCTAACCAGATCGCCCTTCTCGTTCTCAATCTCGACCACTTCAAGGAAGTCAACGACTCCTTCGGCCACGTGGCCGGCGATGAGTTGCTCAAGCAACTCGGCACGCGGCTGCAGGCTTCGCTGCGCCATGAGGATTTCGTCGCCCGGCTCGGCGGGGATGAGTTCGGCCTGATCCTGGGCGGAGTTAGCGGTGCGATCGCCGCGCGACTGGCCGAGAAGCTCATGTCCGCCCTGGAGCAGCCCTTCACCATCCAGGGCCATGCGCTCGCGGTCGAGGCCAGTATTGGCATCGCCGCTTACCCAGAACATGGCAGCACGGCGGAAGTCTTGATGCGGCGCGCGGACATCGCGCTCCACGTCGCCAAGCGAAACCCTGGCTCGGCCACCACTTACAGCGGCGAGTACGAAGAGGCGGGCGCCAGCCACCTCGCCCTGATGGCGGACCTGCGCGCCGCGATCCAGGACGATAGTCTCTCAATGTACTACCAGCCCCTGATCGACCTCAAGACCCGGCTGGTGGTTCGCTTCGAGGCATTGCTTCGCTGGAAGCACCCGGTCCTCGGCATGGTGCCGCCCGACCAGTTCATCCCCTTTGCCGAGCAGACGGGTGTCATTCAGCCACTGACCGACTGGGTCATCAAGACGGTGATCAAGCAGACAGCGACCTGGCAGGCAGCCGGGCACGACCTCGGCGTCGCGGTCAACATCTCGATGCGCAACCTGACCGATGCGGGACTGCCCGATCGGATCGCCGCCATGCTCCGCCAGGGCAATCCGCAGGCGACCCCGGGCAAGCAGCTGCTCAGCCTCGAGGTCACCGAAGGTGTCCTGATGGCCGATCCACACCGCGCGATCGAACGCCTGAGCACGCTGCGCGGTCTTGGCATCCGCCTGTCGGTGGACGACTTTGGAACCGGCTATTCATCGCTCGCCTACCTTTCGCGATTACCCGTCAACGAGATGAAGATCGACCGCTCCTTCATGATGGGAATCGCTGACGACCCGAACAAGGCGGCGATCGTCCGGGCAGCCCTTGACCTCGGCCACAACCTGCGCCTCGAGGTCGTGGCAGAAGGCGTCGAGGATCAGCGGACCTGGGACCTCCTCGCCACGCTCGGCTGCGACACCGCCCAGGGCTACTTCATGGCCCGACCCATGCCCGCCGAAAACGTGCTCCCCTGGCTGCTCAGCTCACCCTACGGTGGCGTCCAGGCCGGCAAAGCCGCCTAACCTGGTTCGTAAACGTTCTTCATACCTGGCCACGGGCTGAGCCGGGAGTTCTTAGAAGAATTCGAGAAGGAAGCTCGTAGGCTTGGAAGGATAAAACACTGAATAAGGATCGTATTCGGGGGATCAGGAGAGCCGACGAGCGGATTTGAACCGCTGACCTGAGCATTACGAGGGCTCTGCTCTACCAACTGAGCTACGTCGGCTCGCGGTTGAACAGTCTAGCGGAGGGAATCGCGAACGGTTAGCTGGAGGCAACCCCGGCCGTCTCCCGCTCACGGGCTTTGCGCACCACCAGCTCGCCATCTCCCACGTCAACGATCAGGGCATCGCCCTCGCGGAACTTCCCCTCCAGGATCTGCAGCGCCAGTGGGTCTTCCAGACGCCGCTGGATCACACGCTTCAGCGGACGCGCCCCGTAGGTCGGGTCATATCCCTCGTTGGCGAGGAGCTCCAGCGCCGCCGGCGTCAGGGCGAGCGTGATACGACGCTCCGCGAGGCGCTTCCGGAGCCGCTCCAGCTGGATGTCGACGATTGCCTTGATCTGCTCGCGGGAGAGCGGCTTGAAGATGATGATGTCATCGACGCGGTTCAGGAATTCGGGCCGGAAGTGGGCGCGGACCGCGTCCATCACCAACCGTTCCTGGTCGCGCTCACTGATTCCGGTTTCCTGAAGCACGGCCGTGCCGAGATTACTCGTCATGATGATGACGGTGTTCTTGAAGTCGACGGTACGGCCCTGGCCATCGGTCAGCCGGCCGTCTTCGAGAATTTGCAAGAGGATGTTGAACACATCCTGGTGCGCCTTCTCGATCTCATCGAAGAGCACCACGCTGTACGGTCGCCGGCGGACCGCCTCGGTCAACTGCCCGCCTTCCTCGTAGCCGACGTAGCCTGGGGGAGCCCCGACGAGCCGTGCGACCGTGTGCTTCTCCATGTACTCAGACATGTCGATCCGGATCATGGCCTGGTCATCGTCGAAAAGGAAGTTCGCCAGTGACCGGGCCAGCTCCGTTTTGCCGACCCCCGTCGGCCCAAGGAAGATGAACGACCCGATCGGACGGCTTGGATCACCCAGGCCGGCGCGGCCTCGACGGACGGCATTGGCAACGGCGGTGACGGCCTCCTCCTGCCCGACCACGCGGGCGTGCAGCCGCTCTTCCATCTTCAGTAATTTCTGGACTTCACCCTCCAGCATCTTCTGAACCGGGATGCCCGTCCAGCGCGAGACGATCCGCGCGATATCCTCCTCGTCCACCTCCTCCTTCAGCATCCGCTGGCTTTTCTGGAGAACGACGAGTTCCGCATTTTTCGCTTCGAGCTCTTTGACAAGTGCCGGGATGTCGCCATATTTCAAGCGGGCGGCCTGCTCGAAGTCGGCCATCCGCTCGGCGCGTTCGGCATCCAGGCGGACCTGTTCCTGCTTGGCCTTGATCTCGCGGATTTGCTGGATCAACGCTTTCTCCTGCTGCCAGTGCGCCCGCATGCCCCGACTTTTCTCCTGGAGGTCGGCCAGTTCCTTCTCGAGCGCGGCGAGGCGGGCCCGGGAGGCCTTGTCCTCCTCCTTCTTGAGCGCCTGACGCTCGATTTCAAGCTGGCGGATCTGTCGCTCGACCGCATCGAGCTCCGAGGGAAGGCTGTCTATCTCCATTCGCAGGCTCGACGCGGCCTCGTCGATCAGATCGATCGCCTTATCCGGGAGGAACCGATCCGTGATGTACCGCTGAGACAGGACCGCCGCCGCCACGATCGCGGAGTCCGTGATCTTGACCCCGTGGTGAACCTCGTATCGTTCCTTCAGGCCGCGGAGGATCGAGATCGTATCCTCGACGGTCGGCTCGGCGACGAAGATCGGGGCAAAACGGCGTTCAAGGGCCGGGTCCTTCTCGATGTGCTTGCGGTATTCGTCCAGGGTGGTGGCCCCGACCGCTCGCAACTCGCCCCGCGCAAGGGCGGGCTTGAGCAGATTTGACGCATCCATGGCGCCCTCGGCCGCCCCGGCCCCCACGAGCGTATGCAACTCGTCGATGAACAGGATGATCTGGCCTGACGCGGATTCGATCTCCTTCAATAACGCTTTCAGGCGGTCTTCGAACTCCCCGCGGTACTTGGTGCCGGCGATCAGGGCCCCGAGGTCGAGCGAGACAACCTTCTTGTCCTTGAGCGATTCTGGGACGTCGCCCTGGGCGATGCGCTGAGCGAGGCCTTCCGCGATCGCCGTCTTGCCGACGCCGGCCTCCCCAATGAGCACCGGGTTATTCTTGGTCCGGCGGGACAGCACCTGGATCACACGCCGAATCTCTTCCTCGCGGCCGATCACCGGGTCCAGCTTTCCCTGGCGGGCCAGCGCCGTCAGGTCACGGGTGTACTTCTCGATGACCTGAAACTTCGACTCCGGGTTGGCATCGGTCACGCGGCTGGCGCCGCGAACCTGCGCCAGGGCCTGCAGAATCTTTTCCCGGGTGGCGCCTGCACGCGCCAGAAGGCGCCCAGCCTCACCGGCGGCTTCGTTCGCGATCGCGAGGAGGAGATGCTCGGTCGAGAGGTACTCGTCCTTGAGGCGCTCCATCTCCGTCCAGGCGGCATCGAGCAGCCGTTTGAAGCGGGACCCAACGTACGTCTCGGCGCCATAAACCTTGGGTAGTCGGTCGAGCTGTTCCTTGAGCTCCCTGGTCAGCGCCGATGGATCGGCACCTACCCGTTGTAGAAGCGGGGCGATCGTGCCCTCCTGCTGTTGCAGCAAGGCTAAGAGCAGGTGTTCGGGGAGGATCTCCTGCTGCTGCGCGTCCTGGGCAAGCGCCTGGGCCTGCTGGATTGCCTCCTGGGATTTCTCGGTGAGTCGGTCAGAGCGGAACGGCATGGTCAAGATGTACCCGACAGAGAACGATGCCTAAACTTGCGGTCAGCATGACACAGTCTGCTCCAGTTGTTGGTCGCCGCGCCAGGAGGCGCGGCGACCGACATTCTTAGACCTCTTTGAAGTCGGCGTCGACGACGTCGCCCTCTGGAGCCTTTCCGGCGGCGGCGCCAGCGCCATCCGTCCCGGTCGCCGACTGGGCGCCCTGCGCCTGGCGGTAAACCTGCTCGCCGATCTTCTGCATCGACTGCGTCAGCTCTTCGCTGGTGGACTTCATTCGTTCGACGTCGTTGTCCTTGACCGCCTGCCTGACCGGCTCGATCTTGCCCTCGACTTCTGAGCGCAGCGCCGCGTCGATCTTGTCGGCGTTGTCCTTGAGGACCTTCTCGGCCTGGTAGACGAGGCTGTCCGCCTGGTTGCGGGTCTCGATTTCTTCGCGCTGCTTGCGGTCTTCCGCGGCGTTGGCTTCCGCGTCCTTGACCATGCGCTGGACCTCGTCCTTGTTCAGCGTCGTGGAGGCCGTGATCGTGACCTTTTGCTCCTTTCCGGTACCAAGGTCCTTGGCGCGCACGTTGAGGATGCCGTTGGCGTCGATATCGAAGGCGACCTCGATCTGCGGCATGCCGCGCGGTGCAGGTGGAATGCCATCGAGATGGAACTTCCCGAGCGTCTTGTTTGCCGACGCCATCTCGCGCTCGCCCTGGAGCACGTGGATCTCGACCGACGGCTGGCTGTCCGAGGCCGTGGAGAAAACCTGGCTCTTGGAGCTCGGGATCGTCGTGTTGCGTTCGATCAGCTTCGTCATCACACCGCCGAGGGTCTCGATCCCCAGTGACAGAGGCGTCACATCGAGCAACAACACGTCCTTGACTTCGCCCTTCAGGACACCCGCCTGAATTGCCGCCCCGACGGCGACGACCTCGTCAGGATTCACGCCGCGGTGCGGTTCCTTCCCGTTGGTGAGCTTCTTGACGAGCTCCTGGATCACCGGCATCCGGGTCGAACCACCGACGAGGATGACCTCGTTGAGCTCGGCCGGTCCGAGCGCCGCGTCCTTGAGCGCGCTGTTGAAGGGAGCCACGCACCGCTCCGTCAGATCAGCGGTGAGTTGCTCGAACTTGGCGCGCGTGATCTTCATGTCGAGGTGCTTCGGCCCGTTCTGGTCGGCCGTGATAAATGGCAGGTTGAGATCGGTCTCGGGCCGGCTGGAGAGCTCGATCTTGGCCTTCTCCGCGGCCTCGGTCAGGCGCTGCAAGGCCTGGCGATCACCGCGAAGATCGATGCCCTGCTCCCGCTTGAACTCATCGGCGATGTAGTCGACGAGGCGCCGGTCATAGTCGTCACCGCCGAGGTGCGTATCGCCGTTCGTCGCCTTGACTTCGAAGACCCCCTCACCGACCTCGAGCACCGAGACGTCATAGGTGCCGCCGCCCAGGTCGAAGACCAGGATCTTCTCGTTCTCCTTCTTGTCCAGGCCGTAGGCGAGGGAGGCCGCGGTGGGCTCGTTGATGATGCGGATGACGTTGAGCCCCGCGATCTGGCCGGCGTTCTTGGTAGCCTGGCGCTGCGAATCGTTGAAATATGCGGGCACGGTGATGACCACATCGGTCACCTTCTCGCCCAGGTACGCCTCGGCGTCCGTCTTGAGCTTCTGGAGGATCATGGCCGAAATCTGCTCGGGCGTGTACCGCTGGCCCTGGATGTCCACCTCGACCCGACCGTCCTTGCCATTTACGGTGCGGTACGGAACCATCTTTCGCTCCTGGTCGACCTCGTTGAAGTTGCGTCCCATGAAGCGCTTGATCGAAAACACCGTGTTCTCCGGGTTGACGGCAGCCTGGCGCCGGGCCAGCTGGCCGACGAGACGCTCGCCGGACTTGGTGAAGGCGACGACAGACGGCGTGGTGCGACCGCCCTCAGCATTCGGGATGACGACCGGCTCGCCACCTTCCATGACGGCGACCACGGAGTTCGTGGTCCCTAAGTCGATTCCAACGGTCTTTCCCATCTCGGTTCTCCTTCAATTTCAGCCGCCCGTGTTACCCCGACGGATCCGGGAGGCGTCGCCGTATATACCCGTGCGATTTCGGCCCTAAACGATGGTTTCGCGAACGGCAGCCACGCGTAGAATAACCTCCGGGCATGCGAACGGTTATCGTCGGATGCGGGCGGGTCGGTGCAAGCCTGGCCAGGCAGTTGAGCGAAGAGGGTGACGCGGTGACGGTCATCGACTCGAGCGAATCAGCCTTTAACCGCCTGGGCGAGGATTTCACCGGCGAGATGATCTTCGGCACGGCCGTCGACGAGGACGTGCTGCGCCGGGCCGGCACGGAAAATGCCGACGCCTTCGTGGCCGTCACCAACGCGGATACGACCAACATCATGGCCGCCCAGCTGGCTCAGCACCTCTTCAATGTCCGGAAGGTGATCTGCCGGATCTACGACCCGGCCCGCGCCGACGTCTATAAGGAACTCGGACTTGAAACGATCTGCCCCACGACCATCGGGGCCGAGAAGGTGGAGCGCTTCTTCAAGCGCTAGATGACAGCGCACCGATTTACACAAGGGGTCGGGATCCTTGCCCTGTTGCTTGGCCTGGCCATCCTCGTCCGTGATGCCGTCGAGGTCCACTCCATCCCTTACGGGATCGCCGGGATCGGGTTGCTTGCCTTTGGCGCCTGGCGGCTCCAGACCGCGGCGCGGCTTCGCCCGTGAACCTCGTCCTGAACCCGCTTGGCATTACGCTGGCGGTCGCCTTCGTGGTCGGCCTGGCAGGAACCCTGGGATGGATGCTGCGAGTCCCTCCGCCGGCGCCGCGCGGGGCCACCAGCACCGTCCGCTCGGTGCAATCGATTCGAAAGGTGCTCGTGCCCATCATCGACCTGGGCGCCTCGGTCCGCGCCGTCGAGCTCGCCGCCCGCCTCAACCAGGGGCACAAGGCCGAAATGGTGATCGTTTACGTCCACGAGATCCCGCTCCAGGCCCCACTGGCGATGCCCGATAAGGATCCCAGGATCCAGCGCGCACTCGATGCGGCCGCGTTTATCGCCATGCAGCACGCCATCGCTCCCCGGACCAAGATCAACGTGGCGAGGCAGGCGGGACACCGGATCGTGGAGATCGCCCGCGAAGAGGGCGTGGACCTGATCGTCATGGGTATCAGCCACCTCAACCGGCCCAACGAAGGAACGCTCGGCCGGATCGCCGAGCATGTGATGCGCAACGCTCCATGTGAGGTGGTCGTCGATCGCGTTCCGCTTCAGAAGGTTTCGCTGATCCCCACGGAAAGCGCCTGAGGTCTAGCTGGCGAGCTTGTTATTGTCGAGCCGCTCGCCGTACGGAAGGCCGAGCGTCGCCCTGATCTCGAGGCTCAGCCGCGCGAGGATCACGCGGGACTTGAGGAAGTAGCGCTGCACGTTGGGGGCATTGTGCCACCAGAGGTTGTCCTCCGGGCCGGCATTGCTGAGGATCCACACCGGGATCGCGCCGGCCACGGCGTCGGGTGCCCAGGTCTCGATCAGGTCGCGGCCGTCTCGATCTGGAAGCCGGAGATCGGCCAGGATCAAGGCCGGGACGCGGGTGCGCACGAACTGGTCAGCATCCTGGCCGGTGCGAACATGTTCCAGCGGAATCCCATCCCGTCGAAGCTGCTCCAGGTAAAGATCCGCAATAACCTGGTCGTCTTCGATCAGGAGAACCCGCCGCTCTCGTGCCACACCGCGACATTAGGTCGCGAAGGTTGCGGGGAGCCTTTCAGCCCAGTGGGGCCTCAGCGTGTTTCCAGGGTCCGTTTCGCGGTGCGATAGGCATCGAACGCGCAATAGGCCCAGAGGCCGAGGCCACCCATGTCGAGCGGGATTCCCGCAACCAATCCGATGCCGGTTAGATCCAAATCTGTTCCGATCACCAGGGGTGCCATGATCGCGACGAAAAAGGCGAGACCACGTAACGGCGCGCGCGCGTACCAGTGACCGAGGCCGGGGACGATGGAGAGCCGGGCAGCCCGACCCGGGTTGACGGACGGGCCGGAGGCGGCGCGCGCCGGACCGGGGATGACCTCACCTTGGACCCTCTGCGCTCGTAACTGGGTGCCGCAGGCCGGGCAGAACGCCGCGCCCGCCGCCACCGGTCGGTGACAGCGTGGACAGGTCTCCATGCGCCCAGCCTACTAGCATTATCCGGGTGCCGGCCGCTCAAGTCTCGCCGTCGCGCCCCACCGGAAAACGCCGCGAGCTGGCGGCGGCTATCGCCGAAAACGTGGGCGATGGTGACACCGTCGCCCTCGGACTCGCGCTCGAGGCCGCGATCCCATTCGCCGGGGTGCACGAGATCATCCGGCAGCGCCGAGCCGGTCTCACGCTGATCGGCCCGATTTCGGACATGGCCTTCGACCAATTGATCGGGGCGGGGAGCGTGGCGAAGGTGATTGCCGCCTGGGTCGGCAACGTCGCCGCTGGATCCGGCTATGCCTTCCGGCGCGCGGTCGAGGAGGCAGTTCCCCGCCCGCTCGAGGTCGAAGACCACTCGAACTTCACGGTCGGCCTCGCGCTGAAGGCTGCGGCCATGGGTCTGCCCTACCTGCCGACCTACACGGGCATCGGCGGTGACATCGTCAACAACCACCCACGAATCCGCTCGGTCGTCGACGCCTTTGGCGGTCCGCCCCTGCTCGCCGTCGGTGCCTTGCGGCCCGACGTGGCGATCATCCATGCGCAGCGTGCTGACGAGGACGGCAACGCCCACCTCTGGGGCAATCTCGGCCTGGTCGTAGAGGCCGCCTACGCGGCGCGACGCACCATCGTGACCTGCGAAGAGATCGTGTCGCGCGACGTCATCCGCAGTGACCCAAACCGCACCCAGATTCCCGGGTTCCTGGTCAGCGCCGTGGTGGAGGAGCCGGGCGGCGCGCTGCCGGCATCGGTCCAGGGGTACTGGCGCCGGGACCCCGCCCCTTTCCTCGACTATCACCGCGTCTCGAAAACCGTGGAGGGTCTGCAGGCGTGGCTCGCGGACTGGGTGTGGGGCGTCCCCGACCGCGCTGCCTACCTGCGAAAGCTTGGCGATGCGGCGCTCAGCCGGTTGCGCGTCCAGGATCAGCAGCTGGCGGCTCCGGCAAACTTTGCGCCGTGACCGAGGGTTACACGCGCCGCGAGCTGATGGTGGTCGCCGCTGGACGGGAGATTCGCGACGGGGAGATCGTCTTCGTCGGGATGCGCCTGCCCCTGCTCGGCTTCGGCCTGGCGAAAGCAACGCATGCGCCCAATGCCGTCGGTCTCTTCGAAAACGGCGTGATCCGCGACCGGCCAGCCGAGGCCTTCCTGTACACGATGGGCGATCCGCCCAACATCTCCGGAGCGGTCGCCTGCCTCGGGCTCCTCGATGTCATGAGCCTCCTGCAGCAGGGCCGTGTCGACGTGGGTTTCCTGGGAGGCGCAGAAATCGACCCCTATGGGAACCTCAACACCACCCGGACGGGGCCCGCCGGACAGATGGTGCGACTGCCGGGAAGCGGGGGCGCCGGCGACATCGCCTCGCTCGCGGGACGAACGGTCCTGATCATGGAGCATGAGCCGCGGCGCTTCCAGGATCACGTCGCCTACATCACCTCACCCGGCCATCACGGTGGCCGGCTCCGCGGCGGACCGGCGACCTTGATCACCACGCTGGGCGTCTTCGACCTGCGAGGGGGCGGCTTCCGCGCGGCGTCGCTGCATCCGGGGGTGACTGCCGAGGTGGTCATCGCCGCCACCGGGTTTCGCGTCGAGATCCCGGATAACGTTCCGAGCACGACACCGCCGGACGCGGCCGAACTCGCCTACATCCGTCGCGCCGATCCGCAGGGCTTCTGGACCGGCGATACCATGAGGGCTTAGATGAGTCCGGCGACGGCGAGGTGGGTACCCTCCGATGAACAGGTGAGGGCGAGCCGGCTCTGGCAGTTTCTCCATTCCCATGCCCTCGAGAGCTACGCGGAGCTCTGTGCCCGAGCCGCGCGCGATCCCCGCTGGTTCTGGGACGCCATGGTAAAGGACCTCGGGATCGTCTTCACCCGGCCCTATGACGAGGTGATGGACACGTCGGCCGGCATTGCTTTCACCCGATGGTTTGTCGGGGGACGGCTCAACGCCTACGACTCCGCCGTCGTCCGGCACCGTCATGCCAGCCCGACATCGGTGGCCGTGATCGCCGAGGTGGAAGGCGGCGCCGTTCGGCGGATGACCTATGCCCAACTCGAGGACGCCGTCGAGCGGGCGGCGGCCGGGCTCCGGACGCTCGGCGTCGAGCGGGGCACCGCGGTCGGCCTGTACCTCCCCCTGGTGCTCGAGAATGCCGTCGCGCTGCTCGCCTGCGCCAAACTCGGCGCGGTGGCCGTCCCCCTCTTCTCCGGTTTCGGCGCGGAGGCCATCCGCCAGCGCCTCGCCGACGCGGGTGCCACGGTCCTGGTCACGGCGGACGGAGCGGTGCGCCGCGGCCGGCCGGTTCCCATGAAGGCGACCGCCGATGAGGCGGCACGCGGCCTGCCGGCCTTGCGGCATGTCGTCGTGGCGTCCAGTGCTGGGATCGAGGTGCCGATGACCGAAGGCCGGGATTGCCGCTGGGACGACCTGATCGCGGCGTCCCATCCGCCTGTCGCGACTGAAGCGATGTCGCCTGATGAGCCACTCCTGCTGCTCTATACGTCCGGCACCACGGGGCGGCCCAAAGGCACCATCCACGGCCACGCCGGGCTGCCCATCAAAGGCGCCCAGGACTGGGCCTACGGCATGGACGTGCACGCCGGTGACCGGATGATGTGGGTGACCGACATGGGCTGGGTGATGGGGCCGCTCCTGGTCTTCGGCAGCCTGGTGCTTGGTGGGACCGCGGTCATCTACGACGGCGCCGCCGACTATCCGGATGCGGGCCGGATCTGGGCCGTCGCTGCGCGGCACGACGTCAGCCATCTCGGCGTCTCCCCCACGCTCGTCCGGGTGCTGATGCCGGCCGGCGAGGCGGTCGCTCGCCAATCATTGCCGCGGCTTCGACTCTTCGCCTCGACCGGCGAACCGTGGACGCCGGAGGCCTGGACGTGGCTCTTCGAGGTGGTCGGCAACAGCCGGTTGCCCATCATCAATTACTCGGGGGGGACAGAATGCGGCGGCGGCCTCCTCTGCGGGAATCTGCTCACCCCGTGCCGGCCGGGAAGCTTTGCCGGTCCGATTCCCGGGGTTGACGCGGCTGTCTACAACGATGCGGGACAACCCGTGCGAGGCGAGGTCGGCGAGCTGGTCGTGCGGCAGCCCTTCGTGGGGATGACGCTTGGCTTCTGGCACGACCCGGGCCGGTATCTCGAGACGTACTGGTCACGCTGGCCCAATGTCTGGGTGCACGGTGACTGGGCGATGGTCGACGACGATGGCCTCTGGTTCATCCTCGGCCGCTCCGATGACACGATCAAGGTGGCGGGCAAGCGCGTGGGCCCGGCCGAGGTCGAGGCCGCCGCCCTCGACGGCGGCGACGTCGTGGAGGCGGCCGCGGTCGGCGTGCCGCACCCGATGAAGGGCCAGGCGGTGGTCGTCTTCGTAGTGGTGAAATCAGGGGTCGGCCTGCAGGCGATCCCGGCCGAGGTCTCCCGGCGGGTAGAGCGCTCCCTCGGCAAGCCCTTTCGACCGGCGGCGGTCCACGTCATCCCCCGGCTTCCCAAGACGCGCAACGGGAAGATCCTGCGTCGCGTGATCCGCAACGTCTTCCTGGGCAATCCGCCGGGCGATCTGTCGTCCCTGGATGACCCCGCGACGCTCGAACCGATCCGACGACTCGGACCTCCGCCGGTGACGTAGCGTGATACGACGGAGGTGAATCCATTTTGACCTGCGATACGTTGTAGTGGGTAGAGGAAATCACGATGAAACCACTCAGCGCCGAAATGGCCGCCCGTGCCTGGGAATTCGCCCAGGGCCTCGAACTGGAGGAATACCGGAAGCTGCAGCAGGAAGTGCGGACCGCCTGGCCCGCCACCGCGAAGCTGGACCGGCTCGACTTCGACCGGGCCTTCCTGGCCTTTATCGCCGAGCGATGGCTGGATCGGGCCGCCTGACGGCAGCCCACCGCTAGTCGCCGGCCGGCCCCTGGGCGCAAGCCCGCCTGAATTCAAGCGTTACTCGCGGCAGGCCACCAGATGTCACTGAATGATGGGCTGGCGCTGATTCGCCGGCATGACTTCGAAGGCGCTCTGCCCTTGCTTGCCGCCGAGGTGCGGCAGCGTCCTGACGACGCCTACGCGGCCTATTACCTGGCCTACGCCTTCGTCGGCGCCCAGGACCCCCAGCCGGCGGCGACCCTGCTCAGGAGGATCCTGGACGCCCATCCGGATTTCTCCGAAGCCCGGACGTTGCTCGGTCTGGCGAAGATCCGGACCTCGGACTTCGCCGGCGCGAGCACCGAATACGACACCGTGCTGGCCAAGGATCCGAAGAACGCCGCCGCCCTGCTCGGCCTCGGCATGATCTACTACTGGCGCCGCGAGACGGCGGCCGCCGAGGATTACCTCGACCGGGCGCTCCGCGCCGACCCCGGCGCCCGCGACGCGATGGTGTTCAAGGCCGACCTTCGCTTCGGCAGCGGAGATCTCAACGGCGCGGTCGCGCTGCTCGAGACCGCCAAGCGGACGCGCCGCCCGGGACTGGCTGAGGTCTCCGACCCGGAGCTCGCCGATCGGTTGATCCGCTACGAGGCCGCGCGTGAGCCCCTTCGCCGGGCCCGTGGTGGTCTGCCGCCGATGCCCGGTTGGGTGCTGGCCGTGGTGGGCGCCACGCTCGCCCTGACGTTGCTGGCAGGCGCCGGGCTGCCGGGGGCATGGAGCGGACTCAGCCACTACCAGGCCGGCAAGTTGCGGCTCCTGGGCAACGACTACGGCGGCTGCGCCAGCGAGATGGAGCATGCCGTCGAGGCCGTACCGAACTCGCCCAAAGCCTGGGCCTACGAGGGCTACTGCTACCTGCTCGACCACGACAACAAGGCCGGCCTCTCCGCCTGGTACACGGCGCGCAGCTACGATCCCGGCATCACGCTCGACACCCGGAGCGACCAACTGGCGATGCTCGCCAAGGTGAAAGTCGCCAATCTGCCGCCGGCGGTGAACGCCAAATGAGCGGCGCCCTGGATCCGATTCAGGAGGAGTTGCCCTTTGACGTGGCGGCCACCCCGCCCCTCCCGACCAAGGACGTCTCAGTCACCCCGGTCACGGGCGTCGTCACGCCACTCGATCTGCCGGACGCCGCCCCCATCGACCCAGCTGACCTGCCACCCTCGATCTACGAGCAGGTGTGGCAGCGCCTCCGAACCCTGCCGTGGCAGCGCTGGCGCAATCAGGCCACCCCCGTGGTCCACTCCGGCGTCCAGCAACTGGGCTCCGGCGTCCAGCAACTGGGAACGGTCGCGCAGGCGGCGGTGACCCGCGGCACGCCCTACACCGTCAAGCTGGCGCGCGCCACCATGAAGGTCGCCCTGATTCGCGCCTTCCCGCTGCTCATCGCGCGCAGCATCCATCTATTCGGATTCCCAGCGGTCGTGCTGCGCACAGCCCTGCAATCCACCATCGCCTACCGTCTCGGCCTGGCGGTCGACGAGGTGACCTACTTTCGAGTTGACGATCCCGCCGGCTACACCGTGTATGAGGCGCCCGCCCGCCTATCGAGCGCGCTGGCCATCGCCTACGTTCCGGCGCTGGTGCTGTTCGTTCTGGCGGTCATCTGCCTGACGCCGGCACTGACACCGCGCGCGGTGCTCCACCTGCCCGTCACCTGGCTCACCTGGGTCCAGGTCTGGCTTGGGCTCGCTTTCGCGGCGCACGCGCTCCCTGCATATGAGGAAGCCGGGCCGGTGGCCGAGCAGGCGCGCGTCGGCGTCACGCAGGCGGACCCGGTGGCGGTGTTCTGGATCATCCCCGCGCAAGCGGTGGCCCTCCTCACACGGCTCGGCGGTATTCTGCCGGCGGTGATCGGTGTCGTCCTCACCTGGTGGCTCGCTGGCGCGATTCTTCGTTAACCCAAAACGCCGGTGCGTCGCAGAGTTCCTGTAGGCTTTGCCATCGGTGATCCGCCGACGGTTCCTTCTCCTGCTGGCGACCGGGCTTGGCGTGCTGATGTTGGCAGGATGTGGGACGGCCGATCAGCCGTCGCTCCAGGCGAGCCCGTCCACGGGCGGCTGTACGGACGGTCAGGCATACCAGCATGCGACCCTGGGCTACAAGGTCTGTTTCCCTAACGGATGGGCCACGCGCGATTACACGGCTGAGCCCGGTTCGGGCGGCGCCCTGAGCGTGGTCGCCTTCGGACCTCCCGCCGCCGTACCCACCCACGTGCCGAGCCAGGAGGGATTTGCCCCGCCCGTTGAGGTCCGGGTGGTGGCGGGCGCCAAAGGGCCGGTCGAAGCCAGCCTGACGCAGACCAACCAGATCAGCCAAATCCAGGTGGCTGGGGTCGCCGCCGACCGGATCGAGGTCACCGAATCCGGGCCGGCCGCCGGCGCGATTTACATCGTCTTCGAGCACCAGGGCAATACCTACGTGATTCAAAAAGGCCCGGGATCTACCTATGGGAGCGAGTTTCAAAAGGTGCTGGGCTCGTTCAGCTTCTCGAGCGCCACCGGGTAGGGCGCGTCCAGCCCTTGGGTGGGGCTCCGGCCGGCTGGTGGAGGCGGCGAGAATCGAACTCGCGTCCGAAGCAGCGTCCCGCAAGACATCTACGAGCGTAGTCTCGGATTTCATCTCGCCGCATCGGCTCCCTTGAGACCGGATCCGCTACGGCCAGTCGCGGTGGGAAGTCCCCCCGGCGGCCGCGACGCCCGCCGGGAGCGAGTCAGCTAAATTTCCGCCGAACACCGTTCCTGCTGACTCAGAACGGGCCGGCGCCGGGGCGAACCCCGGGTGACTTAGCTACTTACGCAGCGTAAGCCAGTTCGCGATTGGCGTTTATAGCCTTGCCGCTTTTACGTGCTCGGCGACACGGCTCGCCATCTTGCAGACCACTACCCCGTCGAGACCTGGCGCCCCCGCCAGCCCCCCGGAGCACAGTCATCATACCCCGAATCAACGATACCCACTCCTCTAAAACGGGTCGGGCTGCGCCTGCGCAGACCGACATGCGCCGCAGGCGAGCTTTAGCGTAGGGCGCGTGACGGGCCGTCCGAGCCAGGGCAGCCCGAGCCTGCCGCTTCTGCGGCCGCGAGGGGCCCGCGCGAGGACACCAGGCCCATCACATGCGCCCGTGTCAGGTCAGATTGAGAAAGGAAGCTCAACCTTGGACTCCCTCGGCTAAGGGCCGCCGCAACTGACTCCGGCAACGAACCCCGATTGGTATACAGGGTTTGCGCTAAACAGCGGGAATACCCAAGAGAATCTGCAGCGCCCCCAACAGGAGCACACCACCAACCACTACAAATAGCCATTGCCACCAGGTGCGCGGTTTGGGTAGGCGGCTCCAGGGCAACTCTGGCCGTAGCGCGGCACGATTCCTATTCCACACCAGCGTAGTAGGTACTGCGACGATCGCAAGGCAAGCAGCGACGAAAGGGATACCAAAGAGCAGGCCGGTCGCGAGTCCTTGGCAATCCGAAACGCTGCGGCAAAGAGTCCCACGCTGCCCAACCACGACCCAACCGAGTAAGAGGGCGATCGAAACCAGGGCGAGGCGGATCGCCAAAATATCTGCGCCTTGCCGGCCAAGGCCGACCAGCGATGCGCCGAGGAGGACCGTGAGAATGAATACAGGTGCCGGCTCGTTTGGAAAAACGAGCGAAGGTACGAGGATGATCGCAGCCGCTAAGACGACCCCGGCCCCCAAAAGAGCCTTCCGGTACCGACCATCGAGGTCCTTTCGTAACCCGAGCACGGCCCTGTTTAGGCCCTGACTTTGCTGGCGCGGTCCATCTCCCGCCGAGCGTCTTTGGCTGCAATCGATTCGCGCTTGTCGTAGAGCCGCTTACCCTTGGCGAGCCCGATTTCGAGTTTGACCCGGTTGCGAAGCCAGTACAGGCGCAACGGGACCATGGTCAGCCCCTTCTGCTTGATTGTGATGCCGAGCCGGATGATCTCGGCGCGATGCAGGAGCAACTTGCGTTCCCGCTTCGCCTCGTGGTTGCTGCTGTTCCCGCGCTCATAGGGGCTGATGTGGACATTGACCAGGAATGCCTCTCCCCCTTTGATTGCGACATAGCCTTCGCGGAGGTTGGCGCCTCCTTCGCGCAGTGACTTGATCTCGGTGCCCTGCAGCTCGATGCCGGCTTCGATGGTTTCCGTGATGAAGTAGTTGTGGTAGGCCGCCCGGTTGTTGGCAATCGTCGGATCGGTATCGGCCTTTGCTCGTGGGCTCATCGCCGTCCGCGTGCCCAGGCGGCGGCGCTCATGGGACGGCCCCCGGCCGGTTGCACCTCATCGATCACGTAGGTGCCCTCGGGCGTCTCCACCGCGAGGCCGACGCCCGCGCCGCCTTTCGCGAGGTGCCCGCCAAGAACTTTCACCGAGGCGCCCCTCATCGTGATCCAGCAGCCGGGCTGCGGGGTCAGGGCGCGGACATGGCGGTCGATGTCAATTGCGGACATGGTCTGCGGATCCAGCTTGCCATCTTCCGAGGTCAGCCGGCGCGCGGAAGTCGCCCCCTCGCTCGGCTGCGGCACGGGCTTGATCCTTCCAGACTGGACGCCCTCGAGCGTCTCGACCAACAGGGCGGCACCGCGCTCGGCCAGCCGCGGCTCCAGCGAGCGTACCGTTTCATCGGGCTCAACTGGAACCACGGCCTGCGACAGGATGGGGCCGGTATCGACGCCCTCCTCCATCTGCATGATGGTCACGCCCGTCTCCGAATCGCCGGTGAGAATCGCCCAGGCGATCGGGGCAGCCCCGCGGTGGCGTGGCAGCAGCGAGGCATGGACGTTCACCGTCCCCATGGGCGGGATCGCCAGCAACGTCGGCCGGAGGATCTGGCCGTAGGCGACCACGACATGCAGGTCGGCGCCGACGCCTCGGATCCGTTCGAGCGCCTCCGGATCCTTGATCCGCTCCGGTTGATACACCGGCAGACCCAGCTCGGTGGCCACGACCTTAACCGCCGATGCCGCCGTTCGCAGGCCACGGCCCGCCGGTCGGTCCGGCTGTGTGATCAGGAGAGCGATCTCATGGCCGGCCTGAACCAGGTGTTGCAGCGTCGGAACGGCGAACGGGGCCGTCCCGGCGAAGACGATGCGCAGCCTACGCGCCGACGAGTTCCCCTTCCTTCTCCTGTTCCTGCGGCTCGATCTTTCGCAGGGTGTCGAGGCTCGTCAGCCGGTCCGTAAACAGGATGCCGTCGAGGTGGTCGATCTCGTGCTGGATGGCCCGCGCCAGAAAGCCGTCGCCCTTGATCTTGATCGGCTTGCCGTGGCGATTCAGCCCGCGGGCAACCACCTGCATGTGCCGTTTGACTTCGCCGACATAGCCCGGAATTGACAGGCAGCCTTCCATGCCGATTTGTTCGCCTTCCCACTTCACCATCTCGGGGTTGACGAGTGTATGCAAGTTGTTGTCGGTCTTGATCACGGCCACGCGCAGGCCGACGCCGACCTGGGGGGCGGCAAGGCCGACGCCTGGCGCCGCGACCATGGTGTCGACCATGTCATCGATCAACTGGCGGATGCTGCCATCGACGCGCGCGACCCGCTTCGCCTTCTGGCGGAGGATCGCGGCTTCCTGGGTCAGGATTGGAAGGATAGCCATGGTGTTTCGCTACATCGGGTCGACGTCGAGGCTCCACCCCCGACCACGTGGGACCCGGTCGGCGAGCCGGTGAAGGTCGCGTCCCCGGATCGTCACCTCGAAGCGGAACTCGTCCTTGAGGCGATACAGAAACGCGGGAGACGGTCCCAGGACCTCGATGCCGCCCAAATTGAGCAGCCCGATTGTAGCAGACAGATGTTCGGCTGCCGTGCGCGCTTCTGCCTCGGCTTTGCTCTCGTCCCGGTGCGAAAACGTCGCCAGGATCAGCTCGCTGAAGGGCGGGAAGTTGAAGCGTCGTCGTATCTCCAACTCTTCGCGAAAGAAGCCCCGGTAGTCGTGGTAGCGGGCGTGCCGCACCGCCGGATGCTCCGGCGTGTAGGTCTGGATGAAGACCTGGGAGGCGCTCGAGCCGCGGCCGGCGCGGCCGGCCACCTGGGTGAGGAGGCTGAAGGTCCGCTCGGAGGACCGGTAGTCGGGAAAGTGGAGGCTGGTATCGGCGTTGACCACGCCGACCGTCGTGACCTCGGGAAGATCGAGGCCCTTGGCGACCAACTGGGTGCCCACCAGCACGTCGGCCTCGCCACGCACCATCTGCTCGAAGATGAGATCGGCCGCCTCCGCCGTCTTCATCACATCCCGATCGAGGCGCACGACGCGCGCACCGGGAAAGAGTTTGCGCACCTCCTGTTCGATGCGTTCCGTGCCGATCCCGAAGTTCTTGATGAAGCGGCTGCCACACTCGGGGCATTTCCGCGGGAGCGGCTCGCTGCTCCCACAGTAGTGACATTGCAGCCGGCCCAGCGACGCGTGATACACGAGGGCGACGCTGCAGTGGGGGCACTCTCGGACCTTGCCGCAATCGCGGCAGAGCACGAAGGTCGCCAGCCCTCGCCGGTTCAGGAACAGGATCGACTGGTGATGCCCCGTCAGGGCCTCATCGATCCCGTCCTGTAGGGCCCGGCTGAGCGGGCTGAATCGCTCCGCCTGGATCTCGCGGCGCATGTCGACGACGGTCACCGGGGGCAGGCTCCGTCCGAGTGCGCGATGCGGTAACTCGAGGAGACGGTCCTTCCCCTCCACCGCCCTGGCGTACGTGACGACGCTCGGGGTGGCGCTGCCCAGCACCAGTACCGCGCGCGTCCGCTCTGCCAGCCAGCGGGCAACGGTTGGCGCGTGATAACGCGGGATGCGCTCCTGCTTGAAGGCCGATGACTCCTCCTCGTCGATGACGATCAGCCGCAGCCGCGTCAGGGGCGCGAAGACCGCGCCACGAGGACCGATGACGATGTCGGCCTCACCGCGGCGGATCCGCCACCACTCGGCCGCCCGTTCCGCCTCGGTCAACCCGCTGTGGAGTACGGCGAGGCGGCCGGGAAAGCGCGCTCCGAAGCGGGCCACGGTCTGCGGCGTGAGCGCAATCTCCGGAACCAGGGCCAGCCCCTGGCCGCCGTCCCGCAGCACCTGGTCGAGCAGGGCCAGGTAGACCTCCGTCTTTCCGCTCCCGGTCACGCCGTGGACGAGAAAGACCTGCGACTCGTGGCGGCCGAGGCTGATCGCGATCCGCTCCATGACGGCGTGCTGGGCCGCTTCCAGTTGGACCGGCGCGATGGCGGGGCCTGCCCCGGCGCCGAGAATTCGGCTGCGGCGCCTGCGAGTCCCCGGCTTTCGCACCACCTGGCGGACCCGCGGAGGTACAGCGGCGCGGATCACCTCGTCGAGCGGAACCATGTAGTGGTCCGCGACCTGGGCGGCGAGCTCGACGAGCGTTCGCGGCAGCACCGGCTCGGCATCGACGACCGCCTCGATCGCCTTCAGCTCGATCACGCCCGGGGCACGGTCGAGGGCGCAAACGAAGCCGGTGACGCTGCGGCGGCCGAATGGCACCCGCACCTGCTGACCGATCTCGACCTGGCCTTCGAGCGCCTCCGGGATCACATAGTCGAAGAGTCCCGACTGGCTCCCAACCCTGACGTCCACGGCCACATGCGCGATGAGCCGGGACGCGACCTCAGGATCGTGGGTGACGAGCTGCATCGACCGCGTCCCAGATTCGCTCCGCGACCTCCCATTTCGGCAGACGCGGCACCTGGATCGGCGCGCCCGTAGGCGCCAGGATCGTCACTGCGTTGAAGTCGCTGCCGATCCCCTGCTCCTTGTGGCCGACGTCATTGGCGACGATCAGGTCGAGGTCCTTTAAGGCGAGCTTCTTGCGCGCGCCTGACTCGAGCTGCTCGGTCTCGGCCGCAAACCCGACCCTGAAGAGCCCATTGCGCCGGCCGAGTTGCTTCAACACATCGAGATTCGGACGTACGGTAAGCGTCAGCGGCTGATCGGTGCGATGCAGCTTCGTCGCCGCGACCGTTTCGGGCGCGTAGTCCGCCACCGCCGCGGCCATGACCAGGATGTCCGCCTCACGGGTGGCGTTCTCGAGCGCCGCCAGCATCTCCTTCGCGCTGGTCACCGGGACTTCCTCGATCCCCTCCAGGCCGGCCGGGGCGGTCGTGACGAGTGTCACGATGGCGCCGCGAGCCGCCGCGACCTCCGCCAGGGCGCGGCCCATCTTGCCGCTGGAGAAGTTACCGATATAGCGCACAGGGTCGAGGGCCTCCTTGGTCCCGCCCGCGCTGACAACCACGCGCACTCCCTGAAGGTTGTGCCGCCCCAACAGCGCCGCCTCGATGGTCGCCACGATCCGGGCCGGCGCGGCCAATCGTCCGACGCCCGACTCGCCGGAGGCCAGGCGTCCTGTCGCCGGCATCACGATGATGGCGCCCCGCGTCTCAAGGATGCGCCGCTGCTCCTGCGTGGCGGGATGAGTGAACATCCGGTCGTGCATGGCTGGTGCCAGCACCAGTGGCGCCCGGCTGGCGAGCACGGTCCCCGACAGGATCTCGTCTGCCAGGCCCATCGATAGCTTGGCCATGGTGTTGGCCGTCGCCGGGACGATCGCGATGACCTCCGCCCAGTGCGAAAGCTCGATGTGGGGCTCGCCGGCGCCTTTCGCCTCGAGCCAGTCGCAGGCGACCGGGTGGTAGGAAAGCGCCTCGAAGGTCAGGGGCGCGATGAAGCGGGTGGCTTCGGGCGTCATGATGACGCGGACCTCCGCCTCCTGCTCGGTCAGCAGCCGAAGCGCTTCGATCGCCTTATAGGCGGCGATCCCGCCAGTAACGCCCAGGGCAATCCGGCGGCCGCGGAGTCGGCCACCCTCGCTCATGTCCGCGCGTGGCGCCGTTCGCGCTCCGTCGCGATCGTCTCCAGGATCTCGCGCGCGGTCTGGTCGACGTCGCGGTTGCAGACGACGTGCTCGTAGTCTTTGGCCAGCCCGAGCTCGACCAGGGCTTCCCGCTGGCGGACCGCCATCGCCGCCGGGGATTCGGTGTTGCGGCCCGTCAGGCGGTGCAGCAACTCCTCAGTCGACGGCGGCGTGATGAAGATGAAGAGCCCGTCGGGCTTGCGCCGCCGGACGAAGCTGGCGCCCTGGACATCGATCTTGAGGATGATGTCCTCGCCCCGCTCGATCGCTTCGTCGACACGCTTGCGGGAGGTCCCGTAATAGTGGTCATAAACCTTCGCCCATTCGAGGAATTCGCGCTGCTCGATCAAGCGAAGGAACTCGGGTTCGCTGACGAAGCTGTAACTCTGGCCGTCGACCTCACCCGGGCGCGGCGGACGCGTCGTGTAGGAGACCGAATACTTGAGATCCGGCGCGATCTGAAAGAGGCGGCGCAGCACGGTGTCTTTCCCGACGCCACTCGGTCCTGAGATGACGATCAGGAGGCCGGTGGCGGGCTGGGGCATATTCACCGCATTGTACGGCTCGATACGGCACGCCACGCCGCCTCGAAGTCGTCCGGCGGGGGGGTCGTCCAGCTCATCACCTGATCGGAACGCGGATGCCGCAGCGTCAGGACCTCGGCGTGCAGCGCTGGGCGGTCAATTACCGTCGAGCGACGCCCGTAGATCGGGTCGCCGAGGACGGGGTGATGGATGTAGGCGAGGTGCACGCGGATCTGGTGCGTCCGGCCGGTGCCAAGACCGATCTCGAGGAGCGTGTGGCCGGGGGCCAGTGCCAGCCGCCGCAGGTCGCTGACCGCCGGGCGCCCATTCGCGGTCACCGCCATGCGCTGGCGGTGCTTGGGATCCCGGCCGATGGCAGCCTCGATGCGAGCCCGCTCGTCGGGCAGCTCGCCAACGGCAATCGCCCGGTACTGCCGTCGCATTGTGCGGCGCTGCAGCTGGCGGCTCAGGTTGCGGTGGGCCTCATCGTTGCGCGCCACGACCATCACGCCCGAGGTATCGCGGTCGAGCCGGTGCACGATCCCGGGCCGCTCGACGCCGCCGATCGAGGACCAGGACGGCCCCCGCGCGAGCAAGCCGTGCACCAGGGTCCCGGTCGCGTGCCCCGGTCCGGGATGGACGACCAGACCGGCCGGCTTGTCGATCACGAGCAGGTCATCGTCCTCGAACAACACCGTCAGGCTCATCGGCTCGGCGGTCAGCGTCGTGGCCGTGCTCGCGGGCACGTCCCAGCTCAGCCGGTCGCCCTGCCGAAGTCTGGTTCCAGCGCGCGCCGGCTGGTCGTTGTGCTGGACGTGGCCGTCGATGATCAAGCGCTGGATCCGGGACCGGCTCAGGTCAGGGACGAGCTCGGCGAGGTACTGGTCGAGACGAGGCGCGGCGGTCGGGACGATATGGACCTGCCCTGGTTCGCTCACGCGTGGCGCGCGCGCCCACTCCGCAGGAGGCCGCCCAGCACCAGCACGACGACGCCAACGCTGATCGACGAGTCCGCGACGTTGAAGATGGGCCAATGCGGCACCTGGATGAAGTCGACGACCGAGCCCTTGACGAGGCGGTCATAGGCATTGGCGAGCGCTCCCCCGAAGACCAGCGCCAGGCCGAGACGGGCAGACCAGTCGCCGGCCGGCAATCGCCAGTAATAGATGAGAATCCCGGCGAGCACCACGATCGACACCGCCAGAAATCCGAGCGTAAAGCTCTGGAAGAGCCCGAACGCCGCCCCGCTGTTCCGGGTCACCGTGAGGAAGAGCACGTGATCCAGAATCTGTCGCGGCCCATAGGGGACGCCGAAGCGGCGCTCGATGTACAGCTTGGTGATCCGGTCGACGACGATGACCACCGCGGCAATCGCCGCCAAGAACGCGTAGCTCCTGACCTTACGCAGCGTGAGCCACCCGGGCAACGCTGACGGCCAGCTCGTTCCCCTCGATGCGAAGCGTTTCGCTCGATGCGCCATCAGGGGCAGCCCCGCGCGTGACCGCCACGGCCAGCGCCTCGGTGGCGATGAAGTCGCGCCAGCGCTCGATCGCGGCGACCAGCGGCCCCTCACCGTCATAGGTGAGCCGGATCCGGTCCTCGACGGAAAAGCCCGATTGTTTACGAAGTTCCTGGATCTTGCGGACCAGGTCGCGGGCGAGGCCTTCGAGCTTGAGCTCCTCGTCGATCTCGGTATCGAGCGTCAGCGCGCCGCCATCCCCGGCGTAGCTCGCGCTCTTGATGTTGAGCTCCTCGAGGAGGATGCCCTCGAGCTCCGGCCGAAGCGGCCGGTCCGCGATCTGGACCGAGCGCAAGGGCTGCCGGACCTTGATACCGGCGGCGTTGCGGGCGGCCAGGCCGTTCGCGACGAGCCGCCGAACCGTGGCCATCTCCTGCCGGAGCGGCTCGTCCGCCCAGGAGGGCTCGGCGAGCGGCCAGTCGCAGAGGTGCACGCTGTCCGGCCGTCCCCCCTTCCCCGCCGCCAGGTTCCGATACATCGCCTCCGAGAGAAACGGCATGAAGGGCGCCAGCAGCTGCGTGAGGCTGACGAGGACCTGGTAGAGCGTCTGGTAGGCGCAGCGCTTGTCCTGGTCGGATTCCGACTTCCAGAAGCGCCGTCTGGAGCGGCGCACATACCAGGTGGACAGGTCGAGCACGAACGCCTCGAGCCGGCGCGCCGCCGTCGGTGGGTCGTATACGTCCAGCGCTTTCTGGACCTCGGCGATCGTCGAGCCCAGCTCCGCAAGGAGCCAGCGGTCGAGTGAGGCACGCTCCGCGACCGGCACAACCGCGCCGTCCGGCTGGAAGCCGTCAAGGCGCGCGTAATTGGCAAAGAACCCGTAGGTGTTCCAGAGGATCAGCAGGAACCGGCGCACCACGTCCTGGACCGCGCTCAGGTCGAAGCGATAGTCGTTCCCGATGGCGACCGCGCTGAAAAAGTACCAACGGGTCGCGTCGGCGCCGAATTTGTTCATGACCTCCATCGGGTCGACCGAATTCTTCAACGACTTGCTCATCTTGCGGCCCTGTTTGTCCAGCACCGTCCCGTTCACGATCACGTTCTTGAACGCCGGTTGATCGAAGAGGGTGGTGCTGATCGCGAGTAGGCTGAAGAACCAGCCGCGGGTCTGGTCCAGCCCCTCGGCGATGTAATCCGCCGGGAAGCGCTGGGCGAACAGGTCGACGTTTTCGAACGGGTAGTGATACTGGGCGACCGGCATGCTCCCGGAATCGAACCAGACGTCGATCAGGTCCGGGATCCGGCGCATCACGCCCTGGCATTGCTCGCACGACAGCGTGACCCGGTCGATGTAGGGCCGGTGGAGGTCGTCCTGCAGCGTGAGGCCGAGTTCGGCGACCGAGCCGACACAGCGCTGCTGCCCGCAAAGCTCGCAGACCCAGATGGGCAACGGGGTACCCCAGTAGCGCCAGCGCGACAGCGACCAGTCAACCAGTGTCTCGAGCCAGTTACCCATGCGGCCCGTGCCCACGAAGGCCGGTGTCCAGTTGACCTGGCGGTTGTTGCGGATCAGCTGATCCTTGATTGCGGTGGTCTTGATGAACCATGACGTCAGCGCGTAGTAAAGGAGTGGCGTGCCGCACCGCCAGCAGAAGGGATAGGTGTGGCGGATCGTCTCAGCGCGGTACATGAGCCCGCGACCGGTGAGATCCTCGATGATCTTCGGGTCGGCCTTCTTGACGAAGAGACCGGCAAACGGCTCGACCTCGGGCATGAACTTGCCCTGCAGGTCGACGACGTGGCGCACCGGGATGCCCTTCTTGAGGCAGAGTTCGAGGTCGTCGACACCGTACGCGGCGGCGGTGTGAACGATCCCGGTCCCGTCCGCCACGGAAACGAAGTCGGCGTCCACCACGTAGAAGGCCGGCTTGTCGGGAAGAAGGTAGCGGTAGAGGGGCTTGTATCGTTTGCCGAGCAGCGAGCGGGCATCCAGTTCCGCCTCGACCTGGTACTCACCCTGCAGAACCGCGAGCCGCGCTTTTGCGAGGATGAGCCGGTCTTCGCCCTGGCGAACCCGAACGTAGGGGATATCGAGCCCGACTGCCAGCGCGACGTTGCCCGGAAGGGTCCACGGCGTCGTCGTCCAGGCGAGGAAGTACGTCCTCGGCTCATCTTCGAGCTCGAACTTCACGTAGACGGACGGGTCCTCGGTGTCATCGCGGTAGCCCTGGGCGAGCTCGTGGCTCGATAAGGGTGTCTGGTCGCGCGGGCAGTAGGGCACGACCTTGAACCCCTGGAAAAGGAGCTCCTTGTCCCAGATCTGCTTGAGGATCCACCAGACGCTCTCCATGTACGTCGTGTCGAGCGTCCGGTAGGCCTGGTCCAGGTCCACCCAGTAGCCCATGCGCTCGGTCACTTCAGTGAACTGGCCGATGTACTTGAAGACGCTTTCGCGGCATAGCTTGTTGAAGGCCTCGATGCCGTATCGCTCGATGTCCTGCTTGCCGGTGAACTTGAGTTGCTTCTCCACCTCGATCTCGACCGGTAGGCCATGGGTGTCCCAGCCCGCTTTCCGATCGACATAGAGGCCGCGCATGGTCTTATAGCGCGGGAAGAGGTCCTTGAGGGCACGGGCCAGCACGTGGTGGATCCCAGGGAGGTTGTTCGCGGTTGGCGGGCCTTCGTAGAAGACGAAGGCGGGCTTCCCCTCCCGCTGCTTCAGGCTTCGATGGAAGATGTCTCCCTCTTTCCAGAAACGCAGAACGTCCATCTCGAGCTCCGGAAAGTTGACACGCGTCGACACCTCCTCGAACATGGTCGCCAATTCTAGTGGGAAGGAATCAGGCGAGGAACTGGCCCACGACGTAGAGGACGACGATCGCGATCATGGGCGAGAAATCGATGCCCATACCGCTGGGGATGATGCGCCGGACTGGGGCGAGCACCGGCTCGGTGACGTCCACGAGAAAGCTCATCAGCGCGCTTCGGAAATCCCGGACGAACCACGAGGCCGCCGCCCGCGCCACGATCGCGGTGATGTAGAGGTAGACGAGAACCTGGGCAAAGCTATGCAGGTAGCTGATGACGGTCTGCACCGGACTCAGCGGGCCCCGAACAGCGCGCGGCCCAGGCGCAGCATGGTCGCACCTTCCTCGATCGCGACACCGTAGTCGTCAGTCATCCCCATAGAAAGGATAGGTAACGGCGTCGCGAGCCGCTCCGCCAGCTCGGTCCGCAACCCGGCCAGGCGCCGGAAAATCGGGCGGGCCCGCTCCGGATCCGGGAACTGGGGAGCTACCGTCATGAGGCCTCGCAGCCGCAATCGGCCCGAGCTTCTGACCGCTTCGGCGATCGCCACCAGGTCGGATGGGACCGCCCCGGTCTTTTGCGGCTCCTCGCCCACGTTCACCTCGATCAGAACGTCGAGTGCACGCGTAAGCCGCTGGTCGAGCGTCTTCACCAGGTCGACGCCGTCGATCGACTGCACCATGGCGAAGTGCCCTTCGATGAAGCGGACTTTGTTGCGCTGCAGGTGTCCAATCAAGTGCCAGGTCACCTGCTCCGGGCCGATCGCCTCGATCTTCGGCATCGCCTCCTGAACGCGGTTCTCGCCGAAGACACGCAGGCCGGCCGCGACCGCCTCCCTGATCCGGACGTCGGGGAGCGTCTTGGTCACGGCCACAATCGAGACGTCGCCTGGATTTCGACCCGCGCGCGCGGCATGCGCGTCGATCCCCGACCGGACCTGTGCCAGGTTTTCGGCTAGCGTCGCGTGCCCAGTCTCAAGGGGCCACGATCGCGGCCAGGAAGCGTCCCTCGCGACCGCCCCGGTGCGAAAACCAGCGCGGATCCTCCCCCGTGCACCAGCCGGTCGCCTCGATCGCGTCAACGGGCACGCCGGCGTCCTCGAGCTGCAGGCGGATCGCGGCCGCGAGATCGAGTTGCGGCTTGCCGTTCCGGTTCGTCAGATATCGGGCTTCGCGACCGTAGCGCTCGACAAACCTATCCGCCACGTCACGCCCGACCTGGTAGCAGCTGGCGCAGATGCCCGGCCCGATCAAGACCTCGAGGTCGTCGGGTTCGCTCCCATAGGCGAGGTGCATCGCCTGGACCGTTTGCGTCGCGACCCCGGCAAGCGTTCCCCGCCAACCGGCGTGCGCGGCGGCCACCAGGCCCAGCCGCCGGTTGAGGAAGCACACGGGAAAGCAGTCGGCGTGATAGGTCACGAGGGCCTGGCCCGGCACGTCGGTGGCGAGGGCATCGGTCCCGAGGACGCACTGACCCCCCTCCGGGGCATCCCGGTGAAACGCCCGCACGAACGCGCCGTGCTCCTGCACGGTGAAGAGCGCGCGGCCTGAGTCAAATCCGATCTCGCGAGCCAGCTGGTCGCGCCGGCGCAGCACCACGGCGGGGTCGGTCGCACCGTTCAGGCCCATCGAGCCGAGCGCGGTCGTCGAGAATCCATGCGCGGCCCCGAACCCGGGGTGGCGAACAACGGTCGCGAGCTCGAGCGCGTCGACGGTCAGCCCCGCTTTTCGCGACTTAGAAGCTGGTCAATCTCGCTCTTCACTTCCTGCAGGTCCATGAAGGAGCGATACACCGATGCGAAGCGGATGTAGGCGACCTCGTCGAGCGCGCGCAGCTTGTCCATGACCAACTCGCCGACCTCCCGTGAGGGAATCTCAACTTTCCCTTTTGTACGGAGCTCGGCCTCGATCTCATCGACGACGCGCTCCACCGCGCTCGGGGAGATCTCCCGCTTGGTGGTGGCCTTCATCAGGCCACCAAAGAGCTTCTGCCGGTCGAAATCCTCGCGTCGCCCATCCTTCTTCATGACATAGAGCGGCACGGCCTCGATACGCTCGTAGGTGGTGAATCGCTTGGTGCACTCCAGGCACTCCCGCCGCCGCCTGATCGACTCTCCCGTGTCGGAGTCCCGCGAATCGACGACTTTCAAGTCGTCGTGACCACAATATGGGCATTTCATCCAAGCTCAGTATCCCACATATTGTGGTGTAAGCCAACGGCCACGTCCGTCAGTTCTGAGGAGAGGACGCAAGGGGCGGGAAGGGGGCGCCCCTTGCGCAGGTTAGCGGCGACCGCGAAGAAACGCGGGGATGTCGAGGTTCGACGGATCGAAGGCTCCCTTGTAAGCGGGGACCTCTTCCGCCGGCACGGGGCGGCTGTACTGCTCCTCAATTTCCCGACCGGGCTCGATCCCGGTCACGAAACCGGTGGCGACCACCGTGATCTTGACCTCGCCGGACATCTTCTCGTCGATGACGGTGCCGAAGATAATGTTGGCGTCCTTGTCGGCTGAGGCACGCACGATCTCCGCGGCCTCGTTCACCTCGTGCAGCGTGAGGTCGGTGCCGCCGGTGATGTTGAAGAGGATCCCGCGGGCGCCGTCGATCGAGGTTTCAAGCAACGGGCTGGCCACGGCGTCGCGGGCCGCATCCGCCGCCCGCTGGTCTCCACTGCCGAAGCCGATTCCCATCAGCGCGGCGCCCTGGCCCGACATGACCGCCTTGACGTCAGCGAAATCGAGGTTGATCAAGCCTGGCTGGACGATCAGGTCCGAGATGCCCTGCACGCCTTGCCGAAGGACGTCATCGGCAATCTTGAGTGCCTCGGTGAAGGGCACCTTCTTGTCGGTCACGTCGAGGAGCCGCTGGTTGGGGATGATGATCAGGGTGTCGACCTTTTCGCGAAGGGTCGTCGCCGATTCTTCCGCAATCGCCCGGCGGCGTGTTCCCTCGAAGGTGAACGGCTTGGTGACCACGCCGATCGTAAGCGCTCCATTGTTCCGGGCAATCTCGGCGACCACCGGCGCCGCGCCGGATCCGGTTCCCCCACCCATCCCGGCGGTGAGGAAGACCATGTCGGCACCCTGCAGCAGTTCGGACAGTTCCTGTTGGCTCTCCTCGGCGGCCTCGCGACCAATGGTCGGATTGCCGCCGGCTCCGAGGCCTCGGGTGAGCTTCTTGCCGATGTTCATCTTGGTCTGCGCTTCGGAATGGGCGAGCGCCTGGAGGTCGGTATTGATCGCGATGAACTCGACCCCGCGCAGCTTGGACCGGATCATCCGGTTCACGGCGTTACTGCCGCCGCCGCCAATGCCGACGACCTTGATGCGTGCATTCCCTTCGAGCGTGCGGTCGGTCTCGCGCATTCTTAAATCCTCCTTGTCGCGCTCAAGGCGCGCCCTAAAGAACCGTTCGGCGGGTACGCGAGGTCCCTGGCCTCCGCCGTAATCGCCTGGGATCACGGGCCGCGACGCGAGGCCCTTCATTCGCAACTGATCTTCTACGTCCATATCGGCCTCCTTCCTTAAAAGAAATCTCGAAGCCAGCGAACCGTACGGGAGTACGCCGCGGACATGCCAGCTCCGACCGGAACGTGTCCGTTCTGTTGATGGCGCAGCTTCGTCCCCCAGCGGAGCAAGCCGATCGCGGTCGCGTAGGCAGGCCCGGTGACCTGATCCGTCATCCCGCTGGTCTGCGCCGGGGCGCCGATCCGGACGGGGAGATCGAGGATCGTTTGCGCTGCTTCCGTGAAGCCGAGCAGACGGCAGCCACCCCCGGTGAATACGACACCGGCAGGAAGGAAGCCGTCGTGACCACCGCGACGCATCTCCAGCCGGATCATGTCCAGGATCTCCTGGGCCCGCGGCGCGATGATCTCGGCGAGGTGCCGCCGTGGCACCACCTGGACGCGGTCCTGCCCGATCTGGTGCAGCTCGACCATCTCCTCGCGCGGGATGCAGGCCGGGATCGCGTGACCGTAGTTCACCTTCAGCATCTCGGCTTCCGTGAGCGTGGTGCGCAGCCCGATGGCGATGTCGTTGGTCACGTGCATCGCCCCAACCGGCAGCACGGCGGTGTGGACGACGCTGCCCTCGGTGAAGAGCGCGACGTCGGTCGTTCCACCGCCGATGTCGACCACCGCGACGCCCAGCTCGAGCTCGTTGTCGTTGACGACGGCCTCGGCGGAGGCGAGCACCTGGACCACGAGGTCTTCGACGCTGATCCCGGACTGGTGCACGCACTTGACGACGTTCTGCACCGCGGTGAGCGACCCGGTGATGATGTGGGTCTCCACCTCGAGCCGCGCCCCGGACATGCCGACGGCGTCTTTGACGCCCTCCTGGCCATCCACGACGTACCCGCGAGGAACCACATGGATGATCTCGCGGTCATTCGGTACCGACACGGCGCGCGCCGCGTCGATCACCCGGCTGACGTCTTCCTGCCCGATCTCCCGATCGGAGCGCGCCACGGCGATCACGCCGCGGCTGTTCTGGCTCAGGACGTGGGTGCCGGCAAGGCCGACATAGGCCGATTCGATCTTGTGGCCGCACATGCGCTGCGCCGCCTCGATCGCCTGGGTGATGCCCCGGACCGTCTTCTCCATATTGACGACCACACCACGGCGCAGACCGTCCGAGGGGGACTCCCCGACTCCGAGGATGTTGATCCCGCGCTCAGTCGGTTCCCCGACTACGCAGCAGATCTTGGTCGTGCCGATGTCGAGTGCTGTGACGTATTTAAAACGGGGCAAAAACCTTTCCTGGAACGTTGGCTGGAACGCTTGGGACCACATTATACGGTGCCTGCAGGGCAACGACAATACAAATTGTCCCGACTTCTGCACAGGGGGTTCGATCCGGGTGGGCCGGCGTCGCGGTCGAGCAGCCGGGCCACGTTGCGCGATACGCCGTGGACGGCGCGCAGACTGACGACGCCGGCCCGCCCGGCGCTAGAGGATGTGCCTGCGAATAACCGCGAGGTTGTCGAAGATCCGCACTCCAAACGCCACGATCGCCGCGAAGTAGAGCTCGACCCCGAGCTTGTCGCCCAGATAGGTGAGCCCGCCGGCGACGATCGAGTTCACCAGCAGCCCCGAGATAAAGACCTTGTTTTCGAAGTTGCCGTTTAGCCAGGCCTTCACCGCGCCGAGGATCGAATCGAGAGCCGCCAGGATCATCACGGCCGAATAGCGCGCGTATCCAGGCGGGATCTGGACCGGAGCGTTGAGGCCGATGAAAATTCCCAGCAGCCCGAAGATGGCGACGGCGCCGACCAGCCAGAGCGCCTCGCGGGAGCCGCCGGCGGGGAGCCTCATCGGGGGTGCGGCAACATCTGAACGGCGGGGGCGCCCGGGTTCATCACGTTGACGTAGCCGATCGACGTCGACCCCAGGTCGAGACGGGTCGAGAGGGCCCGAAGGGCCGCCAGCTTGGCCTCGAGCGTCGCCCGCTGGTCCGAGGTCGTCATCTGACCGAAGATGATCGGCCATCCGCGGTCCGTGTGGGCCGTGAGCAGATCCCGGCGATCGAGTTCGAAGGCGGTCAGGGAGATCTTGAAGGCAGCAGGAAAGCCCGCCCGCATCTGCTCGAGCATCGGGAGCAGGTCGGAGGTGATCGCCTGGTCACCGCTCCGGACACGACCGAAATCGGGCCGGTCGATCACCGTCAACCCCCTGGCCTCCGGCGCTGGGTCGAGAATCGTCCCACGCTCGTTGACATAGTACGTCGCCTCGCCGACCTGGAGGACCGCGCTCGGCCGCCATTCCGTCACGCGCACGGATACCTGATCAGGCAGCCCCACCTTCACGATCGCGCTTCGGACCCAGGGTAGCCCCTCGACCTGCCGCGCGAGACCCGACTGGCTCAGGAAAAAGAGATTGCGGTCGGTGGGGAGATGCAGCGCCTGCCGAACATCGGCCTGTTGGACGTGGGAGAGGCCTTCGATCTGGACGCGGCGCGGGGTGAAGGCGGGCTGGGCGAGGAGAAACAACAGCGCAAAGCCCTCGGCACCGATCACGGCGACCTGGAGCAGGGCCCAGACCCAGCCGCGGCCGCCCGCGCGGGTCGGAGCCTCCTGGCGGGCGCTCGCGCGCCGCCGCTTTTCCATGGTTCCGGTTCCGACCGTCATGCGTCGGCCTGGCTGAGCAGCCGCGAATCGATCGCGGTCTGGGATCGCTGCTTGTCCTGGAACCGTTCGATGGCCAGTTCGATCAACCGTTCCAGCAGCCGCGGGTAGGGAAGGCCCGATGCTTCCCACAGCTTGGGGTACATGCTGATCCGAGTGAACCCCGGGATGGTGTTGACCTCGTTCAAGTAGACCCGGTTCGTCCTGCGCTCGAGGAAGAAGTCCACCCGAGCCATGCCGGCCGCATCAACCGCCTGGAAGGCCCGGACCGCCATCGTCCGGATCTTCTCGCTCGCCTCGGACGGAATCTCGGCCGGAATCGCGAGTCGTGATCCTTCGTCCAGGTATTTCGCCTCGTAGTCGTAGAACTCCCGCGCCGGGATGACCTCGCCCACGACCGAAGCCTCAGGCTCGTCATTGCCGAGCACGCTGACTTCGAGCTCTCGCGCGTCGATCCCCCTCTCGACCAGCAGCTTGCGGTCGAAGCCGGCAGCCAGGCGGAGGCCCGCGAGCAGTTCCTCGCGGTTATGCGCCTTGGTGGTGCCGACACTGGAGCCGGAATTGGCGAACTTTGCGAAACACGGATAACCGAGGCGCGCCTCGACCTCGCCCGCGAAAGTGCTGGGATCCTGCTCGAACCGCCGTCGGGTCGTGGGCAGGTACTCGACGACGGGGAGCCCGACGGCCGCGAAGGCCCGCTTCATGTAGACCTTGTCCAGGCCGAGGGCCGAGCCCAGGACTCCGGACCCGACGTAGGGGACATTGGCGAGCTCGAGCACGCCCTGGATCGTCCCGTCTTCTCCGTTGAGCCCGTGGAAGACCGGAAAGACCACGTCGAGGGGCGGGAGGCTGGGCCTCGACTCCGCGGCCGGAGCGGCCGGCACCAGCGCCCGCTGGGTCGGGTCCGGCGGCAGGTAGACGTACTGCTGGGAGTTCTCCGCCTTGATCAAGCGCTGGAGCGATTCGCCGACCTGCCAGCGGCCGGTCCGGTCGATGTAGAGGGGAACCACCTCGAACCGCTGCGGATCGAGCGCTCCGATGATCGATCGAGCTGAGAGGATCGAGACCTCGTGCTCGGTGGAACGTCCACCGAAGAGAACGCCGATTCGGATCCGGCTCACTCGGCGTCCACGACGCGGACCTCGGGCTCCAGTTCGATCCCGAACTGCTCGCGGACGCGATCCCGCATTTCGGCCATTAAGGCTAGCACGTCATCGGCGGTCGCCCCGCCGAGGTTGACGATGAAGTTGGCATGCTTGCGCGAGATCTCCGCGCCCCCGAGCCGGCGGCCCTTGAGGCCCGCGGCCTCGATCAGGCGACCGGCCGAGTCGCCGGGCGGATTCTTGAAGGTGCTGCCCAAGCTGCGCTGCTCGATCGGCTGGGTGTCGCGCCGATGCTTCTGGACCGCCTTGATGCGCGCCCGCACCCGCTCGGGCTCATCGGTGGTGGTCGTGAAGGTCGCGCCCACGATCAGCCAGCCGGGCCGGGCCTGCTTGAACAGCGAGTCGCGGTAGGCGAAACGGCAACCGGCATTGCCGAGCACCTGGCGGCGGCCGTCCGGCGCCATGACGTCGACCGTCGAGAGCGCGTCCTTGATCTCCCGTCCGAAGGCACCGGCGTTGCCGAACACGGATCCGCCGACACTCCCCGGCACGCCGGCGCCGAATTCGAGGCCGGCCCGTCCGGCCTTCGCACTCTCCAGAGCCAGCCGGGGCATCAGCGTGCCGGCGGACGCGCTGACGAGGTCGCCATCCACCTGCCAGTGCTCGGTCGCGAGCTTGATGACGAGTCCGGGCACCTCGCCTGTCTTGAATAGGGTGTTGCTGGCCGCGCCGATAACCACGTACGGAATCTGATCGCGCGTCAGCCGGGCGATCAACTCCGCGACTGGTCCCTCATCGGTCACCTCGAGGAAGTACCGGGCCGTGCCGCCGATTCGGTACCAGCTGTGCGCGAGCAGCGATTCATGCTCCCGGACTCCGGGAATTGAGGCCAGCCACGAGTCAGACAACCGGCGAGCGCTCCAGGACCTCGAGAACCTTGCCGACGATGTCATCGAAGCCGCGCACCGACATCAGCACGATCGCATCTCCCGACTTTGCCGCCGCGGCGATCCGGTACGCGGCGGCGCGGGCCGAGTCCACCGTGACGACCTCGCCCACGCCGGTGACCCGTTTCGCCAGGTCATCCGCTGAGACCGTGTGGGCCAGGTGCCGCTCTCGGGCGGGCTCGATCGGACCGATAACCAGGAGCGCACAGCCCTGGAACGCGTCGGCGTAGGCGTCCATCAGGCTGAGCGTCCGCGAGTAGGTGTGCGGCACGAAGCAGGCCAGAACGCGCCCGGGCCGAAACCGCTCCACCGCCGCCTGGATCGTGGCGCGGACCTTGGCGGGATTGTGGGCGTAGTCGTCGACGACGGTGACCCCGCGGACCTGGCCGCGAACCTCGAACCGGCGGGAGACCCCGTGAAACCGGCCGATGGCATCGACGGCGGTGCTGACCGGTACGCCGACCCGGACGGCGGTAGCAAGCGCGGCCAGCGCGTTGCCGGCGTTGTGCTCGCCGGGCAGCCGCGTCGAGACCACCCCGACGATCTTCCCCTTGTGCCAGGCGCTGAAGCGCATGCCGTCACCATCCACGGTGACGTCGCGGCCGTGCCAATCAGCGCCACCGCGCAACCCATAGGTTTCCACCTGGGCCCGCGTCCGATCGAGCAACTTTCGTGCCGTGGCGTCGTCGTTATTGGCGATCAGCCGGTCTTCGGAGCCGAGATCTTCGACGAGTTGCCGGAACACCGCCTCGTAGGAGGCCGGGTCCGGAAAGACATCGGGATGATCCCAATCGATATTGGTCAGGATGGCGAGCTGGGGAGCGAAGTGGAGAAATTTCGGCCGCGGATCGAAAACCGCGGATGTGTACTCGTCGCCCTCGAAGACGAAGTCACGGCCGCTCCCCCAGGCGGCCGCCGACCCGAGGTCCTGGGCCGCCATCCCGAGCCGAAAGCCAGGATTGCGGCCGGCAACGCGAAGGATCCACGCGATCAGGCTCGCGGTCGTGGTCTTGCCCGCCGATCCGCAGACCACGATCCGAAAGCGGTCAACCGTCAGCTCGCCCCAGTACTCGGCTTCGCTGATGAGGCGGATGTGCAGTGCGCGGGCCGCCTCCGTCTCCGGATTGCCGGCTCGCACCTGGTTGCCCTGCACCACAAGGTCCGGCGTCCCCCAGCGGGTGATGTTTTCGGCCGAATGCCCGTCGACCCACGGAATCCCCGCTTTGGTGAGGAGATCGGTGGTCGGCGCGTAGGCGTCCTCATCCGAGCCCGTGACCTCATGCCCGAGCTGGCGCGCGATCAAGGCAAGGCCGGAAACGGCGTAGCCACAAATGCCGATGACATGGATCCGCATCAGGCCCTCCGTGCCACCTCCTGCAAGATGCGGGCCACCGCATCGGCCGCCGACGGCCGGCCCAGGGCGCGCATCGCGGCAACCATCTGAGCGTACCGTTCGGGATCGTCGGCGATCGCCGTCAGGATCTGGACCAGTCGCGGGCCGTCGCAGGCCTCGTCGGGAATGACGATGGCCGCGCCGGCCTCGGCATAGGGAACCGCATTGAGCTTCTGGTGACCACCGGCAAAAGGCCCTGGGACCAGCACCATCGGAATGCCGGCGGCACTCACCTCGCTCAACGTGCCCGCCCCCGCGCGGGCCAGGACGAGGTCGGCATCGTAAATCCGGGCAGCGAGGTCGGGGGCAAAGGGAAACGGGTGGTAATGGTCCGCCACCGGACCGGGCAGGTTCGCCGCGGCCTCTCGCACCAGCACGAAATCCCGCTGGCCCGCCTGGTGCCAGACATCGAGCTTCGCTCTGCCGACCAGCTCCGGCAACGCCGCCAGCACCGCCTGGTTGATCCGCCGGGCCCCCTGGCTGCCGCCTAGCACGAGGAGCGAGCGTGGGCGCGGCGGGAACTCGAGCCGCGGCGTGGAGAACTCGCGGCGCACCGGCGTACCGGTGGTGACCGTCCGGGTCCGCAGGTAGCGGGCGGAATCCGGGTACGCGGTGGCCACGACGGTCGCCATGCGCGAGAGCAACCGGGTGGTGCGCCCCGGCAGAGCATTCTGTTCCTGGAGCACGATCGGCACGCGGCGCGCCGCGGCGACCATGATCACCGGCGCGCTGACGTACCCGCCGGTCCCGAGCACGACCTGGGGCCGGAACCGGCTCACGATCCTCACCGCCTGGGCGAGCGCGCGCGGAAGGATGAACGGGACTGACCAGTTGCGCCAGAGTTGCTCCATGTCGAGCTTAGGAGGAACGATGGTTTCCATCGCGATGCCGCATGTCGGGACGATCTGTTCCTCCATCCCACCGCGGCGGCCCACATAGAGCACCTGCCCGTCAGGGTCGATCCGGCTGAGAGCCTGGGCGACCGCGATCGCCGGGAACAAGTGTCCGCCCGTTCCGCCGCCCGAGATCAATACCCGCATGCCGGATCCAACCCACCTTCTCGCCCTGCATGGCGACATTCATCAGTATGCCGACCGCGAGCAGCGTGATCGCCAGCGACGAGCCACCATAACTGATGAAGGGAAGTGGAATGCCGGTGGTCGGCAGGGTGACGGTCACCGCGGCGATATTGATCAAGGCCTCGAAGGCGACCCAGGTGGTGACGCCGCAGGCCAGCAGCGATCCAAATGCGTCGGGTGCCTTGAGCGCGATGCGGTACCCACGGTACGCGAACAGGCCGAAGAGCGCCAGCACCCCGGTGGTCCCAATCAGGCCGGTCTCCTCGCCGACGATGGCAAAAATGAAGTCCGTGTGCGCGAAGGGGAGCCACTGGTATTTCTGAATGCTCTGGCCGAGGCCCAGGCCGAAGATGCCACCAGACCCCAGCGCCAGCACCGACTGGATCGATTGAAAGCCGGTATTGAGCGGGTCGGACCAGGGGTTGAGAAAGGCCATGATGCGGTGGAGCCGGTACGGCTCCATGCGGATGAACACGAAGCCCGCCAGCCCGACGATCAGCAGTAGGAGGAGCAGGTGACGCTTCTTTCCGCCCGCGACGAGAAACTGCGCCAGCAGGATCGCGGCCACGATCATGGTCGTTCCGAGGTCACGCTCGAGGATGATCAGCGCGACGAGCAGTCCGAGCAGCGCGAGGAAGGGGACAACCCCGCGCTCGAGGGAGGTCAGTCGATCTCGATGCCGCTCGAGCCAGACCGCCATGAAGACGATCACGGTGGCCTTGGCCAGCTCGGCCGGCTGGATGCTCAGCGGCCCGAGCTGGAGCCAGCGTCGCGCACCGTAAGCCTCGCGGCCAAAGTGAGGCATGAGCACGAGGACGAGCAGGACCAGGGTCAGCGCTCCCAGCGGTCCCGCCAGTGGGCGCAGCCGGTGATAGTCGAGATGAGCAGCGGACCAGAGCAGCACGAGGCCGAGACCAAGCCAAACGAGCTGGCGCTCGAAGTAGTAGGCGGCGTTGTGAAACCAGAGCCAGCCCTGGACCTCCGAGGCGGAGAAGACCATCACGAGGCCGAAGGCGCTGAGCGTCGCCACCGCGAGGATCAGAGACTTGTCGCCTCGACGCCAGAGCGCACTCCCCGCAAGCGTTCGGGTGCGGCGCGCCACCGGCAGTTCGAGCGTGGCCAGTTGCCTCATGCCCCGAGCTCCTTGAATACGGTCGCCTTGAACTGCCGGCCGCGGTCTTCGTAATCGCGGAACATGTCATAACTGGTGAAGGCGGGCGACAGGAGTACCACCGATCCCGGCCTGGCCATCGACGCCGCGCGGCGAACGGCATCCCGCAGGTCCGACGCCACGACGACGTGGTCGAGGCCGGCGCTCCGAACCAACTGCGCCAGTTCGGCACCCGTCTCCCCCATCACGACGAGGCCCGTGACGCGGTTCGCGATCGCGGCGGCCAGCGGCGCGACGTCGATCCCCTTGTTGCGGCCGCCGGCAATCAGGACGATCGGCTCAGGGAACGCCTCCAGTGCCTTGTAGGTGGAATCGGGGTTGGTCGCCTTCGAATCGTTGTACCAGCGGACGCCGTCGTAGGTCCCGATCAGCTCCAGCCGGTGTTCGACCGCTTTGAACTGACGAACGGCGTTGGCAATCGCACTGGTCGCGACGCCCGCAGCCAGGCCGGCGCCGACCGCCGCCATCACATTGGACAGATTATGCGCCCCGGGTAACGGAACGTCACGGACTGGCAGCACCGTCTGGACCGTCGCCCCGTCCTTGCGGCTGATCGCGCCGTCGATCACCTGGATGCCTGACTCGAGCTGGTCGCGAACCGCGAAGGGGAGCACCTGGCCCCGAGTCTGACCCGCCATCGCCTTGCACGACGGATCGTCGAAGTTGAGGACCGCATGGTCCTCGGGCTCCATGAAGGCGACCGCCCGTGCCTTGATCTCCCGATACCGGTCCATGGTCTTGTGCCGGTCGAGGTGATCCGGGGTCACGTTCAAGACGGCGCCGATCCGAAGCCGAGGCCGCCGAATCGATTCGAGTTGAAAGCTGCTCAACTCCAGTACGACCCAGTCTGCAGGCCGAAGCTGGTCCAGGCGGTCGAGGACCGGCTCGCCGATGTTGCCCCCTCGGATCACAGTCAGGCCACCGGCGCGCAAGACCTCGGCCGTCAGGGCCGTCGTCGTGGTCTTTCCGTTGGTACCGGTGATGCCGGCAATCGGGCAGGGGCAAACCTCGAAGAAGAGGTCCATCTCGCTGGTTACCTCGATCCCGCGTTGCCTCGCGGCCTCGACGAGCGGTGAATCCCACGCCACCCCGGGACTGACCACGACCAGGTCGAAGGCATCAAGGTCGGGGGTCGCAGACGCACCAAGATGAGCGGCGACGCCATCCCGATCCAATGCCGTGCGCAACTCCGGGGTATCCGCTCGATCGACGACGGTCACCTTTGCCCCCTGGCGTTTGAGATAGGATGCCGCGGCGCGGCCACTGCGGCCATACCCGATGACCAGCGCCCGCCGGCCGTCGATTTCGATCATCCGACGCTCCTCGGGTGGGCGATGACGATCGATAGGATGGCGGCGACTGCCGAGCCGGCCCAGAATGTGGCCGCAATTCGCGTCTCGCGCCACCCGCTCACGATGAAGTGGTTATGCAGCGGCGACATCTTGATGATGCGTTTGCCGGTCAACTTGAAGCTCGCCACCTGCGCGATCACTGAGACGGTCTCGACGACGAACACGATGCCGAGCAGGGGGAGGTACCAGAGGTACCCGGTGCCGATGGCGGCGGCCACGAGCGCCGTTCCGAGCGCCAGGCTTCCGGTGTCGCCCATGAAGATGCGGGCGGGAAAAGCGTTGTAAACGAGAAAACCGATCAGGCAACCGGCGAGCGCCGCGGCCATCGCGCCGGCTCCCGGCCGGTGCTGGAGAACGGCAACGAAAGCCAGCGCTCCGAAGCTGATGGCACCGGCACCGCCGGCCAGCCCGTCGCTTCCATCGGTCAGGTTGAAGCCGTTGGAGCCGGCGGCAAATGCCACCGCCCCGACGAGAGTCATCCAGACAGCGCCGAGCGGCTGCCAGCCGTCGAACGGAACCAGCTGCCGGGCCAGGTTCCAGCGAAACGCGAGGTAGCCAAGCACGGCCCCGATCAGGAGCTGGACGACAATCTTCTGCCGCGCCTTCAGGCCGAGGTTTCGACCGCCGCGAATCGCTGAGAAGTCATCGATGAAGCCCAGACCGCCACCCAGGAGCAGCGCCAGCAACACCAGCCCGCCGGCGGCCGATCGATCCGCCACCAGGTAGAGCAGCGTCGCCACGAGCAGGAACAGCAGACCGCCGGCCGTTGGGGTGCCTGCCTTCGCCAGATGCGCCGCAGGCCCCTCCTCCCGGATCTGCTGACCCATCTTCGCCCGGGCGAGGATGCCGATGGCGGTTGGAAACAGCAGCGCGCACGCGAGGGCCGCGACCACGAAGAGAATCAGCGGCCCCATCAGGAGGCCGCGCGGATGGCATCGACCACCCGCTCCATCCGCATGCCACGCGAACCCTTGACCAATACCTGGGTCTTTGGGGACAGCAGCGGCTTCACGGCGGCAATCGCCCCCTCGACGCTCTCCGCGACAAGGGCGTGATCGGCTTGGAGCCCGGCGTGACGCGCGGCCTGCACGATTCGACTCGCGTGATCGCCGACTGCGATCACCCAATCGGCGGATTTGCTCGCGAGCGCACCCGCATCAGCGTGTGCTTTGTCTGCATGGTCGCCGAGCTCGAGCATGTCACCGAGGACCGCGACCTTGACCGATCCCGGTGGCGCCAGCCCGAGCACTGCAAGAGCGGCTTCCATCGAGCCTGGGCTGGCGTTGTAGCAGTCGTCGATGATGGTGCTGCCGGCAAGCCCGGCCACCACGTTCATCCGGCGAGCCGGTGGCGCGAATCCGTGCAACGCAGCCGCTATGGCCGGGGCGTCGAAATCGAACTCCAGGGCGACAGCCGCCGCGGCCAGGGCGTTCAGAATACTGTGCTGGCCGGGCAGCCGAAGAAAGACCTCCGCCGACCCGCGCGGTGTGACCAGCAAGAAGCGGCTGCCCTCGAGCCCGCGCAGGTGAATCTTTTCCGCCCGGACCACGGCCCCGTTGCCCATTCCGAAGAGAGTGGTTCGCTTCGAGACCGAGGCCATAACGCGAACCCTTGCGTCATCGGCGTTGAGCACCGCCAAACCGTCGGGCGCCAGCCCCTCGACCAATTCCCGCTTTGCCGCCGCGACGCCCTCGATCGAGCCGAGGAAGCCGACGTGAGCCAGGCCGACATTGAGCACCACGCCGATGTTGGGTGGGGCGATACTGGCCAGTTGGGCGATCTCGCCAGCGCGCGACATTCCATACTCCACCACGAGGACACGGTCGGCCGCGTCCATCTGAAAGATCGTCATCGGGATCCCGGTGTAGGTGTTGAGGTTCCCTTCGCTTTTCCGAACACGAAGACGGCGCCCGAGGACGTGGGCGATCAGGTCCTTGGTGGTCGTCTTCCCGGCGCTGCCGGTGATGGCGACGATCGGAAGGTGCTGCCGCCGGAGCCGGTGAGTCGTCATGTCGAAGAGCGCCTTGCGCGTGTCGGCGACCTCGATCACGGCGGCTCCACCGGTGGTGACCTCGACGCCGGGATCGCGCTCGCACAGCACGCCGGTCGCGCCCCGTTCGAGCGCCTGCGGGATGTAGGCATGCCCATCCTGCTCCTCACCCCTCAAGGCGACGAAAAGGCCTCCAGGCTTAACCTCCCGAGAGTCGACGAAGAGTTGGGTGAATGGGCGATCGGCCGATCCCCGGATCAGCCGGCCCTGCGTCGCTTCGAGAATCTCGCTCAATCCGACCGCCACAGCGCCATTATTGACTGCGGCATTCACGCCGCGGTCATGGGGCGATCTGCCATTGGGTGATCAGCGCGCTCGCGACCGTCTTGAAAATCGGCGCCGCGACGTAGGCGCCCTCGAAGAGAATTTGCGGTTTGCGGACGATGACCATCATGATGAATTGCGGGTGATCGGCGGGAAGGAAGCCCACGAAAGACCCGATCGTGTCCTGCTTCGAATAACCGCCGTTCTCCGGAATGCTCGCAGTCCCGGTCTTGCCGGCGACCAGGTTCTTGAAAGAGTCGATGCGGGCGGCAAACCCGGAGCCGTGCTCGACCACGGACACCATCATCTCTTGCATCTGCTTGGCTGCCTTGGGACTGATCACCTGGCGGAGCACGCGTGGGTGCGTCGGATGACTCACCCCCTGGCCATCGATGACCTGGTCCACCACGTGCGGCCAGACCAGATTGCCGCCCGTTGCGATGACATTCACCGCCGCCAGCATTTCGATTGGCGTCGCGTCGATGCCCTGGCCGAAGGACGCAGTGGCCAGTTGCGACGCCTTCCATTTCGCGAGGTCAGCCAGCGGCGCCGCCGTCTCGGCGGCGACGTCAACCCCGGTCCGGCCGCCGATTCCAAATCGCTGGAGATACTGGTAGAAGCGGTCCGGCCCCTCCATCTGCTGGGCACGGATGGCGCCGACATTGAGCGAGTTCTCGAGGACCTGCGTCATCGTCACCACGCCGTGCGCGCGGTTGTCCCAGTTGTGGATCGCGTATCCCCCGACCACCGCCGTCCCCGTCTCGTTGAAGCGGTAATCGGGGGTGATCGCGTGGTCGTCGAGCGCCCCGGCAAGGGTGACGACCTTCATCACGGACCCGGGCTCGTAGAGATCGGACACCATCGGATCGATGAATTGGGCTGTGGGGGTGCTGGCGAAATTATTGGCGTTGTAGCTCGGGACGTCGGCCCAGGCGACGATCCGACCGGTGCTGGGCTCCATGATCACCAGCGATCCGCTCTGCGCCTGGACCTTTTGAACCCCCTCGGCCAGCGCGCGCTCGGCGACGACCTGGATCGTGCTGTCAAGGCTCAACTGCAGCGTCATGCCGTTGACCGCGTCTCGCCGCTGTCGGTCGCTCAGGATGATGGGTCGGTTGGCCAGGTCGCGCACCGTTGCCTCGAATCCGGATTGGCCGCCAAGAATCCGGTCGTAATAGCCTTCCACGCCGTAATTGCCAACCCCGGCATCGTTCGTGAACCCGAGGAGATTGGCCGCCAGGCTCGTCCCCGGCACGGCCCCATCAACGTAGGTCCGCTGGGTCTCCGCAATCTTCCCGATGCCGGGTAGATGCATCGTGTCCAGCTCTGCCGCGACGACCGCCGATACCCGCCGGGCGAGGTAGACGAACTTCGACGTCGTCGCCAGCTTGACCGTCAACTCGTCCGAGGTCATGTGCAGCAGGGGCGCGAGTTGCACTCCGATCTGCTGCCGGTCGGTGGCCGAGATTTGATCCGGCGAGGCAAAGATCGAGAAGACGGGTGAATTGCTGACGAGCAGAGCGCCATTCCGGTCCGTGATCCGTCCGCGGACAGCCGGCAGTGTCAGCGTGTCGTTGTGGTAACTGGCCGCCAGCCGCACCATGTCGTCGTGGCGCCAGCCCTGCCAGTAGACGAGGCGGCCGAATAGCACCAGGTAGCTGATCAGCACGATCGCCATCAAGGCGAGGATGCGACTGCGCGGTTCGAGATTCGATGAGGCCTTCACGCCGCCACGCGCCCGCTTAACGGGTTGGGTTCGAGGGGTCCACCGGGCGTCCTGTCACCGCGCCCAGCACGGCAAGGACGCCATTGACCACGCCGGGCCGGCCGCCATCGGCGGGCGGCTGACGCAGCGCGATGGGCGAGCCGGCGCCGTGGACGTACTGCCAGCGTGACGGGTGCGCCATGCCGAGTTGCTCGGCCGCGACCGCGACACGGTTGGCCGCCTGGTCGGCAGCCAGTTGTGACTGCAATTGATCGTGCGCCGCCGCCAGCCTGGCCTGCTCCTGCTTGAGCGTGGCGATCTGATAGCTCGCCTGGGTGGCGGCCGCGGACTGTGCGACGAGGAGCAAGGCCCCGGTGATGAGGGTTGCAGCGCCCACGAGCGGCGAGAGCGAAGGCCGGCCGCGACTCCGGCGCGCGCGGGAAGGGGGTACCGCGCGCGCCGGAGGGGTCGGATCGGGCCGGCGGGGCCGCAAAACTAGTAGATGCCCAGGAGGGACGGGTTCCACCATGCGGCCGCTCAGGTATTGACTTGTGGAAAGGCATTGACACGATTCATAACTTCTCCGCGACTCGTAATTTGGCCGACCGGGAACGTGGATTTTCACGTACCTCGGCCTCTGACGCCGTAATCGGTTTGCGCGTCACGACGCGCACGGAGCGATGGTGCCCACAGATGCAAACGGGCGCTTGGGGCGGACAAATACAGTCTGTTGCTTCGACGTTGAATAGGTTCTTTGCAATCTTGTCCTCGAGAGAGTGGAAAGAGACGACCCCGACGCGCCCATCGCGTGCGAGCACCTGGATAGCAGCCTTCAACCCTGTTTCGATCGATTCGAGCTCACGGTTCACCGCGATCCGCACCGCCATGAACGTCCTGGTCGCGACATGAATGTCTCTTGGCCAGGCCCCCCGGGGAATGGCTCCGGCCACCAGGTCGGCGAGATCTTTCGTGGTTCGCAGCGGCCGCCGTTTCCGTTGATCGACGATGCGCTGCGCGATCCGCGCAGCCCATCGCTCTTGCCCGAACTCCTTCAGGATGCGCCGCAACTCCGAAAGCGGTTCCCGGTTCAGAAGGTCTGCGGCGGTCCGCGGCTCGCTCCGATCGAGCCGCATGTCGAGCGGCCCCTCGCGTTGGAAGCTGAAGCCTCGGTTCGGGTCATCGAGCTGATCGGAGGAGAGGCCGAGGTCGAAGACGATGCCCCGCACCGGCGGCAGACCGGCGGCTAGCTCAGCGATCCTGGCGAAATTGGTGTGCTCCAGTTTCACGGTCACGTCTGGAGGCAGGGGCTGCCGGGCGAATCGCTCGATGGCGGCGGCGTCCCGGTCGAGGCCCAGCAGAGTCCCGCCCGGTCGCAAGCGCTCGATCAGCGCTCGCGCATAGCCCCCACCGCCCAGCGTGGCGTCGATAAACGCCTGCCCGGGGGCTGGTCGAAGGCTGGTTATTAGCTCTTGTAAAAGTACAGGTCGGTGTCCGGTCAGTCCGGGGTCACGGTCGGAAACGCGTCGATCACTGCCGTCATTGGCCACTGGAACGCCGCCGTTCGGCTACCTGGTCCTGGATTCGCGTGTACTCCTCCGGGGTTGCCTCGCCGATGCGACGCCAGGCCTCGTCGTTCCAGATCTCGATCAAGTTGTTGACCCCGACGATCCAGGCGGTCCCGGAGATGCCGGCGTACTGCCGCAGGTCCTGGGTGAGGACGATTCGTCCCTGGACGTCGAATTCGCACTCCCGGGCGGCGCCGAACATCATGCGGGCGAGGCGCCGTTCCTCGGCCGGAGTCATCGACCCCAACCGCTGGACTCCCTGTTCCCTCGCCCACTCCTCGGGTGGATACACCTGCAGGCAGCCCTCGGCTCCTTTGGCGATGATGGTGCCCGTCGGCAACTGCTCCCGAAAGCGGGCGGGGATGGCAACGCGACCCTTCTGGTCCACCGAGTGGCGGTAGGTCCCGAGAAACATCAGCGCGAACCACCAGCTGTCTCATTTTCACCACTTTTCCCCACTTGATGCCACCGACACGCTGGAAGTTACCACCGCGGCAGCTGCCTGTCAACGATCTGCGGGCAAATCTTGTGTACTGGTGGAAACACAGAGATCCAGCCCCTAGATGTTGTGTTCGCGTATTCAGGCAGGACTCCGTGCGGGTCTGCCCGGCCGGCCGCGCGTTCACCCGGGGTCGTGCGTGTTAGTTGAGTCCGCCGATAAGCCGAGTTCTGTACCCCCCGTCAGCCGCCGAAGCGACACGAAGTGAGGTGGCAGCCATCCGTCTCGGTCGCCGGTTGCCCGGCGACTCCAGCGACCGTACCCGAGGACCGGCCGAGCCAGCCGTTGATGTCCTCCTATTTGGTCTTGCTCCAGGTGGGGTTTACCTAGCCAGCCGGTCTCCCGGCTGCTGGTGGGCTCTTACCTCACCATTTCACCTTCGCCGAGGCTTGCGCCCCGGCTGTGTCTTTTCTGTGGCACTCTCCTTCGGGTCACCCCGACCGGGCGTTACCCGGCACCCTGCTCTGCGGAGCTCGGACTTTCCTCGACGGGACCATCCCGGCGCGGCTGCCTGGCGGACTCGCCAGCCATTTTACCCGTGGCTGCCCGGTGAGGCTTATGCTCCGCTGTCGCGATACTCGACGATGCGCTCGACCCTGCCGTCCGCAACGCGGCATAACCAAACCAGGGCCGTCCGGTCGAGCCGGGCTTCGAGGATGGTCTCGGAAGCGGCGCCGGCGCGCACCGAGGTTACGGTCCAGCTCTCGCCCGTTCCGGGCCACCGATCGAGGAAGTCATCGGCGTCCTGCGGCTGGTCACCGCCTCGCTGATACATGAACAGTGCGCCCAGCAGGTCACGCGCTTCGTGCGGCCGATCATCGATGAACGCCTTGAAGATTCGCGCGACCAGGGACTCATTCGCCACCGAGGCCAGCTCGGCAGGCACCACTCCCCCGTCGAGCGCCTGGTTCGCGAGACGGTCGGCTTCGCTGTTCTCCTCGCGCGGCACATGCTCGAAGGTCACGGCGTCGAACTTCTGGATCAGCGCCAACACGCGCCGGTAGAGCGGGATCATCTCGGCATGCTTCACCCGATAGCTGCCATTGAGCTGACGGACGACCAACTGGCTGTCCATCATCACGCGGACGCGGCGGGTACCCATCTCGGCGGCGCGCTCAAGCGCCCGAATGACGGCCGTGTACTCGGCAACATTATTGGTGGTCTCGCCGAGCGCCTCGCCGAGCTCCAGGAGTACCCGCCCGTCCTCTCGAGCAATCACGACACCGATCGATGCCGGCCCGGGATTGCCACGGGAGGCCCCGTCGGTATGGACGACGACACTTTCGACGCCGGTCATGCCAGTCGCTGGATCCGCCCGCAGGTCTCGCAGGTGATCGGCTCGGTCGCCATTCGGAGCGCACGCACCTGGCTGGTGGAAAGTGGCAGGCGGCAGCCCGTGCAGGTGCCGCCACGCACCTCGACGATCGGTGGCAGCGGGCGGTGCGCGACCACGCGGTCATAGAGATGCAGGCGGGCGGGCGCAATCCGGCTTCGGTGATCGGTGACCTCGGCGAGCGTGTCCTGCTCGGTCGCCTGTAGCTCGTCGAGCTCGCGCCGAGCCACGGCCGCTTCGTCGCTCGCCGCGCGCAGGTCGGCCTCGGCTTCGTCGAGCTCGCCGAGGAGTTCCATCTCGGCGACCTCCTCGAGGGCCAGCCGGCCCTTGAGCTGTTCCAGCTCGCCTGCCAGCTGAGAAAGCTCGCGCGGGTTGTGAATCGTACCGGAGTAGAGCTGTTGTTCATGTGTCCGCGCCCGGGCTCGCTCCGTCCGTTCTTGCACCTCGGCGTCGCGAAGGCGCCCCTGGAGCTGATCGCGGCGCGCCTGCGCGATGGCCAGGCGCGGGCGCCGGTCGCCAATCGTCGGATCACCGTCTAGCGTCCGGTGAAGGCGAGCCATCTCCTTCCGGATCTCGCCGAGGCGATGCTCGACCTGGTAGAGAGCGGCCAGCGCGGCGACGGGGTCGTCTGCCATGTGTTCCTACGATACCCGGGTATACGATTGTCATCGGTGGCAGACGTCGTCGAGGTGATGCGCGCCGAGGACCCAGTTCGTCATCTTTTTGCCGCCGACGGAACCCTCACGCACGGTGCGCGCGAGTCGCTCGGCCTGGATGCGGAGATGCTCCGGGACCTCTATCGGAAGATGGTCCTGATCCGACGCGCCGACCAGGAGGCGTTGAACCTCCAGCGCCAGGGTCAGCTCGGGCTCTGGGGCCAGTTCCTCGGGCAGGAGGCGCTGCACGTCGGCGCCACGCTGGCGCTGCGCGAGACCGACTGGATCTTCCCCAGCTACCGGGAGTTCGGCATGGCGATGTGCCGCGGTGTCGACCCGGCCCAGATGCTGACCCTCTTCAAGGGCCTGACGCACGGCGCCTGGGACCCGCGACGCTATCACTTCGCGCCATTGGCGATCCCGGTGGCGACCCAGGTCCCGCACGCGGTCGGCTTCGCGATGGGTTGCCGGCTCAAGAAGACCGACGAGGCAGTGCTCGTCACCTTCGGCGACGGCGCAACCTCGGAAGGCGACTGGCACGAGGCGATGAACTTTGCCGGTGTCTTCCGCTCGCCGGTGGTCTTCCTCTGCCAGAACAACTACTGGGCGATCTCGGTTCCTCTCAGCAGGCAAACCGCCGGCTCGATCGCCGAGCGGGCCGTGGGCTATGGCTTTCCCGGCATCCGCATCGATGGCAACGACATCCTCGCGGTGTTCGCGGCCACGCGGGTCGCCGCTGACCGGGCGCGACGCGGCGAGGGCCCGTACCTCATCGAGGCGGTCACATACCGGATGGGCGCCCACACCAGCTCCGACGATCCGACGCGATACCGGCTCGCCGCCGACGTTGAGGCCTGGTCGTCAAAAGACCCTATTGCCCGCTACAGGACCTGGCTCAGCTCGGCCGGCCTGCTCGACGATGCCGCGGATCGCGCCGTCACCGATGAGGCGGAACGGGTCGCCAGAGAGATGCGCGAGAAGCTCTCGCGCGCACCGATGCCGGCGGCCGGCAAGGCGATGTATGAGGGCGTCTACCAGTCACCCTCGGAGCCGTTCCTCAAAGAGCGTGGAGAGTTCGAAGCCTCGCTGGAGCAACCCTGATGGAGGCCACCATGGCAAAGGCGCTCAACCTGGCCCTGCGCGACTCGCTGAGCGCCGACAAGGACACGCTGATCTTCGGGGAGGACGTGGGCGCGCTTGGTGGCGTCTTTCGCATCACCGATGGCCTGCAAAAACAGTTCGGCGAGGAGCGCGTCTTCGACACGCCCCTGGCGGAATCGGCGATCATCGGCGTCGCCATCGGACTGGCACTTCGCGGATTTCGCCCCATCCCAGAGATCCAGTTCGACGGCTTCATCTACCCGGCATTCGAGCAGATCGTCAGCCACGTCGCCAAGTACCGAAACCGGTCCGGGATCTCGCTTCCGATCACGATCCGGGTTCCGTTCGGTGGCAACATCGGCGCCGTCGAGCACCACTCGGAAAGCCCTGAAGCCTACTTTGCCCACACGGCAGGGCTCAAAGTCGTCACGCCCTCGACCCCGGCCGACGCCTACGGCATGCTGCGGACGGCGATCGCGGACGATGACCCGGTCGTCTTCTTCGAGCCCAAGGCGCGCTATTACCTCAAGGACGAGATCGACCAGTCCACCAGGGTGCCGATCGGGAAGGCGGTTATTCGGCATGAGGGAACGAGCGCGACCGTGATCGCCTACGGCCCGACGGTGCAGACCGCGGTCCAGGCGGCCGAGACCGCGGCAAAAGACGGCACCTCGCTGGAGGTCATCGACCTGCGCAGCCTTTCCCCGCTCGATATGGACACGGTCTTGACCTCGGTGAACAAGACCCATCGCGCGATCGTCGTGCACGAGGCGCCGGTCTTCTGCGGCTTCGGTGCCGAAGTGGCGGCGCGCATCAGCCACGACGCCTTCGACTTTCTCGAGGCTCCAGTGCAACGCGTCGGCGGCTTGAATGTCCCCTATCCACCATCGCGGTACGAGAAGCTCTACCTCCCCGACGTCGACCGGATCCTCGAGGCGGTCGATCACGTTCTCGCCTATGGCTGATCAGACCTTCCGCCTACCGGACCTCGGGGAGGGTCTGACCGAGGCACAGCTGATGAGCTGGCATGTCGAAGAAGGCGCCGAGGTGGAGGTCAACGCCCCCCTCTGCGACGTCGAGACCGCGAAGGCGGTCGTTGTCATCCCGTCACCGTATCGCGGAATCGTCAGGCGCCTGCATGCGAAGCCGGGCGAGTCAGTGGACGTCGGTGCGCCGCTCATCACCATCGCTGCCGAGGCCGAGACCGAGACCGAGGCCGAGGCGGCCCCCAGCACGCTCGTCGGCTATGGCCCGGGCGCCGGTCCCGAATCCGGAATTCGCCGCCGGCCAAGGGCCGCAGCCTCCCAGGCTGAGTCATCGGGCGACGTTCGCGCGGCGCCCTTCGTTCGGCAGCTCGCGAAAGAAAAGGGCGTCGACCTGGCCAGGATCAGTGGGACCGGTCCGGGCGGCCGGATCACTCGCGCCGACGTCGAGGCTGCCACCGGAGGTGGCGGGCACAAGCCTGAGCTGGCGGCTCCCGCTCCCATAGACGGCGAGCGGCGGGTGAGCGTGGTCGGCCTGCGCAAGGCGATCGCGCGTCAGATGGTCCGCTCGGTCTCGACCATCCCGCAGTTCACTGAGTTCGCCATCTTTGATGCGACGACCCTCACCGAGAAGCGGGCCGCCGCGAAAGCCAGCGGCGCATCGCTGACTCCCCTCCCGTATTTCATCCGCGAGGTGGCTGCGGCCGTCAAAGCCTTCCCGATGCTGAACAGCTCCTGGGACGACGCAAAGGACGAGATCATCGTCAAGGAGGCGATCAACGTTGGCATCGCGGTCAACACTGACAAGGGCCTGCTGGTTCCAGTCATCCGAAACGCCGACGATCTGAATCTCCGCGCGATCGCTGAGCAAAGCAGCAAGCTCATCGAGGGGGCGCGCGCTGGCGCGCTGACCCCCGTCCAAATGACCGGCGGCACGATTACGATCACCAACGTCGGGGCCAGCGGTCCAGTCGAAACGGGAACGCCGATCATCAACCCGCCCGAGTGCTGCGTCGTTGGTTTCGGCGCGATCAAGCCGCGAGCAATGGTCGTCGATGGCCAGGTCGTCGCCCGGCCCGGGGCATGGATCTCGATCTCAGTCGACCACCGCATCGTCGATGGGGCGATGGCAACGGAGTTCTTGACCCACCTGGTCAAACGGCTGGAAATGCTTGATGCCTGAGCATCACGACCTGATCTACGACTGGAACACCGTCGACGCACCACCGCCGCCCGCCCACCGGGTAACCGTCCATGACGAGACCCTGCGGGATGGCATCCAGGGTCCGTCGGTCCGCGATCCTGAGGTCGACGTCAAGCTCCGGTTTCTCCACCTCGCCGACCAGCTCGGTGTCGGCTCGATCGACCTGGGCCTTCCAGGCGCCGGGCCGCGTGCCGTGACGCATGTCGGCCGGCTGGCCGAGGAGATCCGCGACCAGCGGCTCGGCATCAAGGCGCTCTGCGCTGCCCGAACGCTCGAGGTCGACATCCGTCCGGTCGTCGGGATCTCGCAGCGCGTCGGCATCCCGATCGAGGTCGCAGCCTTCATCGGGTCGAGCCCGATCCGCCAGTATGCCGAGGGCTGGACGATCGAGCAGATGGTGGACAACACGCGCAAGGCGGTTCGCTTCGCGCGCCAGAACCAGCTGTCCGTGATGTTCGTCACCGAGGACACCACCCGCGCCCATCCCGACACGCTGAAGCGGCTCTTTGGCACGGCCATCGAGGAGGGCGCGCAACGCGTCGCCGTCTGCGACACCGTTGGCCACTCGACGCCCGACGGCGTCCGCGCCATCGTCAAACACGTTCGGACGATGCTCGATGCAATGAACCCGGACGTTGGCCTCGATTGGCACGGGCACAGCGACCGCGGTCTCGGACTGATCAATGCGATTGAGGCAGCCATGGCCGGCGCCGACCGGATCCACGGCTGCGCCCTGGGTCTGGGCGAACGCGTCGGCAACACGCATCTCGATTTGCTGCTGGTCAACTTCAAACTGCTCGGCTGGATTGACACGGACCTGACCAGGCTGAAGGAAATGGGCGAGGTGATCGCCGAAGGAACCGGGATGGCGATCCCGGCGAACTACCCTGTCCTCGGCGCCGACGCGTTCCGAACTGCCACCGGTGTCCATGCCGCTGCCGTGATCAAGGCAATGCGCAAAGGTGACGACTGGCTCGCCAACCGTGTCTATTCCGGCGTGCCGGCCGACCTGTTCGGCTGCGAGCAGGTGATCGAAATCGGCCCGATGAGTGGCGAATCAAACGTCATTTTCTGGCTCGAGCAGCGCGGCATCGCGCCCGATCCTGAACTCGTTCGAACCATCGTCGACAGGGCCAAGCAAGGGAGCAGCCTGCTGAACGAGCCCGAGCTAACGGCAATCGTGAACGGGATTCCGAAAAACCTATAGCGGCCTAGGTCGAAACGTCGAAGCGTTCCGGATCCCACTCGATCCCGAGTGAGGACGGCCCGGCCATGTAGCCGAGCAGTGCCGAAGAGGCAACCACCGCGGGGCTGGCCAGGTAGCCGAGGCCCCCGACGCCCATCCGGTTCTGCCAGTTGCGGTTGAACGAGGTGATCGCCACCTCGCCCTTCTTGAGCGCGTCCGGGCCCTGCCCGAAGCAGGGGCCGCACCAGGAATCGCGGATCTCGGCGCCGACTGATCGAAGCGTCGCGGCCACGGATTCGCCACCGAGGCGGGGCTCGGGATTTTCGATGTCGCGCTTGACGCCGCCGGACCCCGGGAAGACGACGAACTGCTGGGGCGCCTTCTCGAATCCCTTCTCGCGGCCGGCACGGATCACCAACGCCGCCTCGAGCAAGTCGTCGTAGCCACCGTTGGTGCACGAGCCGATGAACGCCTTGTCGAATCGAAGCTTCTCGAGCGCGACCTCGTCGGCCGGAAAGGCGTTGCCCGGGGCGAAGGGCTTGGCGACGAACGGCACCAAGTCGGTCAGATCCAGCGTTTCGTCGATGTCCCAGCTGACGTCACGACCGGGCTCGATCGTTGGATAGGGGAGGTTCGCAATGCCCTTGCGCCGGTACCAGTCGAGGGTCACCTCGTCGGCTGCAAAGATCCCGTTCTGCGCCTCCGCCTCGGCCATCATGTTGGCGATCGTGTTCCGGTACGGGATCGGGAGCTGCCGGTCGGCATCGACGAACTCCACGCTCATCCCCTGCGCTTGCGCCTTGCCCCAGCGCCGGAGTAACGCCAGGACCACATCCTTGCCGCTCACCCAGGGCCGCAGCTTGCCCGTGAAGACAACGCGCCGCCGCCTGGCGGGCGTGAAATAGATGTAGCCGGTCGACCAGCCGAACCCGAGCTGCGTGCTCCCGACTCCGACCCCGATGGCCCCGTACGCACCGTACGCCCGGCTGTGGGAATCCGCACCAGGAATGAAGGCCCCGGGAATGACCAGGCCCTGCTCCGGAAAGTAGAAGTGAAAAATCCCATCGCCCGGCGTGGCGTAATACGGCTTGCGAATTCCCTGGAGCCGGGCGAAGTCGCGGCCGATCGAGGTCTGCTTGTCGTCGGCGTTGCGGCCGGAAAAGACAAAGTGATCGTTCGCGATCGCCGCCTGGCGGGGGAAGATCGTACTCCCGCCGGTGATCTGGTTGAAGGTGTGGATCGAGAACGGCGCGGTGCCGTCGGATGCCGGCAGCAGGTCGCACCAGACACGAATCGTCGCTCCGGGTCGGACCTCGGCATCCTTGTCGACACGGTGCGCCCAGACGATCTGCTCTGACGTCGAGAGGGTCCTGGCGGCTTTCGCATCCGGCCACACGACCGCCGGATTTTGCTCAACGGATTCGGCAAACTCTCGGCGGCCGATCGCGATGATGCCTCCGGACTTGCGGATGTCCTCTTCCTTGGGGGTTAGCGGCACTGGGTCGTATGTCCTGTGCCGCGTCTCGTTCGTCAGCCGGCGGGTGGCAAGGTCCAGCGAGAAACGGTCGCCTTCCTGCGCCTCCTCGACCGCGTCTCGGCTCTGCACGACGGTAAGACCGAGGTTCAGCGCGTTGCGGCGGAAGATATCCCCCACCCCATCACCACAGACGATGACAAGTTCCAGCCCGACCTCCTCGGCCACTGCCTTGAGGCCGGCGGGGCTCATCTCGCGCGACGAGCCGATGCCGAACCGCTCCCCCGCGATGACGAAGTTCTCACCACGATGCACGCGTTGCCGGAAGTCCGGCATCAGGTAGCGGAACGATCCCGCCTTCCAGCGCTCGTCGAGTCTTTCCAGGCTTTCGGAAACGCAATCATCGGCCGGCGTGATCTGGTCTGTGTCGATCGCGTCCAATTTCTTCCCCGGGATCTTCTTGTCCCAGAAGATCAGCGCCGTGCCCTCGATCCTGTGGTCCTGGTTCCCCGCCTGGCTGCGCTCTGGAGCGCTTGCTGATCGCGGTGAAGCCGGCGCATCTGCCTTTACGCGCGCGGGCTGGATCGTATTTACGAGGGCGTCGATACGCATGATTCTCTCACCTGCAGCGGTCGATCAGAGTCTGGCGAGCACGGCGTCCGCGGCGCCCCGGGTCGTCAGCGAGCCGCCCAGGTCCTTTGTCGTGGCTCCGTCACGTACGGCCCCGGCGACCGCGTGCTCGATCCGGTCCGCGGCGTCGGTCGCTCCCAGGTGGCGCAACATCATGGCGCCCGAGAGGATGGCCCCGACAGGATTGGCAGTGCCCTTGCCAGCATGCTTGGGCGCGGACCCATGGACCGGCTCGAACAGCCCACGTCGGGTTTCCGGGTTGATGTTTGCCGACGGTGCCTGCCCGAGTCCGCCGACGAGCTCCGAGGCGAGGTCACTCAAGATGTCGCCAAACATGTTGGAGGTCACGACCACGTTGAAATCCGCCGGGCGCCGGACCAGCTGCATGGCGGCGACGTCCACATACAGATGGTCCGCCGGAATGTCGGCCGAACGCTCCCGCTCGAGCAAAAACACCCGCTGCCACAGATCGTGCGCGTGATAGAGCGCGTTGCTCTTGTCGACCATCGTCAGGCCGCCGGCATGGCCCGCGGCCCTGCGCTCGCGGGCCAGCTCGAAGGCGTAGCGGATGACGCGTTCGACGCCGAGCCGGGTGTTGACGTCCTCCTGGATCGCGACCTCATCCATCGTGCCGCGCTTGAACTGTCCGCCGATTCCGACGTACGCGCCTTCGGTGTTCTCGCGCACGACGACGAGGTCGATCGATGTCACGTCGCGCAGCGGCGTGAGCTCGGGCGCGAGCAACGTCGATGGTCGAAGATTCGCCCAGAGATCGAGCTCGAACCGCAGCCGCAACAGGATGCCGGCGGCGTACTGGGGATCTTTGACGCGAGGATCGCCGATGGCTCCCAGATAGATGGCGTCGGTGGCCTGCAACTCCGCGAAGACGCTGTCGGGCAGGATCTCCCTGGTCCGCAGATAGCGCTCCGCGCCGACATCGTAGTGGGTGAACTGCAAGGCCGCGCCTGTCCCGGTGGTGGCAGCCTCGAGGACCCTGACGCCCTGCTCGATGACCTCGGGTCCGATGCCATCGCCTGGCACGACGGCGATCCGCAGCGGCATCCCGTACAGCATATCGAGACCCGTCTTGCGCGAAAGTTTCGGCCCATTTCGGCGATACGGTAGAGAGTGGCAACTGACGAAAACGGGACAACCGCCGCCTTTGGCAAAATGCGACGACTTCGTCGCAATCGTCGCCTTTCTGGAGTTACCTACTGGGCCATCTGGGCGGTCGCAGGCCTGGTCGGTTTGCTGCTGCTGGCGAGCGCGGTCGTCGGCCTGGCGGCCGGCTAGCCTAGCTTCCCTTCACCGCCCGCGACGTTTTCACCAACCGGTCGAGGACGCCTGCCGCCCGCCTGGAGTCGAGCGACTCCGCCGCGATGTCCAGCCCCTCTCGCCAGTCGTCAGTCTTGCCCGCGGCGATCAATGCCGCCGCCGAATTGAGGAGCACCACGTCGCGCCTCGGGCCGGTCTCGCCGCCCAGGATCCCTCGGACCAGGGTCGCGTTCTCTGGAGGCGTACCGCCGGCCAGGTCGCGCGGCGATGAGCGGGCCAACCCGAGACTGCCCGGGTCGAGTTCGTAATCGCTGAGCTCGTTGCCGATCAGCTGGTAGACGTGGGAGGGCCCTGTCGTCGTCAGCTCATCAAGACCGTCTTCCCCATAGAAGACCAGCGCCCGCTCGTGACCGAGATCCTTCAGCACGCGGACCATCAACGGGGCGAGGCCTGGCGCGCCGACTCCGAGCGCCTGCCGCCGCACCCGCGCCGGGTTCGCGAGCGGACCGAGGATGTTGAAGACTGTTCGCACCCCGAGCTCACGTCGGGCCGGTCCTGCGTACCGCATCGCGGGGTGGAACGTGGGCGCGAAGCAGAATCCCATGCCCGCCTCATCCAGGCAGGACTCGACACCCGACGGACCGAGGGTGATGTCGACGCCGAGCGCTTCGAGCACGTCCGCGCTGCCGCATCGGCTGGACGCCGCCCGGTTCCCGTGTTTAGCGACAGGCACCCCCGCGCCGGCTGCGACCATCGCGGCCGCCGTCGAAATGTTGAAGGTGCCGGTGCGGTCGCCACCGGTCCCGCAGGTATCGATCGCACCGGCCGGCGCACGGAGGCGCGTGGCATGGGTGCGCATGGAGTCGACAAATCCCGTCATCTCCTCGACGGTCTCACCCTTCGCCCGCAGCGCGATCACGATGCCGGCGATCTGGACCGGCGTGGCCTCGCCCGACATCACCTGGTCCATCACCCCCTGAGCCTGCGCGCGATCGAAGGGACGGCCCAGCAGGAGTTGCTCGATCGCCTCGGCCGGGGTCATGGCCGCGGATACGGGAAGGCTGCCGGCGTCGCCATGACCAGCAGTGCCAGCAGCATGCGGTAGCAGGTCTGGAAATCCGCCGTCCGGTAGCGGACGGTTCGCCCACCGGCCCGCTCCACCTCGGGGATCTGAACGCACAGATCGGCCATGCTCGCGTTCATCCAATCGATCTCGAGTGTGAACGGGCCTTTGGGCTGGTAAAGCGGGCGCTCGGCTCGCGTCGTGTAGGCGCGAAAGGCGCCCGCCTCGATCCGCCGGCAGGCCTCGAGCGGGTGCAGCGATTGGGCCGCCTGTCTGCCAAGGGCTTCTTTGACGATCACCCCCTCGATGCCGGGCAGGACGGCCGTGGCCTCCTCGATCGTGGCTCGATCGCCGGTTATGAGCCCGGTCCGCACCCCGAAGGATCCGGCTAGCGCCGCGTTCAGGGAGGCCTCGCTCTGCTCCCGGCCGTTGATCCGAAGGGCGTAGATCGTGCGACCGCCGTAGGTATGGTCCATGATGGCGCCTTCGGTGCCGACCGACGCGTGATACCCAATAAAGAGGGCCAGCTCGAGCCTCGGATCGAGGCCCGCACCCATCGAGTAGGGCTTGTCCGCGCCACTGATCACCTCGACCCCGTCATCGAGTTCGTCAAGGACGAGGTTGCGCATGTCGCCATGCGAATCATTGACCACGAACCGCGTGGCACCGGCGCGTCGCGCACCGGCGATCGCGGCGTTGGTCTCGGCCGTCATCAGGTGGCAGGATCGCTCGTATTCGGGCGTCCCGCGCATCACCTGGTGCAGGTGCACCACGCCCGCCATTCCTTCCATGTCGACCGAAATGAAGACGCCGTTCCGCCGGCTCGGACGAGGCCCAGGTTGCTTTGACAAAGTGTCCCAATTCTAAGGATGCGGTTTCCAACTACACTCGGCGCGGTGCGTATCCTCGGCCTCGATCATGTCCAGGTCGCGATCACGCGTGGCGCCGAACCGGCGGCGCGGCAATTCTATGGCGAGATCCTCGGTCTGCCCGAGGTCGACAAGCCGCCGAGCCTGGCCGACCGCGGCGGCGTTTGGTTCCAATGCGGCACCCAGCAACTTCACTGTGGGGTGGAGCCCGAGGTGGCGCCGACCCGCCGGCATCCGGCCTTGCTGACGGATGACCTCGAGGCGCTACGAGCTCGGTTCGTCAAGGCCGGAATCGCCACCACTGACGATCGCCAGATCCCGGGCTACCACCGCTTCTATGCGCAGGATCCGTTCGGCAATCGGCTCGAATTCATGCAAACAATTCCCTAGTGAATTGGTGACCGACAGTCCCTATACTTGATTCCGGGGTCCCTTGTTCCAAGCCCCCCGGAACCAGGACCCCACTCCCACCTCCTGCAAGATGGCACGCCAACGGCGGCCTCAGTAGCGCGCCAGGGCCCGAAGCGCGGCCGCCACCTTCGCCGAATCCAGCATGAACGCCTGTTCGAGTGCCGGATTGAAAGCCATAGCGGGCACATCGGGACTGGCGATACGAGTGATCGGGGCATCCAGGTCGGCAAAGCACCGCTCGGCGAGCTCGGCCGCCACCTCAGCGCCGAACCCGCCGGTTCGATTGGCCTCGTAGACGACCGCAACCCGGCCGGTTTTTCGCACCGAGCGCAGGCAGGTCTCGACATCCCAGGGCTGGAGTGTTCGGAGATCGACGACCTCGACGTCGATCCCTTCACCGGCGAGGATGCCGGCGGCGTCCGACACGACGACCCGCATGTAGCCGTAGGTGATGGCCGTCAATCCCGAACCGGGGCGGGTCACAACCGCCTCGCCCAGTACGCGCAACGCCGCCTCACCGTCGGCGACCTCGCCTCGCTCAGCGCGATATAGCTTTTTCGGCTCGAGAAAGATCACCGGGTCGGGATCGCGAATCGCCGCCTTGAGCAAGCCTTTGGCGTCTGCGGCGGTCGAAGGTAGCACGACTTTCAATCCCGGGACGTGGCAGTAAAACGCCTCGACTGACTGCGAGTGATAGAGCGCGCCCCGGACGCCACCCCCGGTCGGGGCGCGGATGACGAGCGGACACGAGAAGTCGCCGTTCGACCGATAGCGGACCTTGGCGATCTCGTTGACGATCTGGTTGAACGCCGGAAAGATGTAGTCGGCAAACTGCATCTCCGCCACCGGCCGGTAGCCTTCGAGCGCGAGGCCCTGGGCCACGGCGGCGATGCCAGACTCGGCGAGTGGGGTGTCGAGGACGCGTCGCGAGCCGAAGCGTTGCTGCAGGCCCTCGGTCGCCTTGAAAACGCCGCCCTTCAACCCGACGTCCTCGCCCAGGACGCAGACGCGCTCGTCGCGTTCCATCTCTTCCGCCATGGCGTCCCGAACCGCCTGGACGAGCGTGCGCTCAGCCATCCGCATACACGTGCCGCCAGAGCGTTCCGGGTTCGGGATCCGGCGCTTGCTCCGATTCGTCGGTCGCGCGGTCCACGTCTTTTTCGACGTCGGCGAGCATTCGCGCATCCATTTCGGCGGTCAACCAGTCCCGGCTGGTCAGGGTTTCGCGCAGCCGCGGGATCGGGTCTTGCGCCGCCTCCGCCGAGAGTTCGGTGGCGTCTCGATAGGCTCGCTGGTCGTCGTCGGTCGAGTGCGACTGCAGGCGGAAGACTTCGGCTTCGATAAGGGAAGGACCATCACCCGCGCGTGCACGTGTCGCGGCCTCGCTGACCGCCGCGTACACGGCAAAGAAGTCATCACCGCGAACCCGCATGCCAGGCATCCCATACGCGGCGGCACGCTCCGCGACCCCCCTGCCGGCGACCTGTCGTGCCTGCGGCACTGAGATGGCCCAGTGGTTGTTCTCGCAGAAGAAGATCACTGGGCATCGATGGATGGCGGCGAAGTTCAGCCCTTCGTGAAAGTCACCCTGGCTGGTCGCGCCCTCGCCGAAGCTGACGAAGCAAACGCCGCCCTCACCTTTCCATTGCAGGGCAAGGCCGATCCCCGCTGCCTTGGGAATCTGCGGCCCAACGGTGCTCGAGCCGATGATGACGCCCCGCCGGCGGCTGCCAAAGTTGCCCGGTGTCTGCCGGCCCCCACTCGAGGGATCCGCAGCGCGCGCGAAGGCCGAGAGCATGAGCTCGCCCGGGCTGAAGCCACAGGCCAGGGCTGCGGCAAAGTCCCGGTAGTAGAGGCAGAAGCGATCGCGACCGGGCTGGAGGGCTGTGATGGCGGCCACCTGGGCGACCTCGTGGCCTCGCGGCGAGATGATGAAGGCCAGCCTCCCGGTACGGTTGAGCAGAAACCGGCGGTCATCGAGCGCACGCGCCATGAGCACGGTGCGGTACGCGTCCAACGACCGCTCGCGTGATGGCGACGGTTCAGCAGGCAACCGAGGTACTGTACCGGGAACCCTCAGGCGCGGGGTCGAACGACGCCAACGCCCAGGCCGTCACCCACCGGAAGAATGGTGGCCTCCAACTGCTCGTGGTGTAGGAACACCTCATTGAACGCGCGCAGCGCCGAGGTGTCGGCATCCTCGACACCGGCCGCGATCCGCCCGCTCCATAGGACGTTGTCCACGGCGATCACGCCGCCGGGGGCCATCTTCGGGAGCAGGGCCTCGAGGTAGGCGGCGTATTCCGTCTTGATGGCATCGATGAACGCGAACTCGATGCCAGGCGCCAGGCGGGGCAGCACCCGAAGCGCCGGTTCGTTGATGACGCGTACCTTATCGGTCACCCCGGCCCGGAGCCAGTACCGGCGGGCGCGATCGGTCCGGCCGCGGTCGGGATCGATGGTGTCGATCCGTGCCCCTTCGCTGAGAGCGCTGGCCATCCAGAGGGTCGAGAATCCAATCGCCGTCCCGATTTCCAGCACACGCTTCGGATTTGACGCCATGACGAGCACGCGAAGCAACCGGCCGGCGGCGGGCTGCAGAATCGGGATCGTTTCGGCACGGCCCGCCGCGAGCATCTCCATAAGGACCGGCCCCATGGGTGCGTGAACCCCTTCGAGATACGTAAGATCCTGGTCAGTAAACGGCATCGGAAGGCTCCTTGCGAACGAAATGGCCCAGTGGACCGTGGCCGTGACCGAGCGGTTCGGCTCGCCCGAGCGCGGCTGAGACATATTCTCGCGCGCTGGCTACCGCCTGGTGCGTCGTGAGCCCACTCGCCAGCCCGGCCGCGATCGCCGCCGAAAAGGTACAGCCCGTGCCGTGGGTACTGGTGGTCTCGATTCGTGGCGCGCGGAACTCGTGAACGCCCGCCGTGTCGATCAACAGATCGATGACCGGATCACCGTCGCTGTGCCCACCTTTGACCACGACGGCCCGGGCACCCACCGCCATAATTGTCCTGGCAGCGCTGACGCGATCCGCGAGGGAGCGGATCGGACCGCCGGCAAGCACCTCGGCCTCGGGCAGATTCGGCGTGACGATCTCGGCCAGAGGCAACAGCCGCGTTCTGAGCACCTGGATCGCATCCTCCCGCAGGAGGCGGTCCCCGCTTTTCGCGATCATCACGGGATCGACCACGAGGTGCTCAAGGCGGTGATGCCGGATTCCGGCCGCGACCTCCTCGATCACCGGCGCGCTGGAGAGCATGCCGGTCTTGAGAGCAGCGATCGCGAAATCCTCGGCGACCGCGTCCAGCTGCGCCCTCACCATGGAAGGTTCGACCTCCTGGACGCCACGGACGCCAGTTGTGTTCTGGGCGGTGATCGCGGTGATCACGGTGACCCCATAGACGCCGAGCGCGGCGAAGGTCTTGAGATCCGCCTGAATCCCGGCGCCCGCCCCGGAGTCGGAGCCCGCAATTGTCAACGCAACGGGTTGGCTCATCGCCGTCCGAGGAGCAGATAGACGACACCGCCCACGACGGCGCCGACGTAGCCTGAGATGTCGGTTCCATGCAGGAGGCCGACCGCCAGCGGGCTCTGCCATAAGGGGGAGTCGATGAACGGGATGGCGGCGGCAAGACCGACCAGCCAGGCTGTCACCGCACCGGCGTTGACCCCGGCAATCCGCCCGGGATGGCGCCCGAAGATGAAGAGGTCGACCAGGACCACCGCGGCCCAGGACGGAACCCATAGGTAGGTGATCAGGAGGAAGTTCGTGTACTGGTCCCTGAAATTCGAGACGAACAGGGCGACGGCGGCGAGCACGCCTCCAAGCAGCCCGCAGACGAGCGCCGCCGTCCAGCGCCGCATTCGCAACCGAAGTGCCAGCCCGGCCAGGCCGGCCGTGTAGACGTCCAGGTAATTCGCCCAGATTTCCCCGATCGCAATGAAAAGCAGGAAGGGCACGACGATCGCACCCGGCGCGCTGGTCGTGATCAATTGCAGGAGGTTACCGGCGTTGCGCGGCTGGATGCTGGCCAGCAGGACACCGACTGAGCCAAAGAGCCCCATCGACAGGGTCGTGCCCAGGCCAATCCATCCGGCGACGGCGGCGGTCCGGACGCCCGCAGGCAGGTACCGGGAGTAGTCCGACGCAAAACTGAACCACGACGCGACCAGCGCGAAGACCACACCGGTACCCAGGACCCACGCGGCGACATGGTCTGCCCCGCCGACAGATGGTTGCAGGCCCCAGTTGACTTTGGGCAGGAGGGTGAAGGCAAGCAGGGCACAAAAGGCGACGAAGACGATCGCGCCGTATCGCTCGAAAACCTGGATCGTGCTGTGCCCGTAGACCGCGATGACCACGGACAGGACGACAACCGCGAGCAGCGCGCCGCCGTTCAGGAGATTTCCGGTCGGCAGACCTGCCAGGCGACCCAGTTGGGCGAGTGCCTGGGCTGCGATGACGCAGTCGACCGCGAACCACCCGACCGCCAGGAAGAGTGTGAAGAAGGCGCCGCCGTAGGCGCCCCGCGATCCGAAGGTGTGACGGGCGGCAACCACCTGGGTCGTACCGAAGCGCGGGCCGGCGACACTCAGCAGGCCGTGCAGCGTTCCGGCGAGCGCGCTCCCCACGATGACGGCAACGATGGCCTCGGCGACCCCGAGCCCGAAAGCGATCAGGAGCGCCCCCGTGATCAAGGAGACGAAGTTCGCAAAGGCCGCCACCCAGAGCAACGCGACGCCACGGGGCGTCCCCTTTCGCTCCGACGGCGGGATCTCCTCGATGCCGTGCGATTCGACCTTGAGAAAGGCATCGGCTGTCGGGACGGGAGATCGATCGGTGACACTCATGCGTTCCCTCCGCTGGCATTACCCAGATCAGGTTCGAAGGGTTGGTGAAGCGATTCACCTCTCAGCGTTCCACACGCACCCCTAACTCATCCGAGTATAGGAGCCCGTCCCTCTACCAGTAACGCTCCTCGAGCCAGGGATCGGCCGAGTTGTTGTAGCCGTTTCGCTCCCAGAAACCGAGGCGATCGTTCTCGACCCACTCGAGCGCTTCCAGCCACTTGGCGCTTTTCCAGGCGTACTTTTTGGGAACGACCAGCCGCAGGGGTCCGCCATGATCATCGGTCAGGGCCTGGCCATCATGGCGGTCGGCGATCAGGACATCGCCGTCCGCCAGGACCTCCACCGGCACGCTCGTCGTGTAGTTCGAGGCACAATGCGCAATCACGTACCTGGCGCTTGGACGCGGCTGAACCAGCCCGACGAGATCCTTGAAGGCGACCCCCTCCCATCTGTTGTCGAGCCGGCTCCAGGTCGTCACACAATGCATGTCGGCGGTCACGGCCGTCCTGGGCAGGGCCTGGAGGTCTGTCCAGTGCAGCGTCGCAGGGGCTTCGACGTCCCCGTAGAGGCGCAGCGTCCACCGGCCCATGTCATAACGCGGCGGGCTGCCGTAGGAGAGGACCGGCCATTTCTGGGTCAGCACCTGGCCCGGCGGGAGCCGATGCGGGTCTTTGAGCACGCGAGGGTCCTGCTCCTCGCGGCGCGGGAACAGCATCTACGCCGGCTCCGACGGTTGCTTCAGTTCCTTTCGAAACTGGTTGAAGGCATCGACGACAACGTCGCTCACTCCGTACACACTGAGGACGCGCTCGACGGCGCCCTGAACGTCCGCCTCGGCCAACAGGTCGGTCTGGACCTCGTACCAGGGGACGACATCGCCCTCCGCCGTCTTCCAGGCGCCGTCGGCAAGGCTCACCGGTACAAAGCCATGGGTGTCATCGGCGGTCGGTTCGCTCACGTATCTAATCTAGACTCCCCGAGGATGCTTCTGTCAGCTGCCGCTCCGATCGCGTCGTGTCACGAGTGCGTGGCGGCTCTCACCGTGCCGCTCGCGCTCTTCCTCCTGCTGGCCGAAACCGCCGTCGGCGGAGCCGCGACGGTCACCTACCTGCGCCTGACGGGCGGCCTGACCCAGGGCTTCCTCAAGTTCATCGCGGTCACCTATGCCATCGTCGGGCTTCTGGCGCTGCTGACGGTGCTTGGTGGTCCACCAGGCGCGTACCACACGCTCCTCGGTCTGCAACCCGCTGCGGCGCAGGCCCTCGTCTTCCTGATGGCCCTGGTCCTGACGATGCTGCTGGTTCACGTCGTGGTCGTGTTTCGCGGGACCCGGACCCGGCTCCCGAGCTGGGCCCTGACCCTGGCGGCATCCATCCTGTTGCTGGTTGGCATCGCGGTCGCCCTTGCCCCACTTGCCGGCTCAGCCCTCGATGCCGGGGCGATCGCCCTCGCCGTCTTCCTCTCGGCCGCCGTCCTGGGGGCGGCGACGACCGGCATGCTGCTCGGGCACTGGTACCTGGTGACGCCCGCCCTGACGAACCGGCCTCTGCTTCGCTCGATCGTGGTCCTGCTGGTCGGGCTGGTCTTACAGGCGATCACCTACCCACTGATGCTCCGCGGGCTCGCCCACGGGTCCGGATCGGTTACCCATTCCCTCAGCTTGAGCCCGCCCCTATCAATCCTCTGGCTCCTGGGTGCCGTGGCCCTGCCGCTGGTTGCCGCCGGCCTGGCGCTGCCCACCTGCCGGATTCGCTCCTTTACCTCCACCACCGGGCTGCTCTACCTTGCCATGATCGCGCTCCTACCCGGCCAGCTGGTTGGCCAGTTACTGTTTTTCGTCGCCGCCACGGCCTGACAGTCGCACTATCAGGTAGGCCACGGTGGAGACGCACCGTTTCTCGGACGCCGGATGGTTTGGCCTCTGGCCGCCCAGCCCCTAAAATCCCCCGGACGGCGAGAAATCGCACAAGGGGGTATCTTGATGTCACGTTCCGTAACAAAGACGGCGATCATCACAGTCGGGGTGCCGTTGGTCATCCTGATCTCGGTGGGAGCTCTGGCCGCGCCACGAGGTAACATCGGCCACCTGCGCCTGCAGGCGGCAAACTCGGCCTTTCTGCAGCCCCGGCACGCGGGTCCGAACGACCTGAGCCGGCTGGTGGATGACCTGCCGGTCCCCACGCCCGTGCCGGTGCCCGTGCCTGCGGCCGCGCCGGCCCAGGCCCCGGCCACCCAGGCTGCTCCCGCGCGGCCCGCGCCTGTTTACCATCCGGCGCCCCCACCGCCTCCGCGACCCCCAGTCGCGACCGTGGGCGGGGCAGCTGGCGTGCAGTTCTCGCTGGTCAACTCCGATCGGGCGGCCAGTGGCGTGGCCCCGCTTGCCTTCAGCGGCACGCTGGCGCGGGTCGCCCAGTATCGCGCCCAGGACATGCTCAACCGCAATTACTTCTCCCACTACGATCCGGCCACCGGCCAGCTGGCCTTTGTCCAGCTCTTTCACCTCTGGGGGATCGGCTACAGCACGGCGGGAGAGAACATCGCCTGGTCGACCAACCCCTCGATGGCACAGATCAACATCATGTTCATGAACTCGCCTGAACACCGCGACAACATCCTGAAGGGCGCCTATCACCGGGTGGGCATCGGGGTGGCGTCGAACGGCGCCAAGACGATGGTGGTCGAAGTCTTCACCAACTGAGCAGTCGGGAGCCGGCGTGGAATGTCCCAGCCGGCTCCTGAGTTACTCTCTTTGTAATCTCGAGTCCTCAAGGAGAGTCATGAGCAAGCCAGTCCACGTCACTACCGCCAGCTTCGAGGAGCAAGTCCTCCTGTCCGACCAGCCCGTCATCGTCGATTTCTACGCCGACTGGTGTGGGCCGTGCAAGATGCTTGCCCCCCTGCTCGACCAAATCGGGAACGAGCATGCGGACGTCAAGATCGCCAAGGTCAACATCGACGAGGAGCCGGCGCTTGCCGAACGCTACCGCATCCGGGGCATTCCCTACGTGGCGATGTTCCGCGATGGCAAGATCGCCAAGCAGGTGATCGGGTATCAGCCGAAGGCGATGCTCGAGGCCAATCTCGGCCTCAGCGGGATTCACGCCTAACTCAGGCGGGACGGCTTACCAGGTTCGACCTACGGTCGATTCGACGCTACCGGCGCGCAGGCCGCACAGGGGCAAAGCGCGCGCAAGAGCTTCAGGCCGTAGATGCCGGTACTGTGCCCGTCTTGCCAGTAGGGCCGGAGCCCGAATAACCCGACTGGCTCCATCTCGGCCAGAGTGACCTGGTCGTCGCTCAAATCCCTGGTACTCGCGAGCTTGCCCGGCAACCCACCTTCGCCGGCGCACTCTGCGCATGGGCAATGCCAGCGCAGATACTCGAACTGGTACACCGAGTCATGTCCGTCCGCCCAGCGCACCGTGAGGAGCTGGCGTGGCCTGTCCGCGAGGATGTCGAGCGGCTGTTCGCGGTCGCCCGAGGCTTCGGTCAGGCGGCTTCTTCGCCGCCCGGCTCGAGCACCAGGTCGAGATCCTGCCAGTTCGGCACGCGTCGCAGCTCGGCGAGCTCGAGCATCACGCGGCCCTGCGCCTCGAACACGGCGTCGTGCACGGCATTGACGTCGTCGGCGTTGATCGCCGCCATCCGGTCGCGTAACTCGGGATTATGCCGCTGCGCGAACGTCATGACGAGCTCGAGGGTGTCGTCGGGAAGCTCACGCTCGCCGGCCAGCCTCAACTCCTCCAGGCGCGCCAGCAACGTGTCGAGTGCGGCCATCCGCCAGTAGGCGAGCCGGATCGGGGCGTGCGTCGCCTCGGCGGTCGCGGCTGCCTCGGACATCGCCCGGATTGCCGCCTCGTAGTGGCGCGGCGGTTCCATGGTTGCGGTCATGCGCTGTAACACAAATCACTCCTCTGAACGCCCTGGGTGGGCCGACTTCCATTCTCAGCGGCCAATCCACGGGCACATGCAGCCTTACGGGCTGCCGAAATGGTGATATTTAGATTGTAGGCGAGATCCCCGATCCAGTCAATCGGGTGCCCGCCCTAGGCTTTGGACTCTCTGATAAATCCCGGCGTCTGAGCGCGAGGTTTTTCCCGTCTCAGGTAGATCCGGTCGGTCCCACCCGCGGGACCCGGAGGAAGGATGGTGAAGAGTTCAAAGCCTTGATCGGCCAGGTCATTCGCCGCGTCGATGTTGTCCACAACCTTGTATTCGAATGACATCCGGTGCATAGCATAGCGCGACGTCAGGCGTTAACCGATGTCGCCCTCGATGCGGACGCCGGAGGACCCGGCCACGATCGCGGCGTGGGCCACCCCGAAGAAGAGCCCGTGCTCGATGACACCGGGGATCGCGTGAAGCGCCCCGGCCAGCGCGGAGTCGACGGCAGCGAAGCTCACGTCAAGGATGAAATTGCCATTGTCGGTTCGATACGGGCCGTCGGCGCCGGGCCGGAGCCTGGGGCGTCCGCCCAGGTCCGCGATGCCTGCACTGGTGCGCTCCCAGAGGAACGGAAGGACCTCGACCGGAACCGGGCCCCGCCCGAGCCGCTCCACCAGCTTCGTCTCATCGGCAATCAGCACGAAGCGGTGGCTGGCATGGGCAACAATCTTCTCGCGCAAGAGCGCCCCACCGCGTCCCTTGATGCAGTTGATCGACGGATCGATCTCGTCGGCTCCGTCGACGGTCAGGTCCAGTGGTTGGTCGAGACGATCGCGCAGGCGGATGCCGCCCGCCTCGGCGAGGCGGCGGCTCTCCGACGAGGTCGCGACTGCCTCGACCTGAAGGCCGGCGGCCACCAGCCGGCCGACGCCTTCGATGAAGTAGCGCGCGGTGGATCCGGTCCCCAGCCCGATCAGCATGCCCGGGCGAACCAGCTGCAGCGCGCGCGCGGCGGCTGCCTGTTTCCGGGCCTCCACCGGGCTATGCTGATTCACCACTTACGTGATACCAGCGTTATCAGGTAGAATTGAAATGATGCAAGCGCTCCTGCATAGCTTCCCCGGCAGGGTCGTTCAGAAGTTCCTCGAAGACCAGGCGCCGAACTGGGCCGTGCTGATTGCATGGAACGCGCTCTTCGCCGTCTTTCCCATCGTAGTCTTTCTTGCCGCCGTGCTCGGCATCGTGGCGGCCGTGATCGGCGAAACGAAGATCGTGGCCTGCAAGGTGGTCGGAGATGTGCACATAACCGCGCTCGACTGCACGCTGCTGACGGCCCTGCCCAGCCAGACGGTCGGCGGCGCCTTCGAGGCGATCAAGCATTTCGAGGCCCAGAAGGGTCTCCTCATCGTGGTCGGCATTCTGGGCCTGCTCTGGGGAGGTTCGGCCCTCTTCGGCGCGATGGAGCAGGCTTTCGCCGTGATTTACCACACCAAGCCGCGTGAGTTCCTGCCTCAGAAGATCATGGCCATGGGCATGATCTTCCTTCTTACGTTTCTGGGCGGAGTCGCCATCATCAGCTCGGTCGCGCTGCCGGCCCTGCCGAGCATCCCCGGAGCACCCGATTGGCTCAAAGGCGGCCTCTCGCTGGTGGTCCAGGTGATCGTTGGTCTGCTCGCCGGCACCCTTCTCTTCCTCAGCGTCTATTTCGTCGTCCCCAACCGCCAGCAGCATATTGCGAAGGTCTGGCCGGGCGCTGTTGTCGCCGGCATTCTCTTCGAGGCGGTCACCCTCCTCTTCCCTCTGTACATCAATTTGACCAACAGCGCCGTCACCTATGGCAAGACGTTCGGCCTCTTCTTCATCGTGCTGACCTTCTTCTTCTTCTTCGGCCTGATCACGATGATCGGCGTCGAGGTGAACAGCGTGCTCTACCCGGTTCCAGTAGAGCAGCCGGCACGTGGAAACACGATCACCGCCGCGCCGAAGACCGCTGGCGAGGCCGACCGACGCGGAGCGCCGCAGATGGAGCCGACATCGAATGGGTCGCACGGGCCGGTGCGGACCGGCGTGCCAGCCCGCACCGCGGTCCTGGTCGCGATCGGCGCATCGATGATCGGCGTCCTCCTCGGCCGCCGCAGTGCGGGGACCGACTAAACTAGCGTCTGTCGACACCCCGAAGACAGGAGGACTCGTTGGCGCTTGAGGCGGTAACATCTCCGCGGCCCGCGTCGGCCAAGGAGGCGTCGCCCGGTCGAGCCTGGTGGATCGAACCAGCTCTCACCGTCTTTTGTTACACCGCCTTCGTCATCTACGCGACCTGGTCGGTGTTCTCTGGCACCAACGTGTTCTTCGATCCGTACGTCTCCCCGTTCTTCTCGACCTGGCTCGGTTTCGGCCTGATCCGTGTGCCGATCATCGGTCTGCTGATCCCATTCCTTGCCGTGATCCCGCTCGGCTTGCGTGGCAGCTGCTACTACTACCGCAAGTCATATTTCCGGTCGTTTTTCTGGGACCCGCCTGCCTGCGCCATCCAGGAGCTCAAACGGGGAAAGTACCGGGGTGAAACGCGCTTTCCGTGGGTCCTCAACAACTATCACCGCTACTTCCTGCTGCTGAGCCTCATTGTCATCGTCTTCCTCTGGGCGGACGTGGTCCGGGCCTTCACCGATCATGGCCACTTCTTTGTCGGCCTGGGTTCGGTCGTGATGTTGATCAACGTGATGCTCCTGACGCTCTACAGCGGAACGTGCCACTCTTTCCGGTACCTGATGGGCGGACGGATCGATGCCTTTTCCCGGGCTCGCGGGGGACTGCTCTGGCAACGGATCACCATGGCCCTCAATCGGTTGAATCCATCGCATGGGGCGTTCGCCTGGTACAGCATGTTCTCGGTCGCGTTGACCGACGTCTATATCCGGTTGCTGATGGCGGGCGTTCTCCACGAGCCTCGGCACCTCTTCTGATGGAACCGTTCGAGACGCTGACGACCGACGTCCTCGTCATCGGGGCGGGCGGCGCCGGCATGCGCGCCGCGATCGAAGCGGCGGCGCAGGGCGCGCGCGTCACGATCGTGTGTAAGTCCCTGCTCGGCAAGGCTCACACGGTGATGGCCGAAGGCGGGGTGGCCGCCGCTCTCGGCAACGTGGACAGTGCGGACGGCTGGCAGATGCACTTCCAGGACACGATGCGCGGGGGACAGATGATCAACAACTGGCGTATGGCGGAGATCCACGCCAAGGAATCCCCAGACCGCGTGTACGAGCTCGAAACCTGGGGTGCCATCTTCGACCGCACGCCCGATGGACGGATCCTTCAGCGTGCCTTTGGCGCGCACACGTACCGGCGCCTGTGCCATGTCGGGGATCGGACCGGGCTGGAAATCATTCGTACCCTGCAGGATCGCGTCGTGGCCCTGGGGATCGACGTGCATATGGAATGGACACTCACCAGGCTCCTTCGGGAAGGGAAGCGGGTCACCGGCGCGTTCGGCTACAACCGGATCGACGGGAGCTTCGTCGCCTTCCAGGCAAAGGCCGTTATCCTCGCGACCGGCGGCTGGGGCCGCTTGTACAAGGTGACCTCGAATTCGTGGGAAGGCACGGGCGACGGGGTCGGGATGGGCTATGAGGCCGGGGCAGAAATCCTCGACCCCGAGATGGTGCAGTTCCATCCGACCGGCATGGTATGGCCGCCCGGAGTCAAGGGCATCCTGGTCACGGAGGCCGTCCGAGGCGAGGGTGGCTACCTGACGGACCGCGAAGGCAAGCGGTTCATGCTCGAGTACGATCCGAAAAAGAAAGAGCTCTCCTCTCGAGACGTCGTCGCCAGGTCCATTTATAAAGAAGTCCAGGCCGGCCGCGGGACCGAGCATGGCGGCGCCTACCTTGACGTGCGTCACCTCGGGGCCGACCGCATCAAGAAGAAGCTGCCTTCGATGTACGAGCAGTTCTTGCGCCTCGCCGAGGTCGACATCACAAAGCAGCCGATGGAGGTCGCGCCGACGATCCACTATGCCATGGGCGGGCTGCTCGTCGAAGCCGAGACGGGTGCTACGACGCTGCCGGGCCTCTATGCGGCGGGTGAAGCCGCCGCCGGTCTGCACGGCTCGAACCGCCTGGGCGGAAACTCCCTGTCCGATCTGCTGGTGTTCGGGCGACGTGCCGGCGCCGCCGCCGCCAGCTATCAGCGAGAGGTAGGACCAGCGGCGATCGACGAAAAACAGGTCGCCGCCGAACAGGCCATCCTGTTGAAGCCATTCGCCGCCGGCGGGACCGAGAACGTCTATCACCTTCAGCAGGCGCTGCAGCAGGCGATGCAGGAAGGGGCTGGTCTCGCCAGAAACGAAAAAGGGCTGACGGCGTGTCTCACCAACGTGCTCGAGCTGCGCGCCCGGTCGGCGAAGGTTCACGTTCCCGGGTCGCGCCGCTACAACCCGGGCTGGCACACGACACGCGACCTTCGATTCATGCTGACGATCGCGGAGGCGATCGTCCGCGCCGCCATCGAGCGCAAGGAAAGCCGCGGCGCGCACTGGCGCCTCGACTACCTGGAAAAGGAGCCCGCGCTCGCCCGGGTCAACCTGGTGGCCTCGAACGACCAGGGCACCATGAGGATCAAGCGGCGGCCGGTCCCGGAGATGCCCCCTGAGCTGGGCCGGCTCTTCGAGGAAAAAGCGCCCCAGGGCGTCCCGGCGTGAGCGCGAACGGCGTCGGCGGCCCCAAGGTCTCGAGCGGCCCGATCGTTCTCCAGGTCTATCGCGGAGACGCAACGGGCGGCAAAGAGGAACGCTTCGACGTACCGGCGCTCGAGGGCATGGTGGTGCTCGACGCGATCCACTATATCCAGGCGAACTTCGCCAACGACCTTGCCTGCCGCTGGAACTGTAAGGCCGCGAAATGCGGCTCGTGCAGCGCCGAAATCAACGGCCGGCCGCGCCTGATGTGCAAGACACGGGTCGATGAATTTCCCAACGAAGAGATTCACGTCTGGCCCATGCGCACGTTCCCGCTGATCAAGGACCTGGTCACGGACGTGTCATGGAACTACACCGTCAACAAGGAGATCCCACCGTTCAGGCCACCGGCCAACGAACCCGTGCCCTACAAGATGCTGCCCCAGGACACCGAGCGGGTCTACGAGTACCGCAAATGCATCGAGTGCTTCCTCTGCCAGGACGTCTGTCACGTGCTCCGCAACCACGATGACAAGTCGCTCTACTACGGCCCCCGCTACATGGTTCGCATCGCAGGCCTGGAGATGCATCCGCTCGACACGGAGCGGCGCACCGGGCTGTTGCACGGGAAGGCCGGCGTTGGCATGTGCAACATCACCAAGTGCTGCCAGGAAGTCTGCCCGGAGCACATCAAGATCACCGACAACGCGATCATCCCGCTCAAGGAACGGATGGCCAGCGACGTCTACGACCCGATCGCCCGGATCGCGCGGAAGATTCGTCCCAACGCGGCCGGTCAGGCTGGTCACGCCGGGACAGCCGAATCGAACGGCGCGGCGGGTGCGAGACCGCCGGAGCGTTTCGAGGTCAAGGACGTGATTCGTCTGAAGGATCGGTCGCGGTCGTTCGCGCGCGTCGGCCGAGTCCTTCCCGATGGGCAGCTCGAGGTCTGGATCTTGAAGATGGGTGGCAGTGTCCAGAGGTGGCGCGGTCCAAAGATCATCAACGCCAGCGACGCGACGAACAATTACGGTCCGCTCGACGAGGTTGGGATCGGGAGCAAACTCGGCGAACACATGTAGGTGACCGGCCGCGGATCCGAACGCGCGCTCGGCCTAACTAGTCGCGGTGGTGCCCGTGCTGGCCCTGGCCATCGTCAGAGGCCCTCGGCGCGGCCGGCGTTGGAGCCGGTGTCGCGGCGGCCACCGGAGCCGGGGTCGCGGCTGGCGTTGGAGCTCGGGTTGGGGCTGGCGTTGGAGCCGGGGTTGGGGCTGGCGTTGGAGCTCGGGTCGCGGCTGGCGTTGGAGCTGGGGTTGCCCGTGGCGTTGGCTGCGAGGTCGCGGTCGGCGTGGCGCTCGCCGTCGGGGTTGGTTCGGCGGTCGCGATGACGTCCGGAACGGCCACCGGGATGGCGGCCGGCCCAGGGTTGAACACCATGGCGGCCGGGTTGGCGAGACCGTCATTCACGCGCTGATAGATTCCCGCCACTTGCGGGGCCGCCAATCCGATCACACTGACGGCAACGACGGCGCCGAGCGCAAGCAGCAGTGCGTACTCGATCAGGCCCTGTCCACGCTTGCTCCGAGCCATGCCGTAAACCTACAGGGGAAGCCTTACCCGTGACTCGGCCAATCGGGCTATTCTCCGCGTGCAAAATTCGGCTGACAACGGGCCTAATGCTTCGGCTGGCCTTACAAGGGCCGATCGGCGCTCGCGATCACGGCCGGTACATGACGCCTCGCACCTCGCCGGGGAGATGGGCCGTGAAGGACTCGAACCTTCGACCAACCGGTTATGAGCCGGCCGCTCTAACCACCTGAGCTAACGGCCCTAAGACAGACGTATTTTGCCTGCTGGACGTGCCGGGAGGTCGACCTCGCCAACACGCTCGCGAAAAATATCGGCGGGCATGGGTGCAACTGACGGTCCGACCTTGACCGGAAAGCCAACCTGATTGACCAATGCATCGACGTCCTGGCCAGGGGCAACCTCGATCAGCTCGAGTCCTTCGGCGCCTAGTTTGAAAACCGCGCGCTCACTGACGTACAGGACTTGTTGCTTATTCCTCCGGGCTTGCTCGGCACTGAACGTCAGATGGTCAACGGTCCGGACAAATTTCTCGTTGCGGCCCTCGAGCGTGAAGCAGAAACACACGAGCCTCGCGCTCTGGGTGATGTCGATGAAGCCGCCGGCTCCGATCACGCGTCCGCCAAGGAGGCTGACGTTGACGTTCCCCTGCTTGTCGACCTGTCCGGCGCCCATAAACGTGGCATCCAAACCGCCGCCATTGTAGAAATCAAACTGGCTGGCGTGGGGAATGATCGCCGTCGGGTGGGCCGTGATCCCGAAATCCACACCACCGGCCGGGACGCCGCCGTAGACGCCAGACTCGACGGTCAGAGTGATGGCACTTGACAGGCCTGCTTCGGCGAGGGCCGGGCCCACGGTATCGCCGGGGATACCGGTGCCGATATTGACGATGTCCCCCCTGTGGAGGAATCTGATCGCGCGACGGCCGATCGCCAGGCGCGCGGAGTATGGCGCGCGCGCCAACTCGGAACCGGTGGCGGCCGAGACATAGACCTCGTCAAAGTACGTCCGGTCGGTTTGACGGTGCTGGCGCTCCGGCTCCGGTGCTTCGACGACAAGATCAACCAGCGCCCCCGGGACCGTCACCTGCCGGGGGGGAATCGTGCCGCGCGCGACCAGCTTTTTCGCCTGGCAGATGACGACGCCACCAGAGTTGTGCGCCGCCTGGGCAATGGCCAGCGCATCAAGCCAGACGGCTTCGTCCTCGTGCGAGCAATTGCCATCTTGATCGACCACACTGGCGCGGAAGATGCCAACGTCGATCGCGAAGCTCTTGTAGAACATGAATTCCTGGCCGCCGATCGACTCGATCGCGACATAGTCCGGCGCATGGTCTTTGGCCGGTTGATTGACCTTGCCGCCCTCGAGGCGTGGGTCAACGAAGGTCCCCAGGCCGATTTTTGTGAGATTGCCCGGCCGGCCGGCCGCGATCGCCCGGTACAGCGTGGCGATCTGTCCCTGCGGCAGGCAAACGGCCTCGGCTCGGCCATCGCCCAGGAATTTCGACATCCTTGGCATCAAGCCCCAGTGTGAGCCGACGATGCGCCTGGCCAGCCCCTCGACCGCGAAGTGCTCAAAGCCGATCTTCCGGTTCGACTGGCCGGCCGCATGCACGATCGTCAGGTCGCTCGGGTGGCCGGTGCTGAAGAAAGTTCGTTCGATCGCCTCATAAAGCGCCTCGGCGACACCCATGAGCGTGAAGCCATCGACGGCGATGGTCGCGTGATCCGGGATGGCGGCCACGGCGTCGGCCAGGCCGACAAGTCTCACAAGACGTAGCCGCCGCCGACGTTGATGACTTCCCCGGTGACATAGCCGGCTTCATCCGAGGCCAGGAAGGCGACCACGGCGGCAACGTCAGCCGGCTGGCCCATGCGTCCCAGCGGTATCTTCTCCACCTGTTGCGCGCGGATCGCGTCCGGGATCCCGCGAGTCATCGCGGTGTCGATGAACCCCGGGCAGATCGCATTCGCCGTCACCTGCGAGCGCGCCAGTTCTTTCGCCGCGGTCCGCGTCAGGCCCACGACGCCGGCTTTGGCCGCAGCATAGTTCGCCTGGCCGATATTGCCCATCCAGCTGGCGGACGCGATATTCACAATGCGGCCGGAGCCAGCCGCGCGCATGACCCGGCTGGCGGCGCGGGTCATGTAGAACACGCCACTGAGATCGACCGCGAGCACCTGGGCCCATTGCTCGTCGGTCATCTTGTGGAGCATGGCATCGCGGTTGATCCCCGCGTTGTTCACCAGGATGTCGAGGCGGCCGAACCGCTGATGGACGCTCGTGACCAACGCGTCGCATTGACTCGAATCCGTGACATCCAGGGCCTGGCTGATGGCGCCATGTCCGCAGTCAGCGGCCACGCGCGTGGCATCAGGTTGATTGACGTCAGCGCAGACGACGCTGGCGCCGTCCTGCGCGAGGCGGCGGGCGATTCCCTCGCCGATCCCGCGTCCGGCACCCGTTACGATCGCAATCCGGGATTCGAGTTTCAGCAAGCAAATACTACTGACCCGATTAACGGCGGGGTAACAGGCGCCACACGAGGCTGCGTTCGAAACCGGTGCCGCAAGCCTGGCGCATTACGTTGGCAGTAACAACGGCCATGAAGAGGCTTACGACGATCGCCTGCGTAGGTGTCATCGGCGCGAGCCTCGCGGGCAGTTACGTCATCGGGCCGATCGCGAAGACCAGACACTCCACGCCAACGTCTGCGGTTGTGGCGTCATCGCTCCCGTCGACCGGTGCGCGCCGGACGCAATTTGCCGTCGCGCAGCAAGCCTCACCGGCCGAGATCTACATGCTCGAGCTCCCGCCGCCACCGGCGCCGGCGTCGGCACCAACACTGGCACCCGCGCCGCGCGCGTTTGTGGCCCCCCGGCCATGGACGCCGCCCCCGGGGTACGCGACGATCAACGTGCCGATCTACCGACAGGCCATGGTGCTCGACTGCGAGACCAGCGCCCTCCGGATGGGCCTCGCGACCTCTGGACATTACTACAGTGACTCGGCCCTGTTTGCCCAGGAGAACCCCGACACCCGGGCGCCCGTCATGGGACCCAATCACACCGTCCTGCGATGGGGCGATCCATATACGAATTTCGTCGGCCAGGTCAATGGGAACGACTACACCCCGACCGGCTACGGCGTCTACTGGCCGGTGATCCTGTCCATCGCGCACTCACACGGTGACCCAGGCGCCACCGGGGGCGAGGGGCTATCGTCGGCGTCCGTGTATCACGCCCTCTTGACCGGGCATCCGGTCGAAGTCTGGGTCGAAACCAACTGGGCACGGCCAGTCGTGCGCACCTGGACCGCATGGGACGGACGGACAGTTCGATATTCGTTTGTTGAGCATGCGGTGACCCTCAGCGGCATCTCCCAGACCCAGGTCCGCGTCAACGACCCGTTGCACGGCTCGCAATACTGGATCAGCAAGTCGCTCTTCGAGGCCAACTGGCGCGACTTCAACAACATGGCCGTGATCTTCTAATCCGGAGCCAGGTACCGCAGCGCTCGTTTGATGGCACCGTGCCGGCTTTCGTGCAAGAGGGGCACCTCGCCGGCGGACAGTAGGCCCAGCCGGCGAACCAGATACGCCCACGCCGCAGTCGTCACGGCCGTACCCAAGAGACAGACCACGATCAGGACTCGCGATGACAGCCTGGTAAACGCCACGGGCAACAGCAAGAGGTAGGGTGAGGCGGCCATAAGGCAGCGGCCTGCGTAATGCCAGGGAATCGCGAGGGTTTCTCTGGCGAAGGCGCGCCACGCGGCGAACGACAGCACGACGGTGAGCGCCGTCGTCAACCCTACCGCCAGGACGGCCCCCCAGAGTCCAAAACGCTGGATCAGCCATAAGTCGGCCAGGGCTGCGAATCCAAGTTGGGCGATGGTGACCAGCGCGTTCAGCCAGGCCAGTTCCCTGACCCGCACCACAAGCCCCCAGGGCGTGACCAGGAGGGCTACGGTCAAGAAGATGAGCATGACGGGCGCAATCTGTTCAGCGGGGGGCAGGCGACCGCTGGTGTAAACCCGGATCACCGGCCCCAGCAACCCCGCGCCGGCGATTGCCAACGGAAATGCGACCAGGAAGATGCCCTTGTAAAAGGCCATGACCGCAGCGCGAATTCGGGCCACCTCGTGATGCGCCCCTTCAAGCGTACCGACGACCCATGCACCCGTGAGCAGGCTCGGGATGAGCGAGACCAGTCGCTGCGGGATGTTATAGCCGGTGTCGTAATAGGCCACGGCCGTCGAGCCGCTGAATCGCAAGAGAAAGATGTTTTCGAACTGAAACCCTACCGCCGAAGCGATCAACAGGCTTGGCAACCAGCCACTCGCATAGACGAGAAGCCGCCGCCAGCCAACCCGCTCCCCAGGGATGCCCTCGGCCCTGCGGATACGCCGGAGCAGAAGCAGGAAGTAGCAGACAGCGAGCGCCGACTGTCCGATAGCCCCGGCAACGAGGACCGACTCGAGATGCCCTCCCTTCCGCAGAAAAACAACGGCAAGCGCGAGCGTCAGGGCGCCAGCGATGGGCGTCGCGATCGCCTGGCTCCGCATGTCGTAGACGGCGACGAGAGCAAACGACAGCACTCCCACGGCAATTCCGCCCAGCAGTAAGACCGTGCCGAGCGCCAGCAGGTCGCCCACGTGCGCTTTGAGGACCGCATCGATCGTGCGCCTGAGCATGAAAACGGCAACACTGCTGAAGGCCCAGACCCCCACCACGGCGATCGCACTCTTACGCAGGAGGTCCTGAGCTGCAGCCCGATCGTGACGGGCCAGGACTTCGGGAAGGTAACGGAGAAGGCCCTGGTCCTGACCAAATGTGGCAAGGAGGGCGATGTACACGAGCACTCCCAGGACGAATGTGTAGCGCCCGTACTGGTCAGTGGGAAGCTGACGGATCAGGAACGCCCCCAGAGCAAGGGTGGCGACTGCGCTGGTAGCACGCCAGGCAATGGTCCAACCGACCAGGGCGGTCGCCCTATCAGCGAGGCCGGGTTGGACGTTGGCGGACGACGCCGAGTTAGCCATCGCTCGCGGGATTATAAGCACGATCGGGGCGCAGGCACTAGAATGCCCCGCGATGTTCCTCTGGACGGACCTGCAGATGTTGATCGTCCATCCGTCCCGGGGACTCGCGGAGATCGCAGCCCGCCGCCGACGCGATCAGGCGGCGCTGGCGCTCGGGCTCTCCCTCCTTGTGCCGGCGGTATTCGCCGAGCTGGCCGCCTTCGCGCCCTACCGGCCGCCCGCCAACCTCGGCTCGCTCCCGTCGCTGACGGCCCAGGGCGCGGACATCTATGCCCGCTGGGTCTACCAGCATCGCTTCTGGATTCCCATTGTTGAGGTCCTGGTCGGGCTCCTGCTCTGGCTCGTCGCCGGGATTCTTATCCACTTTGGGGCGCGCGCCCTCAAGGGCCGAGGTGACCTACCGGGCTATTTCAAGCTGATCGGCTTCGTCGCGCTCGTGGGGCTGGTGGCTGTGCCGGTGTGGGCGCTGGATGCCCTCGCGCGGCTCTCGTCGAATGCCCGGGCCTCGACCGCGATCGGCTCGCTCGCCGGGGTTACCGGTGTCGCTATTTTTGTCTGGCAGAACGTGCTCCTCATCCGCGCCGCCCAGATTCACTACGGCCTCTCATTGCAGCGAGCCGTGACCGCCGTGGTTGGCCCGATCGGTTGCCTGGCAGTCCTCGGGATCGCGCTTCTGCTGCTCGTGGCAATTGCGGCGGTCCTGGCGCAGGGCACACCGTGACGGTCGATCGCTTTCCAGCCGGATTTCTCTGGGGTACGGCGACGGCGGCTCACCAGGTCGAAGGCGGCAACCATGGCAACGACTGGTGGGCGTGGGAGGCTCACCCTGGCCATATCAAGAACGGCGACCGCTCCGATCCGGCCTGCGACTCCTACCACCGGTTTCGCGATGATTTCGCGTTACTTGCCCGGCTCCATCAGAACGCCCATCGGCTGTCGCTGGAATGGAGCCGGATCGAGCCCGCCCCGGATAGATTTTCTGCCGAGGGAATCGCCCACTATGCGCAGGTCCTGCAGGCGGTCCGCGACGCCGGCATGCGGCCGATCGTGACCCTGCATCACTTTACGAACCCGACCTGGATCGCGCGCGCCGGGGGCTGGGACGCGCCGGACACCGCCGAGCGCTTCGCACGCTACGTCGATCGCGTGATGGTAGAGCTCGGCGGCCTGGCCGATGACTGGGTCACGATCAATGAACCCACCGTGGTTGCCTACCAGGGATTTGTTCGAGGCGACTGGCCACCCGGACACCACGGCAACCTCGGTGCCGCCATACGCGTGCTCGTCACGCTCCTGCGCGGACACTGGCTCGCCTACGAGCGCATCAAGGCGCGGCGGCCCGACGCCCGCGTCGGCCTGGCGCACCATCTCCGCGTCTTCGACCCGGCACGTCGATTTGTGCCGCAGGACCGCATCATTGCCTGGACGTTCCAGCGCGTCTTCAACGAGACCATGCTGCGATCGCTGCGGGAGGGCCGGCTGGCGTTTCCACTCACCCGGGCCGGCCGAGCATCAGGTCCGACGCCGAGCCAGGACTTCATGGGGCTGAACTACTACACTCGCGAGCTCGTTCGGTTCAACCATCGCTATCGCGGCGAGCTCTTCGGCCAGCGGGTGATCCGGCCAAACGTCCTCCGCTCCGACCTCGATTGGGAGGTCTACCCCGAAGGGCTGTACCGGACGCTGATCTCCCTGCGGCGTGAGCGCCTGCCGATTCTCGTGCTCGAGAATGGGATCGCCGACCGCACCGATGCCGTTCGGCCGGAGTTCCTTTTAGGCCACGCGCGTGCGATGCTAGGCGCGCTCGATGCCGGCGTGCCCCTCCAGGGCTATTTCCACTGGACCTGCTTCGACAACTTCGAGTGGGCCGAGGGATATTCGGCGAAGTTCGGGCTGATTGCCAATGATCCGGCCAGCCAGCAGCGACGCCTGCGGCGCAGCGCCGAGATCTATGCGGAGCTCTGCCGGACCGGCGTGGTCCCGGTCAGCGCCGCGCCCCCGCCGGAGCCGCCTGCTGCCGCGCAGCCTGGCGGACCGCCCGATCTTCGTTGATGCCCCGAGCGCGCAACGTCGGCTCCCCCACCAGGAATCGTTCCTCCATGGTCGCCACCGTCTTGCCGTTGACCTCCAGGTCCGCCGCGAGCCGGTACAGCCCGTCGGCGTGGAGTCGGACCAATGGCTCCGCGACCACGCACGCCGGGTCGAGCTGATCCGGAATCGTCACCCAATCCTGGCCGCGAAAGCGGCGGCGCGCAAACCATCCACGCATCGCGCGCCACCAGCCCGACTGCGGCCCCCGCTCGCGGTCCACCCGCCAGCGCAACCGCGCCATGCCGTGCTGCTCCGGATCGTCGTTGACGATGACCAGGCGCAGTCGATAGGGCCGGCCGCGAGCCAGCTGCGCGAGGGCCCCGCGCTCCGCGGTCTCCCCTTCCGGCAACTCCACGGTCAGCAGGAGCGGCGCGAAGGCATCCATCACCGTCCGGTAGGCCCGCTTTGGCCGCCGGGCATGGTCAACGATCGCCGGCGAGATGGCCGGAAACGCGTCGACCAGTTGCGAGACGAGGACGCCGCCACAGGGGCCAAACTTCTGCCGGCGGAGGGTGAGCAGGCAGGCCCGTAAGAAGTTCGCCTGGAATTCCTGTCCGGCCCGGATGTACGCATCCCGGCTTGGATAGCCGGAGGGAGGGCCCAGGCCGCTGCGGACCCACTCCTGCGGCCGGTAGCCCGCATAGCGCCAGCCTTCGTCATCGTCGGCGACCGGCCAACGGTGGTTGAGCGATCGCCAGACGGGGGAGTTCGCGTTCGGCAGCGCCTGCGCGCCGACCTGGCTGACAAATTTCGGCCCATGGGCGCCCAGCTCCCTCCAGGACGTGGTAGAGGCCACTGACAGGTGCGCATCTTCGTCACCGGAGGCCGCGAGTGCGGGACGGGACGGATCCAGCGCCTTGATCAAGGCCAGGGCCTCTTCATCGACGTCCCGGTTGAGCTGCTCGGTATGGCGTTCTCCCAGCCAGGTGTAGCCTCGGCACCAGGCCGGCTCGGCATGGGCGGCGTAGGCCGCGACGCTCGGGTGGTTGAAGAGCAGGTGGATGGCTTCCTCGGTTTGGGCGAGCACCGCCTCGCGAAAGAAACTCACAGATCGTTGGTCGCCGCGGTGGACGTAGGAAGCGATCAGCGGCATATCCTGCCAGATCAAGAGTCCAATCCGATCAGCCGCCTCGTAGAAAGGCGGGGGCTCCAGGTGTCCGGGAAGCCGGAGCATGTCCATGTTGGCCCGGCGGGCCAGCTCGAGATCGCTCTTCGCGAGCCCGTCGGTGGTGGCGTCGAGAAAAAACTGGCTGACGTAGTTCGCCCCGCGCATGAACATCGGGCGTCCATTGACTCGGAATGTCCAGCCGTCGACCCCGGTTTGCAGCCCCACGTCACGAATGCCGAACGTCTCTTTAAGGGACGCGCTGCGACGCTCGTCCGCGCTCACGTCGATCTCGGCCCGGTAGAGTGCGGGATCGCCGTGGGCCCATGGCGACCACAAGCGCGGGTGGGGCAGGGCGAGCTCCACCACGACGTCCTGCACCTCGTGTCCCGCGAGCCGTAGCGCCCGTTTCATCTCGAGCGGCGGTCCGCCCTCGAAGTTGTCGGGGCTCACCCGGATCGCCAGGTCGCCAGTCATGATGCGTCCATCCAGATTGCGCAGGCGCGCGCGCAGCACGAGCCTGGCCAGGTCCCCATCCTCGACGCGAGGCTCGCAGTGAAGCCATTCGGCGACCACGTGTCCCACTTGCTCGAGCAGGACCGGCCGCCACAGGCCCATGGGAACATGCCAGACGAACTGCTCCCCGAGCTGCCCAAGCTCGTGACTCGGATAGGGCTTCTCCTCATAGTCGTTGAAAATGCCCATCACGTGGCGCTTGGCCGCCAGGTCGAGCTCCACGGGGGCCTCGATACACACAGCCAGGACGTTCTCGTCGAGCAGGAAGGACGACACGTCGAAGCTGAAGGGCGCGAAGTAGCCGTAGTGACTGCCCAGCAAGCGGCCGTTCAACCAGACGTTCGCCACCAGGAACGCGCCCTCGAAGCGGAGCAGCGTCCGCTGCCGGTGTTTGGGCCGAGGGAAACGCAGGCGATACCAGATCGCCTCATTGCCCGCAGTCGCCCCGTGCAGCCGGGGCACCGCGACCGGCGCCCAGGGGTCGTCGTCGAAATCAAGCCGGGCAAACCCGCGGTCTTCCCCTTCGCCGAGGGTGGCAATCGCCATCCGCCAGCCGGCACCCAGCTCCTGGCGGTTCAGCGACTGAACCGGGAACAGGGAGAGGCAGTCGTTCAGGGCCATGCTCAGTGAAACCTTTCGGGCATCGTACCGTCTACGGGCCGCACGCGGTAAAACTCGGGGGATTTGTGAAAGGCGTCCGCATAGCCCATCTGGAGGTGGTGTTCCAGGTCGCCGATGGCAGCGGCCTCGACGATCACGATGACAGAGCCGCCGAAACCGCCGCCCATCATCCGCGCCGCGACGACGTGGGGCGATTCGACGGCCAGGCCGACGAGCACGTCCAACTCTCGGCAACTCACCTCGAAGTCGTCCCGCAGGCTCGCATGCGAGGCGGCGAGGAGCGGCCCGAGTTGATGGGTGTCTCGACCCCGGAGGGCGCCGGCGGCGGCCAGCACCCGGCGGTTCTCGGTAACCACGTGTCGAGCGCGTCGCCGAAGCAACGGGTCATCGATCCGCTCAAGGTCGCTCTCCGCGGCATCCCGCAGGCTCTCAACCCCGAGCGCCGTGGCCGCCCGCTCGCACTCGCTGCGCCGCTCGTTGTAGGCGGAGGACGCCAGATCGTGGCGCACCTTGCTGTCGACCAGCAGAAAGGCGTGCCGGCTGTCCGGCAGGGGAATGTCGTCAGCCTGGAGCGTCCGGCAGTCGAGCAGGAGGGCGTTGCCGGCACGGGCACAGACGGCCGTGAACTGGTCCATGATGCCGGTGCGGGCGCCAACGAAAACGTTCTCGGCACGCTGGCAGAGCCCCGCCAGGTCGGCCGGAGGCATCGAGCGGCCCGCGGCCGTGAGGTAGGCCACGGCAAATGCCACCTCCAGCGCCGCCGATGAGCTCAAGCCAGATCCGGTCGGAAGATCGGAGGTCACGAGGACGTCGAACCCCGGCCGCGGTCCGGGACGGCCGTCCAGCTCGTGAGCGACGCCCACGATGTAATCGGACCAGGCTCCACGCTTACGGCTTGGGAGATTCGGGAAGACGACGGGCGCCGGGAACCGCTCGCTTCGCAAAACGACCTGGGCATCGCGGCGTTCGCGAAATGCAACGCCGATAAATCGATCGATGGCGGCCGGTAACACCCAGCCGCTGTTGTAATCCGTGTGCTCCCCGATGATGTTCATCCGTCCCGGCGCGGTCGCGACGGCGGCAGGCGGATAGCCATAGAGCTCGCGGAACAGCTGGCGGGCGCGCGCGGCGATCTGATTGCCGGCGCTCATGCCAGCCGTGAGAACAGGAGATCGAGGCATGCCTGCGGCGTGGCCGCGATCAGCCGGCGTCGAGCGGCCAAGAACTAGATCGTTCTCAGCGGGATGAAACTCGACTGGTTGAAGTTGCGGATGCTGACCTGGGCCGCCAGGTGGGAGGCAACGTCACGGTAGACGCGCGCCAGGGGCGAGTCCGGGTCGCTGATCATCAGGGGCACTCCGGGGCCGCCACCCTCGCGAATCTTCTGGTCGAGCGGGATCTCACCGAGAAACGGAATCCGCATCCGTTCAGCGAGGGCTCTGGCGCCGCCGTGACCGAAGATGTCGCTGCGCTCGCCGCAGTGCGGGCAAATGTGATAGCTCATGTTCTCGACCAGGCCCAGGTTGGGCACTTTCAAGGTATTAAACATTTGGATAGCGCGTCCGACATCCGCCGTCGAAACGTCCTGCGGCGTCGAGACGACGACGGCGCCCGTCATGGGGATGCTCTGCGACATCGTCAGCTGCACGTCACCGGTGCCCGGGGGAAGGTCGACCACCAGGTAGTCCAGCTCGCCCCAGTTGACATCGAAGAGAAACTGCCGGACGGCCCCCGAGAGCATCGGGCCGCGCCAGATCGCCGGCTTGTCGGGCTCGATGAAAAAGCCGATTGAGATTATTTTGATCCCGTAGCGCTGGATCGGAATGATCTTCTCGTTTTCGGCGTAGGGCTTCTCGTGCTCCGCGCCCAGCAGGATGTGCACATTCGGCCCGTAGACATCGGCGTCCAGGACGCCGGTCCTGGCGCCGAGCTGCGAGAGGGCGATGGCGATGTTGACGGCGCAGGTGGACTTCCCGACCCCGCCCTTCCCGGCGCCAACCGAAACAATGTTCTTGACGCCCTCGACTTGCTGCTTCTGCGGAATGCCGCCGGTCCTCGAGACCTGGGCGTCCCACGTGATCCTGGCCTTCGGAGACCCGGGCAGCACGGCCAGAGCCGGCATCGATGTCATCGTGGATCCGGTTTTTGAGCGGGCAGGCAGGCGTGGTCAGGACCACGCGCATCCCGATCGTCTGCGCATCGACCACCACCACGTCCTGGAGCATCTTGAGATCGAGCATGCCCTTGTGAAGCTCGGGATCCTGGACGCTGCTGAGCGCCTCGAGGACGGTCTGTTCGGTCAGCTGGGATACGGCCATGGCTCAATTCTATCGATCAACCGCCCTTGCGAATGTATCCCAGGATGATGTCATCGATCAGGCGCTCGACGGGCGCGAGGTCGTCGGTGAAGACGATCCCGTTGGGCGACACCACGCGGACGTTGCCGGTGGCCAGTGCGTCGTCGACGATGGGCTTGAGCCGGGGATTCACCTGCGCCGCCGCCTGTACGCGAAAGTCATCGACCGTCGTCGGCGTCGGCCGTGCCAAACAGCAGGCTGTTCGCAAAGCCATGGCCGGTGTCGAGCGCAAAGACCCGCGGGAAGACGGCCGTCAGCGTTCCGCCCAGGGCATCGACCAGCCGGTAATCCGTCGCCGTTCGTCCGACGTTGATCGCCAGGACGCCGCCCGGGTTGAGATGGGCCCGCGCGTCGGCGAAGAATTCCCGGGTCGTCAGGTAGAAGGGAATGTACGGCTGCCGGTAGGCATCGACCAGGATCACGTCGTATTTCTGGTGTTGCGTGGCCATCCAGTAGCGCCCATCCGCGACGGTGACCGTGAGGTTCGGCTCCGTCATGGCGAAGAAGCGGCGGCCGACATCAACGATTTTGGGATCGAGCTCGACCCCGTCGATGGGGATCGGTCCGTCGATGGCCGTGAACTGTCGCGCCACCGTGCCGCCGGCGAGGCCGACGAGCGCGATCCGGGATGGCACGCCCCCCGAGCCAAAGTAGGGTGCCAGGAGGACGTCGTCCCAGTAGCCATGCGTGTAGATCGTCGTCGGGTCGTAGATCGAGTGGACCGCTTGACCCTCGTTGAGGATCAGGTCGTTCTCGGTCCCGGTCCGTACGACCTGGATGTAGTTGTAGGCCGATTCGGCCTCGTAGATGCGCTGGCCATAGGCGGCACTCCGGATGCTGCCTCCGGACAGACCGCCGAGCAGAAGGATCAGCACTGGGAGCAACGCATAGAACCGCCGCGCCCCGGCGGCCCAGAGGCCGGCAGCCGAGATCACGCCGAGCAACAGGGCCAGGATGATGATCGTTGGCCGCGTCCCAAAGGTCGGGATGAGCCAGAAGACCGGCAGGAAGGTTCCCAGGATGCTGCCCAGCGTCGAGAGCGCGTAGACGGCCCCGGCGGCGTTGCCGGCGGTGGCCAGGTGCTGAATGCGCAGCCGAATGACGAACGGTGACACCATCCCCAGCAGGACGACCGGCACGGCAAAAAGCACGACCACCGAGATCAGCGATCCGAGCACCAGCCCCACGGAGAGCTGGGCGAAGCCCGTCTGGGATAGCGACAGGATGGGCCGTGAGATCACGGGGATCAGCGCGGTCGTCAGGGCGGCCGCCGCGGTGAGCTTGTAGAGCAGGCGCGGGTGCGGATACCGATCGGCGAGCCGGCCTCCTGCGTAATAGCCGACCGTCAGGTAGATCAGGATCAGGCCGATGAGCGTGCCCCAGATAAACAATGACTGGCCGAAAAACGGCGCCAGCAGCCTCGAGGCGGCGAATTCGATGCCGAGGCTCGTCAGCCCGCCCACGAACGCCAGCGGCAACAGCAGGCTCGTGGCTGGCGTCGGAGCCGGGCGCAGCCGGCCCAGGGCCGCGTTGACACCTGGATCCGTCTCCGGCCGCATATGCCGTTTCAGGATACGCGGGCTCGAGTCACGGGCCGCGTGAGCCCCCGTCGCAGCGAGCCAATTCAGATGTAACGAACTGGTTGACGCCACACGCGGCCAGCGGCCCCTGTCGTTTTAGCCAGTAGATCATCGCCATCATCCGAGGAGGATTGAAGAATGTTCTCGAGCACGAAGGTAAAAATTGCGGCCGGGCTCGCGACCGGTGCCATGACGCTTGGCGCTGCCGCTGCGTATGCCGCCGCGAACAACAGCACCGTCTCGGTCGCCCAGGCGAAGCCGGTCACGGTGACCGTCCCGTCCGGCGCGACGACCCCGACGTTCAAGTTGATCTCGTTGAGCGGCCAGAGTAGCCTGACGCTCCCGACGTTCACGAACCAGGGCGAGTGCGTCTCGACGTTCGCACAGAACAAAGATCTCGCGCTTGCGCCCGCGGCCGGTACCAGCAAGATTTCGAAGAACTTTCACGGCAAGCTGGTGTCGACGGTTCACAGTTGGTGCGCGCAGTTCAATGCGTCAAAGAGTGCGGTTGAGGCGCAAAAGGCCGAGACGCCCGATGCGACCGAGCCGGCAACGACCGAGAAGGCCGACGCGGCCGATTCCAACGGCGTCACGCACGGCAAGTCGGGCCAGGCGCACGGCAAGTCGGGCCAGGCGCACGGCAACAGCAACCAGTAAACGGACAGATTGACGTTTCTTGCGAGGAGCCCTGCGTGGCTCCTCGCTTTTTATTGGGCCAGGACTCCCGATCGGAGCAGCGACGCGAAGTCCTGGTGCCAGATCAGGGTCGCCAGGTCGCGGCCCTCGTCCGGTTCCAGCGCCACCGACTGGTCGTAGACGAAGTAATAGACATTCTCGACCGTCCAATCGCCGAGGTCCCGCTCCCGGAAGGCATCCCGTAGACCGGGATCGCCCTGGCCGACGGCGTACAGGCCGATGGTGGAGTCGTAGATCGCCTTCAGGATCCGGACTTGGGCTTCGAGCTCGTCGATGATGACCGGCGAGGCCCGGTCAAACTTCAGCTTGGCAATCCGGCGACGCAGGGCGTTGATCTCGAGCAGGTACTCGTCCATGCCTCAAGTTTATTTGAGCCACGGCGCCACGGGAACTCAGTGAATCAGCGAATTCGTGGCGATCATCGGCGCGATCAGGATGGCGATGATGTTGATCACCTTGATCATGGGATTGATGGCGGGGCCCGCGGTGTCCTTGTTGGGGTCGCCGACCGTGTCGCCGGTGACCGCTGCCGCATGGGTTTCGGTCCCCTTGCCGCCGTAATGCCCGTCCTCGATGTACTTTTTGGCGTTGTCCCAGGCGCCCCCGCCCGAGGTCATCTGGATCGCCAGGAAGATGCCGGTGACGATGGCGCCGATCAGCATGCCGCCCAGCGCCTTCGGCCCCAGGATGAAGCCGACCAGCAACGGCGCGGCGACCGGGATAAGGCCAGGCAGGATCATTTCCCGCTGGGCGGCCTTGGTGACGAGGTCGACCGCCCGGCCATATTCAGGCTGGGCCGTTCCCTCCATGATGCCCTTGATCTCGCGGAACTGCCGTCGGACCTCGACGACGACCTCACCGGCCGCGCGGCCGACCGCCAGCATGCTGAGTGAGCCGAACAGGAAGGGCAGAATCCCGCCGAAGAAGAGGCCCACGATGACCAGGGGATCCGTCAGGTCGAAGAGCAGGTGCTTCCCCTTCCCCACCTCCTGCGTGTACGAAGAGAAGAGCACCAATGCCGCGAGGCCGGCGGATCCGATCGCGTACCCCTTGGTGACGGCCTTGGTGGTATTGCCGACGGCGTCGAGGGGGTCGGTGATGTTGCGGACGGACTCGGGGAGGTTCGCCATCTCGGCGATGCCGCCGGCGTTATCCGTGATCGGGCCGTAGGCGTCGATGGCGACGATGATCCCGGTCATCGAGAGCATGGCCATGGCGGCGACGGCGACCCCGTAGAGGCCGGAGCCCGCGACCGACGCGTCCTGGTTCAGAAAAAACGACAGCAGGATGCCTGCGCCGATCACCAGCACCGGCAGGCCGGTGCTCAGCATCCCGATCGCCTGCCCCGCAATGATGTTGGTGGCGTGACCGGTGGTCGAAGCCTTGGCGATCAGGCGGACGGGTGCGTAGCTCGCGCTCGTGAAGAATTCGGTGATGCCGACGATGGCCAGCGTGACGACGACGCCGACCACGGCCGCCCAGAAGAGGTTGACGTTCAAATTCATGCCGACGGTCACCGCGAGAAAGCCGAGCAGCGCCAACCCGGCGCTGACACCGAGACCCCGGTACAGCGCGCCCATGATCCAGGTGCTCGTCCCCAGCCTGACAAACAACGTGCCGACGATCGTCGCAACGATCGAGATCGCGCCGAGGATTAGCGGAAAGAGGACGAAGCGGATCTGGCCCGGGAAGAGCAGGCTGCCGAGAAGCATGGCCGCGATGGCGGTCACGGCGTAGGTCTCGAAGAGGTCGGCGGCCATCCCGGCGCAGTCGCCAACGTTGTCCCCAACGTTGTCCGCGATCACCGCCGGGTTCCTCGGATCGTCCTCCGGAATGCCCGCCTCGACCTTACCGACGAGGTCCGCGCCGACATCGGCGGCCTTGGTGAAGATCCCGCCGCCAAGGCGGGCAAAGACACTGATCAGGCTCGCGCCGAAGGCGAGACCGACCAGCGCTTCCGGCTTGCGGAAAACCCAATAGGAGAGCGCGACCCCGAGCAGTCCGAGGCCGACCACGAAGAGGCCGGTCACGGCCCCGCCGCGGAAGGCCAACTGCAACGCCCTGTCGAGCCCGCCGGTGGCCGCCTGCGCGGTTCGGACGTTGGCCCGCACCGAGACATTCATGCCGACATAGCCCGCGAGCGCCGAGCAGCCCGCGCCAACCACGTACAGGATCCCGGTCTCGAGATTGATGACGACCGTGATGACCAGCGCCAGCACAACCCCGATGATCGCGATCGTGGTGTATTGCCGATTCAGGTAGGCGGCGGCGCCTTCCTGGATCGCTTTGGCGATCCGCCCCATGGTGGCGTTACCCGCGTCAGCCGCGAGCACCCATCTCGTCAGGAGGCCGCCGTAGGCCAGTGCGAGGATCGCGGCGATGCTAACGAGAGCCAGGACTGTCGTCGCCGACGCGTCGTCAACCGTGATGGCAGCCGCGAGCAGGTTGCTGTGCCTCCCTTCCCTACGAGATTGGGCGCGCCAACGCCCGCCGTATTGTACCCGTCGAGGCTGAGCCTGCCTAGTGACCGGTCCGGTTAAAGAGGCTCATCACCTGGTCACGGATCCATTGCGGCGGCGCCACCCCACCCGGCCGGAGCCGGTCCTGGCCCGAGGTGACGACGTCTGCGGCCGTCGCCCGGAGTGGTGGTGCCTCCCGCTTGGGCGGCGTGATGTAGCCGACCCCCAGCGTTTCGGCGAGGTCCTTGATGCGCGCGTAGAAGCCTGAGGTATGCGGCGAGCGATCGAGTTCGAGCCCGGTGAAGTCGTAATGGTGGACCCATTCGTGCAGCAGCGTCTCGAGAAAGACTTTCGGAGCCAGGACCTGCTGGCGGATGGCCGTCAGGTTGTAGATCCGGATCGAGCCACGTCGCGGCGCGGAGTCCCACGCAATCCGGTAGTAGCCGTAGGTCTTGAGCGCGAGGCGGCCATCCCGCGTCCGGTGGCGTTGCGGGCGGTCTGCCACCGCAAGCTTGCAGGGGGGGAGGCCCGCCGCGTCGTCGAGCGAATCGAGCAAGCGCTGACCGATGGACTGCCGTCCTTCGGCCGATCCTTCTTCGAGGAGCGTGCGGGCCAGCCCGCGGCCAACCGGCGGATATCGCCAGGTGATCGTCTCCAGGCCCTTGCTTGTCTCATAAGCGGATCTGGGCACTCCTGTCATTATGGGGCCGTGCCGCGCTCGAGCATCATCGTCGTGGGCAACGAGATCCTGCGAGGCTTCACGGTCGACACGAACTCCACCTGGCTGTCGTCCCGACTCTTTAGGTGCGGCTTCACCGTCCGGTTGATCACAACCGTCGGCGATGTCGATGACGACATCGTCCGCGCCATTCATCAGCACGTCGCGCAGAACGATCTCTCCCGAGTGTTTGTTTGTGGGGGGCTCGGGCCGACGCCGGATGATCGGACCTATGTCGCCCTCGCCCATGCCCTCGATCGCCCCCTCGCCTACTCCCGGGACGTTGGCGCCCAGATGCAGAACCGTATGTTCGTATTCAACATGGCCGCGCGTCGAGGAACCGCCGAACTCAACGCCGGCAACCGAAAGATGGCGCTGCTCCCGGCGGGCGCGACCCTGGTTCACAACAACGCGGGAATGGCGCCCGGCCTCGCGTTCGAGTTGGGCGAGAGCCGCTATCTCTTCGCCCTGCCGGGCGTGCCAGCCGAGCTTCGCGCCGTCTATGAGGCCATCGAGGCCCGCTACCTGGTGGGCGAGCGTGGCGACGTCGTGCGAGAGCTTCGTTACCGGATGGTGCCGGAAAGCGCCTTCCACGACGTCATGCAGGCGCTCGAGCGCGACTATCCCGACGTGTTGCTCGGTTCCTATCCCCAGACCGAGACCCGCGAGTTGATCCTTCGCGCCAGCGGCCCAACCGCGCAGCGCGTCGAGGCGGTGCTCGACGCCATCCGGGCCGGGGTCTCACAGTACCGGCCCGCGGACTGACTATTTGCCAGTGAACTCTGGCTGCTGCTTGCCGACGAAGGACATGATCCCGATCGCCGCGTCTTCGGTCATGGCGGCGCGTCCGAAGTTCTCGGCCTCCACCTCGTAAGCCTTACCCGGGGTGCGCTCCATCCCGGCGATGATCGCTTCCTTGGCCAGCCGCAACGCCACCGGCGCCGACCGGGCCAGCGTGTGGGCACGCTCGTTGACGGCCTGCTCGAAGGCGCCCGGGGACAGCGCGGCGTTGACCAGGCCGATTCGCAGCGCGTCGGGAGCCTTCAGCCTGATGGCCTCGAAGATCATCTCCGTGGCTTTGGCCTGGCCCACGAGCCGCGGGAGCCGCTGGGTGCCCCCCGCGCCAGGGATCAGGCCGAGGCTCGTTTCCGTCAGGCCGATCGTGGACCGGCCGTCGTCGATCATCAATCGATAATCACACACCAGCGCCAGCTCACATCCCCCGCCCAGCGCGTGGCCCTTGATCGCGGCGATCAGCGGCTTAGGAAAGTGCTCGATCTCCGTAAAGGCCGCCTGGCTGCGCCGCGACATCTGCGCGATCCGCTCCAGTGTCGCCGGATTCTCCCGGTCGAACCCCTCTTCACCACCCATCAGCTTGATGTCGGCCCCGGCCATGAAATAGCGCTCGATGGCGCTCGTCAGGACCACGACTCGCGTCGCCGGGTCGTCGGCCAGCTCCTTCAGCTGCTGGACCAGCTGCTCTTGGAGCTCCGCCGTCAACGCGTTCACTGGCGGCCGATTCATCCGAATCGTCGTGACGAAGTCCCTGGTCGAACGGTCGAGGAGGTCGGCCATTAAAACGTGAAGAGGTCCATGCCACCCATGACGGGCAGCGCGACCCCGGTGATGTAGCCTGCCACCGGCGAACAGAGGAAGGTGATCGCATTCGCGATATCCTCCGGCTCCCCCGGGCGCCGCATCGCGATGCGTTTGATCATCCGCTCGTTCATATCGGCGCGGCCCATTTTGAACGCCTCCGTCGCGATCACGCCCGGCACGATCGCGTTGCAGGTGATGTTGTAGCGCGCGCCCTCCAGGGCAAGCGTCCGGGCGAGTCCCTGCAAGCCGGCCTTCGTCGTCGAGTAACTCGCCTGGCCGAACCCGCCGAGGCTGCCGGCGATCGACGACATCATGATGATTCGTCCCCAGTTTCGTTCCTTCATATGGGGCCAGACCGCTTTCGAGCAGTTGTAGGCGCCGCTGAGGTTCACCTTGAGGTCGCGATCCCACAGCGCGTCGTTCTGGTTCTCGACCGTCGCCATGTGGTCCAGCGTGCCGGCATTGTTGACCAGGATGTCGAGGCTGCCGAATTCTTTGACGGCCTGATCGACCACGGCCTTGACCTGCTCGCGATTGGTGACGTCCATCTTCACCGCCACGGACCGGCGGCCCATGGCACGGATCTCGTTGGAGGTCTTCTCGGCGTACACGGCTTTCTGCGAGGCCATTACCTGCGAAAACACACTCTCGGAGGCCTCGGCGGTCTTCTCAAGATCGGGATCGCTCTCGATCAGGATGTCGGTGACGACGACGTCGGCCCCCGCCCGCGCCAGCGCCAGGCAATCAGCCCGCCCCAGCCCGCGCGACCCGCCGGTGACGAGCGCGACCTTGCCCTTGAGGTCGATCATCAGCTGACCTTCCGGATCTGGGGGGCGACGTCCTGGCGTGTCAACGGCCGGCGGTCACCCGAAATCGCCCGGGCAATGACGAGACGCTGGATCTCCGATGTCCCTTCCCAGATCTGGTAGATCTTGGCGTCCCGCATCCACTTCTCGACTGGATATTCGCGGATGTAGCCGTAGCCGCCAAGGATCTGAACCGCGTCCAGGGCGACCTGCATCCCCATATCGGCGGAGAAGGCTTTGGCCATGCTGCCCTCGGCGCGCTTGAAGAGCATGTTGTTCTGCGCCATCCACCCGGCGCGCCAGGTCAGGAGGCGCGCGGCGTCGATGTTCATCGCCATCTCGGCAAGCTTGAAGCCGATTCCCTCGTGCTTGATGATCGGCTTGCCGAAGGCGACCCGCTGCATGGCGTAGTCGAGCGCGAACTCATAGGCGGCCCGGGCGATGCCGATCGAGCCCGCCGCCACCGCCGGTCGGGAGTGCTCCAGCATCAGGAGCGCGCCGAGCGCGCCGGGACCCGCGTCGGGATCGCCGGGTTCGCCACCCAGGCGGTTCTCGGTCGGGACGAGGCAGTCCTGCAGGATGACCTGCGCCGTGTGAGAGGCGCGCACACCGAGCTTCTTCTCCTTCCGGCCCATCGTCAGGCCGGGGTTGCCCTTTTCCACAACAAAGGCCGCGATCCCGGCCGCGCCGATGCTGGGGTCGGTGTTCGCGAAGATGACGTGGATGTCCGCGATACCGCCGTTGGTGATGAACTGCTTGGCGCCGTTGATCAGGTAGCCGCCGTCAACCTTCTTGGCGGTGGTCGCGATCGCCATCGCGTCCGACCCCGCGCTGGGCTCCGTCAGGCCCATCGCGCCCACGACCGGTGCTGAGGCATTGCAGAAGTCACCGATCCAGCGTTTTTTCTGCTTCTCGTTGCCCATGGCGAGGATGGCGGCCGCCGCCAGCCCCGTTCCCGTGATCGCGACGGCGATGCCGGCACATCCCCAGTGCAACTCCTCGGCGATGAGCATGTTCGAGATCACGTCGAGGCCTCCGCCACCATATTCCTCGGGCATCACGGCAACCGGCGTGAGGCCGACCTGATGGGCCTTCTTGAGGACCGGCCAGGGAAAGTCTTCCGTCTCGTCGTAATGCGCCGCGACCGGGCGGATTTCCTTCTCCGCAAACTCGTGCGCCAGCGCCTTGATGTCCTCTTGCTCGGGGGTCAGGTTAAAGTCCAGCGGCATTCGGTTCCTCCTTTATTTGACAGGCTCGTTCTTGGGAAACTGGGCCTCGGCCACGCCCTTGGTCAACACTTTTTCATGGCGCTGATTGGTGACGACCAGGTTGATCACGACGCGCCTTGATGTCTCGTCCTTGCCTGCCACGGTGCCCGTACAGGTGACGTCGTCGCCCGGCTGCACCATGCCGCCGAAACGGCCCTCCAGTCGCTTCAGGGGTGACCGGCCACCAAGCCAGTCGGTAAGCATCTGGTTCGCGAATGCCATCGTCAGCATTCCATGGGCGATCACCCCGGGCAAGCCGACCGAGCGGGCGAAGGCCTCGTCCAGGTGGATTGGGTTGCGGTCGCCGGAAGCCTCCGCGTAGGCCTGGATTTGCTCCACCGTCACGCGCTTGGTTAGCGATGGCAGCGCCTGGCCAACCTCGATCGCCTCAAACGTCGACGCGGTTGTCGTGGTCATGGCTTCCGGATGATGAAGAGCGAGGTGGAGTCCGAGACCGGGCGGTCCTGCTGATCGCGCGCATTTGCCTCAAAGGTCACCAGCTCGAGATCGCCGCGCACGGTCACGTTCGCGAGCCTCCCCGTGGTGCGGATGCGATCGCCAGGGCGGACCGGCCGGTGAAAAACAAACCGCTGGTCCCCGTGCACCAGATGCGCCACGTCCATGGCGACCTCGCGGTCGGACCAGAGCTGCCAGTAGGCGTCGTAGCCGTAGACCATCGCGTAGGTGGGGGGCGCCTCGAGCGGTTCACCCGACGCGCGGTCGCCCACGGCGTCCATATAGGCACGGATCGAATCCTCCGTCACCTCGAACGGCGGGGTTTCGTAGGTGCGACCGACGAGTCGTTGGTCGGTCACTACTGCAGCAATCCCTGAAGCTTCATTGCCAGACCCATGTCGCCTTTCACTTTCAGCTTCTGCTGCATGAAGGCGGTCACAGGGTTTAGCTTCCCGGTCGCGATGTTCATCCAATCGTCGGTGGTTGCGATCAAGGTCGTATTGGGGCTGGTCGCGGCCCCGGAGCTGAGGGTCGGGACGCCGTTGTTCAGCTGTAACGTCCAGCTTTCGCCGCTCAGGTCGAACTGGTAGGTGGCATTCAGTCCGGCGGCCTTCTCCGGCTTGGAGCGAATCCGATTCTCGATCTCGGTAAAGACTTCCTTGGCGTCAGGCATGCGGGTCTCCTTTTCTTGTTGACTTCCTGGCCGCGCCGTCGAGGAACAGGCGGGCGCAGGCGTGGGCGAGGTCATCTGGAGCAAGAGGCAAAAAGGCGGGGACGAACCGTTGCGAATAGGCCAGCTGCGAGGCCATCCCGATGAGGGTGAAGCCTGCCAGCCCGGGCTCCGGAACGCCCAGCGCGGCAAAGGTCGGGGCGAACGCGTCCACCAGCGTTTGATTCAGCTCGGCGTGGCGAGCCTCAAAGCCCGCATCGATCCCAAGCCCCTCGGTCAGCAGGCGGCGGTTCCACTCACCGTACTCGGCATAGAACTCGAAGTACGAACGCAGTCCGGCCTCGAGCCGGGCGCGCGGATCGCGCTCATCACGCGTCGCCCAGTAAATGCGGCGCCGGAGCAAGGTCGCCATCTCGGCCTGGAGGGCCTCGAAGACGGCTTTCTTGTCCGAGAAATAGAGGTAGAACGCCCCCTGCGAGAGGCCCGCTGCCTGCACGATCGCACTCACCGTGGCAGCGTGGTAGCCGTCCCGCTCGAAGACGCGCCGGGCCGCCTCGAGCAGTTCGCCGCGGCGCACCCACTGACGCGGGGTAACCGGGTCTGCGCTTGGCGTCCGAATTGTGACTGACACGTCAGTCACTAATCTAGCAGATCAGTTGATGACCAGGAAGAAGCGCTCGGCCGCCTGATCCGGCTGACTCGTGGCCGTCAGCATGACCGCCTGGATCGGCCCGACCATGGTGAGCGTCTTGTCGGGAACGGTGCTCGAGGGCGCCAGCCGTCGAGCCGCCGCGATCAGGCTGCTGACGTTGACGTACCCCACAAGGCTCGGCTTCTGCAAGGAGGAGGCGATCGCCGCCTTGTAGCGCGGATCGGCGGCGATCGTTCCGGCGCCCCGGTGGGCGTCGATGACGGCCGTCACGGATGCCAGGTTTGACCCGAAGATGCCCACGCCGTCGAGCACGGCGTAGGACGGCGCCATCACGGCCAGCCCAGATTGAGGTACCGCTAGGGAGGTAATCGCGGTCCCGCGGTACATCGTCGTCGTGAATGCCGGCGTGATCGAGGGCTTCTGCGACCCGCTCGAGCCAGGCATCAGGGTCGTGCCAACACTCGAGGCCGACGTCAGCAGCTTGCGAAAGAAGGTGCGCAGGCTGGCGGCGTCATCCGTGGCCAGCAGGATCGCGCCCGATGGACTGACGCCGGAGCCGAGCTGCGCTTCAAGCGCCGCACCACCGGTCAGGTGGGGCAGGATACCCCCGGGACCGGTCAGCCCGAGCGCATTGGTGCTGGCGACGATCGACGGATCCGACTTCGATGCATCGACCAGCGTCTGCACGGTCCGATCGAGGTTGCCCACCGCGAGCAGGGCCTCGCTGCCCCGGGGCACCCAGGTCAGGATCGCGTCGGGGCGACCTGCACCAGCCAGCGCCTGCCGCGTCGCGGGCGAGAGCTTCGATTGATCGAGCTTGACCAGCAGATCCGCGGCGATCCCGTTGTCGGCGGCGGAGAGCGCTGCCCCGATCCCGACCAGGGCATCGAGATCCTTGATGTTGCCCATGATCGGCGTGCTCGCCGCGGGCGCCTTGGCCAGCTGTTTCCTGATCCCCGCGACGATCGAGGTTCCATTGACGTAGACGAGCCCAAGGCGATCGCTCGGCAGACCGGCGACGGTGGTCTTGTAGTTACTCGAGTCGATGAGTCGAGCCGCTCGACCCTGCATGGTGTCGATGGCCTCCATGATGGTCGCGCTGGATGTCGCGATGAGGGCAATGTGATTGACGTAGCTGTAGGCCGCCGGCTTGTCCGTGCTGTGACTGGGCGTTCCTACGGAGATCGTGAAACCGCTGTAGGTCTCATCGCGCCACTGCATCGTCTTGCCCGCCCCGACCGTGCGAAGCTTGCTGAGGAACGCCTTGGCCCTGGCGTCGTCGCGGGAACTGGCATAGACGACGCCGGAGCTGTCGGTCGTGCTGGCGAAGTTGACCCGGCCACTGAGGCCCAGCTCGCCGCCCAGCCAGGGCTTGATATCGTTGCTATAGCTGAGTCCGGTGCCCTTGAGGGCGCCATCAATGGCGTCCGAGATCGCCTGGTCGTCTTTGGTGCTCGGAAAGCGGTGAAGCGAACGCGCGAGGTTGAGCTTTTGCGCGACCGACGGGTCGAGGTTGGCGAGCACGAGCAGATCGGACGTCGCCGGCACCATGCTCTCGACGGTGTTGACCGGTTTGGCCAGCAAGAGGAGGGCCGCCGATGCACTGACAGCCCCGATGGCGAGCACGGCGCCAGTGGCGGCCAGCTGGAGGCGGTGCCTGCGCAGCCAGGAGGCGGCGGCCGGCGGTGCAGGGAGCGGCGTCTGATCGCCAGGGTTGGTCAACACAGTGATGCCTCTGCTGCATCAACTGCATGCCGCCGGTCAACTTGTTACCTGCGCTCGCTCGTTGCCAGGGCGTTGCCGAAATGCAACCGGGCAAGCGCCTGCATCTCATCAGGCGAGAATCCGGTGGTTCGGCCGGCGGCATACTGACGCTCCACCTCGGCGTGGACGGCGATGACCCTCGGGTCGTCCTTTCGGACCTGCTCCGCGCCGCGCAAGCCGTTCGTCGTGTTCAGCCAGTAGGCGATCCCGGCAAGGCCGGACCGGTCGTTGACCGTGATGCCCAGCGGCCGATCGAGGATGCGACCGGTATCGAAGATGTTGTAGATCTCCTCGTTTTTCATCAGCCCGTCGGCGTGGATACCCGCGCTCGTGACGTTGAAACCCGCTCCGGCAAAGGGGTAGTTGGCCGGCAGCGCCGTCCCGAGGACGTCGCGGAAATAGGTGGCCGCGCGCGTGATCGCCGTCAGGTCGATGCCTGCCGCTTCCCCCTTCAACCCCACGTAATCGATCACCAGTGCCTCCAGCGGCGGGTTGCCGGTCCGCTCGCCAAAGCCGAATAGCGAGCCGTTCGCGGCCGCGCAACCGTAGAGCCAGGCGGCCACCGTGTTCACCTCACCGCGGTGAAAGTCATTGTGCCCGTGCCACTCGAGCTGCTCGGACGGGACGTTGAGGGTCCCGGTGAAAAACTGAACCAGGCGGGGCACGCCGCGCGGCAAGGAGGCCTCGGGCCAGGGCAGTCCGAACCCCATCGTGTCGCAGAGGCGGAACTTGACCGGGACGCCCGCCTCGCGGCCGAGCTCCTGGAGGGCATCGACGAGGGGAGCGACAAATCCGTCGAGGTCGGCGCGGGTCAGATCCTCGAGGTGGCACCGGGGACGGATGCCGGCGTCGATGACGGCGCGGACGACGGCCAGGTAATCGGCGGCGGCCTGCCGGCGGGTGCGCTTCATCTTCAGATAGATGTGGTAATCGGAGGCGGAAAGCAGGATGCCCGACTCGCTGACGCCCGTCGCGCGAACATTGCGCAGGTCGTCAACCGAGGCGCGCATCCAGGTGGTGACCTCGGGGCCCGGCCGCTGCCGGCAGGCCGCGATGGCTTCCCGGTCTGCGGGGGTGTAGGCAAAGAACTCCGCCTGCCTCACCACCGGGCCCCCCATGGCCCGCAGCAGGTCGTAGAGGTGCACGATCTGCTCCGGGGTGTAGGGCGCCCGTGCCTGCTGGCCATCCCTGAAGGTCGTATCGGTGATCCAGAGCCGGGACGGGGTCGCCAGCGGCACCGCGGTGGCCTCCAGGCGGATTGGCGGAATCCGTACATACGGAAAGTCCTCCCGCAGGAGGTTCGGCTCCGTCGGGTTGGTCATCTCCACAGGACGATTCTATACATATATTGATTTACATTGCAATAGATTGACTGTTACGATTGAACCGTCCTCCGCGTCGTACGCTGGATGAAGCCATGGTCGAGATCCACGGGGAGCATTACCTGAGCTCGTCGGAGGCCTGCGAGCTGCTCGGTGTCAAGCCGGCGACCCTTTACGCCTATGTAAGCCGGGGGCTGCTCCAGAGCTACCGCCAGGGGATTCGGCGCCAGCGCCTGTATCGCCGCCGGGATCTCCAGGGCGTGCTGCGAGTCCAGCCCAGCCGCGGGCACCACCCCCTGCCGGAAGCCTCCGATTGGGTCGGCGACCCGTAATCAGCGGAAAGTCGAGTAGTCGATCTCCTTCTTTCGAGCGAAGGCCTCCTCGCGGGTCTGGAAGGTCTGAAAGTAACCGCGCCCATGCAGGACGTAAATCCCGTCGACTTCGTCTCGCGTGACCTTCAGTTCGGCGAGGTCGATGTTGTAGACCTGGCCGGAGTCGGTGGCCCGCAACCGTGGCATCGGTTACGCGACGGTGACCTCATCCATCAGGTAGACGTCCTGCACGGCGTTCAGCAACTGGATGCCTTCGCTCATCGGTCGCATGAAGGCCTTCCGGCCGGTGATCAGTCCCATCCCACCGGCCCGCTTGTTGATCACCGCGGTCTTCACCGCCTCCTTGAGGTCGTTCTCTCCGGAAGACGCGCCGCCCGAGTTGATCAAGCCGCTGCGGCCCAGGTAGCAATTGACGACCTGGTAGCGGGTGAGATCGATCGGGTTGGCCGTCGTCAGCTTGTCGTAGACCTTCGGGGAGGTCTTACCGAATTTGAAGACCTCGAAGCCACGGTTGGTCTCGGGCAGCTTCTGCTTGATGATGTCCGCCTCGATCGTGACGCCGAGGTGATTCGCCTGGCCGGTCAGGTCGGCCGCGACCTCGTAGTTGACGCCATCCTTGACGAAAGCGGGGTTGCGCACATAACACCAGAGGACCGTCGCCATGCCGAGCTCATGCGCATCATGGAAAGCGACCGCGATCTCCTGGATCTGTCGATCGGACTCGGCGGAGCCGAAGTAGATCGTCGCGCCCAGCGCGACCGCCCCCAGCTCCCAGGCCTGGCGCACCGTCCCGAAGCGGATCTGGTCGTACTTGTTCGGATAGCTGAGCAGCTCGTTGTGATTGATCTTGCAGATGAAGGGGATGCGGTGCGCATACTTGCGCGCCACCGAGCCCAGGACTCCGAAGGTGGATGCGACGGCATTGCATCCGCCCTCGATCGCCAGCTCGACGATCTTCTCCCCATCGAAGTAGGCTGGATTGGCGGCAAACGACGCGCCCGCGGAATGCTCGATCCCCTGGTCGACCGGCAGGATCGAAAGGTAGCCCGTGCCCGCCAGCCGTCCATGGTCGAAGAGCGATTCGATGCTGCGCAGCACGCGGGTGGGGCGGTCGCTCCCAATGAAGATACGGCTGGTGAAGTCAGGGCCCGGCAGATGCAGTTGGGCCTTCGGCACGGTCTCGCAGGTGTGATCAAGCAGGCTGCGCGCATCGCTGCCGAGGATCGCCTCCAGCTTGCTCAACGAGGTCGCCGTTGCAGTGGCCATCTCTCCTCCTTTCTCAGCTACTCAGTGTAGGACGGTGACCGGACGTGCCTACACTGAGATGGTGATCGACCCGGGCCGCCGACGGATCGCCGCCATGGTGGCGATCGGGGCGGTCACGGGGCTGTCCAGCGGTCTGCTCGGCGTCGGCGGCGGCTTCGTGATGGTTCCGGGCATGGTGTACTGGCTTAAAGTCAGACAGCACGAGGCGCACGGCACCTCACTCGCCGTGATCATCCCGGTCGCGATCGTCGGCGTTGTCATTCTTGGAATCGGCCACGACGTCGATCTGGCGACGGCCCTCCTGCTGGCCGTCGGCGCCGTCGGGGGTGCCGTCGCCGGCGCTCGCCTCACGCGTGGGATCTCGGCGGCCCGGCTGCGGCAATCCTTCGGCGTGGTCGCCACCATCGTCGGTGCCCTCATGATCGGCGCGGCCGGCCTGCACGCCATGGGGACAGGGGTCCAGTTCGGCGCGATCCTTCACCCATCCGGCCTCGGACTTGGCGCGATCGGCCTCGTCATCGGCGTCATCGCCGGACTCGGCAGCGGGCTGCTTGGCATCGGCGGCGGGGCAATCATGGTGCCGGCCATGGTGTTGTTGCTGGGGATGAGCCAGCACGTGGCGCAAGGCACCTCGCTTGCCGTCATCATCCCCACCGCCCTGTCCGGCTCGATCACGCATTTCCGAATGGGCAACGTGCGAGTGGAAACCGCGGCCTGGCTCTCGCTCGGCGGGATCGTCGGCGCGGCCGCCGGCGCCCTGGCCGCGCTGACCGCACCTGACGAAGCGCTTCGACTCTTGTTCGGCGCCTACCTGGCCTTCACTGGCATTCGAATGCTCGGCCAGCCCGTAAGGCCGGTGCCGCCGCCTACAATGGCGGATCAGTGAGCCTGAACGATTGGGCGGTGATCATCATGGGTGGTTGGGTCATCGTCATCGCGGTCGCTGGCCTGCTCATGGCACTGCGGCCGGGCGCCGGCGGTGACCTTGTATTTGCCGACGCAGACATCCCCACGGTGCTCCGGCAGACCTCCGGCGTCATGCCGAGCCGGGCCTGGGGGTTCCGCCCGCCGGTGCAGCACTCGCATTACGACCCGTCGCCCTGGCAGCGCCGCCCGCCCCGCTCCGCCGAAGATAGTCTCGACAACGTGGACCGGGCGACGGACATCAAGCGCGAGCTCGGGAGCGAACACGACCCCTGGGAGCGACTCGACCGCCAGGGACTGTGAGCGGTCTACTCCCCTAATTCCCGGCTGACGCGGTCGAGCACGTCCAACATCCGCCGCGAGCTCGCGTGCAGGCTCTCCTGGAGGAGCGTCAGGGCATGATGGGCATCCGCCAGGACATCGGCCTCACCACTGAGGTCGTCCTGGGTGGCACCACCAAAACGGGGCAGGACGTCGCTAAAAAGAATTTGAAACCGCTCCTCGGCCAGGGCCAGGCAGGTGGCCAGGCTGACGGCGTTGGCCTCGGCTTCAGGGTCAAGGGTCCGGAGCGTCTGCCAGGCCGGCTCGGGAATCGTGCTGGGAGGCCGTCCTTGCTGCATGCCTCATCATCCTAGACAAAGATGATCGCGACCGCCAGCGACGGCACCGGCCTCCATTACACGGTCGCCGGCTCGGGACCGCCCGTGGTCCTGGTCGGCGGCAAGACCTCGACCATCGAGGGCGCCTGGTGGCGATTCATCCCGGTCCTGGCGCGCCAGCTGCGGGTCATCGCGCTCGATAACCGCGGAACGGGAGAATCGGATCGACCCGATATTCCCTACACGACGGCCATGCTGGCCGATGATGCCCTGGCGGTACTGACGGCCGCGGGTGAGCAGTCCGCACACTGGTTCGGGATCTCGCTTGGCGGCATGGTCCTCCAGCAACTGGCGCTGGCGCACCCCGCGGCGGTTCGCAGCGTGATCCTTGCGGCGACGCACTGCGGCGGCACGGACGACGCCGGCTCCACCGGGCCGACCGGACTACCACGGGATCACCCGCTGGCGCGTTATGCGCGGCTCTACGATTCGTCGTTCATCCGCAAACATCCCGAATGGGTCGAAGACGACGCGCGGCGTTTCGGCAAGATGCCGCTCTTTGCCATCCATCGTCAGGACCAGGCGGTCCGCAACCACCGCACCTGCGACCGATTGGCGGAGATCACCGCGCCAGCGCTGGTGATCCACGGACTGCAGGATCGAATGGTGCCAGTGGACCGAGCACGCGAGCTGGCCGCGGGTCTCCCCGACGCCGAGCTCGTCGTCCTGGACCCCGGCGGTCACCAGGTGCACTCCGAACAATTCGAGCGCGTCGTCATGGTGGTCCTCGACTTCATCCAGCGTGTCGAAGCGGAGCGGCGAGCGAAGGGCTAGGCCGGCCCCCAGCTGACTCGCCCGCCCCGGACCTGCTTGCTGATCCGGCCCTCTTCGGCCAGTGATTGGCAGTGCGCGAGCGTCTCCTGGAGCGCCAGGCGTTGCTGGAAGACGTTGCGCTCCATGATGCCGTGAAAGAGGCGGCCCGCCAGTTCCCATCCGGTCTGCTCCCGCTCCGACGCCAGTCGAACGACGGCGTCCTTGCGCTCCTTGTGGTGGTCGACGATCGCCGCGATCCGGCCGTGATGATCAGCAAATGGGTCGCCGTGCGCCGGCAGGACCTGGCTCACCTCGAGCCGGCCGATCCGCGCTAGCGAGGCGAGATAGTCCGCGAGTGGATCGGCGCCCGACTGCGGATGCAGTCCGATGTTGGGGCTGATCTTCGGCAGCAAGTGGTCGCCGGAGAAGAGCAGGCGCCGCTGTGGCCAGTAGAAGCAGCAGTGACCTGGTGAGTGACCGGGTGTCCAGATCGCGATCAGCTCGCCGCCGGCGATCGACAGACGTTCCGAGCCTTCGAGCAACGTATCCGGCTCGACCACCGACACGAACTCGCGGGCGGCCATGGAGGCGGACTTCAGGAACTCGGCCTCGGTCTGCGGCACGCCGTTCCGGCTGAGCCACGCCGCCACGTCATGAACCAGGTCTTCAGCACGCGCGTAGCGCGGCTCCATCAGCGCAACCTCCAGCCGGTGGATGACGAGCTCGGCCCCGCTGCGTTCCCGCAGCTCGGCGGCCAGCCCGAAATGGTCCGGATGGATGTGTGTGATCAGGATCCGACGAACTCGATCGACCGGGACCCTCAGCGCGTCGAGCTTCGTCTGCAGAGCCTGGCGCGATTCGTCCGTTTGAAGCCCGGTGTCGATCAGCGTGAAGCCATCGCCGTCGCGGAGGAGGTAGACGTTGACGTGCCGGAGTTCGAACGGCATCGGCAGCTCGAGCCGGTAAATCCCTTCGGCAACCTGCACGCGGCTTACGTTAGCGGAGCCGCGCCGGCGCTAGGCGGCCGTGGCTTCTTCGGGGCGGGCCGGCAGCGGCTTCTGCCCCTGGTCTTTGGTCGGCAGGGGGAGGTGGACGGTATCCGTCGCGATCAAATCGAGGAAGGTGTCGACCACCTGCGGGTCGAAGTGCGTGCCGCGCCCACCGCGAATCTCGTCCAGGGCCTTGGCGAGACCGAGCGACGGCCGGTAGATGCGGTCCGCCACCATCGCCTCGAAGGCGTCGGCGACGGCGATGATGCGCGACCCGAGCGGAATCTCCTCGCCCTTTAGCCCTTTCGGATAACCGGTTCCGTCGAACTTCTCGTGGTGGTGCCGGATCAACGGCGCGACATGGTGCAGGCCCTCGACCGGCCCGATGATGTCGGCCCCGATCTGTGGATGGCGCCGCATCCACGCCATCTCGTCTTCGGTCAGCGCCATCGCCTGCCTGAGGATCCGGTCCGGGATCCCGATCTTACCGACATCGTGAAGGATGGCCCCGAGCCGGACCGCGGCGGCCTCGTCCCGGGACAGCCCCATCCGCTCGGCGCACGCACCGGCGAGCTTGGCGAGTCGTTCGGAGTGGCCGCGCGTATAGCTGTCTTTGGCTTCGATCGCATTCGCGAGCGCCATGTTGACCTCGGTCATCAATTTCGCCTCGACGTCGCGTCGCGTCACCAATTCCTGGTGGGACGAAACGGCGCGGGCCATCACCGACCCGAGCACGGCCACCACGAAAAAGAGGAAGAGGCGCTGCAGGATGATGATGCGATCGAACGTGACGGTGGCGAGGTAGGTACCGTTCTGGAGCGGTGAGACCGCGCCCGCCGTGATGTACAGAACAGCCACGAGGGCCGCGCACAATACAGATCCGGCTGCCCCGAAGCGTAGGGCGGAGACCGTGATCACCAGGAAGAAGAGGGCGGCAAATGGGCTGTTGTATCCGCCTGAGGAGAACGTAATCATGGTGGCGACCAGTAAGTCGACCCCGGTGGTCGTGTAGCTGAAGGCCCGTCCCGGGCGACGGTGCAGAAAGAGCAGCAACAGCGTGCTCAAGCAAACGACGCCCCAGGCGCCAAGGATCTCGTTGACGCGACCCTGATCATAGTTCGCGTTGGGGGTCAGGTTGTTGAGGATGACAGCGAAGATCAGCAGGGTCCAGCGGAAGAGTCCGGTCAGGCGCTCGTTTCCCAGGTTGATCAAGCTCTCCGCGGGATCCTGGGGGCGGCGCCGGCCCTTGCGCGATACGTTGCGGGCGGCCATCGCCGATAGTATCCGGCCGCTCTGTGACGAGCCGCGTTACGAAGTGGTCGCGCCGGCGGTACAGGGGCTCTTAGGAAAGACTTACGCCCAGGAGATCGGCGAGCAGCCGGCGGACGTCCTGGTACTGGCGAAAGGCGGCATCGGCCGACGGCAGGGCGGCATCGACCTGAGCGTAGGCATCGCGAAGCGGCGGGAGCAGGCCGGCGGTGGCGACCTGCGCCCGTTCGGCATGCGCTGCCTGTAGCTGACCGCCGATCGCCCCTGCCGAACGCCCGTACTCGGTCGCAATCGCCTCCGTTTGCTTCAGCAGGGCCGGCAGGTCATCCGGAGTCAGCGTCTTGCCGGCGTACCGCTGCTTCAGCTGATCGGCCTGCATCGCGATCGTGGCCGCCGACTCCCCGGCGCGGCTCAGGTCGGCGCCGATCGCCGCCAGATGGGCGGTCGCCTGGACCTGGGCATTGGCCGGCGTCACCCGGGCGATCAGCGTCAGGGCCGGGTCCTTACGCACCCTCGTTCGTGCTGCCTCGAAATCCTGCTCCGCCCGCCGCAGCTGGGCCGAGATGGCGGAGAGGCTGGCAGGATCGGCCGCCCTGGCGCCCTGGGAGAGCCCGGCCTGGGCGGCCACCAGCTCGCCTCGCCCAGCTTCCAGATCCTGGTAGACCTGAAAGGCGCTGAACCCCGAATACGCAAGGGCGCCGAGGACGGCTACCAGCACAATGGCGGCGAGGCCGCCTCGCCCCTGGTCCCCCCGCGACCGCCCGCGGTCGCAAAGAAAAAGGCGGGCGCCCGGAGCGCCCGCCTTCAAGAAAGCTGTCTGCTTACGCCCGCGCCCGGTTGCCGCTGACAAGCCGAACGACCCAGAGCAGGATGATCGCGCCGATCAGCGCCGTGATGAATGTGATGATCAGCCCGCCGCCCGAGATGTTGAATAGCGTCTTGAGCAGCCAACCACCGAGAAACGCTCCGACGACGCCGACGACGATGTCCATGATGATGCCGTAGCCGTGACCGCTCATGACCCGCCCGGCAACCGCGCCGGCCAACCCGCCAATGATCAAAAACACGATGAGATCCACTTGCTTCCTCCTTGCTGAAAAAATGTCGTTGGAATAGTTGTATCTCATTCCGCGAAGTGTGTCAATGACGCTATCAAGTCAGGCGTCAACGCCGAGGCGAAAGGAGCCTGTTGTTAGCTGGCGAGCCGTTCGTCGAGCCCGGCGGGAGGTGTGTCGGGAAGCGTGAGCCCGGCGAAGAGGTCGCGCTCCAGCACCCCGGTCACCCACGGCCTGGGAAAGATCCGCTGAAAGCCTTCGGCGGCGGCAGACGGGCCGCGTCCCACCTGGATGGCCGTCGAGATGGTCGCCGGGGAGCCACCGGCCCGAAATCGGTGATAGAGCTTCGCGGGCAGGGCGCCAGAACCGTGGGCGGCCCGACGCGCGCTGTCAAAGGCACGGGTCCCGGCGGTACGAATTGCCTCATCGTCGGCACAGATGACGACCACATGTGGCTGGATGGCGCGCATGAGGTCGCTGAAGAGTTCCACCAGGTCCGGCGAGTCCCGCTCGACAGGGCGGTAGTCGAGAAGGACGAGCGCCTGGATCCCAAGCAGTCGGGCCCGACTTCGGAGGGCGGCCGTCTCGGGGCCGCCCACGCAGGCGATCGTGACCGTCACGCCACGGGCCGCAGATGCGGCGAGGGCGAAACCCCCGAGCTCTGGAAGGCTCTCGAGATCAGGAACGAGGCCCAGGAGGCGAAGGGGCACATCGATTCATCGACTCAGCGGGGCGAATCTTTCTTCTTGCTGGAGATCAGCCAGCGGACCTGGCGCTGGACAGTAGCCGGTCGTACGCATGTTTCAGCTGCGGGTAGCGCAGGAAGATGAGGTGGGCAAATTCCTGCGTGAGCGCGCGGGGCGGGCGCACCAGACGCATCCCAGCTTCACTCAACAGGCGGTTGCCCTTCCGTCCATTGCAACGGCGGCAGGCGATCACCTGGTTTTCCCAGCTGTTGGCCGCGCCACCTCGCGAGGTCGGCACGACGTGGTCCACCGACAGCTGCGCCGATGGCATCGACTTGTTGCAGTACTGGCAGGTGCCGTCGTCGCGAAGCAGGAGGTTTCGGCGATTGGCCCGCAGCATGCGGCGGGGGATCTGGATGTTGGACAGTAACCGGACGACGACCACGTCGTCCCCGAAGCAACGTCGAGCCATGGCCTGCTCGATCGCCTGCCGCGCCTCGTCATCGATGAAGGTGACGCGCTGCTTGGTCAGCAGGACGACGAGCCGCCGCTTACTGATGACATTAAGCGGCTGGAGTGAGGCGTTTAGTAGAAGGACGAGTTCGAACGACCTCCTTTATCCGGCCGCGCAGCGGTGCGCGCTCCCAATATACCGCGTGCTCAACTGGCCGCCTGGACCCGGCGCTCGGGTGGGACATATGGAACGTCTTTGAGGCCGATGTACTCCGCCCTGGGCCGGATGAGCCGGTTGTCGTGGTACTGCTCGAGGATATGAGCGGTCCATCCCGCCACACGGCTGGTGGCGAAAACCGGCGTGAACATGTCGATGGGGATCCCCATGGTGAAGTAGCACGATGCTGAATAAAAGTCGACGTTGGCATACAGGTGCTTTTGCTGCATGACGACCTCTTCGACCTTGCGCGAGATGTCGTACCAGCGGAGGTTGCCGGCGTGTTCCCCCAACTCCTTTGACATCTTTCGCAGATGCGTCGCGCGAGGATCCTCGGTCCGGTACACGCGATGACCGAAGCCGGAGATCTTCTTGTGGGCCTGCAGCGTTTGCGTGACGTACGCCTCCGCCCCGGAGGGATCACCGATGGCCTGGAGCATCTTCATGACCTGTTCGTTGGCGCCGCCATGCAGTGGACCGGCCAGCGCGCCGATGGCGGAGACGATCGCGGAATACATGTCCGCGAGGGTCGCGGCGGTTACCCGTGCCGCGAACGTCGACGCGTTCAGCTCGTGGTCTGCATGGAGGATGAGCGCGAGGTCCATGGCGCGGACGGAGAGGGGATCAGGCTCGGCGTTGAAGAGCATGCGAAGGAAGTTCTCCGCGTGAGAACCCTGGGACGAAGGCACGACCGGCTCCCGGCCATGCCGGATTTGCTCGCAGGCCGCCACGATGGTCGCCGTCTGCGCGGTCACGCGCAAGGCCTTGGCGACGTTCGCCTCCTCGCTCGAGTCGTGCGCCTGGGCATCGTAGAAGGCGAGGGCCGACATCGCGGTGCGCAGCGCGTCCATCGGGGTCGCGCTCCTCGGGAAGTCCTTCATGAGCCGCAGGATCTCGTCCGGCAATTTGCGGTGCGAGGCCAGGTCGGCACTGAATCGCTGGAGCGCCGCGGGGCTGGGCAAGGTGCCAAACCAGAGCAGGAAGGTGGTCTCCTCGAAGGACGAGGACCGAGCGAGGTCGTGGATGTCGATGCCGCGGTAGGTGAGCTTGCCCTCCGGCCCAATGATGTCGCAGATCGCGGAGTTGGCCGCGATAACATCCTCGAGGCCCGCCTTCGTCATCGGCATGTACCCAGTATAAGAACCGGTTCGAGCCTGACCGACCGCAGCGGTCACGGTAGCGCCACAGTTTGCGAGAGGCCGAGCCCTCCCGCGCCGATCGAGAAGGTCACGGTTCCGGCTGAAGACCGGACTTCGATCGCACCGGATGTATCAATGCCCGGCTGCTGCACCCTGACGATCGCGCCGGCCGCCTTTGCATCGGGGGTCAGCACGAGCGCGTCGGCATAGCCGGCGGCACGGCGGATCTTTGGACAAATCACGTCGGTCCCATGACCAGTAGCGCTCACGGCCGGCATGTCGAGGAGGAACGTTCTCACCACCCGGTCGACGCGCCCCGCATCAAATTCGGTGTAGTAGAGATTGTCAGCCCCGTCCAGGGCGATGCCTTGCGGACCCCGAATGCCCGGCATGACCTGGACGGTGTGGCCAAGGGAATCCAGCTCGTGGATCGCGCCATCGCCGATGGTGTTGATGAAGAGATGCCCACCGGCGGAGACGAGCACATCGTCCGGTGTTGACAGAGTCGTCAGACGTCGCTGGCCAGGTTCGAGAACCCAGAGCGGGCCGCCCTCGTCGGCGACGAAGATGCGCCCCTGGGGGTCGATCGCCGCCCCGACCGGCCGAGCCATGCCGCTGCCGATGCGGGTTTCAGACTTCCCATCCGCGCTGACGCGCCAGACAATGCCGTTGGGGCTGTCCGGCACCACGATGTCTCCGTTTGACAGACGCGGACCGATGCCATCGATTCCGTCGCGCCCGGTCCGATTCGGAAATGTTCGCCAGAGGCTGACCGCGTCGGTCGCGAGGTCCACGGCAACGACACGATTGCGGCCCTGCTCAGCGACCAGCAGCCGTCCATCCGCCGCGACCACCATCCCCTCCGGCGCGGAGAGCCCGCGGGCGACCACCGCGATCGAGCCGTCCGGATTGAGCCTGGAGACCGTTCCCGCGTGGATGTCACTGATCAAAAGGCGACTCTCCGGGTCGAAGGCGAGGTCATCCGGACCCGGCAGGCCCGCCTTGAGCACCTCCGCTCCCCGGGTCGCCGCGGTGGCGGAGCAGGGCGGCAGTGGGGAGGGCGCCTGGCGGGCGGTCGGGGATGGCGTCGTCGGGCTTGTGCCGACCGATGGCGTCGCAGGCTGACAGCCTGAAAGCAGCAGGAGCAGGGCGGCGCCCACCATCCGGTGTAGCCGGGACATCGGCGCTGATCATAGCCATCGCCGGGCGTTGATTCCTGCCCTCGAGCGGGTCTACCATGGCGGGGTGCTCAAAGTCATTTCCGCACCGGAGCTCGCGCGCAACCTCGAACCGATTCTGAAGGCGCTCGAACAGAGCGGCACGACGCTGATCGTCAAGCACGACGACCAACCGACGGCCTTGCTGGTGCGGTTCGACGCCTACGTCGCCATGCTGGCGACGATGGATTACTCTGGCTGGGAGCGCTGGATCGAGGAGGTGCGCCACGCATTTCCGAATTCTGTGTTCAGTCCACCTCGGCGCATCAAGCCCGTGGCGCCCGCCTTTCTCGACCCCGCCGACCTTGGATACGCCCCGCAGTTCGGACAGGTTGGATCGACCGCCGGGCGCCGGCGGCTCGGCGAGGAGCTGTCCGCGATGGGGATCCAGCTGGACGAGCCGCAGTTAGGGTCTGTCTACACACTGGTTCTCAACCTGGCGGAGAGGAAGCGCGTGCTCTACGCCGAAGATCTGAAGCTGGCCGTTGACGAGGCGCTCGGACGCGCCGCCCCCGGTCGCTTCGTCCTGCAGGAACTCCAGGTCACTGCCCAGAGTGGCGTCTCCGCCACTGCCGACGTCGGGGTCACGGTCGACGGTGTGCCACGGCAGGGACGGGCCACCGGCAGCGGGACGCTCGACGCGGTCTTTTCGGCGCTCCAGCAGGTGACGGGCCTGGCCGCGGATCTGGAGGACTTCAGCCTCGCCGCGGCGACCGGAGGCACCGACGCCCTCGGCGAGGCGGTTGTGACGTTGAGCCAGGGGTCGTTGGTCGTCGTCGGTCGAGCGGTCGCCCTGGATGTCATCGAGGCGGCGGCGTACGCCTACGTCAATGCGCTCAACTGGTTGCATCGCCAGCAGCAGAACCTCTCGGGCGCGGCGCCGGTCGACCGACTGCACCGGTAGCCTGCCCACGGCCTCCACGATGGTGGGATTTCGCTTCGCGGTGACGGCGACGCGCCCACGCTCCAGGGCGGAGTGGATCGCCTTCGCCCGTTCCGTCGAGGCAGCCGGCTTCGACACCCTCTTGATGCCGGATCATTTCGGAGCGCGCCTGGCGATCGGGCCTGCGTTAGTGCTGGCAGCGGAGGTGACGGAGCGGCTACGAGTGGGCAGCTTCGTGTACAACAACGATTTCCGGCACCCCGCGCTTCTCGCCCAGGAAGCAGCCACGATCGACGTGCTGACCGGAGGCCGTTTCGATTTCGGGATCGGCGCCGGATGGCTGCGAAGCGAGTACGACGGTGCCGGCCTTCCATTCGACGCCGGGTCGGTGCGCGTGGCGCGGCTGGGCGAGGCGATCCGGATCATCAAGGAGCTGATGACGCAGCCACCCATCACGAAGGTCGGGATCCATTACCAGCTGACGAGCCTGACGGGTAGCTGCAAACCGGCGCAGCAGCCACATCCGCCCTTCCTACTCGGCGGCGGTGGCCCGAAGCTGCTCGCGCTCGCCGCGCGGGAGGCCGACATCATCAGCATCATGCCGCGGTCGAAGGCGGATGGCGCCGGGCTCGAGGACGCCGACGCCACTGCCGAGGCCTTTGACAAAAAGGTCACACTCATCCGCGAGACTGCCGGCGACCGGTTCCCCCGACTGCGGCTTAACACCCTGGTGCAGGCGGTCCGCCTGAGCGACGACCGGGAGAAGGTGGCCGCCGAGATGGCCGGCGAGTGGGCCATGGCGCCCGAGCAGCTCCTGGAATCGCCCTTGCTGCTGATCGGCACCGTCGACGAGATGATCGAGCAGGTGCGGGCCCGGCGCGACCGGTACGGCTTGAGCTACATCACCGTATTCGAGCGGGACATGGCCAGCTTCGCCGGCGTCCTGGAGCGCCTTGTCAAGGCTCGGCCTAGTGCTTGAACGTGCGCCCGACGAGCGGTTGGAGGACGGGCTCGAGCAGCCCATACAGGGTCCCGAAGATCAGCAGGAAGATCAGGTAGGCGAAGAATACGCCCGCGACCACGATGCCGACCAGCAACCCCTTTGAAAAGCGCTCCATATCGAGGCGGACTACCTTGATGATCAGGGCTGCCATCAGCAGGCCGAACACCGCCCCGATCGGGTTTGGCCAGCCCAGCAGGAAGGCGCCGAGGGGGACGGGCAGGTAACAGGCGAATTCGGGCAGGGATCGCGGCAACAGGGTACGGCGCTCCGGTGCGGCGGCAACCGCCACGGCTCCGCCCGCGGCGCCTCCGAGCCAGCCCTTGCACTTGCCGCAGGTCTGGTTTTCCGGCGCATTGTAGCGATAGCCGCACTGCGGGCAGACTTTCAGGCTCATTGGTTCAGGCCGCTCCGCGAAGCCGCATGACTTCTTGCTCCAGCTCGTGGATCCGGTTCTCGCGTTGCACCAGCATCTTCTTGTGCTCGGTGAGCACCTTCTTGCTGTAGCGGCTGGTCATGAACCAGCGCATCCGATCGATAAGGCTGATCAGGATCACGATCAGCGCCCCCACGGCGGCCGAGGCCAGCATCAGCGTCCAGGTCGGAATTCCCTGGTAGAGGGCCCCAACCACGTTGACGGAGGCCGGCTGCTGGTTCTGAACGGAAAACAGCGCGATCGCGATCCCCAGCAACAGCGCCAGAATCCACCCAACGATCGCCATTCGGCTGATTCACCCCCACTGGCGGGCACCCGTAAAGAGGGCCCCTCGCCGAACCGTATAACCGACACCCGCCCGGCGAACTTGCATCCCCCGTTAGACTCCAACCGGATGGCGGTTCGAACACCTTCCCGTATATGGAGCACGCCGGCCGAGCCGGAGGAGCTTCAGCCCTTCCGCCTGCGCGGCGGAACCCGCGGGTGCCTCCTCTTGCACGGTTTCGCCGGGACTCCCCCGGAGGTCCGCGGCCTCGGGGAACATCTGGCGGCAAGCGGCTACGACGTGATGGCCCCGCTCCTGGCCGGCCATGGCCTGACGCCGGAGGCCATGGCCCGGACACGCTGGCCGGACTGGGCCCGATCGGCGGCGGAGGCCCTGCGTGCCCTGCAGGCGGACTGTGGCGAGGTGTTCGTCGCGGGCCAATCGCTCGGGGGGACGCTGGCGCTCCACCTCGCGGCGACCAGTCCGGGCGTCAGGGGAGTCGTCACCATGGCGGCCATGGGCTCGCCCCGATGGTTCCATCGAGACTGGCGGCTGCGCGCCATCCGGGGCCTCAAGTACGTGGTCCGCTGGCAGGTTCCGGGCGACGATTGCGATCTCGGGGATCCCACCGCGCTTCGATTTCTGCACAGTTATGCCAGGCGACCGACCGTCTGCATCCAGAGCCTGCTGCAGCTGCTGCGCGTGGTCGAGCGCGAGTTGCCGCGCATCTCCGTTCCCGCCCTCATCCTGCACGGGAAACGCGATCGCACGGTTGACGTCGGCAACGCCCCATTGATTCTCGAGCGGCTCGGCTCCCGGGACAAGCAACTGATCTGGTTCGAGGGATCGGGGCACGCGATCACCGTCGATCTCGAACGCGAACAGCTCAATGCCACCGTGCTGAGCTGGTTGCAGACGCACTAGGTTCGCCACCCTTGTCTTTGCGGGAAGCCGATGCTATAACACGCAGGGAAAACAGTCGGATCCTACAATCCGCGCTGAACCCGTAAGCGAGTACTCATCGCGTCATCCAGGGGAGGAGAAATGCCGGCTAAGAAGAAGTCCTCGGTGAAGAAGTCAGCGGCGAAGCGCCCGACCGCAAAGAAGTCGACATCGTCGGGCAAGCGCACGACCGCCAAGCGGGCGGGTAAGACCCTGGCGAAGCGATCGACCGCGAGCCGGGCGAAGGCGAAGCCCGCCGGCTCCAAGCGGACCACGGCCCGTCGGTCCTCGACGACAACACGGGCCGCGAAGGTGCTCGGTAAGCGGTCCGCCGTGAAGCGCTCCAGCCCAGCTCGCGCCGCAACACCCGCGAAGGCGACCGCTCGGCCGGCGCCCAAGCCGGCAGCCCCGAGGGCCGCCGCTCCTCCCAAGGCGGCTGCGGCGCCCCGGCCGATCGCGGCCCCGCGGCCGGTTGTCGACCCGCAGCCACCGATGGCGCCGGGAGGTCCGTCGATACGGCCCGTCGCCCGGCCGGCAGAGCCATCGAACATCCCGCCCGCGCTGAGCGGACTGGGAAGCGACAGCGGGGTGGGCAGCGAGTCCGAATCCTCGAGTTCGATCGGCCCCGGGGGCTCGGAGCGGATCAAGATCGGCGAGCGCCCGCCCGAAACGCCCTGGCCGGGTAGTAGCAACCGCTAGAAACCCCTTCGCCCCGAGGTCACGTCACGGCTGGCGACGCCGGGTCGTGGCCTCGGCTTATTACGCCAGCGGTTACAACTACGCGCCTTTGCGCATCCACAATGGGCCGTTTCCGTGTCCGGCTCACCGGCAAGCTCTCGTTATCACAGGCAGAGGCTATCGATGGGACCCGTGCAGCGATTCATGCTCGGAGGCGTCGCCACCATTATTTGCCTTGCCGTAACCGGCATGCCGGTGCTCGCGGCGAGCAAGACGACCAAGCCGAAGCCGGTCCCACCCACGCCCCCGGCCGTGGCCCGCAAACTCGCGGCGGCGCTGCCGCCCCAGGTCTTCCTGGTCAACCCGGTCAGGGTGAATCCGACCAAGCAACCGAATATCATCATCACCGGCCAACACCTGAGCGTTCGCACCACGGTGCACGTTGGCGGCCGCCCCGCGACGACGATCGAATCGCCGGACCCGCAGACCCTGCTCGTGCAGCTGCCCACCGACCTCACCAAGGGGTCCTACGCGGTCTCCGTGACCAACGAAGCGGGCACCACCGTCGCCGATGAGCAACTGGTGGTCGATGACTCGGGGACGGCACCCAGCACCCTGACGACCGTGGCGGGGGCTGGATTCCTCTTGCTTTTCTTGCTCGTGGCGCGCCTGGCGCGCACGCCCGGGCTCGGCTGAGCTCGAAACGGCCTTCGGCTAGCGGTCGACCGCCGACATCAGCAAGCTGACCTGGGCCTCCCCCACCTCGTCCCGGTCGCCGTTCGGCTCGGGGGTGGTGAGCGCAACCTGCGGCATCGAGCGGAGGGCCGCGATCGCCCCGCGCATCTGCCCCAGGTTTCGCTTGCAGTCGGTGAAGGCGTTCTGAATCATGGTGCTGCCCCGCGAGATGCTGTTCTCCAGGACTCGATCGAGGGCCGCGACATTGTCGTCGATCTGCTGCAGGTAGCCCTCGAGGTTCTCCAGGTCGATCGATCGTGCGTACTGCAGGTGCAGCCGGAAGAGCGCCAGGATGTAGGGCACGGTCATGCTGTATGGCATCAGGATGACGCCCTCGCGATAGGCCTCGAGGTGGCCGCGCCGGCAGGCGTTGAAGACCGGGTCGGGAACGGCAGCCACGGCGAACGCCAGCGTGCAGGCCGGGTTGATGTACTGCTTGACCTCGCGGATCTTTCCGCGAAGCACCCGTTCGATCTCCTGGACCACGGCGGCCTCACTGGCCGGATCGCGGAGATCCTCCGCCAGGCGATCGAGGAGGTCTGGAGACGGCCATTTGCTGTCGATCGGCAAGCGCTTTCCATTGGCCAGCACCAGCGCGAATTCGACCACCTTGCCGTTGACCCGAAAGTTCATGTCGATCATCTCGGGCGGGAACTGCCGGAACGCGTCCTGCAGGATGTTTTCGCCGGCCGCGCCGCGCGTCCGGCTTCCCAGGAGCACGGTCTCGATGCGCCGGGCCGAGGCCTGCACGTCCTCGTCCATTCGCCGCCGCTCCTCGGCATCGACCTTGAGGCGCTCCACCACGACCCGAGCTTCGGAGAGCTCCCGACCGAGGGCGTCGCGAACGCCAGCCGAGCTTTCCAGGACCTTGGTGCCGACCCCCTGGACCGCTACCTGGAGGGTGCCCATCGTCTGACTCAGCGCTCCCTGTTGACTTGTCATCGACTCGACCTGCGACCTCAGGGATCCGAGATCCGCCAGGGCGCGCAGCACCGCATCCGAGGCGACCGGCGCGGCGGGCCGGCGATTGAGCAAGAGCGTTACGGCGGTTGCGAGGGCCGCGGTGGCCAGCACCGCCAGCAGCAGTTCAAGGACGTTCACAGGGACTCCTTCAAGACGTGAGCAAGATGGCTGGCTGCTCTCATGGTGGTGACCTCCATGACCAAAGTCAAGCAGCCGTCAGCGACAGCTGTGTGTCGCAATCCGGGCGCCCGCCTCAGATCAGGGGGCGGTCAGCGCTCGACCGGGTAGCCCCGCTCGATCCAGGCGGAGGTCCCGCCGTCCACATTGCTCACGTCGTGGTAGCCATGCGTGAGCAGGAATGCCGTGGCGGCCAGGCTGCGTTGTCCGCTGTGGCAGATCGATCGGATCGGACGGTCGGTGGGCACCTCGCCGATCCGGTCCTCGAGCTCGCCGAGTGGAAAGAGCCGGGCGCCGGGGACGTGCCCCTCGGCATATTCCCATGGTTCCCGGACATCGAGCAGGAAGATCCGGTTCTGGCCCTGCAACTGATCGTGGAGTTCATCGACCAGGACGGTGGGAACCCGGGGGGCCCGGCGCGGCGGAAACCTCGCGTCGATGCCCACAATGGCATCTTATCGCCCGTGGGTCGGCTCAGAGCGACCTTCTTGGCGCAAGCTTGGCGAACACGCTGCGTCAAATCCATCAGCATGAGCAAGGGTCCAGAGTACCTCCAGTTTTTCGGGTCCGACCCGTTGAAGCGACTGCACGGCTGTGCTGTCGCCGAGGCCGATCGGGGCGCGGACAGCCCCTGTCACGGGCTCGCTCGTCCGCTCCGACGGCCGCAAGTCGGCTTCGGCAACCCCCGTGGCCCGATCGTGTTCCTGAGCCCGAGCCCGCTCGATCCCGCGAGCGCCAGCAATGAGGCGTTCGCGGAGTGGCTCGACCTCGAGTCGGCGCTCGAGCACCACATGACGGCGGAAACGCCGCAACCATACTTTCAATTCGTTCGCGCCGTCCTGTCGGCCACCCGGAAGCGCTTCGGCCAACCCGTGGGAAAGCGCGATGTGCTCGACCTCGCCTTCCACACCTGGGCGGTCCGCTGCGCGACCGAGGTTCCCGATCGCGTCACCGACGCTGCCCTCGGGCAGTGCGCCGACCGCCACCTGGAAGGGATGCTCGGTCCGATCGCCCCGACCGCGATCGTCGCGATGGGCGGTCCGGTCGCTCGCTACTTCTGGCTGCACAGCGGAAAAACCTGGGATGGATGGGCCCCGATCACGGCCCTGCACGGCACCGTGCTCGATACGGAGCTCGGCGGGCGCACCGTACCCGTCATTCTCAGTGTTCACCCGTTTCAGCGCAGCGTCGACCTGCACCCCGACGTCATCGCCCGCGCCCTCGCGGAGCGAGTGCGGCCGGATCAGCTTGGTGCGGAGCGGCAGCAGCAGGTGGCCGCCTGACATGGCGGACCAGCTCGACGACCCGCGTTTTCTCGGAAAGGACGAAGAGAGTCACGTGCGCGAACGCATCCAGAAGGCGGAGCAGGGCCAATCGCTGCGGCCGGGAGCCCTCTGCCCGCACTGCGCTGGACACGCATTCAAGCGGGCTGAGCTGAAGTCCGGGGCGCCATGCCCTAACTGCGGCAAATCACCGCGCCTCGCCGCCTAGCCTAGCCCGACGATCTCCGGCGCGGGTTGGCCGCCGCGGCATTGCGCGCCGCCATCCGGGCCCCCATTTCCGAAATGCGCTGACGCAACTCGTTCGGGGCGAGCACCTCGACGGCATCGCCCCAGCCAAGGATCCAGGGCGTGATCTCAACGGTGCCCGCCACGGTGACGCGCATCTCGACTGATCCGCGCGCGCCGTCGGTCAGCTGCTGCGAGGGATGCCAGATCGTTTCGCGCACGCGGGCCGCGGCGGGTGGGTAGAAGCGAAGGTGGACCTCGACCGGCTCGCCGGAATTGAAGATTCCCCACGCACGCGCCAGATGTCGGTTGATGTCGAAGTCGGGCGGGATGCGGTAGTCGTCCGCTGTCTGCTCGGCACGCACGATCCGTTCGAGTTTGAAGGTGCGCATTTCTCGGAGCTCCCGATCTCGCGCGACCACGTAGCTGCTGTGGCCGATCAGGGAGGGTTCGAGGAAGTACGGTTCGATCAACCGTGGTTTCGCCGGGCCCCCCGCCGCCGGGTACCAGATCCGAACCACCTTGCGACCCGCCCAACTGAGGACCACAGTCTGAAGCACGCGGCTGGCGGTCTCGTTCGCCGGGCGGTCTGCCATTTGCCGGACGGTGGCATGAACATATTCCGCCACCGGGGCCGGCAAGACCGCGGCGAGCTTGGTGAAGGCGTCGGCGACGCCCGGGTCGGCCTCCTGACTGTGGCGGTGCATCAATCGCACTCCCATCAGCAGTGCCATCGCCTCACGAAGGGTGAATTTCACGGGTGCGATGAAGTAGTTGGGGTCGATCGCGATCCGGCCCTGCTCCTCGTACACCGGGACGTTCATCGCCTCGAGCGCTCGAATGTCACGGTAGGTGGTCCGGGCGGTCACCCCGGTGCGAGCGGCGATCTCGTTGGTCGTCAGCCCGCGTGGATTGCCCTGGAGCAGCGTCTGCAACTTCAGGATGCGGGCGCCCCGATCCCCCTTCTCGAACGACCCCATTCAAGAGAGTCTAGGGCGCGCAAATGCCACCGGCGGCCTCGCAAGTGATTCGCACGCCTTCCAAGCTATAATTGCGCTGTTTTTGCGTTCGCCTATGCCATCGAGCCGGGCAGCAATTGCGTGGTTACGGGGGATGTGTGGCCCTTCGCCTGCTCCATTTTGCCGATCTGCATCTTGACCGATCGTTTGCGGGCGAGCGCCTGTTCGGCGCCGGCGCGCAACGACGCCGTGAGGATCTTCGCGACGCCCTGACGCGGATCGTGCAGCGGGCTCGCGATGCGTCCGTTGACCTGATCACCTGCGGCGGTGACCTGTTCGAACATGACCAGGTCTTAAAAGACACGGGGAACTTCGCCGCTCAAACGCTCGGCGAGGCCGGCCGGCCGGTGTTGATCGCTCCCGGGCATGCGGATCCCGCCCTCCCGGGCTCGCCCTACCGATACATGCGTTGGCCCTCCAACGTGACCATCGCGGCGCACGAAGAGCTCCGGCCTTATCGATTCGGCGCGGTCGATCTTTGGGCATCAGGCTTCATGCGGCCGGGCGTGACCGAGGCGCCGCTGCGGGACTTCACCCGCCTTGAGCAGGGGATCAATCTGCTGCTGCTGCACGGTTCCGACATGACCCAGGTGCCGGCAGGCACCGCGCCGTTCAGACCACTAACGCCGGAGCAGGTGCGCGACGCGGGCTTTCACCATGCGCTCCTCGGCCACTACCACGATGGTCGGTCCGGCGACGGCATCACCTACCCCGGCAGCCCTGAAACCCTCAGCTGGGGCGAGGAGGGCCGTCACACCACTGCCCTGGTGACGATCGCCGACGACGGGACGACCGAGGTGCAGATGGAGGACATCGCCGAGCACCCGATGCGCCGCGACACGATCGACATCAGCGGCATGACCAGTCGCGATCACGTCCGCAACGCCGCCGTGGCGCTCCGGGAACGGCAGGGCCTGCGCGGCGCCATCGCCCAGGTCTACCTCGATGGCGAACGATCGCCGGGTCTGATTCTCGATGCGAAGGCTCTCAGCGCGGAATGTGGGGAGGGATTCGCGTATCTTGAATTCCAGGACCGCACGCGCGTGTCGCATGATCTCGAGGGGGCGGCCCAGGAGTTCACCAGCCGGGGCGAGATGGTTCGCAAACTCCTCGAGCGGCATCCTGAGCCGGCGGCGGAGCAGGAGGCCGTCGGACGCGCCCTGCAGCTCGCCCTGGATGCGTTCGAACCATGACCACGTCGATCGGAAGGCCCGCATGCGACTGACCCGAATCGAGATCGAGGGCTTCGGCACGCTGCGCGGAGTCGACATCCGGTTCGGGCCGGCCATGAACCTGGTCGTCGGCCCGAACGAAGCCGGAAAGTCGACGCTGCAGGAAGCCATCCTCGCGGGACTGTACGGGCTGCAATCCGGGGACCGCACCCGCCCGGCACTGGTGGAGCGGACGGAGCGCTGGCGCCCGTGGCAGGGTGGGAACTTCGGGCTCGCGCTCGAATTCGCGCTGGACGATGGCACTCCGCTTCGGGTCGAGCGTGACCTGGACAGTGAAACGGTTCACGTCACCGACCTGCGCAGCGGCGGCGACCTCAGTGACCGATTCGAGCGCGATCCGCTCGGCGGGGTCCAGGTTGGACGGGAATTACTCGGCGTCAGCCGCGAGATCTACACCAACACGGCCTGCATCTCTCGCAGCGAGGTGATGCGCCTCGAGGATGCCGGCAGCATTAAGGAGGCGATCGCCGCCCTGGCCGACTCGGCACACCCCGATCGGACGGCCCAGGGTGTGCTGGACCGCCTACGCGAGGAGCGCGTGGCGCGAGTCGGGCGACCGCGGGCGCGGAGCGGTCCGCTCCACGATCTCGAAGCCCGGCTGGTCGAGCTCGAGCGGCAGTTGGACGCCGCCCGCCAGGCGCGGGCAGCGGTCGACGACCTGGCGCGCAAGCGGGAATCCGTAGCGGGCCTGACCGAAAGCGAGCTGGCCATCGTCCAGACCCTCGATGCGGCGATCCTGCGCTCGAGGCTGGACGAGGCGCACCACCGAATGGAGCGACTCGATGCGGCGGATCTGGCCATCCGCGAGGAGGCCGGCCGCCAGCAGACGCACGACCAGTTCGCGAGCTTCCCGATCGAGCGCCAGGAGGTCGTCCAGGAATTGCGCAGCCATCTCCGGGCGACGCGGGAGGCCCAGCAGGGTTTCGAGGGCGAAGCGCAGGCTGTCGCCGACCAGCTGAACCAGCTGGAGACCGAGCGAAATCGCCTCGACTCCGAAGCCCAGGGCCTGGAGACGCGCGCCCGTGGCATCGATCCGCCGGCGCTCCAGGCCGAACCGGTGGTCCGCGATCTGCTCGCATCGCTGACCGTTGCCGACACCCAGGCGCCCGAGATCCAGGCACGCGCCCAGGCCGCCAGCGAGGATCTCGCACGGCTGGCCGACCGGCACCCGGGGTTGGTCGGCCAGAATCTGGACTGGCCCGCCCGAAACATGGAGTTCCAACGGGTGTATTCGGAGTGGCACGAGCGCCACAACGTCGCCGTCGAGGCCCGAAATCGCGCCGGTGCGGAACTGCCACCCAGGCTCGAGCAATTGAAGCACGATATCGCGCGCTACAAGGAAGTACCCGACGTCATCAAGGCCGGACAGCAAGCCGAAGAGGCGATGCGGCGCGAAGAGAACCTGGCGGAGCGGGCGCGCAACCGGCAGCGCACCTTCCTTGGTGCCATGCTGGGCGGCTTGCTCCTGACCGTTCTCGCGATCCTGGTCGCGGTCTTTGCGCTCCAGGGCGGGGCGTCGGTATACCTGGCCGGCGCCGCCTTCTTCCTGCTCGGCATGGGCGTGCTCGCGACCGGGATCGGCATCGTCATCAGGGCGAGGGCCCGCAAAGAGGTCGACCGGCGTCTCCGCGCCAAGGATGAGGCCCGGATCAAACGCCGCGACATCCTGCGACCGTGGGGCGTCCGCAGCTCGGGCGAATTGCAGCAGGCGATGGTCGAACATCTGCAGAAAGTGCGCTATGACGCGACCCGCCTCGAACTCGACCGACAGGCCTCGGAGCTGGAGGATCGCGCCCAGATCGCCGGACGTTCCCTCCGCGAGCTGGTCGGATCCTGGGGGCTCCCTCAGCCCGCGCCCAGCGAGGAGGCCGTCTTCGACACGGCGCAGCTGGTGGAGCGGCTGACCCAGGATACGATCGCGTGGAACGCCGGCAGCGAGCGGGCGGACCGGACCACCCAGGCGCTGGCCGAGCTGGAAGCGAGGCGCGACGCCCTCCGGCAGCAGCTCCATCAGATGCTGGATCAGCTCGGCTTCGACCGGCGTGATGCCAACGGAGCCGCCCGGGACTTCATCAGCAGCTGTGAAGCCGCGCGCTCGGCCGGCCAGGTCCGCGCCAGGCTGGAGCAGCTCGATGCGCAGCTGGATCAGCTTCGACAGCCGGCGCAGCGGGCGGCCATCGAGCAATCGAAGGCGGCGGCCTATGAGCAGCACCTGGCAGCGATCTATGCCTCCGCCGGCATCAACGATCCGAATATCGAGCAGGCGACGGCAGCGTGGGATGCCGCCGCCGAACACGCCCGGACCTACCGGGAGTCGAGCCTGCGACTTCAGGAACTGCAGGACGCGGGCGCCACCGTGCCGTCGGACGAACTGCACTCACTTCGCGAGCTGGTTGCTGATCTGCAACGGCAGCTGGAGGAGGTGGGGCGTGCCATCGATCCCGAACGCCTCGCCGGATTCGCCTCGCTACCGCTGGCCGAATTGGAACGCCAGCGCGACCAGCACCGCGTCAGCCGCGAACGCGCCCAGGAGGAGCGCGCCCGAGCGGAGGAGCTCCTCAACGATCGGTTGGGGCGGATCGGCAACGTCGCCGCGCTCGAGGAAGAGATCGCCACGGTGCGCGAGCAACTGCACGAGCTGGAGATCGATGCCCATGCCTATGACCTCGCGGTCGAGACGCTGGAGACCGCCATGAAGTCCATCCGCCGCGCCGTCGTCCCCCGGCTGAAGGCGCAGTTGCAGAGCCAGCTGGCCCCCATCACGAACGGTCGGTACCGGGACGTGCGCGTCGGCGATGACCTGACGCTGCAGGTCAAAGCGCAGGACCAACGCACCTACAAGGATGTCGACAGCCTCAGCCTGGGGACCCGCTCCCTGATCTATCTCCTCGAGCGCGTCGCCCTCGCCCGGATCATCGGGGGCAGCGCCGAGCCGGCGCCACTCCTGCTCGACGAGGCCCTGGTGCACGCCGACCGGCGCCGGATGCGGGCTGCGCTTGACGAGCTCGGGCGTCTCGGCCAGGACAACCAGATCATCCTGTTCTCAAAGGACGAAGCGCTCGCCGAGCGGGCGGAGAAGGCGGAACACTGGACGATCATCCGGCTGCCCGGGCCTGGTGCCGCGGGTCAAACCATGGACGGGCAGCCAAGCAACGGAGCCGCTCGGGAAGAAATCGAGCCCGTGGAAGAAGAGCAAGAAGTCCCGAGCGCGTAGCTCCGACAGACAGCTGTCAAAACCATCCGTTATCGTGCGCTCATGGGCAATGTCATTCCATGGTCACAGATCCATCCGAGCATCAAAAGCGAACAGCCCTTCGTCGGCGTCATCATGGTCGATCCACAGGGCAAGCTTTGCATTAGCGAGCTGATCCACCTCGACCAGGAGACGATGGGCAGCCCAAGCGAAGTGGCGAGCCAGATCGTGGCGGCGGCCCAACAAGCCGGCGCCCTGGTCGCCGGCGGCTACCGGAGGCAGCGCCAGCAGCCGGCGCGGCCGCCGCGGGCGACAAGGCCGCGCCAGGGATTGCGTCTTCTCAACGGCGGACTCAGCTAGGCGCCATTTCCAGCCAGCCGGTTCTCAAGGGCGCGCTTGACCCCGGGCCACTCGCTTTCGATGATCGAGTAAATCGGCGTATGGCGGTAGGTGCCGTCCGGGCGAATCCGCTGGTTGCGGAGCGTTCCCTCGAAGACGGCGCCAAGCTTCTTGATGGCCGCCTGTGAGTGCAGGTTGCGGATGTCGGTCTTGAGCGCGACCCGGATCGCGCGCCACTCTTCGAAGGCGTGGCGGAGCAGAAGATATTTCGCCTCCGGATTCACCACGGTGCCCCAGGCGGCGGGGGTGTACCAGGTCCACCCGATCTCGGTGGTGCGATCCTCCTCCTGAACGTCGAGATACCGGGTGCTCCCGATCACCGCCCCGTCCGCTCGTTGCCGGACGATAAACGGATACTCGCGGCCGGCGGCCTCGGTGGCCAGCGCCTTCGCCATCCAGCGATCCATGCTTTCCGCATCCATCGCCCGTGCCGGCATGAACTCCCAGACCTCGGTCGACCGGCCTGCCTCCAGGAGAGCGGGCGCGTGCTCCGCGCGCATCGGCTCGAGGAGCACGTGCCTGCCGGTGAGGGTCACGGGGCCCAGGCTCGGCATTAGCTCGGGGTTGACCGCGTCCTCAGAAGGGCCGATCCACCATCAGGAAGACGACCACCACGAGCAGGAACCACGAGACGACCTGGATCGTGGTCGCCGCCGCGTCGGCCGTTTCCGGCACCGCGCTGTCGATCAGGGCGGATCGCGTTCGGCGGAGGTTCGGACTCAAAAATGCGCCGTCCAGGCCCATTGCCGCGATGAAGAGCAGGACGCCAAGCAACAGCCAGCCCGTGAACAGTTTGTAGCGACCGACCCACAGCAGCAGACCGGTGACGAGGACCAGCGCCGATCCGGTGTAGACCATGGTCAGCTGGATCCGCCAGGCGAGATCGTAGAGCGCCTTTTTTGCGGCGGCCTCGGCGCGGCTCCCGAGCGGCCGGAGCAGCGCGTGGGCGCTGACGCCGCCGAGGAGGAAGATCGCCCCGTAGACATGGAACGTTCGAAGCAGCGCCACACCAGCAGCATAGCGTCCCTCGGACGGCGAGCGCCGTCTATAGTTTCTGCGTGCCAGAGCAGCCCCGCAAACGCGCGGAGGTTCTGATTCCGCAGGCGTGGCTGCTGCCCAATCTCGCACTCGATGCCGTACGGGCGCTGCAGCCGGGTGACACGAGCGCCGCGATGGAGCGTGGCGATCTCCGCTTGAGTGGGGTCGAAGTGTTGATCGCGCGTAACTGGGTAAAGGATGAGTTCTGGCCGCGGATCCAGGACGCCCTCGAGAGCGGTTATGCCGCCGAGAAGACGTACACATTCCTCCGCGCGCATGCGGAACGGCGGGGCACCCGGCGACCCAAGAAGGATGGCTGAGGCCGGCGTGCCTGCCTGGACCGCGATCGAGCGCGCCGTCATCGATGGGGTATTTCGCTTCGCTCCAGCGCATGCCCGCGTCGTCGGGGACCATGCCTATGACGGGATCGTTGGCGACGTTTCCGCGACCGCGATCGCGGCGCGCGCCAGCGAGATCGCCGGCCAGTTAGGGGTCCTGGCCGAGGCTAAGCACCTGAAACCTGGTGAGGACATCGACCGCCGCGCCCTGACGGCGCAGTTGCAGGCGAGCCAATTCGAACTGACCGAGCAGCGAACGCCCTTCACCGATCCGCTCTTCTATGCGGGGTCGGGCTCGGAGCTGGACGTCAGTTCCTACCTCAAGCGTGAGTACGCCCCGCTGCGGGCACGGCTGGCCAGCCTTCGCCAGCACCTGGGCGGATACGCGGGATACCTCGAGGCCGCGCGCGACAACCTCGCGCTGTCGCTGCCCGGCCCAAACCTCACGATCGCGATCGAGGCCGCCGACGGCCAGGCCGACTACCTCGAAGGCGACGTCCGGACCGCCGCCGCCGGCGACCCGGCCACCCTCGCCGGGATCGACGAGGCCGCCGCCCAGGTGCGCGCATTCAGCGAGTTCCTCCGCTCCCGGCGCTCGGACGCGCACGAGCACGATCCGCTCGGGAGCGAGCGCTTCGAGCGAATCCTGACGGTACGAGAGATGGTCGATCTCCCCGTCGCGCGCCTGGAGCGGATGGTTCGGGCAGACGTCGAGCGCAATACGGCACGGGCGACGGAGCTGGCCACCAGGATCGCCCCGGGCCAGGGGATCCGCGGCGCGCTCGCGGAGCTGGAACGCGACCACGCGAGCGTCGGGAGCCTCATCGATGACGTCAGCGGGATGCTGGAGTCGATCCGGCAGTTCGTGGTCGAGCGCGACCTGCTCTCGATCCCATCCGAGGTCCGGTGCCTCGTCAGGCCGACGCCTGCCTACGCCTCCTACATCAGCGCCGCTCTCGATAGCGCCGGGCCACTGGAGTCGACGGCGACCGAGAGCTACTACTACGTCACGGTGCCGACGCCAGCCTGGGGCCCGGCAAAGGCCGAGGAGTGGCTTCGCTATCTCAACTACCCGGTGCTGCGCAACGTCTCGATCCACGAAGCCTATCCCGGGCACTACGTCCAGGCACTGCACGAGCGGCGCGCGTCCTCACTCACCCGCCAGGTCTTCTGGGTGCAGGGTACCGGCGAGGGCTACGCCCATTACTGCGAGGAGATGATGATCGAAGCCGGTTTTTCGGAAGACCCTCGGGCCGAGCTGGCGCAAAAGGCGGATGCCCTGCTCCGTGATTGCCGGGCCCTGGTCGCCCTCGGCTTGCACTGCCAGGGCATGACGATGCGAGAGGCGGTGGAGGTCTTCATGGAGATCGGGTTCCAGAGTGAGTTGCCGGCCACGCGGGAAGCCACGCGCGGCGCCTGGGATCCGCTCTACCTGACCTATACCCTGGGCAAGCTCCTGATCTACGAGCTACGTCGAGACCATGAGGCTCGCTCCGGCTATTCGATGAAAGCGTTTCACGACGGATTCCTCGCGTGTGGCAACCTCCCGATCCCTCTAATTCGCGAGCTACTCGACTGAGACGAACCCACGGAGGCAGATCGTGAATCCGATCACCTCCATTGCCAGCCTCAGCGGCGATCTCCTGATCGTCGTCATCGCCGGGCTGCTCTTCATCGAGGAAACCGGCATCCCGATTCCATTCGCCCCGGGAGATCTCCTGCTGCTGATCGCGGGAATCGCCATCGCCAGCGATACCGTCGAGCCGGTGCCAATGGTGGCGACGCTGCTGGTCGCGATCACGGTCGGCGCGATGGTTGGCCGCGAGGTGTTTGCGCTTGTCGGGCGCGCCGCGCTGCTGAAAGCCGCGGACGCCTTGCATTTTCGCGGCGCGCTCGATCGCGCCACCCACATGCTCCGTCGCGGAGGCGCCCGCGCGGTGTTCGTTGGCCGACTTTTTCCCGGGCTTCGGATTTCCACGACGCAGGTCGCCGGCGTCAGCCGAATGCCGCGCCTGACCTTCGCCCTCGGGCTGGTCCCGTCCGTCGTCATCTACACCGGTGTCTTCGTCGGGTTGGGCGCCCTGGCCGGACAACCGGCAGTCAGTCTTTTCCATCGAGCCGAACACCGCCTCTTCGTCCTGATCGTCGCCGGCCTGGCAGCGGTCGCGGTCATTCTCTCGGTGCGGACACTGGCGCGGCGCGGCGCCCTCTCCGCCATGGAACCAATCGTGCTCGGAGTCCGCCGTGACATGGCCGACGCCATCGAAGCCGCCCTTCCATGGCAGCACGGTGCCGACGCGCGATGGCGGCAATATCCGCTTGTGCGCCGCCTGTGGGCGGGCTTTATCGACCTTCTGCTGATCGTCGCCGCGACGGTCTACGTCCTGACGGCCGTCACCGGGGTGGCGAGAAACGAGGCCCTGCTCGACCCGGAGGGCATCGGGATCCTGATCGCCATCACGCTGCTCTACCGGATTCCTCTGGAAGCTCGTTCCGGCCAGACGGTCGGCAAGCGGATGATGGGCATCTCCGTCTACGGCCCGGCTGGTGGCGTCCCGGGCTGGTGGCGCGCCGTCATCCGCAACCTCCTCGGCATCATCCCTCCCCTGTGGGCCGCCGACGCGGTCCTGCTCGTCGTCGGGCGCAGGCGCCAGCGGGTCGGCGACATCGCCGCCGCAACCACCGTTCGTCGGGTCGCACACTGAGCGCAATCGTGCTGGCGCTCTGCGCCAGTATCACGTGGGGGATCGCCGACTTCATGGGCGGTCAGAAGGCCCGACGCCTCAGCGTCCTACCCGTGCTCCTCTTCTCGCAGGGCCCGGCACTCATCCTGATGCTCGGGTTGATGTGGGCCAGGCAGGTCCCGTTCTCGCCCGGCGTCTGGACCCTCGAGGCGGCGGTTGCCGGGATCAGCGGACTGATCGGGTTGGCCGCGCTCTATCGGGGGATGGCGGTCGGTGTTGTCAGCATCGTGGCCGCGATCGCGGCCACCGCGCCGATCGTGCCCCTGGCTGCCGGACTCCTGCGCGGCGAACGCCCGCGGCTTGTCCAGCTCATCGGCGCCGGGCTGGCGCTGACCGGCATCATCCTGCTCTCGTTCGACCGGCGGAGCCCGATCACGGGCAGACGGCTCGGCCCCGGGGTCGGACTGGCGATGCTCGCCGCGCTGGCCTTCGGCATATTCCTACTCGCGCTGCGGGACGCCAGCCGGCCGGACCCGGTCTGGGCCGTCGTCGTGAATCGAGTCAGCAGTGTCGCGGTGCTCATGCTGGTGGGGCTCGTCTTTCGCTCGAGGCTCCGATTGCGGCCGTCCGACCTGCCAGGGTTGAGCCTCATCGGGACCCTCGACGTCGGCGCTGACATTCTTTATGCGATCGCCACGACCGCCGCGCTCCTCAGCCTGATCGCGATTCTGGCTTCGCTATATCCCGCCGTGACGGTCGTGCTCGCCCGAATCTTCCTCGGCGAACGCCTCGGCCGGGCGCAGCAGGCCGGACTGGCGCTTGCTTTCGGCGGCGTCCTCTTGATCAGCGCCTGACTCAGCAGCGGACCCAGACCCGGAGCCGCGGATCCCATCGCCAGCAGGGGCGGGGCAGCCAGCTCGGGTGCGTGGTTGCGATTCCCCAGGTGGCCGCGGATTGCCGGACCGGCGCTGCGGCCGGTGGGGGCGCCGGCTGCAAGGCCTCGACCACCTCTCGACCGCCGCTCGGCTGCAGGGCCGGTCCCATGCGCAGCAACTCGCCCACGGTGACGAACCGGTAGCCCCGCTGGCGGAGGACGGGGATGATCATCCGCAAGGCCGTCCCGGTCGCGGGCGCATTGGCCCCACCCTGCAGATGCATCAGCACGATTCCGCCCGGCCTGACCTGCGCCAGAACGGTCGAGGCGACGCCCACCGCGTTCGGATTGAAGGCGTCCATTCCATTGACGGTCCACCCGACCGGGATCAAACCAGCGGCGTGTACCGCATCGAGTGCTGGCGGGTCGTAGCAACCGCCGGGGAATCGAAAATAGCTCGGGGTTACGCCGGTGACCCGGCTGATGACCGTCTGGGAATACGCCAACTGCCAGGCGGCGCTGCTCGGACCCAGCCCAGCGAGGCCATAACACGGACGGTGAAACGCCGGATGGGAGTAGCTGTGGTTCGCGATCTCAAAATTCGAATCGAGCGCCAGGCCGCGAGCCAGCTGAGGGTAGAGCTCGGCCCACATCCCGGTCATGAACAGGGTCGCGTGCGTGCCGGTGTTGCGCAGCACGGAAAGCGCATCCTGGTTGATCCAGGTTGGAACCGCCCCGCGCCGCCACTGCGCAGCCATGTCGGGCGTCATGTCGAGATCGAAGCTGAGGGCAACGACCGGCTGGCTCGTGCTCGCTCCCAGGACGAGGCGAGGTACCGGAGGCGGACTGGCGGGCCCCAGGGCTGTCCGGTGGGGGTCGGCCACGGCGATCGCAGCCGGAAGGGTTGCTGCGCCAGGAACTAACGCCAGTCGCGACACCGCTTGCGCCTGGCGCACGGCCGGCGCCGGTAGAAGCATGCCCACCAGAAGTAGCCCCGTGGTGAGGATCGCGACTCGCCGCCGACTACCCCGGATAGCCTGCCAGGACCTCGAGTACAAGGTCAACCTCGCTCGCCGTGTTGTAGTGGGCGATTCCGATGCGCAGCGTCCCCCCCGTCGCCTCCAGTCCAAGGCGGCGCATCAACTCGGTCGCGTAATGGTCGCCGTGCCAGGTGAAGATCTGCCGTTCCGCGAGCCAACGGGCCAGACCTTCCGGACGGTGCGGGGGCCAGGTCACTGAGATCGTCGGCACCCGCTCCTCGAGCCTACCCAGGTCGGTGATGCCGAACAGTTGAATCCCCGCAAGGCGCCCCAGGCCATCGATGAGCCGTGCGGCAAGCGCGCGCTCGTGCGCCTGGATGCGGACCATCGCCGCCTCGATTGCGGCTCGATCGACCTGCTCTGACCCGCCAACGCCTGCCAGGTATTCCAATGCTCCGAGGAGCCCGCTCAAGCACTCGAGGTTCGGCGTCCCCGTCTCCCAGCGGCTTGGCAGCTCATCACTCGCCGGCCGCACTTTGTACGGATGCAATCGCGCCAGGAGATCGCGTCGTCCGTAGAGGATCCCCAGGTGCGGTCCATAGAACTTGTAGGAGGAACAGACGAGAAAGTCACAGGGGATCGCCTGGACGTCGATCAACCCATGCGGTCCGTAATGGACCGCGTCCACCCAGAGCCAGGCGCCCACCGCGTGGGCGAGCCTCGCCACAGCTTTCAGGTCCGGGATCGTGCCGACGGCATTGGACGCGTGCGTGACCGCTACGAGGCGGGTCCTGGGCGTGATCTGCCTGGCCAGATCGTCCATGTCGAGGCGGCATTCCGGAACCGTGATGTCCGCGATGCGAACACGCACGCCCTGCTCTTGCAGAGCCAGCCAGGGCGAGACGTTTCCATCATGCTCCAGCCTGGTGACGACGATCTCGTCGCCGGGCTTGAGCTCGCGGGCGATCGCCCGGCTGAAGGCGAAGGTCAGCGTGGTCATGTTGGCGCCAAACACCACCTCGTCAGGTGAAGCGGCGTTGAGAAATGCGGTCGCGGCGCGGCGGACCTGGTCAAGCCGCGCATCTGATCGCGCGCTCGTGACGAACTCGCCGCCGTGGTTGGCATTCATCGTCTGCCAGTACTCGGCGGTGCGGTCGATGACCCGCTGGGGGACCTGGGTCCCGGCCGGGTTGTCCAGGTAGACGACCCGATCGCCATTCACACGCAGGCCAAGGGCCGGAAACTGCTGCCGAACCGAGGCGAGGTCAAGATCGACCGTCGTGGGACCCCCCATGACGCCGATCGTACCGGTTCCGACGACCCTAGCGCTTTCGGGCGCGCAGGTCGAGAAAGAGCGGCACCCGCCGCCATCGAGCGCTTGCTGACCGCTCGCGCACCGACTCCTCGCTGACCGTGGACTCCCGAATCGCCTCAATGACGAAGTTGGCTTCTTCCAATGCCCTGGCATAGTCCTGAAGCGGGCGGTGGTCGCTGTGAATAGTCAGGCCAAGGCCGTCCCGCTCCAGCCGATCGCTGTACCGACGCCGGGTGAAATAGTCGCCTTCAATCACGAAGGGGGAACCCTCATCGCCATCAACAAATGAACCGGCCGAGTTCATGGGATGGACCACGGCGACGCAATAGCGGCCGTCCGACATCAGCACGCGCGCGGCCTCGAGCACCGCCCCGCCCATATCATCGGTGTCCTGCAGTGACATAAAACTGATTACAAGATCCGCGATCCCGTCCGCGAAGGGAAGGTGAGCCGCATCGGAAACGTGGACCTCCATCGAGGGATCGGCCTCGGCTGCGTAGCGGACCATCGTCGCCGACGCATCGGCAGCGATCACCCGGTGCCCCTGGGCTTTCAGGTCTCGAGCGACCCGGCCCTCGCCGCACCCAATGTCCAGGGTCAGCCGACCGGGCTCAGGAACAAGGCTGAAAAAGGCATCACGATGGTAGCGCCAGTAGCTGTCGTGGCCGGGCTTGCGAGCCCAGCGGACCCAATTTTCCGCCTCTGACTCCCACTCCTGGCGGAGCGACTCCGGCTCAGACATGGAGGTGGCGCATGAAACGCGATTCAATCCCGACCGTCTCGAACCCGAGCCGCTTGTAGAAGTGCTGGGGCCAGTCGAAGAGATCCGCAACCAGGAAGACGAATGGAACCGCTCGAACCGCATCGAGGGCGGCGGTTACGACCTGCCTGGCCAGTCCGCGCCGGCGATACGGGGCCAGCGTTTCGACGAACTCGATCTGCGCCGCGCTCCCCTCTCGTCGCACTTCACAGAAGGAGACCGGAGCACCATCCTGCAGCACCGCGTAATAGGTCGTGTCCAGGATTCGGCGAGTCAGCTCCTGCTTGGCCAGCGCCTGCTCCGCGATCAGCGTCGTAGGCGCCCACGATTCGATTTCCTGCCTCCGGCCGAGCCGGTAGGTTTCCCAATCGACCTGGGTGACCCGGCCGGTCTCCACTGCTCGGTCGGGCGATTGATGGCGAACCATGACGCAAAAGCGTTCGGCTGTAAAGCCGAGCGTCACAAACGGCGCGATCAACCGTTGGGCCGCCTCCTCATGATCGACATTGACGCGGCGGAAAGCGATCCGGGCGGGCGCCTGGATGCGCTCGCACTCGCCGGCCAGGTCCGGGGCCGTGACGCCAGACAACGGCCCCTGGGTGACCAGGTAATTGAGGTCGGGCGCGGTGGCCAGGGTCCGATTGGTGAAGGCCCGACCCCAGGGAAAAGGGACCACCTCCTCGGCGCATCGCTCGTCGAGGGATCGCATGAAGGCGATGGCTCGATGCCAGTCATCCACGGATGGCGAATTGTACTAGCGAACGTCGAGCAGGATCGCGTGGTACCCGTCCGCCCCATTCGGCAGGGTGGGCGCTGAGGCAGCCGACTGCAACGCGCCCTGGCCGTCCCGCGCTCGGACATGGACACTGTAGTGGCCCGCCGACAGGTTCGCGTCGAGCTGCCAGAACCGCCAGGCATACGGCGAGAACTCCGCCGCCAGATCGGCCGGCTGCCAGCGTTGTCCTCCGTCCCAGCTGACCTCGACGGCGCCGATCCGGCGGGAGCCGGCGAAGGCGATCCCGGCAAAATGCACGGTTCCCGCGGGGAGCGCTGCGCCGTCCGCCGGCGCATCGATGCGCGACATCGTCTTGACAATCGCCTGCTCGTCCCAGCCGTTGTTCTCCCAGTACCCGGGCTTGTCGGTCGACGAGAACCGGATGCGCGTCACCCACTTCGGCTGCTTCATCCCATAGTGGCCGGGAAAGATGAAGCGGGCCGGATAGCCATGCGGCGGCGTCAGCGGGCTCCCATTGAGGTGCGTCACGAGGAGGTGGTCCGGCGTGAGGTTCGAGAGCCGGAAGCTCTCCGTGTACCCATCGGCACTCTCCATCAGCATCCACGCTGCATCGGCCGGGACGGTCGTCAGTGCCAGGACGTCCGCCACACGAGGGCCCTGCCACAAACCGTTGCTGATCAAGGTCCCGCCGACGTCATTGCTGATGCACTCGAGGGTCAGTTCCAGCCGCTGCGACGGCATGGCGAGAAGCTCCGCGTAGGTCAGGCTGCGCGTCGGGAGGACGAGCCGCCAGCTCGTGCCGTCGACGACCGGATCGCCTCCGAGGTTCTTCGAGACAACGTAGAAGTCGCCGACACTCGTGATCTCGGTGTCGGCGCGGCTCCCCTCTTTCATGGCCAGCGCCGTCAGAAACCGTCGCACGTCGACGAAGCCGATCCCGAGGACGGCAAGCCCGACCGCACCGAAGAACAGATTGCGCAGCAGGATCCGTCGTTCGGCGCTCTCGGGCTCCGACCTGCTCAAGCGCTCGAGGAGACGACCGGTCGCCGGCACCATCCCCGCCAGGATCACCACCTCGGCGGCGAGGGCGAGCGGGGCATCGCCGGGCGTCGCCGCGATCCACGCGATGCCGCCCGAGACCAGGGCCACGACACCGGCAAAGGCCAGCAGTCCGCGCTCACCAAGGAGTCGGATCGCCCCGACCACTCCGAGGCCGTATGCCCCGACGATGACGACGGTGGCGCCCACCAGGAGCAGTGGGCGCGCCACCACCCCAAGCGCCTTGAGCAGGTTCTCGAAGACGGGCAGCGGCAGGACCTTGACGAGGAGATAGCCAAGCTGCTCCGGCAGCAAGGGAACGTTGAAGAGGGCATGCGCGAGGTAATCCAGGCCAAGCGCGAGCGCCCCGGCGCTGAGCCCGGAGATCAGTGTCCGATGTGGGATCGGTTTCAGCGTGGCGCGGTCCGGCGCAGGCCGTTATAGACGAGGACGAGGCCGACGAGCGCGACCACCAGGCCGATCAGCAGCCACATCCGCTGGCCGGACATGAAGCTGCCCGGGAGGATGCCTACTCCCTGAAGAATCCAGACGCCTCCGGTAAGGACGGCGAGGATGCCGGCCACGAGGCTGACGGTTTTCATATGACTACACTACGCGCCCACGTTGCAGTTTTCCGACCGCAACTGGAACGAGCGCCGTCTCGCAGGTCAGGTCAGGCTTCGGCGGCGACGGCCTCCTGGGCGACGATTTCGGCCTTTCCGCTCCGACCGCCGGCTTCTACCTTGGCGAGGGCGAGCTGCCCGATGTTCAAGCCCTGGATGGTGGCCAGGTCGCCAAGCGCGCGCAGGAAGTACTGGCGGCGCCGGCGCTCGATCACGCGCCCGAGCTCGTGCTCCATCGCCTGGATGCCCTCGACGAATGTGATCCGGAACGGATCGGTGATGCGGGCGCGCTGCGGTCCAAGCTCGTCCTGGACCATCTTCTTGGCGTCGCCCGATAGGCCCTCGTTGGTGACGATGACACCTTCCGCGGCCTTGATCCGCGAGATCTTTGCGTTGAAGGCATAAGCGTCCGCAAGGTTGAATTCGCGATCCTTCAGCACCACCAGGACCAGGTCGCCACTCATGTCGAGCACGATGTCGGTCCCGGCCGGCCCGGAGTCCACGATCACCTGCTCGCGGCTGATGCCCAGTCTGTTGAGCACGGCACTCGCCAGGGTGGTCATCCAACGGCCGTGGTCATTCAGCGCGGTGGCGCGATCGGTCGGCATGATGACCTGGTCAACGCGTTCCTCGTTGAGCGGCCGTCCGCAGGCGCACTTCATCCAATCCGGCGCCATCTTCTGCAACTTGTTTGGATCGTCCGTCCGTAGCACCGCGTTGCCGGTGCGGGAGCAAACGATGACATATTCCGACTGGATCAATCCGAGCGTGCGCAGCTCGCCCAGGCGGCCGGCGACGGCTGTGCCCTGCGCTTCGCCAAGCACTTTCGGAAGATCGGATACCGTCAAGGATCCGACCCGCTCGAGGTCGCGAATCAGGGCGCGGATCTCCGGGGTCGTAAAGGCGGCCATCGCCTGGCTTTCCTCAGTGGACGGCTCGAAGCTCGCCTGCCGCGACTTCCGGATCGCCTCGAAGTTATGGCTGCTGACCGGCGTGAGAAGCGGCCAGGACGAGGGGGTACCCACTTCCTGTCCGATCGCCTCCTGGGACGCTGTGCGGATGCGCTTCAAGAAATCGGTCCGCGCTTTCTCGCTGCCGGCGCGGAACGCCACGCCAACCTCGACAAACGCCGGCTTGGCGGCGTGCTCCAGCTCCATGAAATGCATCTCGTCGGAGCGCAGCTCGCGCAGCGTCGCGGAGCCCGGACGGCGCACCCGCAGCCAGCCCACCACCGGCGACGAGCCCATGAACAACTCGCCTTCGTCGGCTGCCGACCAGCTCTTCGTCACGTCGAACTGGAGAAACTTGTTGAGTAGGTCGATCGTAAAGCTGATGCCGGCGCTGTCGAAGATCGCTTCACGGGCGCGATAGAGGACGCCCATGAAATCCGGGCCGTTCACCCGGGACACGATGGTCCAGAACTGGTCGGTCGTCGGGGCGATCTCCAGGCGGCGGACTTCCACAAGCAACATCGTTTTTCAGGACTCCTCAAATAGTGATCGGTGAATAAACTTCAGCGCAGCCGCCGCCGGCCAGCGCTTCCCCAAGGGCAGGTTGGCGGCATGGGCAGCTTATGACCGCGGAATCAGTCTTGTCAAACGCTTTGACGCTCGCATGACCTGATAGCTGCGCCATGGCACTGGTTGCCATACTGTGGCGGTGACGCAGAGAGAACAACTCACCTCGGCGCTGCAGGCCGCCGGCCTGCGGTTGAGCCCGGTCGAGATCGATGCCCTGCTGCCCGCATGGACCCGCTACCGGGCCCTCGTCGATTCGTTTCTCGAGGCCTTCGGGGGCGCCGGATCCCTGCCGTGACGCCCGACGACGTCTCGCGACTGCCACTGCGGCGGCTGGCCCGGCTGCTGCGGGCGCGCCGCGTCTCGCCGGCGGAGTTGCTCGAGATCTACCTGGCGCGCACCCGGGCGCAGACGGGGCTGCGCGCGTTCATCACGGTTGACAGCGCGACTGCCACCCGCCAGGCACGCCGCGCAGCCACCCGGCTGGCGCGCGGTGACGCCTCCGCGCTGGTGGGAATCCCGGTCGCGGTCAAGGATCTATTTGCGACGCGCGCGCTGCGGACCACCGCCGGTTCGCGGATCCTCCGGCACTGGGTCCCCGATGCCGACGCCGCGGCCGTGGCCAGCCTGCGTGGTGCCGGCGCGGTCATCCTGGGCAAGACGAATCTTCACGAGTTTGCCTACGGCGTCACAAATGGGAATCCCTGGTGGGGCGTTGCCAGGAACCCGTGGGACCCGACCCGGATCCCTGGCGGATCGAGTGGAGGCTCGGCGATCGCGGTCGTCAGCGGGCTGGCCGCCGCGGCGCTCGGGTCCGATACCGGGGGGTCGATTCGCATTCCCGCGGCACTCTGCGGCTGCGTCGGCCTGAAACCGACCTTCGGCGCGATCCCACTGGACGGGGCAATCCCACTGGCGTTCACGCTCGATCACGCGGGACCGCTGGCCCGCAGCGTGGACGACGCTCGGCTTCTGTTCGAAATCCTGGCCGGCCGCCGGGTGCGGCGACGGCCGACCGCGGGCCTGCGGGTCGGCGTGCTGAAGGGCGCTTTCCTCGATCGCGTGCAACCAGGTATCGCCGGGCGGGTGGCGTCCGGCGTCGACGGGCTTCGCGCGCGCGGCCTGCACGTGACGTCGATGACAATTCCGGAGCTCGATTGGACCGTGGCGATGCAACTCGTGACGCTGCGTGCGGAGGCCAGTGCGGTGCATGCCCGCTGGCTCCGGCGGCGGCCACGAGCCTACGGCACGGACGTCCGGCTGCGTCTCCAACTTGGCACCCTGGTGTCGGGTGCGGAGTACGCCACGGCACAGCGCGCCCGGTCCAGGCTCAAGGAGGCCTTGTGGCGGGTGTTCGAGCGGGTCGACGTCCTCGCGCTGCCGACGACGCCCATCACCGCACCGCCGATCGGCCTCCGGACAGTCAGCTGGCGGGATGGCGAAGAGCCGGTGGATGGCGCGCTGGTGCGCCTCACCCAGCCCTTCAACCTTGCCGGCGTGCCGGCGCTATCGGTCCCCTGCGGCCGGCTCAACGGCCTGCCAGTCGGGCTCCAGCTGGTCGCACCCTGGGACGAGGAGGGGCGCTTGCTCGCGGTCGCCGAGCTGATCGAGCAACGTGAAGCGGACCCGACCTCGGATCAGTAGATGAAGCCGATCAGCGGAACGGTGCCCGGCATGACGTGCCGGTAGCTGACGCGGCCCCAGCCGCCGCCCGGATCGCCGTAGTAGTTCATCTCTGAGATCAGCCAGCTGCCGTCGCCATAGACCTGTTCGACGTAGGCGACGTGGCCCCAGTACGGAGACTCCCAGGTGACCATGATCGCGCCCACGCGCGGGGTCGGACCCTCCGGCCGACCGTAGGCGCGTGCCCGGCCGTACCACTGCCAGGCGTTTCCACCCCAGGGTGCCGCGCGGCGGGTGTTGACGTACCAGGTGCATTGACCGAAGGGGTAGTAGCCACCACCGGCCGAGTAAACCGGCTGGACGAATACGGCGCGCCGGCCGGCACTGACCGTATGCGCGACCGGTTGCGGCACGGAGGCCGGCTCGGGTCCAACGCCGTACGGCACCATCATGAAATCGCCAACGGGAAGCGTCTCGGGATGGCGAAGCAGGTTGAACTCGATAATTGCGTCGGATTCGGTCCGATACTTCAACGCCAGCGCGGCGACGGTATCGGTCGCCGTCAGCTTGACAAGAACCCCGTCGATCGGCGGGATCAGGACTTCCTGGCCGGCGCTCAACTGATCCACGAGGGAGGGGTTCGACCACAGCAGCGTGTTCACGCTCAGTCCGTACCGGCCTGCCACAGCGCGTAGCGTCTCGCCGGCCTTGGCACTGTAGTGGACGATATCGCGATGCTTATCGGTGCTTGCCGGGGTGACGGGCAGAGCCGGGACCACCATGGCGCCGCTCATCGACCAGCCGATGCCGTCGACCGCGCGGCCGAACTGCGCCTGGGCCACGGGGGTTCCGGGAACGTTGGAACCGGCCAGCGCCGAGGTCGCGCCGACTGGCATGTGCAGCATTGCCCAGGGCATGGCCGCAGCCATGACGAGGACGGCCGAATGCGTTGCAAAGCGCGGCGCGGCGTATTTCAGCGACGTCCCCCTTTTCCCCTGCCCGGATTGGCCATAGCGCGCGGCCTACATGGAGACAAACTCGGCTGGCAGACCCGGCTTGCATCGCCGTGGAGGGCTCTCACTGCCTCGTGACGCTCGCGTTACGTCGAGACCGTAACCAAAGCGCGAGTGGGCGGCAGCGGCCGCTGATACAACTTACAATGCGGCCATGGCCATGCCGGCCGACGCGTCGGGGCGGGACCGGCTCGAGGCCGCGCTACGAGGTGATTCCCGTGGCCTGCCTCCCCCTCCCTTCCCCACCCTTCTCAAGATGCGCTTCACGGCGGTTTCCGACGGAACCGCGAGCTTCGAGATGCCCGTCTCAAGCGATCACTACAACCCCAACGGCGTGGTGCACGGCGGAGCGATCGCCTCGCTGGCGGACAGCGCCATGGGCTTTGCCGTCTACAGCACGCTGACCGGCGGCGAGAACTTTACGACCGCCGAGATCCACGTGAACTTTCTCAAGCCGGCCACGGTCGAGTCCGGAACGCTGCGAAGTACCGGGCGGGTCCTCCAGCGCGGGCGCCAGGTCGCGGTGGCCACGGCCGAGGTGTTCGACAGCAAGGGTCAGTTGATCGCGATCGCGAGCTCGACCAACCTCGTGCTGCCGCCCCGCCCATAACCGATCAGGCCCTACGCGCGAGGAGCGCCTCGACACAGGAAGCCGGGGTCGCGGTCCAGGCGGCCAGGCGGATCAAGGGCGTGACGAACGGCCCATGGAAGTCGTCGCCGCCGGTCGCGACCCATCCGTAGGACGTTGCCGTTTCCTGGAAGTGCGCCATCAGCGCCGCGCTCGCCGGGCCATAGGGATCATCCGGCACCTGGGGGTAGGTGACTTCGAGGCCGAGGACGCCGGCAACCGCGCAGCTCCGAAAGAGGACGTCGAGATCCGGGACATGGTCGTAGACGCCAGGGTGGGCCAGCACGGCGGCGCCGCCCGCGCCGGCGATCAGCGCCACGGCCTCCTCAAGCGGCAGGTCCTTCGCGCGTGGCACGTTGGCCACACCGCCCGGACCCATCTGCCGGTACAGTTCCTCGCGCGAAGCGGTCGGGTTGGCGGCCTCGATCGCCGCTACGATGTGCGGCTTGCCGACATTGCCCGTCGCCCGGCGACCGGACCGCATCCCAGTCGACCCGATAGCCGGCCGCTGCCAGGCGGCGTACGGTCTCGCGTTTTTGCGCTTCGCGCGCGGCGCTGGCCTCGGCAAGTCGCTGGCGCAGCGGCCGACTCTGGAGATCAAAGCCGTATCCCAGGACGTGTACCTGGACGAGCCCCCGTGAGGGGTCATCCTCGATCGAGAGTTCGACGCCCGGGATGATCTGGACTCCCAGGCCCTCGAGCCCGCCCAGCGCGTCGATTCCGGCCAGCGTATCGTGGTCGGTCAGCGCGATGGCCTGGAAGGCGGCCGTCGCGTGAGCCGCGACGACCCGGTCCGGTGCCAACTCGCCATCGCTGAAGATCGTGTGCAGGTGGAGGTTCGCCCGCCCCTCCGATGTCCCGGCCAATGCCTCGACATCTTATGTCGTACCCGAAATCCAGAGCGTTTTGGCCTCGGCCGTGTTATAACCGTGTGCGCGTTCTCATGAGCCCTGATCGCCAGTCGTCCCTGAGCCTGGTCCGCCGCATGGTGGTCGCCAACCTCGACAGGCCGCTTCCCGAGGTCATCGACCGCGCCCTGCAGTGCCTGATCGAGTCGTTGGACGTCCGGGCGGCTTTTCTTGGCCGGCTTGACGATGGAGCCCTCGAGATCATGGCGGCGGCTTCGACCGGCGGCCCGCCGCTGGAGCGCGGCCATCGTTTTCAGCTCGAGGACACGTTTCTCAGCGGCGAGACCCGCGACACCGAGATCGTCAATGTCCGGGACGCGAGCAAACAGGAGCCCTTCAAGACGCTCCTGATGCGACGCGAGCTGGAGATCTCAAGCTACCTCGGCGTCAACGTCACGATCCCAGGCGGCGAACCGTTCGGGACTCTGGCCGTCCTCGGCAAGGGGGCACGGGTTTTTACCGAGCAGGATCAGGACCTGGTCCAGGTGATCGCTGGCCTGCTCGCGCCACGGCTGAAACAGCCCGAGGTCGCGCGGGTCGATGGTCATGGCCGGGTGCCCGTTTCGGCCATTCGGCTTGCCTCGGCGGACGTCAAGGAGCCACTCGCCATCCTGCGTGGCTACGCGGACATGTTGACCAACAACCAGGTGCCCCCGGACGAGATGCCGCTCGTGGCGCGCCGGCTGGCGATGCAATCCGAGACCTTGATCCGAGTCGCGGACCAGGTGCTGCTGATGTCACGGCTCCCGATGGAGCTCGCCTTCACGGTGCGCGTGTCACTGGTTGATGTCTCTCAGACCTCGGCCCAGCGCATCAGAGACCGTATGGCCGAGGCTGGAATGCAGCTGCGTCTCCAGTTCGATGCCCACGGCGAAGTGTGGGGCGATGTTGCCCTGCTCGAGGCCGCGCTCGACGAAATGCTGCAGAACGTCATCACCCATGCTCGCACGGCAACCGTGGTGCAACTTCGCCTGCGGGAGTCCGCGCGCGATCGAGTCCAACTGATCGTCAAAGACGACGGTCCCGGCATCAGCGCTGACCGCCTCGCGGAACTGTTCGGTCCGGTGCCCGCTGATGAGCCGCCTGCCCGTGGACGAGGGCTGGGCGTTTACCTGCTTCGACGCGTCGCCGCCGCGCACGGCGGACGGGCGTGGGCGAACAGCCTCGAAGGCAAGGGCACCACGTTCTACCTCGAGCTTCCGGCGGCCTCGCCCGATGGCGACAGCGTGCGGGCCTCCGTGGGCAGCCAGGCGTCTGCCTGACGAGACCGCCGAAGAAGTCGGCGCCTGCGCGCACCAGCCGGTGCGATGACCCGCCTCCGGCCGCCCTGCTCGCGGGAATCGCCCAGTTCAATCAGCAGGAATTCTTCGAGCAGCATGAAACGCTCGAGTCAATCTGGATCGTCGAACCCGATGCGGTTCGCTACCTCTACCAGGGCATCCTCCAGATCGGCGTCGGTCTCTATCACTGGCGGAGGGGCAACTGGCATGGCGCGGTGACCAAACTCCGCCAGGGTCTCGAGAAGCTCGAACCATACCGGCCCGCCTGTATGACGGTCGACGTCGAACGCCTCATCCTCGAGACCCGCGCGCTCCTCACGCCCCTGCAGGCCAGCAGGCGGGACAGCCTGATGCCGTTTCCGTCGACCGGCCTGCCGCGAGTCCACCGGGTCACGAACACCGACTAGAGGCGCAAACCGAGAAGCCCGGCGGCCTGTCTCCAGCCGGGAGCGTCGTGCTGTGCGGCTTGCTCTAGCGCCGCCAGTGCGCGTGGCGTGTCGAGGTCGTCCTCGAGCGCCTCGAGGACCGCAGAGGTCGGCGCGATCCCGCCATCAGGATGCCGCCCGCCCGCACCATCGCGGAGCCGGCCGACCCAGGCAGCCGCCTCGACAAGCTCATCCTCGCGGTACTCCCAGGCCTCCCGATAGTGATGGCGTAAGAGCGTCACCCGGATGCTGTCGGCGTCAAAGCGTGGCAACAGGTCCCGCACCAGGACCAGGTTGCGAAGCGACTTGCTCATCTTCTCGCCCGCGAAGCGCAGCATCCCAACATGCATCCAGGTCCGCGCGAACGGCCGGACGCCCGTCACCGACTCGGACTGCGCGATCTCGCTCTCGTGATGCGGATAGATCAGGTCGGCACCGCCGCCATGGATATCGACCTGCTGGCCGAGGTGCTGGAGCGCCATCGCCGAGCACTCGATGTGCCAGCCCGGACGGCCCTGACCCCAGGGACTCTTCCAGCGCGGCTCGTCTGGCGCGCTCCGCTGCCAGAGCAGAAAATCGAGCGGATCCTGTTTGCGCGGGTCCTCGGGGTCCGCCCCTCGGTCCGCCGACAGGCGCACCATCTCGTCGCGCGGCAGCCGGCTCAATCGCCCGTAGTCGGTTACGCTGCTGACCCGGAAGTACACGTTGCCGTCGCGCACGTAGGCATGGCCCTGCGCCACCAGGCGCGCATTGAGTTCGATGATCTTGTCGATGGTCTCGCTGGCGCGCGGAAACACATCGGGTGCAAGGACGTTGAGGGCGGCCATGTCGGCCTGGTAGAGAGCCGTCTCATCGGCGGCCAACCGGTCCCAGGTGGTCCCAAGTTCGCGCGCCCGCTTCATGATGTCGTCGTCCACATCGGTGACGTTCTGGACATAACGAACCTCGCGCCCAGCGGCGCGCAAGGTTCGGATCAGCACGTCGAAGGTCACGTAGGTAAAGGCGTGGCCCAGGTGGGTCGTGTCGTAGGGCGTGATGCCGCAGACGTAAACCCCGACTGGATGGGCGCCCTCCCGGAGCGGCTGCAGGTTCCGTGTTTCCGTATTCCACAGCCGCACGCGGTGAATCTTAAAGCGCTCCCATCCAAGGAAGCACCCCAGCCGCACGTTGCACTCCTGTGCAGCGTCGGTCCCCGCTTCCGCTTGAACAGCTCGCCCTGGGGCTTGTCGGCGGCCTGGTGCTTACCAGCCTGGCCGTCCTGGTCCCCGCGGTTGCAAATCGGCTCCAAGCCACCGCAGTTCCTTCAGCGGCCCCGACGGCGCAGCCGACCGCCCCCCCGGCGGCCGTCCTGCTACCGGAGGAATTGGACAAGGCCCTGCAGGGCGTCATGGTCCTGGTGAACGACCAGACGTTCGGGACCGCGTTCCAGATCGACCGAACCGGTGTATTTCTGACCGCCTCCAGCCTGGTCAGCGGGAGCCAGCATTTGCGTCTTGTCGATAACACGGGTGGCAGCCACGCGGTTCGCGTTGTCGGCTACGACGCAATGCTCGGGGTCGCCGAAGTCCGCGCCGAGGTCGCCGGCGTGCCGCTGACCCTTGGCAATTCGGCGCTCGTCCAAGTTGGCGATCCGGTCGTTGTGCTCGCCAGCCAGAAGGTCGTCAACCTCCGGGTGGCAACGCCGGCTGTCATCACCGAGGCTACCGAAGCCATTTTTCGGGTCCGCGCCGACGACCTGCCCGGTGAGTATGGCGGCCCGGTGGTCGGGCCTGGCGGGACAGTCCTGGGCGTGCTGACCCAACACGGCGTGGCCGTCCCGATCGCGACAGCGGAAACGTATGTCACCGCATGGCAGGGTCAGGCCGGCACCCTGATGGCCCTCGCTCCCCTGCCGGCCGACCTGATCCTGCGCGGCAGCGAAGAGACGAGTGCCCCCGTCACCGGCGCGACCCTCGTCTCCGTCACGCCAAGGAGCGCTCCACGAGCCCAGGCGACGGTGGTCAGTTTGCAGGGCAGTGGAATCGTTCCCGGGAGCGCCCTGGCGGTGCGCTTCCTCCCGGTGGCAAGCCCGGACGGTGCCTTCATCGGGATCGCGCCAGCCGTGTCCAGCGCCGGCATGGTGACGGTCAAAGTGCCGGCCGGCCAGGTCGCCCAGGAATATGTGGTCCAGTTCACGAATGGGAACGGCCTGGCGTCCGAGTCACATCCCGCGTTCACGATCACCCCCTAGCCTCGCCGGTCGTAGCATTAGCCGGTGAAGTACGGCGCCAAAATGATCGCGGAATCATCCCTTACCGCGGTCGAGAACGGCACCCCGGAGCGGGATTATGAGATCCACTTCACGATCCCAGAATTCACCTGTCTTGCGCCGGAGTCGAATTTCCCCGACTTTGCGGTGATCGACATCCGGTACATCCCGGATCGCAAACTGGTCGAACTCAAGTCGCTGAAGCTGTATATCAACAAGTTTCGCGACCAGGAAATATTCCACGAGGCCGCCGTCAATCGCATCCTCGATGACCTGGTGGCGCTGCTCGAGCCCCGCTGGATGGAGGTTGTCGGCGACTTCAACGTGCGGGGCAACATCAAGACGGTCGTGACCGCACGGCACGTTGCCAAGGGGTACTCGCCCAACGGCCGCGGATAAGTACCGGGACGCCAATCCCGCCTCACTTACCGTGGTCAGCCATAAAAATCTTCTATGAATACAATTAATCTGGTTTTGCATCGGTCCCAGTCATCCCGGTCGAGGAGTTCCTGAATGAAAGTAGAGCAGCGTCCGGCCGAGCGGCAGTCTCGCGAGGCCCTTTCGGACAAGGCAACCCTGCTCGGCCTCTACCGCGAGATGCTCCTGATCCGTCGTTTCGAGGAGAAGACCGCGGAAATGTACCAGATGGCCAAGATCGGCGGCTTCTGCCACCTCAACATCGGCGAGGAGGCCGCCATCGTCGGCACCATCTCGGCGCTTCGGAAGGAGGACTACGTCTACAGCAACTACCGCGAGCACGGCCATGCGCTCGCCAAGGGCGTTGGCGCGGGTGCGATCATGGCGGAGCTCTTCGGCAAGGAGACGGGCACCTCGCGCGGCCGGGGCGGCTCGATGCACCTCTTCAGCCAGGAGCATCGTTTCTATGGGGGCTACGCGATCGTCGGCCAGGCGCTTCCGCTCGCGTGCGGCACCGCCTACGCCATCACCTACAAGGACAAGCCGGAGGTGGTGATGAGCATCTTCGGTGACGGCGCGACCAACATCGGCGCCTTCCACGAGTCGCTCAATGCCGCCAAGCTCTGGCACCTGCCGGTCGTCTTCGTCTGCATCAACAATCAGTACGGCATGGGGACCGCGGTCAAACGCGCCTCGGCCGTCACCGAGATCTGGAAGAAGGCCTGCGCCTATGACATGACGGGCGAGAGCGTCGACGGCATGGATGTCTTTGCGGTGCGACGAATCGCCGACCAGTTGGTTGCGCAGGCCCGCGAGAAGCACGAGCCGAGCCTGCTCGAGTGCGTCACCTACCGCTACCGGGGGCACTCGATGTCCGACCCGGACAACTACCGCGGCAAGGACGAGATCAAGCAATGGCAGGGTCGTGACGCCATCCTGAGCCTCGGTGACCACCTGCTGAAGCAGAAGATGGCAACCAAGGACGAGTTGCAGAAGATCGATGAGGCGGTCACCGCCGAGGTTGAGGCGGCGGTCAAGTTCGCCGACGAGAGTCCCGAACCGGACTTGAAGGAGCTCTATCGCGACGTCTATGCCGGGGAGGCCCACTAGATGCCGCAATTGGCGATGCGCGATGCCCTCAACCAGGCGCTGCGCGAGGAGATGATCCGCGACAAGGATGTCTTCCTCCTCGGCGAGGATATCGGCCTCTACGACGGCTCGTTCAAAGTCACCCGCGGCCTGTTCAAGGAGTTCGGCGAAAAGCGCGTCCTCGATACGCCGATCGCCGAAGAGATCATCATCGGAACCGCGATCGGCGCGGCGATGGCTGGACTGCGGCCGGTCGCCGAGATGATGACCGTCAACTTCATCATGGTGGCGATGGATCAGGTGGTCAATGCGGCCGCCCACATCCGCTACATGTTCGGCGGCGGGACGACGGTGCCGATCGTGATCCGCACGCCCGGCGGCGGCGGACACCAACTCGGCGCGCAGCACTCCCACAGCCATGAGAACTGGTTCGCGCACGTCCCCGGGCTTAAGGTCGTCGCGCCGGGCACGCCGGCTGATGCCAAGGGCATGCTCAAGGCGGCGATCCGCGACGACAACCCGGTGATGTTCATCGAGAACGAAGGCACCTATGCCGTCAAGGGCGAGGTGCCCGACGGCGAGTACCTCACGCCGCTGGACAAGAACGAGATCAAGCGGGAAGGCCACGACATCACCATCTGCGCACACTCGCGGATGTTGATCGTGGCGATGGATGCCGCCGCCGAGCTCGAGAAGCAGGGCATCAGTGCCGAGGTCGTTGACATGCGCGCCCTGCGACCGCTCGACATGACGCCGGTCATCGAGTCGGTCAAGAAGACGAGTCGGGTCATCACGGTCGAGGAAGGATGGCGCAGCTTCGGGGTGGGGAGCGAGATCGCGGCCCGCGTCTATGAAGAAGCGTTCGACTACCTCGATGCCCCGGTCGCCCGCATCGGCGCGGCCGAAGTGCCCACGCCGTACAACAAGCAGCTGGAAAAGATTGCGTTCCCGGCTCGCGCCGACGTTGTTGTCACAGCCCGCGCCCTGCTCGGCAAGAACTAGGGAGCCGGATATGGCCAATGTGCAGATGCCGCGGCTGTCCGACTCGATGGAGACGGGCAAGATTCTTCGCTGGCTGAAGAAGGAGGGCGAAGAAGTCAAGAAGGGTGAACCCCTGGTCGAGATCGAGAGCGACAAGGCCAACATCGAAGTCGAGGCGTACGCCTCAGGGAAGCTGAGCAAGATCCTGGTGCAGGAGGGGGCTAGCGCCCCGATCGGCGCCGTCATCGCCGAAATCGGCGGCGCCGCTGCTCAGCAGCCGGTCGCGACAACTGAGCAGGCCGCCTCGGCCACGCCGGCCGCGAAGGAGGCGGGGGCCCCCAGGCCACAGGCCACCAACCCGGCGGAACATGTCAAGCAGGCGGACCGCGCGGCTGCAATCCCCGCGACGGTCGCGCCCACCGCCCGCGAGGAGGGCGGCGGCGAGCAGTACCCGCAGGGCGGCACCGACGACCGCACCGAGGTCGGCGCGGCGGCTCAGGCCGCCCTCAGCCTGATCCGACGCCCAGGTGGCCAGGCGAACGGCGAGCGACAGAAGGTGTCCCCGGTGGCGCGACGCATCGCTGAGGAGCAGGGGGTCAACCTGGACGCCGTCCGCGGGACCGGGCCGGGGGGGCGGATCACGAAGGAGGATGTCGAGGCTGCAGCGTCGAAGCAATCGGCGAGCCCGCCGGCCGCCGCAGCAGCCCAGGCCGCGCCGGCCATCGCGCGGCCGGCGGCCGAGATCGAGCTCGTGGAGCTTTCCAAGATGCAGGCCACAGTCGCGATGCGGCTAGCTCAGAGCAAATTCTCCGCTCCGCATTTCTACGTGACATCCGAGATCGCCATGGACGATGCGGTCCACCTGCGGCAGATGTTCAACGAGGCGGTCGATCAATCGGAGGCGATCAGTGTCAACGACCTGGTCGTCAAGGCGGTGGCGCTAGCCCTGACGAAGTTTCCCCAGGTCAACGCCTCCTGGGCGGACGGTCGGATCGAGCGCAAGCGGGACATCAATATCGGGATCGCGGTCGGCCTGCCGGATGGCCTGATCGTGCCGGTGATACGCAACGCCGACCAGAAGTCTCTCAAGGCGATCGCGGTGGAGGCCCGCCAGCTGATCGACCGGGCGAAGGCGAAGAAGGCCGGCGCGCAAGACTACCAGGGCAACACCTTTACTGTCTCGAACTTAGGCATGTACGACGTGGACCAGTTCACGGCGATCATCAACCCACCCGACTCGGCCATTCTGGCGATCGGGTCGATCCAGGACAAGGCGGTCGTCAAGGACGGCCAGCTGGTCCCGGGTAAGCGGATGCGGGTCACCCTCTCCGTCGATCACCGCGTCTTCTATGGCGTTACCGCGGCGCAATTCTTACAGGAAGCTAAACGGTTACTGCAGAGTCCGATGGCCCTCGTCCTCTAGACTACCGGGAGTTTGCGCGCGCCTTCCCACGTTCGTCCTGTCATCATGGCGCTGCTCATCACTGGCGTGGTTGCTCACCTGACGGCCTGCTCCTCAGCCGTACCGAGAGCCTCAACACCCAGGGCGACGCCGCAGGCGGATGAGCTGCCTCCCCCGTCCGCCACGACCTATGCGTCGGCCACGCCTGCGCCGACACCACGTCCGGGGGTCCTACCGGGGAACATGTTGATCGCGGATCGGGCAAACAACCGGGTGATCGAGGTGACGTCAGACCACAAGGTCGTCTGGGAGTTTCCACGACCGGGCGACTTGCAGCCCGGACAGCGCTTTTACTGGCCCGATGACGCGTTCTATGCCCCCGACGGCAAGTCGCTCATCATCAACGAAGAAGAGTCTCACGTCATCGTGTTGGTCGATTACGCGACCCACCGGATCGTCTGGCAGTACGGCGTCTCCGACCACCACGGCGCGCTGAAGGGCTATCTCAACGGGCCTGATGACGCCTACATGTGGCCGGACGGCAGCATCAGCGTCGCCGACATCCGCAATTGCCGCGTCCTCCTGCTCGACCAGTCAACGAAGACCATCAAGGAGCAGCTCGGCAAGACCGGCTTCTGCGCACACAATCCGCCGAAGACCTTTGGACTTCCCAACGGCGACACGCCCCTCAAGAATGGCCATGTTCTGGTCACCGAGATTTCCGGAAACTGGGTGAGCGAAATGGGCTGGGATGGGAACCTCGTTTGGACGACGCATGCCCCCGGGATCCATTACGCCTCCGATGCCCAGATGCTGGCCAACGGGAACATTCTCGTGGTGGACTACTGGCGGCCTGGACAGATCCTGATCATGACGCCACAGGGCAATGTCGTCTGGCGCTACGCGCCAAAGTCTGGCCCTGGATTGCTCGACCATCCCTCGCTCGCGATTCAGATGAGCAACGGCCTGATCGCCGTCAACGATGATTTTCGCAACCGGGTGGTCGTGATCGATCCGACGACCAGCACGATTGCCTGGCAGCACGGGGTGACCGATCATCGCGGTCGCGCTGCCGGCCTGCTCTTCGTCCCGGACGGCGTCGATGTCAAGCCGCCTGGCTGGGGGTCTTAGCCGGCAGACCAGACTCGTACGATGAGTAGTCGCCCCATGGATGAAGAACTGAACCCCGTTGCCGCCCCGCACGTTCCTGCGCCGGACAGCGCCGCAACGGCCGTCGCCGAGCGGGCACAGCGCGCGCGCGACCCGGCCCGGATGCCGACGATTTACCTCGGACACGGTGCGCCGCCGCTCGTCGACGACGCCCTCTGGGTCGAGCAGCTTGCGGCCTGGGCGAAGGCCCTTCCACGGCCGTCCGCAGTGCTGATCGTGTCGGCGCACTGGGAGAACGCGCCGCTTACGATCGGGACCACTCGGACAGGAACGCCCCTGATCTATGACTTCGGAGGCTTTCCGGAGCGCTATTACCGCGCGCAATACCGGTCGCCCGGAGCCCCCGAACTGGCAGCCGATGTTCGCAAACTCCTTTCGGACCAGCACGTCGCCGACGAACCCGAGCGTGGGCTGGACCATGGCGCCTATGTGCCGCTGACGGTGATGTACCCGGAGGCCGATGTCCCGGTGCTCCAGGTCTCGATGCCCAGCCTTGACCCGACTGAGCTGTTCCAGATCGGTCAGCGCCTGCGCCCGCTGCGGGATCGGGGGGTCCTCATCGTCGGCAGTGGGTTCCTGACGCATGGCCTACCGTTCCTGCGCGATTTTCGGATCGACGCGCCGCCGCCGGAGTGGTCAATCGAGTTCGATGTATGGGCCCACGAGGCGCTCGAGCGAGGCGATGTCAATGAGTTGGAGGACTTTCGTCACAAGGCGCCGGCGGTCCGCTATGCCCATCCCCGCACCGAGCATCTGGCACCGCTCTTCGTGACGCTCGGGGCCGGCGACAGCCCCGGCGGACCGCTGCCCAGCATCATCGAGGGGTACTGGATGGGCCTCTCCAAGCGCTCGATCCAGATTCCGTAGCCCCTGACACTGATGCGGGGACGTGCCGCGGTTGCCTGGTGTCGACGACAAGCGGACGCAACGGAGGAGTTTCCCTTTGGCCCCGACGTGCGCGTGTACAAGGTCCACGGCAAGGTGTTCGCCATCTGTCCGAATTCGGCGGTCCCTGACCACATCACCCTGAAATGCGATCCAGGATTGGCCGACCGCCTCCGGCGGGATTACCCGGCCGTTACTCCCGGTTACCACACGAACAAACGACACTGGAACACGGTCCGCCTCGATGGGAGCATTCCAACCGGCGTCGTCCGCCGAATGCTCGAGAACTCCTATGGGCTTGTGCGGTCGGCTAGGGCTGCTGGCGAGACGGCAACTGCTGGAGGGCCCAGCCGTTCCCATCCGGGTCAGAAAAGTAGACAAAGGATCCCCAGGCCAGGTCGCTGACGGGACTGACGTCGACGCCCCGCTCGACAAGTTGCGCCCGTGCGGCCTTGACGTCGGCCACGACGATCTGGAGCCCTTTCACCGCTCCGGGTTGTCCCCCGACGAGCCCCTTGCCGAAGGCAATCGAGCACGCGGACCCGGGTGGCGTCAGTTGCACGAATCGGATCTGATCATTAACGGTCTGGTCGTGGTCGGCATGAAATCCGACCTGGTCAACGTAGAACGACTTCGCCCGGTCGACGTCGGACACTGGAAGGATGACGAGTTCCAGTTTCCAGTCCATCGCAGCTCAAGAGGAGACGGTGGGTGCCTGAATCTTGATCGCGGTGTTGAAGTCGTGCAGGTCAACGACCACGTGCGCAGTCACGTGGGCGATCGAACCCGCCGGCAGGCTGAAGGCGGGAGCCTTCGACGTGGCGGTCGGCGGCGTCATGCCGGCCAGGAGCTGCGAAAGGTCAGCGGTCGCGTCCACGTCGTAGCTGACACGCCGGATCAGGTGGTCGTCCTTGGCGGTCCAGACGTCGGCCGAGAGGCTGGCGTTCTGCAGCACGGCCTGGATGGCGGTCATCCCCGCCGAGCTCGTCCCGGACTTTCCGGCGGTAATCGTCGCGAACAGCTTCGCCAGGTCGGGCACGACGCGGTACTGCTCCACGGTCACGTTATTCAAGGTCGCCGGGTTGGCGTTGATTTCCGTCACCGATTTGGCGGTATCAAGGATGGTCTGGTAGGAGAGTTTGGGTGCCGCAGACTTCGGCTCGGTGGTTGACGGCCGCTTGAGGACCGCCCACTTCGACGTCATCGGATCCTTGTAGTAGATCGTGCCGCCCGTGGCGATGATCTCGGTATTGAGCGTGAGCCCGCCCAGCTTGGCGCTGACGGTGGCCTGCAGCTGATCCGGCCGCTGCGCCGCGCCACTGATCCTGAGGGTCACCGTTGTGTTCGTGGTCAGAATTGCCGCCTGCGACCCACCCTTGGCCTTCAACTGGTCGACCAGCGCCGCCGGAAGGGTGACGTTTACGGTCCCGTTGAGGTCGAACCTGGCCGACTTCAACTGGCTCATCGCGGTCGCGCTCGAGGTAAGCGCCTGCTTCGGCGTCTGCGATTTGGTCGCCCCGGGGGCGGTTACGCCGGCGCAGGCGGTCAGGAGGACAGCGGCGATCGCGGGGATCAGGAGGCGCTTCATAGCTCTCACAAGTATGACGCACCGCCGACGTCCAGAATGTGACACCCAAGGCACAATAGCCGGGTGAATCCGGTCGGCTGGGTCCAGGGCCTCGAGGGAATGAGTCTGATCCTGGTCATCTGCGGCTTGCTCTTCGTCGAAGAGGCCGGCGTCCCCCTCCCATTTGCCCCGGGTGACCTGATGCTGGCCATCGGCGGGATCGCGATTGCGGGCGGCCGCGTAAACGCGGCCAGCTTCGTGCTGGTGGCGGCGACGGCGGTTTTCGTCGGCGCCCTCGCCGGTCGCGAGATCTTCGCCCTGCTCGGCTGGGAGCGGTTGATGCGGGTGGCGAAGCCGCTCCGCGCCCAGGGGCCTCTCGAGCGCGCCTCGCGCCTGTTGCAGAAGGGTGGTTGGCGCGCAGTCTTCACGGCGCGCCTGATCCCCGGCTTGCGCGTGTACACGACCCAGGTAGCGGGGGTGAGCCGAATGCCGCGAGCCACCTTCCTCTTCGGTGTCTTTCCGGCCACCCTCGTCTACGTTGGCGCCTTCGTCGGACTCGGCGCCGCTTTCGGCAAACCGATCCTGAGCCTGATCCACCAGGCGGAGCATCAGGCGCTGATCGCGATCGGGCTTGGGCTCGCCGCCATCGCCATTGTGCTGCTGACGCGCGCTCCCGTCCGGCGCACCCTGAGTTCCCTCCAGGCAGCCGGCTGGAGTGGGCCCCTTCGCTTTCACCTCGACTCAGTTGGACTCGTCTTGATCCTGACCTGTCTCGGCCTCAATTTCGCCGGCCGCGCCCTGGCGGTGACGTTCGGCCTGCCCCTCTTCCTAGACTCGACCGGCACCATCCTGGCGGGTGTCATCGGCGGCCCGTGGATCGGCGGCAGCGTCGGGTTCGTCAGTAATCTCGTCAGCTCCAACACGATCGACCCGATCGCCGCTCCGTATGGCATCGTCTCCTTTGGCGTCGGGTTCGCGGCGGGCCTCAGCCGCTACCTGGCCTGGCCAAGACGCCCGAGCGGGTGGGTCGCCCTCTGGCTGGTCTGCGTGACGATCGCGTCCGTTGGCTCGACGCCGTTGAATTTCCTGGTCAGCGGCGGCGCCAGCGGCGTCGGCCTCGGCGACTGGATCTACCGCACGCTCTTGAGCTTCCATCTGCCCACCGTGGTCGCTGCCTTCGTCGGCGAGGCGGCGGTGGACTTCCCGGACAAGGCGATCACGGTGGTCGCCGCCCTGCTGATCGCCCAGGGATGGCCCGCCCGAGCACCGGCGAGGGCGCCGGCCAACCTCGACCTGATCGAGGCGTTCACCTTCGTGGTGCACTCCCCGGGTTGGGTTCGGAAATTGCTGGCCGCGTCGATCTGCCTCGCGTTCTTCTGGTTGGTCGTCCCTCTCCTCTTGCTGACCGGCTATCTCCTCGCGATCAGCCGCAGCGCCAGCCGCGGGCAGACCTCACTGCCCGCCTGGGATCATCGATGGCGGAAGATCGCCGACGGCTTCAGGCTCCTGATCGTCCTGCTTATCTGGTTCCTTCCGAGCGTGCTCCTTTCGATCCCGGTGGCGATCGTCAGTAGCGTCCAGCCGGCAAGCGGCATTCCAGGGATGGCGGGAGCGGCCGGCGTCCTCGAGACGCTTGGCAGCGTCTGGGGCCTTGTGCTTCTCATCCTCGAACCGGCGATCCTGAGCCAGCTCCTCCAGCACGGACTCCGGTCATCGCTCAATCCGGTCGGCGTTGTTCGCCGTCTACGCATGAATCTGGGCCTCAGTCTCGTGGTCGGGACATTGACCGTGGTTCTTTCGACCGTGGGCTTGATCGGGCTGGCGGGGTTTCTTGTGGGAGTGCTCGTCACGCTCCCATACGCGAGCTTTGTCGCCAGCTACCTGGTGGGACGCTACGCGCGGTTGACGGACGTCCCGCGCCTGGCGGAACCGGCTTCCTCGCGGTAGTAACGTGGCCAGACGAACCGCTAGGTCTGGGGGCCAGCCGGTCCATTTTCATCATTCGTTCGGATGAAGGTTCGGCGAAGCGTCGGTCACCAGGCTCAGAAACCGCGGGTCAGGCGCCACCCCAGGTCGGGGCCGTTGATCGGCGTGGAGGTCAGAAGGGGGATCACCACCTGGTGGCCGGGCGCGGCCAGCTCGAGCGTTCCGACGCGCGTGCCGGCGGGAAGCGTTGCCGGCAACGCCGTCAGCGTCACCTGCCGGGTGACGGTCGTTCCGTCGAGCAGCACCCAGCTGACCCCGCTCGCGGTCACGATCGTGCCGGACTCGCCCCAGGGCGTCTCATAGCGGCCAACCACGTCGCCCCGGGCTGCGACCGGCCGCAGGTGGAGGCTGGGTATCAGCGCGGTGATGAGCGCGGTGGTGGCGGCAAAGGCGCCGGGCAACTGGTTCGGTTGACCCAGCACCGCCCCGTAGACCCGGACCGGCTGGCCGTCGGGCTTGAGATCGGCGGCCATCACGAAGCAGCCGCCGGCCTGATCGGTATGCCCTGTCTTGATGCCGACGATGCCGTTCTGGCCGAGCAGCGTATCGAGATTTTTGACCACACCCGCGACCGGAAGCGGCGCCTGTTTTTCGGCGACGACCGCCGCCAGGACCGGCTGCGCCATTGCCACCCGCGCCAGCTTGACGAGGTCGCTCGGGGTGCTGACCGTCGCCGGCGAGAAGCCGCTGGCATCGGCGAAGTGGGTCGATGTCATGCCCAGAGCCAGGGCGCGCCCGTTCATACTGGCGACGAATGCCGGGACGCTGCCCGCGTCCCAGTTGGCGAGCATGTCGGCGAAGTTGCTGCCAGACGGCAGGAGCAGCCCTTCGAGCAGCTGATACTCCGTCAGCTGTTCGCCGGTCGCCACCGGGACGACCGACTCGTTCTGATTTCGCTCGGCGTAGAAGTTCGCGACGTCGCTGCGGGTCACGGTGAGGACAGGCCCGGCCTGCCCGGCGGCGAGCGGATGGGTCTCGAGCGTCACCAGGGCCGTCATGATCTTGGCGGTACTCGCCATCGGCAGGGCGGTGCTCCCGCCGGAGGATCCAATATCGCCCAGACCCTCAACGGTCAGCGCCGCCTCGCCCTGGGCCGGCCAGGGGATCACCGGCGCCTTACCGACGATCAGGGGTCCGGCAAGGACGGCACTCGAGGCCACCGCCGGCAGGGGACGGACGTACTGACCGGCCGCGACGGCGAGCACCAGTCCGAGGAGGATCGGTAACGGACGGCGAAGCGCGCCGATAAGGCTTAGCGCCAGTCCAACGGCGGTCCGATGAGCGGCTCCACGAGCTTCAGGATCTCGCCCTTGTGGGGGAACCGGCCAAGCATCGCTTTGCTGAAGACCAACCGGTCATCGACGGTGACCTCGAACCGCCCCTTGGTTCCGCCGCGCAGCGACACGTCAACGAGGATCGGCGCCCACGCCCCCGCGATTTCCGCCGCCAGACCGACGGCTTTGTCGAGATAGTCTCAGGGGACGCAGTACTCGATCGAGATGCGGTGCGTCGGGTCGAGCATGCGCCTAGCCTAGCCGAATTGGTCCGAGCCAGATGTGGGTACGTATAGAGACGTATGCGAGCCAGCCTTGAGACCGCCAATGGTCGGTCACTGACCATCCGGCGGCTGCCGGCGAGCGGCAATGCCGCGCTGGCGTCGTCGGCGCTGATCCAGGCCGCCCTCGGCATTGAGTTTCTCCTGTCCGGCCTCAACAAGTTCGCCGACCACAACTTCCTCGCGAACTTCGGGGCGTTCGTCCGGTCGAGTCCCGCGACACCCCGTGGCGTCCTGTCGCCCTTCATCCAGCGTCTCGTCCTCCCCCACCTGGCCTTCTTTGCCTCCCTGACCAAGTTCACCGAACTCGCCCTCGGGATCGTGCTCGTCGTTGGGGCCGGCGAGATCGCCCGCCGCCGCTTCCAGGGCCGCTTTGCCCGCCAACATGGCTATGAAGCGCCGGTTGCGCTGATCGCGGCGATGGCCGGCCTGGTGGCGGCCGGGTTGTCCGCCTCGATCTTCCTACTCCAGGGTGGTGTGCTGCCGACCGTCATGCCGGGCCGCGCCTTTACCAGCGCCATTCCGGTGGAGCTGCTGATCGTCCCGCTCGGACTCGGAGTAGCCTGGTTGGAGGCGAGCCGGTTCGCGGTCCTGTCCCGCTCAACCGCACCACGCTAGGAGCAAAAGGGCGCATTCCGGCGGCTGGCGGCTACACTGGCGGTCGGATGAGTGCCCTGAGCATCGCCCCAATTCGCCGAACGGACCTGCGAAACGTCGCGATCATTGCGCATGTCGACCACGGAAAGACGACGCTGGTCGACGCCCTGTTGAAGCAATCGCACGTGTTCGCGGCCCATGAGCAGGTCGGCGAACTGATCATGGACTCCAACGACCTGGAACGGGAGAAGGGCATCACGATCCTGGCCAAGACGACGTCGATCCGCTACAAGGGCGTCAAGATCAACATCATCGACACCCCGGGCCACGCCGACTTCGGCGGTGAGGTGGAACGAGTGCTCGGGATGGCCGACGGCTGCCTGCTGCTGGTCGATGCCGTCGAGGGGCCGATGCCCCAGACCCGGGTGGTGTTGGGGCAGGCGCTGGCGCTCGGCCTCTCCCCCATCATCGTCGTGAACAAGATCGACCGCGCGAACGCTCGTCCGGCGGAGACGGTCGAAGCCACCCATGACCTGCTGCTCGAGCTCGCCAAGCATCCCGACCAGCTCAATGCCCCGGTGATCTACACCAATGGCCGGACCGGGACGGCGACCGCCGACCTCAGGTACCCGGGCACGACCCTGGAACCGCTCCTCGATGCCCTGCTGACCCATGTCCCGGCGCCGCTCGGGGATACCGCCGGCCCGCTCCAGCTGATGGTGAGCAACCTCGACTACGACAACTACAGTGGGCGGCTGGCGCTGGGCCGCATCACCCGGGGCCTGCTGCGTCCCGGCCAGGAGGTCGTCTGTTGCACCGAGAACGGGATCGGCCCGCGCCAGCGCATCGCCACGGTGCTGACGGTGGAGGCCCTCCAGCGCATGCCTTCGCAGGAGGCGGCGGCCGGCGAGATCGTCTATATCACCGGCCTCGCCGACGTCGCGGTCGGCGATACGGTGGCCGACGCGGAGCAACCGGAGCCGCTGCCGCGTCTCGAGGTTGGCGAGCCGACCCTGCGCATGCAGTTTTCCGTCAATCAATCACCGTTCGCCGGGCGAGAGGCGACGACGAGCAGCACCTCGCGCCAGCTGAGGGCCCGCCTGGCGCGGGAGCTGCAGACCAACGTCGCCCTCAAGGTCGCGGATGGACCGACGGCGGACATCTTCGAGGTCAGCGGGCGCGGCGAGCTGCACCTGGCGATCCTGATCGAGACGATGCGGCGGGAGGGTTTCGAGTTCGAGGTCTCCCGACCGGCGGTCATCACCCGCGAGATCGACGGCCAGCGGCACGAACCGATCGAGGAGTGCATCATCGATTGCGGCACTGACTCGGTCGGCGCCATCACCGAGGCTCTGGGGTCGCGCGGCGCCCAGTTGCAGCAGATGCGGACCGACGCCGGGAGCGGGGCGCGTCTCACCTACCGGGCGCCGACCCGCTCGCTGATCGGCCTGCGAAGCCTGATCTTGACGCTGACACGGGGCACAGGCGTGATGTCCACGCGCGTGATCGGGTGGGAGCGCTGGCGGGCGCTGCCTCCTCGGACCCGCAACGGCGTGCTGACCGCAAGCCAGACCGGGATGGCGGTGGCCTATGGCCTGCAGGGCGTGCAGGAACGCGGTCAGCCGTTCATCGCCCCCGGCACGCAGATCTACGAAGGCATGATCATCGGCCTGAACCGCCGCGGCGGCGACATCGATGTCAATGCGACCAAGCAAAAGCAGAAGACCAACATGCGTGCGTCGACCGAAGACGCGACCGTGAAGCTGGTGCCGCCGCGACAGATGTCGCTCGAGGAATGCCTCGATTTCATCGAGGACGACGAGTTGGTCGAGGTGACCCCGAAAAGCATTCGGATGCGCAAGCGCGTGCTGGCCGAGGACATGCGGATCAAGCTCCGCAAGCGCGAGGCGGCCTCCGCCTGAGCCGGTCGGGGCCTAGCCTCGGCGCTCCGCCCTCACTTTCAGCCCGCTGGCAAATTGCTGAAATGACGGGCCGAGGTCTGGAATCGAGCGCCAGATCATCGAGAGAAGTGGACCCGTGTACTCCTCCCGCATCGAGAACTTCGTTGCGTTCCCGGCCGGCGCCAGGGTGAAGGTCCGCACGCCTTTGAACAGACCAAGCGGCATCCCCCCCGACCAGACCATCCGCTGGCCCGGCACGAATCCCGTCACCGTGACCGGGAATGTTCGAGACGGATTGGCTTTCGACACCACTTTGATCGTCTCGCCCGGAGCAATCCGCCCCTCCACGCGAACCACACCGGAATCCCAGCTGGTGTAGCCCGGCGCGTCCGTGAGAATCGCCCAGATGGCGTCTGGGCTCGCGTTGATCACCGACTCCGACTGGTAGAACTTCATCCCCGCCTCCTCAGCCTGATGTGGCCACCTCGCCCATTACGTTATCAAAATTGGTCGCCTTTTTGTTACCGTAACTCCTCTGTTACCATTCCATCCGTGGGCAGCGCGGCAGCGGCGGGGGACCCGTTCGACGCTCTCGGGAACGTGCATCGCCGAGCCATCGTCGAATTGTTAGCGGCGCGACCACGGTCGGTTCGTGAGATTGCCGAGCAGCTGCCCATCAGCCGGCCTGCCGTCTCCCGGCACCTGCGTTTGCTGAGCGAGGCCGGGCTCGTCAGTGATGAAGCGGTCGGCACCCAGCGCCTCTATCGGCTGCAGGCGGAGGGCGCCGATGCGGTCCAGGCCTACCTCACCCGGGTCTGGGGTCAGACCGCGACCAGATTTCGGATCTTCGCGGAAAACACAACGCCACGACCAGGGAAGCGATGATCGAGCCCCTTCGCCTCTCGTTCACCGTGGCCTGCCCCGCCGCCCATGCCTTCAGTACCTGGACGGCAAGGGCTTCCTCCTGGTGGCCGCCTGAGCACACCGGGTCGGGGATGCCCGGCTCGCAGATCGTTTTCGAACCACACGTTGGCGGCCGCGTCTTCGAGCGCACCGCCGAGGGCCAGGAACTGGAGTGGGGCGAGGTGACCATCTGGGAACCACCACGCCGCCTCTGCTACCGCTGGCATATCCGCGCCGACCGCGCCGACGCGACGGACGTGGAGATCCTCTTTCACGAGCTTCCCGGCGACTCCACCCGGGTCGACATCGAGCACCGCGGCTGGGAGCGTCTCGGAGCGCGCGGCATCCCCTGGCGCGATGCGAATCAAAATGGCTGGCAGGGCGTTCTGCCGGCGTACCAAAGAGCATGCGCTGCTCGCAAGCCGCCGTCAGAGATCAGGCAGAGCACGTCAGTAACGACAACCTGAGGAGGGATCGCGCATGGCAACCACCGCGAAAGGCGCCGCCGGAACGAAGGAGAAGCCCTGGACGTTGAAGACCCCGAGCGGATCATCGGAGTACCAGGCGTATCGGGACGACACGCTCGATCCGCCGGCCCTGGTCGTGCAGGTGGGAAAGACCGAACTCCGCTATCACCTGCGTGCCCTGAATGATCTGCACGCGATGCTGAAAAAGCACGGCGATTGGATGCTGCTCGGCAGCGCCGACGAGCAAAAGCCGGCGGCGGAAGGGACCGTCGAGGCCTGGGCCCGGTCCCCACAGAATCCGGTCGGCGGCTGGTACGGGCTGAAGAAAGGGTTGCGGGGGCGCTTCGCGATGTACGTCCCCCCGGTGATGAAGGAGTTGGCCATGGCCGAGGTCGAAAGCAACCCGAAGAACAACCGGATGCGAGCGACGTAGCGCCTAGCGCGCGAGGGCAGTCCTGCGCGCCAGCGCTCCGAGCAGCCGATCGGTCGATCCGCTTGATGCCGTAGGTGTCGTTCAAGGCCGCGAGCGCGGTTGGGTCTCTTGCGACCACGGGCCGGGTCGCCGTTGGCTTTTTGACCGGCGCGATTCCGACCGGCACGCCGACTCGGCGGGCTTTCTGTATGTACTCGATCGCCGTAGGGCTGACTTTGCCGCTGGCGATGATCCCGTCGAGGTCCTTGAACCGGCGCACAAGCTGGGCCGCTGTCTTCTCCCCTACGCCCGGCACGCCGGGCAGACCGTCTGACGGATCCCCACGCAGCACGGCGAAGTCGCCATACGACCGACCCGGAATGCCGTAGCGCTTCTCAAGCTCCGCTTCATTGACGACGAGCAGGTTGCCGATCCCCTTCTGGGTATAAAGCACGGTGACGTCGGGATCGCGCACCAGCGCGAACAGGTCGCGGTCGCCGGTGACGATCTCGACCTTGCCGGTGACAAGCGGCAACAGTGATGCGATGACGTCCTCCGCCTCGAACCCGGCCGAGCCGACGACGTCGACGCCGATGGCGGCCAGGACCTCGCGGATGATCGGCTCCTGCGGCTCCAGCTCCGGCGGCATGTTGCCGGTCTCCATGCGGTGGGTCTTGTAGCTCGGCAGCACATCGACCCGAAAGGCCGGGCGCCAATCCTCGTCGGTGGCCACGATCAGCCCGCCTGGATTGCGATCGGTGACCAGTCGCGCCAGCATATCCAGGAAGCCGCGTACCGCGTTGACGGGCTGGCCGTTCGGCGCCTTCATCGTGAGCGGGATGCCGAAGAAGGCGCGGAACATGATGCTCGATCCGTCCACCAGGAGCCAATCGGTTCCCATCGCCTCGATGCTACCCGCCCCCACGGCGGCCTGGCTGGGTCGGTGATAATGGCTCCCGTGACCGAGGCCAACGACCGCCTGTATCAATTGATCGGTGGATTTCGTATGACCCAGTTAGTTCGCACGGCAGCCCTCCTGGGAATCTGCGACGCGCTGGCGGCGGGACCTCGCGAATCCGCCAGTGTCGCCACCGAGGTGCGCGCCGACGCCGGGCTCGTGCATCGGTTGATGCGAGCCCTGGCAGGGATCGGGGTGATGGTCGAGGGTGAGAACGCACGGTTTTCGAACACCGCCATCGGCGAGTTGCTGCGAAAGGACGCTCCGGGGAGCATGCGCAACGCGGCGATCGGGCTGGCCGAGGACTCGTTCTGGGAAGCCTGGGCGCAGCTCCCGCGCGGCGTGCGCGAGGGGACGATCCCATTCGAGCTCGCCCACGGCGAGCCAATGTGGGAGAAGTTTGCGGCTGATCCTGACGCTGCCGGTCGCTTCAACGGGTTCATGGCGGCACAGAGCGCGGCATTCGTGCCGCAGCTGCTCGGAGCCTTCGATTTCTCAAAATGCGCTCGCGTCGTTGATGTGGGCGGCGGCAACGGCGCCCTGCTCGCGGGTGTCCTCCTGGCGCATCCATCCCTCCGCGGCACGCTCTTCGACATCGAAGCCGGGCTCGCCGGCGCCGACGCATACATTCGGGAGCGCGGCGTGGCCGGTCGCTGCGAGCTTAAGGCCGGCGATTTCTTCGAATCAATCCCGGAGGGCGGCGATGTCTACCTGCTGAAACTCATCCTCCACGACTGGGATGACGAGCGAGCTGCGGAGATCCTCAACACGTGCCGGCGCGCCATGCGGCCCGGCACGTACCTCCTGGTCATGGATCACATCCTTCCCGAGCGGGCCGCCCCCGGTCCCCGCGAGGCCCACGCGCTGACCATGGACCTGCATATGTTCGTGCTCTTCGGCGCTCGGGAGCGAACCGAGAAGGAACTCCGCGGGATGCTATCGGAGGCCGGCTTCCGGGTAGACCGTGTCGTGCCGACCTCGCCACCGTCGACCATCGTCGCCGTGGCGATTTAGAAGACGCTCGCCTCGAGCTGTGCCCCAAGGGCCAGGATCGTGTCCTCGGCATGCGGACGTCCAACGAGCTGAATGCCGATTGGGAGGCCGCTCGCCGTCTTCGCGAGTGGCAGGCTGATCGCCGGCTGTCCGGTGCAGTTGAACGGGTACGTAAAGCTCAGCCAGTCACGGAATTCTTCCCCCGCCGTCTGCGGGTTCTGACCGAGCGCGCCGAGCTTCGGCGCCGGGTAGGTCAACGTAGGCGTAAGGAGCACATCCATCCGGTCCCAGACGGCGACCAGCAGGCGCGATCGGCGATGGAGTTCGGTGAGCGTGCGGAGGTAGTCGACGGCGCTGGCTTCCGGGGCGGTCTCGAACATCAGTCGGTTCAAGGGGTCGAGCAACTCGGGTCGCGAGATCGGCAGCAACCCGACGGCGGTCACTGCCAGCAACTGGATGATCTCCCGAAACTGGCCAAGGTCAGGACTGACACGGCTGACCGAGTGCCCCAATCCGTCGAGCGCCGTGGCCACCCTCTCGGTCGCCGCGGCGACCTCCGGGTCGACTCGCGACTGGACGTCGACCGTCCAGCCGATGCGCAGCATTCCCGGCTCACGCCGGGCCGCCGCCAGAAACGAGGCCGTCGTTTCCGCCCAGTAGGGGTCGCCGGGTAGGTGTCCGGCCATCGCATCCAGCCCGAGGGCCGTGTCCGCCACCGTCCGCCCGAGCACGCCGGTTGTGCTCAAGCCCGCCCAATCCTCACCCAGCAGCGGACCACTCGAAATCCGACCGCGCGAGGGCTTCAACCCGACCACACCGCAGCAGGAGGCCGGGATTCGGATCGAGCCGCCACCATCGCCACCATGGGAGAGCGCGCACAACCCGGCGGCCAGCGCCGCCGCGCCACCCCCGGTTGAACCGCCGGCTGTGCGCTCGCGATCGACCGGGTTTTTCGCCGGGGGAAACATTGGTCCCTCGGTCGTGGGCCGGCTGCCGAACTCGGGCGCGTTGGTCTTGCCCAGGATGACGGCGCCTTCCTGCTTGAGCCGGCTGATCGCAAAGCCATCGACCGGCGCCTTCACGCTCTCGAATACCTTTGAGCCGAGGCTTGCTCGGTAGCCGGCCAGCGACGCGGTCTCTTTGATCGAGACCGGCACGCCCTCAAGCAGCCCCAACCGCTCGCCGGCGGCCACCCTCCGCTCGGATTCTGCCGCCCGTGACTCGGCCAGCTCCCGGGTCAGGAGGACATAGGCGTGCAGGTCGCGATCGACTCGCGCAATCCGCTCGTAGTACAAGTCCACAAGCTCGCGCGGCTTGATCTGTTTCGCGGCGATGGCACTGGCTTGCTCCAACGCCGGTCTAAACGCCCAGCCTTCGTCGATCATGATTTGGTCATCGAGACGACCGTGGGCGGCGGCACGTAGGTGGTCGACACGACGCGGTCGCCTTCGAGGATCGCGTCGAGCAGGCCAGCACGACCCACCTGCTTGCGATTCATCTCATGCTCGGTACGCGGCCGATCATCGAGAAGAATCCAGGCTGCCTGCAGCGGATCGGCATGACTGACGCATAGAGAGGCTTCATTCGGATGATCGCGGGCGAGCCGATGCACCACCTCGATGATCCGGCCCCCCATTGACTCGATCGATTCGTCGCCTTTCAGAAAACCCCGTCGCATCCTGTGCAGGATCCAGCCAGGGCGACGAACAGGAATCTGCCAGTACGGCACCCCCTGAAGGTAGCGGCCGAACTCGGCCTCGATCAAGGCTGGTTCCTCCTGGAGACCAACCGGCTCGGGGAGCTGAGCATTGACGATTTCCGCGGTCTCGCGGGCTCGTTCCAGCGGGCTGTGCAGGATGCGTCTGATGCCGCGGTCACCTATCGACTGGCCCACCGCCGCCGCCTGAGCTCGCCCAAGCGCGCTCAAGCGATACCCGGGGAGGTGCCCATAAATCACCTTGTGGGGGTTCTCGACCGTGGCATGCCGCATCAGCAACACGCGGGTACCGCCGACTGTCACGCGCTAAGCCTACCCAGCACCATCGGCGAGGGATCTCTCCAGCGGCGTGCGGAAGCCAGGGGTAACCCGAACCAACCCCAGCCATGCCTGGAGGCGAGCAGACGCCTTCTCCACCGCCGCGAGGCCGTCGGCGCCGATGTCCTCCAGAATGCGGAACGTGATCTGCGCATCGGCGCGCTGACCCCAGCCACCCACGACCCGGCCATCCCACCACACGGTCGGGCCGGCGTTGCCTGATCGGTCGAAGAGCGCCTCGCGGTGCGAGCCAAGGTACCAGCTCCGCTCGAACCACCCCATCACGCTGGGGTCGAGCGCGGGCAACAACGCGGCCCAGGGCGCGCCCGGTTGAACCGCATCGAGGTCATCCGCCAGCACAAACGCGGTGCCGCTCTCGACCTTGACCTCAGCCGTCGCGATTTGAGCCAGTGCCCGCTTGACCGCCCCGATTGTGAGCCCGGTCCACCACACAACGTCGGCCAGGGTGGCCGGACCGAAGGAGGCGAGCCAGCGACGAACTAACTCCGCCTGAGCGCGTTCGACGGGCCACGCTTCCAGCTCCCTGGCGCGTCGGGCACCGACGGCGGACCAACGAAACTGGCTACTCGTCCAGCTCCCGCGCGGGCGGCCTCTGACCACGCGGCCTTCCGCGCCCAGCACAAACAGGAGTCGCGAGCCAGCGCTGACTGAGCCCTCGTAATCCTTGCCCGGCGCCAGCCGCAGCTGCGTCCGCAAGGTGGGGACATCGTTCGCCAGCTCGGCTGCCGTGGCTTCGCCGCGCGCGGCGAGCGCCCGCAGGGCCGACCGCTCCACTGTGACCAACCAGCCGGCACCGTCGCGAGCGACACCGGCCTGCTCGAGCATCGTAACCAGGCGCTGGCGCTCGCGAACGGCGATCGCGCGGGTGCAAGCCGCATGAATCATCGGCGCGAGGTCGGTAGGAACCACAAACATCGTGCGCCGCATGCCAAGAATCCGAATCAAGGTTCTGGCGTCGTAGAGCGCCGCCTCGATGGCCGCAACGCGCGGCGATCGCATTCGAGCGGCGGCGGCAAGGAACACCGACGACGCGGTGGTGCCGTGCAGGCCCAGCAGGTCCCGCGCCACCTCGTACGCGGTCACGGCTCGGGAGCGGGGAGCCAGGTGATGCCGTCGGCTTAGGCGAGCTCGTTCAAACCCATGCGGATCGCCTGGGCGAACTGTGCCTTGATCGCGGCCTGACCGTTCGCCGGTGCCGACATGCCCGTGGGGTAGAGATCCTGGTCGAGCGCCCCCATCAGCACGATTGGGTCGCCGTTCAGAAGGATCTGGCCGTTCGCGGTCGAGATGTCGCGCATCCCAAAGCGAACGGTCGCCCAATCGGTTGGTCGTCCGCGGTCAACAAGGCGCACATCCAGCCGATACAGGTTCGGTGAACCAATCCCCCACAACCGGGGCGACGGGATGGTCATCGTGAGATCCGAGGACGCGCCCGGCCGGTCGATCGATCCACTGGCTACGGTGGCCCCATCGGGATCGGAAATGGTCATCTCGATCGCATCGGCACCCTCCCCTCGCAGGGAGACGCGAGCCTGCACGCGCTGCGCGAGGGCGTCCGGGAAGACCCGCACGTGGTCGATGGAACGCTGCGGCCGGCACTCGAGCCGCACCGATTGCCAGATTCCGCTCAGACTCGAGTACCAGGTCTGCTTGCCGTGGGGCGCCTCGGCCAGCGGCAGCCGGTTCATCTCGTTCTTCTCGTACTTCGCGTTCAGGTTCTGGTCGAGCGGCAGGGGCGGGTACTCGGTGAGCGCATTGAGCGGGTTGCTGACCCGCACCGTGAGGAGATTCGGTTGACCCCACCTGACCGCCGAGGTGAGGTCGATCTCGAAAGGCGTGAAGCCGCCGGCGTGACCGCCAACCCGGGCAGCATTGAGCCAGATCTCGCAGGCGTACATGACCGCTCCGAAGCGCAGGACGCAGTTACGGCCGCGCCATGTCGTTGGGATAAAGACAGGTCGTCGGTACCAGCCGTTCTGGATGCCAAAGCGATCAGGCAACTGAGCCTCCCAGGAGCCCGGAACCTGGATTGGAGTGCCGATCGGAAGGTCGGCGGCCTGCCACTGGGCCTTCGGATCCGGGACGAACTCCCAGCGTCCATCGAGGTCAAGGCTCGGTCGCTGGGCGTGCGATTGGTCGGTCATGCCGGGACGTTAAATTATGGAACGAAGCCCGCCAGACACCCTGGCGGGCTTCGGGATGAAAGGCGGTCTAGCGGGACTCGGCGGCGGCCTCGGCGGCGATCTTTTCCTTGGCCTCGCCAGGGTTCTGCGCGGGGATGGCCTCGACCTCGATCTCGACCTTGACGTCGTCACCGAGAATGAAGCCGCCAGCCTCGAGCGCCTGGTTCCAGGTCAGGTTGTAGTCCTTGCGGTTCAACTTGGTGGTCGCGGAGAATGAGACGCGGCGATTGCCCCACGGGTCCTTGCCTTCGCCACCAAATTCGGCATCGAGCGTGACTTCCTTGGTGATCCCATGCAGGGTAAGGTCGCCAACGATCTTGAAGTGCTTGGGGTCCTTGCCTTCAATGGTCTTGCTCTTGAAGGTCGCAACCGGGTAGTTCTCGACGTCGAAGTGCCCGTCGGCGCTCCGGAGGTGGTTGTCGCGGGCCTCTACGCCCGTGTCGATGCTGGCGGCGTCGATGGTCACGTCGACCCTGGCGGTCGAATGGTCATTCTCGGCCTCGATCCACCCTTCCTTGATCTTCAGCTGGCCGCGGACTTTCGACATCATGTGGCGGATCGTGAACGTTACGGCGCTGTGGTTCGGGTCAATTGCCCACTTCATCTCTTTCGTCCTCCTATCGGTTCGGGATTGTCGGCGATTGTTGCGTAATCAACATTACCCACAACAACAAATCGGTGTCACAATGTATTCCACATGGCCACGCAACTGAAACCGCAGGGCCGCCGAGCCTGGCGCGCCTTCCTGGACGCCCAGGCCTCAATCCTCCGCCGGCTCGAGGCCGAGCTGGTGGCCGAGGAGGGGATGACCCTGGCCGAGTACGACGTCCTGTACCAGCTGGCGGTTGCCGCCGATCGCCGGCTCCGAATGACTGAGCTCTCCGAGCGAGTCCGGCTGAGCCGGAGCGGGCTGACGCGGCTGGTCGACCGCCTGGTCGAGGCCGGGCTGGTCACGCGCGGCCACTGTGCGTCCGATCGCCGGGGTACCTTCGCGGTGCTGACGCCCGCCGGCGTCGACCGGGTTCGGCGAGCGCGTCCCGTGCACCTGCGCGGCGTTCGGAGTCACTTTGTCAACCGGCTTTCTGCCGATCAACTGGCCGCCGTGGCCGAGGCCCTGGAGCCTCTCGGGCGCGATATGCCGCAGGCCCCCGAAGCGAAAGGCGATGGACGGCTATCCGCTAAGCTCGCGTAGATGAGTTTGGGCCGCACCCTGATGCGCTTCGCGTTCCTGGCCGCGATCGGCCACCAGGCCACCTACACGCTCGTCGAGGGTGGCATTTTCGCCGGAACCCGCACCAGGATTTCCGCCTTCCATCCAAAGCTGGACGAGTTCATCCACTGCCATCTGTGCGTCGGAACCTGGTCGGGCATCATGCTGGCCGCCATCTATCAGCCGAATCTGCTCGCGGATGCCGTTGGGCCGAAGCCACCGTCCGGCCTCCGCCGCGTCGCGAACATGGGCGGCGACGCGTTTCTGATCGCCCTTGGCACCCGGGTCTGGAACGAGGTCCTCGGCCTGCTCCGCCGCGAGGTTCAGCTCAAGCAGCAGACGGTCGAGGCCGTCGAAGATGCGGATCGGATCAGGATCGAGCGGCCCCCGATGCCCGGGATCTCGGCCCGCTCCTAGCGCCGTGATCCGGCACGTCGCGCTGTTTCACTGGAAGCCGGATACGACGGCCGCCGACGTCTCCAGGGTAGAAGAGGCCTTACACCAGCTTCCGACCAAGATCGCTTGCATCCAGAGCTATCGATTCGGACGCGATCTGGGCGTGCAGGAAGGCAACGCCGATTTCGCGCTCGTCGCCGACTTCGTAGACGAGGAAGCGCTCGAAACGTACGCCAAACACCCGGACCACCAGGCAGTCCTGGCCACGCTCATCCGGCCCATCACGGAGCAACGAACCGCGATCCAGTACGTGATCGACAACCCAGGCTGACGCGACCGCTACCCTAGCCTTCGGGCTGGCCGAGCCACTCCCGCTGCTTATACGCCCAGTGATGCCTCGCCGAGATGCGGCGCACCGTCCCCGACCGGCTCCGTGTCACCAGTGATTCCGTCTCGGCCCAGTTCATGTGGTATTTCACGCCCTGGAGCAACTCGCCGTCGGTAATCCCGGTGGCGGCAAAGAAGACGTCATCGCTGCGGACCAGGTCGTCAATCGACAGCACCTGGTGGAAGCTGGCCCCCGCCGCCTCGGCATTCTTCTGTTCTTCCGCATTGCGGGCGTAGAGGCGGCACTGGATCTCGCCGCCCAGGCACTTGAGAGCGCAGGCGGCGAGCACCGCCTCAGGCGAGCCGCCGATACCCATCAAGACATCCAGGCCGGTTCCATCGATCGCCGTCATCACCGCGCCCGCCACGTCGCCGTCGCTGATCAGCTTGATCCGCGCCCCCGTCTCCCGCACCTCACGGATCAGGTCCTCGTGCCGCGGGCGGTCGAGGATGACGACGGTGAGGGCGCTGACGCGCATGCGCTTGGCGCGGGCGATGTGCTGGAGATTGGCGGCAACCGGATCGTTGATGTCGAAGGACCCGGCCGCCTCGGCCCCAGTCGCGATCTTGTGCATGTAGGCCACGTGCTTGGCGTCGTAGAGAGACCCACGTCCAGCGGCCATCGCCACAACAGAAATCGCGTTGGGTAGGCCCTTTGACAGCAGCGTCGTGCCGTCGATCGGATCGACGGCCACGTCAACCTGGGGCGGGTCGCCCGTGCCGATCTTCTCGCCGATATAGAGCATCGGGGCCTTGTCCTTCTCACCTTCGCCGATGACCACGATGCCGTCCATCTCGATCCGGCTCAGGGCCCGCCGCATGGAATCGACGGCCGCGCCGTCGGCGGTGTTCTTGTCGCCACGGCCCATCCAACTGGCGCTCGCCAGGGCCCCGGCCTCCGTGACCCGGACCAGCTCGAGTGCCAGGTTCCGGCTGATCTCGGCCGAGACGAGCGGCGCGGTGGTGGCGGAATCACCCATCAGTTGATAGGCTGGCGATATTCCGGCATGGCAGCCCTACTTTAGCGGGGCAGCGTTGCCGAGGGGTAGGGAGTTGAGCACGGCAAGCCATCCGCCAGTCGATGCGCCCGGCTGGACCCGGGTTCCGCCGGTCCGCGGGGTCCGCGCCCTGCTCCAGACCTTCCTGGTCTTCCCACTCTTGAACCTCTTCTCCCCCCTTAGCCAGAAAGGCGGCGAACGGCTCAAGGGCCTTAGGGGCGGGGCAATCTTTGTCTCCAACCACAGCAGCGCGTTCGACCCGGTGGCCATGTTGCAGGCGATGCCCAAACGGTTCCGATACCGGTCGTTCGTAGTAGCGGCGGCGGACTCGATCTACAAACGCAAATGGGAGGGCGCCCTGACCGGACTCCTGATCAACACCTTTCCCATCCCTCGTGGCGGTGGCGCGCGGCCGGCGCTCGACCGGCTGAAGGAGCACCTCGCCCACAGGTGGTCGGTGGTCATCTTTCCCGAAGGCACGCTCTCCCGCACCGGCAATATCGGCACCTTCAAGAAGGGCGCCGCCATCCTGGCGGTCGATGCAGGGGTCCCCATCGTGCCCGCCTATATCGACGGCATGTTCGAAGTATTTCCGCGTTTCCGCCGTCTCCCCCGGTTCCACGACACCACGCTGACCTGGGGCGATCCAATCCGCGCCAGGCCCGGCGAGGACTACGAGACGTTGATCGCACGCGTCGAGCAGGCCGTCAGAAAGCTCGCCGGCCCGAAGGGCGAGCTCCGCGACGAGCCGCCTCCGACAGGCTCGGCCTCCGCGGAAGGCTCCAACTACTGGTACTGACGGGCGCGGCTGTCAAAGATCCTCGTTGCAGAGGGCGGCGACGCCTAGTACGATTTCAAACGCAGGGGAGCGCCCAGAGGACATGCCCCCCATTCATCGAAGCGTTTCCCCTGCGCTAACCGTTCGAACAACCCGCGTCTTCTTTAGGATATGTACCGGTGGCGCAGCAGATAAGCCCGCTGGAAGTTGTCGTCATGGGGACCGGACGGCTGGTCGTGAAGCTGTCCGAGGATCCGAGCCCGAAGTGGCGCAAACTCTTTGGCGACTTCATGCGCGAGTCGGCCGGCTACGGGGCGGTCTCGAAAAAGACGGCCTTCCAGGGCTGGGACAACTCGGTCCCCGGCCCGGTCATCAACACCGGCGTGGATGATTTCACCGCGAACTATCGCGACATTGTTCGAGATGCGGCTGACCATGCCAACCGGGAAATGGAGCGCCATGAGGCCGAACTGGCCGGTCAAAACAAGGCCGAGGGCGAGGCAAAGGATCGAGACGAGCGGGAACTGGATCGCGAGCGCGATAAGGCAAAGAAGATCAAATTCGACTAGACACCACGTAGAATCGGCCAGATGAAAGTTTCACGAACCGCCAAAGGCTTCAAGTCCAAGACACGCCCCAAGAACAAGAATCGCAACAAGGCCGCCAACAAGCCGAAGTCCTAGAGCCGAGCGCTAGGCCGCTTTCTTTCGGCTCGCTCTCTTTGCCTTCTTTGCCTTCGGCGCCGAGGCCTCAGCGCTGAGGAGCGCCAGCAGGCCCCGCTCCTCGGCGGAAAGGTTGTAGGGATTGCCCTCATCCGCCCGATCGATCGGTTTGAGACTGCCGGCCAGATAGGCGGCGATAACCGCCGGATGGATGTAGCACTTCTTACAGACCGCCGGGGTATTGCCCAGCTCTTCGGCAACCTTGGCAATCGCCCGCACCAGCTCCTTCTTGGCTCCCTGGGTCTCAGGTGTGACCTCTGCCTCGCGGAAGAACCGTGCCGCCAGGATGGTGCCCGCCCAGGTGCGAAAGTCCTTCGCCGTGAAGTCCTCCCCGGTGATCTCGCCGATGTAGTCGTTGACATCCGCCGACTCGACCGGGTGGTACGAGCCGTCCTCGTCGAGGTATTGGAAGAGTTCCTGCCCGGGCACGTCGAGGAAGCGCTTGATGATCTTCGCCAGCCGGCGATCCTGCAGGTGCACGTCGTGGTGCTTGCCGCTCTTGCCCTTGAATTTGAAGCGCACGTCCGAGCCGACCACGTTGACGTGGCGGTTGCGCAGGGTCGTGAGGCCAAAGGAGCCGTTCTCCTTGACGTACTCCTCATTGCCGACGCGGATTCGGGTCTCTTCCAGCAGTCTGACAACCGTGGCCAGGACCTTCTCGCGCGGCATGCCGGGTAACTCGAGATCTCGGTCGGTGCGTTCGCGGATCTTGGGCAACGCCTCCGCGAACGCGAGCATCCGGTCGTACTTCACGGCGTCGCGGACCTGACGCCAGCGCTCGTGGTACCGATATTGCTTGCGCTTGCGTGCGTCCCGGCCGGTTGCCTGGAGGTGACCCATCGGGTTCGGGCAGATCCAGACATCAGTCCACGCCGGTGGGATGGCCAGGCGCTTGATACGGCTTAGTGTCGCCTCGTCCTCGATCATGTCGCCCTCAGCGTCCTCGTAGGAGAACGACTCACCCGACTTTTTGCGCCGAATGCCCGGCATCAGGTCGGACACGTAACGCAGGCCGGCAGCCTTGGCCGACGCGATCGGATCGGCAAGTTCCCCCGGATACACATTTGAGGGTGGCTGCCAGGCGTCCGGGACTGCTATCGCCGCCATCGGTCCACTTGACTCCCGTTCATGGTTGACCCATCATAGATGATAGTCACACTGTCAGTTGTTAGGCAATAAGTACGGCGGATTTTGGACTGGAGGTGAACAATGGCGAGTTTGATCTGGGTGGCGATCGTGGTTTTGTTCGTCATGTGGCTTCTCGGCTTCTCCCTGCACATCGCAGGCAACCTGATCTTCCTGCTGCTGTTGGTGGCCATCGCCCTGGTGGTTTTCAACCTGCTGGCAGGTGGCGGTCGGCGCCACGTCCACACGACCGAGGTCACCGAAGTCGAACATCACGACGTGTAGCGGCTCGTTGAGGAAGGAGGAAGCGGTCCCGTGGGCCGCTTTTTCTTTTGCCCTATGGCGGCTATCATTTGGGCAACCGTGAACCGCCCGCAATGGTGGAGGAGGTGGGGGGATTGGACGACAGCGAATTCCTGAAATTGCTCACCCACATTCACGATGAGATGCTCGACGTCGTCAAAGAGCAACATCCGACCCACGAACAGTTCGCTGCCTGGCTGCTGGGCCAGATCGAAGGCCGCCTCCGGATGCGGATCGGCACGGTCAAGACCTGAGCACCCCGCCCGACAAGACCGGCCCGGCGGACGCCTGGTCGCTGGGCCAGATTGCCCGCGACCTGCCGCTCACCTCGCCGGCCCGCGAGCTGGTTGAGCTGGCCCAGCGGATCGCTGCCGAACAAGGCGCCGCCCGAACCTTACCGGTGCATGTGCTCGCCGCGATGGGTCGCTCCAAGAACGATCCTGGCCATCGCGCGTTGGTCGCGCTCAACGCAAACCTCGCGCAGCTCGAGGCGGCGCTGGCCACGCCTGCCGGCAGCATCCCCGCCCGGAGTGCGGTCCCGATGGGGACGGCGACCCGCTACCTCCTGAACAACAGCCACCGCGAGGCGGAGTCCGTCGGACATCACCAGATCGACAGCCTGCATATCCTCCTGGCCCTGCTCTACAACGATTCGAAGGCGACCGCCGACCTGCTCCAGGCAGCCGGCGTCAGCATCTATTCGGTCCGGGCGTACTTGAGCGGGTCGGCGCCCGCGATTGTCGCGATGCGACGGGCTCCGCTCCCTTCACTCCGGGGCGCCATCGGAGTCAGCCCCGTCTTTGGCATCCCACTGGCCGCGTTTCTCCTGGGCGGCCTGGGGCTTTTTATCGGTCCTCCACCCGTGTTCACCGTCCCGCTCTCCATCCTGTTCGTAATCGGCGGCTGGGTCGTCTCGCTCTGCATCCACGAGTTCGGCCATGCGCTGGTGGCCTACCTCGGCGGCGACCGGTCGGTCGTCGCCGCCGGCTACCTGACGCTCGATCCCCTGAAGTACGCGCACCCGGTGCTCAGCATCCTGCTGCCCGTGGTCTTCCTGCTGCTGGGAGGGATCGGCCTCCCGGGAGGTGCGGTCTACCTGAATCAAAACGCGATGCGTAGCGACGGCTGGCGGTCATTGGCTTCCGCCGCGGGACCGTTGGGCAACCTGCTGTTTGCGCTCCTGACCGGCTGGCCCTTTCTCCTGCACATCCCGGACGGCAGCACCGGCGACGGGCGCTTCTGGGCGGCGCTCGCCTTCCTTCTCTTTCTGCAGGTTTCCGCGATCGTGTTCAATCTCCTGCCGATTCCTCCGTTCGACGGCTTCGGCATCATCTCGCCCTGGCTCTCGATCGAGATGCGGATTACTGCCCAGCGTCTCGGCATGCTCCCCTACGTCCTCGTCATCTTCTTGCTCTGGCAGGTTGGGCCGGTGAGCACTGCCTTTTTCGGCGCGGTCGCCAACCTCACGGGGATCTTGCAGGTGCCGCTCGACCTGATCGACGTCGGGCAACTACAGTTCCGCCCCTTCTAAACTCAGGCGCGTGATCCAGCAACAGGCTGACACCCGGGCGCTTGACGCATTCGATCCCGAGGCATGCGTCCGGCTGGCGCAGGAATTGATCCGCATCCCATCGGTGACCGGCGACGAGCGAGCGGCGCAAGAGCATGTGGCGGCTGCCCTGGCCGCGGCCGGCCTGGAGGTGGACCAGTTCGAGGCCGACCTGCCCCGGCTGAAGGCGCATCCACGCTTCCCCGGGATGGAGGTCGATCGGCAGGAAGCCGTCCTGGTGGCGGGCATCCTTGGAGCGAAAGGCGATCGCTCGTTGATCCTCAACGGCCACGTCGATGTCGTGCCGCCGGGCGATCGCCAACAATGGCACGCGTCTCCCTGGTCGGGCCACGCGCACGCGGGGCGCCTCTATGGCCGTGGGGCTGCCGACATGAAAGCCGGCCTAGCCGTCGCCATCGCGGCGGCCGCCGCCATCAAGAAGAGTGGCATTCCCCTGCGGGGCCGCCTGACCGTGCACAGCGTGGTCGGAGAGGAGGACGGTGGAATCGGTACCTTCGCGATGATCGATCGCGGCTACCGCGCGGACGCCGCAATCATCCTCGAGCCGACCTGCCTCCGGATGATCCCAGCCCAGGCCGGTGCCCTGTCGTTTCGACTTCGCATCCCGGGCCGGGCCGCGCATGCGTCCGTCCGGTACGAGGGCGTGAGCGCGATCGACAAGTTCGAGCTGGTTCAGGCACGCTTGCGGCGGCTGGAGCGGAGCCTGAACACCTCGCCGCACGAGCTGTTTCGGCGTTATCCGATCGCCTACGCCTTGAGCGTTGGCCGCCTGCGCGCCGGCACCTGGTCCGCGATGGTGCCCGACGACCTGCAGTGCGAGGGGCGCGTCGGTGTTCCCATCGGGATGACCTCGGCCGAAGTCCGACGCCAATTCGAAGCGGCGCTCGCCGACGCCGCCCAGAAGGATGCCTGGCTCTCGGAGCATCCGCCCCGCGTGGAGTGGTACGGGGGCCAGTTCGATGCGGCCGAAATCGACCCGGACCTGCCAGCCTTCGCCAGCCTGCGCGACGCCCATCGCGAGGAGTTCGGCCTCGACCCGGAACTCGACGGCGCGCCCTATGGGTCGGACATGCGCCTGTATATCCATGAAGGCGACACTCCAGCGATCCTCTATGGGCCGGGTGACATCCGGCAGGCGCACTACACCAACGAGAGCATCGCTGTGACGGAGATCGTCCAGGCCGCCCGCGTCGTCACCGCCGCGGCGGCGCGTTACCTGGCTGCCTGACCGGCTAGAAGTACTCGAGCAGCCAGGCGTGGATCGCCGGTAGCCGGCGATGGGTGAGCGTCAGGTGCCCGTCTTCCTCGGAGAGATGCGCCTCGACGTTGGGGATCGCCTTCGCCAGCCATTCCCCGTGTGAGAACGGCACGAAGCGGTCGTGTCGACCGTGCCAGAGCATGAGCGGGACGCGGATCTGGTCGAGCTCGAAGCCCCACGGCTTCAACCAGGCGCAGCCATCGTCCCACCAGCCCTGGATGCCGGGAGCCAGCCCGTCTTTGGTATTGCGGGCCAGGTGCTCGGCGAATGCGCCGGTGAAGACTGCCGAGTCGACCGGGCTCAGCAGGCTCCCCATGTACTCTCGGATTCCTTCCGGCGTCGCCGAGAGCATCGCCTCTCGATCCGCCAGGGTTTTCTTCCAGGCGGCATCCGGATCATTCAGCATCAGCTTGATGTCGTCGACATTCAGCTCCCCCATCCCGTCAAAGAAGTCGAGGCCGGGCACGCCGTAGGGCGCCGGGGATGCCAGGGAAGCGACCGCCACGGCACGACCGTCAAGGAGTGCCGCGCACCCAAGGGCGTGCGGGCCGCCGCCGGAGATCCCCCAGATGGCGAAGCGATCGATGCCCAGCGCATCGGCGATTGTCCTGACATCGCTCGCACCATCCGCGATGGTGCGTTCGGGCTTGGCCGTCGACCCACCATAACCGGGGCGGTCGTAGCCGATCAGGCGAATGCCCTGTTCGGCGGCGAGGGCCATCGTCGGACCGAAGAGATGCCGCGAGTTCGGCGTACCGGCCAGGACCACGATGGGACGGCCCCGGGGATCGCCGCCTTCCTCGATCACCAGCGTTCGACCGTCGGCAGTTTGAACCGACCGCTCGAGCAGGCCCATCCGGGCTAGATCTCCTGGCCGGTGACCTTGATCGGCTCCAGCCTGAGCGTGATGCGCTCTTCCCCCGGCTCCAGCTCACGGAATGGTTTCCCCGTATACCGATGCGCCAATCGGTCGATCACCTCATGGCTCGGGTCGGGAATGGTTTCGGCCAGCCGGCATCGGATCTGCGCGAACCGGTCGGGTACCTTGGGATCAACGAGGAGCAGCAGCGCGCCCTTTTCGCGTTGAACATTCTTCGGCCAGGTCCGGCGGGTGTTGCTGTTCAGCCAGAAGGCACCATCCCGGTATTCGAACCACACGGGATTCATTTGTACGGCCCCGTCGGCGCGCGTCGTGCCAACGACGGTCAGAACCGGAAGCCGGGCCAATTCGTTGACCGCGGGCGGGAGGTCCGCGCGCTGATCAGCCACGGCCATCGATCGACCCGGTAATCCGAAGCGGCTCGATTTGAATCTTGATCCGACCCGTGCGCGGACCCTGGTAATCCTTCTTTAGATACCGATGCGAGAGATGGTTGATGTGGTCACCGTTCGGGTCCTCCGCCCACTTGACCATCTGCCCTTCCACCTGGGCCCAGCGCCACATGTTCGTCGGATCGACCAGCATCAGCGTGATTCGGGGGTCGCGCTCCAGGTGCTTGAACCAGCCTCGGGTCGTCGCCCCGTTGATCCAGAAGGACCCGTCTTTCTGCTCGAACCAGACCGGCACCATCTCGACTGAGCCGTCTTTCCGGGTCGTCCCGATGATCGTGGGAAAGACCTCGGCCGTGAACTCCTCCATCTTCTTGGTCATCGGCACCGCCATCCTCAACCGCCTCCAATCTGCTTTTGCTTCGCATTATCGTTAGAAGGGTCAGGGCACGTCATTTCGCGATCGTCTTCTCGAAGACGACCAGAACCTCATGTGGTATGAACCCGAGCTGCCGGTTGATGGCGAGCATGCCCTGATTGTCCGACCGGTTGTCGGTGTAGGCGTACCGAAAGCCGCGCTCGGCCGCGTACCGGGTCGCCATCAGCTTCAGCGCCCGGCCGATTCCACGCCGACGGTGACTCCCCAGCACGCCCGTATCGCCAACCTCGGCATCGCCGCCCGGCCGGCGAGCGAGATACGTGAGGCCGACGATCTCTTCGCCATCACGCGCGACAAAGATCGCGTCCCGGAGGCTCAGCGGATTGGCGAACATCAGGCGGAAGTATGTTGCCTTCGGCGGATCGTCCCAGTCGACGTGCGCCTCATGGGGCATGTCGCGATGAATCGCCATTGCGCACCGATAGAGCGATTCTCGGGCGCCGGGCGAGTCGATCTCGTTAAAGCCGGTCAGCTGAATGCCATGACGACTGAGCTCGTCGCGCAGGCGGTCGAGTTCGCTCGTCTCAACCCTGGCCGGTTCCTGGCGAGACGCCTGGTAACGCTCAAGCTCCCGATACTGGCGCGGCGCCAGCACCCGAGAAACCACGTCAAGGTCGCGTTGGCGTGCCTCCCCTTCGAGCCAGGTCACGCCAGCGCGCCCAGCGAATCCTTCCACTTCCTCGAGGAGCCTTGTCCCCAGACCCTGGCGGCGATATCGCGCTGAGACGGAGACGAACCCGCCGGCGCGGTCTTTCCAACGCTCGCCGTACTCGCCCAGATACGCCTCAGCCGTCCCGACGATTTCACCGTGGGCGGTATAGGCACCGAGCCGCAGGAAGGGCTCACCGGATGGGCGAAGGCCATCCTCAAAGAGCGGGCTTTCGCGGTCGACCTGCCAGTACCGGCACTGGTTCGCAAGGTCGATCCAGGCCTGCAGGTTTGCCGGCTCGATGGGCCGTATCGAAAACGTCAAGCGGAGGCGGTGGCCAGGGCCTCTTCGAGGATCTCGAGCCCGCGATCGAGGTCGCGTTCGGTGATGGTCAGGGGGAATAACAGCCGGATCACGTTGTCGTACAGGCCGGCCTTCAGGATCGCCAGCGCGTGCGCATGACAGTATTTGAGGACCTCGTTCGTGAGCGCGGCCGCAGGCTCGCGGGTCGATCGATCGGTGACGAGTTCGACGGCAACCATGGCGCCGGTACCACGCACGTCCCCGACGCAGGGGAACCGCTCCGCCCATCCGCGCATGCGCGCCAACGCTCTTGTCCCGAGCGCTGCGCCCTTCTGCGGAAGCCGCTCGTTGATCAACACCTCGATTACGGCGAGAGCCGCCGCGCAGGCGACCGGATTGCCTCCGTACGTGCCACCCAGGCCTCCGGGCCGCGTCGCATCCATGAGCTCGCTGCGTCCGACCACGGCCGCCAGCGGAAGACCGCCGCCGAGCGACTTGGCGAGCACGATCAGGTCCGGCTCGAGACCCGAGTGTTCGCTGGCGAACATCGTGCCGGTGCGGCCGAAGCCGGTCTGCACCTCATCGACAATCAGCGGGATCTGGTGCTCGGTGCAGAGCTTCCGGAGCGCCGGGAGGAAGTCCGGCGGCGGGACGACAAATCCGCCCTCGCCCTGCACCGGCTCGACCAGGATGCCGGCGACCCGGTCGGCGCTCACGGTCGTCTTGAAGAGCTGCCGAATGGCTTCGACACAGGCACCGCCAAGGCTCTCCGCCGCCATGCCCGCGGGTCTTCGGTATTCGTACGGATAGGGCACCTGGTAGACCTCGGGGGCGTAAGGCCCGAAGTTCTGGCGGTAGGGGGAGACCTTGCCGGTGACGGTCATGGTCATCAGCGTGCGGCCGTGGAACGCGTTGTGGAAGCTGATGATGGCCGGGCGGCCGGTCGCCTGGCGCACGATCTTGATCGCGTTCTCGACGGCCTCGGCGCCGCTGTTGACCAGCAGCGCCTTCTTCTCGAACTTCCCCGGCGTGATCTCGCAAAGGCGCCGAGCCAGCTTGACGTAGGCGGCCGGCATCATCACCGGGGCGCCGGAGTGGACCAGCCGCTGGGCCTGCTCGACGATCGCCCTGGTCACGCGCGGGTGGCGGTGCCCGACGTTCATGACGCTGATCCCAGTCGCGAAGTCGAGGTAGGTTCGCCCATCGACGTCGGTCAGGGTCACCCCGTCGGCCGATTCGGCGAAGCCGGGCATCGTCGAGCCCATCCCGCGGCTCACGTACTTGTCACGGTCGGCCTGGAGCTCGCGGGAACGAGGCCCCGGCCCGTCTTCCATCCTCGAAATCATAAGGAGTTCCAGCGCCCGAGGGCACCCTTTTCGGACGGAGGGCCCTTGACGAACGCCCGTTGCCACCCCATGCTAGTCGCGCTGGCGCGAGGGAGACGTGCGCCTGCCATCCCGGATGAATTCGCAGGAGGAAGCACACATGTCGATCCGTACCCCAGTTCGCGAACGCCCGGTTGCCGGGACCGCGGCCGAGCCGACCGAATTAAAGCGCGGCGCGCTCAAGCTTCTTGACACCGTCGTCATTGCGGTTTCCAGCACCGCACCCGCTTATAGCGTCGCCACGGCTCTCGGGAGCCTCGCGCTCGCGGTCGCCCTGGGCGCGCCCGCCGCCATCTGGGTCGGCTTCATTCCAGTGATGGGAATCGCGGTCGCCTACTACTACCTGAATCGCGTCGATCCCAACTGCGGCGCCTCCTATAGCTGGGTCGGCAAGTTCCTGAACCCGGGCCTTGGCTTCTTCACCGGATGGGTGCAGATCCTGGCAAGCCTCCTCTTCTTGTCGTTTGCCGCGCCCCAGGCCGGCCAGGCGACCCTGCAGCTGATCAACGCGACCGGCCTGACCGGGATCGGGCCGTTGAACCTCGACACCAATTCCGTCGCCAGCCAGGGCGCCGCCATGGTCATCGGCTTGATCTGGCTCGCGATCGTCACCTACATGGTCATGGTCGGCATTCGGGTGGCTGCGCGGTTCCAGTACGTTCTGCTCGGTCTCGAGTACTTCATCGTGCTCGGCTTTGCGATCGCCGGCTTTTTTCACGGCGGCGGCTCGCCCTTCTCGCTGAGCTGGCTCGACCCGCGGACGTTTGGCTCCCTGGGTGGCCTCGCGGCCGGCGTCGTTATCTCCGTCTTCTTCTTTTGGGGCTGGGATACCGCTGCCAACATCAACGAGGAGACCACCAACAGCCGCGAGAACCCGGGCCGCGCCGGCATGCTGGGAATGCTCGCGTTGCTCTTCATCTTCCTCGTCGCCGCGATCTCGATCCAGATGGTCCTGACTCCCAAGGAGATCCAGGACAACAGCGCCACGACCCTGTCGGCCTTCGCCGCCAAGATGGTCGGACAGCCCCTGGCCTCGCTCGCCATCCTCGCCTTCCTCTCCTCCACCGTCGCGACCGTCCAGACGACCCTGCTCCCGAGCGCACGAACGGCCTTCTCGATGGGCCGGGACGGCGTGCTCGGCCCGATCTGGGCTCGCGTCCATCCGGTGTGGCGCACCCCGGCGCTCGGCACGCTGATCCTCGCGCTCATCGCCGGTGCCGTCGCCGTGCTCTCCATGGCGATTGGCGGGCTGAACGCGGTCGTCAATGCCGGCGTCACCTCCCTCGGCATCCTGGTATCGGTCTACTACGGCCTGGCCGCGATCACCTGCGTCGTCTACTACCGGCGCGCGCTGCCCGACAGCGTCAAGGGATTGATCTTTGCCGGCATCTTTCCGGCGCTGTCAGCCGCGTTTCTGTTCGCCCTCGCCGGGTATCTGATCTGGAACGACTGGACCTCGAGCGACTCCTTCGCCGTGGATGCGAGCAACGGGAAGTTCCTGGTCGTCGTCCCAGTTGCGGTTATGCTGCTGGGCGTCGTGGCCTTGATCTATTCGATGGCCCGCCGCCACTCCCCCTTCTACAAGATGCAGAGGGTCGAAGCGGCCCCGGACGCCTTCTCGAACGTGCCCGTCAGCGCGGATGTAGTCGGCTGAGCAGATAACGACGATGTTGTGCAGCGACAGGAGGATGAGAACGCCATGGCAACAACAGCGCTGAAGCGGCGGGAGATGTTCATCGGCGGGAAGTGGGTCGCGAGCACCGGTGGAGAGTCACAGCACGTGGTCAACCCCGCGACCGGCGAGGTCATCGCCGAGGTGCCCAAGGGCACAGAGGAAGATGTCGACCAGGCCGTCACCGCTGCCCGCACCGCCTTTACCGATTGGTTCGAGACCACGCCACGCGAGCGTTCGGAGATGTTGCTCAAGCTTGCCGACGCGGTTCTCACGGACGCGGACACGCTGGCGGACATCGAATCGGCGAATGTGGGCAAGCCACGCGCGCTGTTCCTGTCTGAAGAGCTGTGGGTGTGCGCCGACAACCTGCGCTACTTCGCCGGCGCGGCTCGCATCCTCGAAGGCCGCGCGACCGGGGAGTATATGCGCGGCTACACGAGCATGATCCGGCGCGAGCCGATCGGTGTGGTCGGCTCGATCGCCCCCTGGAATTACCCGCTGATGATGGCGATCTGGAAGATCGGCCCGGCACTCGCCGCCGGCAACACGGTCATCCTGAAGCCGTCGGAGTGGACACCGCTCACGGCGTTGCGGCTCGCCGAGCTGGCTGCGGATATCTTCCCGCCCGGCGTGCTCAATGTCATCACGGGCGACGGCGAACCGGTGGGTGCCGGGATCGTTCGCCACCCCGGCGTCAACATGGTCTCCCTGACCGGCGACGTGGCCACGGGCAAAGAAGTCGCTAAGGCTGCCTCACAGACGCTCAAGCGCGTCCACCTGGAGTTGGGCGGCAAAGCGCCGATGATCGTGTTCGACGACGCGGATCTGGATGCCGTCAACGAGTGGGTGAAGATCGGCGGCTTCTTCAACGCCGGGCAGGACTGCACCGCCGCGACGCGCGTGATCGCCGGCACAAAGATCTATGACAACCTGCTTTCGTCCCTGAAGACGACGGTCGAGTCGGTCAAGGTCGGTAACCCACTCGAGGACGGCATGGACATGGGTCCGCTTGTCGCCAGCGAGCAGCTGGAGCGCGTCAGCGGATTCGTCGATCGCGCCAGGAAAGGCGGAGCGACGATCGTCACCGGTGGATCGAAGATCGACGGTCGTGGGTTCTTTTACAAGCCGAGCCTGATTGCCGATGTGAATCAGCAGTCCGAGATCGTCCGCAAGGAGGTCTTCGGGCCAGTGGTTACCGTCCAGCGCTTCAAGGACGACGACGAGGCGCTCGCCTGGGCGAACGACGTCGACTACGGACTGGCAGCGTCTGTCTGGACCAAAGATGTCGGACGTGCCCTCAACGCCGCCCGTCGCCTGCAATTCGGCACGGTCTGGATCAACACCCACATCCCGCTGGTGAGCGAGATGCCGCACGGTGGCTACAAGCAGAGCGGCTACGGCAAGGACCTGTCGATGTATTCACTCGAGGAATACACCCAGATCAAGCACGTCATGGCGTCGCTGGGTTAAGGCGTTTCTCTCTCGAAGAAGCAGTAGACGTTCGCTTGATGTTCCGCCGCGAAGGCGGCGACGTGGGCCAGCCTCCAGCCCTGAGCCGCCAATTCGTTGACCGCCTCCTCGATGGCTTCCGGATTGTTGTTGCCGGTCATTGAGCTGTCTTTTGTCACCTTGTATTGGGTTGCCATTACGTCCTCCTTGTTTCGATACGGACCTCACTCACTTCCGGCCATTAGTCTGACGCCGGCTCGGCGGCGACGTGGCTGGTCAGGCCGCCGCCTTCCTGGGTAAGGCGTTGGGCGAGGTAGACAGGCAGAAAACTAAGGAGAAGCAGGACGGTCGCGACGACATTCACGACCGGCCGTTGATTTGGAAGCCTCAAGTTGTTGAAGATCCATTTGGGCAACGTGATCTCGGTGCCCGACGTGAAGTTGGTCACAATGATCTCGTCGAAGGACAATGCGAAGGCCAGCAACCCGCCGGCCATGAGCGCCGTGGCGATACTGGGGAGGATCACATAGCGGAAGGTCTGGAAGCCGTCGGCGCCAAGGTCCTGCGATGCCTCCACCAGTGAGGTCGAGGTGCGACGCAGCCGCGCGATGACGTTGTTGTAGACGACCACGACGCAGAAGGTCGCGTGCCCGATGATGATCGTCCAGAGGCTGAAGGAGAGGCCGATCAGCTGGCCACCGAGATTGATCGTCGAGTTGAGTGCCATGCCGGTGACGATTCCGGGTAGGGCGAGCGGCAGGATCAGGAAAAAGGAGACCGTCTCGCGTCCGAAGAAGCGGAAGCGATGGACGGCAAAGGCAGCCAGGCTACCAAGGACGAGCGCGATGCTCGTGGCGCCAAGGCCCGCTTTGATCGACGTAAGCAGCGCGGTCCGGACCTCCTGGTTGTTCCAGGTGGCCGTGAACCAGCGCGTGGAGAGGCCCGGGAGTGGCCAGGATTGTGACCGTGCCGGGTTGAAGGCGTACAGGATGATGATCAGCAGCGGCACGTAGAGGAAGAGCAGCACCAGGCCGCTGACGATTCCCATCCCGACCTGGATGGAGCGCGGCTCGATGGCCCGATCGCGGCTCACAACGCCTCGAATGCCTTCATGCGCCGCGCGACCAGGAGGTACACGCCCATGATCGCAGCGGGCACGATCGCGAAGGCGGCCGCGAACGGGATGTCGTTGGCGATCCCGACCGCCTGGTAGATGACGTTGCCGATGAACTCGGTGTCGCCGACGAGCTCAGGTGCGATGTAGTCGCCGAGCGTCAGCGAGAAGGCGAAGATCGAGCCGGCGACGATGCCCGGCCAGGCGATCGGCAGGATCACCCGGTGGAAGGTCGTCCACCAGCGGGCGCCAAGGTCGGTCGACGCCTCGATCAGCGAATCGGGGATCCGCTCCAGCGAAGCATAGACCGGCAGCATCACATAGGGCAGCCAGAGGTAGGAGAAGACGATCCAGAGGCTCCAGCGGGAGAAGCCGAGGTTGACCGAGCCGAGGTGCAACTGATGGAGAGTCCAGTTGAGGACCCCGTCACCGGAGAGGATGGTGCGCCACGCATAGACGCGGACCAGGTAGCTCGACCAGAGTGGGAGGACCATCGAGAGCAGGAGCAAGGTGCGTACTCGCGGGGTCGCGATCCGGGCGGCGAAGTAGGCGATCGGAATGGCCAGGATGATGTCGGTCGCCGTGACGGCGAGCGCGATGCCAAGGGTCCGGATGGCGATCGTCCGGTAGACCGGCTCCTGGACGAGGAACTGGAAGTTCTGGAATCCCCAGTCCTGGACGATGGCACCGCTGACCGGGTCCTGGCGCCAGAACGAGGTGATGAATAGCAGGGCGAGGGAGCCGAGGTAGATGACGCCCATCCAGAGCAGCACGGGTCCCAGCAGCAGCGCCAATCGGGCGCCGGGAAATCGGTAGAGGAACAGGCCCACGCGGTGGGAGAGCTGACTGAAGGGCGAAAGAGGAGGGGTCTTGAGCCCCTCCCCCCTCTCGACCATGGTTTGGGCCATGCCCTACTTGGTTCCGCGAACCCCCTGCCACTTCTGCTGCCAGATGGTGTAGTCGGTGCAGGTGTTGCCGCGGCTATCGCCACATTGTTGCAGCGGCGTCTTCCAGAGCGCGATGTTCTTCAGGAAGTTGTTGTCGCCACAGTGATAGTCCTTGTTGGCGGAGTCCCCGATGTTCTTGCTGAGGATGTCGCAGGCCTTCGTATTGCTCGGGGTCGCGCCGTAGAATTCCGCGACCTGGTCCTGGATGTCAGGCTTTTCCGTCCACTTCATCCACTGGTACATGCAGTTGGGATGCTGCGCATGCGACGACATCATCCAGGTGTCTGCCCACCCGGTCGCCCCTTCCGAGGGCACCACGGCGGCGACCGGCTTCTTCTCCGTTTTGAGGAAGCTGACCTGGTAGGGCCACGCGGTGCCGATGACGACGTCACCGCTCGCGAAGGGATCGGTCTCATCGGTCGTGGCCGACCAGTACTTCTTGATGTTCGGCGCCTGCTGCTTGAGCAGGTTGATCGCGGCATCCAGCTGGCTCTGAGTGAGCTCGTAGACATCGTTGATGCCAAGGCTCTTGTTATGGGCCTTCAGGTAGAGCGCCGCATCAGCGATAAAGATCGGGCTGTCGTAGGCCGTGATCTTTCCCTTGTACGCCGAGTTGGCGTCCCAGGTTGGCTTCCAACTGGTCGGCGCCGGCGTGACGACGTCGGTGTTGTACATCAGGACGTTCGGCCCGTACATGTAGGGCACGCCGTAGTGCCGCCCGTTGATCGTGTTGTGGCGCGGCGATTGCAGCGACTGGATAACGTTCTGGAAATCCGGGATCAGATTGACGTTCACCTCCGCGACGTCGCCGTGGGCGATCAGCCGGTTGGTCGCGTCGCCGCTCGCCGAGACGCCATCCCACAGCGTCCCGCCGCCCTGGCGCATCAGGGTGACCATCTCGTCCGAGGTGTCGGCGAACTTTACGTTGATCTTGCAACCCGTAGCCGTGGTAAACGGGGTGACCCAGTCGACCTTCGGGTCGGTCTTGCCACTTTCGACGTAGCCGGTCCATGCGACCAGGTTCAGCGCTCCCTCGCCGGGGCCAATGCTCTGTGGCAGGTTTGTCGCCGGCTGGTTTGATGACTGGGTTCCACCGCAAGCGGCAAGCACCAGCATCACCCCGGCCACCGCTACCAGGTTTCCGCGATGTCTCATCCTGTGACCTCCTCTTCTTCTTGACGATCGCTTCCCCCTTGCGCGATGACGCGACTGTGTTCCCGGTTCCAGAACAGCCGCACCGTGCGGCCGCGTGCCTTGAGCACGTCCATCGATGACATGGTCAGGTTCTGCTGCATGACGACGAGCTCCGCGCCGCCGTCGAGATCCACCACGTACCGGGTGAAGGCTCCGACGTAGACGACGTCCCGAACGGTGCCCGGTGCGGAGACCTCGTCCGGGTTGGGCCGCTCATCAGGGCCACCAAGCCGGATCTTCTCGGGTCGCACCGTAATGGCCGCACGCTGGCCCGTCACCGCAAAGGCCCACTCACCGCTGAGCACGTTCGAGGCACCGACGAAGCCGGCGACAAAGCCGGTTGCCGGCCGCTCGTAGACCTCGGCCGGCGTCCCCACCTGCTCGATGCGGCCCTGGTTCATGACCGCCAGGCGATCGCTCATGGTGAGTGCTTCTTCCTGGTCATGCGTGACGTAGATGAAGGTCATGCCCAGGCGTTGTTGGATCGACTTGAGCTCGATTTGCATTGCCTGGCGAAGCTTGAGGTCGAGCGCCCCGAGCGGCTCGTCGAGAAGCAGCACCCGCGGTTGGTTGATGATCGCCCGCGCCAGCGCGACCCGTTGCCGCTGTCCGCCCGACAGTTCGGCGGGCTTGCGGTTCTCCAGGCGCTCCAGGCGCATCATGCGGACGACATCCGCCACTCGGGTGCGTCGCTCGGCGTGGCGGATCCGCTTGACCATCAGGCCGTATTCGACGTTCGCGGCCACCGTCATATGAGGAAACAGCGCGTAATCCTGGAACACGGTGTTGATGTCGCGGTCGTAAGCGGGGACGTGGGAGACATCGCGGTCCCGCAGCAGGATGCGACCGGCGGTCGGCTCTTCGAATCCAGCGATCATGCGCAAGCAGGTCGTCTTACCGCACCCGGACGGACCCAGCAGTGAAAAGAACTCGCCGGCGCGCACATCGAGGTCGACGCCGGCGACCGCGACGACCTCGCCGAAGCTCTTGCGAACCCCCTCGAGGCGGACCTCAATGGCGTGCGGCGCGACCGGCCGCCGGTTATCGGACGGCAGCGAATCCAGGGAGCGTGAGGCAGTCGATGACACCAACGGTCGCTTCCACTCCCTCCTCTCCCCACGAGATCGCGCCTGCGCTCACCGCGCTCGAGCGTGGCTGCAACGTACCCGAGGCTTGGGGCTTTGTCAATCCTGGCCGCGCACGGCGGCTCCTAGATCACGGGTCAATTCTCGAAGTTGTTGCTCTTTCGGACCTTGTAGCCACTTTTCAGGACGTCCGCCTCGGAGCGAAGGCTGTTTGGCTCGTAGTCGCGGGGGACCACCACGTAGTTGAAGCGCCAGATCGGGCTGTACTTCTTCATTCCCGGAACCGAGTCGTAGATGTTGTACTGGCCTTTGACCTCTTCCTTCGGGTTGCCCTTGCCGTCGAGGCTGTAGACGACCTGGTACTCCTCGGCGATCTTGACCTCTTTCGGATCGACCTCGACCTCGCCGCAGTCCACGGCGTAGACGAGCTTGCCGTCGAACCAGACCCGCTCCACCGACTGCTTGAATGGATTGTTGTACGTGAGCGCCTCTTTGGGCCCTTTGAACTTCTTCGCCCCGGCTCCCGTCCCTAACGAGCCCGACCGGACGGTCCAGTCCTTCCCTTCCTGCTTCTTCGGATCGATCTTTCCCATGCGCACCTCCCGGGCAATTCCATTGTGCGCTGATTCGATTCCGTCACGCGCCGTGCCCCCCGTGGTAGAACTTGGCTATGCCAATTCGGTTCGGTGTTTTCGTGCCCCAGGGCTGGCGGATGGACCTGGTCGAGATCAAGGACCCGGTCGAAAAGTACGAGGCGATGACCCGGGTCGCGCAGGCGGCCGACAGAGGTCCCTGGGATTCAATCTGGCTGTTCGATCACTTCCACACGACGCCAACGCCCGAGATGGAGGCGACCTTTGAATGCTGGACCGCCACCGCGACGCTGGCGCGAGACACCACGCGCGTGAGGATCGGGCAGATGGTCGGCTGCAACGGCTATCGGAATCCAGCCCTCTACGCCAAGATCGCCTCAACCGTGGACGTCGCCAGCCACGGGCGGCTCTACGCCGGCATCGGCGCCGGCTGGTACGAGCACGAATGGCGGGCCTACGGCTACGGCTTTCCCGAGCTCAAAGTGCGAATGGCAATGTTCCGTGAAGCCTGCGAGGTCATTCACAAGATGTGGTCGGAGGATTACCCGACCTTTAAAGGGACCTCCTACACGATCGACCGACCGATCAACGAGCCGAAGGGGGTGCAGAAGCCGCATCCGCCACTCTGGATCGGCGGGTCCGGCGAGCGCGTCACCCTGAAACTGGTGGCGAAATGGGGCGATGCCTGCAACATCGGCGGGCAGCCCGACGAAATCCGTCACAAGCTCAATATCCTGCGCCAGCACTGCGAGGACGTGGGGCGGAATTACGACGACATCGTCAAGTCCACGAGCCTGAACCTGTTCCCGATCGCCAAGGGCGCCGACCCGGAGCGCGCGACCGCCCGCGTCCGCGGCAAGACCTCCCTGGAGACCTTCGCCAACCAGGCGACCATCGGCGACGCCGGCGCGATCCGGGACAAGATCGAGCCGTTGCTCGAGGCCGGGATCGACTACGTGATCACCTACATCCCGGGGGTCGCCTACGAGCATGACGCGCTGCACCGCTTCGAATCCGACGTGATCCCGCTGGTGACCGCGGTCAGCCCATCGATGGCGGAGCGCCTGTGACGCGCACCGAGGTCACCGCCTACATCGACTTCCTCTGCCCCTGGGCATACCGGGGGTCGCTGTGGCTGGCGGAGGTCGAAAAGGCCGGCCGCGTCCACGTGACCTGGCGCTTCTTCTCCCTCAGCCAGAATCACCACGCTCAGGAGGGCCAGCCGGGTCCGCCGGTCTGGGAGGCGCAGCAAACCGCCGCCGGACTGCCCGCCTTCCTGGCCGCCACCGCGGCCCGCGCGCAGGGCGAGGACGCCGCCAACCGCTTCCGGGAAGGACTCCAGCGTGCCCGCCACGAGGATCACCAACGAGTCGATGATCTCGGGACGCACCGGCAGGTGGCCGAGCGCGCCCGGCTCGATATCGCTCGCTGGGAGCGCGACCTGGCCTCGGCGAGCCTCGAGACGCTCGCCCACGAGCACCAGGAGGCGGTGACCAAAGGGGTGTTCGGGGTCCCCACGCTGGTCTGGCCGGAGGGCCGCAGCTATTACATCAAGTTGACGGACCTCGTCACAGGGGAGCGCGCGGTATCACTCTATGACGCCATCGAGACCGTGCAACGGTTTGGCGAGGTCGTCGAAATCAAGACGCCGGAATCAGAGGGGACGCTGGCGGCATAGCGATTCTTCCGACCCGGCAACGACAACCATGATGGTGTCGATGTCAGCAAATTTTCGTGGCCGCTGTCATGGAACCGGCCTCAGAAAGAATCGACCGAAGTCGTCCTTGACAACCTGGCCGGAACAGGCGACGCTATCACTGAGAGGAGGGCGCCGTGACAGGAGATCCGACCGTCAGCGAACTGGCCCTGCTGGGTCATAATCTCCGAACGCCACTGACCATCATCCACGGCTATGCCGACCTGCTCAAGGGTGGCGACCTGACTCCGGAGGCGCGGGCCCGAGCCTGTCAGCAAATTCTGGAAAAGTGCGCCGAACTGAATGCCCTGATCCGCGATTTCGTTGAGGCCGACGAATCCGTCCTCACCGCCGGCGTTCGGCGTTCCGCCTGAGAACGGCCGAAGTTAGGCGTCCTCGAACATTACGTTGTCGATGTAGCAGTACATCCAGTCCTCACCCGGCTGGAAGGACTTGATGATCGGGTGATGGCTCGCCTTGAAGTGCTTCGTCGCGTGCTTGTTCTTCGATGAGTCGCAACAGCCCACCTGCCCGCAGGTCTCGCAGAGCCGCAGATGCACCCATGTATCCCCGGTTTTCAGACACTCCTCGCATCCCTTCGTATGCGGCTTGGGATTCATGATCTGGTCGAGATGGTGGCAGGTCGCGGTGGTAGCGATGGCTCCTCCTTTGGGTCGATCCTCAGCCTAGCGCCATCTGGCGCGGCATGGCAAGTCCGCGTTCAACCGTCTCGCTCCCCGGTCGTCACGGCCAGGTCCCGGACCTCGCCCGCTCGCAGCAGTCGAAGCCCGGCGACCGCGCCGACCTCAAGCCGGTGCAACCCGTGAAACAGGTCATCAAGCCTTTGGGTGACGATCCCGTTGACCGCGAGGACGACATCGCCCTGCATGACTCCGGCTAACGCCGCCGGCCCGCCGGGATCAACCGTCACGACCAGCAGGCCGCGGTCCTGTCCTGCCAGCGCCGCCGCCGGGGCCGCCAGCCGGATCGGCTGCGTGCCGAGGCCAAGGTAGGCGCGCCGGATCCGACCGTGTTGCAGGAGCGCCTTGACCGCCTGCTCGGCTGTCTCAACCGGGAGGGCTCGGCTGACACCCTGGCCGTAGTTCCAGCTGTTGATTCCCACAACCGTGCCGCCACTATCGAGCAGCGGACCGCCGGAAAAGCCGGTGAGGAGCTCGGCGCTGGTGTGGATCAATCCCTGGTCGTCTCCGCCGCGCCAGTTCCGAAAGGATCCCCCGAGCGCGCTGACGATGCCAAGCGTCGCCTGGATCTCCCGCGGCCGGCCGATCGCGATCACCAACTGCCCGACCCGAAGCTCGGCGCCGTTCCCGCGCGCCAGGACGGTGACGGCCGAACGGTCGGTCCGCAGCAGCGCCAGATCGGTCCCGGGGTCGCGACCCGCGATGGTGGCCTTGACCTCGGCGGTTCCGTTCGACACGGTGATCCCATCCTCCTGCTCGACGGCATGGTCGGCCGTCAGGACAAGGTCTTCGTCCCAGGCAATCCCGGTCGCGGGCCGGCCGCGGCGAGCCGAGACGCGCACCACGCCACTGCCGGCGCGCTCAACCAGCGCGCCCAGATCGCGCGAGAGGTCGTCAAGCGAGGACATACTAGGCGCGATGCTCGGCGACGTCCTGGTCGCAGTCCGGACAGTCTTCATCGGCGGAGGGCACGCGCGCCGGCGTCGGCGCCTTCGGCTCCATCGCAAAGCCCGACGTCCGCCAGGCAGCGAGTCCACCCCGGAGCGCCCACGCCTGGCGACCGTGGTTCCGAAGGAAGTTGGCGATCCGCGCGCTGGTCTCCTCGCCCGGACAGGTGCAGTAGGCAATAACATCCCGATCGGCGGGAAGGCCGCCGAAATGGGGCATGATCTCCGCGGCGGGCCGGGCGGCGTCGAGCGCCCGGAGCACCGGCTCAGGGAGGACCCGGACCGAACCGGGGATCCGGTGGTTGACCGCCGGCCAAACCAGGGCGCTCGTGACGTCGAGCGCGACCGCCTCCCCGGCGTCCAGCCGCGCCTTCGCGGCGTGCGGCTCGATGCGGACGCCGATCATCGGCGTCGTGGCTCCGGCGGCACCTCGGGCAGGAGCCACGGAAGTGCCTCGGCCATCGGCTGGACCAGCGTTGCGTAGTGCGCATGGTCGATCCGGTCCTTGACCAGCACGCCCATCGCCGCGCCCAGCGCGGCATGCTCCGCCTTGTGCCCCTTGTCGCCATGCTCAACCTTCCAGGACACGACCGACGACCGGCCTTCCGTCAGCTCGAGGACATCGCGGCGCGCCTTCTCCCATGTATCGCCGCGGTTGGCCTGCTCGAGGGCGTGCAGCGCCATCTTCTCGGCCTCGCGGAAGCGGCGCTTGTTGACCGGGTCCTCGTGCCGGTCCCAACCCCAGGCAGCGCGCTCGATGCCGGCCGGGGACAGGGTGCGGGCGTCCTCCAGGAGTCGGTCGATCGCCTTCTCGGTCGCCTTGTAGCCGTATCCGTCCTGATCCATCAGTGCTCCTTTCTTCTATCCGTCAGACGAGGATCCAGCCTAACCCGATCGCGCGGGCCACGGCCTCAGCCCGCGAGCGGGCGCCCAACTTGCCGAGGAGACCACCGGCGTGGAATTTCACCGTGTGCTCGCTGATGCCGAGCCGTCGGCCGATCTGCCGATTGGTCAATCCTCGCGCCATCAACTGGAGGACCTCGAGCTCGCGCCCGGTCAGGGACTCGGCGTTGACGCGGACCGGTGACTCGCCCGGGTCTTCAGCCGGAAGGAGGGCGACCAGGTCGGGCCGGGCAATCGTCACCAGCCCATGGGCTGCCGAGAGCAGCGCCAGACGAAGCACCTCCACCTCGACCGCGGCCGGGAGCAGGGCCGAGGCGCCGAAGCTGAGCGCGGTCGCCACCGCCAGCGTGCCACCGCCGACCGCCACGATCGGAAGGCCAGGCTGGGCGGTCGACAGGCGGCCAATGGCATCGAGGTCTTCGATCTCGCCATCACCAACGTCGAGCAGCACAACCTCGGGCTGGAGCTGGCCAGCGAGCGAGGCGGCGTCCGGGAGGCCACCCGAGCCGACCGCGCGAACCCCGGGCATGCCGTCCACCACGGCTTCCATGCCGCCCCGCGCCAGCGAGTTCGCCGAGACGATCAGGAGGCGAAGGTCTGCCACAGCCATGGTCTACCCACGATACGCCGGAACGGCCCCGCCGAATTCGAAATCAATTGGAAGCGTCGAGCCAGTCGCGGGTCAGGAACAACCAGAAGGCCAGGCCGGCGTAGCGGCCGTACGGTCGAAAGCGACGCTCGATCATGCGATCACTCACCGGGCGACGCCGACGCATCAGTTTGGCGTAGGTGGGACGCGTCCAGGAGTCCAGGATGAGGCGCGACGTTCGCCCCAGCATGAGCATGACATGGGCTGCGGCGTACGGTCCGACGCCAGGCAGCGCCCGCAGGTCCTCCTCTATCTGATCATCCGTGCGCTCGTCGGGCGAAGCGGCACCAAGCGCTTCAAGGTCCACCGAGCCGTCGGCGACCGACGTCGCCAGCGCGCGCAGGTAGGCGCCGCGGTAGCCAGCCCCGGCGACGCGGCGATAAAAGTCCTCGTCCGCCGCTGCCATCGCCGTAGCAGTCGGGAATGCCCGCCCGAATGGCCCGCTGACCGGCGCACCCGGGGCCTTGACGCCGAGGTGCTCGATCAGGGCGTTGACCATCCGCGTGGTGCCGCCCCAGGACGTGTTGGTGGTGCAGATCGTCTTGACGACGTCCTCGAAAACGGTCGGGCTGCGGACCATCCGCCCCGCGCCGGAGGTCACCCAGGCGAGGTCCGGATCTTTAGCCGCCAGCGCGTAGAAGGGCGCCAGGTCCTGGTCCAGGCTGAGAACGTGCCGCGTCCTCGCCATCACCGCCGCGGCCGTCGTCGCGCCCGGCGGGGGCCCCGCGACCGTGACGGTGGCGAACCCGGGGCGCGACGGCCCTAGCGTCAGGGTTCGCGCGCCGCGGCCGATGGGGACCGTGATCTCGAAGAGGCCGGTCTTCTCATCGAGGCGCATCGGCGGCAAGGCCGCGAGGCCGTGCGAGAGAAAGACGCGCCGGAGGTCGATCGGCTCCCCACCGGGGCCGACCAGTCGAAACTCCGCGCTCCATGGGCTCACGGCTCGACTCGCTTCATCCAGATCCACATCTCCCCCACCGTGCGGAAGCGGAACGCCCGGTAATAGGCCGGCAGGAACGAATCCCGAGTGCATTGCAACGTCAAGCGCTCGCACCCAATGGCCCGGGCTCGACGTCCCGCCTCCTCAACAAGGGCCGACCCGACCCCGCGTCGTCGCGCCGTCTCGCGGGTAAAGAGCGCATGCAGATACCCGACCGTGGCGTGCTGATAGAGGCCGACGTGCCCGAGCGGCTCACCCGCCGCGCGGGCGAGCAGCCAGGACTGCCAGGGGTTGGTCGCCTGGGCACGATAGAGATCGACCAGCTGACGGGTCATTGCGCCGGTCCACTGATGTTCCGAGCTGTCGTTGCTGATCGACAACTCGAAATCCCGCCAATCCGTCGCCGTCTCCACCGGGCCGATCTCCACGCCGCTGGTTCGGGCACCCTCCGGCAGCGCGACCTGCACCATCGCGACGCGGCATTCCGCCTCGTATCCTGCCTCGGCGAACTGCGGGCCGAGCCGGGCAATCGTACCCGGGTCGCGACTCGTGATCCGGACGAGTCCGATTCCCGGGAGGTGCTCCGCCACGGCCCGCTCGACGTCCGTCACGGTCCAGTCCGGCGCCCGCAGGCCGGAAATCCCATTGAGGAAAAACAGGTCCGGGTAGGCGGGGTTGCGCCGAACCTCGCCAAACGGCAGCCGGGTCGACACGCCGTCCCCACGGCCGAGCGCCGAGGCGGCGTCGAAGACCTCGTCGGCTAGCGCATCGAGGTGAACGCTCACGCGGAGAGCGCTGGGGCCTGGTCCTTGTACTGCAGCTCATACAGCCGAAAGTAGACCCCGCCCCGGGCAAGCAGCTCAGCATGACTCCCGGTCTCGACCACGCGGCCGCGGTGAAGCACGACGATACGGTCGACGTGCCGGATGGTCGAGAGCCGGTGGGCGATGATGATCGAGGTCCGGCCCTGCATCAGCGTCTTAAGGGAGTCCTGGATGATGGCCTCGGTGGTCGTGTCCACGTTGGCGGTGGCTTCGTCGAGCACCATCAGGACCGCCGGATCGAACGCCAGGGCGCGGGCAAAGGCGATCAGCTGCTTCTGCCCTGTCGAGAGGTCCGATCCTCGCTCATGCAGCGGCTGATCGTAGCCCTGCGGCAGCCGGCGAATGAAGCGGTCGGCGTTGACCGCGCGGGCGGCGGCCTCGATCCGGCTCCGCGCCATCGGTTCGCCCAGCGCGATGTTCTCGGCGACGGTCCCGGTAAAGATGAAGGGATCCTGGAGGATCACCCCGATATGCCGGCGCAAGTCACGGCGTGAGAGCGTCCGGACGTCGTGGCCGTCAACGGTGACCGACCCCTGCTGGACGTCGTAGAAGCGGGTCAGCAGGCTGATCAGGGATGTCTTACCCGCCCCGGTCGCGCCGACGACCGCCACCTTCTCGGCGGGGGCGATCGTGATCGAGACATCACGAAGCACCCAGTCCTCGCCCTGGTACGCAAACCAGACGTGATCGAGCGCGATCGCCCCCTGCAGCGCCGGCAGCCGGATCGCGCCCGGCTCGTCGAGGTCGCGCGCCGGCTCGTCGAGAATGCCGAAGATCCGCTCGCAGGCCGCCATCGCCGCCTGCAAAATGTTGTATTTCTCCGAGAGATCACGGATCGGCTGGTAGAGGCGGTCCGAGAGTTGCAGAAAGAGGACCAGCGTCCCGAGCGTCAGCGCCCCCTGGATCACGCGGCCGCCCCCGACCCAGAGGATCAGCGCAAAGGTAAGCGAGCCGATGAAGCTCATCAAGGGCATGAAGATCGAGAACAGGGCCACCGATCGGAGGTTGGCTCGCAGGTAGTCCTCGTTGAGTGCATCGAAATCCCGCAGCGTGCGCTCCTCGTGGTTGAAGAGCTGGATGGTGAGGACGCCCGAGACCGCCTCCTGGAGGAAGCCGTTGATCCGACCGATCCGGGTACGAATCGCCCGATAGGTCTCGCGCATCTGCGTGCGCATCACCGCGGTGACCGCGACCACGACGGGCATGATCAGGAACACGACCAGGGCCATCTGCCAGTTCACCCAGAGCAGGAAGCCGGCGATCACGACCAGGGAAAAGAGGTCGCCGATCACGGCCACCAGCCCGGAGGTCAGCAGCTGATTCAGGGCGTCGACGTCATTGGTCATGCGGGTCACGAGAACCCCAACCGGCGTGCCGTCGAAGTAGGTCAGCGACATCCGCTGGAGGTGCGCAAAGATCGCATTCCGAACGTCGAACATCACCCGCTGGCCGAGCAAGTTCATGGCAAAGCTCTGCCAGTAGCGCGCGCCGAAGTTCAGGAGGATTACCACCATCCAGAGCGCAGCCAGCTGCCCGTAGCCATTCAGGCGCCCTGGCCTGATGTAGTGGTCGATCGCCTGCTGGGTGAAGTAGGGTCCCGCCAGGTCACTCAACGAGCTGATGAGCAGCAGGACGAGGCCGATCACACCAAGCATCCGATGCGGTCGGACGAAGGCCCAGAGGCGTCGCATCAGCCGGCCGTCGTATGCCTTTCCCAGCACCTCATCGTTGCCGCCGGCCCACCGGGCCCCGCGGACGCTCATGGTTTCCGCGACGGCGGATCGATGCCGGCGTCCTCCTCGAGCTCGCGCCGCAACTGCTGGCGCTCATAGAGCCGCGCATACTCGCCACCCAGGGCAAGGAGCTCGGCATGCGTGCCCTGCTCGACGATCCGGCCTTCGTCCAGCACGACGATCCGGTCGGCATCCTTGATCGTCGACACCCGGTGCGCGATGACAAAACTGGTCCGTTTCTGAATGAAGTCGCGCAGGCCCTTCAAGATCTCCTCCTCGGTCCTGGTGTCGACGCTGGAGAGGGCATCGTCCATCACGAGCACGGATGGCTCCTTGATCAGGGCTCGCGCGATGGCGGTGCGCTGCTTCTGGCCTCCACTCAGGGTGACGCCACGCTCGCCGATCATGGTGTTGAAGGCGTCGGGGAACTGCGCGAGATCGGCGGCCAGCTGCGATCGGTGGGCCGCCCGGGTTACCGCCTCGGCCGAGGCGTCGGGGGCGCCAAGCATGATGTTTTCGGCCAGCGTGTCAGAGAAGAGGAACGCTTCCTGCGGCACATAGCCGATCTCGCGGCGGAGAAGGTCAAGGGGGAGATCCTGGATGTCGATGCCATCGAGCAGGATGCGGCCGGCCTGCGGATCGTAGACGCGAGTCAGGAGCCGAACCAAGGTGCTCTTCCCACTGCCGGTGCCGCCGACCACGCCGAGGGTCGCGCCCGCGGCGACATGGAGCGTCAGGTCCTCGAAGATCGGCTCACCGTCGTAGGCAAAGGTGACGTGGTCGAACACGACATCCCCCGCGACCTTCTCGGGGACGATCGCCTGGGGTGGCGACGCGATGGCGGGCTGTTCGTGGAGGACCTCCTCGATCCGGCCCATCGAGGCGGCTCCCTGCTGAAACATGTTGGCCACCCAGCCCAGCGCGATCATGGGCCATGACAGCAGGATGAGGTAGGTGTTGAACTGGATGAACTGGCCGATCGTAATCCGGTGCTCCACGACGTGCTGACCGCCGACATAGAGCAGGACGACGGCCGCTGACCCGGCCAGCAGACCGAAGAGTGGCCAAAGGGCGCTGTTGATCCACGCCCAGGCAACGTTGGCCTGGACGTAGCCCTGGTTGACGGCGCGGAAGTTCCGCTCCTCCGCCTCCTCCTGGACATACGCCTTGACGACGCGGATGCCGGAGAAATTCTCCTGCGCTTTGGACGAGACGGCCGCGAATTCCTGCTGCACTTTCAGGAAGCGCTTCTGGATCTGAGGACCGAGCAGCAGGAATCCGAGCGAAAGCAGTGTCAGCAGGGAGACCGACATGATGGTGAGCTGCCAGTCGATCAGGGCCATCAGGGTGACCGCGGCGACGAAGATCACGAGCGTATTGGCGATGTTCATCAAGCCCATTCCGATCAGCTGCTGGACGGCGCTGAGGTCGTTCGTCGCCCTTGCCATGACGTCACCGGTGCGGATCTGCTGAAAGAAGCGCTGATCGAGGCGCAGCAGGTGCTGGAAGAGGTCGCGGCGCAGCTCGTTCTCGATCTGGCGCGACGCGCGGTTGATGCTCAGCCGCTGCGCGAACCGGAATACGGCGTCACCCGCCGCGGCGCCAAGAATGGCGAGGAAGATGAACGGCAAGCGCCCGGCCTGGTTACGCGTGACCGCATCGACGCCGCGCCCGAGCAGGAACGGCTGCAGCAGGGCGAAGCCGTTCGCCACCAGGACGGCGAACAGGCCGACAGCCCAGGCGACGCGATGTCTCCAAAGCGCGGCCCTCAGCCGCGTCGACTTCAGCATGATTCAATGCTATCGAGCGCATGTCCCCCAGATCGCCGAGGAATCGAGAACTCTTTATTTCGTTTATTTCGTTTCTACTCCGCTCGTCGTATTCGACTTGCGCCTAATGCGATAGCGCCCCCATAACGTCTGGCCTGCGGGAACTGACCGCAACCCGGTTTTCATGGAGGCGATGCGAATGCAGTATTTCAGCCCTGACGCGTTCGACCTCCGGACCATCCTCAGAGGCGCGAGGGCGTCGGCATTGGCCGGCGTCGCCGTGGCCGGCCTGGTGGTGGCCGGAGTCTCACCGGCATTTGCCGATTCGACGGCAACCATCGGCGGGTCCGGCTCGACGGCCCAAACAACGACCAGCGGCACGAGCAGTAGCGGCACCGGCGCGACCGCAACCAGCAGCGGTAGGGGTGGAAGCGCCAGCGCGAACTCATCCACCAGCGGAACCGCAACCGGCGGCTCGGCCAGTTCGACCTCGTCCCCGTCGGCCACCGGCACCTCGCACGTCGGCAACTCGACGGCCACATCGTCACCCACGTCGACGAGCAACGTGACCGGCGGCAACGTGAATATCAACAATTCGCCATCCGCGTCCGGAAATGCGTCGGGGGGCAGCAACAACAACACCGTATCGCCAACCCAGAGTGGCAGTGGCTCGCAGGGCGGATCGACCGGAACGCAATCCTCGGCCACGAGCAACACCACGAATGCCAGCGGCGGCAATATTTCGGTGACCGTCAACAACACCGGCTCGGCCGCGACCGGCGCGTCGAGCGCCGAGGCATCGCCCAGCTCGACCGGCGCTGCCGCGATCAGCAACTCCGGGTCCAGCGCGTCATCGACCACGAACGGCAGCACGACCGGCAGCGGGGCGTCCGCGTCATCCAGCTCGTCCGGCAGCGGCGACAACAGCTCGTCAGCCGGATCCAGCGCGAGCGCCAGGTCGACCACCGACGGATCGACCACCGGTGGCGACGCGACCTCCAGCTCGAACCCCTCAGCCGATGCCACGTCGACGGTCGGCGCGTCCAACGCCAACTCGTCGCCGTCAGCGTCGAGCACCGTTCATGCGGGCAACATCACGATCACCTGTAATCCGACGGCCAACGGGTCCGCCAACGGCGGCAGCAACAAGCTGAACGTCACACCGTCAGGCAGTGGCGACGGCTCGCAGGCCGGGTCGAGCGGGACCCAGTCAGCGTCCACCACCAACGGGGTGACCGCCAGCTGCGGGACCATCACGGTCTCCTACACGCTGAACGGCCAGGCCGTCACCGGTGTCTCGAGTGCCGAGGCGGAGGCGATCTCAAACGCCGTCGCGGCCATCAGCGGGTCCGGGTCGGGCGCCAATTCGGCGACAAACGGCAACACGAATGGCAGCAATGCCAGCGCCAACGCCTCGGGGTCGTCGTCCAATGAGAACGGTGGCGGCTCGAGCGCGAGCGCGAACTCGAGCACGAGCAACACGACGAAGGGGGGCAACGCCAACTCCTCCTCTTCGCCCGACGCGACGGGAACATCCACTGTCGGTGACTCGAACGCGACCTCAAACCCCTCGGCGACCAGCGAGATCATCGCCGGGAACATCGACATCACCTGCAACCCGACGGCAATGGGCACGGCCAACGGCGGCAGCAACGATGCCAACGTCACGCCCAGCCAGAGTGGCGAGGGGTCACAGGGCGGCTCGACCGCCACGCAGACGTCGACCACCAATAACTCGGTGATGGCGACCTGCGGCGTGATCAGCGTCATTTACCAGATCACCAGCGCCGCCCTGACCGGCAACTCCAGCGCCGAGGCCTCACCCAATTCGAGCGGGACGGCCGCGATCTCCAACTCAGGCTCGAGCGCCGGCACCACGACCACCGGGACTGTCGGCTCCGGCTCGGGAAGCGGCAGCTCCGACTCCGACAACGACGACTCCGTCAGCAGCGGCACGGGCTCCGGCACCGGCGCCGGCTCCGGCACAGGCACCGGCTCCGGCACAGGTACGGGCTCCGGCACCGGCACCGGATCGGGCACCAGCGGTACAACCGCCGGCAGCGGCGCTGTTAGCGCCGCCGTGATCACCGGCCTCAGCGGCGCCAACGCCGCGGCCGCTGGGCCTCTGACCCTCGCGACCACCGGCGGCGGCCTGATGATGGGCTCGGCCAGCGGCGGCAGCGAGGCGGCGATGATTCCGTTCCTGCTCGGCTCGATGGTGGGGGCCGCCGCGGTCCTCGGCATTCGGCGCCGGCAGTCAGTCGTACGCGTCTAACGCTATCCTCCTCCCCGACCTACCGCCCGGGCGTAAGCCCGGGCGGTCAATTGCCGATCACCCTGCCGAAAACGGTCCGATACGAGCGGGGCCCTATTGTTGAAGCCGATGGCAGGTCGCAGCGCAGATGTCGATGTCGTTGTGGTCGGGGCTGGGCCGGCTGGCGCAGCCACAGCCCTCTTCGCGGCTCGGGCCGGAAACCGAGTGGCCATCTTCGACCAGGAATCGTTTCCAAGGGATAAGCCATGCGGCGAGGGGCTGATGCCGGGCGGCCGCGCCGTTCTGCGGGAGCTCGGGATCGATGGACAGCCGGACAGCTCGACCACGCTGCAGGGAATCCAGTTCGGCCTCGCCGGCGAACGCCCAACCGCCGTGCCGTTTCCGGCCCACCCGATTGGCTCGCTTGGTCTCGGCGTCCGGCGCCTCCGATTTGACGCGCTTCTCGTCTCTGAAATCGCCAAGGATCGGAGCATCACCTTCTACCCGAAAACTCGCGTCCTGGATATCCAGAACAAGCCCGGTCGGCCCCCTTGCGCGGTTACCAGCCAGGGGGAGGTTTCGGGTCGGTGGATCGCCGTCGCTGATGGCCTTCGGTCGCCCATGAGGCACCGACTCGGGCGAACGGTCGGGCCTCGGCCGCCGCATCGCTACGGGATCGTCGGACACATTGCTGTGGAAGGCCCACCTGACCCATGGGTTCGGATTACGATCGATCGCGGCCTGGAGGTCTACGAGGCCCCCGTCGAGGATGGCGTCCGCCTGGTTGCGCTCCTCTGCGACCAGGACAGGATGAAGGAATTTGCTGGGCGCCTCGAGGCGCGATATCGCGACGTCGTGTGCAAGCTGCGTCCCAATCTTGGCGGAGCGCCTCCAATCGACACGGTTCGCGCCGTCGGTCCGTTTCGGTATCAAGCGACGACGGTGGCGGCAGACAACGTCTTCCTTGTGGGGGACGCGGCTGGCTTCAGCGACCCGATCACGGGCGAGGGGCTCGCCACGGCGTTTCGCCAGGCGCGAGCGTTCGCGACCTCAATCGACAGCCCGGCACCTGAGCTCGCATATCGCCGCGCGTACCGCACCATCACTCGAGATCCCCGTCGTGTGGCAGCACTCCTGCTCTATCTGCGGGCAAAGCCGGCACGGGTTCGACGCGGCGTCCGGGGCCTCGAGCACGCGCCCCAGGCCATGACCAAATTGCTCGGCGTCAACTTCGGGTACTGGGGATTCGGGCGGATCACGCCTCGCGAGTGGCTGGCCCTATTCAGTGGCCGGTGATCGCGCGCAGTCGCGGAATGAATCGCGCTTTCCATCCCATCCGCTCCCGATAGCCAGGAATAGCATCGAGCAGTCGCTCTTCGGCGCGAATCCGACCAGCGAGCAAGGCGGCATTCACGACGCTGAGGCCAACGGCGCTCCCGTAGGCGCCGCCGATGACCGGAAGGCCCGCGAACTCGAGCCCGAGCGCCAGGTAGTTCGGGTGGCGAATGAAGCGGTATGGTCCGCGCTCGATCACGACTTGATCTGGCGGGACGAGGGCTCGGGCGGTCCACGAATCCCGGAGGCTCAGGATCACGCTGAGGCGAAGCACGAGCGCCGAGATTGCCGCGAGCCAACCAATCGCCGAAGCGATGCGGTGGGGCCGAGCTCCACGAACAATTCGCTCGATAACGGGCAACGAGAACAGCCCGAGATTAACCAGCACGATCCACCGGAACAGCGGGGCGGCCGCTTGAGGTACCTTCCCAGCGCGAGTGCGAATGCGGCGTTCATTGCGCCGCGAGTACGCAAGCTCTGCTAGCCGCTGGAGTCCGAAAGCCGCGAGGACCGCGACGTACCTCCGCGTCGTGATCACTGAAAGCGGATCAGGGCCAACTCGATCGACAGACCTGGCCCGAACGCGATTGCCAGGCCACGACCCGGTCGCCGAAGGGGACGGATACCCTCGAGAACGAAAAAAATCCCTGCGCTCGAGGTGTTCCCATAGCTCCCAAAGACCGAGCGAGAGGCAGCCAGCGCATCGGAGCTGAGGTCTAGCGACCGCTCGATGGCGTCAAAAATCCGCGACCCTCCCGGATGGGCAGCAACGACATCGAGGTCGGCAATTCGGAGTTCGGACCGCTCGAGGAACCCATCAACAGCTGCCCGCAGATGCCCCTCAACGACGCGAGGCAGCCCACGACTGAGCACGACACGAAGACCGCCGTCGCGGAGCTCGTATCCGAGCTGCTGGGCGCCTTCGGGGACTAGGAGTGAAGCACTGTCTTCAATGACGCAGCCCCATGAGGCGGTATCCGCCCGCACAACGCAGGCGCCGGCACCGTCACCAAACACCATCGCCGCAATCAAATTGTCGGCCGACTGATCATCAGGCTGGAATGTCAACGAGGGAAGTTCGACGGCGAACACGAGGACGGCGCGGTCGGGATAGGCGCGGACATAATCCTGCGCCCTGGCGAGGCCGGCCACGCCGCCACCGCAGCCAAGCTCGGTGATCGGGAGGCGCGCGACATCGGGTCGGAGTCCAAGCTTGGGGACCAACTCGGCATCCAGGGATGGAAGGATCACGCCTGTGCAAGACACCCCGACAACCAGCCCGATCGACTCGCGGTCAATCTCGGACCGTTTCAGCGCGTCAACGCATACCTGGAGGCTCAGAGCGCGAGCGTGCTTCAAATAGGCGTCGGTTTGCTCACTCTGGCTCCGCCGTTCGATGACGGTGTTCAGCGGTTCCGCAAAGAACCGTGTCCGAGCGCCGTCGGTTGGCGCCGAAAGCCGATGCGGCCGACGGCCACGAAGGCGACCCAGCGCTGCCAAGATGTCATCGCTGTCGACACGGATTGTCGGGACGGCCGTCGCCAATCCAGCGATCGCGACATCAGGGTGCCGCAGATCCATTCGGATCGGGAGCCGGCCGGCGGCGAGTTGAGCCACTGCTAGAAGGTTACGGCCGACCGGCCTCGCCGTGCCCGATCAATCCTGTTCGGTGATTGCGCCTTCGACGCCACCGCCTGTGGATCGTGGCCGGACTCGAAGATACTCGCGCAATCCTAACTAGCGCTCACGCATTTCGGGTAGGTGTGGTCCGATTGGCACGGACCAACGTACGCGGTGACCTTTGCCTGCTGGAGCGTCTTCGCCAGGGCCAACGGAAAACCCTTCGGGTCTGCAAGGCTCAGTTTCTGCTCGAGAAGCGTAAAGCGCAGCTCATCCTTGAAGTCCTGGCGGCTGAGATGATCGAGCGCCAGCTGCCGATCGACGACCGCCGCACCGCCAACTCCCTTCTCGATTCTCGTGACCGCCGCGTCCAGATCGCCAACCGTGACGACAAGATGTCGCTCCTTGGCCATCTCCTCCAGCGTGGCATCCCGAACCAGCTTCTTGAGCGCCGCCGCTTCGATCGCCTTCAGCCGGGCCGCTCCCGCCGGACTGCTCGGCGTCGCCTGCAGCCCAGCCCGTTCCGACCGGATCTGTCCCGATTGAACGAGCACCGTGTAGAGGTGCATCGGGACATTCAGTTTGTCGACCGTAACGGCCGTGTTGGCGGGCGGACTGCCGCAGGCACCCAGGGCAACGGCGGCCGCGGCGACCAGGATCAGGCCCTTGACCCTGATACGCATGTCAGCCTGGCCTCCGTGTGTCGCCGTCATAAAACGTCTCGAGACGACGGAAGCCGACGTCCATGGCCCGGCGAGCGCCGGGGTCCTGACGCAGCCGCAATCGCTGCGATTCCCGCTGATCCAGGCGCCAGCGCGCGTAGTCCTCGCCCAGGCGCTCGGCGTCATAGCCCATCGAGCGAAGAGCGCGCAGCACGGATACTGGTTTGGCGGTACTCCCCTTCTCGGCAGCCCACAGCGTCGGAAGGCTCACCCCCAGGGTCCGGGCAAATTCAGCCTGGGGGATGCCCAAGTTTCGACGCATGGCGACAAAGGGGTTGTCCAATTGAGCCTCCCGCTGAACCTCGCGCTCATGACCGGGAAATATTTACCCAGCCATGCGGTCTTTTCTTTCTTCTTACTGCTACGAAGGAAGAGCGCGCTCGGATTAATAGCGCGAGTTTTCTGTCTCAGCCTTTGGCCAGGTAGTCGAGCGCGAGGGCGTAGCCTTCGATGCCGAGGCCGGTGATAACGCCGATGGCGGCGCCTCCGGTGATCAGCTGATGCCGAAAGGCTTCGCGCCGGTGCACATTCGAGATGTGCACCTCGACGACCGGCTTGCCGGAGCCGCGCAGGGCGTCAGCGAGCGCATAGCTCGTGTGCGCCAGGGCCCCCGGATTGATGATGATGCCGTCCGCCTCCTGGCCTTCGGTCTCAATCCAGTCGACCAGCTGCCCCTCGTGGTTCGATTGCAGGAACCGAATCGTGGAACCGTGCGTCCTGCCGCGGTCGATCAGTAGCTGCTCGACATCCTTCAGCGTGCTGGTCCCGTAGATCTCGGGCTCGCGCTGACCCAGGCGGCTCAGGTTGGGGCCGTTCAAGACAAGGACCTTCATGCCCCCAACACCTTATCGAGCGCGCGGGAGACCTGCTCAGGCGCAACGTCGCAACCCCACTCCGCGTCGCCGATGTCACGCAGGAGGACCCACCGGACAGCGCCGTCGCGCGACTTCTTGTCGTGCTGCATCGCCGATAGCAGTTCGGCGCGGCTGACGCGGGGAGGGGTTGGCTGCAGTCCGTGCGCCCGTAACAGCGCTCCCTGCGTTTCGACTACCGCGGGACGGCAGCGGCCGGTCGCCAGGCTGAGTTCGCCCGCCACCTCCATCCCCCAGGCCACCGCCTCGCCATGTCGGATGCAGCCGTAGCCGAGGGCACGCTCCAACGCGTGCGCAACCGTGTGCCCGTAATTGAGAATCGCACGCCGGCCGGTCTCGGTCGGATCTTCGCCAACAACGGACGCCTTGATGCGGACGGCGCGCGTGACCGCTTCGCGAACGGCCTCGCGATTTCTTGATGCCAGGGCTGGCGCCGATCGCAACAGCCACTCGGCAAAGTGGCGGTCGGCGATCATCGCGGCCTTACAGACCTCGGCCATCCCCGACCGGAACTCCTCGTCGGGTAGGGTCGCCAGGTAGTCGAGGTCACAGAAGATAGCGGCCGGCTGGTGGACCGCGCCGACCAGGTTCTTGCCACTGGCAAGGTTGATTGCGGCCTTGCCGCCGATGCTGCTGTCGACCATCGCCAGGAGTGTTGTCGGGACCTGCAGGTAGCGGATACCGCGCAACCAGGTGGCGGCGGCAAAGCCGGTCACGTCGCCGACCGTTCCGCCCCCGAGCGCGATCAGGGCGCCGGTGCGGTCGACCCGGATCTCCGCCAGGCGATCGTAAAGGCGGCCGAGCGTTTCGATCGTTTTCGCCGGTTCGCCTGCGGGCAGGACGTGGACGTGTGCGGTGAGTCCGGCCTGTCGCAGCGCCCGCAGCATCGGCGCGGCGTGCTGGGTCTCGATCGCCGGATCCGTGACGACCACGACGGTGTCGCCGGCCCCCGACCGTCCAAGCGCGGCGGCCAGCAGGTGGCCGAGGCCGCGCCCGATGACGGCCTCATGCGGTGATCCTGGGACCTCGACGCGCACCCGGGTAACCGGCTCGGGCGGGAGGCGACCGGCCAGGTCCTCCGCCACCAACGATGGGGCCACCTGATCGGTGCGGATCACCAGGTCGGCCTCCAGGTATCGAGGTGTTCGCACCGGCAGGAGCGTCGCAACCGCGGTCGGGGGATCGGGGTAAAGCAGGGGCCGATCCGTGGATCCGCGCAGGCGCTCGGCCAACTCGCGGGGCTCCGCCATCAACGCCACCACCGTGTTGCCGTCGCGCATCCGGATCCAGTTGTCTTCAATCAAGGGCGCGCCGCCACCGACCGCGATCACCTGGTCGTCCGCCCCGAGCGCCAGGCGAAGGCAATCGGACTCACGCCGGCGGAAGCCGGCCTCGCCTTCCCTCTCGAAGATGGCCGCAACCGGCTGGCCCGTCGCCGTGGCGACGATCTCGTCATCGAGGTCGCGGAACCGCCTTCCGAGTCGATCGGCGAGCAGACGCCCGACGGTTGACTTGCCGCTGCCCATGAAGCCGATCAGCACAATGTTGTTCACCGCGGCAGCCCCGAAAGGTAGCCCTTGAGGTTCCGCTCGACCTCGGTCATCGAGTCGCCGCCAAACTTTTCGAGGAAGGCGCTGGCCAGCACGAGGGCGACCATCGCCTCGCCGACCACGCCCGCGGCCGGCACCACACAGATATCGCTTCGCTCATAGTGCGCCCGGGCTTCCTCTCGCGTCTTCAGGTCGACCGTGCGCAGCGGCTTGAGCAGGGTCGAGATCGGCTTCATCATCGCGTGGACAACGACTGGCTCGCCGTTGGTCACGCCGCCCGTGACCCCGCCGGCCCGATTGGTTTCGTGTGAAAGCCCGCCCGCTCCGAAGACCGGGACATCGTGGACCAGCGAGCCAGGCTGGCCGGCCGCCTCGATCCCGGTGCCAAGCGCCATCGCCTTGCACCCGGGAATGCTGACGATCGCCTGGGCTAGGAGACCGTCCAGCCGAGTGTCCCACTGGCGGAAGCTGCCCAACCCGGGCGGGATGCCCGTGGCAATGACCGTGAAAACCCCTCCGAGCGTGTCGCCGTCGGCGCGCGCCTTGTCGATCGCGTTGACCATCGCCTCGCTCGCCTTCGCATCGGGAGTGCGGACGGCCGAGGCCTCGACCATCTCCCAGCTCACCTCGGCCGGAATGGCCGCCTCGATCGGGCCGATCGAGCGCGTGTAACTGCGCACCGCGATGCCGGACTGTGCCAGCAACCGCTTCGCCACCCCGCCGGCGGCGACACGCGCCGCCGTTTCCCGCGCGCTCGCCCGCTCCAGCACGTCGCGCGCATCGTCGGCCCCGTACTTGAGCATCCCGGCCAGATCGGCGTGGCCGGGCCGTACCCGGGTGATCGGTTTGCGCTTGAGACCCTCGGCCTCGACCGACATCACGGCCTGCCAGTTCTGCCAATCACGATTGGAGATCTCGAGCGTGATCGGCGAGCCGAGCGTACGGCCTCCGCGCACCCCGGACACAAGGCGCGCCTCGTCATGCTCGATCTTCATCCTCCCGCCGCGGCCGTGGCCGCCCTGACGACGGGTCAAATCCGCTTGAAGATCCGCAGCCGTCAGGGCCAGGCCGGCGGGCACTCCGTCGAGGATGACCGTCAGCCGCTCGCCGTGCGACTCGCCTGAGGTGAGGAGGCGAAGCGTCATGCGGTCACCCCTTTGCCAGCCTTTACCAGGGCCTGGCGCATGGCCTCCGCCGGCGCCGGCCGCCCGATCCAGAGCTCGAACGCGGCAAGGCCCTGGTGCAGCAGCATCAAGCGACCGGTGATCGAGGATCTCGAACGGAGGTCGAAGAAGAACACCGACTTGGCGGGCGGAAGGGCGACATCGGTCGGTGTCGCATTGACGACCAGCGCCTGATCAGGCAGCACTCGATCCAGGTCGGCCAGCGACCGTGCTCCGCCCCGCTGCACCCCCAGGTCGGCACAGAGCCGGTGGGCGCGCTCGATCGTTCGGTTGACCACCCACAGGCGATCGACCAATGGGTTGAGGACGGCGACCACGGCCCGGGCCGCGCCGCCGGCGCCGATGATGACCGCGGTTCTGTTAGCGGGGTCATAGCCAAGCTCGGTGAGCGCGCCCATGAACCCCCGGCCGTCGGTATTCGAACCCCGCAGCCTCGCTCCACTGCGGGTGATGGTGTTCACCGCTCCGATTTTCTGCACGTTGGCGTCCACTTCGTCGAGTAGCGGGATCACCGCTTCTTTGTGGGGGATGGTGACGTTGCCGCCAAGGACGGCTTCGTTACGGCGCATCTCATCGATGCGCGTGGCCAGCTGATCGGGCGACACATCGAGCGGCACGTACCGGCAATCGATGCCGGCGGCGCGGAACCCGGCATTTTGAAAGGCGACGGAGAGGCTGTGCTGCACCGAGCCGCCGATGAGGACCACGCGTTGTCCGACTTCAGCCACCGGCCACCACCGCCAGCTGTTGGAAGAATCCCGGATAGGACACATCAGCCGAATCCGAGCCGACGATCTCGGCCGGGCGACCCGCGAGCAAGCCGGCGATTGCCAGGGCCATCGCCACCCGGTGATCGCGATACGCGTCGACGACCGCGGGCCGCAGGACCGTCGGGCCCGTGATCCGAACGCCGGCAGGAAACTCCTCCACGTTTGCCCCCATGCGCCTCAGCCCGTCGGCCATCGCGCGCAGCCGGTCACTTTCCTTCACCCGCAGCTCGGCGGCGCCATCGATCGAGCTCGTCCCGTCCGCCTGGGTAGCGACCAGCATCAGGATCGGGATCTCGTCGATGGCCAGGGCGACGTCTTCGGCACCGAGGTGCAGGGGACGGAGCTCGCCGCCGGTGATGGTGACATCGCCCATCGGCTCAATCGTCAGGTCGCGCCGTTCGTCAATCCGGACTCCTGCTCCCATGGCCTCGAGGACGCGGAGGAACCCGGTTCTCGTGGGGTTGAGGCCGACGCCGGACACCCGGACAGACCAACCCGGACGCATCGCGGCGGCCGCGAGCCAGAAGGCCGCCGACGAGAGATCGCCGGGGATCGTGAGCTCCAGCGCCTGCAGCGGCGCCCGGAGCGGCGCAAGGCGAACCCCGCGAGCGTCCGCTGAGATCGGCGCGCCCATCGCCCGCAGCAGGCGCTCGGTATGGTCGCGCGTCGGAACCGGTTCCTCGACCGAGGTCGGGCCCTCGGCCTCGAGTCCCGCCAACAACAACGCGCTCTTCACCTGGGCGCTCGGGATCGACAGCTGGTGACGCCTGCCGGTCAGTCGCCCGCCCTCGATCCAGAGCGGCGGCATTCCATCGCGCGAGGTGATGCGCGCGCCCATCGCCAGGAGCGGATCGACGACGCGGGCCATCGGCCGCCGCTGGAGCGAGGCGTCGCCCGTCAACAGGACGCTCACGCGGCTACCGGCGAGGACGCCCGATAGGAGACGCATGGTCGTCCCGGAATTCCGGCAGTCAAGCGGCGCGGCAGGCGTTTGTAGCCCGCCAACGCCAACCCCGACGATTCGAACGCGTCCGTCGGCCCGATCGACCGCGACACCGAGCGCGCGCAAACATGCCTCGGTGGCGAGCACGTCCTGACCCGCCGGCACGTTGTCGATCACACTCTCCCCTCCCGCCAGAGCGCCGAGGATCAGGGCGCGGTGCGCGATCGATTTGTCACCGGGCACCGTGACGTCAAGCGCGCGCACGGCCGGCCTCCATGAACAGCTCGGATAGGCGATCCTGCGCGGCGATCCGCCGGCGGTACTCGGCGAGAGTTTCGGCAAAAGCGTCGATCGCCTCGAGGACGGGCCCCTGGTTTGCCGAGGCGATGTCGCCATACATCCGCGAATCACCTGCCGCCAGCCGCGTCATGCTTCGAAACCCCGGTCCGGCCATCGCCTCGGCCCCGTGGGCGGTGACGGTCGCGGCGTAGGCGGCGCTCAGGGTAAAGGCGAGATGGCTGACATAGGCGGCCTGGCGGTCGTGTTCCTCGGCAGCCATCAGAGAATGACGCGCCCCGATCTCGCCGATGAGCTCGAACCACCATTGGAACGGGCCGAGGTCCTGGCCATCGAACGGGGTGAAGACCCACGCCATCCCCTGGAAAAGCGAGGCGTCCGCATTCGTGATGCCGCTCTCCGCCTTCCCCGCCATGGGATGCCCGCCGAGAAATCGTGTCGGCGCCGGCAACCGGCGGGCGGCGTCGAGAATCGGAACCTTCACGCTTGCCACGTCCGTGATGAGCGCGGCCTCCGGAACCGCGTCGGCTACCTGCTCGAGCGTGCCGGCGATGTGCGCGATCGGCGTCGCCACGACCACGAGCTCGCACTCCCGAAGGAGCTGCAAGCTGGTGCCGGTTCGGTCCACCGCCCCCCGCGCGACGGCCGCGTCGGCGTTCCCGGGGCTGCGCGTAACCCCGGTCACGCGCACGCGGTCGTGGAGGCGCCGAAGTGCGAGGCCGAGCGAGCCTCCGATCAAGCCCAGGCCGACGATCCCGACCTCCCTCACGGGACGGCCACCGCCCGTCCCAGCGCCGCCGCGAGCGGGCCAAGCTGATAGACCAGTTCCTCAAAGCCGGAGGGCGTCAGGGACTGGGCGCCATCGGAGAGCGCGGTCTCCGGTTGGGCGTGGACCTCGATCAACAGGCCATGCGCCCCAGCCGCGATTCCGGCCAGGGCCATCGGGGTCACCAACGAGCGCCGACCGGTGCCGTGGCTCGGATCCACGATCACCGGCAAGTGGCTCAGTTCGCGGATCAAGGGCACGGCGTTCAGGTCGAGCGTGTTGCGTGTATAGGTCTCGAAGGTGCGGATGCCCCGCTCGCAGAGGATGACGTCGTAGTTGCCCTGCGAGAGCACGTACTCGGCCGAGAGTAGCCACTCCTCGATCGTGGCCGACATGCCTCGCTTGAGGAGGACGGGCTTCCGCGCCCGACCAAGCTCTGAGAGCAGCGCAAAATTCTGCATGTTCCGCGCCCCGATCTGAAGCACATCGGCGACCTCGGCGAGAACCTCGATGTCGGCGGGCGCGAGGACCTCGCACACGAGCGGCAGGCCCGTCTCCTGGCGCGCCCGCTTCAGGATTTCGATGCCGTCGCCCCTGAGCCCCTGGAAGCTATACGGCGACGTGCGCGGCTTGAAGACCCCGCCGCGCAGGGCATGCGCGCCGGCCCGTTTGACCGCGCGAGCGGTTTCGAGGAAGGTCTCCTCGTTGTCGACCGAGCAGGGGCCGGCGACGATCCAGATGCGTTCGCCGCCGACATCGTGGTCGCCCACCCTGACGTGGGTGTCACCGGCTCGAAACTCGCGGTTGGACAGCTTGAAGGGTTTGGTGATCCGCACCACTTCGGCGACGCCTGGCGCTCCGGCAACGGCATCGCGCAGCGAGTAGGGGTCAATGCCGATGACGCCGATCACGGTGCGCTCGTCGCCACCGCTCAAATGGGCCTTGAAGCCGTGGGCGTGGACCTGTGCCACCAGGTTCTGAACCTGGGCCGGCGTAGCGTCGTGCCGCATCACGATGATCATGGCGTCGCCCTCAGGTTGCGAGCCGACCGGAGGTAGACGAAACGCATCGCCGTTGCCGGTCGCTCGGTGTTGATGAGCAACAGAACGCGAATGCAGTGCGGGATGCTGCGGGCGTTGGACCCGGGCACCTGCATCTCGTGCGCGCAGAGAAGGGGTACATGGGTCCAGCCAAGCCGGCGCGCGGCCGTCGCCGGGAACTCCGCGGTGAGATCAGTGGTCGTGGTAAACCAGGCGCCGGCAATGTCCTGGGTGTCGAGCTGGTTTTCCGCCGCGAGCTGCATCAGCAGATCGGTGGTCGCCTCGAGGATCGCCTCCGCCGAGTCGTCCTCCGTCGTCGTCGCACCGCGTAATCCGCGAACCGCCATTCCGTAACCTCCTTGGACGCGCCAGCACTCCGTTCGATGGAGGGGGCCGGTTATCGGTCGGCGGGAGGAGCGGCGCTAGCTCGCCCCGAGCCGGATCCGATCCGGCCCGAGATACGCGTACGAGCACCCCAGCGTGCCACGCCCCGTCATAGTGCCAGCCATCGTACACCGAGACCACGCCCGGCGCAAGGGTAACCGCCGCGCGTAATCAAGGGACGACAACATCTTTTCAGCCAGGGAGATCGCCATGGGATCCAATCTTCGTCTGATGGGCTGTGCTTCGGCACTCGCGCTTTCGCTCACGCTGGCGGCGTGTGGCGGGACGGCATCCGTTGGGCCGGGGGCAGGCTCGAACCCGGCAACCAGCGCCGCCCTGATCCACACGACATCGATGAAGGTGGGCTCCAAGACGGAGACCGTCCTCAAGACGGAGAAAGGCTTGACGCTGTACTACTTCACGCCCGACACGGCCACCACGGTGGCCTGTACCGGCGGGTGTGCGACCGCCTGGCCGCCGCTGACCTCTGCGTCAGGTACGCCCACGAGCAATCCATCACTTCCCGGGGTTCTCAGCGTCATCAGCGGGCCGAACGGCAATCAGGTCGTCTACAACGGGCACCCGCTGTACACCTACTCAAAGGATGGGGACGCCGGTGACGCCTATGGCGAGGGGATCGGGGGGAAGTGGTTCACGGCGACACCGGACCTGGCGGCCGCTCCCAGGGCAACCAGCAGCAGCGCCTACACACCCGCCTACTGACGACCGGTCGTTCGCTGGCTACCTGGCCGCCGCCGGCGCCGGGGCGGCGGTCGGGGCGGGTGCGAGGTCGGCGACCGGCAGCAGCTGCATCGGATCGATCGGGCTATTGTCGACGCGGACCTCAAAGTGGGTGTGGGGGCCGGTGGAGTTGCCCGTCGAGCCGACCAGACCGATCAACTGGCCGCGCTTGACGACATCGCCTTCCTTGACGCCGATCAGGAGCATGTGCCCGTAGAGCGTCTTCAGGCCGGTGTCGTGTTGGACCACCACGTAGTTACCGTAGCCAACCAGGTTTCCGCTGCCGTCCGTCATCGGTCGAGCCAGCAGGACAACGCCGTCGGCCGCCGCGAAGATCGGCGTTCCAAGCGGGACGGCGAGATCGACCCCCGTGTGGAAATGCGGGAAGCCTGCATACGCGGCCTCAAAGGCATACGGCGTCGGCCCGAATCCCTGCGTGATGATGGCGTGCGGGATCGGCATCAGCAGCTTGCCGGTGGCGGTGAGCACGGGGTCGGTGGTAAGAACCCGGGCGGTCTTCGCGAACTCCTGCTGGGCCCAGACCGCCTGCTCGATCTGGCGGAGCACGGTGTCGGTCTTCATCCGGATCAACTTGGCCCGGGCGGCGGCCGCTTCGGGGGTATCGGATTGGCTGGCATCGAGCGCAGCCAGCGCCTCGTCGATGGTCGCCTGGAGCTGCGTTTGCAGCGTCTGCTCGGCCTGGATCTGCTGCGCCAGGGTCGAGCGCGCCAATTGGAGCGTCTTCTGGATCTCCCCTTGCCGGGCCCGCGTGCGGTTCAAATTCGCTTCGGCGTGCGCCAGGGCGACGTCGTCGGCCTGGACCGACTGCACCAGGGTCCGCTCCCGATCGACCACCACATCGCTGTAGCCGACCGACTCCAGAAAGCCGCCAAACCCACCGGCTCGCAGGATGCTGACAAAGAAGTTGTATTGGCGTTTGTAGAGCTGGCGGACGACGGTTGCGAGTTCGGCCCGATCGCGCTGAAGCCGGGCCGAGCTCTGCAGATGCTGGCGGTTGACGTCGCCCAGGCGGGAGTCGAGTTGTGCCAGCTGGCGCTCGCCGTCCAGGATCTGCTGGCCGAGCCCGACCAAGCCGGCCTGGGAGTCGGTCAGCGCCTTCTCGAGCATCAGGGCGTGGGCTTCGGCGGCGGTGAGGTCACCGATCAGTTGGGCCTGGGCCTGCTTGTTCTGGAGCGCCTGGCTCCTGGCTGAGGGGGACGGCGCCGGGGTTGCCGCGGCAGGCGGCGTGGGCGTCGCCGTCGGTATCGGCGTCGCCGTCGGTACGGGCGTCGCCGTGGGTGCGGCGCTCGGCGCCGGCGCGGCCGACGGTGAGGCGTCCGGTGAGGCCGCCACGGCCAGCGGGGTCTCCGCCAGGGCCAGCGTGGGCGCGAGTACCAGCCCGGCTGCTCCGACGGCAGCGAGCCCAGCAATAACCACGATGCGGCGCCTTTGCGCCGATACGGTCACCCCAAGTCGAATCTTTACAGCCCTTCCTAAGTGTTTACAACCAGCTGCCCGCTACCCCGATCCGCCCTGCCGAAATCCTACCGAATGGGGCCCCTTCCCCTCACCGCGTATTCAGCCGCCTCTTCATTGCCAGGCGCCGAGCTTCCCTGGCGCCAGTGGACAGTCTGGCGTATTTTCCGGTTTTTGTCACGACATCACCGCTTGCAGCTTTTCGGCGGCCCGAAAGGGCAGGAAACGGCTCGACGACCTGTGCTACCATGCACCGGAAAACCAACTCGGGCCATCAAGGGGGAAGTGCTCTGGCACAGAGCCGGTTTTTAACTCACACGCTCGTGCTTTTGGCGGCGGCTTTAATACCTATATTGACCGCGTTCGACCGCCTCCACAGCGATGCGGTTTATGGGGCCAACCCCACCCTCCCGGCCACCTCGGTGAAGGCCACCCACGTGGATGACGTGGTGCTGAGCTCGGGCGGGGCCATCATGAAGGTCAGCGCAGCCACCGTGGACACCCCGGTGCGGCGCGACGTTCTCTATTACACGATGAAGCCCGGGGACACGGTCCAGAACGTCGCCGGGCGGTTTGGCCTGACGACGGACACCCTGCGCTGGGCCAACAACATCCTCGATCCGACCGGCGTCACCCAGGGCCACCGAATCGTGATCCCGCCAGTCAACGGGATCCTTGTCAAGGTCGCCAGCGACACCCAGCTCACGGCCCTCGCGACCCGATACAAGGTGAACGTCCAGGACATCGTCGATTTCAACCTGATCCGGGATCCGGAGCATCTCAAGGCAGGAAGCATGCTGATGCTGCCGGACGGCATCGGCCCGCCTCTCGATACGCCGGCCGTGGGTAAGCACACGGTCAAGAGCGTCACCTGGAATCGATTCGGCAAGCCGGTGACGACCTTCAGCGTCACGTACTCCAGTTCCACACCGCCGACGTACACGAGCAGCGGGCCGGTGGCCGGCTCCGGTGGCAAATTCCCCTACGGCTACTGCACCTGGTGGGTCGCCCACAAGCGTTTCGTGCCATGGAATGGCGATGCCTGGCAGTGGTGGTTCAACGCTCAGCAGTTCGGGTTCCCGGAAGGTCAGTACCCGCAGGTGGGCGCCATCATGGTCCAGGGCATCAGCTGGTCCTCCCCCGTCGGCCACGTCGCCTACGTCGAATCGGTCAACCCGGACGGATCGTTCACCGTCTCGGAGATGAACTACGGCCGCTGGGGCGTTGTCGACTACCGCACGATCAAGTCGACTGCCGGCTTAGACCTGCTGGGCTTCGTCTACTAGGGCATTCAGCCAGGCTCCGGCGGGCTCGGCCGAACTCAGGCGACGTCTATATGTTGCAGCAGCTCGACCACGGCACGCCCGATCCGTGTGGCGCGCGCGTCGTCGACGGGTTCGAGGTTGGGCAGGAAGCGGGCGACGTCTCCCGGGTCCTCATCGACCAGCCAACGAATCATGCCGTGTCCCACTTCCGCCGCGGTTGTGTCGTCGAGCTCTTGAGCCATCAGTACCTCCTGCCGTAGTGATCCTTGGTTTGTAAGCCTACCCCTGAGCTCTCTCCCGGAGACATGGTCGTGGTCGAGCCAGGAGAGGCCCACTTTTCTGGGCAGCTCCTCCGACTACCTACATTTCGTGGTTCACACACCCAGTCTGTCAGCCGAGGATATGCGAACGGACCGGCTCGCCGTCCCCGAGGATCACGTCGGCACCCGAGGCCGTGGGCCTCAACCTTTCAAGGGGCGTCGATCCGCTCGCCGGCTTCCCAGCCCGCCAATGAGGCCGATAGCGCCGCCGGCAATCGCGCCCAGCACGAAGCCGACGGCGATGTTCAGTGCCGGTTTGCCGGCGACGGCGTAGGCAAGGCCACCGATGCAACCAGCAATGGCTCCGGCCAGCGCCCCGGTCAGGGATCCGGCAACCAGCCGTCCTGACTTCCCGGCGCCACGAAGCCCCGCCCAGCCCAGGATGGCGAGCGCAACCAGGGCGGCCACAGCGATCAACGGAACCTCGGGAATCCACGACAAGCCAGGGGACAGGCCAGGAATGGCCACGATCACCGCCCACGCGCCGAGGAGGACCCCGGCGCGAAGGCCCTCGGAGAGGATGATTCGCATCAACGTAAGCGAGAATAGGCTTCGTGGCAGACGCCGAGCAATTGCTGGAGCAGTCGCGGGAGCAGGGACTGAGGGATCTCGAAGCCTTCCTCCGGATTCCCAGCATCTCGAGCCAGCCCGAACGGGCTGACGATGTCCGGCGGGCGGCCGCCCACCTGGTCGATCAATATCAGCGGATCGGGCTCGAGAATGCCGAGGTGCTCGAGACCACCGGTAACCCGGGTCATCCGGTCGTCTATGCGGACTGGCTCCGGGCCCCGGGGAAACCAACCGTCCTTCTCTACGGCCACTATGACGTCCAGCCGGTCGATCCTTTGGATCTGTGGACGACCCCTCCATTCGAGCCGCGCCGGCACGACGGACAGCTCTTCGGTCGAGGGTCCTCCGATGACAAAGGCCAGATCGCAATTCACTGGCAGGCGATCCAGGCGTTGCTGAGCGCCACCGGCGAGCTCCCCCTTAACCTGAAAGTGATCGCCGAAGGCGAGGAAGAGATCGGCAGCCCGAACTTCGAGGCGTTCGTCATGGCCAACCGCGAGCGCCTGAAAGCCGATTACGTCGTGGTGAGCGATACCGCGATGGCGGCCAAGGGCTTCCCCGCGATCACGTATGCCTTACGCGGCCTCGTCTACTTCGAGCTTCGCGTCGAGGCAAGCAATACCGACCTGCACTCGGGCAGCTTCGGCGGGGTCGCGCCGAACCCGGCGCTGGCCCTTGCCGAAATCCTCGTCCGCCTGAAGGACGGGAACGGCCGCATCCTCATTCCCGGGTTCTACGACGGCGTGCGCCCCTTGAGCGAGGACGAGCGGCGGCAGTTCGAGCGGGTCCCCTTCGACGAGGACGAGCTGAAGAAGACCTATGGCCTGGAAGCGTTGCACGGGGAGCCTGGCTTCACCCCCACCGAGCGCAGCGGCGCTCGTCCGACGTTGGATGTGAACGGGATCTGGGGCGGCTACCAGGGACCCGGTTCAAAGACGATTATTCCGGCCTGGGCCGCGGCCAAGATCTCCTGCCGCCTGGTCCCGGACCAGGATGGCACCACGGTGGTGCAGGCATTCCGAGAGTACGTCGAGACGGTCCGCCCTCGCACCGTTCGGGTCAGTATCAAGGAGATCGGGGGGATCGGGATTCCATGGATCACGCCGATCGACCATCCGCTGATCCAGGCGGCCTCGCGGGCGCTATCCCGAGTCTACGGCAAGGAGCCGGCCATGATCCGGGCCGGCGGATCGATCGGCGCCGTCGAGTCCATGAGCCGCCATCTGGACGCCCCATGCCTGCTGGTCGGCTTCGTGCTCCCCGATTGCTTCGCCCACGCACCCAACGAACGGCTGGACCTGGCCAGCTTCTACCTCGGCCGCCGCGCGGCCGTGCAGCTCTGGGCAGAGATCGCCCGGATCGAGGCCCCGGCCGGAGTCCGTCGCTAGCCGCGGCGCTTTCGGCCGACCGGCCGGACGAATTTGCGGCGGAGTGCCTCGACCTCGCCGCGAATCTGACAGCCGCGCAGGTGATCGTTGACGATCCCGACCGCCTCCATGAAGGAGTAGACGGTGGTTGGACCGGTAAACGACCAGCCGCGCCGTTTGAGGTCCTTGCTCATCGCGGTCGCGCCAACCCTGGAAGGCGGAAATCCCCAGGCGTAGGCGCCGAGACTGCCACATTCCTCGACCAGCTCCAGGCATCGTTGCGCGTTGTTGATCGTGGCCAGGATCTTGGCGCGATTGCGCACGATCCCCTCGTCCGTCATCAGTCGCTCGATCTGGCGAGCGTTGAATCGGGCGATCGCCTCGATATCGAAGTCGTCAAAGGCGCGACGGAACTCCCCTCGCTTTCGAAGGATGATGAGCCAGCTGAGTCCTGATTGAAAGCCTTCGAGGCAGATCTTTTCGAAGAGTCGGCGGTCGTTGCGGACCGGACGGCCCCATTCGTGGTCGTGATAGCGGCGATAGATGGGGTCGCCGGCGCCCCACCAGCAACGCGCGACGCCGTCATCACCGCGGACAACGCCCTCGGGCGGTGCAGCCACGCTTAGGCCTTTAACACGCGGTCGAAGAACGCGATCGACCGCGTCATCGCCGTGGTGAAGTTGTTCGAGATGTTGTGGTTGTCGCCGGGATAGGTGAAGAGCTCGGCGGACTTTCCTATTCCGGTCAGCTCCTGGAGGAGCGTCTGCGAAAAGGCCGGCGGGACATCGACGTCGGCGGCTCCGTGGTGCAGCTGGACCGGGGCTGTGACATCGGCGACGAATGCGTTCGGCGAGATCGAGTCCCAGAAGGCCGGGTTCTGGTCCGGCGTGCCGAACCGGCTGATGAAGTCCTGGCGCCAGCTCCGATTCAGCGTTGGTGGCGAGCTGTCCTGCGGGGGCGGGTGCCAGTTGAGCAGGTCACGGTAGGGGGCCACCACGCCGCCCCAGATGGCGGCTGCCTTGATGTCATGGCTGATCACGAGCGATCGCAGGCTGATGTGGCCGCCCATCGAGTGTCCCCAGAAGCCGATCCGGTTGGCATTGGCCTGCGGAAAGTGGCTCATGGTGGCGAGCGCATTGAGGACGTCGACCGTGTAGTCGGGCGTCCCATAGGCGCTCGATGGCTGACCCTCCGAGCTGCCGTGACCGCGGTAGTCCGATTTGAAGACGATGTAGCCACGTCGGGCAATCGCATCCACGTAGGCGACGTAGCGCTCGGTGGTTCGATACTGCGCGGGCGGGATATACCCGTGGTTGAAGATGATCACCGGCCATCCCGCGAGCGGGGCCTGACCCGACGGAATGGTTAGGAGCCCGTTGATTTTGAGGCCATCGGACAGATAGGACGCGATCGATCGGCCATAGTTCACGCCGGGCGGCAGGCCCTGGCTGATCGTCAGCGGGCTCCCCGGGTAGCTCCGCGCGCGCATCGCTGCGATTGCCAGCGGCACCAACGGCGGCGTCGCGCTCGGACTGGGAGTCGGGCCCAGGGATGGTCTGCCGGATGATTTCGGGGGCGCGGCTGCCGAGGACTGGCAGGCGGCCAGGCCGAGCGTCGCGATACCCGCTGCCGTCATCCCTCCCAGCGAAAGGAACTGGCGCCGCGTGAGAGGAATGGCAGTGGGGGGTCCTGCCATCCCTCTCATCGTGACATGTTCGAGCCGGTGGTGGGGTTGATCGATTACGTGTTCGATCCGTTCTCGAGGCTCGGCAGCAACTGCGTCACGGTGTTGCTCGGGATTGCGAAGCCGACGCCGACGTTCCCGTCCACCGGGCTCTCGATGGACTCGTTGATACCGACGACCTGGCCCTGGCTGTTCAGCAGAGCGCCACCCGAGTTGCCGGGGTTGATTGCCGCGTCGATCTGGATCAGGTCCGATGGGATGTTGCCGTTCCCACCCGTGTTCGCGCGGTGCAGCCCGGACACGATGCCAGCGGTCAGCGACTCGTTCAGGCCGAACGGTGCCCCAATCGCGTAGATCGGATCGCCGACGAGAAGCGTGCTGGAGTTACCGAACGCCACCGGATGCAGACTCGACGATGCCACCGACACATGGATCACGGCAAGGTCGGCACTTGAATTGATACCCACGAGCGTGGCGGTTGCGGTCTGCCCGTTACTGAAGGTCACCTGGATGCTTTGCGCGCCCGACACCACGTGCGCGTTGGTGACGATATTGCCCGCCGTATCGACGACAAGCCCGGACCCTGTTCCCTGGCCTGCCGCCCCAGACCGACTCTGGATCGCCGTGGTGATAGTGACGACACCGGTCGATGCCTGCGAGTAGATGGACGCGGCGGAGAGGCCGCCGCTGGTCGATGTGCTGCTGGTGGCGACGGTGGTCGTCGCCGGAGTGGTCGCGGCGACCGCCTGGTTCCGGTCGAGCAGGAACGTGGTCGCCGCTCCACTGGCCACGCTTCCGGCGATCACCATGGCGGCAACCCCGGCGGCGAGCCTGCGAGGGAAACGCCTCGAGGGCGACGTGGCGGCCGCGCCGGCGACCGGCGGCGGCGTAGAGGGCGGCGTCCCTGCCGCCTCAGCGACTGGCGGCGGATAAAAGGTTGGGCTCTGGTAATTCTCCGCAATCATGGCCTCATCAACCTCCGTGAATCTTGATGCGATGCCGTCATCATGGTCCGCGCCAGCTTGCGATTTGATTACGCATCGATAAGGGTTGTCTAAGAAAACAGAGTCTCGCCACGTAACCGATTCGACAGGTCGACGACGCCAGAGTGATGCCCATCAACCGACAAGGAGGTGAATGAAATGAATGTCATGCAAAAAGCCATCACTGGTGCGGCGGTCGCCGGATCGCTGCTGGCCGGCGGTGTGATCGGCGCCACCCTGGCCGGTCCGCTCGGGGCCAGTGCCGCGAACACGACTCCGTCGACCACGACGGCCGCCACCACGGCCGCCACGGCAGCGCCGTTCGTGTCCAACGAGAACGCCACTCACGAGGCGGGTGAAAGCGCGGCTCGCGAGGCGCAGGAGAACGCGGGCCAGCGTCCGACTGTTCCGTAAGAAAAGACCCCCCACCCCGACCCTCCCCCTCCAAGGGGGGAGGGAGGGAGGGGATTGGGAAGATCTGGCTGGGCGGCCGGCCCTCCCTCCTTTCTGAGAGTTCGCTAAGCCTTCTTAATGAAACTGACAGGTCTACGCGCCCAGAATGGCGCTGTGTTCCCCATGCGTCCCTTTCGGACCCGGCAACAGCTCACGCTTGCCGCAGGCGGGGCGGTCCTCCTCCTGATCGCGCTGGTGGCAATCCTCTACTTCACGATCCTTCCCACCAGCGCACCCCGGAAGCTCGCCATCAGCGCCACGACGAGCGCCTCTGCTTCGGCCTCGCCGGTGGCGAGCGGGCAGGCCACCGGATCGTGGAGCATCGCCAAGAACTCGGTCGCGGGGTATCGCGTCCGAGAGCAACTCGCCTCGATCGGCGCCCCGAGTGACGCCGTCGGCCGGACCTCTTCTATCACCGGCGGCCTGACGCTGAGCAACACGGGGAACGGCTACAGCGTGGACGCCGGAACATTCACCGTGGACGTCACCACACTGACCAGCGACCGCGCCCAGCGCGATCAGCGCATCCACAGCATCGGCCTACAGAGCGATCGCTATCCAACCGCCAGCTTCAAACTCACGAGCCCCATTGCGCTTCCGGGAACGGCCTCGAATGGCCAGATTGTCCAGGTCTCGGCGGTTGGAGACCTGACGATCCACGGCACCACGCACAATGTGACCATCCCCATGACGGCCAAGCTCAGCAGCGGGCAGATCGAGGTCGCCGGCGCTCTCACATTTCCGTTCAGCCAGTTCGGCATGACGCCGCCCAACATCGGCAACTTCGTCACCGTCCAGAATAATGCGACGATGGAATTCCTTCTCTACTTCCAGCGGGCAGGAGGCCAGTAAGGATGCGGGTCCTGGTTGCGGAAGACGATCGCGGTCTGCGCGAGGTCCTCGTCCAGGGCCTCGAGGATGCCGGCTACATCGTTGATGCGGTCGACCGCGGCGATGACGCGATCGAGCAGTTCAAGTTCTATACGTACGACGTCGCGATTCTCGACTGGAGGATGCCGGGGGCGTCGGGCGTCGAGGTCGCCACCTGGGCCCGTCGAAACGATCGACCGACCGCGATCCTGATGCTGACCGCTCGTGACACAGCCCCCGACCGGATCATGGGCCTCGACGCCGGGGCCGACGACTATCTGGTCAAGCCCTTCGATTTCGGGGAGCTGCTGGCCCGTGTCCGAGCCCTGCAGCGGCGGCCACGCGGCGTCGATAGCCCGGTCATCACGCGCGGTGGGCTGCAACTGGATCCGGTTCGCCGCCAGGTCTCCCAGAATGGCCGGGCGATCAATCTCACCGCGACAGAGTTCAACATCCTCGAGATCCTGATGCGGCGGGCACCCGCGGTCGTCGAGCGGAAGGCCGTGGCCGAGCACGCCTGGCGCGATGAGACGGACCCACTCGGCTCGAACACCATCGATGTCCAGATGAGCCGGTTACGCGCGAAGCTGGTCAACTCCGGCGTCCGTGTCCTCACGGTTCGGGGTTCCGGTTTCCGGCTGGAGGCCACCTGAGCGCCCGCACCGCCGACCTGGTCGGCACCGGTGCGCGCCGGGTCGCCCTGGTCGCGACCGGGATCGTGGCCGCCCTCTACCTGCTGATCGCGGTGGCGTTGGTGCTCCTGACCACGCACAATCTGACTGCCAACGTGGACGACCTCCTCGCCAAGTCGCTCACGTCGCTGGCGACCCAGCGAGGCGGTCAACGCCCGGGCGATGGCTTTACCAGTCCTCCTGGCGCTCCGCGATTCGACGCCCCGGTGCTCTGGTGGATGTTCCATCCCGACGGCAACTACGACAACCGGAGCATCGACGCGCAGAACATCAACCTCCCGGTCTCCTACAAGACGATCACCAACCCGGAAACGATCACCGTCTCCGGGATCGACCTCCGTGTTCGCGGCGGCCCGGTGGGCGATGACTGGGCGGTCGTCGGCCAAACGATGAACAGCATCTACCAGGCGCGCTCGAACCTGATCTTCACCGAGGCGGTGATCGCCCCTGTCCTGCTGATCGTCATCTTCCTCGGCGCCCTGGCAATCGGCCGGCGGGTGGCAGCCCCCGTCGAGCGGGCACGGCAACGACAGATGGAATTCACCGCCAACGCCTCCCACGAACTGCGGACGCCGCTGTCCGTCATCCAGGCACAGACGACCCTCGCGCTTGCCCAGCCGCGCGACGAGGGATGGTACAAGCGCGCCTTCCTGCGGGTGGACGAAGAGAGCAAGCGAATGCGGGGCCTCGTCGATGACCTGCTCTGGCTGGCGCGCTTCGACGCGACCCGTGCCGCGGCAACGGCGCAACCAATCGACGTGGGCGTGCTGGCCGAGCAAGCGGTGGACCGCTTCGCGACCGTTGCCGAGGCCCGTCATCAGCGGCTCAACCTGGCAGTCGGGAGCGGGGCATTCGTGATCGCCGCATCGCCCGAGTGGATCGATCGGCTCCTTGGCGTGCTGCTCGACAACGCCTGCAAATACACGCCGTCGGACGGAAGCGTTGACGTGCGGGTGATCGCGGAGGGCGACCGCGTGCGACTGGCGGTCGACGACTCTGGCCCAGGAGTGGCGCCCGAGCAACGGCAGCTCATCTTCGATCGATTCCAGCGTGCTACCGATCAGGCCGGCGGCTCCGGCCTCGGCCTGGCTATCGCGGATGCGGTTGTCCGCGCAACCGGCGGACGGTGGGACATCGGGACCTCGATTGCCGGCGGCGCCAGCATGGCGGTGTCGTGGCCGCGGCTCCTGAACCCCAGGGCAACCCATGCCGCGCCGAGCGTCGCCCGCCCCCAGCCGCAAGCCTAGACCGGCCTGCCGTTTCGCGCGACACCTCCCTTAAAGGTGATGCGCTCACGATTTCGCAAGGTTTCCCCGCGCATCATCGACAGCATGCGAAACAAACAGATCGATCGAGGTATCAACCGATGAAGCCGACAGGACAACGACCACTGACCCCGAGCGATCGGGATCGAGCCCTCGGACTATTGCGACGCATCAGCGTAAGCGCCGGCATCGGCTCGCTGGTCGCCGTCGGGGGTCTGAGTTACGCGGCCGCCGCCTCCTTTGCAGGCAAACAGGTGGCCTCCACCACGGTGGCCGCCATTTCGACCGCGACGCCGACGCCAAGCGCCACGGTGGCGAGCGCTGCGACAACCGCACCAACGGTCGCCGCCACGCCGGCCCCGGCGGCGGCGACGGCTCCTCCCGTCGCGACCAGCGGAGGTTCATGATGTCGATCGCCACAAAGACCTGGGTGGAGCAGGGCACGACCGTGCGAGTCCTGACAACCGAGCAAGACGGGCTATCGCCGGCAACGGCGGCGGTTGACGCCGTCATCCGGAGCCTCGATTCGACGCAAAAAGCGCGCAGCGCCGATCGCGCTGTCGCGGCGGCCTTGCGAGCCGCGCGGCACGGTGGAGTCCTGGTGAGCCTGGACATGGACATCGCCACCGCAGGGGACGCGCCGGCCGGCGGCTGGCAGGTGCCCGTCGGTGAGCCTGGCCGGGGTCTGGCCAGTGCCGACCTGGACCGGATCGCGATCCGCACTGGTGCCCTGGCGACGACGCGCGCGACCGAGGCGTCCCCCTGGCAGTCGATCACGGTGGCGGCACGGACCTGCCTTCACGCCGATGCCGCCGCGTCGGCCGCCATCAGCAAAGACGATGGCGCCATTGCGTGGCTCCAGCAGCACCGGCTGGCCGCTCGCCTCGTCGAGACCGACGGAACGATCCACTACATCGGCACCTGGCCTGATCCAGAGAGCATTGCCGCATGAACAACAGCATCCTCTGGTATGCGACCCGAGGCGGAGGCGTCGTCTCGCTCCTGCTGCTCACCGCCGTGGTCGTGCTTGGCGTCCTGTCCGTCTTGCGCTGGCAATCGCCAGCATGGCCACGCTTCGTCACGAACGGCCTTCACCGCAACCTCGCCCTGGTCGCGGTCGTCTTCCTCACGCTCCATATCGTGACCGCGGTCGTCGATCCCTTTACCGCCCTGGGCTGGAACGCCGCCCTGGTGCCGTTTTCGTCCTCATACCGCCAACTCTGGCTGGGCGTCGGCGTTGTCGCCCTCTACCTGATCGTCGCCGTGGTCGTGACCAGCCTGCTGCGGGGCCTCGTTGGCGCCCGTGCCTGGCGGCTGGTCCATTGGCTCACCTATGCCTGTTGGCCGATTGCGGTGATACACAGCGTGGGCACTGGGAGTGACACGCGCTTCGGCTGGATGCTGGCCATCTACGCCGGATGCATCGCGATGGTGGCGGTCGCCATCGGCTGGCGGATCCATTCACAATTTCGTAAGGTGCCCGCCCGCATGCTGCTCGCGGAGGTGATCAATCAATGATCATGAAGAACTCGGTGAGGGCGGCGGCGGCGGGAGCGGTAGGCGGCGGACTGATCAGCGGAGGCCTGCTCGGGACGGTTGTGGCGCTGATGGACCCCGCGATGCCGAATGCGATCGTGCTGATCGGTACGGCCATTTACGGCGGTGCGGTATGTGGGGGCCTGCTGGGTGCGCTGGTCGGGATCGTGCGCAGCGAGCTCGGCCTCGACGGCACACCTGCCGTCCAGACGGGTCCCGCGCGGCGGGCGGCCTGACATGCTTGCGACCGCCGCAGGCCCCACCATCTTCGGCGGTCCCCCTACCGCGGAAACCCTGGACGGCCATCGCCGGCGCATCGGCTCACTGCCAGCGCCTGAGCGGCGGTCCGACGTGATCGGCATCCTCGAGGCCAGCGGGCTCCAGGGTCGGGGCGGCGCGGGATTCCCGGTCGGCCGCAAGTGGCGGTCGGTCGCGGAGCGCACCGGAGGGCAGGCGGTGGTCCTGGTCAACGGCGCCGAAGGCGAGCCGCTCAGCGTCAAGGATCGCACCTTGATGGCACAGCGCCCTCATCTCATCCTCGACGGCGCGCTGCTCGCGGCCGACGCCGTCGGCGCCGACGAACTCATCTTCTATATCGGGGCGGCCCACGAGGCGGCCCGCCCGGCGATGCATCGCGCGGTGGCCGAGCGGCAGGCCGACTTCGGCCGGCGGCGGGTCCGGCTGCTCGACGCGCCCACGGCCTACGTCGCCGGCGAGGAGACCGCCGCGGTGAACTTCGCCAACTCGGCCGCGGCACTGCCAACGACAACGCCGCCGCGACCCTTCGAACGCGGCGTGCGCGGGCGGCCGACTCTGGTGCAGAACGTCGAGAGCCTGGCCATCGCTGCGCTGATTGCGAAGTACGGCGACTCGTGGTATCGCGGCCTCGGCCAGGGCGGGGCCCACGGCTTTGGACTCGTGACGGTTTCGGGCGCGGTACCGCGTCCCGGACTTCGAGAAGTGGAGCTGGGATCCAGGGTCGGCGACGTCATTGAGCTCGCCGGCGCAACGCGAGGCGGTCTCCAGGCAGTCCTCCTCGGAGGGTATTTCGGAGCCTGGGCTCGAGTTGCGGACGCCTGGGACGTCGAACTGGACCATGCGAGCATGCGGAGCCGCGGGTTAGCGTTGGGTTGCGGGGTTGTGGCCCCACTGTCGACGGCCGACTGCGGGGTCATGACGACCAGCCGGATCATGACCTACATGGCGTTACAGAGCGCGCGGCAATGCGGGCCCTGTCTGTTCGGACTGGCTGCCATCGCAGAGGCCATGGCCAGGCTCGCGCGCCGCACGGCACGAGCCGATGACCTGGAGCGCGTCGCACGGTGGAGCCTGCAGATGGCCGGGCGTGGCGCCTGCCGCCACCCCGATGGAGCCGTGGGGCTCATGCGGAGCGCGCTGGGCGTCTTCGACGAGGAGTTTGCGGCTCACCAGCGCGGGGTCTGCCTGCAGGGAAGCGTACGGCAGGCAGCATGACCAGGCTTGCCATCGATCGCATTCGCTGTGACGGGCACGGACTCTGCGCCGAACTGCTCCCCGAGCGCATCAGCCTCGACGACTGGGGCTATCCGATCGTTCGTAACGATCCGGTAACGGACGCCCTGCTCCCGAACGCGCGGAGGGCTGTCGACGCCTGTCCGGTGGTGGCTTTGAAGCTGAAACAGGCCGTTCGCGTTTAGCGGTTGGGGCTTCGGGTATACTTACCCCGTATCCGTTGCGGATGCGCTCGCCGTGGGCCCGCTCGAACAGGCCTCGACAACGCGAGGCAACTACGTTCGGGAAAGGAGTGACCACAATGTCTGGAACCATCAAGAACTTGAATGCCGATCGCGGCTTCGGTTTCATCACTGCGGAAGACGGCAACGACTATTTCTTCCATCGCAGTGCCGCCGAAGATTTCGACCGGCTCGACAGTGGGGCGAAGGTCAGTTTCGATACTGAGCCGAGCCCGAAGGGACCGCGCGCGAAAAACGTTCGCGTCGCCGTCTAGGATCTAAGAAAGATCAGGGAGCCTCGCACCACCCGGTGCGGGGCTCTTTTTTTGTGCCAGGATGGGGCGGAACCCAGAGACGGCCACCAGGGACAGGGTGGCCGCCAGCAGCAGCAGCACGAGGCCCAGCCACAAGACGTCCTGGCCGAGGAATCGGACCCGGAGCGCGATCGCGAGCCGCGCATTCGGCTCTGCCAGCGAGGCGGGCGACCACATATAGACGATGGCCGCGGCAAGCAGCGCGAGGCACTCCGCGAGCGCGATCCGGAGCAGGCCCTCGGTGAGCGGCGCGCGCGCCAGGGCGGCCACGACCAGGGCCACCATCGCCGGGATGAAGACGGACGCGGCACTCGCCCACCCATTACCCCACCCGTTGAGCAGGAGCGTCGTCGTCAGGATGCCCGAGATCGCAAAGGCGATGACCGGTGCGACCCCCGTGGGGCGAGACGGCGAGCGACCGATCGAGCGCGCCAGGAGCCGGATGAAGAAGACGATGCCGAGCAGTCCGACGGCGGTCCGCAGATAGGTGATGAAGACTTCCTGGAGCGGTGTCGCCCCGAAGGCGCGCATGGGGATGCCCAGGGGCACCGCCGAACTGACAACGACGATGATGTGATCGACCAACCACAGCATCGGGGTGGCGTAGGAGGACACCGGGTACCCGGCCAGGGCCGTGCTCACACCGTACTGGGCGGTGGCCCAGGCATACCAGGGCAGCGCGACCAGCGCGCCGACCGCACACGCAATCGTGAGCGGAGCGGGCGAGCGGCGCCTGACGATCGCATCCCAGGCAAGGAGGCCGTAGAGCGGCAGGAGATAACCGATGAACCCCTGGTGTGTCATCAGGGTCATGCCACCTGCCAGCCCGAACTGCGCCGCCAGGGAAGCCGCCTGGCCAGGTTGTGCCCGCCGCAGGATGAGGAAGCGGTCCAGCGCCAGCAGCGCGAAGAATGTGACCAGGCCTTTGGGCCAGGTATAGGTCGTGGCGAAGAGGATGAGCGGGCTGAGCGCGAGCAGCGCAACCAGCCGGATCCCTTGCTCGTGGAGGAAGCGGCGCGCGAGCAGCATGGCGGGCATCACCCAGAGCCAGCCAAGCGCGGCCGTGGCCAGCTGGAAGACGCTGAAGCGGTCCCCGAAGAGGCTGAGCGCGAGACCTGTCACCAGGTTGTATACGGGGGTGCGGGAGGTGACGCCGTAGCCATCCAGGTAGCGGCGAAAGAGATCCCCGGGTGCGAGATAGAAACGGGCGAGGTCGAAGTGCTCCCACCAGTCGTAGTAAAAATCCGCGATGCCGAAATGCGGCACGACCGCTTCCAGGCCGACGGCGAGGAGCGCCGCGCCGGCCAGGGTCAAGACCACCGCCGGCGGCGGTGGCCCACGATGCCAGGGCCTCCCGCTTCCCCGCGCCGTGCGGATGACGAGGGCACAACCGCAAACCAGGACGATGCCGAGGGTCACCAGACCAACCGTCTTTGGGGAGCTCTCGGGGAGCATCAGGAGGAAGCGACCGAAGGCCAGGGCCGCGCATCCGCTCAAGGAGACGGTGGCCCCCAGGGCAAGCGCTTCCAGCCAGTCGTGGCGCCGCCTGAAGGCAAGCGCGGGGGCGAGGACCGCCGCGACCATGACCGGATACAAGAGGAGGTCCATGTGGTCGCGATGTAACGGAGCGGTAACGGCAACCTTGCCCGCTCAGCAGGGCAGCAGGTGGTAGGCCTCCTTGACACGCAGGACGCGCCGCGCGGCATCGTCTACGCGGGACGTGAAAGCGGGATTGGTGGCCTCCTGGGCGCGGATTGCCTGCACCATGATCAGGGCGGCCGGCGTCGTCTTGGAGATGATCATGTCGCCCCCCGCATTGAGGAAGTCGATCGCCCGCGTCCCCGCCGGGATACTGGCGACGGCGGCCGTGGCGCCGAGATCATCCGACATGATGGGGCCCGGGAAGCCGAGCTGCGTGCGCAGCAGGTCGCGCATCACGATCGACGAAAAGACGGCGAGGTGGGCTTTATCGATCTGGGTATAAGTGGCCAGCGCCACCATGACGAAGTCCGTCCCGGCGGCAAGACCCTGCTTGAATGGCTCGAGGGACGGGTCCGTCGAGCTCGTCGCCGAGTCGGTCGCGCTGGTGAAGTCCGTGTTCCCCTGAACGCGCCCGAGGCCGGGAAAATGCTTGATCGTGGTGGCGGCGCCTGCCGCGTGAAGACCGGCCAGCACGGCGACCCCGTGCGATGCCACCGTGACCGGGTCGTGTCCGTACTCGCGTTGGAGCGCGCCGATCGGCTGGTTTTGCGCATCCGTGCCGGGCGGAACGGTATCCATGACTGGACCGAAGACGAGATTCACCCCGGCGGCGTTCAGCTGCTGGCCCCAGGTTGTCGCATCTGCGCGCAACGTCCCCGGAGCGAGCGAGCCCTGCGCCAGCGCGCTGGGGATTTCCGAGAAGCCCGGCCCGTGGAGGGCCTGCGTGATGCCACCTTCCTGGTTCGCGGCGACGAAGAAGCGCACGCCGCCGGTGGCCGACCCCGCCAGCTGCTCAACGGCGCCGCTGACGGCCTGGATCGCCGCAACGCCCACGGTGGTGCGATCGACGAACCAGACCGATCCGAAGTGGCCGGCGGCGATGGCGTTCCGCTCGGTGGGCCCCAGTTGATTGTCGGCCAGACCGAGGAGAAACAGCTGGCCGATGCGCAGCTCCTCACTCATCGAAGCAAAGACAAGGTCGGCGCAGGGCGTCGGGCTGGGTGAGGGCGAGGGGGTCCCGACCGGCGAGGCGGTCGCTGAGGGACCCGGCCGGCCTGCCACGGGGCCGCACGCGGCCGCGCCAAGGATGCCGAGCAGGAGGACCGCCGTCAGACGTGACATCGCCTTGATCTCAGTCTCCCATCCAGTCGACCCTCCCCACCCAGGACTGTGTCTTAGCTACAATAGGACTATCAACTTATCCGCTAACGTGACTGACCATTATCGACTGAGTCGACCCCGGCTCGGTGGCCTGCCACCAGCCGCGTTCGAGGGCCGGATCCGGCGCGGCCCGACGCTGGCAGTGCTGGCGGTTCTGGTCGTCAGCCTGACCGCGGCCACCGCCGGCTGGGAGCTCGGACGCCTCGATAGCGCGGCCCTGGAGGGGCAGCGGAACTCGGTCGCCCGGCGACTGGCCGAGGTGGATGCCGGTGTGCGCGCCGCAACCACGATCGGCGTCGACCAGTCCGACCTCTCCCCCATCGGTCGCCAGGCGGCGGATCTGCGACGGCAGGAGCAGAGCGCCTCAGCCACCGGCCTGCGGCGAATCGCCGCCAGGGTCGCATCGCTGAACGCGGAGGTGGTCGCCTTGCAACGCGCCCAGCTGGCCGAGAACGCCGCGGTCGAGCAGGCGGCCCTCGTGATCGGCGCGCGGTACGCCGGACGCCTCGACGCGATGCGGGGCGCGGCCCTTGCCGCGCTCGCCAACGGACGCAACGACGCGACGGTAGCGGCATTCTTGAAGCTCGCCATCGGCCGGACCCCCGGCCTGATGGAGCGCTACGCCGCGTTGATCGGATCGGCTGATCCCGACCAGGTGGCGCTCGGCGCGGCCGGGGTGGAGCGGTACAGCCCGCTCGTCCACAACGCCCTGGTTGCCCAGCTACCGGCGCAGGTGATCGTCGTTTCGATCGCCGGCCAGCGACTGCAGGCGTTCGATCACGGGCGCCTGGTCCAGGACACGCTGGTCACGACCGGACGCGCGGCGCTGCCAACCGACATCGGCCGGATGCAGGTGACGCGCAAGTCGGCCCCCTGGACGATGCAGTCGCCCTGGCCGAAGAATTCCCCCTACTGGTACCCGGACACGAAGGTGTCGATGGTGCTCTGGTTCACGAACACCGGCGAAGGGATCCACGATGCCGCCTGGGAACCCCCTTCGGCGTACGGCCCAGGGTCGACCTCCGGCCCCTTCGCCAGCCACGGCTGCATTCATACACCGGTCGACGTGATGAGCTACCTCTTTGCCTGGGCGCAGGTCGGGACCCCGGTCGTGGTCATCCCGGGCGGCGGCGACGCCGTGGCGGCACAGGTGGCCCAGCAATCGGTCGATTCATTCGGCCACCCGCGCGGCAGCCAACCCTCGGGCGTTTAAGAAGTGGGAGCCGGTGGCGGCAGGTAGGCGCGCAGCATCCGGTAGACGCTGGGCACCAGGTTCGGTCGGACCGACGAAACCTCCGAGTTGCTCAACTGGAGGTCCACGAGCCGCGCCGCGCGCAGCAGCACGAGGTGCGCCCTGACGCGCGCGATGGGCTGGCCGAGCTCGCGGCTCAAGCCGTCGGCCGTCATCGGTCCACGGCCGAGGGCGCGAAGGATGCGCAGCCGGTCCTCGTGGGCGAGGGCACGGTGAACGCGTACAAGGCGCGAGGGCGGCGCGTCTTCATCGCCGGGAGCTTCGTCCTCGACCGGGTAGCAGAACACGCGCGTCGAACCAACGGTCGTCAGCAGCACCCAGGGGCGGACGATGACCGAGGGGATCAGGAGGATCCGGCGGATCCCGGGCTCGGCCAGGTAATCGATACCACGGGTTACGAAACGAACGAGCCGTTGCGGTGACGTCTTCCCAACCACCCGTTTCGCGCGCGCCTCGCCGGCAAGGATCGACGCGACCTCACGCTCGTCGGGCCGAAAGATCTCGCTGTACCAGCACTCCAGGAGGCCGATGACGAGCGCCTTGAGGCGGACGCTCGGGAGCGCGATCAGTTGGATCAGCGCGGCCTGGTTGTCCCGATCGTCGGGAAAGAGCACCCGCGCGATCCGGCTTTGGGCTGCGGCGTCCCCCGCCTGCGCTTGCTGCACCAGCGCCGGGGGGATGCGCCTGGCGCTGGTGAAGCAGCCGAAGAGGTGAAAGGCGAGCAGCTCGGCATCGAACTGCTGAAGATGGGCCAGGAAATGCGGCGGCCGTTTCGGCGCCGGCATCTTGTACGCAACCCCAAGCAAATGCAGCCAGAGCCACGCCGGGGCTGACAGTTCCTGGGCAAAGGCAAGCAGCTCTTGTGACGCCCGCCGTCGGGTCGCCATGAACCATCCGTGGCCCACATCGAAGGTTTCAGCATCATCCGGAAGGCTGAACACCAGCAGGCTCATCAGGAGCTCATAGACCGGTGCGGCGTCGATCTCCACGAGCAGCCGTGGCTCGTACGCAGATGCCTCCGTCGAGGAGGGGGTCGCCAGAGCCCGTTGATCCAAAGGGTCCCTCCCGGCAGATGGCCTTCCCCAAAGGCCTGTGGGGGCACCCTACGCTTCAGGCGTTAAGCACTTATTAAGGCGCGCCCGAATGATTAGAAGGCATTAGAGACCGCGTCGACGGGACGCCGCTTGCTTATTCGGCTACGAACCGGTATCCGATACCGGGCACGGAGTGGATAAAGTGCGGCTTGTCCGAGTCACGCTCGATCTTTTTGCGCAGCCGGTAGACGTGCGCGTCCACGGTGCGGGTCTCGATCTCGACCTCGTAGCCCCAGACCTTCCGGAGCAGTTCGCCCCGGCTCACGACCTGGCCGGCCTGCGAGGCCAGCAGGGAGAGGAGGTTGAACTCGGTCAGGGTCAGCGACACTTCCTTGCCCTCGCGCCAGACCTGGCGGGAGTTCATGTCGATGATGAGGCCGGGGAACTCGAAGCGCGTCTTGGGTTGCTGCGTCGTGACCGCCTGCTCGCTGCGGCGCAGATGAGCTCCAACCCGGGCTAAGAGTTCCCGTACCTCAAACGGCTTGGTCAGATAGTCGTCGGCCCCCACCTCGAGTCCGACGACGACGTCGATGGTGTCGTTCTTCGCGGTCAGCATGATCACCGGGACCTGGGTGCCGTCAGCCCGGAGCTGGCGGCAGACGTCCATGCCGGAGACGCCCGGCAGGTTGAGGTCGAGGATGACGAGGTCGGGCTCCGACTTCTCGATCATCTCCATCCCCTTCTCCCCCGTGTCAGCTTCGATCAGGGTGAGGTTTTGACCCACACATGCCATCCGGACGACCTCACGGGTCGGAGCGTCGTCCTCGATCATCAGGATTGTCTTCGGAAACGGCATTTTGACGGGTCTACTCCTTCTCCAAAAAGTTCGTCACTTGCAGCATGAATTTCTTCAGTTCGATCGGCTTCGCGATGTAGCCACTACAGCCCGCGGCCAGCGCCAACTCTTCGCTTCCTTTCAGCGCATTCGCTGTCAGGGCGACCACCTTGATCTTCGCCGTGGTCGGGTCCGCTTTGAGCTGTCGTGTGACCTCTAACCCATCAACGCCGGGGAGCTGGATATCCATCAGTATTAAGTCAGGTTGGAGATGCCGGGCCTTCTCCAGCCCCTCCGCCCCATTGGACGCAGTGTCCACAGCAAAGCCGTTGCCCTCGAGGACCATCCGGGCGAGATCGAGATTGGACGGGTTGTCCTCCACCAGCAGGACCCGGTTCCGGCGGCTCGGGCCGGGCCGGAGGGGCAGAACCACGGTGAAGGTCGTGCCCTGGCCCGGGCGGCTGTCGAACTCGATCGTCCCCTGGTGCAGCTCGACCAGCTTCTTGGTCAGGGCGAGGCCCAGGCCGGTCCCCGGGTACTCCCGGTTGCTGGCGCTCTGGACCTGGTAGAAGGCGCCGAAGATCTTGTGCTGGAGGTCCTTGGGAATGCCGATGCCGCTGTCGCGAACGGTCACGACCAGGGTGTCGTCCCCTGCCGTGGCGTTGACGGCCACCGTGCCATCCAGCGGCGTGAACTTGATGGCGTTGGAGAGCAGGTTGTAAAGGACCTGCTTGAACTTGTTCTTGTCGGCCGTCAACAGCGCCGCCTGGGGCTCGACGACCGAGGAGATCTCGATGTCTTTCTTCATCCCGAGGGAGCGAACGACGTTGAGCACCTCGCGCACGGCCGACTCGACGCCAAACTCCTCGTAAACCAGGTCCATCCGGCCTGCCTCGATCTTGGTCAAGTCCAGGATGTCGTTGATCAGGGAGAGGAGGTGGCGCCCGCTGTTATAGATGTTGTCGAGACAGTCGTGACGCTGCTTATCGGTGATCTTGCCGGCGAGGTCGTCCCGGAGCAACTCGGAGAAGCCCAGGATGGCGTTCAGCGGAGTGCGCAGCTCGTGCGACATGTTGGCAAGGAATTCGGACTTGAGCCGGCTGACTTCCGCGATCTGGGCATTGGCGACCTCGAGCTCGCCGAGGTGGTCCTGGAGCTGCTCGTAGAGCCGGCCGTTCTCGATCGCGATCGAGGCCTGGTTGACGATCACCTTGAGGATGGCGGCGTCGAGCTCGGTGAAGGGATCGACCCGCTCGCGGGAGATGGTCATGGCGCCGACGACCCGCTGCGGCGTCGCGAGCGGCTGGACCATCAGCGAACGCGGCGAGCGGCTCTGATCAAGGCTCTTGAAGCGCGGGTCGAGCGTGGCGTCGTTGATGTTGAGGGTCTCGAGCTGCTCGACCGCGTAGCCGAGGATGCCTTCCCCCATCACGAAGCGCGCGATATGCGGCACCTCGTCCTTGTGCGGGAAGGTGGCGCAGGCGGTCAGCTCCTTGCTGCCCTCGTTGAGCAGGAAGACGGTGGCATTGTCGAACTGGACCATTTGCGACGTCGCCCGGAGCATCGCCTCGATGTTTTCGTTCAGGGATAGCGAGGCGCTGAAGAGACCCCCGAGCCGATTGAGCAGTTGAATTTCGGGGTCGGCTGACACGTGCGCAGGATTATAGGTCATATTTTTTGACGCACCCGTCGTTCCGACTACAGGTTTCGCGACTATAACGTCACTCTCTGTGACTTCCCTGCGCGCCCCGCAGGCCCCGGCCGCCAGGCAAGCCGCGGCGATGGCGATAATTCAGCCATCAAGGCCATTCGCTTTCATCAGCACGGCGGCCCGCAGGTGCTCCGCTACGAGGAGGCCCCCACCCCGGTGCCCGGCCCGGGCGAGGTGCTGATCGCGCTGCGGGCGGCGGCGCTCAACCACCTGGACCTCTTCGTTCGCGATGGGATCCCCGGAGTGGCGCTGCCCCACATCGGCGGCGCCGACGGGGCCGGCGTGGTGGCGGCGAACGGGGCGGGCGCCAGTCGCTACCGTGTCGGGACCCGGGTGTTTTTCGACCCTGGGATCAGCGACGGAACCTGCGCCTACTGCCTCCGAGGGGAGAACAGCCTCTGCGACCACTGGCAGCTGGTCGGAGAGCACCGCGATGGAACCTTTGCCCAGGCGGTAGTCATGCCGGAGGTCAACCTGAGGCCGATCCCTGAACCGCTGAGCTTTGAAGAAGCCGCGGCCTTCCCGCTGGTTTTCCTGACCGCCTGGCGCATGGTGGTCAGCAAGGCCCGGCTGCAGCCCGGTGAGAGCGTGCTGATCCTGGGGATTGGCGGCGGGGTCGCGATCGCCTGCCTTCAGATCGCGAAACTGCTTGGCGCGCGGGTCTTTGTAACCTCAGGACATGACGCCAAGCTGGCCCGCGCGAAAGAACTGGGGGCGGACGAGTTGATCAACCACCGCGAAAAGGACTTCTCCAGGGAGGTCTGGTCGATCACGCAGAAGCGCGGGGTCGAGGTGGTGATCGATGACGTCGGGGCGGCGACCTGGGACCGGAGCATCCGGGCGCTGGCCCGGGGCGGCCGGCTGGTGACCTGCGGCGCGACCTCCGGGCCGAAGCCGGACGAGGACCTGCGGCGGATCTTCGCCAAACAGATCACGATCTACGGTTCGACCATGGGCAGCCGGCAGGACTGGGATGCGTTGAATGCCCATCTGCAAAAGGGCGAATTGCGGCCTGTCGTCGATCGCACCTTCCCGCTGGAGCAGGCGGCGACGGCCCAGGAGGTGATGGCGAAGTCGGAGCAATTCGGGAAGCTGGTCCTGACCATCCCGCCGCTGCCATAAAGCGGCTGGGGGCCGGCGTTGCGCTCGCGCTTGCGCTGATCGCGTGCGGCCAGCCGACGGCGGTGTCGTCGCCGAGCGCATCCCCGCGGCACTCGGCCACTCCCTCGCCAACGCCCACGGCGTCCCCGGCCCCGATGCCGCCGCCCAACCTGCCGGGCGCGGGCGGCATCCAGGTGCCTGCCGGCTTCACCGCCTACCGATACGCGGCTGGGCTGGGGACGAGCACCGCGATGGCCTTCGGACCGGACGGCCGATTGTACGTCACGAATGCGGCGGGGAGTGTGGCGGTCGTTCCATCGCCGGGCGCGGCCCCGCAAACCCTTGTTTCTGGCCTCCCGACCACGCTCGGACTGGTCTGGCGCGGCACTGACCTGTTCGTCTCGGTTCGTGGCGGAGTGCGCGGCTTCCGCCTGGCCGGCACCGGGCTGTCAGGTGGCGGGGCGGTGGTTTCCGGGCTACCGACGGGCCGGCATCAAAACGACAACCCACTGCTGATGCCGAATGGCGACTTCCTGCTGGGAGTCGGCTCGACCTGTGATGTCTGCACCGAGGCGGACCCTCGCAGTGCCGCGGTGCTGCGATTCCACTCGGACTGGAGCTACGCCGGGGTTGTCGTTCGGGGGACGCGAAACCCGTATGGCCTCGCGCTCCGTCGTTCAACGGGAGACGCGTACGTGACGATCAACGGCCAGGACAATCTGGGCGGGCAACCCGCCGACCACGTGCTGCGAGTGGTTGACGGCGAGGACGCCGGCTGGCCGCGTTGCTGGCCAAGCTACCCGGATGCCACCCTCCATGGCAACTGCAGCGGCGTGGCCACCCCGATCGTCGTCTTCGGGCCGCACACCTCGAGTGATGGCATCACCATCTATGAGGCATCGGAATTTGGGCCGGCGTTTTCCGGCAATGCCTTTGTCACCCAGTGGGGCGCCAACGTCGGTGGCACTGCCGGCCGCCGGATTGAACGCGTGGTGTTCACGGGGTCGGGCGCGAGCGAGCGGGGTCAGTTCACCGATTTCGCGACCGGCTTCAGCCATCCGCTCGCGATCACCGTGGCCCCCGACGGCGGCCTGCTGGTTGGCGATTACGGGACCGGCCAGATCGTGGAGATCTTCCGGACCGGCTGAGCCCGCGCGCATCGTCGGAGGTGAGCGCCCGGACCCATTGGAGGCCCCGGGCCGGGGGTTAGTCCCCTCGCCGAAACGCTTGTCTTGACAGATACACATGGTTGTAGTAGTCTGCAGGCATGACGGTGGCGGACGAGCCGGCGCTGCTGGCGGCCCTGGTCGGACAGCGGCAGACCGGGCTTCCCGGGGTCCGGGCGCTGCTCGCTGAGGGTGGGGTCGTCGAACGGAGCGTGGCTGAGCTACGAGCGGCCGGCCGCCGGCACGGGCTCCGCCCAGGGCAGGTGCGTCGGCTCCTCATGGTGCGGGAGTTGGCTCGGCGATGGCACGTGCCGACAGACAGCGCCGCGCCGGCGGTAACCTCTCCCCGCGAAGCGCTCTTGCAGCTCCAGGACCTGCGAACCAGCCAGAAGGAGTGTTTCTCCGTCCTGTATTTGAATACGCGCAACCAGCCGGTCGGCTGTGAAAAGGTCGCTGTTGGGGGGCTGAACGTGGCGGCGCTGCAGCCCAGGGAAGTCTTCGGGCCAGCTCTCACGAAGGGCGCCGCGGCGGTGATCCTGGCCCACAACCATCCCTCGGGCGACCCGACCCCGAGCCCAGAGGATCTGGCGGTAACTCGGCACCTCCAGGAGGCCGGCCGTTTACTCGGCGTGGAGGTCCTTGATCACCTGGTGGTGTGCGCGGAACGGTTCAAGAGCCTCCGTGAAGCCGGGGCTTTATGAGGGAAACGCTTGCTGCCGAAGGGAAACGACTTGAACTCCGGCAGCAGGCGAAACTGCCCTTATCGTATGAGGTGATAGCAGCGCTGTCAACTTCATGACCGGTCTGCCATTGAACCCCGGCTGGTGAGACAATAGGGGGGCTCGCCTGCCGGCGGGCACGGCCCAACGGGGGCAGGAAAACCGACCACTGAGCGATGGTCGGTTTTCCGTTTTCAGAGGAGACGCCGGGGCGCGCTGACCTTGTTAGTGGTGCAGGACCACAATCAGGATCGCAATTACGATGATCGCCAGGACGGCGAGCACTGCGAAGAGGACGAGCGCTCCCATGTTGAGGGTGGTGTCTTTGATCGGCTCGCTCACCGACATGGCAGGCCCGGGAGCGACTGGGGACCCTGCGCCCGGCGGCAGCGGCTGACCGGGCGGCGCGCCTGGACGATCGACGAACGCGCCGGGCGGTCCCGGCGATTGCGGCGCCGGGGATTGCGACCAACCGCTGAGATCGACACTCGCTGGGGCAGCGGGTGGTTGCGAGAGCGCGGGGTCGGGAATTTGTGGGCGCGGTTCCGGCGTCGCGTTCTCGTCAGTCATCCTTGCCACTCTGATGCTTGCGTGATGTTGTCGAGTACCCAGCCGAACTGGCCGCTGGTCACGGTCGCCTTGCAGTAGCTGCAAACGCCGGATTCGTTGATCGAGAGCGGCGCGCCGCAGTTGGGGCACTGGGTGACTTCCGCACCCTCCCCCGCCTTGGTGCGAGCCGCCGCGCTGCGGATGAAGGTCCAGTACTCGGTAAAAGGCTGATTCTGCTTCGATCCGTAAATCACCTTGTTGGCGCTGGTGTCGTCCACCTCATAGTCGGCAGCACTGGCGTCGATCCGAACCGTGATCGAATCGAAATTCGGGTCGGTCGTGACCTTGACCATGTGTATCCCACCGATCACCAGGTTGTCCAGCACATTGCGCTTGTGGGCGGCGATCATCTGGTCGATCTGCATTTTCCAGCGGTGGTAGATGCCGTCAGACATATAAACGCGAGCGGGCTCGAGATTGCGATCCATCCAGGCCTTCTGTAACGCAAAGAAGGTGGCCTGGGCACGGTCGAGGAACATCTGCTCGTTGAAATTGGGGTCCTTTGCTTTCAACGCGGCGAGGTCTTCAGTCAATGTCTGCCGCGGAGGCGCCATCGGGGCATTGGCGGGGCCCCAGGTCGTGGCCTGCATCGGTGATCCGATGTGCGTGCGCCGGTAGACCTGGTAGAGCGCGAAAAGGATGAAGAGGAAAAAGAAGAACCCGCCGCCCCCACCGCCGAAGAGGAAGAATGGCAGCAGTAACCCGCCCCCGCCGAAGCCGCCGCCGCCACCGCTGTAGCCGCCGCCAAAGCCACTGCCACCGCCACCGGTGAAGCCGCCACCACCACCGCCGAAGCTTTGTCCGCCGCCGGCGCGCGCGAACGCCAGCAACGGAGTCACGAGGACAAGCGTCAGCGCGAGCGTGGCGGCGAACAGGAGCCGACGGCGGTTCATTTAGGGGCGGGCGGTGTGCCTCCGCCGCTCAGGGCCTGGCCGCAATTGGTGCAGAACTTTGCGGTGGCCGCGTTCTGCGTTTGGCACTTTGGACAGGTGACCGTGGCGCCCACCGGCGCCGGGGCGGGCGAGAGAGCCTGCCCGCAGGTGTTGCAGAATTTCGCGCCCTCGGCGTTGAGCGCATGGCATTGCGGGCAGCGAACCTGGATTTGACCGCCGGCGGCGACCGTTTGCCCGGCCTGGCCGGCGACCAACCCGCCCATCCCGAGACCAACCCCGAGGAAGGCGGGGTTGCCGCCTCCCTGGCCTGGCCCCTGCGCCAGTCCCTGGCCGGCGCCGAGGAGGGCTTCGCCCGCGGCGTACTGCTGGAATCCTCCGGCAAGCTTCGTGTACTGGACGTCCTTGAGGAAATTCTTGAGCTTGTCTTCATCCTCCGGCTTGAGAGTGATGGTGAAATTACCGAGCCGCACGATCTGAAGTCCATAGGTATTGATGTTGCGTTGGACCTGGGCTATCGTCTCCGATTCGATCTCATCGGTGTGGGCCGCGATGCCAAGGAGGGGCCACCCACTGCTGACGACGTGCGCGGTGACATCGGTGCGGAGGGCTTTGAGCAGTTGCTCCCGCATCCAATCGGTGATCTCGTCATTGCTGGAAAGGTTCTGGGTCCCCACCAGATTGAGGATCAGCGACTGGGGCTCAACCACTTTGAGGGAGTACTCACCGAAAACACGTAGACCGACGCCGAAGTTGGTCTGCGGATCGACGACATTGTCGATCACGCCCCCGAACGGTAGATTGGGAAACTCACGAGTGGAAACGAAGTAGAGCTCGGTCCGAAAGAGATTGCCGCCGGTCGCGGCATCGACCAGGCGACCGAGAAACGGGATCTCTGAGGAATCGAGCGTCACCCTTCCGGGCTGAATGGTTCCCTGGACGAGGCCGTCGCGGAAGAAGACAGCAAGCTCATCCTGCTCGACGGTGAGCTGCGTTAGCTTTCGAATGTTGGAGTCAGGCCATTTAAAGAGGATCTGATTCTTCGCCGTATCGGGCCGGGCGATGAATTCGCGCCGGACTTCCTGGCCGAAGATACCCATCGACACAGGTATAGCAGAAAGAGAGAAGGGCCCCGAGGGGACCCTTCTCTATCGATTGGTCGACAGCCGTTACTGGCTGAGACCGCCCGAAATGTTGCAGAAGACGTTCTTGACCTGGTTGCCAAGAATGATCAGCACGACGATGACCACGACAGCGATCAAGACGAGAATAAGGGCGTACTCGACCATGCCCTGCCCTTCCTCACGGTTGAGCAGCTCACGGAGACGGAGATACAGGTTGGTCAACATTGCATTCACCTCCTTTAGAAGCGACAATCGATGTAGCCATAGTCGCATCGCTGGCTGTTCAGAAGGTGGAAGCCATGTATGGGCTCTGCACGGAATCGGTCACGAGCCCGTCACAGCACCCGGGGCGCTGGTGAGTCCCTCGGCCCGAATGGGATCAGATGGCTCCGGAGCCCGGATTCGAACCGGGAACCATCGCGTTAACAGCGCGCCGCTCTACCGTTGAGCTACTCCGGAGCGAAAACTCGACCAGTATATCCACCCCTCCCCAGCGCCCGGCCCTAGCTCGCGACCAGCTCCGCCCGCGCTCGGCGTCCCTCCACGGCCGCCCCAAGCGCGATGCGCCGCGCCGCACGCATCCCCGACCTCACCGCCTGGCCCAGGCCATCCGCCTCGCCCACGTCCTCAGCATCGCCCTGGTCCTCCGCCCTGCCGTACTCGAGGCCATGGCGACCCGCGAGCCAGAGGTTAGGCAGCGCGCGGCTCACCCACTCCGCCACCGCCGTCCCCGGGCCGCGCGCCTCGATGCCCACCTCCACCACGTCATCCCCCTCGTCCCATCCCAGCGAGTGAATCCTTCGCTGTCGGTAGACCATTCCTGCTTTGACGTCGTCCGGCTGGCAGAGCCCGAGCGCGAGCAGATCCCGACGCCCGCGGTCGAGCAGCTCCGCATCCGTCATGGCCCATAACGCGTCTCCTTCGAAACAGAAATATTCCATTCCGAGGCCGGTCAGCCCGGGGTCCGCAACCATCCCCGGGCTCAGGTTTTTGAAGTTGGAAATCCGCGCGACCCCGACCCCGGCATCGTGAATCGAAATCATCTGGTCGGAAAAGACCTCGGCTCGGTCCAGCACCACATTCACCGTGACCACATCCCGATACCGAAGCGCGTTAGCCGCCACCCGCACTACTCGCGGCGGCGCGGGTGATAACTTCGCCATCAGCTCAGCGACTGGCATCGTGCTGATGAAGTCCGACCCGACCAGATCGACCGTCCGCCCCGCCCCATCGCGTAGCGCCACCGCGATAACGCGCCCGCGGGAATGCCGCACCGCAACCACCTCCTCGCCCAAGCGCACCGGATGGCCCGCCGCCTTGAGTCGCTCCGCGACCGTCGACCACAGCTGCCCGATCCCCAGCCTCGGATAGAGGAAGGCATCCGCCGACAATCCGTCATCCCCCGCCGGAGCTCCAGCCGCGACCAATGGCAGGCGGAGCTGTCCGACCCCCTCCGCACCGAGGCTGCTCGTCGATCGACCCCAGACCTTCTCCGTGTACTCCTTGAACAACTTCGCGAACAGTCGGGATCCCACCTGGTTCGTGACCGCCTCCTCGAAAGATCGCGGCTCGGCCACCGCCTGCATGCGCGCCTGCGCATAGCTCACCAGGCATCGCCCGGCCTCCACCGGCCCAAGCTGACGAGCCAGGTCGGACCAGGTCAGCGCGCCGGCGAACAATTTCCCCGCGCACAACATGCGCTCCATCGCCCGCAGCGAGAGCACGTCGCCACCAGGTAGCTCGGCCATGAGCCGTCTCACCTCAGCATCCCGGCCGCGCAACCGCTGCGGTCCGACGTCGAACCGGCACCCCATGAACTCCATTGTTCGCGAGCTTCCGCCAACCGCAGAGGGATCCTTCTCCACTACCGTGACCGGCCTTCCCTGCGCGACCAGCTCACGGGCCGCGGTCAATCCTGCCGCGCCCGCTCCGATCACCACCACATGCTCCCCGGAGTTCGAGCGCGCGACGCCGTCCGCGTGGGCCATTTCCCGCTAGCTCGCGATCCGCTCCGGCATCCGCCGCCCGGAACGATCGTCCCCCTCCAGCGTCGCCTCTTCGTGATACTCCGCATCGGTGTTGACCTTCCAGGGATCGAGCCGCGCGCCGAGCGCGATGTTCCGCGCCACAAGCAAGGCGGTCATCATCGAGTGATCCTGGTTGTTGTAGTGGTGCATCCCATTCCGCCCCACCAGGTCGAGGTTCGGCAGATGCTCCCGCAGGTAGTCGCGAATCACGGCCACCTGCTGCTTGTAGACGTCGTCATACACCGGATATGCCTTCGGCATCCGCACGACCGTTCCCCAGCGCACCTCGCTCGCCTGGCACATGCCGAGTTGCGCCAGCTCGGTCCGCGCCAGCTCCACCAGCTGCTCGTCGGACGAGTTCCACAACCCGTCGCCCTCGAAACAGAAATACTCGAGACCAAGGCAGGTCGTCTTTTGATCGGCCACCATATCCGGGCTCCAGTTCTTGAAGTTCTGAAGTCGCCCGACCTTCACTTGCGGGTCGTGGACATAAATCCAGTTATCCGGGAACACGTTTTCTCGATCGATCACGACCGCCACTGTCAGGAAGTCGCGATAGCTCAGGTGGTCGGCGGCCGCGCGCACCTCCGCCGGCAAGGGCGGCTCCATCATGTTGACCAGCTCGCGCATCGGCAGCGTGGAGATGAACCGCGAGCCCACCACGGCCCGGGTGGCACCCGCGGCTTCACTCTCCTCCGCATCCTCAACAATCGCCGCCGTCACGCGCGTTCCGTCATGCCGCAACGCGACCACTCGCTGTCCGAGCTCGACGGTGTTTCCCCCCCGCCGCAATCGCTCAGTCACCGCTTCCCACATCTGTCCAGGTCCGAGCCGCGGATAGCGGAAGCGATCGATCAACGTTTTCACCACGGCGCCACGCGACTCGCGTCGTAGCCACGGCGGCAGCAGTGCCGTCTTGATCGCACCGACCAGGCTCAGTCCCTTGATCCGCTGCGCGGCCCAGTCCGCCGACAACTCCTTCGTGCTCATGCCCCAGACCTTCTCGGTGTAGGTCTTGAAGAAAATCCGGAACAACCGGTAACCGAACTGGTTGCGCACCCAGTCTTCGAGCGTGCGCGGATCCTTCACCGGGGTCAGCCGGGCCCAGGCGTAGCTCGAGACGCAGCGGATCGTTTCGACCAACCCCATGTTCAGCAGCGCGTTGCTTGCCTTCAGCGGGTAGTCGAAATATTTGTGGTTGTAGTAGATCCGAGAGAGCCGGCTCCGGGTCAGCATCTCGGCGCCGAGCACCTCGGTCCAGAGGTCCTCGATTTCCTGGCTCTTCGAGAAAAACCGGTGGCCCCCGATATCGAACCGATAGCCAGAGACCTCCGCGGTGCGCGCCAGCCCGCCCACATACTTCGGGTCCGATTCCAGCACCGTGCTCCGCACGCCATGCTTCATGAGCTCGTAGGCCGCGGTCAGGCCGGCCGGGCCGGCTCCCATGATCACGACATGATCGGTGCCGGAGCGGCCCCTGGCGCGTGTCTCATCCATGTCGCAGAGGAATAACTGCCCGGCGACGACCCCTCTTGCGCCGAGCGCAGGTCAGCCCGTCGCGCTCCGTTGCAATCTGGTGGCGAAGCTGCTGATCGCCGGCTTTGCGCTGCTCGCCCTCGCCTGGGTCTTCACCAATCCTCCCGGCGCCGGCCCCGATGAAGCCGCGAACTACATCAAGGCGGTCGCCGTCGGCCAGGGCGATCTCCTCGGGAGGCCCGTCGCCTCGAACCCCGACCAGCCCAACACCGCCTTCACCCCCAATGCGCTGCGCGCGGAGTGGGCTGACTCGACCACCCGCTGGCTGCGCGTGCCGGCCAACCTGGTCCCCGCTGGTTTCACTCTGAGTAACGCGACCTCACCGACGCAGCCAAGTTACGTCGGGACCTACCAGCCCTTCATGTACCTGCTGCCCGGCCTGGCAACGCGCCTCGCCCCCGACCCGATCACCGCCGTCATACTCGCCCGCCTGGTAACCGGGCTCATCTGCCTCGGCCTGCTGGCCACCGCCGCCTGGCTGCTGTGGATGCCCGGGCGCGCCGGCCTACCGCTAACCGGACTCGTGCTCGCGATCACCCCGCTGGTCGTCTTCCTCAGCGCGGTCGTTTCCGCGAGTGGGTTCGAGATCTGCGCCGGCATCTGCACCTTCGCCGCCGTCATCCGGATCGCCAGACCGCAACCGCCGACGCGCGCCGTCTTCATCGCGGTCGCAATTTCAGGCGTGGTGCTCGCCCTCAGCCGTCCGCTCGGTGTCATCTGGCTTGGCCTCGACCTCGGACTACTGGTCCTCCTGACCAACCCACACCGGCTGCTCACCATCATCAAAACAACCGGGCGCGCGCCCCGCATCGGCGCTCTCGCGCTGCTGGCGGCGGCAGCGCTCGGCCTCGTCTGGGAACTCGCCGTCGATCCCCATCACCACACGACGGTCGATGAAATCCTCTACTACCTGCCGCGCGCGATCGCGCTCCTGCCGCTCGACCTCAAGCAGGGCATCGGCATCTTCGGCTGGCTCGATACCTGGATGCCCGCTGGCGCCTACTCACTCTGGATCGGCGCGATGGCCGCCCTGCTGCTCGTCGCCGTCCTGGTGGCCACCCGGCGCCAGCGCCTGATTCTGGGTCTCCTTGCCGTCGCGACTATCGGCGTGGCGCTCGTCGTCGGCGCGGTGATCATCATGCCGATCGGGGGGTCCGCGCTGCAAGCCCGCTACTTCCTTGCCTTCGCGGTCACCGTCCCCCTCTACGCCGGCGAAATCATTGCCCTCAATGCCCACCGCCTCCGCCGTTTCAAAGCCGCCCACCTCACCGGCGGCTTTGTTGCCGTGGCCGCCGTCCTGCAGGGCATCGCCCTCAGCGTCAACCTGACCGGCTTCAGCGGCGACCTTCCCGACTACGCGCGCGTCTTCAGCCCGTCCGGCCACTGGGCTCCGCCGCTGGGGTCCAGCCTCTGGCTCGGGGTCGGTCTCGCCGGCTGCGCCTTCCTCCTCGCGTCGGGCGCGGCTGCCTTTCGGAAGCCCGAGGGCGTCACGACGGCACCCACCGTCCAACCCGTCGCCGCTTGACCCACCCCATCAACGCGGCATCCTCCTTTACCATTCCCGCCGTGGCCCACCCATTTCTCGAGCGCCTGAAGCGCGGCCCCCTGCTGGGCGACGGTGCCATGGGCACCCAACTCCACGCGCGTGGCATCAGCTTCGAGCGCTCCTTCGATGAGCTCAACCTCACGGAGCCCCGGATCGTCGAGGAGATCCATCGCGCGTACATCGCGGCCGGTGCCGAATTGATCGAGACCAACACCTTCGGCGCCAACCGCTTCAAGCTCGCGCGCCATGGCCTCGAGCGCAAGGTCCGCGAGATCAACCTCCGCGCCGTCAAGCTCGCCCGCGAGGCTCGCGAGATCTCGGGCGAGCCGACCTTCCTCGCCGGGTCCGTCGGTCCGATCGGCCAGCAGCTCGAGCCGATCGGGCGCATCAGCCTTGCCCGAGCTCAGGCCGCCTTCCAGGAACAGATCGAGGGGTTGCTCGAAGGCGGCGCCGATCTCCTCGTGCTCGAGACCTTTACCAATCTCGCCGAGCTGCTCGCCGCCGTCGCCGCCGCGCGCGCCAGCTCCGACCTGCCGATCGTGGCCCAGATGACCTTTGCTGAAGACGGCCTCACGTTGAGCGCCGAGGAACCCTCGCAGGTCGTCTCGGCGCTGGAGCGCGCCGGCGTCGACGTCATCGGGGTCAACTGCGGCGTCGGGCCGCAGGTCGCCCTCCAGGTGCTCGAGACCATGCGCTCCTTGACCAACGGTCCCCTCTCCGCGCAGCCGAACGCCGGCCTGCCCGCCCGCGTCGAAGGCCGCTTCTTCTATTTCGCCACGCCGGAATACTTCGGCACCTTCGCCCGCCAGGCGGCCGACCTCGGCGTTGCCTACATCGGAGGATGCTGCGGCACCACGCCGGCCCACATCGCCGCCATGCGCGCCGCGCTCGGCGCCGCGGGCCACACCCCCACGGCCCCACGGCGAGCGGTCACCTCGTCGATCGCGATCGACTTCACCCCCACGGACCAGCTGCCGCCGACGCCCTTCGCGCAGCGCCTTCACGACAGCTCGTTCGTCGTCAGTGTTGAGATCGATCCGCCCCGCGGCCTCAACCCGGCCAAGTGCATCGCCGGCGCGCAGCTGATCAAGGACGCGGGCGCTGACGCCATCAATATCGGCGACAGCCCGATGGCGCGCGTGCGCATGAGCGCCCTTTCCCTGGCGGTGATGATCCAGGCGCAGGTGGGCATCGACACCCTGATCCACTTCACCTCGCGCGACAAGAACCTGATGGCGCTCCAGGCCGAGCTGATCGGCGCCCACGCGCTCGGCATCCGCAACATCATCGCGCTCACCGGCGACCCGCCGCGGATCGGCGACTACCCGTCCGCGACCGGCGTCTGGGACGTCGATTCCATCGGCCTGATCAAGGTGCTCGAGCGACTCAACCAGGGCTATGACTGGCTTGGGACCTCCATCGGAAAACCCGCGGCGTTCACCATCGCCTGCGCCGTCAACCCCACCGCCGAGGACCTCGACCAGGAGATCGTGCGCTTCAAGCAGAAGATCGAGGCTGGCGCGCACGTCGCCATGTCCCAACCTCTCTATGAGCGTGAGACGCTGGAGCGTTTCTTCGAGAAGACGGGGCCCATCCCGATCCCATTCCTCCTCGGTGTCCTGCCGCTGCAGTCGTCGCGCCATGCCGAGTTCATGCACAACGAAGTCCCCGGCATCGTGGTGCCGGCGTCCCTGCGCGACCGGATGCGAAACGCGGGCGAGAATGGCATCGCGGAAGGCCTCCAGCAATCGCGCGACCTGCTGGAGCAAACGAAGGACCTGGTCCAGGGCGTGTACCTGATGCCCTCCTTCGGACGCTACGAGGTGGTCGCCGAGCTCGTTCGCTGGCTGCGCCAGCAACCGGTTCCCGCCCACCACCGCTAACCGGCGCCATCCCCCCACCCCGTCCCAGCCGCCGCCCTCGACCATGCCGCGAGACTACTACATATCTGTGTATGAGTCAAGAACTAATGTTCGGTCCGCCGGGTCAGCACCTCCGCCTCGATGACCGAGCGAGTGAACGCCTCGAGCAGCCGTCGTGACCGCGCCTGTTGCGCCGCCAGGTGGGTCGCCAACTCTTCCCTGACATGCTCCGCACTCCGCCCCCACACCGGCATCAATGTCGGCTCGGCCGCCCGCAGCCAGGCCTCCACCCCCGGGCGATCGACCTCGAAATGAAACTGGATGCCCCAGGCGCGCGGTCCGACCCGAAACGCCTGGTTCGCCACGGCATCGCCGGTGGCGAGCAACACCGCACCATCCGGGAGGTCGAAGGTGTCCTCGTGCCACTGAAAGACGCGGTCTCCGCTCGCGAATGCCCGCAGTAGCGGGTCAGATTGCCCCTCCGCCGTCAGCGTGACCAGCCCGAAGCCGAATTCGCGGACCGGGGCTCGGTAGACGCGAGCGTCGAGCGCGCGCGCCAGCATCTGGGCACCGAGGCAAATCCCCAGCACCGGCGTGCCGGCGTCCACCGCCCGCCGCAGCAACTGCCGTTGCGTCAGCAGGTACGGGTGACGATCGACGGCATCGACATTCATCTCGCCGCCAAAGACCACCAAGCCGCCAATCTGATCAACATCCGGCCATCGGACCCCGTCGGTAAACGCGTCCAGTCGCTGCACGGACACGCCCTGCTCGGCAAACACCGCCGGCGTAATCCCCAGGCTGTCATCGCGGTCGTTGCGAACGCAGAGCACCGGTTTCACGCGTCGTCGATCATAGCCCTGCCGATTCGGGCGATGCGTCAAATGTCCTCGGCGACGCATGATGGAGCCGACGCAGACCAGTTCGGGTTAACCCCGGGAGGCCTTAATGAAAATCGGACTATCGATCGTTGACTTCACCTGGCCCGACGGCCCCAGCAAGATGGGCCAGACGGTCGCCGAGATTGCGCGCACCGCCGAGCAGGCCGGCTTCGAGTCTCTCTGGGTGATGGACCACTTCTGGCAGATCCGGATGAACGGCCCCGAGCACCACGACATGCTGGAGGGCTACACCACGCTCGCCTACATGGCCGCGCTGACGGCGAAGGTCCGGCTCGGCACCATGGTCACCGGCGCCGTCTACCGCTATCCGGGCGTGCTGGCGAAAACCGTCACCACGCTGGATGTGCTGTCCGGCGGCCGGGCCTGGCTCGGCATCGGCGCCGCCTGGAACGAGCCCGAGAGCAAGGGCCTCGGCATCCCCTTCCCGCCGCTCGGCGAGCGATTCGAACGCCTCGAGGAAACGCTCCAGATCTGTCTGCAGATGTGGGAAGGCAAGCGCGGTTCAGAAAAACCGTTCCACGGCACGCACTACCAGCTCGACCGGCCACTCAATGTGCCGCAATCGATCAGCCGGCCGCACCCGCCCATCCTCATCGGCGGCGGCGGCGAGAAGAAGACCCTGCGCCTGGTCGCGCAATACGCCAATGCCTGCAACCTGTTCCCCACGCCGGAGATTCCCCACAAGCTCGAGGTGCTCAACGAACACTGCAAGGCGGTGGGCCGTAACTACGACGAGATCGAGAAGACCTCGCTCTTCTCCTTCGACGTCGGCGAGAACGGCGAAAACGTCGGCAAGGTGATCGGCGGCCTGAACTGGCTGAGCAGCATGGGCATCCAGACCGTGATCGGCAACATCCCGAAGGTCTACAAAATCAAGCAGATCGAGATCATCGGCGAAAAAGTCATCCCCGCGATCGCCCACCTGCAACCGAAGGTCCCCGTCTAGTACTCTCCTCCGTCCTTTCCCTCCCCCCTTGCGGGGGAGGGTTAGGCGTCTCTTTCCCTCCCCCCTTGCGGGGGAGGGTTTGGCGTCTCTTTCCCTCCCCCCTTTGCGGGGGAGGGTTAGGGTGGGGGGTAGTAATATTCCGCAAACCCCTAAGGAGGGAATGATGTTCGGATTGGCTCTACCGCGGCGCGCCAGGATTCTGTTTTCCGCGTTACCGGTCGTTGCGGCCCTGGCTCTCGGCCCGGCGGCGACCGCCAGCGCCTCATCCAGCGGAGCGCCGACCGTGACGCCCCAGTTGAGTGGAACGACCAACCGCCTGCAGGCGGTCAGCGCCGTCAACTCCCGGGTGGTCTGGGCGAGCGGCATGGGCGGGACCTACACCGTCACCACCGACGGCGGCGCACACTGGCACGCCGGGGTCGTACCGGGCGCCGAGACGCTCCAGTTCCGCGACGTCCAGGCGGTGTCAGCCAGCACTGCCTACCTCCTGTCGGCGGGCAGCGGCAGCGATTCCCGGATCTACAAGACAACCAACGGCGGCGCCACCTGGACGCTCCAGTTCCAGGCGTCGAACGATCCCAACAACTTCTACGACTGTTTCGCCTTCTGGAATCCACGTCGCGGTCTCACGATGGCCGATGGCAACAACGGACGGTTCCCCGCCCTTCGCACCACCGACGGCACCACCTGGCATGACATCGGCAACAACCTGCCCGCGGCGCAGCCGAATGAGGGCGCCTTCGCGGCCAGTGGCACCTGCGTCGCGACCCAGGGCAGCAAGCGGGCCTGGATTGTCACCACCAACTCCAGGGTCTTCGCGACCGCCGACGGCGGGAACACCTGGGCCGCGTACCCGACACCGATCCCAGGCGGCACCGGAACCTCGGGCGTCTTCACGGTCGCCTTCCGCGACGCCGCGCACGGCATGATCGGCGGAGGCGACTTCCTGGCGTCGACGCCGGCCGAGGCTGCCCGCTCGAGCAACGGCGGCAAGACCTGGCAGCTCACCAGCTCACCCGGCATCCCGGGCGCCGCGTTCGGCCTGGCCTACGCCGGCGAATCCCGCACCGTGGTCGCGACCGGCCCCGGCGGGGCGGCCTGGACGGTCAACGAGGGCAGCAGCTGGACCCTCCTGCCGGGGCAGACCGGCTACTGGGCGGTGACCTTCGCCAACCAGGCACGTCGGTTGGCTGGTCGGCACGCAGGGCCGAATCCTCAAGATCAGCTTCGCCGGCTCGGAGGACGACTAACTCGTATGTCGTGAGCCGATTGGTGGCGGCCCTGGCGCTGGCGGTTGCCCTTGCCGGCTGTGGTTCGACCCAGGGGGTCAGCCCTCCCGTGCCGGTCGCCCCGACGAGTCAGACAACCGCCGAGGCGCGATGCCCCACCGCCCAGCTGCAATTCAGCTACGGCAACAGCGACGCCGGAACCGGCAATCGACGGATCCGCATCTCGGTCAAGAATCGGGGTCGCCGCACCTGTTTTCTGAACGGCTACCCGGGGGTCGCCCTGGTCGACGCCCGCGGCACAACCATGCAAAACGCCAAACGCTCGACCCAATCGTTTTTCGGCGACTACGCGCCACCCCATCGCGTCGACATCCCGGCGGGCGGTGCATCCTCGTTTGACCTCTCCTGGGCAGGGATCGACCCGTGCGCGGACGGCGTTCCGCAGCAGGTGGGAGCGGCGCTCAAGATCACACCACCTGATAACTTCGATTCGGCCACCCTCCCCGGAGCGTTCACTACTTGCCCGAACACGCTGGTCGTGCATCCGCTGGGCTCGACCGTGCCCGGATCGCATTGAGGTACGGTCTCCCTTGCGAGAGCCTCGCTCCGGTGGGCTGACCGACCGGATTCTATGGGCCGGATGGACTACCTACGGCGCATCCCGCATGCGCGATGATACCCCGCGATGGGTGAACAAGCCGGCACCGCTCGCGTCCTCCTGATCGCGGACGATCCCCTGGTCCGGGAGCAATATGCCCGGGAGCTCGAGGCCGGTGCCTACGTCGTCCGGCAGGCGGCGTCGTTCGTCGACACCCTGGTCAGCCCGATGGCCAATCCCGACGTCATCGTGCTCTGCAACCTGGCCGTGCTCGCCCATCCGGGCCAGCGGGCGCAGGTGATCCGGATCACCGACGGCACCACGCCGGACGCCCTGGTCCGGGAGGTGCACCGCCGCATCGCACTCCGCGCCACCCTCGGCGCCCTCGCCCAGGCGGCCTGACCCCGTCCCATCAAAAAACGGAGGCGGCCAGTCCCACCTGGTCGCCTCGGTGCTGGTTAGGCCAGAAACGGATCAGTCGCGCGTCAGGTTGAAGGGGAAGGTCACGTTGAAGGGCTTGACGATCGTCGTCGAGCCGTAGGTGATGGTGAGGGTGCCGACGATGTTGGCCGTCCCGCTCACCGGCACGGTGATCGCCTGCGGCACCGTGACGCACGACAGCAGGCCGCCGTTGAAGATCAGGAGCTTCTTTGAGGCTTCGACGTTGCCAACTTTGTCGGTCGCGTGGTACGTGATCGTGCTCGCGCCGAGCTTCGACACCGTGATCGCGGTCTGACTGCCAGCGACCGTCGTTGGCGGGGTCACCTGCGCGCCACTGATCGAGTAGGCGATGCTGGCAGGGCCCGAGCCGCCGTCGGCGGCCGCCAGGTTGACGACGACTCCCGCACTGCTCCAGCAGGTGATCGGACCCAGCGACCCGCCGGGCGTCACCGTCACCTGGCTGATGTCCACCTGCACCGTCGGCATCCCGGGCAACGCCGGCACGCGCGCCGGGGTCGCGGTCGTCACCGGCGCGCTCTTATCGATCTTGTTGCCCGCGATCGGGCCGGCCGTGGCGCAGTTCCCGACCGCATCACAGACGCCGCGGCTGCCGGTGCTCGCGTTCGACGTCTCCGTCCCAAAGGCGACCGAGGTCGACAGGCTGAAACTGGCGTCCGCCGCGCTTGCCAATCCCGAGCCGCCGTCCGCGGTGCTGCACCCGATACTGACGTCGGTCGCGTGCCACAGCCCGTCGGCGCTGCCGCAGCTGATCGACGGCGGCGCCTTGTCGATCTTGTTGCCGGCGACTGGGCCGGCCGTGGCGCAGTTGCCGACCGCGTCACACACCCGGTGTGACCCGGTGGAGGCGTTGGCGGTCTCGGTGCCGGCAGCGACGCCCGTGCTCAGGCCGAAGCTCGCATCGCCGGCCGTCCGCAGTCCCGCGCCGGCGTCCGCGGCGGTACAGCCGATCGTCACATCCGCCGCGTGCCACAGGCCATCGGCGGATCCGCAGCTCAGCGCGGGCGCCAGCTTATCGACCTTGAGGCCGGTGTAGGGGCCCGCGGTCGCGCAGTTGCCGACGGCATCGCAGACCTGGTGGTTGCCGGTCGAGGCGATGGCGGTCTCCGTTCCGTCCGGCACGCTCGTCGTCAGCGTGAAGCTCGCATCGGTCGCGCTGCCAAGCCCCGACCCGCCATCGGTCGCGGTGCAAGTGACCACGACATCAGCGGCATGCCACTGGCTGTCGGGTTGGACACAGCTGAGCGACGGCGGCGCTTTGTCGACCTTGTTCCCCGCGATTGGGCCGGCGGTCGCGCAATTGCCGACGACATCACAGATGCTTCGTGAGTCTGTCGCCGCGTTGCTCGTCGCGGCGCCGCCCGCGACGTTCGTGGACAGGGTGAAGCTGGCGTCCGAGCCGAACTGAAGCCCTGACGTCGAATCGGACGCCGTGCAGGTGATCGTGACATCCGTCGCGTGCCAGGCGCCGTCGGCCGAGCCGCAATTGATCGACGGTTTTGTCTTGTCCACCTTGATGCCCGTGATAGGCCCGGCCGTTGCGCAATTGCCCGCCACGTCGCAGATCTGCCGGCTATTGGTTGACGCGTTGGCATTATCCGAGCCCGCAACAACGCTGGTCGTCAGCGCAAATGTCGCGTCGGTGGGATTTGCAAGGCCTGATCCACTATCGGTCGCGCTGCAGGCGATGGTTACATCGCTCCCGTGCCACGCGACATCGGGCGGCTGGCAGCTGACCGACGGCTTCGTCGCGTCATAGTTCAGCGTCAGCGTGCCGTTCCCGGTATTGCCCGCCGGATCGGCGCAGCGTCCGTTTAGGACCACCCCACTGGCGTCGGGTCCGGCATAAAAGGACGGGGCGCTGCAGCCGAGGCTGCTCGAAAGATCGTCTGGATCGGTGCCCGACCATTTCGACGCGACGGGCAGCCTGTACCAGCCATTCGAGTCTGGCGCGCGGTCGAACGTTCCGGTCACCACCGGTGGCGTCGTGTCATTGATCAGTTGGGTCACGATCGTTTGCGAGTTATTGCCCTCGTAGACCTCGGCGATCCGGTTATCGGGGTCCGCGGTCACGATCGCGGTGACGGGCCCGGTTGCCAGTGGCGCGCTGACGTTTGCCGTCAGGACGACGTTGTGACCGGACTCCATGGGGGCGACCTCGCAGTCGACCCATCGTCGGTTTGAAAACGTTGTGGGGTGGCGCTCCGTACAGAGATAGTCGGTTCCGCTGCCGGTCACGGTGAAGCCGGTGAAGTGCACCGATGGATCGACCTCCAATCGCAACACGGGCCGGTCGAGCCCGGTGCCGCCGGACCCAATGTCGTCCATGGTGACGGCGTAGGTGAAGTCGCTTCCGGAGCGGACGGTGGCCGGCGGGTTTGGCGCACCGTTGAAGGAGCCGGTTAGATCCGAGTAGAGGACGGTGGTGCTGGCGGTGGCGGTTAGCGGGTCTGGCCCCGATCGCGGCAGCACCCAGTTGGGGTCGATCTTGACCGTCGCCGTGACCCCGGTCGTCCCATTATTGGGGAGCACGATGTCGGCCTTGAATGCTTCCCAGTCGTTAATATGAAGCGACTGGATGGGGCAGGTCCAAGATTGACCAGAGCCCAGGACCGATCCATGATAGTTGCAATATGCATACCGGCCTGCATTGGTCGGAGTGCTGCCGCAGCCAGTGGCCTCACAGAAGTTGCCTACGTTACCGATAAGCTGGGGGCTAACTGGCTGGACATTGCCCGGCAGGTCGATCTCCAGGGCGTCGGGAAAAACCCCGTATTGCTGTAAGTCGGCACTCAGGTAGCCTCCGAAATTCTGGATAGCGACCGATAGCTGGACAACGCCATGAGCACTCCCCGTCGGCGGCAGGTAGACGCCCGGCCCGGGAAAGCCGAAGTCGGTGATGAACGGGTCGGTTTCGAATAAGAGATTGGGGGCGCAACTGTCGTCGCATTGGAAGGCGTGAGCCGCCCGATGACTGCCGGGTTGGGCGAATGCGACCGCCGTGGCCAGACCCACCGCCCCGAGGAACACAGCGCCACGTCCCAGGATTCCCAATACCCTTGATGGACGCGACCGATGTGACCGGCTCGACAGCATGCGTGACCCTCCCCGAATGGCGTGGATATTCCCCTGCCACGCTAGCCGCCAACCCGCCGCTTCGCTTGGGGGAAACCCCCTGATTGTTCTTGCCACCCAGTGCCGCGACACGTAGCATTGGGTGGTGCTGGTGGGGCGGGGCGCCGAGTGCGGAAGGCTCGACGACCTCCTGAAGGCAGCCCGGCGAGGCGTCAGCGGCGTGCTCCTCATCCAGGGTGACCCGGGGGTGGGCAAGAGCACCCTCCTCCGCTATGCAGCCGAGCAAGCCTCAGGCATGCAGATCCTCAGCGCCCGCGGCATCGAGTCCGAGTCCGAGCTCCCCTTTGCCGCGCTCGCCGACCTGGTCCGGCCGCTGCAGCCGTCGTTTCGAGCCATCCCCGCGGCGCAAGCAGCTGCGCTGAGCAGCGCGGTGGCGGTTGGGCCACCGATGGCATCAGACCGCTTCGCCGCCTGCGCTGCCGCGCTCAGTTTGTTCGCCGCAGCCGCCGAGCTAAAGCCCGTCTTGATCCTGATCGACGATCTCCAATGGCTCGATGTCAGCTCCGCGGAAGCGGCGCTCTTCGTCGCCAGGCGCCTGGCCCTCGAGGGGGTCGTGATGCTGCTGGCCGTGCGGGAAGACGAAACGGCAAGGCTCGACCTTGCCGGGCTTCCAATCCTGAGGCTGACCGGCCTCGACGAGGCCGCCGCGCTCGACTACCTCGGCCAGTCTGATCACGCCCCGGTGAGTCGGAGTGTTGGCATCGCCCTCCACCGCGCGACCAGCGGCAATCCCCTGGGCCTGCTCGAGCTGCCCAATCTGCTCTCGAAGGCGCAACGGGATGGCCGGGAACCGCTCCCAGACCCGCTCCCTTCCGGCCCTCGCCTGGAGCAGGCCTTCCTGACCCGCCTGTCCGGCCTGCCAGCTTCCACCCAGCAGGCCCTCCTGGTTGCCGCGGCGGCGGAGTCCAGCGATGTCGCCACCGTCCACCGGGCGCTTCAATTCATCGAGATCCAGGCCACTGCGATCGATCCCGCCGAGAGCGCAGGGCTGCTGGTGGTAGATGGCGTTCACCTCCGCTTTCGTCATCCGCTGATCCGCTCGGCGATTTACCAGGCCGCCCCGCCGGCGAGGCGGCGGGAGGCGCACACGGCCCTCGCCCACGCCCTCGACGCCGACCAGGTGGCCGACCGTCGGGCCTGGCACCTGGCCTCCGCCGCGGTCGAACCGGATGAATCCGTGGCCCTGGCGCTCGAGCAAGCTGCCACCCGCTCGCTGGCTCGAAGTGGGTACGCCGCTGCCGGCCGTGGCTTCGCCCGTGCCGCGGCGCTCACCCCCGCGACCGAGCCGCGCGCGCGTCGCTTTCTGTCCGCTGCCCAGGCCGCTGACCTCGCCGGTCAGCATGATGCCGTCGTCCAGTCGCTCGATCAGGCGGCGGCCTGCCAGCCCAAGCCGTCTCTTCGGCTCGAAATCCAGCGGCTGCGCGCCGTCACCGAGACCTGGGTGCGCCGACCGATGGTCGCCCACCGGATGCTGATGGCGGAGGCCGAGGGCGCCGATCCCGCCACCGCCGCGATCCTCCTCGCCGAGGCCGCCATCCCGGTCTTCATGGCTGGCGAGATTCCGCTGGCTTTGCGGACCGCGCGGCGCGCTTACGAGATGGCGACCGCCTCTGGACGTGACGTGCCGCTGGTCGTCAACACGATCATGGCCGAGGCGCTGGTGCTTGCCGGCGAGGCCGCGGCCGCCTCGCCCCTTGTCGATCGCTCCCTGCACATGGCCATGACGATGGGGCCCGCCGCCTCGCGTGAGGTGCAGTACCTGCCCTTCTCCTTGGTCGCGCTCGAGCGCTACGACGAGGCGCGCCTCCTGATTTCCGGGGCGGCGTCGATGGCCAGGGACGCGAGCGCCGTCGGCATCCTCCCCTATGTGCTGGCCATTCTCTGCGAGCTGGAATTTCGGACCGGCAACTGGGCAGCCGCCTACGCCGCCGGGACCGAGTCGGTTCGCCTCTCCGAGGAAACCGACCAGCGGAGCGGATCGGCCTACGGCCTGGTTTGCCTCGCCCGCGTCGAAGCCGCCCAGGGCCGGGACGCCGACGCCCATGCCCACCTTGCGAGCGCGATGGAACTGGCGCGCACGCATGGGCTGGGCTCGATCTTTGTCTATGCCGGGTCGACGGCCGGGCTGCTGGAGCTTGGCCGCGGCCGGCTCGAGGCAGCGCTGGTGCATCTCGAAAACGTCGCGCACCTGGTCCGCTCGCTCGGCGGCGCGGAACCAAACCTCGTGCAGTGGCAGCCGGACCTGATCGAGACGCTCGCCCGGATGGGCAGAACGGCCGACGCCGGCCTGGCCTTGCAGGAGCTTGAGCGCCAGGCCGAGCACACCGGCGGGACGTGGGCCCAGGCGGCGGCGGCGCGGTGTCGCGGACTTCAGGCGGGTGCCGACTTCGAAGGGCACTTCACCCGCGCGCTCGAGTTGCACCAGCGCAAGCCCTCCCCCTTCGAGATCGCCCGCACCAGGCTTTGCCTGGGTGAGGTCCTGCGGCGCAACCGGCGCCGCATCGAGGCACGACAACCTATCTATGAGGCGTTGCACGCCTTCGAGCGGCTCGGCGCCGAGCCCTGGGCCGCGCGGGCCCGAGCCGAGCTTTCCGCCACGGGGGAAAAGGGACGGCAACGGAACCTCGCCAGCTCGCGCCGGCTGACGCCCCAGGAGCTCCAGATCGCCCTCGCCGTGGCCGGGGGCGCCACCAATCGTGAGGCGGCGGCGCGCCTCTTCCTGAGTCCGAAGACGGTCGAGGGACACTTGAGCCGGATCTACGGCAAGCTCGACGTCCGCTCTCGCACCGAAATGGTCCGCCTCTTCGCCCGCGAGGCGTCGGCTGCCGAGCTCGCCCCCGCGCTCCAGCCCTAGCGCCCGAGGAGGACGGCGACCAGCGCCGCGCAGAGGCCGGAAAAACCAAGGAGCATCAGGGCGACTGGCAGGCAACAGAAGTACAGGCGCAGTCCCGGCCTTCGTACTCGGATCACGATCTAAGTTATAGCAGGACTGTAACGTGACGTGCTAGAACCGGACTCCGTGTCCATCGACGAGGCGTCCCCCTCCGGGGGCATCCGCAGCAGCGGATAGGCGAGCAGCAGCAACCCGAAGTCGAGGAAACTGATGAAGTTGAGCGTCAGCCCCGGATCGGCGCCGAGCAAGAGCGGCGACACCAGCAGGATGGCGACCCAGGGCACGATCGCGGCGATCCACGGCACCATCCAGAAGCCCGGCCGACGACCGAGCCGGACCAGCGCCGGCAGTACGTAGATCGCGCAGTAGAGCCCACCCAGCGGCGCGACCAGCACGGTGATCCCCATCGCCAGGGCCGACCGTCCCGGGTCGAGCCGGCCGCCGATGCCGCGCCGTGTCAGCCAGATCGCCACGATCGAGGTGACCAGCGCCAGGACGCCGAGCCCCGGGTAGCCGAAGGAATGACTCGCCAGCTTGGCCGTCCCGTTGAAGGGATAGGCCGAAATGCCATCGATGTAGTCCGTGACGAAGTGCGGATCCCAGAGGTAGCTGATCGCCAGCAATGGCGCCATCGCGAGCAGCCCAGCGCCGATCGCGATCGCGAGCTGTCGCGGTTTCCCCTTAAAGGAGAGCAGCAGGATCACCAGCACCGGGATCGCGTTGGCGACGCGGATCATGCCGAAGGCCGCCGCCACCCCGACCAGCCACCAGCGCTCCCGTCGCTGCGCCCACAACGCCAGGCTGAGGGCCACCAACCCGACGGCGGCCTGCAGTTGGTCGATCCAGATGACGGCGAAGACCGGGGCGGAGAGCAGCATCGGCCACATCCCGGAGCGAAGGCTGAACAACCCCTCGCGCTTTGACCAGAGCATGATCGCGACCACCATCAGCGCAGCGCAGAGCGCGATGCTGACCACGTGCGCCGCGTCCCACGACAGGTAGCTGAGCGGTGCGAACGCCACCTCGTGCGGGGGCGGCCAGGCGTTGCTGATGCCACGGCCGTACCAGTGCGGGTCGCCCTGTCCGCTGGTGAAGAAGTGGTCGTCGCGCCAGATCGGCCAGAAGTCGTTGCCGGTGGTCAACAGGTCGCGCGCCTGGCCGAGGCTGTGCGCAATCGTCGCCGCGGCCTGGTTGAGGACCAGCTGGCCGGCGATCGCGAGCACGCCCAGTCCGGCCAGGAGCGCGCTCCAGCGGAATTGCTTCATCCTGCGGCCCACTGGGGTTACAACTGCCCCCGGCCGGGCATGCTTTCAGGCGATGCCGGCCGCTCCGGCGTATAGTCCATCGCCGTATGCCGGTGATCGTCGCCTCCCCCGCCTATCCGAGACCCCCGATCGACGGTGACAAAGTCCGCTGGTCGGCCCTCCTCGCCGAGCTGGCGTGCCTTGACCAGCTCCATGGCGTCCTCGGCTTCATGCGCTCCCTGGGCGAACGGCGCGAGCCGGCCTTCGACCGCCTCTTTGCCACGCTCGAGGTGATCCCGACCTCCCGGGCCGAGGTCACGGCGCGCGCCGGACTGCTGGCGCTGCGCGGCCGCCCTTCGGCGTTCGGCCGCCGCGCGACGCCACGCTGGCGGGAGGCCGTTCAATCTGCCGCAAAGCAGCGGCCCGATGTTCCGGTGCTCCTGCTCGGGACGAGCGGCGGCTGCATCGCGCCGCTCCACCATCGAACCGTCCTCGACCTGATCGACGTGCGCAGCCGCGTTCGCACGCTCGACGGCGATCGCCTGACCAGCGCCGGGATCCTCGCGGCCGAGCTGCGCCTCGCCCAGGACCACCACGTCGTGCTTGCCTGCGAGACCGACCGTCGCTGGCTGGTCGATCATGGGGCTGATGCGGGCCGCATTCACGTCGTCCCGCATGGGGTCGATCGCCGTTTCGGCGAGGTCGGCCCCGGCGCGGCCGACGGCTCGAACACCATCCTCTTTGTCGGCAGCCTTCGGTATCCACCGAACCGCCACGCCATCGACTGGTTCCGCGCGGGCGCCTGGCCCGCGCTTCAGTCGGAGGCGACGCGCTTGCGCATCGTCGGTTATGGCGCCGAGCGCCTTCCCCCCAGCCGCAACACGGACGTCTTCGCCAACGTGCCGGACATCCTGCCCCATTACCAGGCGGCGACGATCGCGATCGCCCCCCTGCTCGAGGCCCGCGGGACCCAGTTCAAGGTGCTTGAATCGATGGCAGCCGGCCTGCCGGTGGTCTGCACCACGCCCGTTGCCGCCGGGCTCTTTGCCGACCATCCCGCTGTCGTGGCCGACGACCCGAGCGCGTTCGTCGCCGCCTGCGCCTCGCTCCTTCACGATCCGCCGCGGCGTCGCGCGCTCGCGGCCGATGGCCGCGCCTATATCAAGCGGCATCACGATTGGTCGAGCAGCGCCGCGATCCTCCGCGAGACGCTGCGCCAACCCGCCGCGAGCGGGCCCAACGTCAGCCCTGGATGTGGCTGAGAACGGCGCAGCACACCGCGGTCGCGCCCGGCGCGCCTGCCTGCCGGTACTCGTTGCCGGCGAGCGTGGCGGGGTCGCTGACGCGGCGCCAGCCGGCGGTCGGGCTGTAGCCGTAGAACTCGGTTTCGAGGGCGCGCAGCGCGGCACGATGCAGCAGCGTCTGCCAGGCGTCGAGGTCGTACTGCTTCTGCCACGACTGGATGTCGAGACGGCCGAAGGGGACGGTGATCAGGATGCGCCCCGCCGGCTGCAGGATCCGGCTCAGTTCGCGCAGCGTCGCCAGGTCGCCCTCCTCGACATCGGTCGCCGCCGACACGAGGTAGTGGGCGTTGTCACGTCCGATGTGCTCCAGGGTCGAGACGCAGGTGATCAGGTCGAAGGTGCCGTCGGCGAAGGGCGTGTGCCGGACATCGGCGTGCGTCATCGCCATCCCGGGGACGCGGACCGGCGCCAGGTCGATGCCATGCAGTTCCGGAATTCCCAACCGCGTGAGGTGCCGAACGTAGAGCGGCAGCGCGAACGCCGGCCCGATGTCGAGCACGCGCCGCTCGCCCTTGTAGTGCGCGAGCACCCAGGGGACCTCGACGACGCGCTCGGTCATGCCGCGGGTCAGGTCCGTGTCCACTGACCCGCGGCGCACCCGCGCCTCGACCATGTCCAGCTCGGGCCAGTCGTCATAGAGCCGCCGCGTGACGCGGTTGGCCACAAGCCGGAACCGCATCGCCCGCCTCGTCTCGTCCGGCAGCAGTCGTCGTACCGCGCGAGTCGCGCTGGCCCTGGCGAGCTGCTCGATCTCAGTCATGCCGCGTGGCGCCGGTCGCGCGGCCCGGCCAGCCACGGCGCCTTACCGCTCTCCCATTGCTCATTCAGCCACTGCATGTCGCGCGGCGTATCCATGCAGCCCCAGAAGCCCTCGTGCTTGTAAACGGCCAGCTGTCCGTCCGAAGCCAGCTGCTCCATCGGCGCCGCCTCCAACGCGGTCGAATCCCCGGCGATGTAATCGAAAACGCGAGGGGTCATGACGAAGTAGCCGCCATTGATCCAGCTGCTGGCGCTGACCGGCTTCTCGACAAAATTGATCACCCGGTCACCGCTGACACCAAGCTCGCCGAAGCGGGTGAGCGGTCGCACTCCGGTAACCACGGCGGCGCAGCCTGAGCGCTGCTGAAAGTCGACCGTTGCCTGGATGTCGAGGTCCGTCACGCCGTCCCCGTAGGTGAAAAGGAAGCGCTCCTCATCGCGCAGCAGCGGCGCCAGCCGCTTCAGGCGGCCGCCGGTCATCGTCTCCGGACCGGTATCAACGAACGTAATCCGCCAGTTCTCGCTGTCGCCCGCGGCCAGCGGAGTCATGGCCCTGGTGGTCATGTCCAGCGTGAAGTCATTGTTGAGCAGGTCATAGTTCACGAAGTAGTCCTTGATCATCTCGCCCTTGTAGCCAAGCGCCAGGACGAAATCGGTGAAGCCGGCGGCGGCATAGTGCCTCATGATGTGCCAGAGAATCGGGCGGTTCCCGATTGGCACCAGCGGCTTCGGACGGTACTCCGTCTCCTCCCGGAGCCGCGTTCCCTTGCCACCGCACAGGATTACAACCTTCATTGAGGCATCAACGCCCCCACGCCGTCGTTCTTTGCGACCGGACTGCCGCCGAGCGCCAGCGGCCGCAACTGCCACTGGTGGGCAAGCGACCGGCTCCTGCGCCGGGGGTGCCGGGTGGCGTAGTCGAAAGCCTGCTGCTCCTCCGAAAAGCCGGGCGAGAGGCGTTTCAGGATCGGCCGGAGCAGGCGCGCGGGATCGTGCAAGCCGGCGGGCACGGCGCGCTCCAGCAGCCAGCGGAGATTGTCCCATCGAGTCCAGCCCTGGGCTTCGAGCAGTTTCAGGACCTCGGCCGCCCAGCGCCTGTCCTTGAGTTCGCGAGAGTCCCAGGCCATCGAGCCAAGGTAATTCCATCGATCGATCTCGGGAAACTTCTCCGATTGAGCCTCGGCCCGAACGAATGCATACTCGTGAAAGCTCGCATTCCCCACCGTCTGCAAAGAGGGGATCGGCGCGAAAGCGAAATTCGGCTTATCACCTCCGAGCATGGCGGCGAAGTCCACGACCTCGGGCGCCCGGATGCCGCGCGCGTAGTTCAGGCCCTGGCTGCGGCTGACCGCGTATTGAAGCAACACGGCCTTGTCGAAGTAAAGGAGCCGGTCGACCACCGCCAGGCAACGGTAGGCAAAGCAGACATCCGGTGAGATGGACGCGAAGACGGTTTTGAATCGACGCCTGATCGTTTCCAATACGGTTCGCGGGACGGCCGTGTTGAGCATCCGGGGAAAAGCGTTGGAGTAGACGCCACGGGAGGCCAGGCGCAGCAGGTGAGCCGCGTCGAGAGACAGCAGCTTCCCACTCCAGGGTTCCAGCTCGAGGTGAAAGGGGGCCGCGCTGTCGTCCAGCTTGTCGTAGTTGTAGCTCACCACTTCCTGCGGAAACCGCGCCACCTGTTCCATCAACTCGCGCAGCTGGCCTGGTTTGAAGATCATGCGGTCGGTCAGCACGGTGTAATGGGAGGCAGCGGGGCGGTTCAGAGTTGCGCTCATCGCCCACTCCCAGTGGTCGCTCATGCTCATGGACGCCGGCGGACGTAAAAGCTCCACCAGGCGGGGGTCCTGCGTGGCGCAAAAACTGGAGAGCGCCTCCCGTTCCTCATCACGTGTCGAGTTGTCCGAGACCACCACCGTGGCCTGCACGCCCTCACTGATCACAGACTTGACCGCGGCCACGGCCAGCGCGGCGCGATTCCGCGTCGGGATCAGGACCCTGAGCCTCACCTCAGGCGGCACGCGCTATCACCCACGGCGCCTTACCCCGCCTCAAGTTCTTGACCGCCTCACGCAGCGCCGGATCGACCAGGCGGTATGCCGCCAGCGCGAAGACCACCGATGCGACGATCACCGCGCCGCTGACGGCCGGCCACTCCACCTGCTTGAGCAGCGCCAGAACCGCGGCCGCGACCCCATAGGTCGCCACGCCCAGCACCACCGCTCGGACAACCGGCCCATACCAGGATAGCACCGGGATTCGGAGGCACTCGCGACAATAGCGGGGGACGCCCACGAGGTAGAAGAAGACCTTGTATGCGAGGTAGCCAAAGGCGGCGCCCGTCACCCCGACTGCCATCACCGAACCGATCGTGACGGGAACGACCACGATCAGGGCCATGGCGCTGAGGTGTGAGGTGATCTCCGGCTTGCCAACGGCCAGCGAGTGCAGGTAGGGGATCATCAAGGTACCGTTGAGGTAATAGCCAACGCAGAGCGCGACAGCCGGAAAGAGCAGCGTCTGCGCCACGGTGGCACCGAAGACGGCTCTGAGGAGCGGCAGCGAGAGCAGGGCGAGGCCCGCGAAGACCGGCACCGTCAGAAAGCAGACGAGCTCCTGCAGCGTTCGGTACTGGGCGAGCAGCGCCGGCCGGTCGCGATGGGCCAGGCTGGACATGGATGGGTAGGCCGCGTCGGCGACTGCGGTGGAGACCACCGCGCCGCGCGCGATGAGCGAGCTGGTGAAGGCGTAGGAGCCGAGCGTCGCGATCGGCAGCAGCGCGCTCACCACCAGCTTGTCGAGGTACGTGAGGATGGCGCCCACCGCGGAGATGAAGGTCATGTGCGCCGAGAACCATAGATTGCGACGGACCGCCGACGCGGACCAACCCGGGATCAGGGAGGACCAGCCAAGGAAGAGCCGCAGGACCAGGACATCGGCGATGATCGCGGCCACGTAACCGACGGCGAGCCAGGTCACGACCAGGGACAATCCACCACCCCTCGCCAGGATGACGACCGTCCCGACCTGCTGAAGCAGGCCGGTGGCCACGTCGATCCCATTGCTGAGCGTCATCCGCTGCAGCCCGCGGAACAGGCTCGTGTAAAGCGCCCTGGGCAGGGCGGTAAGCGCCGCCACGCCGAGCAGGCGAATGACCCCGGTCGCGGTCGCCGGGTCCATCACGTGCAGCCGCAGCCAGTGGGTGACAATCCAGGGGGCCGCGAGGAGGAGCGCGACGGCCACCAGCGCGAAGACGACCCAGTAGAGCGACGAGGCGGTCCGTACCAGCCCGCGGACGTAGCCCGCGTCGTCGTCCGCGTGGGCGGCGACCTCCCGGACCGTCACCGACGAAACGCCCAGGTCGAGGACACCGGCGAGCACCAGGTTCAGCGTCTGCACGAAGAGCACGATGCCGAGCGCGTCCTGGCCCAAACGACCATAAACGAGCTTGACCGCGACTACCCCGAGGACGAGCAGGATGAACTGTCCGCCGAGGTTGGCCGCGATGTTCGGCAGCAGGCGCGAGCGAGGGGCGGCGGTCACGCCGTGTCCCACTCGTAAGCGATCACCCGCGGCACCGAATAAGAGTGCCGGCCCATGCTGAACCGTTCCGGCCGGCGTGCCGCGTCGTAATGGTGGGTCTCGTAGAACGCGTCCGCGAACCGCATCAGCCGTAAGAGGGCGCCCTTCATGCCGCCTGCTGCCGTCGCAACAGCCGGCCCAAGCGCTCGCAGACATAGTCCACCTGGCCGCGCGTGAGGCTCAGCGCACTCGGCAGATTGATCGCGCGGGGACTGAGGTCATAAGCGATGCGGTTCCAGGAGGGGGCTTCCCGCGCCTGGGGCAGGCTGGCATAGGCGGGCAGTGAGCTGAGCGGGTAGAAGAACGGACGGGTGTCGATGCCCTCATCGGACAGCGCCTTTCCGACCGCCTCCTTGTCCAGGCCCAGCCCGCGATCGAAGACCGCCGTCACCATCCAGTAGGCGTTGACCACCATCGGCCCGGCGTAGTTGAGCGTGACGCCCTTGACGCCATCGAGCGCTTCGCGGTACCAGGCGAAGATTTGCTGCTTGCGCTCGACGAGTTCGTTTACGCGTTCGATCTGGGCCAGGCCCAGGGCCGCCTGCAGGCTCGACATCCGGTACTTGAAAGCGACCTCATGGTTCCAGAAGGCCTTCGATGACGGCCTGCGGCCGTGGTCGCGGAGCACCAGCGCGCGCCGGTAGAGCGCCTCATCATCGGTGAGCAGCATCCCTCCCTCGCCGGTGGTCAGTGTCTTGGAACCGTGAAAGCTGAAGACGCTGGCCGCCCCGAAACTTCCTGCCTTGCGCCTCCGGTATTCGGCCCCGACGGACTCGGCCGCGTCCTCGATGATGGCCAGTCGATGCCGGTCGGCGATGGCATCAATGGCGTCCATGTCGGGCATGCCGCCGTAGAGGTTGACGACGATCACGGCCCGGGTCTTCGGTGTGATGCAGGACTCAAACGAGGCCGGGCTCAGGCACCACGACTGCGGATCGATATCCGCAAATACCGGGGTCGCCCCAACGTAGCTGATCGGCGCCGAGGTGGCGATCCAGGTCGCTTCGGGCACGATGACTTCGTCACCCGGACCGATTCCGAGTCCGGCGAGGGCCAGGTGGATCGCCGAGGTCGCCGAGGGCAGGGCCATCGCGTAGCGCCGGGAAACGTAGGTCTTGAAGGCCAGTTCGAATCGCAGTTGGTAGCGATTCGCCTCGCCATACCAGGCGGTTCTCACCGCGTCCGAAACATAGGCGACTTCCTTGTCAGTGATCCAGGGCCCGGCGACCGGAATGCGCTCCATGCTCACGCGGCCTTCCGCTCGACCACACGAGCCGGATTTCCCACCATGACGGCGCCCGCGGGCACGTCGCTCAGCACTACTGCGCCGGCACCAATTACCGCGCCCTGCCCGACGCGGACCCGCGGAAGCACGACGGCACCGGCGCCGATCAGCACGTAGTCCTCGATTTCAACCACGCCACAGACGGTTGCACCGGGCGCAACATGTACCCCGTTACCGAGCTTGCACTCGTGGTCGATGCTGGCCCCGGTGTTGATGATGCACTGGTCGCCAACGCGAGCCTCCACACCAACCGTGGCACCGGCCAATACCTGGGAACCAGCGCCGAGAGTGCTGCTCCGCGCCACGAACGCAGTCCTGTGTACCAGGGTGACCGGGGCCAGTCCCTCGCCCATCAAGCGCGCGGCGAGAGTCATTCGGTCCCTGCCGCGATTGCCGCCGATCGCAATGAGAAAATTGACCTCCGCGGGGCGGTCCTCGGACCAGTTCTGAAAGCCATTCCAGCCGATGTAGACAGGCACGCCCGCGATCGGTGTGGACAACCCCGCCTGGTTATCGAACAGGGCTACAAGCCGGTAACCCAGGTCCTGAACGCACTCATTCAGCACCTTGGCATGACCGGATGCCCCCCAGAAAATGATCGGCCGCCCCGTCACCGGTGCTCGACCTCCCAGCGATACGGGATGTCGTTGTCGAACGGGTCGAGGCGTTCGCTCCGCTTCGGGTCATGGGGGTGGCTGCAGCAGTTCGCCACGATCGCCAGCGGGTCGCTCATCCCCTTGAATCCGTTCCAGACCAGGGGTGGGATCACCACGAGCGAGTACTCATCCGGCCCGAGGAAGAACTCGGCGAGCGTGCCGCGGGTTGGCGACTCCGGCCGGTCGTCGAACAGGACCAGCTTGATGCGTCCGACGACGCAGGCATAGTTCAGCGTCATCTCCCGATGGCGATGCCAGCCCTTCACCACACCGCGATACACGCTCGAGAAATAGATCTCCCCGAAGGCGGTGAAGTGCGGGTCGGTCGACTTCAGCATGTGGTAGACGGTGCCGCGTTCGTCGGGGATCCGCTTGAGCGGCACGACCTGCACGCCATCGATCATCAGGCGACCCTCCGCTCGGGCTCCGGCTCGATGATGCGGACCTCGGGCACCGGGATGATGAACCGGCCTCCGCGCTGCCGGTACGCGGTCTGCTGCGCCAGGATCTCGTCCTTGAAGTTCCAGGTCAGCAGCAGCACGTTCTCCGGCATGTCGTCGAGCAGCCGTTCCGGCGGGCTGATCGCGAGGTGGACCCCCGGCATGTAGCGGCCCTGCTTGTGCGGGCTGCGGTCGACCACGAAGTCGAGGAGGTCTTTGCCGATGCCGAAGTAATTCAGCAGGGTGCTGCCCTTGGCGGCGGCGCCGTATGCGGCGATCCGCTCGCCGCGTGATTTCCGATCGCGCAGCACGCGAAGCAGCGACGCCTTCAGCTGCTCGACCCGCGCGCCGAAGGATCGGTAGGTCGCCACGTCCGCGACACCCCACGCCGCTTCCTCGGCCAGCAGTTGGCCCACCGCCGCGCTCGGGCTCACATCAAGCGAGCCGACCGTCAGGCGCAACGAGCCCCCGTGGATGGCGACATGCTCGACGTCGTGCACGAGCAGCCCATGCCGGCGAAAGAGGCGGACGAGCGCGGTCAGCGAGAAGTAGCAGAGGTGCTCGTGGTAGATGGTGTCGAACTCGCAATGGTCGATCAAGTCGCGCAGGTAGGGGGCCTCGATGATGGCCACCCCCGATCGCTTCAGCAGGGCATGGATCCCGCTCACGAAGTCGTTGAGGTCGGCGACGTGCGCCAGCACGTTGTGGGCGTGGACGATGTCGGCGGTCTGGCCCTCGGCCCGCAGCCGGTCGCCGGTGCGCCGCCCGAAGAACTCGCAGAGCGTGGGGATCCCGCGCTCCTGCACGGCCACCCTGGCGATGTTGGCCGCCGGCTCGATGCCGAGCACTGGAATGCCGCGCTGCCGGTAGTACTGCAGCAGGTAGCCATCGTTGCTCGCGAGCTCCACAACCAGGCTGTCCGTGGACAGGTGGCGCTCGGCGCTCATCCGCTCGGCCAGCGCCTCCGCGTGGCGCAGCATGGTGTCGCTGAACGACGAGAAGTACGGGTAATCCGAGAACAGCTCCATCGGCGGCACGGTTTCCGTGATCTGGACCAGCGTGCACGCCGGGCAGAACGCCAGCTCCAGCGGGTAGCGCGGCTCGGGCAAGGTCAGCTGCTCACGGGTCAGGAGCGCGTTCGCCAGCGGTGTCCGGCCCAGGGACAGCACCAGCTCGAGGCCATCCGCGCCGCAGGAGCGACAGGCCGGCATCACGCGCGTCATGCCGCCGCCTGCTGCTCGAAGGCCTTTCGATACCAATCGATGGTGCGGCGCAGACCGGCGTCGAGGCTGAACGCCGGGCTCCACTGGAGCTCCGTCCGTGCCCTGGTGGCATCGAGCCGTTGCTCGCGAATCTCGTTCGAGGCCTCGTTGCGAACCTCCGGCACGAGCCGAGACCCCATCATCCGGAGAATCCGGGCGACCAGGTCGATGACGGTGACCGGCGTCTCGTTGGAGAAGTTGAAGGCCTCGCCACGCAGCGACGCGTTGGCGGCAAGCCGCTCGGCAAGCATCAGGTACGCCGCGGCACCGTCCTCGACGTAAAAATAGTCGCGCACGTACTGCCCGTCCGATCGAATGACCGGAGGCTGACCGCGCAGCACCGACCGGATCGTTCCCGGCACGAGGCGGTTCCAGTTCAGGTCGCCGCCGCCGAAGAAGTTCCCGCAACGGGTGATCACCACCGGGGTCCCGTAGGTCGCGGCGTAGCTTTGGGCGATCAGGTCGGCGCACGCCTTGCTGACGTCGTACGGATGGCGGCCGTTGAGCGCGGTTGCCTCGGTATAGGGGAGCACCGGCTGGTCGCCATACGCTTTGTCCGACGAAGCCAGCACGATCTGGCGGACGAGGGGACTGCGCCGGCAGGCCTCGAGCAGCCGCCAGGTCCCGGCAATGTTCGATTCGAAGCTCGAGATCGGGTTGCGGTTGGCGACCCCGACGATCGTCTGGGCGGCGAGGTGGATGACCGTATCGACCTCGTACTCGCCGAGGACACGCTCCAGGACCGCCTGGTCCTGCAGGTCGCCGCGGACCAGGTTGGTCTGCCCGATCAGCTCCGCCTGGACGAGCTCGCTGTCCGGGACCCAATCACGGAGCAGGCAGACGACGTCTGCCTCCAGCTCGAGCAGGCGCCGGACCACCCAGGTGCCCACCAACCCGGTCGCGCCGGTGACCAGCGTCGGGCGGTCGCGCCAGAAATTCGTCGTTTCTACGGTCTTACTCCTCATACCGGCCAAGCCCAGGCGTGGCTTGCCCCGGACGCCCCGACAGCTACGGCGATGTAACGGTCCGGTTCCCTCCCCCCTTGCGGCGGGTTTATTTCACTGGCGCGTTACCTTCCCATGGCCTTGCCCGCCCCGGTCGATCCGCGCGCATCTCGCCCGGCGGGCCGCGTCACTCCGCGTGTTCTTCCGACGGCGACGCCGCAGGCCGGGATCTGCGTCGTCATCCCCTGCCTCAACGAGGCGGGCACCATCGCCACCGTCGTCGCCGACTTCCGCCGCGCGCTGCCCGGGGCAACCGTGATCGTCTTCGACAACAGCTCGACCGACGCCTCGGCTGCCTTAGCGGCCGGCGCCGGAGCGACCGTGGTCCGCGTCTCCCGGCGGGGCAAGGGCTATGTCCTGCGCTACGCCTTCGACCGGGTCAAGGCGGACGTCTACGTGGTGGTCGACGCCGATGCCACCTACCCCGCGGACCGGGTGATGGATCTGATCGACCCGGTGCTCCGCGGGGAGGCCGACATGGTGGTGGGCGCCCGCGAGCACTTCGTCGAGCCCGACGCGATCCGGCCGCTGCATCGCTGGGGCAACCGCATGATCGTCTCCTTCCTGAACATGTGCTTCGGCACCCGCCTCCGCGACATCCTCTCCGGCTACCGCGTCCTCTCCGGGGAGATGGTCCGCGAGCTGCCGCTGCTCGCGCCCGGCTTCGAGGTGGAGACCGAGCTCACCCTGGAAACGCTCGAGCGCGGCTTCCGCGTGCTCGAGATCCCGATCCAGTACCGGCGGCGGCCCGAAGGCAGCCAGTCGAAGCTCAGCTCGTTCAAGGATGGCTACCGGATCTTGATGACGATCATGACCCTCCTGCGCGACTACCGTCCGATGACGTTCTTCACCGCGATCGCCGCGGCCATCACGCTGCTCGGGCTGATGGGCGGCGCCGTCGTGCTCACCGACTACCTCCGCACCGGGCTCGTCCCGCGGCTGCCGCTCGCGGTGCTCTCCGCCGCGATGGTCCTGCTGGCCGCCGTCTTCTTCGCCACCGGCTTCGTCGTCAGCGCCATCAACCGGCGCTTCGCCGAGATGACGGCCCTCTCCCGCCGCTGGCGGGACGACCATCTCACGCACGACATCGCGGTATGAGGATCGCCGTCCTCTCGGACGCCATCTATCCCTATCACCAGGGTGGCAAGGAGACCCTGCATTTCCAGCGCTCCACCCGCCTCGCCCGCCGCGGCCACGCCGTCTCCATCTACACCATGCACTGGTGGCCCGAGCGTGAGACCGAGATCGTCCGGGACGGCGTCGTGCTTCGAGCCATCGCGCCACGGGTGCCCCTGTACACCAGCGGCGGTCGCCGATCCATCTGGCAGATGATCGCCTTCGGTCTCGGCACGTTCCGCCTCCTGTGGAGTCCGCCGTTTGACGTCCTCGATGTGGACCAGTTCCCCTTCATCCACTTTTTTCCCGCCAAACTCGTCTGCACCCTTCGGCGCCGGCCGATGGCGGCCACCTGGCACGAGGTCTGGGATGCCGCCTACTGGCGCCGCTACATCGGCTGGCTCGGCCCGGTCGGGGTCATGCTCCAGCGCCTGGCCGCCCGGCAGGCCGACATCGTCTTTGCCAATTCCGCCCTGACCGCCACCCGCCTCACCACCTGGCTCGGCGTCGACCCGCGGAAGATCCTGATTCTGCCGCCCAGCGGCGTCGAGACGATCCGCAACCGCGAGCCGTTGCCCAAGACCATCGACTGCATCTTCATCGGACGCCTGCTCACGCACAAGCACGTCGACGTGCTGATCCGGGCGGTCGCGAGCCTGCCGGGCGTGAACGCCTTGATCATCGGCAGCGGGCCCGAGCTCGGGCGGCTGCGGGCCCTCGCCACGGAACTCGGCGCGACCGACCGCGTTACCTTCGAATCACCCGGCACCCATGAGGGCGTGCTCGACCGGCTGCGCGCCGCCCGCCTCCTGACCTTCCCCTCCACCCGCGAGGGCTTCGGCATCGCGGTGCTCGAGGCCAATGCCTGCGGCGTCCCGGCGCTGGTCGTCAAGCATCCCGATAACGCCGCCCAGGAGATGGTCCGCCAGGGGGAGAACGGGCTCATCTGTGACCTCGACGTCGCGCCGATGGCCGCCGCGATCCGCGGCTTTCTCGCCGACCAGGCGGTCCAGGATCGCATGAGCCGGGTCGCGCGCACGGTGGCCTCGGCCTACTCCTGGGAAACCTACGTCACTCGGATGGTGGGCGCGCTCCAATCGCACGTCCGCCAGGACCTCGAGCAGGCGGCATGAAGATCTGCCTCGTCAGCAACCTCTACCCGCCGCTGATTCGCGGCGGCGCCGAGATCTACGTCGGCCGCCTCGCGAGCGCGCTCGCCCTCGAGCACGAGGTCGTCGTCGTCACCAGCGAGCCCGGCTTCCACGGCGCCCCGCGGCGCGAAACCTCCCGGGACGGCGTCGTGGTCTATCGAGTCGCGCCATTCAACGTCGGCCACCTTTCGACCCTTCCCCGCCAGCTCGGGACGCAGGCCGCCTACCGCGCCATCGACCTCTACCATCCGCAGGTGGCGGCCGCCATGCACGCCGTCGTCGAGCGCGAACGGCCCGACGTGGTCCACGTCCACAACTGGGTTGGTCTCTCGCTCGCCGCCGTGCTCTCGAGCGTCAGGCACGGCCGCTTCGACCGCGTGCCGGTGGCGATGACGCTCCACGACTACGGGCTCTGCTGCGTCTATGCCGACCTGCGTCACCCGAATGGGAGAGGCTGCCCGCCGCGGGCCGCCTGCCGGGCCATGGCCGCCGTCAACCGCCGGCTGACCGGCGACGTTCAGCTCGCCATCAGCCCGTCGGAATTCACGCTCGACGTCCATCGCCGGCGCGGTTTTTTCGCCGGTGCCCGCCAGATCACGCTGGCGAATGGCATCCCCTCGGCCGGTCCGGCTGCCCCGCGCCCGGCCAAGGAGACGTTCGACGTCCTCTTCCTCGGTCGGGTCCAGGGTTACAAGGGGCCCGACGTGCTGATCCGCGCCTTCCGCCAGCTGACCCATCCGGGCCTGCGGCTCCACATCGCGGGCACCGGCCCGGATCTGGGCGCGTGCCGGGCATTGGCCGCCGGCGATCACCGGATTCAGTTCACCGGGTTCGTCACCGGTGACGCCCTGCGGGCCCTGATGGCCCTCGCCGATTGCGCCGTCCTCCCCTCCCGCTGGCCCGAGAACGCGCCGGTCAGCATCCAGGAGGCGTTCCAGGCCGGCCCGGTCGTGATCGCGAGCCGGATCGGCGGGATCCCGGAGATGGTGAGCGACAGCGTCAACGGGCTGCTGGTCGAGCCCGGAAACGAGGCGGCGATCGCCGGCGCGATCGAGCGGCTGCGCCAATCGCCGGCGCTCGCCGCCCGCCTTCGGGCCGAAGCGGGACGGACCGCCCGGCTCTACGACATGGCCTTCCACACCGCCCACCTGGCGGACGCCTACGGGCGTCTGATCGCCACCAATCGTGTCGGGCCCTTCAAACAGGCGGCCGCCTGAACGTTTTTCGCATCAAAAGAGGCGTAAAGTAAGACGATCAGTCAATTCACGATCGCCTGGGGTCCAACGCAGCAGATCGGGCTCGACGGGACCGGCAAGCTGAAGTTCGGCAAACAGGACGTCAAGGCCGGGGTTTTTCGCTTTCGGGTCCAGGGCGAGGACGGCGTGACCGGCGCCACCTATACCGGCCAGTCCCCCAACCTCCGCCACCAGATGGCGAGCTATCGCAACCCTGGTCCGGAGCAGTTGACCAACCAGCGGCTGGGCGCCCTGCTCAAGACCTTCTGCGCCACGGCCGGGGTCATTGTCTTGCTGGAGATCGTCGCGTCGGCGCGGAGCAAGGGGAACGCCATCAACCTCGAGTCGCCCGGCCACCGTGCCCTGCTGGAACGGGCGCTGCGCAGCTCCAGCCCCGGCGCCTCGCTCAACCTCTAGCGGCCAGCACCCCGACCAGCTCCGGTCAGGAGGATCCTCACATCGTCGGGATGGCGTTCTCGGGCAGGCCCTTGTAGTTGCGCCCGTAGAACTGCCAGAAGTCCTCGCTTTTCCGGTGCCGCCACCAGGCATCGTTCTTCTGGTACCAGGCAACCGTCTGCCGAATCCCGTCGGCGAACTTCGTCTGCGCTTCCCAGCCGAGCGGCTTGGTCCGGCGGGTATCCAGCGCGTACCGGTAGTCATGGCCGGCCCGATCTTTCACGAAGTGCTTGAGCGAGCGCGGCTTCTTACAGAGTTGCAGGATCGTGTCAGCCACCTCCACCCCGCTGACCTCGCCGCCCGTACCAATGTTGTAGGCGTTGCCGGGTTCGCCTTTCCACAACACGCGCGCGATGCCGCTGACATGGTCGTCGACGTAGAGATAGTCACGCACCGCGGAGCCGTCCCCGTAGATCGGCAGCGGAAGATCCTGCAGCGCGTTCGTGATGAAGAGCGGGATGATCTTCTCCGGAAACTGGTACGGCCCGTAGGTATTCGAGCCGCGCGTGATCAGGGTGGGGAGGCCGAAGCTCACGTGGTAAGCGTTGACCAGCATTTCCCCGCCCGCCTTCGTGGCCGAGTACGGACTCCGCGGCTTCAATGGATCGGTTTCTTTGCTCCGCCCGTCCTTGACATGCCCGTAGACCTCGTCAGTGCTGACCTGGAGAAACCGTAGATGGCGGTACTTCCGCGCCGCCTCGAGCAGCACGTACGTGCCGTAGACATCTGTCTGCACGAATTCGCCGGCATTGAGCAGCGAACGGTCGACGTGTGACTCCGCGGCGAAATTGACGATCGCGTCGGCGTCTCTGGCCACCTGATCGACGATCTGCGGATCGCAGATATCTCCCTTCACGAACTGGAGGCGCGGGTCCCCCCTCATTTCGCCAAGGTTCTCCTCGCTGCCCGCGTAGGTCAGTTTGTCGAGGACGGTGACCATGATCTCCGGGTCGGCGGCCAGCCGTTGCCGGACGAATGCCGACCCGATGAAGCCGGCTCCCCCGGTGACCAGGAGGCGCCGGAGGCGCACGTCACCCACCCTTGCATTCTCGCCTATCGAGCGCCGGGGCCTTCGCTAGACTCTGGCCATGAGCTCCGTGGCCGTGATCGGGACCGGCTATGTCGGCTTGACCACGGCGGTCTGCCTGGCCGACCTCGGGCACGAGGTGATCGGGGTGGACAACGATACCGCCAAGGTCTCGACCCTAAAGGCGGGGGAGCCGACCATCTTCGAACCCGGTCTCGCCGAGCTGATGCGTCGCGTCGTCAAAGCCGGCCGGCTGCGGTTCACCTCGGACTACTCGGAGGCGATTCCGGAGGCCGAGTTCGTCTTTATCGCGGTTGGCACGCCGCCCCGGCGACGCGGTGAGGCCGATCTCGTCTTCGTCAAGCAGGCCGCGAAGGGCATTGCCGAGGCGATGAAGAGGACCGTGACGATCGTCAACAAGAGCACGGTTCCCATCGGCACCGGCAACATCGTCGCTCGCATCGTGGGCGAGAACCTGAAGGGCGAGATCCCCTTCTTCGTCGTCTCGAATCCGGAATTCCTCCGCGAGGGAAACGCGTTGCAGGATTTCATGCATCCCGACCGCCTCGTCTTCGGGTCTCACGATGAGGGCGCGGCCAAGCAGGTCGCCGGCCTCTACGCGAAGCTCGACACGACCGTTCTCTTCACCGACCTCCACACGGCCGAGATGATCAAGTACGCGTCGAACGCCTTCCTTGCCACCAGGATCTCGTTCATCAACGAGATTGCCCGGATCTGCGAACGCGTCGACGCCGACGTCAAGGTAGTTTCGGAGGGCATGGGGATGGACCGTCGCATCGGCCCGCTCTTCCTCGATGCCGGCATCGGCTACGGTGGCTCCTGCTTCCCGAAGGACGTCAAGGCGCTGGCCCGGATTGCGGAAGCCATGGGGTACCATCCCGAGCTCCTCGACGCCGTCATGGAGATCAACCTCGATCAACGGACGCTGGTGGTCGAGAAGTTACGCGAGGTGCTCGGCGGCCTGCGCGACCAGGTGATCGGTGTCCTGGGCCTCGCCTATAAGCCGAACACCGACGATGTTCGCGAGGCGCCCTCGATCGACGTCATCCAGAGCCTGTTGCAAAAGGGCGCCCGGGTCCGCGCCTACGATCCGAAGGCGATGCCGGTCCTCAAGCAGCAATTGACCGGCATCGAATATTGCCGGGACGCCTATGCGGTTGCCGATGGCGCGGACGCGCTGCTGCTGGTCACGGAGTGGGATGAGTTCCGCACCCTCGACATGAGCCGGATCAAGGAGCTGATGCGCCGCCCGGTGATCGTCGACGGCCGCAACCTCTTCGACCCGAAGGTGATGCGCGAGGCCGGTTTCGTCTATCGCGGAGTCGGCCGCAGCTAACCGTGCGCGCCGCGGTGACGGGGGGCGCCGGGTTCCTGGGCTCACACCTCTGTGAGCGGCTGCTGCGTGACGGCTGGTCGGTCGTGTGCGTCGATAATCTCGTCACCGGCTCGACATCGAACCTGGCCCACCTGAAAGCCAACAAGGCCTTCGAGCTCTTGCGGCACAATGTCAGCGAACCGCTGTTCCTTGATGGTTCCCTCGACGCCGTCCTGCACTTTGCGTCACCGGCGTCGCCCGTCGACTACGCCGACCACCCGATCGCCACCCTCAAGGTTGGAACCCTGGGCACGCACAACATGCTCGGCCTCGCCCGGGCAAAGGGCGCCGTGTTCCTTCTCGCGTCGACCTCCGAGGTCTACGGCGATCCCCTGGTGCACCCGCAACCCGAGACCTACTGGGGCAACGTCAATCCGATTGGCGAGCGCGCCGTCTACGACGAAGGCAAGCGCGCCGCCGAGGCCTTCACCATGGCCTACCACCGGGTCCACGGCATGCGGACCCGCATCGTCCGGATCTTCAATACCTACGGGCCACGGATGCGGATCGACGACGGCCGGGCGGTTCCGAATTTCCTGTTGCAGGCCCTCCACAACCAGCCGTTGACGGTCTACGGCGACGGCTCCCAGACTCGGAGTCTCTGTTACGTGGACGACCTGATCGAAGGGATCGTCCGCATCCTGGACACTGACGAGACGTCGCCGATCAACCTCGGGACCGATGACGAGGTCACCATGCTGCAACTCGCCGAACAGATCCGCGAGCTCGCCGGGTCGTCGTCGCGCATCGTCTTCAAGCCCCTACCGCCCGATGACCCGCGCCAGCGGCGGCCCGATCTGACTCGCGCCCGTCAAACGATCGGCTGGAAGCCTGTGACCCCACTCACGGACGGCCTGCGTCGAACGATCGACGCCTTCCGAGCTACCAGAGGATGACCGCCATGTTGTTGAACGTCCCGAAGGCGGCCTCGAAGGTCGACTTGCGGATCCACTGCCGGTATCCGTGCCAGGGGTTATTGACCAGGACGTAGCCGGGCGTGACCCCGTAGAGCGTCACGGCGTGCTCGTAGGGACTGCCGTACGGCACCGTCTGACCGTCGAACGCGACGTAGCTGGTCGGGGTGTGGGCGCGCCAATCGAAACTGACCCACGCCACGACGGGGTGCCCGGCTGAGAGAGCCCAGTAGACCTCGGCCGTGGAGATGCCCCAGCGGGCGTCCACGGTCCGCGCGCCGAAGGCTCGCGCCGCCTTGACGACCGCCGGCGAATAAACCCCGTAGCCGGTCTGGCGGATCTCGCTGCCGTTCGGATTACCGACAAAGCTGGTATAGGCATCGCCCCAGTGGAAGCCGGTCGCATCGCGCACAGGCGCCCGGTAATCGATGCCGATCGCGTTCAGAATCCGATTTTGCGAGACGTAGATGCCCTGGTGGGCGAGGGCCATCTGCAGGGCGGCTGCCTCGCAGTCAAGGCCGTAGATCTGACGATAGAGGGGAACCCAGAAGATGCGAGACCCGGAACTGGCTTCTGAGCCGACCGACGTGGCAAGGATGGTTGAACTCGCGACCAGGAAGGCGGTGAGAATCCGAACGAATAGGTTAAGACGCGTTCTGGTACGGATGGCAATCCCTCCTACAGTCGAAAGATCCTTTCTGGGCACAACTCTACCGGGACCCGGTGTGTTGCGCCAGTCCTCGATCTCAGAGAACTAGTTGAGTACGCGGGGCCGGCGGCGGCGCGCCTCCGCGTCTTGCTGGCGCATGAGGCGGCGAACCAGCAGGATGAAACCCGGGCAGGCGATGGCAAATATGCCGAAGGCCATCCAGAAGAAGCCCCATTGCCCCCCGATCAACCCGCTGATCATCGCCATCAGCGCGATCAGGGCAAGCAGGCCGGCCGACCCGACCGAGCGCTCAGAGAGCGTCCGCTGCTCTTCGAAGCGCGACCTCCCCAGGTGGGCCGGCGCCTCGAGATGACGGTCGTCCCGCTCAGTCATTACTCCAGGTAGTCTTTGAGCTTCTTGCTGCGGCTCGGGTGGCGCAGCTTGCGCAGCGCTTTCGCCTCGATCTGGCGAATGCGCTCGCGGGTGACGCCAAAGCGCTTGCCCACTTCCTCGAGGGTCCGCTGGTGGCCGTCGATCAGCCCGAAGCGCAGCTGCAGCACCCGCCGTTCGCGGGGCGTCAGCGTATCGAGAATATCCTCGACCTCGGTTCGCAGCATCGTCAGGGAGGCGGCATCCGAGGGCGAGGTCGCGTCCTTGTCTTCGACGAAGTCGCCGAGGTGCGAGTCCTCCTCTTCGCCGATCGGGGTCTCGAGCGAGACCGGGTCCTGCGACACCTTGATGATCTCGCGCACCTTTTCAGGCGTGATCCCCATCTCGTCGCCGATCTCCTGGTCGGTTGGCTCGCGGCCGAGTTCCTGCAGCAGCCGACGCGAGACCCGGACCAGCTTGTTGATCGTCTCCACCATGTGCACCGGGATCCGGATGGTGCGAGCCTGGTCGGCGATCGCGCGGGTGATCGCCTGCCGGATCCACCAGGTGGCGTAGGTCGAGAACTTGAACCCTTTTTGGTAATCGAATTTCTCGACCGCCCGGATCAGGCCCATGTTGCCTTCCTGGATCAGGTCGAGGAATGACATGCCTCGCCCGATGTACTTCTTCGCGATCGAGACCACCAGCCGCAGGTTGGCCTCGGTCAGCTTGTGCTTGGCCAGCTCGTCGCCGGCCTCGATTGCCTTGGCCAGGGTCACCTCCTGCTCCGCCTTGAGCAGGGCCACCCGACCGATCTCCTTCAGGTACATCCGGACCGGGTCATCGAGCGAAACCGAGTCCATCACTTCAATCGTGGCAATCAGGTCATCGTCGATCTCGACGACTTCCTCGAAGTCCTTCTCCCCGTCCGAGACCTCGATCCCCATGTCGCGGAAAACATTGAAGATCCGGAACAGCTGGTCGGGGTCGAACTCGACGTCGGGGAAGCCGGCAAGGATGTCGTCCGGGCTGAGGAAGCCCTGTTCCTTGCCTTTGACAATCAGGGCCTCGGCGGCCAGCACCATCGGCTCTTCCGAGCCACGCGCGCGTTTGACGACCAGCCCTTTCTTGGGGGCCGGCGCCGCGTCGGGTGCCTCGGGCAGTTTACGAGCCATATCTCATGTCTTTGAGTGCTTCGCGCTCATGGGCCAGCCGACCATGCTCTTCCATCAATGCAACGAGCCGGGACTCATCTCCCGACGCGCGGGCGGCACGCAAGTCAGCCTCCACCGCTTTCAACCGTCGTTGGCAGGCGTTTATTTTAAGAGTTTGGAGACATTGTTCTAAAGATTGCTTCAGCGCAGCCTCCGAGCCACTGTCGAGCTCGGGGTACTGGGCGAGCGCGGCCCGCGCGACCAGCCGTTGCTCGTCGGCCGGGAATTCGGCGAGGTGATCCAGGGGCGCCACCGTCGCCTGCGCGTCAACCATCTGTTGCAGCCTAGCGAAAACGCCCTGGTACGAGGGATTGGAGAAGTCGACGGCCTGGAGGACTCCGGTGACGCTCCCGACCAGGTCGGGGCGCGCGATCAGCAACCCGAGCAGGTATCCCTCATCTTTCGTGACCCTGCCAGTCTTCCCTGCCGGTACGGGGCTCAAACGCGCCGGGGGCGGCGGACGGTGCTGCGGACCGCTCCCGGATCGGAAGGCATGGACATCACGTAGCACGGCCGCCGGCTCGATTCGAAGCCAGGCCGCCGCCTGTTGCGCATAAATCTCCAGCACCGACGCCTCGGGGATCTTCGCCAGCACCGGGATCACCAGCTCCGCCCCGCGCCGCCGGTCGTCCGCCTCGGTGAGATCGAGCAACTCCAGCGCCTGGCGCAGCAGGTACTCCCACTCCGGCAGGGCGTGCTCCCCGAGCGCCGCCCAGCCGTCCGGATGCGCCCGCAGATAATCGTCCGGGTCTTTGCCCTGCGGCACACGCACAACCTTTATATGGATGCCCGACTTTGTCGCCAGCTCGATCGCGCGCTGGGTGGCGGTGCGGCCGGCGTCATCGCGGTCGAAGGCGATCAGCAATTCCTGCGTCTCCCGCTTCAGCAGACGGATCTGATGCTCGGTGAGCGCCGTCCCGGAGGTCGTCACCACGTTGGGCACCCCGGCCTGCCAGGCCGTGATGGCATCGAAATACCCCTCCATCAGGACAGCATGCTTCAGCTCGTGGATCGGCTTGCGCGCCCGGTGCAGGTTGAAGAGCGTCCGCCCCTTGTCGTACAGCGCGGTCTGCGAGGTGTTCAGGTACTTCGGCTGCTGGCTATCGTCCGTGACCCGGCCGCCGAAGGCGGTCAGCTCGCCGCGTTCGTCGTGGATCGGAATGATGATCCGCTGCCGGAACCGATCCCAGAGGCCACTTTCCCGATTCTCCCTCCCCCCTCGCGGGGGAGGGTCCGGGTGGGGGGTAAATGCTGTCACCGCCAGCCCCGCCTCGACCATCTCGGTGTCAGTGGCGTTGTGTTTGCGCAGAAAGCGGACCAGGTTGTCCTTGCGCTGGCCCGCCGGGGCGAAACCGAGTTGGAATTCCTTCATGGCGGCCCGGGTGACCCCGCGCTTCTCGAGCTGGAGCAGCGCCCGCTGCCCCGCCTCGTTCTCCATCAGGATGTGATGGAAGTACTGGGCGGCCAGCTTGTTCAGCCGCTCAATCGTCTTCTTCAGCTCCCGCTGGCGGCCGGCCCCCGGTGATTCCTCCAACTCGACCCCGGTCTTCTCGGCAAGCAATCGAAGCGCGCCGCGGAAGTCGACATGCTCAATCTCCTGGATGAAGGTGAAGTGATCGCCGCCCTTCTGACAGCCGTAGCAATGCCAGAGTTGCTTCTCCGGCGATACATATAAGGATGGGGTCTTCTCCGCATGGAACGGGCAGAGCCCTTTCAGGTCACGACCGGCCTTCTGCAACCGCAAGTGTTCCGAGATCAGGTCCGCGAGATCGAGCCGATCCTTGATCTCCTGGACCGCGTCCTGCTTCAACGAAGGCATCGGCGCAAGCTTACTAGCCTGTTACGCGTCAGTTCGCCTACAGAACCTCTTTCTCCGAGGCGTCCCATTTGTCGGAGGCATCGAACTTCTGCATGCCGTCCCATTTGTCCGACGCATCGTCTTTCTGCGAGACGTCCCACTTGTCCGCGGTATCGACTTTCTGGGAGGCATCCCATTTGTCGGAGGCGTCAAATTTCTCCGAACCATCCCATTTGTCCGAAGCATCGGGGCCGGCTTTCATGCTCTGGTCCGCCGGCTCTTCTTTCATACTCACGTCCGACGTCTCCTGCTTGACGCTGGGATCGAAGCCCGGTGCCGCGGCCGGCGATTCCTTCGCCATCCATTCGTCGATGCCCCCGAACCCGCCACCGAAGAAGCTGCCCTGCAGCGCCGGCCCAGCCTGGCCGACGAGATCCGTGACGGCCCGATTCCCGGCGGTCGCCTGGAGGCCCTGCATCGAGGTCGTCAAGGCGTCTTGATCGGCCGACTTCGTCGGCTTCTTCGCGCCCTCCCGTTGCTGGTCGTCCAGGTTCTCGCGATCGTGGGTCTTCATGGCGCTACCAGGCTCCTTTCCGTGTCGCGACCTGACTGAACACGGCCGGGTCTATCGGGCTGACGGCTGACCGCATCCATCTCCAGAAAGCCGAGGGCTACCAGCTGCTTGACGATCTGGATCGCCTCCGGCGCGGCGTCCCTTGACGGGTTGGCACGGAGCTCCGAGGTTACCATCCGCAACGTTCGCGTCCCGTCAAGCTGAACCAGCAGCCTCGAACCGAACTCTCCCAACGACACGCGCAAGGGTATTCCGATGACCGTCTCCAGATACTGGCGCTGGACCAGGTAGGACCCGTTGCTGCTCACGCCGCTGCGGTGGATGCGGTGCCCCGGATAGGGTCGGAATCTATGGTCGAGCAACTCATCGTCGACCATGGTGGCAAGCCGGTCGTTGGCCGCAAAGATCCGGAGCAGGTGGTCGGAGGCATCCCGGATGGGCGAGCCTTTGACCTCGATCGGGCGTATCCAGTTGGCGCCCGGACGCCGGCGCAGGATGACGGCGCCCGAGCTCATGGCTTCAATACCAAGCGCGCGATAGTAGGCGAGCCAGCGGTCCAGCGTGACGCCAAAGTCGGCGGCCTCCTTGATCCAGAGCGAGGCGTACGTCAGGGGATTGTAGCTCCGGAAATGAAGCAACACCGCGTCGCAGCCCAACCCGCGAACCCAGTCGGCCAGCGGTGCCTGCCATCGTTCACCTGCCTGGTGCGCCCAGCTGACGAGGATCGAGGCGAAGCCATCCTCATTGAGGTGGCCGCCCGCTTCCCGCACGACCGTGCGACTCAGCTGGTCACCGGCCATGCCGCCGTCTCTGAACTGAAGACTGGAATCAGGCGACAACACGTAGGGCGGGTTGGCGACGATGAGGCCGAAGCGGTCGCTCGTCACCGGCTCGAACAGGTTGCCCTCATGGAGGGTCGGTGTGGCAACCCGGTTGAGGGCCGCGTTGAAGCGGGCGTATCGGAGCGCCCGCGGGTTGATGTCCGTCGCCACCACCTCGCCTGCATGGCTGGAAGCGAGCAGGGCCTGAATCCCGGAGCCGGTCCCGAGATCGAGCACCCGACCCACCGCTGATCGCACGGTGAGGGCGGCGAGCGTCCGGGGTGCGGGGCCGAGGCCGATGACATGGTCGCCCGCGAGCGCCCGGTTGGGATGCACCGGGTCATGGGCGATCAGGATCTCGCCATCGGCATCGATCGCCATTTCTGGCGTGACCAGGCCATTGTCCGCGGCAACCACGCCGATCTCCACCAGCTGGTCGAGCAGATTCGGACGGATTGCGTCGCCAATCTGTTCCGTTGGAACGGCCAGCCCGAGGCAGAACAGCCTGATCAGGATGTCGAGCGGTGTTCCAGCGGCAAGGCGCCGCAACGCAACCTCGCTCGCTCGCGGATCGTGCGCCAGGCTGGAGCTTGCGCCGACTGCCTGCCGCAAGCCGGGTTCGTTGTAGCCGGCCCGCCGCAGCGCATCCCCGAAGCGCGCGATCTGCTCCTGGTTGGAATCCATGGGTCAACGGTCGCCATCGCGCCCCCGGCGATCAAGGCGCAAAGGGGCCAACCAAGGGGCATACCGGGGAAGCGAAGGGGCACCATGGAGCCGTGGGCAGGGGCGTTCGACAGTGGATGCGCGGAATTCGGACCTCCCGGCGGACCGACTCCTTATGAATACCAGCGTCCTCATCGGTCTGGCCATTGCGGTTGTCGTGGCGTCAGTTTGCTTCTGGCTGGGTGGTGTTGTCAGCATTAGACGCTCGGGTGTCGGTCGTCGGTCGTCCACAAGTTGGCTCTTAATTAGCGCCGCGGTTTCACTTTGCCTGGTCGGCTTCTTCGCTGCGCTGTATTTCTTCAAGATGCCTCCGCTGCTTGCCTTGCCAGTCTTCCTCGTCGTTTTCGTTGCTGTAGGCTTTGTCGCCGCGATCTTGCTTCGAAAAAGCCGATAGTCGCCGCGGACCAACACCATGCCCGACCGGCAGTCCGTAGCCTGACACCACGAAGCCCATTGACCGAGTAAAAGATCGCGGGTTGGCGGGCCACCAACGTCATATGGATATGCGCCTTCCGATCTCCGTTCGATCGCTCGCGGGACTCAGACCGCCTGTGGGAATCGTGGTCATTGCGGCCCTGAGTTTCACCATTCTGGCCGTCGGCGTTCTGCGGACGCTCCCAGAAAAACCGAGTTACAAGGTCGCGACCATCTACTCTCCCATCGGTGGAGCTAGAGCCAATACCGGGGTTCAAGGGCTGCTGGGTGGTCAAACTAACGCTGACGGCACGGCTTGCCTGTGGCTACAAAGCGACGGATCAGACCGGAATGCCCTCCTCTGGCCCAACGGATACTCCGCTCATGGCAAACCGCTCACGATCTCTGACCAGAATGGCCGTGCTATCGGTGTGGTTGGCCAGTTCGTCATCCTTGATGGCTCCACCATGGCTCCCGAAGACATCGAAACGAAAGGGCGCACGGTGGGAATACTGGGCTGCCCGCCGATGTCCCACGTCGTCATCGTGGCCCGCTAACAAGGGACCTGAGGCGACCCGTCCGGTCGGATTGTCGCGCCGCCTACGGCAACGGGCTCTATGGCTTGACGGTCACCGTCAAGGTGAAGTCTCCGCTGCTATTGGATGCCGTGATGACGGCACGGCCGGCTTTCAGCGCCCTGAATGGATACATCTTGACCGGGATTGACGTGATAACAGGGGTGTCGGCACACAGTGGCATCGGTTGGAGCACGGTCTCGTCGGAGCTTGTCGGAGTTCCCCATGGCCACATCCCACCCTCGCCGGTCCCCAGTTGCACGGTCACAACCGATCCGACGGATGCAGACACGACTTGATTGTTGTCAAAGACGCGAAGCCCGGTAGCGCCGAGGCGGACACACGAACTGGTTTCTCCCGGCTGTTCGCGCCATCCCAGAATGCCGGGAATTGCGACGGCAAGCAAGACGGCGACCACCACGATCATCCAGCCGCTTGTCAGCACCCGCCTCGCGAAGCTCACAATTGTGTAACGGTCTCGGAGTCACCGTTCCAGCATCGCGATCGCGTCCGATAACCACGATTGGCCGCGATTTAACGTCTTTCCAGTCGGATTGGCGAGCTGCCCACGTCGTATCTCCATGCGGCTGCCATTCGGACCGTTGGGATCCAAGGCGATCCCTGTTTTGGCTCTCGGGGGGCTGGTTCTGACGGTGGGCCTCCTCGTTGGTCCAGCCATTACGAACCCCGCCATCCGCGTTTCAGGGTCGATTATCTTGAAGCAGGGCGATGCCGGTCCATTCGTTTCAGCAACGAGGATAGTCAGCCTCCGGCGGGTGTCCTTCCCATGGGGAACGTTCGCGGCGACGAATGACGGCGATGGCAGGGTTTCAGCCAATATCCCGCCCGGACGCTATGAGGTTTCGATCGAAGGATGCACGTCCTATGGTTCACCGGGAGATACCCGGCCACAGTTCAACCTGCACCGTGATGGTTCCACGGATCCGGCGGGATTTGGCGCACTGGACTGGCTGATCGACCCGAATGGCAATTGCCAACCCATCCCCGTGGGCGTTGCCTTGTGAATATCTAAGGCGAGCCGCGCGCGCTCGTCGGACTTCGGGAGGCTGAGAGTCCCGTCACCGTCTACGATCTGACGGCAGTGGCCCGCAGTCGTCTCGTCCTCCTCAGCGGATTGATGCTGTTCCTCGAACTGGCATTGATCCGCTGGACCGGCTCGAATATTCTCTACCTCTCCTACTTCTCGAACTTCGTCCTGCTGGCCAGCTTCCTCGGCATCGGGATCGGCTTCCTCCGCGGCAGGGCCGGCCGGTCGCTCTTCCCGCTGGCCCCGGTCGCCCTCGCCATCCTGGTCGCCTTCGTCACGATCTTCCCGGTCCAGATCGACCGATCGGGCAGCGAGCTCATCTATTTCGGTGCGCTCGGCACCCGCACCGGCCTCCCGACCTGGCTGACCCTGCCGATCATCTTCATCGGGGCAGCCCTGGTGATGGCCATGGTTGCCAACGGCGTGGCGCGGGCCTTCGCGGAGTTCCCGCCGCTGGACGCCTACCGCCTGGACATTACCGGGAGCCTGGCGGGGATCGTCGCCTTCTCCCTCCTCTCGTTCACCGGCGCGCCGCCACTTGCCTGGGGTCTGCTGGTGGTGGTGGCGTTTGGCCTCCTCCTCGACCGGCCTTACCGCGTGCTGCAGATCGTGAGCGCGGCCGCCCTCCTGCTCCTCCTCGGCCTCGAGTCGGCGACACCACTCACCAGCTGGTCGCCGTATTACAAGGTCCGGCTCAATCCACAACCGAATGGCTCCATCGGGGTGCTGGTCAACGGCATTCCCCATCAGACGATCGAGTCTGTCGCCCTGCGCGGCCGCCTGATTCCTCTCTATCTCCTTCCGTATCAGCGGGCCACGCATCACCCACGCAGCCTCCTCATCGTTGGGGCTGGCACCGGCGATGACGTCGCCATCGCGCTCGCCCAGGGCGTCGAGTCGATCGACGCCGTCGAGATCGATCCCCGTATCCATGACATCGGCGTGGCGCTCCATCCTGACCACCCGTACCAGGACCCGCGGGTCCATGCCTATGTCAACGACGGCCGTGCCTTCCTCGAGCAGACGCACGCGCGTTACGACATGATCCTGTTCGCCCTGCCCGACTCCCTGACGCTGGTCGCGGGCCAATCCTCGCTTCGCCTGGAGAGCTACCTGTTCACGCTGGAGGCCATGCAGCAGGCGCGCGCCCACCTCACCCCGCAGGGCGTCTTTGGCGAATACAACTACTACCGCGAGCAGTGGCTGGTCGACCGGTTGGCGGGCACATTGCAGGCCGCCTACGGTCTGCTGCCCTGCGAGGACACCACCGGCGAGCAATCGAAGCTCGCGCTCCTGATGGCCAGCTCGGACCCGGCCGCCCTCCGCTGTCCGCAGGTCTGGCAGGCCGCGGCGGCGGCGAGTGTCCCCGCGCCCGCGACCGACGACTACCCATTCCTCTACCTGCGCGACCGCGGCATCCCGGGGTTCTATCTCCTCACCATTGCCCTGATCCTGCTGGCGTCGCTCGTCCTGGTCCGTGCTGGCTCCGGATCGCTGATGCTGATGCGCCCCTACCTGGACCTGTTCTTCATGGGCGCCGCCTTCCTGCTGCTCGAAACCAAGAACGTCGTGCAGTTCGCCCTGCTGTTCGGCACCACCTGGTTCGTCAACGCACTGGTCTTTATCGGCATCCTGACCGCCGTGCTCGCGGCCATCGAGGTGGCTCGCCGCCTGCAGTGGCGCGACCCGCGGTTTCTCTACCTGGCGCTGCTCGCCGCGCTCGCCGGCGCCTGGGCCGTCCCACCCCATCTCCTGCTCGGCCTCGACCTCGTCCCGCGTTTCGTCGCCGCGGTCCTGCTCGCCTTCATCCCCATCTTCATCGCCAACCTCGTCTTCGCCCAGCGCTTCAAGACCGTCGGGTCCTCAACGGTGGCCTTCGGCGCCAACCTGCTTGGAGCGATGGTCGGCGGGTTGCTCGAATACAGCTCGCTCGTGCTCGGCTATCGATCCCTGTTGATCATCATCGCCCTGCTCTATGGCCTGGCGTTCGCCTTCGGCAATGCCGTCCGATCTCCCGCCCCCTCGCCGCTCCTCTAGGCCCAGGCGCGTTGACTCCGCTCGCGCCAGTACTGCTCCGGTGATTCGGCGCGGGTCGCCATGAACTCGACGGCCTCCACCGGAAGATTGAGTTCCACCGCGCGCGCATTGCTGATCACCTGCGCCGGGGTGACCGCGCCGGACAGGACGACGTCCACCCAGGGGTTGGCGAGCGCGGCCGCGATCGCGACCTGGTCCTCCGCGGCGAGCCGGCCATTCGCCAGCGCCTCCTTGATGATCACGCCCCACCCGGCGTCATGGGCACGCGCCAGCGCCGGTCCGGCCGACGGCTCCAACAGGTTCCAGGTCGCCTGCACCGATTGAAATGGATTGACGCCGCCGACCTCGACGCCCAGCGCGCGGTCGATGACCTCGGCCTGTCGCGGACCGCTGACCGAGAGGCCGATCAGAAGGCCATCCTGGCGCAGCCCGGCCAGTGCCGACAGCACGGCCCGGTCCTCCAGCACGCCGCTCTCCAGCGTCGCCGAATGAATCTGATAGAGCCGCAAATCGTCGCCGAGCAGCGCCCTGCTCTCCTGCAACTGCCGCCGCAGCGCGGCCAGCGAATGATCCTTGACCTCGTGGACCGGGGCATCCATCCGCCAGTTCCCAACGTAGGTATAGCCCCACTTGGATCCAACGGTGGCCGCTCCCGGCTTAAGGCCGCGGCTTCGGAGCCAGGAGCTGAGAAACCGCTCGGCGTCCCCATAGGAACGCGCCGCATCGAAATATCGGATGCCGGCGTCGTAGGCAGCGGTCAGCACCTCGTGCGCGCGGCGTTCGAGTGTGGCCTCGCTGCGATCGTCACCGAGGTCGCGCTCCCGTCCCGCGGTGATGTACGCGGGGCGGCCGACCGCTGCCAGGCCAAGCCCCAGCGGCGTGACGGAAAGGCCGGTCCTGCCGAAGGGCCGCGACTCCATCACGCCGCCTGCCGCTAGGGCTCCCGCAGGATCCGCGCCTTTTCCTGCTCGAATTCCTTGTCCGTCAGCACGCCGGACGTCCGTAACTCCCCGACCCGGCGCAGTTTCTCCAACCGGTCGGCCTCCGGTACCTGGGCAGCCGGCGCCTCCGGCCTCGCCGGTTGCGCGGCCGCCACCATCGCGGCGATCTCCTCGCGAACGCGCTTGGGATTGAGGTACACCGGAAAGAAGGCCCGCCCGCCGGCCCAATCGACCACGATCGAGCCGGAGCCGACCCAGTGCTTACGGATCGTCACGGTGCGCACCTGATCAAGTGGGATCAGCGCCGCATCGCGCGCCGACGGGTCGTGGGGACAGATCAGCCGCCGGGTGGTCAGCATCATCGGCTTGAGCGAGATTTCCCAGTCCTTCCCCGTCCGGACGACGAACTCGTCCTCCGCCAATTGGCCGCCGTTGGGCAGCGCCAGGTCGTCGATCACGATCGGCAGCGGGTAGGCGCCCTGCAGCCGGTTAAAGTGCGCCTGCCGGCGGGCGGTGCGACCCTGCGGGTCATCCATGGCTCAGCTCGTGACCTTGTCCATGGTCCGGGCCCCGAGTGCCGCGGCCGCCACCGCGTCGAGGTCGCTGTCGATCGAAGCCTCGACCCCCGCGATCACAGCGCCTTCCACGAAGGGTGCGTTGCTCACCAGCACGCGGCCCACTCCCTCCGGCAGTTGCTCGATCGCCATCTGGGTGCTGAGCACGGCGCTCCCCAGGTCCACCAGCACCAGCACCCCCGCCGGCCCTCGGACATCCTGGATGGCGGCCAGGATCGCGGTGGCGTCGGTGCCCAGCCGCCCGTCGGCCGTGCCTCCCGCAACCGCGATCTTGACCCGGCCCTGCGTCATCTGGGAGGCCAGCTCGCGCGTCCCCTCGCCAAGCTGGCGGCTGTGCGACACGAGCACCAGGCTAACCGTGTCCATAGGCCCTCGCCAGGATCTCGATCGGATGCGCGGACTTCGCACCGGCGCCGTGCTCGACCTGCATCCGGCAGGTCTCGCAGTCGGCAAGCACGGCATCGCTGCCGGCGGCCTTGACCGCTTCGAAGAGGCGGCTGCCGATCTTCATCGAGAGGTCGTACTTCTCCACCTTGACGCCGTAGGTCCCGGAGATGCCGCAGCAGCCTTCATCCACCTCGCTGAGCTCGACACCCGGGATCAGGCGAAGCAGGCGCATCGCCGGGTAGCCGATCCCGTGCGACTTCAGATGGCAGGGCGCGTGGTAGAGCAGCCGCATCGGCAGCGTGTTGAACTCGAGGTTCAACTCGCCCGCCTTCGTGCAGCATCCACAGGTACTCACACACGTCGTAAACGCGGCGGCCCAGTCCCGCAGCCCCGGGAATCTCCAGCAGGTGGTCGTAATCATGCTTCAGCATCAGGCCGCAGGAGGTCGAGCTGGCGATGATGTCGACGTTTTCCGGCAGCGCGCTCAGCCGCTGCACGTTCTCAACCCCGTACTTGCGGGCGAGGTCCATGTTCGAGTTGACGACCGCCGGGATGCCGCAGCATTGCTGCTTCGGCACGATCACCTCGATCCCGTTGCGTTCCAGGATGGCGACCACCTGCTCGCCCAGTCGCCGATCGTTGTAGTTGACCCAGCACCCATAGAAGTAGGCGACGGTGCGCTTCGATGAGGGGCTGACGCGCTTCCGCATCCAGCGCTCGAACGTCAGCCACTGGTATTTCGGCAGCGGCCGCTTGTGGTGGATGCCGATGACGCGTTCCATCAGCCAGCGGGCCAGCGGGTTCCGGTTGCCGAAGTTGGCCAGCGGCGCCGTCATGCTGCCGAACTTGCCGAGCAGGCGGGTATGTCCCAGCACCCAATCACGCAGCGTGCGACCCTTCTCGTTGGCGCCCTTGTTCTGCGCCCGGCGGATGTACTCCTGGATGCTCACCTGCGATGGACAGGTGACCTCGCACAGCTTGCAGCCGGAACAGAGGTCGAGACCCGCCGTGACGGTGGGCTCCTGCGGATCCCGGTAGCGTTCCGATTCGGGCCCGAGGAACTTCGGGCCGCGAAAGATGTCCGTTGAGCGCGCCACGGGACACACCGTGTTACAGGCGGTGCACTTGGTGCAGGCTTCGACCGGCGCCGCTTCCTCGACCGTATCGGAGAACGGTCCCTGCTCTTCTAAGATCATGCCGCCATTGCCTCCATCGCGACGCGGTAGCCGGTTGCGATCGCCAGCCCGCCGCGCGACCGCGTCGACGCCGGGTCATAGCCGGCGATCGCCCCACCGGCGACAAAGACATTGCCCGCCAGCGGACGCCCGGCCTGATCCGCCGGTTGCAGCCGGTCACTGACCGCGGTAGCCGATTTGCGCATACGGCTGCGGCTGAAACAGCGATTCCCCCGCGCGTTCGCTCGGCACCGCGGAGGTCGACAGCGTTTGATGGAAGAACGGGTCTCGCACCTCGTGCGCGCCGGCCCGGAGCGCGCCATCGACCCAGTCCTCGAGGGCCAGGACGTAGCTGCGCGCCTCGATCGGCTGCTCGCGTCCGGCCGACTTGAGCATGATCCGGCGGCACTGACCCGCCTCCACCTCGGCCGCGTGGGCGGGCGCGGCCCAGATGATTTCCACTCCGGTTTCCTGCAGGTGCTTGCGTAGCCGGTCGAAGAGGCGCAGACCCAGCACGGAGGGTGGCAGCGTCGGGATCTCGAACACGGGCCGCCCGACCTCGGCCTGCAGCCGCGCGTGGACATCACTGCCATGCGTCAGGCCGAGGACCGCGGGCATCCCGACGCGGGCCCCCTCCGGCGTCTGTTGGCGGATGCGGGCCGCGACCTCGCGGCGGAACGCCTCGCCCTCGAAGGCTCGCGCAAGGTCGATCGAGGTGAACAGGCGCCCCGGTGTAAAGCCGGGCAGCGCAACCCGGATGGCACGCACGGCCTCCGGGCCGCGTCGCCACCAGCGGGCAAGGTTGCCGGCGGCCAGCTCGGGAACGAAATCCTCGTAGCCCTCGAAGCCGCACAGGACGATCGGCTCGTCGCGCCCCAGATCTCCCGCGGCCATCGAGCTGGGCAGCAGGCAGCTCGGCTTGGCACTGCCGGTGGCGGTCGGGAGCAGCAGGTTTCGGTCAAGACTTCCCTGCCACGCCAGTCCCGCCGTCCGCAGCCAGTCGAGGAGCATCGCGGTGCCATCGCGCAGCGCCGCCAGTCCGGCCCGCGCATAGGGATGATCGGGATGTTCCGTGATCAACTGGGCGACACCCGCATCAGGCTGCTCCACCGGCCGCGCCGTCCGGGCATCGGCATAGCCGAGGACGTCAACGGTCGCATAGACGAAATACAGCGAGGACAGGCCGGGCCAGATGAGGAGGGGTTGGCGGCCGGCCTGCTGCAGCGCGCGCGTGGCCACCAGCGCGGCGAGCCCGGACCCGACCACCGCGACGTCGGCTTTCATCCCGGTTCGTCCAGCATCAACTGGCGGTCGACATTGAACAGCTCCTCGTGCACCCCGGCCGTCACCTGGGCCTGGCGCAGCTGGCTTCCCCAGAACACCTGGCGCACGCCGCGCCAGCGCGTCTCGAGGAAGTCGGCCATCGCCCGCGTCGCCGCCTGTCCGCTCAAATGGCGCTCGGTGACCAGTCTGCCCGCCAGCCGGTAGGAACAGATCGCCGCCTGGCAGGGGCCCATCCCGGCGCGCGTCCGGCGCCGGATGTCTTCCAGCGTCCGCACCGCGGGGTCGGCAAACCAGGGGTCGGCGTCCTGGGGACGGACCAGCTCGCACTCGCAGACCAGCGGTTGCAGGGCCAGGTCGTCGTGGTGCGGCTTCGGGGTTCCCATCTGCGCCGGGCGATGGCGGAGCTGATCGAACTCGTCCGCCCGGTCGTTGAGCGGGACGTCGGCGGTGGTGCATGGCGTCGTCACCCCCAGCCGGTGGGCGACGGCGTCGGTCACCCGCTGCGCCATCAGGCGGTAGGTCGTGACCTTGCCGCCAACGATGCTGGTGAAGCCGGCGATCCCGTCCCGTTCCTCGTGATCGATGACCGCGAAGTTGCGGCTCATCTCGCGACCCTCGGCTTCGGCGCCCAGGTCGTAGAGCGGCCGCACCCCGGCATAGGCGCGCATCGCGCGCGCGGTCGTGACGCCGTCGAGCATCGCAGCGCCTTCGTCGATCAGGTGCTGGACTTCCTCCCACTCGATCGGGAGGACCTCCGGATGGGGAACCTTGACCGCTGTCGTGCCGAGGATCGCGACGCTCAGGCCGGGAACGATGATGTCGCCATCGCCCGGCTTGTGGCAGCGATTGATCGCGGCGTGCGCCAGCCGGCGGGAGAGCACCACCATGACGCCCTTGACCGGCACCACCTTGACCTCGACCTGCAGCAGTCGCGCGACAAAGCCGGCCCAGGCACCCGAGGCATTGATCACCGCCTGGCAGCCGATCGTCGTCTCCTCCCCCGTCATGACGTCGCGGGTGACCACGCCGCTGACACGATCGCCGGTTTTCAGGAATCCGGTCACCTCGGTGTAGGTCCGGACCTTGGCACCGCGCCGCTGCGCGGACGCCACGTTGCCCATCACCAGGTAAAAGGGGTCGAGGTGCCCATCCTCGGGGATCCAGAAGGCCGTCCGCACCTTCGCGGAGAGCGCCGGCTCGCGCCGCCGCGCCTCCGCCACCGGCATCCGCTCGCAGGTGATGCCGGCCTGCTTGCAACCCTCGATAAAGCGCGGCTCCCAGGCCTCGTCCTCCTCCGACACGGAGACGAAGTAACCGCCGGTATCCTCCACCACGGTCTTCGCGATCCGGCGGAGGATGCGGCCTTCCTCGACGCACTCGATCGCGGCGGCCAGGTCGTTGACGCAGTACCGTCCGCCCGAGTGGAGCAGGCCATGTGAGCGCCCGGTCGTGCCCGAGGCGAGGTCACCCTTCTCCACCAGGATGGCGTCGATGCCGCGCATCGCGAGGTCGCGGAGCACGCCGGCGCCCGTGGACCCTCCGCCGATGACGACAACTCCCGTTGTGCTATCTGGCATATCCAAACTTTACGTGCCGGAAGATAGGATCAGCGCGGCTAGGCCGGAGCGAAGCGGAGGCTCGGCTCTGCCGACCGCGCGACAAAGGGAAGAAACCGGCCGGGTTTCTTCCCTTTGATTGTTACGACTTGGTTCCGGCGCCGACCGGCTGCTTTGCCGGCTCCTTCTCGACCCATGCGAGCGTCTTCGACACCGCCTTCTTCCAGCCCGCCAGTCCGGCCGCGCGCTGGTCCTCGCTGGACTTGGGCTCGAACACCTTGTCCACCTGCCAGTTCTTGCGCAGCTCGTCGAGCGTGCTCCAGAAGCCGGTGGCCAGGCCCGCCCCGTAGGCCGCGCCCAGCGAGGTCGTCTCCTGCACCTGCGGCCGGATGACCTTGACGCCGAGGATGTCGGCCTGGAGCTGCATCAGGAAATCGTTCTTGACCGCTCCGCCGTCGACCTTCAGCGTGGTCAGCTTGACGCCGGAATCCTGCTCCATCGCATCCGCGACTTCCTTCGTCTGGTAGCAGATCGACTCCAACGTCGCCCGGACGATGTGGGCCCGGTTGACATAGCGGGTCAATCCCACGATCGCGCCGCGCGCGTACATATCCCAGTGCGGCGCGAAGAGGCCGGAGAAGGCCGGGACAAAGTAGATGCCGCCCGCGTCCTCGACCGACTTGGCGATTGCCTCGGTCTCCGAGGCGTCCTTGATCAGCCCCAGGTTGTCACGCAGCCACTGGATGGCCGCCCCGGTGATGGCGATCGACCCCTCCAGCGCATAGGTGCACTTGCCGGCCTCGAGGCCGTACCCGGCGGTCGTCAGCAGGCCGCTCTTCGAGGGCACCGGCTTGTTGCCCGTATTGAGCAGCATGAAGTTGCCGGTCCCGTAGGTGTTCTTCGCCTCGCCCGTCGAGTAGCAGGTCTGGCCGAAGAGGGCCGCCTGCTGGTCGCCAAGGTCGGCGCAGACCGGGACCTCGCCCCCGACGGGTCCATTGGCCTTCGTCTGGCCGTAGAACTTCTTGTCGCTCGAGGGCCGGATCTGCGGCAGCATCGCCCGCGGTACCTTGAGCTTGGTCATCAGCTCCTGGTCCCAATCGAGCGTCTTCAGGTCCATCAGCATGGTCCGCGAGGCATTGCTGTAATCGGTCACGTGCGCGCCGCCGTCGGGACCGCCGGTCAGCCACCAGATCACCCAGGTATCGATGTTGCCGAAGAGCAGGTCGCCGCGCTCGCCGGCCGCCCGCGCGCCGGTCACGTTATCGAGGATCCACTGGATCTTCGGTCCCGAGAAATAGGTTGCGACCACCAGGCCCGTCTTCGCCTTGACGGTCGGCTCGACGCCGTCGTTGATCAATTTTTGACAGATGTCGATGGTGCGGGTGTCCTGCCAGACGATGGCGTTGTGGACCGGCTTGCCGGTCTTCTTCTCCCATACCACCGCGGTCTCGCGCTGGTTGGTCACGCCGATGCCCGACAGCTCCTCGGCCTTGATGCCTTTCTTCTGCATCGAGCCCTTGATCACGCGCTGGGTCTTGTCCCAGATCTCCATCGCATCGTGCTCGACCCATCCCGGCTTCGGGAAGATCTGCTCGTGCTCCAGGTAGTCGGTCGAGACCACCTTGCCGTCGTGGCTGAACACCATGAACCGCGTCCCCGTCGTCCCCTGGTCGACGGCCGCCGCGTATTTCTTCTCCGCCATGCCCATCCTCCTTGCTATCTGGTGGTTGACGCGCGTTGAGGCACCGCCGCCACGCTCTCGCTCAGTGTCCGTAGCATCAGGTAGGTCGAGGTTGCCCCCGGGTCCTGGTGCCCGATGCTGCGGTCACCGAGGTAGCTGGCGCGCCCTTTCAACGCCTTCAGCGGAATGGTGGCCTTCATCCCTTCCTCGGCCGCGTCTGCCGCCGCGGCCAGCGCCGACTCGATTGACGCGCCCTCCTTCAGCGATCGCTGCGCCCGCTCGATCGCCGGCGTGAGGGCATCGACCATCGTTTTGTCGTTGACGTTCGCCTTGCCGCGCTCGACCACGCCCTTGAGCCCGGCCTCGAGTGCGCCGACCATCTCCTCGCCGCTCACCTCCGTCTTGCCGTCCAGCGCCGCGCCGGCCCGCAAGAAGAAGGTGCCGTACAGCGGACCGCCGGCGCCGCCGACCGAGCCCACCAGCGCCATGCCCGTGGTCTTCAGCAGCGTGCCGGCGTCCTTGTCGCGGACCGGGGCCAGCTTGACCAGCACCGTCTGGAAGCCCCGGTCCATGTTGATGCCGTGATCGCCGTCGCCGATGGCGGCGTCGAGGCCAGTCAGGTATTGCTTCTGCTCGGCGACCACGCCGGCATAGCGCTCCACCCAGACGAGGATCTGCGCGCTTGTCACCGCCATTACGGGGTCAGACTTTCCAGCGAAGCGCCGGCGTGTGCACCGGCGCGTCCCAGAATTTCGTGCTCTCCGCGTCGAGCTTGAGCAGGGTCACCGAGCAGCCCGCCATCTCGAGGGAGGTGATGTACGAGCCGACCAGCGAGCGGGTGACCTTGAGGCCCTCGCCCGTCAGGTACCGGTGCACCGCGTTGTAGATGACATAGAGCTCGATCAGCGGCGTGCCGCCCATCCCGTTGACAAAGGCGAGCACCTCATCGCCCCGCTTGAAGGGCAGGTCCTTGACGACGGTGCTGGTCAGGATCTCGGCGATCTCGTCCGCCGACTTGAGCTTGGTGCGTTCGCGACCGGGCTCGCCGTGGATCCCGATGCCGAGTTCCATCTCGTCGTCGGCGATATCGAAGGTCGGCTTGCCGGCTGCCGGCACGGTGCACGAGGTGAGTGCCATCCCCATGCTGCGGCCGTTGGCGTTGATCTTCTTCGCCAGCGCCGTCACGGTCTCCAGGTCGGCGCCCGCTTCCGCGCAGCCACCCACGATCTTCTCCAGCAGCACCGTGACACCCACACCCCGGCGGCCGGCGGTGTAGAGGCTGTCCTGGACCGCGACGTCATCGTTGGTGATGACGGCGTTGACTTTCGCGCCTTCGCCGCGCGCCAGCTCCGCTGCCATCTCGAAGTTCATGATGTCGCCGGTGTAGTTCTTCACGATGTGGACGACGCCCGCGCCGCCGTCGACCGCCGCGGTCGCCCGCGCCATCTGGTCGGGGGTCGGCGAGGTGAAGACGGCGCCGGGACAGGCCGCATCCAGCATGCCCAGCCCGACGTACCCGCCGTGCATCGGTTCGTGACCGCTGCCACCGCCGGAGACCAGCCCGACCTTCCCCTTCCTCGGCGCATCCTTGCGGATGATCACGTTCGGGTCGTACTCCACCCGGATCAGGTCGGCGTGCGCCGCGGCCATCCCGGCCATGGCGTCCTTGACCTCGCTCTCCGGTGAGTTGATCAACTTCTTCAGCCGGGTCGTCACTGCCGCTTCTGCCATCGCGTCCTCCTCTTACTTACTGGTTGGTAAGACTCGTCTGAACATGAATCTCCCGATGCCTTTCCCCATCAGCAGGCCGAGGCCGATAGCGGCCAGGTTGATCCCCAACATTCCAGGATTGAAGGGCCGCGCCTGCAGCGAAATCACCACTGCTCCCAACGCCAGCAGCCCTCCCCCGATCAGCAGGATCCGGTTCAGGCGTTCTTCGGGCGACCCACGACGCCTGCCGGCGGGAGGCGAGGGTTTGACCCCTCGCCCACCACGGACCTTGACGACCGGTTGCTTCCGCCGACGAGACATCGCTTCGCTACGTCCGCGCCCGAGCGCGCTCCACTACCGGCTCGGGAACATCCGGTCCGACCGGCACCGGCAGGTGCTGATGGACGATGTAGTCATAGATGATCGCGCCCAGCGGGCCACCGATCAAGGGCATGACGGTACTCACGATGATGTTGAAGTTCGGCCCAGGGATCGCGTTCGAACCGTAGCCGATCAAGAGCATCCAGATCCGGGGACCGAAGTCGCGGGCCGGGTTCAAGGACGCCATCTCGATGGGCGAAAAGAGCCCGACGAGCGCGGCGACGACGATGCCGATCGCGAGTGGCGCGACGTTGGCCGCCGACGGGACGCGGTCTTCGACGATGCCGAGGATCGTAATGACCAGCAACGCCGAAATGATGAGCTCGGTGCCGATACCGACGTACATCGGGACCTGGCTCAGGGCGTCACCCGTGTAACCCACGAGTCCCGGGTGGGGCCAGTTGGCCGAGAAGATCAGGCCGCTCAGGACGCCATTCGCGCCGCCGCGGTCGATCTTCGAGACCTGCTCGTAGTGGTAGATGATCCCGTTCCAGACAAAGGACACGCCCATGGCAGCAATGAAGGCGCCGACCACCTGTGCCCCGATGTAGCCGGGGACCTTCGACCAGGGGAAGCCACGACGAAGCGCGAACGCCAGGGTCACCGCGGGATTGAGATGGGCGCCGGACACGGAGCCGACCGCATAGATCGCGAGCGTGACCGCGAAACCCCAGAACATGCCTGCGGCGAGCAGGCCGGCCTTGAACCCGTTGCCACCCGTACCGGCGACGGCGAAGGCCACGAAGCTGTCGCCGAGGAATACGAGGATGAACGTCCCAAGAATTTCGGCCAGGTATTTTTTTGTCCAGCTTTCTTCAGCTACGACCGCCATGCTTTCCTCCTCCTATGAATGTCGGGCAACGATGACTTGCGCGGCGCGTCCGTCCCAGACCCACCTCCTTCGTGAGCGTACGGGCACTAAAAAAGTCCTAACCTGCACGCTCCAGTTGGAGCGCAGAGGTCAGGACTTTTCCCTTCAGTGTCCCGCCAGTCGCTTTACGCTGCTTTCATAGCACAGGCATACGGGTCTGTCAATCGCCAACTGCAAGCCGGCGGAAGTCCCGCCAGACCTCGGGCCGGGTACAGGACACCACCGCAGCGCCGGCCGCCAGCACCGCATTCGCCTGCTCGAGCGACGTGATATAGCCGGTACCCCAGATGGGGATCGCGGTCACGGCCCGGATCACCCCGATGACGTGCGGGAACGCGACGCCCGGGGCAATCGCGATCGCGAACGGGCCGGGGGCGACGATGCTGCTGAGCCCGGTCTCCAGCCCGGTGGAGTCGATGGCGTGGATGCGCTGCACGGTCCGGAGCCGGAAGCGGCTCGCATCGGCCAGCAGGTGGGGCCGCACTGACATCACCCCGGAGAAGCTGAGGTCGGTGGCGAGGAAGGCGAGGGCGGCCCGGTCCGGGGCGATCCCCTCGACCCCGTCCAGGTTGACGAATACCGCGATGCCCTGGCGCGCGGCGGCGGCCAGCGGCCCCAGGGTCGCCAGCAGGCTGCCGCGCTCGAACAGGACCTGGCGGTAGCCGAGGTCGAGGGCCTGGTGCAGCGAGCCGGCATCGCGGATCGCGGGCAGCATGGCGTCGCTGAGATCCGGCGTCCTCATGGCCAGAGCGATGGCGTGCTGGTGCTGACCGCCAGCGCCCCGCGCTCCAGCGCGGCCTGGCGATGGGTTGGATCGGTCACGAATCCGCCGACGATCATGGGCAGCGTCAGCCGCGACCGGATCTGGTCCACGACCAGCGGAAAGATCATCGCCGGCAGCACCTCGACGACATCCGGGCGCGCGTGGTCGAGGGCGCTCAGCGCCGATGGGAGCGCCAGGTCGTCGTAAAGGAGCAACCGTTGGACGGCGATGACCCGTTCGGCCTTCGCCGCGGCGACCAGCCCGCTATGGGTGGTGATGATGCCGTTGACGCCGATCTCGCGGGCCAGGAAGGCGATGCCGGCGCGGTCCTTGCCCAGCCCGGCGATCAGGTCGATGTGGACGAAGGCCATCTTGCCGCGGGCCTGGACGGCCCAGACCAGTGGGCCGAGATGAAACGCGGGCGCGCGAAGGAAGAACACGACGGGCACCTGCGAGGCGAGAGCCCGCGGGAGGTCTTCGCTGCGCCGGATCACGGCCGCCACCGGGACATGTCCGAAGGCCTCGAGCAGCCGCCCGACCGACGAATCAACGCCTCGACCGCGATGCTGTTGCGGATGGATGATCGGTTTCGCCATCCCCTCCTACTCTACGAGCGAGCTTGACCGAATGCCGACGGGGAGGCAGACTACGGGTGAGGAGGCGGGACGTTGATCACCGAGCGCCAGCTGACCATCATGAACGCGGTCGGGTTGCATGCCCGTCCGGCGGCGTTGTTCGTCCAGACCGCGGCGCGCTTCAAGGACACGCGCGTCGAGGTCGTCAAGGACGGGATGGTCCGGGATGCCAAGAGCATCCTCAGTGTCCTCACCCTCGGAGTCGGCCATGGCACCATCATCACCGTGCGCGCCGATGGCCCCCAGGCGGACGACGCGGTGGCCGCGCTGACCGACCTGGTCGATCGCGACTTTGGCGAATAGCCCCACCCAGCTCCGTGGAATCCCTGCCGCCCCCGGGCAGGTCTCGGCCCCGGCGTGGCGTTGGGAGGTGGCGGACGGCGCCGCGAGTATCGATCTCGCTGGCGCGCGGGGCATCGAACACCTGCATGCCGCGATCGAGCGCGTGCGCGCCGGGCTGGCCGTCAAGACCGCGCGGCTGATCGCGGCCGGGGCCGTCGCCGAGTCGGCCATCCTGGAGGCGCAGGCGCTGATGCTGGACGACCCGGCGCTGATCGATGGCGCCACCGCGCTCGTCCAGGAGGGCCGGGCCGCCGACGCGGCGGTGGCGGAAGCCCTGGCGCCCTTTGCGTCGATGCTGCGGGCCTCACCCGACCCGGTGTTCCAGGCCAGAGCCGCCGACGTCGATGATGTGGTAGAGCAAATCCACCGGGCCCTGCATGGTGTCCGCGACTCGCCACCTCCGCCCACGGTCCCATCGATCGTGGTCGCGAAGGACCTCGCGCCCTCGCAGACCGCCGGCCTCGACCGAGCGCTGGTGGTTGGGTTCGCCACCGAGCAGGGAACGGCGACCGCGCACACCGCGATCCTCGCGCGCGCGCTCGGGCTGCCCGCGGTCGTCGGCATCGCCGGCCTGGTCGGCTCGGTCAGGGACGGCGTCCCGCTCCTCCTCGATGGCGACGCGGGCATCGTGGTGGTGGACCCGCCCGCCGACGCCGTCGCGCACGTGGCCAGGGTGGCTCAACCGCTCGCCGACGCCCTGCCGGCCGCCACCCGCGACGGGCACCGCATCGAGGTCGGATGCAACGCGGCCACCGCCGAGGACGCGAAACGCGCGGCCGCCGCCGGCGCCGACGGCATCGGCCTCCTGCGTAGTGAATTTCTGTTCATGGAAGGCGACCACCTGCCAACCGAAGACGAGCAGGTCGCCACGCTCGAACAGGTGATGCGCGCCATGGGCGGCCGCTCGGTCATCCTCCGCACGCTCGATGTCGGCGCGGACAAGCCGTTGCCCGCCCTGCCGCAACCAGCGGAGGCGAATCCCGCGCTTGGTGTCCGGGGACTGCGCCTCCACCTGCTTCGGCGACCGGACCTGCTGGCCGCCCAACTGCGGGCGGCGATCCGGGTCGCGGCCACGCATCCGCTCCGCGTGATGTTCCCGATGGTGTCCACCATCGAGGAGGTCCGTCAGGCGAGGCAACTCCTGCAAGAGGCTGCCGACGCGCTCAGCCGCGCGGGCCACCCGCCGGTGTCCCTCGAAGTCGGCATCATGATCGAGGTGCCGGCGGCGGCGATCCTGGCCGACCGCCTGGTCGGCGAGGTCGACTTCTTCAGCCTGGGGACCAACGACCTGACGCAATACCTGTTCGCGGCCGATCGCACCAATCCTGCCCTGGCCGGCCTGAGCGACAGCCTGCACCCGGCGGTGCTTCGCGTGATCGACCAGGTCGTCCGCGCCGCGCACGCCCGGGATCGCTGGGTCGGCGTCTGCGGCGAAATGGCCAGCGACCTGACAGCCGTGCCGCTCCTGGTTGGCCTCGGGGTGGACGAACTGAGCGTGCACCCGCCCCTCGTGGCTCGGATCAAGGCGGCGATCCGGCGGCTCGACCGTCATGAGGCCGCCGCGGTGGCACAGACCGCGCTCGACGCCGAGAGCGGCGCCGCCGTCCGCCACCTCCTCACGACTTAACCCGCCGTCAATTCCCCGAGATATCGATCGCCTGGGTTTCGCTCATCTGGCTTGGACCGGTTCCAAGTCCCAACGATGGCATGGCGGGATCGGGTGAAGGCAGTCCCTTCAGGCTCTCGGTCACATTCGACGATGAAGTCCCGGAGGCCTTGACGAGCCGGCCGGTCGCCAGATCGACCCAACTGGTCATGGTCCCGCTCGTGGTCCCCTGCAGGCTGACACTGGGACTGAAGCCCGGCGGGAAGGAGAACGGCGAAGCGCCCGGCGGCGGAGTCAGACCTGGAGGCGGACTCATCTCCGGTGGCGGGCTGAATCCTGGCGGGGGGCTAAACCCCGGCGGTGGCGTGAACCCAGGCGGCGGCGTCGGAACCACCGGCGTGGTACCGGAGCCGATCGCGCCCTGCGCCAGCGTCCCGGCGTCCAGGCTGACATCCATCGGCGCGGTGAAGCGACCCGCGATCACCGCCACTCGTGTGCCGTTGACCGAGTCGAAGCGCAAAAACTGGTTCTGCCAGGTGACTTTTCCGGCACCGAGCCCGATGGGCATCGGCAGGTTGGTTTCACTCGACCAGCGGTCACCCGGGTTCACGGCTCTGTTCGGCAGGGTCGGGAACACCCCGCCGAGCGGGCCGGGCGCCGCAAGCGGCAGACCGGCGGCAAGCGAGCTCAGTGGGTCGGCGGTGGGAGCCACGATCGCGCCATCCGGCCCGACCTTCGCGGTGAAGTCAGGCAGGCTGGCCGGGATCGGCAAGGACGTCTGCCCCATCTTGCCCGAGATCTGATCGATCGTGATTTTGACCGTCGCCACGTGTGAGCTGTCGACGGAGACCACCTGGTACGTCTGGCGCATCGTGATATCCATCGCGACCGTCATGGCCATTCCCGGCTGGGTGCTCTTCAACGCGCCCGACGTGTGGACGGTGTACCGGTAGGTCGCGCCCGAGGGCAATGACAGCGCCAGCTTCACCGACTGGTCGGGCGGCGACTGTGCCTTCGCGCCGCACGCCGCCAGGACGATGGCTGCGCTCAGACAAGCGACGACGCCCCCTCGCATACGCCGATCATGCTCTCGATTTCGGCTTCGCGCAACTCCCGGAACGAATCGGGCCGCTAGCGCATAGCACTCAATTGGAGTGACGATTGCGCTTGTGACCGCTGAGGCCGAGGATCGATCCCAGTTTCTGGACCGGCTCCTGGGCTTGCTTCCAAGCGGTCAGCGGCTCGCCTACGCCATGCTCGGCAACGGCCACGAGGCTGAAGACGCCGTCCAGGAAGCGGCGTTCAGGGCCTGGCGGGCGGCTGGGCGGTTTCGACCGGGCGCCGAGATGCGCCCCTGGTTCTTGACCATCGTGGCGAATGAGTGCCGACAGCGGCGACGAAGCCGATGGTGGTCGGTCGGCAAGCTGACCAACCTGGAGCCGGTCGCGGCTTCGCAACCTGGATCGGACGAAGACACCGCGGATCTACGCGCTGCCCTCCGCCGCCTGCCGACGAATATGCGACTCGTGCTGGTGCTCCGCTATTACCTTGACCTGTCCTTCGACGAGATGGGCCGAACCCTCAAATGCTCTCCACAGGCCGCCAAATCGCGAACCCACCGAGCTCTTCAACGGCTCAGGGTGGAAGTACCAAAGGAGTTCGACGAATGAACGAGGAACAATTCAGGGCGCGGTTCCGTCGCGCCGTCGGTGATGCGCCCCCGAACGGTTTGCAGCATCGGCTTGCGGAGACACTCGCCGACACGTCACACCGCCGGGCGATGGGCGGGCTTGGTGCCGTTGCGGCGACGGTTCTCATCATCGTCGTCGCCGGCCTTGCCGGTTGGCGTCTCGCCGTTCAGCGGTCAAGCTTGCCTGCAGCGGTCACACCTTCGGCTCCGGTTCAGCCGACGAGCACACCGTTCGCCGCCGTCGATCCAGGCAATTGCCGCCTTCCGGTCGTCGTCATGCGCGAGTCGGGGCCTCCCGGTGCGATCGCAAACGACGCTGGTTTCGTCGACACACAAACCGGCAAGTACGTGCGGGATGGCGGAGCATCGCTGGCCGGCCTTCCGGGCGGAGCGTTCGAAGGGACGAACGTCAAGCCGGCGCAGCCGCCGGCACCCCGGTGGTATGACGCGACCGTACGACGCTGGCTTCCAGTCGGTCCGAGCCAGGTCTCTCCTGACGGCCGTAATTACACCTGGGTTCGATTACTTCCGGTTGGCAGCAACTTCTCCAGCTTCAAGCGATCGGAGTTGCATCGCTATGACCTGTCGACCGCCGCCGACCACCTGCTGTGGACCTACGATGGCCTGGTCATGGTGAGCCGGTGGGACGCCTCGGGGATCCTGGCCGTCACGTCACCTCCTCCGCCCACCGGTGGGGACGACGGGCTGTGGCTTGTCGATCCACGATCAGGGACGGCCGCCCGGCAGCCGGGATCAACTGCGCCGAGCCCACTGACCGAGCTGCCCGGCGACCGGCAAAATGGCGGCTTCGGTTATGGCAGCTTCGGATCGGATGCGCACGGTCGCACCATCTACTGGATCGGCAGCCGGAATCCCGGAGATCGGGAATGGATCTTCTATGAATCGGCTCCAGGCCAGCGCGTCTGGATTTATAAAGGTACGCACGGGGATGCCACCGGCTTTGATCCCGCCCAGGCACTCGCCGACCAGACTGGGATCTGGTTCAGCGATTACGAGACGCGCGGGCTCTGGCACTGGGATAGCGCCGCCGGTCTGAAGAAGATTCCCGTTACCGGCCAGCCCGGCCAGCTTCCAGGCCCGAACTCAGCTCTCTATGTGAACCCGGCCGGACCATGCATGTGAAGCTGCGTCGTGCCGGAGCGCTTCTCATCGGGCTGGCGCTTGCTTCCTGCGGCGGGAGTGCCGGTTCCGGACAATCGCAGGCCGCCGCCGCAGTGAAGGCCACGGCCACCGCCAAACCAGCCAAGGCGCCGCCACCGGGAATTACCGACTTCCCGGAAGCCGCCCAAAACCTGACCGTATCGGGGAGCGTGGTGGCGACGGTGACAACGGGACGACCGAGCTCGTGTGGGGCGGGAAGCGGACCCTCTGGCCCGGTCATCTTCGCCTACGGCCTTTACTTCCAGGTCGGACAGGCGTGGTACAACCTCAACATTTCGACCGACACCCCCTCCTACACTGGAGCCGGAACATACGAGGGCCGCGCGCTCCTCACGCCCGTCGCCGCCGGGTCGCGCGAGCCGGCTGGGCCGGAATATGCGGGCAGAGCACAGCTGGTTGTCCTGACGGACCAGCATCCGGACCGCGGGACCGTCAACGCGACCGTCACCCGCTCTGGCGGAGACCAGGTCGCCGTCATCGGTAGCTGGACCTGCATGCCGAGCCAGCTGCTCGGCCCCGGCTGACGATGGTTAGCGGCGCGCCGGCCCGTCGCACGCCGCAAAGGCGTCGGGCGACTCCCAGACCCGCACGCTGATCCGTTCGACGCCTTCTGCGTTGAAGCTTCCGGTCAGCTGCCGCAGGAGGTGGCCGGCAACCTCTTCAGCCGTGCTGTTTTTCTCCGCGAAAGCCGGCAACGCGTTGAGGTCGCGATCGTGCAGCCCCACCAGCACCGCTCGGACCGCCTGTTGCAACTCGCTGATGTCGCAGAGCGTGCCGTCGGCCCGCAACGATGGGCCGCGCACCGTCACCTCGACCCGGTAGGCATGACCGTGTTGTTGCGTGGCCGGCCCGAAATCGCCGCGCAGCCGGTGGGCCGCGTCAAACGTCTCGACGACGCCGACCTCATACATACGTGAAGACCACCTGGATCGTCTCGGCCGGGCGCTGATCGACCAGCTCGTAGGCGGCCGCCGCCTGCTCGAGCGGGAACCGCTGCGTGATCAGCGCCGCGACGGGCAGGGTCGCCAGAAGGTCGCGCGCCAGGTCCAGCCGACGCGCCATCGTCCAACGCGGCGACAGCGCTGGGTCGAGATTGGAAACCTGCGAGCTGATCACCCGGACGCGTCCGCGATGGAACCGGCCGCCGAGGTCGACCGTCACGGGCTTTGTCCCGTACCAGGAGCAGGCGACGACCGTCCCCTGGAACCCGACGCAATCAATCGCCTCCGAGAGCGCCGCTGGGTTTCCCGTCACCTCGATCGCCAGGTCCGCGCCCATGTCGCCGGTTGCGGTCATGACCGCCTTACGCAAGCGATCCCCGGGCGCGAAGGTGGAAGCCGCCCCGAGTTTTTCCGCCAGCCTTCGCCGCGGCGCGATGGGATCCACCACGATCACGCTGGCCACACCCGCGCGCTGCAACAACTGGAGGATCAACAGCCCAACGACCCCCGCACCGAAAACCACGACCCGGTCACCCAGCCGCGGGTGCGCATCGAGCACCACGTTGACCGCGGTCTCGACGTTGGCGAGAAAGACTCCGGCCTCAGGCACCATGGTCGAGCGCAAGCGGGATGGCCGAGGCCGCGGGTACCACGTAGCCGGACTGGTGCGGATGATGCACGAAGACGAGGTCTCCGGCCTTCAGGGTTCGAACGCCGTCACCCGCCTCCTCGATGCGACCGACACTCGCATAGCCGTACTTGATCGGAAAACCGTAGCTCCCTCGCAGCGTCGGAAGATCGAGGTCGAGCGACGGATCGACCTGGCCGCGGTAGACGAGCATCTCGGTCCCGGGGCTGATCGCGGAGCACAGCGCCTTGACCCTGACGTCGGCGGGACCAACCGGTGGGAGCGCCTCCCGGCGAAGCTCGACCGCTTTCGGGCGCGTAAACCACACGGCCGTCTCCTGCAAAGCCGAGGTCACGCGCTCAGCCTACGTCGGCGGTCGCGCGCGCGAGTTGTCCATCGAAGATGACGTCCTCGCCACAGGCGGCGAAGCTCGCCGACGAGAACGTCAGCGCATCGCGCAACCGGTCGACGCCGAGGTCTCCCACGGCCTGGATCCCCTCGCCAATAACTCGCGGCGCGATGCAGACCACCAGGCGGTCGCACAGACGAGCCTGGAGCAATGCCGTGATGATCGCGGCGCCTCCCTCGACGAGGAGCGACTCGATCCCGCGCCGCTCGCAAGTCCGGAGCATTTGCTCGAGGTCGACCCGCCCGGACCGATCCGCGCCGACGACGGCCACCTCGACGCCCGGCCGTGCGACGGCCTGGCGACGCGGCTGTGGCGCGCGTTCGGTCGTCACGATTACGGTTGGCGCCGCACCATCGGTTAACACATGGGCATGCATCGGAAGGCGAAGACCGCTATCGACCACAACGCGGATTGGTGAGGGGCCGTCGACCAGTCGCGTGGTCAGCCTCGGGTTATCAGCGATCACCGTCCCCACGCCGACCAGCACCGCCTGGTGCTCGCTCCGCAAGCGATGCGCCAGCTGCAGCGACTCCTTCCCGCCAATCCACTGCGAGTCGCCGGTGCGGGTCGCCAGCCGCCCGTCGAGCGTCTGCGCGTAGTGGATCGTGATCAGCATGGAGGCGGGGCGGCGGCCGGAAGATCGAGCAGGTGCCCCATCCGGTCCCGCTTGGTGCGCAGGTATCCGGCGTTCGACGGGTTCGCGGGCATCTCGAGTGGCACCCTCTCCACCACCTCGATCCCGTGTCTGACCATGGCTTGCCGCTTCGCCGGGTTGTTGGTCAGTAATCGCACGCGCGACACGCCGAGGTGGTGCAACACCGCCGCGGCTGGCGCGTAATCACGTGCATCAACCGGCAGGCCGAGCGCGGTGTTGGCGTCGACGGTGTCAAGGCCGCGATCCTGCAGCGCGTAGGCCCGGATCTTGGCCGCCAGCCCAATCCCGCGCCCCTCCTGGTGCAGATAAAGCAGCAGGCCACTCCGCGAACGCGCCAGGCGGGCGAGCGATGCATCCAGCTGGGTGCCGCAATCGCACCGCGCCGACCCCAGGACGTCGCCGGTCAGACATTCGGAATGCAGCCGCAACAGCACGGGCCCGGGCGTCAATGACCCATGCTGGAGAGCGACCACCTCGGTGCGGCTGTCCTCGACCTGGTACAAGGCGATCCTGAAGTCGCCGAAGCGGGTTGGGAGGGCCGCCTCCGCCAGGCAGACGACGGATCGATCAGAGCGTGGCGAGATCACGGTCTTATTGTGGCCGCCAAATGCCCCGAGCTCCAACTCGCGAGTTCAGTTCATATGATGGCCGGACATGCCCGAGTCGGACCGCCGGCTACGGCTGGCACTCCTGACCGCAGGCGATCCGACGCAGCGGACCGGCGGCTATCTCTATCAGCAACGCATGGCGCAGGCGGCCCCATTACATGGCGCCGAGATTGTCTTCAAGGCCATCCCGTCACGCGCCCTTCCGCTCGCCACCATCGAGGTGCCCGGCCTGCTGCGCCAGGTGCGCGGGTACGACGCGATCCTGCTGGATAGCATCGCCGCCGCGGCCTCGGCGCCGTGGCTTCGAGGCGGGATCCCGCCGGTCATCGGACTGCTCCACCAGGTGCCCGGCGGCGTGGACCACGGTCGCCTCCGTCGGGCTATGCAGTCACGCCTCGATCGCTTCGCCTATGACCGGTGTCGCGCCCTGATCGTCGTCAGCGACTACCTGGCCCGATGCCTCATCGCGTCCGACGTCGACAGCCAGCGGATCAGCGTCGTTCCGCCCGGTCGTGACCTGGCCGGCTCGGCGCCGAGTCCGGCCGTCGATCTGCGCCTCGGCCGCCGGGCGGCGCTGCTCTGTGTCAGCAACTGGCTGCCGAATAAGGGGATCCACCTTTTGCTGCAGGCACTCTCGCAGCTGCCCGACACCACCGCGACGCTGCACCTGGTTGGCAATGACCGCGTCGATCCCGGATACGCGAAGCGCCTACGCCAACGGCTGGCGGCCCCGGATCTGCGAAGCCGCGTCGTCGTGCATGGATCGCTCGAGGCCCCTGCGGTGGCAAGCCTGTACGCCGGAGCCGACCTGTTCATGCTGCCCAGTCTGCGGGAGGCCTACGGCACCGCCTGCGGGGAGGCGATGGCGGCGGGACTACCGGTCGTCGCGTTCAATGTCGACAACCTGCCATATCTCGTGCGTGATGGCATCGACGGAATCCTCGCACCTCCCGGTGATGTCCCGGCTCTCGCGGCCGCCATCGAGCGCCTGTGCCGCGAGCTAAAAACACGTCGGCGGATGGGCGAGGCAGCGAAAGAGCGTGCGCTCACCTGGCCGACCTGGCAGCAAAGTGCCGACCGCTTCTTCGCCGCCATCCAGGGCTATCTCTCTCCCTCCCCGCTTGCGCGGGAGGGAAACAGGTAGTCCCTCTCCCTCCCCCCTTGTGGGGGAGGGTCGGGGTGGGGGGTAATGAATGCCCCTACGCCGCCATCGAGGACTCTTCTCCCTCCCCCCTTGTGGGGGAGGGTCGGGGTGGGGGGTAATGAATGCGCCTACGCCGCCATCACACGCTCGAACTCTGCCGCTTTGGCGTGACCGAGGTGCACGCGCCGCCCTTCGCGCGACGGGAACAGCTCCGGCGTCTTGAGCCCGCTGCCGGTGATGCAGATGACGACCGACTCCTCGCGCTTGATGCGCCCCTGCGCGATCAGTTGCTGCAATCCGGCGACGACGACCCCGCCCGCCGGCTCGCTCAGGATGCCTTCGGTCTCCGCCAGGAGCGCCATGCCTTCGGTCACGGCGTCTTCGCGACAGGCGGTTCCCCACCCACCCGATGCCTGCACGGCGCGGGAGGCATAACGACCGTCCGCCGGATTGCCGATCGCAAGCGACTTGGCGATGCTGTTCGGTCGGACCGGCGTGATGGTGTCGGACCGCTGCTGGATCGCGCTGCTGACCGGGGCGCAGCCCTCGGCCTGGGCGGCGTGGATCCGGGTCGGCGCGCGGTCGATCAAGCCGACCTCGACCAGCTCATGCAGTGCCTTGGCCGTCTTGGCCAGCAAGGAACCGGCGGCAACCGGCACGACGATGTGGTCGGGCGCGCGCCAGCCGAGCTGCTCGACCACCTCGAAGGTCAGCGTCTTGCTGCCTTCGGAGTAGAAGGGCCGCAGGTTGACGTTCACGATGCCCCAGCCGTGCTGGTCCGCCAGCTCGACACACAGGCGGTTGACATCGTCGTAGGTCCCGTCGAGCTCGACCACGGTGGCGCCGAACGCCTGCGCGGCGCTCACCTTCGTCGGCTCCAATCCCGACGGGATGAACACCAGCGAGCGCAATCCGGCGCGCGCCGCGTAGGCGGCAACCGACCCGGCCAGGTTGCCGGTCGAGGAACAGGCGAGCGTATCGAATCCGTAGGAAAGCGCGAAGTTGGTCGCGACCGCGACATTGCGGTCCTTGAAGGAACCCGTCGGATTGAGGGTGTCGTTCTTGATGTAGAGGCGGTCGAGACCAAGCTGCTTGCCCAGGTTGCGGGCCAGCACCAGCGGGGTCAGGCCGGTGCCCAGGTCGACCGGTTCGCCGGCCGGCGCCGGCAGCAAATCGCGGTAGCGCCAGATCGTCGGCGGACCGTTGAGGATCGAGCGGTGACTGATCTGGCCGGCGGCGATGGTCAGGTCGTAGGCGACCTCGAGCGGTCCGAAACAGTACTCACAGACATAGGCGGGCTCGAAGTCCCGCACGCGGCCGCACTCCCGGCAGCGCAGCCTCTTCGCGATTTCCTTCATCTCTGCACCTCGCACAGCAATAAAAAAGCCCCTGGATGAGGGGCCGACTGTTCGAGTGCATCATCTTTCCGGCGACGCCCGCCGGACGAATTTTCCACCTTGCCTTGCGGTAGGTTGGCAGGCTTCGCAGGGTCGGCCCCTCAGCCACTCTTGATAACGGCCGATATGAACTTGTGGCGACAGCCTAACATCCGCGGCTGCCGAACGTCAACGCCGCATACGGGTCGTGCTAAGAACCCGACGCCGACTTCGTTGTATGCCCCATGGCGCTGACCCAGACCCAACAAGGGGTGCTCGGGCAATCGGAGGCCGCCAAGCTCATCGTCTGGGGCAGCGGCGGCGAGGTCGAGGTCGCCTGGCCCTGGACCGACGATGCGCACCGCGACATCGAGGGCCACCTCCGGCGCGGCTTCAAGGCCCCGATCGCGATCCAGGTGAAGACCACCTGGCGGCTCTGGACCCACCGGCAGAGCCAGATCATCCAGATCCCGTTCTCCCTGCCGAAATCGCGGGTCCTTGATGATCCGCGGTTCTTGTACTTCTTCGGCTACATGGACTCGAAAATCATGGGCTACCGGGGCCCTCTCTTCCTCGTCCCCTCCGACGAGGTCCACGCGCGAGCCATGCCCCGACTTGTCGACGGTCGCTGGCGCTTCACGTTTCAGGCCAGCCTGAAGCCCGGCGCCCAGGATCGCTGGGCGTCGCGCCGGGTGGAACCAACCGACGTAGGGCGGCGGGTCCTGAGCATCATGCGCGGGCTCGAGAAGGCGGACCACCTGTGGGTCCGCCCCGCAGAGCTTCCCACGAAGTCGGGCGCCCTCCTCGTCGCCCGCCGCCCCGTCCGGCGCGCAGCCTGACCGTACTCAGCCCCGCCAGCCGCCAGCTCAAGCTCGTCTGCAGGTGGCATTTCGTGACGCCTTGACCATGAACTGGACCGGGCGTAACGTAGCGGCACGACGAGATTGCTCGTCCGCGAGTTGGTGGGGTTAACGCTGGTGAAGGGCCAGCAAAGGGGACGGTGGCCATGGGAAGAAGACGATTAACGACGATCGCGGCTGCGTTTGGACTGCTCGCCGGCTTATGTACGCCGCTGATCGGTGCCCAGGCGGCGAGTTCGGCCGGAGCCGGGAATGACAACGCCCGGTGCTCGGGCACTTTTGATGCTGGAACGGGGACCTGCACAATCAGCCAGATGACGGAAGGGGAGGACCACTCCGCCGTCTGCGTGGAAGACAACACTCCTGGCGGGGTCGAGGTGTGCGTGATCACGCAGACGAGCACGACCGGGTTCAACAACCGCGCCGTCGTGGTTCAGCGTTATCACCAGAACAACGGGCAAGACCCAGCGACATGTACGGCATTTCCAACCGCAAACCAGTGCGCCATGCAGACGGCGCACATCATGCAGACGACCACCGGCGGAGGGTCGAACGTTGCCAGCGTTCGCCAGACGACCGACCAGAAGCTAGAGCCGAACACCAGCGGCGACCAGAACCAGCAGGACAGCCAGGACGTCGCGATCACGCAAACGTCGGACAGTGGGCAGAATCAGGCCGACCTTAACCAGTCATCGGCCCAGCGCGCCAAGTCGAACTCGGGGGCGTCGCAGACCGAAGGCAGCGGCCAGCATGGAAACATCAACCAGGACAGCACCGGACTTTCCACGGCGTCCGCTCGCCAGGACCAGGACCAGCGGCTGGCCGGAACTGGGTTCCAGAACCAAACGATTGATCCACGGTGTTGCACCAACCAGACGGGCAATGCCGCAGACGTTTTCACCATCAAACAAAATGCCAGCCAGTTTGCCGACAGCCCCGGTGCGATCCAGGAATCCCACACCACGGGCACCTGCCGCTCGGACGGGCATTGCACCATCGACCAGACGGCGACCCAGAACGGCGCGAGTAAAACCGTCCATACGGACTGCACGCCTGGGTCGTTCTGCTTCAGCCAAATCTCATGTTTTGGTGGCAGCGAGTTCGGGACGAATCAGTGCTTCATCGGGGGCGATGCACTACCTATAACGGCCGCTCGTTCTCCGAACGCCACCGTCGCGTTGCGGCAAGCGGCCTATCAAGCCAGCGCCAGGGGGTCCGCGGTTTTCGCCGCACGCTCGGCGCCCTCGACAGCCAGACTCACCTGATCTTGAATCGGAGGGTCGGCCCGGGCACGATGCCCGCAAGCCGGCCCTCCGGCGTCGGACGCTGCTCCGGCGCGGAAATCAAGGCTCGGGCTGGCCGACGACTTTTCGTGACCCCTTGACCAAGAACTGGACCCGGGGTAACGTAGCGGCACGAGTGGGAAGCCGCTCAGAAAGGGGTCGGTGGGGTTAACGCTGGTAAAGGGCCAGCAAAGGGGACGGATGGCCATGGGAAGAAGGCGATTAACGACGATCGCGGCGACGTTCGGACTACTGGTCGGCTTATGTACTTCGGCGATCGGCGCGCAGGCGGCGCCTGCGGCACCCGACGCGACCTTCAATAACCTGCTCTGGAGCTACACCGCGATGGCTGACCGTGGCGGCAGCGCCTGCTATGGCGGCACGTTTGATCCGGCAACCGGAACGTGCACCATCTACCAGGGAACCACCACGCAAAGCAACCGCAACGTCGCCGTCTGCGTCCAGAACAACGTGCCCGGCGGGGTCGAGGTCTGTTCCGTTACGCAGTTCAACGGCTCGGGCAATAACTACGCGCTGATCATCCAGCGCTACCGGCAAAACGGGAATACTCCCCAGGCGACGCAATACGCGACGGTCGACCAGGAAAATGGATCCGGGTCCAACTTCCTCGGCGTGTTCCAGCAGGTCAGCCAGTTCAGCGGCGATCCCGGCGCGCAAACCCAAAAGGCCGACCAGTATGCCGGGGTGCACTTCAACCCATTGATCCAGAATTCCGCGTCCGGTAGCAACTACACCCTCGTCGCTCAGAACACGTACCAGGTCGGCACGTCGGAAACGGCCTCCACGCAAAACCAGGACAGCAACCAGATCGGCTCCCTGGATCAAACCGATAACGGTGCCGTGGTCGCCGGGGCCGTGTCAAAGAACTTTGTGACCGAGAGCCAGTTCCAAAAGCTCGACGGTGACGGCGCGCAGACGCAAAAAGTCGACCCGCGCTGCTGCACAACCCAGAAGAACAGCCCAGCCGACCGCTTCAACATCGCGCAATTCACCAACCAGGTGGCAGGACCAACGGCATTTCAACAGGCCGTTGATGTCGCGACCTGCGACAGCAGTGGAAACTGCACGACGAGCTCAACGTCCGTTCAAAACGGCCAAAGCCAGAGCACCAATTGCTCAGGCATGGTCTGCTCAAGGGCAATTAGCTGCACCAACGCGACAGGCGAGGGTGGTCCTCAAACGCAGTTTTGCACCCCGACGCCACCGTCGCCGCCTCCGACACCATGCCCACCCGTTTGCAATCCCGGTTATGCGCCGACCGCAAGCACTCGTGGGTTTTCGGTGACCCAGGGACCAGCGTTCGCTAGAGCGACCTAACTGATCTTGATGCCGAGGGCCGGCCCGGGTAAGATGCCCGCAAGCCGGCCCTCCGGCGTCTTCGGACGCTGCTCCGGGCCCGCGTAACAGCCATGGGCACCGAAGGCAGCGCCCGGCAGCTCCCGGAAGGGACCGTCACCTTCCTCTTCACCGACATCGAAGGCTCCACCCGCCTGCTCCAGGAACTGGGCGACCGCTACTCCGACGTCCTCCAGGATCAGCGGCGCCTGATGCGCGAGGCGATCGCCAGCAATAGGGGCCTCGAGCTGGGGACCGAGGGCGACTCGTTCTTCGTGGTCTTCGTGCGGGCAACCGATGCGGTGCAGGCGGTCGTCTCCGCCCAACAAGCCCTCGCCGCGCATACCTGGCCCGAGGGACATCCGGTACGGGTGCGCATGGGCCTGCATACCGGCGAAGCCCGCGCCGTGGGCGGCGACTACATCGGTCTCGATGTCCACCGCGCGGCGCGCATTGCTGCATCCGGGCACGGTGGGCAGGTGGTCATTTCCGACACCGTGCTGGCACTGGTCGAAAAGGCGCTGCCCACCGGCGTCACGGTGCGAGACCTCGGCGAGCACCGGCTCAAAGACCTGCCACGCCCCGAACACCTCTACCAGGTGGACATCGATGGGTTCCAAACCGACTTCCCGCCGCTGAAGTCGCTCGAGATTCGAAAAAACAACGTTCCGCTTCAGCTCACCAGCTTTCTTGGGCGCGACAAGGAGATCGCCGAGCTCAAGGACCTGCTCCTCGGCACCCGCCTGCTCACGCTCGCGGGCACCGGCGGCATCGGCAAGACGCGACTTGCGATCCAGCTGGCAACCGAGGTCCTGGAGAGCTACGGCAACGGCGTCTGGCTGCTGGAGCTCGCGCCGATCACGGATCCCGATCTCGTTCCGCGCGCGCTCATGACCGTGCTCGACGTGCATGAGCAGGCGGGTCGGACTGCCATCGACAGCCTGATCGATTACCTGCGTCCGAAAGACATCCTGCTTCTCCTGGACAACTGCGAGCACCTGGTCGAGCCCTGTGCGCAGCTGGCCGAGACGCTGCTGCAGGCCTGTCCACGGGTCCGGATCGTCGCGACCAGTCGGGAGGGGCTCGGCGTTGCGGGCGAAACGGTCTGGCGGGTTCCGACGCTCGGGATGCCGGATGCCGATCGGTTGCCCTCATTCGAGCGCGTCGCGGAATCGGCGGCGGTGGCGCTCTTTGCCGACCGAGCCATGGCGGCCTCCCCCACCTTCCGCCTTACCGAGGCCAACGCGGTCCAGGTCGTCCAGGTCTGCCAGCGACTGGACGGCATTCCGCTGGCGATCGAGCTGGCCGCCAGCCGGCTCTCGATCCTGACGCTGCCCCAGCTCGTGACCCGGCTGAACGACCGCTTCAAGGTCCTGACGGGTGGGCGTCGAACCTCGCTCCCGCGGCAGCAAACGCTGCGGGCGACGATCGACTGGAGCTATGAGCTCCTCGGTGAGCCGGAGCGGGTCCTGCTGCGGCGGGTGTTTGTCTTCGCCGGCGGCTTCAGCCTTGAGCTCGCCGAAGAAGTCTGCGCCTGGGATCCGCTGGACGCCGCTGACCTGATCGATCTGCTCAGCGCGCTCGTGGCCAAATCGCTGGTGGCGGTCGACGAACAGCCGGGCGGCTTCCGCTACCACCAGCTGGAGACCATTCGAGACTACGCTGCCGAGCGCGCCCGGACCGCCGGCGAGGAAGTCGAGGTCCAGGCCCGCCATCGCTCACGCTTCCTGGCCTATGCGCTCGAGGCGGAGGACAACATCCATGGGCCGGACCAGCTGGCCTGGTTCGACCGGATCGACGTCGAGATGGCCAACCTTCGCGCCGCCTTCGAGGGCTGTCTTATCGCGCAGGAGGTCGAGTCGGCGCTGCGCATCGCCGCCGCGCTGGGCCTCTACTGGCGCGCCCGCGGGCGCTTTACCGAAGGCCGGGACTGGCTCGAGCGCGCACTGGCCTCCAAAGCCGCGGCGCCGGCAACCTTGCGGGCCAAGGCGCTGGCCTGGGCCAGCTACCTCGCGATTTACCAGGGCGCCTACGCCCAGGCGCAGATCTCTGGCGAGGAGAGCCTCAATCTCTACACCGCCGCCGGCGATGCGTGGGGCACCGGCTTCGCGCTGCAAACGCTGGGCGCCGTGGCCCTCAACCAGGATGACTACGCGTACGCGATCCGGCTCGAGCAGGAGAGCCTCCACCACCTGCGGCAGACGAAGGACACGGCGGCCGTCGGCCTCTCCTATCTCTACCTGGGCGTCGCGGCGCTGCGGAAAGGCGAGTACGCCTCAGCCATCGGCATGCTGGAGCAAGCCCTGGTGAGCTTCCGCGACGCGGGCGATCAGCGACGCGTCTCGATCGCCCTGCGGCTGATGGGCGAGGTCGAGCTCTGCCAGGGACACTACACGCCCGCCACCACGCTCCTGGGCGAAAGCCTGGAGCTCGTGCGCCAGGCGAAAGACCGGGTGGACGTCGGGCTGACGCTGTATCTGCTGGGGCAGGCGGCACGAGCGGCGGCCGACTACACCCGGGCAACCGAGCTGTTCGAGGAGAGCCTCGCCCTGGCCCGCGAGTTCAACGACACGCTCAGCGCCGGGCTGGCCCTCTGCGAGCTGGCGATCGTGGCGCGGCATGAGGGCAACCTGAACAAGGCGACGTCGCTCGTGCAGGACAGTCTGGGCGTGCTCGACCACCGCGAGAAGTTCGGGATCGCCGCCTGCCTCCAGGAAATGGCGATGATTCTGACCGACCGGGGAGCGACGGAGAAGGCCACCGTGCTCTTTGCGGTCGCCCACCGGATCCGGGATGAACTTGGCGCGCCCTTACCGCCCTTCGAGCTCGATGAGTATCAAGTGGCCCTGCAGCGGGTGCAGGCAAGCCTCGACGACGAGGAATTCAAGCGCCTCACCGCAGAAGGCCAGGCGATGGCGATCAGCGATGCCATCGCCCTACCGGACGTAAGATTCGCGGATGGATCCCCTGACGGTCCTCGCGAACACGTCACTCTTTCGCGGCTTTCCACCTGAGCAGCTGCAACCGCTCGCCGGCGGCCTGAAGGAACGAACCTTTCCGCGGGCGTCGACCATCTTCCACGAGGGGGACCCGGGAAACGCGCTCTACGTGATCGTCAGCGGCCAGGTCAAGATCGGGCATATCGCGCGTGGCGGCGACGAGACCATCTATGCCGTCCTCATGCCCGGGGATATCTTCGGCGAGCTCGCCCTCTTCGACGAGCGCGCGGTCCGGGCGGCCGATGCGGTCGCCATGGAGACGACGGAATGCCTGGCCCTTGGCCGCGACGCGTTCCTCTCATTCCTCGATGCGCACCCCAGGGCGGTTCGGCACCTGGTTGCCCTGTTCGGAACCTACCTCCGCGCGACCGACGAGACCTTCTCCGAGGCGGCCTTCCTCGATATTCCCGGCCGGGTGGCGAAGAAACTCCTCGATCTCTCGGATTCGCAGGGCGAAGCCACACCGGAAGGACGGCGGATCCGAGTCCGGCTGACCCAGCGCACCTTGGCCGGGATGGTTGGGGCCAGCCGCGAGAACGTCAACCGCGCGCTCGCCCGGCTGGTTGTACGGGGCGCCATCGTGCTCGAGAACGGGTACATCACGATCGCAAAGCCTGCTGAGCTCAAAAAGCACGCCGCCTCCCGCCGATAAAAAAAGGGCAGCCATCGCGGGCTGCCCAAAGCATGCTTCGGGACGGCTAGTTGGTCAGTGCGCTGTTCGCTTCGGTCGCTGCTGCGGTGTTGGCGGCCGTGGTGGCTGCCGTGTTGGCTGCCGTGTTGGCGGCCGTATTGGCTGCCGTGTTGGCTGCCGTGTTGGCCGCAGTATTGGCCGCAGTATTGGCTGCAGTATTGGCTGCCGTGTTGGCCGCAGACGCAGCCGCGCTTGCAGCCATGGTCTGCCGGACCTCGCGGTCGCTGGTGGTGCCCGCCATCCCGTTGCGGAGCTGCACCTTTTCCTCCGAGCTCAGGTCGTACGGCTTGATCGCCGCCTCGAAGTTGTCGGTCAGCTGGTTGCGAAACCGGGCATCACTCGACGCCTTGAGGATCACCTGCTCTAGAACTTGCTTGCTCATGTTTCACCTCCTTTAGGTCGGGCTGTCGTCGTTGGCAGTATCGGCCGACACCAGGGCCGGGGAAGCGACAGGCGACACCTTTCCCCTGTGTCATTTGTCACTCCTCGGCTCCTTCGGCTTCATGAGGAAGTCCATTAAAACCGGTTCGGGTCGCGGTTTGCACACGCCGCAATGCAGCGCATCCTCCACCGCCAGCCCGTAGAGGCTGCCATCGCTCGGATAGACCTCCAGGACAAATGGGTGGGTCTTGGCGTCCTCGCGGCAGACGGCCCGACCGCAAAAGCGGCAGGTCCCATTCGCCGGCGAGGCGCAGATCCAGCACTGCATCAGGCTGCCCCACGCATCGAATGGCCGCGCGGCGTCCGCGAGGCCGCGATTCCGGCGATGTGACCCTCGAGGTCCAGGTATCGTCCCAGCAGGTCTCGGAAATCCGCGCGCTCGAGCCGCCACACCGAGCCGGCTTCCAGGCCCTGCACGGTCGCGTTCCGCGGAGCGTCCCGCAGCAGCGCGATCTCACCGAAGAAGTCGCCCTGTTTAAGGGTGGCGATCCGGCGTCGGCTTCGCTCCTTTCGCGCGATGACCTCGACCGTCCCCTCCCGGACAATGTAAAACGCGTCGCCGGGGTCCCCCTGATTGACGATCACCTCGCCCGCTTGGAAGCCCTTGACCTGCAGCTTGACCGCCAGCAGATCGAGCTGCCTTGGGGCGGTGTCGGCAAAGATGGGCAGCGCGCGTAGCCGATCGCGCTCCTCGAGCGCGCCGCGCACCCGGGCTTCCCAGCCGACCGGGCCAGCGAGCTCGGTCCAGAAGACCTTTGCCGGGAAAACCAGGAGCTTGACCGGAGTTTCGGCCTTGATGGTCGCCTCGCGCACACCGCGGTTCAGCAGCGCGCGCTCGCCAAAGAAATCACCGGTCGTCATCTGCCCGACGGTCCGGTCCTCATTCTGCTCCCGGAGCAGCACGGCAGCCTGGCCCGCCGCGATGATGAAGAACTCGTCGCCCCGCTCGCCCTGCCGGACGATGATCCCACCCGCCGGGATCTCCCGCACTCGAGCGCTCGCCGCCAGGCGGTCGAGGCTCTTCTGCGGCAGACTCCGCAGGAACGCCAGGCCCTCCAGCAGGCGCAACCGGTCGCTCATCCGGATCGTGAAGATGGCCTTTTTTGCGGCGGCGGGCGCGCCCATGACGACCTGGCGATACCCCCAGAGGCGCCTGCCAAACTTCATGCTGAGCGGGATCCCCACGGCTCCAACCACGACGACCGCGATCGCCTTGGAAAGAAAGCCGGGCGTGAGCCACAGGGGCGAGATAATCGGCCCGAGCCGGCGTCGCCAGTACAGGTAGGCGACGCCGATGGACCCGAACGAGTAGACCGCCGAGAGCACGCCGAAGATCGCGAAGAACGTTTCACGGCCGGTCAGGCGGCGCTGCGTCCAGAGCTGCGTCCACAACGGACCCTTGATAAAGGCCAGCGCCTTTCCTCGGAGATCAGGGATCTCGAGCCATTGTTCCAGGATCCAGTAGCCGTCCCAGAGCAGGAGCGGCATCAGGTTCAGCAGGTTGGTCAGGTACGCAGCGAGGGCAAGCTTGAAGAGAACGGTTCCAAGCAGGCCGTTGCCGAGCGCCGCCGAGCCAAGCGCGCTGGCGCCGGCAAGGATGAAGCCGGAATACGGTCCGGCCCAGAAGATGAGGATCCGGTGCTTCCAGGGCTCCAGCCAGGAGTCCGTCACGTCGACGTAGAACGCGGGCATCATGTAATAGAGCATGAAGCCGCCGCTGGGGACCATTCGTCCGTAGTGTTTGGCGGTCAGCGCATGCGCACTCTCGTGGATCAGGATCGTGATGTAGTACGCGATCACCAGCGCCGCGATCCCGATGAGACCCGACCCCGCGATCGGGGCGAACGGATCGCGACCGGTGGCGATCTGCCTGACAAACGCCCCCATCCCGACGAGCGTGACGACGACGCTCACCCAGAGAAACGCCGGCGTGAAAAAGAACCGGCCGACCGTCTCGTGATAGCGGGTGACGAGCCCGTCGATGCCGCGAACAGGAAACTTCAGGCGGAGGCCGCTTCCTTCCACCCATCGTCGCGTGGGGGCGGGTGGCGACGGATGCAGGCGCTCGGCGAGGTCGGCGTAGACATCCCGCGGCGGATCGGTCAGGAATCCAGCCTGCCGCAGGATGGTGACCAGGTCGGTCACGTGCCGGAACCCAAAGCTGCCGTAGCGGCGAAAGTACTCGACGACCAGGTCGGCGACGCGCCGGCTGCCGTCCATGAGCTGGACCAATTCATCGTCCCGTTCGCCAAGGCGGATGTATTTGTGCGGCCGGTCGGCCAGCATGATGTTGGGGAGCCCGTGCCGGGTCTTCATGCGGACGCAGGTCAGATCACTACGGACCTGTGGCCGGTAATCGCCGGCGCTGGCGCGCTCGGCAACATGATCCCAGACCGAGAGCGCCCGGACCCGCCGCCGCCGGCTCCAGGTCGACAACTGATGGGCTCGAACTCAAGTTTCCCTCCTCGCGAGGACTATGCGCGACCGGGCAGCCCTCGTCAAGCCTGTCGGTGAACTCTGTCACATAGGTCCAGTCGGAGCGCCGCGCCCGGCCCAAGCGAGCCCGGCCGCGGCCCGTTTCATGGGCGACTTAGGCGGATCGTGACTGCGGCCTCCCGCGGGCTGGCGGGATCGTCGTCCAGCCGCCGTTATTGCCGCGCCTGAGCTGCCAGCCTTCTTCGTGGAGCATCCGGTGGTGCCGGCCGCAGATCAGAGCCAGGTTGTCGAGTTTCGTCTCGCCGCCGTGCGTCCACCACCGAAGGTGATGGCCGTCGCACCAGCCCGCCGGCCGGTGGCAGCCCGGGAAGACGCAGTCCCGATCTCGCGCCACCAGCGCCCGCCGCATTGACGGCGGAATCTGCCGATGTGCGTGGCTCGTCTCGCTCTCCAACTCGACCTTCCCCACCAGCCAGCTCACCGTCGAGTCGCAAGCGTGGCGTTGCGCCGTCTCTGCGGGGATGGGCCCGACGCCCTCCATCCGCGCCGGCGCCACGCCCTTGACGCCGGCGAGCGCCTCGACGCTGGCGGTGATGACCAGGTGCGGCCGCTGGCCGCCGGTGCTGCCGAGCTTGCTGCCGGAGAGCGCCTTGCCCGCTAGATCGACCATCGCGTCCGCCCGCCGCTGGCCGGCAGTCCGGTCGTCATCCCGAGAAGCCGGGGGCATCAATTGATCCAGGGCCGTCTTGAGCGTCGCGCCGCCCTCGGCATCCAGGAGCCCATCGAGGCGGACCAGCCCGTCCTTCGGCTCACTCAGATGGAGGTATCGGCGGGCGTGCGCCCGATTGACCTCGAGGAGCGCCGCAGCCTGGTCAACCCTGTGCTCGAACTCTTTGGCGACGGCCACGAACTGCCCGGGATCCTGTGCCCTCGCGGCCTCGAGAAGCGCCGGCTCGGCGTCCTGCACCGCCGCCAGACCGACATGTTGCGCCGTCCGGCTCATGATCGCAACATGCTCGTAGCCAAGCTCACCACGCTGAAAGGCTTTCTCCGTCTGGGGCAGCTGCTCAAGCTGCCGGGCGATGGCGACGCGTTCCATCGCCGCCCCGCCGGAGAGCTTGCCGTGTGTTCGCAACCAGTCGACCATGTTGAGCGATCCGTCACCGGCCCAACCGCCCGACTTCTCGAATCGGCGGAGCGCCTCGGCCGAGTTCGCCTCGGATCGGTCGCGGAACTCCTGGAGCTCAATCGCGATCGGTCCGCACTCCTCGTCGCGCTGCCCGGCTATCCAGCCTGGCATCCGCTCATAACCGCGACGGATCAGGTCGAGCGGAGTCTCGCAACGATCGCCTGCCGCGGCCATGCTTTCATCCTGACGCATGGTCGCGACAGCTGTCTGTCGTAAGGCGAAAATTCGCCACGAGTTCAGCGCGTAACGCGCCTGGCGACCGCTAACGTACCGGCCGGGAGCCCATCGCCTTTCGGACCGCCTCGATGGTCGGCTCGACAACTGGGGGCATCGCGAGCCCCCGCGTCATCGCCTTCGGATCCTTGAGGCCCTGGCCGGTCAGGATGCAGACGATGGTCTCGTCTTCAGCAAGCTGGCCGGTCGCGACCTTCTTGATCAACAGCGCGACACCTGCCGCCGAGGCCGGCTCGGCCAGCAGGCCCTCCTCCATCGAGAGACGGCGATGCGCGGCGAGGATCTCGTCGTCGGTGACCGCCTCGATCGTGCCGCCCGATTCGTCGCGTGCCTCGATCGCGCTCGCCCATGACGCGGGGTTGCCGATCCGGATCGCCGATGCGGCGGTCCTCGGTCGCGCCACCGGTTTCCCCGACACGAGGGGAGCCGCGCCTTCGGCCTGCGCGCCGTGCATGCGCGGGCATCGTCCGCCGCTGCGGCCCTGAAACTCGCGAAATCCGCGCCAGTACGCCGTGATATTTCCGGCATTGCCGACCGGAATGAACACCCGCGCCGGGCTCTCCCCCAGGTCCTCGACCACCTCGAAGGCCGCGGTCTTCTGACCTTCGAGACGGAATGGGTTGACCGAGTTCACCAGGGCAAACCCTGGCTGGCCGGCGAGCTCGCGGACCAGGCCCAGGGCGACGTCGAAGGAGCTGCGGACCGGGATCATCGTCGCACCGTACGCGAGCGCCTGCGCCACCTTCCCGGCTGCCACGCCGCCGGCGGGCATCAGGACCAGGGCCTTCAACCCATAGTGCGCCGCATAGGCCGCCGCCGATGCGCTCGTGTTGCCGGTCGATGCGCAGAGCAGCGTGGTGGCGCCAGCCTCGAGCGCTTTCGCCACGGCCACCGCCATGCCGCGATCTTTGAATGACCCGGTTGGATTCAGTCCCTCGTATTTGAAATACAGGCGCGACAGCCCGAGCGCCGGCCCGATGCGGGATGACCGGACCAGGGGCGTGGAGCCCTCCCCCAGCGTGACGTGCGGCGTCGTGGCGCTGACCGGCAGGTAGGCCGCATACCGCGCGATCACACCGTCCCTTGCCATGCGCTGCATCGTACCTGCCCTACAATGGCCCGGCGATGGCAGCCGCCTTCCGCGTCGGCCTCCTCGGCCTCGGACACGTTGGCGGCGCCCTGGTGACGCGGCTGACGCAGGATGCCGACCGGATCACCCGAGCCGCCGGTCGCCCGATCGTTCTCGCGGCGATCGGCGTCCGGCATCCGGAAGGCAGGACCGCCCCGGTCGCGCTCGTCAAGCCGCAGCCGCTGCTCGCCCGCGACGATCTCGATGCCGTGATCGAGTTGATCGGCGGCCTCGATCCGGCCCGCGCCTACATCGAACAATCGCTGACCAGCGGCCGCCAGGTGATCACCGCCAACAAGCAGGTGATCGCCGCGCATGGGCCCGACCTGGCGCGGCTCGGCCCGCTGCGGTTCGAGGCCTCGGTCGCGAGCGCGATTCCGATCATCGAGACCCTGGCCGAGACGCTCGGGTCGGATCGCATTGATGCCATTACCGGCATCCTGAACGGCACCACCAACGCCATGCTCCACGCGATGGCGCGCGGCGCCGCCTATAGCGATGCGCTCGCCAACGCCCAGCGCGAAGGTCTCGCCGAGGCGGACCCGAGCGCCGACGTCGACGCCCACGACCCGGCCGCCAAGCTGGCGATCCTCATCATGCTGGCCTTCCACCGGCGCATCGACCCGGCGGCCATTACCCGCGCTGGCATCCGCGATCTGGATGCAACGCAACTCCAGGCAGCCCGCGAGTCGGGAAAGGTCGTCAAGCTGGTGGCGGCCGCCGTCGACCAGGACTATCGCATCGCGGCCGACGTCCGGCCTCGACTTGTCCCTGACGCCGATCCGCTGGCGCAGGTGGATGGGCCCGACAACGGCATCATGGTCGATGCGACCTGGGCGGGTCCGCTCTATTTCAAAGGCCTGGGCGCCGGCCCCGATGCGGCCGCGAGCGGCGTGGTCGCCGACCTCATCCGCGCCGCCCGCGACATCCCGGCCTCCGCCGGCAGCCTGCTGGCCTCCCTGGCCGGGACGCCCGCGGCGCTCGTGGTCCCCCTCGCCCCGGAGGAACCGTACCCGGCAGCCAAACCGCTAGCCGGCGAGCCGATGCAGGGTCTTCAATAGCGCGGCCACGAACTAGAGGCCACGCTCAGAGGGCCACCGGATCGCGTCCGATGGCCCCTCTGCCTGTCGTGATGCCTGGTTAGCGAAGGGAGATGGCGACTTCCTCGAGGAGAGCGAACGACTCCTGCATGCCGCCTTCCATGCCCGAGTTGATCACGGTATCGCGCGTTTCCTTATCGGGGAGCTGCATCAGGTTCGTCAATGTTGTCCGTCCGTTCTTCTCGGTTAGCGTCAGCGTATTGATCCCCTCTCCGTCGGGCGCGCCCTCGTAGACCTCGGTCGAGACGATCCGCTCGTTCGGCACGATCTCCCTGAACTCGCCGTGGAAGCCAACCTCGAACCCGCCGTTGGCCACCATCACGTAGCGCCACTTGCCGCCGACCCGTAGATCGATCTCGGCGCTCGTCGTGGTGCCGCGCTGGCCACTCCACCACCGCGCCACCAGCTCGGGCGTGGTCCACGCCTTGTACACGAGGTGCTTCGGCGCCTCGAATTCGCGGGTGATCAGGATCTGCGTATCCGACGGAAGCGTCACGGTCGCCTTCTTGCTACTTGCCACGGTCATTTGTGTCCTCCTCAGACTTCAATTCTTCCAGTACGACATCCAACTCATCGAACCGTTCCGACCACGAGCGCTCGTAGTTCTTCACCCAGTCATGGATCGGCTTCAGCGCCGGCCCGTTCAACGCGTACACCCGCTGGCGGCCTTCCACCCGCACGTCCACCACGCCGACCTCACGCAGGACCCGCAGGTGCTTGGAGACCTGTGGCTGCGCCAGCCCGAGCATCTCCACCAGGTCGTTCACCGGCCGCTCCCCGCCGGCCAGGAGGTCCAGGATCTCCCGGCGCCTGGGCTCCGCGACCGCGTTGAACGCATCGGCTGTCGTCGCCGCTCGTGCCATGCCAGCATTATATACCCATATCGGCATATGTCAACGGTCCCGGTCGAATCGACCGTGGCTCCGGATGCCCGAAGGGGCACGGACTCGATCCCCAATGACTGCGCGGGAGCAACTTGCCGATTGCCGTGGCGAGGGCGAAGCTGGGGAGCAACCAGACGAGTCCGGAGGGTATTCCATGGCCAGTTCCCCGGCCGCGCGTCCCACGCTCAAGGCTGCCGCGTCAAGCCGTTCGCGGAAGGCCGTGCGCGGGACAGGGTCGACCGCCCGCACGGCCAGTTTCGAACGCACCATCCTGGACCTACAGCGCGATGCGGGCAATGCCGCCGTCCAGGCCCTGCTGCTCGGAAAGACCGAGCCGGCAGTGGCTAGAGCCCTGGTCGGCGACGCCCGCCTGGCCGCACCGGCGAGTCAGGTGGCAGAGCCAGTGCTGCTCGAGAAAGTGGCGGCCGGCGGCAAGCGGCCGGTCGATCTGGTGGCACTGGTTCCACCGAGCGTGCTGGCCTCAGGCGCCGGAGCGGTTTCGATCCTCCTGCAGCTGCACGGAATCTCGACCATCAAAGGGCACAACTACGAGCACATGTTGCGGAAACGGGAGATCCCTCCCGAATACAACATGGCGGCACAACTGCAGAACCCGGGCTCCCGCATGATCGCCGTGCTTCCGATTGGAAAGACCATTCCAGCCGGAGAGAAGACCTACACGGTCGACTTCGGCGGGTTCGACACGGATACGCTGGCCACCGAAACCGTCGCTCGCCTGGTCGGTGCGGGCCAGCTGCCCACCGGCGCGTCGGCCGGCAGGGTTGCCCTCTCAGCCCACAGCGGCGGCGGATTCGATGCGAAGGCCGCCGCCAAAGGCAAGAAAGTTGCCGCGATGTTCGCCTTCGAGAGTATCCACGGCGACCTCGACCGCTACAAGGCACTCCTTGGAGGAAAGCTCAAGGCTGATGTGGCCGAGCTGCAGGCCCTTGCCCCACCGTCCGGCGCCAATCCCGCGGCCGCCGAACAGGCGTACCGAGCACAGCGGCAGTTTCTCCAGGACAAGGGCTTCCGGTTCGTCGGATTCGCCGGCAGCAACAACGGCTACCGGAAGCGGTTTCGCGAGTTGCGCGATGCCGTCCATGGGGAGGGGGGCTGGATCGCCCAGCATGCGGAGGCCCTGCAGCACGCGACCGGCTTGCATTACGACGAGATCCGTCAACTGCTGGCGGCGAATTACCAGTTCAACGTCGAAGACAAGGGCGATCACTTCACGGTGGTGGCCGAGGGGCATCTGCAGCAGGCGGTTGGAGCCCTGCCGGCGGCAATGGGTGGCGGCGCCGGCGTGGGCCCGCGATCGACTCCGGCATCGACCGCGGCCGCCGTCAAACCGGCGGCGGGCAGGCGGCCGGTCGGGCACAGGCGTTCAGGGTTGGCGCCGGCGACCAAACCCGCGGTCACGCCGACGACCGCCGCCGAGCCTGTCATCGCCTTCGGTTCAAACGCCAGGAGCGAGGCCGTGGCCGGCTCCTCCCTCGCGATCCTGAAAGACATCCTCAAGACCGCCGGCCTGTCAAAGGCGACGATCACCAGCACGGCGCGGTCGGCCGACGACCAGGCGCGCGCGATGTACCAGAACCTGGTCGGCGTTGGGGTCGACGCCCAGCGTGCCCTCTACGGCCCGAACGGACGGAAGGTCATCGACACCTATGAGGAGTTGGTCGAGGCAGAGAAGTCGCCGGCCGAGATCCAGGACGGCATGCGCGATCGCATCGTGGAGATCGGCCCTTCGAAAGTCTCGAGGCACTGTGGCGACTTCCACGTCCTCAACGTCTTTGATGTGGGACCAGGTTCGCTCGGAGGGACGAAGGCCCGCCAGGCGTTCGCGGCGGCGGCGGCGGCCGAGGTCGGGAAGCGCGTCAGCACCTTCATTCCCTGGCCGAAGGATCCTGGGATGCATCTCGAGATCAAGCCCTCCTCGGGCTCGTCAGCCGGCGGAGACCATGCGGGCAGCGCCGCCGCTGCCGGACCATCGCCGGCGGTCGCCAAGCCCGACGCTCCGGCCGGCGCAGAGAAGAAGAAGGCGGACGATTTCAAGAAGGAGCACTTTGCGCTCAGTACCGAAGCGATCGTCGTGGTCAAGGGGCAAAAGGGGACCAAGAAATCGCCAGGCATGGCTCAGATCAAGGAGGATCCCGCCAGCTTCTGCGCCGAGATTCTGACGGACGCGAAAATCGATCCGAAGGCCTGGTACGGCAGCTTCACGTCAGGCGTCCAATTCCTGGGCCGCCCGGTACGCGATCCCATCCATACGGATTTAGCCGAACATCTGCGGACGATCGAAGCTCGCCTCGTCGACAAGTATGGAGGCCCCGACAAGAGTCCCGCGGCTGCCGGCGACGCGCTCAAGTTGCGCCACGAGGACATCATCGGGGCCCGGGATCATCCGACGAGCGCCGCCGTTTCGATGCATCTGTTTGGGCTCGCGCTCGATGTCAACTACACGGCGAATCCCTTTATCGGGACTCACGGGAGTGACGAGAAAGCGGTGCTCGCGCGAGCCGGCCAACTGATCACCGGCTCACCGGTCGCATACCAGTCCAACATGCAATACGACGACCTGAACCGGGTCAACCAGGTGCTCGTCAAGTACCTCGGCTACCTCGATGACACCGCGGCCAGCCATGACCCGAGTACGCCAACGCTCGAGCAGCGATTGGCCGCGGCGAAGGACGCCCCCTGGGCCGGCCTCGACAGCACCGCCGCCCGGGCCGTCATCAAGTCGGATCTCGAGACCGTGACCAGGCTCTGGCAGCGGACGAAGAAATCCCAACGCGAGGTCATCCAGAAGAGCGGATTCATGGATCTGTCCAAAGAACTCGTCGAAGGCATGCAGATGTCCTGGGGCGCCGCCTACGGGGATGTGATGCATTTCGACATGCGGGACCAGGGCCAGGGTCTCGCGATCCATGAGGCGGTCGGACGCTTTACGAAGCGGAAGGCACGAGAGTCCAAAGAGCAGTACGCCGCTGAGCACCCCGGCTGATCGGCGGCAATAAAAAGCGGCGCCGAGCCCGATGGCCCGACGCCGCTTTCCGATTGTGGTCCGCTCTAGTGCGGGACCGGCATCGACCAGATCCCGCGTCCGTGCGTGCCGGCGAGCAGGGTCTGATCGTCGGGATTGAGGCGAAGACTGTTGAGCGAGGTATTCGGGAGTCCGGTGCCGAGGCGAGACCAACCCGTCGCGGCCCCTTGCCCGCCCGTGGCGAAGAAGGCGCCGATGTCGGTCCCCAGCAAGAGATTGCCGCGCGCGTAGACGAGGGCATCACTCGGAACGTCCGGCAGGTTCCCCGAGATGTCCGTGAAGGTCACTCCGCCGTCGGTCGACTCGAAGACGTGGCCGACGCCCGCGCTCGGGCTCCAGCGCCGCGAGAAGCCGTTGTAGATGGCGAAAATGTGCGCCGGATTCGCCGCGTCGACCGTCAGGCCGGCGATGTAGCGCTGGGGCAGGTTCGGGGCGTTGATGGTGTGCCAGCTACCGCCGTAGTTCGTATCGATGGCGGAGTGGAAGGTACTCCCGGCGTTGCACGACCCGCAATATCCGGCATAGGTCGTGTTGCCGTTGACGGCGAGCGCCGTGATCGATCCGCCCGTGTCATGAACATTGGTCCAGTCGCAACGCTCCGGCGACGACGAGGTCGCCGGCTGGCAGACCGTGTTCCAGGCCTGGGTGTCGTTCCAGACGTACTCCCCGCCGATCACCCAGTGGTTGGCGTCGTTGACGTCGGTCGCGAGCGGAGCGATGAAGCGCGGGTTCGGATCGCAGTTCACGATCGGGTTCGGATGGACCACATCGAAGCAGGAGGGCGTGATCGTCCGGAAGTTCGCGCCGCCGTCGGTCGTCAGGTAGGTGTTGAGGTACACGTACTCACCGACTGCGTGGTTCCCGTCGTGCGGGTCGACGATGACGTAGCCACCGTCGCCACCTGCCGGGGTCAGGTTGGTCGGGGCACCCGAGTAGAGCTTCGTCGTGCCGTTGTCCTGCAGGCCGCCCCAGGTGGCGGCGTTCCGCTGGTTCGGCTTGCTCGCCATCGCGTCGTAATACTGCAGCACATGCAGCGTCGTGTTGAGGTCGGTCCAGCCACCCCTAGGCGCCGTGTCCGCGAGCGAGCGCGAGTACACGCCGCCGTCGTTGCCGATGTAAAGGGTGCCGCCCGAGATCGCGATCCGCGTGCTGGTCAGGATGCGTGGTCAGCGGGCACGAGGGACCAGGGCTGGTGTAATCGCAGGCGAAGTTGTAGTTCCAGTAGGGGCTGATGGTCGTGAACGAGCCCCCGCCGTTGAACGACTGGTACTCCTCCTCGAGCCCGACGATGACATGGTTGGCGTTGGCGGGATCGACGATCAGGTCCTGGTTGTACCAGGCCTGCACGCCAGGCTCGTAGGTGGACGGACAGGATAGCCCGGAACCGGAGGCGCAGAGCTTGGTCGCGTCGGCGATCAGGGTCCACGGGCCGGCAGCACTGCCGTTCGCGGAGACGAAGACCCCCTGCATGACGCTGGCCTTACCGGTCGCGAGCTTCGCCGGCGACTCGACGATGGCGTACAGCTTGGAGCCGTCGGACGAGTAGGCAAAGGTCGTCCGGCCGATGTCGGCGGGATCGATGGCCCCGGTTGGCGTGATCCTGGCGAAGCTCAATCCACTGTCGGTCGACAGGTAGAACCCGTTGTACGTCAGGTCCTGAGCCGAGGTTCCGCCGCGCCATCCCAGCGCGGCCAGAACGACGGTGCCATTGCTCCCCGGCTGGACCGCGACATCAGTGATAAACGACGTGCGATACGGCCGGTTGGTCGGGTTCGGGTCCGGCTTGAGTACCTCTGTCCACGGAGCCGTCGTGTTTGCCGCGGCGCGACGGTACAGCCCGCCGCTGGTGGCGATGTAGACCGTTCCCAGGCCATCGAACATGAGGCGATAACTGGTCTTGCCGGACAGTTGACTGCCGCCAACCTGGCTGAACGACGCGCCGCCGTCGGCCGAGCGGAAGACCCCCTGGCCGGCGTAGGAGTCGGCGTTCGTGTTCGCCTCACCGGTGCCGACCCACAGCGAGTGGTCGACCGGGTTGATGGCGAGCGCGCCGATCGACAGCGTCGGCATCTGGTCGAAGATCGGGGTCCAATTTCGCCCCGTTGTCGGTCGACTTCCAGACACCGCCGTCGGCGGCGCCAGCATAGACCGTCGAGCCCTCAGCCGCGAGCGAGGTCACCCGGCCCGCCACGACGCGGCCGAAACCGGAACCGTAGTTCGACCAGACTGGGTCGTAATAGCCGGCCGGTTCGGGGTCGGTCGGTTGGGTCGTGACCTGGGTCCAGCTTCCGCTCGCCACCGGGAGCTTGGCCGCCTGCGCCTGTGCCGCCGCGTAAGCTGCCGCGGGGATGGAGAGGCCTGGCGCGGTGCGCGCCGCGGCGTATTGATTCGCCTGGTTCATGGCGTCGTCTGCCCCGTCGGCGCCCTTATTCGTAACGGTTCCGGTGATGCCGGTGTTCTTGGTCGACTGCTGGTGCTGGTGCAGCGACTTGTTCGCTGAACCCTGGGTCCCGGCCTGCGCGAGCACCGGACCGGACTGCGCCCCGATCAACGCCACCGACGCCGCGGAAACCAGAGTAATTAGCCTGCGTACGTGCATTCTTCCCTCCAAGGTGATCTACGGTGCCATCCGCCGTCCCACGGGCACGTTGAGTTGCCTTTTCCGTTGGCGCCGTGAACTTAACCGATTCCCTATGCTCTGTCAAGGGCGGTATGGCCGCTTCCATCAGGCGTGAGAATTCTGCCTCTGCTGGCCACCGCGGCCGGGCTTTGCGCCCTCTTCGCGGCCTCGGAATTGGCCTCGCGTCGTGGCGTCCGGCCGGAGACGACCCGAGCACTGGTTCACCTTGCAGGAGCCGGGACCACCGCCCTGTTTCCCCTCTACCTCGGACTCGCCGACGTCGTGATCCTGGCTCTGGCCTTCACGCTGGTTCTCGGCGTCACACGGCAACGCGGAACTCTGCCGAGCGTGCACGCCGTCGCTCGGCCGACGCTGGGGGCGGTCCTCTTCCCCGTCGGTCTCTTGCTGGCGGCGGTGGTCCTCTGGCCCCATCCAGCCGCGTTTTCCTACGGCGCCCTGATGCTGGCCGGGCCCGATGCGGTGGCAGGGATCGTCGGCCGGCGCCTGCCCCGGCTGACCTGGCGAGTCGCCGGTGGACGCAAGAGCGTGCCCGGCAGCCTGGCATTCCTTGTCGTCGGGTTCGGCCTCGGCATCCCCTTCGCGCTGACCGCCGGCCATGGCGCGATCGCGGGCGCGGCGGCAGTCGCGCTCGCCTTGACCGCCGTCGAGGCAGCGCTGGGCTACGGGCTGGACAACCTGGTCATCCCCACCCTCGCTGGACTCCTGGCCGAGCAGTGGCTCGGCCTATAGGCGTGTTTTGACGCCGATCGCGTAAATCATCCGGTCGATGCCGATGTGGACCGCCAGGCCCAACGACAGGGCCGACACCAGCTCGGCGACATCCGAGCGGTAGATGAGGCGCAGTGGCAGCAGGCAGCCGACGACCGAGTCGGCCTGATCGACGACGTACTGGAGCCGGCTCGCCCGACCGGCACGAGCACCGGGCGAGATCCGCAGCCGCCGTTTGACGAAGCTATTGGGTAGCTCGGCCAGGCAATACGCGAGGCCGCAGACCGCGCCCGCCGCCCAGGCGGTGAGTCGAGCGGACTTGCGCACCTCGAGCGCCACGGCCCACCGATTTCGCCGCCCGACCGCGTCGAGGCTGGCACTTGTCAGCGCGGTCAACCCGGTCATCACGGCGATGCCGCGCCAGGTCTTGTTCGCACCGAACACTGGCTGACCCCACCATCGCGCCCCACCGTCGATCGGCCTGGCGAGCGGCCGAAGGACATTTGTCTTGAGGACGGCCACATGGCCCAGCCCGCCGACGACGACCGGCAGGATAAGCCAGCCGGCGCGCAGGATCTTCACGGATGCGGGCGATCGAGCGCCTTCCGCACCCGCCAGACCCCGGCAACAAAGAGCACGAAGCCGAGCCAGCCGAGGATCTCGACGGCCAACGGGCTTTCCGGCTCGCGATTCATCGGGGCATGTCCCATGCCCTGATCTTCCGCCACGACAGGACGGCGAGCGTCACCAGTTGGCTGGCCACCACCAGCGGCGTCCCGATTCGCAGCACCAGTCCCGTTAATCGTCCCCGGAACGGCGCCAGTGCGGCGATGAACATCGTCATCTGCGCCATGCCGACGTGCCGGGTCCAGAGCGGATCGCCGGAGACCAGTTGCCGATACGGGACGAACGGACGCAGCGCCGCCAGTCGCAGGTACCGCGCCGTCGGGCCGGCCAGGACATAGGCCGGCAGGCCACCCGAGTGCACGGCCGCCGCGGCGCTGCACAGCGTGAGCCAGGAATCGGCCTCGATGTCGAAGGTTGCGCCGACCGCACTGGTTCCCAGGCGACGAGCGATCGGGCCGTCGAGCCAGTCGCTCACGATCGCGCCATAGAGCAGCGCGATCCAACCCAGCCAGCCGGCCACGCCACGTCGTTGCCTGACGCCGGAGGCGATCAGGCCGGTCATCAGCGCCCCCGTTCCGCCCCGGCTGAGCGTGATGCCGTCCACGATGCTCAGGGCATGGCGGCGGTTCAAGACCAGGGCGACGAGCGCCTGCTGACCGAGCACGGCCGTGCCCATCCCGGCGCCAAATCGGCGTGCAGCCCCAACACCGTAGCGCCGCCCGATCACGGACGCGAAGGGCACCGCGCTGCCCAACAACAAGGCCGAGACGAGGCCGTACCGCGCACCGGGGCTCAGCCGCATGTCACGTTCGCGAGCCCAAGCATAGCTGGGGCCGGCTCCGTAGACTGGCCTCTGTGTCAAGGCCTGTGTTCGGCGCCTCAATCCGACGCGTCGAAGACCCGCACCTGGTTCGCGGCGCAGGGCGCTTCGTCGACGACCTGCAACCCCATGGCTGTCTCCACGCCGTGTTTCTGCGAAGCCATCTCGCCCATGCCGTCGTCGGGCGGCTGAACCTGGACGCTGCTCGCAAGGCGCCGGGGGTCATCGCGGCGTGGTCGGCGAACGACCTGGCGGACATCAAGCCACTCGAGATCGAAGCGGCCGTCGATGGCATGCCGCTGCCCGAACGTCGCGTGCTGGCGAGCGGTCGCGTTCGACATTTTGGGGAAGCGATCGCGGTGCTGATCGCCGAATCGGAGCCAGAAGCGCGCGACGCCCTGGAGCTGATCGAGGTCGAGCTGAATCCCCTGGCCACGGTCACCGACCTCGACCGGGCTCTGCAGGAGGACGCGCCCGTCCTCTACCCGGAAATCGGCAGTAACGTCGCCTTTACCAGGCAGCTGCGACGGGGTGCGGTCAAGCGCGCCTTCGACCGCGCCGAGGTCGTCGTTCGCGAGCGCCTCGTCAATCAACGGTTGATCCCGGCGGCGCTGGAACCGCGTGGCGCCCTCGCCTGGATGGAGGACCGGCGCCTGATACTGCAGGTGTCGTCACAGTCGGCCTATGGCGTCCGCGATGCGGTCGCCGACTGCCTGGACATGGAGGAAGACGATGTTCGCGTCATCGTCGAGGACGTGGGGGGCGGGTTCGGGAGCAAAGGTAACTGCCTCGGCGAAGAGATCGTCGTCGCGGCGGCGGCGCGGCGGTTGCGGCGTCCGGTCAAGTGGATCGAGGGGCGCTCGGAGAACTGTGCCGTGACCTGTCATGGCCGCGGGCAGGTCCAGGACGTGGAGCTGGCGGCGATGCGCGACGGCACCATGCTGGCGATCCGTTCGCAAATTCTGGCCGACATGGGTGGCCACCTGGAGCCCTTCAGTGCCTTCGTGCCGGTGTTCACACCGGATTTGCAAACTGGCTGCTACAAGATCGCGGCCTCGCAGAGCAAGGTAACCGGCGTCTACACGAATGCCGCGCCCACCGGTCCGTACCGGGGCGCCGGACGCCCGGAAGCGATCTTCATGATCGAGCGGATGGTGGATCGGCTGGCCCAGGAGCTCGAGATGGATCCGGTCGAGCTCCGCCTGCGCAACTTCGTCGCCTCGTCGGAATTTCCTTACAAGAACGCCGCGGGCCTGAACTACGACAGTGGTGACTACGCGCGGAACACTCCGACGATTGGCGGAGATCGCTGGCTATCCGAAGCTGCGCGAGGCGCAGGCCAGGGCGCGCGAGCAAGGCCGGCTGCAGGGCGTCGGCATCGCGACGTATGTTGAGATTGCCGCCGGCACCGAGGCTGACAAAGCAACCGTCCGGCTCGAGCACGATGGGGGCATCACCGTGATCACGGGCTCGACGCCGCACGGCCAGGGACATCAGACGACCTGGGCCCAGATCGCGGCCGACCATTTCGGCGTGCCGATGGATCGGGTCAGCGTCATCTACGGCGACACGGACCAGCCGGCCTTCGCCATCGGGACCTTTGGCAGCCGCAGCGCCGCCATTTCCGGAGCGACCGTCCTTAAGACGTCAGCCAAACTGTCGAGGCAGCTTTGTGAGCTGGCCGCTTCCGCCTTCGAGGCGGCTGCCGCGGACGTGGTTCTCCAGGACGGCCGCGCGCAGGTGCGCGGTGTTCCCTCTCGCGGAATCACGCTGGAAACGCTGGCCGGTTGGGCGACGGCGGCCGGGCGCGAAAGCGAGCTCTCGTCCACTGCTGAGTTTGCTCCGCCGGACAACGTCTTTCCCTTTGGGGCCCACCTCGCCCAGGTCGAGATCGATCGCGACACCGGCTTCGTCAAGGTCTTGCGCTACGTCGCCGTCGACGACTGCGGCAAGGTGATCAACCCGATGATCGTCGACGGCCAGGTACACGGGGCAATCGCCCAGGGACTGGCGCAGGCGCTTTACGAGGGGGTCGAGTACGACGAGGACGGCCAGCTGCTGACCGGCAACTTCACGACCTACCTCCTGCCGGGCGCTGCAGACCTGCCCAGCTTCGAGACCGATCGCACGGTGACGCCCTCACCCCACAACCCGATGGGCGTCAAAGGCATCGGCGAAGGCGGCACGGTTTGCTCGACGCCCACCGTGGTCAATGCCGTCATGGACGCGCTCCTCCCATTGGGCATCAAGCAGCTCCAGATGCCGCTCACGCCTTTCAAAATCTGGGAGGCAATCGATCGAAGCCGACGCCCCGCGTCCCCAGTCCTCCTGCGGCGCGATTAATGCCCATCGCAGTGGCACGATTCTGGCGCACCGACTATCCCACGACCAGCTCTAGCGCCTTCAATCAGATTCGTAAAGACGTGATCATGCGGCCGGTCAAGGGTTCGAACCCGCGACCAACTGATTAAGAGTCAGCTGCAGCCTGAGATCGAAGCGCGGCGCAGCTATCCCATTTGTATTCATTCGTGGCACGTCCTCTGCCACGCATCGTCTGGAAGCAAGTAAGCCGCATTACCATCTACGGCAGCACGAACTTGAACGTCCAGGGGCCTGCTTCTCGCGCCTGCTTCGGCTCGCTGCCATGTGTCCCGGCGGAAGCCGCCGTGGTATCAACCCCCCAAAGCGAATCGACGGTCACGGTCCACTCCCCCTTGCGCCCGCGGAAGTCACCGGAGAAGGTCGTCACGTGCTCGCTGTGGCTGTTGATGAAATATGCACCGGTGGTCATTAGTACGGTGCGGTCGATTGGCAGTTGGACTTGGCGCGAGTCCCATCCACTACCCGAGAGATGGGCATTCGCGTTCCAGTCGGCTGGCTTGATACCGCTGCTTGCCGGGAAGACCAAGTAAAGCCTTGTCTCGGAAGGCGTTATGACCACACGCTCGAGGGTCACCGGCACGCCATGTGTCACCACGGTTTTAGCTAGCGTGATTTCGCGGCCCCGCGCTACGGCGAGGTCGAACTTGAAGGAGAACGCCCCGGCAACCAGCGGGGCGCCCCCCATAATCGGGTTGGTGCTCACCTGCGGAAAGGAGAGGAGAAAGGTGTCCGTCGCGGTGCCTCCCGGAAGCGATTCGGCGTCGAAAGTTAGCAGGCCTGCGTTGACGTGGGGGCTACTGCCAGCGAGTCCAGTGGCATCGATAAAGGGAAGGGTGTGTCCGCTCGCATCGGTCAGGCTCGCCTTGCCATCGACGCCACTCGTCGAATTAGCAAAACCCTGCGGAACCTGAACCGTGTAGGCGACGATGACCCGGTTGGCGTCCGCATAGGCGCGATCCACTTTTACCGTAATTCCGGAGGTGGTTTGGGCCAGGCCAATATCGTGCATCGGAAGGGCGGAAACTCCGCTTTGTGACGTGAGCAAACGATCGATTACCGGCGCTACGGCATAGCCGACGATACCGACAGCGAGAATTAGCGCCGCGGCGGCCAAGGCACCGGCGCCCAACCGGACACGTCGTCCACGAACAACCGAAGGAGGCGCCGTGCTGGCCCTGCGACGTGGGGCATCTAGTACTGCCGACTCAATCGACTTTCTCAGCGAGGGTGGGGCGCCCGCACTCTGATAGATGGACGCGAGGCCGATGACAACCTTCGTAAGACTGCCGTCGGCGTCGTTTTCGAGTAGATCCGGATAGGCGTTGGCCGCGTGGCTAGTATTCACCGTATTTCTCCTTGAGGGTTCGAAGGATCCGACCAAGCTGCTTCTTGACCGCCGCCTCGCTCTTGCCGATCACCGCCGCGATTTCGCGTGACGACAAACCTGCTGCGAAACGCATCGCCAGTAGCTCGCGTTTCTCGGTATTGAGTTCACGAAGCAAGGAACGGAGGCGGGCCTGTTGCTCCATTCGTAGGGCGGCTTCCTCCGGTGCCCCGGTGACGCCACTGGGCATGATGTCGGGCAGCAGCTCGCCGGGCTTCCGGTGGCTCACTCTGCGATGGTCAGTTGCCAGATTTCGCGCAATCCGGAACAACCACGCAGAAAAGGGCACGCCCTTCGGCTGGTAAGTGGGTAACGCAATGAACGCCTTGAGAAATACTTGTTGGGTCAAATCTGCTGCTTCATCGAGGCCGGCCCGAAGCTGGAGGTAACGGTAAATCGCATCCACGTGACGCTGATACACCGCGCCGAACAACTCGGGCCTTTCTAGAGCGGCTTGCACGAGGGCGGTTTCGTCAGCGTCAGCCGGTGCATTCTCCCCGCCGAATGCGAAGCCCTCGTCGTCCACTGCGTTATGCACCATTCGGTTTGACCAAATGAGTTCGAGGGCTCTTGAAATCAGTCATCGTAAGTAATAACGAGAGCCAAGCGGAATGGGGACATTTGGCCCATCGAACGAAGCGAAAGCTTCTGGCTACCGCCCAAAGTGGTCCGGCAGATCGCCGTCGGCCGTCCAGTCTGCCTGTTAACAGCCGCCGGCAACCGCGATTACTCGGCCATCTCCGCGTCGTACTCGTCAGCCAGATCAGATGCACTCATGTGAGCGGTTCGAGTCGAGGATCCTGGACCGAAGCCCGGCCCACCGGCTCATCCGGCTCGCGACTCCGCCACGGGCGGCAGAATGGCGAAATCCTGCTCAGTGGTGAGGGTCACGCGTAGCCGGGCGGCGATAGCCACGGTGCCGAGACAGCCGAGACACAGCAGCGCGATCCACCATGCTCCGAGGTGCGCCGCGAGCAGGCCGGTGACAACGGCAGGGCTGACGATCAGTGCAACAGACTGGCTGAAACCCGAGATCGAATTCGCGCGACCGCGGATCCTGTCATCGGCCAGAACGTTGATCAGCGGGTTCCTCGTGGGAGCCACGATGGTCTCCCCCACGGCGAAAAGGCTGACGAAGGCAAACAAAATTACGATCCGCCAGCCTGGGCCGTCGACGACTTCGGCGAATCCGAGAAGCGCCCAGGACACCGCCCAGATTAGGCCGATGGCGGCCAGGGCGGAGCTTCGCCGGCGCCGGCGCACGAGCCGCAGTACGAGCAGCTGGATGGCCACGATGACTGCGGCGTTGATGGTGAAGGACAGCGCGATCGCGGGGTCCGAGATGTGGGCCGCCAGCGACGCAAATGCCGGTAGCCCGGCATCGAACGACCCGGGGCCGATGAAGGCGAGCAACAGTGAGGCCACAATCATCAAACGGAGCCCGGGGTGACTGAGGACATAGCGGTACCCGACCCGGGTTTCATCGACCACCCTTGTTCGCCGTAGGTTCGGCAACGCGAGCAGCAGGGCTGCGAAAAGAAGACACGAGAGGCCGTTGGCAAGGAAGAGCACCTGGAAGGTCCCGGGTTGATGATTTCTGACGACGAAACCGGCGACCGCCGCGCCGATGCCAATTGCCATGTTCTGGACCGCAAAGTTCACCGCGAAGACGCGCGGCTTCAGCGCTGGTTCAGGGGTTAGTCCATTCAGCATCGTCGAGATCCCGCCGAACATGGGTGTCCACGTCGCCCCGTAGAAAAGAAGGGCCGGCAACGCTGTCAGCGTGTTGTGAGCCCAAGCGAGCGCGACCGCGTCGACACCCTGACCAAGCAGGATCATGCCAAGCACCAACCGGGCGCCCACCAAGTCTATGAGCGCACCGCAAACCAACCCGGCCACCAAGCCGGTCGCCGCCGCCGCCGCCAGCATTGCTCCGACCACGGGTAGCGGGATCCCCCGCACCTCGTGGAGATAGATGATCATCCACGGCAAGACCAAGCCGGTGCCGAGCATCGATAGGAAGTTCCCGGCGAGGAACAGCCGAGTTTTGCCAGAGAGTCGCGGACTCATTTCGCCGTTGGCAGCGGCGACCAGGTGATGCGCGGTCATACTTCAATGGCGCCGCCGACTTCTCGCAGATGATCCCGGAAGGTCAGCGAAGGCGTCTTTTGGCGCTCAGCAAGGTAGGTATCAAACTGAACCTGGTTGCGCAGGGAAACGCCTCCACGCATGCGCTCGGCTTGACGCGCTTCAGTGTTGCGGATCGTCTCTGCGAGCGTGAAGACATCCGCTGCGACGGCCAATGGAACGAAAAGCACCCCATCGTCATCGGCCAGGACCAGATCCTCCCTGTCCACCGTCCAATCTCCCACGGTCGCACGCTCCAACGCGCCGTCAGGACGTAAATCGAGACGTTGAGGGCCGGTCGGGATCGCTCCGAGGCTGATCACAGGCAACCCAATCGCACGTATGTCAGACGTATCGCGATGCAGGCCCCAGATCACGATGCCGTCGAGTCCGGCCGCGTGGGCTTCAAGGACAACAAGATCGCCTACGCAGCTTTCGTCGAGCCGTCCGCCGTTGTCGACCACCAGCACGTCGCCCGGAGCGGCCCCCTGCAGCGCTTCCAGGAAGATGTCGACGCTGCCGGCGTGTCGAGCAGGGATTACACGTCCGGCCAGGCGGCTTCCTGGGACAACAGCTCGCAAGAGCGCGGGGGCGCAGCGCACTGGCGTCTGAGCGCGAATGCACGCATCTGCCAGATGGGCGGTAGTCAGTGCTGCAAACCGCTGCCGAATATCTTCGTGATCCAGCCGTCGCGTCACACATCGGACCGTAGTCGCTCTCGATACCGACTGTCTTGAACGATCGTGCGACTGGACGTGCCACTACCGTCCCGACTAACGTCGGGCGCTGCCCCTACGAACGACTGTTTCAATGAAGCACCGCGAGCGCGGTCGCGCCGACGAGGGCCACGGCAAGCGTGGCGTTAACCACGCGGGCTCGACCTGGGTCTCGGAGCAACGGCGCGATTGATGTGCCGGCGACGAGCCATGTCGCGCAGATCGCAATGATCATCGCGGTCAGCACCGCGATTTTGGCGGCAGCATCTGTTGCCGGGTCGTCGGCGAGGTGGCCGCTGGCGAAGACTGTGGCGATGGCGACCCAGGCCTTCGGGTTGGCGATGCCGAGGAATGTTCCCCCCGCGACCGAGAACGTGCTCGAGCCTCCGGTCGGTTCCGAGAGTGGCGGTGCGGTCGCGATGTGGTACGCGAGCCAGAGGATGTACGCCACCGAGATCCAGATCAGGATGGAGCCGATCGCGGGAACGGCGAGGAGCGCGGCCGTAATTCCGGTCGCGACCGCCAGGAGCACGATCGTTGTGCCAACGATGATCCCGATCAGGTACGAGAGCGATCGCCGCACGCCGTAGGCCGAGCCGGCGGCCATAAGGCTGATGGTCGCGGGACCGGGACTGCCCATGACTGCCAGCGAAATGAACAGTAGCGGCCCGACCGATCCCCAATGAACACCATCGATCAAAAGCACCTCAGGCATTGCGGGCGCGATACCTTTGTCCCATGCGGCAGACAGTAGGTGGTATCGATGCCGGCGGTCTTGAACAATCCGGCACCCGGCGGTCGGACTCGATCAGGTTCGGACCGAGTGCGCACGGGATCGAACGCGCCGAGGTCTACCTCTCCACATGCGCATTCGAGCCGCATCGGCACGACACCTACGCGATCGGAATGACGACAGCCGGCGTGCAGACGTTTCACTACCGCGGCTCGCGCCACATCTGCCTGCCGGGTCAGCTCCACGTCCTGCATCCTGATGAAGCGCATGACGGCGCAGCGGGAACTGACGGCGGGTTCGGCTACCGAATTCTCTACATACCGCCCGAGCTCGTTCGTGACGCTTTGGCCGGCCGCGCGCTGCCGTTTGTCGCCGATCCCATTCAGCAGCCGGTACCGGCCGCCCGACTCATCGCCTCCCTGCTTGCCGATATCGACGAGCCGATCAATGAGCTCAGCTCCGTTGAGATCGCCGTCGCGGTCGCGGACGGCCTCGTTTCGTTAAGCGGCGACCCCGACCGCCGGCAAGCGGCTATCGATACCAGGGCGGTCAACCTCGCCCGCGACTATCTCGCGGCCCACCCACGTGAGCAGACCTCGGCCTCGACCCTCGAAAAGATCGCGGGTACTGACCGCTTCACGATCGCTCGCCACTTCCGATGGGCGTTTGGGACGAGCCCCGATCGATACCGGACTTTGCGCCGCCTGGCGCTGGCGCGGGCTGCGATCGAGAGTGGGCGATCACTTGCCCGAGCTGCTTCCGAGGCCGGCTTCGCTGACCAAAGCCACATGACACGTCAATTCAAGCGGACCTATGGCCTGACACCCGGTCGATGGATGGCCCTGACAACAAACTGGTCGCGAGAGACTGGCGCGAGCGTAACTAAGCCTGCGCCGCCAGCTGGTTGAACTCGGTCAGGCCTCCGTTGAACATTAAGTCGGAGGTTTGGGTCAGTGCTATCGCAATCCGCCCACGGTTGGGGTCGTTGAACCACGTCGTGCCGTAGCCGCCGCTCCAGCCGTAGCGGCCTGGCGCGGACACGTCGTCCGGCTGGACTGAGACTCCCATGCAGTATCCCCAGCCCTGGCCGTCGAGCAGGACGCCGCCGCCCGCGATCTGCTCCGGTGTGAGGTGGTTGGTGGTCATCGCCTCGATCGACGCCTCGGACAGCAGCCTCCGGCCCTGGTGCACGCCCCGGTCGAGAAGCAGGCGGGCAAACGCCAGGTAGTCGTCCACCGTCGAGAGCAGGCCAGCCGCCCCGGAGGGGAAAGGCGGCGGCGTGGTCCAGACGTCCGGGCCTGTGATCTTCACCTCCCCCATCTTCCCGGTCGAGAAGTCAGTCGCGTACTCGGTGGGCAGCCGGCCGACCTGGTTGGCAGTCATGACGAAGCCGGTGTCGCGCATGCCCAGCGGCTCGAAGAGGCGGTCCTGGAGAAAGATGCCCAGTGGCTGGCCCGCCGCGCGGGCGACCAGGACCCCCAACACGAGCGAGCCAGCGTTGTACTGCCACCGGGCGCCCGGCTGGTACATCAGGGGCAGCGTTGCGAAGCGGGCGATCCACTCGTCCGGGTCGTACGGCGTGCGCGGGTCCGGCTGCGCCATGGCTAGCTGGAGCTGCTCGGCTCGCTCGATGATCGGGTAGGGCGGATTAAATGTCGTGGGCTCGACGATGATGAAGCCATAGCCTGGCCGGAAGGTCAGCAGATCTTCGACCGTGATCGGGCGGTCGGCTGGGACGGTCTCCTCGAGCGGGCCGTCCACGCGCTTCAGCACACGGCGGGCGGCCAGCTCGGGGAGCAGCCTGGTGACCGGCTCGTCCAGCGCCAGCTGGCCATTGTCAACCAACAGCATCGTCGCGGCGCCCAGGATCGGCTTGCTCATAGAAGTGATGCGAAAGATCGCGTCCCGCCGCATCGGCCGGTCGCCGCCGAACGCCATGGCGCCGATCACGTCGACGTAGACGTCGTCGCCCTGGGCGACCAGTGTCACGATGCCGGGCAGGCTGCCGTTCTCGACCCGGGCTGTCATCGCCTGGTGGAGCCGGTCAAGGCCGGCCTGGTTCAGCGCAGAGATCTTCATATGTTCGCGTCGGCCGTCGCTCTGGCGTACTCCGGGCGCCCAGCAGACCGATACCTCTGGATGGATATACCCCGGGACGTGGTCCGCGACGTCAATAGATCGAGCGCTATGTCCGGACCGGATTCGGGGAACAGCCGCGTTCCCTGGCCAATGATCACCGGATAGATGAGCAGGTCGAGCTGGTCGACCAGGCCGTTGGCGAGCAGCCATCGGACGAGGACACCGCTTCCGGGTACCACAAGTTCGCCGTCCTGATGCGACTTGAGCTCCCGGATCGCTGCGGCGACGTCGCCGGTGAGGACGCGCGTGCCCACCCAGTGCGGATCGTTGAGGCTGGTCGACACCACGTACTTGGGCCGGCTGTTCAGCGCGGCGCCGATCGGGCTCGCCATCATTTCGGGTACCGCTCCCCAGGAGCGCGCGAAGATCTCGTAGGTCTGGCGGCCGAACAGAAACGCCGTGGCGCCGCCATAGACCTCAGTGATATGGTCCATTTCTTCGGTGCCGGTAAGTGGAATGACCCAGCCACCGCGGACGAAACCGCCGCGGCGATCCTCGTCATCTCGGCCCAAACCCTGCATCACGCCGTCCACCGAGACGTTGGTCGTCGTCGTTAACCTCATTGGGTCCCTCCACCTTTTGATCCGGCTCGTAAGCGTTGGTCGGGCCTAACGCTGCTAATATTACAACCACATGGTTGTAGGTCGCAAGGCTACTGAGGAGAGGCACGTCGATCTCATCTTCCGGGCGTTGGCGGACCGCACCCGGCGAGACGTTATCCGCCGGGCGATGAGCGGGACCTTGTCGGTCTCCGGACTGGCCCGCCTGTATCCAATGAGTACGACTGCGGTGCAGAAGCATGTGGCGGTCCTGGAGGAGGCCGGACTCGTTCACCTGACGCGACGCGGCCGTCGGCTGCTCGTCCAGACCGAGATCGACACTGTCGCCGAGGCGCAACTACTGCTCGCCGAGTTCGAGCGGCTGTGGCGTGATCGACTTGACCGCATCGGCGACCTTCTGGCGCAACCAGACAAGGGAGACCGGTAATGACGGTGATCGCCGTAGATCGCGATCCGATTGCGCGGACGCTCACGATCGTGGCGGAGTTCAATCAACCGGCGGAGCGGGTCTGGCAGGTGTGGGCCGACCCGCGGCAGCTGGAACGATGGTGGGGACCGCCGACGTACCCCGCCACCGTCGTCGACCACGATCTGAGCGACGGCGGCCGGGTCACCTACTACATGACGGGGCCTGACGGCGAGAAGCTCCACGCGTGGTGGCGCATCACCTCGGTCGACCCTCCGCGCTCGCTTAGGTTCGAGGAGGGAAACGCTGACGACAGCGGGCCGAACGATGACCCGCCGACCACGTCCATCAAGGTCCGACTCGTAGAGACGCCCGAGAAGACGACCATGACGATCACCTGCAAGTTCGCTCCGACCGCGGACAAGGAGGTGCCCGCCGCGGGCACGGAGAGTGGCATGAGGCATGCGGTCGGGCAGATCGACGCCATCCTTGCAACCACTACCGTTTCCTGGTAGCGGAGCTTTCGCGACGTTAAGAACGGATGAAGGTTTCCTTGAAGAGCCCACCCGCATCGTTCGTGCGCGGCTTGTTCGTTCCGCCCGGAATCACTCGGTCGTACTTGCACTCGATCACGGGCACCGGCTGAAGATCGTCACCGCCAACGACGGTCTCAACCTCTGGAGTCAGCTGGAGCCGATCGGCTGCGGTGTTCTCCTCCAGCCGCCTCACGTGCCTCGTTCCCCGGCCAGGGTTGCAGGATCGTTCAAGACGACGATCATCTACACCCCTAGCGTCTGAAGGGATGAGCGCCCACGACTCGGTGGCCGGGCTTGAGCCAGGTCAGATTTGGGACGGCGTAGTTGCCCGCTCTTTGCACCGCCGGCCGTGACGCAGGCGAGCATGGATCATCAAGAGCCTTTAGACGGATGAACCGCCGCGTCTCGCACCTCATCGCGGGTTGGCGCACCGGGCTCCCTCGCCCCGTGCTCATCCTTCAAGCGGGAAACGCCCTCAACTACTTCGGTTACGGGCTCATTCTTCCCTTTGAGATCATCTATCTGCACCAGATTCGTGGCTTTTCAACGGCGATAGCCGGACTGGTTCTCGCGGCGACGCAGGGGACGGCCGCGATCGCCGCCCCGCCGACCGGAGCGCTGCTCGACCGGTACTCCGCCAAAGCGATCGTGGTCGCAGGAAGCCTGGCGAGCGCCCTGGGCTACGCCGGCTTCGCCTACGTAGACCGTCCCTGGCAGGCCTTTGCCTGCGCGATTGTCAGTGGAGCCGGAATCGGCGCGGCAGGGACGGCCAACCGGACATTGACCGTCAGGTTGGTCAAGCGCGAGCAGCGAGCGGCCGCCTTCGCGCTTAACCGCGTCGCGGGCAACTTCGGTCTCGGCTCCGGCGCGACCGCAGCCGGCTTCATCGTCGCATTCGCACAGCGGCTCAGCTCGTTCCAAGCGCTCTATTTCTTCGACGCCGTCACGTACGCCGCATTCGCGCTGATCGTGCTCGCTGCCGTACCGAGCCCGCGAGCCGAGACCGTCACAGCGACAGATGCCAACGGAACCGGCTTTCGCGCCGTCGCTCGAGATCGGCTCTTCCTCATTATGCTCACAGCCAATATCGTGCTTCTGGTCGTCGGCCACACGTTCTTCTCCAACATCCTGCCACCATTTGCAAAGGCCCACACACCGCTCGGCCCCGCCGCGATCGGGATCCTGGTCCTCGTCAACACGTCCTTCGTCGTCATCGCGCAGATCCCAGCCGTGCGCGTAGTGGCACGGATGCGACGCACACACGCTTTCGCAGTGGCAAGCGCGCTTTTTGCGGCCAGCCTGCTCGCGGTGCTGCCAGCGACGCTCATCCACTCCGAGTTCGCTGCGACCAGCCTCCTCGCCGGCGTTGCGATCGTCTTCGCAATCGGCGAATGCGTACACACTAACGTTCTAGGGCCACTGGTCGCGGACATGGCTCCAGCCCACCTGCTCGGCCGCTACCTCTCTGTCTACAGTCTGGCTTTCACCATCTCCCTGGCCCTGGGCCCGGCGATTGGTGGCCTTCTGCTGCAGACCTCGCCAGACGCCATCTGGTGGGGTGGGGCGCTTGCCGCGCTGCTGGCCGGAGCTGTCCTGCTGCGACTCGGCGGCCGCATTCCCGATGGCGTGGTCCCAACGCGCGTCAGGCCTGTTTGACGCCGCCTGGTCGCGAAGTTCCGCTGGTAGCGCGCCAGCCTCTCACCGATGAGTTACGGGCTTTCTGCCAGTCTGATGAGGCATATCGCGTCGTTCGCTGAGCGCCGCTGTCCCGGATGAGTTCCAAGGAGACCAGCATGCCAGAACTTCTCGTCGACTTCATCACCTCGCTTGATGGCTACGCGTCTGCCGAGGGCTGGCCCGGCTTCTGGGGCTTGGAAGGCCCCGAGTACCTCGCATGGTTGGGAGAGCAGCCCGAAGCGAGCTACACGGTCCTCATGGGCGCAACCACTTACCGCGTCATGTCAGGATTTGCCGCAGCGGGCGAGGCAGGGACCGAGGCCCTGGCGGGCATGTCGAAGGTCGTCTTCTCTAGCACCTTGAGGGAACCGCTTGCTTGGGCCAACACGCAGCTGCTGGCGGGAGACCCGATTGAGGCCGTGCGGGACATGAAGGCCGGAGGCTCCGAGGCGATGCGCACCATAGGCAGCCTCACCCTGTGTCGCTCTCTGCTGAGGGCCAACCTCGTGGACCGCTTCCGCGTGGTTGTCTTTCCCGTTATCACCGGAAGTACCGGCCGGGAACGGATCTACGACGGCTATCCCGACGTCGCTCTCGACATGATCAAGAGCCGGACGTTCGACGGTCGCATCCAACTGCTCGAGTATGCTCCGACGATCCTGGCCGCGCCGCCAAGCAGCGCCATTCGGCAATAAAGGGAAGAGAGTGTCCAAGTCCGTGACCAGGCCGTTCCGATTCGGGGTCGTTTGCCCGCTCACAACTGACCTGCGGGCCTGGCGAGATCGGGTTCGTCGCATCGCAGACAGCGGCTACTCGACGCTGCTGATGCCCGACGTCCCCGGATGGCAACCGGCGCCCGGCCCGACGCTGGCGCTCGCAGCGGAGCTCGCCGAAATACGGGTCGGCACCTGGGTGTACGCCTCGCCCGTACGCCCTGCTTGGACCACTGCGTGGGAAGCGCACTCGCTGTCGGTGCTCAGCGAGGGTCGATTCGAGATGGGCATCGGCACCGGACGGCCAGGGATCGAGGACCAGCTCCGCGAACTCGGCCTGCCCGTTGTCCCACAAGGCCAGCGGCTCGCCCAGGTACGTGACACCGTCGCGGCGCTACGACAGCTCGACGGGCCCGAGCTGCATACACCAGTGGTGATGGCAGTGCGCGGACCGAAGGCTCAAGCACTTGCTGCCGAGGTGGCGGACACGGTTACCTTCGTGGCGATGCCGGATGACCCTGGCGTCGAGATTGCCCAGCTCGCCCGTAACTTCCGTGCCCTCCGGGACGTCGAGCTCGCGCTCCATGTGCCGGTTGTCGGCGACGCGGTCGCGCCGTTCATGTGCCCGCCCGACACCGACCCGGTCGCATTGCGCGCCATAGGCTCGCTCGGCATACTTCCCGCTGACCCGGCGGCGGCAATCGAGGAGATCCAGCGTCGAAGGGAAGAGATCGGCTACTCGTACTTCGTTTTCGGCGCCGGCTCCGCCGACACGCTCGCCCCGGTCGTTGCTGCGTTGGCCGGACGCTGAGCCCAACGGCAGGTGATCATGTCCGGTGAGCATGACTCGGACACTAATCGAACAAATGAATTGGTTCGGAATGCGAACTGGCTACCTCTCGTTGTCAAGGACGCGCCTGACCTGAGCCAGCTTGCGTGGATCCGCCACGGCGTAGACGCGCGTGACCAGGCCATCCCGCACGCAAAGCGCAAGTACGGCGGCGACCGCCCCCTCGCGGACCGCAACGATGCCGGGCTCGCCATTGATCTCCCTGGCCGACATTGTTGTGCCTGAGGGCGCGCCGAAGAATTTCATGACTTGCCGGCCGACCTGGTCGCGGCCGACGTTCGGCTGACTGACCGCGGCCAGCGTCCCGCCCACGTCCGCCCATCCAATAACTGAAGGATCCAGTAGCGGGAGCAACGCGCGCAGCTCGCCCCGAGCACACGCCGCGATGAACGCATCGACGACCCGCCGCTGCTCCTGTGGATCGATTCTGAACCGCGCAGAAGCCGCCTCGTCGTCGATACGGCGGCGGGCACGACTAGCGAGTTGCCGGCAAGCGGCCGGTGACCGCTTCACAAGGGGCGCGATCTTCTCGAACGGGAAGTCGAACACGTCATGCAGAACGAAGACGACGCGCTCGGCGGGGGACATACGCTCCAGGACGATGAGCAGCGCCATGCGCACGCTCTCATCCAGGGTCACGATGTCGGCCGGGTCGGAAAGAGGGTCGTCCGAGTGGATCAGTGGCTCAGGGAACCAGGGCCCGATGTAGGCCTCGCGGCGGACCCTGGCCGATCGGAGCTGGTCCAGGCACAGTCGGCTCACGACGACGACGAGCCAGGCTCGCACGTCCTCGATCGGGTTGAGGTCTGTGCGGAGAAGCCTCGTGAAAGCCTCCTGGACCGTGTCCTCGGCTTCGCTGTAACTGCCGAGGAGTCGATACGCCACATCGACTAGGAATTGGTGGTGTGCTGACCACGCCTCGGTGACACGCACCTCCTGATCGATCATCGCCCTTCGCCTCCAGTCAACGAGATGGTCTGCATCAACACAAGGACGGGGCTCGGGGCGGAATGTGACATCGGCGCCCACCGTCACATTGTGGCGCCCACTCCCGTCCGTGGAGTATCAGTCAACCCACGGACTTCTGGAGGTTTTCATATGGTCGCGACTAACCACGCAATCCGTACGACCCGTCTCGGACCGCGCACTCGGCGTGTCGTCCGGTCCGTCGCCCACTTTGTGAACCCGGTCATCATCCTGATGGCGGGACGGCGCTGGATGCCCATTCTCGGCGTCCTGCACCACGTCGGCCAGCGCAGCGGCCGGCTGTACGCCACCCCCCTGGGGATGCGCCCGCAGGGCGACGCTTTCGTCATGCCGCGGACGTTCGGCGAGCATGCGGCGTGGTATCGGAACGTGCTGACGGCCGGCGCGTGTCACGTCACGTACCTCGGGAAGGACTACACGCTGATCCAGCCCGAGGTCATCGACTACGCAACCGCGGCGTCCGCCTTTCCGCGCTACGAGCGGCTGCAGTTCCGCCTCATCGGCATCAATGAATACCTTCGGCTTCGCATCGCGGATTCATCACCGGCCGCGTAAAAAGGAGGAAAAACCAATGGCTACAACAGTTTCGGTCGTTCGCGGCGCTGCGCCGCAGACCCGCAACCTCGGCCTCGCCCTGGTTGTCATCGCCATCGCCCAGCTCATGGTGGTACTCGACACCGCCATCGTCAACATCGCACTGCCATCGATACAGCGGGCTCTGCACTTCACGCCAACCGGTCTGGAGTGGGTGCTCAACGGGTATGCCCTGGCGTTCGGCGGCCTGCTGCTTCTCGGCGGTCGCGCCGGGGACCTCTTCGGACGGCGGCGCGTGTTCGTCACTGGCGTGCTACTGTTCACGCTTGGCTCCCTGGCGGGAGGCTTTGCCACGACGTCGACCTGGTTGATCATCGCTCGCGTTGCGCAGGGCGTTGGGGCAGCGATCGTCGCGCCGACCGCGCTGTCGCTGGTCGCCGACACATTCCCGGAAGGGAGCGGGCGCAACCGCGCGCTCGGCGTCTACTCGGCCGTCTCCGGAGCCGGCGGCGCCCTCGGCTTGCTCCTCGGGGGCTTGATCACCAACTACTTCTCCTGGCGCTGGGTTCTGTTCGTCAATGTGCCGATCGGCGTGATGCTTGCCATCGCCGCACCGCGGGTGCTGGCTGCAACGCACGGCCGGCCGGGCCGGCTCGACCTGCCGGGCGCTGCGACCGTGACCGTTGGCATGGCGCTCCTGGTCTATGGTCTCAGTCGCGCCGCGAGCAGCGGATGGACCAATACCCTGACCGTCGGATCACTCGCGACGGCGGTGGTGCTGCTTTTGGCCTTCATCATCATTGAACTCCGTAGCACGCAGCCGTTGATGCCGCTTCGGATCCTTGCCAATCGCAATCGCTCGGGCGCCTATGCAGTCCGGCTGGCCATTGGTGCCACCCTTTCGGGAATGCTGTTTTTCCTGACCCAGTTCATGCAGAACATCCTTGGCTACAGCCCGCTCAAGGCAGGTCTCGCATTCCTACCGATCGCGGTGGGGGTCGTCCTCGGCGCGCAAGCAGCTTCCCGGCTGATTGGCCGGATCGGGCCACGGTCCCTGATGTCATTCGGGGCCTTGGTCGGAGCCGTCGGGTTGTTCGGCCTGTCACAGGTCAGCGAACAGTCCAGCTATGTTTCGGGGGTGCTCGGTCCAGTGCTTGCGCTCTCCTTTGGCCTCGGGCTGATCTTTGTGTCGACCACGATCGTCGCGGTTGCCGGGGTCTCGCCCCGGGAATCGGGATTGAGCTCCGCGCTACTAAACGTGGGCCAGCAACTCGGCGGCTCGCTCGGGATCGCCGTCCTGGGAACGATCGCCGCCACTGTCACAAGGAACCAGCTCGTGATTCGCATTCCAACACAGGCGCTGATCGACCACGCCATCACGGCCGGGTACCGCAGCGCATTCGCCATCTCGGCCGTGATCGCGGTTGTGGCCTTCGTCGTTGCGGTTGTCGTTATCAAGGGCCGTCCGCAACACACCGAGGTTGCCGGAGTTCCCGAGGCAGCGTAAGGCGCAAAGGACTCTCCTGTGGAGAATCGGAGAGGGTGCGTCGGCACCCTCTCTTCAATGCGTTTTAGCCGCCTATGGCACCCGAGCGAACAAACGCTCGGTCGTGCCAATACGAAACTGGTCGGCCAGGTCCTTGGGACGTACGCTACGGCAAGGAGAAATCGACGGCAGTTGGAGATTCGATCGGAATGACCGACCGGCCTCGAATCAGTTATGCGCGAAGTTATGACGGCGCGAGCCTGGCGTTCACCGTTGCGGGCCAGGGGCCAGCGGTGGTTCTGGCACCTTCAGTCCCTTTCAGCAACCTTCGCGGGGAGTGGGAGAACCCACTTCTAAGCGGCGCCTATGAGCAGCTGGCGCGTCAGCTCACCTTGGTCCAATACGACGGGCGGGGGACTGGTCATTCGCAGAGAGATGTCACCGACCTCACCCTCACGGCGATGGTCGCGGATCTCGAGGCCGTCGTCGACCAGGCAGGCCTGAAGGTCTTCGGGCTGATCGGCCAGTACAGCGCGTGCCCGCATGTGCTGGCGTACGCGGCGCGCCATCCCGACCGCGTAAATCGAATGGTCCTCTTCGGCGGGGCCGCCCGGAGCTGGCATGCGATGAGCGCCCCCGGGACCCAGGCCCTCTTGAGCTTGATCGAGCAGGATTGGGACCTGTTCGTGGACACCGCGGCGCACCAGTGGATGGGCTGGTCGGCGGGTGAGGCTGGGCGCGCCACCGCAGAAGGGTTTCGAGGCGCGGTGACCCCACAAATCGCGCGGGCCACCTTTCAGGCTGCCAGCGCCATCGACGTCACGGACATGCTTCCGAAGGTCACGGCGGACACGCTGGTGCTCCACCGCCGAGGGGCCAGCCAGATTCCGATCGAGGTCTCTCGCTCGCTGGCGATGGACCTGCCCCGCGGTCATCTCGTCGTGCTCGAGGGCGCGCAGCCGCACCTGCTCCTTGAGGGCACGGACGGCATGGTCAAGTTGCTTCTCGGCTTTTTCTGCGACGGCGTGGAGCCGCTTGAGACATCAGGCTCTAATGCGGAGGCCGTGCCCGACTCGGATCGTCATGGATTCCCGGCGGCGTCACTCAGCCGGAGGGAGATCGAGGTCCTGCGACTGCTCGCTGCCGGCGAGTCGAACACACAGATCGCCCGCCGCCTCGGGATCAGCGCCCACACGATCGAGCGGCACGTGGCCAACATCTATCGCAAGATCGAGGCCCGCGGCCGCGCCGATGCGACGGCCTACGCCCTCCGGCACGGCCTGGGTTGATGGCCGCCTAGCTACACGGTTTCCGCTACGGGGATCTGCATAGTTCCCGGGAAGTCGCAAGTGTTGCTGGGCCACATGCTGAGGTCGAACACAAATTCGACCACTTGGAGGAGATCCGTTCCATGGCAATCAGCATTGACCGCGCCACCACGACGCTGCCCGACCGACCCGCCTGGCTTCCGCAACCGGCCTTTCCTTTCCAGAGCCGGTTCCTCGAAATCGGCGGTAAGCGGATCCATTACATCGATGAGGGCGCCGGCCCAGCGCTACTGTTCGTCAGCGCCGGGATGTGGTCCTTCATGTTCCGGGATGTGATCCTGCGCTTGCGCAATAAGTTCCGCTGCCTCACGCTCGACTTTCCCGGCAGCGGGTTATCCCCGGACGCCGACGATCACGACCAGAGCGTGCGCGCCAACGCCTGGATCCTGGACGGCTTCATCGACGCCCTCGACCTTCAGGACATGACGATGGTCGTCCACGACGTGGGCGGGCCGATCGGCTTTCTGATTGCCACGATGCGTCCGGAACGATTCCGCGCCCTCGTGATCAGCAATACCTTTGGGTGGCCGCTCGCGGAGTATCCGGCGGTTCGGCGCATGCTACGGGTGATCCGGAACCCGCTCGTCAGCGCGCTGAACACGAACACGAATGCCATCGCCCGCTATACAGCCACGTCTTTTGGCGTCGGCCGTCACCTGAGCAAGGCTGATCGACAAGCCTTCCTCGGCCCCTGGCGATCACGCGCCTTTCGCCGGGCGACCCAGCAGGTATTGGCGCGGGTTATCACGATCGATCCGCTGATGAGCCAGCTTGAGCGCGAGCTCAAGACCAAGCTCGGCCGACGTTCCCGTCCTGACACTCTTCGGGCGCAAGAACGATTCGATGGGCTGGCAGCGGCGCTTCGGAGTGATCTTTCGCGACGTGACCGCGATCGGGATCGACGACGGCCATCACTTCCCATTCAACGACGACCCCGATCGATACAGCGCCGCCATCGGTAACTGGTGGACGCAGAAGGTCGCGTCAACGCCCAGCCAATTTGAAAAGGAGTAACCCAAATGACTACGTCCAATGCCCTTGCGACCGGCCGCACCGCACTCGTGACTGGAGGATCTCGAGGGATCGGGCCGCACATCGCCCGGGAACTCATCAAGCACGGCGTCAATGTCGTGCTCAGCGGCCGATCGGCGGCCGATCTTGAGGCCGTCGCCGAAGAGCTGGCGAAGCTAGGTGCCGCGTCTCGATCGAGCAGGCCGACCTGACCCAGGCTGGTGCTCGGCAAGCGCTGGTGGCGGCGATAGAGCGGAAATGGGGTGGCATCGACCTGCTGGTAAACAACGCCGGCGGGGATCCACTGCGCGAGTTCGACGCGATGACGCTCGAGGAGAACCTGCGGATTCTTCAGCTCAACCTGGTCGCGCCGCTGGCGCTTACCCATGCCGTCCTGCCGGGAATGCTTCGCCGCGGTCGTGGCCATATTGTGAACATCTCGTCGATGGCTGGGCGGATTGCCTTCCCATACACAGAGGCCTACGCGGCCGCCAAGGATGGCCTGATCGGCTTTACGCGGGTGCTCCGCAACGATTATCACAAGCGAGGCGTGAGCGCATCGGTCCTCATCCTGGGCGCGGTTCGTGGCGCAGGACAGGGGCAGCGCATCAGTGACGAGATGAACATGAGAGTCCCGTCCTACAGCACCGTAACGGCAGATGCCGTTGCGCGCGCCGTCGTCAAGGCCGTGCAGAGCGATCGAGTCGAGCTTGTTGTGTTTCCGGGACCGGGACGGTTGCTGCGGGCACTGCTCGACTTTTTCCCGGGCATTGGACCGGCGATCGGTCGTTTGGGCGGGGTGTCCACGACCATGCAAAAAGTAACCGCACACCAGGAGGCAAAACGAAATGCAACCGTCCCTCGTGCTTGAAGCAACCCGCCGGCTTGACGTGAGGCGGCGCATCGAGGCAGGGCGCCGGCTTGACCAAAGGCGCAACCGCTTGCCGCAATCGGGCAATGTGGCCCTAGCAGCGGGCGCCCTCATCCAGGCGGTCCTGGGGTTCGAGTTCCTGTTAAGCGGCCTCAACAAGCTCACCGATCGAAACTATCTCGCGGACTACGCGGCGTTCGTGCGCTCGAGCCCCGGCACGCACGCCGGGGCTTTGGCCCCCATCATCCGAACGCTCCTCTTGCCCCACACCCATCTGACCGCGATCCTCGTCCGATCGTTTGAGCTTGGCATCGGAGTTATCCTGCTGGCCGGGGCGGCGGAGATCGCACGCCGGCGTTTTGGCGGTCGCTTCGGCGCTCCCCGGCGTTATGAGGCCGCGCTGGCTCTCCTGAGCTCGGCAGCCGGCCTTTCGATGGCCGGCCTCTCGTTTTCAATCTTCCTGATCCAGGGCGGCATGGTCCCTGCGATCACGGCGGCGCGAGCCTTTACTTCGGCTATCCCCGTGGAGTTGCTCATCGTTCCAATTGGCGTGGGCATTGCCTGGCTGGAGTTTGGACGGTTCCTGGTGCTCCGGCGCCATGCGACGCGAGGGACTCGGGACATCGTCGCGCGCAATCAGCCGGACTGTGACGGCTCGGGTGTTGATGCCTGAGTACGCGAGGCACTTAGCTTCGAGCCGAGAGCGGCCGACCGCTGTTAAGGACTCATGAAGCCTTCGTCCAGTCGCGGGATCATCTGGACGAACGTCGCCGTAGCAAGACCTAATAGGCTCATCGCAAAGCTCTCGCCCAGCCGTCTACATTGCCAAGGACAGCGGGGAGGCGGGAGACCCCGTAAGCGAGTTCTCGTCGCGCGTCCATTCGGTCCGCCTTCGTACGTCCCTTGTGGGCTTTCCGCCAGTTGAGCCAAAGCCAGCCGCCAAGGCCATCAAGCCAGGAAGCAAACAACCTCGCGTCCCCCGCCTCAAACTCACCGCCGGCCTCCCGATACGCTCGAATAAGCGCTTGAGCGGATCGCAAGTCAGGTTCTCCCTCCCAGGCTCCGGACCATACCAGGATGGCCGTCCCTACATCGAGTCTTGGATCAAGCGGACCTGCGAGCTCCCAATCGAGGATGAAAAGCCGACCATCGGCTGTGCGGATCACGTTGCGGTTATTGATGTCGCGATGACACAAGAGCGTCCGACCCACCAGGTTGCGGCCCGCGATGACAAGAGCATGAAGCCGTTGCATGAGCGGGACTACGCCTCGAAGCTCAGGAAATTCACGCTCACGCTGGATCCAGTCCTCCAGCGGATAGATCGGCAGGACCTGCTCCGGATCCGCGGCTTCGTCAAGTTGCAGGGCGTGGATCTTCGCGAGGACGCGCCCAATGTGGGCTGCGACTCCAGCTGCGGCGGGCCCGGGCGACAGGCCCGCGCCGTCGACCCAGTGGTGAGCCCGAACGACCAGTAGGGGCTCTGCCAAAACGGGAATCTCAGCCAGACAACCGCCGGATGGCGCCAGGATGGGCCTCGGCGCGTCCACACCTGCCGCGATCGCTGCCTGTTCCAGTCGAAACCTGCGCTCATACGAAACCCGCCAGTCGGGACCGGCTTCGCCCCAATTGAGGATCTTGATGAAGAAGCTGCCTCGCTCGGTACGAACTCGCCAGTTCGAGTTGCTCATTGCACCGGCGATACGGATCGGTTGACCAATCGGTCGCCCAAGGTCGAAAGCCCGACAAATGGCGTCGATGCGAGCCGGTTGCATTTGGGAATTGGCGGGTCGTCGTAGTGCATGCCCGTCGAGCTGTTTCAGGTGGACTGCTCGTAGAACCGCGAATCGCTTCCGTCGATCATCACATCAGCCCGCCCGATAGGATCCTGAGTCCGCACGTACTCTTCCTCCTCTGGCATCCAGACCGTCTCCCACTTCCAGCGCATTGCCTCGCCGTCGCGTTCGATCCCGCGGCGTAAGCGCAACTCGCGCGGGCAGTCAACCCAGACGACCAAGTCCCAGACTGCACCGAGCTCACGCCGCGACGATGAAATGCCCTCCACGATCACCGTTCCACCCGGAGGAATGGTGTGCCACTCAGCCAGATGATCGGCATCCCAGTCATAGCGTTGAAACTGAGCCGAGCCATCACGGAGCAGTGGTCCGAGAACGTCGCGAGCAAAGCGCTGCCAATCCCAACCTGGCTGGCGTGGGCCGGCGAAGTCGTCGGTGTGGACCACCGATGCAGATGGCAACCGTCTGGCAAGTTCCGTTGCGAGGCGCGTCTTTCCGGCGCCGCCCCAGCCGTCGATGGCGACCAGCCTCGTCTTTCGGCGCCCAGGTGCGGAGCGAATCTGCTGAGCGATGTCGTCAAGATTCAAGCCTCGAAACTAGCACGACCCAGCGGGGAACGGGACTTCATGGGGGGCAGTGAAACGGCAGTTACCGAATCTGCCGGACTTCTGGGCTGCGGCGTAGCTTGGCGCGGCGCCTCGCGCGACCACGTGCAGCGGCTGGCTGCGGCGACGGGCCTTACGTGACCAGTGGGGATGGATCTTCGAGCGGACTGAATTCAGGTCAAACGACTGACACGACTAGCTTGGCGTGGAATGGCCGGACTCCGACCTGCGACATTCGATTCTGGGAGTAGCCCGTGGCGGACACTGGTGCTAGACTCGCCTGGCCTTGCATGACCGAGAGGCGACGAGCCATCCGTAGGGAGAGATAACTGGTCCAGCCGTTAGGGGAGCGCGCAAGCCGCCAGAGGGGCACCTTTGAGAAGCGATGGGTGGCCATCTTGGCGTCGGCTTGTCTGCTGCCGGGCTGATCGGTTACTTGGTTGGCGTCAACCGTTCAGGCGTGACCATCCGTTCCTGCAGCGCGTATGCGGCGCCCACCCAGGCCACTGCCACATGCGGCGACGGGTGGGCGTACGCGATTCCCGTTGAAAGTGTCAAGTGGAGGGACGCGAGTGGCGCCTGGCACGACTCGGGGCGGCCGAATTGCCTTCCGCTCGGCCCCCAGGCGGTAAACAGGATCACCTTCGCCACGGTGGACGTCAACGTGAACGGGGTCGGTTGGCGGCCGGTAGTCTGGGTCTCCTGCTAGGCCAATAGGGTCGGCGCCGGCGCTAGGCAAGGCTTGGACGGGTTGGTTGGGCAGCCGTTTGCTAATGGCCTGAAGCTGACTGGTCTGTTTGGCAAACTCAGGTTCTGTGCTGCCCAAGCTCGCGCGCGAGGCTGTAAGTAGGAATCTGGATCGAGTCGATCAGGACCTACCGCGGCGTATTCAGGGTGGGGTCGAGAAACTCGTTCCAGCAATGGTTGAGGCCAGTGCAACAGCATGACCATCGCCGTCGATTCTGGACGCGGAGCGACTCAGGCTTGAAGAGCCTGTATGTGCGCCTCCGACCGCCGAAGGTGATCGTGCCGTGCTCGATCGAACCCGCAATTGAAGCTGCGGTCGGGGGCCCTGCCGTCAGGGATGCAGATGCGCGGGATGACCCACACCAAAGCTTGCTCCTCGATGCATTTGTGAGAAAACCTGATGATCTGAGCTAGATCTAGACGATTGGGTCCACCGTCCATGTGCCGGCACAGGTGCGGCCAGCTCCTTGACACGAGAAAACAACTCTTGATACAGCGCTAACCCCTATCGCGCTTGAAGTTCCGGGGCCGGCCGTGGCGACGCCCCTTTGCATCCCTTTGCTGTCATAGGCAATTCCGAGGATTGCGACATCGCCCGTGTTCTTGATCGTGAGTCGTAGTGCCATGTCCTGCCCGTCGACACTCTGCCATGAGCCGGCGTCGCCCGCACCAGCAACCTTGATTTCGGCCGCACTGGAGATATCCTTCACGGCGGCTGGCGCCAGGCCGGCGACTCGATAGAACGGTGGACGGACCTGCTGGGCAGACGGGTACCCCCAGGGGTCTTGCGGATTTCGCCTGCGGCCATCCAGGAACCACTCCCAATTGAAGTCAGCTGGTCCTCGTAAGGAGGCGCCGACCAGGCCAATCAGAACGAGAAAGTAGGCCAGAAATCCGAGGAGGAGGCCGATGCCGTACGCTCCAAAGAGGTCGGTGCCGCTCGGAAAGAGCTTCAGGATCGCTGCGCCGCCGATGGCGCCTATAAGCGTAACCAAGTCCGTCAGTTGGACGTCACCAGTTCGGTATCGATTGACGTAGTAGACGTACCAGCCGATTACGAAGCCAAAGGCCGCTGCTCCTACCAGGACGAGCGCGCTCGTCACGTCGCCCTCCCTACCTGCAGCGAGGCCGATCGAACCAGTGCGATCTGCAACAGAAGGTGCGCGCTCGCGGCGAGTACCACGGCGAAAACCCAGACGGCGATTGCGATCCAGTCGACGAATAGTTTGACTTCGCCAGCAAGTAACACGCTCGTTGCGGCCACGGCAAGGAAGGTTCGCCTGGGGCGTCCGAGCCAGAGCATATGCCGAGCCAATAGCCATCCCCAAACCAGGCCAATGCCCATTGACCCTGTGCCCGCGAGTAGCTCGTGAGCCACTTTCCCCGATCGCCTCCCCAACGATCCTGGCGATTGTCGCCGGACGCTTGGACTCTAGCAGCACATATCGGAGGTGTCAATCTTCAACCCGGCGATTTGATACCAAACATCAACTGACTGGCACCGCTACGACGACCTCCATCCCTCTCGTTTGAGGCCCTCGGCAAGGCTCATGAACGCGTGGGCATATGAGGTGTCCGGTTTGGAGATTCTCGTGTCGCCATGAGGTGGTCCATCTCGTCGATCAGCAACCGGAGTTGTCGCAGAGGAGGCGCCGCGCCGATGGATCCGCGGCGGCTAGCGGGAGAGGTGCGGATCGTGTCGACTTGCTCCTCGAGCCCGTGGATGAGGACCACAGCCTTCTCGTCCCGTCCGCGGGCACCATACTTCGCCGCGCGCGAGCCATTCGCAGCGCTCCATTCCTCAAGGTATTGGTTCCAAGGCATGGCCAAGATGCTAGAGAATCTGGCGCGCCCACGACCCCCACTCCGAGGCCGGGTATTTCTTTTTTGCCTACAGATCGCGAACCAGCAGGACGAGGAGGACCGCGGCCACGATCAGCACGACCACGACGGCCGCGAGAATGATGAGGCGGCTGGAGACGTGGATGTTGGTGTTGGTCATGTCATCGACGGCTCTAGCATCGCAAATCGGTCCAACGCGAACCTTTTCTCTATACGGCGGAAGCCGCCGAGGGGGCTCAAACCCGGACGTCGAAAAGGCGACGGCTCTACTGGCGATTACGGCCCAGACGAGGGGTGGCACGAACTAAGGCCGGCACTTGTTCCTATCCGGCGCGCCTGGCGGTTTTGTAGGGATTTCCCCGATTCGGTTGCCCGAGCGTGGGCATAGAGTCGGCGACAAGTACCGCTGGAGCCGATTCTCAGGAGGTTAAGAAAGATGCACGTCGCGCGCCCATCGAAACTGTCGGCAGCGTTGGTCAGAGTCGCCGCAACCGGGTCCCTGCTCATCGGAATGGCGGGGGGCGCGGTGGTCGGGGCCGTGGGAGCAAGCGCCGCATCCTGTGCTCCCCCAGGCACGCCGCCTGGCGTCTCCGCCCTGAAGAACATCGACACCAGCCTCGGGTGTGACAACCCCGGAGGGACCGCGACCAACCCTGCCACCGGTTGGATCACTGTCAACTTTCCGATGTCGAACCAGCTCTGGTTGATGGATACGTTCGCGCCGGGACCCGGCGCCACAAGCTACCCCGGCAACTACCAGGCGACTTTCACGAACTGTATCGGCGGTACCGCCACGCCAGGCGGCTGGTCGGCCCCAGGCGGAGGCACGCTCTCCCTCTGGACCGCGCCGACCCTTGGAGGAACCGTTAGCTGCCAGTACTCCGTGGCCTACGCTGGCACGGCCATCGGCCCAACGTCCTCGCTTGCAAACCTCGCACAGTTCTACACGACCCCGACGGCGAGCGTGCTCTACGCGACTGCTTACTCTGCCATCGTTCACGCCTTCGGGGCGCCGCTAGTTCCGGAGGTTCGTTTCGCGGCGCTCCTACCGCTGGCCGGGATTGTGACGTTCGGGGTCCTTATCGGCTTCAACAGACGACGTGGCAGGCACGTGGTCGTGAGGTAGGAGGATCGCCACCTCACGGATTCGGCAGTGGTGGGTGGGGGCGGCGGCGCTCACCGCCCTCGCCGCCATCGCCTACAGCTTCACACTGGCCTCCTTCGTCGACTACCTGCGGCTGGACACGCCGCTGGCTTATCTGCCGCTGATGCCGGTGTTCGCCCTGGGGTTGGCTTGGGTGGCGGCACGGCGCGGCGCCGCAACCGGCTCGGGTGAGGACGGGCACGAGCTGGATTTCTGGGTGGGCGTGCCGCTTCTGGTCGTCGCGCTCCTCATGATCACCGTCATGCCGGTTTACTGGTCGACCTACTACTGGATAGACCGGATCGACGTGCTGTCGTTCGCGTTCTTCGTCTGCGGGGCGGTCGCGCTCCTGTACGGCGCGGCGTGGGTATGGCGCCTGCGGACCGCCCTCCTGCTCCTCTTCCTGATGTGGCCCGCCCTGTACCTCCAGGCGCTTCCGAAGGCGCTCGCGCTCACGACCACCGTCACGAACAGTGTCCTGGGTTCGATCCTCGCGAGCCTCCCCCTGGGCGTGAGCCGGGGCGCCGATCCCTCGCTGCTGATCATCCACGCAAGCGGCGGCGCTCCATTGATCGTCGCGCTCGGGTCGGTGTGTTCGGGGGCGAACGCGGTCATCGGGTTCGTCCTGATCGGTGGGGTGGTGGTCAGCACCCTTGGCGGAAGCCTCGCGCAAAAGGTGACGTGGTTGGTCGCCGGCACAACGCTCGCATTCGCCGGCAATCTCGTGCGCGTGATGGCAATCCTTGCGCTCGCGTCAGCGGGCCATCCCGGCCTCGCACTCGGCACGTTCCACGAGACCATCGGTGTGGTCGTGTTCACGACCGTCGTGTCGATCGCGCTCCTCCTGTCACCGCGCTTCGGTCTTCGATTCATCAATCCTGAGCGCGGGCGAGGGAGCGCGAGCGCTCAACCGGTGCCGCGCACGTGCGGGCGGCGGACCCCGGGGCTGGCGGTCAGCGGACTCCTCCTACTGGTGGCCGGCCTTGCAACGTTCGCCGACCGCAACCTGAGCGGCTACGCCGGATGGATCACCTCCGATGGACGTCCGGCAACGACACCCTTCGCCTCCGGCAGCTTGCCGCGGGGGTGGGCGGTCATGCACCTGCAGAGCTACAACTGGGCGGGACAATATTTCGGCTCAGGGTCGAGCATCGACCGATTCGCGGTCGTGGCGGACAACCAGATGATCGTGGCCGACGTCGTGCGAACGCTGGACGCCGGCAGCCTGAGCGCCTATTCGCTCGAGGCCTGCTTCCTCTATCACAGCTTCAGGATCAGCCGCTCGACCCGTGCCGATCTCGGCCACGGCGTCACGGCTGAGCTGCTGAACTACGACGACCCCGCCTCCGGCAAGCGATGGGCGACCGTATCGTGGGCGTGGCCGGTCCGGGAGGGCCCGGGGACGCGCTACGAGCGGATCGCTCTGACCTCCGACCTGCTCCGAGGCTCGGCCGGCGCACCGCTCGCGGCCCCGGGGCACGGCCTGACGGGCTCGATCCTCGGACTGACCAGCCCGGTGCTGGATGCGCACGGCGGCACGAGCGACCCAGGCTTCGATGCCGTCAACCTGCGGATCAGCGCGCTCGCCGCGGCGCTGGTCGCGGTCACCAGCCGGGCGCAGCCGTCGACATGAGGGCGGGCGTCGCTGGCATCAAGTTGAGGCCGGGCACCCGTAGGCTCGACGTGATAGCGAGCAACCGGCATCTGCCGGGCAGGGCGGTCGGCCTGTGCCTCGCGGCCGCCCATCTCATGATCACGACCGCCGTCCTTTCGACGGTGGTCCTCTCGCTCGCTCCCCACGGCCCGGCGGGCGGCGTCATCCGCGACGGCTCGCCGCTCTACCAGATCGCGATTATCGGCCTATGGGCGGCGGCGATCGGCACCGGGTCGCGCTACCTCCACTACTACCGCTGCTGGCTGAGCACGCGGCACGATTTCGCCAACAGCCCGCCGTTCGATGCCCTCCAGCTCGAGGGGCGTGCACTGCCCTACCTGAAGTTCCAGGTGACGACGAAGGGCGGGGCGCTCCCAGTCGTCGAACGCAGCCTGATTCAGCTCGACGTCTTCTGCCGGACGTACCCGGCGCTCGCCTCGCGTATCTCCGTCGAGGTCATCAGCGATCTGGCGGACGAGGCGACGACGCTGACGGACCACTTTCGCGAAAGCGCGTTTGCCCTGACCGCCGTGACGCTGCCGGCGGATTACGTCACCCCCAACCGCACGCAGTACAAGGCGCGAGCGCTGCATTACCTGGTGGATCAGCGGCGCCGCGGGTTCAACGCGAAGCCCGGTCCGACGTACATCGTCCATCTCGACGAAGAGACCCTGATCACGAACGGCCAGCTGCTGATCCTGATCGGATACCTGAGCAACACGCCGCGGCCGATCAGCCAGGGGCCGATCTACTATCCGCTCGAATGGGCGCGAACGCCGTGGCTGTGCCGGACGATGGAGTGCGTGCGGCCGTTCGGCTGCTCCGAGTGCGCCACGGTCATGCGCAACCCCCCTCCCCACCACCTCCATGGATCGAATCTCGTCGTCGAAGAGTCAGTCGAGAACGCCATCGGGTGGGACTTCGGTACGATCGAGGGCCGCCCGTTCATCGCGGAGGACCTGGTGTTCGGCCTGAAAGCGTATGCCGAGCTGGGGGCGGCGGCCTTCGGATGGCATGGCGCGGCCATGCTCGAGCAGCCCCCGCTGTCGCCGTACTGGGCCTTTCGCCAGCGGCGTCGGTGGGTGGAAGGTGCGCTCCAGGCGCTGGGCGCGATGTGGCACCGGCCCGAGTTCAGCGCCATCCCGCGGCCGGCCAGGATCCGGCTGCACGCGGGCATCGCCTACCGGATCGCGACGTACGCGCTCGGGTTTCCCTTCGGCCTGACCGGACTCGCGTTCGCGCTGCCGAGTCTGACGCGGGTGCTCCACGGCGAGTGGACGGCCGGATTCCAGGATCCGCTGCGCCTGGCCATGCTCGTCGTGGGGCTGGCGTGGGTTGGGTCGTATCAGATCGGGCTGGCGCGAAATCTCCGCGACCAGCCGCTCCCGCTGTGGGAGCGCCTCCGCCAGAGCCTGATCGTCCTGGCCCTGACGCCGGTCGCGGGGCTGGTGGAGACGATCGGGCCGTTCACCGCGGTGGTCGAGTCCTCGTTCGGGATGTCGAAGGGAGCCTGGGTGCCGACCCCAAAGATGGCGACGAACGGGACTGGTTGAGGTAGCCGCGGGCGGGACCCGAGGCTCCGGTCTCACTTGTGTTGGCAGGCCGTCTGCCGTAGCGTTGGTCCGTGGGGGCCGTCCGGGTAGAGCTAATCGGTCGCGATCGAGAACAGGCGGCACTGTCCGCCTTTCTCGCGTTCGCGGAGGAGCGGCCACGGGCACTTCTCCTCGAAGGTGATGCCGGCATCGGCAAGACGACGCTCTGGAAGGCCGCCCTTTCGAGCGCGTCGGCGATGGGCCATCGACTGCTGAGCTCGGCACCGACCCAGGCGGAGACGGGCCTGCCCTATGCGATGCTGGGCGACTTGCTCGACCCCGTCCCCGAAGACGCGATCGCTTCGCTTTCCGAGCCGCTGCAGGTAGCGTTGGAGGTGGCGCTCTTCCGGATGCCCGCGCGGCAAGCTCCCGCGGATCAGTTCGCCGTGAGCACCGCCTTCCTTCGCGTCGTGCGTTACCTGGCGGCCGAGTGTCCGGTCATCCTCGCCGTGGACGACCTTCAATGGGCCGACGGACCCTCGCGGCGAGTCCTCGCGTTCGCGATCCACCGATTGGAGCACGATCGCGTCAAGGTGCTCGCCGCCTTGCGGCTGCCCGCGGCGGCGGAAGTCGCCTCCTCGATTCAGAACGCGGTGGGACACGCGCGGTTCGAGCGCCTGTCCGTGGCGCCCCTATCCCCCACTGCCCTCGATGACCTCTTGCTCGAGCGGCTCGAGCGTCCCCTCACAAAGCCGGAGCTCGACCAGGTCAACGCAGTGTCCGCCGGCAACCCCTTTTTCGCGCTGGAAATCGGCCGGTTCATCCTTGACCGCCCAACGACGGTTCGGGTCGGCGAGCCGATGGCGCTCCCGAGAAGCCTGGCGGATGCCATCAAAGGCCGCGTCGAGAAGCTTCCACCTGACACTCGTCAGATTCTGGTCGCGGTTGCCGCACTCTCCCGTCCCGATGCGGCGCTGATCCAGCGGGCGGACCCACGGGCTGGGCCGGCGCTGGTTGCGGCACTGGACGCGCGGGTGATCGAACGGGCCGAGGGACGACTTCGCTTCACCCATCCGCTGCTGGCCTCTGTCATCTATTCGTTGGCCGAGCCCGCGGTCCGCCGGAACTGGCATGCGAGGCTCGCCGACGTTGTGACCGACGCTGAGGAGCGGGCCCGCCATCTCGCGCTCTCGACCATGGGGCCCGATGCGGCCGTCGCCGACGCCGTCGAGCAGGCGGCACTGTCCGCCAACGCGCGCGGGGCGCCGGACGCCGCCTCCGCGCTGGCGCAACGGGCCGCCGAGTTGACGCCGCCTGTGCTTCCAGAGGTGATCGAGCGCAGGCGGATCCTCAGCGCCGACTACCGCCTTCGAGCCGGAGATGCGCCGGGTGCTCGCGCCCTACTCGAAGCCGTTCTGCAAAGCACCACGTCGGGGCAGCATCGCGCGAAGGCATTGCGGCTCATGGGAGGAATCTTGTTCACCTCGGGCGATCTGGCCGAAGCCGAACGGTTGCTCACCGAGGCGCTGTCCCTGGTCGGCGATGATACGCACACCCAGGCGTTAGTCGAACGCGACCTCGTCCATGCACTCGGCCAGCAGGGAAAGTGGAGGGCGTCGCACGTGGCCAGCCGCCGCCTCAGTGCCATCGCTCGCCGATCGAATGATCCCCGGCTCTCCGAGATGGCGATACGAACGCAGGCGGTCGCGGAAAGACATGCAGGCGTGATATCCCCAGCGGCCCGCCAGACGGCCATAGCGCTGGCTGACGGCCAGATCTCCATGGTGATGGAGGACAGCCTTGGACGGCTCCATCCGCTGCTGGATTGGGCCGTACTCCTCAAATGGTCCGATGACTTCGCGCGCGCCCGCACCCTGTTCAAACGAGCCCTGCTGCTGACCGACGGACGCGATGACTCGGTTCGCGCGCCGATCCTCTTCCATCTCGGCGAGATGGAGTGCTGGGCTGGCGACTGGCTGCTGGCCGCCGTCTACGCCGATGAATGCGCGAAATCCGTCATTCATACGGGGCAGCGAACCTATGAGCGGCTACCGTTGATCCTGACTGCCCTCCTGGCCTGCTACCGGGGCGAGCTCCAGGCGGCTCGACGCAACGCTGGGGACGCGCTCGCGATTGCCGTCGCTATCGGCGACGAGCCGTATCGCCGCCGGGCCCTCGCCATCCTGGGCTCGACGGAGCTGGCCGCCGGACACCCGCTCGCCGCCAACGCCTATTTCGAAGAGTTGCGTGCGCGTGCTCGCGCCTCCTCGAATTGTTTTTCGGGAATCATCCGCAGTGAGGGCGATGAAGTCGAAACCCTCCTGAGTCTGGGCCGCACCGAGGAAGCGGAGGCGGCCTACGCTCGCCAGGCTGCCGACGAGGCGCGGTTCGGCGACCCCTGGCAGCATGCGATCGGCGCCCGCTGCCGGGCATTGCTCGCGGCCGGCCGGGGGGAGCTGGCCGACTCCACCGTGGCCTTCGAGGAGGCGCTGGACGCTCACGATCTCCTGCCCATGCCGCTGGAGCGCGCTCGTACGCACCTGGCTTACGCCGGGGCGCTTCGACGGCTGAAACAAAAGCGGCTGGCGCGGACACAGATCGAGGCCGCCGTGCGCATCTTCACCTCGCTTGGCGCCTCCGCCTGGATCGCGCATGCGGAGTCGGAGCTGAGCCGAATCGCCCCTCAGGGGGGCGATCTTTCGGCATTGACGCCGACCGAGGCGCGCGTGGCCGAACTCGTGGCGAGTGGACGCACCAATAAGGAAGTCGCCGCTGCCCTGTTCCTCAGTGTCAAGACCATCGAGTCCAACCTCTCCCGGGTGTACGACAAGCTCAAGGTGCGATCGCGAACCGAGCTGGCGGCCCACCTGGCGAGCCACGCTTCGGTAGGCGGCGCGACCCTGGCCTGAACGACGAGGGGTTCCCCTGATTCGTCGCCGGCTGGCGAGGCGTACCGTGCATGACGAGGCCACGCACTGGAGGAGGCAGACATGAGATTGGCGGCGATGGGCGAGATGGAACTCACCTACGTTGGCCCGAGCCTCGACTTCGTCGATTTCGGGGTCGGCGGCCAATACTACGCCGCCCTGGAAGGGACCTGGCGCAGCGATCGGCTTCGCGGTCGGCTGCGCCTGACGAACATCGCGCAGAAGCGCGCCGACAACGTCAATACGCCCGCCCTGCGCGGGCTGCTCCAAACCGACGACGGGGCAACGCTGTTCGTGGAGATGAATGGCCTTTCCCAGATCGAGGAGGGGGGTCGCATCTTCATCAGCTCCCTGACGCTGCGGACGGCCCACCCGAGGTACCAATGGGCCAATACCCTCTTCGCCGTGGTGGAGGGAGAACTTCATGGGGCTCCTCGGCCCAACGAATTCCGTGCCCGTTGTCGTGTCTACGCCTGCCAGGCGACCATCACAACCAATTCCGAAGGAGGCGATCAATCGATGCGTGTCACTGCTTACGCGATGCCGTTGCTGGCGGAAGGTGAACTCCCGTCGTTTGTGCGGGACCTCGCGTCCCGAAATACCGAGTACAGCGCTTTACGGCGTCGACTTGGCGTGACGCGCGAAGCTGTCTTCCTGCAACGCACGCCGCAGGGCAGCCAGCTGCTCACGTATCGCGAGCTCGACCCGGCATCCAGCGCCCTGCCGGGATCCGGCGGCGCCTTCGAAAGCTGGCTGTCAGAGCGACTTTCGGCGCTGCACGGGACCGATCCAGCGGCTGGCGCGCCCAGGGTCGAGCTGTTGATCCGCCAGCTTCCACCCCATCCCGGCACGCTCTATGTCGCGGCCCTGCCACTGCTGCCGAGCAAGACGGCGCGCCTGCACGAGTTTGCCGCCGAGCTAAATGGCATCCACGCCGCCGAGTTCGAGGAAAGCCTGCGCCGGCTCGGCTTTGGCCTCACCATGTTCATCCAGCACACTCCACACGTCGATCTCGTCATTTCCGTGATCGAAGGCGAGGATCCCAGCAGCGCCCTAGGCAAGCTGGCGATGTCATCGCACCCCTTCGACCGCTGGCACCTTCAGCAGATTGCGGACCAAACCGGTCTCGACTTGTCGGCTCCCCCACCGCCGCCCAACGAACAGCTCTGGGTGTGGGAGCAGACGGCGGCGCCGGTGCGCACGGGGCGCTGATCAGCCGGGTGGCGGTGTTCCTGGGTTGACCGCGAACACGATGAACTCGGTGAACACGTCGCCGTCCACCTGAAGCCCAAAGCATCCAGGGCTGTCTGTGGCGAGCCGCCCGAACCAGGCTCTCCAGAACGAAGTCGGGGCCACCGCGCCCAAATACAAGCCGCCTCCCGTCGTGTGGAGTGCCGAAACCACCGCCACCCCATGTTGCCGCTCCTTGTCCGCGGCGTTGGTGTTGTCAAGCGCAGGTAAATCCGCGAGCGTGACCGTCGACTTCCCGTCACCCCCCAACTGGAACGCTCGCACCAGCAGCGGTCCGGAATATTTGGAGTCCACCATGAGGATCGCCGCCTGCCCGGCGGCGTACCAGCTGTCCTGGCCCGACAGGTAAACGGGCCCGACACCCGATCCGTAGTTCGGCGCCACCGCTCCCAGATCAGCCTGAGAGGAAGCCGAACACGTTTCATTGGCTACCAGGGTGGGCGGCCTCATCGGCCTCTGTTCCAGTCCTATCATGGCGTCGACGCCGGCGGGCAGAGGCGAGGCGGTTTCAGTCCGGTAGGTCTGCGTATGAGCCGGCGGGACGGCGCCCGGGTAGCCCACCTGTCCGCAACCAGCCAGGGCGGCAGCGAGGTTGGCCAGAGCCACGAAATAGGTCACGCTACGCGCCACAGACATTGCCTGGAGATATAACGGTTACAGGCCCGGTTGAGTTACTCCTTGTGCGAGACAGGGGGCGGGCCGATGAGAAATGCCGCCATTCCCGGTCTGCAAGAAGGTGAGACAAGTTTGGATCGAGTTAAAGGGAGGTCGAAGTGTCGGCATCAGTGCTCTACATGTCGATGTCACTCGACGGGTACATCGCTGGCCCCAACGATGAACCTGGCAACCCAGGCGGTGACGGCTTCATGCGGCTGCACGAGTGGTACGGGTTTGCTTCGGACCCCGGGCCGAACGCGGAGTCCATTGAGCCGATAGGCAAGCAATTTCTAGATGAAGCCAAAGCAACTGGAGCGGTCCTCGCCGGTCGCAATACCGTGGAACAGGCCGATCACTGGGGCGGTGATCACCACGACGGCGTCCCGATCTTCGTGCCCAGTCACCGGCCGGCGGGACCATCGGTCGCGAAGTATCCATTGGTGACGTATGTGACAGATGGGATCGCCAGCGCGATGGCACAGGCGAAGGCCGCCGCCGGGGACCGGAACGTGCTGGTGCATGGCGCGTACACAGCACAACGGGCGCTCGAGGCCGGGGTGCTCGATGAGTTGCAGATCCATCAGATCCCGGTGCTGTTCGGTCGTGGCCGTCGGCTGTTCGAGGAGTTGCCGTCGCGCGTCGAGTTGGAGATCGTCCGGGTGATCGACACGCCGCAGGCCACACACATCCGCTACCGCGTCCGTCGCTGAGCCGGTCATTTAGCGCGCCGGCGTCCCCCAATCGTCGATCCGCCGCACGGCGCGGTCAGGCCGTGGCGACCATCGGGCTGGAATCAGCCCGACGAGCGTGACCAGGGCCGCGAACATGTCGACGGCCGACAGTTTCGACCGACCCACTGCCCGGTCTCGGAACTGGATCGGGACTTCGGTCACCGGGTAGCCCAGCTTGCGGCACCAGAAGACGAGTTCGATCTGGAACCCATAGCGGACCGACCGGATCCTGCCCGGCCCGATTCCCTCGAGGACTTCGCGCGGGTAGCATCGGTATCCGGATGTCCAGTCCACTGGTTGGACACCGAGGCAAATGCGACAGAGCATGTTGGCGATCCAGGACAGCCAGCTCCTCCGCCATCGACGATGGCGGGCGATGCCGCCAGTCACGAATCGGGATCCGAGAGCCATGCCGCCATTAAGCTCCGCCGCCTCCGCCAGACGCTCCAGATCCGCGGCGGCGTGGGACCCGTCGGCATCGATCTCAAACAGCAGGTCATAGCCGAGGCTCAGGCCCTCGCGAAATCCGTGCATGACGGCATCGCCAAGGCCGCGCTTCCGCTCTCGATGCAGCACCAGGACGTGCGCGTCCGCTGCTGCCAGCTCGTCAGCCAGCTGACCTGTGCCATCCGGCGACGCGTCGTCCACGATCAGGACATCGCGCCCGGTGGCGCGCACGGCCTCGACCAGCCCCTCGCGTGCTCGCGCGCTCGTCAAGGTCGGAATGACCACCAGCTGGCGTTTCAGACACCCACGGCCCGAAGGGAAAGAGGACGATGAACGCAATCCCAACTGCCGCAGCGTATCCGGCGCGTACGGCCCGGGCAATGCCGGGTGCCGTCAGGAGCTGGGCGACAGCGACCGCGATCGCCGGGACGACAGGTAACGCGTAGTGGATGTACATGATCCGATGGCTGAGGGCGGCGAGGGGCCAAAGAACAAGGTAATTGGTCACGATCCAGGCCACGACCCAGATCGAGAGTAGGTCCCGGAAGCGCCACGCCCGCCAGGCGCTGTAGATGGCAGCCAGGGGCGCTGCCCCGATGATGATTGGGTTCAATGCCCCGTGGAAAAAGACTCCGGCCTCGCGGTAGTACGTCATCTGCCCCTGGTTGACGATCCATTGCCACGGAAGGCTTCGGGACCAGGTGGGACCGTCGACGTCTGCAGGCTGAAACCGGCGTTCCAGATCCAGGCGAGATGCTCCCAGGGCGTCTGGAAGGTCGTGAAGCGAAGGTCGAGGTCCAGGAACACCAAGCCGGCAACGGCGAAGGGAAGGTCATCAGGGCGCTGACTCGTTCGCGCGTGTCCACGCGGGCAGAGCCCAGGGGCGCGCGAGGCGCGCCTGGGCGACCTCGCGTGAGGACCAGGCCGGCCAGACCGTACAGGCGGCAGATCTTGATCACCGCCGCGAGCGCACAGGCCACAGCGGCCAGCACCGGTTTACCGCGCAGATACAGCAAGCGCCCAGAAGGAGGAGCGTAACCATCGGCATGTCGAGCGTCCCGATCCGTCCGCTGACAAAGGCAAGGCTATCGAAGGCACAGAGGCCAGCAGCGCCGACTGCCAGCCACGCGCCTGATCCGGCGGCCCGGACCAGTGCATAAACCAGCGCGACCGCTCCCGTTCCTGCAAGGACGCTGGGAAGGCGCCATCCCAGCGGCCCGTCCCCAAACAGCGTCATGGAGAGCGCAATCAATGCCTTGCCGAGCGGGGGATGCTCGCGATTCGGGTCAAGGCCAATCGCCAGCCCGCGGTAATGGCCGCTGGCGGAATGGCCGATCAGCACGCGTGCGGCGTTGACGTAATACGACTCATCGAAGATCGCGGGGCGGTTCGGCGTCCCCAACCAGACGACGCGGAGGAATGCGGCAACGACGGAACGGCCATGACGATGCCGGGATCCCGGCTGAGACGGCTCGCCCGGTGAATCATCGGCGAGCCCGTCGTCGTAGGGGATGCTTATCGCGAACGGAATCGTGAGCCCGGACCTGGTTAGCGAACCGGTCGCCGCCAGGTGCCGTGCGGCGGGATCGCGGCGGGATCGACCGGCGTCGATGCGCAGGCGAGCGCCCCGCGGGAGACGAAGATCAACTCCGTCTTGGGCACCTCGGCATGCCGGCCTTGTCGGTGGCGTGGTAGGTCAGTAGGTCAAGCCCGGCGTCGTGATGGCGACCGAGCCCGTGCTTCCCGTGAACGTTCCAGACCCCGTATTCCACCGACCTTGGTGGAGGCCGGCGCCGGTGTAGTCGATGTGGTCGACCGCGACATTGTCCGTGGCTGTCAGGTCGCGACCAAGCCTCGACTATCGAAGCACGTGAGTGCGAACGGGATGACGGTCGTCCCTGAGGTGATCGAACCCGAGGCGGTGGCGGTGAGTAGGGGCCAACCAGGCGGCACGGTCCCCGGGTTGCGCTGAAGGTGGTCGTCGGAGGGGTCGTGTCAGCCGCAGTCGAACGCCCCCGCGTCGCACCCGGGACCGGCAGGCGTGTGGAGTCGCGGGCATCGTCGTGAGCGGAGCGGACGCCGCGAAACCGCCAGCAAGGTTCTGGTCGCAGGCGGGCGACTTGTCGAGCGCCGGCTAGTCGACAGGAGGGCCTGGTGTCGACCTCACCGCCATTGTTGGCAAGCGGCTGAGCTGCGGTTCGTACTCGGCTAGTCGCCTGTGCCGGTCAGCCCGCAGCTCGCGTCATCGGCCACCGAGTTACCATTGGAGGCCACGGTTCCGCCATAGTTGGTGGAATCAGGCAGTTGACGCCATTGCCGGCCAGGACATCGGCCGCGAGCGTAACCGATCCACCACTTGTGACGATGCCGCCAGCGCCGCCAGCGCCTGAGTACGAGGCCGTATTGTTGGCGATGGTGCTCCAGGCGACGTGGACGGTTCCCTCCGCGAAGATGGCCCCGACCCTTGATGTCGAATCGCCATTCCCAGAGATCGTGGTGTTGATCATCGTCACCTGGACCAGCCGCCGGCCACGATGCCGGCATTGAATCCATGGTTCCCGGAGATGGTCACGTCCTTGAGCGTGTGGTGTCGCTGTTGTCCAGCTTTAGGGCGCCGTAGAGTCCCGTGTTGTTGGTGACCGCGACGTGATCAAGAGTCAACCGGTCGTATTGCCGCTATAGGAGAAGTCGCGGCTGAAATCCCCGCCCCGAGGTCACTGGAGCCGTTTTGGATCGTGAGGTGCTGCAGCGTCGCGTCGATGTTGGTCGGGATGAATGCGAGTGTGCTCTGGACCCCTGAGGGGATCCACACAAACTGTGTAGGCCTGGTCGACGGCCAGCACCTGGCTGTTCCCGTTGCCATCCAGCCGGACGGTGCGTGCGGAGGTGCCCGACGCGCCGGTGACGGTGACCGGCGTTCCAATGGCAATGGATGTTGGGCGACGCGATTCCGTAGTGCCAGCAAGCTCACCGTTTCCGCCTCCCTGCAGTCGTTTAACACAAGCGCGCGTAGCGCATCTCGTCACGGCAGTCGCATTCATCCGCGTGAGCGCGTAGTCCTCCGTGTCGTCACCGCATATCCCACGCAGCTCCACCGTGAAGCCAGGCAGCAAATCAAAAAACCAGCGTGTGCGAGAGAGTCAACTCGCGCGCTAGCTAATGTAGCAAGAGCATCACCTTTTCTGAGCTCACCCCTAAATCACAAAGATATATCACACTATTCACTATCAACTAGCAGCATCCTAATATAGCACCTACCACAAAGCACCAATCCACACCACAACAAAACATCTCGAACGAGCTTAGCAAGCCAGCTGCCAGCAGCAATCGCTGCTGAGCTGCGCGCAATCACACACAAAGCACTACATATACCACAACGCTCTCAGCAAAACAAGCATGTACATAAGCAACGCAAAAACAGTAAGCAGCATATGCGCACACACACACCACCAATCACCAGCGCATCGCAGCAAAGCACAAATTCAAGCTCAACAATCACCCTTTCCAACATCGCTACAACTCACCACCAAATCCCCACCTTCAGCCCACTCCCCAGCTACATCACCTCACAACAGCATCTCACCAAACAACGCATCCCAAATTAAGCGCCAACCAACACCACAAAGCAACACAACATCTTCAAAAAAACCAACCTCACCAACATACCATTCTTAACACACCAACCAGCGCAATCAAAAACCAATATCACTTAAGCAACACACACTACCAACCAACCAACCACCACCACTCCTAACAAAAAAAACATGCAATAAAAAACCAAAATCACCTCACTATAACACCAAAAACAACACAACAAAAAACGCATCAACAACACACACACAACTATCATACATCAACTAAACAACCAACCAAAACAACACACACACAAAAACCAAACTCAAAACATCAATATACCCACACCACCTACCCAACCATAACACTCACTAAAACTTCAACCATATAAAAAAAAACAATCATCAAATCACCTACCATACCCATACTCAACAATTTACTATACCAAACATCCCACACTACCACATCACCACAAACTCACTTAAACCATTCATCAACACAAACTCCATCCAAAACCCCTACTACTACAAATAAAATCACAACACACCAAACAACAAAAAAAAAATCTACGCCCCTGACGGCGCAAAGCTAAGCAACTCAGATACTGCGTTCTTGACCCGATGACCCCTGGTGTGCTAGTGTGCTAGCACTTTGGCACTAATCGCCTTTCACCTCGACTCCAACTCGGGCGTTTCCTTCTACGTCCAGTTGATGCAGCAGGTCCGGCGGGCGGTGCTCTTTAACATCCTGAAACCGGGTGACCAGCTACCTACAGTCAAAGAGGTTGTTGCCCAGGTCGCCCTGAATCCGAACACCGTGCTCCGCGCCTACCGCGACCTGGAACACGAGGGGCTCGTGGTCAGCCGACCAGGGGTCGGTACCTTCATCGCCGCCGAGGTGCCGCCGGCGGTCGCCGCAGCGAGCTATCGATCCCTTCGCGCCGAGCTCGAGGCCTGGATTCGTAAGGCGGGCAAGGCCGGGCTGGATCAGGAAACGATCGAAGCACTGGTTGCGCACGTGCTGCACGAAAAGGCAAGGAAGGTCGTAGCATGAACGCACCGCTCGAGGCGAGGGCTGTCGGAAAACGCTTCGGGCGGACCTGGGCGTTGCGCGATTGCTCGATCCGGGTGCCCGCCGGAAAGATCGCCGGATTGGTCGGGCCTAACGGCGCCGGCAAGACGACGCTGCTGCACCTCGCCGCCGGGCTGCTGACGCCGAGCGAGGGCGAAATCAGGGTTTTCGGCCGATCACCCATGGCGGAGCTGCCGCTGCTACTCGACCGCGTCGGTTTTGTCGCCCAGGACACGCCGCTCTACAGCAGCTTCTCGGTCGCCGACATGCTCCAGTTCGGCCGGAAGCTGAACCGGCGGTGGGATCGAGCCGGGGCGGAGGAGCGCATCCGGCGGGTCGGTATCCCGTTGGAAAAGCGAATCGGGCATCTCTCCGGTGGCCAGCGGTCACAGGTCGCGCTCGCGCTGGCCCTGGGCAAACATCCGGAGCTGCTGCTTCTCGATGAACCGGTTGCGCGCCTCGATCCACTGGCCCGACGGGAGTTCATGCAAAGGCTGACCGAGGCGGTTGCCGAGGAGGGCTCGACTGTACTGCTCTCTTCGCATGTCATGGGCGATCTCGAGAGGGTCTGCGACTACCTGCTGATCATCGCGGCTGGGCGGGTGCAGGTCGCCGGCGAGATCGACGGCCTCCTCGCCTCGCATCATCTCCTGGTCGGCCCGCGCCTCAATGGCGAGGTGCGCCTCAGCGATGCCGAGGTGGTCAAGGCCCAGCACACCGAGCGGCAATCATCGCTCTGGATCCGCGGAGCGGTCCCGGCCCTCGGACCGGGGTGGCGGGAGGAGCCGCTGCCGCTCGAGGAACTCGTCATCACCTACCTCTCCGCGCCCGAGGCCGGGACGCTTCCGAGGCCCGAGCTGGAAAGGGCCGCATCGTGACCTGGGTGACCTGGCGCCAGCATCGGCTCGAAGGTCTCTGGGCCCTCGTGCTGGCAACTCTGCTGGGCGGCGTGACCGCCTATGTCGCGTACCAGATCTCGCTTGCTTCCGCAGGCTGCGGTGCGACGCGAGGCCAGGCCTACTGCCTTCCGGGTGACGCATGGGGACAACTCGCCCAGGCCATCCTGCAGTTCAATCTTTCGCAATACGGCCTCGTAGTTCTTCCCGCGCTGGCGGGCGCCTTTATCGGTGCCCCCCTGGTTGCGCGAGAGATAGAGAACGGCACCCAGCACCTTGCCTGGACCCAGGGCGTGACCCGCCTCCACTGGCTGCTGGCGAAGCTGATTCTTGTGATTGTTCCCGTGGTTGCCGCCGCGGCGGTGGTCGGCTACCTGGAAATCATCTTTCTCAACGTGCAGGGGTCCTCGGTCAACCGCTGGGATGTGTTCGATCAGCAGACCCCGGTCGTACCTGCCGCGACCCTGCTTGCATTGGCGCTCGGTGTCGCTTTCGGCGCCCTGATCGGCAGGTCGGTGCCCGCCATGGCCGCCACGCTGGTTGCTTTCGTTGTGATCCGCGTGGGGATTGCCGAGCTGGCACGGGCCAACTACGTCGCGCCGGTGCGCTTGCAAACAACCGACCTGACACAGGTCGGCGGTTCGACCAACCCCACGGCATGGTGGTTGGGCACTCCCAACTTTTACGATTCGGCCGGGCACCTGCTGGGCGGTCAGCCGGCTGCCTCCGCCCGGCCCAGTTACGCCATCCAGTACTTTCAGCCGGGCGCTCGCTTCTGGGCCTTCCAGACGATCGAGTCTGCGATTCTTACGAGCCTCGCGCTGCTGGTGCTCGGTTTCGCGGTGTACTGGGTCAATCGCCGCGTTACCTAGTCAGGGCGACCGCGCTACTCGAGGTCCATTAGCTGGTCCCAATTTGCCGGTCGTTCGCCAGGTCTGCCGCTGACGTAAACCTCCACGACAGCAGGCCTTCTGTCACGGATGACTTCAACGGTGTAGGTGGGTGGTGGCCCTCCAGGCATCGTCGCCGGGACGAGGTCACCTTTCAGGACGACGACCCAGACCTGGTCCCACGGCTTGGCATCCGTAGCACCGTCCTGGCCGATCACTCTGGGCAAGTCGTAACGATGAATGAGTTTCACCCCCGCGACGAGGCCCGTCGGGAGCTGCTGGTTCCAGGGCGCATGGAGAGCCGTTCGAATGGCCTCATCCCGAGAGATTGTCGATTTCGGCGAGCCGACTAAAAGAGTCACGGCGGCCAGTACAGCGACCAGGCCTGCGATCGCCGTCGGCAGCTCACTTCGCCTTGGGATCTTCACCTCAGTAGAACTCGGCACAGCCATGATGGCTTGCGGCGGATCTTCCTCGCGCGAGCTGGCCAGGAACGGCCTACCATCGCGGTAGGTGATACGCCGCTTCGGCGTGGTCGTGGCGATCCTCGTGGTCGTGGTCGACGTCCTGTACGTCCGGTACATCGTCTTCGTTCAGGGCGCGACGCGGGCATTCTGGCGGCCGTGGTCGTTCTTATGGCTGGATTCGAAATCACGGCACGCATCGTTGCCTGCCCGCCCGGTGCGGTCTCAGGGGGCGGGAGCGGCGGCGGCTTCCTGACCGGGTCCTATTCGTACACCTGTCAGAACGGCCGAGCAATCGTGAACTTCGGGCAGTAGTCAGAAGCGCGGCCGAGCACAGAGCATCTACGTGTAGCCTTGATGGCAGGAACCATTTCAAGGCGGCCGTTGTATTAGGTACATGCGCAAGGCTCTATCCGCGGTCGTGCTCGTCGTGTTGGTCTCCTGTGGACAGTCCGCGCTCAAGCCGGCCAGCACGGGACCCTCGCCAAAACCGTTTGATCCGCCCTCGAGCTGGGCGCTTTTTGTGAGCAGCGATCAGTCGGTGCAACAAGGCTATTCGCGGACTCCCCTTGAGGCGGCAACGCTGAAGGATACCGGGGCCGCGGTCGCTGGACACGGATACGTGACGGCGTCCGCCGACGGATCGACGCTCGTGGAGGTCGACTACAAGCCCGACGCGACGTCGTCGATCAGCATCAGCGACGGTCGGACCGGCGCCCTCCGCACGTCGTTCCAGTCGTCGATTGCGACCGGGCCGGCACTCACGGCGGATGGAACGCGGCTGCTCGCCTTTGACAGCTCTGGGCATTCCTATCGCGTGTTCGACACCCGCACTGGCCGAGTCACCGGCAGCCTGGAGACGCTGGACAGCCCCTGCTGCGACCTCTTCAGCGCATGGCTCGATCCAACCGGCGCCTACCTCTACGGCATCCTCGTCCCGGGATCCGGATACAACGCCACCGGCCCGGTGACGCCCGTGCTCGTACGCTATGACCTGCACGCCGGCCGCGAGAATGCGCGCCTGCGATTGACCGGTGTGGCGGCAGGCGTGTGGCGGAACGGCCAAACGATTGGATCCGAGCAAGAAACGACGATCCTTCAGCCAGGCGCTGCGCTGAGCCCCGACGGATCGCAACTCGCGGTGCTCTACGCGGACGGAAGCCGCCTGATGACCATCGACCCGATCGGCATGAAGATCACCGCGACGCGCCCGGTCGTGGTTCCCTCAGCGCCGACCAGCGGGTTGGGCATCGGCCCGATCGAGGCTGATGCCAAGGCCGAGGTCGGCACCATCTGGAGCATCAACTACTCGCCGGACGGTCGCCGTCTGATCGCGGCCGCGCACGAGCTTACGATCGATCCCACGAGCCGGGTCTCGACGAGTCGTGGCCTGGGTGTCCGGATCATCGACGTTCAGAGCGCAACCGTCACCGCCGACCGGCGAGGCCTCGATCTCGGTCAGATCGCGTATGCGCCTGATTCCACCGCGCTCTTTGCGACGAGCTGGAGCGACGGCAAAGACGGCCAGCAACGCACGGTCGTGCTGCGCCTCGATCCGTCGAACCTCGCGACGGCGGCGCAGCGCGAATTCATCGGATTCCGCTGGTTACTGCTCCTGGCCCGCTAGGTCTCGCCACTCCCCTGTCTGTCCTGATCGACCATGACATCTGAGAGCATGAAGGCGGCTCATGCCGATGTGGCGTCCGATCGACCACGATGAAGTAAGACGTCGCCTTGGCGGAGGCTGCTTTATTTGCAGCCTTGTGGCGGGCGACCCAAACTTCGCTCACGCGATTTTGTACCAGGACGAAGTTGCGATCGCCTTCTTGAGCAAATATCCGACGGTACCCGCATACACTCTCGTGGCGCCCCGCGTTCACCGCGAGCAAGTGACAGGCGACTTCTCAGAAGATGAATACCTGTCGCTCCAGCGAGTCATCTATCAGGTAGGTGAGGCTTTAAGACGTTCCGTCCCTACCGAACGCCTCTACATCCTTAGCCTTGGAAGCCAACAAGGCAACCGTCACGTCCACTGGCATCTTGTTCCATCGCCTCCCGGGCTTCCGCTCGACCAGCAACAATATGCACTGTTGGATCGAAACGAGTACCTCAGTTTCTCGGATGGAGAGACCGAAGAACTGGCCGGCCGGATAAAGCGAGAGCTTCGGTTGAGTCCGCAAGCAGATTCCGGGTTAAGGATTCGGGCCGGTTTGTGACCGCGCTTGAGACCCTGGCTCAGCAGGTTGCCCATCGTGATGCGTGGTTGCGCGACCTCGAGCAAACTCTTGCTAACGATGTGCGCTTCACAGCCGCGTGGTTGGTTGGTTCTTTCGGAAATGGCTCGGCTGACGAGCTCAGTGATATCGACATCGTTGTCGTTATCGACGACAGCCACGCCGACGCCGTCCTCGAGCACGCCGTTCAGGAAATCACCCGCTTCGGCGAAACCGTGCGGCTACAAGAAGTGCCGGGCAATGCGCCCAGCGGCGGCGCCTATGCGAGCGCGGGTTTCAGATCTACGCCGCTTCCAATTGCGGTCGATTGGTATTGGCACCGGTCCCGCCTCGCGCTCTATCCGAGCGATGCGCACTTGCTTTTTGACAAAGAGTTGTTCGACGCGCGTATCCTCCCGCCTCTTTCGCGGAACTCATGAGTCGGCGAGATCTGCCTGCCGGACCCGACCGTGGCCAGCCGGCCCCTTCCGACGCAGACCGAGTTGGTTTCTTCTGGGCCATGGTCCCTGTTGGGGCGAAGTACGCCCTCCGCGGCTGGGACGAGAAGGCGGAGCGCATCCTCCGAGGACTCGAAGAGCAAGTTGACACAAATCCGCAGCACGCCCGCTGCTAGGCACGGCCAGATCGGCGCGACGCCTCCTCTGCGACAACTCCGGCTTCTGATGGATGAGATGGATCACCTTATGCCGACACTGGCCGCAAGCGGAATCTCCACACCCGACACCTCGTATGCCAACGCGTTCATGAGCCTTGCCGAGGGCCTCGACCAAGAGGGATGGCGGTCGCCTCATGGGAATGGGTAGAAGCCATGAAGCGTCATTCCGGTCGTTCTGAGGATCTGCAGGCGGCACTCCACCACGTCCGATTCATCGGAGGTGGAAGCGGCGGCGGCAAGTCGACCGTAGCTCGACGCCTCGCAGCGACTCACGGCCTCCGCGTTTACCACACTGAACCCCTTTCAAAATACGCTGAACGAACAACGGCCGTCGACGCTCCCCTTCTACATTCGTTCCTGGCCATGGATATGGACGAGAGATGGCTGAATCGCTCCCCGCAAGTCATGCTCAGCACGTTCCACGGCTTCCAAGGGGAGCAGTTTGAGCTTATGGTTGACGATCTCCTCGGTCTGCCGCGTAAACCTCCCGTCCTCGCCGAGGGCTTCACGCTATTGCCTCGCCTTGTAGCGCCGCTCCTGAGCGGACCGGGTCAGGCAGTCTGGCTCATTCCGACGCCGGAGTTTCGGCGCGCAGCCTTCGACGGCCGTGGTTCCACCTGGGATATTCCTCGAAAGACGAGCGATCCAGATCGGGCTTTGGCCAATCTGCTCGAGCGTGATCGCCTGTTTACCGACGAACTACTGCGTGAGGCCACTGCTCTGGACCTGCCTGTTATTCGGGTCGATCTGGGACTGAGCGTCGACGACTTAGCGGCCGCCGTTGCTGAGGTTCTCCGTCTAGCAGCGCCCTGAGGCCAGAGCCGAGCTATACCCCATCTTTCGAAGGGCCACCAGAATAGCGGTCACGAAAACCGTTTGACCGTCGCCCGTCAGCTGACGAGTGCAGCGCTTGAGGCGCGCAAGTGCAGCGTTTGGCCCGCGACGCGATGGATGGCCGCGACCTGTTCCATCGCCGCGCTGATCGCCGCGGATTTGCGGTCGGCGATCGCGATCACGCTCCCGCCCGCGCCGCTCAGGCTCGCGCCCAGCGCTCCAGCCTCGCGCGCGGCGGCGATCATCTCGTTCAGGTAGGGATAGGCTCGCGCCCGGCCCGGCTGATGCAATCGATCCTCCATCGCGCCGGCGACCAGCGATCGATCGGCGCGGGTGACGGCCACCACCCATTCGGCAACCCGGCCCAGATTGTGCACGACATCGGCGCGCGGCACTCGATTCGGCACCAGGCGGCGTGCCTCATGGGTCGGCGACACATCCGATGGGACGAAGAGCACCGCCCGCCACCGGGCCGGCCAATCGAGCCGTTGCACCCGGGCTCCTCCGTCGGTCGCGGAGACGACGCAGAAGCCACCGAAGAGGGCGGCCGCCAGGTTGTCGCCGTGACCCTCGAGCGGCATGCCGAGTTCGAGGATCCGCTGCTTGGACAGCGGGAGCCCTCTCATTCTGGCGCCGATCGTGATGCCCGCCACGATCGCCGCGGCGCTGCTTCCCAGGCCGCGACCGATCGGGATCTCGTTGCGGATTACCAGGTCGAGTCCTCGCAACGGCCGGTCCCAGGTCGTGAACGGTTCCTGCGCGGCGCGCACGATCAGGTTGCGCGAGTTCAATGGCACCTCACCGGTCCCCTCCCCCTCCCAGCGGATCGATGTCCGCGCGACTTCCTCGGCGTCGACCTCGAGATGCAGGTCGAGCGCGAGCGCAAGCACGTCAAAGCCGGGGCCGAGGTTCGCCGAGGATGCGGGGACCCTGACGCCGGCCCGGCGCGGCATTACAACTTGAAGGCCTCGTGCAGGACACGCACCGCGTCGGCGACGCGTTCGGCTTTGATGATGCAGGTGATCCGGATCTCCGAGGTCGAGATCATCTCGATGTTGATGCCGTTGCGCGCCAGCGTGTCGAACATGGTCGCGGCGACCCCCGGTTGGCCGCGGATGCCGCTGCCGACGACCGACACCTTCGCCAATCCGTCCTCGGCGAGGATCCGGGCGCCGATGGTTCGCGCCACTCCTTCCAGGATTTTGGTCGCCCGCTTGCCGTCCGCGGTCGAGACGGTGAAGGACATGTCGGTCGCCCCTTCGTGGCTCGCGGTCTGCACGATCACGTCGGCGGCGATGTCCGCCTCCGCCAGTGGCGTGAACACCGCTGCGGCGATCCCCGGCCGGTCCGGCACCCCCACCACCGAAAAGCGCGCCACGCGTTCTTCGTGTGCGATCCCCCGTACCCGATTCCGCTCCTCCACGATCACCTCATTGGAACAAATCACGGTCCCCACGTCGGTGCGAAAGCTCGATCGCACGTGCAGCTCCATGCCGAACGCTTCGGCAATCTCGATCGCGCGCGGGTGCATGACGCGCGCGCCGACGCTCGCCAGTTCCAACATCTCGGGGTAAGCGATCCGGGCCAGCAAGCGCGCCCCGGGGACGAATCGCGGGTCTGCGGTGAAGATGCCGCGCACGTCGGTGTAGATCTCGCACTGCTCGGCCTTCAGCGCCACGGCGAGGGCGACCGCGGTCGTGTCCGAACCGCCGCGGCCCAGCGTGGTCACCTCCATCTCGTCCCCGATCCCCTGGAATCCGGCAACCACGACCACCCGTCCCTGCGCGATCTCCTGCTCGACCCGTTCCGGGGCCAGCCCGACGATGCGTGCCCGGGCGTGCCGCCGGTCGGTGCGAATGCCTGCCTGGAAGCCGAGCAGCGAGACCGATGGGACGTCGAGATCGTTGAGGGCCATCGACATCAGTGGCGCTGAGACGCCCTCGCCGGTGGAGAGCAGCAAGTCCAGCTCGCGCGGCGCCGGGTCTTTGGTGATCCGGGAGGCCAGCGTCAGCAGTCGGTCGGTCGTGTCGCCCATCGCGCTGACCACGACCACCACGGCATACCCGTCGCGGCGGCTCGCGGCGATGCGCTGGGCCGCCCGCTTGATGCGGAAGGCGGTGCTGAGCGAGCTGCCGCCGAACTTCTGCACCAGGACGGGGCGCCGGCCCAATTCAGCTGGCGCGCTCGACATACCCCTCGCGCGTGAGCCACTCGGCAACGAGCGCCGCCCCTTTCCCCGCGCCCAGCTTGGTGTTGTGGGAGAGGACCACGTACTTCACACCCTGCAGCACCGGCTCGTCGCGCAGCCGGCCGACCGTGACCGTCATCCCGCCGCCGGCATCACGATCGCGCCGCGGTTGCGGCCGGAAGGGATCCGTCTCGACGCGCAGCAGTCGGTCGGCGGCCGAGGGCAGTCCCTTGAGGCCGGCGGTCGTAAAGCGATGCATGGCCTCCGCCGCAGCCGCGGCGTCGCAGGGGCGTTCGGTTCCGACGAAGACCGCCTCCGTGTGACCATCCTGGACGTTTACCCGCGTGCAGGTGCAGGACACCGTCATGGGAGCGGGCTCGCCCCATGCGCCCAGGATCTTTCGTGTTTCGCGCTCGACCTTCTCCTCTTCATCGGGGATGTAGGGGATGACGTTGTCGATGACGTCGAGCGCCAGGACGCCGCCCTGGCGGCCCGCCCCTGACACCGCCTGCATCGACGTCATCATGACGGTGCGCAATCCAAACGCATCCTGCAGCGGCTTGAGCGACACGGCCAGCCCGGTCGTGGTGCAGTTGGGGATGGGCGCGATGAATCCGCGCCAGCCGCGTGTCCGGCGCTGGTCGTGCAGCGCCTCCGCATGCGCGTCGTTGATGCCGGGGATGAGGATCGGCACGTCGGGCTCATAGCGAAAGGCCGATGCCGTGCTGAAAACCGGAATGCGCTGCGCGAAGCGCGGCTCCCACTCGAGCGCCACCTCTTTCGAGACCGCGCTGAAGACCAGGTCGAGCGGCTGCCCGGCCAGTTCCTCCGCCGTCAGGCACTCGAGATCGAGGACGGATCCATCCGGTTGCCCATCGGCGAACCAGCGGCTACCGCCTGACGGATCGCGGATCGCGTCACGGAAGCGTTTGCCCGCCGAGGCCGGCGATCCAGCCACCGCGGCGACCGAGAACCATGGATGGCCTGTCAGGGCGGCGAGCACCTGCTGTCCGGCCAGCCCCGTTGCGCCAAGGACCCCGGCACGCAGTGCTTCCATCGCCCGACGATAACAACTCTCTGTTAGGGAAGGACGCCGATGAACTCTCCCTTGAACCCCAGGTCGTCCAGCTTCGTCGGGCTGGACAGGCGAACAATCGCCATTTCCTGCTGGTTGCTCTCGCCGGTGATGCCGATCAGCGTCTGGTTGTCGAGCCAGCCTTCAGGGTTAAAGGTCGCTGGCAGGGTGACGCTCGACCCATCCCGCCCGCGCACGCCGCCGGTAAACGCCAGTCGGGCCCGGTCAGGCGACAGCACGACGAACGCGTAGTAATTGCCCTGCGGCTTCGGAGGCAGCGTCCAGACGACCGTGCGGTCGGGGCGCCGAACGCTGTAATTGGTTTGCAGGTCGTCGACGCACAGCAGCAGGTCAGCGCTGATCGACGCCACCGAGCAGTCTGGACCGCCAAGGACCGGGCCGGCGTTCCCCGACGAGTCAAGCCGGACCGCATGCCCTGACAGGGTCCGCCCTTGCGTCCCCTGCTGGGTCCCGAATGCCGTGTCCCGCGTAGCGATCGGACCGGCGGCATCCCAGCCAACCACGTCGGGCTCGCGGGTCACCTCGTAGCTCCCGCTGATCGCCTTGAGCTGGCGGGTGTCGCCACCGTTGGAGGCGGCGAGCAGCTCGTACCGGTACGTACTCGAGAGGAACATGTTGCTCATGTCGGTCGAGTTGGGGTTCAGGGGCGGAAAGCTGTACCGGCTCGCCTCCAGGTGCGCGCCGTCCGGGCTGACGCCGAAGGAGATCTCCTGCTGGGCCTTCAAGGGAAAGGTCGCGACGGGTTTGACCCCACTCCGGGTGAGTTCTCGGACGACCCCCGCCCCATCCGCATAGAAGACGCGGCCGCCGGAGACCCGCGCTTCCGGCTGCAGCAGCGCCGCCGCGTTTCCCACCACGGGAAGGGCCCGTGGCGTGAAGTCGGCCTTGGCTCGGGCGACCCCGTCCAGGCCGACGATCGCCACCCGGTCATGAGCGTCAGCCCCGCCCGGCTCGGCTCCCATCTGGCTGTGCGGTCCGCGGGCCTCGAGCACGACGAACTGGATTTCGTTGGGCGTCGACCTGGCGGTGGGTTCGCTCCCGGCCCCGGTCGGCGAATTCGACGGCGGCCCGTGGGTGACGGTGGACGCCGGAGAACCACAGGCGCTGAGCAGGGCGAGGCCGAGGAGAAGCCACCGACGCATCGCGAATATCTTCGCAGGGCACCCGGCCGTCAAGTTCAATTTGGACCCCTCGTCCAATTCTCGGAGCGCAGCGAAACTCTCCGCCCAGATTTGGGTTGCGGGATCGATGGCGCGCGCCTAAAATGGCCCCTCGAGTCCCGTCTCGACGGCTTCCGGGGCTCGGAGGAGGGTTGAAGCCATGTACCGCAAAGCCTCCAGGCTTTTCCACCAATCGTTTGCCTCGGCCGACGCGCTCGCCGGAGTCGCCCTGGTCGTCATGATGGTCGCCTTTGCCGCGCTGATGCTGCAGTTTCATCGGTTCGGCCAGCCATCGTTGCCCCGGACCGGGGCGGCGAGCACGAGCGCGTCGCCCAGCCCCAGGGCAACCGCCTTGGCCAGCCCGACGGCGACCGTCGCGGCCGTCCCGTCGGCGAGCGCGCCGGCGCCGGCCCCGGCCGCCTCTCGACGCGCCAGCCCGCGCCCGTCCGCCCGGGCCACACCGGCACCGAGCGCGGTTGCCACGCCTAGCCCCATTCCGCTGCCGATCCCGACGCCGACCCCGCTACCGATTGCCACACCGACGCCACCGCCGATTCCCTGATCGGTATAGTTCGGACCGGACATGGCACGCGACCTCTCCGTCCGCCTCGCCGACGACCGGCCAGGCGAGTTCGCCCGGGTGGTCCAGGCGCTGACCCATGCATCGATCAACATCGAAGGGATCGCCGAGGTGAACGGGGTCGTCCACGTGCTCGCGCGGGATCCGAATGCGGCGCGCTCGGCGCTCCGCGCCGGCGGCTACCAGATCGAGGCGGAGCGCGAGGTCTACATCATGCCCATGCCCGACCGGCCGGGCGAGCTGGCGATGGCGCTGCAGCGACTCGCCGATGCCAACGTCAATGTGAGCTTCGTCTACCTGGCGACCGAGACGCGCGTCGTCATCGGCAGTGACGACATCGTCCAGGCACGCCAGCTCCTCCAGCCCGCGAACAACTAACCCCCGAGCCCGTGGCGAGCTTGATCTACGCGGCGATCACGTCGCTTGACGGCTACGTCGCAGACGAGAGCGGCAACTTCGATTGGGCGGCGCCGGACGACGAGGTCCACGCCTTCGTCAACGACCTCGAGCGGCCGATCGGTACCTATCTATATGGCCGCCGGATGTACGAGGTGATGGCCTACTGGGAGACGGCCCACACCCTCGCCGGCCAGTCGCCCGTCGCCATGGACTTCGCCCGGATCTGGCAGGCAGCCGACAAGGTCGTCTACTCGAGGACGCTGAGCGCGACATCGACGGCGAGGACGCGGCTCGAGCGGAGCCTCGACCCCGACGCGGTCCGCCGGATGAAGGCGACGGCGGAACGTGACCTCAGCCTGGGTGGTTCTGACCTCGCCGCCCAGGCGATCGCGGCAGGGTTGGTCGACGAGCTGCACCAGCTCATCCATCCGGTCGTGGTTGGGGGCGGCAACCACTGGCTACCCCGCCACCTCCGGCTGGGTCTCGAGCTCCTCGACGAACGGCGCTTCAAGAGCGGCGTGGTCCACCTCCACTACCGAACGATCTAGGTCTTCGGCAGCCTCGCCGCCGCGTCCCGCAGCGCGATGAGGTCCTTCAGGTCGAGGTCAACCAGCGAGGGCGGCGGAAGGTACATCCGCTCGAGACTTTTCGCCTTGAGCCTGGCGCCCTTTGGCGTGAGGACGACCAGCTTCGACCGCCGGTCAGTCGGGTGCGGCTTCCGCTCGACCAGGCCCTTGGTCTCGAGGCGGTCGACGATCCAGGTTGCCGTCGAGGCGTCGCATTTCCACTCCTCGGCGAGCGAGCCCATGCTCCGCCCGTCTTGCGAGGTCAGGCTCGTGAGGGTCCGCGAGTCATTCGGAGTCAGGCCGGTCTCGCCGAGGTAGCGATTCCGCTGCGGGGCGGTGGCGACGATGAAATCGAAGATTGCCCTCCATGCCTCCGCCGCGATGGCCGACTTGCTCTCGGCCGCCTTGCTCACCACGCCATCGTATCGGATTCGTGTCATATGCTCCAACTAATCCGATTATACAAGTGCTACGATATTTGCATAACTCAAATCATCTGTGGTAGAACTGGAGTCAACACAGCCGCACTCATCCCAGGGAGGTTTGTCATGAGTTCGACACTGCTCTATCAACTCGCGCTCTTCGTTCACATCCTCGGCGCCTTCGGGCTGATCGCCGGCATGACGCTCGAGTCGGTCGGCGTGCGCGGGCTGCGCCAGGCCGAAAGCGGGGATGCCGCCCGGGCGGCACTGCGCGCGATGCAATTTGTCCCGTTCTTCGGCGGAATTTCGGGCGGGCTGATCCTGCTGAGCGGGCTTTACATGATGGCGACCAGTGGGGGCCCGCGAGGCTGGGCCCTCTTCGGCCTCGTCGGGATGGTGCTCAATGCGCTGAGTGGCGCGATCGTGACCCGCGCGCGCATGGCCAGGGTCGCGCCGGTCGCGAGCCGTGCGAGCGGGCTCCTGAGCGCGGACGTACGAAGGACTCTGCGGGACCAGGCCCTGCTGACGGCGATTACGACCAGGATCGGGTTGGTGCTCGGGATTCTCTTCCTGATGACCGTCAAGCCCTCCACCCTTACCTCCCTGGTCGTGATGCTCGCCGCCGCGTTGCTTGGCCTCGTGGCGCCGCAAGTGTTCGCAAGGAGGGATCGCTATGAGCTCCGCTCCGAGAATGGCTGAACCGGTCGTCGCCAGGCCGGCTGACCGGCGCTGGCTCGCCCTCGCCGTGATCGCGGTCGCCCAGCTCATGGTCGCCCTCGACGCGACCATCGTCAGCATCGCGCTGCCCTCGGCGCAGCGCGCGCTTGGCGCGTCGGACGGGGAACGCCAATGGGTCATCACGGCCTACACCCTGGTATTCGGCGGCCTGCTCCTGGCCGGCGGGCGCCTGGCCGACACGATCGGACGCAAGCGCGCCTTTCTGATCGGCCTCGCCGGCTTCGCGGTCGCCTCGGCCGTGGGCGGCACCGCCCCCACGTTTCCCGTCTTGCTGGTTGCGCGGGCGGCCCAGGGCGCCTTCGCGGCCCTGCTCGCCCCGACCGCCCTGTCCCTGCTGGCCGTGACCTTCACCGAACCCCGCGAGCGGGCCAGGGCCTTTGCGGTCTACGGCGCCATCGCCGGAAGTGGCGCGGCCATCGGCCTGATCCTCGGCGGCATTCTGACTCAGTACCTCGACTGGCGCTGGTGCCTGTATGTCAATGTCCCGGTCGCGATCATCGCCGCCCTCGGCGGCTGGCGAGTCCTGAGTCCGGCCGGCGGCCGGGCCAGCCGGCAGTTCGACCTTCCGGGGATCACCCTGGCCGTCGGCGGCTTGACCGGGTTGGTCTACGCCTGCTCGCGTGCGGTGTCCGACGGATGGCACTCCGCGCCGGTGATCGGAATTCTTGTCGCGAGCATTCTGCTGCTGGGCGCCTTTGTCATCCGCGAGACGCGGGCCGGCGTCCCCCTCCTCCCCCTGCGGATCGTGCTCGATCGCAATCGCGGCGGGGCCTACCTCACCGTGGCCTTGACGATCGCCGCCATGTTTGGCGCCTTCCTTTTCCTGACCTACTACTTCCAGGTCGTCCTCCGCTACTCGCCGGTGCTGGCCGGGCTCGCCTTCCTGCCGCTGACGATCGCATCGCAAGCAGGATCGTGGGGCATCGCGAGCGCCCTGATGCCACGGATTCCAGCTCGCTTCATCATGGGGCCCGGCGCCGTCGTGGCCGCGGTCGGGATGGTCCTCCTCAGTCGAATCGGTGTTGATTCCGGCTTCGTCTCCCTCGTCCTGCCGGCCGAGATCCTGATCGGGATCGGTGTCGCCTGCGTCATGGCGCCGGCATTCAACGTCGGCACCTTCGGCGTTGACCCGCGCGAGGCCGGCGTCGCCGCGGCCGTGGTGAACACGGCCAGCCAGGTGGGCGCCTCGCTGGGTACCGCGCTGCTGAACACGATCGCGGCCAGCGCCACGGCGGCCTACCTCGTTGGCCGCGGGCCGTCAGCCGACCTCGTGCGTCAGGCGCTGGTTCACGGCTATTCCGCCGCCACCGTGTGGGCCGCGGCCGGCCTGGTCCTCGGCGGGATCCTGAGCGCCCTGCTGATCACGCAGGCCCGCCCAGCGCACCGCTAAGCTTTTCTCCCTCCCCCGCTTGCGGGCGCGGGTGGGTGGGGGTTTCGGCCCTACCCACGTTATGGTGTCGACACCCATGCCGAATGCCACCCGGGATGAGCTGGCAGCCCGCGCCCTGGCGGCGGGCGCGTACGACTTCGGCCCGCTGCTCACCTCTCCCGCCGCGCTCCTCGCTCGCCCCGCCCGGCACGGCGTCCGGCTCGTCGTCATGCCCACCGCCGGGATGCCGGCGGAGGCGCTCGATGCCCTGCTGGCCTGGCGTCTCGGCCAGTACCTGCTGACCGACTTCTACGATGCGGCCGGGGTGGACGGCCGCGGCATGCGCGGCGAGCCGCGCGAGAGTGTCCACGATCGCGACCTGCACGCGCTCGCGCTCGACGACTCGGGCCAATTGCTCTGCTACCTGACGCTGAAGCAGCCGGCGGGGATCGTGCCCGGATCCGAATGGACCTATCGGGACAACGACCGGCCGCTCTTTCCCTGCGAGGAGGTCCATGGTCGCCGCTGGCAGACCCGCATCGGCCGCGTCGACGACGTCTCCGCCGCCAGCTGCTGGGAGCTCGCCCGCTTCGTCAAGGACCGGCGCCGCTCGGGTGATTCCATCGCCATGCGAGCGCCGCTCGAGATCGCCCTCGCGGTCGCCCGTCTCGCGCGCCGTCCGAAGTACCAGGCCTTTCACCTGGTGACGGGCGACCTGGATCCCGAGGTGGCCCTGCGCAACGTCCGCTTCTTCTTCGTCCCGGTCGCCACCTTTCCAGCCCATCGCGTCGACCTGCCCGAAGGTCATCTGCTCCGGCCGCGCTATCGCGACCACGACACGGCTCCCTTCGTCGGCACGGTCACGGACGTCGACTATGCGACCTATGTGCGCTGGGCTGATATCAACATCGCGCTCTCCTGCGAGGACCCGGAAGCGTCGCTCCGGCTGCTGGCGCTCCGCCAATTCGTCAGCGTCAAGGAATCGAGCCTCAAGATCCCCCTGCCGCTGACCGAGGAGAGCAGCTACCCGATCGAGTCGCTCACCAGTTCCTCCTCGAAGGAGGCATCCGCGGCACTCTGGAATGCGGCACAGCGAAAGCGCATCCCGTGGGACGCGGTCGTGCTCGGTCCCGGCGAGGAACTGCCGCATGACCGCGTCTCCTGGATCATCGAAGGCTACGCGCAGGCGCTGACCTATTCCGCGTCGGGATTGTCTCACCTCGCCGGCATTGGCCCCGAAGTCGCCTACGTCCCGCAGGACGAAATCCAGGGATCGATCGCCAGCATCGAGGCGGCCACGCCGCTGCGCCTCCTTGCCACCACCCGCGAACACTTCGAGGACTTCTGGCGCCAGCGCCAGCGATTGTTCGAGACCTCCACCTCGACGCTCTATGGCGCGCCGGCGCTGGCGGCGATCTCGTCATGATTCCGATCGAGCACGAGGCCTACTACGCGGAGCTCACCGTCAGGAATCGCGGGCTGATCAGCGAGACCGAGCAGGCCATCTTGCGCCAGACTCGCTTCGTGATCGCCGGCTGCGGGTCGACCGGCGGCGCCTGCGTCATGCCCCTGGCCCGCTCCGGAGCCGAGCGGTTTCTGCTGCTCGATCCGGGTCAGTACGACCTCAATAACCTGAACCGCCAGGAGGCCGCGCTCAGCGACGTTGGCCGCAACAAAGCGGAGGCAGCGCGCGCCCGCATCGTCGCGGTCAATCCGTTCGCGGCCGTCGCGGTCGATGTACGCGGCGTCGAGCCGCTCACGATCGCGGCGTCCCTGCAGGCGGGCGACCTCGTCATCGACGCGGTGGACGTGACGACGCAGGCGGGCGTCGACGCCAAGCTGGCGCTGCACCGGGCCACCTGCGAGAAACAACTGCTTGCGCTCACCGCCTACGACATTGCCGCAACCCAGTACCTCGAGCTGTTTGACTACCGGACGGAACGCCGGCCGCTCGGCGGCCGCGTCGCGGGTTCTGAATCGCCGGACCGCCTGCTCCGCGCCCTGATCCCACCGCTGGCCGTGCCGCGCGAGATCTTTGCCGAGTTACTGGCCCGCCGCCGCGACCCGGCGCGCGCCTTCCCGCAACTTGCGATGACCTCGACCTTGCTGGGCGCGCTGATCGTTCCCTACATCCTTCGGTTGCTGACCGGGCAGCCGGTCAGGCGCCGGATGCGCGTCGACCTGTATGACCTGATTCGGCCCGCGCCGCAACGGGCCGGCGCGCGCGCTCGCCAGGTCGGGGGCCTGGCCGCGCTCTGGTGGCGCCTCCGTGGCTGAACCCACGGGCTTCGTCATGATCGACGGCGCCAACCAGTTCGCCGGGCCGGGTTCCATGTGGTGGGTCGTGCGTCGCTGGCCTGCCCTGCGCAAGGAGATGACCACGGCACGCGGCTATCTCGCCCATCGCGTCTGGTACGCCTTTCCCCTGACGCTCGGGATCACCTCCTGGTGGCAGGATGAGAATGCGGCCTACCGCTTTGCGCACCTCCCGGTCCACCGCGAGTTCTGGCACTGGGCCGCCCTGCCGGGCAAGACCCGGGGCGGGTGGCTCGCAACCTATCAGTACACGAGCGGCGGCCCGCTCTGGGGCAACGGGGTTGAGGCCATGATGCGACGGCTGGGCAAGGTGGTCGCAACCGGCCCCCGGCAAGCCGCCGCGCCGTCCGCCCGGCGAATGACGCGCAAGCGGATCGCGACCGGCCTCGGCTGGGCGGGGCTGATCACCGCCACCGAATGGTTCGCCCGACGCACCCTCCGCCGCCGCGCCCACGCCTGGCTCCTCGCCTACGGCCTCCTCGCCGCCGCGGCTTCCCTTAGAACGCGGCACGCCCCACCCCGACCCTCCCCCGCAGGCGGGGCGGGTCAGTCTGCCGGGACTGGGTCTCGATTTTCCCGAATCTCGCTGGTTGGTTTGATCCTCGGCACCATTGGCTATCCGCTGGGCCGCCGGCTGCTGCGTGATCCATCGACCGGTCCGCCGCCGGATCCCCTGCTGCTCGAGCTGGCCGCCATCGAGGTGGTCGCCGCGGTGGAAGAACTCACCTGGGGCGGAATCGTCGAACCGGCCCTCGGCCGGCCCACCACCGCCACCCTCTTCGCCGTAAAGCACGTCGCGATCGACGGACGCTGGCGCCGCGCTCCGGGTCTCGTTGCGTTCTGGATTGGACTGAGCTTGCAGCGCCGCCGATGGCCGGCGGCCGCGACGCTCGCCCACCTGCTCCTCAACGCGGGAGGCGTCGCGCAGGGCCACCTAACGAAGCGGGACTCGTTCTAACGACCTCGCCTGCTCGAACGGGAGGCCGCCCTGCCAGTAGCTCTCGAACGCGGCCTTCAAGAGGAGGGCGAGGGCGGGATGCTCGACCACCATCATGGTGAGGTCGGACCGCCCGGCCACCGGGTCCTGCATCCCGAACATGACGGTCGCCTCGTCGATGATGACGAGCTTCAGCGGCAGGCTCGCAACGAAGCGGGCCGCTTCTCCCCGCTCGATGAAATGCCGCACGGCCTCCGCCGCCTCCGGATCGTCGAAGAGGGAAAACTCATACATGCTTCGGACCGCATGGGTGGCCACGATCTCGAGGCCCTCAACATTTTCTTGCGGTCGCTTGGCGTAGGGGGGCTTGGTGAAGATCAACATCTCCCGCTTGACCGAGGCCTGCAGCTCGTCGAAGCGGGCGTTGATGGCCCCGGCGGAGCGCAACACTTCGATGTATCGGAGGGGATCGCTCTGCTGCTGGCCGGCGCGATAGGCGGGCTTCAACTCCTCGATCAGGTTGGTGGCATCGCGGACGAGGTCCGCATGCTCCGCCTGCTGGGCCAGCACCAGGCGCCCGATGGCCGCCGCCGGATCGGTGGCCGAGTAGCGCAGCACCGGTCCCGGGCGGGTGCTGACCAGCCCTTTCTCGCCCAGGCCGGTGAGGACGTCGTAGATCCGCTGGCGCGGCAGGTTGGCTTGGCGGGCGACCTCGGCCGCCGTAAAGGAGTCGCGGCTGGTCAGGACCAGGTAGGCGCGCGCTTCGTAGCCGGTGAGCCCCAGCCGCGTCAGGCGGGTTACGAATTCGTCCACGCGGTCTACACCATAGCCAGCACTATCTGTGGTGTCAAGTGGATAGTGAGTGAAGCAGCATCATCAATCCTTGCCTCCCGCGCAGGGCGAATGTTACAGTCGATACGTTAGCTACCACGGCACGTGGTGGCATGTCGGACTTGGGACATCGACAGGAAACAGGAGGGACAAGTGAACGTTCGTTCAACACTCCGCCGCGTTCGCCCACTGGTTGCGATTGGCGCCGCACTCGCCGCGCTCGTGCTGAGCACCTCGGCCAGCTACGGTGCCGGTTCGCAGCCCCTCGTCGTCGGCTCGAAGCACGTCTTCTGGGGGATCGGTTCGACGCCACCGGTGGCTCCCAACAACCTGATCTACCACGGCGGCCTGGTTGAGCGAGTTCCGGCGACATACCTGATCTACTGGGGGCCGGCCTGGAAGAACGGCTTCTCCGCCACCGCAGGCGGCTACACCTATACGAACAAGACGGCGATGAACTACCTCAACACCTTCGTCCGCAACCTCGGCGGCTCCCCCTATAGCGGCGTGCAGACCCAGTACTGCCAGAACATCGACCCGGCGACCGCGTGCGCGGGGAACCCCTACGCGCAGTACATCACCAACCCGACGGGTCAACTGAAGGGAATTTGGATCGACCCGACGCCGGTTCCGGCCACCATCGCCACCACCGGCCTGGCGGAGAACCAGACCAATGACCCGATCGAGGCCGAGGCGGTCAAGGCCGCGCAGCACTTCGGCTACAACATCGACGCCACCTACTTCATCCTGACCGAGCCCGGTCACCAGGCCACCGCATACGGCACCGTCTACTGCGCCTACCATGCCGAAACCGCGCACACGACCGGCCACGGTGTCCGCTACTCCTTCATGCCCTACGTGCCCGAGCAGGGTGCCGGCTGCGGCCAGAACTACGTGAACAAGACGAACAATGCCTTCGGGAACGGGTACCTCGACGGATACAGCACCGTCTTCGGCCACGAGTGGGCCGAGGCGATCACCGATCCTGACAACTTCAACGGGACCCAGGATGGATGGAACGACGTGCAGACCAGCGAAAACGGCGACAAGTGCGCCTGGACCGGCCTGCAGAACATCACCCTCGGAGGTCATCCGTTCGCCGTCCAACCGCTCTGGAGCAACGAGGCCAACGGCGGCCAGGGCGCCTGCGCCGTTACCCGATAGTCAGTCCCTCGATTCAAAGAGGCCGCCTCGCGCGGCCTCTTTTTTTATTAGAATCCGCTAAGCCGTGAGGGCGATGACCGATGCCCAACGCTGACCACCAGGCGGCCCCGTTCCCGGGCCCGGATTCCCCGCCGACGCGCGACACCACCAGCACCGGCCTCAACTTCTACCGTGATCCACGCCGCGTCGCGGTCCTGACTTTCCTGGCGGACCCCTTCTACACGATCTGGTGGTGGTGGCAACTCTTCGCGTTTGCCCAGCGCGAGAAATTCCCTCGGGCGCGCTCGTTCTGGTGGATCCTGGTCCCGTTTTACGGGCTGGTCGTGCTCTACCGGGTCCTGGACGACCTCAAGAAAGCCGCCCCGGACCTGCCACGCGTCGGGGCCTTTAACCCCGGACTGGTCGTCACGCTGTTCATCCTCGACAACGTGATCGGAAACATCTTCTCGCGGTCGAACACGGCGAGCATCGTCATCATTGCCTTCCTCGTTAGCGGCACGATGGCCGCCGCCGCCACCTTCCTCACGCAACAGGCAGCCAGTGACTACCTGAAACACCGGTATCCCGACGCGCGGCCTCGCGGTTTCACCTGGGGAGAAATCGTTGCGATCGTCCTGGGTCTGCTGCTGACCGGGCTCGGACTCCTCGGGGCAATCTTCCCCGCCTGAAACCTGGACCGGGCCGGCACTCGACGCTAGCTCGTCCCGACTAGCGTTTTGTCCCAGTCGGCAAGCGTCGCCCCGGCGGTGTACACGCTCTCGCAGAACTCCAGGAGCGCCGCGCGGGGTGAGGCGGCCGACCGGACCTCGTCATAGGGAAGCAAGAACTCCCGGATGGTCGGATCCCAATGGGCGCCCTGCGGCCGGATCGGTTCCTTCTCGATCCCGGCCGGCTGCGGTGCGGCATAGCCAAAGAAGTGTGGCGCGGGAACGCGGGAGTTACCCGGCCAGAAGCCGACACAGATGACTTCCGCGTCGGCGCCTCGCCGCCGGATCACGCCGCCGCTCGAGGGTGGCTCGAGCGACCGGCCGGAATACCGTGTCATGGCCAGATCGAACGTTCCCCAGAAGAAATTGACGAGCGACGTCTTGCCCCGAAACGTTGCCCGGTGCTCCTTGAGGACGAGGTCGATCTGGGACAGCGCATCAAAGAAGCGGGTGACCGAGGCCGGATCGTAGGCCGAGTGCACGGTGTCCTCAGGAAACCGAATCGGGTTTTCCACCTCGGACGGCCGCGTCGAGATCTCGACAGCGATCCCAAGTGAGCGGAGCACGCCCATGAACTCCTGGTAGAACTCCGCCACCGGACGGGCGGTCAACGCCACCAGCTCGTACGCCCCGTCATTCGTGAGGATGGTGACCTGGTGATCGATCAGGTCGACATCGACCTGGAAGATCCTGTCGCCGGCGGCCATCGGGGTTGTCGTCAGGCCTCTGGCGGTCACATACAACGGGACGTTGGCCCATTGCGGCTCGAAGGGCGTCAGCGCGAGCCGTACCTTGCCGATGATCTGCAGCGTCATGTGCAGCGTGTCCATCGTGTCCTTCCACGCCTCGTACGGCAGCTCCGGCCAGCGGTCCACCTTATTCGCCCTCCCCCGTGCGTGTCTCCACCAGGAGCGCTTCCGCACCCGCCGGGCCGGCTTTCACCGTGACGTCTGGTACATCCATGATCTTCGCGGCCCCGCCTTCGTCAACCTTGCCGCCGCCGCTCGCGGTTTCGAGCTCGGCCTCGCCATGGACGTTAAAGAAGTATCCACCAAACCCGGACCGGAATCGGTGGGTGACGGACGATCCCGGAGGCAGCAACGTCGCATACACGGCGGCATCCTGGTGAACCGTGACCGCGGAAGAACTTTTCGGGGCGTCCGCCCCACCGTAGCCCTCGGCCGGGATGAGGACCGGCAGGAACCGGCCCTTCCGATCGCGCTCCGGAAAGCTGTGCTGCTCGACGGACGGCTCCAGCCCGCGGTGCGCGGGAATGACCCACATCTGGATGAAGCGCATCGGCTCCGTCTTCGACCCGTTGCGCTCTGAATGCTGCATGCCCGAGCCCAGGGTCGCCCGCTGGATTGATCCCGGCATCAAGATGCCGCCGTTGCCACGGCTGTCAGCGTGCTCGAAGGTTCCCTCGGCGACATAGGTGATCCCCTCGATGTCGCGGTGCGGATGCATCGGCCACGCGGCGCCGGGGATCAGGCGGTCATCGTTGAAGACACGCAGGTCGCCGAACCAGGTGTTGTCCGGATCCTCGTAGTCGTCGAAGCTGAAATGCCAGTTGGCGCTAAACCAGCCGCCCTCGACGTGGTGCAGCGAGGCGCGCGGCCGAATGGTGAGCATCGGGCTCCCGGGCTAGGCGCGAGCGGCGCTGCCGGAGGTAGCGGCTCGTCGCGACAGCGAATCGATCGTGACCGCGACGATCAGGACCAGCCCGGTCACGATGAACTGCCACTGGACGTCCAGGCCGATGAGCCCCATGCCGTTGTAGATCCCGCCGATGACGAGTCCGCCGAGAATCCCGTGGAGGACCTTGCCGCGGCCACCGAAGAGGCTGGTTCCGGCCAGGACCGCCGAGGCGACCGCATAGAGGACGAGCTGCCCACCGTTGACGTTGTTCGACATGCCGCCGAGGTAAGAGGCGTTCAGCATCAACCCAATGCCCGCCGTGAAGGAGCAGAGGATAAAGCACCAGGTCCGAATCACCGACAGATTGATGCCGGCGCGGCGTGCCGCCTCGGGATTACCGCCAATGGCGTAGACATAGCGCCCGAACCTGGTTTTCTGAAGTAGCACCATCCAGACCCCGAAGACCGCCAGGACGATCGGGATGACCCACGGCACACCCGCGAGGGTACCGAACGCGGCACGGTTGACGTTGCAAATGGCGACCACCGCGATGGACACAATGGCGATCAGCGCAATCTTCAGCACGGTGAGACTCAACGGCGGGGCGACCAGGCCACTGCGGCGCCGGCGGCCATCGCTGAACCAGAGGACGCCTCCGACCGCGATGACAACCACCGCCATCGCGATCCAGCTCACGACGGGGTCGATCGTGCCCCACATCAAGTTGTAGAGCACGTGCTGATTCGGACTCGAGCCCGCGAGGCTTGGGTAGCCCGAGAAGGCCAGGCCAAGCACGAGCAACATCACCCCGTTCCAGATCAGCAACCCGGCGAGCGTGACGATCAACGATGACACCCGGAGCCGGGTGATCACCGTTCCCTGCACCGCGCCGATCACCGCACAAATCAGCAGCCCGGTAAAGATGGCGCCCCACCAGGGCCATTTCGTCGTCGCCGGCTGGACCAGTTGCACCGCAGCCGCCGCGCCGACGGCACCCGCATACCCGATGGACAGATCAATCTCGCCGAGCAACAGGACAAAGAGCTCTCCCATCGCCAGCACCATGAAGACCGCACTTTGTTGGAACAGGTTCACGAGGTTGCCCGCCGACAGGAAGACGTGATGCGGGCTGATGGCCTGGAACGCCACGGTGATGATGACGAGACCCAGGATGACCGGCAGGACGCCACTGTCGCCGGCCCGGATCCGAACCAACCAGGCGGCGAACCACTCGCCAAGAGACTGGGCTACGATCCCGGGCGGAACCTCGGTCGCCGCGTCAGCGGCGGCCGTCGGGTCTGGAGCGGACTCCGGCGCCTCAACTTGCGCCATGACGAGTCCTTTCACCATTCGTCTTCTTGCCGGCGCCGCCGCGCGCACCGGTTGTCATGTACTCGACGACGCTCTGGCGGTCGAAGGCCGAGGCAAGATCCTGCGCCACCAGCCGTCCGAGGTAGAGGACGGCGATCCGATCCGCGACCTCGAAGACATCGTTCAGATTGTGGGAAATGACCATGACGGCCAGGCCGCGATCCCGTAATCGCCGCGCCAGGTCCAGCACCATCTTGGTCTGCACCACGCCGAGGGCGGCGGTCGGCTCATCCATCATGACGAGCTTCGAGTTCCACATGACCGCTTTGGCCACCGCCACCGATTGGCGCTGACCCCCCGACAGCGATGCCACCGGCTGGCGGATCGACCGCACCGTCGTGACCCGCAGATCGGCGAGGGTTTTGGCGGCCGCGCGCTCCATGTCGTCCTCGTCGAGGAAACCGTTTTGCAGCCGCTCGCGCCCGAGGAACATGTTCTGCACAATGTCGAGGTTGTCCGCGAGGGCGAGGTCCTGGTAAACGGTCTCGATCCCGAGCCGCGCGGAGTCACCGGGGCTTTTGATCTGGGCCGCGTGCCCCTCCCAGAGGAACTGGCCGTGGTCAGCCTGGTAGATGCCGGCGATGCACTTCGTCAGCACCGACTTCCCGGCGCCGTTGTCCCCCACCAGCGCGGTGACCTTCCCCGCCGGAAGATCGAGGTCCACCTTGGTCAGGGACTGAACCGGGCCGAAGTGCTTGTCCAGGCCACGGACCTGGAGCAGCGGTTGTTGTCCAGCCGGCGGCGATTCCCCAGCCACCGGCGACTGACCGATCACCTGCGCCACGGTCTCACTTTATCGCGGCTGACTCTGGTAACGAGGCGCCGCTGCCCGGCAGCGGCGCCTCTCGTCTCTAGCTAATCCCGGCTGCGGTGCAGGCGGCCGCTCCGGCCGCCGTGCAGAGCTGGGTCTTGTCGACGAAGTTGTCCTTGATGACGGTCGACGCCATATTCGAGATATTGACCCACACCGGGACCAGCAATGACGCCGGCTGCTGGCTACCCGACACGCCGGATGGCGGCGTGGTCGTCCCATTCAGCAACGCTGTTGGCGGCGTTTGACCGGCACGCAGGATGGTCGCCAGGGCGACGGCGTCCTGGGCCTCCTGGTAGACCGCCTTGTACACCGAACCACACTGGAACCCCTGCAGGACGTTGACCATGCCCTGCTGCGTCGCGTCCTGTCCCGTGGTTGGGACCTTCTTCGCGCCCACATTCTGGTTCTTGAGCACGGTGATGACGGCATTGGCAAGCCCGTCGTTCGCTTCTACCGTGGCATTGATGTTCTTGTGGGCGGTGAACTGATTCTGGAAGATGGTTTGACCCTTGGAGTTGTCCCAGCCGGGTGCGACCTGGTCACCGACCAGCGTGTAGCCGGCACTGTTCGTCTTCCCCGCGGGTTCGGGGCTGGTGGTGTCGCCCCAGATGACCTGGTTGTACCCCTGCGCGAAGGAGACCGCGTTCGGGTCGGTGTCCTCTCCGCCGTTAAGCGTGAAGACTTTCGGGCTCGCGACGTTCCACGCCGTGATGCAGTCCTTGAAGCCCTGGCCGATCAGTTTGCCGACCTGGACATTGTCAAAGCTGACGTAGTACGTGTTGGTGCCCGTGAAGGTCGCCCGATCGTAGCTGATCGCCTTGACGCCATGCGACTGGGCAAGGGCCTGGATCTGCGTGCCGACATTGCTGTCGATCGGGTCGAAGATCAGGACTTTGGCGCCGGCGGTGATGTCCGCCTGGGCATCGGCGAGCTCCTGGGAGTCGCTACCGCCCGCATTGTCGATCTTGTATTGCGATGATGAGTATCCGGCGCCATCGAATGCCTTCTTCAAGTACGGCAGGTCGAAGTTGACGTAGCGCGTCGACGAGGTCGTGTCGGGCAGGATCACGCCAACCAACCCGCTGCCAGCCGACGTCAGACTCTTCAACTGGCTCATCGCCGAAAAACTGGCGTCAAAGGACGTCACGCTAAGGCCCGATGGCACGGATGCACTCGCCGAGGTCCCCCCCGGGGTCGATGTACCGCAGGCCGTCAGCGCAATGACGGCGGCGCCGACGATCGCCAACGATCTAACTGGACTCCTCAATGCCTGTGTCCCTCCTCCGTTTTGTCTCGCCGACGTCCCTCGATCAGACGTTCGGCCAAACGGAGCATACGACAAAAGATGGGCCTAATATTTCTCTTAGGATTGGCAGCCGCATACGCTAGGCGCATTTGAACGTGCCCCGCACGTGGACCGGTGGACCGGTGGGGGTCGCAGAGTTCATCAGGATGGCATCGACGCGGCCCGTCTTCTTATCGGCCTCGAGCGTGACCGTCGCTTTTCCCAGGCCGGCCATGGGAATCAGATCCGTCAATGGCCCCTGGACCGGAGATCCGGGCTCCGTCGCATAGTCGGGGATCGGCGTGTTCTTCAGCGGGTCCCTGTTCAGGCCCATGTGGACCGATATTTTCATCTTGAAAAGATCGGCCACCGAGATCGTCTTCAACGTTGCCGCGTCCGGAACGCCCGGGTTCGTATAGATGCCGGCGCCGTGGTAGGGGGTCAGAGCGAAAAACAGGGCCATCGGCTTGCCATCGACGCTCCCGACGAAGCTGGCGGCCCATTGATCAACCCCTTGCACCGTATCGACAGAGCAGCTCGATCGCCGGTTTTTCACCGTTTTCAGCTCGGTCATTCGCCCCGAGACGGCGCCGGTGAACGTCAGGTCGGCCCGCATGTCGACCTGCGCTTGCTTCCGGTACTGGACGGCGGTTGAGGCGGCCACGGCAAAGATGATGGCCCCCAGCAGCGTCCCGAGGACGATTTTCCAGCTGCGCGCAAGGCGCCTCACCTCCCGATTATGCCGCTGACGGAACGCCCGAAGGTTTCCCGATTGAGGGCCGTCCTATTTGGGTCTCGTGAAACGCGTGCTCGCCATCGCGATCGCCGGCCTGCTGGGGATGGTGATCCTTGGCCTGGCCCTGGCCGATCCATCGGCAGCCGATCGCTCCCTCGCCTGGCTTCTCCTGGGCGTGACCGTCCTGATCGCCGGGTATTTCGTCACCCGACGGCTTGTCTCACCCCAGGCAATCAGCCGCCAGGTCGCCGATCCCTGGCAGGGTCAGAGCCGTGGCACCGCTACGACTTTCCTCGTTACCGGCGCCATCGCCCTGATTGTTGGATTCGTCTACGACGCGACAAACCCGCCGAATCACTTCAGCCTCTTGTTTTTCGCGACGGCGACCACGTGCCTCGGCGTGGGTATTCATCGGAATCTCAAGGTGGTTCGCGCCTACTTCGGAGCCGGGTTGGGCTCGGTTCTGAACGTCCTGCAGTTCGTCCTGCCCCTGATCGCGTACGCGCTCGACTATGCTGGCGACCTGCAAACGGATAAGGGCACCCGGTGGCTCCTGCGAGGCCTCGGCGTCATCCCGATCCTCTTTCTTTACCTGGTCATGTGGGTCCCGCTTTCGCGCGTGACGCCGGCCGAGCCCCCACTGGACGAGACGACGATCGGCAAGCTCGGCTGACGGTCTAGCCGGCTTTTCTCAAATTGACCAGCACGTTGTAGGACTCTCTCGCCAGGACCACGGCAACAATGAGTGCGGCGACGGCGTCGGCCCACCACCAGTTCAAAAGCCGAACCAGCCCGAGGCTGAGGAGGGAGGCGGCGGCCAGGATCGCCGCCATTCCCGTCAACACGCTGTCGCCACGAAGCGCCGGACTGGCGAGCCGCTCGGCCGTGCGGTACTTGGCGTAGGCCAGCGGCGGCAGGGCGATCACCGAGGCCGCCGAGATGAACAAGCCCACCGCAGAGCCATCGGGCCCGGAGTGCGAGAGAAGAGCACGGACCGCTTGCGTCGCCAGGTATGCCGCGATCACGAGGAGGGCAATGCCGACGACGCGGGCGGCACGACGCTCCAGCACCTCGGCGCGAGCCGGGACTCTGCCTTCGATGTAGAAACGCCGGATGAGCACCAGGGAGGCAGCCGCATCGATCGCCGCGTCCAGGCCGAAGCCTGCGAGGGCAAGGCTTCCGACGATCAGGCCGGTGACCACGGCCGCGGTGCCAGCCCCGGCATTCCAGGCCACGCTGAGGATGGAGAGCACGATGGCGCGACGGAGGTCACTCCCCCTGTTCGTCACAAGCGTCAACTCTACGGCGTTGCCGGCCTGTGCTCCTTACTGGTTGGCGCCGCCGAGACTTGGCAGCAGCTTCAGCACCTGGTTGATCGGTACCGCGAAGCCGACCCCGACATTCCCATTGATGGGTCCCTGGATCGACTCGTTGATGCCGATCACCTGGCCGAGGGTGTTGAGGAGCGGGCCACCCGAGTTGCCCGGGTTGATCGGGGCGTCCGTCTGGATCAGATCATGCGCAGAAATTCCCGTGCCAGAGGTGGCGGTGCCCGGGTTGCTGCGATGCAGGCCGGAGACGATCCCTTCGGTCATCGTGCCGGGGAGATCGAACGGCGACCCGATCGCGGCCACCGAATCGCCCACCAGCACCGTGTCGGAATTGCCAAGCGGGATCGGATGCAGTCGCGAGGACGCCACCGAGACGTTGAGCACCGCCAGGTCGTCGGCCGGATCATTGGTGACCACCGTTGCGGCGACACTCTGGCCGTCAGCGAAGGTGACCTGGATCTGCTGGGCGCCCACGATCACGTGCGAGTTGGTCACGATATCACCCCTCATGTCGACCACGACGCCCGACCCGACGCCCTGGCCGGTGCGGCCGTTTCGTTGCGCCTCCGTCGTAATGGTGACCACGCCGGGCGCGTCCTGCTTGTAGATCGTCGCCAGCGGCAGCGCGCTCTGGGATGGGGCCGGCTGCCCCGACGCCGCGGGTGGCGCGGTCGCACTCGCGGCCTGAGGTGCGGAATTCCGCGACAGGGTGACGACGGCGGCGCTGACCGCCGCGGTGGCGATCCCGGCGGCAAGGATGAGGACGATGAGCGTCGTCAGCGGGAGGGAGGATCGCGGTGCGGCGGGGGCTTGTGCCGCGACGGGCACGGCTCCGTCCCACGGCGCATACGCCGCCGGCTGCGGCTCGACCGGGCGCGGGTCCTCGTCGATCATGACTCCTGCCTATCTTGACGGTCGGTCATGAGAGAACTCTAAGCGACGGCTACAAAATCCCTAAGACTTCCGCGCCAGCACGGCCAGGTATTCGTTTTCCACCACGACCCCGCCGTTGGCGGTCTGGCACGACCCGGCGATGAGGGCCCGGGCCGCCTCGAGCAGTCTCGATCGAAGCGGCCCACGCCCGAAAGCGCCGGGCGACTACCTCCGGATCGCCCCACGCCATCGCGGATTCGAGCGGCAACGGCGAGGGCGGCGAGTAGGTCGTCGTCAGCGCCGACAGCCGGCCCGAGAAACCCCCGGCGGTCCAGTTCGCCATCGCGACCAGCCCGCCCGGCTTGACGACCCGAAACAGCTCGCTCGCGACGACGTCGGGCCGCGGGGCAAACTGCGCGCCGAAGGTTGAGGCGACCACATCGAACTGTCCATCCGCAAACGGCAGCGCCTCTGCGTCAGCCTCACGCCAGTCGATGTCGAGCCCTGTGGCGGCCGAGCGTTCCCTCCCCCACTCCACCATGCGCGGAGTCAGGTCCGTCGCCACCACTGTCGCCCGCGCGCGCGCGGCCGCGATCGCGAAGTTGCCATTGCCGGCGGCGACGTCGAGCACGGTCATCCCGGAGCGGAGCGCACACCTGGCCGCGAGCGCCTGCGCATCCGACATGGCCGCGTCAGCGCGCTCCAACAGGGTGTCAAGCGAGCACGGAATGCTCGGGATCGTACCGCGCCATCCCCACGCTCATTCGTGCCGCCCTGGACCTGGGGCACAATCTCCGGCTCGAGGTCGTGGCCGAGTTTGTGCCCCGATGCCTGCGGAAGGCGTGATCCCCTGGCTTCTCGGTTCGCCCTACCGTGGCGCGATCGGCAGAGCCGCGTAAGCGCTCAGCGAAGCATTTCTCCATGCCGATGGACGGCCCGCCATTTGCCGTCAACCCGTCGAAAGACCATGGTGACCTTTAGGCGCATCGGCCGGCGCTCGCCGCCATCGACTCGTACCGTTCCTTCCTCGGACCCAACCGTGTAGGCGAAGTCACCACCGATCGCCCCGCCGAGAGGCAGATAGGTCATTTCACCCTCCGAGAGTCGAGCGGCTGCCTTGAGGAGGCCGGGTCGAACCTCCGCCCACCCTTTTGCCGAAAATCCGAACCCGCCGTGGAGTGTCACTGAGTCGTCGTGCACCCAGGAATCGAGCTCCGCATTGCCGTTGAAGAACTGGTCGTTGTGCGCCTGGTGGTCGCGGTGCAGCTGATCGAGTTCGGTGGTGGCGGCAGTTTCCATGATTTCCCTCCTGCGATTTGCTTTTGGCTACAGTGGCACTTTACTCAGTACTGCCATACTGTACCGACATGGCGGACGTTGTCAAGAGGAAAGCGCAGACCGGCGGGCGGCGCGCTGAGCAGGCAGCGCAAACCCGGCAGCGGGTATTGGAAGGGGCCGGACGCCTGTTTATCGAGCGGGGATACGCCCCGACCAGTATCGTCTCGATCGCCGAGGCCGCCGGGGTCGCCCCCGAAACGATTTACAAGGCCTTTGGGACCAAGCGGCAGATCCTGCAGCAGTTGATCGACAGCTCGGTCGTCGGCTCGGCGGCCACAAGTCCGATGCCGGTGCTCAAGAGTGATTCGGTCCAGGCGATTCGTGCCGAGCCGGACCAGCGCAAACGATTGGCGATGCTTGCCCATCTCACCCGGTCGATCCTCGAGCGTGCCGGCCCGATCCATGCCGTCATTCGAAGCGCGGCAGCAACCGATTCCGAGGTCGCCGCGATCCGACTCCAGCAGCAGGCATTTCGGTTACGCGCCCAGACGGAATTCGTCCGCGTGCTCGCCGAGGCAGGTCCGCTTCGCGAGGGCGTGTCCGTCAAAGACGGCGGCCTCCAGTACTGGATCCACGCAACCCCGGAGCTCCAGCACATTTTGGTGCAAGAGCAGGGCTGGTCGCACGACCGCTACGAATCGTGGCTTCGAGGCACGCTCGAGGCCCTTCTCCTTCCCAACCAGAGCTGAGCTGTGGTCTTTAGGCCGCACGGAGTGAGCTTGTTTGGGGATGGGTAGAGTGATAGCGTGCCCCTCACGTGCAGAGGGCTTGGGCCGTCAGGTCCCCCGGATGAGGTCCGCCACAGGGCTGGGCTAAGAGTCTTTAGAAGGTCTCGAGAAGGAAGCATCCTATGCCGACGATTGCCACAGACCCCAAGGTTCTCGGCGACAAGTACATTCGCACGTTCAACGCGCACGACGAAGTCGCCCTTAAGGGCCTCTACGCGCAGAGCGCCAGCTTTGTCGCCCCGGGCGACATCCGCATTACCGGTCGCGATGCCATCGCCGGCTACACCAACAATTGGATGAAGGCGCTGCCGGACGCGAAGATCAACGTCACGCACGAACTCGTCAGCGGCCCCTGGCTCGTCCAGGAGTTCACCTTCAGCGGCGTTCACACCGGCCCCCTGGCCGGCCCGCTGGGCACCATCCAGGCCACCAACCGTAAGGTCTCGGGTCAGTGCGTCACCGTCAACCGCTTCGAGAACGACCTGATCGTCGAGAGCCGCCTGTACTTCGATATGGTCCAGCTGCTCACCCAGATCGGCGTCATGCCCGCCGTCGTCTCGAAGAACTAAGGGATACGTTTCCCTCCGGCTCTCCCTTTCCTCCGCCGCCTGCGGGGGACCCTCTCCTCCCCCGCTCGCGGGGGGAGGCCGGGTGGGGGCCGGAACTATCCGGTCAGCTCACGGAGCCGCTGCCGCCAGAAAGCGAGACGAGCGTGGAAGCGCTTGGCGTCCGCCTCCAACGTTGGCAGATTGGTTCGCTCCGTCTCCCGCCTGGCCGAAGGCGACATCGACGACATCCGCTCCTTGACGGCCTTGAGGACGTCGTCCTCCATCTCGGTCAACTCCGTGTACATCTGCACCCACTGCTCAGCTTCCTGGCGCGAACGAGTCGAAGGGTTCTCGCCCTCTGCGAGCTCGTCCGGTCCGTGTGTCGCTTCCTGATCCGGCATTCCCTGGTCGGCATTCACTTTACAATCCGCAGGTGAGCCCGCTTCGTTCGTCAACGCTCGGTGTCATCGGGGCTGGAGTGATGGCCGAGGCCGTCATCGCGGGCGTGCTCGAGCGGAACCTGGTGCCGGCGTCCTCGATCATCGCCAGCCATCCGCGAGCCGACCGGCGCAAGGCGTTGGCCGAGAAGTACGGCATCGAGGTCACGGCTGACAATGCCGCGGCGGCGACCCGCGGCGACATCGTCCTCCTGGGGATCAAGCCGCAGGTGCTGACCAGGGTTCTTGCGGATCTCCGCCGGAGCCTCGCCCCCGCCAAGCTCGTGATCTCCATCGTGGCCGGGGCGACCACCGAAACCCTCCGCAAGGGCCTGGAGCACCCGGCCCTGGTACGCGTCATGCCGAACACCCCCGCGCAGATTGGGGTTGGCATGAACATCTGGTACGCGACGCCCGAAGCAACCGAGGCGCATCGGGAGCAGGCTCGCGCCCTGCTCGGCGCACTCGGCCGCGAATTACAGGTCGACGACGAGAAATTCGTCGCGATGGCGACGGCCGTCAGCGGCACCGGCCCAACCTATGTCTTCCTCGTGATGGAGGCGCTGATCGACAGCGCGGTGCACCTTGGTTTCCCTCGTCACATGGCCCACGACCTGGTGATGGAGACGCTCAAAGGCTCGATCGCGTTTGCCGAGCGATCCGGCAAGCACCCGGCCCAGCTACGCGACATGGTCACCTCGCCCGGCGGCACCTCGGCCGCCGCGCTGCACGAGCTCGAGCGCGGTCGCCTTCGCACCGTCCTCGCCGACGCTGTCTGGGCCGCCTACCGGCGGACGATGTCGCTCTCGGAGAGCCTCAGCGCCGGGAAGGAACCCGACCCGATGCCGCCGGCCTAAAGGCTAAAAGGCGATATTCCGGCCTTCCATCACCAGGGTCGCCCAGCCCTTCGGATCCAACCACGAGCCACCCGCGGCTTCGACATCCTGTTGCGAGACCCCACGGGCCTCAGCACAACCTTTTCAAACGTGGATCTTGATCCGGTTGTCCCTGGCGTAGGTGAGGACTTCTGTGAGCGGCGGCACGCCCTTCCCCTGCACGGAGTCGGCGACGCCCGTCTTGAGCAATTCGGTCGAGTCACCGGCGAGCACGATGCGCACCTCCACGCCGGTCTGCTGCGCGCCCCGCGCGAGATGGAACGGGATGGTTGCCTTCGTGGCATCATTCAGTCCCCACGTGGTCGAGATGGTCAGGACCTCACCCATTGACTACCCTGCCTTTGCGAGCTGGCTCGCGATGACGTCGCCGTCGACATAGCCGTAGTTGACGGCGATCGCTTTGCCGTCGCCCCTCAGTATCACGGTTGCCGGGACGCTCTGCACGCCAAACCGGCCGGCCAGCGCCGGCTGCTTTGCCGCCATCACTTCGTCGAGCCGAAAGTGCCCGGCTGACCCATTCAGCGCGGCGAGCGTTTCCTTCTGCCGGATGCAGTCGCTGCACAGCGTGCCACTGAAGAGCAACACGGTCGGCTCGCCCTGGCTGATCTGTGGGTCCGCCTGACCTGCGAGGACCCGGCTGCGCCGGCTGGCTTGCCAGTTCCGCAGCACGATCCGCCCGGCGTAGACGCCGGCCAGGACAACCGCGATGATCGCGAGCCGCAGCCCAACGGCGGAGAGCGCGTCACCCATCAGCCCTTCACCACTCCCATCCGCTCAAGGCGGAAAAATATCTGGCAGCCCAGTCAAAAATCAAAGGCGAGGTTGGCGAAGGCGAGGACGATGACGATCCAGGCCAGCGCCCATCCAATCGGGGTGAAGCTCAGCGCAAAGACCAGCGTCGCGAGCACCAGCATGATGCCGCCCAGCAGTTGCGCAAAGGCATGCGGCTTCGGACTCTCGCGCCGGGGCGCGGGCTTGAGGACCCTGGCCGGCTTCAGACACCTGGAAGTAGAGCTGCCGAAAGAGACCGAGCCGGGGCTGCCAGACGCCCAGCAACATCACGACCGCGAGCAGCGGAACAAGCCAGACCGCCGCGGGCGTGAGGGCGCTCAGCAGAAAGGCGACCAGCAGGGTCGCGATGATCCCCGCCTGGTTGACCTTGAGCGCCGACCGATCGACCATCGCCTCCGGGCCCATTCCTGACAAATTGGATCGATTTTATCAACTACGAGCCGGACGCGGCCGCAGCCGGCAACTCCTCCTTGACACCGGCCGGCCGTGAGGGTACGCTCCCTATCGCCTATAGGCTGTAGGCGATGCCGCCGTTGGGTTGGAAAAGGGAGAACGCGCGCCGAGCTTGGACTCACAAACCTATTCAGAGGAACGGGCCGGCGCCGAAGGCGCCCCGCTTGCGCCGCCACCCCGCTCGCGCGGCCGCGCGATGCTCGACCGCGTGCAGCAATTCCGAGAGGGCGGCATCCTGCTCGCCGTCCTTGTCACCGGAACGATCTTCACCGCCATCGATCCCCGGTTCATCGCCGTCGGAAACCTGGGCAACATCGCCTCGCAAATCTCCTTCGAGGGCGTCTTAGCGGTCTCCATGACCTTCGTCCTGATCTCCGGGGAGATCGATCTCTCGATCGGGTCGATGGTTGGCGTGACGGGGGTGGTCTTCGGGTTGCTCATGACCCAGGGCGCGAATCCGTGGGTTGCGGTCGTCCTGAGCCTGCTGGCAGGCTGCACCATGGGAGCCCTGAACGGCATCTTGAGCGTGGCCTTACGCGTTCCCACGATCATCATCACGCTCGGCATGCTCAACGCCTACCGAGGCTTCGCCTACCTGATCTCCAATGGCTACCCGGTCGAGAACTATCCGAAGACGTCCGCGTTCTTTGCGATCGGCCAGGACAGGCTCTTCGGCGTCGTTCCGTACACCGCCATCATCCTGCTGGTCTTCGCCGTCATCAGCGCCATCGTGCTGCGCCAAACCGTCATTGGCCACCGCATCTACGCCATGGGGAGTAACCAGCGCGCCGCGCAACTCTCCGGCATCCGGACGAATCGCATCCGCATTGGGGTCCTGATTTTCAACGGCTTTGCCGCCGCCGTCGCCGGGCTGATGGCCGTGTCGCAAACGGCAACCTCGGATCCGAATATCGGCATCGGGTACGAGCTGGATGTCATCGCCGCGGTCATCATTGGCGGGGCGAAGCTGACCGGCGGCTCGGGCACCGTCCTCGCCTCCTTGCTCGGCATGCTCTTGCTCGGCCTGATCCGGAACGGCCTGGTCCTGGTCGGCGTCTCCATCTATCTCCTGATCGTGGTTAGTGGCCTCATCGTCATCCTTGCCGTCGCCATCGACCGGTTCGTGACGCGCCGGCGACAGGGAGGGGGTGGTGTGCAGGCGGCGTGAGGCCATCACCGATTCCGGAACACCAAGTACAAGGAGGGACGCGTGAATTTTCAATCACTGTCGATGCGAACGGCAACCCTGGCGCTGGGCGCCGGCCTGGTCCTCACCGCGTGCGGCGGGACGTCGCCGTCGGGCAGCACCAAGCACATCACGCTGGCGCTTGTCCTCGACGACCTGACCAACCCGGTCGAACTTCCGCTCCGCAAAGGCGCCCAGGACATGGCGGCAAAGGACGGCTTCACCCTGAAGGTCGTCGGGCCCTCACCCGCAACCGCCCAGCAACAGATCTCGCTGATGCAGGACCTGCAACAGCAGAAGGTTGACGGCACGATCATCCTGCCCGTCGACTCGGCCGCGCTCGTCCCCGCGATCAACAGCATGGTGGCGGCGCACATCCCCGTGGCCACGACCGAGATCGACGCGCCGACGTCCAACCGCAGCTTTTTCTACATTGGCGGCTCCTCCACGATTGACCAGGGGAAGCTCTCCGCCCAGCGTGTCTTCAAATATTTCAAGGACAAGGGCGCCACCGGCACCATCAACTACGTGCTCACCTCCTGCCTCCCAACCGTGACCGGGCAGCAGGAACGCCGGTCGGGCTTCGAGGCCGAGGTCCAGGTCGAGAATGCGAGCAGCCCGTTCAAGTTGACCCAGGTCGGCTTCTACGACACCTCAACCGATCCAGCGAAGAACTTCGCCAACACGCAGAACATCTACACGGCAAAGGGATCCCAGATCCAGCTGGCCTACACCATGTGCGGCCCCGACACGCAGAACTGGGGCAAGGTCTTGAAGGCCAATAGCAATCACAACATCCTTGTCGCCGGCTACGATTGGCTGCCCGCGACCCTCGACCTGATCGGAGAGGGCTGGGTCGGTTGGGCCCAGGGCAACAGTCTCTACAACGAGGGCACCTACGCCTTCACCCAGATGTACGACCATGTTGCCAACGGGAAGGCGCTTCCGACCGGCGTCATCCACGGAACCTCCATCTTCTGCGACAAGAACAACCTGACCGAAATCCGTAACAGCCCCGACGTCAAGGCGGCGGGCGGCTAGACCCATGACCAGTCGAGGAGAAGCCAACCGATGATGGCCGCGGCAGCCGTCGCGCCGCCGCGCGTGTCGGTGGGTGGCATCTCCAAACGGTTCGGAGGCGTCCAGGCTCTCGACGATGTGAGCCTGGACGTCTTCCCCGGCTCGATTCATGCGCTCCTGGGCGAGAACGGCGCCGGCAAGAGCACGCTGGTCAAGATCCTGACCGGCGCCATCCATCCGGATTCGGGGACGATCGCGGTCGCCGGCCGGTCGGTGCGGATCGCCTCCCCGCGTGATGCGATCCGTCTCGGGATCGCGGCGGTGCACCAGGAACTCAACCTGTATCCGGATCTGACGGTGGTCGAGAACGTCTTCGCCGGAAACGAGCTTCACGATCGCTTCCAGTTTGTTCGACGAGCCGCCATGGTCGAGGAGCTCCGGAAGATCATGAACCTGGTCGGCTGGTGGATCGATCTCAAGCAGCCGGTCCAGCATCTCCGCCTCGCGGAACGGCAGATGGTCGAAATCCTGCGAGCGTTTCACCTGCAGGCTGACCTGATCCTGCTCGACGAACCGAACTCCGCGCTGACCGATGCCGAAACCCAGGCCCTCTTTAAGATGATGCGGCGGTTTCAGCAGCACGGCCAGAGCTTCCTGCTGGTGTCGCACCGGCTGGACGAGGTGTTTTCGGTCGCCGACCATATCACGATCCTCCGGGATGGTCGCCGGGTCGCCTCCTCGCCGGTTTCGGAGTTGACCCTCCCGGAGGCCGTGCGATTGATGGTCGGCAGCGCCCAGACCAGCCGCGCCGCAGCGCATCGCCGCCTTCCGGCCGACACCCCCGTTGAGCTCCAGGCCTCGACGATCACGGGCGTGGGGTTCACCGAGGTCAGTTTCGGCATCCGTCGAGGCGAGATCGTCGGCTTCGCCGGCCTCGAGGGGGCGGGTGTGCAATCGCTCTTCGCGGCGCTCTTCGGACTTCGCCGCGTGCAAGCGGGAACCCTCCTGCTGGGCGGCAAGGCCTACGGACCGCGCAGCACCGCCGACGCGATCGCCCGAGGGGTGGCCTCCATTCCGGCGGACCGCCGCGTTGAAGGCCTGCTGATGGACCGCTCCGTCGGCGAGAATATCGTCCTCGTCGTCCTGCACCGAGTGAAGACCCTCCTCGGCTTCGTGCCACGGCGGCGCGTTCACCGGACCGCCGATGAGTACGCGAGGGCGTTTCGCCTCCGGGCGTCATCGCTGGACACGCCCGTCGTCGAGCTGAGCGGCGGCAACCAGCAAAAAGTCGTGCTGGCCAAATGGTTGGCGGCGGCCCCGAGGCTGCTCCTCCTCAATGACCCGGGCCGCGGCATCGACGTTGGCGCCAAACGGGAGGTCCACGACGCGATTCGCCGGCTGGCGGGCGGCGGCATGTCGATCCTGGTGTGGTCATCGGAAGCCGAGGAAACCCTAGAGCTCTGCGACCGGATCCTCGTCATGCGAAAGGGTCGCCTGGTCACCGAGGTGGATCCGGCGACCACCTCATTGAACGATCTCCTGCTTGCCGTCACCGGCGAGCAGCAGGATCCGCGCCCGTGACCGCGATGAGCTGGTTGATTGTCGGACACGGCTCGGTGGGGTCAGCCCTCGCCCGCCGGATCGACGCCGCGGGCGGCCGCGTACTCGTGTACGATCCCGCGCCCCGGATCCCCGTGACCGTCGGGAGCCATCTCGAGCGGCTGGGACCGGACGATGCTCCCATCGATCGCGTGGTGAGCTGCGTGCCGCCCTCAGAGGCCGAGCGGGTGCCGGCGCTGGTCGCGCCGGTCATCAGGAAGGACTCGCTCCTGCTCGATTGGAATACCGTGTCGCCCGAGGCCAAGCAAGCGATCGCCGCCACATCCGCCTGCGAGATGCTCGACGTGGCGCTGCTCGACACGCTCGACGCCAGCCGGGCCCAGCCGCGGGTGGCGATCAGTGGAGCGCGCGCCGACACCCACCGACCGCTGCTCGAGTCGCTCGGCTTTCACGTCGACATTGCCGGCCGCACGCCCGGCGATGCCGCGCTGCTCAAGTACGCTCGCTCGATCTTCATGAAGAGCCTGGAAGGACTCGTCCTGGAGTATCTGGCGCTGACCGAGCCGATCGACCGCGCGGGAATCGTGTCGGCCTCGGTTGAGAACAACGTCGGCAAGCAGGCGATGGAATTCTTCACCCTGCTCGTCACCACGAATCGCCGCCACGCGGCGCGGCGTGCCGGGGAGCTGGCCGACGCGGTCCAGGTCCTCGAGGCGCGTGGCGCATCGATTACGGTCGCCAGGGCGGTCGTCCCACTCCTGGAACATGCGGCCAGGATCTGGCAGGAGGCGGACGCCCCACGTGCGGATGCGAGTCTCCATGAGCTGGTCGTCTACCTGGAAGCGCACCTGTGAGCATCGTCGACGTCAACCCGACGGAGGTAGGATTCCTGCCGCGCGCCCTGAGCCGGGTCAGCGCTCGCACCGACCGCCTCGTCCGTGTCTGCCCCGGGCCCAAGGGCCACGGCTACCCGCTGCTCGACTGGATGCTCTCGCCGCTGCCGGAGACCTGCGAACGTGAGAACTTAGGACTCGTCATCGATTACCGAGGGGCAGCGATCCCATGGGACCACCTGATCGCATTCGCCCGCGCCTATCCGGGCCTTCCAATGATCCTCGTGGGGGCATCGCCACCGGATCTTGACGTGATCCCGGCTGCGCTCGAGGTCACCGCCAACCTGATCGTCGAGCTTCCCGATGCCTCAGATCGACCAACGGTCGAGCGGCTTGAGGGACGATTCGGGTCCCATCGGGTCACCACCAGCGCCGGCACGATTGTGCCCGACGCCTGGCGTGAGGCGCACCTATGAGCGCACGACAACTCGTCGTCCTCGACAGCCTGTATGACAACCTCGACCTCGAGACGTCCACCGCGATCGCCCATGGCTGGGAAATTTCGCGGTGGGACGGTTCGGCGGAGCAACTCGGACGGGCTGACGTGGTCGTCCATGTCAGGACGCGGATCGATCATGCCCTGATTGCCCAGCTGACGCGATGCCGGGTGATCGGTCGCTTTGGCGTCGGCCTCGATTCGGTCGACCAGGCGGCGGCAGCCGAACACCAGATCGCCGTGGTCAACGTTCGCGACTATTGCATCCCGGAGATGACGGCACACACGCTGGCGCTTGGCTTCGGCCTGGAACGGCGTCTCGGGGGCTGGACCAGCAAGGACTGGCTGGACGCCGACTGGCAGGCGGTTGCGAAGACGCGGCCGGTCCGCGGGCGGACCCGCGTCACGGTCATCGGCCTCGGATCGATCGGTAGCGCGGTCGCGAGCGCCCTGCGCGATCTCGCCTACGAGGTGGTGGTCGTTACGACCCGCGGCCAGGCGACCGCCAACGAGCTGCGTCTGCGCGTGGTCCCGTTGGAAGACGCGCTGCAGCGCGCCGACTTCGTTTTTCTGCATGCGGCCCTCGAGCCCGCGACCGCCAACCTGCTCGATCAGCGGCGGCTGGCGCTCATGCCTGCCGAGGCCATCCTCGTCAACACGGCCCGACTCGGGCTGATCGATCAGACCGCGACGGCGGACGCGCTGCGGTCCGGACGCCTTGGCGGCCTCGGGCTGGACGCGCGGCTGGAGCCGCAGAGCCCACTTCGTCCATTCGCGGAGGATCCACGCGTCCTGGTCACCCCGCATGTCGGCTGGTACAGCGAGCGCTCGCAGCGAGCGCTTCGGCAGAGCGCGATCAAGAATTCCATCGACGCCTATGGCACCGCTGCCGGGAGGAAAGCATCGTGACCAACACTGGGGCCGTTGTCATCGTGACCGGGGCTGCCCGCGGCATCGGGCAGGCAACCGCCGAGCGCCTGCGGTCCGACGGATGGACCGTGGCCGCGGCCGACCTGGAAGCCGGCGATGGTGTCAGCCGCTGCGACGTGACCCGCCCCGATGAGGTCACGAGCTTCGTGCAGGGAGTCCGAAACGCGCACGGCCGGATTGACGCGGTCGTCAACGCCGCCGGCATGGGCCGGCCGGCGAAATTCCTCGAGGCCACCGATGCCATCTGGCAACGGCACTTCGACGTCAACGTGCTGGGAACGGTTCGGATCTGCCGGGCGGCGATCCCGCATTTGCGCGAGTCGAGCCACCCCGAGCGCGGCATCGTCAACTTCACGTCGCAGGCCGCCAAGACCGGCGGCTTGCTGATCGGCGCCCCGTACGCCTCGGCAAAAGCCGCCGTGCTCTGCCTGACCAAGACGCTGGCGGCAGAGTTCAGCCCGGAGGGGATCCGAGTCAACGCCGTGGCTCCCGGCATCGTCGACACGGCCTTTTTAGACGGGGTTCCCGGAATCCGGGATCGCGGACCGCAACTTCCCCTGCGCCGCCTGGGCCGTCCGGACGAGGTGGCCAGCGTCGTCGCATTCTTGCTCTCGCCGGACGCCAGCTATCTGACCGGTGAGATCATCGACGTCAACGGCGGCCTGTTGATGGACTGATGCCGCAGCTTTCCTGGGATCTGCACCTGCACCCCGCGCCGTCTACCGCCCCGCGGTGGGGCGATGGCCTGCGCGTCTGGGAGGCGGCTCGCGAGGCGGGGGTTCAGGGATTCGTCTGGAAATCGCACGAGGAGCACACGGCGGCGAGATGCTCGGCCCTCCCTGCCGGCCCGCCTGACGCCATCGGCTCCGCCTCCCTCAATGCCTTCGCCACTCCGGAGAGCGTGATGGGCGCGGTGGCGCAGGGCGCGCGCTGGGTCTGGGGCCCATCCCGCGACGCGGCAGGCCGCCTCGCCTGGGATCTTTCCTTGCCGGCCTGGTGGCCGGAACTGCGCGCTCAGCTCGTCCGGCTGAAGAAGCCGCTCGTCCTGGCGACCTCGCACCTTGGTGTCGAGGGTCGCCTCGAGCTGGCGCGGACTGCCGCGGAGATGGGTGCGTACTGCAGCGTCACCCATAGCCTCTACCTCTCCGATCAGGATGCGCGGGTGCTTGCGGGACTGGGTTGCGCGTTCGAGCTGGATCTCTACACCGCGGCCCATCCGATCGCCGAGCGTCCGCAGGCGGACCTTCTGACGCGAGCCGCCAGCCTCCGGGAGACCGGGAGCCTGGTCTATTTCACCTCTGATGCGGGCCAGGCCCATGTCGGCAACCCGTTCGAGTTCTCGCGCCAGATGCTGGATGCCCTCGCCAGCGAGGGAAACGCCGGCCTGATCGCTGAGCTGGCCGGCACGAATCCGGCAACCTTCGTCGGGCAGGTGTGGCCATGAGCGTCGGACTCGTCGTTGGCGCCGGCGGCGGAATCGGGTCTGCCTGCGCCCGCGCGCTGGACGGCGCCGCCGACCTGATGGTGCTGGCGGGCCGTTCCGAGGCACCACTCCGGGCGGTCGCCGCGACATTGCGCGGCGGCTCGGAGGTCGTCACCGGCGATGTCGCGACCGCCGAAGGCCGGGACAAGATCGCCACCGGCGGCGGCGACGCTGAGATCGCCTGGATGATCCTTGCCTCCGGGGTGCCCTTGCGGGGCGCCTTCCCTGACCTTGCGCCCCAGGACATCGAGGCGACGTTCCTGACCAACCTGGTTGGGCCCGCGCTGCTCATTCGTCGCCTGCTCGACCGCGCCTGGCAGCCAAACGCGAGCATCATCGTGATCGGCTCGATCTCGGCATCCCGCTCGCTGCCGAACCGGGCCGCGTACAGCGGGAGTAAGGCGGGCCTCGAACATCTCTGCCGGTCGCTGGCCGCCGAGGTCGCCCCGCGCGGCATCCGGGTGAATGTGGTCTCGCCCGGCGTGGTCGACACGCCATTTCTCGGCAGCAATCAGCAGGCGCTCCAGACCTGGGTCGGCGACCATGTCCCCCAGCGGCGCCTTGCCACGCCGGATGACGTGGCTCAGGTCGTTCGCTACCTGGTCCTCGAGGCGCCGGCCTACGTCACCGGGGCACGGATCGCCGTCGACGGCGGCGCGGAGAGCATCGCGTGAAAGCCCGGGTGCAGGATGGGCTCCCGCTTCACGTCAGCACCAAGGCCGAGGCGGTCTACCAGGAGCTCCGGAGCCGCATCCTGGACGGATCCATCGAGCCGGGATCGACGCTGAACCAGGAAGTGCTCGCGGCCGGACTCGGCCTCTCCATCACGCCGCTGCGCGAGGCCTTGCGCCGGTTGGAAGCGGAAGGGCTGGTCCGCCTCGAGGCGCATCGAACCATGACGGTCGCACCCCTGACCCGGCGCGAGCTCAACGAGCTCTACGCGGTGCGGCTCCAACTCGACCCATTCGCCGCGGCGCTGACGGCCGAGACCGCACCCGATGATGTCCTGGCCGCGATCGCGCGCGTGGCCGGGCGCCGGGTCGAGCGGACACCCCGAGCGCTCCTGCATAACAACCGGACCTTCCACCACGCGATTTACTCGAACTGCGGCAACCTGGTCCTGATCGGGATCCTGGATCAGCTCTGGACCCGCACGGACCGCTATCGCCTGATCGTGCTGCAGGACGAGCTCCAGAAGCGAGCCGCGCAGGAGGAGCACCGGGAGATCGCCGCGGCGCTCGCCAACCGCAACCCGACCGAGGTGGGGACCCTCGTCAGCCGGCACGTCGAGAAGACCCAGCGGCTGATCGAGCAACTCGCGGAGGGGCTCTGAGATCGGACGGGCCGCTGACCTGGTCGCCCTGGGTGTGCCAACCCTTCACGAGGCGAACCATCGCCGTGGGTTGATGCGGTCGATGCGCGTGCTGGTGGGCGAGAGCTTCGCCGGCGAGGCCGAGACCGCGGGGATCCCGGCCGGCGACAACCTGGGCATCCACCGTGCGCTCGAGCGCGCCGCGTCGGGCGCCGTGCTGTGCGTGGCGAGCGGCGGCCGCGGGCTGTACGGCGTGATCGGCGAGTTGATGGTCGAAGCGGCCCGAGTGCGAGGCCTGGCCGCCGTCGTCGTCGAGGACGGCGTGCGGGATATCGAGCGTCTCGCACCGCCCCCGGCGATTGCCGGCCTGCGCGTCGCGTCTCACGGCACCGTCAAGCGTCGCCCGGGGGTGCTGGCGGAGCCGATCGGCATCGACGGTGTGCTGGTCCGACCCGGGGACTGGATCGTGGGTGATCGCAACGGGATCTGCGTCCTGCCCGCCGACCGGGTTGACGACATCATTGAATCCGCCCGCGCCCGGGAGCGCCGCGAAGAAGGGAATCGCGAGGAAATCCGGCGCGGCATCCCGACCACCCGGGTATTCGGCCTGCACTAAGCAGAGGAGGAATCGTGCGCATCGAGGACGTCGAAGTCATCAATCTGCGGTTCGACTACCCGACGGGGAACGGCTTCCGCTATGCCGGGGGAACGGTCACGAGCCGGGTCACCTCGCTCGTCCGCGTCCACACCGATTCGGGACTGGTCGGCGTGGGCGCCGCGTACAGCCATCCGGACCTCGTCCGCGTCATCATCGAGGGCAACCTCCGGGCCCACCTCATCGGTGAAGATCCGCTGCACGTCGAGGCACTCTGGGAGAAGATGTACGGCCTGACCCGCTGGTACGGCCGGAAGGGCGCGGCGCTCTCGGCGATCGGTGGGATCGACATTGCCCTGTGGGACTTGCGAGGCAAGGCGGCAGGCCAACCGGTCTACCGGCTCCTCGGCGGCGAGCGTGGCGTCGCCCCGGCGTACGCCAGCGGCCTCTTCTGGCAGGAGGATGTGGCGGCCATCGAGCAGGAGGCGGCTCGACACCGCCAGCGTGGCTTCCGTCGGGTGAAGATGCGGCTGGGGCGTTCGGAGGATTACGACGTCGCTGCGGTGGCGGCAGCCCGGCGCGGCGTTGGCGCCGACGGCGACGTCATGGTCGATGGCTCCCATCGCTATTCGGCTGAGGTCGCGGAGCGGATGGGATCCGTGCTCGCCGAGCACCGGGTCTTCTGGTTCGAGGAGCCGTTTCCGCCGGAGGACCTGGATGCCTACGTCGCGCTCCGTCCCAGGCTGAGCGTACCGCTGGCAGCGGGCGAGAACGAGTTCGGGGCCCAGGGCTTCCGGGAGATCATCCGCGCCGGGGCGGTCGACATCGCGCAGCCAGACGCCTGCCGCACGGGAGGCATCACCGAGTCGATGCGGGTCGCGCGCCTGGCCGCCGAGCACGGCGTGCGGATCGCGCCCCACACCTGGAGTGATGCGGTCGCGGTCATGGCGAATGCCCACGTGGTCGCCTCCATTCCGCACGGCGTGACGGTTGAGGTCGATCAGACCGGGAATCCGTCGATCGACGATCTGCTGAGCGAGCCGCTCAGGATCGAGGACGGGATCCTACAGCTGCCGGATCGCCCTGGGCTCGGGATCGAGCTCAACCAGGCCACGGTCGATCGGCTGGCCGTCCCGAAGGACCAGTTGATGCTCGACGGCAATTACTCGGATCTGACCTTCGGCCGCCAGTACTACCACGCGGAGCCGCCGTACCAGACGAGCGCCGCGCGGGGCCGATGAGCTTGCGGATTGGCGTCGGCCAGATCTCCTGTGAGTCGAACACGTTCTCCGCCTTTCGCTGCGACCTCGACACGGTGCGCAAAACCGGCTACCTCTATGAAGGCGCCGACGTGTTCGAGCTTCGAGACAAGAGCAATGAGGTCGCGGGGATGATCGCGACCGTGGAAGCGTCCGGGGCGACGGTTGTTCCGCTCCTCGCCTCGCGCTGGAATTCTTCTGCCGTGGTTTCCCGGGACTGCTACCGCTACCTGCGCGAGCATCTGCTGGCGCGGATCCGGGAAGCCGGTCAACTGGATGGCGTGTTGCTCTCCTGCCACGGATCGATGGTCGCGGACGGCACCGATGACCCCGAGGCCGACCTTGGCCAGGCGGTTCGCCAGCTGGTTGGTCCGCGGGTTCCCGTCATCATGACCCTGGACCTGCACGGCAACGTGACGCGGCCAATGGTCGAGTGCCTGACCGCCATCCTGGGCTACAAGGAATATCCGCACGACGATCCGGTCAGCACCGGAGAACGGGCCGCTCGGCTGCTCCTCCAGTCGGCTCGCGGAGAAGTCAACCCGGTGATGGCCTGGATGCGGGTCCCGATGATCCTGACCGCGTTCAACGCGTCCACCAAAGGCGACGGACCCTTCGCGCAGCTGATGAACGAAGCCAAAGCCCTGGAACGCGCGCCGGGCATCCTGTCGACCTCGATGCAGTTCGTTGGATCCTACGTGGACATTCCCGACATGGGCTGCAGCACGCTGGTCATCACGGACGGCGACGCCGCGCTGGCCATGCGCGAGGCCCGCACGCTGGCTGAGCGCTACTGGGGCCGACGCCGGGAGTTCCTCGTCGAGACCGTCAGCGTCGGCGAGGCGGTCCGCCGTGGTCGGATGCTGGAGGGTGGCCCGATCATTCTCCTGGACACCGCCGACACCACCGGCGGGGGCGCCGCGGGGGACAGCATCGACCTCGTCGCCGGCCTTCGCGAGGCTCGCGTGACCGAGCCCGCCATCGCGATGGTGGTTGACCCCGAAGGCGCGAAGGCCTGCGTGCGCGCCGGCGTCGGGTCCGAGGTAACCCTGGAATTGGGACACCGGGTGGACCCACGGTGGGGAAAGCCCCTTCGCGTCAGCGGCCAGGTCATCAAAACCACCGACGGGCAATTCACGTATACCGGCGGGGTCTTCGGTGGGACGCTCGGGTCGATGGGGCCTTCGGCGGTGCTGCAGGTTGGCAGCATTCAAATCCTCGTCCAGAGCCTCCCGACCTATGACTGGAAAGACGAGCAATACCGATCGGTTGGATTGCGTCCCGAGGCCGCCAAATTCGTCGGCGCGAAGAACATGATGAATTTCCGCAACGCCTACGGCGCGATCATGAAGGGACAGTACGTGCTCGACCTGCCGGGCCCGACCGCCCCGGATATGCGAAGCCTGCCGTTCGCGCGCGCGACCCGTCCCTGGTACCCGATGGATGACGCACCCAGGCCGGAGTTCCCGTTCGCGGTGTCCGCTCCAGCTGCACGCTCGACCTAGTGGAGATTGTGGACGCCCACCATCATCTGTGGGATACACGCCGGCTTGACTACCCGCTCTTTGCGCAGATCCCTGCCCTGAACCGTCCCTTTCCCGTCGCCGCATTCGACGAGGTGGCGCAGGCGATGGGGGTGGCGGCGTCCGTCTGCGTCGAAGCCGCCTCAGCCGGTGCCGACGGCACGGCTGAGCTTGCCTGGCTCCGCGAGCAGGCGGATCAATCGGACCGGATCAAGGCGATTGTGGCGTGGGCACCGGTGGAGCGGCCCGAGATCGCCACCTATCTCGAGCGGCTCATGGCACTCGGTGATCGCCGCATCGTGGGCATCCGCCGGTCGTTCGAATTCGAGCCCCCGGGTTTTCCGAGTTCCCCCGACGTCGTAGCCGGTATCCGCCTGCTTGGCGAGATCGGGTTGAGCTTTGATCTTGTGCTCTTCCCGCATTCACTTCCGGCGGCAACCAACCTTGTTCGACAGTGCCCCGATACCAGCTTTATCCTCGACCATCTCGGGAAGCCCCCCATACGCGCCGGTGACCTGGAACCCTGGTGGGGCGACCTGGCCAGGCTCGCCGCCCTCCCGAATGTTGTCTGCAAGCTGTCGGGCATGTCGACCGAAGCCGACCGCGACCTCTGGACCGCCGATGATCTCGCCCCGTATTGGGATCGAGCGGTGGACTGCTTTGGATGGGAGCGCCTCCTGTTCGGAAGTGACTGGCCCGTCTGCAATCTGGCCCGAGGCTACGAAACCTGGTTGGCGGCCGTCGAGGAGCTGCTGGCGGGCGTCTCGCCGGCAGACCGGACCAAGTTTTTCAAGGGCAACGCAACGCGCATCTACCACCTGGACAGGCCCTTTGCCCTTTCGGGCAGGGTTTTTGACACCCGACGCTGACCGCTCGCCTCTTCCCTTCTATCCAGGCGCGCCTCATCGTGGTGGCAGATGGAGCCCGTGGGCCGGTAAATCCGCGCCCGCCCGCAGGATTGGGGACCAGGCAACCGACTGAGCGACCGGAGCTTCACCGCTCCGAGCCTTCGCCGGTTCGGTTTCGGCCCGTTCGGACCTCGGGCTCCATCGACTCTCCGCCTGGCTAGTCGACGGTCGGCGTGAGCTGCCTCCAGCTTTGGCCACCGTCCGTGGTCTTCAGCAGCGTCTGCGCCGGACCGACTGCACTCAGGACCCACCCCGTGGTCGAGTTGATGAACTGCATTTCGCCCCCGAGGAAGCCAGGGCTCGGCTTCGGGAGCGGCGTCCAGGTCGCGCCACCGTCGTGCGTGAGATAGAGGTTGTCGAAGGCGGTGTCATTGGGCACGAGGGTGGTCGGCTTGAGGATCGAGGCCCACTGCCATCCCGTCCGCCCATCGACAAAACTCGGGGTGCCTCCAGACACGCCGGGGAGCCTGTGCACCGTCCAGGTCGTGCCAGCATCGGAGGTCGTGTAGAGAAACATTGCGACCGGGGTGCCGGTGGTGCTGCAGCTGCTCCCGGTTCCCTGTGTCTCACAGATGGTCTCGACGGAGAAGAGCCCGGCGCTGAAGGTTGCGCTCTGGGCTGAGGTAAAGGCGGGGGCCGAGGTCGTCACCTCGCAGGGGCATTTAGGAGACCCCGGCAGCGGCGGAAGCGGCTGTGCCTGCCAGGTCTTCCCCGCGTCGTGGGTCACATCAAGCAGCGGGTTGGCGACCGGTCCAGTGCAGTCTCCAGTGACCCAGCCCGTGGACAGGTCGTGAAAGGCGAACCCGGCAAAGCCCTCGAACTGACAAATCAGTTGGGAGTGGTTGGTTGGGGCAAACGGGTCGGCATACGGCAGCGTACCAGGGGCCTGGGTGGCGTACGGCCAATTCGGAGCGGGCTGCTGTGACACGAGGGCCCAGTGCGCCCCGCCATCGCCCGTCCGGTAGATCGCGGTGTCGTTCTGAATTCCGAGCACCAGCCACCCGTGACGAGCGTCGACGAAATCCATTTCGGTGGGACCGCCGGCGGCCGTGAAATCGCCGCGCTGCCAGCTCCGCCCCCCGTCGACGGTCCGAAAGACGGTAATCGTCGCGGTCGTCGGCGGCCCGTTGAACTGCGCCGGTGTGATGACCACCCAGCCGTGGCTGGGGTCGAAGAAATAGCTGAGGCGATTGAACTCCGATGAGAAGCCGGGAGGCGTGACGTTCCGCCAGTGACTCCCGCCGTCAGCGGTCACCAGCAGGGCGTCGTGCGCGCCGGTCAGCCCCTTTTCGAATGGCCCGACCGCCCATCCACGAAGCGGCGTGAACATGTGCATGGTTGTCCCGGTCCGGCTGGACCCCAGCGAGATCGGGCCTTTCGGCACTGCGATTCCGGGCGTGTAGGTGAGCGTTGGGAGGCCGCCCGCGGGCGGTGGATTTTCCGTCGCCTGGCGAGCGGCACGCAGCTGGATCACTCCGATACCGATGGCGCCTGCAACCAGCAGGAAGGTGGCAGCCACGGCCAACTCGCGGATCAGTGGCGTTGGACGCGCCGGAAGCGGCGGTGTGGAAACGGCCCGGGCCAGGATTCGGGCTTCGAGGTCGGGCCGCCGCGGGACCCGCTCCTCATATCCGTCGGCCTGTCGACGCAGGCGCGCCTCCAGCTCGGACTTCCAGCGCATCAGATTGCCACCCGCGGATTGGCTGGGGCCGGGGCGAGCTGGCGCCGGAGTTTGCCCAGGGCGCGGTGAACGACGACGCGTACCGACACCTGCGGTCGACCAAGGATGCGGGCGGTCTCGGCAAAGGATCGGTCTTCGAAGTAGCGGAGATAGATCGCCTGCCGCTCCGGGAGCGTCAGGCTGCGCAGGCGCCGCCAGCACCGCGGCATCGATCGAGCGGCGTTCAGACGCATCGACCGGATCCGGGCTGTCCTGCGGCGGGGCCGGCACGCCAGCTGCCTGGGTCCTGGCACGAAAGTGGTCGCGGGCCAGGTTCGTGATGATCCGGTAGAGCCAGCGCCGGAACTCGGCCGCATCCTGGGGCGTGTTCGGCGAGGCCCAGGCGCGGGCGAAGCCCTCCTGGACGATCTCCTCGGCAACGTCGATGTCCTGTACCTGCATATAGGCGAACTTGAGCGCGGGCCGTCCGAGCGACGTGACGAGAGGTTCAAACCACGCTCGATCACTGCTGTTCAGATTCAGCCCCCTCCGCTCTCGACCCCACAACGGACAACGCCGCGATTATGTTCCAGATAAGCGGCAACGGCGGGCTGGGTCGCCCTCGGCAAACCCCTGCCCGTAAATAAGAAAGGGGCAATCTTGGTTGGTGAGGGACGGTTAAGGACCCGTGTGTTGCAAGTCGGAAACGTGTAATCATTTCGACAGGTTCGAGGCTCTAGTCTCGTAGCAGGACGGGCGAACTCGGTCCGTCCACGCCTACGGACAACATGAGAAGGAGGTGAGAAGAATTGACCCCAATGCAGAGAGCGCTATTGGTTGCCGGTGCGGCAGGATCGTTGGTCGCGGGCGGCGCGATCGGCGCGACGCTGGCCGGCCCGCTGGCCGCTTCGGCGTCGAACGGTAACACCAGCGGCCAGAACGCGAGCGCATCGACCGGCAATGCTTACGGATTCCTGGCGGCCGCGTCCGCCGCTCCGAAGGCCGGGACCTCCAACGAGAACGCCACCCACGAGCAAGGCGAGAGTGCCGCGCGTGAGGCGGCGGAGAATAACGGAACAGCCACCTTTGGTGGCGGAACCCGCACTCCCGGTGGGAACGAGAACGCTGCCCATGAAGCCGGTGAGAGCGCCGCGCGTGAGGCGCAGGAGAACCCGTCGGGCACCGCGCCCGCAGCTCCGACGACCCCGACCCCCGCGCCGAGCCTTCAGTAGTCGCCGCGACCATATAGATGTAGAGGCGGGCAGGCCGATCTGCCCGCCTCTCGCGTGCCTAGGAGCCGGGATTATCCACGACCGGCTGACGGACGAAGATGTCACCAACCGCCGGAACGTCCTGGACGGGTGCGCTGCCATTCCAGTCGCTCGCGAACCAGAGGCCGCCACCGCTCCCCCAGACCGTAATCGCCAGGCTGTCACTGCCGCCCGGCTCGATTCCCTCGACCATATCGAGCTTGAAAATCGCACCACTGTCAACCAGGGTCGGCGCCGATTGATTGGTCACGTCCCTGATGGTCGCCGCCATGATCAGCGTGGCACGGCGTTGACTGATCGTCAATGAGCTGACCGCCAGGGAGGTGACCAGATAAGTCCGCTGGCCCGACGCACCCGCCGTGCATGAGCCGGCGCTCGAAACGGTGATGGCCGCAGCTCCACCTGGAGTCGTACCCGCCGATCCGATCCTCGCGCCGAAGGCGAACGCGGTCGTGCTCCCTAAGCGGCCAGGACACGAGCCGGAGGGGTGGATCAGCTTGAGCGTGCCCGCGCCGGCGGCTGACCCGCTCTGGGTCGTTCGGACGATCGTCACCGTCTGGTCATCGGCCGAAAGGTTTCTCACGTAGAATCCGCCGACGATCGTACCCACGTGAAGGGTCTTCGAGGCACTGGTACCGATGCTCGCCGACCAATTGCATATCACGGTGCCGACTTTCAAGTCGGCCGGGTTGATCAGTCCGACCGTCGCGGTGCAGAGCGTGGCCCCGGTGTCACGATTGACAAACCGCACGGTGGACGTGCGAACATCGCCCGGATACGGGTCGTAGGAGGGATCGGCCGGGACCGCGGTGATGTCCTTGACCGTGCTGCTCAAGGCCACCGTGGCGGTTGCGCACCCGACGCACCCGGTGCCGATCAGATTAGGGCCGGTAAACACGACACCCGCATCCTCTGGGAGGACGACGAGCGAGCCGGTCGCGACGCTGCCGAGAAAGTCGGCACTCATGGTCGTGAAGCTCGCCCTCACCGCATAGGTTCCCGGCGCCAGCGTGATGATCGGACTGAGCACTGCCGTGGCCGCCGTCCCACCGTCTGATGGGACGACTGACACCGCTCCAACCGACGACCCGGCGATCGAAAACGCGACCGAACCCGACGCGGTTGAGCCCAGCACTTTCCACGGGGTCACGGTCGCGATCAGCGTGGTGGGATCGCTGTACTGCGCCGTGGTCGCCGTGACGCCCAATCCCGTCGACGCCGGGCCGACAGCCAGCGAGACCGGCGCGCTGGTGACGCCGGCGGAGATGCCGGTCACCTGGTGCGGACCGGCGTGGCCTGGCGTGCAGAAGGCGAGTGCGCACGACCCATCCAGTGTCAGGGCAAAGACCGTCGTGCCACTTGCGTCCCCGCGGCTGTTGCCATAGCGATCGAACGCCTCGGCGGAATATCCCTGGCTCGCCCCAAACGTGATCGCGGCAGTGGCCGGCCGCACCACCAGGGTGAAGAGTGCCGCGGGCCGCACGGAAAAGCTCGCGCTATCAGCCGAGGCAATCCCGGAACTCGCCGCCGTGAGCCCGTAACCGGTGCCCGCCTTCTGGATCGACAGGCCGTTGAACGTCGCCACGCCTCCGGAGTCGACCTGCGTCAGCGTTCCGAGGAGCGCGGCACCCGAGGGTCCTCCAGTCAGTGCGATCGAAACGGAGCGGCCTCCGTCCGGCACCTCGAGGTTGCCAAATTGATCGAAGACGCCGACCGCAACCGCAAAGCTCGCGCCGGCGTCGGTGTCGGCAGGCTGCGTCGTGAACGTCAGCATCGCGGGGATCGCCGGGGTAACGGCGACCATCGCGCTGCCGTGGATCGAGGAGTCACTCGTGTCGGTCGCGATCACCGATTGAGCGCCGGCGGTGTTCAGCGTGACCGTGAACGTCCGTTGGCCGTTGTCGCCGCCGCTTCCCCTGGTAAACATGTGGTCCGCCGGCAGGAGGGCCGTCGCGTCCGTGCTCGTGAAGTGCACGGTGTGAACGTAGCTCACCGCCGTCCGGTTGAGATGATCCAGCGCGGTGACCTGCACGCTGAAACTAACACCGGCGGTCGTGCTCGAGGGCGCGTTGAGCGCCAGGTGATCGGCCGGCGGACTTACCGGGATGGTGAGGTTGAGGGTCGCGCTGGAGCCGGCTCGCGCAATGGCGTGGTCGTGCGCGATGAGGGCGAGCAGGCCCACACCGGCCGCGACCCCCATTGCGACTCGCGCCCACGCGAGCCTTCTCATCTTGTTTCCCTGGCGAAGCCCTCCTAGGGCACCGCCGTCCAGGTCAACGAGGTCGCGAACGTGAGTGAGGGGTCGGTCGACGCGGTCGGCCCCCTGAGCAAGATCCACTCGTGATACGCGACGTTCGCGCTCGCGGCACAACCGGTCCCCCCAATGGCCAGGGCCGTGTCACAGGCGCTCGACGCAACGACGCTATGCTCTGTTCCATTTTCGGTATAGATGGCAAACTGATCGATACCCGGCAGCGCGGAGTTAGCTCCGCTGCAGTTGCCCAGCGGCGCGCAAACGGCCCACGGCGTGACGCCGCCGATCGGCGAGGCCAGCCCACTTGACTGAACATCAATGTTGCTGGCATTCCCGGTGTTCGTGATGGTGACGTATGCCAGGTTTCCGTTCGAGTCAAGTGGCGCCTTGCAGGTGCCATTGGGAAAGGTCAACCCGGTTGTCGCTAGCGCCGGACTGGCCTGTTGGCATAGTCCGAAATTAGACCCGCTCGGGCCAACCGTCAGGGAGTAGATCGCAATCGGGATTCTGAGCTGCATGGAGCCGCTCGTGTCAGCCGCCGCCGGCAGGGTCGCCGTGGCAGCGAGGATGGCCGCGGCCGCGATCGGGATTATCGCGCGAAGTTTAGCGGTGAACATGATGCCTCCTACGGGACAGCGGTCCAGGTGACGTGGATGGTGAAGGTGTCCGACCCGTCGGTGGATGCGGTGGGGCCCGTCAATTGCAGAAACTCCGCGGTATTCTGACCAGTGGCAGCGGCGCAGCCCGCGCTAAAGGCGGTATCGCACTGGGGGTTTGTGCTCAAAAACGGGCCGTTCACCACACCCACGACCCCGAGGCTCCGCACAGCGGCTTGATCCTGGCCCGGCCGGTTGGACGGTCCGGTACAGGACGGACCCTCATCGCAGAGCGTCCAGGGCGTCAGGTTGTCGGCTGGCACCGCATTACTGCCCGTGATATCGATGTGTCCCGCCGCGCCCGTGTTCGTGACGATGATCGCGGTTGCCGCGCTGTAGAAAGCGGGCGCGAAGCAGATCCCGTTTGGAAATCCGAGTTTGTCAGGGAGCGAGTTCCCGCTGCCGCACTGGCCAAAGGTCACGGTCGATGGGGCGACGGTGATCGACAGCATCGCAATCGGCACCGTGGCGGTGACGCTGCCGCTGGTGCCAGCGGCGGCCGACAGTGGCATCATTCCAGCGAGCAGGCAAGCGACCACGATGCCGAAATGCCATTTCCGCATCACAAACCCCTTCTCCCCTGCGGCGCCACCGGACTCAGCCGGTCTCGCCGCCTAACCCCTTCGACGTCGCGGAAACAATACTCCCGGTAAAACCCCGGCACAAGGGCCTAAAGGGCTAACGTTTGCGCTGAATCTGGACGCTCAATCCCAACCGCCGATAGAGGTACATCCCCGCCGCGGCAACAAGGACCAGCGCCAGTATCACGTAGACCCAGACCGGCCATGGCCACGGAAACTGAACGCCGGGCGATGGGGTCACCGAGAAGAGGAGCTTGGCGGCCGCGGCGGCGCCGAGCGCAAGCCCCGAGGTGCTCCCGGGTGGAACCGTCCCGGCGACCAGGTTGGTCATGTAGTCGCCAGGGGACGCGTCTGCGGGAACGTCCAGGGTCAGCGGAACCGACGTCGCCTGCTTCGGATCGAGGTGGAACCGCGGTTTGCCGATGTGGATCCAGCCTGCCGGCGCCACCCGCTGGGCTCCCTGGGAAAGGCGCGCGACGTGGACCGCATAGTCGGACGGCTCGGTCCCGGTATTGACGACGTACATCGCAGGCAATGCATAGGAGTTGCCGGGGTGCGCTGACTCGGCCAGGACGATTGGACTGGCGCTGACGCCAGTGCCGAGACTGGCCTCCGCGGCGATCGGAAGGAAACCGGCCACGGCCAGGGCCAGGCAAAGCACGCGTCCGACCGCCCTGGGCATGATGCCAGCGAGTCTAGTCCGGGCGAGCACGCGGGACGCAAGAGGGGTAGGCTGGAGCTGGCTGATGAATCGCCCCCAAACGGTCCTGGCCTCGGATCGAGCGGATTTGTCCGGCGTGCCCGGCTCCGCGAGCTCGACGCCCTGCTCGAATCCCTGGAACTCCTCAATCTCCACGACAGCGCCGAGCTTCCGGCAACGGTTCGGACCCGGCTCGAGGCTGAAGGGATCCAATACGGTCCCAAGATCGCGATCGCCCAGTTAATTGAGCAGGTGCTGGAATGCCAGCGGCCCTTTCTCCTGCCGATGCAGGGCCAGCGCTGGGATTTGGTCGACGACGAGGACGAGTTCGAGCACTGAGTCCACGCCCGCGCGTACTCGCGTAGGCGCCTCACCTCACGTTTTGTGCCAATAGGGCACATCGGGGTTCATTTCGGCCGCAAGCGCGATCCACGTGCGGTCGTCCATTTCGAGATAGCCATGCTCATCCACGTAAAAGACCCCCTCCTTGTATGCGGCGGCAATGGTCTCGACGAAGGCCTCCGCGGAGGAAAACTCCAGTGGGTGCTCCGCTTCGTCAATTCGAAAGTGGACGATGCCGCCCCAATCGCCGCCCCCATCCCGGCACACCAGTGCGAGGAAATCGCCGCCCCCGTTCGCGAAGATGGGTAACCAGGCCCGGTTCCACCGCGGATCGTCGCGAAACGCCGCGTAGTTGCGAGTGGCATCTTCGAGCGAAAGAAAATAGTACCCGGGAAACAGATGGAGATCACCCAGAGGTACGCCAGTCGTCGCATCGGTACCGTCGTGCCACTCATAAAGCTCGGGCAGGCCGGGCGGAACCTGAAGCCCGAGCTGCCTGAGCATCGCCTCGCAGGTTCTTGCTCCGATGCCGGGACGTAGCAACGCTGTCGTGGTCCTGCGTCTCAGGCGCACTAACTCCCCGCTTACCTCAACCAGCCGCTCGGATATCACGAAGCGAATACTAAGCAGACTCACGCCACGCTGCGTGACACTGTAGGGTCGATTATCGCTGGATCGCCAGAGTTGGGTCGCGGGCTCGTTTTACGAGCATGCCCACCACCAAGACAAACTCACAGGAGAGTCCAGCATGACCAAGCTCGCCCAACAGAAGGTTGCCAGCCTGCTGATTCGTGGCAGTGAGAAGACGCTCGACGTCGTTGCGGTCGATCGCGAGGACGACATCGACCTGGTGGTGAGCATCCCCAAGGAGCGTCCCGGTGTGCTCGGTCTGCGGATCGAGACCACGTCCCGCCTGAGCACCGGCCCCTTCGGCACATGGCTCGTCATCGACGCCATCGCGCCCTCCCCGCGATTCCGCCACGACCCCCGTGTCAGCTACGTGTTCGGTCACCTGGATTCGGCCACGAAGGCGTTCCAAGGCCCCGTGTTCGTCGTCCCTTCGAGCCTCGTCGGCGTCCTGCCCGGGGTCAAGGGCAGGTCCGCGCGCATCTCGTTCCGCGCCCGCATCGACGGCGTCAACCAGGAATGGAGCGACTTCGCCTTTGCGCCGGATCGACTCGGCACGCATTTGCTCGAGTTGCTTCGCGATCCCGAATCCGGCCTCGCGGCCGCCTGACCGACATCTAATCCGTTCGGGCACCGAGTTGTGCCCGAAAGTCTGGCGTCCGTGGCGTTGCCCCGACACAGCGATGCGGGGATAGTTGCCTTCAGGTGAGCCAGGCTCTCCAGTCCAAACGCGGCTCTCAAAAGGCGGCTGCGCCAGAACGCGCTCGCCAGGCGCCGGCCGAGGCTCGCCCGATCACGCCGGAAACTCCGCTGCCCCTGCAAACGCTGCTCTACCTACAGAAGTTCGCCGGCAACGCCGCGATCGCCGAGGTGATGGAGGCGACCCGGGCACGCGAGCTCCCGCAGGGCGGCGAGGCACCGAAACCGGCGGAGGCTTCCGGCGCCATCCCGCAGAGCGCGGAAGCGCCGGCGCCTCGCAACGAGAGTGCGGTCGCACCTGCGCTCGCGGCCGGCGAATCCGTGCTGACGCTGCCCCTCACGGCGACCGGCGGTCCCGCCCCGATGATCGGCGGGGCGGTCGCCGGCCTCGGCGGCGCACTCGGATCGCTGATCGGCTCACCGCAGGCGCCGGCCGCTGCCAACGGAAAGGCGCCCCAGGCAGGCCCGGCGCCGGCGAAAGCCGTCGACGCACCCGCGACCGCGGAGGCCGAGGGACCGGCGGGCGTCAGCACGGCCCCCTCACCCGACACCGATCCGAACTTCCAGGCCGTGAAGGGCCGCGTGCATGGTGCGGCCGCGCAATCGAAGCAGCATGCCCCCGCCCACGCCAAGGTTGCCGAGGCGCATGCCGCCGCGGTCGGCCCCGCCAACCAGGTCGCGAGCCAGGCCGGCGCCGCCCAGGTCGACAAGATGGCGGCGCAGCCGCCGGGGGGATTCGACAAGCAGGCCTTCATGGCCGCCGTCCGCAAGGCGATCGACGCCTCGGCCCCGAAGAACCTGGAAGAGGCCAGCGACTTCAAAGGCTCGGGGAAGGCCGGCGCAGGTGGCGGGCCAGATCACCGGGCTCGTCGGCCAGAACAAGCAGCAGGCCGAGGGCCCGATCAAGGGCGCCACCGAAGCGCCACCCGATACGTCCGCCGCGCAACCCAAGCCGGTGACCCCGCTGCCGGCCGAGCAGCCCGGATCGCCGCCCGCCGCCGTCGGCGCCGCCAGCGCGATGCCGGCACCGAAGCCGGCCGAGGAGGTTTCGCTGGCGAAGGGCCCGGCCGAGGTCAACGCCTCGATGGCCGACGCGGAGGTGACCGAGCCCCAGCTCCGGGAATCGAACGAGCCCGAGTTCACCGGTGCGCTCGCCGCCAAGCAGACGGCGGAGCAGCACTCCGCGGAGGCCCCGCAACAGTTCCGCCAGCAAGAGCAGCAGACCCTCGACAAGGCCAAGGGCTCCGCCAACGCGTCCGCCACCCAGGGCTTGCAGGCGATGCATGGAGACAAGGCCAAGGCGTTGACCGCCGTGGCCGGCGGCAAGAGCAGCGCCAAGGGTGCCGACGAAGCCCGCCGCGCCGAGGTCTCGGGAAAGATCGAGACCCTCTATGGCAACACCAAGACGGAAGTGACCGCGATCCTCAACGGGATCGACGGCCAGGTCGACGCCGCCTTCAAGACCGGCGAGGAAGGCGCGCGAGCCAGCTTCGAAAGTTACGTCGACACCCGCATGACCGCCTACAAGGACGACCGCTACAGCGGCCTGCGCGGCAAGTACCGCTGGGTCAGGGACAAGTTCGCCGGCCTGCCGGGCGAAGTCAACCAGTTCTACGCGTCAGGCCGCGAGCTGTACCTCTCGCGCATGGAGGGCGTGATCGGGAACGTCGCCGACATCGTCGGCCGCGAGCTGACCAGGGCGAAGCAGCGGATCGCCACTCGGCCAGTCACAGATCAAGGAATACGTCGCGCACCCTGCCCGCCGACCTGCAAAAGGTCGGCAAGGAAGCGGAGCAGAACATCCAGGGCAAGTTCGACGAGCTGACCCAGCAGGTCGACAGCAAACAGGATGACCTGGTCAACGACCTCGCCAAGAAGTATGTCGAGTCGCGCGACGCGGTCGATTCGCGCATCAAGGACATGAAGGAGGCCAACAAGGGCCTGATCGACAAGGCGAAGGACGCCGTGATGGGCGTGATCAACACCATCCGCCACCTCAAGGACATGCTGCTGAACGTGCTGGCCAAGGCGGTCAGCGTCATCGGCTCGATCATCGCCCACCCGATCAAGTTCCTCGGCAACCTGGTCAGCGGCATCAAGCAGGGCCTCACGCAGTTCATGTCGAACATCGGCGAGCACCTGAAGAAGGGCCTGCTCAGCTGGCTCTTCGGCGCGCTCGGCGACGCCGGGCTGACGCTGCCGGAGAAGTTCGACCTCAAGGGGATCCTGTCGATCATCATGCAGGTCCTCGGCCTCACCTACGGCCACGTCCGCGGACTCGCGGTCGGCATCGTGGGCGAAGAGGTGGTGGCGCATCTCGAGAAGACCGTCACCTTCTTCCAGGTGCTGATCAAGGAAGGCCCGGCCGGGCTCTGGAAATGGGTCGTGGACAAGATCTCCGAGCTGAAGCAGGGGATCATGGACCAGATCAAGGCCTTCATCCAGGAGAAGGTCATCATCGCCGGCATCATGTGGCTGATCGGCCTGCTGAACCCGGTCGCCGCCTTCATCAAGGCCTGCAAGGCGATCTACGACATCGTGCGCTTCTTCATCGATCGCGCCGAGCAGGTCGGCGAGCTGGTCAACGCCATCGTCGACTCGGTCGGCGCCATCGCGGGTGGGGCACTCGGCGAGGCGGCCGGCAAGGTTGAGGGCGCCCTCGCTAAAGGCATTCCGGTGGCGATCGGCTTCCTCGCCAGCCTCTTAGGGCTTGGCGGCATCAGCGACAAGATCAAGTCGATCATCCACGCGATCCAGGAGCCGATCCACAACGTCATCAGCAAGGTGCTGGGCGTCGTCCTCAAGCCCTTCAAGTGGATCGGCAACAAGATCAAGGCGGGCGCCGCATGGGCGAAGAAGAAGCTGCAGCAGGGCGTCGCCTTCGTCAAGGCCAAGGCGAAGCACGGCGTCCTTTCATCAAGGGCAAGCTCTCAGGAAAGAAAGACGGGGCGCCCGAAGGCGCGGCCGTCAAGGCGAAGGCCCACGAAGAGCTCGCGAAGCACACCAGCAAGCCGTTCGCGACTGTCGACCAGCTGAAGGCCACGGTCCAGTCGGTCCTCGAGAAACTGCGTCCCCAGGGCCTCAAGGAGCTCAACCTTGCGCCGAAGGAGGGCGGCCAGTACGACATCGTCGCGGTGGCCAGTCCCGGCAAGAAGGTCGGCCAGGCTTCCGTTGGCGGCAAACAGCCTGCCTTTACGTACGCGGCCGACGGCCGCCACCGGCCGACGCAGTCAAGCGGCGGCCCCCTCACAAACAAAGAGGAAAACCGAAAAAAGGGTGACGAAGACCTGCTGAACGAATCGATCCGCGACGTGCTACCGATCGGCAAGGGCGGCTACGAGGCCGGCCATCTGATTGCTGACCGCTTTGGCGCCTCCAGCAAACTCGAGAACCTTGTGCCAATGTCTTTCCGATCAAATCGCAGCTGGATGGGCTCCTTCGAAGGGTTCGTGTCACGCCTGATCGGAGGCAAGCACGGCGATATCTACGCCACTGTCCGACCGGTGTATCCCGCGGGACTGGCGGATCAGGTCCCGCCGGCCGGACGGGACGCGCAGGGGCAGGTCCCCCCTCACGTCATGCAGTACGTTGAATTCCTGGAGCGGATCCCCGACCAGATCGCATACACGGTCGAGGGCGAGAAAGATGGGGCCAGGACGCCGATCACGAGTGAAACCTTCGTTTCCGAAGATCGGGGAAATCTCCCGAAAGCGCGGGAGGCCGCGAAGGCCGCCGGGCACGGGCGGGCTGGCGACATGTATGGCGGAAAGGACCCCTCGGCCGTCGTCAAAGCAAAGGCGCGAGCCGAGCTGGCCACCTTCCTCGGCAAGCCGGTGCATACCTTGCACGACTTGCAAGGTATCGCCCAGAAGATCCTCGGTCGCCTGCGATCAGAAGGCCTCAAGAATCTGACCATCGCCCCCGGCAAATCACCGGGGAAGTACGAGATCCTTGCGGAGGCCAGCCCGGTCGAAATGGTCGCCGAAGCGACGGTCCTCGATGCGGAAGAAAAGGGCGCCGGCAAGCAGGGTCCCGCGACGGGAAAGCAAGTCGACGAGTATCTCGATGCGAGCCCATTCTTGAAGCAATACGTCGAGGCGAAGGTCAAGCAGGGCATCAAGGCGGAAGGCCACGTTCACTTCCATGATTCCACCGCCTTTGCCGCGGCCTTCGAGAAATACGCCGTCGGGCGCGGCATGACGTCTGATCAGGCCAAAGCCATCGAGCCGAGCGTCAACGCCTATCGAGACGGAACCGAGATTCACCTTCACCAGGACCGTGCGAAAGCGACCACGACCATCCACGAGGCGATGCATCTCTACCAGGACGATGCCGGTTTCGTCCCCACGGTCGGGGGCGCTGCGAAGGAAGGAGCGACGGAATTCTTTGCCAGGGAGATTTGCACCGAGCAAAAGATCAGCCGTTCGGGCTTCTACGAGGATGAGCTGAACTCGATCCGTAAGCTCGCCAATGTGGCGGGAAGAGAGAAGCTCGCCGCAGCCTATTTCAAAGGGAGCGTGGCGGAGCTGGAGGCCGCGATCGACGCCAAGGGCAAGGGCATCTTCGCGAAGTGGTGCGCATTCATGAAGGCCCGACAGTTCGCGAAAGCCGACGACCTCTTGAAGTAGGCTGTGGCTGACAAATGAACCAGGCGGAGACCCATGCCGAGATGCGGGAACAATCCTCAAGCGCCGTCTCGTTGGCGATCGCGCGATATGCCAGGGAACATCCTGAGGCCCTCGAGGCGGCGGAGGCCTGGGGCGATCCGGCCATCGCGAAGTTTCTGAAGCTGTCCATCGCCGAGATTTCGGCCGAGGCATCGAGGCGGCTTAACCAGCTTGAGCGGTGGGAGCAACGTGCCAAACAGGATTTCCCGGATGTCTGGGAGCAGGATCGGGTCAACGTGGTTCAGACGGAACTGAGCCTCCGGTCCGCGAAGACCGGCCATTTTGGGACGGCCATGGGTGGCCTCCACGACTTCCTCAGGGATGTCGGGGCGCCTGCCCAGGAGCTCGATATCCACTAGCCGATCACCGCGACCCTGCGCCGAAGTCCTGCCAGCG